>CAWJGA010000001.1:0-384293 GCA_963842365.1 uncultured Actinomycetes bacterium
CGGTACGGCAGTTCTCGGCGCTCGCCGGCGGCGTGGCGCTCGGGGTGATGATGATTCCCTTGCTGACCCGGTCTACCGAGGAGATGATCCGAACGGTGCCGAACTCCCTCCGCGAAGCCGCGCTGGCCCTCGGGTATTCACGGTGGCGAACCTCGCTCACGATCGTGCTGCGCACCGCGCTGCCGGGGATCGTCACCGGCGCGCTCGTTGCCGTCTCCCGCATTGCCGGTGAGACCGCGCCGCTGCTGTTCACGGCGTTCGGAAATCAGTTCTGGTCCACGTCGCCGTTCGCCCCGATCGCCGCGCTGCCGTTACAGATCTTCAACTATGCCATCAGCCCGTATGACGACTGGCACGCTCAGGCGTGGGCCGGCGCACTGGTGCTGATCGCGATGGTGCTCGTGATCGGCGTCCTGGCGCGCTTTGCCACACGATCCCGTTTCGGAATTGGAACCGGTGGCAACTGACGTCGCGGCGCCGCCGGCCGAGCCGAGATCTGCGCGGCAGATTCGCATGGCGACCGAGCATCTCGTTGCGTCATTCGGCCCCGTTGCGGCGCTTCGCGATGTGTCGCTCGGATTCGTGGATCGCCAGGTGACCGCGATCATCGGCCCGTCGGGATGCGGCAAGTCGACGCTATTGCGGTGCCTGAATCGCATGCACGAAACCGTGCCCGGCGCGACAGTGCAGGGGCGCGTGCTTCTCGACGGCGCGGACATCTACTCCGGTGACGCCGACGCCGTATCCGTGCGCCGTGTGATCGGCATGGTGTTCCAGCGCCCCACGCCCTTTCCGACGATGTCGATCGAAAGCAACGTGTCGGCCGGGCTCCGCCTGTCCAGGCACAAATCGCTGTCGGCGTCGCAGGTTCGGGAAGTGGTCGAGCGCGCGCTGCACCGCGCCGCGTTGTGGGACGAGGTGAAGGACCGGCTGAAGAGGAGCGCAACGGATCTGTCCGGCGGCCAGCAGCAGCGGTTGTGCATCGCCCGCGCACTGGCGACCGATCCGGAAGTGCTGTTGCTCGACGAGCCGACAGCATCGCTCGATCCGTTGAGCAGCCAGAAAGTCGAAGAGCTCGTGTACGAGCTGAAGCGCGAGATCACGGTGGTGATCGTGACGCACAACATGCAGCAGGCGGCGCGTGCCTCCGACCGCACGGCCTTCATGCTCGCCGGGGAGCTCGTGGAGGTCGGCGCGACACCGGGAATGTTCACCACGCCCTCCGATCCGCGCACCGAAGCGTACATCACCGGGCGGTTTGGGTGACGCGCAAGAAGACGGCACAGGACCTCGGCCGAATTCAGGCGGAGAAGTATTCTGTTCTGGTACGGGGCAAATCAGGCGTTGTTCGACATCGATCTCACGATCGAGCCCAAGGCAGTCACCGCGCTGATCGGGCCGTCGGGCTGCGGAAAGTCGACGTTCCTGCGGTCGATCAATCGAATGAACGAGTTGCTGCCGGGCATCCGCCATTCGGGCACCATCACGCTCGATGGGGATCCGATCTACCACAAGGCATGCGACGTCACAGACCTCCGCCGCCGTGTCGGGATGGTCTTCCAGCGGTGGAATCCCTTTCCCAAGTCGATCTACGATAACATCGCCTACGGCCCGCGGGTGAACGGCGTGGAGTCGCAGTCCGAGCTCGATGAGATCGTCGAGGGCGCGCTGCAGCGCGCGGCGCTCTGGTCGGAGGTGCGCGACCGGCTCCGCGAGAGCGCGCTCGGACTGTCGGGCGGGCAACAGCAGCGGCTCTGCATTGCGCGGGCGCTGGCCAACGATCCCGAGGTGCTCCTCCTCGACGAGCCCGCGTCGGCGCTCGATCCGATCAGCACGCAGAAGGTGGAAGAGCTGCTCTACGAGCTGAAAAAGGAATTGACGATCGTGATAGTGACCCACAATCTGCAGCAGGCCGGACGTATTTCCGATCGCACGGCATTTTTCTTCGTCGGGAAATTGATCGAGGTCGGTGACACCAAGCGTCTCTTTACGAGCCCGCGAGAACAGAGAACCGAAGCCTACATCACGGGGAGGTTTGGATGAGCGCTACCGACACGGTCACCGGATTCCGTCATTTTCACGACGAGCTGGACTCGCTCAAGAACCGATTGCTCGACATGTCGGGCAAGGCTGAGGAGCTGCTCGATCTTTCGGTGGACGCACTGCTGCAGCGTGACGCCGGCCTGGCCGAAAAGGTGCTTGCCGGCGATACCGAGGTCGACAGGCTGGAGATCGAGGTGGAACAGCTTGCCGTCGCCCTCCTGGCCCTGCAACAGCCGATGGCCCGCGATCTGAGATTCATCGTCGGCGCGATCAAGATCTCGAACGACCTCGAGCGCGTCGGTGACCACGCGGTGAACATCGCGCAGGCGACTCTGCGGCTCATCGAGTCCGACGACCGCTCCTTTCTTGGCACCGCCCCCGAAGTCGCCCAGATGGCTCGCCGCGCCCGACGGATGCTCGGCGACTCGATCGACGCGTTCATCAGAGGCGATGGGCGCCTGGGCCGCGCCGTGTGTGCCGCCGACGATGAGGTGGACGCGCTGCACGAGTCCGTCTTTCGAGTGCTGCTCACGCACATGATGGAAACCCCGGCCACCATCTCCGCGTCGCTCCAGCTCCTGCTCGTCAGCCGCAACCTCGAGCGGGTCGCTGATCTGGCGACGAACATCGGCGAAGACGCGGTCTTCCTGGCCGAGGGAAAGCAGATCAAGCACCACTTCGAGGAGCGCACGACCGCGGAGTAGCGACAGCCTCGGTGCAGGCGCGCTATGCGTCGCCGGTCAACGCGCGGCGGTTCGGGAAAACCACGACGACGGTGGTGCCCGCTCCAACCACACTTTCGGCATACGCGTGGCCCCCGTGGGCCTCGGCGAGGTGTCGCACGATCGCCAGACCCAGACCGGTGCCACCGGTATCGCGCGCCCGGCCGGGATCGACGCGATAAAAGCGCTCGAAGATCCGCGAGAGGTGGACCGGCGCGATTCCCGTGCCCGTATCGCACCTGGCGCGTGATCAGCGAGGCCGCCGAGTCGGCCACCTCGTCGCTGATCTCGACGCCGCGGTTCATCGGCCCGGGGTGCATCACGACCTGTCCGCTGCGAAGCCGCTGCGAGGTCACGCCGTAGCGCAGCGTGTACTCGCGCAGGCTCGGCACGTACGCCTCCCCCGGCAGCATGCGCTCGCGCTGCATGCGCAGCACGTAGACGACGTCCGCCGCCGCGATGTCGGCGATGTCGTGCGAGACAGAGGCGCCGGTCGCCTCGATCCCGCGCGGGATCAGCGAGGGCGGCCCGACGAGCGTTACCCGCGCGCCGCAGGCCAGCAGCAGCGAGAGGTTGGACCGCGCCACGCGCGAGTGCAGGACATCGCCGACGATCGCGACGTGCAGGCCTTCGACCCGGCCGAGCGCGGCGCGCATCGTGTAGAGGTCGAGCAGGCTCTGCGTCGGGTGCTGATGAGCGCCGTCGCCGGCGTTGACGACCGCCGCGCGGGTGTAGCGCGTGGCGAGCGCGGCTGCTCCGACCTGCGCGTGGCGGATGACGACGACGTCGGGGCCGTACGCATCGAGCGTGAGGAGCGTGTCCTTGAGCGTCTCGCCCTTCTCCACCGACGAGCCGCTCGACTTGAGCGAGATGGTGTCGGCCGAGAGCCTCTTCGCGGCGAGCTCGAAGGACGAGGCGGTGCGTGTCGAGGGCTCGAAGAAGACGCTCAGCACGGTGCGGCCGCGCAGCGCCGGCACCTTCTTGACCTCGCGCTCGGAGACCGCCTCGAAGCTGGCCGCGCGCTCGAGCAGGCGCTCGACGGTGGCGCGGTCGAGATCGTCGCTCGAGAGCAGATGACGGGTGCCGGCGACGCGCACGGCGGCGGGCTCTGTCAGCACGGCCGTCATCCGGAGCTCCGCTCGAGCACGACCTCGTCGGACGCGTCGTCCTCACCCAGGAGCACGCGCACGCGCTCGGCGCGGGACGTCGGCAGGTTCTTGCCGACCACGTCGGCGCGGATCGGCAACTCGCGGTGCCCGCGGTCGCAGAGCACGGCGAGCCGCACGTGGGCCGGCCGCCCGTAGTCGAAGACCGCCTCGATCGCGGCGCGCACGGTGCGGCCGGTGTAGAGCACGTCGTCGACGATCACGACCGTGGCGCCGTCGAGCGGGAAGTCCAGCGAGGAGGCCTTCACGACCGGTTGCGGATGCGCGCGCGTCTCGCCGCCGCGCAGGCCCATGTCGTCGCGGTAGAACGTGATGTCCAGCGCGCCGACCGGCACGTCGACGCCCGCGATCTCCTCCAGCAGGGCTGCGAGGCGCCGCGCGAGCGTGACGCCGCGCGTGTAGATGCCGACGAGCGCGAGGCGGTCGAGGGAGTCGCCCTCCCGCTCCACGATCTCGTGCGCCATGCGGCGCAGCGTGCGGCCGATCTGATCGGCGTCCAGCAGCACCGTCGGCGCAGCGGAGGCAGGGGTACTCACGCGTTCAGCTCCTTCCCGGGCTCGCAGGCCACGGACTTAAAGGCACTGTCAGGCGGCGCAACGCGCCGCTCAGGGAGGCTAGCAGGAGGGCACGCCGCTGCGCCGGAGCGGCCGCGGCAGACTGCCGCGATGGCTTCGCACCAGCCGCAAGAGCTCCATATCCGGCACGTGCTCGAGCACGAGGGCAGCCGCCTCCGCGAGCTTCGCCTGAGCTCGCTGGCAGCCGATCCGGATGCGTTCGCATCCACCTGGGCGCGCGAGCGCGCCTTCGCGCCGGAACGCTGGCAGCAGTGGGCCGCCGACTCCGCCGACGGCGCTCGGCAGCGCACGTTCGTCGTCGTTGACGCAGGCGACCGCTGGCTCGGTCTCGCGCTCGTGCGCGGCGACGCGCCGGACTCCGCCGCCGCGGTGCTGAACGCGATGTGGGTCGCACCGGAGGCCCGCGGCCGCCGGGCCGCCCTGGCCCTCTCCGACGCCTGCGCCGCCTGGGCCGCCGCGCGCGGCTACGCCGAGCTGACGCTCGAGGTGGTGATCGGCAACGAGAGCGCGCTGCGCGCCTACGAGGCGGCCGGCTTCGTCATCCGCGGCGAGACGACCTGGACGGGTCACGGCCGCACCCTGCACGAGTACCTGATGGCTCGCCCCCTGCGCTGAGATGCTTGCTCGAGCTCCGGAGCGCGCCGGCGCAGAGCTGCGCGGGTGTCGACGGCGCACGCGCTCAGTCGCCAGAGCCCTTCATTCGAAGTACGTGTCGTCGTGCGTGTACGGAGGGGCGCAGCAGCAGAGGAAGCGCAGGGGCCGGTCGCCGAGGGCCACGATCTCGTGCCATGCCCCAGGCGGGATCGCAACTGCCTTACCGGGTTCCAGCTCGGCGCGCGCGCCGTCCAGCTCCATCTCGGCGCGGCCCTCGAGGATGAAGTAGATCTCCTCGCTGACAGCGTGGTAGTGGCGCTCGGTGCCGCAGCCGGGCTCGAGCCTCGACTCGGCCAGGCTCTGGAGCGCCGTGCCGCCGGTCGGCAGGCCGAAGAGCTCGCGGATCGTCGATCCGTCCTTGGTCGTGAACGGCGTCGCGTCTGCGAGGGAGCGGATTTCCATGCTCCCACAGACTAGGCTCCCAGGCATGGCGCGTGATCAGCGGCCGCCGCTCCAGCTGCGAGACGGGGATGCGATCGACCTCGGCTTCGCGACGGACTTCCACATCCTCCTGCGCGCGATCGAGCACGCAATGCCCAAGGACGCCGTGCTCTACCTGGAGGGCGGGGCCACGCCACGAACGCTCGCTGCGTTCCTGCGCGCCCGGCAGGCAGTCGAGCGACGCGACGTCACGCCAAACGGGCGCGGCGAGGCCGAGTGCTTCCATCTCCCCCTGGCGGGCGGGAATCTGCAGGCGCTGCGCCTGCTCGCCGAGGACTGCGTCTCGCCTGAGGTGGCGCGACACCTCGCGGTGTACCGCGGCGACGAGGTGCTGCTGTGGGCTCGCGACGCGGGCAACGGCCCGCTGCTGCTCGCGGCCTCGCTGCCCGACGAGACGATCGAGCGCTTCGAGTCCGCTCTCGGAGCGTCGCTCAGGCGTCCGAGGCGCTACGGCTGGTTCGGGCTCCGGCGCTCGGGCTGAAGCACGCGGCGGCTGGGCGGCGGGCGGCGAGCGCCCTCGGCGTCACGCCGCTCCGGCCGAGGATGCCGTCAAGAGCTGCCAGCGGAGCACGGTCGAGAGCGGCGGATCGTCCGCCGCCGCCTCCCGCTCCAGCCGCTCGGTGGCCGCGGCGACCTGTGCCGGCGGGAGCAGGTGGATGGTCGAGAGGTGGCGGTGACGCAGCTGCTCCGCCGCCCGCGCGCGAGAGACCGAGCCCTGCTGCTCGAACCAGCGCAGCCGCACGTCCGTGAAGCCCGCGCTCTCGAGCTCGCTCGTCAGCTGCTCGGCCGAGGGGAAGCGGGCCAGATCGACGGCGGGCAGATCGGGCAGGTACGTCCGCAGGTGATGGCCCGTGAAGTGGTCGGGCGCGAACGTCCAGACGAAGAGCCGGCCGGCGGGCGCGAGCACCCGCCGCGCCTCGGCCAGCGCCGCAGGCCGCCGGTCGCCGAGCGCGTGCACCACGAGCCGCATCGTCACCGCGTCGAACCAGCCTTCGCGGAAGGGCAGCTGATCGGCCTGCGCGAGCTTGAAGGCAGCACCGCGCACCCGCCGCTCGCGCGCCTTCGCCAGCATCGGCTCGGAGGCATCCACCCCCCACGCCTTGACGCCGAGGCGCTCGACCGCCGCGGCGATCAGGGCCCCGGTGCCGCAGCCGACGTCGAGCAGCCGCGTCGCCGCACCGAGGCCTTCCGCGACCGTAAAGTCGAACTGCGCAGCCAACTGCTCCTCCGACGCGCGCAGCTCGTCGTAGCGCTCGGCCATGCGGTCGAAGATCGCCGGCGGGGTGCGGCCTCCTCCGGATCCCATGTCCGGGCGCGGCACCTCAGTACTCGTCGTCGTCGCCGGCGGCTTCCTCGAGCAGCGCCTCCTGGGCCATGGCCACCAGTGCCGACTCGACGAGCACGCGACAGGGCCCGTCGTGCGGCATCTCGCCGAGCGAGCCCTCCGCCCCCTCCAGCCGGGCGTTGATGCCGACGTCCGCCAGCGTGCGCAGGATCGCGTCGGCCTCTGCAGCGTCGCCTGCGACGGCGATCGTCACCAGTCCTTCGCTCATCGGGCCTTCTCCTCCTCCGGATGGGCTCCGCCGCGCCGAAGCTCGGGCGCTCCGCGCTCCGGCAGCGGGAGCTCGATGGTATCGAAATCGCGCGGCACGACGGTGTTCGCGAAGATCGCGCGCGCCTCGTCCTTGATCACGCGCGCTGCCGCGCGCGCACCGAGATGCGTGAGTGCCAGCAGCTTGACCGAGCTCGCGGCCGCCAGCTCGGCCGCTTCGGCTGCCGTGGAGTGCCGGGTCTCGCGCGCGCGCTCGCGGTCCTCCGTGGCGAAGCTGGCCTCGTGCACGAGCAGGTCGGCGCCGAGGGCCGCCCGGCGGACGGCGGCGCAGGGGCGCGTGTCGCCGCTGAAGACGAGCGTGCGGCCGCGGCGGGCGGCGCCGACCACGGAAGCCGCCGCGACGACCGCGCCGTCCGCCGTCGTCACCGAGCCGCCCCGCTGGAGCTCGCCGAAGGCGGGGCCTTCGGGAACGCCCAGGCGGCGGGCGGCCTCGACGTCGAACTGCCCCGGCCGCTCGTCCTCGCACAGCTCCCAGGCCACGGCCGGGCCGCGATGATCGGTGGAGTGCGCGATCAGGCGGAAGCCGTCGCCGGGCACCTCGTCGCCGCCGGCGAGCTCGCGCGCGTGCAGCGGGAAGCCGAGGCGCCCGATGATGGGCGCGAAGATCGTCAGCAGGTCGGACAGCCCGGATGGGCCGTACAGCTCGAGGCCCTGCTCGCGACCTCGCAGGTCGTAGGTCTTGAGCAGGCCCGGGAGACCGAGCACGTGATCGGCGTGGTAATGGCTGAAAAGCACCACATCCAGGTCGACGAGGCCGATCTGCGAGCGCAGCAGCTGGCGCTGCGTGCCTTCGCCGCAATCCAGCAGGATGCGATCGCCGCCACGCCGTATCAGCGTCGCGGCCGGTGCGCGCCGAGCCGTCGGGGTCGCACCCGCAGTGCCGAGGAAGACGACGTCCAGATCCACGCGGCCGAGTCTAGGCTCCGCCTCACCGGGGCGCGCCCTCTTGCGAGGGCTTGCCGGTCAGCCGGCGACGCGCAGGACGGCTCGGCCGTCTGTGCGCTCGCCGCCACCGGAGAGCGCATGCAGGCGCGCGCGGCGGAGCGCGCTCGCCGATGCCGCGGCGGGCGGCTCGACCGCTGACACGATGGGCAGCGCCCGGCCGATGAAGCCCGCGACGTCGCCGTCGTAGCTGCCGGCGCTCCCGGCGATCGCATCGGCGAGGTCGAGAGCGACGAGCCGGCCGGTCCAGGGCGCGTCTCCCCCCTCGGCACCGCCGGCCAGCACGCTGAGCATGCTCATGGCAGCACCAGCCGCTGGCCCGGGATGATCAGCGAGCTGTTCAGGTGGCTGGCCCGCGCGATCGCCTGCACGTGGGAGTCGGTGTCGCCGCCGTAGGCCGCGCCGGCGATCGCCCAGAGCGTCTCGCCGGGCTGGACGACGTGCTGGCGCGCGGGGCGCGCGCCCGAGGACGATCCCGGAACGGCGAGGAAGGCGAGGGCCACGAGGGAGACGAAGACGGCCAGCGCCGAGGCGCGGCGACGGAGATACGGAGAAGCGAACATGTGTTCGATGATAGAGCGAACGCATGTTCGTGTCAAGAGGGAATGCGCCGGCCCCCAGCCGCGTTTCCATCTTCGCCATGAGCACAGACATCAGCACCACAGTCCTTCCACTACTCCCTCTCGACGACGGCGTGATCCTCCCGAACATGGCGATCGCAATCGCGATCACCAGCGACGAGGCACGAGCCGCTTTCGATGACGCATTGGCGACCGACGGCCCCCCGCGCGTCGTGATCGCAACCCGCCGCAACGGGCAGTTCTCCCCGATCGGCGTGGTCGCCGAGCTCGACGACCAGCCGGCGATGCTGCCAGGCGGCCACCGCGGTGCCACGATTCGCGCCCTCCATCGCGCCGAGCTCGGCCAGGGGCAGGGCGAGGGCGTGGGCGGCGCGCTGCGCATCGCCGTGACCGAGCATCCCGACGCCGACGTCGTCAGCGACCACGCGCACGAGCTCGCCCGCGAGTACCGCATCGTGATCGAGGAGATCCTCGAGGCGCGCGGTGCCGGCGGCATCGTCGCGTTCCTGCGCACGATCGACCACCCCGGCGCGCTGGCGGACACCGCCGGCTACTCGCCCGACCTCTCGCTGGAGCGCAAGATCGAGCTGCTCGAGACGCTCGACGTCGAGCTTCGCCTGGAGCGCGCCCTCTCCTGGGCCCGTGACACGCTGGCGGAGATCGAGCTGCGGCGCAAGATCCGCGACGACGTCGCGGAGGACATGGACAAGTCGCAGCGCGAGTACGTCCTGCGGCGGCAGCTCGACGCCATCCGCAAGGAGCTCGGCGACGAGGACGGCCCCGACGACACGGAGCGCTACCGCGAGCGCATCGCCGAGCTCCCGCTCTCGGACGAGGCGCGCACGGAGGCCGAGCGCGAGCTCAAGCGCCTCGACAGCATCGGCTCGAGCCACCCCGAGGCGTCGACGATCCGCACCTACCTCGACTGGCTGCTCTCGCTGCCGTGGGGCAAGGAGTCGGAGGACCAGGACGACGTGGCCGCCGCGGGCGCAGTGCTCGAGGCCGACCACGCGGGCCTGGAAGAGGTCAAGGACCGCATTCTCGAGTACCTGGCCGTGCGCAGCTTCCGGCGCAAGCGCGAGATCGAGGACGAGGGCGGCGGAGCGATCCTCTGCCTCGTCGGGCCTCCCGGCGTCGGCAAGACGTCGCTGGGCGAGTCGATCGCGCGCTCGCTCGGACGTGAGTTCGTGCGCATGAGCCTCGGCGGCATCCGCGACGAGGCCGAGATCCGCGGTCACCGGCGCACCTACATCGGCGCCCTGCCGGGCCGCCTCGTGCGGGCCCTGCGCGACGCGGGCACGATGAACCCGGTAATCCTCCTCGACGAGGTCGACAAGCTCGGCGCCGACTGGCGCGGAGATCCGTCGTCCGCGCTGCTCGAGGTGCTCGACCCGGCGCAGAACTCCACCTTCCGCGATCACTACCTCGACCTCAAGGTCGACCTCTCCAAGGTGCTCTTCATCGCCACGGCCAACGTGGCCGAGCAGATCCCCGAGGCGCTCTACGACCGCCTCGAGGTCATCCGCATCGACGGCTACACCGAGGACGAGAAGGTCGCAATCTCCACGCGCTACCTCGTGCCGCGCGCCGAGCGCCGCAACGGGCTCAACGCCGGCGAGGTCGTGATCGAGGACGAGGCGGTGCGCCGCATCGTCACCGAGTACACGCGCGAGGCCGGCGTCCGCAACGTCGAGCGCCTGATCCAGAAGGTGCTGCGCAAGAGCGCCAAGAAGCTGGCCGAGGGAGCCGAGACGCCGATCACCGTCGCCGCCGGCGACCTGCGCGAGCTGCTCGGCCGGCCGCGGCCGGACGTCGACATGGCGACGCGCGAGCCCGTGGCCGGCGTGGCGACCGGGCTCGCGGTCACCGGCAGTGGCGGCGATGTGCTCGTCGTGGAAGCCACCGAGATGGCCGGCAAGGGCCTCACGCTCACCGGGCAGCTCGGCGACGTCATGAGCGAGTCGGCGACGATCGCACTCTCCTACGTGCGTTCGCACGGCGAGCTCCTGGGCGTCGACGTGACGGCTCTCGCCGAGCGCGAGGTGCACGTCCACGTGCCGGCAGGCTCGATCCCGAAGGACGGGCCGTCCGCGGGCGTCACGATGACCGTCGCGCTCGTCTCCCTGCTGTCCGGGCGCGCGGTGCGCGCTGACGTCGGCATGACCGGTGAGGTCACGCTGCAGGGCCGGGTGCTGCCCGTCGGCGGCATCAAGCAGAAGGTGCTGGCGGCGCACCGCGCCGGGCTCACCGACGTGATCCTGCCGTCCCGCAACGGCGGCGACCTGGACGAGCTTCCCCAGAGCGTCCTCGAGGCCGTCCGCTTCCACCTCGTCGACCACGTGGACGAGGCCCTGGCGGTCGCGCTCGAGCCGGCGCCCACCGCTATCGCCTAGCGCGGACGGCTGAGCACCCGGGGTCTGACCCCGGGTGCTCAGCCGTGCGGTGGGAGAAGCACGCGCAGGCTCAGGCGAAGCACTCCCACTCCAGGAAAGCGGATCCAGTCCGCGTGGGATCGCCCGATCCCCGCGCACGCGCCGAACCCGCAGACCGACGGGCGATCACCCCAACGGCAACAGGTCGAACGGGGTCAGGCCTCCCCGGCGAACCGACGCACCCGCCACGAACACCAAGGGAGGCCTGACCCCTGCGCCCAGCCGCGAACCAACGGCACGGAGAAGCAACGCCACAGGTCACACCCACGAAGCACCGCACACCTGAGCCCCCGATCCAGTCCGCGTGGGATCGCCCGATCCCCGCGCACGCGCCGAACCCGCAGACCGACGGGCGATCACCCCAACGGCAACAGGTCGAACGGGGGCAGGCCTCCCCGGCGAACCGACGCACCCGCCACGAACACCAAGGAAGGCCTGACCCCTGCGCCCAGCCGCGAACCAACGGCACGGAGAAGCAACGCCACAGGTCACACCAGCAACGCCACAGGTCACGCCCGAAGCGATCCCCGCGTGCGCTGCGAAGGAGAACGCCGGTTCTCAGCGAACGCGGTTCCCGATGAAGACGATCTTCTCTTTCGTCGGGTTCGTGGTGGTGATGATCCTGCTCGCGTCCACGGGCGTGGTGAAGGGCGATGCCTGTCTCTCCAACGTCGGCTGCGTCGGCGCGAATGGCACCGGCATCACGTTCCATTCGCCTGACACCGTCACGCACACCACCCCCTGATCCGCATGGCGAGTCCGTTCGGACGCGCCGCAGGACGCCGGAGGGGCACGGATGAGCCCGAGGGCGCGCCCTGGCACATCGGCAGCGGCCCCGCGACCAAGAGCCCGCTCTGGCGGGTCGGCTGCTGGCTGATCGGCCTCGGCTGCGTCGCGGTGGGGCTTCGCTTCGTGCTCTGGGTGCTGGGCGGCTCGGAGCCGTTCCAGCTCCTCTTCAGCGGCTGGCTGATCATGCTGCTCGCCGTCGGCTTCCTGATGACGGTGCCCTACGGCGTGGCGCGGCTGAGGGGCGGCGACGAGTACACGCCTCCGCGCGACGCCTTCGAGGTCATCCCGCAGAAGCTGTCCACGGTGCTCTGGGTGATGATCCTGTGGCGCTCGTTCCTCTCCGTCGGCGACGAGCTGATGACGCGGGTGTGGAACGCCGCCACGCGCCGCTGGCAGGCGGCGCACCCAGCTCCGGAGCCCCCCGATCCGCTCGAGGCGGAGATCCAGTACGCGGTCGACAACGATCCCGGCTGGTGGGCGCGCGAGCCGGGGCCGTTCAAAGACGGATGACGCGCGCGGCGAGCGCGCCGTCCTCGATCACGAGCTCTCCATAGGAGTGCCAGGGAGCGCGGCGGCGCTCCGTCGGCGAGCCGGGGTTGAGCAGCAGCAGCCCGTCGCGGTCGTCGCACACGGGCAGGTGCGAGTGCCCGAAGCAGACGGCGCGGGCTCCTGGAAAGCGGTCGCGCAGAACAGCGCGCCGAGCGCGCTCCCGCCCGGCGTCGTGCACGAGGGCGATCGGCACGCCGCCGAGCTCGATCACCTGCTCTCCGGGCAGGCGCGCGGCCACGTCCCAGCCGTCGCAGTTGCCGGCCACCCCGTCGAGCGGGGCGAGCGCCGCGAGCTCGTCGAGCAGCGCGGCGTCGGTCACGTCGCCCGTGTGCAGGATGTGGTCGGCGGCGGCACAGGCCGTGAGCAGCGCAGTGGGCAGCGGGCCGCGCCGGCGCACCCCCACGTGCGTGTCCCCCGTGACGACGACGCGCAGCCGCGTCACGTGAGGCGGCCGGAGGGGGCGCCGTCACTGCGAAAGTCGCCGAGGAACCGGCCATCGCGCTGGATCAGCGCCCCGTCGGCGTAGACCTCGCCGCCGTTGCGCAGGTCGCAGACGAGGTCCCAGTGCAGCGCGCTCTTGTTGGTGCCGCCGGTGACGGCGTAGGAAGCGCCCAGCGCCATGTGCACGGTGCCGCCGATCTTCTCGTCCAGGAGCGTGTCGAGCGTGGGCGCCTGAATCGCCTCGTTGAGGCCGAAGGCGAACTCGCCGAGCGTGCGCGCACCCTCGTCGGTCTCGAGCGCGGCACGCAGGAAGGGCTGCCCGCTCGCGGCCTCTGCGTCCACGCAGCGTCCTCCCTCGAAGCGCAGGCGGGCTCCCTCGACACGCTGCCCGCCCCAGGAGGAGGGCAGCGCGAACGTCACGACGCCCTCGGTCGCATCCTCGCGCGGCCCCGTGAAGACCTCCCCGTCGGGCAGGTTGTGCCGGCCGGATGCGCTGATCCAGCGGCGGCCGCCGACGCGCAGCCGCAGGTCGGTGCCCTCGGCCACGACGCGCAGCTCGTCGACCTGCTCGAGCCGCTGCACGAGCCGGTCCTGGAGCTCGCCCTGGGCGCGCCAGGCGACGATCGGGTCGGGCTGGTCGAGCTTGAGCGCTCGCGCCAGGAGCTCGCGGTAGCCCTCGAGCGAGAGCCCCGCCGCCTGGGCGAACGCGCTGGTCGGGTACTGCGCACCGCACCACACGGCCTCACCGCGGGCA
Organism: uncultured Actinomycetes bacterium; assembly: GCA_963842365.1. Lineage (GTDB taxonomy): Bacteria > Actinomycetota > Thermoleophilia > Gaiellales > JALYLC01 > JALYLC01. The sequence goes on from CAWJGA010000001.1 coordinate 13,702, forward strand.
TCGCGGTCGACGAGCACGTGCACCGCGCGCAGGCGACCCGCCTCCGAGGCCGCCGCGCGGGCTGGATCGACGTGCGCCAGCTGCTCCACGTTCGCCAGGGCGAGCAGCGTCACGCGGCAGTCGACGCGCTCGTACCACGCGAGCTTGAGCGGATCGGCCTCGGCGAGCACCTCGTCGGACGCGCATTCGGCGCGTGCCTCGATCCAGCCGTCGGGAAGCATCTGCACGGCCGGGTGCCCGCCGGCTTCGAGCACGCGCCGGTGGACGGCGTGCACGAGCGGCTCGGCCAGCTCGCCGCCCTCGATGATCACGCTCTGGCCCGAGCGCACCGCGAGGGCGTGCTCCACGATCACGCGCGCGTACAGGTCGTCGAACGGATCCATCAGACCAGGAGCCTTCCATCGACGAGCACGGGCTCGCCGTCGGCCTCGATGCGGCCGCCGGAGCGCAGGTCGCAGACCAGGTCCCAGTGGATCGCCGAGACGTTGGTGCCGCCGAGCGCCGGGAACGAGCGCCCGAGCGCGAGGTGGCACGTGCCTCCGATCTTCTCGTCGAAGAGGGTGTCGCCGACGGCCCGCCGGATCATCTCGTTCGTGCCGATCGCGAACTCCCCCACCCGCCGCGCGCCCTCGTCGGTCTCGAGCCGCGAGAGCAGCGCGTCCTCGCCGAACGAGGCGGAGGCGTCGACGACGACGCCGGCCTCGAAGCGCAGGCGCACGTCGCGGCACTCACGGCCGTTGTGCAGCGACGGCACGTCGAACGTGATCTCCCCCTCGACGGCGCCGTCGGCCGGAGTGCAGAAGACCTCTCCGTCGGGCAGGTTGGACTCACCGGCGCACGATTCCCATGCTCGTCCCGCGACGGCGATGCGCAGATCCGTGCCCGCGCCGACGACGTGCAGCTCGCCGGCGCCCGCGAGTCGCTCGATCAACCGCGCGTGGCGCTCGCTCAGCCGACGCCAGGCGGCGATCGGGTCGGGCTCGTCGAGCAGCAGCGCCGTGTAGACGAAGCGCTCCCAGGCCGCGCTGCCCATGCGCGCAGTCTGGGCCCCGAGGGCGGTGGGATAGGCGGCGCCGACCCAGCGCAGCTCGCCGGCGACCTCGCGCTCGTCGTGACGGTCCATCCAGGGAGCAGCGCCGCGTGCGTGCGCCGCGTCGCGCTCGGCCGCGATGTCGGCGCGCTCGGCCGTGTTCAGGCCCGCCCACACGAACAGCCAGCGATCGAAGCGCTCCACCGTCTCGAGCTCGGCCGGATCGAGGTAGCCGACCTGGTCGTCGCTGCCACGGCGCAGGACGTCGGTGAGCGCCCAGTCGGGCGACATGCTCACGCTCACGCGCGCCCCGCGGCGCCAGGCCTCGCGCGCCGTCGCAACGGCGAGCGGCGAGCCCTCCAGGCGGTGTGGAGATCAGCAGCCGGTGCGACTCGTCGATGCCGAGCGAGTGCTCGCAGATGAGCTCGGCGTAGCGCGTCAGCCGCGGATCGGTCACGCCAGCGCCTCCGCGACCGCGCGCCACAGCCGCTCGGCGCCGAAGCGCACCGGGTCGTCGCAGACGAGCCCCGTCTCCGCCTCGGCGGCTGCGATCGCGGCGCGCGCCTCGACCTCGCTCGAGATGCGCCGCGTCGAGAGCGCGATCGCCACGACGGGCGCCGGACGCAGCGGCGACGTCAGCCGCAGGAGCAGATCGGCCAGCTCCGGGAGCGGCGGGATCAGCGGGCCCGGGGGGCCGCCGCGATCCTCGAGGTCGATCCGCTCGGCGCCCGCCTCGTGCACGAGCACGAGCGCGTGCGGCGCGCAGCCGTGCAGCAGGCCGAGCGTGACGCCCGAGTAGAGCGGGTGCAGGACGGCGCCCTGGCCCTCGACGAGCAGCAGGTCGCCGCGCTCCGCACCCTCGAGCACGAGCCGCTCGGCTGCTCCGGCGACGTAGTCGGCGATCACGTGGTCGACGGCGATGCCCCAGCCGGCGATGGAGATGCCGATCTGACCGGTCGGGACGAAGACCGCGCGTTCGCCCGCGGCCCGGGCAGCGGCCGCAAGCTCGAGCGTGACCGTCATCTTCCCGATCGCGCAGTCCGTGCCGACGGTGTGCACGATGCGCGCCGGGACGCCCAGGCCGGCGCCGCTCGGTGTCGAGAGGCCCGCCGGCACGCGGCGCAGGTCGCGCAGCTCGAGCCCGCGCTCGGCGGCCGCGGCGACGAGCTCCGGATCTCGGTTGAGCTCGTCGTGCAGGCCCGCCTCGACGTGCATCCCGAGCGAGAGCGCCTCGAGCAGGGCGGCCTTCCACGCGGGGGGCAGCTTGCCGCCGGCCGGTGCGACGCCGATGGCGAGGCACTGCGCGCCGAGCGCAGCGGCCTCGGCGACCGTGGCGACGACCGGCACGGGCTTGTTCGCGTAGGGCACGACCTCGTCCACGGTCATGCCGGCGTGCCGCGAATCGACGACCGCGACGACCTCGCGCTCGCCGTAGCGGATGAGGCCGTGCGCGGCCTTGCCGTTCGACGTGTGCAGGAACGCCTCCGCGAAGACCGCGACGCGCTCGCTCACAGCAGCGGCTCCACACCGAGGCCGGGTCGCTGCGAGAGCACGATGCGACCGTCGACGAGGCCGAGGCCCTCGCACGGGTCGTCCGAGATCAGCAGGTGGCCGTCGAGGTCGACGAAGTCGCAGAGCGATGCGAACTGCCCCGCCGCGGAGATGCCGAGCGAGCTCTCGATCATGCAGCCGAGCATGACGACGAGCCCGAGCGCACGGGCCGCGTGCACCATGCGCACGGCCTCGCGGATGCCACCGGTCTTCGCCAGCTTGAGGTTGACCCCGTCGGCATAGCCCGCGACGTCGGCGACGTCGGCGAGCGTGTGGCAGCCCTCGTCCACGACGAGCGGGATGCCGCCGCCCACCGCGCGCAGCTCGCGGAACGCATCGCGCTCACCGGCCGGGAAGGGCTGCTCGATCAGCTCGACGCCGAGTGCGACGAGCGCCGGCAGCAGCTCGCGCGCCTCGCCCACGTCCCAGCCCTCGTTGGCGTCGACGCGCAGCGGCAGGTCGCAGACCGCCCGGATCGCCTCCAGCCGCTCGAGGTCGCCCGCCCCGCCGAGCTTCACCTTGAGGCGCCTGTAGCCCGCCGCAGCGGCGCGGGCGGCGCGATCGGCCGTGCCCTCGATGGAGTCGATGCCGATCGTGTACGAGGTCTCGGGCGTGCGGTCGGCGAGCCCGAGCACGCGCCACGTCGGCTGCCCCATCAGCTTGCCGGCGAGGTCGTGCAGTGCGCACTCGACGGCGCAGCAGCCGACGACCGAGCCGCCGCGCGCGCGCAGTCGTGCCTCGATCGCCTCCAGCGCCAGCGGATCGTCGCCGAGCGCCTCGCCGGAGCTGTCGATGAAGCTGCGGGCCGCCTCGACCGACTCGCCGTAGCGGTCGTCCGGGGCGCCCTCCCCCCGGCCGACGTGACCGCCGTGCGAGATCTCGGCCCACACGACCTGCTCGGCATCGGTCGAGCCCCGCGCGATCGTGAACGTCTCGGCGAGCGTGAGCGTGCGGACGCCGCTGGAGATCTCCATGGCAGCTGACCCTAGACGATCGCGCTGGCGCGGCGTGCTGCTCGCTCAGGGCCGCTCGACGGCGCCGATGGCGGGCGGATTCGCCCGCTTGCGTCCGTACCCCATCCGCCCACGCAGCACGGCCGGGCGGACGCAGACGGGGCCCGGAACCGTCCCAGCGGCTCCAGGCCCCGTGCCGTTCAGGCGTCTTCCTAGTAGCCGATCTGGATGCGATCGCTGTGATCGGGCAGGGCGAACGAGCCGTGATTGCCGGTCGGGCCGTCGACGTCCATGAGCGACACCACCTGGCGCGGGCGCATGCGCTGGGGCAGCAGCAGGAGCAGGCGCACGGTCCGCTCCGTCACGCTGCCGGGCCCCTGGTGGTTCTTGATGCGAACCCCGCCGACGGCCGTGACGTCGACCGCGCGCCCGTAGACGTGCGCGCTCACGCTGCCGGACGCCGTGAACAGGCGATGGCCGCTGACGAGGCTCGAGACGCGCACCGAGCCGGTCGCGTTCGCGAGGTACTCGACCGTGATCAGCACGCGCGGATCGACGCGGCGGCCGCGGATGTCGGCCCGCCCGCCCGGATAGATGTGCAGGCGCGTGTCGCGCAGCACGCGCTTGCGCAGCTGACCGCCGTGCCAGCCCAGGCCGTGCTGCATGCGACCGAGCCCCAGCGCCCCGTAGAACGCGGCCAGCGCGCCGACGCGGCGGGCCTTCTGCTCGGAGCCGAAGTAGGTCGTGAGCGCCTCCTGGGTGGACTTCGCGCTCAGGTTGCGGTTCGCGCCCTGCTCGTGCAGGAACGAGGCGAGAGCGCGCAGCTGGTCTGCCTGCCCTGCGGGCACGCTCGGCAGACGGCGGCCGGCGATCGGCCCCGTTGCGTCGCCGAGGCGCGACTCGACCCGGCCGATGGCCGCGAGCAGCGCCCAGTGCACGTGCTCGTCCGCGGCGATCGTCGAGATGCGCAGCGCGAGCTCGTGATCGATCGTGCGCAGCTTCGGTAGCGGCGGGGTCGTCGTCGCGTGGACGTAGAACCGGATCTGCGCAGGCGTGGGCAGAAGGCGCGCGCTCAGCGCCGGCTGCGCCGGCACGGTCGGAGCGGGCGGCGGGGTCACCCTCGCGGCCGCTCCCGAGCCGCTGTGCGTGGCCGGCGCGGGAGGATCGACGCGACCGCCGCCGGAGCCGGTGTCGCCGACCGGCTCGGCCGGTGCCGCCGGTGCCGCCGGTGCCGCCGGAGCGGCCGGAGCGGTGTCGACCGGAGCGGCCGGAGCGTCGGCGGGCGGGGCCGGATCGCTCGCAGGTGCCACGGGATCAGGTGCGGGTGCCGTGGGCGCGGGCTCGGTGGCAGCGGGATCGTCCGCGGGCGCCGGGTCGGCGGGCGGATCGGTGACCGGCGGCGGATCGGTGGTGGCGGGGGGGTCGACCGGGGTCGTGTCGGCCGGGGGTGCCGGATCGGTGGTCGTGTCCGCCGGCGCCTCCGTCGTCGTGACGGTGGTGCCGGGATCTGCGGCGGTCGTGGCTCCCGCGCCCGGGTCGCCCGCGGTCGTCGTCGTGGTGCCGTCGCCCGTGTCCGCCGTGGCTCCGCTCGCGAGCGTGCCGGCGGCAAGAGCGCCGGCTGCCAGGCTGGCTGCGACGAGCGCAGCGACGCCCGCCGAGCGCTTCGCGCTGGGGCGTTCGCGCAACTCTCCGGATCCGGTGTCCTCAGCCATCCCTCTCCTCTGCGTCCTCTCCGAGCCGCCCGAGCGGACGACTCCATGTAGGTCGCATCGGCAGTTGCGCGCACGCCCGTGTCCCCCAACGGGACGATCTCGGCCGGGTCACATATCCGTGCCGGGGGCTCTTCGACGGCCTTGCTCGCGCTACGGCGCGGAGGAGGCGCGCGGCGCGCGATGTACGCGCGCGAGAGAGCGGGCCGTGCGAAAGCCGACAGAACCGGCCTCGCGGGTCGGCGGCTGGGCGACGCGAGGTGCTCCTCGGGCGGACGCGTGGCCGCCCCGGGTCAGGGAGAGCGCGGCGGTGGAGACGGTTCCGCTCCTGCCGACGGCGACCGAGAGGGGTATCGCCCGGTACCGCAGATGGATCGGCTTCGAGCTCGCGACGGCGGGCGGAAAGGTCTCGTGGCTCTCGCTGTGGAGCACGAACGCGACGACGACGGCAAGCGTCGCCGCCTCGACCGCGACGATGAACTTCAGCGCCCTCATCGAGGCCAACGCTAGCTATCGCTCCGGCGGGAGCCTCGGACTGCGCGGCGGGCGCAGCGCCGCACCCCGCCGCGCATCGGGGAGACCGCCATCGCTGCCGGTGCAGTACCGTGCCGCCCCCGCACGGGAAACGCCAAGAGGGAGTGCTTCATGTATGCGACTGTCCGCACCTACGCCGGCAAGAACGACCTGATCGCGGGGATGCTGGAGCACGAGGAGTCGGTGAAGAGCGCGATCAGCGCCGTGCACGGCTTCCGCTCGTACGCCATCGTGTCGACTGCGGACGGCGGCGCAGCATCGGTCACGATCTGCGACGACCAGGCAGGCGCCGAGGAGTCCAATCGCGCCGCGGCTGCGTGGGTCGCCGAGAACCTTCCCGGCCTGTCGATCGCGCCGCCTGCGATCTCCGCGGGCGAGGTCGCGATCAGCTTCTAGCGTCCGGAAGCAGCCGCACCTCCATTCGGCCCGAGGCCGGTGCCGCTCCCGCAGCGACGAGCTCCGCTCGAACCGCCGCGCCGAGCGTCGCCGGCCCGCCGAACCGGCGCAGTATCCGTGCGACGTAGGCGCTCGTCTCGCGCGGCCATGCGCGCCCGAGCACGCCCGGACCGGCGTTGTACGCCGCGAGTGCGGCGGCGAGGTCGCCGCCGGTCTGCTGCAGCAACAGGTGCATGAGCTGCGCCTGCGCCGCGATTGCCGGCGCCGGCTCGAAGGGGTCGTGGTCGCGCTGCGCGTTCCACGCACCGCGCCACGTGAGCGGCATGAACTGCGCGATGCCCTCCGCTCCGGCGGGCGAACGCGCCGAGGCGTCGAAGCCGCTCTCGGCCTCGAGCTGCGCGGCCAGGAGCGCGGGCGGCACCTGTTCGATGCGGGCTGCTCGGGCGATCAGCGGTCGCAGCGGCGCGGGCACGTAGGCCGGTACCCCGAGCTCCGCCGCGGGCGAAGGCTCTGCGGCCGCGCCCGGCAGGAGCAGCCGGCCGGCTCCGGTCCAGCCTCCGTCGGTCAGCGGCTCGAGCTGGACGCGCGCGCCACGGTGAGGAGCCTCCACCGCGAGGCCTGGCGCCACCACGAGGCCTACGTGGTGCGCCGGCAGTCCAACGAAGACGAGGTCGCCCGCCCGCAGCGGCACGCTCGCGGAGAGCGGCTGCGCGAGCTGCTGCAGCCCGGCGGCCGTGAGTCGCCCGACAGGCGCCCCTGCCGCTGCCAGCGCGTAGTCGATCAGCCCGGAGCAGTCGAAGCCGCCGTCGGCCCGGCTCTCGCCGCCCCAGACGTAGGGCCAGCCGAGCTGCGCCAGCGCCGCCGCGACGACGGCTCCGCCCGCAGCGAGGCCGCGCACGTCCGCGAGCCGGAATCCGTCGGCGGGGCGCGGCGGTGCGAACGCCAGGCCGGCGCGCGAGACCGCGCCCCGCGGCCCTGCGACCACCCGGATGCGCAGCGTCAGCGGAACGGCCTCGTGAGGTCCGCGCTCGAACGAGATCGAGGCGAGCGTCAGGCCGAGCTGCGCGGCCGTGCTGCTTGCGGCCGCCCGCGCCGACGCCTCGCTGCGTCGCGCCGCCGCGGGCGACCCGCCATCGTCGACGGCGTCGCCGTAGGAGCGCCCGAGCGCGGCGGCGGCCGCGAGCGCCACGGCGTCGGCAGAGTCGTGCACGCGCTCGTCGAGCACGAGCGGCCGGCCCGCCCGCAGCCCTGCGCCCGCCACCGTCGCGAGCACGAGCAGCAGCGCAACTGCGCCGATCGCCACCGCCCCGCGCTCACTGCGTGGATTCACGTGACCAGGCGACGCGAGATGTGGATCCGCGCCAGTTGCGGGAGCGGCAGCCGCAGGCCGCTCGGGACGTCGAGCTCGAGCACGCCGGCCCGAAGCAGCGCGCTCGTGCCCGGCGGGGCGCCCGCACGGACCGCCTCGACCACCGGCTGTCCGAGCGCCGACGCCGCCTGAGCGCGACCGACGGCGCGCTCAGCGGCGAGCTCGGCGCGGAACGCCAGCGCCAGCTGCGCGAAGACGAGCACCGCGAGGGCCAGAAGGGGCGCCAGCACCGCGAGCTCGATCGCCGCTTGACCCGATTGCCGCCGGATCATCGCTCGTCCGCGCCGACGGTGAGCGAGGGAACCGGAAGGAGCCGCGGCACCACGAGCGTGACGCCGACCGCGCCATCGGCGGCAACCTCCACGCGAACCGTGCGCGCGAGTGCCGGCGGCAGGGCGTCGCGCACCGCCGCGCCCGGCGGCGCACCTCTGGCGAGCGCGCGGGCGCCTGCGCTGGCCGCGCGCTCGGCCGCGATGGCGCAGAGCGCGAACAGGCACGCCTGAGCGAGGGCTGCCACCAGCAGCACCAGGCAGGGCAGGAGCACCACGATCTCCACCCCAGCCTGTCCGCGCTCTGCCGCCATGAGAGGAGGCTAGGAGCGCGTCACGTCACGTGTCTGTGCCGGGCTGTGACGGAAGCGTCAGGGGGCCGCGCAGTTGCCCTGGCCGCTGACCGGGTCGATCACGCACTGCGGCAGCGGCGTGGTATTGCCGGCGAGGTCCCGGGCCGCGCCGGTGATGACGAGGATGCCCTTGCCGACGCCGCCGAGCAGCGGGATGGAGCGCCGATGGGAAGCCTCGCCCCAGAAGTCGACGCTGCGCCGCAGCAGCGGCTTGCGGCGGCCCACCTGCGTGACGAGGAGGCGGAGATGCACGGACTCGGACGCCTTGACGACGACGAGCAGCCGGTGAGCCCCGGGTGCGGGCGGCCTCAGGCTGAACGAGACGGCCGGATGCACGGTGTCCTCGACGAACGAGTTGAAGCGGTACATGCTCTCGTTGCCGGCGCGGTCCTTGACGGTGAAGACGACCGGCCGGGCACCCGAGCCCCGCCACGTGTAGCTGACGCGCAGCCCGTCCTTCTTCTTGATCACGATGCGCCCGTTGATCTTGTCCTGGAACTGCCACTGGGCGGTGGCGGTGTCGATGCCGGAGCCGAGATCGGTCGAAGTCTCCGCGGTGTAGGTGGCGGAGACCTTCGGCTGGGCGGTGCTCGGGGCCGTGACGACGATGTGCGGAGGCGTGACGTCGCGTCCGGCGAAGCGCACGGTCACGACCGGCAGCCCTGCGGAAGGCGATTGCAGGGTGACCTGGGCGATGCGGACGTAGTAGATCGCGGGCGTGCCATCGGCGGAGGGCGTCACGTAGGCGGTCGCGTTGGCGGTCGCGCCGGCCCTGCCGACCGCCAGGACGCCGCACGCCACCTCGTCCTGAAGCCCAGGGGCGAGGATCGTGACGACGGGCTGGTAGCGGGTGGTGTCCGTCGAGATGACCGTGACCTTGAGCACGGCGGCCTCGGGCACCGAGACGGCGTACCACATGCTCTTGAAGCCCGGGGCCCCGGTGCAGGACGGCAGTGGATCCGCATCCTCGGGCCCGGTCGTCGCGTCGCCCCAGTCGGTCGCGGGCACGACGATGTCCTGGGACACGGAGAGCGACGTCCAGCCGAGCGCGCCGACGTCCTGTGCGGTCGTCGGGATGTCGTTCTGGGGCACGGCGCCCTGCGCCACCGCGGCGGGTGCGAGGCACGCACAGGCGACCGCAAGCAGTCGCACGAGTCGGATGGGCACGCGTCGGTTCATCTGCAGGTCCCTCTGGGCAGCGCACTTCGCCGGGCGGGCGCGGAGCTCCTGCCGGGCGTGCACTCCCAAGCCTAGCCTGAGCTTCAGTAGAAGTAGCGGCGCGATTCCTGCCAGCAGCGGTAGAGCACGTAGCCGCAGCCGAAGAGCGCCGCGAAGAAGAGCAGCGCGGCGGGCGCGGACGAGCTCGCCCAGAGATCGGCCGTCGCGATCAGCAGCACGAGCCCGATCGCCGAGCCGTAGAGCAGCACGCGGCTGCGCAGGGGCATGAGCCCGAACGTGCCGCGGTTCTGCCTCCAGACCGAGAATGCGACGCCCACGAGCACGAGCAGGAAGAGCGCGCGCAGGATCAGCAAGAGGATCCCGGTGACGCGGCCGCCCTGTCCTGCGGCCGTGAGCGCGGCGGCGACCAGGGCGAGGATGCCGAGATTGCGCCAGAGGGGGTCGCGCAGCGTCACATGCCCCTCCCCGTCATGAACGCGCGCGTGCCGAGACCGGCGATCGCGACCGCGATGATCGAGAACTGCAGCAGATTGCGGCGGCTGTCGGCGGTCCGCGCGGAGTATCCGAAGAGGACGGCGGCGGACGGCAGGAGGCCGTAGACGTAGTGGAGTTCCATGGGTGCTCGATAGCCGCCGGCCAGCAGATAGAGGCCGAAGGCGCCCTGCAGGAACGCGAGCGTATGCGAGAGCGCGAGCAGCTGGCTGAGCAACCCCGAGACGGCCCACCGGCGGCGCCAGGTCAGGAAGCCCCAGATGGCGACGACGACGTTGATGGCGACGAAGAGGCCACCGACGGCCATGTGGGCTTGCAGCACGGCCATAGACTATCCCCGCCCCGCCCACCGGCAGGGCCATGCCGCGGTCGCCGCCGACCGCGCGCCATGTCTTCCCCGTTCCGAGGAGGCGCGATGCTGCAGGCCGGCGACGAGGCACCAGACTTCTCGCTCGAGAGCGACGAGGGCGAGACCGTGACGCTCTCCGCGCTGCGCGGGCGCCCGGTGGTCTTCTACTTCTATCCCAAGGACGACACGCCGGGCTGCACGACGCAGGCGTGCGCGCTGCGCGACGGCTACGGCGAGATCGCGGCGCTGGGCGCCGAGATCTACGGCATCTCGCCGGACGACGCCGAGTCGCACCGCAGCTTCCGCGCCAAGTACGGCCTGCCGTTCCCGCTGCTGGTCGACACGGACCATGCAGTGGCCGACGCCTACGGGGCCTGGGGCCCGCGGCCGAACGGCGAGCCGGGCATCGTGCGCAGCGCCTTCGTCGTCGGCGCAGACGGGCGCCTCGTGCACGCGTCCTACGGCGTGAAGCCGGAGGACACCGCGCCGGAGGCTCTGGCGGCACTGTCGGCATGAGCACCGCGGCGCCGCTCGCCGGCGTGCGCGTGCTCGATCTCTCGCGCGTTCTCGCGGGGCCGTACTGCTCCATGGTGCTGGCCGACCTCGGCGCCGACGTGGTCAAGCTCGAGCGGCCCGGGTCGGGCGACCCCACGCGCGCCTGGGGTCCGCCGTTCCGCGAAGGCGAGTCCGCGTACTACCTCTGCGTCAACCGGGGCAAGCGCTCGGTCACGGTCGATCTCACCGACCCGGCGGGCATCGAGGTCGCCGAGCGCCTCGCGCTCGGCGCCGACGTGGTGCTGGAGAGCTTTCTGCCCGGAGGCGCCGAGCGCCTCGGCCTCGGCTACGAGGCGCTCTCGGCCGCGCGGCCGGAGCTCGTCTACACGTCGATCGCCGGGTACTCGCCGGAGAGCGGCGATGCGCACCGCCCCGGCTTCGACTTCGCCGTCCAGGGCGAGGCGGGCGGCATGTCGATCACGGGCGAGGCCGACGGCCCGCCGCTCAAGGTCGGCGTCGCGATCGCAGACATCACGACCGGCATGTTCGCCGCCATCGGCACGCTTGCCGCGCTGCGCGCTGCCGAGGCCGACGGCCGGGGCCATCACGTGCAGGTCAGCCTGTTCGACTCGCAACTGGCGTGGCTCGCCAACCGGGGCTCCGACTGGCTGGTCGCGGGCGAGGAGCCGCACCGGCTCGGCAACGCGCACCCCGCCATCGTGCCTTACGAGGCGTTCGAGACGAGCGACGGGTTCGTGATCGTCGCCGTCGGGACGAACGAGCAGTTCACCCGCTTCTGCCGCGAGGCCGGGCTCGGGGACCTGGCGGCCGACCGGCGCTACGCCAGCAATGCCCTGCGCGTCGAGCACCGGCTGGAGCTGGTCGCGCGGCTCAGCGAGGCGATCGGGCGGCGTCCGACCAGCGATTGGCTGGCGGTCCTCGAGGCCTCGAACGTCCCCGGCGGGCCGGTGCGCACAATCCCCGAGGCCTTCGCACACGCGCCCTACGCCGTCATGCAGCATGCGCATCCACTGCTCGGCACCGTGCGGACGGTGCGCTCGCCGATCGGCATCGACGGCGGCTACCCCACAGCTGTGGCCGCTCCGCCGCTGCTCGGGCAGCACACGGACGAGGTGCTGGCCGAGCTCGGGTACGACCCGGGGGCACGCGCGGCGCTCCTGCGCGGCGCCTGCCGGCTCGCCTGACGAGGTCCACTCTGGATGGGCCGCCTCGCGGCATCGACCCGCCTTCAAGCTCGTGCAGTCGCATTCGTTCTTCGGCACGGGAGATCCGCTGCCGCCGCCGCCCGACATCGTCCAGCAGGCCACGACGACCAATGACGCCACGCCTGCCCCGATCACCTTCGACGTCCAGTACTTGACGTCGTTTCCCATCCTGAGCGCCTGCGCGGCGTCGGTCGCCGGCTTCGCGGCGGATGCTGACCTTCGACGCCTTCGCCTTCGTGCAGTGCTCCATCTTCCTCTTCGCGATCGCGGCCCTCGGGCTGCGACTCGCGCACAAGACCCGCCTCGACAAGCGGCAGCCCGCCGACCTCGCAGGTCGCTACACCGAGCCTGCCGCCACGCCCGAGCCGGCGACTTCCTGACGCCAGCGCTCGTGGCCGCGCGCCCACGCGTCGACAGCCGGCTCGCGGCCCTCCCATTCTCCGACGGTCACGTGCTTGCCGGCCTCGAGATCCTTGTAGACCTCGAAGAAGTGCTTGATCTCGGCCAGGAGCTCGGGGCGCACGTCGCTCGCATCGGAGACGCGCGTCCAGGTGGGGTCGTCGTGCGGGACGCAGAGGATCTTCTCGTCCTGCCCGGCCTCGTCGTGCATCTCGAGCACGCCGACCGGGCGGCAGGGCACGACGCAGCCCGGGAACGTCGGTGACGTGACGAGCAAGAGCACGTCCAGCGGATCGCCGTCCTCGCCGAGCGTCTCCATCAGGAAGCCGTAGTCGCAGGGGTAGACCACGCTCGCGTAGAGCGTGCGATCGAGCACGACGCGCTGCAGGCGGGCGTCGTACTCGTACTTGTTGCGGCTGCCCTTCGGGATCTCGACGAAGGCGACCGGCAGGTCGGGTGGCGTGGCTTTCACCCCTCGAGTCTGGACGACCCCTCGGATGGGCGCAAGCGAGGCTCTGACAGAATGGCGAGCCTGTCCGGCGTGATCGAATCCAGTTGCGTGATCGACGCTCCCGTCGCGCAGGTGTTCGCGTTCCATCTCGACACGCGCAACGCCGCGCGCATCGTGCCGCCGGGCCAGCGCGTGCTCTCGGTCGAGGGCTCGTTCCCGCTGCGGGCCGGTGGCGAGGTGCGACTGCGCGTCCGGCAGCTGCCGCTGCCGTGGGCGCAGACTTGGCTCGTGCGCGTGGCCCACATCGAGGAGCCGACGCTGATCGTCGACGAGATGCTGCGCGGCCCGTTCGCCGCCTGGCGGCACGAGCACCGCTTCGCAGAGCTGCCCGACGGGCGCACGCTGCTCACCGATCACGTTGCCTACGCCCTGCCCGGAGGCCCGCTCGGACGGGCCGCCGACGCGCTCCTCGGACGCCGGCTGCTGCTCGCGTCGTTTCGCAGCCGGGAGGCCCGGACACGGGCGCTGATCGAGGCCGAGGTAACCGTGCGCACGCTTCCTGCGACCTTCTCGCAGTAAGCGCCTCGGACCCGCTAGCCTCGCACCCGAAAGGGAAGTTCTCCACGATCGAACCGACCGGCCGAGCCGGACGAATGGCGCCGTGGAGGGGGTCTGTTGCGAGAGGGTCGCACTTGAGGGTCACTCGCAGAGGGCGTCCGGGACAGTCAAATCGCGCGGGCAGCGCCGGATCGGCGATGTCCGCGGGGATCCGGGGGGAGCAGTCGATGGCCACAACGTCGTTGCCGGCAGGGGGTACGCGCTGGGCGCGGCTGACGGGCTCGCTGACAGCAGCGGAGTGGCGGCGCGCCGGCCTGCTCGCCTTCGTCGTCCTGGCCCTGCACGTCGTCGGCTTCGGTCTGCTGCTCGGGCTCGTCGCGCCGCAGCACCTCAAGCTCGGCACGGGCGCCTTCGGCATCGGCGTCGGCATCACCGCGTACACGCTCGGGATGCGGCATGCCTTCGACGCCGACCACATCGGCGCGATCGACAACACGACGCGCAAGCTCATGAGCGAGGGGCAGCGGCCGCTCAGCGTGGGCTTCTTCTTCTCGCTCGGCCATTCCTCGATCGTCTTCCTGCTGGCGATCGGGCTGGCCGTCGGCGTCCGCGGCCTGAGTGGCAGCGTCTCCAACGACCACTCGGCGCTGCATCAGGCGACGGGGCTGATCGGCCCGACCGTCTCGGGCTCGTTCCTGTTGCTGATCGGCATCCTCAACCTGCTCGTGCTGATCGGCATCGTGCGCGTCTTCCTGCGCATGCGGCACGGCGAGTTCAACGAGGCGCAGCTCGAGCAGCAGCTCAACGCCCGCGGCTTCATGAACCGCTTCTACGGGCGTGCGACGCGCGCGGTCAGGAAGCCCTGGCAGATGTACCCGCTCGGCCTGCTGTTCGGGCTCGGCTTCGACACCGCCACCGAGATCGCCCTGCTCGCGACGGCCGGCACGGCCGCCGCGGGCGGACTCCCGATCTCCGCCATCCTCTGCCTGCCGATCCTGTTCGCCGCGGGAATGTCGCTGCTCGACACGATCGACGGAGCGTTCATGAACTTCGCCTACGGCTGGGCGTTCTCCAAGCCGGTGCGCAAGGTGTTCTACAACATCACGATCACCGCGCTCTCGGTCGCCGTGGCGCTGATCGTCGGCACGGTCGAGCTGATGGCCGTGTTCGCCGACAAGCTGAGCCTGAACGGCGGCGTCTGGGGCTTCGTCTCGAACCTCGACCTCAACGTCGTGGGCTACTTCATCGTCGGCCTGTTCGTCGCGACCTGGGCGCTGGCGCTCGCGGTCTGGCACTTCGGCCGGATCGAGGAGCGCTGGTCGGCGCGGCTCGAGACCGGCGGAGCGCCGCGCTAGCCTTGCATTTGGCGCCGGTTACGCCTGCGTGAAGCCGCCGGTGCGGGGGTCCCCCGGCGATACATTGCGTCCATGGGAAAGGCCCGCAAGAGCCGCGCGCTGCGCGAGCAGGAGCGCCGCCGCGCACGCCTGAGGCGCATGCTGATCGCGGGCGGTGCGGCGGTCGTGCTCGTGATCGCCCTCGTCGCCGTGCAGCAGCTGACGAGCGGGAGCTCCGGCGGCCGCCCCGACCTCGCGAGCCTCAAGGGCGTCAGCGACGTCAAGGCGGAGTTCGCCGACCTGCCCGAGAGGGCCGGCACGATCGGCAATGCGAACGCCAAGGTCACGATCACCGAGTACGGCGACCTGCGCTGCCCGATCTGCAAGACGTTCGACAACGAGGTCGCACCGCAGGTCATCAGCGACATCGTGCGGCCCGGCGTCGCGAAGCTGCAGTACAAGACCTGGCCGATCCTCGGCCCGAACTCCGTCGAGGCCGCCAAGGCCGCCTACGCGGCGCGCCGGCAGAACGCGCTCTGGCGCTACGCCTCGCTCGCGTACCTGAATCAGGGCGACGAGAACGTCGAGTGGTTCACACCGGCCGTGGCGCGCGCGTTCGCCAAGGGCCTCGGCCTGAACCTCACGCGCTTCGACGAGGACCGCGCCGGCGCCGGCGCGACCAAGGCGATCGCGCAGGTCACCGGCGAGGCCACCCGGCTCGGCTTCCAGGGCACGCCCACGATCAGGGTCGCCGGGCCGAAGGGCGCGATCACCGTCGACGCGACCTTCGCGGCGATCTCGAGCGGCGTCCAGCAGGTGAGCGGCAGCGCGGGGTGAGCACGCGCCGCCTGGCCGCGCTGCTCGCGCTGCTCGAGCTCGCAGTGGCGGCCTACCTCGAGATCGAGCGCGTGCGCGGCCGCTCCGTCGCCTGCCCCATCGGAGGCGGCGGCTGCGAGACCGTGCAGCACAGCAGGTACAGCCACCTGGCGGGCATTCCGCTGCCCGTCCTCGGCCTCGCCGGCGCGGCGATCATGTTCGTGACGGCGCTCCTGCGCGATCCGCGGGCGCGCACGGCCGGGCTCGTGTTCGCATTCACCGGAGCGCTCTTCTCGCTCTACCTCGCGGGCCTGCAGGCCCTCACGATCCACGCATACTGCGCCTGGTGCCTCTCCAGCGCCGTCCTCTGGCTCGCACTGGCGGCGACGACCGCGGTCGGCTGGTACCGCGCGCTCCCGGAGGAATGACCCGCCGCAGCCTGCCGGCGCTCGCCCTCGCGGCCCTGCTCTCGCTGCCCGCGAGCGCAGCCGCGCACACGGTTCCCGGCCTCGTCCACGACGCCCGCGACCTCGTCGTCGCGCAAGCTCCCGGGGCGCACGCCCGCATCGCGGCAGACGGCGTGCACCTGGAGCTGCGCCGCGACGGCGCGCGGGTCGTCGAGGTGCTCGACCCCCAGGGACATCCCGCGCTCAAGCTGGATGCCCGCGGATCCTGGGCGCGCAAGGGCGCGCCGATCCTCAGCGTGCTCTCCGTCGCGACCGGCGCGCCGGACGCCCGCGATGGGGCCTGGCTGCGCGCAGGCAGCGGCTCGTCGCTGCGCTTCCACTACCCGGGCACGCACGGCGAGGTCGTGCATCGCTGGCGCGTGCCGCTGCGCGTCGACGGCCGCAGCGAGGTCGTGCTCGGCGCCGTCGAGCGCGTCGGCCCGCCGCCGCTCGCATGGGCGATCGGCGCGGCGATCGCCGTCGCCGCCGCCATGGGTCTGGTGCTCGCCCTGAGGCTGGGGCGGCGCACGGCCCGCGCGGCGTTCACTGCGCTCGCCGCCGTGGCCGTCGTCCTCCCCTTCGGCGAGAGCGAGGCGGCCTCGGCGCGGCCGACCGGCTCCTTCGTCGCTGCCGCCGTGGCGCTCGCGGCCGTCGGACTCGCGCTCCGCCTGCGGCGCGACATGGCGCTCGAGCTCGGGGCCCTGGCGGCCGGAGCCGTCCTGCTCGCACTGCCGCTCGTCGGGCGCCTGCCGGTGCTGCGGCACGGCGTGGTCGTGACGACGCTCGCCGCCGATCTGGAGCGCGCGCTGGTGATCGCCGGGCTCGCGCTGGCGGCAGCTGCGATCGCCGCCGCGGCGCGCGCCTGGTGGCCCGCCTAGCTCCAGCTGCCGAACGGCTCGCCCAGCTCGTCCAGCAGCGCCTGCACCCCGAGTCCCGGCCCCTCCGGCGCCCGCAGCCGGCCGGCTTCGGCCGGCGGCATGCCCGTGGCGTTGGCGACGGTGACCCACGCATTGAAGTCGACGGTGTGGATGCGAAGCTCCTCGGGCGTCGAGAGCGAGAGGTGCGCCATCGCGGCCGTGTCGATGTCGCTGCCGCCGGTGTCCTCCACGGTCACCGGGAGGCCGAGCTCGACTGCCACGTCGCGCAGCAGCGCGGCCGGGCCGACGCCGCCGACGCGCGCGATCTTGATCGTGACGCCGTCCGCCACCCCGTCGCGGTGGGCCGCGAGCAGGGCAGGCAGCGAGTCGATGCACTCGTCCAGCACGAGCGGGTGCGGGCAGTGCGCTCTCACGGTGCGGCAGTCGTCGTAGGACATGCACGGCTGCTCGAGCGTGATCTCCAGGTCGCCGGCCGCGCGCAGGAACGCGCGCGCCTGACCCGTCGTCCAGGCGCCGTTGGCGTCGCAGAACAGTACGACGCCGGCGGGAACGGCCGCGCGCACCGCGCGCACGCGCTCGACGTCCTGCGAAGGATCCCCGCCGACCTTGACCTGGATGCGCCGGTAGCCCGCCGCAACGTGGGCGGCGGCACTCGAGGCCATCCCCTCGGGCGTGCTCTGAGAGACCGAGCGGTAGAGCTCGACGCTCGAACCGTGGCGGCCCCCGAGGTAGCTGCAGAGCGGGAGGCCGGCCGCGCGGGCCGCGAGATCGTGGACCGCCATGTCGAGCGCCGACTTGACGTTCGGCTGACCGAGCATCGCTCGGTCGAGCACACGGCGAAGCCGGCGCGGCTCGCGCGGATCCGCGCCCAGCAGGAGCGGCGCGAGCTCTGCGACCCCGGCGCGGGTGCCGGCGGCGAACGCCGGTGCGTAGAACGCCCCGAGCGGCGCCATCTCCCCCAGCCCCACGAGGCCATCGTCGCTCTCGAGCACGACGATCGTGGAGTCGGTTCCCGGCTCGGACTGCCCCCGGCAGACATACGCGCCGTCGCGGAACGGCTGCAGCTGCCGGTAGGCGGCGACGCGGGCGATGTGCATGCTCCTAGGCTACCGGGGTGCGCAACGTGACCTGGGACGGCGGCTCGCTCGAGCGGCGGCTGCCGCTAGTGCCGGAGCAGCCGGCGGGGTTGACGCCCGCAGAGCCGCTCGTGGCGGAGATCGGCTGATGCGCATCTCGGCCGTGCGCGCGACGCCCGTGAACATCCCGTTCCACGCGCCCTACCGCTTCTCGCTCGGCTCGACGGCATCGGTCACGAAGACCATCGTCGAGGTCGCGACGGACGAGGGCGTCACGGGCATCGGCGAGTGCGCGGACGGCGATCGCAGCGCGGACATCATGCGGCTCGGCGAGCGGCTCGTGGGCCTCGATCCGCTCGACCTGAACGAATGCGAGCGCCGCTGCGTGCCCGCCTTCGAGCATTCCCTGTGGGAGAACGTGACGGCGCTGCGACGCGCGTTCGGGGCGATCGAGATCGCGCTCTGGGACCTGCGCGGACGCGCCGAGGGCGTCCCGCTCCACCTGCTCCTGGGCGGCGCCGTGCGGCGCGAGATCGGGTTCACGGAGTACTTCGCCCTGCGGCATCCGTCGACGTCGCACGCCGGCGAGTCGACCCCGCTCGAGGTCGCCCGCTACTGCGCGCGCATGATCGAGGAGTTCGACTCGCCGTCGTTCGAGGGCAAGCTCGCCACCGTCGGCCTCGCCGAGGAGCTCGAGATGGTGCGCGAGGTGCGCGCCGCGATCGGCGAGCGGCCTCTGCGTCTCGATGCCAACCACGCCTGGACGGTGCCGACGGCGCGCGACGTCCTGCGGCGGCTCGCGCCCTATGACATCCGATGCATCGAGGAGCCCGTCGGCTCGCACGAGGAGCTCGCGCGCCTGCGCCCCTTCAGCGAGATCGCATTCTCCGCGCACGCGCCCGACCTCCGCCGCGCCGTAGCGCTCGGCGTGCCCGACTTCTACGTCCTCAACCTGGTCGAGCTCGGCGGCATCCGCCGCACGGTCGAGTTCGTGCGCGCCTGCGAGCAGTTCGGCATCGGCTTCTGGTTCCACTCCGGCGACACCGGCGTCGCGAGCGCCGCCTACCTGCACGTGTCGGCGGCACTCGAGCCCATCCGCGAGCCGAGCCAGGCCCTCTTCCACTGGTACGGCGACGACGTCATCGCCCAGGGGCCCTTCTGCCCGCGCAGCGGCGTCGTGCCGGTTCCCGACGGCCCCGGGCTGGGCGTCACGCTCGACCCCGGTGCGCTCGCGCGCTGTCACGGGCGCTTCCTGGCCGAAGGTGCCTTCCCCTCCGGCGAGGAGGGCCGGCCGGAGCGCACACAGGGCTCGTTCGGGGCGCTCCGCCGCTCCTGAGCGTGCCGTCCGATTTCCGCTAGTCCACGTGCCATGCTGCGCGCGTGGAGGCGGCGGACGAGCACTGGTACAGGGCGGTAGAGAGTCGGGACAGCCGCTTTGACGGCTGGATCTACCTCGGCGTCAGCTCGACCGGCGTCTACTGCCGCCCGAGCTGTCCCGCACTCAATCCGAAGCGCGCCAACATGCGCTTCTACCGCAGCTCCGCGGCCGCTCAGCGCGCGGGCTACCGCGCCTGCAAGCGCTGCCGGCCCGACGCCGCGCCGGGCTCCCCCGAGTGGAACGCGCGCGCCGACGTCGTCGCGCGCGCCATGCGCCTGATCGCGGACGGCGTCGTCGACCGCGAGGGCGTCGCGGGGCTTGCAGCCCGTCTTTCGTACAGCGTCAGGCAGCTCAACCGGCTCGTCTCGGCGGAGCTCGGCGCAGGCCCGCTCGCGCTCGCCCGGGCGCAGCGGGCGCAGACCGCGCGGACGCTGATCGAGACGACCGATCTCGGCCTGGCCGAGGTCGCCGCGGCGGCGGGCTTCGCGAGCGTGCGGCAGTTCAACGACACCGTGCGCGAGGTCTTCGCGCTCACGCCGCGCGAGCTGCGCCGCCGACGGGGGGCGCCGCTCGCCGCCGCGGCCGGAACGATCGCACTGCGCCTCCCCTACCGGGCGCCGATCGAGCTCGGCGCGCTGTTCGCGTTCTTCGGCAGCCGTGCGATCGCCGGCGTCGAGGAGGCGGCGCCGGGCGGCGGCTACCGGCGCACGCTGCGCCTCCCGCACGGACCTGCGGTCGTCGAGCTCGCGCCCGGCGACGGTTGCGCGCAGTGCACGCTGCGGCTCGCGGACGTGCGCGACCTCTCCGTTGCCGTGGCGCGCTGCCGGAGGCTGCTCGACCTCGACGCCGAACCGGCGTCCGTCGCGGCCGTGCTCGCCGGCGACCCGCTGCTCGCGCCCCTCGTGGCCGCCCGCCCCGGGCTCCGTGTCCCGGGCTGTGTGGATGGCACGGAGATCGCCGTGCGCGCGATCCTCGGGCAGCAGATCTCGGTCGCCGCAGCGCGCACGCACGCTGCGCGGCTCGTGCAGCGACACGGCGAGCGGCTCGCGGCGCCCGACGGAGCGCTCACGCACGTCTTTCCCTCCGCCGACGAGCTAGCCGAGGCGGACGACGACGTGCTCGCGATGCCCGAACGGCGCAAGGCGACGCTGCGCGGCGTCTGCGCGGCGCTGCGCGACGGGCGCGTCGAGCTCGATGCCGGTGCGGACCGCGAGCGGAGCCGCCGGGAGCTGCTGGCGCTGCCCGGCATCGGCCCCTGGACGGTGGAGTACGTCGCCATGCGCGCGCTGGGCGATCCGGATGCGTTCCCGGCCGGCGACCTCGGCGTGCTGCATGCGCTGCGGGCGCTCGGAGCCGACGCCGACGCGCGCGAGGCCGAGCGGCGGTCCCAGGCCTGGCGCCCCTTCCGCGCGTACAGCGTGCTGCACCTGTGGGGCGCGCTCGAGAGCGCCGGCACGTCGTGAGCGAGACGTACTCGACGATGCCGAGCCCCGTCGGCGAGCTGCTGCTGACGGCTACCGGCGGTGCGCTCACGGGGCTCTGGATGCCGGTCGAGGTGCACGGGCCGCCGGCCGGCATGACACGCGACGACGACGCGCTCGCGGGCGTCCGCCGGCAACTCGCGGAGTACTTCGCCGGCGAGCGGCGGGAGTTCAACCTGCCGATCGCCCCGCGCGGGACGCCGTTCCAGCAGCTCGTCTGGGCCGAGCTCCAGCGCGTCCGCTACGGCGAGACGATCACCTACGCCGAGCTCGCCGCCCGCATCGGGCGGTCGACGGCGATCCGCGCCGCGGGCGCCGCGAACGGGCGCAATCCGATCTCGATCGTCATCCCCTGCCACCGTGTGATCGGCTCGAACGGGTCGCTCACCGGCTACGGCGGCGGCCTCGACGCCAAGCGCGCGCTGCTCGAGCTCGAGCGCACCGGCACGTGAAGGGCCGCCTGACGGCCTGGCCGGCTCGTCTCGGCTTGCTGGGCGTGATCTGGGGCATGTCGTTCGTACTGATCAAGATCGGCAACCGCGGCTTCACGCCGGTGCAGGTCTCCTTCGCGCGGATGCTGTTCGGCCTTGCCGCGCTCACCCCGGTGCTGCTCGCTCAGCGCGGGCGGCTGCCGCGTGATGCGCGCACCTGGCTGCATCTCGCCGTCGCCGCGGTGCTCGTCAACAGCGCGCCGTTCACGCTCTTCGCGGTCGGGGAGCAGCACGTGTCGTCGGTGCTTGCCGGCATCTGGAACGGCACGACACCGCTCTTCGTGCTCATCGTTGTGCTGCTGACGCTGCCCGACGAGCGCCCGACGCGGGAGCGCACGCTGGGTCTGGCGCTCGGCTTCGCGGGCGTGCTCGTCGTGCTCGGCGCCTGGCGCGGCATCGGGCGGGGGGAGCTCGCGGGCAGCGCGGCCTGCCTGACTGCCGCGATCCTGTACGGCGTCGGCTTCCCGTACCTGCGGCGCAACCTCGCGACCGGCGATCTGACGATCCCCGTCCTGGCCTTCGGGCAGCTCGCGATGGGCACGCTCCAGCTGGCGCTCGTCCTGCCCTTCGCCGGAGGCCTGCCCGGGACGATCCCGGCGGCTCCGATCGCGGCGGTCGCCGTGCTCGGCGCGCTCGGGACGGGGGCCGCGTACCTGCTCAACTACTCGATCATCCGGGATGCCGGCGCGACGGCGGCGTCGACCGTCACCTACCTCGTTCCCCTCTTCGCGACCGTCGCCGGCGTGGCACTCCTGGGCGAGCGCCTGACCTGGAACGAGCCGGCCGGAGGGCTGCTCGTGCT
Organism: uncultured Actinomycetes bacterium; assembly: GCA_963842365.1. Lineage (GTDB taxonomy): Bacteria > Actinomycetota > Thermoleophilia > Gaiellales > JALYLC01 > JALYLC01. The sequence goes on from CAWJGA010000001.1 coordinate 35,717, forward strand.
GCTCGGCGTCGCGGCCAGCCAGGGCCGCCTGAGCCGCGCGGCGCTGCCGACCGGCAGCGCGACGACCTGAGTCGCTGGCACCATGCGCCCGGTGCGCGCCGTGATGTCCATCCAGTCCTCCGTCGTCTACGGCCATGTGGGCTCGACCGCGGCCACGGTGCCGCTGCAGCGGCTGGGCTTCGACGTGTGGGCATTGCCGACGGTCGTCTACTCGAGCCACGCGGGCTATCCCGGCGTGCGCGGTCGCCGCACGCCCCTCTCGACGCTGCGCGAGCTGCTCGCCGGGCTGCAGGCACTCGGGCGCCTCGACCGCTGCGAGGCGGTGCTGAGCGGCTATCTCGGCCACCCCGAGGCCTGGCGCTTCGTGCTCGAGGCGCTCGAGGCCGTGCGCGAGGCGCGGCCGGACGCCTGGTACGTGTGCGATCCCGTGCTCGGCGACCAGGGCGAGCTATACATGCCCGCCGAGCTCGTGCGCACGTTCCGCGAGCAAGCCGTGCCGCGCGCGGACCTGCTCGTGCCCAATCGCTTCGAGCTCGAGTGGCTCGTCGATCGCTCCGTCGGGAGCGTGGCCGAGGCCGTCGCAGCCGCCGGCGAGCTGCGCGCGGCGGGAGCGCGCGAGGTCGTGGTCAAGGGGCTGGTGCTCGAGCACGAGGGCGTGCCGACCCAGCACGTCGTCGGACTCGACGGCGAGGGCGCCTGGCTCGCGCGCGCCCCGCACGTCGCCCAATTCTGGTCGGGCGCAGGCGACGTCTTCACGGGCCTCCTGACCGGCCTCCGCCTCGGCGGGACGCCGCTCCCGGACGCCGTCGCCCGCGCGACCGCCCTGATGGAGCAGCTGATCGCGCGCACGCACGAGATCGGCGCGCCCGAGCTGCGGCTGGTCGAGATCGACTGGGCCTCCGAGCCGCCTGTGACGCCGGCCGTGCGCGTCGCCTGACTCCGGCTGCGGCCTCAGCCGGCGAGCAGCCTGGACGCGATCTCGGGCGAGACGTTGCCGCCCGAGAGCACGAGCACAGTGCCGGGCAGCGGCTCCACGAGTCCCGCGAGCAGTGCGGCGACCGGTGCGGCGGCGGCGGGCTCGACGGCCAGCTTCGCGCGGGCGTAGAGGAAGCGGAAGCCCTCCGCGATCTGCTCCTCGCTGACGACGACCGCCTCGTCGAGCAGCTCCTGCAGCACCGCAAACGGGCGGGCGCCGATGCTCGGGGGGCCCAGCGCGTCGGCGATCGACACGCCCGCGGGCCGCGGCACGGGCAGGCCTGCGGCGATCGACGTCGCGAGCGTCGAGATGCGGGCGGGCTCCACGCCGATCACGCGCGCCTGCGGCGCCAGCGCCTTGACGGCCGTGGCGACGCCGGAGATCAGCCCGCCGCCGCCGACGGGCACGACGACCTGCGTGACGTCGCCGACCTGCTCGCACAGCTCCAGCCCCAGCGTCCCCTGGCCCGCCATGACGGCGCGATCGTCGAACGGATGCACGATCACGCGGCCGCTCGCCTCCGCGGCGGCGTGCATCCGGGCGAACGCCTCGGTCGCATCGGCGGACTCGAGGTCGGCGGTGCCTCCGTAGGCCTGGGTCGCCTCGACCTTTGCCCGGCTCGCCCAGCTCGGCATCATCACGAGCGCGTTCGTCCCGAGCTCGCGTCCGGCCAGCGCGACGGCGGCGGCGTGGTTGCCGGCCGAGCAGGTGACGACGCCGCGGGCGCGCTCCTCCGGGGTCAGCTCGGCGATGCGCGAGAACGCGCCGCGCAGCTTGAACGCCCCGGTGCGCTGGAAGAGCTCGGCCTTCAGGAAGACGCCCTCGCCCAGGGCGGCGCACGTCATGACCGGCGTGCGGCGCACCCGACCGTGGATCACGGTGGCCGCGTGGCGCACGTCGTCGATCGTGAGGGGCAGTCCGGGCATGGCCGGGCACGCTACTCGCGCTCGAGCGCGCGCGCGACGATCTCCTTCATGATCTCGTTCGAGCCGGCGTAGATCGTCTGCACGCGCGCGTCGAGGAACGCGCGCGCCACCGGGTACTCGAGCATGTAGCCGTAGCCGCCGAAGAGCTGCAGGCACTCGTCGATCTGGCGCCACTGCTGGTCGGTCAGCCACCACTTCGCCATCGACGCCGTGACCGTGTCGAGCGTGCCGTCGATCACGCGCGCGATGCAGTGGTCGACGAAGACGCGCCCGATCGTCGCCGCCGTGTGCGCCTCGGCGAGCTTGAAGCGCGTGTTCTGGAGCGCCATCAGCGGCTTGCCGAAGGCGTGGCGCTCCTGCGCATAGGCGACGGTGTCGGCGATCACGCGCTCGAGCGCCGCGACGGCCATGACCGCGACGATCGTGCGCTCATACGGCAGCTGCTGCATCAGGTGGTAGAGGCCCTGGCCCTCCCCCAGGCTCGCAGCGACCGGCACGCGGCAGTCCGTGAAGTGCAGCTCGCAGGTGTCCTGCGCGTGCTGGCCGAGCTTGTGCAGCGGCTGTCCGCGGGTGAAGCCCTCGAGGCCCTCGGTCTCGACCATCAGCAGCGTGTAGCCCTGCGAGCCGGCCTCGAGGTCGGTGCGCACGACGAGGCAGATGAGCGTCGCATGCAGCCCGTTCGTGATGAACGTCTTGGAGCCGTTGACGACGTAGTGGCCCCCGTCGCGCACGGCCGAGGTCGAGATGCCCCGGAGGTCGGAGCCGGCGCCAGGCTCGGTCATCGCGATGGCGCCGACCAGCTCGCCGGCGACGAGCCTCGGCAGCCAGGCAGCCCGCTGCTCGTCGCTGCCGTACTCGAGCACGTAATGCGTTGCGATCTCGTGCACGCCCTTGCCGAAGCAGGCGAAGCCTGCATGCAGCAGCTCCTCGTAGATCACGCACTCGAAGCCGAAGTCGCCGCCGAGCCCTCCGTGCTCAGCCGGAACGTCGGTGCCCAGCAGCCCGGCCTCCCCCGCGCTCCGCCAGAGCTCGGCATCGACGTACCCGCGCTCCTGCCAGCGCTCGTCGTTGGGCAGGATCTCACGCTCGATCCAGGCGCGCACGGTCTCGCGGAACAGCTCGTGGTCGTCACCCGCCCAGGGCGAGCGGGGGCGCGAGGGGCGCACGGCGGTCACGGCGAGATCATCGCATGCGGCCTGCGGCCGGCGGGAGCCCGGCCAAATGACATGCGCCGCAGATGTCATTTGGCCCGCCCCGAGACGAGGCGCGCCGCCAAATGACATGCGCTGCAGATGTCATTTGGCCGACCCGACGCCGCCGAACGGGGCAGCGGTGCCGTTCCGCGGCGCGCACCGCGACCACCGGGGCGCCGCCACGACGGCGCGCGCCGGCGGCACTTGTCATGTCGCCGGGCGGCGGGAGGAACTGCTCAAATACGAGAGCCGCCAGGTGCCGCCCGTGCAGCTGGAGGAATCTTGCTCATGCGCCCGCAGATCGTCCCACCTGTGTGGCGACCCGTCCGAGACGAGGAGGCCGGTGACGTGCCGAAGGCATTCGTCGTCCCGCGCGAAGGTGAAGTGATCGACCCGCACGAGGCCGCGGCCGCCGCAGACCGCGCCGCGTCGCGCAGGCCGCGCGCGGCCGAGGTGCGGGCATGACCGACGGCGGACGGCTGGCCGGGCGGGTGGCGCTCGTGACCGGCGGAGGGCGCGGCCTCGGCCGCGCGATCGCAGAGCGGTACGGGCGCGAGGGCGCTCGCGTCGCGATCGCAGAGATCGACGGGGAACTCGCGCGAGAGACCGCGGCGGCGCTCGGCGAAAGTGGGCTCGGCATCCAGTGCGACGTCGCCGATGCGGCCGACGTGGAGCGCGCCTTCGACGCCTGCCTCGAGCGCTTCGGTCGCCTCGACATCCTCGTCAACAACGCTGCCGTCGTTGGCCCCGCGGTCAAGCACTTCCTCGAGATCGACGAAGCGACCTGGGATCTCGTGGTCGACGTGAACCTCAAGGGGCACTTCCTGTGCACGTCGCGCGCCGCGCGCCAGATGGTCGAGCAGGGCGCCGGCGTGATCATCAACACCTCGAGCGGGGGCGCGAGCCGCGCCCATCGCGGGATGGTCGCCTACGACGCCGCGAAGGGAGGCGTCGAGGCCTTCACCCGCGCCGTCGCGCTCGATCTCGCCCCCTACGGCGTGCGCTGCGTGTGCATCGTGCCCGGCCTCATGGAGACTTCCGACACGGGCCCGGCAGCCGAGCAGCGCGCTCGCGCGACCGCCCAGACCGTGCCGCTCGGACGCCAGGGCACCGGCGCCGACATCGCTGGCGCAGCGGTCTTCCTGGCGGGCGAGGACGCGAGCTATCTGACCGGCTCCTGCGTCTACGTCGACGGCGGCGTGCTCGGTCAGCAGCGCTCGCCGCAGGTCGAGACTTTTCCGCTGGAGCGCTACCCCCGCGTCGGCCGGCTCGCCTGACCCAAACGGCTTCGCTGCGCTCCCTCACTCGTTCGGGGGATGTGGAAGTGCGTGGCATCTGCCGTACTCCGAAGGACGCGGCAGACGCCGCCGATGCCGCCGTCAGGTGTACAACGAAGAGCGCGGGAGGCCACAGTTGCTCCACGACATGTCGATCAAGCTGTATCTGTTGACGCAGCGCGAGCGCGGCCAGACGATGGCCGAGTACGCGGTCGTCCTGGCCGTGATCGCCATCGGCATCTTCGTCGCACTGGGTGTGCTCAGCGGCTCGATCAAGGGCGCGCTCTCGAGCGTCGCCTCCAAGATCTAGGCGCGCTCCCCCGAACTCGGCGCGGCGAGCCCGCCGCCGGCCGCGGCGGGCGACCTCAGATCGGCTGACCGGCTCGCAGCTCCGGGTGGTGGCGGATCTGGCGCTCGTCCAGGTCGTCGAGCTCACGGGCGCGCGCGACCGCGGGCCGGGCCCCCACGCGCCCGTAGTGCTCGCGCACCCGCTCGCCGCCGAACTGGTAGCCGCCCTTTACATAATTCTCCCAGCCGACCAGCATGTAGAGGTAGAGGTCGGCCACCGAGAACGTGTCGCCGAGGCACCAGGGCCCGCGGGCGAGCTGCTGCTCGACGTAGGCGCCGTGCGCGTCCATCTGCTCGCGGCCGCGCGCGCGGATCCCCGCCTCGGCCTCCGGCTCGGGATCCGCCGAGGCCGACCGCATCACCGGCCACCACGCCGGATGCAACGTGTCGGCAAGCCACAGGATCCAGCGATACAAGTCCGCGCGGGCCGGCGTGCCGGCGGCAGGGCCGAGAGCGGGAAAGCGGTCGGCGAGGTAGAGCAGCACGGCACCGGTCTCGTAGACGGCGACCTCCCCCTCGCGCAGCGCGGGCACGCGCTTGAGCGGGTTGACCTCGGCGAAGCTGGCGGGCTCGTCGCGGCGACGCGGGTGGATGTTGACCTCCTGGTACTCCGCCCCCGACTCCTCGAGCGCCATGCGCGCTGCGAAGGACGCGCTGCCGGTGATCTGGAAGAGCTCGATCATGTCGTGTCTGCTCCCGCGGTCGCGATTTCCGTTGCTCCGGCAACCTATCGCCGCGAGCGAGCGCCGGGCGTCAGCGGGGCAGCTCGTCCTCGAGCAGTGCGCCCAGGGCGCTCAGGCCGGCCTCGAAGTCGTGTTCGGGCAGGGCGCCGTAGCCGAGCGAGATGCCCTCGCGCGGAGGCCTGCCGCCGGCATACGTGGCGGACAGCGGGTGCAGCCCGATCGAGCGCCGAGCGGCCTCCGAGATCAGCGCTGCCGAGCCCGGCGCGCCGGCGGGCAGCTCCAGCACCATGCCGAGCCCGGCCGAGATGCCGATCGGTGCGAGCGCCGGGGCCTTCTGCTCGAGCACCTCGAGCACGCGGTCGCGGCGCGCGCGGTAGCGCGCGCGCATGCGGCGCACGTGGCGCTCGTAGGCGCCCGTGAGCAGCATCTGGCAGAGCGCGACCTGCTCGGGCACCGGGACGTGCACGTCCTCCGCGGCGCGCAGGGCGACGACGGCGTCGAGCAGTCGCGGCGGCACGACCAGCCAGCCCAGCCGCAGGCCCGGCGCGAGCGTCTTCGACGACGTGCCGCCGTAGACCACGAGATCGGGTGCCAGGGCCTGCAGGGCACCCACGGGCTGGCGGTCGTAGCGGAACTCCCCGTCGTAGTCGTCCTCGACGATCACGCCACCGGCAGCCCGCGCCCAGGCAACGGCCTGCGCCCGCCTGTCGCGGTGCAGGACCACACCGAGCGGGAACTGATGGGCCGGCGAGAGCACGGCGGCGGCGACGCCGTGGCCGAGCAGGTCGGTGCGCGCCCCGCGCTCGTCGACCGGCAGCGGCGCGAGCGCGAGGCCCGCGGCAGCCGCCACGGCGCGGTGCTGCTCGGCGCACGGATCCTCAATCGCCATCGTGCGTGCTCCCGTGGCCCGCAGGGCGCGCGCGACCAGCGAGAGGCCATGCCGGAAGCCCGCGCAGAGGATCACGAGCTCGGGATCGGCGCGCACGCCGCGCGCCCGCGCGAGGTAGCCGGCCAGCTGCTCGCGCAGGTCCGCGCGGCCACGGGGATCGCCGTATCCGAAGCTCGCCGCGGGAAGGCCGCGCAGGCCCTGGCGCAGGGCGCTCATCCAGGCTGCCTGCGGGAACGAGGTGAGATCGGGCACGCCCGGCACGAAATCGAAGCGCGCAGCGCGCTCAGCCCGTTTCGACGACGGAGTGCGCCGCGCCTCGGCCGGCGCGAGCTCGGCCACCCAGGTGCCGGCTCCGTGTCGCGCGTCCAGGTAGCCCTCGGCGGTGAGCTGTGCGAAGGCCTCGACCACCGTCCCCCGCGACAGCCCGAGGTCGCCCGCCAGCGCGCGGGTCGAGGGGAGCCGGGTCCCGGCGGCGAGCCTGCCGTCGCGCACGGCGGCGCGCAGCGCATCCTCGAGCGCACCGTGGCGGGTGCCCCCGGGTGCGAGCGCCAGATGCAGATCCGGTCCGGAAGTGGACCAGTCATGCGTCAATGAAATGGCTCTTTCGCCTGGATCACTCGGACTCTACGCTGCCCGCATGATCAGCTTCCGCACCTCTCAGCCCACTGCAAGGGCGACAACATGAGCACCGACGACCTCAGCTGGCACACGGCCGCCTTCCCGGAGCTGCGCGGGGGACCGCCGTGGGTCATGGACGAGATGGTCAAGGCGCAGGTCGGCCTGCCGGAGGCACTCGCGGGCGCCGCCGGCGCCGCCGAGATCGCCGCGGCGGTGCAGTCGGCCGCCCGCACGGGTGCGCCGATCGTCGTCACGGGCTGCGGCACGTCGGAGCACGGCGCCCTGGCCGTCGCCGAGCTCATCTCCCATGCGCTTCGCGAGCTCGTCCCCGGTGCCCGCGCCGAGTCGCGCCAGGCGCTGGACGCGGCCCTCGACGCGCGGGCGGGCGGCGTCTGCATCGGCGTCTCGCACGAGGGCACGACGCGCGCGACGATCCTGGCCCTGGAGGCGGCGCGCGCCACCGGAGCGGTCGTCGCGGGCATCAGCGCGCGAGCGGATTCACCGCTCGCCGCGGGCGCCGACCATGTCGTGATCACGCCGCTGACCGACCGCTCCTGGTGTCACACCGTCGCCTACACGAGCGCGATCCTGGCCGGCGTGGCGATCGCCGACGCGATCTCGGGCCGCACGTCCGACGTCCGCGGTGCGCTCCCCGCCGGCCTCGCGCTGCGCGGGCAGATCGAGGGCCTTGCCGCGCACGTCCACGGCGCCTCGCGCATCCTCTCGGTCGGCCTCGGCGCGGATCTCATCACCGCCCGCGAGCTCGCCCTCAAGATCGAGGAGGGCGCGCGGGTGGCAACGACCGGCCTGCAGCTCGAGACCCTGCTGCACGGCCATCTCGCCGCCTGCGATGCCACGACCGCGCTCGTCCTCTTCGCGGCCGACACCCGAGGGGGCGAGCGTCGCGACTGGCGCCTGCGCAGCGCGGCCGGCGCCGCGCAGGCGATCGGATTCCCGGCGGTGGCGATCGGCGCCGAGGGCCCGCTCTCCGGCCTCCCCGAGTCCACGCTGCGTCTCGTCCTCCCGGCACCTCCGGCCGGCTCGGAGCTCCCCCACGCCCTGCTCACCGGCGCGGCCTGCCTGCAGCTGCTGACGCTCGCGCTCGCGCAGCTCGCGGGCTCCAACCCGGACCTCATCCGCCGCGAGCAGCGCCCGTACCGCGAGGCGGCGGCCGTCGCCGAGAACCGCGCCGACTGGTGAGTCAGACCGGCGGCTTGATCTGCCGCGCCGGGTTGAAGCGCGTGTAGCTGTCGACCATGAAGTGCGCGGCCGCCGTCATGGAGACGCTCAGCGTCCGCAGCGTGCTGCGCTCCAGCGTGACGGTGTACCACGCCGGGGTCGTGGGCTCGAACATCGATATGCGCACCACACGCCGGCCGTTCAGTCGTCCGGCGCCCAGCAGAGAGACGTCGTAGGCGCCGCCCTGCCACGGCGGCGCCGGCAGCGCGAGCGGCGGAACCTGCGACGAGCGCTTCCAGCCGCCGCCGACCACGCGATCCCAGCGTGTCTTGCCGATGATGACGCCGGCATTGCCGTCGGTGGAGCGATAGCTGAGGCGATCGGGCGCCTCGGCTCGCCAGACGCTCGTGATCGTCGCCTTCGGCCCGCTGGAGAGCCGCTCGTGGTAGACGAGGCCGCGCAGCCTGCCGAACACGCGCTCGGTCGCCCGCAGCAGCGGTACGGCCGAGACCGGCCAGTGCGTCGGCAGCGCGAACGAGACGGTCGACGTGGCGCGACGGCGGCCGCTGAGCGCGATCGAGAGCGAGTGCACCGGCGGGCTCGCAGCCGTCGTCGAGGCATAGCACCCGGCCCCGCAGGACCGTGCGGCACGAAGGCTCCGGCCTCCGACCACGAAGTGGACGCTCAGGCCCGTGAGCCCGTTCCCGTCGGGCGCGATCACGGTGCCGGTCAGCTCCAGCCGCGAGCCCGCGCGCCGCGCTGCCAGCGCGACCGCGAGATCGCCGTCGCCCCGCGCCAGCACGAAGGCCCCGTGCGGCGGAGGCGGCGCGGTGCCGCTCCGGGGCACGGCGGCAGCGATCTGCGGCGCCGTCACCCCACCCGACGACCCGCCGGAGAGCACGACGAGAGCGACGCCCGCGGCGAGCGCGAGCACGACCGCGAGAGCCGTCAGGAGGCGCATCGCAGGAACTCTACGAAGATCGTGCGGAATTGCGGCTGTTGCCTCGGGCGTCTGCGACCGATGACGAGTGCATGGATCCGCACGAGGAATCCCTGCGACCCGAGAACGGGTCCGAGGTCGCCTTGCCGGACCGGGCTGACTATCGCGGGCTGCTCGAGAGCCTGCCGCTGATCGTCTACATCGACTCGCCGGACCCGATCTCGCCGAGTCTCTACGTGAGCCCGCAGACGACGGAGTTGCTCGGCTACACGCCCGAGGACTGGGCCTCGCACCCCGACTTCTTCGTCAGCATCCTCCACCCCGACGATCGCGAGCGCGTGATCGCCGAGACCACGCACATGATCGAGACCGGCGAGCGGCTGCAGAGCGAGTACCGGCTGCTGCGGCGCGACGGCAGCGTCGCCTGGGTGCGTGACGAGGGCGCGCTCGTGCGCGACTCGGACGGCCGGCCGCTCTACATGCAGGGGTACATCCTCGACATCACGGGACCGAAGCAGCACACCGCCGAAGCGCGCCGCAGCGATGCGCGCACTCGCGCGATGCTCGATGCGGCCCTCGACGGCGTCATCACGATCGACCATGACGGCCTGATCGTTGAATTCAATCCCGCGGCGGAGCAGATGTTCGGCTACGCCCGGGAGGAGGCGCTCGGCCGTGCCATGGCCGACTTGATCATCCCGCCCGAGCTGCGGAGCGGTCACATGGCGGGCTTCGAGCGGTACCTGGAAACCGGCCAGGGCCGGCTGATCGGCAAGCGCGTCGAGGTATCGGCCATGCGTCGCGACGGCAGCGAGTTCCCGATGGAGCTCAGCATCGCGCTCGTCGACGTTCCGGGCGAGCCCGTCTTCACCGCGTACGTACGCGACGTCAGCGCGAGCAAGCGCTCACAAGCGCTCTCCACCGGCCAGGCCGACCTGCTCGCGTTCATCGCCGCCGGCGCGTCCCTGCCAAGCGCGCTCGACCGGCTCGCGTGCTTCGTCGAGGCGCACGGAGACGACGTGCTCGCCTCGATCCTGCTGCTCGACCGGGACGGCGTGCATCTGCGCCACGGAGCCGCGCCGTCGCTCCCCGCCGACTACTGCGCCGCCATCGACGGCCTTGCGATCGGCCCGGATCGGGGCTCGTGCGGCTCCGCGGCCTACCGGCGCGAGCGCGTGTGCGTCTCGGACATCGCCAACGACCCGCTCTGGAAGGACTACCGCGAGCTGGCGCTCGGCGCCGGGCTGCGCGCGTGCTGGTCGACGCCCGTCTTCGCGACCGACGGCTCGGTGCTCGGAACGATCGCGCTCTACTACCGCGAGCCCCACCATGTCGGCGCATCCGACATCGAGCTGGTCGAGCTCGCGACCCACGTGGCGGGCATCGCGATCGAGCGGTCGCGGAGCGTGGACGCGGCGCGCGACAGCGAGGAGCGCTACCGCGACCTCTTCGAGAACGCGGCCGAGCCGATCGCAACGGTCAGCATGGACGAGATCCTGACCGAGGTCAACCGGGCCTTCGAGCGCGTGCTCGGCTACGACCGGGACGAGCTGATCGGTACGAGCCTGGCCGACTACCTGACGCCCGAGGGGATCGAGATCTCGATCCGCGCAACCGAGCGAAAGCTCTCCGGGGAGGTCGCAGGCACCACGTTCGAGCAGGAGTTCATCGCCAGGGACGGCCACTCGGTGGTGCTCGAGGTGTCGAGCCGCGTGATCGAGGAGGATGGACGACCGATGGGCGTGCAGGGCATCTGCCGCGACATCACGGCACGCAAGCACGCCGACCTCGAGCTGCGGCGCCTCTCGGATCTGAACCGCCATCAGGCGCTCCACGACAGCCTCACAGGGCTGCCGAACCGGGTGAGCTTCGGGCAGCAGGTCGAGCACGCGATCGGCGTCGCAGACAACGACGGCTCCCGGCTCGCGGTGCTGCTGATGGATCTCGACCGCTTCAAGGAGATCAACGACACGCTCGGCCATCGCTACGGCGACCTGCTGCTGCTCGAGCTCGCGCGGCGGCTCGAGTCCGTCCTGCGGCGCAGCGACACGGTCGCACGCCTGGGCGGCGACGAGTTCGGCATCCTCGTCCGGCAGCTGTCGGACTCGCGGCTCGACCTCGACCAGGCCCTGGAGCGCATCCTCGCTGCGCTCGACCAGCCGTTCCAGGTCGACGGGCTGCCCCTTCACGTCGAAGCCAGCATCGGGGTCGCGCGGTTCCCGGCTCACGGCCGCGATGTCGATGTGCTGCTGCAGCGGGCGGACGTCGCCATGTACCTGGCTAAGGAGACCGGTGCCCCCCACGCCGAGTACGTGCCGGAGCTCGACAGGCACGACGCGGCCGGCCTCACCCTGCTCTCGGAGCTGCCGCGCGCGATCCGCAACGGCGAGCTCGTCCTGCACTTCCAGCCCAAGCTGGACGTCCGCAGCGGCGAGCTCGCGGGCGCGGAGGCGCTCGTGCGCTGGCAGCACCCGACGCGCGGACTGATCGCGCCGTCCGAGTTCGTGCCCGCAGCCGAGAAGACGGGCCTGATCGCGCCGCTCACCCACTACGTGCTCGACAAGGCGCTCGGCCAGCTCGCGGAGTGGAACGACGCCGGGCATCGCCTGCGCGTCGCGGTCAACCTCTCCATGCGCAACCTGCACGACGCGGGCATGGCCGGCGACGTCGCGCGCCTGCTCGAGAAGTGGGAGGTTCCCGGCGATCGCCTCACGGTCGAGATCACCGAGAGCGCGATCGTCTCGGATCCCGACAGGGCGGCCGGCGTGATCGGCGAGCTCAAGGCGCTCGGCGTCGCGATCTCGATCGACGACTTCGGCACCGGCTACACCTCGCTGGCCTACCTCGCGCGGCTGGCGATCACACAGCTCAAGATCGATCGCTCGTTCGTGCTCAACATGCAGGACGACGCGGACGACGCCGCGATCGTGCGCTCGATGATCACGCTCGGGCACGACCTCGGGCTTCAGGTGGTCGCCGAGGGTGTCGAGAACAAGGCCACGTACGACCAGCTCGCCGCGCTCGGCTGCGACCTTGTCCAGGGGTTCTGGCTGAGCCGCCCGCTCCCGGCGGCGGCCCTGACGGAGTGGCTCGAGCACCCGCACGCGCACCGCGACCAAGCTGCCTGATCCCGTCAGGCAGCGCCGCCGATCCACTCGCCGAACGGATGCTCGGCCCCCGGGCCGGAGCCGACACAGACGATGCGGGTGCCCGGTTCGAGCGCGCGGAAGCTGCGCACCTCGGCGGGGTCGCCGACCGCGACGACATCGCCGGGGCCTGCCTCGACCTCAGCGTCTCCGAGGCGGAAGGAGGCCCGCCCGGTGACGACGACGTAGACCTCCTGGTGCGCCGACTCCAGCTCGTGATGCTCGATGTCGGCGTCCTCGCCCGGCTCCATGACCACGGCGTTGATGCCGAACGTGGTCACGCCGAGCAGCCCGTTGAGCGCCTGCCACCGGCCCGCGGAGGTCGGCGTGGCGGCCACGTCGGCCAGATGCAGCACGGTTCCCATTGCTCTCCTCCTTCGTTCGACCTGATCTCGGGATTCCACTCCGAATCGAGACCTCCACAGCCACGCATGGTGCTACACACGGCTACACACGGGGTCTGGCGCGGCCCGGTGCGGGCCAGACCCCGCCCGGTGCGGGCCAGACCCCGCGCGTGGCGAGCCTGACCCCGCGCGTGGCGAGCCTGACCCCGCGCATGCCGCGCCAGACCCACGCGTGGCGGGCCAGACCCCGGGGCAAGACCTGCGCGTGCCGAGCCTGACCCCAGGCGTGGCGAGCCTGACCCCGCACGTGGCGCGCCAGACCCCACGCATGCCGAGCCTGACCCCGCGCGTGCCGGGCAAGGGCCCGGCGCGATTCTCAGGCGCTGCGCGCCTGCTCGACTGCCTGGGCCAGCAGCTCGCGCGGCTGGGCGCCCACCACGAGCACTCGCCAGTCGATCACAAAGGCCGGCACGCCCGTCGCGCCGGCGCCCTGCGCGCGGGCCGTGGACTGATCCACGGCCTGCCCGTAGAGCCTCTCGCCGAGCGCTCGTGCGATGCCCTCTGCAGTGACGCCCACCTCACCGGCCAGCCGCTCGAGCACCGGCGGCCGTGAAAGATCGAGGCCCTCCGCCCAGTAGGCGTCCATCACGCGATCGTGGTAGGCGGCGTGCTTGCCTTCGGCGCGGGCGGCCTCGCCGAGCTCGAGCGCGAGCCTCGTGTTCGGGACGACCTCCGGCGGCGGCGCGTACGTCAGGCCCTCGGCGGCGAACAGCTCCCGCGTGCGCGTGTCATAGCCCTCGCCGTAGCGCGCGATGAGATCGGCCCGCGGGATGCCCTCGGGCGGGTACTCCGGGTGCAGATCGAACGGCAACCAGGTGACCCGGGCGCCGAACTGGCGCTCCAGCCACACCGCGCGCGGCTGCGCGATGCGGCAGAACGGTCAGATGAAGTCCGACCAGATCGCGATCTCCGGGCCCTCGCGCGTCTCGTTCACGCCGGCAGGCTAGCGCGTGCCATAGCGTGCCCGCCATGCATGAGCTCCTCGTCTCCGGCGACCTCCTGCTCGCCTCGGCAGACGCTCCGCCGCTCCCGCACGGCGCTGTCCTGATCGCCGGCGGCGGCATTGCCGCCGTCGGCGACCGCTCTGCCCTGCGCCGAGCCCACCCCGGCGCCACCGAGGTCGGAGGGCACGGCATGCTCGTGCTGCCGGGGCTGATCAACGCTCACCACCACGGCATGGCGATCTCGACGGTGCAACTCGGCTTCCCCGATCCCGGCCCGCCCGGCCCGGGCCTGCTGGACACGCCCTTCGAGTCGTGGATGGGGACCATGCTCGCGCTCGACGCGATCGATCCCTACCTCGGCACGCTCGCCAAGGACGTGCTGCTGATCGAGTCCGGAGTCACCTCGCACCTGCACATGCACTTCCCGTCGGGCCTCGGCGAGGGGCCGCCCGAGGAGGCCTACGCGGCGGAGCTGCGCGCGACGCTGCGGGGGCACCGCGAGGCGGGCCAGAGGGTGGCGCTCGCGCCGCACTGGAGCGATCGCTCGAAGCTCGCGTACGACGGCGACGATGCGTTCATCGCGTCGCTCCCGGCCGGGCTGCAGCGCCGCGCCCGCGGGCTCGTCGCTGCCCGTATGCCGGGAGAGGCGTACATCGAGACCATTCGCGCGCTCATCGCCGAGCTGAGCGGCGACCCGCTGCTGAGCGCGCAGTTCGCGATCATGGCCCCGCAGTGGGCGAGCGACTCGCTCGTGGAGGAAGTCGGATCGGCGGCCGCCGCGCTCTCGGCCGGCGTGCACCTCCACTCGCTCGAGAGCCGGTTGCAGCGCGCCTGGGGCGACGCCTTCGCCGGCGGCCGTGAGCTGCAGCGGCTGGCCGATGCCGGCGTGCTCGGCAAGCGGAGCGCGCTCGCGCACGGCGTCTGGCTGCGCGATTCCGACATCGATCTGCTGGCCCGCTGCGGGGCGACCGTGGTGCACAACCCGTCCTCCAACCTCCGCCTGGCTGCGGGCGTGGCGCCTCTTCGCCGGCTCGTCGCCGCCGGCGTGGGCGTGGCGCTCGGGCTCGACGACATGGGCATCGCGGACGACGACGACATGTTCGCCGAGCTGCGCATCGCGCACGCCCTTCAGCGCGTGCACGGGGAATCGCGCGATCCGCGGCTCTCGGCCGCCCGCGTGTTCGGGCTCGGCTGGGAAGGCGGGGCGCAGGTCGTCGGAGCCGCCTCGTCGATCGGGCGCCTCGAGCCAGGCCGGCGCGGCGACGTCGTCGTGCTCGACCTCCAGGCGCTGCGCGCGCCCTTCGCCGTCGACGACGCCGACATCTGGGAGCTGCTCGTGTCGCGCGCCAAGGCCGCCCACGTCCGCAGCGTGATCGTGGAGGGGCGGCCGCTGCTGCTGGACGGCACGCTGCAGCACATCGACCGAGACGCGCTCATGCAGGAAGTCGCCGCAGCCGCCGCCGTCGCAGTGGCCAGGCGGAGCCCCGCGGAAGGCGCCTGGCTGGCGGAGCTCAGGCGTCGCATCGCCGAGCATTACCAGGCTCCGGCCTGGCACTCCGACTCGTCGTGAGAGCCCCTTCACATCGCCGCGCGCATCCGTTAGCCTCGCGCCCGTGGATTTCCAATCCTGGATGCTTGCGTTTCACGTGATCGCAGCGTTCGCCGTGGCTGCGGCCCTCGTGCTCTTCAGCGTGATGGTCTACAGCGGCCGGCGCATGACCACGCTCGAGCAGACCAGGATGCTCTTCCGCGTCGGTCCGCTCGGCGGCATCCTGATCGCGGCCGGCATCGGGCTCGTCTTCCTGCTCGGCGTGATCCTCGCGATCAACTCGGACCGGTTCGAGCTCTGGGACGGATGGGTGATCGCGGGAATCGTGCTGTGGGCCGTGTTCGCGGGCATCGGCCAGCGCACGGGCAAGTTCTACACCGACGTCCAGAAGCTCGCCGAGCAGGATGGCAGCGAGGCGGAGGTGCTGGCACGGCTGCGCGCTCCGACCGGCGCGATGCTGCATCTCGCGACCGTGGGGCTGTTCGTGCTGATCGTCCTCGACATGATCTTCAAACCGGGAGCGTGACGATGCGGCCCGACGGCACGAGCTTCGCACTGCTCCTCCACGTGGCTCGGCGCCATGGTGCTGGTCGGCGCACTCGTGAGCGCGTCGGCGATGGCCATCGCCGGCTGGCGCGACGAGGCCGCGATGCTGCGCAGGCTCTCGTACCGGACGCTGCTGCTCGTCGCCCTCCCGGGATACATCGTGATGCGCGTCGCCGCCGAGTGGGTGTATTCGAAGGAGTATCCAGACACCTACCAACCGACCTGGATCGACATCGGCCGGATCACCGCGGACGGCGGCGGGTTGCTGCTCGTGATCGCCCTCATCCTCGGCGGCATCGGTCTGCGGAAGTCGCGCAACGGCGGCGGCGGCGGACTCCTCAAGGCCTCGACCGCGATCGCGACGCTGCTCGTCGCGGTCTACGTCGTCACGGTCTGGGCGATGGGCGCCAAGCCGTCCTGAGCCCTGCGCCGCTGCGAGGAATTCTGCCTAGGATTCCCGCGTTTCCCAAGAGGCTCCGCCGACTCCACAGGAAAGGTCCCGCATGGCTCTGCAACTGGGCGATACCGCGCCCGACTTCGAGGCCGAGACGACCGAAGGCCCGATCAAGTTCTACGACTGGCTCGGGGACTCCTGGGCCGTTCTGTTCTCGCATCCGCGCAACTTCACCCCGGTCTGCACGACCGAGCTCGGCTACATGGCGAGCATCAAGCCGGAGTTCGACAAGCGCGGCGTCAAGATCATCGGGCTCTCCGTCGATCCCGTGGAGAACCACGCGAAGTGGCTGGACGACATCGAGGAGACGCAGGGGACCGCGCTCAACTATCCGCTGATCGGCGACTCGGACTTCCACGTCTCGAAGCTCTACGGCATGCTCGACGACGAGGTCTCGGGCGATCCGACGGCGCGCACGCCGGCCGACAATCAGACGGTCCGCAACGTCTTCGTGATCGGGCCCGACAAGAAGGTCAAGCTCCTGCTCGTCTATCCGATGACGACCGGCCGCAACTTCGACGAGGTGCTGCGCGTCGTCGACTCGCTGCAGCTCACCGCCAAGCACAAGGTCGCGACGCCCGTGAACTGGAAGCGGGGCGAGGACGTGATCATCGCCGGCTCGGTCTCGGACGATGCCGCGAAGGAGATCTACCCCGACGGCTGGGAGTCTCCCAAGCCGTACATCCGGATCGTCCCGGACCCGAGCAGCTGAGCCGCGGCGCGCCGGACCGCCGGGCAGTGCGCCAGGCGGGCCGGCGCCTCGGCCGGGCGGCGGCCGGCTCCGAAATGCAGTAGCCGCCGGGCGTGAAATGCAGGAGCTTGCGCGGACGCAGCCGCGCCGATGAGGAAGGTATGCATCCGACCGTGCAGCTCGCTCATCCGGCCCGCGCGCCTCGCCTCAGCCCGCGCGAGCACGAGATCCTCGGGCTGCTGTCGCAAGGCTTGACAGGTCGGGCGATCGCCGGGCAGCTCTTCCTCTCGCCCGAGACGGTGCGCACCCACATCCGCAACGCCACGACCAAGCTCGGGGCCAAGACGCGGGTGCACGCCGTGGCGCTGATGCTCACGCGCGAGCTCGCGGGCCTGCCCGTTCCGAGCTGAGCAGCTCCATCAGCAGCCCGTCGTGCCAGCTCCCGTCAAGCCCGCGCTCGTACTCGCGCATGACGCCGACCGGCTTGAATCCGACCGACTCGTAGCAGCGGATCGCACGCTCGTTGGCGACGGCGGGATCGATCGTCAGCCGGTGATGCCCGCGCGCGTCGATCAGATGGTCGACTACGAGGGCGATGGCCTCCCGGCCCAGGCCGCGCCCCTGCCAGTGCGCGCCCAGGAAGAGGTCGATGGCGGCGCTGTGGTACTGCGGCTCGGGAATCTCGTCGTATTGGATCAGGCCGGCCACCCTCCCGGCGAGCTCGATCGTGAAGATCACGCCGGTCTCGGGGTGCTCGAAATCACCCGGCTGGATCTCGCCCCACCACTCGAGCACGCCCGGCTCGGCGCGGATGGCCTCGAGCGTCGAGCAGATCGCCGGGAACGACCGGGCGCAGCAGCACTCGCGGGCCCTGCAACGTCGGCCGAGCGGTCACGCTATGCGTTCTCGACCATCTCTGCGATCTGCACGAAGCGGATGCTCGGCGCGACCCCGTAGAGGCCCGTGACGCGCTCGACCAGTTCGGGCGTGAAGAACGCCCGCGCCGCCTCCTCGCTCTCCCAGACGTAGAAGTTGGTGGCCGTGCTCTCCTCGCTGTCCACTGTGAACGCCTTGCTGCGCAAGCCCGGCATGCCGCGGAACCGCTCGCCCGCCGCCGTCGCGATCTCGCTCACCGCGCGGACATCCATGCCGTCCTCGTAGCGGAAGGTGACGAACACGCCGATCATGGCTCGACTCCTGGTTCCCGGCCGCCCTCAGCGGCGGCAGCCCGGACGCTACACCCGGGAGGCGCTCGCCGTCGCCCGACGAGCCGAGGAGGAGCGCCTAGCGGCCGTCTGCCAGGTCGAGCGCGGCGCCGATGATCGTCTCGGCATCGATGCCGAAGTGCGCGTAGAGATCGGGCACGTCGCCGGACTGGCCGAAGTCGCTGCACGCCGAGGCTGGCGATCGGCACGCGCGCGGATCAGCCGAGAGGAACGCGAGCGTGTGCGGGTGGCCGTCGAGCACCGCCACGATCGGCGCGGCTTGCGCTCGCTCGGGAAGAGCACGTCGAGGATCGCGTACCCCCCGCCGTCGCGAGTCCCTGACGCGCCTGCAGCGCACGGAAGACGAGGTCGGCGGAGGTGAGGCAGACGACGTCGACGGCGGTGCCGCCGGCCGCGAGCTCCGGCGGCCGCGGCGAGCACGTCCGGCAGGACGGCGCCCATGGCGACGAGCGTGACGTCCGGTGCGGCGCGTCGGCCTGCCGCAGGACGTAGCCGCCCGCGAGCACCTGCAGGCGCCGCTGCTCCCGCGCGCTCGCCGGTCGGCCGGCACAGCGGCGAGCGCCTGGTCGATCGGGCGCGTGCTCAGGCGGAAGTAGGCGGCCTGCCGTCGCTGGCGGCCGAGGCGAGCCGAGCGCGGCGAGCAGCGTCCACTCGAGATCCTGTCCGAAGGCCGGCTCCCAGGCGACGCAGCGCGGCTGCTCGAGCCCGACCGACGGGCGTGATGATCGATTGGTGCGCCCCGCCCTCGGGCGCGAGCGTGACGCCGGAGGGCGTGCCGACGAGGATCGACTGCCCGCCCGCGTAGATGCCGAACGACCACGGCTCGAGCGCGCGGTTGACGAACGGGTCGTAGAGCGCGCCGATCGGCAGCAGCGGCAGGCCCGGCGCGCGACCAGGTGGCCCCGAGCTCGCCCAGCAGGCCCACGAGGTTGCCCTCGGCGATGCCGAGCTCGATGTGCTGGCCGTGCGACGACTCCCGCCAGCGCATCAGCGTCTGCGGATCGTCGGCGAACCAGTCGACGCGCTCGCCCATGTTCCAGACGCCGACGTGGTTGATCCAGCCGCCGAGGTTGGTGGACGACGCGACGTCGGGCGAGACCGTGACGACGTGCCGTCGCGACGTCCGGATCGGCGCGCTCGAGGTCGACGAAGAAGCGCCCGAACGCCTGCTGCGTCGAGGCCGTGCTCGTGTGCACGCGGCCGAGGTCGGCGCGGCACGGCGCGCGGGCCGGCGCTACGGCAGCGGCGGGCGGCGCAGGCGCTCGGCGGCGCGGCGGCAGAGCGCGGCCTCCGGGCGCCCGACGGCGAACGGCGCCCACGGATCGGCAGCATCGGCGCCGAGGTCGCGCGCGAGCTGCGTCCACTGCTCGTCGCTGAGCATGAGGGCGGAGTGGTTGGCGGGGTGCCCCTGCGTCGGCAGCCCGCGCGCCTTGATCGTGTACGCGAAGATCACGGCCGGGCGGTCGCGGATCTGATCGGCGCGGCGGAACGCGTCGAGCAGGTCGGCCAGGTCGTGCCCGCCGAGATCGCAGACCGCGGCCACCACCTCGTCGTCGTCGAGCTCGCGGCCACGAGCCTGCGCACGTCGCCGCGCGCGCGGCCCGTCGCCCGGCAGCCGCTCGCGCAGCTCGGCGGCGGGGCTGCGCAGGAGGCGCTGGTACTCCTCGTTGCTCATCGAGTCGATGCGCTCGCGCAGCGCCTCGCCGCCGGCGCGCGCGAAGAGGTCGCGCAGCCGGCGCCCGTACTTGACGGTGATCGTCTCCCAGCCGGCCGCCTCGAACATGCCGCGCATGCCGGCCGGCGGCCATGTCCGGGAACGACGCGATCGAGCGACTGGCGGTTGAGGTCGACGATCCACAGCACTTCGCCGAGGCGGCGACCAGCGGATCGACGAGCGCCTCCCAGATCGCGCCCTCGTCGAGCTCGGCATCGCCGACGAGCGCGACGTGGCGGCCGCCCACGGGGACGTCGAAGTGACCCGCGATGTAGCGCTGGGCGATCGCGCTCCAGAGCGTCGCCGTGGCGCCGATGCCGACCGAGCCCGTCGAGAAGTCGACGACGCCGGGATCCTTCGCGCGGCTCGGATAGCTCTGGATGCCCGCCGAACTCGCGCAGCGTCGTCAGGTGCGAGCGGTCGAGCGTGCCGAGCAGGTAGTTGATCGCGTGCAGCACCGGCGCGGCGTGCGGCTTCACGGACACGCGGTCGGGCGCGCGCAGGTGCTCGAACTAGAGCGCCGTCATGATCCCGACGATCGAGGCGGACGAGGCCTCGTGTCCGCCGACCTTGACGCCCGAGGAGGTCGTGCGCACGCGGTTCGCGTGGTGCACCATGCTCGTCGCCAGCCAGAGCACGCGACGCTGCACGGCCTCGAGCGCAGCGAGCGACGCGGGCGGACGGAGCCGGGCGGCGTGCGACGTCGAGAGGCGGCATGGCGCAATTCAACGCGACGCGGCCGTCGACGCGCGCGAATCGCGGCCGCGGCGCCGGCCGCGCGCAAGAATCGAACGTCCGAGCGGCTGCATTCGCTACGGTTCTTGCGTGGCCGGGCCCACCGTAGAGCGCGAGCTGGACGCGACCGATCACGAGATCATCGCGCTGCTCTGCGAGGACGCCCGCCGCCCGCTCGCGGACATCGCGGCACGCGTCCACCTCTCGTCTCCGGCGGTCAAGCGCCGGCTCGACCGGCTCGAGCGGCTCGAGGTGATCCTCGGCTACACGGCGCGCCTCGACCACGCGAAGCTCGGCCGTCCGCTCGAGGCGTTCACCGAGCTGCGCTTCGCCGGCACGACGCCGGTCGACGAGATCGCAGGGATCGCCGAGAGCATCCCCGAGGTGCAGGCCGTGTTCACGACGGCGGGCGACCCGGACGCGCTGGTGTGGATCCGCGTCCGCGACGTCGCCGACCTCAAGCGCGTCGTCGACGATCTGCGCCGCAGCGGCCGCGTCACGGGCACGAAGACGCTGATGGTGCTCGGCACCTCGGCGCGAACGGCACCGGCCCTCTGACGCCACCCACCTGCGGCGAGCATCCGGGGTCAGGTCCGAGCAGCCCGGGTCAGGCCCCGATTGCGCCGGCACGCGTGGGGTCTGGCGCGCCACGGGTGGGGCCAGACCCCTGTGACGCACCTGTAACGACCCTGCCGCGGGATGCTCGCTCAGGCTCCTCGGACTGCTCGGCGGAGGAGGTCCTCGAGCTCGGCGGGCGTCGGGCGGCGAGGCTCGCCCGGCAGGTCGGGGCCTGCGATCGCCGCCGCTCGGACCGCGTCGTCCTCCGTCAGGCCAAGCGCCGCCAGGGACTTCGGGGTGCCCACGTCGCGCGCGAGTTGGAGGATCGCGGCGGCCGGATCGGCCGCCTCCAGCGCCTCGGCGATGCGCTCGCCGGCCTCGGGCGCCGCCGGGAGCAGGAAGGCGGCGGTGTACGGGAGCAACACGGCGTGGAGCTCTGCGTGAGGCAGGCCGAACATGCCGCCGAGGAGGTGGCAGAGCTTGTGGTGCAGCGCACCGCCCGCGGCGAATGCCTCGCCTGCGAGCCATGCGCCGGTGAGTGCCGTCGCCCGCGCAGCCGGGTCGCGAGGTGCGGCCAGGGACGCGCGGATCCCCCGCGCCAGCTTGCGCAGGCCCTCTGTGGCGGCGATGTCCGTCAAAGGGGTCGCTCCCGGGGCCCAGAGCGCCTCGACGCAATGGGCCACCGCGTTCATCCCGCTCGCGGCCGTCACGTTCGGGGGCAGGTCGTAGGTGAGCTCCGGGTCGTAGACGACCAGGCGCGGGGCGACACTCGGGTCACGGCCGGTCGCCTTGCGGCCGTCTTCGGTCAGGCCCCAGACGACGGTCAGCTCCGAGCCGGCGTAGGTCGTGGGCACGGCGGCGATCGGCAGGTGGCCTGTCAGAGCGACCGCCTTCGCGAGACCCACCGCCGAACCGCCGCCGATCGAGACGAGGCAGTCGGCTGCGAGCTCGGCGGCCTGGGCGCGCGCATCCTCCGCGAGGCCTGCGGGTACGTGCACGCGCACGCCGATGATCGAGCCGCCCGCCCCCACCGCCGCAAGCAGCCGCTCGGCATGCGCCGCCTGTGAGCGTCCGGCGATCACGAGCGGCCGCCGGAGGCCCAGGCTCTCGAGCTCCGCGGGCAGGCTCTCGATCGCACCAGCTCCGAACACGACGCGGCGCTCGATCGTCTCGTGCACCACCCTCACGAGCCCGCGCTCCGGCCGCGCACGTACACGGTGTTCGCGTCGTCCGCAGGGGAGAGCGACTCGATCGCGAGCACCGCAATCTCGGTGGCCCTGCCGAAGCTCGCGGCCGTGCTGATGCAGGCGAGCTGGTCGCTGGGGGCGACCGTGACGGGAAGCGCATAATCCGGGGTCAGGCACGCATTATGCGTGCCTGACCCCGCTTTATGCGTGGCGGATGCGATGACGCGCCGCTGCGTAGCGCTGGGTCTCGTAGGCGATCAGGGCCGCCGTCACCAGCGCCACCAGGCCGAGGGCGACGACGGCGCGGATCGAGTGGGCGACGGGGATCAGGGCCAGGAGCGCGGCCGCGGCGACGAGGCGCGGGTAGTTGAACGAGCCGTAGTTGCGCCGCTTGAACGCGCTGAGGGCGAGCAGGTAGAGCGCGACCCCGCCGCACAGCGAGACGGCGACGACCGTCGGGAGCGCGTGCGACTCGGCGATCAGGCTCTCCTTGACGCCGAGCGCGAAGAGCACGATTCCGGTCACCATCGGGAGGTGCAGGTAGGTGTAGGAGTCGCGTGCGATGCGCGTCTGGCCGTCGGGATCGGCGCGCTCCATCCGTTGCTCTCCCGCGAGCGCGACGACATCGAAGTACGCCCACCAGAGGGAGCCCGCGACGACGATGCCGAGGAGCGCCGAGACGATCACGCTCGCGCTCAGCCCGAAGCCGCTCGCGCCCACGCCCAGCGAGACGACCGACTCGCCGAGGGCGATGATGATGATCGCGCCGTGCCGCTCGGCGAAGTGCGCCGGGCTGGACGCGCCAGCCGTCGGTGCCGCGCAGCGCGAGGCCGCCGTAGTCCACCAGCAGCGCAGCGATCCAGCAGAGCGTACGGGCCGTGCCGTCGACGAAGCCCGCGAGCACGAGCAGCGAGGCAGCCGGGAGCATGGTGCTCGCGAGCCGCGGGACGAGGCCGCGCACGCGCTCGTCGCCGCGGCCGAGCACGGCGTAGCCGACGATATGGAGCGAGCGCACGACGAGGTAGGCGATGCCGAACGCGAGGGCGTCGTCGCCGAATGCCTCGGGGACGGCCAGCGAGAGGATCAGCAGCGGGCCCATCGCGACGAGCAGCACGACGCGCATCGCTCCTTCGTCCGAGGCCGCGGTGTTGCCGAGCCAGGCGTACGCCACCCAGGCCCACCAGAGCACGGCCAGGACGGCGAGCGACTCGACGAGGCGCGTCCACGTCGGATGTGCTGCGATGAAGCCCGTGACCTGCGTGATCGCGAACACGAACATGAGGTCGAAGAACAGCTCGAGCGGCGTCACGCGCTGCGCGAAGGCGGTCTCCTCCGGTGCGGCCTCGGCTGCGCTCACACCTGGATCATGGCGAACCCGCGGGCGCGTGCCCCAGCATGTAGACTCGGCCGCACTTCAAGCGACGACGCGGGAAGCCGGTGAGAGTCCGGCGCGGTCGCGCCACTGTGATCGGAGTGGTCTCTCCGAGAGCCAGGAACCGCTGTCATCGCCGACACCGCTACGGGACGCGCAATCCCCAGGAGGCCGCACGAGATGCCCAACACGATCGCCGCTCCCTCGAGCCTGCCCGAGGTCGCCTATCCGCCTGCAGTGTCGCTGCACGAGGCGTGGCCGTGGCTGCTGCTCGGCTTCGCTCTGCTGGCCCTGTTCTACTTCGTGGGCGTCGACGAGGGCGCCGCGTCCATGGTGCCGGGCCATTACGTGCACGAGTGGGTCCACGACGGGCGCCATCTGCTCGGCTTTCCCTGTCACTGGGCGGCGCCGTGCTTCGCAACCTCCTGATCTGCGGGCTGATCGCAGGCCTCTGCGGCGGACTGCTCGCCACCGGCTTCGCGCGCGTCGCCGGCGAGTCCCAGGTCGACAAGGCGATCGCGTTCGAGTCCGCGAAGGCGAAGGCCGCCGGCGAGCCGCAGAGACGCCGCTGGTCTCGCGCACGATGCAGAGGAGCCTCGGCCTGCTGACGGCCGCCGTCGTCTACGGCCTCTCGCTCGGCGGGCTCTTCGGCATCGCCTTCGCGCTGGCCTACGGCCGGGTCGGCCGCGCGAGCCCTGCCCGCACGGGCATCCTGATGGCGGCGGTCGCGTTCATCGACGATCTACCTCGTGCCGTTCGTCAAGTATCCGGCGAACCCGCCCTCCGTCGGCGACCCCGGGACGATCACGAAACGCACCGTGCTCTACCTGATCATGATCCTGATCTCGCTGCTCGCGGCCGTCACGGCCGTTCGCCTGCGCGAGCTCCTGGCCGAGCGCCTCACCGGCTCGACGGCGGCGCTGCTCGCGATCGCGCGTACCTGCTGATCGTGATCGTCGCCGGCTGCGCCCTGCCGTCCGTCCAGGAGGTGCCGAGCGACGTTCCCCGCGGTCACGCTGTTCCGCTTCCGCGAGGCCTCGGTGGGCATGCAGCTCGTCCTCTGGACGACCATCGGCCTCGTCTTCGCCGGGCACCGCGCAGCGCGTCATGGCAGGACAGACGATCCTCGGTCGGCGGCGCTCGAGAAGCGCCGCCGTGGCCGCGTCCGACTGAGCAAGCCACTGCCCGGGGCGGCTCGATGCCGACAGCTCGACCAGCACACGCTCGACGACGCGCCGGCGCGGATCACTGCCCCGGCGTGCTCGACGCTGCACGCGGCCGAAGACGGCGGCCTGGCGCGCGTGCGTCTGCCCGGCGGGCGCGTCACCGCATCGCAGCTCGAGGCGATCGCCGTCGCGGCGAGGCTCGGCAACGGCATCGTCGAGCTCACCTCGCGCGCGCAACCTGCAGATCCGCGGCCTGCCGGCGGAGGCGGGCGCGGCCGTTGCGGATCGTCCTCGCGGACGCGGGCTCCTGCCCTCGAGCGAGCACGAGCTGGTGCGCAACGTGCTCGCGAGCCCGCTCGCCGGCGGCATCGCAGCGGCGTCGCGCCCACCGACGCGATCGTCGCCGAGCTGGACTCCGCGCTCTGCTCCGGCAGCGCGTTCGCTGCGCTTCCGGGCCGCTTCCTCTTCGCAGTCGACGACGGCAGCGGGCTGCGCGCTCGGCGCGGACTCCGACGTCGCGCTCGTCGCCGAGCGCGGACCAGCTTCCGGCTGCGGCTCGCCGGCCGCCGTCGACGAGCCTGCGCCTTCCCGCGCGGGACGCCGCTGCCCGGAGCGCTGCAGGCGGCGCTGGCGTTCCTCGAGCTCGCAGCGGCGCAGGCCGCGCGACCCTGGCGCGTCGCCGATCTCGCCGGCGGGACGCGCGAGATGGCGGCGCTGCTCGGTGGTCGCATGATCGGCGAGCGGCCGCTCGGCCGTCCGGCCGATCTGCGCGCCGGGGCTCCTCGTCCAGGCCGACGGGCGCGTCGCCGTCGACGGCGCTTCCCCGCTCGCGCGTCTCGACGCCAGCCTCACTCGAGACGCTGGCAGCCGTGGTCGAGGGCGCCGGCGGCGATCTCCGACTCTCTCCCTGGCGGACGCTGACGCTGCTCGACGTCGCGCCTGCGGACGCTCCCGGCCTCGTGGGCACGCTCGAGCGGGCCGGCCTGATCACCTCGGCCGGCTCGGGCTGGACGGGCCTCTCGGCCTGCGCAGGCATGGGCGCCTGCGCCAAGGCGCTGCTCGATGTCGCGGGCCTCCGCGGCGCGGCGGGCCGCGCTGCAGGAACGGGGCGTCGCCGCGCGAGCACTGGTCGGGCTGTGAGCGCCGCTGCGGTCAGCCGCCGGACGCCGTGCTGACCGTCGCCGCACGGAGCGCGTGCAACGTGACCGGCTACATCCGCGACGGCGCGGAGATCTACCGGCGCTCGTTCGCGATGATCCGCGCGGAGGCCGAGCTCGACGGGCTCGACCCGGTGCTCGGACGCGTCGTCGTGCGCATGATCCACGCCTGCGGGATGGTCGACCTCGTCGCCGACGTCGCCGCGTCGCCCGGCTTCGGCGCGCGGCCGCGCAGGCGGCCCTGCGCGACGGAGCGCCGATCCTCTGCGACACCGCGATGGTCGCCGCCGGCGTGACGCGCTCGCGGCTGCCGGCGGCCAACGAGGTCGTCTGCACGCTCGTCGGACCCGCAGGTCGCCGGGCTGGCCGCGCGAGCTGCGGCACGACGCGCACGGCCGCCGCGCTCGAGCTCTGGCGCGAGCGGCTCGACGGCGCGCTCGTCGTCGTCGGCAACGCGCCGACCGCGCTGTTCCGCCTGCTCGAGATCGTCGAGGCAGGGGGCGCGCGGCCGGCGGCGGTGATCGGCGTGCCGGTCGGCTTCATCGGCGCGGCCGAGTCGAAGTCGCGCTCGCCGAGCACCCGGCGGCGCTCGAGCACCTCGTCGTCCACGGCCGCCGCGGCGGCAGCGCGATCGCGGCCGCCGCCGTCAACGCGCTCGCCAGCGACGGCCGAGTGACGCGATGGCGGAGCCGGGACGGCTGTTCGGCGTCGGCGTGGGGCCGGGGGACCCGGAGCTGATGACGCTCAAGGCGCGGCGGGTGATCGAGGCGGCCGACGTCGTCGCCTATCCGAACGCGCAACACGGGCGCAGCGTCGCCCGGCGGATCGCCGCGTGCCTACCTGCGGGCTGACCACATCGAGCTCGCGCTGGCGTACCCGGTGACGACCGAGATGACCGACCACCCGGGCGGCTACGAGGCCGCGCTCGGCGAGTTCTACGACGAGGCCGCGGCGCGCTCGCCGAGCACCTGGACGCCGGCCGCGACGTCGGCGGTGCTGTGCGAGGGCGACCCGTTCTTCTACGGCTCCTACATGTACCTGCACGAGCGGCTCGCCGGGCGCTACGCGACGAGGTGGTCCCGGGGGTGACCGTCGTTCAGCGCCGCGGCCGCGCGCGCCGGCACGCCGCTGGTCAAGCGCGACGACGTGCTCATGGCGTTGCCCGGGACGCTGTCCGCCGAGACGCTCGCGACGCGGCTGCGCAGCGCCGACGCGGCGGTCGTGATGAAGCTCGGGCGCACGTTCGCGAAGGTGCGCGGCGCCGTCGAGGCCGCCGGCGCGGGCGCGCGCGGCGTGTACGTCGAGCGCGCGAGCTCCGCCGAGGAGCGCGATCGCGCCGCTGCGCGAGGTCGACGGCGAGGTGCCGTACATGTCGCTCGTGCTCGTGCCCGACGCTCGACCGCGCCGCGGGCCGGGCGGCACGGGACTCGGGACGCGGCTCGGTGGCGGTCGTGGGTCTCGGGCCCGCCGGGCCCGACTGGCTGACGCCCGAGGCGCACGCGGACGCTCGCGCGCGGCGGACGACCTCGTCGGCTACGCGACCTACCTGGCGCGCGTGCCCGAGCGCCGCGGCCAGCGCCGGCACGCGAGCGACAACCGCGTCGAGTCCGAGCGCGCGCGTCACGCGCTCGAGCTCGCCGCGGGCGGCTCGCGGCGTGGCGGTCGTCTCCTCGGGCGACCCCGGGATCTTCGCGATGGCGCGCCGGCGGTGCTCGAGGCGCTCGCAGCGCAGGAGCGCGCAGCAGCGCGCTCGGACCCGCAGCGTGCCAGGTGCGCAGCTCGTGCGCCCGGCGCTGACTCGGCGTCATGCAGGTCGCGCGGCGGCCGCGCGCGCGTCGGCGCGCCGCTCGGCCACGACTTCTGCGTGATCTCGCTGTCGGACCAGCTCAAGCCGTGGGACATCGTCGAGCGGCGCCTGGACGCGGCCGGCGCGGCCGACCTCGTGCTCGCGCTCTACAACCCGGCCTCGCGCACGCGCCGCGAGCAGCTCGAGCGGGCCGTCGCGGTCCTGCGCCGACACCGCGCCGACAGCACGCCGGTCGTCGTCGCGCGCGCGGTCGGCGACGCCGAGACGAGTCGCGTGACCGTCACGACGCTGGGCGCGCTCGATCTCGACGGCGTCGACATGCGCACGCTGCTGATCGTCGGCTCCTCGACGACGCGTGCCGTCGCAGCCAACGGGCGGCCGGCGCGCGTGTACACGCCGCGGCGCTACCCGGCGTGAGCGCGAGCGCCGAGCCCGACGCGCTACCCGGCGCGAGCCTGCGCCAGCGACCACGCGAGCGCGTCGGCGACGCTCGCCACGCTCGGCACATCGGGCCGCGGCGGCCGGCGCACGACGATCACCGGCAGCTCGCGCTCGTCGGCGCGTGCCCAGGTAGGCGCCCCAGTAGATGTCGAACGGCGTCCGGCGAAGCGCTCGAACGAGAGCCGGCGTCGAGCATCACGACGATGTCGTCGTCGCCGTCGTGCGGCGCCGTCTGCGACGCGGCGGCCGGTCGTGATCGGCGAGCGGCCGGCCGACCGCGGTTGAGCGCGATGCGGTGGCTCGCGCGGTCAGCGGCGTGCAGGCTGCTGATGCCGGGGACGACCCGTGCTCAGCTGAGGGCGTCGATCGCGCGGGGACGTCCTCGATCCGCCAGCGTGCTGTCGTAGAGCGCGGGATCGCCCCAGACGAGCAGCGCGCCGCGCTCGTCCCGGCCCGAGCTCGCTGCGCCGAGCGCGGACGCCCGTCGCTGCGCGCGCGCGTCGCCGCCAGGCCGCGACGCGCCTCGCCGTACGCCTCGGCGGTGCGATCGCGCGGCGGGATCGCGCAGCTCGACCGGTGCGCGTACGCCGGGCGCTCGATGAGGCGGTCGCAGATCTCGCGCCGGAGGGCGACGAGATCGCGCTTGTCGTCGCCTCTTCGTCGACGACGAAGAAGACGTCGACCGCGTTGAGCGCGCGGATCGCCTGCGGCGGTGAGGTACTCGCGGGTCGCCGGCGCCGATGCCGATCAGCCGCGAGGCGCCTCATCGGACGCAGCCCAGGCGATCGGCGACCGGCGACGTCCGCGACCGCGGTCGCGATCGGGCCGCGCGGGCGCGCGCACGACGACCACGGGCAGGCCGCGCCGTCGTGCGGCCGCGAGCTTCGCCTCGGTCAGCGGCCCGCCGCTGTCCTTCGTCACGACGAGGTCGATCCGTGGGCGTCGATCAGAGCCAGCTCGCCGTCGACCGTGTACGGGCCCCGGTCGAGCAGCAGCCGCGTGCCGGGCGGGCAGCGGCGGCCTCGGGCGGGTCGACGCAGCGCACGAGGAACCAGAGCGCCGTCGAGCGGCGAAGGCCGCGAGGCCCTGCCGGCCCGTGGTGAGGAAGCACGCGGCGTGCCGAGGCTCGGGATCGCGGCGTCGGCAGCGCGCGGGGAGATCGTCGACCCAGATCCAGCGATCGCTCGCGCGCTCGCTCCAGCCGGGACGCTCGAGCCGCAGCAGCGGGATCCCGCGCGTCGCGCACGCGGTCGCGGCGCGATGCGGAGATGCGCTCGGCGAAGGGATGCGTGGCGTCGACGACCGCCGCGATGCGAATGGTCTCGCGAGCCAGCGCTGCGAGCCCGTCGGGCCCGCCGAAGCCGCCGACGCGCACCTCGCCCTCGGGCAGCCGCGGGCGTGCCGACCCGGCCGCGCCAGCGACGGAGATCACCGGGACGCCGTCGCGCGAGAGCGACCGCGGCGAGCTCGCGCGCCTCGCCGGTGCCGCCGAGGATGAGCACGGTCGACGTGCTCACCCCGCCGGCGGGACGAGCGCGCGTCGTCGAGTAGAGGTGGCTTCGGCGAAGAGCCACCGCTGCGAGCGCCGGGCCGACGATGATCGACCGCCGTGCGCCGCATGCCCGCCTCGCGCACCTGCGCTGCGATCGTCTCGAGCGTGCCGCCAGCACGAGCTCGTCGGGCCAGCTCGCACGGGCGACGACCGCGACCGGGCAGGCGGGGCCATAGTGCGGGACGAGCGTCGCGACGATCTCGTCGATCGCCTGCGCTCCGAGGTGGATCACCAGCGTCGTGCCATGGGGGGCGAGCGCCGGACAGCTCCTCGCCCGGCGGCATCGCCGTCGCGTCGCGCGGCGTAACGGGTCAGGATCACGCGTCTGGGCGACGCGCGGCAGCGTGAGCTCGCGCCGCAGCGCGGCGGCGGCGGCGGCGAACGCGGGCACGCCCGGCGTGACGTCCCAGGGGATGCCGAGCTCGTCGAGGCGGCGCATCTGCTCGGCGAGCGCGCTGTAGATCGAGAGGTCGCCCGAGTGCAGCCGGGCGACATCGTCGCCGCGCTCGTGCGCCGCCGCGCAGCTCGGCGATGATCGCGTCGAGGTCGAGGTGCTGAGTGTCGACGACGCGCGCGCCGGCGGGTGCGTGCTCGAGCACCTCGGGCGGGCACGAGCGCGCCCGCGTACAGGCAGACCGGGCAGGCGGCGATCAGCCGCTGGCGCGCGCAGCGTCAGCAGGTCGGGCTGCGCCCGGGCCTCGCGCCGATGAAGTGCACCGTCATGCGGCTCCTTGCGGGCGCTCCACTGCACGATCGGCAGCTGGGCCCGCCAGGCGCTGAAGCGCGCCGAGCGGCTCGGCGTGGCTGACCTCGAGTCGCGCAGCGAGCCGCCGCCGACGCGCTCGCGGCCGCCAGCAGCAGCGACTCGCTCTCGAGCGTGACGGCGTTCGCGACGAGCCTGCCGCCCGGGCGCAGCGCTGCCAGCAGCGCGTCGAGCAGGTCCGGCACGGTGAGGCCGCCGCCGATGAAGACCGCGTCGGGCTCGGCGAGCCGGCGAGCGCCTCCGGCGCGCGGCCGACGCACGATCTCGAGCTGCGGGCACGCCGAGCGCGACGCGCGTTGGCCGCGATCCGCGTCGGCGCGGTCGGCGCGCTCCTCGATGCGCGATCGCGCGCGCGGTGCGGCTCGCAGCGCAGCCACTCGATCGCGATCGATCCGCTGCCCGCCCCGATGTCCCAGAGCAGCTGCGCCCGGCGCCTGGCGCGAGCGCGGCCAGCGTCACCGCGCGAATTGCGCGCTTCGTGAGCTGCCCGTCGTGCTCGTAGGCGTCGTCTGGAGGCCCGGGAGCGCGCGAGCGCGGCGGCGTGCCCGCGGCTGGGCGCGCACTCGATCGCAACGGCGTGCAGGGCGTCGGCCGGGCGGTCACGCCCCAGGCCGCCGCCGTCGCTCTCGACGACGCGCTCGTCCGCGCCGCCGAGCTGCTCGAGCACGACGAACCGGCTCGGGCCGAACCCGCGCTCGCAGAGACGCGGGCGAGCTCGGCCGCGCCGCCGGTGCCGGGCGCGTAGACGACGATGCGCCGGCCGCGGCTGAGAGGCGCCCGGGCGACCTTCGGCGGGACGTCCGACCGCGCTGACGAGCTCGACGTCGGCCTCGGCCAGCCGAGGCGGGCGCAGGCATAGGCGAACGCGGAGGGGTGCGGGTGGACGTCGAGCAGCTCGGGGCAGCCGGCGGGCGAGCGTGGCGCCGATGCCGTGGAGCATCGGGTCGCCGCTCGCGAGCACGCACGCGCGCGTCCTCGTCGTGCGCGCGTCGACAGCTCGTCGACGAGCGGGTCGAGCGGCGAGGGCCAGGGCGTTCGCTCGCGCGGCGCGCCGGGGGGAAGCAGCGCGAGCTGGCGCGCGAGCCGACGATCGCCGTCGGCCGGCGAGCACGGCCGCGCGCGGCTCGCCGAGGCCCGGCCAGCCGTCGGCGCCGATGCCGACGATCATGATTCCGGGTGCAGGGCTCACAGCGGCTCCCGGCAGCCGCGGCGAGGCGCCGCGCGAGCTGCGGGAAGGCCGCCCAGTGCACGTGCAGGTAGCTGGCCTGCACGCCGCCCGCGCGAATCCCTCGTCGCGCTCCGTGCCGCGCGCCGCGAGCGTCCAGGCCGGCGCGGCTCCTTCAGCGGCTCGACCTGCGAGTAGTGGAACTCGTGGCCGCGCACGGCGTCGCCCGCGCCGATCCACGGCGTGTCGCTTGCGGACGTGGCCTCGCGGTAGCCGAGCGTCAGGCGCCGGGTCATGCGCCACTCGCACCGGCAGGACGCCGCACATGGGCTGGTCGTCGAGCTCGCCGGCCGAGGTAGAGCAGGCCGCCGCACTCGGCGAGCATCGGCCGCCCGGCGCGCGCGAAGCGCGGCGATCTCGGTCCGTAGCGGCACGTTGGCGGAGAGCTCGGCGCCGTAGACCTCGGGGAACCCGCCCGCGAGGACGAGCGCGCCGGCATCTCGGGGCAGGGCCTCGTCGCTCGAGCGGGTCGAACGGCACCAGCTCGGCTCCCGCCGCCTGCAGCAGCTCGAGGTTCTCCTCGTAGTGGAACGAGAACGCCGAGCCCGCGTGCGATCGCGATGCGCGTCGCCGGGGGGCACGCGCTCGGGCGCTTCGCGGGCTCCAGGCCGGGCCGGCGGTCGAGGGTGCCGATGCGCGCCAGCTCGCACGATCGCGTCGAGGTCGATGTAGCGCTCGACCGCGGCCGGCCGAGCGAGTCGAGCGCGCCGCCGGCCCGGGCCTCGCGCTCGTCCGCCGGCACGAGCCCGAGGTGGCGCTCGGGCGTGGCGATCGCGCTCGTCGCGCCGCAGCGCGCCGAGCACCGGAATCCCGAGCGGCGTCGACCGCCTCGCGCAGCAGCTGCTCGTGATGGTCGGAGCCGACGCGGTTGAAGATCACGCCCGGCAACGCGCACCTCGGGTCGAAGGTTGCGATAGCCGTGCACGATCGCCGCGGCCGAGCGCGCCATCGACGCGGCGTCGACGACGAGCAGCACCGGCGCGTCGAGCAGCTTCGCGACGTGCGCCGGTCGACGCCAGCTCGCCGCGGCCCGACGCGCCGTCGAAGAGCCCCATGACGCCCTCGATGACCGCGATGTCGGCGCCCGTCGCCGCCGTGGCGCACGAGCGGCGCGATCAGCTCGGGGCCGCTGAGGAACGCGTCGAGGTTGCGGCCCGGGCGGTCGGACGCGAGCGCGTGGTAGCTCGGGTCGATGTAGTCGGGGCCGACCTTGAAGCCCTGGACGACGAGCCCGCGGCGCGCGCAGCGCGCCGATCAGGCCGCAGGCGACGGTGGTCTTGCCGGCGCCCGAGCTCGTGCCGGCGACGACGATGCGCGGGATCACGCGCCGCTCACCACTCGATCCCCTGCTGCGCGCGGATGCCCGGCGTCCATCGGATGCTTGACCTTGACGACCTCCGACGACGAGGTCGGCGAGCTCGATCGAGCTCGGGCGGCGGCGTCGCGGCCGGTGATGACGACGTGCTGGAAGCCCGGGACGGTCGCGCAGCGTCGCGATCACGTCGTCGAGCTCGATCCAGCCCCACTTGATCGGGTAGGTGATCTCGTCGAGCAGCAGGAACTCGTAGCGCTCCTCGGCGATCATCCGCTTGACGCCGGCCCAGCCCTCGCGGGCCAGGTCCGCCGACTCCTCGAGATCCGCGAGAGCCACGACCAGCCGTCGCCCATCTTCTCCCAGTCGATGCCGCCGAGCGCGCGCGGCGGCCTTCGCCTCGCCGACCTTCCACTTGCCGGACTTCACGAACTGGAAGACCCCGCAGCGGTAGCCGCGCGCCCACGAGCGCAGCAGCATCCCGAACGCCGACGTGCTCTTGCCCTTGCCGTGGCCGGTGAGGACGATGACGAGCGGGCGGTCGCGCGCGCTTGCGGCGCAGGGCTCGGCGCTGCCGCGTCGCCGGGCCGGTGCGGCACGTCGACGTCCGTGCCGCCGTGACAGCGAGCTGCTCGGCGATCTGTTGCTCGGTCATGCGGCCCTCCTCGGCGTCGCGGGTGAGCCGGTGAGCACGTGCGCCGGGCACCGGCGGCCGCGGCGAGCGCGTGCTGCGAGCCCGAGCCGGACCGGCCCGTCCTCGGTGTCGATCACGTGGACCGCGTCGGCGGCGCGGCCGAGCCGCGCGGCCGCGCGCTGCGACCTCGCGCCGTCGGGATCCGCGACGCGGCCGTCGGTCAGGACGACGGCGATCGCCCGGCGGCCGCGCTCGCGCGCCGGCCTCGCGGCGGATGAGCTGCTCGGCCAGGCCGAGCCCGTCGGCGAGCGGCGTGCGGCCGCCGGTCGGCAGCTGCGCGGATCGCCTCGGCGGCGTGCTCGAGCGGCGCGCCGGGCGGCACGAGCAGCTGCGCGGCGCTGCCGCGGAACGACGATGACCGCGACGCGGTCCCGGCGCTGCGTAGGCCTCGCGCAGCAGCGCGAGCAGCGCGCCCTTCACGCGCGCCAGGCGCTGGCGTGCGCCCATCGAGCCGCTCGCGTCGACGACGAGGCAGAGCAGCGCGCTCTCGCGGCCGCGCGCGCACGTGCTCGCGCAGAGCCGGCGGCAGTCGCCCTGCGACGAGCCGCGGCCCGCAGCGTGCGCGACGATCGCAGACGTCGGCGCTCGTCGGCTTGCCGCGCGGGCCGGCGAGTCGATCGCGCCCGGCTGCCGCGCCCGAGCGTGCGGGCGCGCCGGCCGCCCGGGCCGCCGCCGGTGCCGGCGATGCGCGAGCGCGCCTCGGCGGGCAGGCGCGCCGGCGCGGGCGCGGTCGCGCCGCTCGCGCGGCCGGTGCCTGCGTCGCTCGGCGCATCGGCCGGCGCCGGCGTCGGCGCCGCGGCCGCCGGCTCTCCGGCGGCGCTGCCGCCCGAGGGCGGCTCGGCGCGGCGGCTGGTCGTCCGAGCGCGCGGTCGACGTCGTCCGGCGTCGGGCGTGCGGCCGTCGAGCGGGTCGCGCCGGCGGCGGTGCAGGAGCGCGAGCGCGGCGGCGCGGCGGACGTGCTCCTCCGTCCACCTCGTCGACGCCGTCGAGCGCCGCCAGCGCGCGCGCCGCGCGCGCGCGTCACGATGTCGCCGCGCACGCCGTCGACGCCGAGCGCCGCGCAGGCGCGCCGTGATCCGCAGCAGCTCGCGCTCGGGCAGGCGCACGTGCGGCAGCGCGCGCGCGCGCGGCGGCGATGCGCGCGGCGAGCTCGTCGCTCCGCCGTCTGCGCAGTCGCGCAGCGAACGCGCTCGGGATCGCGCTCGAAGGCGAGCCGGCGGCGGACGATCTCGGCTCGCACCGCCGGGCTCCGCGGGCGCCGCGCACCTCGACGCCGAGGCCGAAGCGGTCGAGCAGCTGCGGGCGCAGCTCGCCCTCCTCGACGTTCATCGTGCCGACGAGCAGGAAGCGCGCGTCGTGCACGACCGAGACGGCGTCGCGCTCGACGCGCGAGATGCCCGATGGCGGCGGCGTCGAGCAGCGCGTCGACGAGGTGGTCGGGCAGCAGGTTGACCTCGTCGACGTAGAGGATGCCCTGGTGCGCGCGGGCGAGCAGGCCCGGCCTCGAAGGCGCGCTCGCCGGCGAGCGCGCGGCCGAGGTCGAGCGCGCCGACGAGCCGGTCGAGCGTCGCGCCGAGCGGCAGCTCGACGAGCGGCGCGCGGCGCGCTCGCTCGACGGCGGCGTCGCGCGGCGACCGTCGCCGTCCGGCGCGAGCTCGCCGGGCGCGAACGCGAAGGCCTGGCCGGCGCGCGGCCGTGACCGGCGGCAGCAGCGGCGCCAGCGCCGCGCACGGCGGTCGACTTGGCGGTCCCGCGCTCGCCGCGCACGAGCACGCCGCCGACCTCGGGCGCGACGGCGTTGACGAGCAGCGCCTCGATCAGCGCCTCCTGGCCGACGATCGCGCGTCAGCGGGATAGCGCGGCGGCTCACGCGCCGGCCTCCTCGAGCTCGCCCTCGAGCGCGAGGTAGCGATCGCGGATCGCCGCGTCAGCGTGTCGGCCTCGGGCTGCGCCCACAGGCCGCGGTCGGCCGCCTCGAGCAGCCGCTCGGCGATCGCGCGCGCGGCCCACGGGTTCGAGCGGGCCATGAACGCGGCGACGTCGGCGTCGAGCAGGTAGCGCTGCGGCGACCTGCTCGTACATCCAGTCCTCGGCGACGCCGGTCGTCGCGTCGTAGCCGAACAGGTAGTCGACGGTGGCCGACAGCTCGGCCGCGCCCTTGTAGCCGTGGCGGATCATCGAGGCGATCCAGCGCGGGTTGGCGACGCGCGCGCGGAACACGCGGCGCGTCTCCTCGGCGAGGCGTGCGCGCGACGACGCGCGAGGGGTCGGAGCTGTCGCCGAGGTAGGCGGCGGGCTCGCGGCCGGTGAGCGCGCGCACCGTCGCGACCATGCCGCCGTGGTACTGGTAGTAGTCGTCGGAGTCGAGGATGTCGTGCTCGCGGGAGTCGACGTTCTTGACGGCGACCTCGATGCGCGCGAAGCAGTCGCGCATCGACGTCGCGCGCGCGCGCGCGCCGTCGAGGCCGCGGCCGTAGGCGTAGCCGCCCCAGGCCTCGTAGACCTGCGGCGAGGTCGGCGTCGCCGCGCCAGTCGCGCGCGTCGACCAGCTGCAGCAGCCCGGCGCCGTAGGTGCCCGGGCTTCGAGCCGAAGACGCGCGTGCGTCGCCGGCGCCAGGCGCCGCGTCGCCGAGCTCGGCGGCGAGCCGCTCGGCGTCGTCGCGCGCGTGCGCGGCGACGAAGTTCTGGTCGGCCGGCTCGTCGAGCGCGGCGACCGCTGGCGACGGCGTCGTCGAGCAGCGCGACGAGGTGCGGGAACGCGTCGCGGAAGAAGCCGGAGATGCGCACGGTGACGTCGATCCGCGGGCGGCCGAGCTCCTCCAGCGGGATGACCTCGATGCCGGTCACGCGCCGCGACTCCGGGTGCCACGTCGGGCGCACGCCGATCAGCGCGAGGATCTCGGCGACGTCGTCGCCCTGCGTGCGCATCGCGGACGTGCCCCAGGCGACGAGGCCGACCATGCGCGGCAGCTCGCCGGTGTCGCGCGCGGTGGCGGTCGAGCAGCGCGTCGGCGAGCCGCTGCGCCGACCTCCCAGGAGAGCTCGGACGGCAGCGCGCGCGGATCGACGGAGTAGAAGTTGCGGCCGGTCGGCAGGACGTCGACGCGCCCGCGCGTCGGGCTGCCCGACGGACCGGCGGGGACGTGCCGCCCGTTGAGCGCGGCGATCACGTGCTCGAGCTCGTCGGTCGTGCGCGGATGCGGGGCACGACCTCGCGCGCAGCGAAGCGCAGCGCGCGCTCGACGCCGTCGTCGCGCGCGGCCGAGCACGTCGAGGCAGACCGCCCGCGACCGCGCCGGCATCCCACGCCCGCGCGGCGAGCGCGTCGAGCAGCGCCATCTGCGCCGCCTCGAGGCGGTCGACGAGATCGCCGGCGCTCGCCGCCGGCCCGCGGAAGCGCTCGAGCACAGCTCGGGCGCCGCGACCGGCGTCGCCGGCGCGCCCGCGTCCGCGACCAGCGCGGGCTCGTCCAGGCCGAACGCGGCGCCGACGGCGCGGCGCAGGCCGGGGACGTCGCCCGAGCCGAGGCGCAGCATGGCCGCGGACGAGCCCGCGCAGCTGGTCGCCGCGCGGCGGCTGCCCGAGGATGTGCAGGCCATCCTTGATCTGGATGTCCTTGACCTCGCAGAGGTAGCCGTCGATGTGCTCGCACGAGCGTGCCGACGTCGTCCGGGCGCTCCTCGACGTCGCAGGTCGGACTGGAGGTTGGCGCGCTCGATCGCGTCCCAGATCGCGACGGCGAGCGCCGGCAGCTTGGAGCGGGTCGAGCACCTCCAGGCGCGCGTACTCGTCGAGCAGCGCCTCGAGCTCGGCCAGCTCGTCGTAGGTGTCGGCGCGCATCATCGGCGGCACGAGGTGGTCGACGATCACGGCGTGCGCGCGCCGCTTGGCCTGCACGCCCTCGCCGGGGTCGTTGACGACGAACGGGTAGACGAGCGGCATGTCGCCGAGCGCGGCGTCCGGCGCGCACTCGGCCGAGAGGGCGAGCATCTTGCCCGGGCAGCCACTCGAGCGTGCCGTGCTTGCCGAGGTGCACGATCGCGTCGGCGCCCCAGACGCGGTCGAGCCAGCAGTAGCAGGCGAGGTAGTGGTGCGTCGGCGGCAGCTCGGGGTCGTGGTAGATGCCGACCGGGTCGTCGCCGTAGCCGCGCGGCGGCTGGATCGCGACGAGCACGTTGCCGAGCTCGAGCCCGGCGATCACGAAGTCGTCGCCGTCGACGTAGCGGTCGCCCGGCGGCGGGCCCCAGCGCGCCTCGATCGCCTCGCGCAGCGACACCGGCAGCGTCTGCGTACCAGGCGAGGTAGTCGTCGACCGGCAGGCGCAGCGGCGAGCCTGCGAGCTGCTCGTCGGTGAGGAACTCGGCGTCGTGGCCGCCGGAGGCGATCAGCGCGTGCATGAGCTCGTCGCCGTGCTCGAACGAGTGCTCGACCTGCATGCCGTCGGCGGCGAGCGCCTCGAACAGCGCGCAGCGCGCTCGCGGGCGTGTCGAGGCCGACCGCCATCCCGACCTTGGCGTGCTTGCGTCGGGAAGCTCGTCAGCAGCATCGCGACGCGGCGCGCGCGCGGCCGGCAGCGTGCGCAGCCGGGCGGTGCGCACCGCCAGGCGCGCGACCCGCGCGCAGCGCTCGGGGTCGGGCGACGTAGTGCGGCACGGGCACGCCGACCGGCGACCCCTCGGCGTCGCGCTCCTTGAACGAGATCACGCCGCCGAGGAGGCGCCCGTCGAACTCGGGGATCGCGACCTGCGTTGCGGCATCGAGCGGCGCGAGGCCGGCGTCCGACTCCAGCCACGTGGCGCGCGAGGCGGTCGCGCAGACAGCCTGGATCACCGGCACGTCGAGCGTCGGCGAGCGCGGAGGCGTCCCAGTCCTGCCAGGCTCGCCGACGCCGTCGCCGCCCTCGGCGACGACCGCATCGCCCGGCACTCGAGCCGCCGGTCGCGAGCATCGTCGTGACGAGCGCGTCGACGTGTGCCGTCGAGCAGCTCGAGCGCCGGCACGCGGCCGTCGGCGTCGCGGCGGAGCGTGTAGCTCCAGACGGCGAGCGGCATTGGCGCCGGCAGCCTCGATGGCCGCGCAGAGCGCATCGACGAACGCCGTGTTGCCGGTGAGGCGGTGCGAGCGGTAGAAGCAGACGCCGACCGTCGGGCGCGTCCGGATCGTGGCCGGCGAGCGCCTCGCTCGAGCGCCACGTCGCCGATGCCGGGCACGTACACGCCGAGATCGGGGACCTCGCGCGGCGGCTCGAAGCCGTAGCCCTCGAGCAGGAACGTGTCGGCGAGGAAGCGCAGCAGCTGCTCGACGTTGTCGACGTCGCCGTGGCGCAGGTACTCGCCTGCCTGGGCGACGGCGCCGGCCGGAGCGAGCGAGAGCCCGTCATCTCGGCGTCGGGCTGCGGCCTCGCCGCCGAGCGCGAGCAGCGCGATGCCGCGCTCGGCGCAGCGCGCGCGCAGGAGGTCGAAGCCCTCGAGCCAGCCGCGGCGGCCGCCGAGGATCGCGGCAGAGCACCACGCGCGCGCCGTCGAGGACGTCGTCGACGAAGCGCCGCGTGATCCGTCGCGGAGCCGGGGTTGGCGCAGCGCACCTCGGGGAAGCCCGTCGGGGAGGCGCTCGACGGCCGCCGCGGTGGCGAGGATCTCCGTGTCGGCGGTGGTCACGAAGCGCAGCACGTCCGCACTACCTCCTCGGGATCGAGCGTCCCGGCATCGAGGGCTCGCGGCGGTCGAGTTCCTGGCTCACGGCTGACTGCCGATCACAGTGGCGCGACCGCCCCGGACTCGCACCGGGTTCCCCGCACCGCCACGCTGAGCGGCCTACTGTAGCCGCACGCGCGCGGCATCCGCCGCGTGACTGCCGGCACTCACAGGCCTGACCCCTCAGGGCGTGAGCGCGAACGCCGCCTCGGGCGTCGCGATGCGGAAGCTGAAGCTCTCTTCGAGGTAGAGCCGCACGGCGTCGGCGTCGTGGTCGAGATAGCCGACCGAGATGTCCTCACCGGACTCGAACAGGAAATCGCCGCCGCGCAGGCTGACGACGACCGCGCCCTCCACTCCCGGCGCCCAGACGAGCGGGCCGCCGAGGATCTTGCGCAGGTGGTCGAGCAGCAGGACGCCCGCGTGCTCGGCCGACTCGAGCACCAGCTCGTAGGCCTCGCGGCCCAGCGCAAGTCCGTAGGGGCCGTCGATGCCGGCCGCCAGGAGTTGCTCGACCGCGATCGCGACATGGCGCGGGTAGCGGTCGCAGTCGCTGCCGAGCGCCATCGACTCGTAGGGCGAGGCCTCGGCGATGCCGACGATGCCC
This sequence comes from uncultured Actinomycetes bacterium, assembly GCA_963842365.1. Lineage (GTDB taxonomy): Bacteria > Actinomycetota > Thermoleophilia > Gaiellales > JALYLC01 > JALYLC01. The sequence continues at coordinate 75,689 of CAWJGA010000001.1, forward strand.
GCGTCCTTCCAGCCATGAAAGACCGCCGCGTTCTCGGCTGCCGCGAGATCGTGTGCAGCGCGGTCGAGATCGGCGAAGTCGGTGTCCTCGGCGCCGCGGTCGGAGTCCGCCAGCTCGGCGCGCGTCACGCTGAAGGCCGTCCGCACCTCGATCAGCGGCAGAACCCGCCGCTGCCTGGCCTCGACGCCGTCGAAGGGCGCCTCGACGGCGGCCGTGCGACCAAGGTTGGTGGCGGAGTACTGCCAGCCGTGGGGGCCGGCGAAGTCGACGAGCTTGCGGGCCGCCAGGGCCGGCCTCAGGCGCTCGCGCGCCTCCTGGTCGATGCGGGACCACGACTCCTCGGTGATGGGAGCGTGCCGGCGCAGCAGGTGGCTCACGAAGAACTCCCCCTCAAGCTGCCGATGCCGAGCGAGACGCTCCCTGCGAGCGGCTCGCCGCGAGCGGCCGCGCCCTCGACCGCCTGCTCCTCGGCCGCCTCGCCGTGCTCGACGATGTCGCCCTCCTGGAAGAGGATGCCGCGCGCGATCTCGCGCCACAGCGGCGTGCGCCGCAGGAGAAACTCGAGATCCATGCAGAAGTGCTTGAACTCCTCGCCCTGGGCGTCGCGCATGATCGCGCTCGCCTCGCGGTCCGCCTCCACGTCCAGGCGCTGCTGATACCAGCCGATCGCCTCGGCCTCCTCGGTCAGCGAGGCGCACAGCCTCGCGAACGTCCGCGTCTCGGACGAGAGCTCCTCGGGCGGCTCGTGATACTGATCAAAGCCCATGCGGGGATCTTGCCCCGCTGCCGGTCGTCTCAACCTCCGAAGCGCGAGAGCGGCGCTCCGAGCATGTCGAGATCGACCTCGACGCCCAGTCCGGGCCCGGCCGGAGCCGCCCCGACGCCATTGCGCGAGCGCGGCTCGTAGCCCGCGATGTGCTCGTTCGTCCAGTCGTTCATGAACGACACCGTGAACAGCGCCTCCGGCCGCACGCTGGCCGCCAGGTGGCTGACCGCCGCGGTCACGAGGTCGCCTCCCCAGGTGTCCTCGATCGTCAGCCGGATGCCGAGCGTCTCGGCGAGCTCGCGCATCTGACGCGCGCGCGTCAGGCCCCCGAGCTTGGAGATCTTGAGGTTGATCGCCTCCATCCCGCCTGCGTGAAACGCGCGCAAGAAGGACGGGGCATCGGTGATGACCTCGTCCAGCACCATCGGCAGCGTCGTGCGCGCACGCACGTAGAGACACTCCTCGAGCGTCGGGCACGGCTGCTCGAAGAACACGCGCTCGAGCCCCTCCAGCAGGCGAGCGGCCACGACTGCGTCCTGCAGCCGCCAGCCCCCGTTCGCGTCGGCGATCACGATGTCCTCATCGGTGGTCGCCTCGAGCACCGCTCGCACGCGCGCGGCATCGTCGTGCGGCGCGCCGCCGAGCTTGAGCTGGAACTGGTGGATGCCGTCGGCCCGCAGCTCCCGCACGTGGGCCGCCATCGCGGCCGGCGACCCGAGCGGAATCGCCACGTAGAGCGGGTAGGACGCCTGCCGCCGACCGCCGAGCAGGACGCAGACCGGCTGGCCGGTCGACCTGCCGAGCAGATCCCAGCAGGCGATGTCGAGGGCGCTCTTGGCATAGGCGTGGCCGAGCAGCGCCGAGTTCATCGCGTCGTCGACGATCGCGAGCTCGCGCGGATCGAGCCCGAGCAGCGCCGGTGCGAGCTCGCGCAGGGCGGCGCGCGCGCCCTCGCCGTGCGCCGGCAGGTAGGCCGGGCCGAGAGGGCAGGTCTCGCCGAAGCCCTCCGTCCCGTCGTCTGCCGTGACGCGCACGACCGTGCTCGGCAGGCTGACGATCTCGCGGCCGCCCGACATGACGTACGTGCCGTGGACGTACGTGAGGTCGTAGCCGTAGACCTCGACGCGGGCGATGCGCACCGCGGGCGTCGCTCAGATCACGTGCGGCGCGAGCCGCTCGCTGAACGAGTGCAGGATGCGGCGCTGGATCGACGGCGTGCGGTCGAGCAGCGCGCGGAAGTGCTGCGGCGCGATCACCAGCGCACGCGTCGGCTCCGTCGTCGTCACCGTGGCGGTCGCCGGCCCTCCAGAGACGAGCGCGATCTCGCCGAAGAACTCCGAGCCTCCGCGCTTCGGCTGCTTCTCCCCGTCACGCGTCACCGAGACGGCGCCCTCGATCACGACGAAGAACTGGCGGCCCGGCCGGCCCTGCGTGATCAGCGTCTTGCCGGCGGGGATGTCGATCTCGTCGGCGATCAGCGCGATCTGGGCGAGCTCCTTCTTCGAGCAGCCGGAGAACAGCGTCACGTGACGGAGCAGATCGACCTTGGCGTCCCTGCGAAGCATCGGCGCGCCAATAGTAGCGACCCGCACGCTCGCTGTCCGGGCCGGGTCCTGGCGGTCGCGCCGGATCGTAGGCTGCAGGACGTGGCGACCTGCGGTCGCGACGGGCGCTACGACCCTCGGCAGGCGCGCTGCGAGCACGCCTGGGCCGGCTTCTCGCCAGTGGCGCCGGCGCCGTAAGCTTCGGCGGTGCTGATCGCCCAGCTCTCCGATATCCACGTCGGCAGCGCGCGCTTCCGGCCGGATCTCCTGCGCATCGCGATCGGGGAGATCAACGCCGCCGGCCCCGACCTGATCGTGGTCGCCGGCGACATCACCGACGACGGCTACGGCGACCAGTACCCCGAGGCCAGAAGCGCGCTCGCGGGCCTGGAGTGCCCGAACATCGTGCTCGTCCCCGGCAACCACGATGCGCGCAACGTCGGCGACGTCCGCTTCGAGGACACGTTCGGCCCGCGCGACTCCCGGCACCGCATGAGGCTCGGCGGCCTGGATGTCGCGATCGTCGCGGTCGACAGCTCCAAGCCCGATCTCGACGAGGGTCAGATCGGCCGCGAGCACTACGCCTGGATCGCGGAGGGCTTCGCCGGGGCGGCCGACCTGCGCGTCTTCGTCTGCCATCACCACCTCGTCGCGATCCCGGGCACGGGCCGCGATCGCAACCAGTTGATGGACGCGGGCGACGTGCTCGCACTACTGCGCGACTGCCGCAACGACATCGTGCTCTCGGGGCACCGCCACGTGCCGTACCTGTGGCCCATCGCCGGCATGTACCTGATCCACTCCGGCACCGTCTCGACGACCCGCACGCGCGGCTTCCCGAACTCGGCCTACAACCTCGTGCACGTCGCGGACGAGATGATCGAGGTCGAGCTGCGCGTTCCGGGCGGCGTGCGCCACTCCCTCGGCCGCTATCCCCGCAACTGGCCCGAGGCGCTAACCGCCCGCGACGCCGATCCGTTCACGCGCTTCTCCCGTGGCGGCCCGCTGGCGGGCTGAGGCCCGAGCCTTCGCGCCGGGGTCTGGCGCGGCACGAGCGGGTCAGGCTCGCCACGAGTGGGGTCAGGCTCGCCACGCAGTGGGGTCAGGCTCGCCACGCGCGGGGTCAGGCTCGCCACGCGAGCGGCACGCGCGGGGCCTGGCCCCCTGCGCGCGGGGTCAGGCCCGGCAGGCGCGGGGTCAGGCCCGCCGCGCGCGGGGCCAGGCTCGACACACACGGGGTCTGGCGCGCCACGTGGCGCGCCAGACCCCACATGTGCCCACACGTGCGACCCCACATGTGCGGAGTCTGGCCCCTATCCTCGGCGCATGCGCGCCGGGGATCTCGAGGTCACGCCCGCCATCTCGCTGGAACGGCTCGGCGAGCAGCACCTCAACGAACTGGCGGCACTGACAGCGGATCCCGTCGTGCTTCGCTTCACACGCGTTCCCGATCCGCCGCCCGAGGACTTCGCGCGCAGCTGGCTCGACCGCTACCTCGCCGGTCAGCTGGACGGCAGCTGCGCGGGCTTTGCCGCACTCTCAGACGACGGCGGCTTTCTCGGGCTGGGCGTCGCCATGGCCATCGACCGCGAAGCCGGCGAGCTCGAGCTCGGCTACATCGTGGCCCCGGCGGCGCGCGGGCGCGGCGTGGCCGGGGAGATCCTGCGGCAGCTCACCGCCTGGGCCTTCGACGAGCTCTCGGCGCAGCGCATCGTGCTGTTCGTGGACGTCGAGAACGCCGCGTCGCGCCGTGTCGCCGAGCGCGGCGGCTACGTGCTCGAAGGCGTGCTGCGCTCCCTCTTCATCAAGCCCGGGATCCGGCGCGACACGCAGCTGTGGTCGCGGCTCCGCTCCGACGACGGCCGTCCATGAGCGCTCGCGTGCTGGTCACCGACTACGCCTGGCCCTCGCTCGAGATCGAGCGAGGCATCCTCGCGGAGCTCGGCGCCGAGCTCGTGGTGGCGCCGGGGGGCGAGCCCTCGGAGCTGATCGAGCTCGCGGCGGACGCCGATGCGATCCTGATCAACTGGCGGCAGCTGCCGGTGGAGGCGCTCGAGGCGGCGAGCCGCTGCGTGGTCGTCGCGCGCTACGGCGTGGGCGTCGACAACATCCCCGTGAGCCGCGCGACGGAGCTCGGGATCCTGGTCGCGAACGTGCCGGACTTCTGCGTCGAGGAGGTATCGGATCATGCGCTCGCGCTGCTCATGGCCTGCGCGCGCCGCATCGTCACCTTTGCGCGCTCGACGCGGGACGGGTCGTGGGATCTGCTCGGTCTCGGCCGCGGACTCCCGCGCCTGCGCGGACAGAGGCTGGGCCTGGTCGGCTTTGGCAACACCGCCCGCGCGCTCGTGCCGAAGGCGCGTGGTCTCGGCCTCGAGCTCACGGCCTATACGCCCCGCGTGACTCCGGGCAGGGATGAGGCGACCGGCGTGCAGCTGACCGACGACCTCCACGAGCTGCTCTCGAGCTCCGACTACGTCTCGCTGCATGCGCCGGCCACCGCCGCCACGCGGGGCCTGATCGGCGACCGCGAGCTGCGCGCCATGAAGTCCTCGGCGTACCTCGTCAACACCTCGCGCGGCGCGCTGATCGACGAGCTCGCCCTCGAGCGGGCGCTGACGGAGGGCTGGATCGCAGGCGCCGCCCTCGACGTCCTGGTCGAGGAGCCCCCGCCGCCCGGCCACCGCCTGCTCGCGCTCGACAACGTGATCGCGACGCCGCACGCGGCGTTCTACTCGGAGCCGGCGATCGCCGAACTCGCCACCAAGGCGGCTCACAACGTCGCCGCCGTGCTGGCCGGCGAGGTGCCCGCGACGCTCGTCAATCCCGAGGTGCTCGACCGCGCCTCCTGCCGCCTCGCCCGCGCACTGACGGCCGCTTTCAAGTCGGAGCGATGTCATGGTTGTGGTGGAAGACGTTGTGGGGTCGTAGCGCCGCTTGATCTCGGCGATCCGCGCGTCGTTCGGCCCGTAGGCCGCCCGCCCCGCCTCGCTTCCCTGATCGTCGTCGGCGAGTTGAGCCAGCGGGTCAAGCCCCGCCTGCTCAGGACCGAGCACCCGGGGTCAGACCCCGGCTGCTCAGGCGCGAGCACCCGGGGTCAGGCCCCGGCTGCTCAGGGCCGCGCGCGCCGCTCTGCGAGAATCCGCCCGTGTACACGGCCGTCGATTCGATCGTGACCGAGCGGCTCCTGCTGCGCCCGTTTCGCCCGTCCGATCTCGACGACCTCCACGCCATGCGCTCACTGCCCGAGGTCGTGCGCTTCCTCTACGGCGACGTTCGCTCCCGCGCGGAGTGCGAGGATCTGCTCGCCGAGCGGATGGCGCAGACGCGCATCGAGGGCGAGGGCGACGGCATCGGTCTCGCCGTCGAGCGGCGCGAGGACGGCCGGGTCATCGGTGACATGTCATTGTGGGTGCGCAGCGCCGAGCACCGGCAAGGCGAGATCGGCTTCGTCTTCCACCCCGGCGCGCAGGGCCGGGGATACGCCCGCGAGTCTGCGACCGCAGTGCTGAACGTGGCCTTCGGCGAGCTTGGCCTGCATCGCGTGTTCGGCCGCACCGACGGGCGCAACGACGCGTCCGCGGCACTCATGCGCCGTCTCGGCATGCGCCAGGAGGCGCACCTGCGCGAGAACGAGATCTTCAAGGGCGAATGGGGCGACGAGCTCGTCTTCGCCATCCTGGAAGGAGAGTGGAGCCCCTGATGCCCGATCTGGCGACGATCCTCGTGTTCTGCGGCGTGTCCTTCGTGCTCGTCGCGACGCCGGGCCCGGGCGTGCTCTACGTGGTCGGGCGGAGCATCGACCAGGGCCGTCGCGCGGGCATCGCGTCGATGCTCGGCATCGAGCTCGCGGAGGTCGTCCACGTGTTCGCCGTGGCGCTCGGCCTCTCGGCGCTGCTCGCCACCTCGGCGCACGCGCTGGACGCCGTCCGCTACGCGGGCGCCGCGTACCTGGTCGTCCTCGGGGTGCGCCGCTGGCGCGAAGGGAGCGGGGAGATCGAGAGCGCCGGCGAGCCCGCATCGCCGCGCAGGATCCTGGTGCAGGGCTTCGTCGTGCAGCTGTTCAACCCGAAGGTGGCGATCTTCTTCCTCGCCTACTTCCCGCAGTTCCTCGATCGCAGCGCGCCGATCCTGCCGCAGACGCTGCTGCTCGGCACCTTCTACATCGTCATCGCGGGCTGTTCGGACCTCGCCTACGTGCTGGCGGCATCGCTGATCGCCGGCCGGCTCAAGCGCAGCGCTCGCGCCCGTCGGCGCGTCGCGCGCGGGAGCGCGCTGACGTACATGGCGCTCGGCGCGATGGCGGCCTTGTCGGGCGAGCGCCCGGCCTCGTCGTGAGCCCGCTGCACCGCCGCGAGGCGGGTGCCGGGAGCAGCGACGACGTCTACGCCTCGACCGATCTCTCCGTGAGCGCGCCGACCACCCGCTTCCCCGATGGGGAGATCGACCCGCGGCACGCCTTCGCGATCGTCCACGACGACCTCATGCTCGAGGGCAATCCGCGCCTCAACCTGGCGACGTTCTGCACGACCTGGCTCGAGCCCGAGACGCGCGCGCTCCTGGACGAGGCCGTCGACCGCAACATCGTCGACAAGGACGAGTACCCGCAGACCGCCGAGATCGAGGCGCGCTGCGTGCGCATGCTCGCGGATCTCTGGAACGCGCCCGAGGGGATCAGCCCGATAGGCACCTCGACGACCGGATCGAGCGAGGCGGCGATGCTCGCGGGCCTCGCAGCCAAGCACCGCCTGCGTGCCGCGAGGGCGGCCGCGGGCAAGCCGCCGGGCGCTCCCAACCTCGTCTGCGGCCCGGTACAGGTGTGCTGGGAGAAGTTCGCGCGCTACTTCGACGTCGAGCTGCGCGAAGCGCCAATGACCGCCCAGTCGTACGTGCTGACGCCGGCACAGGCGCTCGAGCGCTGCGACGAGAACACGATCGCGGTCGTCGTCACGCTCGGGCAGACCTTCACCGGAATGTACGAGGACGTCGCCGCGATCAGCGCGGCGCTCGACGAGCTCGAGGCGCGGACGGGCATCTCGGTGCCGATCCACGTCGACGCGGCGAGCGGCGGCTTCCTCGCACCGTTCACGGCCCCGGACCTGCTCTGGGACTTCAGGCTCCCGCGCGTGCGCTCGATCAACGCCTCGGGTCACAAGATGGGGCTGGCGCCGCTCGGCTGCGGCTGGGTACTCTGGCGCGAGCACTCGGACCTGCCCGAGGAGCTGATCTTCAACGTCAACTACCTGGGCGGCGACTACCCGACGTTCAACCTCAACTTCTCGCGGCCCGGCGGGCCCGTCGTGGCGCAGTACTACGAGTTCCTGCGACTCGGCCGCGAAGGCTACGAGAAGGTGCACGGCGCCTGTTACGAGACGGCCGCGCTGATCGCCCGCGCGGTCTCGGACGTGCCGTTCTTCGAGCTCGTCTACGGCGCCGACCGGCAACGCGGGATCCCCGCCGTGACCTGGCGGATCGCCGACGGAGGCGAGCCCGGGTTCAACCTCTTCGACCTCGCCGACCGGCTGCGCACCCACGGCTGGCTCGTGCCCGCCTACACGCTGCCCGCCGAGCTCGAGGCGCAATCGGTTCAGCGGGTGCTGATCAGGCACGGCTTCAGCCGCGACCTCGGCTCGCACTTCGTCGCGGACCTGCAGCGCGAGCTGGCGACGCTCGAGCGCCATCCGCCGACCGCCTCGATGAGCGAGGCCGAGGCCGGCGGGTTCTCTCACGACGCGAGACCGGCGACGTAAGGAACGGACACTCCTCCGCCACTCACTGTCTGTGAGGTCATGCGGACGGGAGTGACGATGGGCACCTATGTGCAACTGGAACGCAGAGAGCGCATGACCGAGCAGCCGCTCGACGACGAGACGCGCTGGCTCGCTCCGCTGGCGTCCTCCGGCGCAGCCCACGAGCAAGCGGTGCGCGAGCTCCACGGCCTGCTCCTGCGGGCGAGCGCATTCGAGGTTCGCCGTCGCGCCCGCGCGCTCGGGCTCGCGCCCGGTGCCGAGCTCGACGACATCGCCAACCAGGCGGCCGACGACGCACTGCTCGCCGTGCTCGCCCGGCTCGACCGCTTCGAACGGCGCAGCAGGTTCACGACCTGGGCCTACAAGTTCGCAATCCACACCGCCGGCGTGGCCGTTCGCCGGCACGTCTGGCGTGATCGCGAGGTGGCCGCGGACTCGAGCGACAGCCTGGAGCGTCTCTCGTCGCTCGCCGACGACCCCGCCGAGGCGGCTGAGACGCGCGAGCTGCTCGCGCGGATCACGGCCGCGATCGGGGGCCTCACCCCGCACCAGCGCGACGTCTTGCTCGCGCTCGCCGTCGAGGGCGTGCCGATCGACGTGCTCGCAGACCGGCTCTCCAGCAACCGCAATGCCCTCTACAAGACGCTGCACGACGCCCGGGCGCGACTGCGCAGCCTGCTCGATCGTGAGGAGACCACGTGACGACTTCGACCATCACCGTGCTCGCGGCGCTGCTTGGGCCCGCGGAGCCTGAGATCGACTGCAACGAGTGCTTCGAGTCGCTTGACGTCTACGTCGAGCACTGCCTCGGGGGCGAGGACGCCGAGGCAGCGATCCCGGGGATGCGAGCCCATCTCGCCGGCTGCCCCGCGTGTGCCGACGAGCACGCGACGCTCGTGTCCCTCGTGCGGGCAGAAGCGCAGGCGGGCCGCCCATGAGCCCGACGCTCACACCCCAGGCCTGGCACGAGGTCACCGCCCCGCCACTCGCCATCGCGCGCGCCGCGGCAGACGTGGCCGGCCCCGACGACGGGCGCATACTGACTCCCGGTGAGCTCTGCCGGCTCGTCGAGGAGCTCGCCCCAAGAACGGATCTCTGGACGCCGCTCGTGGTCTGCGACGCGACGCGGCGCCGCTACCGGCTGATGCTCGAGGATTCGCGCCTCGACGTCTGGGTGCTGAGCTGGATGGCCGGCCAGGCGACCGGATTCCACGATCACGGCTCCTCGCACGTCGCGCTGACGGCGCTCGCTGGGAGCGTGGTCGAGCGCCAGATCCGCCTCGGCCGGCCGGACATCGAGCGACAGCTCGTCCCCGGCTGCGTCCAGCCGGGCGAAGCCGGCTACATCCACTCGGTCAGCCACGGCGCGGGAATCCCGGCGGTCACGCTGCACGCGTACTCGCCGCCGCTGACGCACGTCGGCCAGTACCGAGCCGGACCGCTCGGCGAGCTCCGCCGGGAAGGCCAGCACGGCCGCCAGGAGCTCCTCGACCACACGCTCCCGGGGGCCGGGCGCCGCCACGCTACGCCGGGTTGACGGGGAGGCGCTCGTGCGGGGAATCCTCGAGCGCACTCGTCGAGCCTGAGGAGCCCGCAGTCGGCCCTGCGCTTGCGGCCGCATACACCGGGGTCAGCATCAGTGGCGAAGCGCATAAACCGGGGTCAGGCACCCGATTATGCGCCAATTTGAAATTGGCGCATAATCGGGTGCCTGACCCCGGTTTATGCGCTTGCGGGAGCGCTGGCCCCGGTGTATGCGCTTGCGAGAGCGCTGACCCCGGTGTATGCGGCGCCGACTCCTCGCCGCGCTACGACAGCTTGACGGTGATGATCTCGTGCGGGCGATAGTCGAGCACGACGCCATCGCCGCCGACCTCGAGCGCCGCACCGTCGTCCTCGAGGGCGTTCGCGCGACAGGCTGACGAGAACGGGGCCGCGACGCGCAGGTGCGCCCGCCCGCGCGCGCCGTGCGCCTCGTAGAGGCGCAGCACGAGCGCGTCGGAGTCCTCCGCGCGCTTGATCGTGTCGAGCACGAGGTTCGGGTCGTCCACCGCTGCGAACGACTGCGGCACCGGCGCCGACGTCCAGCGCAGCGGAGCGTTGAAGCACGCGGCCTCGGCGACGACGCCGCCCTCCCGCCAGCCGCCCGCGTGCGGCATCAGCGCATACGCGAACTCGTGCCTGCCGATGTCGGCCTCGGGGTCCGGCATGCGCGGCGAGCGCAGCAGGCTCAGCCGCAGCTCGTTGCCGAGGCAGCTCCAGCCGTACTTGCAGTCGTTCAGGAGCGCGACGCCGAAGCCGTGCTCCGAGAGATCTGCCCAGCGGTGCCCGGGCACCTCGTAGCGGGCCTGATCCCAGCTCGAGGAGCGGTGCGTGGGCCGCTCGGCGTGGCCGAACGGCATCTCGTAGGTGGCGTTGCGCGCATGCACGGCGAGCGGGAAGCAGACCTTCAGGAGCGTGTGCTCCTCCTGCCAGTCGACGACCGTGTGGAACTCGACCCGGCGGGCGTCCGCGGCGAGCCGCACGACCTGCGTGAGACCCGGCCGCTCGAACGTGAGCTCACCCTGAAGCGGCGTCGAGCTGTCGCGCCAGGACGTGGCGGACGGGTACTCGCGGCGGGTCTCCAGCGCCGACGGGTCGATGTCCCAGGCGTCGAACTCGACGGGCCGGTCGTCGTACAGCTCGAGGACGTTGCCGCGCCCGGCCAGCGACTCGCGGCCGCTCGCCTTGTGCAGCACCGACTCGACCCAGCCGTCCGGCGACAGCGTCACGCGCAGCTGCGCGTTCTCGAGCGTGAGCCCGTCGACCCGCACCTCCTCGCTGGGCGCGACCGGCCGGGCGGCGCCGAACGGCTCGGCGGCGTGGAGCGCGTCGCCGACGAGCTCGCGGCGCGCGAAGCCGATCGTGTTCGCGAGCGTGTCGCCGGGGCCGGCGAGCGCCTCGGCGCCGGCTCGCACCGCGGCCAGGTCGCGCTCGGCATCCTCGTACACGAGCCGGATCGACGAGCCGGGCAGGATGTCGTGGAACTGCTGGAGCAGCAGCAGCTTCCAGAGCCGGTCGAGCTCCTCGTGCGGGTACTCGCCCGCGAGGCAGGAGAGGAACTCGGCATCGTGCAATGCGTGCTCGGCACGGCGGTTGCCCAGCTTGGTGCGAGCCTGTGACGTGTACACACCGCGGTGGTACTCGAAGTACAGCTCGCCCGTGACGACCGGTCGCTCGCCGCTCGAGGCCTCGAGCGCGTCGAAGAACTCCTCGCTCGTCCGCTGCGCCGTGCGCGGCAGTCCCTGCAGGTCGGCTGCGCGCCGCAGTGTCTCGAGCATCGCGCGCGTCGGCCCGCCGCCGCCGTCCCCGAACCCGTAGACGAGCAGGCTCGTGCGCGCGTGGTCGTGATCCTTGTACTCGCGCGCGACCTTGAGCAGCTCGGGCACCGTCACGTCGCTGTTGTAGGTGTCGGCGGGCGGGTAGTGGGCGAGCACCTCGCTGCCGTCGTCGCCCCGCCAGGTCAGCGTGTGGTGCTCCGGAGGGTTGAAGCGATTCCAGGAGAGCTTCTGCGTGAGGAAGCGGGAGATGCCGGACTCGCGCAGGATCTGGGGGAGCTGTCCCGCGTAGCCGAAGGCGTCCGGGCTCCAGAACTCGCGATGGCGGCGGCCGAACTCGGCCTCGAACCAGCGCTGCCCGTGCAAGAACTGGCGCACGAGCGACTCTCCCGAGGGGAGGTTGCAATCCGGCTCCACCCAGCTTCCGCCGACCGGCACGAACTGGCCGCGCGCGACGGCCGCCCGCAGGCGCTCCCAGAGCTCCGGGCTGCGCTCCTTGACCCACGCGTACTGCTGGGCCTGAGAGCACGCGAAGCGGTACTCGGGATAGGCCTCCATGTAGCGGATCTGCGAGCTGAAGCTGCGCAGCGCCTTGCGGTAGGTCTCGGCCAGCGGCCAGAGCCAGGCCGTGTCGAGATGCGCGTGGCCGATCGCCGCCAGCGCGTGCGCGTGGGTGGCGTTGCGGTGCTCGTAGAGCGCGGCCAGGATCGCAGGGTCCTCCGTGTTGCAGTAGCGGTTGAGCTCCTCGCGCAGGAGCCCCGACCAGGCCTCGTCGCGCGTCTCCGCCTCGAGCACCCGCAGCGTCTCGAAGTCGAAGAAGCGCTGCCAGGCTTCCGGGTCAAAGACGGCGATGTCGCAGCGGCGCAGCTCGGCGGGGTCCTCCCGCTCGCCGAACATGCCGTTGCAGGCCAGCTCGATCTGCAGCTCGAGCGGCCCGGGCTGCGCGCATTCGGCGAGCATCGCGTCCGGGCGCTCTCCGTCGCCTCCGGTGTTGAGCCCCTGGACGATCTTGCCGTCGAGCCAGAGCGCCGACTCGCTCTGTGAGACGAAGAGCAGATCGACGCGCTTGCCGCGCCACTGCTCGGGCACGGTCGCTCGCACCTGGATCCAGTAGGTCGCCCAGAGCGGCCCGAAGCGGTCGCCGATCGCGGCCGGCCGGTAGTCGAGCGCCTGCGCCTCGGCCCACGAGATGCGGTCGACCGGCCCGCTGACGAGCACCTCGTCGGCGGCGCGCGACTCCGGGTAGATACGGCGGTGCAGCCGCCCGGCCATCTGATGCAAGCGCTCGCGCGTGTAGCCGAGGTGGCGGATCACGGCGCTCCCGCGACCAGCGAAGCGAGCCCGGCGCCGCTCGCCCCGAGGCCGGCCCGGGAGCGTTCGCGCAGCACGAGCCGCACGCCCTCCCCCCGCGCCGGCAGAGCGCGAGCGCTCGCGCCCCCAACCCTGCCCGTCGCCCCGGAGATCGCGAACACGCGCCGAGCCTAGCAACCGGTCCGCGCCGTGATTCGCGCGCACCTCCGCGGCCGCCGCAACGCTCCCCGCCTGCCGTTTGGTTTGACGGGCCGGGGGTACCAAGCTGCGGCACGCAGGCAAATCGCACGAAAATCGCACGGGAAAGGCACGTATGACACCCACTGGAAACGGCCGACGGCAGAGCGCCGTCACCTTCCTTCCCGCAGGTCTCGACCGCCGGCAGTCGGAGCAGCTCGTCAAGATCCTGCAGGAGCGGCTGTTCTCGCTGATCGACCTCAGCCTCACGCTCAAGCACGTGCACTGGAACGTCGTCGGGCCCCACTTCATCGGCGTGCACCAGATGCTCGACCCGCAGTACGCGAGCGTGAGCGAGCTGGTGGACCAGGTCGCAGAGCGCATCACCACGCTCGGCGGAAGCCCCGACGGCCGCGCCGGCTCGCTCGTAAGGCAGCGCGCGTGGGACGATTACTCGCTCGAGCGGGACCTCGTCGACGCGCACCTCGCGGCGCTCGACCTCGTCTACGTGGGCGTGATCACCGCGCATCGCGACGCGATCGGCGAGACCGAGGAGATCGACCCGGTGACTCAGGATCTGCTGATCGAGCAGACCGAGATCCTGGAGCAGTTCCACTGGTTCGTGCGCGCGCACCTGGAGGACGCGGGCGGGCACCTGGCCGACAGCGGCGACCGCACCGAGAAGGCCGCCGCCGCGAGCGCCCGGCGCGCGACCGACGCCCCCAAACCGCGCAAACGCGCAACGGCGAAGCGCAGCTGACGCACGTGCGGGCGCTCGTCCTCAACTGCACGCTCAAGCGCTCGCCCGACGCGTCCAACACGGAGGCGCTGGCGCGCGTGTTCATCGAGGCCCTCGAGGCCCGCGGCGCGGAGTGCACGCTGCTCCGCGTCGTCGACCACGACGTCCTGCCCGGCGTCTCCTCCGACGAGGGGAACGGCGACGAGTGGCCGGAGATCCGCCGGCAGATCCTCGAGAGCGAGATCCTCGTGCTCGCCACGCCGACCTGGCTGGGACAGCCCTCGAGCGTCGTCAAGCGCGCACTCGAGCGGATGGACGCGATGATCTCCGAGACGACCGACGACGGCCTGCCGGTGGCCTTCAACCGCGTCGCCGGCTTCGTCGTGACCGGCAACGAGGATGGCGCGCATCACGTGATCGCAGAGCTGGCGCAGGCCGTCAACGACATCGGCTACACCGTTCCGGCGCAGGCCTGGGCGTACTGGAACAAGGGGCCCGGCCCCGGGCCGACCTATCTCGAGACGGACGAGGGCCACGAGTGGGCGGCCAAGACCGCACGCACCGCCGCCGGGAACCTGGTCGCCGTGGCTGAGGCGCTCGCCGCCCATCCGCTGCCGAAGCCTTCGGCGTGAGCGCTCCACCTCGCACTCGATGCCGGCCGGGGAACGCCCGTCCGCGCACCGGTGGAAGGCATCCTCGGAGCGATCGGCGACACGCCGCTCGTGCGCGCTTCGCCGCTACCTGCTGCGCCCCGACGTGGCGGTCTGGGCGAAGCTCGAGTCCGCGAATCCCGGCGGCAGCGCGAAGGACAGGCCGGCGGCGCAGATGCTCAAGGACGCGCTCGAGCGTGGCCTCGTCGACCTCGGCTCGACGATCGTCGAATCGAGCTCGGGCAACATGGGCGTTGGGCTTGCGCAGGCCTGCCGCTACCTCGGCCTCCGGCTGATCGTCGTCGTCGATGCTCGGGCAGGCGGAGCCAACGTGCGTGCGATGCGCGCTCTCGGCGCCGATGTGCGCATCGTCACCCGTCCGGATCCGGGGACGGGGGACTTGCTCGTCGCGCGCTTGAACGAGGTGCAGCGGTTGCTCGCGGAGACGCCGAACTCCTACTGGCCCGACCAGTACGCCAACGAGTCCAATCCGGCTGCGCACGTCGCGGGCACGATGCGCGAGATCGACGAGGCGCTGGACGGCGAGCTCGACTACCTGTTCGTCGCCACGAGCACGACGGGCACGCTCCGCGGCTGCGGCGACTACGTGCGGGAGCACGGCCGGGCGACCCGGATCGTGGCCGTGGACTCTGCGGGCAGCGCGCTCTTCGGCGGCAGGCGGGGCCGCCGCGTCGTGCCCGGCTTCGGCGCAGGCGTGGAGACGAACCTCTCGGCCGGCGCAGACTTCGACGAGCTGCGGCGCGTCTCCGACCTGGACTGCGTCGTCGGCTGCCGGCGCCTGGTCGAGCGGGAGGCGATCCTCGCGGGAGGGTCGTCCGGCGGCGTCGCCTTTGCGCTCGAGGCAGCGGCCGAGCGGATGGAGCCCGGCAGCCGCTGCGCCGTGATCTTCCCCGACGGCGGCAGCGGCTACCTGGAGACGGTCTACGACGACGGCTGGGTCGAGCGCGAGCTCGGCTGTGGCCCCGCGCAGCTGGCGGAGCGCGTCGGGGAGGGCGAGCTCCCATCGCTGTCGACCTGCTCCTAGAGAAGCGGCCTGAGGCGGCGCAGAGCGAGCGTGCCTTGCGCGTGGCGATCGCGGGCTGCGGGCCGAAGGGGCTCTACGCGCTCGAGCGGCTGCTCGGCCATGCCGCCGGGCTGCCCGCCACCGCGTTGCGGCTGGAGGTCGACGTCTTCGAGCCCCACCCCGCCGCGGGGGCCGGAGCGAACTACGACCCGGCCCAGCCCGAGTACCTGCGCATGAACTTCGCGGCCGACCAGCTCGACATGTGGTGGCCAGGGGGCGGTGTCGTCCCCGCGGCCGAGCGGCTGTCGTTCGAGGCGTGGCGGGCGAAGCGCGGCGGCGGCGTGGACGAGTATCCGCCCCGCGCTCAGGTCGGGCGCTACCTCAGCGAGGGCCTCGCCGCCGTGCTGCGCCATGCACCGGCCAACGTCGACGTGCAGATGCACCGCGCGGCGGTCGACGAGCTGGCTCCCGCCGGCCGCCAGTGGCTGGTGGAGTCCGCGGGATCCGCCCGCGCCTACGACGAGGTGCTGATCTGCACCGGCCACCAGAGTCCCGGGCCGACGGCTCGGCCCGAGTCCGTTCCCGCGGGCGGGGTGGTCGCGATCCGGGGCTTCGCGCTGACCTTCATCGACGCCGCACTCGCACTCACCGAGGGCAGGGGCGGCCGGTTCGCGGCGACGGATCACGCCTACCGGCTGAAGTACCTGCCCGGCCCGGCAGAGCCTGCGGCGATCCTCCCGTTCTCGCGCACCGGGCGTCCGTTGCTCGCGAAGCCCGGCCGCGCCCTCGAGGCGCGCGTGCCGGCGCTGCGGCGCATCGCGGCGAACGGCCGCGCGCGCATCGCCGGCCTCGACGGCGTCGTCGACCTGCACGGCGATCTGCTTCCGATCCTGATCGCCACGGCCTGTGCGGCGCTTGCGGCGGCGAGCGGCCGCGACGATCACGAGCGTCTGCGCGTCCAGATCGGCAGGCGCTTCGCGGAGGCGGCGGGCGGCGTGCAAGGAGCCGGCGAGCCGGAGCCCGCCGAGGCCATCGCGGAGTCGCTGGCGGTCGGGAACGGAAGCGCGCTCCCCGGGGTGCCGTGGGCTCTCGGCCACACCTGGCGCGCGCTCTATCCCGCGCTGGTCTCCCGCCTCGGCGGCGACGGGCTCGCGGCGCGCGACTGGCCGGCGTTCCTGCGCCTCTCGGCGGAGATGGAGCGCGTCGCCTTCGGCCCGCCGCCGCTCAACGCCGCCAAGCTGCTGGCGCTGATCGAGGCCGGGCGCGTCGATCTCGCACACGTGCGGGGCGGCAGGCTCGTCACCGAGGAAGGTCGACTGAGCCTGCGCTCCGAGCACGGCGAGCAGCCCGTCGACGCCGTTCTGGACGCCGTCCTCCCCGCTCCCGGCGCGCTCGGGCACCCCGGCCTGCTCGCGCCTCTCATCAGCGCCGGACACGTTCGCATTGCTCCGGGCCGGCGCGGGCTCGAGGTCACGGCGGACGCCGCCTGCCGGGGCGCCGCGCCGGGCCTCTCGGCGATCGGGCGGCCGACGGAGGACTCCGTGATCGGCAACGACACGCTCAGCCGTGCTCTGCACCCGCACGCCGATCGCTGGGCGCGCCGGGTCGCGCAGCGCTGCCACGACGACTCCATCGCCGCTGCGCGACGCAGGCTGCGGACGCCCGCGTGAGCACTCGCAGCGAGGTCGTCTCCTCCGCCGCTGTCCGCTCGGGCTGTGCCGGCGTGGTGCCGCTGCCGGCGCGCCTCGAGCCGTGGCAGCTAGAGCTGTGCGCACGCCCGGAGCTGCTGGCGGGCTGGGTCGAGCAGTTCGGCTCGCCGCTCAACGTCATCGATCCCGAGCCGCTCGCACGCAATGCCGGCGAGCTGCAAGCCGCCGCCCTGGCCGCCGGCGCAGAGCTCAAGCTCTACTTCGCGCGCAAGGCCAACAAGGCGCTCGCCCTCGTCGACGAGGCGAGCCGCAACGGCCTCGGCATCGACGTGGCCAGTGAGCGCGAGCTGGCGCAGGTGCTCGACCGCGGCGTGCGCGCGCACGACATCGTCGTCACCGCCGCCGTCAAGCCGCGCGCGCTGCTGGAGCTGTGCGCGGCCGCCGGCGTCACGGTCGTGATCGACAACGGGGACGAGCTCGCGCTGCTCGCGGAGATCGCGGCAGACGCCGCGAGCCCGCTGCCCGTCGCGTTCCGGCTGGCGCCGGCGATCGCGCCCCGGACGCGCTTCGGGCTCCCGCCGGCCGCGATCCTGGAGCTGGTCGAGCGCTTCTGGACGGGCGGCACCGCCTCGCAGCTCCTCGTCACAGGCGTGCACTTCCACCTCGACGGCTACTCCGCCTCCGACCGGATCGCGGCGCTCGGCGAGGCGGTCGAGCTCGCCGACGAGCTGCGGGCAGCGCGGGCACCGCGTCGACTTCGTCGACATCGGCGGAGGCGTGCCGATGAGCTACCTGGACGACGCCGCGGCCTGGGAGCGGTTCTGGACGGAGCATCGTGCCGCGCTCGCCGGGCAGCGCGAGCCGCTCACGTTCGACGGGCACCGCATCGGCAGCACCTACCCGTATTTCCAGGAGCCGACCCGCGGAGCCTGGCTCGCGCTCGTCCTGAAGGGGGAGCTGCGCACGCGCGCGGGGCGGCAGACGGCTGCCGCGGCCCTGCGCTCGCGGCACCTGCAGCTGCGCCTGGAGCCGGGGCGCTGCCTGCTCGACGGCTGTGGGCTCACGGCTGCGCGCGTCGAGTTCCGCAAGCAGCGCCGCGACGGCAGCCGCCTCTTCGGCCTGGCGATGAACCGCACGCAGTGCCGCTCGACGTCCGACGACTTCCTCGTCGACCCTCTGCTCGTGCGCAGCACGGGGGCGGAGGCAGCGCCGGTCGAGGGCTACCTGGTCGGCGCGTACTGCATCGAGCGCGAGCTCCTGACCTGGCGCCGGCTCGCCTTCCCGCGCGGCGTCGCCGTCGGCGACATCGTCGTCTTCCCGAATACCGCCGGCTACCTGATGCACATCCTCGAGAGCGCGTCCCACCAGATTCCGCTCGCGCGCACCCTGATCGCCGAGTCGCTGGAGGCTCCGCTGCTCGATCCGCTCGAGGCGCTCGTGCGCGACAGTCCGTAGCAACAGCGGCCCGCGCTCCTAGACTCTGTGCAGAGGGAAGATCGACGACTTGCCGCACTCTGACGTCACCGATCCCGCGCGCGTCGACGGACGGCCCACGGCCTTCCGTCACGACGCGGTCTTCTACCGCGGCGAGGAGGGCTTCGTGCCGGCCGTCCTGCCATTCGTAGCCGCGGCGCTCGGGCGCGGGGAGCCCGTGCTCGTCGCGGTCCCTCCCGAGCGCGAGCGCGCGCTGCGCGGCGCGCTCGCAGACGGGGCGAAGCGCGTCGAGTTCGTCGACATCCAGGCCGCCGGGCGCAACCCGGGCCGCATCATCGGCGTCTGGAACGACTTCCTCGGGCGCCATGCGGGGAGCCGGAAGGCTCTGAATGGCGTCACCGAGCCGGTCTGGGCCGAGCGGACGAGCGACGAGATCGCCGAGTGCCAGCGTCACGAGTCGCTGCTCAACCTCGCCTTCGCCGAGACGGAGTCGTTCTCTCTGATCTGCCCGTATGACGAGTCCGCCCTGCCCGTCCACGTCGTCTGCGCGGCGGAGGAGAGCCATCCGCATGTCGTACAGGAGGGCCGGCGCCGGGCCAGCGCGCGCTACCCCGGCGTGGACAGCATCGGCGAGGCAGATCGCAGGCCGCTGTCGCCCGCCCCCGAGCATGCTGTCGCACGCGCGTTCACCGTTGCCGACCTCACATGCGTGCGGCGAGAGGTGGAGGCCTGGGCCGTCGGACTCGGCGTGGAGCCGGCCGGGGCCGCCGGCCTCTCGCTCGCCGTGCACGAGGCCGCAGTCAACAGCGTTTTGCATGGCGGCGGCGAGGGCGTGATCGCCCGCTGGGCGGCCGACGGCCGCGTGGTCTGCGAGATCACCGACGCGGGCGTCCTGAACGACCCGCTTGCCGGGCTCTCGCTGCCGCAATCACAATCCGGCGGCGGACGGGGGCTGTGGCTGATCAACCAGCTCTGCGACCTCGTCCAGATACGCGCCACGGCGACCGGCCTCGTCGTGCGCATGCACCAAGGCAGCGGCTCGCCATGAGCGAGATCGGGCCGCCGGCCTTCCAGGTCACGGTGTCGGCTGCCGGCAGCGGCAGATCCGTCGTCACGGCCGCCGGCGAGCTGGACATCCTCACGGCGGCGCAGCTGCTGCGCTGCGTGGTCGCGCTGGCTCCGCCGGCCACGAGCTGCGTGGCGATCGATCTCTCCGCCGTCACGTTCATCGACTCGAGCGGGATCAACGCGCTGCGCACGGCGGTACGGTCGGCGCAGGCGCGCGGCGTCGCCGCGGTCGTCGCCGCCCCCGGCGAGCACGTGCAGAGGGTGCTCGATCTCGTGCGAATGGGAGACGTCCTGCCGCTCGAGCCGACGCTCGCCTCCGCGCTCGAGCGCCTGGGCGCGGAGAGCGCACCGCCCGCCTGAAGGGCGAGGCGCCCAGCGGCGCGCACACTCGACCGAGGTTCTTCGTCCCCCGGCCCAGCGCTTGACCCGCGTCGACACCTGACGCTAACGTCAGAGTTCCGCGGACACTCGATGCAGGGCTGAGCTTGCTGATACGCCATGGCAAAACGGTGACTCAAGCACGCGACATGGGCCCGCCGCGCGGCGAAGAGCTCGTAGCGCCGTCCTCGCGGCGGTGGCTGCCCGTCTTCGCGCTGGCCGCGCTCGTGCTGCTGGCGGCGGTGGGCGGTGCGCTGGCCTGGCGGCAGTACCGCGCGAGCGAGCGCGGCGATCTCCGGGACGCCCGGGCGAAGGCGGTGGTTGCCGCGGCCATCTTCGACACGGCCTTCAAGGGCGAGATCGCCACGCTCCAGTCGATCTCCCTGGCGCCGGTCGTGGTCGGACGGGATGAGGCCGGGATGCGCGCCTACTTCCGGCGGGTCCAGCCCAAGCACGGCCGTCTCTTCACCGGCGGCCTCGCCTGGATCGACCGCAAGGGCAACGTGCGCGTGAGCTCCAAGGGCGTGCCGGCGAGAGCACCCAACGTCTCCGACCGCGGCTACTTCAAGACGGTGCTGCGCACCGGCCATCCGTTCGTCAGCGCGGGGCTCATCGCGCGGACGTCGCACCAGCGCGTGATCGTGATCGCGCTGCCGACGCGCGACCTCTCGAATGAGATCACGGGCGTGCTCGCAGGGACGGTCCGCGTCCGGCCGCCCACGAGCGCGAGCAATCAGCGTACGATCGACCTCGGCTACAGCGGTCTGAAGATCCTCGACCGCGAGAACCAGCTCGTGCTCTCCGGCTTCGCGCATCCGAAGAGCATGCGCGCGCTCGAGCACTTCGGCAAGGCCACCTCAGGCGTGCGGGCCGACACCACCGGGCTCGACGGCAAGCCGGGCCACGTCGTCGCCTTCGCCTTCTCGCCGGGCCCGCAGTGGAAGGTGATCCTCGACCAGCCCCGCTCTGCCATCTTCGGCGACGCACGGCGCAGCCTCTGGATCGAGCTCGCGATCACCCTCGGGGCAGCGCTCCTCGGGCTCGCGCTGCTCGCGTGGATCCTCCTGCGCGAACGACGGGAGGGACGCCGTCTGGGAGAGCAGGCACGCCGGCGCCGCCAGCGCTACGACGAGGAGCATGCGGTCGCAATCACGCTCCAGCGCAGCCTGCTGTCGGCGATACCGGTCATTCCCCACGTCGACTCGGCGGCGCGCTATCAGGCCGGCAGCACCGGCCTCGAGGTCGGCGGGGATTGGTACGACGTGGTGCGCCGGCCCGACGGGATCGTGCACATCACGGTCGGCGACGTCGCCGGGCGCGGCGTCTCGGCGGCAGCGCTGATGGGACAGCTGCGCAACGCATTCCGTGCCTACGCGCACGACAACACGTCCCCGGCCGAGATCATGTGGCGGCTGATCCGGCACATGGGCGAGGACGAGATGGCGACCGCGATCGTAATGACGCTGGAGCCGGCAGCCGGCCTCCTGACGTACTCCTCCGCGGGGCACCCGCCCCCGCTCCTGCGCGACGACGAGACGGGCGCCGTCACGCAGCTCAACCTCGCGCAGGCTCCCCCACTCGGGTTCACCTCTCCGGCGGCCGTGATCGAGGCGGCGGTCGCCCTGCCGCGGCGCGCGACCCTCCTGGCCTACACCGACGGCGTGATCGAGCGCCGGGATCGCGTGATCGACGAGGGCATCGCGCGGCTGCAGCAGGCGCTCGGCTCGGCCGATCCCTCGCTCTCCGCCGACGAGCTGGCCGACAAGCTCGTGCGCGAGGTGGCGGAGGTGACCGGCGCCGACGACGACGTCGCGCTGCTCGTGTTGCGGATGCTGCCGCAGTTCGCCGACGCGCCCCCGGGCGAGCGCGCAGAGAGCGAGCCGTCCGCGCGACGCCGCTGAGCGTCCCGCTCTGCCGAGACGCGCCCGCCCGAGCGATGTTTGGTTCGCGCAGAACGAGGCATGCACGGGACGTGAGCACCAGCCGTCAGCTGATCTCGTGTCCGGCGTGCACCAGCATGCTGATCCAGATCGACGGCTGCGGCCAGTGCGACGACGCGATGACGCTGCTCGAGCGGCGCTGCCCCGAGTGCGGCCACGAAGACGAGATGGTCGTCGCGGCCGTCGTCGCAGAGGTGCTCTCCGAGCACGCAGCCGCGCTGACGGCCAGCCTGCACGAGCTCGCCGACCGCCTCGAGGCGGCCTCGGAGCTCTGGATCAGCGGCTAGCCCGCGCGAGCGCATATCCGGGGTCAGGCGCTGCTGCTAGGGTCTCCCGCGCATGCCAGGTCTCGTCCTTGGGCCGCTCCTGCGCTACACCGGCAGCACGCAGGCGACGGTCTGGGTCGAGACAGACGCCGCCTGCGAGGTCTCGGTGCTCGGCGCGCGCGCGCGCACGTTCTGCATCGAGGGGCATCACTACGCGCTGATCGTCCTGAGCGACCTCGAGCAGGGGACCGCACGGCCGTACGAGGTGCACCTCGACGGCGAGCACGCGTGGCCGCCCGACGACGGCAGGCCGCGGCCGACGATCCACACCCGCGAGCACGAGCGGCACGCGCGGCTGCTCTTCGGCTCGTGCCGCGTCGGCGATCCGGAGCGGCCGCCGTACACGCTGCCGCCTTCGGAGCACCCCCTGGGATTCGGCATCGACGCGCTCTGGGCGCTCTCGCGGCGGCTGCAGTCGGGTCAGGAGGAGTGGCCCGACTGCCTGCTCCTGCTGGGCGACCAGGTCTACGCCGACGAGACCTCCGAGGCAACCCGCGCGTTCATCCATGAACGACGCGACACCAGCAGAGAGCCAGGCGAGCAGGTCGCGGACTTTCAGGAGTACGCACGTCTCTACCAGGAGGCCTGGAGCGATCCCGACATCCGCTGGCTGCTCGCCACCGTGCCGAGCACGATGATCTTCGACGACCACGACGTGCACGACGACTGGAACATCTCGGAGGCGTGGGTGCGCGAAGCGCGCGCGACCTCGTGGTGGGACGAGCGCATCACCGGCGCCTTCATGGCGTACTGGCTCTACCAGCACATCGGCAATCTCGCCCCTCCCGAGCTCGCGGAGGAGCCGCTCCTGCGTGCGCTCCCCGAGGATGCCGACGGCGGCCCGCGCCTGCGCGAGTTTGCGCGCGCGGTCGACAGGACGCCTGCCGCCAGCCGCTTCGCGTTCCATCGCGACTTCGGCCGCACGCGCCTCGTCGTGATCGACTCGCGCGCGGCCCGCGTGCTCGGCGACGGCCGGCGCGACATGGTGGACGCCGAGGAGTGGGCGTGGATCGCCGAGCACGCCCGCGGCGCGTTCGACCACCTGATCATCGCGAGCACGCTGCCGGTGTTCATGACCCCGGGGATCGACGGCTTCGAGGCCTGGAACGAGGCAGTCTGCTCGGGTGCCTGGGGACGGCTGGCCGCGCGCGCGGGCGAGCGGCTCCGCCGAGCGCTCGACCTCGAGCACTGGCCGGCGTTCCAGCGGTCGTTCCGCACGATGGTCGAGCTGCTCGCCGAGCTCGCGACGGGGCCGGATGCGCCGGGCACCATCTCCTTCATCGGCGGCGACGTGCACACGGCCTACGTCGCCGAGGTGGCCCTCGGGGAAGGTCAGAGCAGCAGGGTCTTCCAGATCGTCTGCTCGCCCTTCCGCAATCCGCTCCGGCCGCGGGAGCAGCGGGTCGTCAAGCTCTTCAGCACGCGCATCGCCGGCGTGGTCTGCCGAGCGCTGGCGCGCAGCGCGGGCGTGCGGCGGCCCGACGTGAGCTGGCGCCTCATCTCGCCCGTGACCTTCGACAACTCCGTCGCGGCGCTGGAGGTGGACGAGCGGCACGCGCACCTGACGATCCGGCGCAGCGCGCCCGAGGGGGACGACGGCTGGCCGCTCGAGCTGCTCTACGAGCGCGACCTCACGCCTCGGTAGGGGCCGGAACGCAGATCTGGATCGCCTCGGGATCGACGTCGATGCGGAGCTTGCGCACCTTCTTGCGGTCCCCGCCGTCGATCTCGTAGAGCACCTTGCGGTCGAGCTGGATGCGAACGGAATGCGCCTTGGTCGTGAACGCGTGGGGCGAGGAGCTCGCGTTGCCCACGACCGCGCGCGCAACCGTTCCCGCCCACTCCCTGACGCCGTCGGCCGAGACGACGCCCAGCTCGAGCACGCCGTCGTCCGGTCTGGCGTCCTCGAACGCCTCGACGCCTCCGAACAGCTTGCCGACGTTGCCGAGCAGGATGCAGCTCGCGTCGCCGTCGTACCAGCGCGCGCCGTCGACCTTGATCTTCGCCCGGAACGGCTTCTCGCGCAGGTGCTTGGCGCCCGTCCAGACGTAGGCGAGCCTGCCGAAGCGATCCTTCAGGCTGCCGTCGGCGTCGCCGATCATGCGGGCGTCGAAGCCCGCGCCCGCCATCACGGCGAAGCACTCGCCGTTGAGGCGCCCCACGTCGATGGCCCGCGTGTGACCGCCGAGCCCGACATCGACGGCGGCCGCGACGTCCTTGGGGATGCCGAGATTCGTCGCGAGCAGATTGGCCGTTCCCGCGGGGATGATCGCGAGCGTCGCGTCACTGCCCGCGGCCGCATCGATGCAGCGCTGCACCATGCCGTCGCCGCCCCACACGAAGATCAGATCGGCCTTGCCGGCGAGCGCCTTCTCGACCTCCTTGGGCGCGAAGCGGCTCTTGTCCACCTCGCGCCAGCGGACCTCCTCGATCCCGCGCTCGGCGAGCACCCGCCGCAGCTCCGGCAGTCCCCCGCCGAGCGACTTGCGACGGTGTGCGATGACTGCGACGCGCGTCAAGAGGAGCCTGCTTCGCGACGCGCAGCGGCCGCCGCGCCCGCCGCCCTGGTCGCGAAGAGGGCGATCGCCAGCGCCGCGAGGCCCATGAGCACGCCGGCGGTCGCGTCGATCGGGTGATGCATGCCGCGGTACATG
Organism: uncultured Actinomycetes bacterium; assembly: GCA_963842365.1. GTDB lineage: Bacteria > Actinomycetota > Thermoleophilia > Gaiellales > JALYLC01 > JALYLC01. The sequence continues at coordinate 100,416 of CAWJGA010000001.1, forward strand.
CGGGAGCCGGCCACCGCGAGCGGCAGGGCGATCGCGACGACCCAGAGCGCGATCGCCGCTCCCCGCGAGCGCACCTTCGCCGAGATCAGCATGGCGAGCCCGATGTAGACCACGACCGAGGCGGCGACGTGCCCCGACGGGAAGCTCTGGTTGGCCGGCAGGTGATCGGGGTCGAGGCGCGGCACGGTCGGGCGCTGGCGATGCACGACGAGGCTCGTGACGCGATAGGTCGCGACCTCCAGCAGGATCCCTCCGGCGACGAACGCGAGCACCCGCCAGCGGCGCAGGATCAGCGCTCCCAGGCCGACGAGGATCACAAGCGCCGGTATGAACGGGATGTCGCCGATCGAGGAGCCGACGTAGGAGGCGTCGCTCAGCGTCGGCGTGCGGTGTGCGGCCAGCCACCCGTTTACCGCCTCGTCGTTGCTGCCGATCGCGTGGACGGGCAGGACGACGTCGACCAGCAGGAAACCGAGCCCGATCATGGCGCTCGCCAGAAGCAACCAGCCCGCGAGCGTCGTGAGAAAGAAGACGAGGATCGGCGAGTGGTCCGCAAACCGGCGGCCGAGGCGTGCGGACGCATCGCCCGGAACCGCCTCGAGCATCGACGGCGGCTCGGAGCCCGCGCGTCTCGATTGCCGGCGAAGATCGCTACGCTCGCCCGCAGTTGTCGTGCCGGGGACGCCGACGCGGGCTGCAGAGTGCACTTGGACGGGGCCTCGGAGTCGGCTCATAGCGCATGTTTCTCCTGATCGCGCTCTGGAGAAACCTTCCGGCGCGACTCGCCGTCCACCGCCACCCTTCGCATGCCGATCCTTCTCCTCCTCCTCGTCTCCCTCGCCGCGGGCCTCCTCATCGGCCTGGCGTTCGACCGCCTGGCGCCGGCGGAGGGTGCGACGACCGCCCTCGCGGATGCCGCCGGGGAGGCGCTGGAGTCGAAGGTCGAGCGGACGTGGTGGCAGATGCGCACCGACCCGAACCTCGTCACCGGCCTCGCGCTGACGGCCGCGGTAGCGATGATGATCGGCGGCGGCCTGCTGATCGCCATCCTGGCCCTGCTCGCTCGCGGCAACTCTGCCCTCGCGTCCATCGACTCGAGCGCGGCCGACTGGGGGCACGAGCACGCGACGCAGCTTTCGACCCGCTTGCTCACGCTGGGTCACGGACCTCGGCGATTGGCCCATTGTCCCCCTGATTGGGGTCGTGGTCCTGATCTACGAGTGGCGGCGCATCTCCAACCGCCTGCTCGTGGCGTTCCTCCTGGTCGTCTTCGCCGGAAACGAGCTGGTGACGCTCGCGATCAAAGACCTCGTCGACCGGGCGCGGCCGACCCTCAACCCGGTGGCCGCGACGCTCGGCCCATCGTTCCCGAGCGGGCACTCGTCGACGGCGGCATCGTTCTACGCCGCGCTGGCCCTGATCCTGGCGCGGCGCCGGAGCGCCCGCGCCCGCGCCGTGCTGGTGGGCGCCGCCGGCGCGATCGCGGTGGCCGTCGCCGCGAGCCGCGTGCTGCTCGACGTGCACTGGCTCTCCGATGTGATCGCCGGCGTGACGCTGGGCTGGGTCTGGTTCACGATCTGCGCCGTGGCCTTCGGCGGTCGTCGGCTCAACTTCGCCGAGCCCGTGGAGAGCGCCGTTGCCGAGGCCGAGAGCCCAGCGGGCGCGCAGCGCAGGCCGCCCCAACCGGCGGCCAAGGTGTAGTTCCCGCCGAAGCTGGGCACCTCGGCCACATGAATGCAAACGCCGCCGAACGAAACGCCCAAGCCTTCACCGAGACGCCGCTCTTCGAGGCGCTGGCCCGCGCAGGCTATGCCGCACGCGGCGCGATCTACGCCGTGATCGGCGTGCTCGCCATCCGCCTCGCCAACGGCGTCTCGGGGCCGCGCCCCAATCAGCAAGGCGCGATGCAGCAGATCGAGCAGCAGCGCTTCGGCCACGCACTCCTGCTGCTGACCGCGATCGGGCTCGGCGGCTACGCGATCTGGCGTCTCGCCCAGGCGCTCGTCGGGCACACGCCGGAGTACGGCGAGCACAGCGCGTTCGATCGCATCGGCGCCGCCGGCAGCGCGTTCGCCTACGCCGCGTTCTGCTATCTCGCGATCAGCGTGCTGCAGGGCAGCGGCGGCAACTCCTCCGCGCAGCCGAAGAAGACGACAGCCGGCGTGCTGGGCTGGCCGGCGGGCCGTGAGCTCGTGGCGGCGGTCGGCGTGGTCCTGATCGGCATCGCCCTCTATCAGGCCTACCTCGGTCTCAGCCGCAAGTTCCTCGAGTACTCGAAGACGGGCCAGATGAGCCAGAACGTGCGCAAGACGTTCACGGCGCTGGGCATCGTCGGGCTGGTCGCCCGCGCCGTCGCGTTCGCGCTGATGGGCCTGTTCGCGCTCAAGGCCGCGCGCGACTACACGCCGAAGGACGCGGTCGGGCTCGACGGTGCGCTGGCGCGCCTCCTCCAGCATGCCTACGGCACCACCGCGCTGATCGTCGTCGGCGTCGGGCTGATCGCCTTCGGCGCCTACTCGTTCGCGGACGCGCGCTACCGCCGCATCTAGTCGCCGCGCACGGCCTCCGGGCCCGCGCCACGGGCCTGGCTCCTGCGCCGAGTGCGCGCATGACCGGGGCCAGGCACCGTTTATGCGCCAAATTGAACTTGGCGCATAGTCCGGTGCCTGGCGCCGGTTTATGCGCGTCGCGGCCGTTCGGACGCTGGCGCGGAAGACGTGCCACGAGGTTCTCAGGCAGACTCCCGCTGGTGCGTCAGAGCTCGCGTGTCCTGATCGTCGACGACGACGCCGGAGTGCGGCGCATGCTCGCGCGCACGCTCGAAGCGGAGGGCTACGCCGTGACCGCGGCCGCCGACGGCGGCGCGGCGCTCGTCGAGATCGAGCGCGCTGCTCCCGATCTGATCCTGCTCGACGTGGCCATGCCCGGGCTGGACGGCCTGGGCGTCACCCGCCGCCTGCGGGGCAAGGGCGATGCGCTTCCGGTGCTCCTGCTGACGGCGCGCGACGCCGTTGCCGATCGCGTCGCGGGGCTCGACGCGGGCGCCGACGACTACCTCGTCAAGCCGTTCGCGACCGACTGAGCTGCTCGCGCGCGTCCGCGCGCTGCTGCGCCGCGGGCAGTCGGGCGGCGACCTCCTGAGCGCCGGCGACCTGACCCTCGACCTCCGGCGAGCGCGCGGGCTGGCGCGCCGGCCGCGAGCTCGCATCTGACGCCGCGCGAGGCCGATCTGCTCGAGCTGCTGCTGCGCAACGCGCGCGCCGTCGTCTCGCGCGAGCAGGCGCTCGCAGCGCGTCTGGGGCGAGGGCGGCGCGACGCTGAACGCCGTCGACCGCTACGTGGCATACCTTCGCCGGAAGCTCGGCGAGCCGCCGCTGATCCGCACGGTTCGCGGCGTCGGCTTCGTGCTCGATCCGTGAGCACGCGCAGCCTGCGCCTGCGCGTCGCGATCGCCGCCGGGCGCAGCGATCGCGCTTGCGACGATCCTGCTGGGCGTGACGGTCGATCGCGCTCTCGGAGCGCGAGCAGGCGTCTTCACGCGACGCCGCCCTGCGCTCGGGCGCGACGCAGGTCGCGCAGCTGAGCGCTTCGGCGCCGGCGCTGCTGACAGCGCCGGGCGCGCTCGAAGGACGCGTCGGGAGCCGGCGCCTGCTGGTCGAGGTGGTCGATCGCCGCGGCCGCATCGTCGCGCGCTCCGCCTCGCTCGGCGGCCAGCGTGCTCGGCACGCAGGCGCAGATCGCCGATGTCATCGCGAGCGGCCGCGCGCGCTTCTCCGACGCACGCCTCGGCGGCGAGCCGCTGCGCCTCTACCGCGCGCCGCTCGCCGACCGTCGGCTCGGGGCCGGCCGCCGGCGGGGCCGTCTTCGTGGCGACCGGACACGCAGGCCGACGAGCGCAACGCCCATCACGTGCGCGTCCTCGTCGCTGGTCGCCGGAGCGGCGGCGGCGCTGCTCGCGATCGCCATCGCGCTGCTGCTCACGCGGCGCGCGCTCCGTCCGCTCACCGACCTCTCGGCCGCGGCGCGCGCGATCGGCGAGACGGGGGATGCGACGAGGCGGCTGCCGCCGACCGGCGCCGGCGACGAGGTCGGCGCGCTCTCGGAGACGCTGAACGCGATGCTCGCCTCGCTCGAGCGCGCACGAGAGGCCGAGCGCCGCTTCGTCGCCGACGCCTCGCACGAGCTGCGCACGCCGCTCACGGCGCTGCGCGGCAACGCCGCCTACATCGCCCAGCACGGCGCCGACGCCGAGGTGCTCGCGGACCTCGAGGCCGACGCCGAGCGCCTCTCCCGCCTGCTCGACGATCTGCTCGCGCTGGCGCGCGAGGACGCCGCCGGCCCCGGGCCGGGCGAGGCCGTGCGCCTCGACAGGCTCGCGCTCGAGCTCGCCGGGACCGCGTCGAGGTGCACGCCCCAGCCCCGGTCACGGTGCTCGGCGATGCTCCGGCGCTGGCGCGGGCGATCGCGCAACCTGATCGAGAACGGGCTCGTCCACGGGCCGGCCGGCGGCTTGGTCGTCGATCGTCCGTCCGCGAGAGCGCAGGCCGCGCTCTCGTCACGCGTCAGCGACAGCGGGCCCGGCCTCAGCCCCGAGGAGGCGCGAGCACGCGTTCGAGCGCTTCTGGCGCGCGCCCGCGGCCGACGGGCCGCCGGGCTCGGGGCTCGGCCTCGCGATCGTGCGGGCGACGGCGGAGCGGCACGGTGGCAGCGTCTCTGCCGAGGGCTCCGCGTTCACGCTCGAGCTCCGACGCTGCCGCTCTCAGAGAGCTCTCAGGCAGCGCCAGGCTAGACATCGGGCACGACGCCTTGAAAGGAGCCGTCCCCCGTGAACTTCCTCCGCACGACATCGACCCGCCGGCTGCTGGCCGGCTCCGCGCTCTCGCTCGCACTCGTGATCGGCGGCGTCGCCGCCGCGATGGCTTCGAGCGGCGGTGGCACGCCGCCGCCCGCGAAGCCGCTTGCCGCTGCCATCCACGACTCGCTGACCGGCGCCCAAGCCCACCGGCGTCACCGCGCGCGTCCACTTCACGAACAACCTCATCTCGAGCGGCGCGCTGCCGCTCGGCTCGCCGCTCCTGACGGGAGCGAGCGGTCGCCTCTGGTTCGGCGACGGCAAGCTGCGGCTCGAGCTGCAGTCCGACGCGGGCGACGCGCAGATCATGCTCGTCGGCGGCGAGCTCTCGGTCTACGACGCCTCGAGCAACACGCTCTACAAGGCTCGTCTCGGCACCCACACCGGCCCGAGCGCGGGTGCAGGCGGCGACGGGGCTCATGGCGTGCCGAGCGTCGATCGAGATCTCCTCCGCGCTGGCGGAGCTCGGCGCAGCAGGCGACGCTCTCGGGCGCCGACCCGACGACGCAGCGCCGGTCAGCCCGCCTACCAGCTGACGCATCACGCCGAAGCACGACGCGGGCCTGCTCGGCGAGGCCGCAGATCGCCTGGGACGCCGCGCACGGCATCCCGCTCCACGTCTCCCTCGCCGCGGCCGGCAGCAGCTCGCCGGTGCTCGCTCTGGACGTCACCGACATCAGCTACGGCAGCGTCGACGCGGCGCGCCTTCGCGATCGCGCCGCCCGCCGGCGCGAAGGTCGTCGATCTCGGGCGACTCGCGCCATTCCGGATCCGCGGGCGCCTCGCAGCCGGCCGCGGTGGAGGGCGTCCCGGCGGTTCAGGCCGCGCGTGCCGTTCACGCTCGCCGCGCCCGCCACGCTCGTCGGCCTCCCGCGCACGGGCGTTCGCCTGATCAGCGACGGCACGCAGCCCGCAGCGCTCGTGACCTACGGCCAGAGCCTCGGCGCGATCGCCGTGATCGAGCGCTCGCTGCCAAGGCCGCCGAGGCCTCGAGCGGCCCTCTCGGCAGCCTGCCGTCGGTCTCGATCGACGGCGCGACCGGGCACGAGCTGCCGACGGCGCTCGGCACGCTCATCACCGTCGAGCGCGCCGGCGTGAGCTACACGCTGGTCGGCTCGCTGCCGCCGAACGCTGCCGAAGCCGCGCTGCGCGCGGTGCTCGCGTGACCGCGGTCGTCGAGGCGCGCGGCCTCGTCAAGACCTACGGCGAGATCACGGCGGTCGACAACGTCGACCTCACCGTCGAGGCCGGAGACGTGTACGGCTACCTCGGGCCGAACGGCGCCGGCAAGACGACGTCGCTGCGCATGCTGCTCGGGCTGATCCGCCCGAGCAGCGGCAGCGCGCGGCTGTTCGGGCGCGACCCGATGATCGACGGCGTGCGCGCGCTCGAGGGCGTCGCCGGCTTCGTCGAGGCGCCGCGCTTCTACCCGTACCTCTCCGGGCGCAAGAACCTCGAGCTCGTGGCGGCGCTCGACGGCGGCGACGCCCGCTCGCAGCATCGACGCGGCGCTCGACACGGTCGACCTCAGCGACCGCGCGAAGGATCGCGTCGGCGGCTACTCGCACGGCATGCGCCAGCGCCTCGGCATCGCCGGCGCGCTGATCCGGCGCCCGCGCCTGCTGCTGCTCGACGAGCCGGCGACCGGGCTCGATCCGGCAGGCATGCGCGACATGCGCGCGCTCATCCGCAGCCTCGCCGACGGCGGCATCACGGTGCTGCTCTCGAGCCACCTCATGAACGAGGTCGAGGAGCTCTGCAACCGCGTGGCGATCATCCGCGCAGGCCGCATCGTCTACGAGGGCCGGCTCGACGAGCTGCGCGCCTCGGCCGCCGGCAGCTACACGCTGCGTACCTCCGACGACGCGGCAGCGGCCGCAGATCTGCGCAGGCGCAGCCGGGCATCCGCGAGCTCGCTCGTGGCACCGGACGGCCTGCGCATGCGCGCGCGACGAGGCGGCGATCGAGAGCGCTGACGCTCGAGCTCGCGCGCTCCGAGCATCGCCCTGCGCGCGCTGATTCCCGACGCCGCGTCGCTCGAGGAGCGCTTCTTCGCGCTCACCGAGGATCCCGCGAGCCGCTGGACGCACCGGCAGCCGCCCCCGAGCTCGAGCGGGTGGCGTGATGCCGCGCACGCTCTCGGTCTACCGCTGGGAGCTGCGCAAGCTCGTCGCGCAGAAGCGCACCTACCTCGGCCTCGCGGCGGCGACGATCGCGCCGACGATCTTCGTCGTCGCGCTGGCCGTGCAGAGCGGCGCCCCCAACGACGTGCCGTTCGGCCAGTACGTGCGCGACACGGGCCTGGCGGCGCCGCTCGTCCTGCTGACGTTCGGGTCGATCTGGCTCTTCCCGCTGATCGCCTCGCTCGTCGCCGGCGACATCGTCGCCGCGGAGGACGGCAACGGCACGCTCAAGACGATCCTCACGCGCAGCGTCACACGCGGGCAGCTGTTCGCCGCCAAGGTCGGCGCGGCCGTCACCTACGCGCTGCTGGCGCTCGCGGCGATGGCCGTCGTCTCGCTCACCGAGGCGACGATCGCGTGGGGCTTCAACCCCATCACGAGCCTCTCGGGGACGACCGTCTCGGCCTGGCGCGGGCTCCTGCTCGTGCTCGCGAGCCTCGGCGTGTACGCGCTCCCGCTGCTCGCGATCACGACGATCGGCGTGCTGCTCTCGACCGTCACCCGCAACTCGGCGGGCGCCGTCGTCGGGGCGCTGATGACCGCGCTGCTGATGCAGCTGATCGGCATCCTTCCCGGCGTCGGCGCGATCAAGCCGTACCTGCTGACGACGCAGTTCGACGCCTGGCACGGCTTCCTGCGGACGCCGATCGACTGGGCGCCGATCACGCCGCGGCGGCTGGGTCTCGGCGATCTACGCCGCGCGTGGCGCTGGCGGGCGCCTACCTCGTGTTCCTGCGGCGGGACGTCGCCGGTGGCTAGCTAACGACCCGCGCGCCGGTCGGCCGAGATCACGGCGCAGACCGCGGCGGCGACCACGACCGCGACACCGACGGCGATGACCTCCCCGCCGATGCGGCCGTTCGCGGCCGCGAGCGCGGCGAGCACCGTCGTGACCGCGACGATCACCGCGAAGCGCCACTCGTCGCCGACGATGAAGTCCCACCAGAACTGCCCGAAGGCCCGCACGCGGCTCACGCGGCGACTCCGCGCGGCCGGCGGCGCAGCAGCGAGACGCAGAGCTGCGAGCAGCCGAGCCAGAGCAGCAGGATGACGGGCAGCGCGGCCTCGCCGCCGGGCCACTCGACGGGATGGCCGCTCTTGGCCACGGCGTTCAGCCCCTCGACGAGCCAGAACAGGCCAAAGGTCGAGAGCATCAGGCCGACGGCGTACTTGATGAGGTTCTCGGGCACGCGCGAGAGCGGCCGATGGACTGCCACGCCGAGCGCGGCCACGAGCCCGAACGCCGTCGCGGCACCCACGACGGCGGGTCGCCGGTCGGACGAGCTCGCACCGAAGCTGACCACGATGAACACGACTTCGAGACCTTCGAGCAGCACGCCCTTGAAGCAGATCGTGAACGCATACCAGTCGAGGCCGAGCCGGCGCTCCCGCGGCGCCTCGTGCGCCGCGCCGGCCTCTGCCACGAACGTCGCGTCCTCGTCGTGCAGCGCCAGCAGGCCGCTGCTGCGGAGGATCGCCTTGCGCAGCCACTGCAGGCCGAACGTCAGCAGCAGCACGCCGACGACGAGCTGGAGCCAGTGACGGGAGACATGCTGCGTCACGCTCGGGCCGAGCGCCGCCACGAGCAGCCCGAGCAGCGCGAGAGCGGCAGCGGCGCCCCACAGCGCGGAGCGCCAGCCGCGCACGACGCCGATGGCGAGGACGATCGTGAGCGCCTCGACGAACTCCACCGCCGAGGCGAGGAACGATGCCGCCCCGATGCCGAGAGTCGAGATGCTCACACGGATTCCTCAGCAGCCATGGTCGATGGAGGTGGCCGGAACGGCAGCCGGTGGTACGGCGCGCCGCCCGCGTACAACGGGATTCTGTCGCACTCAGTCCGCAGGCGACGTTTAGCACCGCCCGCCATGGCGGGATCACTCAATCAGCACGACGACAGGCCGGCGCGCGCCAGCCGCGTCGGCTTCACCGATGGCCGACCTCTGCGACCACAGCTTCTCGCGAGCGATGACGGCTCAGCCGTGATCGTCTTCGGCGACACGCTGGAGCAGGTGACCGTCGCAGCTCGGGTGGATGCGCTGCGCGCGCGGCTTGCGTGCCGGACAACCGCTGCCGCAGAGCTCGACGGGGTGCGACGGCTCGTGATCGAGGCCGGCTGCCTGGAGCAGGCCGTCGCGGATGCCCACGAGGAAGGGGCGCTTGCCGCCGGAGCGACGGCGTGCGCCGAGGCGGCGACCGACGCGGCGGCCGAGCTGTTCATCGCTGCCTTGAGGGCGCTCGCCGGACGGCCCCCTGAAGCGACGGCGAACGCCCAGCATCGGCTCGAAGACGCGCTGCAGGCGCTCGCCGCGTGCGGCCGCCTGCCAATCACGGTGAGGACGCCGGAGGGATTCGCGTACTACACGCTCTTCCCGGAGCAGTACTGCGTCGCTGCCCGCGCCTGGTCTGCAGATCACGCTGCCGACCCCGACCGGCAGGTGGTCGTCGCGGGCATTCGCAGCATCGGCACGACGCTCTCGGCCGTCGTGCGCGCCGCCCTCGCGGCCGAAGGCTGGGACGCGCGCAGGCTCACCGTCCGCCCGACGGGGCCGAGCACCGCGCGGACGGCCCGGCTGCGCGCCGACCGCGTGGGCACCGCCCGCTGGGCACTCGTCGCCGACGAGGGCCCCGGGCTGTCGGGCTCGTCGATGGCGGCGGTCGCCGCGGCCCTCGCCGCACACGGCATCGCGCCCTCTCGCATCGCGTTCCTGCCGAGCCACCGGGGGGAGCCAGGCGCGCTGGCGAGCGAGGCGACGCGGCGCTGGTGGTCGGCGACGCCGCGCTACGTCGCGGAGCCGGACGCGCTGCGCTGGGGGTGCCGGTCACTGACCGGGCTGCTCGCCGAAGCCACCGTGGAGAGCGCCGCGCCGCGAGCCGCGGTGGAGCGGATCGACGATGCCGGCGGAGGCGCGTGGCGAGGCTTCGTCTACCCCTCGCGGCACTCGTGGCCGGCTGTCGACCTGCCGTTCGAGCGCACCAAGTACCGCTGCGTGCTGGCCGACGGGCGCTGCGTGCTCTGGAAGTTCCAGGGCACCGAGGCGGAGCGGACGTTCGCGGTGCTCCGCGAGCGGTCCGAGCAGGGCTGGTGCCCCGAGCCGTGGGGAATCGCGCACGGCTTCGTGGCGGTCCCCTGGCTGGCGGGCGCGGTTCCGCGCAGCGGCGCTCCCGGCGCGGCGACGATCCGGGCCCTGGCGCGCTACGCAGCGGATGCCGCCGGGCCGCCGGCGCATGGCGACGTGCACGCCGCCGGCGTGCAGCGCTTGGCCGAGATGCTGTACTGGAACGTCTGGGAGGGCCTCGGCCCCGAGGTCGCCGAACGCGCGTGCGTGGACATCGGGGGTGCGGCTGGGGGCGCGGACTCCGCGACTTACGGCGACGGCCGCATGGCACCGCAGGAGTGGCGCAGCGACGGCCGCGGCGGGCTTCGCAAGCTGGCGGCAGCGGCCACGTGCGACCACACCGTGATCGGCGTCCAGTCCGTCGCCTGGGACATTGCGGGAGCGCTGATCGAATGGGACCTCGACGGGGCTCGCGCGGGACCTGCTGCTGGCCGAGGCGGCGCGCTGTCTGGGCTCCCCGCTCCCGGCCGCCGCGATCCGCTTTCACGAATGCGCCTACGCCGGGTTCCGCCTCGGCCAGACGACGATGACCTGCCACGCGGGAGGCGCCGAGTCGCAGCGGGCCGGACGCGCGCTCGCGTTCTACCGCACCCGGCTCGAGCGCCTGCTCGCTCACCGGACTCCGGGCGGCTCCGCGAGCACGCCGGCGGTGTTGACGCAGCGCACGTAGGGCCCGTCGCCGGTGAAGTCGAGGATGCTCACGGACGCCGTGCTGATCTCCAAGCGCAGCAGAAGATCGAGAGGTGCGCCGAGGCAGTGGGCGAGCGCAGCCCTGATCACGTCGCCGTGCGTCACGAGGGCGACCGACGCGTCTCCGTGCTGCTCCCAGAGGAGCCGGAGCGCCGAGACGATACGGGCCTGTACCGCGATCATGGCCTCACCGCCGGGAGCCCGGTGACCGCTCCTGAAGGTGTTCCACTGCTCCCAGGGCCGCGTGCCGCGGAGATCGTCGAGCGCGGCGCCGGTCCACTCGCCGTAGTCGATCTCGCTGAGGTCGTCGCGGACCTGCACCGACAAGCCCCGCGCCTCGGCGAGCGGCCGCGCCGTCTCCAGGGTGCGCTCCATCGGGCTTGAGTAGAGCGCGTCCAGTGGCAGGGCGGCAAGGCGATCGACGAGCCGGTCCGCCTGCTCGCGTCCGCTCGGGCTGAGTTCCACACCGGCCGTGCGCCCGGCGATCCGGTCACCGCCGAAGACATGGAGGCCGTGCCGGATCAGCAGGAACGTCGTCACGTCACGGCCGGGGCAGCACGCGGTCGACGAGCGTGCCGAGCGCCCCGCGCGAGTATGTGAGGGCGTGGTACCCGGCCTGCGCGGCGCCTGCCGGGCGGAGGTAGACGGCGGGCCTCCCCGTGCGGCGCGCAATGCGGAAGAGACGGTGGCTGCCGGCGCTGATGGCCGCGCGCGAACGGTAGATCAGCTTGCGCCGGAGCGGCTGGTCGGCGCGCGGCGCGACGCGCTTGCGCGGGGTCAGGCCGCGGCGGTGCCACGTCAGCCGGTAGCCGAGTCCCTCGCGACGCTGGCGCAGCCCGGCGGCCTGCGTGCGCTCGACGAAGTCGCCGTCGACGCGCTCGAGCTCGAGCCGCCCGTCGGCGATGCCGGCCGAGACGAGGCGGTCGACGATCTCGGAGCGGGTCACGACGACGTTGGTGCCGCGACCGTCTGACGCATACGGCTCCACCCACGCATCGCCGAAGGAGATGTCCGCCGTCTCCCCCACGACGTCGTCGCAGTAGTTGCACGCCGAGCACTGGAAGAACCCGGCGCCCCAGTCGCCGTCGACCATGTTCCACCAGTCGCGCACGCGCGCGCTGCCGTCGCGCAGCCGGAGCTCGGCGGTGTAGGTGCTGGCCGGGCGGGAGCTGTCCTTGCGCCGGAATTCGACGGCCTCGACGTCGTCGATGCCGACGCCCATCTGCCACGCGAGGCTCTCGACGAAGCGCGCGCTCTTCATGTGGCCGCAGAAGAGGCCGAGCGTGAACGCGATGCGCTCGCGCAACACCGGGTCGCGGCGCCGCAGGAGCTGCACGGCCTTGATGAAGCAGGGGACGCCGACGACCGCGTAGACGCCCGGCGTCGCACGGATCTCGTCGATCACCGCCGACATCTCGATGGGGTAGTAGCGCGACTTGGCCCCCGCCCGCACGTCCTCGACGCAGCGCGCGACGCGGTAGCGGAAGAACGGCTCCCCGGGCGCCCGCTGCGTCACGGGCGCGACGTGCGCGGCACCGTCGATGAGGCCACGGCGGAAGAGCTCGGCGAGCACCCACGTCACCAGGCCGCCCGAGCTTCCGTCCGCGCGGAACGAGGGCTCCCGGACGTGGCCGACGTGCGCCGAGATGAAGCGCCCGGTGGCGCCGTGCCGCATGGCGGCGGCGGGGAACAGGGATGCCGCGAGCTCGTTCTCGTCGGCCGCCGCCGGCGAGAACGGGCACGTCGCGGCGAACTCCTCGCTGCGCCGCCGCAGCCACGCGTCCGGCGCGGCGGGGGCGAGCAGCCCGTGGGCGTCGAATGCCATCCGCGCGGCGCCGGCCTCTGCCGTCGCAGGCAGGTTCGCGACGCAGCTGCCACAGCCGATGCAGAGCCCGGAGCCGACGATCTCCGCCGGGCTCAGGCGCGCCGGTGCGCCTCGGCCGCCCTGCGCGGGGTCACCCGAGCGCGGCATCGAGATAGCGGGCCGATCGTTCCCGCAGCAGGCCGATCCTGCGGACGACCGCAGGCTCCACGGGCTCGCGCAGCCGGCAGTCGTACTCCGAGGAGGGCGTCCCCGCGTCGACGAGGCGATGCTCCGCACCGACCTGCGACACGAGGCCTCGCACCTTCATGCCGCGGTACGGCGAGGCCTCGCACACGAACGGCCGCTCGTTGCGGAGCGCGAACACGCAGCCGTGGAAGAAGTTCGTGGCGACAGCGGACGCCCGTGCCATGGCGTGGGCGAAGTCGTGCGGCCCCGCTTCGAGCCACTGCACGTCGGCCCAGTCGTTGCGGTAGCCGATGCTCACGAGAGGGAGGCCGCGCGCCGTGGCCCAGCGCCGCACCTCGCGGGCGAACTCGTCCGAGAAGTTGTGCCCGTAGACGGCTGCGAAGGGCTCGTCGGGGCCTTCCCAGGCTCCCTCGGGGTCGGCCGGGAACTGCAGGCACGGGTCGAGCACCATGCTCGGCATCTCGCCGAGCGCGCCTGCGACGATCGCCCGGGAGTTGTCGTCGCGCACGGCGATCGCCACGAACGCTCGCAGGCTGTCGGACCAGCGCTGCTCGAGACCCGTCGGCTGCGTCGTAGTTGCCGAAGCTGGCGGCGTACGACACGAGCCGGCGGGCGGGAATGCCGGCGCCGAAGAACGCGGTGGCGCCGCCGTACCAGGGGTGGCGCAGGTTCCAGACCTCGTCGCTGCCGACGACGACGGTGTCGAGCCGCGGCATGCGCGACGGGTCGTGCAGGTCGAAGGCGGCCGAGAGAGGGAGGCCCGAGATCGCGCGCTGGAACTTCAGCAGCTTGGCGTGATAGCGCGGGCGGTCGCCGCTGGGAACCGGCGTCGGCAACGTGGGCTCGAGCGCACAGGCGCGCTCCGCGCCATCCGCGCGCTCGCAGCGGTGGTCGAGGATCACCGCCGCCCGCCCGCGTGCGCGGAGGCCCTCCACCAGGCAGCGCGCCTGCCAGTAGGAGCCGTGATTGATGCAGCGGTGGAACGTCAGGATCCCGATCGGCTCGCGCCCGGTCATGCGGAGGCGACCTGCGATCGCACCGTCTGCGCCGCGGCGACGGGGCCGGCAGGGGGCGCGTAGCGCCGCACCATCTCGGTGGCGAATTCCGCGAAGCCGCCGACATCGACGGGTGGACTGCTGTGATGGGCCTCGAGCCCGAGGTGCTCGGGCGTGAAGCACAGGGTCGCCGTGACGTTGAACTCCTCGAGCGCGCTCATCTGCCGGTCGAACCAGTCGAGTGCACCGGGACGAAAGCGATCGGCCCAGCTCAGTCCGGTGCGCACGTCGGTCACGCCCATGTCCCTGAGCAGCCGCACTGCAGCGTCGAGCCGGTGATCCTCGAAGTGGAACCACTGGCAGATGCCGAGGTCGGGCGTGTACGCGCGGAAGCGCTCCAGCGCGGGCTTCGGCGTCCCGTCCTCGCGCACGAGGCCGAGATAGAAGTGGCGGTAGTAGGACGAGCCTTCGGCCTCGCGGTGCCGGGTCGTAGCCGGCCAGGCGCGCGGCAGGTCGTAGAGCGAGTACCAGTGGATCCGCGGCGCCCGTCCGATCAGCAGCTCGGCCGTGCGATCCACGCCGAACGACTGAACCTCCTCCGCGCCGAAGGTCGAGACCCCGACCTCCGAGACCCAGACGGGCATGTCGACCAGCCCCTGGATCTCCTCGAGGCGCTGAGGCCACTCGTCGATCTGCCAGTGGTTCCAGTCGAGCGGGAACCCGTGGATCGCGATCGCGTCGACGGCCTCCAGCACACCGTGATCGCGCATGCGCGTCACGAAGCCCGAATCGATCGGCGACATGCCACCGAGCACGCGCCGCAGCGCCGGGCTCTCTGCGCGCACCGCCTCGCCTGCGCCGCGCACCATCTCGCTGAAGATCTCCCACTCGGGATCGTGCGTCTCGAAGTCCCAATGCGACTTGTTGTTCGGTTCGTTCCAGAACATCACAGCTTCGAGCATGCGCCCTCCGTCGAGCCCGGTCGTGCTGCACGGCGCCGGCGGGCGCGCGAAACGGCCCGCTGACATGGAGCATCCTCTTACCCGCGTTGTCCGGCGAGTATTCCTGCCGGCCCGCGGAGTTGTCCTCGGCGGCCCGGATCTGGTATTCAACCAGTTGGTTGAGAACGCTCCGGGTCGAGCTCGTGGAACGAGGTGCGCCGCCGTGGAGACCGTCGAGGTTGCGAGATACGCCGAGGACGCTGAGCGTCCGCCGGAGGAGACGCGCGAGCGGATCCTGCGCGTCGCCGCGGGCGAGTTCGCCGCGAAGGGCCTCGCGGGCGCGCGCGTCGACGAGATCGCGCGCCGGGCCAAGGCCAACAAGCAGCTCGTCTATTACTACTTCGGCGGCAAGCTCGGCCTCTACAACGAGGTGCTCGGACACATGATCGGCGAGTCGCGCCAGCGCATCGAGGCAGAGGCCGAGTGCGAGACGATCGTCGAGAAGCTCCGGCTGATGGTCGCGCGCGGCAGCGAGCCGACCGGCATTCGCTGGCAGCGCCTGCTGGCGTTCGAGGCCCTCGAGGCCGGCTCCGAGGGCGCGTTCGTGCGCGAAGAGGAGCGCGCGGGCTCGTGGCGGCGCCACGTCGAGAGCGTGCGCGTCGCACAGGCAGCGGGAGAGCTCGATCCCGAGCTCGACGCCGAGCTGCTCGCGCTGGCGCTCGTCTCCATCACGGTCTTCCCGTACGTCATGCCCCAGCTCACGAAGTTCATCAGCGGCTCGCTGCCCACCGCCGCCGACTTCGGCGAGCGCTACGAGGACTTCGTCGCGGAGCTCGTCGGCAGGCTCGCACCCGCCTCCGCGGGAGCGGCCCGATGAGCAAGACGGTCGTCTGCCTGGCCGGCGACGGCATCGGCCCGGAGGTGATGCGGGAGGCGATCCGCGCCCTCGAGGCGCTGCCGCTCGAGCTGGAGCTGGAGCAGCGCCCATTCGGGGGTGCCGCGATGAGCGAGACGGGCGAGCCGCTGCCCCCGGCGACGCTCGAGGCCTGTCTCGGGGCCGACGCGGTGCTGCTCGCCGCCGTCGGCCTGCCCCGCTACGAGCGCGCGGCCGTGCGCCCCGAGCAAGGGCTGCTCGCACTCCGCAGGGCGCTCTCGGTGTTCGCCAACCTGCGGCCGGTGCGCGGCGACGGCGTCGACGTCATGATCGTGCGCGAGCTGTCGGGCGGCCTCTACTACGGGCGCAAGGGCCGGCTGATCGACGGCATGGCGTTCGACACCCTCGAGTACCACCCCTGGCAGGTCGAGCGCATCGCGCGGCGCGCCTTCGAGCTGGCACAAGGCCGGCGGAGGCAGGTCACGCTCGCCGACAAGCACGGTGTCCTGGAGACGTCGAAGCTCTGGCGCGAGGTCGTCGATGAGGTTGCGAAGGCCTACCCCGACGTCGGGCTCGAGACGATGCTCGTCGACAACGCGGCGATGCAGCTCGTGCGCGACGCGGGCCGTTTCGACGTGCTCCTGACCGAGAACACCTTCGGCGACATTCTCTCGGACGTTGCCGCCGTCGCCACCGGAGGCGTCGGGCTGGCGCCCTCGGCGAGCCTGAGCGAGGCCGGGCCGGGGATCTTCGAGCCGATCCACGGCTCGGCCCCCGACATCGCGGGCCAGGGCGTCGCCAACCCGGCAGCGATGCTGCGCTCGGCGGTCCTCATGCTCGAGCACGGCCTCGGCTGCGCCCACGAGGCCCGGCTGCTCGACGAGGTCGTCGACGAGACGCTGCGCTCGACGCCCACGATCGATCTCGGCGGCTCCGCCACGACCAGCGAGTTCGGCGACGCCGTCGTCGCCGCGCTCGCGCGACGAGGCGCGTCCTGATGGGCCGGACGCTCGCAGAGAAGATCCTCCTGGCCCACGCCGACGCGGACGACCTCGCTCCCGGCGACTTCGCCATGGTGCGCTGCGACGTGGTGATGGCCAACGACCTCGGCGGCCCGCACGCGGCGCGCGAGCTCGTGAAGATGGGCGTGCGAGCGCGTCTTCGACGCGAGCAAGGTCGTGATCGTCGCCGACCACCTCATGCCGGCCAAGGACATCCGCGCCGCCGAGCTGCTCAAGACGCTCAAGCAGTGGTGCGACGACCAGGGCGTCGCCTACTACGACCAGGGCCGCGGCGGCATCGAGCACACCGTGCTGATCGAGGAGGGCTGGGTCGTGCCCGGCTCCATGATCGTCGGTGCCGACTCGCACAGCTGCACCTACGGGGCGCTCGGGGCCTTCGGCACGGGGATGGGCGCCACCGACATCGCGGGAGCGATGGCGCTCGGCAGCTTCTGGCAGATCGTGCCGGGCACGATCGTCGTCGAGTACTCGGGCGAGAAGGGCGAGTTCGTCACCGGCAAGGACCTGATCCTCGCCCTGATCGCCGAGATCGGCGTGGCAGGTGCCACCGGCATGGCGCTGGAGTTCGTCGGCGAGGGCGCCGCGGCGCTCGGCATCGACGAGCGCATGGCGGTCTCGAACATGTCGGTCGAGGCAGGAGCGGACACGGGGATCTTCCCCGCCGACGAGATCACCGCCGCCTATCTCGAGGGCCGCAGCGACCGCTCCTGGACGCCGGAGCGGAGCGACGAGGACGCCGAGGTCGCGGGCCGCGTGAGCATCGATCTGGCGGGGCTCGAGCCACTCGTCGCCCTCCCCCACTCGCCGGGCAACGTGGTCCCGGTCGGCGAGGCCGCGGGCCGCAAGATCGACCAGGTGTACATCGGCAACTGCGCCAATGGCACGATCACGGACCTGCGCCAGGCGGCCGAGTTGCTGCGCGGCCGCAGCGTGCATCGCGACTGCCGCGCGATCGTCGTCCCGGCGTCGCAGAAGGTCTACCGGCAAGCGCTCGCCGAGGGACTGCTCGACCTCTTCGTGGAAGCGGGCTGCATGGTCATGACGCCGACCTGCGGGGCCTGCCTGGGAGGGCACAGCGGCATCATCGCCCCGGGCGAGAGCGCCATCACGACCACGAATCGCAACTTCAAGGGACGCATGGGCTCGAACGAGGCCTTCGTGCACCTCGCCAACGCGTGGGTGGCCGCCGCAGCGGCGGTCGCGGGCGAGATCGTCCATCCCGCCGACGTCGGCGGGCGGGTGCCGGCATGAGGATCGAGGGCACGGCGGTCGTGATCCGCCTCGACGACGTCGACACCGACGTCCTCTACCCGGGCCGTTACATCGGCATCCTCGACGACGACGAGATGGCCAAGCACCTCTTCGAAGGCCTCGATCCGACGCTCCGCGATCAGCTGGTCGGGCCCACGATCCTCGTGGGCGGCGCGAACTTCGGCACGGGCTCCTCGCGTGAGAACGTGCCGGCCGCGATGCGCGCGTCCGACATCCGCTGCGTGATCGCCACGAGCTTCGCTCGCATCTTCCAGCGCAACTGCATCAACCTCGGGCTGCTCGCGATCCCCTGCCCCGCAGCGGTCGTCGCGGCGCGGCCCGGCTCGCAGATCGGCATCGAGGTCGAGTCCGGCGCGATCGACGTGGACGGCCGCGCCTTCCAGGCCGCGTCACTGCCGCCGTTCATGGTCGAGCTCGTCCAGAGCGGCGGCCTCGTCCCGTGGATGCGCGGCCGCATGACGACATCGGAGGAGGAGCGACGTGCGTGAGCCCTACGTGTTTCCACTCGAGGAGTCGCCCTTCTCGCCCGACGTCCCGCCGCTCGAGCGCCGGCGCCGCGTGCTCGAGGCGGGCGCGGACGTCGTGACCGACGAGCACGGCGCCGTCATCGACTTCATGTCCGAGGTCGACGTCGAGGGAGTGCTCAACGACTCGCGCTTCGCTGCAGTGGCGCTGCCGACGCTTCAGCTGTCCGGCGTCGAGAGCGGCCCGCTCTGGGAGCTCTGGACGCACCTGATGTTCGCGAAGGACGCGAAGGAGCACAAGCGCATCCGGGGCGTCGTCAACCGCGAGTTCACGCCCAAGCGCATCGAGCGCCTCCGGCCCGACCTCGAACGGGCGGCGAACGAGCTCTGCGACGCGATCCCGCTGGGCGAGACATTCGACTTCTGGCCGGCGTTCGCGGTGCCCTACGCCGGCCGCGTCGCCTGCCGTCTCGTCGGCATCCCCGACGAGGATGCTGGGGCGCGCGACCGCCTGGGCGTTCGACCTCGCCCGCGCGTTCTTCCCGTTCATGAGCGCCGAGCGGCGCGCGCGCGCCGAGCGCTCGGCCGTCGAGATCCTCGACTACATGGACGCCCTGCTCACAGCGCGGCGCGCCGAGCCTGCCGACGACCTCGTCTCCCTGCTCGCCTCGGAGTCCGCCGTCGAGGGCCTGAGCACCGAGGAGATCCGAGCACTTGCCGCCAACATGGTCTTCGCGGGCCTCGAGGCGACGGCGAAGGCCGTCAGCACGGGCGCGTACGTGCTCGTCTCGCACGGCAAGCTCGCCGCGCTCGCAGAGCGGCCCGAGGCGGCCGTGACAGCCGCGACCGAGGTGCTGCGGCTCGCGCCGCCCGCGCAGAACGTCGCGCGTCTCGCGGCGGACGACATGGTCTGCCAGGACGTCCAGCTGCGCGCCGGCCAGGTCGCGTCCGCCAACATCGTGGCCGCCTGCCGCGACCCGAAGCGCTACGCGAACCCCGACGAGCTCGACATCGACCGCGAGCCCGGCAAGCAGCTCGCGTTCGGCGCCGGTGCCCACTACTGCCTGGGAGCCGCCCTTGCGAGGCTCGGCCTCGGCGTGGCGTTCCAGACGCTCGCGCGGCGCTTCCCCGACCTCCAGCTCGTCGGCGACGACGGCGGTGTGGAGTGGGACTACGAGGGCTTCGCGGGCGTCGTCCGGCTCGACTGCCGCACGCAGAGCTGAGCGGGTGCCCCGAACGGCGGCGCGAAGTCCGCGACGACACATCCCGGTCGCCCGTGACGGCCTCCGGGTGGCGGCAACGGAGGCGCATCCGGGGTCAGGCACGCATTATGCGTGCCTGACCCCGGATTATGCAGCGTCAGAACTGCGCGCTCGAGTGGTGATACGGGTGGCCATGAGGCCGAGGCGAACAGAGGAGGGCGCGGTCGGACTGCCGCGTCAGGAGGCGCGCGAGCCGAAGACCTCGTCGTCGAGGCTCGCGGCCAGAGCCGCGGTCGAGGCGTCGTAGGGGCGCGTGACGATCGGGCAGATCGCGGTCACGCGCGCACAGCGGTCGTGCAACGGGGGCGCGACCGGGATCTCGTCGGCGAGGATGATCTGCGTGGCGCTCGCGAACAGCAGGGCGAGGCACGATTCGAGGGCGGCGCCGGCGGTGGCGTTCCGCCGCCAGGCCAGGAATGCCGGGGCGCCGACGTCGTTCTGACCGGGCCCGCTGCGGGGCAGGATCGGCGGCTGTGCGGCGGCCGACCGCCTCCTCCGCCCAGCCCGCGGTCACCATCAGCGCCAGGCTGAGGAACTCCTCGACAGCGACGGACTGCCTCTTGCCCGGCCCCATCCAGAGCGCCTCGACGTGCCGCTCGGCGAGACGGCAGAGATCGGCATAGACGACCGTCAGCGCGTGCAGCATCTGGGGCGCCGCGCCATTGTGATAGCCGCCGGTGCTGAAGACGCGCCCGCTCGGGTGCGCAGGTGACGGGGGCAGGAAGACGGGATTGTCCGTGACGGACGCGAGCGAGGATGTCGCGCTCCGCCGTGCGGCCGCAAGGGCCCGCTCGGCCTGCCCGAGCACGCGCGGAAGGATGCGAAAGCTGACGGGCGCCTGGTGACCCGCTCGCTCGCCGCGCGCTCCTGCGAGCAGTGCGCCCAGGCGCTCGAGGGCGGCCGTCTCGCCCTCGTCCCCCAGAGGCCGGCGAGCTCGCGATCGTAGGCCTCGAGCGGCGCGGCGAACGCCTCCACCGAGAGCGCGAGCGCCTCGTACGCGAGCGCGAGGCGGCCCTCCGCCGCGAGCGCGCCGTCGGCGAGCAGCGCGGCGCCGCAGGGCGAGCCGTTGACCAGGGCGTTGCCATCCTTCTCCTCCAGGCCGAGGCTCCGGCCCATCGGATCGAAGAGATGTCCGAGCGCGAGGATCTCGCCCGAGCCGCCGTTCCCCTGTGACGGCACCCGAGGCAGCTCGCCGCCGCGCAGCATCCCCGCGACCGCCTCCGCCACCTGCGGCCGCACGGCGCCGTGGCCGTCCACCAGGTTCGCCAGCCGGGCGAACACGATCCCTCGCGTCACGCGCTCGGGCAGGGGCTCGCCGAAGGAGACGCCGCGGTCGGTGGACTCCTTCGCCTGCTCCGCCCGCTCCTCCGCAGAGAGCCGCAGGGTGGCGCGGTCGCCGAAGCCGCTCGTGACGCCGTACACCGTCGTGTGCTCGTCATCGAGCAGTGCCAGGAACGCCGCTCGCGCCGCGGCCATGCGCGCCGGGATCTCCGGAGCGAGGGCGAGGGGCTCGCCTCCCCAGGCGACGCGCCTGAACGCCGGCAGCGTAGATCGTGCCGGCTGGCGAGGGTCACGGTCATCGATGATGAGCGTACCCGTCTCGCGGGCCCGGCCTGATCGCCAGGACGGCAGCTGCCCGGCCGGGGACACTGCGATGAGATCCACGTCTTCGACGTCGCCCGCGGCACCGTCGGGCCCCGGCGAGCCGCTTCGGACTAGCGCGGCCCGGCAGCCGTGCTGTCGCGGCGCGAGCCGACCATGCGCACGACGGCCCACACGATCGCTATCACGAGCAGCACGGGCGCGACGAAGACTCCGCCGGGCACGACGAGCGTGATCGCGGCCGCGAGCAGGACGAGGATGAGGATGAAGGGGATGGCAGTCATGGCCACGCATGCCCGGGCGCGTGCATCGCAAACAGGCGCTGCGAATCCCATCGGACGACCGCGCGCCGGTCATGCGCCGCGCTTGCCGAATCGGGAATGGCGACGAATCAGGTTTACGGCCCTGCCTCATGAGGATTCGCGGTCATGGCAGACAATCCCGACTTCATCCAGGCTCAGAAGTACCTCGACGGCGTCGACTACCCGGCCGATCGCGACACCCTCGTCGAGCACGCTCGGCGCCACGGCGCCGACGAGGAGATCATCCAAACGCTCGAGGGGCTGCCCGACCGGACCTTCGACCGCCCCACCGAGGTCTCCCGGGAGATCACGCGCGGATAGCGCGTGCGCGGCGCCACCGGCGACGTAGCGCAGTTCGGACACCGGTCATCCGACGCTGTGCGAGCGCGCGCTCAAGCTCGGGCGCACTTCTGTCGATCGTTCCTTCAGACGGTCGCTTTGCCTGTTGACCTCAGCCCCGGGCTGACTCGCTCCGCCTCCGCCCCACTCATCCAATGGGATTCGAGGCCCGCGACGCGGACCCGAGCCGGAAAAGGTCGACATGCCCCTCCTTCACACCGCAGGCTGGCGGTCTACGCGATCGCCGCGGCTGGCGGCGTTTGCACGTCAGCGAGCCTTGCCGACGCTGCAGCCTGTCCGACGCGTCCGCTCCCGCCGTGTGACCGCGTGATCTTCACCGGCGGCGTCGGGCCGCGTGCCCTGCTGCCGTCCGACGAGGCAAACATGCCCGTTCCAGATGCTCCCGCCGGCCCCGCGCGGGCTGAGAGGCCCGGCGGGCCCGACCGGCGCGCGTGGTCGCGCCGGGGCACGGGGCGTCGCGGGCCCCCGAGGCGCAACCGGAGGGATGGGTCCGCAGGGCGCCGACGGCCTCCCGGGGCTTCAGGGCGTACAGGGAGTCATGGGGGCTCTCGGCCTGACAGGCCCGACAGGGGCGAGCCTCGACGGTGCCAGGCCCAGCCGGCGCAACCGGCGCAGCCGGCCCCGCCGGCGCCGGCCGGCGCGAACTCGACCGTTGCCGGCCCGGCGGGCGCCAGCCGGCCCCGCGGGCCCCGCAGGCCCGACGGGCCCGACCCGGTGCGACTCGACGGTGGCCGGCCCCGCGGGCGCTGCGGGTCCCGCCGGCCCGGCGGGCCCTGCCGGCCCGGCCGGCCCGACCCGGCGCCGACTCGACGGTCGCCGGCCCGGCGGGCGCCGGCGGCCCTGCCGGCCCGGCGGGCCCTGCCGGCCCGGCCGGCGCAGACTCGACGGTGCCCGGTCCGGCGGGAGCCGCAGGCGCGGCAGGGGCTGTGGGCCCGGCCGGCGCCGGCGGGACCGCCGGAGCGGCCGGCGCAGACTCGACCGTCGCCGGCCCGGCCGGCCCGCGGGCCACGGGCTCCACGGGCCCTGCCGGCCCTGCCGGCGGACTCGCCGAGTACGCCTACATCTACAACCTGTCCGGCGAGACGGTGGCGATCGAGGCACCGTCACGTTCGACTCCAACGGCGTCATGACGCCGGGCATCACACATGTCAGCGGGCGCTGCCGGCATCAACGTCGCGAACGCCGGCGTGTACAAGGTCGACATTCTCGGTATCGGGTACCGAGCCCAACCAGATGTCGCTGTTCGTCAACGGCGTGCGTCGTGCCCGGAACGACCTACGGCTCGGGCGCAGGCACCCAGCAGAACACCGGTCAGGCGATCCTCGCGCTCGCAGCCGGAGACGTCCTCACCGTCGTCAACCATTCGTCGGCGGCCGCGATCGGCCTCGCCACGCCGATCGGCGGCACGCAGGCGACCGCGAACGCGTCGGTCACGCTCGAGAAGCTCGCGTAGACCGCCATGCGGCTCCGGCCCACGCACGCCTTCCGTGCCGACGCCTGCCGCTCGCGTCTGTCGGCCTCGTCGGTGGCACTCGCGACTGCCGGCGCGATAGCTCTGATCACGAGCACCGCGGATGCGCGACGAGCAGCCCTCCCGCGCATCCCGCACGTCCGAGGTCGCCCTCCTGTACGCGGCGCGCAGGCTGCTCTCCCCGAAGGGCGTGCCGCTCTCCGGCGGCCGCGCAATTTCGGCCGAGCCGTCCGATAACCGGTGTCCAAACCGCACTGCCCGTCATCGGCCGCACCGCGACGCCCGACGGCGATCAATTGCTGCACGTGCTCTTGCCCGGCCGGCCGAACGGCAGCCGAGGCTGGATCGCAGCGGGCCGGCACGATCTCGTGAAGACCAGCTGGCGCATCGTCGTACGAACAGCCAGCCGGCGAGTCCTCGTCTTCCACCACGGCCGCCTCGTCGCAGCCTCATCGCGATCGTCGGCAAGCCATCGACACCGACTCCGCACGGGCTCTTCTTCGTGGAAGAGAGCGTGCGCATGCCCCCGGCAGCCCCGGTGGCGCCCTATGCTCTCGCGCTGAGCGCGCACTCCGACGTGCTACAGGAATTCGAAGGAGGCTCCGGGCAGATCGCCATCCACGGCCTCGCCATCTCACAGGCGAGCCTCGGCACCGCGAGCTCCCACGGCTGCATCCGCCTCGACGACCAGAGCATCCGCTGGCTGGCTGCACACATCGCGCCCGGCGTCCCGGTGCGCATCACACGCTAGGCGCGTGGGCGTCATCGATCGTCCAGCGGCTATATTCGGGCTTGGGCCGACAGTCGGCCCTGCGGAAGCGTCGAACCCGCCCGACGCCTTGGCATAACTCGCAGGGAGTCAGGTAGCCGAATACGGCGAACGAGTCGCTGGCGTTCGTCCGAGCGGCTCGTCGAAGACTCCGGACATCGAGGGACATTCCAGAGCGTCGGCGAGCGTCACGGGTATGTTCAGCAGTATGTTCCGTTTTTGGCGTCTGACTCACGACCGGCGCCCGCAGCTTTGGTCGCACCGTTCGACGCTGATACGGCAACGGCACCGAGCCGCGACGGTGAGCACGCATCGCGCCCACCGCCGCGGATCGTGCCTCGCGCTAGCTCGCGAGGCTGCTGCTCCAGCTGATCAGATGGCGTCATCGGCATTCGGGATTGCGGCTGCGCCGGTGCCGTCGGCGTTCATCGAATACGTCCTGTACGTACCGTCGCGATTGCTGACGAAGATGATCTTCTGCCCATCGGGCGACCACGAATCGGCCCCGTTCTCGATGGTGCCGCCGGTGTCGTGGGTGAGCTGCTCCAGGTCGGATCCGTCTCTGCGAACCGAGTAGACGTTCGCCGAGACTCCCGGGCGGCCGAACTCGGGCATCGAAAGCAGGATCCGCGAACCGTCGGGCGACCAGTCGATCTTGTCGGCCACGCCGCGCCCCCACGGCGTCACCTGCTTGAGGCCGGAGCCGTTGACGTTCACTGTGAAGACGGCGCTCTTCCGTTCGCCCTTCGCCCAGGTGAATGCAATCCGCTTGCCGTCGGGCGAGAAAACGGACGATCCCTGGCCTAGGCAGTTACAGGGATCTCCGGCCGGAATCCGGTTCTTCGTGACGCGCCGCAGGTTCTGCCCGTCCGCCTGCATGATCAGAATCGACGCTTCGCGACCCGGGATGTATCTCCCGAACGTGATCTGCTTGCTGTCGGGCGACCAGGACGGCTCGCCGTTGATGCCCTTCGGAGTCAGCACACGAACGCCGGTTCCGTCGGCATTGATCGTGACGATCGCAGCGTGATTCGCGTAGTCGCGTTCGAATGCGATCTTCGCTCCGTCGGGCGACCACGCGGGCCAGAGGGCATCGGTCGATCCGAAGCGCGTCAGCTGGAGCAGCCCCGTCCCCTCGGGCGAGAGGGAGAAGAGCTGCACGTGGTTCCCAGCTTGCTTCTGAAATACGAGCTTGCCGTTCTGCCCCGGAGCCGTCGCGAGCGAGACGCCGGCGGCGCCCGACAGCGCGGCCAGCGCGACGACCGTTCTCACCAAGAACCTCTTCATGTCCTGTCTCCATCGTCGTGGGATTCGAGCTGCCGCGCGGCCACAGCGGCCGAGCGAGCCAGGGAAGTGCCTCCGGCAATCACGAGTGCAACCCCGAAGCCGCCGACCGCGCCGATCGCCGCGTCACTCCAGTGGAAATTCCCGCCCTCGACCCGGACGACGAAGGGACCGCTCGGCTGGCCGCTCGAGGGTGGCGTTCCGGCGCCTACGACCTCGTCCGGGATCGCGCTCATCGCGATCAGGGCGAGAGCCGCGCTGAGGGTGCGGGAGTGCATGCCGCGAACCATGCGCCGGGCCGGTTGCAAGCGACCGCATCCGGACCTAACGCGCGGTAGATGTCGGCACCGCACCCGCGGTACGGTCGCGCGCAGTCGAAGGAGAGGTCGCTTGGAGTTCCGCATACTGGGGCCAGTCGAGGCGCTCCACGAGGGGCGCCCGATCAGTCTTGGCGGCGCCAAGCAGCGTGCTCTCTTCGCGCTGCTGCTCCTTGCCCGCGGACGACCGGTCACGTCCGAGCGGCTGATCGAGGCAGTCTGGGACGGGAGTCCTCCCTCACACGGCGCAGAAGAGCGTGCAGGTCTACGTATCGCGGCTGCGGAAAGTCCTCGGCGAGGAGCGGATCGTCACTCGTCATCGTGGGTACGTGCTCGCTGTCGCGCCAGGCGAGCTCGACCTCGATCGCTTCGAGGTGCTCCTCGCCGAGGCGGCCGGAACGGCGCCCTCCGAGGCGGCGCCGACGCTCCGCTCTGCCCTCGCTCTCTTCCGCGGGCATGCGCTCGAGGATTTCGCGCTCGAGCCATGGGCGCAAGCCGAGATCGCGATCATCGAGGAGCGGCGCCTGCTCGCGCTCGAGAAGCGCATCCAGGCAGACCTCGAGCTCGGCCGCCATCGCGACGTCATCTCGGAGCTCGAGCCGCTCGTCGCCGCGCATCCGTATCGCGAGCATCTGCTCGGTCACCGATGACGGCCCTGTATCGATCGGGTCGCCAGGCGGACGCGCTCGAGGCCTACCGCCGGGGCGCGGGTAGGCTGCGGCAGGAGCTTGGTCTCGAGCCGAGCCGCTCGCTGCTCGATCTCGAGCAGCAGTTGCTACGCCAGGACCTGGCGCTCGACCGCGACGAGCCCGCCGCATTGCGCATCCAGCGAGCGCGTCACGGGTGGCGACTCGTCGCAGGCGGGGGGACCGTGATCCTCGTCGCGGCGATCGCGGCCGCGGCCATCGCGCTCACGCGCGATGAGACTGTCCCGCTGCGGCGACTCGACCCGGGCGTCGCGATCATCGACTCCCACACCGGCCGCGTCCTATCGACGCTCCCGGCAACCGCGATCTCGCAGCCCGTCGAAGCGCATACGGGCGCCGGGAGCTTGTGGGTCACGAGCCTTGACCCCCTGCTCTTCTCGCGCATCGACCCGCACACGGGGAAGATCGTGCAGCGCATCCCCTCACCGATCGGCGTAGATGTCGGCGGCTACCTCCCCGACGGCGCAAACATCTGGTTCGTTGGGGTCCACGACCTCGTCCGCCTCGACGCGCGGACGGGCTTGGAAGTCGACCGGCATCGGCTCGTGTCGGCCACGCACAAAACCGGCCTCGCCGGAATCACGCGCGGCGCCGGTTCCCTCTGGATAGCCAGCAACGAAGAGAGCCAACTGCTGCGCGTCGACCCCGCCACGAGCCGCGTACAGCGCCGCATCTCGATCTTGATCCCGTGGGCGGTCGCCTACGGCGAGGGTGCGGTCTGGGTCACCTCGAATGCTGCCGGGGTGCTCCGTATCGATCCGGCCACCAACACGGTGACCGCGACGGCTGCCGTGCCGGCACCTGTGACCAACCTGGCGGTCGGCGGGGGGTTCGCGTGGGCCACGAACGAGACCAAGGGCACCGTCTACAAGATCGACCAGCGCGGCAGGATCGTCGCGGCCTACGAGACCGGGGACGGGGCGCACGATGTCTCATTCGCCGATGGCACGCTCTGGGTCGTGAATCAAGACGCCGGCTCCGTCACCGGGATCGATGCGGCCTCGGGGAGTGAGCGAGTCTTTCAGTTCGGCCACCCACTCAATTCGGTCACCGCCCTCGGTCGCGAGGTGCTCGTCGTGATCGAGCCGGGGAAGACCGTGGCAGACCAGATCGAGCAGTTGAAGGGCGACGTGGGACGCTTCATCGTCCCGATCTATCA
Organism: uncultured Actinomycetes bacterium; assembly: GCA_963842365.1. Classification (GTDB taxonomy): domain Bacteria; phylum Actinomycetota; class Thermoleophilia; order Gaiellales; family JALYLC01; genus JALYLC01. The sequence goes on from CAWJGA010000001.1 coordinate 128,072, forward strand.
ATTCGACCCGGCCGATACGGCACTCGCGGAGAATCCCTTCGCACGTCAGGTCGAGCGGGCCACCTGTGCCTCGCTGCTTCGCTACCCCGACGCGGCGCCTCCCGACGGCTTCCGGCTCCAGCCCGAGCTCGCGACCGCGATGCCCACACTGTCGGCCGATCGGAAAACGTACACCTTCAGGGTGCGCGACGGCTATCGATTCGCACCTCCCTCGAATGCGCTCGTCACCGCAAACACGATCCGCTACGGAATCGAGCGCGCCCTTTCACCAAAGCTCGACGACGACGCGCCGGGCACGAAATATCTCCTCGACCTACGAGGCGTAGCCTCCTACCGGACCGGATCACGTACCCACATCTCCGGTATCCGTGTCGCTGGAGAGAGGATCAGCTTCACGCTCAAAGCACCCTCCGCCGATTTTCTCGAGCGGCTCTCCCTACCGTTCTTCTGTCCCGTTCCGTTAGACACGCCGATCGTCCACGCCGGGCTTTCCACGCTCGCGCCAGCGACCGCCGGTCCGTACACGATGACCGGGCTCAGCAACAGCGAGTACGTGCTCCTGACGCGCAACCCGAACTATCACGGCCCGCGTCCACATGCGCTCGACGCGATCGCTCTGCGAGAGGGCATCGACGACGAGACCGCTGTAGGGCGCGTCGAGAAGGAGAGTTGGGATGGAGTGTTCATCTACAGCTACAGCTCGAGCGCCGTTCTCGATCCCGCGGGCGCGGTCGCTCGGCGTTGGGGCCCAGGCAGTGCCGCCGCCAAACGCGGCGGCGAGCGCTACCGCGCAACGCCCGTCCGCCGCGTCGGCTACCTGATGCTCAACGCCGGGCGGCCGCTGTTCCGCAGCCGGCGAGTACGCAAAGCGGTCTCACGCGTTCTCGATCGCGCCGCGCTCGCGCAGCAATTCGGGTACACACCGAGCTCACAACTCCTGCCGCCCCCAGTCCGCGGGTACCGGCCCTCGCGCCTCACGCGGCCGGCGAACCACATCACGCCAGTCGTAGCCGCGGGAACGGTTGCGACCATGCTCGTCCAAAACGACTGCCCAGCGTGTCAACAGCTCGCTGCAATCGTCGTCTCGTCGCTCGCTCCCCTGGGCATCGACGTCCGGCTACGCGCGGTTCCCGATCCGTATGCCACGCTCGAGAGCGAGCCAGAATCGATCGACATCTTCGACTCGGGGAGCGAGCTTCCCTATCCGAACCCGGCGAGCTTCCTCCGCCGCATGCTCCTCAGTGACGTACCGCGCCGGTGGCTGCCGGCGTCGACGGCCGATGCGCTCGTCGCGCTCGATCGGCTGAGCGGCTCTTCCCGAGACGCGGCCGCGGTACGGCTCGCAGCGCGCTTGGAGAGCGACGACGTGCCGGTTATCGCGTACGGCTTCCCGACCATCGGTACCTTGCTTTCTCCCCGGCTCGGCTGCCGCGTCTGGACAGGCGAAGACACAGGGCTCGATTTTGCCTCCCTGTGCCTCCGCTGAACCGCACCGCCTGAGACTGCGGCGACGACGCTGGGGAGGGCGACACAGCCCTCCCCAGCACGCCAGACACGCGCCTCGCTCAGGGATGCGTGCCCCAGCTCGCGAGGTGTGCCGCCCCCGGACCTGTCGTCAGTTGCATTGCGCCCGTGCCGTCGGCATTCATCGTGTAGATCTGAAAGTCGGGGCCGGTCTGATTTCGGACGAATGCGATCTTCGTGCCGTCGGGAGACCATGAGTCGGCGCCGTCGTGGATCGTGCCGCCCGTTTCATGGGTGACCTGGACGAGGTCCGTGCCATCGCGCTTGACGGTGAACACGTTCGATGACTTCCCCTCGCCGTTGTCGAACGCCGGCATCGAGAACACGATCCGGGACCCGTCGGGCGAGCAGTCGATCTGGTCGGCGTAGCTCCCCCAAGGGGTGATGCGCTTGAGCCCGTGGCCGAACAGCCTGGCGACGAAGAGTGCCTGCGTTTGCTCCACGTGTGGCTTGTGGCGGAGGAAGATGATGCGCTTGCCATCCGGCGACGGGCAAAACGGGCCGCCGCTGTGGCCGGGGATGCCGGCACTGCGGAGATGCGTACCGTCGGCGTCGATCACCTTGACCGTGTCAGAACGCCCCTCGAGGAAGATGATGCGCTTGCCATCGGGAAGCCATGCCGGCCCGAGAGCGAGTGTCCCCGCGTGCGGTACTGAGCGCAGCCCGGTGCCGTCGCTGTTGATCGTGTAGAGCTTGATCTTCTCGCTCCGCGTGCCGACATTCCAGTCTCGTACGAACACGATCCTCGTTCCGTCCGGAGACCAGTTGGCATTTCCGACGATGGAGTCGCTGAAATGCGTGATCTGCTTGACGTCGGTGCCGTCGGGCCTGACGGTGAAGAGCTGAATGTCAGCGGGTCCGTTGACCGCCGCCTGATACACGAGTAGCCCGTTCGCCCCTCTGAACGCTGTGTGCGCCTCGGCTGCGTAAACGCCGAGCCCGGCGGCCGCCGCGGTGATCGCCAGCGCAGCGACAACACCGTGGCGGGCGTCGAGAAATCGAGATCGGACATGGTCGAACATGGATGAACGCCTTTCGCATCGTTGACACCGGTGCGCTGTACGATGCGCGGCGACGGTAGAGAACGACCCTATTCGTGCCCCAGTCCGAGTAGATCGCGCGATTCCGTACTGGCCAAGCTGCGTCAGTTTTGTGCCGGACCCATGGCAGGAGGCTCGTGGAGTTCCGCGTTCTCGGTCCGCTCGAGGCTCTCGACGAGGGACGGCCGATCGCCCTCGGTGGCGCGAAGCAGCGTGCCCTCCTGGCGACGCTCCTGCTCGCGCGCGGCCGAGTCGTCACGACGGACCGCCTGATCGAGGAGATCTGGGCGGGAGATCCGCCGGAGACAGCGCGGAAAAGCGTCCAGGCGTACGTCTCAGCCCTGCGCGGGGTGCTCGGCGAGGAGCGCATCGTCACCCGCGAGCACGGCTACGCCGTCGTCTGCGCCCCAGGAGAGCTCGACCTCGACCGCTTCGAAGCGCTCGTGGCCGAAGCGGCCGGCCAACCGGCGGAGCGCGCCGCTGACACTCTCCGACGAGCTTTTGGGCTGGTTCGCGGCGCACCCCTCGAAAATGTCGTGCTCGGATCGTGGACCGGAAACGAGATGCGGCGCATCGAGGAGCGATGCCTGGTCGTGCTCGAGCGCCGCATCGATGCCGATCTCCAGAGTGGCCGCCATCGCGATGTCGTGCCCGAGCTTGAATCCCTGCTCTCCGAGCACCCCTACCGCGAGCACCTGCTCGAGCAACTCATGCTCGCCCTGTATCGCTCCGGACGCCAGGCAGATGCACTGGCGGTCTACGCTCGCGGCGCGGAGCGCCTGCGGGTCGAGCTTGGTCTCGAGGCGGGTAGGTCGACGCGGGATCTCGAACAGCGCATCCTGCGTCAGGACTCCTCGCTCGACCCTCCCTGCGCCCCGGTCGCGCCGACCTTCGAGCAACGCGCGTCTGCACTGAGATGGCTCTCCCGCCGGCGCGTGCTCGGAATCGGCGCTGCGACCGCCCTCATAGCGGCAGCGCTCCTGGCCGTCGCAGGCACTCGGGGCGGCGGGACTGCACTCATGGACCTTCGTCCCGGAGTGGCCACGATCGACGAGCATTCGGGGCGCGTGCTTTCGTCGATCGGCACGAACGAGATTTCGCGGCCCGTCGGTGCGGTCAAGGGCGCCGGCGGCTTCTGGATCTGGAGCTTGGATCCGTTCTTGTTGTCCCAGATCGACGCCAAGACGGGCAAGGTTCTGCGGCGCATCGCCTCACCATTCAGTGGCGACGCGGGCTGGTACTTGCCGGATGGCGGCAGCGTGTGGTTCGTGGGGGCGCAAGACCTTGTTCGCGTCGACGCCGCGACGGGGCTCGAAGCCGCACGCTATCGGCTGGTACACGGGGCCCACACGTTCGGGCTCACAGGAATCGCGCGAGGAGCGGGCTCGCTCTGGATTGCGAACCACGACGAGAGCCGGCTGCTACGTGTTGATCCGGCGACCGGACACGTCGTGAAGACGATCTCGATCGCGTACCCGTGGGCTGTCGCCTTCGGGCATGGATCGGTCTGGATCACCTCGTACCCGCTCGGCGTCGTGCGTGTCGATCCGGCCACGAACGCGATCACGGCGATCGCTCCGGTGCCGCAGCAGGTGACGAACGTCGCCGTCGGGGGCGGCTTCGCCTGGGCGACGAACGAGTTCAAGGGAACGTTGTACAAGATCGACCAGAGCGGCAGGATCGTTGCGACGTACCCGACCGGCGAAGGCGCGAGTGGCGTCTCGTATGCCGACGGCAAGCTGTGGGTCGTCAACCAGGACGCCGGATCGATCACCGGGGTCGATGCTGCGACTGGCGCGACCCGCGTGTTCCGGTTCGGCCATCCGCTCAACTCGGTGGCCGCCCTGGGGACGCGGCTCGCGGTCGTCCTCAATCCAGGGAAAACTTATGAGGACAGGATCGCTGCGTTGAAGGGCGACGTCGCGCGTCTGATCATCCCGGCATACCAATTGGGTGACCCGGCGCTCGCGGACAACCCGGTCGCTTTTCAGGTGGAGCGGGCCACCTGCGTGTCCCTGCTGCGCTACCCGGATGCAAAACCACCCGCCGGCCTCCGCCTGAGACCGGAGCTCGCGACCGCAATGCCGGTCGTGACGCCCGACGGGCGGACGTTCACGTTCACGGTGCGGACCGGCGGTCGCTTTGCGCCGCCCTCGAACGCGCCGGTCACCCCGGCGACGATTCGCTACGGCATTGAGCGCGCGCTCTCACCGAGGCTGAGCGATTTTCTGCCGGGCATGGAGTACCTGTCCGATCTCGAGGGCGTGAGCCGGTACCACAGCGGCGAGGATCGGCACATCTCCGGCATCCGCATCAGCGGGCGAACGATCTCCTTCACGCTGACGAAGGCATCACCCGACTTCCTCGAGCGACTGGCTCTGCCGTACTTCTGCCCGGTTCCGCTGACGACGCCGATCGTGCGCGGCGGCCTGCCCGACCTCCCGCCGCCGGGTGCGGGGCCATACACCGTGACGCAGCGATTCAACGGCGAATACGTGATTCTGACCCGCAACCCCAACTACCACGGGGCGCGGCCCCACGTGCTCGACGCGCTGGCCTTTCGCGAGGGCATCGACGACGAGACCGCCGTGCGCCGCGTCGAAGGTGACACCTCGGACGGCGTGTCGCTCTACAGCGACGGCGGCGTGCTCGATCCGTCGGGGGCTGTCGCCGCGCGATGGGGCCCGCGAGGCTCCGGTGCTCAACGGAAGAGTCAGCGCTACCACGCGACGCCAGTCCGGCAGATCCACTACCTCGTGCTCAATGCGCGTCGCCCTCTCTTCCGCAGTGCACGTGTACGACGCGCTGTGGCCGCGACGCTCGATCGCTCCGCCCTCGCGCGTGGCTGGGCGCTCGCTCCGAGCAGGCATCTCCTCCCGCCCGACGTCCGCGGCTATCGGGTCCTGCACACCGCGCGGTCTGCCGGCGCCGCGACCAGCGTGCGCCTCTCGCCGGCAGTCGTGGCTGTCATGGTCATTCGGTCCGAATGCCCCGCGTGCCGCGCCACCGCGGCCGCCGCCGCGACCGCGCTCGAGCAAGTCGGGATCAAGCTAAGGATTCGCGAAGTCGCCAACGTGGGCGAAGCGCTTTTCGGGCATTCGGAGAGCTTCGACATCGTGGATCTGGACCAGCAGCCTTCCGTACCCAGATCCCGCGAGCTTCCTCGAGCGCATCTTCCTCCGCGACGTACCGCCGGACTGGCTTCCGGCGGGCACGAGAGCGAGCGTGGAGACGCTCGGGTTCCTCAACGGCGCTGCGCGAGACACCGCCGCCAACAAGCTTGCGGGACGCCTCGAAACGCGTGACGCAGCGATCATCGCGTACGGCTATCCAACGATCGGAACGCTGCTCGCACCCCGCCTCGGCTGTGCGGTCTGGACTCAAAACGAAGCAGGCCTCGACCTCGCTCCGCTTTGCCTGCGATGAATCGAGACGCGCTCAGTACGGGGTATGTTCGGGGAGTGCCCCGACCGACACGACGGAACCCGCTGGCGCGAGAACCATGGGTGCGCCGGTGCAAGAGCGGCTTCGATTCACGTAGCGCCGCGTAACGCTGGCTCAGCAACCGAAGAAACGCAGGTCGACCGACTCTTTTGCCGCCAGCGGTTTGAACCCCGCACGAGCGGGGTACATTGTCGGGATGAAACGCGCAGCAATCGCGGCGCTCGCAGTCGCGGTGGTTGTACCGTCGGCGTCGGCGGCCGCCCCGCGGCTCGTGATCGCGAAACGGAGCCCGCTCGTCGTCTCGGGCTTGCACTTCAAGGCCGGGGAGCGTGTCACGGTCAGGCTCGGCCAGAGCACGAGTCGGGTCCGCACGACGAAGCTCGGCCGCTTCCAGGTGTCGTTCGCGGGCGTCGCGCTCGACCGCTGCTCGGGATGGAGGATCGCCGCGGTCGGAGCACGTGGCGACCGTGCCTTGCTCGTGCAATCGCGCGTCATGTGCGCGCCCGCCTCGAGCAGCTGAGGCGAGCGAGCGGAGGGGCCGCACGCAGGCGGCCCCTCGCGCGCTTCTCGCTTCCTACTTCCCGCTTCCCGGGATCGGCACCGTCGCGGCGTAGATCTCCTCGTCGTTTGCGACGACGTCGCCGGTCCGGTGCGCGTAGGTGCCGGTGCAGACCTGCGGCGCGCCTCCGTCCGGGCACAGGAAGAGCTCCGGGTCGCGCGTGTCCGACCAGATCGGGATCGCCTGGTCGCTTGCGTCCATCCCGATGTAGTCGCCGTAGAACTGCCCGAGGCCGTTCGCGTCCGGGAACTGCGTCGGCGCCGGCATGGACGACGAGGTGACCCGCTTCGTGCGCCACTTGGAGTAGTCGCCGCTGCTCCCCGCAATCGTGATGTCCGATGATCCGTTCCACTCGTCGGAGGGCACCGACGGCGAGTCTGTCGACCGTCCGTATTGGCGGTCGTAGTAGTCGACGCCGAGGTTGCCGCGCTTGTCGAACGCTGCCCACTGCCAGAACTGGTCTGTCTTCGCCTGGTCCGGATCGGGGTTCGCCGTCTGCTCGGTCCGCGGGTCCGCCGCCGTCCCGGTGAACGTCGCACCGCCGTCGTTCGACACGCTCACGAGGATGTCGTTGTTACACGTTCCGGTCTTGACGCCGTCGTACAGCGCTTGCAGCGTGTCCGGATTCCAGCCCGCCGGGGCGCAGCCGGGCTCCTTCGAATCCGGGTTGAGGTAGGACGCGAGCGTCACGACGATCTGCGATGGGTTCGTCGGATTGACCGCTCCCGACGGGTAGTTCGCTGCCCGGAACACCGAGTTGGTCGACGGCCCCTTCTCCGGCACGCAGGCGCGGCCCGGGTCGGAGTTCTGGTAGGTGAGGCAGTCGGGCAGCTCGTAGAAGTTGCTCACGACGACCGGCTTCGAGAACGAGCGGCCGCCGTTGGTCGACTTCGCGAGCAGCATCTGGTAGTGGTTGTCAGCGGGGCTCGCCGGGTCCGCCGTCGCGGTGTTGTAGTTCGCCCACACCACGTACAGGTTCCCGTCAGGCCCCGTGAACGGCTGCGAGAACGAGTTCTGGTTGCACTTGCCGTGCGTCGTCGCCGCTCCGAAGATGGGATAGGTGTAGACACACGATGAAATGTCCGAGCTGACGAGCACGGGCGCCGAGAACGTCTCGGCATAGTCGCTCGAGTAGGCCTCGTACACGTACGCCGTGCCGTCGCCGTCGTACAGCGTCCACGTGACGTACACCCGATCCTGGTACGGGCTGCCGACGTGGTTGTCGACCGTCAGGTACTGCTTGTCGAGCAGGCAGCAACCCGAACCCGCGGTGTCGTCGAGCTCGGCGACCGGGCGCCCGGGAAAGTTCCACGAAGCGCCGTCGTTGCCGGTCGAGCGGAAGACGTAGAACGCACTCGACTGATCCGGATTCGGCGAGACGTCCGCGCCGCGGTTGAACACCTGGCAGCTGAGGTACGCGTTGCCCTTCGTGTCCCAGGCCACCGACGTGTCGCCTCCCGCCTGCCAATACTGACGCGCGGTGCCGCCTCCGAAGTTCGTGCCGCGCGTGAATCCCATCGGGATCGTCGTGTCGCTCCAGTGGCGGCCGGCGTCGAGCGAGTACGCGCCGTAGCAGTTGCCGTCGCCGCGGCGGTAGTCGTTCTGGCTCGCGATGACGTGGTTCTTGTTGTTGGGGTCGATCGCCACCGCAGTCTCGTTCTGAGCCTGGCCGCGGCCGGCGAGGTCGGGATCCGTCACGTTCTGGCAGTTCTGGTTGACCTTGACGTTCTTGCCGCGACTCTCCGCACACGCGGCCTGACCGGACGGCTGGTAGTTCTGCGCGGCACCGCCGCCGCGGCCGGCCGGTGCGAAGTTGCCCGGCGGGCAGGCGTCGTCGCCCTCGTCGCCCTCGTCGCCCGGGTTCATGGTGCTGCACGCGGGCGCCGCCGCCGCGGCGTGCTCCGCGATCTTCGCGGCCGGCTTCGCGCCGGCGTGACTCGAGCCGAGCGCGGCTGCGAGCGCGCCCGAGACGTGCGCCCTCTGCACCGGGTTCAGCGATGCGTAGCTGATACCGCGGGCGTCTCCCGAGGGCACCGCGGCGCCCACCAGGAGGGCGACGAGGACGCTCACGCTGAGCGCCGACGTGAGAATGAGTGGTCGTTTCATCGAGCCCTCCCTCTCGTGCAATGCCGGCATGCGGCCGGCGCGCCGCGTAGAGCCTCTCGCGACATGGATCTTTTCAAACCGGAGTCGGCTATGACGTCCCCATGTGGAGGGGATTTGTCGGTAGATGGGGTGCCTGCTGCCGAGATCCTCGCCGAGACGAACTCGCGACCGGCCCGCCCTCGTGAGTGGCTGCCATCGTTCGGGATCAGCCGCCCTCGTCTCCCGGAGACGGGCGAGAGATCGGACAGGAACAGCCGAGCGTCGGCGCCCCGCGTCGAGGGACTTGAGATGGAGGCGCGGCTCGAAGGAGAGGGCTGCCGGCTCGCCAGCGGCGCTGCGCCCTGCGGGCCTCGCGACCGCTCCGCTCGGCACGCAGCTTCGCCAGCGCGCGCTTGGCGGGGTACTCGCTCAACGCCTTTCGGAGCACCGCCGAGGGAGTTTCGGCCGTCGCGACGCGCACGTTCGGCAAGGCCCTCTCGAACGCTCGCGTGGCTACCGTAAGCGTGGGAGCGCGTCGCGGGCGCTGTGGCTGAGGATCCGCAGGTCCTCGATGAACTGGGCGCGGTGCTCTTCGGCGAGTGGCTCGAGGAAGAAGCGTCGAACGTTCTCGGCGTGGATGCGGGCAGCGCGCACGGCGGTGTCCTCCCCGGCAGCCGTGAGACGGACGCGGCGGCCTCGGCGGTCACTCGCGTCGGCGCTCCTGATCACGAGACCCGTGGCCTCCATGCGATCGACGAGGCGGGTTGCGCCTCCGGTGGAGAGCACCCGCTCCTGGCCGATGGAGCGCATGGGCAGTCCGTCGTGGCCGGCGCGTCCGAGGATCATCAGCACCTCGAAGGTGAGGTGGTTGATGCCGCAGTCTTCCTCGAGGGCCCTGCCGAGCAGGTACTCCAGCCGATTGGCGGCGCCTTGCAGGTGCCCGAAGGCGAGCACGAGCTTGTCGTTCGCCGCCTCTCGAGCTGTGGTGATCTCGCCCGCTACACCGCCACCAACAAGGCCACCGGCCGGCCCATCAACGCGCGCGTCGCCCACCACTTCATCGTCCGCAGCGGCAAGATCGTCCGCTTCGAACAGTTCGTGGACACAGCCACGGTCCGGGCCGCAATGCCGCAGGCCGCCAGCGAGCCAAGCGGGTGACCAACCATGTTCACACTGGGGCGCCGTGATCCCACCGCCCCGGCGTTCAACGTTCACCTGTCGCTTTTGCACGCGCGGCGACCGCGGCGACCATCTGGGAACGCACTTCAGGGCTCGCGTGGTACCGGATGCTTCGTCCGCGCCCGCGCGGTGCCACGAGTCCCGCGTCGACGAGCCTGCGCTGTCGCTGCTCTTCGGCCTCGCGGCTGGAGCTCGCTCGATCGGCTCCGCCGACGAGTGACTGCTCGAGGGCGAATGACCAAGCGGCGGTCTAACGGGGCTGGGTTGATCGTGACGATCGCGGCGTGATTTGCGATCTTCGGTCCGTCGGGCGACCACGCGGGCCAAACGGCGTCGGTCGACCCGAAGCGCGCCAGCTGGAGCTCCGTCCCCTCGGGCGAGAGGGAGAAGAGCTGGACGTGGTTCCCAGCTTGCCTCTGAAATACGAGCTTGCCGTTCTGCCCCGGAGCCGCAGCGAGCGAGACGCCGGTGGCTCACGACAGCGCGGCCAGAGCTACGGCGTTCTCACCGAGAACCTCTTCAAGTTCGAGGCCTGCTTCGCTTTGAGTCCAGACGGCGCAGCGGAGGCGGGGTAAAGCGCTCGGCGAGGAGCGGATCGTCACGCGTGACCGTGGATACCTCGCTCCGCTCTGCCTGCGATGAGTCGAGACGTGCTCAGTACGGGGGGTATGTTCAGGGAGTCGGCGGCCGAGCGAATTGACTTCGAGCAACCGCCAGGCGGGGTTGGCGGAGCGGTCAAACGCTCTCCGGGGCGCAACACGCCATCGGCGAAGCTTGGCCTCGAGCAGCCTCCAGCCCCAATCTGAGGAGCTTGCGCCAGGATGTCCCGGAAGCCCCGCGTCTCGCGCTCGACGCTCGACGCTCCGATTCTGAAAACGTCGGCGATGTGCGCAGCAGGAGTGCCCGGCGGTAGAGAGACCACTCGCCCACCACCGGTAGTCGAGCCCCGCTGGTCGCTTGGCGAGATACCCCGTCGGGGTGAGCCCAATGCATTGCGGCGTCCGATAGACGCTGTATGCGGATTCTGCCCGCAAACCGGCACGCGGCCGCTGCGCTGCTCCTGATCACCGCCGCGCTCGCGGCGTGCGCATTCGAGTTCACGCTCCACGTCAACTCGTCGGTGCAGCATTTCGTCGTCTACTGGCTCTACAACGGGCTTGTGCTTGCGGCCGGGGTCGTGTGCGTTGCACGCGGGCTCGCGAGCTCGCGCGAGCGGGCAGCCTGGATGCTGATGGGTGCGGCGGTCCTCTCCTGGGGGGTCGGGAACACGATCTGGACGTTTGCGTATGTCGACTTGCCATCGCCGCCCTACCCATCTCTCGCGGATGCCTTCTGGCTCGCCGTGTACCCCCCTGTCTATGTCGCGCTCCTCCTGCTGCTGCGCTCGCGTGCCGGCACTGTCCGGCGCAGCGTCTGGCTCGACGGCGTCATCGCCTCCCTGGCCGTGGCATCAGTGGGCACCGCGGTCGTCTTCCAGGCGGTGCTCGACGCGACCAGCGGCTCGAAGGCGGCGATCGCGACCAACCTGGCCTATCCACTCGCCGACCTGACGACGATTGCGCTCGTGGTGTGGGTGCTCGCAGTCTCCGGCTGGCGCATTGGCCGAACCTGGGGTCTGATCGCCGCCGGCCTGCTCGTCTTCTCGGTGAGCGACTGCCTCTACCTGTTCCAGACTGCGTCCGGCTCGTACGTTGCCGGCGGCGCAACCGACCTGGGCTGGGTGGGCGGCTGCGTGCTGCTCGCCTGGGCAGCCTGGCAGCCGGCCGGACGGCCGATTCGCGCCCGCCTCGAGGGCTGGGCGGTACTGATCGCTCCGATCGGCTGCGGGCTCCTGGCCCTCGCCGTGCTCGTGTACGACCATTTTAGGCCCGTCAACGCCGTCTCCCTCGTGCTCTCGTCCGCAGCCATCCTGGCTGTGCTCGTTCGCCTCGCCATGACGTTCGCGGAGAACATGCACATGCTCGCCGGCTCCCGCGACGAGGCTCGCACGGATGCCCTCACGGGTCTGGGAAATCGCCGAAAGCTGCTCGACGACCTCGCAACCGCGCTCGACGAGAAGACGCCGCAAGTCCTCGCCGTGTTCGACCTGAACGGCTTCAAGCACTACAACGATTCCTTCGGCCATCCCGCCGGCGATGCCCTGCTCGCCCGCCTCGGCGAGAAACTCAACCGCTTCGTCGCAGGTCATGGCACGGCATACAGGATGGGCGGCGACGAGTTCTGCATCTTGAGTTCGCGTGACGCGGACGCCGAGGCCGTCGTCGAGGGCGCCGCATGCGCTCTCGCGGACCACGGCACCGGCTTCGCTGTCAGCGCAGCACACGGCCTGGTGCTCCTGCCGTCGGAGGCCGCCACCGCCACCGAAGCGCTGCAGCGGTCGGACCAGCGCATGTATGCCAACAAGCAGAGCGGGCGGAAATCGGCAGCCGAGCAGTCGAGCCAGGTTCTCATGCGCGCACTGTCCGAGTGCCACCCCGACATCGAAGACCATCTTGTCGGCGTGGCACAACTTGCGGAAGCAGTGGCGGTCGAACTCGGACTGCCCGTGGCCGAGGTCGTGCGAGTCCGGCTGGCCGCCGCATTGCACGACGTTGGCAAGATGGCGATCCCTGCCGCAATCCTCGAGAAGCCCGGGCCCCTTTCCACGCACGAACGGGAGTTCCTGGACCGGCACACGATCATCGGAGCGCGGATTCTGCACGCGGCGCCCGATCTGTCGCAGCTCTCCGACGTGGTGCGCTCGAGCCACGAGCGCATCGACGGGAAGGGCTATCCCGACCGTCTTGCGGGAGACGAGATCCCACTGGGGTCCCGGATCATCTTCGTCTGCGACGCATTCGACGCCATGACCGCCAACCGCCCGTACGCGAAAGCGATGACGCCTGCAGACGCAGTCGCCGAACTGCGGCACAACGCCGGCACCCAGTTCGACGCGGCGGCGGTCGAGGCGCTCGTTCGCGTGCTCGAGCAGTCCCGGGCTGCGTCGGAATCCGCGACATTGCACTCGGCTCAGCACGCGGCGGACGCGGCATTGGCCTAGCCCGATCGCCGCTTGGTTAGCGGGCGCCGTCACGGATCGGGCCGACCATCCTGACGTGCGCCGAGCATAGGAGCAGTGAGATCCACGCGCTTCGAAAAGGCGCTCCCCCTCGTCCTCGGGCTGCAGCTACCGAGCGCCATCAGCGAACCATGATTTAGCCTCCCGACAGTTGCCCGGCGGGGTGACGGAGCGGTCTAACGTGGATGCCTTGAAAGCGTTCGCCACCGAATCGCGCGCGCAGACTCCCTGAGCGCGATCTGCCTGCAAATCACGATGCCCGTTGGCGCTTCAGGGCCACGCGGATCGATCGTCCGGACATCAAGCGACGTCCCGGATCATCCGCTGGCGTCATGCGTATGCTCGGCGGTATGTTCAGACGGAGCCTCGACCCGCTCCGCTTCGCCGAGGTCTTGGCCGAGCATCGCCGCATCTCGCGTGCAAGCGCGTAGAGCACGGTGGGCAGGAGAGCGACACGCAGGGCGACGCTTCTTCGTCGCCTTCCGCAGAGCAAAGGATGCCGCGCTGGCCGCAACTGCCGGACAGCGTGCGCTGGCCGCGCATCCCTGGCCCGACGGCGGGGACTGCCGCGTGCGCATGGGAATGCATACGGGAGAGCCAACGGTCGGGGATGAGGGCTACCACGGACTCGGCGTGCACCGCGCGGCGCGGATCATGGCGGCCGGGCACGGCGGGCAGATACTGCTCTCACAGGCGACCTGCTCCGTCCTCGAGGACGACGAGCTGCGGGGAATCAGCGTCCGCGACTTGGGCCGGCATCGCCTCAAGGACATCGATCGGCTCGAGCACATCTACCAACTCGACGGCGAAGGCCTCGACGTGGAGTTCCCGCCCCTCCGCACCGCCGAGGCTCCGACCGCCTATCCGGCCACGAGGCCGAGTTGGAGCAAGCGGCGCAAGCAGTGGTTCGGCGCGCGCGATTGCGAATCCGCCGCTGGCAGGTATCGGCGATCGGAGGAGTGCTCGCTGCCTGCGGCCTACTCACCGTTCTGGCGTTGAGCTCGGCGGATCGGGTACCGCGCGCGCTCAATCGCACGTCGACGCAATGCCGTCGGACTGATCAACCCGCGACAGGCAGGATCATGCGGAGGTGGCCGTGGGGGCCACGCCCAGCCACATAGCTGCCGGGGCTGGGTATGTCTGGGTCACCAACGCCGACGGTGACAACGTGTCGCGGATCGACCTCGCTAAGCGCGAGGTCGTGCAGACGATCCCCGTCCACAGCCAGCCGAGCGGCATCGCGTTCGGCAACGGGGCCATTTGGGTGGCGAACAGCCTCGACGGCACGGTCTCCCGGATCGATCCGTCGACGAACACCGTCGTGGACACCGTTCCCGTCGGCAACGGTCCCGCGAGCCTCGTCTCCGCGGCGGGCTCGGTCTGGGTTGCAAACACCGGCGACGGAACCATCACGCGCATCGACGCCGCCAGCGGCAAGCCGGGTAAGCCACTGCCGATCGCCGCGGCCGAACTGCCTTCGGCGCCGGAACCGTGTCAAGCGAGCCGGGGGCCAATCGCGTCGTGCGCATCGACCCAGCGAGCGGCGCCGTCATGCACCATCACTGTCGGCAACGGCGCCGGCGGGCCCGCGTTCGGCGACGGCGCCGCCTGGGCCACCAACAGCGTCGACGGCACCGTGTCCCGCATCGATCCGATAACGAATTCGGTTACCAGGACGATAGCGCCCGGGAACGGTCCGGCGCAGCGTGGTCGGGGCAGGCAGCGCGTGGGTGAGCAACCAATTCGGGCACGCTCGCGCGCATCGATCTGCGCACGAAGCAGCCGACGAAGTCGATCGCCGTCGGAAAACGGCCCTTCGGCGTAGCAATCGCGAACGGCATTGATGCATCGTCGCCGTGCGCCAGTCGGCCACGGGCCACCGCGGCGCCACGCTGAAGGTGCGGATCGAACCTCACCTGGATGCGATCGATACCGCAGTCGCGTACGATACGGCCGCCTGGCCGTTCAGCGCATGACGAACGACGGACTGGTCGCTTCAATAAGGACAGCGGCCTCGCGGGTAACGAGAGCGTCCCCAACCTCGCCGTCTCTCTCCCCAAACCGACCGCCGGCGGAGGACATGACCTTCCAACTGCGCTCGAACATCCGCTATTCGACCTGCGCGGCCTGAAGCCATCCGACTTCCGCCGCGCTTCGAGCCGACTTCAGCATCGGCAAGTTCGCCGGGTCAGTACGACGAGGACATCGTCGGTGCGACACAGTGCGAGAAACACCGAGACGGCTGCAATCTCACGCACGGGATCGTCGCCGACAACACCGCGAAGACGGTCACGTTCCACCTCGTCGCACCCGACCCCGACTTCCTCGAGCACATCGCACTCGACTTCGCCTACGCCGTCCCGACGGAGACGCCGCTGAAGGAGATCCACACGAATCCGCTGCCGGCGACCGGGCCATACATGATCGTGCGCTACCACCCGAACCACCGCATCGAACTGAAGCGCAACCCCTACTTCCACGAGTGGTCACAAGCGGCACAACCGGACGGCTACGCCGACCGCATCGAGTTCGAGATCGGCGGGACGCCGGACAAGGCGGTCAGCGACGTGATCGCCGGCGAGGCCGACGCCTTCAGCACCGTCCAGTCACAGACCCCTCCCTCCGCCAACAGCATCGCGGCGGTCAGGACACAGCATGCGATCCAGCTACACACGAATCCGCAGCCCGGGACGATCGCGCTGTTCCTCAACACGCGCGTCCCGCCGTTCAATCAGCTGAGCGTGCGCCGCGCGCTGAACTATGCGGCCGACCGCGCCGCAGCGGCCCAAGTCGAGGGCGGGACCGACGTCGCCCAGGCAACCTGCCAGATCCTGCCACCCCACTTCCAGGGCTACAAGCCCTACTGCCCGGAGGGAACGGCGCCCGATCTCGTCAAGGCGCGAGCACTCATCGCAGCCTCGGGCACGCGCGGCATGAGAGTGACCTTCTGGAACTCGCAGGCATTGCGCAGCGTCGGCCCCTACGCAGTGAAGCTGCTTCGCTCGCTCGGCTACCGGGTCACCATCAAAAACCAGGACAAGCCGAGTCTCTCGCTGCTCCACTCGCTCGGCTATCACGTGTCCCCGAAGGACGAGACCAAGCCGAATCCCGTCTTCGACTCGCGGACGAAGGCGCAGATCGGGACACTCGAATGGATCTCCGACTATCCCACGGCGTCCGGCTTCTTCAACGTCATCCTCACCTGCGAATCATTCGTGCCCGCCAACGCGCTCAGGAACTCGAACGATTCGGAGTTCTGCGACCCGCAGATCGATCGGGAGATCAAGCGAGCCCAGAGTGAGCAGCTCACGAATCCCGAAGCCGCCGGCGCACTTTGGGAGCGCGTCGACCGGCAGACCGTCGACCAGGCGCCATGGGTGCCGCTCGTCAACCCAAAGGTCGTGGACGTGCTTTCGAAGCGCGTCGGCAATTACCAGTACAGCCCCGCCTTCGGGATGCTTTTCGACCAGCTCTGGGTTCGCTAGCGAAGCCCATCGATCCAGAATTCTCGTTGTTGAGCCCCAGCCAGACACGCCAAAAAGGCGTCGAGTAGCCGGCGCGCAGACCTGAGAGCACCTGCTGGCAACAGGCACAGTCCAGCGACCAGATTACATAGCGCCCGCTGAGTCCCTGCCGGACGTGCTGCGCCGGACAGCATGTCTGTATCACTTGGGGGAGGGCGAGTTTCAGGTGACGGTGAGGCCGAACGCCGTCGCGAACGAGGGTGCCTGGCATCCGCTGCCGATGCAGCTTGCGTGTCCGACTTGAGCGAGGAACCCACTCAGCGAATAATGCGTGAGCGGTGTGGTCACGACACGGGCCGTCTCTGAGGGATGGATGACGGTCGTCAAGACCATGTTGCCCTGGTTGTGTGCGTCCTCATCGGCCGTGATGATGACCGCGAGGTGTCCGGACTGCCAGTCGGGGCTCGCATAAATAAGCGTGAGCCATCCCTTCAACCAGTTATCGGCTGTCAGCAGCGTCCCAGAGTGTGCATCGTTGGCCAGGTTAGGCGTAACTTCACCGACATTCGGCAGCGCACCGCTGACGATGTCGTCGTGCAGTCGGCCGCTTGTACTGCTCCCGGAGGGAACGTCGTCTGCAGCACAGGCGGCGCGTGCAGCGGGACTGGCGTCGTACGCCCATGGGTTGTGCCGGACAGCGTACCTGTCGTGATTCCTGGGCGCACAGTTGATCGGCATCGACTCCTGGTAGGAGCGTGCCGTACGGCCAGCCTGGATTGCCGCGGTGAACACGTCCGGTCCTGGCTCCCGATGCCTGCGGGGCGAGCCGTCAGCCTTCACCCCGAATGTCGAGCCGAACGCGATCGCCAGGTAGTTGGGCAGCGACGGGTGGCTGACCGCGGTGTAATCCGCGGCGTATCCGTACTGCTGCGCCTGCGAGTACAGGTACGGCATGCCCGCCTTCATCTGATCGAGCGAGTGATTCTCCTCAACGAACACCAGCACCTTGTCAACGACGCCGGGCATGACATTCGCGGCGCTGGAGCGGGATCCCGCCGCTCGGGCCAGGCGCACCGTGGCGTCGGCGTTGCGGCTGGCTGAGCAGGGCGTGGCGACGATGCTGGTGCCGAGGAAAAGGCTCCCGGCTATAACGGTGAGCAATCGGAGTCGCGTATTCATGTCAGCCTCCCAAGCGTCGGTGACGACGTCTGCGCACGGCGCCGCTGAGATCAAAACCGTAGGGTGATTCCCGATAAACCTGAGAGCAACCTGAATGCGTGGAAGCACCGCAACGGACATCACTCCACCTCCGACCACCCTGGCGGCCGCCAGGGACTCATAGGGTCAAGGTGCCCGCGGTCCAGGCCGCCCTCGTCTCTCCCCGTCGCAGAGAAACGTCCGAGAGCGGCTCGTCGCGGAGAAGTTCGCGGGCGATCTCGCGCATTGATCCGCGGACGGACGCGGTGGTCAAATCAATTCGGTCAGCACATGCGCACATGTCCTCCGGGCGGCGGCTGAAGAGAAAAACAGGGCAACTCTTCGCCGGGCCTGCCGCTCATCGCACTGCCCACCAGGTGGAGCGCCTGGACGCGTACCTGCAGTCGGCCGACGCGGACACGATCCTCGCGCGACCTCGAAGCGGCCGCCGGCGCAACTCATGGGCTGTGGCGGTAGACGCCTCCTCGGGCTTCGACGGTCATGATCACGTGGCTGGCTCGACGTCGGTCTTCGCGATGACTTGCTCGACGACTTCGCCCGCGATGTCCTCGTTTGCGCGCGCTTTGATCTCCGCGGCCTGGTTCACTTCGACGCGGGCTGCTTGCCAAGCGGACCAGTGGCCTGAGACGAGTGCCCACAGCGAAAGCGCCGAGACATATACGACGCTGTTGACCCATCCTGTGATGAGCGAGACGGGAATCATGGCGAGCCAGAAGATCGTCAGCCAACCGTTAACGCGGCGCATGAACACTGGGTCGCCTTGCACAGAAGCCCAGAGGCTCTTGATCACGTCGATCCTCTCCCACGGTCGCCCCCTCGGCATCCAATCCTAATGCCCACTTGGACGTTCGCGAGCGCCGCGCCGCGCGTCTCGTGGGCGGTGATGATCAATGCGACCCGGGTGAGCGTGAGAATGCGCTCTACCGTGTTCGCGCCCTGAGGGAGGATGAGCTCGAAACGCTGGTTACGTATGACCTGCTGGCGGTGCGCGGCGAACAACAGGGCGACGACCGTGGAGTCGATGAACGTGCAGTCGCTTAGATCGACGAAGACGCAAGGCCGCTCCGACGCGGCCGCGAGGGCGACAGCAAGCTCGATCTTCGTGCTGAGGTCATGTTCGCCACGGAGGTGAAGGATGCTGACCTCGTCATTCAGATCCTCGACTTCAATTGCCGGTCTCGGCGGTTGCGCGGGAGCGGTGCCGTCGTTCATCTGTGATCCCCTTGGAGTGAAGGCGTCGCTTGGCTGCGGCTCACGGGGATCACGGGAAGCCGCCGCGGACACTACGGACAGCTGATACGACCTACCGGAAGCGCTCGATGAGCGGCCAACCGTCGCCGGTAAGCGGTATGTGACCCACGGCACTCGGGTACTCACGCGCAATGCGGCAGACGCGGCCGAGCACCAACGGCTTCAATCCAGCATTACGGGGCTAGGTAGTCACCTCCTGCCTTGGAAGCGTGGAGTGAGGTGGCGACGCCGACACTGGTTCACTGCGTTCGGCGGCGGCTTTGCAATCCGCGGGGCACCCTGCTCAATCCACCCGTTCGTCGAGCGCGAAGAGGAGGCATGCGCGGTTCCCAGCGAACCCTCTTTTTGTTCGCCCTTGCCGTCGGCTTGGCGCTCCTCCTCGCGGCATGTGGCGGCGGAAGCCACGGCGGCGGGTATTAGCCCTCTGAGGCACGGCGGATGGCGGCGAGGAGGCCTACGGCGCGATGTCGGAGATGTCGGATTAGCTGCGGAGTGGGTCGCGAGATCGCACGCGGGTCCTGCACGGATAGGGTCAGGGACGGATCTCCCCGGGTGGCGCTGGCCCCGCTTGCGTGCGAGGATCGCAAGGAAATCTCATCGCAACCAGGGGATGAGAGCGGCGCGGATCGCGCCGGCTCCCATCGTCGCCGTCGCCTTGTCAAGTCGCACGCGGACCGAACAGCCCTCTAGCACGATGATGGTTGGGAGCCTTGTCACACAGAAGCGCTCTGCCAGGTCCGGAAAGCGGTCGACATCGATCCTGCTCAGCGCGAACGCGTGGTGGTTTCCGCGCTCCTGCAGAATCTGCGAAAGGTGGCCCTCTATACGCCGGCTGGGGCCGGACGTCTCGGAGAAGAAGTACAAGAGCTTCGGCAGCTCGTGGGGCGACGCGCTTGCCACTTGAAAGGGGTTCCCCCGTAGCGGGCGAGGAAACGCTGGTGATCGTCGGCGGTCACCGGAGAAGAGTTCGCCACCGAGCTGCACTCTCCAGCCGCCTGCAGGGGTCGCCCTTGAAGCAGATGCGACCCGCCCCCGACCACGTGAGGATCGGTTGCCCTGCACTTGGCACCCGGGTTCCTCAACAGCCCCCAGTCACCATGCTTCAGGCGGGCATCATCGAGCGCACGCCTCCGGGTCGGCCGCGACGGCCGCGACCGGCGCCCTGACGGGAAGGCCGGTATTCGATGCCAGCGGCGGCCGCCGGCAGCGGTCTTGAAGAGACCGCTGACGTGGTTCCGGCGAGGATTCGTGGCGGGCGTCTCCCGTTCGACGGCGGGCGTGCTGGTCGACGCATTGCCGAGCCCGTCGCTCGCCGAGTGCCAAGTCATTTCGCGGCACGTGAGGGATTCTCGGCGCGTGCGCGCCTCGAGTCAAACCATGCCGACACGCTGGGACCGCTGAGCCCTTTGCGAGGCGCTCGCCGGTCGCAGCCGCGCCGCCATCGAGAGGAGCGCGCAACTACGGGTGCGCCCCTCTCGATGTCCGGCACTGCTCAGGCTCGGGCGGGAAGACCCAGCGCGTGCTCGCTGTCGACCTCGAAATACGTGTTCTCGACGACGCCTGCGGTGACCGGGTCGAGGTAGGCGCGCAGCGTGTCGACGGACGGCGTCTCCCACACGCAGAACATCATCGAGCCGTCGGCGGTCGGAAGGGTCTGCAGACCCTGAACGCCGGCGGGGCCGCCATCGTTGATCTCCTGGGGGTTGGCCGCCGCGAGCTTCTCGCGGTCAAGGACCTTGTGCTGCACGACTACATGCACGGGCTACGCCTCTCGGTTGAACCGACATTGCCCAGCGATCCTACATGCGTTTCCAGTGGCCGACGCACGCAGAAGTCCCGTACAGCTGCCCGAGGTCAGGGGCCTTGCCGTGCGGACGAGACGACTCGCCGGAACGCGGCCGTCTGGCGCCCATTCGAGATACGAACCCCGAACGGCGCGCATCGCGGAAACGCTGCATCCCACCTTCGTCGACTTCAAGGCGAGCATCTGACGCAAGGGCCTCTTCCGCAGGCAGGCAGTCGTGAGCCCGTGACCCAGACCGGGCAAAATGCTTGGCGCTGCACGCTGATAGGACGGTGAGCCTGGGCCCTAAGGCAAACGGCCACCGCCCTACCACCCCCGCGCGCGACGGAAGAACGCAGAGGCGGTTCAAAGCCCCCGCGCGTCAGCGTAGATACACGCTAGACGCTCGGTCAAGGCGAAGACCGCAATGATGGTCAGGGTGCCCAGTTCAGCGCGAGATCCTCAGGAGCACTGCTCCGGGCAAGCACGCTGTTGTGGGTTGCGCAGAGCGGCAGCACGACTAGCCTCCCGTTGAACGTGAAGCCCGGGAAGTAGGTCGGTGTTGCTTCGCAGCGAGTGCCGCGCCGTGGCGCCCAGGTCGGCATGGTCGATCCCACCTTCGCGCAGCAGCCGAGCGCCCGGTGGTCGTCGGCTCTTGCCGCGGCTCGCTCGGCCCCGACATCGAGCAGATGCCGACGCATACGTTCGTGGTCAGCGATCGTCACGCGTCGGCAACCACTCGCTCCAGAAGCGCGGCTAGTCAACGGCCCATTCCTGCGCGAGGCCGGCCGAATCGGCACTGTCTCGCAGCATTCGGAAGTGCATGCGGCAGAGTGGAATCTCGACGAGACGGCCGGCAATCCTCACGTCGCCGAAGTCCAACGCGGCAGCCCCGCAGCGCGGACGCTTACGTCGCGCGCCGTTCAGGCGCGCCGTTGCGGTTGGAGCGCTAAGGCGGCCCACGCACTTACGCGTCTCGCGCTGATTCTGAAGTAGCTCCACGGATCCCA
The DNA here is from genome assembly GCA_963842365.1 of uncultured Actinomycetes bacterium. Taxonomy (GTDB): domain Bacteria; phylum Actinomycetota; class Thermoleophilia; order Gaiellales; family JALYLC01; genus JALYLC01. Next base: position 149,687 of record CAWJGA010000001.1, read on the forward strand.
GCGTAGTCGCGCTGCGCCTACCATCGCTAGCGGCGCGAGCGAAGCAGCGCGACGTCGGGGCCTCTACCGGTTCGGGAGGCGGCCCGCGTTGGCGGTTCGCCCTCGGGCCATGGCACCGAAGCGCCCGTCGGCATGCCGGCTAAAGGCCCGAGAGCGAACAGCCGTAGGTCGCCCTCTCCATGGTGACGAAGATCGAAACACGCCACCGATGGTCCGCGTCGACGCGCGAGGGGTAGATCGCGGCGGCTCGGCGTACTCTCGAGTCACGAAACGCGCGCGGGAGTCGGCGCCCTCGTCGTCGCGGAGCGGCCGCCGTTTGCCTTTCGGCCCAGGCGCACCGTCCCAGCGTGCAGAGGCAATAGGTTCAAGGATGATCGCGCCAGGGCATACGCTCGTCTGGCGGCCCCGTCCGCGCGCCGGGCGGCTTGTCCGCCGTGGAGCCTTCAGTCAAGGCAGTCTCCGGGAGACACGTTCGGCGGGGCCGCTTTGCATTCGACTACCATGCGGCTCGTGGCATTCGTCACACCGTCTACAGGAGAGCGCATGCCGCCGATCGCCACGTGGTACTCGACGCGTCCCGTCGCGACGAAGTATCACGACAACGGACGCTGCATCGAGGGCAACAACATCGAGGATCGCAACCTGGCTCGCGGCACGGGCAAGCTGCCGCTCTGCAAACGCTGCGCCCAACTCAACGCGCCGGCCAAGTAGCGGGGCTCGTCGCTCTCCTCGGAAAGCGGCGAGCCCCTTCGGCTCAGCTGGATTGCGATCCCTTGCGGCGCTTGAGCCAGCGGTCGAGCATCTCACGAAGTCGCGCGAACATAGCGTCTCCTCTGGTAGACGACCAGTGTACTGAAGCAGCGAGTGCTCCCTCGGCTCGATTGCGTGACTGACTGGCAGCCCGTAGGCAGCTCGGCCTGAAAACATACGAAGCGCCGACGGAGCCGCACATTGAAGCCGCACGCTCGGCGCCGCGGCGATGAGGGCATCACACGGCGAGGGTTCGGGAACGCTACGAACTCCAAGGCGCGGAACGCTGCGCCCGCTCACCCCAGCCGGGGTGTCTCCCCTAGCCTCGCGCGTAGCTGTACGCATGTGCCGATGCTGTTCGCGGCGAAGGGCATCGGCCGCGTGCCCTTGGCCGCCGGTGCACTGCTCGACTCAGGGCAGCGACCGGCTGTGCTGGTCAGAAGCTCGCCTCGAACGTCGGGGAACCTCGTGTGTGCGCGTTTGGGCCATCGCCTCGGCGGCCGAGCGCCGGAAAGGAGCAGCCCCGTGGGCCATATCGGCCGATGATCTCGGAGGTGCGCGTTCGTCGCGCTCCTCCGGATCGTCGTCGTACTGCCGGCGCGGAAGATGCAAGTCCGTGCGCCCGCAGTGTGGAATCTCGATGGGCAGCCGTACGCGCCGACCAGTCGTCCGTGCGGACGGTTCAGATAGTTAGCCTCTGGTCAGACCGACCGAATGTGCGATCAAACTGATCGCCTGGCCCCGTCCGCGTTGCGATAGCGGTGGTACAGCCGTGCCAGGTGCAAGCGTCGGTCGCTGGCGAACGTCTCTTGATCAATGTCGAGCCACGCGTCTGGGCTTGGAGGGAGGACGCGTGACATGCCCACGCGGGCGGTCACCTCTGCCACTGCCGGCTTGGGACTGCCGTCTGCGCGCCACAAGCCGAAGCTCCGCTCGTGCGTGGCGCGGTCGAACGGCGGGAGCGTGTCGAGGGCCGATGCGTAGTCGCTGAAGCACCACAGCAATGCGCCCGTGCACCCGGCCTCACGAAGACCATCGAGAGCTCGGCCCGTGAAGGCGGCTGCCGCCTCCTCGCTTACGAGCAAGGGGTGCTCCGTCTGACCGGGTCGCATAGTAGCGAGACCGAATTCTTCGAACAGGATCTCGGCGCCCGCGGCGAGCCAGCGGGTCATTTCGGCCAGGAAGGCCAGTAGCTCGTGGTCGGTTGGCCCGGCCGCCCAGTCCGCGTAGATCGGATATCCGTGCATGGAAACGATCTCGCACCAGCGCGCGGCCTCGGCAGGGCCGATCTGGCGATTCTGCTCGAGATCTTCCATGTGGATCCCGATCGTGAGCGGCCGGCCTGGATCATTTCGCCTGATCGCGCTGGTCATGCGCTCGAGCCATTGCTCGCCGGAGGCGTGGTTCGGTGGAATCGTGCAATTGGAGTTCTCGTTGCCGAGATCCCACGCCCATATCCCTGGGTGGCCGGCCAGGGCGGCCGCGGTTGTGGCCGCAAGGCGCTCTTGGGCAGCAACGACGGCGGCGTCCGCGTACCAGTTGCGGATGCCCGGACTCTCGGAGGCGCGTCCGCCTGAGACCACGCGGAATCGCGCGTCGCCATCAGATCCGCCGGTCGCCCAGGCGGGAATCCAGTTGACGCCGCTCATATGCCCGACGAAGAGCGTGACGATGAGGGTGACGCCTGCTTCGACGGCGGCGTCGGCGATGTCGACCAAGCGGCTGAGCGTTGCGTTGTCGATCGTGGTCGGTGTCGGCTGGGCGTCTTCCCAGCGCACGAAGATCCGCACGCTGTCGAACCCGGCGCTCACCGCCCGCTCGAAATCTCGGCGCGTGACCGCAGGGTCGTATGCGTCGAGCCACGCCATCGCAACCTCGGCCGGCCAGTAGTTCACACCCAGCCGGAATGCGCCTGGGTCAGGTGCGGTCACGCGTCACGGCTTCATACGCATCGATGTAGGCATCGACCATTCGTTCTCGCCCAAAGCGTGCCACGGCGTCTGCGCGGATGGCGGCCCGGTCGAGTTCCGGGGTGCGCTCGACGGCGACGACCGCTCCCTCGACGTCGTCGACCAGGAACCCGGTCAAGCCATCCACGATCAACTCCGGCATCGAGCCGCGCCGGAACGCGACCACCGGGGTACCACTTGCCAATGCCTCAGCGACGCTGTATCCGAAGGGCTCCTCGAACGAGATGAGGTGGAGGAGCGCTCGAGCGCCAGCGAGAAGCTCCGCCCGCTCCGTCGGCCCGACCGCTCCGACAAAGCGCACCCTGTCGCCGTCTATTCGAGGAGCCACGAGTTCCTCGAAGTACGCTCGATCCTGCACGATCCCCGCGATCACCAAGGGAATCCCACACCGCTCGGCGACGTCGATTGCCTCGACCGCCCCCTTGTCGGGGTGAATGCGGCCGAAGAAAAGCAGATACGCGCCTGGGGCAGGGTGCAACGAGAACGCGTCGGTGTCGATGCCGTGATGGATTGTCGCCAGATAGTCGAGGCTCGGATGTCTGTCAGCATCACTGATCGCGACGTAAGCGCAGCTCTCGTTGTATTGCTGATAGACGGGAAGTATCCGCGGTGACGAAAAGCCGTGGATCGTGGTCAAGACGGGCGTGTCGACGAGTCCGCTATAGGTCAGCGGGAGGAAATCGAATCCGTTGTGGATCAGGTCGAACTCGTGTGCTCGCTCGAACACATGCGCGATGTGGAGGCACTCGCTGACCTTTGGCTCCCCTTCGGCATCTTCCGAATATCCCTGCGGCACGACCGAGGCGAGCCGCGCAGTAGTCTTCGAATCGCCGGTCGCAAACAGCGTTACGTCGATTCCCCGCGCGACGAGACCCTCCGTCAGGAGCGACGCGAATTGCTCCCACGGGCCGTAGTGACGCGGCGGGACGCGCCACGAAATGGGCGCCAAAACAGCGACCCGAAGCGCGGTCATTGGGCAAAGGTGGAGGGCGGCCCGACGCCGCGCCGGGGGGTGCTCAGTGCGACGCGTTCAGGTGCTGAAGTTCCAGAGCGATCTCACGCATTGCTCGCTCAAGCCCTCGCGTCCTGGCGGCCAGCTCCGCGATCGCAGCTTGCGTGCCGGTCGTCGAGAGCAGCGGCGAATCCTCGTACGACCTCAACAAGCCGTCGATCCGCTGGCTGAGCGTCGCCTCCACGTCGCTTCCCGAGTCCTGCTGCAAGAGCGCCATACTCGCCTCCGACGATGCCGATGTCGCTGCTCGCGTAGGCCACGCGGAAGCGACGGATGATCTCGCTCGCGCTGCGGCCTGTCAGCCGACGGCGCGTTCTTCGTCTCGCTCAACGATACCAGGGATGCGGCTCTTCGATGTTTCCGCGAGATCGCGACGCTGATTGCGAAACGCTACGCGGCAGGTTCAGCGCCGTCCTCGTCGCAGCCTTCCCTGATTCCTTCGAGCACGTCTTCGAGCATCGCGGTGGCGACGCAGATAGACGTGTCGGCGGCGCCGTAGTAGAGGTGAAGTTGACCGGAACTCGGATCGTGCGTGAGGCCGCAGGGGAACACCGCGTTCGGCACGTCTCCCGTGCGCTCGTACGGTTCGCTCGGGCCGAGGATCCAGTTGGGGCTGCGGCCGATCACGCGGCTTGGCTCTTCGAGGTCGAGCAGTGCGGAGCCGACCCGGTAGAGGGCGCCGGCGACGGTTTCCTTGACGCCGTGGTAGATCAGCAGCCATCCCCTTTCGGTCTTGAGCAGCGGCGGGCCGATGCCGATGCGCAGCGAGTCCCACCAAGCGCCAGAGCGAGGCTCCATCACCGTCTCAGCAGGACCCCACTTGGCCAGGTCGGAGGAACGCGAGAGCGCAATCCCCGGGCGGTGGATTCCGTACCCAGTCACAGGCCGATGGAAGAGAATCCACTCTCCGCCAACTCGCTCGGGCAAGATCGCTGCATTCTTATCCTCAGGCGTCACGACGATGCCGTGCCGCTCCACCGAAGAGAAGTCCTGGGTAGTGGCGAGATAGACCGCCGGCCCGGCAGGGCCGTACGCGGTGCAGGTGATGACGAAGCTTCCGAGCTCCTCGACCCAGACCGTCCGGGCGTCCTCGAATCCCCACATCTCGCTCTCGATCCCCGGCATCGGTTCCAAGAGCGGCTCTGCCGCGACACGCCAGTTGTCGAACCCATTGGCGGAACGGGCAACGGTGAGATGTGAGATCCCTCGCATATCCTCGACTCGTGCCAGCAGAACCGTCGCCCCGTCGCTGCGCACCGCGGCCGGGTTGAAGACCGCGTTCACGGGATACGGCCAGTCCCCCGCCGTCAGGATCGGGTTGCCAGCGTAACGGTGGAACAGTTCGCGCTCTCTCATGCAGTCGCAGTCTCGCGCACGCGGCGGGGCGCAACAGCCGGCAGGCGCGCGGCGTCGAGCAGCATCGCCGATCGATGCAGAGCGAGCGTCGACTCGGCACCCTCGTTGTCGTTAGCGGTCTCAGCGCCAAGCCCGTCACCACAACCTCCAGTCGCAAAGTCGTACAGAGGCCGGCTGAGGCGGTTGTGACCGAGGAACCAATCGAACGCGGTCTGTGCACGCACAGCGTGCTCCGGATCGCCAGTAGCAGCGAACGCGGCCAACTCCGCTGCGACGATCGCCGAGGCGTCGAGGGGCTGCTCGTCCCCACTGCCCGGCGCAGGTTCACCGCGCCGGCGACCGACGTGGCCGGTCAGGCGCAGCATCCCCTCGGCAAGACCCGACTCATCTCCAAGCCACCGCAACGCCTGCAGGCCCTTCGCCGTCAGATCCGGCCGGCCGAGCGTCACCCCACCGCAGATCAGAGCGTGCGGGAGGCACGCGTTGTCGTAGCTGAGCGCATCCTCAAACCACCGCCACTCCGCCGAGGAGTGCACCTCGAAAGCGCCCGCCAATCCGTCCGTGACGCGCTCCAGCAGCCGCAGCCCCGCCGGCGTGCGCCGGTCCGAATCCAAACGTGCCAATCCCAGCGCGGCGTAGGCGCCCGTGCGCAGCGCGATCTCTCCCCCAAGCGTACCGATGATGGCATCGAGCAGACGCCCGGCAGGGCCGACGACAGCGGGCACCCACGCGGTGGAGAGAATGTCGCCCAGCGCCCACACGGAGCGGCCGACATGGTCACCGAGATGCGGATCGTCGAGCCAGCGGCGGTCGTATCCCATGAAGTTCCGCATGCCGGCCTGCGGGTCGGTGGCGTCCTCCAAGAATGCGAGCGAGCGGTACACGATCGACGTCCAGACCTGCTCGTCACCGCGCCGCGCGAGATCGCCCGCGACCACCGCCAGACGCGCAACATCATCCACGCAATAGCCACTCCTACGGTTCGGAATCGCGCCGTTTGCGTGCTGCACAATCCCGACATCGTCGACGAGCGTCAGGAGGTGATCGGTTCGCAGACGCACCGTCCGAGGCTCGCGGCGCGCAACCGAACGACGCGGCGTCCCCAGCCGGACGGCCTCTTCAAGCACGACCGCGGTCGCCTCAGCAACCGACGGCCATGCCAGGCTCGCGCCAATCCTCCGTGCCGCACCCCGCGCCGCCGTCAGCCGCTCCGGATCGTCAATGAACCGGCAAACGGCCTCGGCAAGCGCGCCAGGATCACCGAACGGAACCAGCTCTCCCGCGCCCGAGGCGAGCATGTCCTCGGCGTACCAATACGGGGTAGAGATCACCGCGCAACCCGCCGCAAGGGCATATGTGAGCACGCCCGAGGCGACCTGCTCGCGGCCGTTGTACGGGGTCACGAAGACGTCTGTCGCAGCGAGCAGGTCGGCGATCTCGCCGAGCGCCAAGAACCGGTCGTCGAACTCGACGTGCTCTTCGAGCCCGAGGTCGCGCACGGCCTGCTCGAGCGACGCCCGGTAGCGCTCGCCCTCACGATGCGCCACCCCCGGATGCGTCCGCCCCGCCACCACGTACAGCACTTCAGGGTGACGCTCAACGATCGACGGCAGCGCCTCGATCACCGCCTCGATGCCCTTCCCTGAGGAGAGCAGTCCAAAGGTCGAGAGCACGAACCGCTCCCCGCCGCTCCCAGAGGCTCCTCGAACCGACTCCGGCTGATGCGAAGACCTCGCCTCACGGCTCTCCGCGGCGCGTTCGGAAAGACTCACAGGCGCCCCGTGCGGCACGATCCGCACCTTGTCTGCAGAGCAGCCTCCACCCTCGATCAGCAAGCGCCGCGCCGTCTCCGTCATCACGACCACGCGCTCGGCCTGCCTGCACAAGTCGCTGAGCACCTCGGCCTGATGGGCCGTCGGCTCCGACAACACCGTATGTAGCGTCACCACCAGAGGCCGCCTCAGCTCCTCGGCCAGCGACAGGACATACTCGCCGTCAGCGCCGCCGAAGATGCCGTACTCGTGCTGAAGCAAAACCACATCGAGATCCATCCGATCGAGGATCCGCGCCGCGCGCGCGTAATCACCACGCACCTCTTGGACGATCGTCGCAACAAGACCCTGACGCTGCGGGCGAGAAGGTTCGTTCACGACGACGACCCTCTCCACACGATCGACCGCACCGACGCCCAGCAGCGCACCCCGCACATCTGCCGCAAACGTCCCGATACCGCAAGGTCTCGGCGGATACGTCGAAACGAGTGCGACACGCAAGGTCTCTTCTCCTCCAGGTCTCCCATGACCCCGCCGGCATGAATTCAACTGCTAATCCACCTTAGCCGACGCCTTGCGGCAGAACCGCCGAAGCCAAGTCGAGCGATTGGCGCGCGAGACTCTCGTGGGCTGCTTGTCGTCGGCAGCCTAGGCGCGCGGTGCGGCGAAGAGGGGCGCCCAACCCGCAGTTCCAGCATGCCATCCACCGGGACGCAGTGCGTGTGAGGGCGGACGACTGCCCGCGCCGCTGCTCGACCGCTCGAGTCCACGCGGCGATCGGTCGCGTTTGCTCGCGCCAGAGTGGAAGAGCGGATCTGCGGGCGAGAGACGGGCTGGGCCCGCGGCTGGTCGGCACGAGCCACGGGCTTCGCGCACTCGACCGTCGCGAGAGTGCTCTGGCGAGCCGGATCTCGCGCCGAGCAGTGTCGTCTCGCGAGCCAGCGAACCGCTGGCGAGTACAGGGACGGTCGTGCTATCCACGCTTCGAATGGCCAGCGCTACACCGTTACTGGCGATTGCTCAGGGGTCACCGGCGGCTGGTCACCACCCGAGAAACGCCTGCAACGACGACATGCCGACTTAAGATCCCGCTCGTCTCCCGCTGGCGCGAACGCGACGCATCTCAGTTACGTGGCGTAGGTCCGAGGTTCCGATTGTTGCCGACGGCGAAGCCCGTCCGACTGGATACCGCACCTGCGGAATCCGTCGTTACGGGCCGCACCAGCGGTACCGACGGCGCGGCTAATGGCCGAGCGCGCGTTTCGCGGCGTAGGCTGCGATGCCTCCGAGCACGAGCTTGCCGATCTCGCCCTCGAGGCCGCTATTGGCGCCGAGGAGACTGGTGGTGGCGCCGGTGCCCTGCTTACCGCGGATGGACCCCAGGATGCTCGCGATTCCCCCGCTGCTCGTGGGCGAGGCGCCGCCGAGCAGGGATCCTAGATCGATACCCTGACCAGGCGCCGCGTGCTTGAGGTGATTGCCGAGAGCTTCTCTCTGCGGTGGGGAGAGCTTTCCGACCGCGTCTTCGGCGGCCTGTTGGTAGGTGGCGTCGTCCAGTTTGCTTGCAACCTGATCATGGTGGCTGGCGGCATCGGCATGACTCAGTGAGCCCTGATCGAATTGCTTCACGAGGCCGGTCAGCGTGTCGCGCATTTGCGGGCTCGATACAAGGTCGGTAAGGCCGCTCACGGGTGCCTCCTCGGTTAACAGTGCTCCCTTGCGTCGGGGTGCCCTAGCACGAGCTTCTGAAACGCCGAGGAGAACGGCATGCGCAGGTTGGCGTCTCCCCCGATGGGCCGTATCAGGCCGGGATCCCTTCGCTGAGAAGTCTTGCCGGCGCCGTTCGGCCCGAAAGCCAGAGGCGCGCCCGGCGGCGCGAACCGTGAAGTCGAGTGTCGAGCGCCACAGCTATCGACGAGCCCAAATCCCCTACTCGAAGTGGTTGCACGAAGGTCTTAAGCCGAGGTCGGACGTTCTTAAGTCCTCCCGGGGCATCCGTATCTCCGCTGGGCAGCGTTCGTCACCTACGACGTGCGGAGGTAGGCAAGCACAGCAAGCACGCGCCGGTTGTCGTGTGGTGTGTCCTGGAGGCCGAGCTTTATGAACAGATTGCGCGTATGGGTCTCGATCGTCTTGGGGCTGAGGAATAGCGTCTTGCAGATGCCCTGGTTGGAGCGACCCTCTGCCATCAATCGGAGAATCTGGCGTTCGCGCGCGGACAGCCGCTCGAGCGGGTTGGCCGATCGTCGGCGCTCGATGAGCTCCTCCACGACAGCCCTGTCGACAACGCACTCTCCGGCGTCGATCCGGCGGATCGCATCGGTCAGCTCTCCGACGCGCGCTACCCGCTCCTTGAGCAGATAGCCGATCCGCGACGGCTCGTGCTCGAGCAGTCGCATGGCGTAGTGCGGCTCGAGATGTTGCGAGAGGACGAGCACGCCGGTCTCTGGATGTCGCTCGCGGATCAGTCCTGCTGCGACGATGCCCTCGTCGGTGTGGCTGGGAGGCATGCGTATGTCGACGATCGCGATGTCCGGCATCTCGTCGTGTACGAGTGTCAGGATTCCGGCGACATCCCCCGCGGAACCGACGACCTCGAAGCCGGCTGCCGCAAGCAGCAGCGCGATACCTTCGCGTACCAGGACGGCGTCATCTGCGACTGCTATCCGCATGGGATCGTCGCGTTCAGGGTTGTTCCATCACCGTGCGCCGACTGCACCACGAGGGTGCCATCGAGAGCGGCGAGCCTGTCTGCCAGGCCACAGAGACCGGAGCCGCGTTTGGCATCGGCTCCGCCGACGCCGTCATCGCAGACAATCACGGTGAGAGTGGCACCGGCATGCCGCAGCGTGACTGTCGCCCGTGAGGCCCGCGCGTGCTTGACGACGTTCGTGAGCGCCTCGGAGATGAAGTAATACGCCGCCAGCTCGACCGAGTCGGGCAGCCGCGTGCCCACCTCACCGAGGATCTCCACGGGGAGTGGTGATCGTCGGGCGAGCGCCTCGGTGGCAGCGTCCAGGCCGTCCTCGCGGAGCACGGTGGAGTGGACGCCGCGCGCGAATTCGCGTAGCTCGGCAAGCGCGACCTCGACATCGTCTTGGGCCTGGGCGAGCGGCCTCATGGCAGCCGGGTCGGCGCCGGCTTGCGCGAGGCTGAGCTTGAGCGACATGGCTACGAGACGCTGTTGAGCCCCGTCGTGAAGGTCACGCTCGAGTCGGCGGCGCTCATTGTCGGCAGCCTCGACGATGCGCGCCCGCGAGGCTCGCACCTCGGCCAGCTGAGCGCGCACTTCGGCGGCAAGCCGCTCGTTCTCGAGTACGAGCTCGGCAGCAGCGCGCACCGACTCGACCAGATCGGGCTCCTCGAGCAAGGCAGGATCGTGGATGAGCGCCGCGACCGCGATGCCGTTGGCGAGGATCGGCGTGGTCGCGCGGTCGTTCGTCGTGGGTAGGTCGACGCCACGCCCCGTTGCATCGACGTAGCCTCCACGTCCCTCGAGCCAAAATGCGATCTCGAGCGAAGGATCACCGAGTGCAGCGGCGAGGCGGTCGCGGAGCGTCTCGACGCCGCTCTCCCGAAGCTCGACGACCAGGTTCGAGGCGCCCGAGCGCCGCAGACGCCACCAGAACAGCCCACCGACGAAGCCCGCTGGTATCAAAGCGGTCAGGAGGCGCTCCGCCAGCTCGAGCCGGCTCGCGAAACCGCCATGCCCGGTCGCATCGCCGCTCAACTGCACGGTGTAGGCGGCAGTCGCTATCAGGCTCCCGCCGAGGAATGGCAGGGCGTTCCGCCGTGCGGCGCCGCGGAGATCGACGAGCCGGTTGACGATCAGCACGGCGAGCAGAACCGTGATTGCGATGCCGAGCAGCTCCCCGGTCCGGTCGAGATCGTCGGCCAGCGCTTGGTTGGCGTGTACTAGGAGGAGGTTTCGTTCTCCCGGGCGGAAGAGTGCTGCGAGGAATGCCGTCCCTACGGTCGCCACTGCGGCGGCGACGACCAGAAGGCGAGCAAAAAGCGACCAGATCCGACCGCTCGGATAGGACACCACGAGAAGTACGAGCAGCGCCTCGGGAAGCGGCCCGAACAGCCAGCCCAGCGTCCAGGCCAGAGAATCGGACGCAAGTTGGAGGTCTGCCAGGAACCAGGTGAGGCTTATCACTGCCATCAGCGCCCCTGTCCGCCGAAGCGAGGGACGCAAGAGCGCGAGCGTCGCCGCCAAAGCGAACGACCAGGACACGGCCATGTCTGCCGCGACGCGCCCATTGCCGGCGCCGCCGGCGCGCGCACCCCAGCTCGCGAGCAACCCGCCGACGACCGCAACCGGAAGGAGCAGCACCGGATCGAGATCGACGCCGCGGAGCGGGTGGAAGTCTCGTGCCCGAGCGCGCATCAGGAGACCAGCGCGGCCAGCGCACTCCCCGTCAGACGGCTCTTGGGGATGAAGCCGCGAGCTCCGCTGCGCTCGAGGCGCCGACCGAAGTCGGACACGTCACGGCTGGAGGTCATCACGACCGCTGGCGCGTCGTCGCGATCGCACAGAGCACGCGCGACGTCGAAGCCGTTGCAGTCGGGCAACTGCACGTCCAGCAGCACGATTTCGGGGTGCTGCGCGTCGACCGCCCTGAAGGTCGCTGCGCCGTCGTTCGCCTCGCCCACCACCACGAAGCCGGCTCGTTCGAGCAGCGCGCGCGAAAGTCGCCGGAATTCGGCGTGGTCGTCGACGATCAGGACGCTTTGCGCCATGTCCCATGCTCTCATACTGGAGTGCGCACACTTTCGGGGATATCCCTGGACATGCTCCGCAATCGGGGATGCCCCCGTGGTCATCGCGCGCCGCAGCTGCTTCGATCGAGCTTGGAGCGCTCGAAACGCTCGAATCACTACACGGAGAGGCAGCGACGATGGCGACATTTGGACAGTCCGAGGGATCTGAGCGACCGCTACGGCCGGCAGTCCACCGTCACCGAGGGCGTCTGGCGATCATCGCGATCACTGTCGCAATCGCGGTCGTCGGAGCGATCGTGGTTCTCGCGCGTGGCGGCAGTGGCACTCGAGGAGCACGGTCTCAAACGAAGGGTCTCGCTAGGACCTTATCTGTCGCGCGCCGGCGGTGTTCGTGGAGCCATGTCTGGTGCCAGGCGCGTACCTGGGAGGCTTGCCGCGCGTCGGTAACGCTGAATTCGAATCCCACGTGCCGAACACCGAACGGGCGAGGGATGACGCGAGCTACCCGTGCCGCAATCCAACTCGGTTCGGTGTTGGTGTTCCAGTCGCCGATCTCCCAGGCTACCTCGACGATGTCACCGACCTCCGGGGCTGGTGCGGGCCAGCTTGCGCGGCAGCCACTGGCGGAGATGTCGAGACAGATCGCATGAACCCGCTTGCCCGTCGCCGTTCGAACGAGCATGGGGGCGTTATCGACCGCTGCCCGGAGGGACTGCCGGACAGGCGCCGGCTCCCATTCCGGCGGCGGAGCGAGTTGGCAATTGACGCTCGTCTCATCGATCTGCACGATCTGCGATGACGCTTGCCACGCCGTCTCGCCGTCGTACCATCGGACCGGTGCCTGGTCGTGGATGGTCGCGGCGCGCTCGAGTTCGAGCACGAACCGACCCTCGGCGCTCTGCGCGACGCGGGCTTTGACGTGCGTCTTCGAACCTGGATCCAGGATCTCGACGATGTCCGATTCCGCCGGACCGTTCGGAGTCACACGACTCACGCTCATGGCTCCTCTATCGACGCGGCGCGGCTCGCGCTCGATACCCCGAATACGGGCGTAGTTCTCACGCATTCCGACGCCTATGCGAAGACGAATCAGCATCGCGCGACTCAGTCTTCTTTCGACGAGCCGTCCTCGACGTACCCGGCGCTCAAGCACCCTCCGTAGCCGAGCAGCCACGTCGGCGCCCCGACGCGAGACCGACGCCGCCCTGTAGCGACCCGCAGCGCTGACAACGCCAACGCACCCCTCAAGCATCGCGCACTTCCGCCACGGTATCCGCGGGATCGCCCGAGTCGTGGATCGGATCAGCCTCGGCAGTTCGGCTTCTCCTCGACTCGCTCACGTGTCGACTCCCACACCGTTGCACTGATTAGTGCGTCAGCCTTCCTGGAGACCTTCGAGCGGAGCTGAGATGGCCTCCAGATCGGCTTCCTACGCCGCTCCAGAGCAGAGCCCGATCGCCAGCTCGCCGACGCGAATCACCTCTTCGATATGCTTCGAGGATCAGTCGGCCGAACGCGTCCGACCCCGAGGAACACGCCGAGGCGTGGCAAGACTCGGTGTGGACACGGGGCGCAGCGGACGGTGAGATCAACGCGCACGACCCAGCGCTTGCACATGTCGTCCGCATCCATGCGGTTCCGCCGACCGAGAGCGTCGGCCGAGTTCGCCCGAAGGCAGCGTCATCGGTTCGCACCTGGCCAGCCCTCGACGAGCTCCTCACCCCGAGCGACGTCATGACGATCCTGAAGGTGGCCGATCTGCGCACCGCGCGGCGATACATGCAGCTGGCCGGCGGCTTCAGGCTCGGCCGGGAATACCGCATCCGCCGCCAAGCGCTCCTCAGCTGGATCGAGCACTGCGAGCTCGATGCCAACCGCTCAGCGCCGGGTGCTCAGACGCGCGCCAGGCGCCCTCGCCCCGATCCCGCCGATTGGCGTGCCCGAATCAGGGCTGCGGCGCGCTGAGCGCGGCAGGATGCGACTGCCGCCGAGCCGAGTGCTGCTCCCAGTAGTCCGCGATCTCGACCAGGCCCTCCTGCGAGAGGTGGGCGTAGAGCGTGGCCGTGATGCTCGCGTCCTTGTGGCGCGCGAACTGCGACACACGCGCGAGCGGCATCCCGGCTTCCAGCAGCACGGTGACGCCGGTATGCCGGAGCCCGTGGAAGACGATCTGCGGAATCCGCTTCGCACGGCCTGCCGCTTCGCGTCGCGCGTTGGCCTCCGTTATCGCGGTACGCAGCCACGCGTTGGGCGTGGACTCCGCGAGCGGCACCAGCGGCCCGCCCTTGCCGTGCCAGACGTATCCGTTCGCCGGCGCCCGATCGCTGCGGCTGAGCCGCAGTTCGGCAAGCTCGTCGGCGAGCGCGGGAGACAGCGGGAGCGTTTGGGCCTGGTGGCCCTTGACGATCTGCCGCTCGACCACCCCACTCCTCGGCTGAGCCCGCCAGAGGTTCCAGGCGACGCGGACCCTGCGGCGATCGAGGTCGAAGTCGGCCCACTGCAGCGCGAGCAGCTCGCCCTTGCGGAGCAGCAGCTCGAGCGCGGTGCGGATCAGCGCGCGCCGCTCGAGCGAGCCGGCCGACGCCAGCACCTCGTCGATCTCGCCGATGCTCAGAACGCGCTGGACGCCCTCGCCCTGCGGCGTGCGGGCACGGGCGGGCGTGTACGTGGCGAGCGGCGAGTAGTCGAGCCAGCCGCGCTCATCGTCGGCGGCCCACGCGAGCAGGCGACGGAGCAGCCAGACGGCCTTGCTGACGGAGCGATGAGCGACCCCCTCGTCGCGCAGGCGCGTCTCCCACGTGCGCACGGCATCCGCGCGGACTTGCCTAAGGGGGAGATCGCCGAAGACCGGGGCGAGGTGGGAGAGGAACAGCTGGGCGTCGGCGCGGCGCGTCGAGGGCTTGAGGTGGAGGCGCGACTCGAAGTAGAGCGCCGCCAGCTCCCCCACCGTCAGCGGCGCCGCACGCTGTGGTGCCCGGCGACCGCTTCGCTCGGCTCGCAGCTTCGCCAGCGCACGCTTGGCCTCCTCGAGACTGGCGCCCGCGGGGAGGGCCCGCCACTGGCCGCGAGCCGCCTGCACGACGAGCGGGCAGCCGCACCGTCCACCCGGCTTGCGGTCGGCGCTTCGGGCACACTGGCGCCCATGGGACTTGTAGATCCCCACCGCTCGCCGCTCTCTCCACTGACTCGCCACGCCGCCGCTCTCCCCTTCGCTGGAGCGGACTCTACCGCACTCGGTATGCTCAGCGGTATGCTCAGGGAGTCGATCAGCTAGCGAATTGGCTTGAATAAAGATATGGCGGGGTGACGGAGCGGTCTAACGTGGCTGCCTTGAAAGCAGCTAGGCAATCGCTGAGGTTGCCTCGAGGGTTCGAATCCCTCCCCCGCCGCTCGTGCCCTCTGCCCATAGCATGACGGGCCATGGGAACCTTCGACCGCATCGCTCCATTGCCCGTCCTGATCGACGACATCGCCTACGAGCGCTCGTCGCAGATGGTCGGCGGCGGGTTCGAGCGGGTCTCGACCGTGATCGTGATGCGCGGCGGCGGGCACGAAGGCCGCGGCGAGGACATCTGCTACACGGCGACCGATCACGATCTCTTCCCGGCGCCGGAGACGCTCGAGCTCGGCGGCTCGCACACGATCTCCTCGCTCTCCGAGCAGCTCGCTGGCCGCGCGCTCTTCACGGGCGAGCCGAGCATGCCCGCCTCGCGCGACTACCGTCGCTGGGCGTTCGAGAGCTCGGCGCTCGACCTCGCGCTCCGGCAGGCCGGCGCCACGCTCGGCGAGGTCGTCGGGCGCGAGCCGGCGCCCCTGCGCTTCGTCGTCTCCACCCGCTTCGATGTGCGCGACTGGCTCGCGGTGGCGCCCAAGCTGGAGTTCAAGGTCGACCCGATTCCGGGCGAGTGGGACGCGGCGCACATGGACGCCCTGGCGGCGACCGGGCGCGTGCGGGTGTGCGACCTCAAGGCCCACTATCACGGCACGCCGGTCGACACGGTGCCGGATGCGGCCTTCCACAGGGCCATCGCCGACCACTTCCCCGACGCCGTGCTCGAGGATCCCTCGCTGGACGCCGACGTGCTCGCCGCCCTGGCCGAGGAGTTCGGGCGGTTCTCCTTCGACGCGCCGATCCATTCGCTCGCCGACATCGACGCCCTGCCGATGCGCATCGGGCACGTCAACATCAAGCCGTCGCGCTTCGGGCCGCTGTCGCGGCTGTTCGAGTGCATCGACGCATGCCTGGAGCGCGGCATCGAGATGTACGGCGGCGGCCAGTTCGAGCTCGGCGTGGGCCGGGGCCAGGTGCAGGAGGTCGCGAGCCTCTTCTACCCCGACACCCCGAACGACGTCGCACCGCCCGCCTACAACGCGCCCGAGCCCGTGGCCGGGCTGCCCGACAGCCCGCTCTCGCCGCCACCGCGGCGCCCGGGCCTCGGCTGGTGATCGCGGTCGCGCTGGCGGTCGCGGCGCTCGTCGCCTCGCCCGCCAAGCCGGCAATCGTCCAGAGGCCCATTCCGTTCGGCGTGCAGCGGAAGGCCGAGATGGCCGCCTACTCCAAGCGCCACTACGGCAGCGCGCAGTGGCGTCTGGTCGACCCGAAGGTGATCGTCGAGCACTACACCGCAAGTGACACGTTCTCGAGCGCCTACAACACGTTCGCATCCGATCATCCCGACTCGGAGTTGCACGAGCTGCCCAATGTCTGCGCGCATTTCGTGATCGACACGGATGGGACGATCTACCAGCTCGTGCCGCTGACGATCCGCTGCCGCCACACCGTCGGGCTGAACTACACGGCAATCGGCATCGAGCACGTCGGACGCTCGGCCATCGGCATCCTCTCGAACCCGCGTCAGATCGCCGCCTCGCTCAAACTCACGCGCTGGCTCATGGCGCGCTTCCACATCACGGACGTGATCGGCCACGCGGAGAGCCTCTCGAGCCCCTACCACCACGAGCTCGTCGCGTCGCTGCGCACGCAGACGCACGGCGACTGGAACGCGCGCGAGATGCTCCGCTACCGCGCCTTGCTGAAAGCCTGGAAAACGACGCCGGCCGCGGTGCCCCAGGGGCACCGCGGCCGACGGCCGAACTAGCTGCAGGCAGGCGGGACTAGGCGGATGCCTCGTCGTCGCGGCGGCCGAAGCGCCGGAGCACCAGGCCCGCGGCGAGCAGCCCGCCACCCACGCCGACGAAGAGGAACACGTCGGCGCCGGTGAACGGCAGATTGTGCGCCACGCCCGTGGCCGGCTTCGCCGTGACCTTGGGCTTGACATGGGTGATCACGGACTCGACCGCGCCCTCGCCGCCGTACTGCTTGAGCAGCGGGCTCTTGAGGGCCGCCTTGAGCTGGGCGTTCGTGTAGTGACCGTTGACCTTGCCGTCCTTGGCAACGTCCTTGACGATCGCCTGCGTCGTCCCGCCACTGCTGGCGAGCGCCACCGCCGGCATCACACAAAGTGCGAGCGCGACGAGCGGAAGGATGAAACGTGTGGTGCGCATGAAGACTCTCCCCTTTTTCCTGTTTTCCTGCAGCTAGCGAGCTCCACGTCCGCCGGCCATGACTCCCAGCGTGCTGAGCATGATTCCGGCGTCGGTGGCGAACGATTGGTGCTTGACGTAGTAGAGGTCGTAAGACAATTTCTCGAGCGTCTCCTCGATCGACGCTGCGTACGGCGCATAGACCTGCGCCCAGCCGGTGATGCCGGGGCGGACGAGGTGGCGCGGTTCGTAGAACGGCAGCTGACGCGCAATCTCGGCGACCAGCTCGGGGCGCTCCGGGCGCGGCCCGACCAGCGCCATCTCTCCGGCGACGACGTTCCAGAGCTGCGGGAGCTCGTCGATCCGGCAGCGGCGGATGAACGCTCCGACGCGCGTGATGCGCGGATCGCGCTCGGACGCCCACTGGGGCGCGCCGGAGGCCTCGGCATCGGTTCGCATCGAGCGGAACTTGATGATCGTGAAGCGGCGACCTCCCTCGCCCACCCGCACCTGGCGATAGAACACCGGGCCGGCCGAGTCGAGCTTGATCGCGAGCGCGACGATCGCCATGATCGGCGCCAGCGCGATGGCGGCCAGGGTGGCCACCACGACGTCGACGCTGCGACGACCGACCGAAGCCTGCAGGCGGCGGTGCAGTGTCAGCGCCTCGATGAACCAGGCGGCGTTGATCTCCTCGACCGGGACGCAGCCGAAGGCGCGCTCGTAGAGATCGCTGAGCTCGAGTAGGGCCGGCGTGCGATCGCCCACTCCGAGCAGGTGCTCGAGCAGTGGCAGGCGATGGCGGCTGGCCGTGAGCACGATCGCGTCGATCTCGTGCTGACGCACGATCTCCGGCAGGTCGGCGAGCTCGCCCATGACCGGCACGACGGCGTGCGAGAGATTCCCGACGAAGCCGACGAGCTCGACGCCGTGCGCCTCACGCTTCTCGAAGGCGGCGGCGAGCCGTGCAGCCTCTTCGCCCGCGCCCAGGCCAAGCACGCGCAACGGCGTGTCGGTCGTCCGCATGCGATGCCTGCGCACGTCCCATGCGGCGACCGCGAGGAAGCCGGCGAGGGAGGCGGCGGCGAGCCGGAGAGGCTCGGCGCCCGTGTTCAGCAAGGACGCGGCAGCGACGACGAGCGCCGTGACGAGTGTTGCGGCCTGGGCATGGCGGACGAGTCGAACAGCGAGCGCGCGGTGATACTCGCCGCGATCGCGCAGGAAGGCCGAACCGACCAGCCAGGCGACGGCAGTCGCGGCGAGTGCGGCCGCGATGCCCTCGCTCGAAGCCCCGAACCCGAACCCCCACACGATCAGCACCACAAGGGCGAGCACGAGCTCTGGCGCCCGCTCCCGTCCGAGCGCAAGCGAACGCGACGGCATCGTCACCGGGTAGGTGACTGCTCGGACGTTCGTGCTACGCGGGGTGACTGCCATGCAGGGAATCCGATGCTCGCGGGTTGGTTCCAGCACCCTCCTCATGGGAGGCGCCGGTCGCGGAGTCCCTCAGAAAGACACTTCTGCAGGGACAGCACGAGCATATGCAGATTTCTGCAGGTTGCAACCCCCACCGTGCAGATCACTCAAAAGGGTGCCTGCGACACCCACGATCGACAAGAGGCGCTAGCTCGCGGAAGCCGTGACCCGCACGTTCTGCGGGCCACCGCCGCCGCCGACCACCAGCACGAGCAGCGGGCCCGCGCCGCTGTGCAGGTGGAGCGCGGCTCCGCCGAGCATCCGCTCGGCGGAGCCGCGCCGCACGATGACGGCGAGATGCAGGCCGCCCGCGCGCCGCAGCGTGATCGAGGCCGCCACCGCAGGGACGCGCCAGAGCCGGAAGCTGAGCGGCTGCACGCCGGCGCTCAGGACGAGGCGATCCCCCGGCCCGAGCGCGCCCGTGCGCCTGGCGCGCAGGGCCTTGCCGACGAGCGGGTCGTCGAGTGCCGTGCGCGCGAAGCGGGCGAACGCGGCCTCGAGGGCCCGCCGGCCGCCGAGCGCGCGCGCGAGCAACTGGAGGCCTCGCGGGTCGTCGTCGCCGCGTGACGCCGCGAGTCCCAGGAGACGGCTCACGAATCCCGGGTGGCTCTGCTCGAGCGCCTGGACGAGCCACCACGCGCCGTACTCGTGGAGGTCCCCGCCGGCCCAGTACGGCTCCTCGGTGCCGCCGCCCCCCAGTGCCACCCGGTAGATCTCGCGATCGACGTCGGGGGGCGTGACGATGCCCTCCATCCAGACCGCGGTCGACTCGGCGAGCCACTCAGGCAGGCGGCCGTGGCACTCGCCGATCTGGATCGCGTGGAACAGCTCGTGCGCCACCGTCTCGCGCAGCTGGGCCGCCCCGGTCGTCGGGAGCGGCGCGACCTCTGCCGCCGAGTAGTCGTCGTCGACGACGATGTAGCTCCCGGGCGGGTCGGGGACGGTGACCGCGAGCTCGCCCGCGTCGTGTGAGGCGAGATCGCAGACGTAGATGTCGTAGCGGGCGTCACCCCCGCGCTCCGCGCCGTCGCTGTCGTCCGGCGGGGGCGCAGGAAAGCCGAGCGCAGTCTCGCGCGCCCAGGCGGTCTCGGCTGCGTCCCCGACCGCGACGATCCAGTCGGGCACTCCTGCAACGCGCGTGGCCGACAGCGAGGGGCTGTCGCGGTCGGCGGGATCGGCCACGTAGTGCACGCGGATGTGCCCCTCAGGCGTGTCGTAGGGCGTCGCCTCGGGCACGCGGTAGGTGCAGGCCGCGCCGCTCGCATCGGATGGGCGTCCGTCGGCGCGCGCAAGCGGCGCGACCGTCGGCCCCGCGAGCAGAGCCAGCACTGCAACCAGGCAACGGCGCGACATCGTCCCACTCTGGCAGGCTGCTGGACGCCCGGTGCCCCATCCGCTTGAATCACCCGGGATGCGTCGCGCGCCAGCCATCGTCGCGTGCCTGCTCGCGGCACTCGCACTGGCGCCATCCGCGCTCGCAGACTCGCGCCCGCGCGACCTCAGAGTCGCCACCACGACCAGGATCGACACGCTCAACCCGTTGGCCGGCACGCTCGCCGCCGAGTACCGGGTGTGGGCGCTGAATTACGACATCCTGGTCGGCTTCGACCAGCAGTCGATGGCCCCCGACCGGACGCATTCGCTCGCGCTGCGCTGGAAGCCGTCCAAGGATGGTCTGATCTGGACGTACACGCTGCGCCCGAACCTGAAGTGGTCGGACGGTTTCCCGCTGACAGCGCACGACGTGGCCTTCACGATGAACTTCCTCAAGCGGCGCGTGCACTCGAGCGCGCTCGAGGCCGTCAAGAGCTGGCGGGCGAGCAATGACACGACCGTCGTCGCGCACCTCCGGCACCGCTCGGTGGAGATGACGTCGCTCTGGATCTACATCCTCCCCGAGCACGTCTGGAAGGCCGCCGACAACAAGCGCTGGGCGAGCTTCGTGCCGCCGCTGCCGCTGGTCGGCTCGGGCCCGTACACCGTCACGAGCTGGAACCGGAACGGCACGACGGTGATGGAGCGCAACCCCTACTTCCGCGAGCCCAACGACGGGCCCGAGCGAGTGCTCATGACGTATTACGGCGACAGCAACGCCGCCGTCACCGACCTCGAGCAGAATCGCCTCGACGTGCTGCCGAGCGACACCCTCGATGGGCCCGACGTCAAGAGGCTCGAGCGCACGAGCGGCGTGCGCGTCTACCACTCGCCCGCCATCGGCCTCGAGTACTGGGTCTTCGACCTCGCTCCCAGCGTGACGCGCAGGGTGCACAAGAGCGTGGTGCAGTCGAAGGCGATCCGGCAGGCGCTCGCCTGGGCGATCGACCGGACGAAGCTCGTGCAGGCCTCGCTGCTCGGCTACGGCGCGCCGGGCAATACCCAGCTCTCGCGCAACTACGGGGACTTCACGCTCGACCTCTCCTCGGATCCCGTGCTCGGCTACAAGTACAACCCGCGCCACGCGCGCGAGATCCTGGATGCGGCGGGCTGGCGGGTCGGGCCCGGCGGCATTCGCCGCAGGAACGGCGTGCGCGCGGCGTTCGAGCTCGCCTACGGGGGCGGCACGAGCGAGAAGCGCGCCGTCACCCTGATTCGCGCCTGGGCGCGTGACGTGGGCATCGCCATCGACGCGCGCATCTACGATTTCGACAAGCTGACCGCGCTCGAGTTCAACAAGATGAAGGGCAAGCTCAAGCCGGACTTCGACAGCGAGTTGTGGTCGATCGGCGGCGATCCCACGCCGGAGTTCCTGTTGTCGCTGTTCACGAGGGCCCAGCTGGGCAGGTGGAACGACTCGGGCTGGGTCAACGAGACGTACGAGCGGCTCTTCCGGCAGGAGACGCGGGCCTCCAACACCGCCGCGCGGGTCGACGACATCAAGCGCCTGCAGCGGCTGGCCGTCGCCAACCTGCCGTACATCGAGCTCTACGAGCCCGACGACCTCGGCGCCGTCAACACGCGCACATGGCGGAACTGGACGACGCAGCCCTCGCCCGACGGGCAGCCGATCTCGTCATACGGCTTCAGCACGATCGTCGCCCTGAAGCCGGGCGAGCTCACGAGCAGGACCTACCCCGGGGTGCCGTGGGCGCTCGCCGCGCTGGTCGTCCTCGCGGCTCTCGGGCTCGGCTCGTCGCTGATCGCGCACCGCCGCGAGCAGCGAGAGCCGATCGAGATCGCAGCATGAAGCGCCTGCTCGCGGAGAAGATCGCGCTCGCGCTGCTCGCGCTCGCGCTCGTGCTGACGTTCAACTTCTTCCTCTTCCGCGCGCTGGGCGACCCCAGGACGGACCTCCTGCGCGTCCCGCACACGTCGGCGGCCGAGCGGGCGCACGTGATCCGCGAGCGCGGCCTCGACCGCTCGCTGCTCGACCAGTACGGGATCTACGTCCGCAACACGCTCTCGGGCCAGCTCGAGACGAGCTACCACGCGGGCCGGCCCGTGTCCGACGTGATCGCGGATGCCCTGCCGAACACGCTGATCCTCGCACTGCCCGCGACGCTGCTCGCAGCGCTGCTGGGAACCTGGATCGGCGTGCTCTCGGCGCGCAGGCGCGGCAGCGCGGCCGACGGCGTGCTGACGGGCGCGTCGCTGACGCTCTACGCCATGCCCGAGCAGTTCCTCGCGATCGCCGCCGTGCTCGTCTTCTCGATCTGGCTGAAGGCGTTCCCGAGTCAACTGTCGGAGGAGCCGGGCTCGACGGCGACCGGGCTCAGCCACGTCTGGGACGTCAGCCAGCACGCCATGCTGCCCGTGCTCACGCTCACCGCCGGCATCCTCGCCAGCTGGAGCCTGATCATGCGCTCGTCGCTGTCTGCGGCGATGCACTCCGACTACATGACGACCGCCAGGGCGATCGGCCTCTCGCCGCGGCGCGCGGTGCTGCGCCACGCAGTGCCGAACGCCCTCCTGCCGGTGATCGCATTGACGGCGATCTCGCTCGGCTACGTCGTCGGAGGCGTGATCTTCATCGAGTCCGTGTTCTCATGGCCGGGCATCGGCCAGCTCACGTACGACGCGCTGCTCAACCGCGATCTGCCGGTGCTGCAGGGCGTCTTCCTGCTGAGCTCGGCCGCGGTGATCGTCCTCAACCTGCTCGCCGACCTCGCGATCATCGCCCTCGACCCGCGCGTGCGAGCCGGCTGATGGCCGTCTCGAGCGAGACGGTCGCGCTGCTGCTCGGTGCCGAGCGCAACCCGCTCGCCCGCGGGCTGCGCGGCAGCGCGCGCGCCGTGCGCGCGATCGGCCGCCGCCCGCTCGGCGCCTTCGGGATGGTCACGATCGCGCTGGTCGTGCTGATGGCGGCGCTCGGCGGAACGCTCGCGCCCCAGGATCCGCTCTCGACCGAGAGCTTCGACTTTCTCAATCGCATGCAGGGGCCGAGCGGCGCGCACTGGCTCGGCACCGACGAGTCGGGTCGCGATCTGCTCTCGCAATTCCTGCTCGGAGCGCGCGTGTCGCTGATCGTCGGGCTCGCCGCCGGCTTCGCCTCATCCGTGATCGGAACCGTCGTCGGCATCTGCGCCGGCTACTTCGGAGGCTGGATCGATCGCGCGCTGGCGTTCCTCGACGACTGGTTCCTCATGCTCCCGTTCGTGCCGTTCGCGGTGCTCGTGGCGGCGCTGCTGCAGGATGACGCCACGCGCATCCCGGGAGGCCGGACGGGCATCATCGTGCTCGTGCTCGCGATCACCGGCTGGGCGGGGACGACCCGCATCGTGCGCGCGCAGGTGCTCTCGCTGCGCGAGCGCCAGTTCGTCGAGCGCGCACGCTCCCAGGGGGCCTCGCACCTCTGGATCGTGCGCCGGCACATCCTGCCCAACGTGATGCCGGTCGTGTGGGCGAACACGGCTCTGATCGTGGCGCTCTCGGTGCTCGGGGAAGCCGGCCTCTCCTATTTCGGCCTCGGCGATCCGGGCTCGTTCTCGTGGGGGACGATGCTCTACAACGGCTTCCAGGCCGGTGCGATCAACCAGGGCGCCTGGTGGTACGTGCTGCCGCCCGGCATCGCGATCACGCTCTTCGTGCTGGCGTTGTTCGCAGTCGGCCAGGTCGTGGACGACGCCTCCGCCCCGGACGCGAGGGCGCAGTGAGCGATCCTGTCCTGACCGTCGACGACCTGCGCGTGGGCTACCGCCTGGAGGACGCCGAGATCGAGATCGTCTCGGGCGTCTCGTTTCAGCTCGAGCGCGGCGAGGCGCTCGGGCTGGCGGGCGAGTCCGGCTGCGGCAAGACGACCACGGCGCTCGCCATCATGCAGTTGCTCGACCCGTTCTTGCAGCGCTTCTCCGGCACGATCGACCTGGCCGGCGAGAAGGGCGTCGTGCACATGCACCGGCGCACCGAGCGCGGCATGCGCGACCTGCGCTGGGCCGAGATCTCGCTCGTCTTCCAGGGCGCACGCAACGCGCTCGACCCGATGCAGCGCATCTCCCGCCAGATCGGCGAGGCGATCCGCCTGCACGACCCGGAAGCCGACCGGCCCGCCGTGCGCGAGCGGGTCGGCGAACTGCTGGAGCGCGTCGGCATCAGCCCCGAGCAGGCCGATCAGTACCCGCACGAGTTCTCCGGCGGCATGCGCCAGCGCGTGATGATCGCCCTGGCCCTGGCCTGCGACCCCGAGGTGATCATCGCCGACGAGCCGACGACGGCTCTCGACGTGATGACGCAGGCGCAGGTGCTCGCCCTGCTGGACGAACTGCGGCGCGACCTCGGCCTCTCGCTCCTCCTGATCACGCACGATCTCGCCGTGATCGCCGAGGCGTGCGAGCGCGTGGCCGTCATGTACGCCGGGCGGATCGTCGAGGCCGGGCCGACAGCGACGGTCTTCGCCGTCCCCCAGCACCCCTACACGCAGAGGCTCCTGGGAGCGTTCCCTCAGGTCGGAGGCGAGCGCGCCCTGCCGCCCGCGATCCCGGGCGCGCCGCCCGATCCCGCCTCGCCGCCGCCGGGCTGCCCCTTCCACCCGCGCTGCCACCTCGCGCGCGAGGTCTGCGCCCACGGGGACGTGGCCCTTCGCTCGGTCGGCGAGGATCACGAGTCGGCGTGCCTCTTCGCGCCGCTCCAGCAGACCGCGGTGACGGGTGCCTTCAGGTGATCTCCGCCCCGCTCGCCAGCTCTGTCACGCCGCTGGCCGAGGCTCGCGCGCTGGAGGTCGAGTTCCGCCGGCACAAGCGCACGGTGCGCGCTCTGGACGGCGTCGATCTCGAGTGGCGCCAGAACGAGGTGCTCGGCATCGTGGGCGAGTCGGGTTGCGGCAAGACGACGCTGGCGCGGACGCTGCTCGGCCTCGAGCAGCCGAGTGGCGGCGAGCTGCGCTTCCAGGGCGCGGCGCTCGACCTCCGCGCCCTGCGGCGCAAGGTGCAGATGGTGTTCCAGGACCCGTACCAGTCGCTCGATCCGCGCATGCGCGTCAGCGACCTGGTGCAGGAGCCGCTGCGGCTGCAGGGCATGGCGCGCGGGGAGCGCGTGCTGCGCGCCGCGACCGCCCTCGAGGACGCGGGCCTGGCGCCCGCCGAGCGCTTCTGGAACCGCTATCCGCACGAGCTCTCCGGCGGACAGCGGCAGCGCGTCGCGATCGCGAGCGCGCTCGCGCCCGAGCCGCTCGGGCTCGTCTGCGACGAGCCGGTCTCCGCGCTCGACGTCTCGGTGCGCGCCCAGGTGCTGCACCTCCTGCTCGGCCTGCGCCGCACCCGCGGCCTGGCCCTGCTCCTGATCACGCACGACATCGGCCTCGCCTGGGCGCTCTGCGACCGGGTCGCCGTCATGTACCTCGGGCGCATCGTCGAGATCGGCAACGCGGCCGACGTGCTCGAGCGGCCGCAGCATCCGTACACGCAGGCCCTGATCGCGGTCGCCCCGAGCACCCGCCCGCGGCCCGCGGGGCGGTCGGCGATCCTCGAGGGCGAGCTGCCGGACGCCGCCCGCATACCGAGCGGCTGCCGCTTCCACCCGCGCTGCGAGCGTGCCCGCGAGCGCTGCGCGGAGGAGGACGTCGCACTGCGTCCCAGCGGGGCGCCGGGGCAGACGGCAGCCTGCTGGTACCCCGGTGCTCTAAACCCGGTAGATGACCATCGCACGGCCGATGAGGGTCCCGAACGTCGTCGCGGCACCCTTGTGCCCGAACGCAGGCCAGACGAACCAGACGTACGTGCCCGGCTCTAGCTTCGCCGAGGAGATGCGGTAGGAGGGGCGCGTCGGCCAGTCCACGAGGCTGCGCCTGCCCTTGTGGAAGAGCTGCGCGTTGTCGTACGCCGTGCTCCCCTTCGCCTTGCAGATCAGGCGCGGCGCCGCGGGTACGACGGTGCCGGAGGCCGGGTGCAGTGGGCTGACCGACCGAGACCCCCGCAACGTCATAGGCGTAGAGCGCGAAGAAGGCCTTGCGCCCGGCGCTCACCGTCAGCACGGTGGGACGCGGTCCCCTCCGAAGGTCGAGCGCCAGCCGCCGCCGCTGCAAGCATGCGCCCATGCCCCACCTCCGCTACGAGCAGCACACCTGGCCCGAGCTGGCCGAGCTCGCGGCCCGCGACGACGTCGTGGTCGTGATCCCCACGGCGACGCTCGAGGATCACGGCCACCACCTCCCGATCGACACGGACGTGCGCCTGATCGAGGCGGTCGCGCGCGGCGCCTGCGAGCAGGTCAACGCGGCCGGCGGGACCGCGCTCCTGTTCCCCACCGCCGTGCACGGCTACACCCCGCACCACCTGCACTTCCCGGGCACCGTGACGCTGCGCTGGAACGTCTTCGTCGAGTACCTGCTCGACCTCGGCCGCTCGCTCTGCCACCACGGCTTCGATCGCATCCTGATGGTCAACGGGCACGGCTCCAACCAGCCGCTCGTGGACATCGCGGCCCGGCTCGTCAACGTCGAGCATCCCGCCGCCATCTGCGCGTCCTGCTGGTACCTCGTGACGCCGGAGTCCAAGGCGCTCCTGGAGGAGCTGCGGGAGTCGGGCCGCGGCGGCATGGCCCACGCCTGCGAGCTCGAGACGTCGCTCTACCTGGCGATCGAGCCGGGCCTCGTGCAGATGCAGCGCGCAGTCAAGGAGATCCCGCCGCAGACGGAGTTCATGTGGATGGACTGGAGCGATGGGCCGCTCTCGTACATGCCGCACTGGAGCGCGCTCTCGGACTCCGGCGTGACCGGCGATGCGACCCTGGCGACGGCCGAGAAGGGCAGCCGCTGGCTCGCGCGCGCCCAAGAGGAGATCGCGGGCTTCATCTGCGAGGTGCGCGACCGCGCGCACCCGCAGCCGGTCGACCACCACTGAAAAACTCGCCACTAGTGTGAGTCTCATGAGTCTCCCCGCAGCCATCGGTCTGCCGCGGCCGCGTGCCGCCGTGCTGGCCCGGAGCGCGTGGCTGGCACTGCCGGCAATCGCCACGCTCGCCCTCGCGGCGCAGGATGGCGGCTCCCAGAGCGGCGACTGGATGCCCTGGGCCGTCGTCGCCGTGCTCGCGGCGGGCGCGCTGCTCGCGTTCGACATCATGCGCCTGCGCCGCGGCCTGGGCCTCGCCGCGCTGGGCTGCATCGCGGGCCTCGCGCTCTGGAGCGGCCTCTCCGTCCTCTGGGCCTGGCTGCCCGGCGAGGCGGCGACGGAGGCCTCGCGGACGCTCTTCTACGCCTCCGCGTTCGCGATCGTCCTGCTCGCGGTCCGCACGCAGCGCGACGGGGCGACGATGGTCGGGCTGATCGCGACGGCGACCGGCCTCGTCACGCTCTACGGTTGCGTGCGCCTCGCCCAGGGCGCGCCCGACTCCTGGATGATCTATCAGCGCGTGGGCTGGCCGACGGGCTATCCCAACACGTCCGCCTCGCTCGGCGTGCTCGGCTTCTGGACGCTCGTCGGCATCGGCGGCGAGCGCCACCTGGCCTGGCCCGTGCGCTCGCTTGCGCTCGGCGCAGCCGTGCCGGCGCTCGGCTTCGCCCTGCTCACCCAGAGTCGCGGCGCCGCGGTCACGCTGATCCTCGTCTCTCCCTTCGCGATCGCACTGGTACGAGAGCGCCTCCGGCTGACCGCGTTCACGCTGATCGCGCTGGGCGGCCTCGCGCCTGCGATCCCGGCGCTGCGCACCGCCATCGACACCGGAACGGCGCACGACGCGGGCAGTGCGGCCTCGCGGCTCCTGCTCGGCGGCGCGCTCGTCGCCGTCGTCTGTGCCGTCGTCGCGGTCGCCGATCAGCGCATCTCGATCTCACCGGCCCGCCGGCGCAGCCTCGGCCGCGGAGCCGCCGTCGTGACCGCCCTCGTTGCCGTCCTGCTCGCCGGCGCGGCCCTGCAGAAGGACGCCCCCGCCCGCATCTCGGACGCCTTCCACTCGTTCACGAAGGTCGATGCCTCGGGTGGCGACGGGCCGCATCTGCTCTCCGTCGAGTCCAACCGCTGGGACTTCTGGAAGGTTGCCGCCAGTGATCTCGAGGCGCGTCCGCTGACGGGCTACGGCGCCGGCAGCTTCGGGCCGACCTACCTCCGCAGGGGCCGCAGCAGCGAGCTGCCGGCGCAGGCGCACGGCCAGCTCCAGGAGCTCGCCGCAACCCTCGGCCTTCCGGGCGTGCTGCTCGGGGGGGCCGTGGCGGCGATCGGGCTGGCGGGCTTGATGCGCCGGCGCAAGCAGCCGTCGGCAGCGCTCGCCGGCGCCGCCGTGGGCACCGCGTGCGTGCTCGCGCACGCTCAGGTCGACTGGCACTGGCAGGTGCCCGCCGTGGCGCTGCCGGTGATCGCGTTGGTCGCCTGCGGGGCCGCGCTACAGCCCGCGGGCGC
Organism: uncultured Actinomycetes bacterium; assembly: GCA_963842365.1. Lineage (GTDB taxonomy): Bacteria > Actinomycetota > Thermoleophilia > Gaiellales > JALYLC01 > JALYLC01. The sequence goes on from CAWJGA010000001.1 coordinate 177,993, forward strand.
TCCCATCCCACGTCGCGCAGCGCGTGTCGGCGGCGGCATCGTGCTGGCGCTCGCGCTGCTCTGGGTCGTGCCCGGCTTCGCGTCGGAGCGCCTGATCGAGCGCGCCGTGGCGAATGACGATCCCGGAGCCGCGCGGGCGGCGGCGGCGATCTCGCCCTTCGATCCGGCCCCGCTCCGCCTCGCCGCGCAGCTCGAGGGGCCGGGGCGCGGACTGAAGGACGCCCTCTCGGCCGCCCGGCGCGGCCCCGAGGAGTGGAGCTCCTGGTCCGTCGTCGCGCAGCTCGCCGGCAAGGACCCGGCGCTCGTCGCCCGCGCGTGTGCGCGCGCCCGCGCCGAGAACCCCCGACTCGAGGCCTGCCCGTGATGCTCGAGACCGTCGCCCGTGACGCCGTCAGCCCCCGCTGCTTCGCGCACGATCTCCCGGATTCGCCCTTCAGCTCCGACGCGCTGGACGAGATCTGCCGCGCCGCCGATGCGCGCGGCCAGCTGACCGTGCAGCTGCCCGATCCGGCGCGCGAGCGCCTCGGGCAGCGCCCGGAGCTGACCAGGCCGCGCTATCCGATCCTCGAAGACGCGCTGGAGCGCCCCGTCCACTACCGGATCTTCAACTCGGCGACCTGGGGCCCGCGCAGCCACGCCGAGTGCCGCGCACGGCTGTTCGAGTTGGCCGGCCCGGACGCGCGGCTGGGGGATATCCCGCGCGAGACCGTGGTGCGAGTCTTCTCGCCGCGCGCGCTGGTGGCACTCCACGGCGATCCGGACGCGAAGCTCGTGGCGGGCATCGCGGGCACGACGGTCTGGTGGGTGCGCCCGGTGCACGCGATGACGCAGCGCCAGCACGAGAACCTGCTGCGTGGCGAGTTCTTCCTGCCCTACGCCGACCACCCCGGGGAGCAGGCGCTGCAGCTCGAGCCGGGAGGTGCCTGCTTCGTCCCGGCGCGCTGGGCGCATTGGCTCGAGCATCCCTGCGACGTTGCGAGCGTCACGTTCGACGTGGGCTTCTACACGCGCGACGACCTGCGCGCCCGCAAGGTCTACGACGTCAACTGGCTGATGCGCAAGGCGCACCTCTCGCCCGCCGGCCCGGGTGGTCGCCTCGACCGCCTCAAATGCCTGGCGTTCGACGGGATCAGCACCGCCGTGCGGCGCGGTCTCCAGTACCGGGGACACGTGTGAGCGCAGAGCGCGGGCGCGTGCTCGTGCTCGACGGGGACACGCGCGCGGGCCTCGAGATCGCACGCCGCCTGCACCTGCTGGGAGAGCGCGTCGCCATCGCCTCTTCCGAGGGCGGCGCGAGCGGCATGCGCACGCGCGCGGCCGAGGAGCGCGTCGTCCTCGCCGATCCGCGCACCGCGTTCGACGCGTATGCCGACGGCATCGTGGCCGCGCTCGGGCCCGGGGATGTGGCCATCTGCAGCGGCGAGCGCGCGCTCGAGGCGCTGCGTGCGCGGCGCGAGGCCATTGCCGCGCGCGCTGCCGTGGCGGCGATCGCATCCGAGGGGGCGCTCACGATCGCCGGCTCCAAGCAGCTCACGCTCGACCGTGCGTCGGCCCTCGGCATCGAATCGCCGCGCTCCCTCCAGGTCTCGACGCCCGAGGAGGTGCTGGCCGGCGCGGTCGATCTGGGGTATCCACTCGTGGTCAAGCCGCTCGCCTCATGGCGACCGCTGCCCGGCGGCGGGGGCGAGACGGTCGCTCCGATGCTCGCGTACGACCGCGCAGGCCTCGAGAAGGTCGCCCGCCGCCTGGTGCGCCCCGAGGCGCCGGCGCTGCTCCAGCAGGTCGCGACCGGCGTCCGCGAGACGCACAAGTTCGTGCTGCAGGACGGACGCCTGATCGCCCGGCTGGTGATGGTGGCAGAGCGCTGCTGGCCTCCGCTGGGAGGCTCGTCGGTGATGCGCGTGACCGTCGAGCCGCCGGCCGACTCCTACGCACAGGCGCTCGCGCTCGTGACCGACGCTGGGCTCGACGGCGTCTCCGAGGTCGAGTTCCGGCGGGACGCCGCAGGGCGCCCGCTGCTGATGGAGATCAACGCGCGCATCTCGCAGTCCGTCGCCCTGGCCCACCGCGCGGGGGTGGAGCTCGCCCAGCTCCAGCTGCGCTGGGCGCGCGGCGAGCGGCTCGAGCCCGTCGCCGACTACCGCCGCGACGTCCGCCTGGGCTGGCCGGCAGGCGAGGCCCGCCTGCTCGCCTGCGGCCTGATCGGCCGCCTGGATCCGCGCCCCCGCCCGCTCGCCGAGCTCCGCGACATCGCTCGCGACTACGGCCTCCGCCACGCGGGGCTGGAGGGCCTCGACCGCCGCGACCTGGCACCCACGGCCGCAGCACTCGCCTTCACGCTCAAGAGCGCCGGCGGCTGGCTGCGCCGCTCGGCAACCTGAGCGGAAGCTCGGGATCCAGGTGCGGGAACCCCGGTGCCAGGAGCGGGAACGGCGGTGCCAGGTGCGGGAACTCTGGGTCAGACCCCGAGTTCCCGCCGCCGTGAGCAGGAGCTTCTGAGGGCGGGTGCGGGAAGCTTCGTGCCAGGTGCGGGAACCCCTGTGCCAGGTGCGGGAACACAGGGTCAGACCCCAAGTTCCCGCCACCAGCGGGAACGTCGGTGCCAGGTGCGGGAACCCGGGGTCAGACCCCGAGTTCCCGCCGTGAGCGCCTCAGGCGCGGTGGGCTCGGCCCTTGCCGGTGGCCGTGCCGATCAGGTCGAACAGGCGGACCTTGACGCCGTCGCGCGGGCCGCCTGGCGGCTTCGGATCCAGCTTGGCGCGGCGCAGCATCCAGTTGACGTCGTAGACCTTGCGCTCGCGGATCGTGCCCGGCGTCCAGTAGGAGAGCTCGAAGGAGACTGCGGGCTCTGGGCCCGGGTGCTCCAGCCAGTGCGGCCAGCGCGGCGGCGCGGCGCAGGCGTCGCCGACGGCCAGGTCGAAGGTCTGCACCGGGGTGAGCTCGCGCCAGCCCAGGAACATGCCGCCGCGCATCAGCGACTCGATCTCGATCGGGGCTGAGGTTCGAGGGCGGGCCGAAGTGCCAGAGCGTGCGGCCGCCGACGCCGCAGTTGACCTGCGTGTTGCCGTCGCCGTGCAGCGCCGCGGGCGCCTCGGCCGAGAAGACGCGGATGACGAGGTTGGGGCTGTGAACCGGCTCGCTCTCGTGCGGCAGCACCTGCTCGAGCACGCCCTTGCTCGCCTCGACATACTCGGGCGCCCACTCCTCGAGGTTGTCGAAGTGCAGGTGCAGGCCACGCCTCCCGAGGTCGTCCGGGAGGGAGCCGTCGAGCTGGGTGTACGTCGCGTGCTGACCGTCGCGGACGCGATCGCTGTCGGCCAGCTGCGCCACGAAGCGGCCCTCCGGCGCGCGCTTGACCAGCGCGTCCAGGCGGTCGAGGGCGAACAGGTCGGGGTCGAGCGAGTGCTTGAAGCCGAAGGGGGTGTCCACGGATGCCTTCCTAGGAGTTGCGGCGCGCGCGGAGCGCGCCGGAGAGATACAGGCGGTGCAGCCGCTCGCTGCGCTTGAGGCGCTTGCGCACCGCGATCGCAAGCTGTGCGCGGGCGACGTAGGCATGACCGGCGGTCCCGCTCGCGAGTCCGAAGCCCTGATGCAGCGGCTCGAACCGATCTGCGAGGTCGCGCTTGAACTGCTCCGCGCCACCGAGGTACTCGATCCGGCGGGCGCCGAGCTCGGAAGCGGCCGCCAGGCTGCGGCGCAGCGCGACGAGTCCGGGGCCGTAGCGCGCGAGGCCCGCGTCGAAGGCGTTGCGGTGCAGGTAGATCGAGCTGCCGGCCACAAACCAGCAGTGGAACGCGATGGGACGCCCGTCGAGCCGCAGCGTGAGCATCGCGAAGCGGCCCTCGTCGGCGAGCTGCGGCAGGGCGGCACGCTGGAAGCTCTGCCCGGCGGGCAGGCCGAACGTCGAGCCGTCAGGGCGTCCCTGCCAGCGCATGTGATGCAGCAGGAACGCGTCCGGTAGATCCCGCAGCACGGCCTCCCCGGTCGTTGCGAGGGAGCTCTCGAGGGTGCCGAGCGCTTCCAGCTGGCGCTCGCGGCGGCGATCCTGATTGCGGCGATTCGAGCTGGTATGCCGCCTGTAGGCATCGTCCCAGCCATCGGGCATCTCGGTCACGGGCGACTCGACGCGCTCGATCACCCGCATGCGCGAGCCCGCGGCCGCGCTGAGGACGCTGCCGCCCGGGAGGCCGAAGACGTCGAGCGCGTCCATGCCGGAGCCGGGCAGCGCAGCGAGCATCAGGCGGGCGGTCTCGGGCGGTTCGCCCGGCGCCAGCACGATGTCGCCGAGCGCCGACTCGTGCGCGCCGGCGAACATCGCCACGCGCGCCCGCCCCACCGAGCGCAACACGAACGGCGCGATCCCGACGAGCTCACCCCCACGCTCGGCGACGATCACGTGCGGCTCGGCCGCGAACGCCTTCTCTGCAAGCCAGGCGATGACCCAGGCGGAGAAGAGGTACGGGCTCGGCCGCGGCATTCCCTCGACCAGGGCGTCCCACGCCGAATCGATCTGCCCGAGAGCCGAGGCGTCCGTCAGAGCGCGGACGGAGAGCAGAGCGGCGGTCAGCGGCATCATCGAGTCTCAACCTAGTGCGGTTCTCGACCAGAATGGGACGCGATGGACACAGAACCCCGACTCGCGCGCCGGTCGAGCGCGGCCGGCCTCGCCAAGGCCGCTCTCGTTCGCGGCCAGGCGCTGGCCGGCAGCGTGCGCGGCGGGCCGCCACGCCCCGGCCTGCGCATCCTCTACTACCACCGCATCGCCGACGACCGCGATCCCCTGGCGGTGACGCCGGCCGCCTTCCGGCGCCAGATGGAGGCCCTGGCGGCCGGCGGTCAGCGCGTCGTCGACCTCTACGAGATCGACGACCTCGCGCTCGCGCCAGGCGAGGCCGCGATCGCCCTGACCTTCGACGACGGCTACCGCGACGTGCTCGAGAACGCCCTTCCGGTCCTGCGCGAGCACGGCTTCCCGAGCACCGTCTTCGTGGTGCCCGGCGCCATCGCGGGGCGGGCTGCGTTCCCCTGGTATCCGCAGGGCCGCATGCCGGCGGTGGCCGGCTGGGACGAGCTGCTGGACGAGGAGCGAGCGGGCCACGTGCGCTTCGAGCCGCACACGCTCACGCACCCCGTGCTCACCACGCTCTCCCTCGAGGACGCACGCAGCGAGATCGCCGGCTCGAAGGGGGCGGTCGAGGAGAAGCTCGGTCGCGAGGCCCGCCTCTTCTGCTACCCCGGCGGCTACTACTCCGCGCGCGAGGTCGAGCTGGTGCGCGAGTGCGGCTTCCGGGCCGCCGTGACGTGCGAGTTCGGCGCCAACGCGGCCCCCTTCGCGCACAACGAGCTGCGGCGCACGATCGTCGAGCGCTCCGATCCGCTCTGGCTCTTCCGCGCGCGCCTGGCGGGAGCCACCGATGCGCCCCCGCCGGGGCGCCGTCCGCGCCGCGTCGAGCACCTCGCCGCGTGACCCCGAGGCTGCTCGTGGTCGTGACGCTCGCCGAGGCGGGCGGCGCGCAGACGTTCGTCAGCACGCTTGTGGCCGGCCTGCGCGACCGCTACGCGATCGATGTCGCCTCCCACGGGCCGGGCGGTGCCGTGGCCGACACGTGCTCAGAGCTCGGATTGCCGTTCCACCACGTCGAGCACCTGGTGCGCAACCCGCATCCCTACCACGACGCCGCCGCCGTGCGCGAGCTGCGCTCGCTGGGGCGCCGCGTGCGGCCGGACGTCGCGCAGATCAACTCCTCGAAGGCGGGCATCCTGGCGCGGCTGGCGCTCGCGCGCACGGGCGCCAAGACCGTGTTCACGGCTCACGGCTGGGCGTTCTCCGGTCGCGGAGGGGCGGCCGGTATGGCCTATGCGGGCGCGGAGCGCGCCGTCGCCCCGCTCAGCGACGCCATCGTGTGCGTCTCCAACCACGACCTCGGGCTCGCGCAGGAGCGCCACATCAGGGCCCGCGGAGGACTGCACGTGATCCACAACGGCGTCGACGCGCCGGCAGCCCCGCCGCCGCGCCGTCCGCGCGGGGAGCGCCTCGTGCTCGGCTGTACCGCGCGGCTCGCGCCCCCGAAGGATCTGATCACGCTGCTGGACGCGCTCTCGCTGCCCGGCTGCGAGGCATGGGAGCTGCGCGTCTTCGGCGAAGGCCCCGACCGCGAGCAGATCGAGCGGCATCGGGACTCCCTGGGCCTGGGCGCGCGCGTGACGCTGCTCGGCAACCGCAACGACGTCGCAGCCCAGCTCTCCGACTGCGACGCCTTCGCGCTGATCAGCGACTGGGAGGGCCTGCCCTACTCCATCCTCGAGGCGATGGCGGAAGGGCTCCCGGTGCTCGCGACGGACGTCGGAGGCATCCCCGATCTCGTGGTTCCGGGTGAGACCGGCGAGCTCGTCCCCGCCCGTGACGCCGGGGCCGCCGGCCGCGTGCTCGCAGCCTGGGCCGCGGACTCCCCGGCGCTCGAGAGGCTGGGCCGCGCCGGGCACGCGCGAGCGCGCGAGTCCTTCTCGCGCGAGCGCATGGTGGAGCGCTACGACGCGCTCTTCGCAGCCCTGATCGCCTAGGCGGCGAGCGACTGCGCGACGCGCTGGGCGGCGAACTCCGCGCCCTCGACGAAGCGCGAGAGCGGACCGAAGCGACCCTCGGCGGGGAAGCCGACGAGCGAGAGCTGGGGCACGGTCGTGCGAAAGGCGCGGTCGAGCACCGGCCAGCCGTCCTTGACCTCGACCCGCGCGCGCAGCTCGGGAGCGAGCATCGAGAGCCCGTCGCGGCGGAATGCGAAGCCGCAGGCGACGATGCAGGCATCGACCTCGCGGCTCGTGCCGTCGCTGAGCGCGAGCACGAGGCCGTCCGGGCGCGACTCCACGCTGCGCACTTCGATGCCCTCGCTGATCGGGATCACGCCGTCGACGTGTCGCCGCAGCCAGGGCGCGGCGCCGGGGCGCAGGAGGCGCGTGTTGAGCCTGGCGCGCAGCGCCGGCGGGAGCAGCGCGAAGGCGTCGGGATGCAACGCGAAGCGGTTGATCGGAGGCGGGCCGAAGCCGACCACGGGATAGGCGATCCGGTAGAGGCGCTGCCGCAGCGCGCCGCGCGGCGTGTGCGGCTCGCGCTCGACGAACCAGCGCACGCGCGAGCGCACGATCAACTCGACGGCGGAGGCCTGCGCGCGCAGCGCCAGCAGCGCGCTCTCGACGCCGTTGTTGCCGGCGCCGATGACCGCCACGCGCTTGCCCGCGAGGTCCTCGTAACCGCTCCTCTCGAGCACGACGCGCACGCGCGGGTCGTCGCTCTGCGCGAGCGCGTCCGGGACGCGCGGGAACGGGGTGACGCCGAGCGCGAGCACGGCGGCCCGCGCCTGCAGCTCGCCCCCGTCGGTGGTCGTCACGCGCACGCCGCCGTCGGCGAGCTCGATGCCCGCCACGTCGCTGGGATCGCTCTCGGGCACGAACCGGCGCTGGAACCACTCTGCGTAGTCGAGGAAGTGCGGCAGCGGCAGCGGCTCCAGGCGCTCGGCCCCTCCGCTCTGCACCCAGGCCTCGAGCGTCCCCGCCCGGCGGGGCGCCGAGAGGTTCGTGTGATCCCAGTCTGAGCGCAGCAGCATGTCGGGCGGCATCAAGCGCCGCCACGTGCGCATGGGCTCGCCGAAGGTACGCGCCGTGCCCGCCGCGGAGGCATGTGCGGCGACGGAGAGCCCGAACGGCCCCGCGCCGACGACTGCTGTGTCGATGCGGTCCACGTCTCTCAACCTAGTGGTAGCTTCGCCCGGTGCGCGCACGCGACCACGGCTTCGTCGTAGGACAGCTTCCGACCGGGCGGGCGAACGCCATCACCGACGTGGAAGGCGTGCGCGTCGGCCACGCCAACCACGTGCCCGACCATACGGGCGTGACCGCGGTCTGGCCGCACGGCGGGGATCCATGGGCGGAGTGGTACCTCTGCGCGACGGGCGCGCTGAACGGCGCCGGAGAGCTCACCGGCAGCCACGAGATCGACGAGTGGGGCTGCCAGGAGGTGCCGGTGCTGCTCACGGGCACGCCGTACGTCGGCGCCGTGCACGCCGGCGTCACGCACACGCTGACGGCCCGCCAGCCGCGCATCGGCCGCGACGACGTGATCATCCCGGTCGTCGGCGAGTGCGACCCCTCTTCGTGGTGCGATGTGCGCGAGGGGCCGGAGCCCGACGATGCGCTCGTCGCCCGCGCGCTCGACACGGCGGCCGGCGGAACGGTCACGGAGGGACAGATCGGCGCGGGCGTCGGCATGGAGACGTTCGGCTTCGCCGGCGGCATCGGCACCGCCTCGCGCGTCGTCGGCGGGCAGACGGTGGGCGTGCTCGTGCTCTCGAACTTCGGGCTGACCGAGCGCTTCATCCTCTGCGGCAGGCCCGTCGGCCGCGAGCTCGCGCACGAGACGTCCTCGAGCGGGGAGGGCTCGTGCATCTGCCTGGTCGCGACCGACGCGCCGCTGCTCACGCATCAGCTGCGCCGGCTCGCGCGCCGCCCGTTCCTCGGCCTTGGTGCCATGGGGTCCTACGGCTCGCACGGCTCGGGCGAGATCTCCCTGGCCTGGACGACGGCGAACCTCATGGCGCGGGACGAGCAGGCCGAGACCCGCACGCTGTCGATGCTGCGCGACGACCTGCTCAGCGCGCTCTTCGCCGCCTGCGCCGAGGCGGCGGAGGAGGCGGTGCTGAACGCGCTCTGCGCCGGCCGCGACCTGCACGGCTACGACGGCAAGGTGCTCGCGCGCTTCCCCGCGGAGCGCTTCGCGGCGGCGTGACTCCCCGCGCGCCGGGCCTCGCTACGCTCGCGCGATGCGCATTGCGGTGATCGGTGGAGCGGGCGGCATGGGCAGGGTCACGACGGCCGATGCCGCAGGGAGCGAAGGCGTGGAGCGCGTGCTCGTGGTCGACCGGGACGAGGCGGGCGCGGCCGAGCTCGCCGCGGCGCACGCCAACGTGGAGGCGCGGCCGCCCGGCGACGGCGCCGCGGGCATGGCGGCCGCCCTGGCCGGCGCGGATGCGGTCGTCAACGCCGCCACCCACAGGCTCAACGTCCCTGTCATGCGGGCCTGCCTCGAGGTCGGTGCCCACTACACCGATCTCGGCGGCCTCTACTACTTCGCGCTCGAGCAGTACGAGCTCGACGAGGAGTTCCGCAGCGCCGGGCTCTCGGCCGCGATCTCCATGGGCGCGGCCCCGGGCATCACGAACATGCTGGCCGCGGCGGCTGTCGCCGAGCTCGACACGGTCCAGTCCATCGAGGTGCTCGACGCCTGCGTCGCGAGCCGGCGCTACGACCCCGACGATCCGTACGTTCCTGCCTATGCCGCCGACACGCTGATCGACGAGTTCACCCGGCCCGCGCCGATGTTCCTCGACGGGCGCGAGCAGCTGATGGAGGCCGGCGGCGGAGCGCGCGTCTACCACCTGCCCGAGGGCGACGTGGAGTGCGTGTACACGATCCATTCCGAGCCGGCCACGCTCCCCCGCTCCTATGCCGATCGCGGCATCCGCAACGTCGAGTGGCGCCTCGGTCTTCCGCCTGCGCACACGCTGCCCCTGCGGGCCCTGGTCGCAAGCGGGATGGCATCGACCGAGGCAGTGCAGGTGAACGGCGCCGACGTGATCCCGCGCGACGTCCTGGTCGCCGTGCTCGCCCGTCAGAGCGGCGCCCCGGAGGACGCGGGGGCCCTCGAGCGCCTGCGCGCACACGTCGTGGGCACCCGCGGCGGCGAGCGGATGGAGATCGACGCCGACCTGCCGCTCACCCAGCGCGCGGAGTGGGGCAGCGACTCCGGCACCTACTCCACGGGCGTCCCGCCCTCGATCGCAGCACAGCTGCTGGCGAGCGGCCAAGCGCTGCGAACCGGCGTCGGCGGCCCCGAGGTGATGCTGCCGGTCGCGCCGTTCTTCAGCGCTCTCGCCCGCCGCGGGATGCACGCCGAGATCGCCGTCCACCGCCCGCTCGGCTGACGAACCCAAGCTCGCCCGCTCCCGGTATCCTGGGAGCGCGGGAGAAGTGGCCGAGTGGCTGAAGGCGGCGCCCTGCTAAGGCGTTACAGGGGGTTAACCTCTGTCGAGGGTTCGAATCCCTCCTTCTCCGTCCGCGCTGCGAGTGCCGTCGCGGCGTCCGGCCGCCCGTCCGGAAGTCACCCTTTAGGACGGGCCTCCGGCTGTCGATGCCCCTCGCATGAGGCATACGCCAAGACGGCTCTCCGATGACCGCGTACGACTTGCAAGCGTTGTCGGGGGGCTCCTGATCGTCGCCTTGGCGATCTCCGTGCTCTTCACCGTGTCGCGCTACGACACGGCCCTGCACGGTGCCAAGACGGTCTCGGAGCGGCGCGCCAACGCGCTCGTCGCCCAGGACGCGGTCACGGCCTTCTGGACGCAGCGCGAGGCCATGAACGAATGGTTCCTGCTGCGCACGCCGGAGCTCACGAACGAGGTCCGCGCGAGGACGACGGCCTTCGGCGACGCCGTCGGTCGGCTGGCGGCCTCCAGCACGGCCGAGCAGGCGCGGATCCGGCAGGCGAGCGCGGGCAACGCCCTCTTCCGCCAGACCTTCGACAGCCTGCAGCGCAGCGCCGGCACGACGGTGGCCTCCGAGAACAACGCACTGGATGCGCTGAACGCGCGAGAGGATGGCGTCGTCGGCCCGCTGGGCTCGCTCGAGCGGAGCTCGGCGAGTGCGGTTGCGCTGGCGCAGCGGGCCTCCAGGCGGTCCGCAGCGGATGCCCACAACGCCGCGATCGTGACCGCTGCCCTCGGCCTGCTGCTGGCGCTCTTCATCGCCTCCATGCTGATCGTGATCCGCCGCCTGCTCTCGAGCATGCGCGCGACCGCCGAGGTGCTCGGCACATCCGTGGAGCAGCTGCGTGCGTCGTCGCGGGAGGCGGCGGCTGCTGCCAGCGAGCAGTCCTCGGCGGTGGCGGAGACCTCGGCCACGATCGAGGAGCTGGCCGTGACCGCACGCTCGATCTCCGACAACGCACGCACCGTCGCCGACGCCGCCGAGCAGACCGGCGACACCATGCGCGACATGCAAGAGAAAGTCGACGCCATCGCACAACGATCGCTCTCACTCGGCGAGCGCTCACAGGAGATCGGCGAGATCCTCGAGCTGATCAACGAGATCGCCGAACAGACCAACCTGCTGGCACTCAACGCCGCCATCGAAGCAGCCCGCGCAGGCGAAGCAGGCCGAGGCTTCGCCGTCGTCGCAAGCGAAGTCCGCAAGCTCGCCGAACGCTCCATCCGCTCCACCGACTCCATCCGCCAGATCATCGGCGGCGTCCAGAACGAAGCCAACGCCACCATCATGGCCACCGAGCAAGGCGCACGCCAAGCACGCGAAGTCGGCGAGCTCATGGGCTCAACCGCCGCCATGCTCGAACAATCCATCCTCGCCACCCAGCAACAACGCTCCGCCGCCGACCAGGTCGCCGAAGCAATGGTGCAGATCCGCGAAGCCGCAGGCCAACTCGCCGCCGACCAGACACAACGCGAGGGCACCGCGGAGCGCGTCGAGCAGCTGGTGGGCGAGATCGGACTCGACGCTGGCGCGCTTCGGTGTCACGCGAATCGGGAGGGCGGCATGAGACTGCGAACGGGTGCCGGGCGGCGCGTGATCGTCGCAAGCTCCATCGTCGTCGTGCTGCTCGTCGCCGCCACCGGACTCACGATCTGGCGCTACTCGAGTGCGCTCGGCGCCGCCGACCGGGCCCTCGAGGCAGCGTCAGTCGAGCACCCGCGCGGATCTCGCGACGACAGCCTTCTGGCACCAGCGCGAAGCGATGAACGAGTATCTCGTCAACCCGTCGCCGGACGCTCTCGCCGAGATCAGCAACAGCAGGCGGCGTTCGCCGGCGCGCTCGACGGGCTCGGCTCCGACAGCACCAGCGAGCGCCCGCTCGTCGCGCGAGCACTCGCGGCCGAACGCGCGTTCGTGAAGTCGTTCAACGCGGCGCGGGCCGCCGGCGCCGGCGGCGAGACTGTCCTGAGCCGGCTCAATCAGGGCGAGGCGCACGTCGTCGACCCGCTTGCGGGTCTCGAGTCCATCTATACGCGCGAGGTCGCCGCGCGCCAGGGCGAGCGCTTGCGCGCCGACCGGCAGGCGCTGATCGCCGCGCTGATCGGCGCGCTGGTCGCGATCGCGGCCGTGCTGGCGTTCGCGCTCTTCACCCTCCGTCTGGTGGCGCGCATCAGCGGGCGCGAGGAGGAGCTCCAGCGGACGGTCGAGAGCCTCAGCGACCGCGACACGCTGCTCGCGCGCCTGCGCTCGACGACCGGCGTGCTCGCCACGGTCGCAAGCGAGCTGCGTGCGTCGTCGCGGGAGGCGGCGGCTGCTGCCAGCGAGCAGTCCTCGGCGGTGGCGGAGACCTCGGCCACGATCGAGGAGCTGGCCGTGACCGCACGCTCGATCTCCGACAACGCACGCGCCGTCGCCGACGCCGCCGAGCAGACCGGCGACACGATGCGCGACATGCAGGAGAAAGTCGACGCGATCGCACAACGATCGCTCTCACTCGGCGAGCGCTCACAGGAGATCGGCGAGATCCTCGAGCTGATCAACGAGATCGCCGAACAGACCAACCTGCTCGCACTCAACGCCGCCATCGAAGCCGCCCGCGCAGGCGAAGCAGGCCGAGGCTTCGCCGTCGTCGCAAGCGAAGTACGCAAGCTCGCCGAACGCTCCATCCGCTCCACCGACTCGATCCGCCAGATCATCGGCGGCGTCCAGAACGAAGCCAACGCCACCATCATGGCCACCGAGCAAGGCGCACGCCAAGCACGCGAAGTCGGCGAGCTGATGGGCTCAACCGCCGCCATGCTCGAACAATCCATCCTCGCCACCCAGCAACAACGCTCCGCCGCCGACCAGGTCGCCGAAGCAATGGTGCAGATCCGCGAAGCCGCAGGCCAACTCGCCGCCGACCAGACACAACGCGAAGGCACCGCGGAGCGGCTCGATGAGCTCATCGCCGAGCTCGAAGCGGCGCTGCGCGGCAGCTCGCCGGTCGCTCTCGAGCCCAGCTCGCCGACGGTGCGGCTGGCCGCGTGAGCGGCGTGCACGTCCAGGTCAGGCTCGGCAAGGAGCGGTACGCGGTCCCGGTCGAGCACGTCGTCGAGGTCGGCGCGATCGGCGCGCTCACGGTTACACCCGGCGGCTCGCCCGCGATTCTCGGCGTGCGCAATCTGCGCGGCGACGTGCTGCCGGTCTTCGACCTCGCCGCAGCGCTCGGGCTTGCGCGCAGTGACGCTCGCCCAGCGCATGTTCGTGACCGAGCGCGGCGCTGAACGGCGCGGGCTTCGCGGTCGACGAGGTCACGGACGTCGACGAGCTGCCGGAGGCGGACCAGGAGACGGGCTCCGACCTCCTCTCCGGCGCAGTGCTCCTGAGACGGCGCGCTCGTCGGAGTGATCGACGTCGACCGGCTCTTCGACGAGCCTCGAGCGCGCCGCATGAGCCAGCCCGAATCCGAGTTCATCGGCATCTTCCGCGACGAGGCGAACGAGCGCCTCGACTCGATCAGCGCTGCGCTGCTCGCGATCGAGAGAGGCGAGGCGCCGTCCCGAGGCCGTCGACGGGCTGTTTCGCGACGCGCACACGATCAAGGGCGGAGCGGGCATGCTCGGGCTCGACGAGATCGGCCGCTCGCCCACGCCGTGGAGGACGTGCTGGCCGACGCGCGAACGGCAGGTGAGATCTCGCGCCCGACGATCGATCCGCTGCTGCGCGCCGGGGATGCACTGCGCGCGCTCGTCAACGGCTCGGGGCCTCCTGCAGATGACGTGACCGCGCTGATCGCAGAGCTCGCGCAGGGCGGCGAGGGCGCGCCGCCGAGCCGCGAGCGAGGCGCCCTCGAGCGGCGAGCGAGGCGGCAACCGCCGACGCGGAGGGGGCATCCCTGCGTCTCGTGCGCGAGCGCCGAGCCGATGCTGCGAGCTCGGAGAGTGCCCCTGCGCGCGAGCGCCGGGGGCAGGGCACGACACGTGGACGCAGCGTGCGCGTGCCCGCGGAGAAGCTCGACGCGCTGCTCGATCTGGTCGGCGAGACGGTGCTGCACCGCCAGCGGCTCGGCCACATGGTCGCTGCGGAGGGCCTTGCGCAGTCAGAGGCGCTCGTCCGATGAGCTCGACGTCGGCGACCGCCTGCTGGGAGCGCTTCAGGACGCGGCAATCGGGACGCGCACGCTGCCGTTCGGGTCGATCACCGGGCCGCTCCCGCGCGCCGTGCGCGACATCGCGATCGCCGAGGGCAAGAACGTCGAGCTTGTCGTCGAGGGCACGGAGACCGAGCTCGACCGCGTCATCCTCGAGGGCCTCTCGGAGCCGCTCGTGCACCTTCTCCGCAATGCCGTCGCGCACGGCATCGAATCGCCCGCGGAACGCGTCGCGGCGGGCAAGGCCGACGCGCGGACGCGTCAGCTCTCGGCCGCGCAGCGAGGCGGCCTCGTGGCCGTCACCGTCGCGCGACGACGGGCGCGGAGTCTCCCACGAGCTCGCTCGCCCGCGCCAGTGGCGACGGCTCGCTGGTCGACATCCTGGCCCGGCCGGGATTCTCGACGCCGCGGACGTCAGCGACCTCGCCGGCCGCGGGGTCGGCCTCGACGCCGTCAAGACGCCGTCGGAGAGCTTCGGCGGGAGCATGGAGGTCGTCAGCGCGCCCGGGAACGGCACGACGATCACGCTGCTGCTGCCGCTCACCCTGGCGCTGCTCGACGTGCTGCTGGTCGAGCGGGGAAGCCACGTCTTCGGCGTGCCGCTCGCGAGCGTTCAGGAGGCGGTGTCCGTCGTGGAGACGCGAGATCCTCTCGCTCAGCGGTCGCAGCGGCATCGAGCTGCGGGGATCGTCGATCCCGTTCGCCGACCTCGCCGAGCTGCTCGGCCTCGATGCCCCTCCGCTCGCTCCGCGCGCTCCCGGCGATCGTGCTCTCGGCCGCGCGGCCGGCGCGTCGCGCTGGCCTGCGATCGCCTGGTCGGCGAGTCCGAGGTCGTCGTCAAGCAGCTCGGGCCCCTGCTCGAAGCCGTGCGCAGGCTACCTCGGCGCCGCGATCCTCGGCGACGGGCGCGTGGCGCTCCTGCTCGATCCCGCCCTGGCGACGGCGTCGCGCGAGCGCCTGACCGCCCGCGCGGCCGAGGCGACCCCCGAGCCGACGACGGGCCGGACGGTGCTCGTCGTCGAGGACTCGTTCATGGTGCGCGAGCTGCAGCGCAGCATCCTCGAGGCTGCCGGCTACCCGGTCGAGACGCGCGAAGAACGGGCGCGAAGCGCTCGAGCGCCTCTGCGGCGAACAGCGCCATCGAGCTCGTCGTCACCGATCGTCGACATGCCCGAGATGGACGGGCTGACGCTCACCGGGGCGATCCGGGCACACGACGAGTGGCGCTCGCTGCCGGTCGTCGTGGTCACCTCGCGTGCGAGCGACGAGGATCGCCGGCGCGGCGTCGAGGCGGGTGCCGACGCCTACATGGTCAAGGACAGCTTCGACCAGCACGCCCTGCTCGAGACCGTCGCCCGCCTGGTCGGGGAGTGACCGCGGCCGGTCCGCCCGCGCGTCGTGATCTGCGAGGACTCGCAGACCTACGCGGCAGCGCTCCAGCGGCTGATCGAGCACGAGGGCGAGCTCGACGTCGTGGCGGTCGCGCGCTCGGCCGAGGACGCGATCGCAGCCGTGGACGCCTCTCATCCCGACCTCGTCACGATGGACATCGAGCTGCCCGGGATGTCGGGCTGAGGCGGTCGAGCGCATCATGGGCCTCGCGCCCGTTCCGATCCTCGTGCTCTCCGGGCGACTCGACTCGGATGCGCAGGCCGCCGCAGCGGCGCTCGCGGCGGGCGCCCTCGACGCGCTGCCGAAAGACGCGCTCGACCTGCTGCATCCCGCAGGAGCCGACGCGCACGCGTTCCGCCGCCGCCTCGCGATGCTGAGCGGCACCCGCGTGATCCGCCATCCCCGCGGCCGCCGGCCGCCCGGGGGAGGCCGGCCGGGGGCGGAGCGCGCAGGGCCCGCGCGATCGGCATCTGCTCCTCGATGGGCGGCCCGCACGCGCTGCTCGAGCTCCTCGGCAGCGCTGCCGGCGACCTTCCCCGTACCGATCCTGGTCGCACAGCACATGGCCGTCGGCTTCGCAGACGGCTTCGCCCGACTGGCTCGATGCGAGCGTGGCGCTGGGCGTGCAGCATCGCTCGGGCGGGCGAAGGCGATCACCGCGGCGTCTGGATCGCACCGGACGACGCGCACCTGCTTCTCACTGCGGACGGCAGGATCGCGCTGCGACCGGCCGACGCCGGCCGAGCCCAACGCTCCCTCGGGCGACGTGCTCCTGCAAGCCTCGCAGCGGCCCTGGGCCGCGACGCAGTCGCCGTCGTCCTCACCGGCATGGGCCGCGATGGCGCACTCGGCACGGCGGCCGTCCAAGCCGCCGGCGGATTCACGATCGCCCAGGACGAGGCGACCTCTGCGATCTACGGCATGCCCCGCGCCGCAGCAGAGGCGGGCGTCGACCGCGTGCTGCCGCTCGGCGACATCGCCGGGGAACTGCGACGCTCACGCTGCAGGCGGCGGCCCGGTGACAGCGCTGGAGATCATCGCGAGCGTCGTCACGAGGCGGTCGGCGTGCGGGTGGAGCCGACCGCCATCCCGCGCTCCGTGCCGCTCTCGCCGCGCCTGGCCCGGGTCTGCCCACGCCGAGGATCGCGCGCCGCACTCTCGACCCCGCGACTGCGGCCGGCACGCTCGAGACGCTGTCGACGAGATCACGATCAAGGAGACGTCGTTCCTCCGCGATCACCGCCAGCTCGACTCGATCGACTGGACGGGCCTGCAGGCCCTCGCTGCCGCCCAGGGCGCGCGCGCGGCGCGCGTCTGGAGCGCCGCGTGCGCCACGGGCGAGGAGCCCTACTCGCTCGCGCTGCTCGCCTGCGAGGCCTTCGCCTCGACGACTCCGCCGGTGACGATCCTCGCCACCGACATCTCGCCACCGCGCTCGCCTCGCGGCTCGGCGGCGCTACCGCGAGCGCGCCGCGCGGGCGTCGAGGAGCCGTGCGCGAGCGCTACTTCGCGCGCTGCCGCGCGACGACCTGGAGGTCGTTCCGGCGCTGCGCGGGCTCGTCTCCGTTCGCACCGCACAACCTCGTCCGCGATGCCTGCCCCCCGCCGGCGAGGCGCCCTTCCACCTGATCCTCTGCCGCAACGTCCTGATCTACTTCGACGGCGAGACCTGCGCCCGCGTCGTCGCGGGGCTCGAGCGCGCGCTCGCGCCCGGGGGCAGGCTGCGTGCTCGGCGCCGCAGACGCGCTGTGCGTGCTCGAGCGCGCGGCGGCGGAGTTCGGCCTGCCGCCCCGCCCGCGACCGCACGCGGCCCGCCCGGCTCGTGAGCGGCGACGGCACGGCCAGGGGCCGCTGCGGCGCCGCTGCCGCCGGACCGGACGCCTCAGGACACCATGGATCCGGACTGCACTATCTCCACGGCGTCGCCGAGCTCGAGGCGGGGAACGCGCGCGCGGCCGTCTCCTCGCTTCGCCGGGTGCTGTATCTCGACCCCGACTTCGAGCTCGCCGCCTTCGCGCTCGGCCGTGCGCACGAGGAGGCCGGCGAGCCCGTCGCGGCACGCCGTCGCTACGAGCAGGCCCTGCGCATGCTGGACGCGCGCCCCGAGCCCGGGGCGCGCCTGGCCGGGCCGATCGACGCACGGCCGTCGACGCGGCGCGCGCGGCTCGCGCGCTCACGCCGGTTCCCCGGCGCGGCACCGCGCCCTCAAGGACGGTCGAGAGATGAGTCGGACCTCCGTGCTGCTCGTCGAGGACAGCCCCTCGCAGCGAGCGATCATCAGCCACCGACTCGAGAAGGTCGGCTACCACGTCACGACCGCTGTGGACGGGCACGAGTGCCTGCGCGTGCTCGGTGAGCTGCGGCCCGACATCGTGCTGCTCGACGTCGTCATGCCGGGCATCGACGGCTGGGAGACGCTCGACCGCATCCGGCAGCTCTCCGGCGTGCCCGTGATCATGCTGACCGCGCGCGCGGAGGACATCGACCGCGTCCGTGGTCTGCGGGCCGGAGCCGACGACTACATCGGCAAGCCCTTCCAGCAGGACGAGCTCGAGGCCCGCATCGAGGCGGTCATGCGCCGTGCCGAGCTCGGACGTCGCGACGCGCTGACCGGCCTGCCCAATCGCCGCACGTTCGACGAGCACCTCGACTCGATGTTCGCGCCGGGCGCGGACCGGCCAGCCGTTCGCGCTGGTGCTCTTCGACATCGATCACTTCAAGCGCGTGAACGACACCCAGGGGCACACCGCAGGCGACCAGGTGCTGTGCGACGTGGCGACCGTCAGCGCGCGGCAGCTACGGGCGAGCGAGCAGATCTTCCGCATCGGGGGCGAGGAGTTCGCCATCGTGGTCCAGGGCGATCGCAACGCCGCGGTGATCGTGGCCGAGCGCGTGCGGCTGGCCATCCAGGACGAGCCGCGGCAGCCGCGTCTGCCCACGCTCTCGGCCGGCGTCGCGGCGTTCCCGAGGACGCCCGCACGCGCGAGCAGCTCTTCGAGCAGGCCGACAGCGCGCTCTACGCCGCCAAGGCAGCACGGCCGCAATACCGTCTCCGCCGCCGCCTGACCGCCTCGATAGGGGCATCTTGTTCATGCTCTCCGGGCGGATGCCGATGCAGGCATCACAGAAGAGCAGATCTCACTCGCTTTCAGGCGCCCCCCAGAAGCCCGGGTCACCAGGGAACGGAACAGATCCTGGGGGCCTGCTCGCCCGAACTGCGAGGACACCCTTCATGCTCATCCCTTCCCGTAGCAGGCGCTGCCGTGCCGGCGTCGCGCTCGTACTGAGTCTCGTGTGCATGGCCGTTCCGGCTGCCGCCGAGGCCTCCACCGTCGATCTCGGCACCGCCCAGCCGTTCGTCGTGCTCGCGGGCTCGACGGCCACCAACACCGGGCCGTCGGTGCTCAACGGCAATCTCGGCGTCGCCCCGGGCACCGCTCTCGTGGGCTTCGGCCTGCCGGCCGTGGTCAACGGCGCGACCCACGCCGCCGACGGCGTCGCCGCCCAGGCGCAGCTCGACCTCACGACCGCCTATGACGTCGCCGCGAGCCAGCCCGTCGCGCCCGCCAACGACCTCACCGGCACCGACCTCGGCAATCGCACCCTCACGGCGGGCGCCTATCGCTTCACGTCGTCGGCGCAGCTCACCGGGCCGCTGACGCTCGATGCCGCGGGCGACCCAATGCGCAGTTCGTCTTCGAGATCGCCTCGACGCTCACGACGGCCTCGGCGAGCTCGGTCGTGCTCGTCAACGGCGCCAGCCCCTGCAACGTCTACTGGCAGGTCGGAAGCTCCGCGACGCTCGGCACCACCACCGCGTTCCAGGGCAACGTGATGGCCCTGGCGAGCATCTCGCTGAACAACGGCGCGACCGTGATCGGCCGCCTGCTGGCCCGCAACGGACAGGTCAGCCTGATCAACAACGTGATCGACAGCTCCCGCTGCGGCACCGGCTCGACGACGACGCCCGGAACCGGCGGCACGGGCGGCAGCGGCGGCAGCGGTGGCACGGGCGGAACCGGCGGCGCGCCGGAGACGCCCGCCCAGACCGCCGCGCGGCTGATCGCCGAGGCCGGTCAGGCAACCAGCCGCCGGTCCACGATCACGCGCAACGGCTCGACGACCCTGCAGCGCACCCCGCATGCGACCTGCACCTCCGGGTTCCGCGCCACCGTGCACGGCAAGCGGATCAAGCACGTGACGTTCACGCTCGACGGCAAGGCGATCCAGAGCCAGTCCAAAGGCCCCTACGTCGTCTTCGTGCGAGCGCGCCCGGGTGCTCACCGCGTGAAGGCGCACGTGACCTTCACGGACGCGACCCGCCCTAAGACCCTGGCGCTCGGCTACCGCGCCTGCGCGGACGCGGTTCTCAAGCCCAAGGCCGGCCCCTCGCAGTTCACCGGATGAGGCGCGCGTCGCTCACCGCTCTCGCGCTCGCGCTGCTCGCGTCCTGTGCCGTGACGGCGCAGGGCGCGGTGCACGCCCGCGTGCCCGTCACGCAGCCCCTGGCGATCCTGCTGCAGGATCACGTCGCCCGGGCGAACGCGAGCGCGAGCGCCCGCGCGATCGAGCCGGTCGCGGCCGTGCGGCCGCTGACGAAGGTGCGAACCGTGCTCCCGATCATGGGCACCGTCAGGGGCAAGGACGGCAACCTCTGGCTGCACGTCCGCCTTCCCGGCCGCCCGAGCGGCCACACGGGATGGATCCTCGCCGACCAGACGATCCGCTCGTCGACCGAGTGGCGCGTCGTCGTCAAGGTCTCGGCGCGCACGGTCACGGTCTACCGCGACGGCCACGTCGTCAAGGCGTTCGCCGCCGTCGTCGCCAAGCCGTCGACGCCGACCCCCTACGGGCAGTTCTTCGTGGAGGAGGCCGAGGCGATCGCGCCGCACGAGGTGGGCGGCCCGTACGCGCTGGCCATCAGCGCGCGCTCGGACATCTTCCAGGAGTTCGAGGGCGGGCCGGGCCAGATCGCGATCCATGGCACGAACGGTCTCCCGGAGCCCCTCGGCAGCGCTGCGTCGCACGGCTGCATCCGGCTCAGCCCGAGCGCCATCACGTGGATGTCGAGCCGCATCGGCGCAGGGGTACCGGTCAGCGTCGAGCGCTAGCGGCTCCCGCGTATCCTCGCGAGATGCAACGAGACCTGCGCGAGACGCCGCTGTATCAGGAGATCGAGGCGGCCTACCGCCGCCTCGAGGAGCCCGGTTTCGGCCGGGTCACCCGGGCCGGCGATGTGCGTGCAAGCCCGGACGGCACGGCCGTGGCCTTCCGGGGGGGCCGCCTCGACGCGCTCGAGGGACAGCCGGCCGGCCGCATCTGCGTGGCTGCAGCCGACGGTGCCGGCATGCAGCAGGTCACCCACGGCCCCAACGAGGACTCGGGCCCCCGCTGGTCGCCGGACGGCAGGACGCTGACGTTCGTCTCCGACCGCGCAGGGGCGGGCAACGCCCAGGTCTATGCGCTCGACGCCCAGGCGCTCGGCGAGCCGAGGCAGCTGACGGACGCAGCCGGCATCGTCGAGCACCACGAGTGGTCGCCCGACGGCTCCCGCATCCTCGTGCTCGTCGCCGGCCACGGCGCCGAGCAGACGGACGCGCTCGGCTCGGGCACGCTCGGCGTGCAGGCCGACGTGCCCGAGTGGGTGCCCCTCGTCAGCTCGAGCGAGAGCGAGCAGGACGGGCGCCGCGCGCTCTACGCCCTCGACGTCGCGAGCGGCGACCTGACGCCCGCCTCCCCCGCCGAGCTGAACGTGTGGGAGGCCACGTGGTGCGGCGACGGCGCGGTGGTGGCAGTCGTCTCCGAGGGCGCCGGCGAGGGCGCCTGGTACGGCGCGCACCTCGTGCTGATCGACCCCGTCGCGCTGACCGCGCGCACGCTGCACCGCAGCGAGGTGCAGCTCGGCTGGGCCTGCGGCTCGCCGGGCGGCACGCACGTGACAGTGGTCGAGGCCGTGTGCAGCGATCGTGTGATCGTGGCGGGCGATCTGCTGCTGATCGATCCCGCCTCCGGCGCTTCGCGGCCGGTGGACACCCACGGCGTGGACGTCACGTGGACGGAGTGGCGCGACGACGAGCGCCTGTTCGCGATCGGGGTGCGCGGGCTCGAGCCCGTGGCGCTCGAGGTGCTCGCGGCCGATGCGAGCGCAACCGAGACTTGGACCGGCAGCGGCGCCTGCGGCGGAGGCATCTACCCGGCGGGATCACCGTCGGGCTCGGGCTCGGCGTTCGCAGTCGTCGTGGAGGCCTGGGACAGCGCGCCGTCGGTGATCCTCGTCGACGGCGGCGTCGTCACGACGCTCGCGGACTTCTCGCATGCCGGCACCGCGGCAGCGCGCGAGCAGATCGGCGACCGCCGGCGGCTGCGCTGGAGCGCGCCGGACGGCCTCGAGATCGAAGGGTTTCTCACGCTGCCGCTCGGCGACCCGCCCTTCCCCACGATCCTGCGCGTTCACGGCGGCCCGATCGGGACCTTCGTCGACGCGGCGCCGCGCGACGGTGCACTCGCGCTGATCGAGCGCGGCTACGCGATCTTCGATCCGAACCCGCGCGGCTCGACCGGCCGCGGGCAGCTGTTCGCCGAGCTGGTCGTCGGCGACATGGGCGGGGACGACGCGGGCGACCTGCTCTCGGGCCTGGACCAGCTGGTCGCGGACGGCCTGGCCGACCCGGAGCGCATCGGCATCATGGGCAAGAGCTACGGCGGGTTCATGGCCTGCTGGCTGCCGACGCAGGACGCCCGCTTCAAGGCCTCGGTCGCAGTCTCGCCCGTCACGGACTGGTACAGCGAGCGCTACGGCAGCAACCTCGGCCCCTGGGTGGGCGACTTCCTCGACGGCGAGCCGCGACCCTCCGGAGGGCAGTACTACGACCGCAGCCCGGTGCTCTTCGCGGGCGCCGTCCGCACGCCCACCCTGCTCACGGCGGGGGCGCTCGACCGCGCCACGCCGCCCGGGCAGGCGATCGAGTTCCACAACGCCCTCGTCGAGCACGGCGTGGCGAGCGACGTCGCGGTCTACCCGCTGGAGGGCCACGGTGTGCACGACGTGCCGGCCCTCGTCGATTGCGTGGCGCGCATCGTCGCCTGGTTTCAGCAGCACATGCCGTAGGCGAACAGACGTTCGCTATGCTGCCGGCATGGCGCCACCCTCCGGAAGCTCGCTCCGCTGGTCGCTCGCCGGCACCGAGCAGCAGGCATCGCTGCTGGACGACGACGTCGATCCCACGCGCGAGCTGCGCGAGGTCGAGTACCTGCACGTGCGCGCCCGCACGATCATCAGCGAGGTGCCTCGCGCCTCGCGCATGCCGTTCCGCTACACGATCAATCCCTATAGGGGCTGTAGCCACGCCTGCACCTACTGCTTCGCCCGCCCCACGCACGAGTACCTCGGGCTGAACGGCCTGGAGGACTTCGAGCGCCGGATCGTCGTCAAGGTCAACGCGGTGCAGCGGCTCGCGGCGGAGCTCGCCCGGCCGAGCTGGGGCGGCGAGCACATCGCGATGGGCACGAACACCGATCCCTACCAGCAGGCCGAGGGGCGCTACAAGCTGACTCGCGGCATCCTCGAGAAGCTCGCCGAGGCGCGCAACCCGTTCTCGGTGCTCACGAAGTCCACCATGATCCTGCGCGACCTGGAGATCTTCGCGGCCGCGGCAAAGCACACGGAGGTGAAGGCGAACCTCTCGATCGCGACGCTCGACGAGGACGTCTGGCACGCGAGCGAGCCGGGCACGCCCCCACCGCTGCGGCGTCTCGAGGCGGTTGCGCGCCTGAACCAGGCCGGCGTGCCCTGCGGGGTGCTGATCGCTCCGATCCTGCCCGAGATCTCGGACGGCGAGGAGCAGCTCGAGTCGATCGTGCGCGCCTGCGTCGAGGCAGGTGCAGTCTCGATCTCGAGCATCGGGCTGCACCTGCGTCCCGGTGTACGGGAGCTGTTCATGCCCTGGCTCGAGCGGGTGCGCCCCGATCTCGTCGACCACTACCGGGCGCTCTACGGAGCCCGCAACGGGTACCTCGCCCGCGAGGAGCAGGAGCGCCTCTCCGCGCGCGTGCGGACGCTCGTGCAGAGGTTCGGCGGCTGTGCGAAGAGCCCCCGCCATTCGCGGCTCGCCGTCGCCCCGAAGCCAATGCG
Source organism: uncultured Actinomycetes bacterium (assembly GCA_963842365.1). GTDB lineage: Bacteria > Actinomycetota > Thermoleophilia > Gaiellales > JALYLC01 > JALYLC01. The sequence goes on from CAWJGA010000001.1 coordinate 201,680, forward strand.
GCAGGCACCGGAGCCGCCGCAGGAGCAGCTGCCGCTCGTCGGATGAAGATCGCCGCGGACCTCTTCGCGGTCACCGGCCGTAGGCTCGTCATGCAGCGTCGGAAGCTCGCGCTCAGGCTCTGCGCCTGCCTCGCGGCCATCGTGTTCGCGGGCCCTGCGCACGGCGCTGCGAGCGATGGGCGCGGCTTCGTACGGGCGCCCGGCAGCGTCCTCCGCGCCTGCGTTGCCACCGCGAAGCTCGTCGGCTACCCGGTGCCCTGCCCGCTCAGCCTGCCTCGCGGGCTCACAGCCGACCCCGGCGGAGGCGGCTGCACGGGCGGTCTCGTCTTCACGCCGTACCGCAGCGTGGCGACGTGCCCGGGCGCGCGCGGCTGGCGCGGGTGGGTGGCCGGAGCCGGCTCAGGGGCGGGGATGGCCCTCTCGCTCATCGGGGTGCCGCGCCTCGAGCCCTCCACCGCGAAAGTCGTGAACGGGCCCGCCTGGTACCCCGCCGCCCGCGTGACGCCGCTCGGGCGCTCTCGCGTCGCCGGCCGGCTCGTGCGCTGGGCGTTCGTGCCGGCGGCGACGAACGACGGCAGTCAGTTCTCCGATTCCGTCGCCGCCGTCTGGAGCTCGCGCGGCCACAGCTACGCCCTCGGCGTCCGCGCGGCCGGTGGACCGGCCGTCGAGCGCGCTCTGGTCGTGCGGCTGCTCGAGGGCCTCACCCTCGTGAAGCCTCCTGGCTAGTGTGGCGGCATGCCGCTGCAGACTCGCGTGACGCCCTTCTCGGAGCTGGTCGCCGACCCGGCGCGCGGCCTGCTCTACGGCAACCGCGGCTGCCTGCACGACGACAGCGGGCGCATCCGCAGCATCTATGCGACGCGCCGCTGGATCGCGTGCCGGCTCGAGTTCCGCGGCTGGCAGAGGGGCCCGAAGCTGCAGCCGGGCAAGTTCACCGAGCTCTTCTTCCTCGACGAGGCGACCGCCTTCGCAGCGGGTCACCGGCCGTGCGCGCTCTGCCGCCGCGCCGACTACGTCCGACTCGGCGAGATCTGGCGCGAGCTCCATCCAGGCCAGATCGGCGCCGACGCGATCGACCTCCAGTTGCACACCGAGCGCTTCACGCCCGCTACGCGAACCCAGCGCCACCACGAGGCGGCGGTCGGCAGCCTGCCCGACGGCGCCTTCCTCGTGCACGAGGACGAGCCCTGGCTCGTACGCGGCAAGCGCCTCCTGCACTGGACGCCGGGGGGCTACGACGAGCGCCGTGCGAGACCGCGGACGGGCAGCGCGACGGTGATCACGCCGCCCTCCCTGCTCGCCGTCCTGCGCAGCGCGTGGACGCCCCTCGTGCCCCTCTTCCATCCCTCATCCGAGGCGTGACAGGTTCGGGAACCGTAAGGATCGGCGGCTGGCGTCAGGCGTCCGTAAACAAACCGGTCGCGAGCGCTCTCCACCGCCGGGGCGGTGGTACTCCTGGGTCGAGACGTTCCACCTTCCAGGAGGTTCCGAGATGACCATCCAACGCAAGATCCGCCGCGCCAGCGGCCTCGGCATCGTCGCGCTGCTGGCAGTACCGCTCGGCGCCCAGGCTGCGGGCTTCCGCGCCCAGCTCTCCGAGAGCTTCAACTCGGGCCTTGCGGGCGCTCGCCCCTCGATCACGCTGAGCGCGACGATCGACGACGGCAGCGGCGGCACGCCCGCCGCCACCGGCGTCGTGCGCTTCAACGTCGACACCCGTCATCTGACGGCGTCGGCCTGGAGCTCGCTGTTCGCCGCGCCCGGTGGCACGCAGCTCGGCAACGTGACGAACAACCTCACCGGCGCCAGCTCGCTGCGCGTGCTCTCGCACGGCACGGATGCGAGCGGCCAGTACATCCGCGCCGGGTTCGACGTGCCCGGCAGCACCGCCTCGATCATCGGCGACGACAACCTCGTCTTCGTGATCCGGCGCACACCTTCGCACGCGCACCTCACCTACGTGCTCGACCTGCGCCCCGCGATCGGCAAGCTCGCGGCGCACGGCGCGGACGCGACGCTGCAGTCGCTCACGCTCGCCATCCGCAGCTCGATCGTCTACGGCGGCAAGAGCCACGGCATCACGCTCAATCCGGCGAGCGTCACGGCGCTGACCAACTCCGTCACCACCCGTGCGTGCGCCGACGCGACCTGCGCAACCTTGCAGGCGGCGAGCGCGACGGGCGCGGCGACGGTGCACCTGCCGAAGGCGGTCACCCTGGCCGCTCCGGTCACGGCGCTGTACGGCTACCGCTACTCGATCGGCGGCACCGGCCGCTCGGGCGACGTCGTCAATCTCGAGTCGATGGAGAACACAACCCTGCCGCCACGCGGCAGCACGCTGGTGCGGCCCGACGGCACCTTCGTGATCCGCGCGACGCTGCGCTCGCTCTTCTCCGACGACGGCGACCCGATCATGCAGGCGCGCGGCCGCTACGCCGTGGCGTCCGTCGAGGGCGGCAACGCCACGGTCTACGGCATCGCGACGCAGGACACGCACGTCGCGCTCTCGCAGCCGCACTTCGTGCTGCAGCGCAAGGCCGGCAGCAAGCTGCATTTCTCGGTGCGCATCCCCGGCGCCGACAAGCACGTGCGCGTCGCCATCAAGCTCGGCAACCAGACGCTCGCGACCGGCTACTCGACCTCCAGCGGGACGTTCGCGAAGACGATCGTGAAGCCGCACGGCACCGGCAACCTGCGCGTCGTCGCGTCGGTGCCGGGCGCCGACACCGCGGTCTCGAACGCCACGCCGCTCAGCCGCTAGGTCCGCGACACCCGCTCGCACGCAGGGGCCGCCTTCTTCGGTGGATGCAATGTCAAGGGCCAGGCCCTTGACATTGCACGCTCCGGGAGGCGGCCCTTCCGTGCGTGGGGAACTCGCCGCCGAGGTGCGGTGTACTACCGGGCATGAGAAAGATCGCTCCCCTCGCGGCCGCTGCGCTCGTCGCATTCGTCGCAGCCACGACTGCCGTGTCTCCTGCCTCCGCGTCCCGCCGTGCGGCAACGCCCTGCCGTCCCGCGGTGACCGACGGCGTGCTCCCGCCCTGGGCGCGCTCCGGGTTCTCGGAGCCGAGGCCGCGCGGCGCGCACGTGCTCGGACGATCGGGCGCCATGCTCGCGATCCTGTTCGCCAACCCCCTCCACTCGCCGCCCGCGCGCGATCACGGCAACAAGATCCTGTGGGTGGCCCGCAGGCAGGTCGACTTCGGCGACATGCGCATCCGCGCGCAGCGCATGCAGGGAGCGACGTCCGTCGGCACGCCCGTCGCGCGCCGCGTGCCCGGAGGCCCGGGGCCGTCGATCATCGATCTACCGGCCGCCGGCTGCTGGCGTTTCACGCTCACCTGGAAGACGGAAGGCGCCACCTCCTCCGGGAAGACCGTCACCGACACGCTCGACCTTCGCTACGTCAAGCCAGCCCGTTCGTAGTTTCGAGCCGGTCGTCTGCTCGCGCCGGATGAGCGATCTGGCTCGGGCGCACGAGCAGATCCGCGCCGACGCCGCCCGCCTCCGCGAGCGGCCGCGGTGACATGCCCCAGCGAGTCGCGCTCCGAGGTCGCCCGGGTCGCGCTGCCGCTGACCGCCTAGTGCTGAAAGGCGCCGATGTCCGGCGGCAAGGACGTCGGCAGGGGCACGCCCGCGAGGTCATGTGTCAGGCCCAGCATCAAGCCCATGCCGACGCCGAGGTTGCTGGAGGCCACGCGGCCGTCAGCCGTGAAGGCGGGCGGTGCCGAATCGATGCTTCCGGCGTCCTGACCCGAGAGCTGGCGCCACCGCGCGAGCGTCACGCGGGCGCCGTTCCAGGCCACGCGCAGCTGACCGGGGTCCGGGCTCGCATACCAGTTGGCGTCGGCGGAGAACGAGCCGACGCGCGTCTGGTCGTTGAGCAGGAACGCCGAGCCGAGCAGATCGGGATTGGTGTACGCGAAGAGGTTGTTGCGTAGCTCGAGCCGGGCCGCGCTGACGACGAAGACCGCCGAGGCGTTGCCGCTCTCGGTCGAGCGGCCCGTCTGCTCCACCGTGTTGTTCCAGAGCTGGGCCTGCGCCGCCGTCGTTCCCGTGGTGATCAGGATCGCATGCTGGAAGCGGCCCTGGATGAGGTTGTACTCGGCCGTCACGAGTGCCGGGTTGTCCGAGATCACGAGCCCGAACATCGACGAGCCGAGCTGGTTGTCGGCCACGACACCTGGGCCGCCCGCAGCCTTGATGTCGGCCCCCGCGTTCTTGGCGATCACGTTGCGCGCGATCAGGTAGCCGCTGGCGGTCGGGCCGGCGTAGACGCCATGCTCGAAGCCGATGCCGTCGCCGTTGTCGCTGATCCAGTCGTCCGTCACGGACCCGCCGGTGCCGTTGAGGCCGACACCGTCGCCGTTGTACTGCTGGCCATCCTTGCCGTTGCCGGAGATGGTGGAGGAGGTCAGCGTCAAGCCGACCGACTGGGGCATTTCCGCCACTCCGGCTCGCGCATTGCCGACCAGCCGCGAGTGCGTGATCGTGACCGCCGTGCCCGCCTTGACCTGCACGCCCGTGCCGGCGCTGTTGGTCACGCCGTCCCCGTCGAGCACGATGCGCGCGGAGTTGTCGATCCAGACGGCTTGTGGCGCCGCGGCCAGGATCGTGATCCCGCGCAGAACGAGATCGTGCACGCCGGTCAGCATCACGCTGACGGCGCCTGCCGGCGCACTGATCGTCACGGCGCCCTCTGCCTGATAGACGATCGGAGCCGTCGGCGTGCCCGACACGACGGGGCGGAACTGCGCGGCGTAGGTCGCCGCGGCGACATGCACGACGTCGCCGGGCCGGGCGAGTCGCATGGCAGGCGTGAGCGAGCACCAGGGCGTCTCGGCGCGGCCTGCGACTACGGCACTCGCCGAATCGGAGCAGCCGGCGCGGGCGGGATCGACGTAGACGTCGGCGGCGCGCCCGACGCCGGGGAGGATCAGCAGCACGAGCGCGGAGAGCAGGACCGGGAATCGCATGGCGCGAACCTATCGTCTTGTGCCTCCTGTGACAAACAAAAATGGGGTCTGACCCGGGAATCCCGGGTCTGACCCCGAGTTCCCGCACCTGGCACCCACCTTCCCATCCCTCTACCACTGGTCGAGGGTTCCGCGATCCGGCAATCCCTGTACCGGAGCGGACATCGTGGCATGCGGCCCGAACAACAACCCGGGCGAACTCGGGGTCTGACCCGGGAATCCCGGGTCTGACCCCGAGTTCCCGCACCTGGCACCTGCCTTCCCGCTCCTCGACCAGTGGTCGAGGGTTGCGAAAGCGCGGCCTACCTTCGCTGGAAGGCTCCGATGTCGGGTGCAGCCCGTGCGCCGAGGGACACGCCCGCGAGGTCGTGCGAGAGCCCCAGCGGAGTGCCCTTGCCCGCGCCGAGGTTGCGCGAGGCGACCCGCCCGCCAGCCGTGAACCTCGGCGGCCGCGAGTCGATGCTCGACGCATCCTGGCCCGAGAGGCTCCGCCACTGCCCGAAGGTGACGCGGCTCCCGTTCCAGGCCAGACGCCGGCGCGACGCATCCGTACTCGAGTACCAGTTGGCGAGCGAGCTGAAGCTGCCCAGCCTCGCCCGCTCGTTGATCATGAGCGCCGCGCCGAGCCCGTCCGGGTTCGTGTAGGAGAACAGGTTGTTGCGCAGATCGAGCTGTGCGGCGCTCGCCACGAAGACCGCCGCGGCGTTACCGCTCCCGGTCGACCGCCCCGTCTGCTGCACCGTGTTGTTCCACAGCCGCGCACGCGCCGGCGCGTCCCCGGTCGTCAGCAGCACGCCATGCTGGAAACGGCCCTGGATCAGGTTGTACTGCACCGTCACGGCGACCGGATTGTCCGAGAGGACGATGCCGAAGAGCCCGGAGCGGAGGCGGTTGTCGGCGACCAGCGCCGGGTCCTCCCTCGGCCTTGATGTCGGCGCCCGCGTTGGCGCCGATGACATTCCCCGTGATCGTGTAGTGGTCGGCCTTGGCGCCGGCGTAGATGCCATGCTCGAAGCCGGCGCTGTCGCCGTTGCGGGTAATGGTGCAGCCGATCACGCGGGCGCCGGAGCCGTTCAGCTCCACCCCGTCGCCGTCGTAACGGCGCCCGTCGTGGCCGTTGGAGCTCACGAGCGAGTCGCGCAGCGTCGTCCCGCTGGCGGGAGCCATGTCGAGCAGGCCGGCGCGCGCGTTGTTGATCAGGCGCGAGCTCATGATCGTGACCGAGCTGCCGCGCTTGACCTGAATGCCGACGCCCGCGCTGTTGGCGACCGTCGCGCGTTCGATCAGGATCCCGCTCGCATCGTCGATCCAGATGCCCTGAGGGCCGGCCGCCTCGACCGTGAGCCCTCGCAGCACGAGATCGTGCACGTCGGACAGCACCACGCCGACGGAGCCCGCGGGAGGCGCGATCACGACCGGCCCCTCCGCCTGGTAGACGATCGGCCGATCCGCGCTGCCGGAGCGGAGCGGTCGCAGCTGCGAGCTGTACGTCGCGCTCGCGAGGTGCACGACGTCGCCGGGAGCGGCGAGGCCCTGAGCGGGCGTCAGCGAGCACCAGGGCGTTGCCGCGTTACGCGCCACCGCGGCGTCGATCGTGTCCGAGCAGCCGGTTGCGTGCGGGCTGACGTAGAGGTCGGCGGCCTCTGCGCTCGCCGGCAGCGCGAGCGAGAGAGCGAGCGTGAGCATGACGCGGGCGCGCACCGGGGCAGCCTAGCCCCGTGACCCCTCCCGTTCGCAGGCTCGACCATAGTGAGATCCGTGCGCATCCTTCTCCTCACCCCCGGCCTCGGGCTCGGCGGCAGCGAGCGGCTCACGCTTGCGTACGCGCGCGGCCTGAATGCGCGCGGGCACTCGACGCTGATCGCCCACGGCCCTCCCCTCCGGCTGGCCGAGGCCGCCGACGAGGCCGGAGTCGAGCGGCTGCTGGTGAGCGAGCATCGCCTCGGCGTCCGTTCGCTGCCCGAGTGGCTGCGTGCCCTGCACGCCCTGATCCGCGAGTTCAAGCCGGACGTCGTGCACACCCAGTCGGTGCGCACGACGCTGGCGATCGCGCTGGCCGCACCGCGCATGCCGCTGCTCGCGACGGTGCACGGCATCGAGGAGTCCGAGGAGCTCAGCGCGGCGCTGGGCCTGCGCGTCTCCCGCGCCCGAGTCGCGGCCGTCTCGCAGGCCTCGGCCGACGGCCTGCGGCGTCACCGCTTCGCACCGGAGGTCGTGATCGTGCCGGGCGGCGTGGACATCGCCGACCTCGAGCGCGCCTCCCGCGCGCCATCCGCGACTCCGATCCCCACTCGCCGCCCCCTCGTCACGTGCCTCGCGCGGCACTTTCCGGTCAAGGGCGTCGACGTGCTCGTCGAGGCCTTCCCGCGCGTGCTCGAGGCGATGCCGGAGGCCGGGCTGCTGCTCGTCGGCGGCGGGCCCGACCACGAGACGCTGATCGCGCGCACGCAGTCCCTCGGCATCGCCGAGGCGGTCACGTTCACGGATCGCCAGACGAGCCCGGCTCCGTATCTCGGCGCCGCGGATCTCGCCGTGCTGCCCTCCCGCCGCGAGGGACTCCCGGTCTCAGCCCTGGAGGCGCTCGCTCTCCGCAAGGCCGTGGTCGCGACCGCCGTGGGCGGCACACCCGACGTCGTACGCGACGGCGAGACCGGCTGGCTCGTGCCGCCAGAGGATCCGGAAGCACTGGCCGCGGCCATCATCTCCGCCCTGGCGCAGCCCGAGGAGCGAGAGCGCCGCGCCTGCGCAGGCCACGAGCTCGTCGCACGCGAGTACTCGATGGAGGCGATGATCGACCGCATCGAGGATCTCTGCCGCTCGCTGACCGCCCCCCGCACGCGCCGTCCCGGCGCTGCCTACCGCGCGCATCGCGCGTATCAGCGTGCGCGCATCACGCGGGCTCGCCTGCTGCCGCCCACCTGGAGCGGCGTGCGCATCCTCGGCTACCACCGGATCGCCGACGCCGGCGACTCGCTCTCGGTGGCGCCGGCGGACTTCCGTGCGCAGATGAGCGCAGTCAGCCGAGAGCGGGGCCACGCCGATCCGCCTGGACGCGGCGCTCGAGCTGCTGCGCGAGCCGACGGTGCGCGGCCGCTACGTGTGCGTCACCTTCGACGACGGCTACCGCGACAACCTGCTCGAGGCCGCCCCCGTCCTGCGCGAGCACGGAATCCCGGCCACCATCTACCTGCCGAGCCGGATCATCGACGGCGAGCTGCCGTTCCACTGGTACGACGATCCGCCGCAGCCGCTCTCGTGGGCCGAGGTCGCCGAGCTTGTGGTGGACGGGCTGATCGATGTGCAGTCGCACACGCTCACGCATCCGCTCCTGCCGCAGGTCGACGCCGCGCGTGCGCGGCGCGAGATCGTCGAGTCCAAGCGCGAGATCGAGCGGCACGTCCCCTATGCGCTCACGAGCTTCTGCTATCCGGCGGGCCTCTACGGACCTCGCGAGGTCGGCTTCGTGCGGGAGGGCGGCTACGCGGCCGCGGTCACGACCAACCCCGGCGTCAATGCCGGTGCGGGAGACCTGCTGCAGCTGCGGCGCACGCTGATCTACGGCGCCGACGACCTGGCCACCTTCCGGGCCAAGCTGGGCGGAGCGCTCGACAGCGAGACCGTGCTGCGCCGGGCGCTGCACGCCCGCCGCTCCCGCGCCGCCTGATCAGCCGCGCTTGCGCAGCGACTGCACGAACTGGACAAGTTCGCCGCGGCCCGCGAGCAGCAGCGTGTGCGCAGGCACGCCGTCGAGGCGGGCGATCGTGACGATGCTCGCGAGGCCGTAGAAGGCATATGCGCAGACCGACGCGATCGCGGCGCCGTCCGCGCCGTGGGCAGGGATCAGCAGAAGGTCGAGCCCGATCGTGATGACCACCTCGCCCGCGGCGAGCAGCGACGACAGCCCGGGCCGCCCCCGACCCGCGAGCGCGTCCTCCGTCAGCCCGCCCGCCGCGAGGAACCACATGCCGGGCAGGAGGATCAGGAACGGCACGAGCGCCGAGTGATAGCCCGGCCCGAAGCCGAACAGGATCATGGGCGGACCGACGACCGCCACCCCGAGCAGGCAGCACAGCACCAGCGAGCCGTTCAGTCGCAGCGCCGCGCCCGAGAACGACTCGCGGCGGGAGCCGGAGGCGACCTGGGCGCGCAGCACGTAGCCCATTGAGTTGGGGAACAGCAGCACGAGCTCGGCCACAATCTGCGCGATGGCGTACGAACCGACCGCCGAGAGCGGCGCGAACGCGGAGAGCACGAGCAGATCGAAGCGCGCGTTGAGGATGTTCAGCATCGCGCCGACCTGGATGCGCATGCCGTAACGCAGCGAGGCCGCCTGCACCGGGCGCGAGAGCGCGATGCCGTTGCGCGCGAGCACGCGGAGTCCTCCGAACGACGGTATGAGCAACGTGGGCGCCGTGGCGAGCAAAGCGCCCGCGACGCCCCAGCCGAGCCACCCGACGATCGCGACGGTCGCGACCGCCGTGGTGATGCGGCCGGCAATGCTGAGCCGGTTCTTGAGCGCGAACGCGGACTGCGCCGACATCAGGTTCATGATCAGCACGTCGAGGTAGAACGTCGGCACGAGCAGCGCAGCGAGCAGCCAGATGCGTGCGTCGTAGTGCGGTGCGACCCACTGCTGGAGCTTGCCCATGAGCACGAGTCCGGCCGCGCTCGAGACGACCAGCAGCACGCCGGTCGTGACCAGCCCGTTGCCGAGCACCTGCGCTCGCCGGCGTGGACGCCGGCTCGCGTAGTACGTCGCTGCGTGCTGGGTGCCCATGCCCGCGATGCCGGCGAGGACGGACGTCCCGGTCTGGATCACCGCGACGAGACCACGCCCGTCGGCGCCGAGGAACCGCGCCATCAAGACCGAGGCGACGTAGCCAATGGCGAGCACCAGCACGTTGGTCCCGAAAACGCCGAGGGTCCGACGATGCAGGGATGTCGTTGCGGTGTGTGTCGCCATGCGAAGGGCTGGGCCCGTTGCGGGCCCTTCGATCTCATCCTAGGCCCGCCAGGACTCCACTAGGGTGAGATGCGGATGCGTCCCCGGGTCCTGATCACGGATGGCGAGCAGCGCTCGGTCGTCGCCGCAGTGCGCGGGTTGCGCGCCGCAGGTTACGCCGTGACCGTTGCTGCGAGCGGCCGGCTGGCCGCTGCCCAGTGGTCGCGTGACTGCGCGCGCCGCTTGCTCGTGCCGAGCGCGAGCGCTGACGGAGGCGCGGCGCTCGTGGAGGCCCTGGGGGAGGAGCTCCAGCGCGACCGCTACGTGGCCATGATCCCCGGCTCCGAGCAGGCCCTCCGCGCATTCTCGCTCCACCGTGAGCGGCTCGAGCCGCTCGCGCGGATGGGACTGCCCGGTGCGCCCTGGATCGAGCGTGCGCTCGACAAGCACCTCCTGCTCGACGAAGCCGCTCGCCACGGGCTCGACGCACCCGTGAGCCGCATCTGCGCGAGGTCGGGCGATCTCGTCGCCTGCGCCGACGACGTCGGCTACCCCCTGCTGGTCAAGCCCGCCCGTTCGGTCCATGTCGCAGGCACCTGGCGCCAGCAGCTATCGGTCATCGCGCGCAGCCACGCCGACCTCGAGGCGGCGAGCGCGAGCATGGCCCCGCCGTACACGCTCCAGCGCTTTCACGAGGGGGCGCCGGTCGTCGAGGTCGGCGGCGTCATCGACGAAGGCGAGCTGCTCGCCACGGCCGTCGCTCGCTATGCGCGCACCTGGCCCCCGGCGGCAGGCAGCGCTTCGGCTTCGATCACGATCGCGCCGCCCGACGGACTCGTCGAGCGCAGCCTCGCCCTCCTGCGCGCAATCGGATGGCGCGGTATCTTCGACCTCGAGTTCGTGGAGCTGCCCGGCGGCAGATACGCGACGATCGACCTCAATCCCCGCGTCTACGGCTCGATGTCGCTGACGATCGCGGCCGGCGCCAACCTCCCGGGGATTTGGGTCGCCGTGCTGGAGGGGCGTCGTCCCCGGCCCGTCGTCGCGCGCGCCGGCGTGCACTACCGCTGGGAAGAGGGGGAGGTGCGCGTCGTGCTGCGCGCCGCGCTCGGCGGCCGAACCCGGTGAGCTCATGGGGGTCGTCCGGCCCCATCGGGACACCGTCTGGGCGCTCTCGCGCCCGACTGATCCGGGCCCATTGCTGGCGCGCGGCCTGGCCTTCGGGCGTCGGAGCGCACCACCGGTACTCAAGGGCCGGTCGCGCCCTGCCGATGCCTGAGGCGATGACAGAGCAACACGACCTCGGACGCCTGCTCAAGACGCTGCGCCGCTCCGCCTGGCTGATCGTCCTGCTGGTGGTGATCGCGGGCGCGGGCGCCTATGCGGTGTCGCTCGCGACCCCCAAGCGCTACCGGTCTGCGGAGACGCTGATCTACCTCCCGGCCGGCGGCACGACGGACGTGACGTCGGACGTCGCGACGCGCGACCTGCAGACCGCCGTCGGGCTCGTGCAGGCCGCCCCGGTGCTCGCACCGGCCGCGAAGAAGCTCGGGATCTTGCAGGACGACCTGCGCGCGAGCGTCTCCGGCGTGCTGCCGACGGACTCCAACCTGCTCAGGATCGAGGCCACGGCGGCCACCGCGCGCGGTGCGCAGAACCGCACGATCGTCGTCGCGCGGGTCTTCCAGTCCTTCCGGCTCGGACTGCAGCGCCGCGCGATCGATTCGCGCGTCCACGCCCTCAAGGCGCAGATCCAGAAGCTGACGCCGCCGGTCAACAGCGACGCGGCCGCCACGATCCGCAGCCTGCGCGACCAGCTCTCGCTCGCGGCTGCCGACCGGGCGGGCGCGACGGGCGACTTCGTCGTCGGCGATCCGGCACGCCTGCCGACTGCGGCGTTCGAGCCCAAGCCTGCGCGCAACGCGGTGCTAGGAGCCGTTGCCGGTCTGCTGATCGGCGTTGCTGCCGCCTTCGGACGGGCCCGCCTCAACCGCCGCCTGATCACGGTCGCCGACGTCGAGGGCGCCTACGGCATGCAGGCGATCGGAGCGATCCCGCCGCCGGGCTTCCACGAGAAGGACAACGCTGGGCACATCGTCGGCGACTTCGAGGGCTCCTCGCCGCTCGTCGAGGCCTTCCGCTCGACGCGCGCGACGCTCTCGCTCTACAGCGTCGGCAACGGCAAGCCGGTGGTGATCGCGGTCACCTCCGCGAACGGCGGCGAGGGCAAGACGACCGTCGTCGCCAACCTGGCGCTCGCGATGGCGACGAGCGGCAAGCGCGTGCTCGCGATCTCCGCCGACCTGCGCAAGCCGTCGCTGCACTCCTATTTCCCGGATCCCTCGCGCGCCGGCCTCCTCGACGTGCTGAGCGGTCGCCGCGACCTGCGCGAGGCGATCGGCTGGGTCTCGCTCAACGGCTCGAGCGCGAGCGGCGGCCGGCTCGGCGTGCTCGCCACCAATGCCCGCTTCCGCGACCCGGCACGCCTCTTCGAATCGACGGACATCGGGCTCGTGCTCGACCACGCACGCCTCGAGTACGACGTCATCCTGATCGACTGCCCGCCGCTCCTGCAGACGCCCGAGGCGTCGATCATCGCGGGCATCGCCGACGCCAGCCTGCTCGTCGGCCGGGCGGGCGAACTCACGCGCGACGACGCCCGCCACGCGCTGGAGCGCCTGACCACGGCGAACGCGCAGACGCTCGGCGTGATCGTCTCGGACGCCCGGGAGCGGCGCTCCTCGTACGGGTACGGCAACGAGGATGAGCCCTCGTGACCCACCCGGCGCGATGACCGCGCTCGCCGGCGCCGTCCGGCCGCATCGCGGCCTCTTCACCGGCGGGGCCGCACTCGCCGGACTGGCCCTGCTGGCCGCGGTCTGCGGTGCCGGCATGGGCCGCGTGCCCCTGCTCGTCGGGGATTCCAAGGCGACGCTGCTCGTCCCGGCGCTGGGGCTCGGCGTCGTGGCGCTCTGCCTCGGCTACGTCAAGCCGCTGCCGGTGCTCTGCGCCGGCATGGTGCTGCTCTCGATCGGGCGCATCCAGCCGGTCACGCCGGCAGACGGGGCGCTGGGCGTCTGCATGCTGCTCACGGTCGTGGGGCCGCTGCGCTTCCGCCCGTCGCTGCCGGCCGGCCCGGCGCTGGCGCTGACGCTCTTCACGCTCGGCACCGTGCTCTCGCTGACAGAGGCGCGCGACACCACCTACGCGCTCTCGTTCGAGGTGCACACGCTCTTCTTCGTGCTGCTGGCGGTCTGGCTCACCTCGGCGCTGCGCATGCCCGGCTGGACGCGCGCAGCCATGCGCTGGTATCTCGCCGGCGCCGTCGCGACGGCCGCGCTCGGCGTGCTCGCCTGGGTCGTCCACTACCCGGGGTCCGACCTGTTCGTATACGCCAACGGCAAGCGCATCCAAGGCCTGTACGCCGATCCGAACGCGTTCGGGCCGTATCTCGTGCCGGCCGCGGTGATCTGCCTCGAGGACCTGATGCGGCCCCGCCTGCTGCGCTGGCGCCCCTCGCTCATCCTCTGCTGCTTCATCACGATCGCGATCGCGGTGGTGCTCTCCTTCTCGCGCGCCGCGACCGCCAACCTGGCGCTCGCCTGCCTCGTCACCGTGATCGTCTACGCCCTGCGCAGCGGACGCCGCAAGGCGCTCGTGCGCGGCGTCGCGATCCTGCTCGCGTGCATCGTCTGCGCCGGCGGCGCGCTCGTGCAGACGGGGGCCATCACGGTGCTCCAGCAGCGCGCGCAGGCGCAGGGGTACGACTCGGAGCGGTTCTCGACGCAAGCGCTCGCGTTGGACAAGGGGTCGACCCGCCTGCTGGGATACGGCCCGGGTGCCGTGCAGACCGAGCTGTCGCTGAACACCCACTCGACCTTCGTGTGGAGCCTCTTCGAGAACGGCATCCTCGGCTTCGCCGCGCTGCTCATGCTCGTGTTCTCCACCGCCGCGGCGGCCTGGCGCAGCGCCCGCCTCGACTTCGAGCGCGAGGGGCTCGGCAGTGCGGCCCTGCTGGGCTGCTGGCTCGGGCTGTCCTTCAACGGCCTGGTCGTCGACACCTACCACTACCGCGTGCTCTGGCTCCTGGCCGCGCTCGTCTGGGTCGTGGCCAGCGTTCCGACGTCAGGCGCGCGTGCTAGCATCATCAGAGATGGGCGCGGAAGCGCGCTCGTTCCGAAAGACGCCTGAATATGCGCATGCCGACCGAACCCACGCCAACTACCCCGGCCCCGAGGGCCGGCGTAGCGGTGCGTACGGTCGCTGCCCGCGCGGCGTACTGACACCACCACTGCGCTTTTCTTCGGGGCTGAGGTACCGGCGAGCGCCGGCGTCTCCGTCCACCTTTGTCCGCAAGGCCGCCACATGCACAGCACCACTCCATACAAGACCGCAGTCCAGCGCCTCTCGATCGGCCGCATGCTTTCCGCTGCCGGCGGCGAAGTCGCATTCGTTGCGCTCATGGCGCTCGTCTTCGGGCGGACGCATTCGGCCGTCTGGGGATCGGCGGCGCTGCTCGCCGTGATCGGCACCTACGGCCTGGCCGCGCCGTTCGCCGGCATGCTCGGCGACCGTTTCGACCGCCGCGTGGTGATGGTCTGGTCGGACGGCCTGGGCGCCGTCGTCAACCTCGCGCTCGTGTTCGTGCACGCCCCGACGGTGCTGATCGGGCTCGCCGCGCTGGGCGCGATCGCGCAGTCGCCGTACCTCTCGGCGTCCACCGCCGCGATTCCGAACCTCGTGCCCGCGGAGGAGCTCGTGTGGGCCAACGCGACGCGCTCGCGGGCCAGCAACGTCGGCTTCATGGTCGGCCCCATCGCCGGCGGCGTGCTCGTCGCGAGCGTGGGCGGCTCCTACGCCTTCGCCTTCAACGCGCTCGCGCTCGCGGTCTCCGCCGCGCTCGCCTGGAGCGTCGTCGGCTCGTTCAACGAGAGCACGGGCGAGAAGCTGCGCGGGCGGCCTCGGCGCGGGCTTCCAGTTCCTCTGGAACGACCGCGTGCTGCGCTGGATCACGGGCGCCTGGGTGCTCATCCTGTGCGGCGTCGGCGCGCTGCTCGTGTCCGAGTTCCCGCTCGCCGAGCTGTTCCACTCCGGCTCGCTGGGCTACGGCCTGCTGATCAGCTCGTGGGGCGCGGGCACGCTGGTCGGGTCGCTGTTCGCGGCACGCGCCGTCAGCCGCTCGACGTACTGGTCGCTCGTGGTCGGCACGGTCGGGCTCTCGGTCATGCTCGGCAGCGTCACGATCGCGCCATTCCTCTGGATCGTCTGCCTGACCCAGCTGGTCGGCGGCTTCTTCGACACGTTCGTCAACGTCGCCGAGGAGACGGTGCGTCAGCAGCGGACGCCGGACGAGCTGCGGAGCCGCGTGTTCGCGGCCGGAGAGGCCATCGTCGTCGTCGCCATGTCGGTCTCGATCGCGGTCGGCGGCCCGCTCATCCAGGCAGCCGGGCCGCGCGCGGCCTATGCGCTCACCGGCGTGCTCGGCCTGCTCGCGGCCGTCACGATCTGGTGGGGCGCGTGGGAGCTGCACGAGCAGCACGGCGCGGCGGACACTGCCGCCTCAGAGGCCGCGCCGGAGCCGGGGGAGCATGCGCCCGGCGGCGTGCTCGAGGCCGCCGAACGCTACGCGCACGTCTAGAGGGTCGGGCCCGCGGCGCCGAACGCGTCGCGGGCCGTGACCGTCTCGCGCAGGCGCAGGAGCTTCGGGTAGGGAGTCAGGTCCATGCCCGTGTTGCGTGTGCGGAAGAGCACCGGCGCGGCGCAGCAGTCGGCGATCGTGAACGTTCCGAGCACCGTGCCGTTTTCGGCCACGAGCTGCTCGAACAGCTCGATCTTGGGAGCGATCTCGGCGGCCTTTGCGCGTGCGCCCTGCGCGTCGCTCGGGCCCGCGCCGAAGCCGACGCCCTGCACGAAGCCGAGAGCCAGGCTCTCGACCTGGAAGAACGGGGCGCGCAGGGTCGTCGCGAAACGGTCGAGGAACTCGTCGACGCGCGCCCGCTCGGCGGGAGCCGCCGGGTAGAGGTCGCTCGCGGCGCTCGCGTTGTGCGAGGTAGCGCAGGATGGCGTTCGACTCGCCCATCACGAGACCGTCGTCCTCGAGCGCCGGCACGCCCCCGAGCGGGTTCTGGGCCAGGTACCAGCGGGGGCGCGGATGTGTCAGCGGCACCTCGCGGCGGTCGTACGAGAGGCCGAGCTCGGCCAGAAGGAAGCGCACCTTGAGCGCGTTCGTGGAGACCGCGTTGTCGTACAGCAGCATGCGGCGAGCGTAGCCGCACGCGGGCGCTCGCGCGCTGCGATGCGGCCGCTAGGATCGGCGCGACCACGGCAGGAGGAAGCATGGCGGGAAGGCCGAGCGCAGTCGTCACGGGCGCGGCGATGGGGATCGGGCTCGCAGTCGCCCGGAGGCTGTCCGCCGATGGCTACCACGTCGTCGGCGTCGACTGGAACGCCGACGCGCTGGAGCGAGCCGTCAGCGGTCTGGGCGGCGGGGCGAGCGGGGTCGCGGGCGACATCGGCGACTGGGCGACACACGAGCGCGCGGCCGAGGCCGCCGAGGCCGCCGGGCCCCTGCGCGCCTGGGTCAACAACGCCGGCATCGACTGGACATCCGGCGCGCACGAGGCCAGTGCAGAGCACATCGACCGCGGCCTGCGCGTCCTGCTCAACGGCCCCATGTACGGCACGGCGGTGGCCGTCCGCCGCATGCTCGCAGTCGGAGCGGCGGCGCAATCGTCAACGTCGCCTCCATCCAGGGCGTGGCCGCGTTTCCGCGCTACTACGTCTACGGCGCCGCGAAGGCCGGCGTCGATCCAGATCGCCCGCAACGTCTGCATCGACTACGCGCATCGCGGCATCCGCTGCAACACCGTGCTGCCCGGCACCATCGCCACGCCGATGACCGAATCGCTCCTGCCGCCGGGCATCACGCGGGAGGAGGCGTTCGCGATCGAGGGCAAGCTGGCGCCGATGGGCCGCGTCGGGCAGGCCGAGGAGGTCGCGGCGTCCGTCGCCTTCCTCGTCTCCGGCGAGTCGTCCTACGTCAACGGCACGGGCCTGACCGTGGACGGCGGCTCGATGGCCCGCTGCTACTCCTACGACGACGAGCAGAGCCGCTTTCTCAGCTAGAGCGGTCGCACTCCGAGCTCCGCCGCGAGGGTCTCGAGCAAGCGGGCCAGCGAGGGCGCGAGCTCGATCGGCGCGTCCGGCTCGAGGGGCAGCGGCGGCAGCCCGCTGCCGGGTGCCCGCAGTGGATCGGCGCCGGGCTCGAGCGGGACGTCGAGGACGTAGGCGAGCATCGCCTCGAGCCGCTCGGCGATCTCCGGAGCAGCGCCGAAGCGGCCCGGGTCGAAGGCGAGGATGAAGACGCCCTGATCGTCCGGCCCGGGCGTCGCGCAGGAGGCGCCCGCGCCGGAGATCACTCCGGCGAGCGCCTCCACCAGCAGCGCCAGCGCGAACCCCTTGGCGCCGCCGAGCGGCTGCAGCAGGCCGTTGCGCATCCACGCTTCGGGCACGGGATCACCTGCGTCCTCCAGCACCTTGATCTTGCCGTGGGCGACGACGCTCGTCGAGAGATCGACCACGAGGTGCGGCGCCTGCGTCCGCGGCACGCCACCGGCGAGCGGGTTCGTGGAGAGACGGGCCGCGAGGGCACCAGGCGGTGCGACGCCTTGGGCCGCGCCGGAGTCGTTGGCGAACAACAGCGCCGCGGCACCGTGGCCGCAGACGCGATCGGCGTAATCCGCGAGGCGGCCGGCATGGGCGGACGAGCGCACGGCGACGGCCGCAACGCCGAGCTCGAGCGCCCGCTCGGCGGCCAGGTCGGCGGCGAGCGTGCAGACGACCTGACCCAGCGCCCGCTTGCCGTCGAGCGTGAGCGTGGCGCCCTCGTCGCGCACGATCTCCGCCCGGGCCGACGGCACGATGGTGCCCGCGCGCCAGCCCGTCGCGTACTGGCGCAGGCGGCGCAGCCCGTGGCCCGGATGGCCCCCGACCTCGGCCCGCACGAGCAGCTCTGCAAGCCGGCCTGCGTCCTCGCTGCTCGCCCCCATGTGCTCCGCGACGTCGCGCGCGAAACGCTGCGCTCCGGCTGCGGTGATCGAGCCTTTCACCGACGGGACTGTAACCCCACGGCAGGGGTCGGGCGCGCTAGATTTTGTGACGGATGCCACCGAGTACTGAACGCCCGTCCCCCGTCAACCGCACGGCCCTCACCCCGAGCGTCGAGGGCTACCTGAGCGCCATCTACGCGCTCGCCGACGGCGAGGGGCCGGTCGGCACGCAGGCCATCGCCTCGGAGCTCGGCATCGCCGCGCCGTCGGTCACGGAGATGCTCCGGCGCCTCGACGCCCATGGGCTGGTCGACTACCGCCGCGGCAGCGGCGCACGGCTGACCCGCTCGGGCGTGCTCGTGGCACGCCGCCAGGAGCGGCGCCGCGTCGTCATCGAGCGCTTCATCACCTCCACGATCGGCCTCCCGCCAGACGAGGCCGCAGAGGAGGCGCGCACCCTGGAGCATCACCTCAGCGACCGCCTCGTGGCCCGCATCGGCGAGATCGTGGGCGAGGCGCCGGGCGAGTGGTGCCGGCGCGTCGGCAGCTTGCCCGAATAGGGCCGGCTCGGGAACGGCGCTGCGCCTGGGACTGGGCAGAGACCTGCCCGCGCAGCGTGACCCGAGCCGGCACGGCCAATCCTATGGCCGCTATAGCGACGGTCGAATGTTGCAACTGCCTCGAACGCGGTCAGACCAGGGAGAGGCGACCGGGCGGGCCCGGGACGATCTCGCCGATCACCCAGCCGGCGGTGCCGGCACGCTCGCGGGGCACTGCGGCGAGCAGCCCGCCCGAGGTCTGCGCGTCGCAGGCCAGCAGGGCGCGCACGGGATCGACACCCTCGGCGACGTCGGCATACGCATCCGCGGCGGCCCGATTGCGCTGAGAGCCGCCGGGGACGAGCCCGGCGCGCGCGAGCCTCTCGACGCCGGGCAGCACCGGCAGGTCGGCCGCGCTCACGCGCGCGTGCACGGACGAGGCCGCGCACAGCTCCCGCAGATGGCCGAGCAGCCCGAAGCCCGTCACGTCCGTGACCGCATGCGGCCCGAGCTCGCGCACGGAGGCCGCGGCCGTGCGGTTGAGCGTCGTCATGGAGGCGACAGCGGCGGCCAGCACGTCGTCGTCCACGGCGTCTTTGCGCAGTGCGTTCGCGACGATGCCCGTGCCGAGCGCCTTCGTGAGCACGAGCACGTCGCCGACCTGCGCGCCGGCGTTGCGCCAGATGCGGTCGGGGTGCACGAGCCCCGTGACGGCGAGGCCGTAGAGCGGCTCGGCCGCCGTGATCGTGTGCCCGCCGAGGATCGGTGCACCTGCGTCCAGCGCCACGTCCGCGCCACCGCGCAGGATCTCGCTCACGTCCCCGTCGGGCAGGTCGGCGGGGAAGCCGCCGATGGCCAGGGCGAAGAGCGGCTCTCCGCCCATCGCGAAGATGTCAGAGATGGCGTTCGTGGCTGCGATCCGCCCGTAGTCGTAGGGGTCGTCCACGATGGGCGTGAACACGTCGACGGTCTGGACGATCGCCTGCTCGGCGCTCAGTCGCACGACCGCCGCGTCGTCCAGCGTGTCGTTGCCGACCAGGAAGCGCTCGTCGCCCGCAGCCGAGCGCGGTACGCCCTGCAGCAGCTCGGAGAGGCGCTCCGCGGGCACCTTGCAGGCGCAACCGCCTCCCGCGGCCCGTTCCGTCAGCCTCGGAGACTCGAGCTTCATCTCGCCCGATCGTACATGCGGCCCGCGCTCCGGCCCGCTACCGTCTGCTCCGATGACCACCGCCCACACGGGTCCGCGCGTCGAAGCCGGCTCCCTGGACGAAGCGGTCGCCGCGCTGCGCGCGCGCGGCCTCCGCCTCTCGGGCGCCCGGCGTCTGGTGCTCGAGGCGCTGTACTCGACCGACGTGCCGCTGAGCGCCGAGGAGATCGCCGCGGGCGTCGGCGGGCCGGCCTCCGACCTGGCATCGGTTTACCGCAACCTGGAGACGCTGGAGCACCTCGGGCTCGTGCAGCACGTCCATCTCGGCCATGGCGCGGGTCGCTACGTGCGCAGCGGTCGCGAGCGGGAGTATCTCGTGTGCGAGCGCTGCGGGGTCCAGCGGCCGGTGGCGCCGGAGCAACTTGACGGCGTGCGCCAGGCGGTGCGGGAGGCCACAGGCTTCGAAGCGCGCTTCAGCCACTTCCCCATCGTCGGGGCCTGCGCCGACTGCGCGGCGCTGGAGGCCTGAGAAGAAGCCGGCGCAGCTCCCCGGGAGGCGCGCGGTGCGCGCCTCCCGGGGTCGCTGGGGAGGAGAGTCCCCGGCGGGTGTCAGGCCGTCGCGGGTGCCGGGGCCGTGTCGGATGCCGGCGCGCGGCGGGCGCGGCGGGCGCGGGTGCCGCCGGCGCCGGCGCCGGGGCCCAGCCGCCGCCGTGGTCGTCGTCGGGACCGCCGGGCATCCAGCCGCCATGCCCGTGCCGATGGCCGAAGCCGCCGCCGAATCCGCCGAACTCGTGCACGTCGTTGACGAGGTCGTCGAGGTGCGAGGCGAGACCGGCGAGCACCTTGGTCTCCTCGTCCTTCGTCAGCTTGCCCGCCGTCACGGCGGCATCGAGCTGCTTGGTGGCGGCGTCGGTGATGGCGGTCTCGAGGCCGGCGACCGTCTTGCCCTGGGCCTTGGCGATGTCGGCGAGCGACTTGCCCGAGCGCAGCTGCGTGGCGATGGCGGCCGGCTTGAGGCCGAGGTAGGTTGCGACGTCCTCGATGCCGGCCATCAGGCCGGGTCCGCGGAGCGCCGAAGCCGAAGCCGAAGCCGGGCGCCGGGCCCGCCGGGGCCGGGCCCGACGAAGCTGGCCGCGCGGGCCGCCGAAGCCGGGGCCCCCGAAGATCGGCTGCGTGCCGTCCTCGATGCGCTTCTTGATCGCATCGGCTTGCTCCTGTGTGAGCGTGCCCGCGGTCACCTGCGCGTCGACCTGGTTCTCGAGCGCCTTCTTGAGGGCGTCGCTGAGCTTGCTGGGAGCGACTCCGAGCGTGCCGGCGGCGTCGTCGACGATCGCCTGGCTGCGCGCCTGCGGGGAATCGTCCTTGGAGGCCGCGTAGGCGGCGCCGCCGCTGACCGCCGACCACCACGGCAAGGGTGCCCAGGATGCATGCGGAACTTGCGTGGTCGTCGCTCGTCGTTCATCCCGCTCCCTTCGTGTGCATGGCCCGCGATGGACCCAGTCAACCAGCGGCTTCTGAGTCCCCGAGCAGCAGTTCCTGTGTCCACGCTGTGAGAGCGCACGATCACGGGGTCTGACCCGGGAATCCCGCGCCTGACCCCGAGTTCCCGCACCTGGCACCGGAGTTCCCGCTTGCCGCATCCCGCGCAGGTGCCTGAACAGGGGCCAAACCCGCGCCAGGCCGTGAGGGGACCAACGATCCGCGGCGATGGAATCGGGGTCTGACCCGGGAATCCCGCGCCTGACCCCGAGTTCCCGCACCTGGCACCGGGGTTCCCGCTAGAAGCCCAGGTCCTCGTGGACGAGCGTCCCGTGGACGGAAAACCTGGAACGCATCAGGATCACCATTCGTTTGTAAAAGAAAACGAACCGACCGTAGACTGGGAACGTGGTTCCAATGCCAACCGATCAGCTGACGACGGGCGCTGCGCGCTCGACCGTCCTCATCACCCGACTCGCCCGCGCCATGCGGCGGCGGTTCGAGCGCGCCGTCTGCGCCGCTGGGCCTGCGCGCGCGCCACCTCGTGGCGCTCACGCACCTCAAGGATCACGGGCCGTCGGCCGCAGCAGACGCTGATCGAGGCGCTCGGGCTGGACGCATCGAACCTCGTCGCCCTGCTCAACGAGCTCGAGGACGCCGGGCTGATCGTGCGCAGCCGCGACCGCAGCGACCGCCGCCGGGGCATCATCGAGCTCTCGGCCGAGGGTGAGCGGCTGCTGCGGAGGTCGATCGGGCGCTCGAGGCCGTCGACGACGAGATCCTCGCGGCGCTCAGCGCCGAGGAGCGCATGACCCTCAACGACCTGCTCGCGCGCGCCGGCGCCTCCGGGCCGCTCGAGTGCGACAAGGAGGCCGCCGAGGAGTGCGACCCCCCGCCCTGCTGAGCCGCTACCAGCGGCCGCGGTGGACGACCTCGTCGAACGGGCGGCGGTCGGGCTTCCTGAGCGGCTACGAGCGGCCGCTCGGCCGGATAGCCGAGCGAGAGCAGCGAGACGCGCGAAGCGATCCTCGGGGCGCCGAGCAGCGTCCGCGCAAGAGGGCCTGATCCGCGACCGCGGCGTGGCTCGAGCCGATGCCGAGGTCGGCCGCGGCGAGCGCCATGGCTCATCGTCGCCTGGCCGTGGTCGTACTGCAGCCAGCCCTGCTTCCGCTCGTCGTCGAGCACGGGCCCGAGGCAGACGATCGCCGCCGCCGCCTGCGCGACGTGGCCGGCGCCGCGCCAGACCTTCGCGAGCTCGACGAGCTGCGGCGCGCTCGGTCACGAGCACGAAGTCCCACGGCTGCCAGTTGCGCGAGGACGGCGCGCGCCTGCCCGCCTCGAGGATCCGGTCGAGGTCGGCCTCCGCGATGGGGCGCTCCGCGAACTCGCGGACGTTGCGCCGCGCCCTGATCGCATCCCAGGTCTCCATCGGCGTCACGATAGCGCTAGCCTGCTCGCAACCGGGGTGCCGACATTCGTGGCTGAGACCGAGCGTCCGCTCGGGACCCGTGAACCTGATCTGGGTAATGCCAGCGGAGGGAGTAGCTCGTGAAGCGTTCGATCCTCGCAGTCGTGCTGTGTCTGATCGCCTGGACCGCGCACGGCCGTCCCGTCCGCACGCCGCAGGCCGCGCGCGACAGCGTGTCCGTCGCGCTCGACTGGACGCCCAACACCAACCACACGGGCATCTACGTCGCCGAGAAGCTCGGCTACTACGCCGCCGCCGGCATCGACGTCAAGATCCTGCCCTACGCGAGCACGGCGCCCGAGACGCTCGTCAGCCACCGCAAGGCCGACTTCGGCTTCTCGTACTCGGCGGGCGTCGCCTTCGCGCGCGCGGCCGGCGAGGACGTGACCTCCGTGTTCGCCGTGCTCCAGCACACCGCGCTCGAGATCGGCGTGCGCGCCGACCGCCGCGACATCCGGACGCCCAAGGATCTCGACGGCAAGACCTACGCGGGGTTCGGCACGCCGGACGAGAAGCCGCTGCTGCAGACCGTGATCCGCAACGCCGGCGGCACGGGCGACGTTCAGGGACGTGACGCTCAACACGTCCGCCTACGACGCCGTCTACCGCGGCAAGGCCGACTTCACGCTGCCGCTCGCCACCTGGGAGGTCATCCAGGCGCGGCTCGCGGGCAAGCCGCTGAAGACGTTCAAGCTCTCGCCTTCGGCGTGCCGAGCGAGTACTCGTCGCTGATCGCGTCGAGCGACCGCCTACCTGAAGGCCAACCGGGCACTCGCGCGGCGCTTCCTGGCCGCGACGACGCGCGGCTACCAGTACGCCGCCTCGACACCCGCGCGCCGCGGCGCGCATCCTGATCGCGCATGAACAGGCAGGTGCTGACGCAGCCGAGCTCGTCTACGAGAGCGCCGACCTGATGGCGAAGAGCTACTACCGCGACCCCGCGGGCGGTGTCGGCGCGCAGACGCTCGGCGGCCTGGAAGGGCTACGCCGGCTTCCTCTACCGCGTCGGCGCGCTGACCGACGGCGACGGCCACAAGCTGCGCACCGGCCCGACTACGCGCCCGTACTTCACGAACGCGTACCTGCCGCACGCGGGCTGATGGCCGCCCCCCTCGCGCGCCGCGCGGCCGCGTCGCCGTGCTGCCGCCGCTCGCGATCGTCGCGCTGCTGGTCGCGGTCTGGCAGGCCTACGCGAGCCTCAGCGGCATCGGCAACGACGTCCTGCCGCCGCCCATGCGCGTGCTCTCGGTGACCTGGGAGAACCGCGGCGACCTCTGGCACAACACGCTGCCGACGCTGCGCGCGACGCTGCTCGGCTTCGCGCTCTCGCTCACCGTCGGGCTTCGCGCTGGCGGTGCTCGTCGACTCCTCCGCGGCACCTGCGGCGCGCGCTCATGCCGGTGCTCGTGGCGACGCAGACGCTGCCGATCATCGCGATCGCGCCGCTGATGGTGCTGTGGTTCGGGTTCGACCTCACGCCGAAGGTGCTGCTCGTCGCGCTCGTGACGTTCTTCCCGATCACCGTCGCGTTCGCCGAGGGCTTCGCGGCCAGCGAGCCCGGCGACCGAGGCGCTGCTGCGCTCGATGGGCGCGAGCCGCGTGCGCGTGTTCCGCTCGCTGCGCTTCCCGACGCTCGCTGCCGTTCTTCTTCGCCGGCCTGCGGATCGCGATCACCTACGCGGTCGTGGCGGCGATCTTCGCGGAGTACGCGGGCGCCAGCGCGGGCCTCGGCATCTACATGCAGAACGCGAAGAACTCGTTCCGCACCGATCTCGTCCTGGCGGCGGTGCTCGTGAGCGACGCTGCTGACGCTCGCGCTGTTCGCGCTCACGTACGTCGCTCGAGCGGATCGCGATCCCGTGGTACCGGCTCTCGCGCCAGAGCGGCCGGCGCGCGTGAGCGCCGGCGCGCCGAAGCTCGAGCTGCGCGGCCTCGGCAAGCGCTTCGGCGAGCTCGAGGTGCTGCGCGACCTCTCGCTCGAGGCGCGCGCGGGCGAGTTCGTCGCGATCCTCGGGCCGAGCGGCTGCGGCAAGTCGACCGCGCTCTCGATCCTGACCGGCGAGACGCCGGCGAGCTCGGGCGAGGTGCTGCATCGACGGCGCCCGCCGCGACGGCGCGGCCGGGGCCGCTTCGCCTACATGCCGCAGTCCGACGCGCTGCTGCCGTGGCGGCGCGTGCTCGACAACGCGACGCTCGGCCTCGAGGTGCGCGGCCTGGCCGCGGCGCGACGCGCGCGAGCGCGTGCGGCCGCTGCTCGCGACGTTCGGGCTCGAGGGCTTCGAGGCGGCGTACCCCTTCCAGCTCTCGGGCGGCATGCGCCAGCGCGCGGCGCTGCTGCGCACGGTCGTGCAGGAGTGCGAGGTGCTGCTGCTCGACGAGCCGTTCGGCGCGCTCGATGCGCTCACGCGCGCCGAGATGCAGCGCTGGCTCGAGTCGGTCTGGGAGCGCTTCCGCTGGACGGTGCTGCTCGTCACCCACGACGTGCGCGAGGCGGTCTACCTCGCCGACCGCATCTACGTGCTCTCGCCGCGGCCCGGGACGGTCGTCGCCGAGCTCGCGGTGCCGCTCCCCCGCCCGCGCTCGCAGACCGATCCGCTGCTCGCCGAGCTCGAGGGCGAGCTGCTCGCGCAGCTGCTCAGCCCAGCCCCGAGAGGAACTCCAGCACCGCTGCGTTGAAAGGCGCGGGGTGCTCCCAGAGGCAGCCGTGCCCACCGGGCACCTCCGCCCACGTGGAGTCGGGCAGCTCGTCGTGCAGCCTGCGCGAGAGCTTCGGGTAGATCAGGATGTCCTCCTCGCCGACGAGCGTCAGCGCCGGGCAGGTCACGGCCGAGAGGCGGCCGCGCGTGTCGTGCAACTCGATCGACGAGAGCTGCGCGAGGTAGGAGCCGAGGGGCTGCGGGTTGGCGGCCATGAACTGCTCGAACTCGATCAGCTCGCTCTCGCGCTGCTCGAAGAAGTCCGTCGTGAAGCCCCAGAGCATCACCTCGCGCTGCGTGAAGCCGACTCCGAGGGTCGGTGCGAGATCGCGCCAGCACTGGAACATGCGCAGGCAGAACGGGCCCGGATAGGCGTAGGTGCAGCAGAACGACGCCGAGAGCAGGCGCTCGGGATGTGCGATCGCGTACTCCTGCGCGATCATCCCGCCCATCGAGACGCCCAGCAGGTGGAAGCGCTCGAGGCCGAGCCCGTCGGCGAGCTCCGCGAGGTCGGTCGCCATCTCGGCCGTGGTGTAGGGGCCCGGAGGCGCCGGCGACTCGCCCACGCCGCGGTTGTCATAGCTGACCACGCGGTAGCGCTCGGCGAAGGCGGGGATCTGCGCGTCCCACGACTCCTTGGCGTCGGCGAGGCCGTTGACGAGCACGAGAGTCTCGGGGTGGTCGCCGTCGACCTGGTAGGCCAGGTCGAGGCCGTTCGCGCGGATGGTCGGCATGGCTCCTCGTCTCTCGGGCCGGGTGGCTGCATATGCTGGCGCACATGAGTGAATTGCGCGGCGTGTTCGCGGCGGCCGTGACGCCCCTGCTCGAGGGCGGAACGAAGCTCGACGAGCCCGGCATCGGGCACGTCGCCGACTTCCTCGTCGCGAGGCGGGGTCGACGGCGCGCTCGTCTGCGGCACCGCCGGCGAGGGCATGGCCCTGACGTCTGCGAGCGCGAGCGCGCGCTCGAGACGTACCTCGCAGCCGCCGGCTCGCGCTCGCGATCATGGCCCACTGCGGCGCGCAGACGACGGCCGAGACGACGCGCGCTCGCGGCCCACGCGGCCGAGGCGGGAGCGGTCGGCGTGTCCGTGATCGCTCCGCCCTACTTCCCGCTCGACGACCGCGGCCTGCTCGAGCACCTCGTCGGCCGCCGCCGAGGCGTGCGCGCCCGCTGCCGTTCTACATCTACGCGTTCACCGCGCGCAGCGGCTATCCGATCCCGCTCGCCGGTGATCGAGCGAGCTGCGCGAGCGCGTCTCGAACCTGCGGGCCTGAAGGTCTCGGAGGCGCCGTGGGAGCGCTTCGAGCCGTACCTGATCGACGGGCCTCGACATCTTCGTCGGCCCCGAGGCGCTGATCGCCGCAGGGCTCGCGCGGGGCGCGGTCGGCGCGATCTCGGCGCTGGCGTCGGCCTTGCCGGAGTTCGTCGCTCGAGGCGGTGCGCAGCGGCACCCCCGAGGCGACGACGCGAGCGGCCGAGGCCCGCAAGACCGTCGAGCGCTTCCCGATGCCGTCGGCGCTCAAGACGGTGCTGTCGCTGCGCGGAGTGGCCATCGGAGACCGACGTCCGCGCGCCGATCCGGCGCACTCGACGGCGAGCGAGCGAGCCGAGTTGGCCGAAGCGCTGTCGACGGCCTGCTCGGAGCTGTGCCCGCGTGAGCGCGCAGGCCGGGCGGCAAGGCGACGGACGCCATCGCGCAGCGGGTCAACGGCGCACTGCGCAAGGGCATCCTCGCGGCCGCGCGCAGCCAGCGCATGGGCAGCGTCGCGAGCAAGCACGGGATGCGCCTCGGCGCCCAGCGATTCGTCGCGGGCGAGACGTTCGCGGAGGCCGCCGAGGTGCTCGCGCGGCTCAACGCGAGCGGCCTCTACGCCAACACGACGCTGCTCGGGGAGGACGTCCTCTCGGCCGACGAGGCGAGCTCGGTGACCGCCCAGTACGAGGAGATCCTCGAACGGCATCGCCGAGCGCGGGCTGCGCTCAACGTCGCGCTCAAGCTCACGCACCTCGGGCTCCTGCTCGACGAGGAGCTCGCCTACGACGAACGTCGAGCGGCTCGTCGACCGCGCCGCGGGCCTCGGCAACTTCATCCGCCTGGACATGGAGCACTCGGGCCTCGTCGATCAGACGCTCGACATCTACCGCCGCCTGCGCGCCGACGGCCGGGACGCCGTCGGCACCGTGCTGCAGTCCTATCTCTACCGCACGCCCGGCCGACCTCGAGTCCCTGCTGCCGCTCGACGCCCAACCATCGCGGCTCGTCAAGGGCGCCTACCTCGAGCCGCCCGAGGTCGCCTATCCCCGGAAGGCCGACGTCGACGCCGCCTACCTGCGGCTCGTCGAGGCCGATGTTCGCAGGGCGGCGGCGTACACCGCGGTCGCAACGCACGACGAGCGCCTGATCGAGCAGACGATCGCGCTCGCCGAGCGTCTCGGCATCGGGCGCGACCGCTTCGAGTTCCAGATGCTCTACGGCGTGCGCTCGCGCGCTCCAGCTCGACGCTCGTCGCGCGCGGCTTCAAGGTGCTCGTGGCGACGCCGTTCGGGCCGCAGTGGTACCCGTACCTGATGCGCCGGCTCGGCGAGCGCCCCGGCGAACATGCTCTTCATCGCCCGCAACCTCGTACGGCGCTGATGCCCGATCGAGGAGGAGCACATGCCCAAGCGCGCGCTGATCGTGATCGACGTCCAGAACGAGTACTTCGACGGGTGCGCTGCCGATCAGCGACCCGCCCGTCGAGGACGAGCCTCGCGAACATCGGGCGGGCGATGGACGCCGCGACCGAGGCCGGCGTGCCGGTGATCGTCGTGCGCCACGGCGACCGACGACCCGTCCGAGCGGCATGTTCCTCGAAGGGCTCGCCCAGTGGGAGCTGCATCCCGAGATCGAGCGGCGGCCGCGCGACTTCCTGATCGAGAAGACGCTGCCCGGCTCGTTCACCGGCACGACGCTCGAGAGCGTGCTCGCAGGAGCGCGGCGTCGACACGGTCGTCGATCACGGGCTACATGACGCACATGTGCGTCGACACGACGTCGCGCCAGGCGGCGCACCGCGGGCTCGGCGTCGAGATCCTCAACGACGCCACGGGAACGCTCTCGCTCGAGAACAGCGGCGGCAGCGCAGCGCGGCGAGGAGCTGCACCGCTCGACGCTCGTGGCGCAGGGCCAGTTCTTCGCCGAGATCGTGAGCACGGACGACTGGCTCGGCCGCCTCGGCGAGTGAGGCCACCCGCGCGCGCACGCGGGAGGGCGTCACCGCCGGCGGTCCGTGGGACAATCGCTGACGGCCGCCACCGAGCCGTTCTTCCGCAGTCATTCGAGAGTGGAGCACCGATGCCCGACGCCACGGACAAGCCGATCCTGCTGTGCTACGACGGATCGGACGACGCCTTCCGCGCAATCCAGTTCGCCGGCACGCTGTTCGCGGGCCGCACGGCGATCGTGCTCGCCGTCTGGGAGCACTACTCCGTGCTCTCCGGCGTCTCGCGCGTCGACGACGAGCTGGTGCAGGAGGCAACCGAGGCGCTCGCGGCGGACGGCTGCGAGCGCGCGCGCGACGCGGGGTTCAGCGCGACCCCGGTGGCGGTGGAGGCACAACACGGCGTGGCCGAGGCGATCATCGACGCCGCCGACGAGCATGACGCCCTGCTTGTCGTGATGGGCACGCGCGGCAACACGGGCATCCGCTCGCTGCTGCTCGGCTCGGTCTCGCACGGCGTCGCGCACCACGCGCACCGGCCCTTGCTGATCGTGCCCTCGCAGCCGCTCGCCGACGCTCGCTCGGCCGGCGCACGGCGCTGATCGCACGAGTCGCAGTCGCCCGCGATGGCGCGGCGCGCCGACGCCTGGTAGAACGCACGCATGTCCACCTTCCTCGTCGTGCTGCGGCGCCGCGGGCCCGACTACGACTTCTCGCGCCCGCTCGAGGAGCAGAGCGGCTGGGAAAGGCACGCGACCTTCATGGACGCTCTCGTCGGCTCGGGCTTCGTGATCCTCGGCGGGCCGCTGGCCGACGAGCACCGCGTGGTGCTGGCCGTCGAGGCGGAATCGGAGGAGGCGGTGCGCGCACGGCTCGCGAGCGACCCGTGGCACGACACGCTGCTGGTGATCGAGTCGGTCGAGCAGTGGACGATCCGGCTCGACGGGCGGCGTTAGCCGGCAGAGCAGCGCCTGCGGGCAGTCAGGACGGCTCGCCCACGCCCAGGCCGACGCCGAGCTGCGCATAGGCGGCGCGCGCCTCCTCGGGCGTCCGGTAGACGCCCTGGCGGTAGAGCAGGCCATCGCGAACGGTCAACAGCCAGACGTGCGCCGCGTCCTCGAAGCCACCTTGCGGCATGCGCCTGCGGATGCGGCCGGTGACGACCGCCGCGTGCTCGTCGATCGGATCCGGATCCGACCCCGTGACGAAGTAGATGAAGTCCTGCGACGCCCGCTCGAGCTCGTCGACGACCGCATCGGCCGCCAGAGGCTTGGGGCCGCCGGTCACGGTCAGCACGAGCGCATCCGGATGGTAGAGCGCGCGCATGGCGCTCCAATCGCGCGTGGCAAAGACCCGCGAGAGCTCCCCAACCACCTCCTCCGCGTCCATGGCGCGGACTATGCACGTCCAGCGGCTTTCATGCAGCGCCAAACGACTGCGATCGTCGCCTGCGCACTCCAGCGCGCCGGGCCCCCGAACGGTCTCGGCCGATCCAATCCGACCACGGCACGATCCCGGCGCCCGCATCCGGCGGCTCGTCGAGCATCGCGAGGTACTCGACCAGGTGGCCGTCGGGATCGCGGAAGTAGACCGCCGCGGCCGGCATCCAGCCGATGGCGCTCGGCTCGCTCGTCTCTTCGGCGAAGAACGAGAGCGGCGTCACGCCCGCCGAGCGCAGGCGATCACAGGCACCGAGCACGGCGTCGAGCGAGACCTTGAAGGCGAGGTGCGAGACGATGCCCAGCGGCGCGGAGCCGAGCGACCAGAGGCCGAGCAGTCCGGCTCCTGGTCTCGGCACCCAGAGGAAGGCGGCATTCCGCTCCGGGGCCTCGAGCGCGACGGGCAGGCCCACGACGTCGCGGTAGAAGGCCAGGGAACGCGACAGGTTCGCAACCGCGAGGTGCGTCTCGAACAGGCCGTCGACGGGAACGGGGTCGCCACGGGTCGATCGTAGCCCGCGAGCCCGCGCCGGCGGTCGCCGACGCCGAGTGCGACGCCCCTCGGGGCGGTCTGAGAGAGTGGCCGCGCTCACGTCGAGAAGCGAGGCGCAGACATGTTCGACCTCTACTGGAAGCCCGAGACCGTCGCGGACGTGCCCTTGACGGCGCTGCGCCTGATCGGCGCCCCGCATCGCGTGCTGACGGTCGGCGGAGACGTGACCGAAGCCGAGTACCGGGAGATCAATCCGAGCGGAACCGTGCCCTCGCTCGTGGAAGGCGGGCTCGTGCTCTTCGAGTCGATCGCCATCCTCATGTACCTGGCCGACAGGTTCCCGGAGGCGCACCTCGCCCCGCCGCCCGGTTCACCGGAGCATGCGCTCTACGACCGCTGGCTCGCCTACCTCGCGACGAACCTGATGGGCGCCTACTACCGCTGGTTCCACGTCACCGAGATGATCGACGGCGAGGAGCATCAGCAGGCGCTCATGCGTGCTGCCGAACGCGACGTCAACGAGCTCAACCGCCGGATCGAGTCGGAGCTCGGCGATCGCGAGTGGCTGCTCGACGAGGGCCCCAGCATGCCGGATCTCCTGCTCGGGACGGTCGCGACGTGGGGCGACGAGGTCGAGGGCGTCGAGCCCCTTGGCCCTCGCCTGGCCGGCCTGGTGGCGCGCGTCGGGGCGCTCTGATCGCCTTCGCCCTGCTTCCCGTCAGTGTAGGGTCGGCACGTACTGCATCAGCTGCATGCGGCCGTCCAGGGTGCGGGCGGAGACGAGCTCCAGGTCGACGTCGGGCCAGTCCGCATAGATCGGCTTCCAGCCCGATGTTCCCGTGACGACCGGGAAGACCACGACCTGCAAGAGGTCGACGACGCCCTCGCGCACGAGCGTCGCAGCGAGCGAGATGCTCCCCAGGGTGCGAAGCGGGGCTGTGCCCCCCGTCTTCATGCGGCGCAGCGCGCCGACGGGCTCGTCGGCGACGATCCGCGTGTTGGCCCACGTGAGCGGCGGCTTCAGCGTCGAGGAGAAGACGACCTTCGGGATCTCCGCCATGCGCGCGAACGTGGGATCGTCTGCCTCCGAGACGACCTGCGACATCGCGCGGTAGGTGGTCGCGCCCATCACGATCGTGTGGTCCTCGGCGAGCTTCTCCTCGAGCCACGCGAACAGCTCGGGACCTTCCTTTCCCCAGTAGCCGGGCCAGCCGTCGGCCGCGGCGTACCCGTCGAGGCTGCTGAAGAGGTCGACGGTCAGGGTGCTCATGTCAGTCCTCCCGGATCGGTCTGCTCGAAGCCGGGACCGCCTCGCGGACCGGAAGTCATCGGTCGCTGGCGCAGCGGGTGCCGCTCAGGTCGGCTGCCTGCGTCTCATGAGCCAGCGGCGCCGGCGGCCGGGCGGATCCGAGCCGCCCCGACCGCCGGCATTCCCTCTCCCTCACGCGAGCGACGGGCGCCTGACCGCGAGTCCGCCGTTCCTGATCTTGTGGCCGGGATCAATGCTGTTGGCCCGGCGCACCGCCTCCACGTCGCCGTGGTAGTCGCCCCGCCCGGTCGGATCGGTGATCAGCAAGGACGACAGCTCGGCGGCGCAGAGTGCCACCTGGGGCAGCCACTGGCGCAGCCCCTGTTTGTACTGGCCGGTCACGAACGGGGTGGCGGCAAGGGCGATCGCGCCCACGGCGTCGAGTCCGAGGTGCGCCTTGAACGGGAGCGCCTTGACGATGCCCAGCGGATAGTCGGTGAGAGCGCTGTAGCCCGAGTGCAAG
The DNA here is from genome assembly GCA_963842365.1 of uncultured Actinomycetes bacterium. Lineage (GTDB taxonomy): Bacteria > Actinomycetota > Thermoleophilia > Gaiellales > JALYLC01 > JALYLC01. Next base: position 233,882 of record CAWJGA010000001.1, read on the forward strand.
GCTCCCGCGAGCCTGATCTGACGCGCGGACCGGGTGCCCTCGATCCCAGCGAGCTTCGGGAACACGCTCATCAGCAGCGCGCCCATGTTGTAGTCCACCACCCCGTGCAGGGTCGCGTCGAGTGGACGTGGAGGTGTCGGCATGTGAGAGCCTTTCAGGGACTGAGGACGACTTTCACGCAGTCGTCCTGCTTGTGCTTGAACGTCTCGTAACCGGCCGGGGCCTGTCCGAGCTCCAGGCGGTGGGTGACGACGAAGCTCGGGTCGATGTCGCCCGCCCTGATGTGCTCGTAGAGCCGCTTGATGTAGCGCTGGACGTGGCACTGGCCGCTCCTGAGCGTCAGGCCCTTGTTCATGAAGGCTCCGGTCGGGAACTTGTCCATGAGACCGCCGTAGACGCCGATGACGGACACGATGCCGCCCGGCCGGCAGGCCATGATCGCGTCGCGCAACGCGGCTCCGCGATCGCTCTCGCTGCGGGTGGCCTGCTTGACACGGTCGACCGCGTGCACGGCGCCATGGCCGCTCACCGCCTCCATGCCGACCGCATCGATCACAGCGTCGGGCCCACGGCCGCCGGTCAGCTCCTTGAGCTGCTCCACGACGTCCGCGTTCTCGGCGAAGTTGATCGCGTCGGTCGCTCCGGCGCGCTGCGTCGCCATCTGCAGGCGGTAGTCGTACTCGTCCACGGCGATCACCCGCTCGGCGCCGAGCAGGATCGCGCTCGCCATCGCGAACTGCCCGACCGGCCCCGCTCCGAATACCGCGATCGTCTCCCCGCCCGTGATCTCGCAGAACTCGGCTCCCATGTAGCCGGTCGGGAAGATGTCCGAGAGGAAGAGCACCTGCTCGTCGCTGAGGTCGTCCTCGATCTTGAACGGCCCCACGTCGGCGTACGGCACTCGGGCGTACTCCGCCTGGCCGCCGGCGTAGCCGCCGGTGATGTGCGAGTACCCGAAGATGCCCGCAGTGGGATGGCCGAACATCTTCTCGGCGATGCCGGCGTTCGGGTTCGAGTTCTCGCACACCGAGTAGAGCTCGTGCTTGCAGGACCAGCAGTTGCCGCACGCAATCGGGAACGGCACCACCACCCGGTCCCCCACCGCGAGGTTCCCGACGCCGCGCCCGGTCTCGACCACCTCGCCCATGAACTCGTGGCCGAGGATGTCGCCGCGCTTCATCGTCGGCACGTAGCCGTCGTAGAGGTGGAGGTCGGACCCGCAGATCGCCGTCGAGCTGATCTTGACGATCGCATCGCGGTCGTTGAGGATCTTCGGGTCGGGCACGTTCTCGACCTGCACCGTGTTGCGCCCGGACCAGACGTTGGCGCGCATCAGACGCCCGCCTTCTGGCGCTCGGACTGCTCGAGCGGCTGTGCGGGCCGCTGCCTGAGCTGCTGCTCGACGGCCGCGCCTTCGGGCGTGCCCTCGGAACGAGCGACCACCCCGGTCTCGAATAGCTGCTTGAACCGCCTCAGTTCGTCCTTGGCCTTCGCCAGCGGGTCGGAGCCCGACAGCTTCTTGACCGCCTGCCCGACGGGCGTCGTTGGCGCACCCGGCACCTCGACCCTGATCTCGGTTCCGTGATCGCCCGGCGCCTTCGCGAACGACACCTGTAGATCGACGCCGCGCTCGGCTGCCAGTTCGCGCCAGAGGCGCTCCAGCTCCTCGCGCGAGCCGAGCACCGTGATGGTTGCCACCTTGCTCATCGCTTCCTCCGATTGAAATGTCCCCGCGTCGAGTCGAGCGACGCGAGCGCCGTCGTCGCTTTCCTGCAACGGCGCTGCCTACGCGCCGGCTCCCGCACCCGCGCTCGCTGCGCCGGCCGCCCGCTCGTGGCGCCCTTCGCGGATCTCCTCGATCAGCTTCGCGGCGAACGCCGGGATGTCGTCCGGCTTGCGGCTGGAGACGAGACCCTGGTCGACGACCACCTCACGGTCGACCCACTCGGCGCCGGCGTTGCGGATGTCCGTCTGCAGCGACGGCCACGACGTGATCGTCCGGCCACGGAGCACGCCCGCCTCGACGAGCGTCCACGGGCCGTGGCAGATGACGCCGACCGGCTTGCCGCTCTCGAAGAACTCGCGTACGAAGCCCACCGCGCGCGGGTTCGTGCGCAGCAGATCGGGGTTCCCCACCCCTCCGGGCAGGACGAGCGCGTCGAAATCGCCGACGCGCGCGTCGTCCAGCGTGGCGTCGACCGAGTACGTGTCGCCGAAGCTGCGCTCGAGATCGTGGAATGACTGGATCTCACCCGCTTCGGGCGAGATCAGCACGGTCTCGGCTCCCGCGTCGGCGAGCATCCGCAGCGGATCGACGAGCTCCGCCTCCTCCACCATGTGCGTCGCGAGAAATGCGACCGTCTTGCCGTCGAGCTCCGACATCGTTCCTCCTCTGGTGTCGCGGACCGTTTGGGTCGCTATGCGAACACGCCGGGAGTAAACGATCAAAGCTGCCAGAAATGCGCAATTTGCGGGTTTTTCGCACGCCCGCGACCGGCTGCGTGGGTGCGCGGCGCCTGATGCGCGGCTGACAGGATCCCGCGCTTGGGCTACGGCCTCAGCGACTGGCATCGCCCCAGATCCGGCCCGCGCCGCGGGGCAGCTTGGACCGAGGATCCTGACAGCCGATGGCGCGGCCGGCGCGCGCTTATCCGCGAGGCTCTCGCAGGAGGCTCGCCCCCACCCCACGCGATCTCAGGCGCCCGTGCTCCGGGCATACGCGTCGAATGCGTACTCTCGCCGGACCCTCTGGTCGCCCTGCCGCGCATCCATGCTCGCAAGCCCGGCCGCCAAGTCCCCGTGGATCGGCACGACCTGCTGGATCCTCGCAAGTCCGAGCACCCGGCGAGGGAAGCTGCAGTGGCCCGCGACGAGCTCGACCGAACCCGTGTGCGCCCGGGCGGAGCGCAGCAGCGTGTTGATCACGCTCGAGTCGATGAAGCTCGCGCCACACAGGTCGACGAGGATGTCCTGACCGCCGTGCGTCGCGAGAGCGACCTCGATTGCTCGCGACGTTCCCAAGTCGTGCTCTCCTCGCAGCGCAATGATCCTCACGGTTTGAGAGTGGAGCTGGACTTCGATGGAACTGATGCGGCATGAAGAGCGCGCGGGCCGGCTTTCGGGCTTTTGATCCTGCATGGCAACAGGATCGGCCTCGGCGGCACGATTCGCATCGGCCGAACTACCGATGGGCGAGAACCAGGACGACGTCGGCGTCAGACGGGGATGGCACTTCCCCGAACCCGCGAAGCGCGCGCGTCCTGGCGAAGCGGAGCGAGGGCGCCCTCGAGAGCGAGGACGGACACCGGCGCTGAAACATGACGCGGCAAGCCCTTCAGCCGGCCGCCGGGGAAGGCGCCGGCCGGTCGAAGGGCGGTTTCAGAGCGCAGCCGCATCACTGAATGACTCCGTCGCGCATTCCCTTGGCGACAGCGGACGCTCGATCCGAGACGCCCCATTTGGAGTAGATGTGCTCGAAGTGCGTCTTCACCGTCGACGTGCTCAGCGACAGGCGTGCCGCAACGACTTTCACGGAGTGGCCTTGTGCGGCGAGCTGCAGCACCTCTCGCTCGCGCGGCGTCAACTCGTGCGGCCGCAACTCACCTCGACGGAGCGCGAAGAAATACCCCAGCTCATGGCTCATTCCGTTGAGGGTGCGCAGCAGCGTCTCGGTCGGCTCGATGGTATCGGGCCGGTAAAATTCGAGCACGAGCAGCGAGTGGTCTGCGAAGACCGCCGGTAACGCGATCGCGCTGTTCAGGCCTGCGCTGATTGCAAGGTCGCGACCACGAAACGGAGGCGCCTCGGCGAGATTGGCGACCGCCACGGGTCGTCGGGACAGCCACGCTTTCACAGCGAGCGCCTGCCCTTCCGAACGGGCTTCAAGCGGTCGTTTGAAGGACGCGAGTGCCTCGTGGCCCCGACTCCAACGTGAGTGCGGCTCGAGATTGCCGTCGCGGCGCAGCGTCAAGACGCCCACGGCGAAGTCCATCGCCTGTCCGAGCTCAGCCAGCAATTGCTCACCGCCGACTTCGAGCGAGAGCCACCGTCCGATGACCTCGTCGATGGCGATGTGCCCGGCGATCTCACGAGCGATGCCGCGACCCTCCGTAACGTCCTGCACGTAGCCCACCAGACGCGTCGCGCGGCCGTCTTGCTGGACCTCTCCCACCTTCGCGCGGAGAAGGCGCACGCCGCCGCCGCGCACGATGCGGTACTCGAGCGGCTCGAGCTGCCCGGTCGCCGCCGTGCCGTCGAGCGCCAGGCGAACGCGCTCGCGGTCGTCGTCGTGCGTGCGGCCGAGCACGTATTCGACCGACGGCATGATCTCTCCGGGTGCGAGTCCGAACAGGCGAAAGAGATTGTCCGACCAGCGGAGCGTGCCGCTCGTGACTTCCCACTCCCAGCTTCCGACTTCTGCGAGCTCCTCGCCCCGCTCCAGCATGGCGAGACGACGAGCCGCCTCACGCGACCGCAGCTTGCCGGTGGGGGTGTCGTCGTGTTCGCTGATGAGCGGCTCCTTCGGGAGCTCGGGTCGACGAGGAAGGTGCAGAGCGCCACGCCACGGAAGGCGAATTCCCCGCGGATGTAACGAACGGTACTACACGGGGACGATGGCCTCGAGCCGCGCAGTGTGGCCCTCTCAGCGACAACGCAGACTTCGTCACACCTAACACCTACCGCGTGCTCGGAACCATGGGCTCTACGAGCTGGGTGTCGGCAACGGCCGTCGGTGCTGTCGTCGTCTGGGCCACCTCCGCGGTCATTCTGCGCACCCGGTTGCTGCCGCGCTGGTGGGGATGAATCGGGATCGTGGTGGGCGTCATCGCCGGCACGGTCGGCTCCCGGTGTGGTTTCCCGCTGCGCCTGGAGGCGAGCCGCCGGTCAGGAGGCCGCGTGACTGCGCCAGTCGGGCGCCGTGCTGTTCTTCCCGATCCTGACTCGCCGAGACCGGGCGACTCTCCACTGCTGGAGACTAGGGCCCTCCGGTTGTCACCGGGACTGCGGTCCCTTCTCGGCTTTGCGGCGACCAGGGCGAGCAGTTCTTGCCCTGCGCGAAGTGGGCGCGTAGGACTGGCCGCCGAGTCTTGAACGCTGCGCGGCAGCATCCTCACTCCCGCGTCACGCTCCCTGATCCACCTCGCGCGGAAGCGAGCCCGATTCAGGCCGCAGACGTCCTCGCTCGGTGGCGAGACGGTCGAGAACGTCTGCCAGCTCCTGAGGCCTCTCGGCCATTGGGAAGTGGCCGCCCTGCATCTCGATCGGCTCGACGTGGAGAAGTTCGCGTGCTGCGAAGCGCTCCCACTCGGGAGTGAAGAATTCATCGTCGACGGTGTAAATCAATGCCACCGGCACATCCGGCGGCGCCGCCAACGGGTAGCTTCCGGCCGGTGAAGCGCCCGGCCGCAGCCGAGCTGCGAGGTCGGCGGCGGTCGCGGAGTCGAGGCGTGGGTACATCGCAGTGATCGCAGCGGCGTGATCCCAGACCATCGCTCCATCCTCGCGGCGCGCCGGAAACGGAAAGCCCTCTCGGAAGACGGGCGGAGCGCCGTCCGGCTCGGGATACTCGCCAAGCCTCGGACACAGGTACACCAGCAGCTCGGCGCGACAGCTCCAGGCGACGAGGCCGGCTTCTGCGGACGCGACCGAATGCCCGACCACCACGAGCTCCTCGTTCGCACCGGCGAGTGCCTCCACCGCCGGCTGCGCACGCTGTTCGTAGCTCCTACCGGCACGATCGTAGGGCAGCTGCGGGGCGACGACGTCGTGTCCCTGCGCGCGCAGGTGCTGTGCCACCCGGTCCCAGGACGAGCTGTCATGCCAGAGGCCGTGAAGCAGGCAGAAGACCGCCACGTCGGTACGTATAGCGCAACTCCGCGGGCGGTTCCAGGAGGCCGAGCGATCCCCTGTTCAGGTTCACGGGGCGAACGCCGCATGCATCACCATCCGCTGGACACCTCGCCGTTCGCGGGGTGGCCTCTTCGAGCTCGTGGCATACGTGGGCGCGATGTCCGCAGGTATCGAAGTGCTGCTCGTCCTGCCAGCCGTGATGATGGTCGGAGCCGGCGCGCTGACGGCTCTCGCGGGGGATGGACTGTCGCGAATACGACCGCGAGCGCGATGGGAGGCATGGTCGCGGTGACGTTGACAGGCGCCGCCTGGTACCTGTCGTGAGAGCTCCGAGCTCCCTCGACTCGACGGGACGCGACGGACTGAGTCAGCCGTAGCTGACCAGCGGGCGGGCGCTGTCAGCGGAGCGACCTGCACATCACGCGCAGCTCGCTCGAGAAGAGCTCGGGCTCCTCCCAGGTGGCGAAGTGGCCGCCCTTGTCGACCTCGTGGAAGTAGATGACGTTCGGGTAGCTCGCCTCCACCCAGCTGCGCGGAGTGCGCCAGATCTCTCCCGGAAACGCCGTGAAGCCGAACGGGATCAGAGGCGGCGGCAAGGGCTCACGGCTTGCGGCAGGGGCGTCCGGCCCGTAGGCCTCCCAGTACGACCGGGCGGCGGAGGCCCCAGTGCCGGTCAGCCAGTACAGCGTGATGTTGTCGAGGATGTGGTCGCGCGTGAGATTGCCGGACGGCTGCTTGTCGACGAAGGCGCGAGCGATCTTGCGGTAGGCGTCCGTGTCATGGTCGATCATCCAGGCGGCTAGAGCGATGGGCGAGTCGAGCAGCGCGTAGCCGATCGTCTGCGGGCGGGTGGCCATCTCGACGAAGTAGCCGTTTCCGGACTGCGAGAACGTGGCGATCTGCGCGGCCGCGGCCCGCTCGTCGTCGGTGTTGGTCGGCATGGTTCCGCCCAGCGCCGGCACCAGCAGGTTCGTGTGCATTCCGATCAAACCCTCGGGTGCCTGGCGGCCCATCGCGTCGGTGACGCCGGCGCCGACGTCGCCGCCCTGCGCCACATAGCGCGTGTAACCGAGACGCCGCATGAGCTCGGCCCAGGCTCGCGCGGTCCTGCCCAGGTCCCAGCCGATGTCGGCAGGCTGTCCGGAGAGCCCGTACCCCGGCAGTGAGGGCAGAACGAGATCGAAGGCATCCTCGGCGCTGCCGCCGTGTGCAGCCGGATCCGTCAGCGGCCCGACGGCGTCGATCATCTCGATGACGGAACCGGGCCAGCCGTGCGTCATGATCAGCGGCAGCGCATTCTCGTGCCGCGACCTGACGTGGATGAAGTGGATCTCGACCCCGTCGATCTCAGTCGTGAACTGCGGAAGCGCGTTCATTCGCAGCTCGCACGTGCGCCAGTCGTACTCGTCCGCCCAGTAGCGGGCGAGCTCCTGGAGCACCGTCAACTGCACCCCCTGCGATCGGTCCGAAACGAGCTCCGCCCGAGGCCAGCGCGTCGCCACGATGCGCCGGCGCAGCTCATCCAGTTGCTCCTCGGGAACCGTGATCTGGAACGGCCGGATCTCTGTCGCGGTCTCGACGGTGGTCATGCTGCCTCCTTGGCGCTGAGGGCAGCAGGATCCGCGCACGCGACGACGTTCATGCCACTCCCCTCCAGCGACTTGCGCGCTGCGCCGGCGCGGACATGCGCAGGCGAGGCGTACGCGCGACTCTACGCGCGCTGCGCACACGCCGAACGGCGCGTGTCGCGGAAACTCCGCCAATTCCCGATCGCGACGGTGGTCCAGGCCACCGGACGTGCGGGCCTCGCCGACGGCGAGGGTCAGAAGCGATTCAGCGACGCGATACCGCCGAGCGGCTGCAGGTCGGGGTGGTGCCTGACGTACACGCTCTGGGCGGACTGCAGCAGCGCCGCCTCCACGGCGGGCTCGACGACGTCCTCGTGCTGCTCGAGCTCGCTGTCGTCCACGGGGCAGCAACCGCCCTCGGCGCCCAGCCAGCCGCACTCGCGACAGACCACGCCGGACGCCTCGAACGTCTCGTCGAGAAGCAGCGTGCCGACCTTCCTCTGCACGAGCGCAGCGAGCACGTCGGCCAGCGAGTGCGAGACAGGACGTCCATGCCGAGCGCATCCGAGAGCCGGTCCAACAGCTCGCGCTCCCGCTTCGCCTCGACCTCGGTCATCGCCTCGCGCGCGGCCTCGAGCACATCCTCGGGCGTCGCGTCGGAGGCATCGCACGTGAAGCGGCCGGCATCAAGGCTAGAAGTGTGCCCCTGTTGGAGCTCCTGCAGCCCACGACTGTCATGGCCTCCCCCGGAATTGCCGCTGCCATGGCGCTCAAGTCGGGGTCAGAGCCTGATCCCGATGCATCGCTGGTCACTGATTGGTCTGGATGATGTTTGCGATGGTGCTCAGGTAGAGGTCGCCGTACCGGGTCAAGGGGGTGATGTAGGTGCCTTCAGCGATCTCGTTCCAGGAGATGAACAGCCAGCCATCAGGATTCGTGGGCTTGTTGCCGTCGAACAGCTTGTGCATCGTTGCGCCGTTGTTACGGGGTACGCAGGCGTTGCCGCCGAAGCGCAGTTGGGAATTGAATCCGGGGGTGAAGGGCGCGAGCCAGGCCTTCGTACTGCCGTCGGGATTCTTGGTTGAGCGAACACTGGCAGCGAGCTGTTGCAACTGGCTGAACGAGGCGGCGTTCGTGTAGGGATTCTGACTCGACCAGTAGTAGCTGTCGCCGTCGAAGTTCTGCGCGGCGTTCGCATTCCACGATGCCACGTTCTCGTCTCCGATCAGGTACACCTGAGGGCGCAGCGCTCGAGAAATCATTGTCACGTCGGCGTCGGAATATTTCCAGCTGCCAGTCCATATGATCTCCGGCCTTGCCGAGTACGTGTGATCTTGCGCGCTGTCGTTGCCGTATCTCGCTGCGTAGTAGTTGAGGTCGTTCGTGATGTACGTCGTGGGCAGGACGGGGCTGGAACCCTCGTAGTTCAACTGCAGCTTGAACGGGATCCCTTCGCTATTCACCTTATGAACCGCATCGAACACGTCCTGCAACCGACGATCGAAACCGTTGGTCGTCGGGGATTGAGCGACTGCTCCACTCCCCTTCCAGTTGATCGAGAACCCCGTTATCCCATGTGCGGCAGCCTGGCGAACGTCTGATTCTATGACGCCCGCAGCGTCTTGAGCGTAGGCGAAATTCTGCGTACCACGCGTCGCACTGACGTCGGTCAGTTTGTTTCCGCTGAACAGACTGACAACGCTACATCCCGTCGCGTCGAGCGTGGCAGGCAATGGGTTGGGAGCCTGAGTGTACGGATAAGAACCGCCCAGGAGATCGTGCCAGTGCTGGTTCGTCCACCAGAGGTAATACACGGCAAAGACCGGCTTGGATGTCCGTGCAGGAGCGGTGCCCGGCTTCGCAGCGGGGGGTGCGGTCGCGGCGACGGCGTCGGGAGGTGTCGTGATGACCGCGTCGCGACTCGCGACCACGCCTGCGGGCGACGCGGCGACGACGCGCGCGTGGTACGTCGTGCCGGCGGCGAGCACTCCGAGATTCGCCGTCGCGGCGCGCGGCGCTCTCCCAATTGGGAGCGCCACGGGCGCGGTCGTCTCGCCGTAGGCAACGGTACGACCGAACTCGACCCACCATCGGGAACGGGCGCTGTCGGCCGACAGCGTCACGACGAGAGAGCCGCCGTGCGACGTCACGCCGGCCGGCGCCAGGGCGCCGACGGTCGGAAGGTCGGCTCGCCGGACGTGTCTCGGCGAGTGTGCGTGCAGTGCGTCGAGGTAGCGGCCGAAGCGGCTTCGCGAGCGCCAGAGGGAGCTCGGCCCGATCGCGGTGCGGTTACGCCAGCCGTTGAGCGAATCGATCAACTGGAGCCGCGCGCCGGAGGCGTTCATTCGCGCCACCGCACGCCGCCAGGTCCTCAGCGAGTGCCGCAATTGCGAGTTGTTCGCATGCTTGGTCCGGAAGCGGGGTCGGATCAGGAACGTGCCAGGGGCTCGCGCGCCGGCCGCGCGCGCGTGATCGGAGAACCACGCGTTGGCGGCGCCCCTGCACCGCTCGTAGCCGGCGAATGTCCCCTGCGCCAGCCAGAAGCCGGCAGCTGCCGCTCGCCAGCGCCGCGCCGCGGCGCAGTCTCGCTGTGTCCACTTGGAAAGGGCCACGAACACCGCAGGCCGCGAGCCGATGTGCAGGTACCCCCGCGCGGAGGCCCATCTCGCCGCCAGCGCCTTGATCTGCAGGACCTCACTGCCCCGCAGCCGATTGATCAGCACGGCGGCGCGCACATGCCTGTGGTGCTTCGCCCCGGCCCTGATCACAGCGCGGAACGCGCGATCAGCAGCGAAGCCAGGCCGCGACCACGGCATGATCGCGACATTCGCCCGCGCCCAGCGCAGCGCCGCCAACTGACGAGCCACCGCATGACGCGACAGCGCGCGTCGGCCGGCAGCGCGCGAGCGCCCCGGCGCAGCCGAATAGAAAATCGCGCGCAGCGGCGCCTTCGCCGCCGCCCGGCTCGACCCGGCCGAAACCACAGACTGCGCCGACGCCACCCCTCCAGCCGGCCCCACCGCCAACAAAGCCAGCACGACCACGAGGCCGAATCCCCATCGCCGCCTCGCCGATGCATCAGCGGACACCCGGCCAGACAACGCCGCATACGAGTATGCAATAACCGTCATGCGCACCACTATCGGCGAGGCTCCGCGGGCACTTGAACCGCAAGTGCCCGAATCTGTAGATAGCTGCGGCGGCCGCGCCGAAAGCCCTGGGATTCGGTCTTCCAGGACGAGACGCTACCTCTCGCTCCGGAATTGTTCAGCGCGGCCTTCGGCTCCCCGGTCACGCGTGAGATGCTCGCCCAGGTTCTCGAATGGGCTCCGAAGCTCGAGCTGATCAACCTCGAGGTCGAAGAGGAGCCCGAGGAGCGGGAGGCGCTCGGCCGTGGCTCTGAGGAGTGACGCGATCCTCGTGAGCGTGCGCGTCCACGAGGGCTACATCGAGGCGCCAATTGGCCACGCGCCCGCGCATCGTGCGGAATCACCTGAAGCGGCTGACGGGCAACGCCGCCGGGAGGTTCGGCTTGGCTCCGCGAGTCGCCTTCGGAGCGCTTGTGCCGTGGTGTCCCGCGGTCGCGTCAACGCTCGCGGTCGCGCGGCGACGCAGATCGACCGCGGCGACGACGTCCTTGGCTCGCATCGGTCAAGGAGACGGCGCTCGCTCCATTCAGGCATCGGGATCGCCAGACCGTCCCGCTTGCAGCCCCGCTCCCAGCGCGGTCGAGCTCGACATCGGGAACTGGACGCCGATCGTCGTCGGGCCGCTCCAGGCCCTGGCGAACGTTGCACACCATGCGCCGGCTGCCCGCGCCGCTGTCCTCATCGAGCACGTTGCGAGCGGGACCGCCGCGCCCTCCTGCAGCGTGGTGGGGCGGCAGGCGCAGCGTGGTGGGGCGGCAGGCTGACGGGGCCGAGTGGGACTCGGAGGAGTGCTACCTGGCTGATGGCCGCGATGGGAGCCGCGGCGCGCTAAGGACGCTAGGGCTTGATGCTGTACACGGCGCCGGTGAGGTCGCCCACGTAGAGCTTGCCGGCGTGCACTCCCAGAGCGACAACGGGCGCGACGAACCCTGTCAGGAACGGCTTGAACGTGCCGCCCGATGGCGGCATCGAGACCACCTCGGGGCCCTTGCCCGTGCCTCCGAAGAGCGCGATGTAGAGCTTGCCGCCGAGTGCGCCGAGGCCCATCGGCGAGGAGTGCGGCGGGAATTTCGCGAACGGCTCGCTGAATTTCGAGCACCTCGCTGGTTGCGCCGGACAGGACGGGAAGCCAAAGTTGGCGCCTGGTTTCGCCTCGATCACGTAGTCCGGCGGCGTGCGCTTCTTCAGGTTTTCCTGACCCAGATCGGAGACCAGCGGGCTGCGGTGCCCAGGCACGTAGGCGAGCTGCCAGGGCTGGCGCATGCCTTTCGCGACGACCTCGATCGCGCCGCTCGCGATGTCCACGCTCACGACGTCGTTGGCCCACGGCGTCGTGCCGTGCGCGTAGTCGGCCTTCTTCCCGCTGCTGAGAGAGACGCCCGAGTAGAGCTTGCCGCCCGGCGCGACGACGATGCCGTTGAAGCCGCTGAAGCGCTTCGGGGCGGTCCGGACAACACGCGACTGCGTGAATCTCGTGCCGTTCCAGCCGCTCCAGGCGAGAATCTGATGGCCACTGCTCAGGTACAGGGTGTCGCCGGACGTTGCCAGGCCGAAGACGCTCCTGGGCGAATCGGGAAGCTTGATCGGCTTGCCACCCTTGAGCAAGAAGACGCCGCCCGTGATCTTCGGATGCCGCTCGTCACCGAACGCAGCGACGAACGTCTGCCCGCCGAGGAACGCGAAGGCAGTCGGCGTGGGCACGCCTCGCGCCAGCACCGCCACCTTGTGTCCATTCGCAGCCCTCGGCGTGGGCGGCGGGCCGTTCGCCGCGAGAGCCGCCGACGACCCCGCGAGCGCAGCCGCGACAGCTATCATCACCCCGATGACGTGGTTCCGCATGTCATTCTCCTCCCCGCTCGATCCCCTCCGGCAGGAAGGTGATACCCGAAGCGCACCCCCGGCGCAACCCATCGGGCCTGCCAGTGCCAAGTGGCACACGCCGCGTTGTCGCAAAGCCGGTCGGATCGCCGTCACTTGAGGTGGGCGTGGCCGTTCCGGCGTCGCCCGCGGCGATCCGGCGCGTCGTCTCGCGGATTGCGTCCATTGACTCCCGCACGCGCACGGCTTCATCGTGGATCGCGCGGCCCGCGTCGCTCAACTGCACGCGCCTGGTCGTGCGATCGAAGAGGCGCACGCCGAGATCGGCCTCGAGCAGCCGCAGCGTCTGGGAGAGCGCCGGCTGGGCGACGTGCAGGCGCTCGGCGGCACGACCGAAATGCAGCTCCTCGGCTAGCACGAGGAAGATCTGCAGCTGGCGCGCGTTGATCAACCCTCCCGAGCCGGATACTCGTTTGCAGGCAAAACGCCTGGAACAACGGAGGGGGAGGGATTCGAACCCTCGAACGACGAATCCGCCGTTAACGGTTTTCGAGACCGTCGCTTTCAACCACTCAGCCACCCCTCCAGGGTCGCGTCTCAGCATAGAGCGGCCGCAGCGACGCGGAAGCGCTTGCCGGGGCTGGGACTATGGTCCGGGCATGGAAGACATCCTGATCGTGACCACCAACGACGTGCCCGGCTACGACATCACGCAGGTGCACGGCGAGGTGTGCGGGCTGATCGTGCGCGCGCGCAACGCGTTCTCAAACATGGGCGCCGGCCTGCGCACCGTCTTCGGCGGCGAGGCCCGCGGCTACACCACGCTGCTCCTGGACAGCCGCAACGAGGCGCTCGAGCGCCTGCGGGAGGCGGCCCGCGAGAAGGGCGCCAACGCGGTCGTCGCCATGCGCTTCGACTGCAACGAGATCGCCAGCATCATGAGCGAGGTCGCGGCGTACGGCACGGCCGTCACGCTCACCCGCCGTTGACGCCTGGAGAAAACGAATTGCACCGAACGCGATTCGGTTGCGTTCTCGGCCCCGCCTGCGTGCCGTGGTCCCGAAGGACTTCCAACACCCCGGCGGAGCTTCGTCTGCTTCCGACTCAGCGTCCGGTGCGAGACGGAATCTAGGCGCACCGCCAGGTCCGCGCGCAAGTCGCTCGAGAAGCGAAAAGCCGCTCGCAGCGGGAAAAGCGCAATCCCTGCCTCCATGCGCCTTTGCGCGACCGTCGAGAGGGCTCGAGCGCAGGAAAAAGAAATGACCGAACGCCTGTCGTTTCGTCCACTCTGCCTGCGTACCGTTGCCTCGAAAGGCGTCCGTACCCCTGCAAAGCTTCAACCTACTTCGACTGGCGCTCGGTGCAAGGGGGAAGCTACGGGACCGGCTCCTCCGACGCAAGTGGCCGCAGCTGCGGAAAAGCGCTCGGAGCGAGAAAAGCGATGAACGGGGACCGAACAGCACCTCCGTGCGATACTGGGATCCGCCTGGAGTGGTGTCCGAGCGGCTGAAGGAGCGCGACTGGAAATCGCGTGGGCGGGGTTAACTCGTCTCGAGGGTTCGAATCCCTCCCACTCCGTCTGAAGGGGCTCGGCGGATGATCGCGCGCCGGTATGGCGCTCCGCTAGCATTCCGGAGCGTTTCCCGGGCGTATAGCTCAGCGGGAGAGCGCCCGCTTCACACGCGGGAGGTCCTTGGTTCAATCCCAAGTACGCCCATCCGCCACCGGCCGCGTGCGCAGCTCGTGCCGGACCTACCCGAGCAGCCGGCGGGCCCACGCGGGGGCTAACCCACGGCACGCGGCGCGCGTCTGAGCGTGCAAAGAGGGCCCTTGGGCGCGAGCGGAACGGGCCCGTCTCGCCTCCAGCGCGTATCCTCCCCGGTTCCGGCGCGACCACGCCCGCCGTCCCCCGTACTGCAGGAGATCGCATGACCGCTCGCAGGCTGCTCTGTCTCATCGCCCTCGGTCTCGCGGGGGTCGCATCGGCGGCGCCGGCGGCATCGGCGGCTCCGCGTCATGCAGCCAAAGACGGCGGCATCCTCCGCATGGGGACGACGGATCCGTTCGACTCGATGAACCCGTTCGTCGCCTTTCAGGCGATCTCGTACACGGTCTTTACGAATATCTACCCGACGCTCATCCAGTACGACACGCACTTCAAGGTCATCGGGGACTGGGCGAAGTCGTGGACGAGGTCCAAGGACGGCCTGACCTGGACGTTCACGCTCAAGCCGGGCAAGTGGTCCGACGGCAAGCCGTTGACCGCCGATGACGCCGCCTGGACGGGCAACACGATCGTCAAGTTCGCCAAGGGGCCGTCGGCGTCGCTCGCGCCCTTCCTCTCGCACGCGACCAAGCTCACGGCTCCCAACCCCTCGACGCTCGTCATCCACTACGACAAGGCGGTCGCGAACGTGCTGCCGCAGCTGCAGCAGTTCTTCGTCCTGCCGCGCCACGTCTGGGAGCCGATCGTCGGCAGCGACGCCAAGGGCCTCAAGGACTACGACCCCGCCGCGCACCTGCCGATCGTCGGCGGCGGCTCCTTCTTCGTGCAGAAGTACGACAAGAAGGGCACGACGATCCTCGCGCGCAACCCCGGCTTCTACGGCCCGAAGCCCCACGTCGACGCTGTCGGCATCACGTGGTTCGCGAACTCCGATGCGATGCTCGCGGCGCTCAAGAGCAAGGGACTGGATTACGTCGACTCGGTGCCGCAGACCGTCGCGAGCACGCTCGGCTCCTCCGGTGACATCAAGGTCGTCAAGGGCCAGGGCACCGAGGTGCGCGACTTCGGCTTCAACTCCAACCCGAAGAAGAAGAAGAACCGCGAGCTGCTCGATCCCAAGCTGCGCGCCGCGCTCTCGCACGCATTCGACCGCAAGCAGATCATCGACGTCGTCTTCCGCGGCCTCGCCGAGCCGCGCGCGACGTTCCTGACGCCGATCTCGGCGCCGTACATGGACACGAAGCTGCAGCCGGAGAAGTACGACCTCGCACTCGCCAACTCGATGCTCGACAAGCTCGGCTACAAGCGCGGCTCGGACGGCATCCGCCGCACGCCCGGGCCCGACTCCCATCCCATGTCCTACGGCGTGATCACGCCGACCAGCGTCGTCGGCGTCAACCGCGAATTCGCGATCGTGCAGCAGTCGTTCCAGAAGATCGGCGTCAAGCTCACGCAGCGCGCCTACGACGGCACGACCGCGTTCGCCGAGATCACGAAGCCGAAGAACCAGTACCTCGACTTCGACCTGATGATGTGGGACTGGGTCGGCTACGTCGACCCCGACTTCATGCTCTCGGTCGTGGGCTGCAACCAGTACGGCGGCTGGAGCGACACGGCCTACTGCAACCCAGCCTACGACAAGCTCTACAAGCTAGCAGGGGGTCACGACCGATCCCGTCAAGCGCAAGCAGATCGTCTGGAAGATGCAGGAGATCCTCTACCACGACAAGCCGTACATCCAACTCGCCCAGCTGCAGCTGATCTACGGCTTCCAGAAGGGCTGGACCGGCATCGACCCGCCGTTCCTGACCGGCCTCGGCAAGCTGCCCTGGCTGGATCTCAAGCGGTCCTAGGCGCGCGTGCGCAGCTCCGAGTACGTCCTCCGGCGCATCTCGTTCGCGCTCGCGACGATCTTCGTCGCGGCCACGCTCAACTTCGTGATCTTCCGCGCGGCGCCCGGTGACGCGACGACGGCCCTGCGCTGCCTCTCGTGCACCGACGAGGTGCGGCTGCAGGTGCGCCAGGAGCTCGGGCTCGACAAGTCCAAGTTCCAGCAGTACGTGATCTACCTCGAGCGACCTCGCGCACGGCAACTTCGGGCGCTCGTTCCAGAACCGCCAGCCGGTGCCTGCCGCAGCTCTGGCAGCCACTCAAGAACACGCTGCCCATGCTGCTCCTGGGCACGCTGTTCTCGATCGTGTTCGGCCTGCTCACCGGCGTGATCGCGGCCTGGCGGCGGGGAACCCTGCTCGAGAAGCTCTCCGTCTGGTTCGGCCTCGGGTTCTTCTCGCTGCCCACCCAGTGGCTCGGGATCATGCTGATCCTCTACGCGGCGGGCCCGCTCGGCCTGCCTACGAACGGCATCAGCGACCCCTACCTCTCGTTCACGAGCCCGGGGCTCTGGGCTGAGTTCACCGACCGCCTCAGCCACATGGTGCTGCCGTCGCTGACGATCGGCCTCGTGCTCTACGGCGAGTACACGCTGATCACGCGCTCGGCGCTGCTCGAGACGTTCGGCGAGGATTACGTGCTGACCGCCCGCGCCAAGGGCCTCAGCACCTGGCAGGTCGTGCGCCGCCACGCCCTGCGCAACTCGCTCCTGCCGATCACGACCCTGATCTTCCTCTCGCTCGGGTTCATCACCGCCGGCTCGATCCTGGTCGAGGCGGTCTTCAACTACCCGGGCATCGGCCTGCTCGCCTACCAGAGCGTCTTCGACAAGGACTATCCGATGCTCCAGGGGGCGTTCCTGATCATCACCGCGTCGATCGTGCTCGCGAACCTGATCGCCGATCTGCTCTACGTCCGCCTCGACCCGCGGATCGTCGAGTGAGCGCCCAGGCCGAGGGGCTCGTCGCGGTGCCCCGGCGGCGCCTGCGCGACAGCGCGGTCGCGCAGGCGCTGCGCGCCTCGCCCCAGGCCGCCTTCGGCGGCGCGGTGCTGAGCATCGTGGTGCTGATCGCGGTGCTCGCGCCCTGGATCGCGCCCTACGGCGAGCACGAGCGCGTCGGCGACGTCTTCGCGCGCCCCTCCACCTCGCACTGGCTCGGGCTCGACGACGGCGGCTTCGACATGCTCAGCCTGATGATGTTCGGCGCGCGCGTGTCGCTCATCGTCGGGTTCTCCGCGGCGCTCGTCGCGATGCTGATCGGCGGGACCGTCGGCATCCTGGCGGGCTACTTCGGCGGCCGTATCGACACGCTGCTGATGCGCATCACCGACTACTTCCTGGCAATCCCGGACGTCCCGCTGATGATCATCGTGGCCGCCGTCTGGGGCCGCAGCCTGCGCAACATCATCCTGATCATCGGCGCCATCTACTGGACGAGCACCGCCCGCGTCGTGCGCGCGCAGGTCAAGAGCGTCCGCGAGCGCGGCTACATCCGGCGCACGCGCGTGATCGGCGCCTCGAACACGCGGCTGATCATGCGCCACGTCCTTCCGCAAGTGGCGCCGCTGCTCGTGGCCACCGCCGTGCTGATGGTGGCGTACGCGATCTTTGCGGAGACCGCGATCGCGTTCCTCGGCCTCGGCGACCCGAGCAAGATCTCCTGGGGCCTCCTGATCGAGAACGCGTTCTCCCGCGATGCCGTGAGCGTCGGCGCCTGGTGGGCCATCGTGCCGCCGGGAATCGCCGTGGCGGTCGTCGTCGTCAGCCTGACCATGCTGGGCACGGCGATCGAGGACGCGCTCAACCCCCGCCTGCGCGTCAGTCACCTCTCCGTGCGCCGCTTCCGGCTGCGCCCCGTGCCGCGCGAGGACGACGCGTGAGCGTCACGCCGGTGCTCGAGGTGCAGGACCTGCACGTGTGGTTCGAGCTGCCCGGCGACCGTGAGCTGCACGCCGTGCAGGGCGCCGGTCTGACGCTGGCGCTCGGCGAGCGCATGGGCCTGGTCGGCGAGTCGGGCTGTGGCAAGACGACGCTCAGCCTCGCGCTGATGGGCCTGCTGCCTCCGAACGCCGGCGTGGCGGGCAAGGTGCTGCTGGACGGCGAGGACATCCTCGCGGGTGGCGAAGACACGCTGCGGCCCCACCGCTGGACCGACATCGCGATGATCTTCCAGGGCGCCATGAACGCGTTCAACCCGGTCAAGCGCATCGGAGATCAGATCGTCGAGGCCATGGAGCTCCACGGCGTCGCACGCGCGCGCGCCGCGCACACGCGCTGCGGCGAGCTGCTCGAGCTGGTCGGCATCCGCGCCGAGCGCGCCCGGCGCTTCCCCCACGAGTTCTCGGGCGGCATGCGGCAACGCGCCGCCATCGCGATGGCGCTCGCCTGCGAGCCCCGCGTGCTGCTGGCCGACGAGCCCACCACCGCGCTCGACGTGATGGTGCAGGCGCAGATCCTGCAATTGCTGACGCGCCTCTCCGACGAGCTCGGCCTCTCCATCGTGCTGATCACCCACGACCTGCCGATCGTCGCGCAGACCTGCCAGACCGCGGCCGTGATGTACGCCGGGCGCGTGGCCGAGCTGGGCCCGACGGTCGCGCTGCACGACCAGCCGCAGCACCCGTACACGCGCATGCTGTTCGCGGCCACGCCGGATCTGGCCGGCACGACGCGCGTGGCCTCGATACCCGGCGCGCCGCCGCGGCTCGACGTGCCGCTCGTGGCCTGCCCGTTTGCGCCCCGCTGCGACTCCGCGTTCGACACCTGCCGCTCCAAGCGACCGCTCCTGCGAGCCGTGGGCGCCGGGCACGAGGCGGCCTGCCACCTCGCCGGCCCGGTCGCATGAGCAGCTCGCCGCTCCTGCAGGTACGCGACCTCGTGGTGCACTACCCGTTGCCGCGCGGTCTCGCGGGCACGCTGGCGCGCACGCAGGAGCGCGTCGTGCGTGCCGTGGACGGGATCTCGCTGAGCGTCGCCGCGGGCGAGCTCGTCGCGCTCGTGGGCGAGTCGGGCTGCGGCAAGACGACGACGGCACAGGCGGTCATGCGCATGCTCGTGCCGCGCTCCGGCTCGGTCGAGATCGCAGGACAGGACATCGCCCCGCTCTCCGAGCGCGCGCTGCGGCCCGTGCGGCGCGAGGCGCAGATCGTGTTCCAGGACCCCTACGAGTCGCTCGACCCGCGCTACCGCGTCCGCGACACGGTCGCCGAGCCGCTCGTGATCCATCGCATCGGCTCGCGCGAGGAGCGCAGCGGGCGCGTGCGCGAGGCGCTCGAGCGGGCGGGCCTCTCCCCGGCCGAGCTGTTCCTCGACCGCTACCCGCACGAGCTTTCGGGCGGCCAGCGGCAGCGCGTCGCCATCGCCGCAGCGCTCGTGCTGGAGCCGAAGCTGCTCGTCGCCGACGAGCCCGTCTCGATGCTCGACGTCTCGGTGCGCGCGGGCATCCTCGACCTGCTCGACGGGCTCCGCCGCACCGGCCTCGGCATCCTCATGATCACGCACGACCTCTCGACCGCCACCCAATACGCGGACCGCATCCTCGTCATGTACCTGGGGCGCATCGTCGAGGAGGGGCCGGCGCGCACGGTGGTCGGCGATCCGCGGCACCCGTACACCAAGGCGCTGATCTCGGTCGTGCCGCGCCGCGACCCGCACGACCAGCGGCGCCCGCAGATCCTGCAGGGCGAGACGCCGAACCCGGTCGACATCCCGCCCGGCTGCCGCTTCCATCCCCGCTGCCCGATCGGCGACGAGGCCTGCCGTTCCGTCGACCCGCAGCTCGAGCCCGCCGCCGGTCACCGCGCGGCCTGCATCAAGCAGTGAGCCCGCAGCTGGACGACTGGCTGCCGCAGTCGCAGCTCGTGCTCCCGAGCACCGACGTGCCGCTGCCGCTCGTGCCCGCGGTGGACGCCCACAACCACCTCGGCCGCTGGCTCGGGCTCTGGGACGACTGGATGGCGCTCGATCCGGCCGTGCTCGTGGCCGGTGGGGAGCGACCGTGGGCGGTGGCCGACGTCGGCGCGCTGATCGCGCTGCTCGACGAGGTCGGCGTCGAGGCGATCGTCAACCTGGACGGGCTCTGGGGCGACGAGCTGGAGCGCAACCTCGATCGCTACGACCGCGCGCACCCGGAACGCTTCGCCACCTTCTGCCACGTCGACCTGCGCGCGATCGGACGGCACGGGTTCGACGCGGGCGCGCTCGTGCAGAGCCTGCGCCGCTCCCGCGCGGCCGGCGCGCGCGGCCTCAAGATCTGGAAGGACCTCGGGCTCGCCATTCGCGACTCCGACGGCGCGCTGGTGCTGCCCGACGACGAGCGGCTCGCGCCGGTCTTCGCGGAGGCCGGAGAGCTCGGGCTGCCGGTGCTCATCCACACCGGCGATCCAGTGGCCTTCTTCGAGCCCGTCGACGGTCGCAACGAGCGGCTCGAAGAGCTGCTGCAGAAGCCCGAGTGGTCGTTCTGCGGCGACGGCTTCCCGCGCTTCGCGCGCCTCATGCAGTCGCTCGAGTCGCTGCTCGCCGCGCATCCCGGAACGACCTTCATCGTCGCCCACGTCGGCTGTCACCCGGAGAATCTGCACTGGGTCGACCGCATGCTCACGACCTATCCGAACATGGTCATCGACGTCTCGGGTCGCATGGCCGAGCTCGGCCGCCAGCCGCGCGCAGCGGCGCGCCTGATCGCGAAGCACCGCGAGCGCGTGCTCTTCGGCACGGACGTGTTCCCGCCGCCGGCCGCCCTCTACCGCCACTGGTACCGCTTCCTCGAGTCCGACGACGAGCACTTCCCCTACGGGATCGGCGACGGGCCGCCATCGCAGGGGCGCTGGGCGGTCTCGGCGCTCCACCTGCCGGCCGAAGTGCTCGAGCCGGTCTACCGCACCAACGCGCGCCGCGTGCTCGGCCTGAGCTGAGCGCCGATGGCCCGCGCGACTCCGGCGAGCCCCGTTCGGGCAGCACTCGTGTTCGCGGCCTCGGCCGGCGTGATCGGGCTCTCGTTCGGCGTGCTCGCGCGCACGAGCGGCCTCTCGCTGCCGATGACGTGCGCGCTGTCGCTCGTCGTCTTCGCGGGCGGCTCGCAGTTCCTCGCCGTCGCCACGATCGCCTCGGGGGGCACGCCCCTGGCAGCGGTCCTGGGCGGGATCGTGCTCAACGCCCGGCACCTGCCGTACGGCCTCGCCGTCACGCCGCTGCTGCGGGGCCCGCTCTGGAAGCGCGCGCTCTCGAGCCAGATCGTGCTCGACGAGTCCACCGCGCTGGCACTCGCGCAGCCCACCCCCGAGCTCGGCAGGGTCGCGTTCTACGCCTGCGGCTGCGCGCTGTTCGTGACCTGGAACGCCGGCACCCTGGCGGGCGCGCTGGCGGGCGGCGCGATCGCCGATCCCGCCTCGCTCGGGCTCGATGCGGCCTTCCCGGCCAGCATGGTGGCGTTGCTGGCGCCGCTTCTGCGGCGCCGCGACATGCGCGCGGCCGCGCTCGCCGGGGCGGCGCTCGCGCTCGCCGCGACGCCCTTCACCGCGCCCGGTGTGCCCATCCTCGTCGCTGCCGGCGGCGCGCTCGCGGCGCGCTGCGTGCGAGAGGCGCCGGCGTGACCTGGTGGGCCATCTTCGCGCTCGCGGCCGGCACCTACACCCTCAAGGGCGCCGGACCGCTCGCGCTCGGCTCGCGCACGGTGCCGCCGCAGCTTCAGCGCGCGCTCAACCTGGTCTCCGTCACGTTGCTCGCCGCGCTGGTGGCGATCAGCACGTTTGGGGACGGGCGGAGCCTCGTGCTCGACGCGCGCGCCGCGGGGCTCGGGGTGGCGCTCGCCGCCATGTGGCTGCGTGCGCCCTTCGCGGTGATCGTGATCGCAGCGACGCTGACCGCGGCAGCTCTGCGCGCGCTGGGAGCCGGCTAGGACCTGATCGCCCGTGCGACCAGGTCGCCGATCTGGATGCGGGCGCGCTCGAGCACTTCGGGGTTGCGCGACCATGCGTCCCAGCTCGTCGCCACGCGCCTCGCGATCGCACTCGCCTGAGGGCCGACGCCGGCGCGCTGCGCCAGGCCGAGCAGCTCGTAGTCCTCCTCGCCGTCGCGCAGCGCCTTCAGCCGCAGTGAGGGCAGGACGCCGTCCACTCCGGCGTCCTGTCCCGGATACACGAGCTGCCCGTCGCCCGGATACTGCTCGCCGCCCGAGTCGGAGCTCTCTGCGGTCGTCCAGGGATCGCCGTCGCCGAAGGCGTCGATGCGCCAGTAGAGAACGCCCGTGGCGCCGAGCGCATGACCCAGGAACCCGGGCAGGATGCGCTCGTTGATGAGCGGCTCGTCGAGCGTCCAGATGGGAGCCGCGGGATCCGGCACGAGCGCCGTGTACGTCCAGATCTCGCCGCCCGCTGCACGCACGGCGGGCAGGTACGGCGCTGCGGCCGCCATCATCGACGGCCCGAGTGCCCAGATGTCCACCGCGGGGCGGCCGGTGCCGTCGTCCATCAGCGCGGCCGAGGGCGTGACCGTGGCGAGCTGCTCGACCCCTGCTGCGTGCAGCGCCCTCCCCCAGGCGCGGAGATCGCCGCGGGCAGCGGGGCAGGCGTCGGTCTCGTCGGCGGTGTAGTCGTAGAGCCGGAGGCCGCTCCCGAGCTTGCCGGCGGCGCGCTGCACGGCGCCCACCGACGGCGGCGGGTCGAACGAGCACGTCGTCGCGTCGGCTCCGCTCCAGAACGGCAGCCCGGCGGCGCTCAGCCCGAGGGGGCGCAGCGCCGCGACGTCGCCGGGCGACACCGCGCCGGGCTGTAGCCGGTTCTGGAGCAGCAGGCGCGAGGCCTGGCGGCGCGGGACGTCCCAGATGCCGAAGGACGAGCCGAGCGTCGGCTGCGACGGCAGCGCGAAGCTCCAGACTCGCAGCGAGACGCTCACCGCAAGCGGTCGGCGGTGCGGCGCGCGCAGCGTCAGCACGCCGCTGTAGCTCCCCGGCCGTGCGGATCGTGGCACCGCCACGTCGGCAAACAGCACCGCGTTGCCGCCGGCGGGGACGTCGAAGGGCTGCGCGCGCAAGCGGCCGCCGGGGGCCGAGAACGGGATCAGCCCATCGGGGATCTCGCCCGCCCGGTCGGGAGGATTCGGGCCGCCCGGGTACGGCGTGGAGTGCTCGACGAGCACGTCCTGCTCGCGGTAGAGCGCAATCGAGGTTGCCGGGATGATCGCGCCCGCCGGTCCGGCGAGCGCTCCCATCGCGGCAGTCACGCCCCGGGCCGGACCCCGCACCGCGACCTGGAACGACTCGCTCTCGCCCCGGGCCGCCGTCAGCTTCGCGGCCGTCAGCCTGCGCGGCGGCCCGTCGGCGCGGATGCGCTCGAGCGATCCCGCGGTGAAGGCGCGCAGCGGCCCCCCGCGCTCCGGGGCGGACTTGCCGAGTGATCCGGCGACTGCGACGCCGCAGAGCGCGGCGAGGCCGACCAGGAGCACGCTGAGCGCCCACCTGAACACGAGGCGCCAGCCTACGCCCGATCTGCGATAGACGCCATCGGCAGCACCGCCGACCGCGCTGGCCTTAGCAATCCCACAACAGGAGGCGGGTTCGCCTGCGGCGACCATCCACTACTCTGGAGGCGATGAGCGACGAAGCAGTGGCGCCGGGCGCGCCGGAGCGCCCTCGCGGCACGCTCGCGTCCATCCGCAAGAACCCGGTGGTCGACCTCGTGCTCACGGTGGCGATGGCGATCGCGATCGCGTACGCCGTGCAGCTCTGGTTCGTGAAGCCCTATCGCGTGCCCAGCCAGTCGATGGAGCAGACGCTGCACGTCGGCGACCGCATCCTGGCGGCGCGCTTCCTCTACCACCTGACCGACCCGAGCCGCGGCGACATCATCGTGTTCCACCCGAACGGCCGCGGCTCGGACGTCTTCCAGACCGACCACGCCTCGAGCCAGAACTACGTCAAGCGGCTGATCGGGCTCCCGAACGAGTGGGTGGGGTCAGCGGCCGGCAAGGTTTACGTGTGCGAGACGACGGCGCCGGCGAGCAGGCTCGCGCCCGCCAAGACCCCCGGCTGCCGCTTCCTCAAGGAGTCGTATACGACGTCCCCCACCGGTCAGTGCAGCAGCACGACGGGAGACTTCGGGCCACGGCACCTCGGCCCCGACCAGTACCTGATGCTCGGCGACAACCGCCAGTTCTCCGAGGACTCCCGCTGCTGGGGCGTGATTCACCGCTCGCAGATCATCGGGCGGGCGTTCGCGATCTACTGGCCGCCCAAGCGCATCCAGGGCCTGTAGCGCGAGGCCCTCGGGGTGGCCGGAGCTGACGCCGTCGCGATCGCGCGGCATGCGCGCGCCGCCGCGACGGACGACCTCGAACTCCTGCTCGCCGATCTCGCCCGCTGGGTCGAGCACGACTCCCCGAGCGGCGCACGGGCACAGCTCGACGAGCTGGCGGCCGAGCTGGCGCGGACGCTCGCCGGCTACGGGCTCGAGTGCGAGCTCGTGCCGTCGCCTGCGGGCCTGCACGTCCACGCCTCCCTGACGGGTTGCGGGCGCGCTCGCGTGGCGTTGCTCTGCCATCACGACACCGTCTACGCCGTCGGCACCGCGGCGCAGCGCCCCCTGCGCAGCGAGGGCGAGCGGCTGCTCGGCCCGGGCGTCGCCGACATGAAGGGCGGCATCGCCGTGGCGGCCCATGCGGCGCGCATCCTGGCCGCGGGCGAGCGCCCGTTCGCGCGCCTCGAGCTCGTCAGCGTGCCCGACGAGGAGATCCGCTCGGGGCCGATCGCGACCCAGGCACGGCTTGCCGGATTCGACGCGGTGCTGTGCCTGGAGTGCGGCCGCCCGGGCGGCGCGGTGGTCGCCGCGCGCAAGGGCGGGCGCTGGCTGGACGTCGTGGCCCGCGGGCGCTCGGCGCATGCGGGCTCCGAGCCCGAGCACGGGCGCAACGCGGTGCTGGCGCTCGGCCGCGAGCTCCCGCGCATCGCCGCGCTCGACGGCGGGCGCCAGGGGCTGACGCTCCACGTCACGCGCATGCACGGCGGCGACGTCCTCAACTCGATCCCGGGCGAAGCGCGCGCGACGATCGACATGCGCGGCTGGCAGGAGGCCGACCTCGACTGGGCCGAGGGACAGCTGCTGCGCGTGGACGTGCACCGCGGCGTGACGTTCTCGACCGACGAGCGGCTCGTGACGCCTCCGCTCGAGCGCACCCCCGCCGTCGCCGCGCTCGCCGCGCATGCCGCGGCGCTCGGCGAAGCGCTCGGCACCCCCGTGCCCGAGACGTCGACGGGCGGCGTCTCCGACGGCTGCTGGACGGCCGGCGCCGGCCTGCCGACGCTGGATGGGCTGGGGCCGGTCGGCGCGCTCGACCACTCGCCCGACGAGTACATCGAGATCGGCTCGATCGCACCCCGCTGCGGCCTGCTCGCGGGCCTCGTGGCGGCGATCGACGCGGGCCTTCGCTAGCCTCGCGCTGATGGTCGACCTCAGCAACGCGCCCGTGATCGACACCCACCTGCACGGCTGGCGGACGTCCGAGCTGCTCGCCGCCCCGCCGGAGGGGTTCGCCGCGCGGCTGACGATGCTCGGCATGTGCGTGCTGACCTCGGGCGGCGACCCGGCCGACTACGCGGATGTGCTCGAGGGGGCGACGGCGAGCACGCCGCTCGCGCTCGCGCTGCTCGCGCGCCTCGGGGAGACGCTCGGCTGCGAGCCGACCAACGCGGCCGTCGCGGCAGCCCGCCTGGAGCGGCTGCGCGCCGACGCGCCCGGCTACCTGGGAGCGCTCTGGCGCGACGCCCGCATCGAGGGCCTCGTGGTCGACGAGGGCTTCCCGCTGCCGATCATCCCCTCCGCCGAGCTTCAGCGCGAGGCCGGCATCCCGGTGCATCGCGTCGTGCGCATCGAGCCGTGGATCGCGGAGGACCGTGAGGGCGCAGGCGGCTACGACGAGCTGGAGGACGGGCTCACGGCGCGGCTCGAGGCGGCCGTGGCCGAGGGCGCCATCGCCTTCAAGTCGGTGATCGCCTACCGCACGGGGCTCGACATCGGCAGCCCGAGCGCCGCCGACGCCCGCGGCGCCTTCACGCGCTGGCGCCAGGACGGCTTCCGCGAGACCCGCGCGCACGCCAAGCCCGTGCGCGACCGGCTGCTCGACCGCGTGCTCAGCGTGGCCGCAGCGAGCGGCGTGCCGGTGCATATCCACTCCGGCGGCGGCGACCCCGACAGCCTCGTCGCGCATGCCCGGCCCGCCGGCTTGTTCGACCTGCTCAAGCGCCACCCGCAGCAGCCCGTGCTGCTGATCCACTCCGGCTGGCCCTGGACCGACGAGGCGGCGTTCATCGCCTCCATCCTCCCCCACGTCTACCTCGATCTCTCGATCGGGATCCCCTGGGCGTCGCTCGCGATCGATCGCCTGATCGAGACGGCCATCGGCGTCGCGCCGCCGTCCAAGGTGCTCTACGGCTCCGACGAGGCGAGCGAGCCCGAGGTCGCGTGGTTCGCGGCGCACGTCGCGCGCGAGGCGCTGAGCCGCGTGCTCGCAACGGCCGTCGAGCGGCGCTGGCTGACGGGCGAGCAGGCAGAGGGGATCGGCGCCGGCGTGCTGGCCGGCAACTGCAGGCGCCTGCATGGGCTGCCGGCGTGACGGCGGCTCCCGAGGCGCTGCTCGACCTGATCGCCGCAGCGGCCGGCTCGCCGGCCCTCGTGGAGCCCGCCAGTGGCGAGCGCACGTCGTACGGCGAGCTGCGCGAGACGGCAGACCGGCTCGCCCGCTCCCTCGCCGCGGCCGGCGTGGAGCCCGGCGACGCCGTCGCGATGAGCCTGCCGAACGGGCCTGAGATCGTGGCGGCGTTCCTCGGCGCCGTGGCCGCCGGTGCCGCCGCAGCGCCGCTCAACCAGGCCTACACCGCCGAGGAGTTCCGCGCCTACCTCGAGGACCTGCAGCCGAGGGCGATGCTGTTCCTGCGCGGGGAGGAGAGCCCGGCACGGGCGGCCTGCGCCGCTCTCGGCGTGCGGCAGCTCGAGCTCGCGGGAGCAACGACAGCGAAGCTCGGGCTCGGCGTCGACCTGGCCGCCGCGGCGGTTCCGCGCGATCCCGAAGCGGTCGCGCTGCTCCTGCACACGAGCGGGACGACCAGCAAGCCGAAGGGCGTGCCCATCCGCCAGCGCAATCTCGCTGCCTCGGCGCGCGCCATCGCCGCGACCTACGGACTCTCGAGCCGCGACGCGAGCCACTGCGCGATGCCGCTCTTCCACGTCCACGGGCTCGTCGCCTCGACGCTCGCGACGCTCGCCTCGGGTGGCTGCGTGATCGCGCCCCGGCGCTTCTCGGCGAGCGCCTTCTGGGCCGAGTGCGCCGCGCACGGGGCGACCTGGTACTCGGCCGTGCCGACGATCCACCGCATCCTGCTCTCGCGCGCGGAGGAGGGCGCAACGGACGATGCGGAGCACAGGCTGCGCTTCGCGCGCTCGTGCTCCTCTGCGCTGCCGGGACCCTTGATGGAGTCGTTCGAGGGGCGCTTCGGGCTGCCGCTGGTGGAGGCCTACGGCATGACAGAGGCCGCGCACCAGATGGCCTCGAACCCGCTGCCACCGGGTGAGCGGCGCGCGAGCTCGGTCGGGCAGCCCACCGGCACCGAGATCGCGATCCTGGACGAGAGCTGGAGCCCGCTCCCGGTCGCAGCGATCGGCGAGGTCTGCGTGCGCGGCCCCGGGGTCGTCGACCGCTACCGCGCCAACCCGGAGGCCACCGCTGCGAGCTTCCGGGACGGCTGGTTCCGCACCGGCGACTCGGGCTCGCTCTCGCCCGATGGCTACCTCTCGCTGGCCGGGCGCATCAAGGAGCTGATCAACCGCGGAGGCGAGAAGATCTCGCCCCACGAGGTGGAGGACGCGCTGCTCAGCCACCCGGAGGTCGTCGAGGCCGTCGCCTTCGCGTTGCCCGACGCCAAGTACGGCGAGGCCGTCGGCGTGGCCGTCGTGGCGCGTTCGCCGGTCGGCGCGGAGGCCCTGCGCGCCCACTGCGCCGAGCGCCTCGCGGCCTTCAAGGTGCCTGCGCGCGTGCACGTCGTCGACGCCATCCCGAAGGGCCCGACGGGCAAGGTGCAGCGCCGGCTGCTGTCCGAGCAGCTGCCATGAAGGTCGCGATCCTCGGCGCCGGTGCCATCGGCGCGTATGTGGGCGCGTCGCTCGCACGGGGCGGCACGGACGTCTCGCTGGTCGCGCGCGGCGCCCAGCTCGCCGCGCTTCGCCGCGACGGCGTGATCGTGCACAGCCCGCGCGGCGACTTCAGCGCGCATCCGCCGGCCACGGACGATCCGGCGGAGATCGGGCCGGTCGACGTCGTGTTCCTGGGCCTCAAGGCGTACTCCTACGCCGCCAGCGGCGCCCTGCTCGCGCCGCTCCTGCACGACACCACGGCCGTGGTCGCCGCGCAGAACGGCGTGCCGTGGTGGTACTTCCACCGGCACGGGGGCCCATACGACGGCCACCGCATCGAGGCGGTGGACCCGGGCGGCGCGACGACGGCCGCGATCGCCCCCGAGCGCGCGATCGGCTGCGTCGTCTATTGCTCGACCGAGCTCGAGGCGCCGGGCGTGATCCGGCACGGCGAGGGTACGCGCTTCTCGCTCGGCGAGCCGGACCGGAGCATCTCCGACCGCTGCGCGGCGCTCTCCGACGCGCTCGTCGCAGGGGGCCTCAAGGCGCCGGTCGAGGCGAACATCCGCGACGAGATCTGGATCAAGCTGCTCGGCAATGCGGTCTTCAATCCGCTCAGTGTCCTGACGCGCGCGACGCTTGCCGCGATGTGCCGGCACCCGGGCACTCGCGCGCTCGCGCGGGAGGGCATGAGCGAGTGCCTGGCAATCGCGAGCGCGCTCGGCGCCCGTCCGCGCATCGACCTCGAGAAGCGCCTGCAGGGCGCCGAGCGCGTCGGCGAGCACCGCACGTCGACGCTGCAGGATCTCGAGGCCGGCAAGCGGCTCGAGCTGGACGCGCTGCTCGTCGCCGTCGTCGAGCTGGCCGAGCTCACCGGCACGCCGGCGCCGACGCTGCGCGCGCTCGCTGCAGAGAGCACGCTGCTCGCCGCCAGCCTGGGCCTCGCATGAGGCGGGCGGAGCTTGCAGCCGCGCTGCGTGCCTCCCGCCGCGAGCTCAGCATCGCGGCGATCGTCGTGACCTGGATCGCGGCCGGCGTGTGGCTCGACTCCCACGCCTCGATCTGGCCTCAGCGCGCACTCGGCCTGGTCACCTGGGTCGTCCTGCTGCTGATCCTCCGGGGCGAGCGCCGCGACGTGCGGGCACAGGTGGCGATCGTGATCCTCGTCGCCACGGCGACGGAGTACACCGCGTCGGGACTGCTCGGCGTCTACACCTACCGCCTGCACAACATCCCGTGGTTCGTGCCCCCGGGGCACGGGCTCCTCTACCTCACGGCGCTCGCGCTCGGGCGCTCGCAGCTCTTCGCCGTCCTGCGCCGGCCCGTGATCGGGGCGACCATCGCGGTGGGCGGGGCGTGGGCCGTCTGGGGGCTCGCGCTCGCGCCGCGCAACGACGCATTCGGAGCGATCGTCTACCTCTGCCTGCTCTGCTTTCTCGTCGTCGGGCGGGCACCGCTCGTGTACGCGGGGGCGTTCCTGATCTGCAGCTACCTCGAGCTCATGGGCACCTCCGCCGGCACCTGGGCCTGGGCGCCCCACGACGCGAGCGGGCTGCTGGGCGTGGGCAACCCCCCGAGCGGGATTCCGGGCGCCTATTGCCTCTTCGACGCCGCGGCGCTCGCCGGCTTCGCCCGCCTGCTGTGGCTGGCAGATGGAGCGCGCGCGCGCCTGCGAGCCCTGCCGCTGCGCGCCCGCGTAGCCTTCAGGAATGCTTGAGCCACTGATCGCGCAATTCTCGAGCCGCGGCATGCCGGCGCTCGAGACCGAGCTGCAGCTGTCCCAGCTCGCCACGCTGCTCGGCCTGTGGGACGGCCACACGGCCACCACGGAGCATCCGGATGGGAGCGCCTCGGGCCAGATCAACATGACGGACTGGACGGTCCGCTTCGGGGACGGGGACCCCGAGGAGACGCTCCCGGCCCATCTGCCCCGCATGCTCGCGGCGGCCCGCAAGGCCGTCGGGGCGGGAACGCCGGTGGTGGTGATGAGCGAGTGCACCCTCGTGCCGCCGGTGCTGGCCGCGGTGCGCGAGCGCCATCCGGGCGTCGCGCTCGTCTGGATCGATGCCCACGGCGACCTCAACACTCCCGAGACGACGCCGAGCGGCTTCCTCGGCGGCATGCCGTTCGCACAGCTGCTCGGCTGGTGCTTCGACGACTGGCGCCGCCTCGCCGGCCTCGAGCCGCCGCTCCCCGAGGAGCGAGCGGTGCTCGTCGACGGCCGCGATCTGGACCCGGGCGAGCGCCAGAACACCGACCGCTCACAGCTCCACCGGGCCTCCGGCGCGCTCGAGGCCCTGGCGGCGCTGCCGGCCGATGCGCCGCTCTACGTGCACGTCGACACCGACGTGCTTGATCCGAGCCTGACGCCCGACGCGGGCTTCCCGGCGCCCGGCGGCTGGAGCGTCGAGCGCATGCGCTCGGAGGCCGCCGCGCTGGGTGCGAGCGGGCGCGTGGTGGCGCTGTCGATCTGCCCGAGCGCTCCGCCGGCGCTCGACGCCGAGGGCCTCGCGCCACTCGTCGAGGCGCTGCGCCGAGAAGCTGCGGCTGAGTGAGCGCACGCGGCTGGTGCGTGCTCGCTGAGCCGGCCGCAGGGGTGCCGCGGCGGCGCGCGACGACCGCGTAGCCCACGACGCCCAGCAGCGCGATCAGCGTGATGGAGAAGCCGAGCTTCACGCTGCGCGGCTCGAACGTCCAGACCACCGTGTGGCGCCCCGCCGGCAGGTCGACAGCTCGGAAGATCGCGTCCTGCTCGCGCGCGGGCGCCGAGTGGCCGTCGATCGTGACGTTCCAGCCGGGGTAGGGCGGATCGGCCAGCACGAGCCGGCCCGCGGGGCCCGGGGGCGTGGCGATCACGACGCGGTCGGGCTCGCGCACCAGGATGCGCGCGGCATCCGTCTCGCCGGGACGGTTGACGCGTGCCAGCGGCAGCGCCCGGTCGTCGCGCACGACCGTTGCCTGCGGCGTTCGCAGCATCACCGGCATGCCCGCCGGCTCGAGGCCGGGAGCCGCGACGTAGTAGCGCACGCCGAGGCGCCGCAGCAGCCGCGTCGGGGCGCGCTCGACCCAGGTGAAGTGCCGGTCGGAAGGCTGGCGGCCGTTGGAGGAGGCGAGCGCGTCGTGGTATGCCGCCAACTGCACGGGGTCGTAGCCGGCGACGTCCTCGAGCCCGAAGCGGGTGCCCGACATCCCGAGCAACAGGTCGGCGTGATCGCCCTTGCGCACGAAGCGCAGCTGCTTGCGGCGGGTGAAGTCGTTCACGAGCCAGGCGAAGCGCGACGGGCCCTCGGAGCTGCGCTGCGCGAGCAGGAAGCGCGCCGTCGCGGGCGCCTGCGGGAACGTCTCCGACGAGGATGCCCAGTTGGCCGGCGGCTGGTGGGTGTTGAGCTGCGAGTAGTCGTGGCGCGCGAGGTCGGCGGCGAGCACCGCGGGCACGAGCGCGCAGGCCAGCACGGCGGGAATCCGCGGCGAGCGCAGCAGCACGAGCACCGCGAGCGCCGCCAGCGCCGGGATCACGTAGGTCCCGTGCAGGAGCACGTCAGGATCGATGGCGAGCGCGATCACGAGCGTGAAGAGCGCGACCAGCCAGGGCGCGGGGCGGGACCCCGGCCCGCCGAGAGCGAGGCCCGCGAGCGCGGCGAGCGCGAGCGCGAAGAGCGGCAGTGCGCGCACCGACTGGTGCTCGGTGAGCGTGCGCAGGGTGTCGATCGGATCGGCGACTTCGCCGGCGAGGCCCGCTGCCCAGGCAATCGCAAGCGCGCCGAGCGCGAGCGGAAGGCGCGCCGCCCGCCAGCTGCGAACGACCGCGACGAGCGCGAGGGCAGGCGTGAGCGCGCCCGCGTAGAGCGGCGCCAGCTCGGCCGTGTGCGGGCCGAACCAGCCGAACAGCACGCGCGTGTCCGCCCACGTGAGCGCACCGTACCCCGCCGGGTCGATCACGCCGTTGGCCGCAGTGGAGCGGCCGACGAGCTCGAGCCGCGGTAGCAGCGCCACCGCGGCCAGCGCGAGCGCCGCCAGGCCGGCGCCGGCGAAGATCGCGAGGCCGCGCAGGCGCAGCTGCGAGACGAGCACGACCAGCGCGGCGGTGGCGGCGACGGCCGTGAGCTGCTGCGAGCCGCCCAGCACCGAGAGCGCGAGCGCCCCCGCGAGCACGACCGGCGAGAGGCCGCGTCCCTCGCGCCGCGCGGCATACTGGGCGGCGGCGACGCAGGCGGCGAGCCAGGCTGCGCCCGTCAGCAGCCCGAGCGCCTGCGAGCGCGCGAGCAGGTAGCCCGAGACGCCGAAGGCGAGCCCCGCATAGACCGCGCCGAGCCGGCCGGCGCCGAGCAGGCGGGCGAAGGAGTAGGACGAGAGCGTCGCCAGCAGGTAGTGGAAGGTGACGAGCACGACCATGCCCGTCGCCGGCGCGAGGAGGCCGTAGGACGCGAGGGCGGGCGGATAGAACACGCCGGACTGCGGATCGGCGGCGAACGGCTGGCCCGAGAACGCGAACGGGTTCCAGAGGGGGAGGTCGCCGTGGCTCAGACGATCGTGCAGGAAGGTCGCGAAGGGCGCGTAGAAGGCGTCCGTGTCGTATGCGTTCGGCAGCTGGCGAGCCAGCGTCAGCGGTGCCAGCACGAGGGCCGCAACGAGCGCGACGGTCGCGAGCGCGGCGGCTTCGCAGGCGAATGGGCCGCTAGGCAGGCGCGTACGAGCGAGCGCAGTCTGGACGGGCGAGCGCCCTCGGGCGAGTTCCGGGGACGGGCGCATCCACCCGCGAGGGTAGATGACTGAGGCTCGGGTCCCCGCCGAGAACGGCGTCGAAGGCGTCGCCGAGCGCGCGCTGGTCCTTCTTCTTCAGCCGGTCGAGGAAGAGGCGCCGGACGCCCGCGATGTGCGTCGGACGGGCCGCAGCGAACCGCTCTGAACCCTCCGGCGTGATCACCGCGTAGGTGCCGCGCCCGTCGTCTTCACAGCGCTCGCGCCGCACGAGCCCCTGGCGCTCGAGCCGATCGACGAGGCGGGTCATGCCGCTGCGCGTGAGCAGCGCGGCATCCGCGAGCTCGCTCATGCGCAGGTGATTCGGGCCGTTCCGGGTGAGCACGAGCAGCACCTCGTACTCCGGCACTGCGAGCCCGTGCTCGGCCTGGAGCTCGGCGTCGAGCTCCGCCAGCACGCGCGCATGCGCACGCAGGAGGCCGCTCCATGCGGCCAGCTCGCGGCGCGAGAGGTGCTCTTCCGCAGCTTTCGCCATCATTCACACTCTAACCTCGCGCGCACGGGCACGGCCCGGCCGCGGCGGTATTGTGGCGCAGTGGCGGAGGTCACCTACCTCGAGGCGATCCGCGCGGCGATGGCGGACGCGATGCGCGACGACGAGCGGGTGTTCCTGATAGGCGAGGACGTCGGCCACTTCGGCGGTCCGTTCGGGGTTTCCAAGGGCCTGCTCGACGAGTTCGGCGCCGAGCGCGTGATCGACACGCCGATCGCCGAGGAGGGCTTCGTCGGCGCGGCCTTCGGCGCCGCCTGGATGGGCGAGCGGCCGATCGCCGAGCTCCAGTTCGCCGACTTCATCTCCTGCGCCTTCGACTCGATCGTGACCGTCGGCGCCAAGACCCATTGGCGCAGCGGCATCAAGCTCCCCGTCGTGATTCGGGCGCCGTTCGGCGGCGGCGTGCGGGGCGGCCCGTTCCACGCGAGCTGCCCGGAGGGCTTCTTCATCGGCACGGCCGGGCTCAAGGTGGTCTGCCCCGGTAGCGTCGCAGACGCCTACGGGCTGCTGCGCAGCGCCATCGAGGATGACGACCCGGTGCTCTACTTCGAGCACAAGGCGCTCTACCGCCGCCTGCGCGCGGAGCCGCCCGAGAGCTCGCTGCGCACGCCGATCGGTCGCGCGCAGATCGCCCGCGCGGGCTCCGACGCAACGGTGATCGCTTACGGCGCGATGGTAGACGTCGCGCTGCGCGCCGCCGCGGCGCTCGAGCACGAGGCCTCGGTCGAGGTGCTCGACCTGCGCACCGTCTGGCCGCTCGACCGCGACGCCGTGCTCGAGTCGCTCGCGCGCACCTCGCGCGTCTGCGTGCTGCAGGAGGCGAGCTCGTCGATCGGCGCTGCGGGCGCGGTCCTGTCGCTGATCGCACAGGAGGGATTCGAGCTGCTCGATGCGCCCCCCGTGCTCGTCGCGGCGCCGGTGGCGCCGGTGCCCTTCGCCCCCGAGCTCGAGGACGCCTACATCCCCTCGGTCGAGCGCGTGACCGAGGAGCTGCGGAGGCTCGGTGCCTACTGACCCTTGCGTCGACAGCGCCGATGTCACGCGCGACGACCGCGTCGCGCTCTTCCGGCTCGTGCTGCTGCACCGGCTGATCGAGGAGCGCGTCGGCCTGCTCTATCGCCAGGGGCGCGTTTCGGGATCGGTCTACACGGGCCGAGGACAGGAGGCGGTGGGGGCGGCCGCCGGCTACGCGCTCGGGCCCGACGACGTCTGCGCACCGCTCAACCGGGAGCTCGCCTGCCACATCGCGCGCGGCGTCACACCGGCAGAGGCGTTCCGCAACTTCCTCGGCAAGGGCGACTCCCCCACGCGCGGGCGCGACGGCAACATGCACTTCGGCGCGCCGGAGCACGGCGTGTTCCCGCTCGTCTCGATGCTCGGCGATCTCTGCCCGGTCGTCGTCGGCGCGGCGCTGGCGTTCAAGCGACGGCGCGAGCCGCGCGTCGCACTCACGTTCTGGGGCGACGGCGCCATGAGCACCGGTGACGTGCACGAGGGCCTCAACCTGGCGGCGGTGCTCCAGGTGCCGGCGGTGTTCGTGCTGCAGTCCAACGGCTGGGCCTACTCGACGCCGACGAGCAGGCAGATGGTCAACACCTGCATGGCCGAGCGCGTCGAGGGTGGCTGGGGAATCCCCGCCGCCCGCGTGGACGGTAGCGATGCGGTGGCCACGCTCGTCGCACTGCGCGCCGCCGTCGAGCGCGCCCGGTCGGGGGGCGGCCCGCAGGCTGTGGAGGCAGTCAGCCTGCGGCTGGACGGCCACGCCGCGCACGACGACGGCAGCTACATGGATCAGACGCAGCTGGCGGAGTACGCCGAGCAGCGCGATCCGATCGAGCGCCTGGCTGCGCGCCTGCGGCTCGACGGGCTCGGCGACGACGAGATCGGGGCGCTGCGCAGTGCCGCCGCGGACGAGGTGAGCGCCGGGCTCGCGGGCGCGGAGGCCTCCCCCGCGCCCGATCCCGCGACGATCCTCGACGGCGTCTACGCGAGCGAGCTGACATGAGCGAGCCCCTCCAGGTCGCCGAGCGCGTGCGCGCGTTCGTGAGGGACGTGGTGATTCCGGCCGAGGCACGCGATGAGGCGGGCGAGCACGGCCCGTCTCCCGAGCTGCGCGAGACGCTGCAGGGCGCCGCGCGCGCCGCCGGGCTCCTCGCTCCGCACGTCGGCACCGCCTTCGGCGGTCTCGGCCTCGATGTGCGCGGACAGGCGTCGGTCTTCGAGGAGGCCGGCTACAGCCTGCTCGGTCCGCTCGCCCTCAACTGCTCGGCCCCCGACGAGGGCAACATGCACCTGCTCGAGGCGATCGCGAGCGCGGAGCAGCAGGAGCGCTATCTGCGCCCCCTGGCCTCGGGCGCCGTGCGCTCCGCCTTCGCCATGACGGAGCCTGCGCCGGGCGCGGGCTCGGATCCGACGATGCTCCTGACGACCGCCCGCCGGGACGGCGGCGAGTGGGTGATCGACGGCCGCAAGCACCTGATCACCGGCGCGCAGGGCTGCGCCTTCACGATCTGCATGGCGCGCACGGCGGACGAGATCCGGCATGACGAGGGGGCGACGATGTTCATCGTCGAGAGCAGCAATCCGGGCATGCGGGTGGAGCGGATCATCCCCACCATGGATCGCGCCTTCTCGGGCGGCCACGCCGTCGTCGTCTTCGACGGCTGCCGTGTCCCGGCAGACGCCGTGCTGGGCGAGGCCGGGCTCGGCTACCGCTACGCCCAGGTGCGGCTCGCGCCCGCGCGCCTGACGCATTGCATGCGCTGGCTCGGCCTCGCGCGGCGTGCGCTCGACATCGCGATCGACCGCGCTGCCGAGCGCTCCGCCTTCGGCGAGCCGCTGCTGGAGCACGGCATGGTGCAGGCGCTCGTCGCCGATTCGGTGATCGACATCGAGGCGAGCCGTGGCCTCATCCGCACGTGCGCGGAGGTGCTCGACGCCGGCGGCCGCGGTACGCACGAATCGTCCGTGGCCAAGGTCTTCGTCTCCGAGGCCGTCGGCCGAGTGGTCGACCGCTCGCTGCAGATCTGCGGGGGGCTCGGGGCGAGCGACGACCTGCCGCTGGCCCGCTACGCGCGCGAGGTGCGCGCCTTCCGCATCTACGACGGCCCGAGCGAGGCCCACCGCTGGTCGATCGCCCGGCGAGCCGCGCGCCGCCGCCGGCAGGAGCGGTGAACGGCCCGGTCGACGTCGTCGACACGCCGGAGCAGGCTGCCGCCCTGGAGCTGCCCCCGCTCGTCGTGAGGCGCCCGCTCGAGGCCTGGCTCGACGGGCAGGGCCTCGGCAGCGGAGCTCTGACCGCGACGCGCATCGGCGCCGGCCACTCCAACGCCACCTTCCTGCTCGAGCGCGCTCCCGTGCGCGTGGTGCTGCGCCGCGCGCCGCGCCCGCCGTTGCCGCCCTCGGCGCACGACATGCTGCGCGAGGCACGGGTGCTGAGCGCGCTGCAGGGACGCGCGCGCGTCCCGCGCGTGCTGGCGGTCTGCGAGGACGCCGAAGTCCTCGGCGTGCCGTTCTACGTGATGGAGGAGCTCCGCGGGCACGTCGTGACGGACGAGCTGCCTCCGTCACTGGGGGGATCCGAGGCTCAGCGGCGTGCCGGCGAGGATCTCGTCGATGCCCTCGCCGAGCTCCACGAGGTCGACATCGAAGCTGCCGGGCTTGCGGGCTTCGGCCGTCCGGACGGCTATCTCGGGCGCCAGGTGCGGCGCTTCGCAGCGCTCTGGGAGCACAACGCCACGCGCGAGCTGCCGCTCGTCGCAGAGCTCGCAGCCTGGCTCGACGAGTCGCGTCCGGCCTCCGGCGACGCCTGCGTGGTGCACGGCGACTACCGGCTTGGCAACGTCATGCTCGATCCCGCCCGGCCACGCGTCCTGGCGCTGCTCGACTGGGAGCTCGCCGCGCTCGGCGACCCGCTGGCCGACCTCGGCTATCTCGTCGCCACGTGGAGCGACGCCTCGGTGCCGCGCACCGTCCTCGACCTCTCCCCCGTCACCCGCGCCGGCGGCTTCCCGAGCCGCGCCGAGCTGATCTCCCGCTACGCGGAGCGCAGCGGCCGCAGCGTGGCCGCCCTCGCCTGGTACGAGACGCTGGCGCTCTGGAAGGCCGCCGTCTTCTGCGAGGGCCTCTACGGGCGCTATCTGCGCGGCGAGACCGACGAGCCGTGGACTGCGAGCCTCGGCGAGGGCGTGCCGGGGCTGCTGCGGGCCGCGGCGGCGACCGCGGAGCGCTGCTGAGCTACGGGCAGCTCGCGCGAGCCAGCTCGATCGGGATCTCGAGCAGACATCTGCGCACGCCACGCGGTCGCCTACAGCGCGCGTGCGAGGTCCCGAACCATCAGCACTGCCTGATTGCCGGCGTCCCACCAGCCCTCGGGCTCCCAGAGGGCAGTGAATCCTCGTCGCTCGTAGAAGCCCCGCGTGCGCATGTACCCGTCGTCGATGCCCGGCTCCTCGATCGACGCCGAGAGCGTCGTGACCAGCAGGAAGCGCGTGCCGCCCTCGCTCGCCCGCGTCGCCAGGCTGTCCACCAGCCGAGTTCCCACGCCCTCACCGCGGCGCCTGGCATGCACGGCCATCCAGGTGATCTCACAGGCCGACGCCAGCGAGGGGCGCCAGGTCAGGAATCCGGCGACATCAGCACCGGAGATCGCGACCAGACCGGCCTGTGAGCGAACCGCGAGCGCACATTGCCCTCGCCCGCCCGGGTCACCGAAGTGATACGGAAGCGAACGGATGATCCCGTCGCACGCCTCTGCGTCGGCGGGCACGAGGGCTCGAACGTGAAGCGTCTCCGGCAAGCGTCATCCATTGTGGACGATCATCTGCGAGCACTGGGGGTCGCGCACCAAACACACAGCCACATGGCCGGGAGGTCGCGCGGGCTGACAGCCGTCTGCCCCGCCCTCAGCTCCAGCGTCGCAGGGCCGCGCCGGTTCCGGAGCGGATCAGCGCCCAGAGGCCGGCCATCAGGGCGAGCCAGATCGCAATCGCGACGAGGATGCCGACCACCCCCGGGCCGACCAGGTGGTTCACGATTGCCACCGCTGTGACGAGGGTCGCGAGGAACCCGACGACCCATGCGATCCTGGCCGCGATGTCGATCGCTGCCGAGCGCCGGTGCGCGGCCTTCAGCTCGGCGCGGTGATCGGCGGGCAGGCGGTCGTAGAGCCTGCCCCGTTGGCCGCGCCGCTTGAGGTACAGGAAGACCCTCAGGCCGAGGATCGCGAAATGCCGACGGGCACGCCGGTACCGAACACTCCCGCAGAGGCGATGACCATGGTCGCAGCCTACTCCTGCATGAACCGATTGTTACATGCCCCGCCACGCCGGCGTGAGTGGTCCCGACTGCCCGGCGCCGTAGCTCGGCGTCGGCTACATCACGCCCGGGAGCGCCCGGGTGGTCAGGACGATGCCGAGCACGGTGATGATCACTGCGCTCGCGACCGGCAGGATCTGCACGACCCGTCCGCTGTCCGAGGGCAGCCGCGTGAACAGCTTGCGCGCGTAGAGCACCGCCAGGCCGATGCCCGAGATCACCGAGGCGAGGCCGAACGAGAACGCCACGATCAGGGCGAGGCCGAAGGCGAGGCGGTGCAGCGCGATCGCCGAGAGCAGCACGACGAGCGCCGATGGGCACGGCAGCAGCCCGCCGGAGACGCCGAGCGCGACCAGCGAGCGCATCGAGAGCTCCTCGGGAACCGCGTGCGAGTGGCCGTGTCCGTGATCGTGCCCGTGGTCGTGCGCCGCGTGGTCGTGGCCGTGAGCCTGCGGCGCGTGGTCGTGGCCGTGGTCGTGGGCATGGTCGTGCCCGGCCGGCACGGAGCTCGAACGGGGGCGCGCGGCGCGCAGCCAGCGCTTCAGCCGGTCGCGGATCGCGAAGGCGCCGATGCCGACGACCATCACGCCGGAAGCGAGGTTCAGCCAGGGGTAGAGCTGATCCGGGACGATGAACTGCGAGAGCGAGAGCGTCACGATGCCGAGCGCGAAGACGCCCGCAGTGTGGGTGATCGTGACCGTCGCCCCCAGGATCAGGGCGTGGCGGGCCTGGCCGCGGGTGCCGGCGAGATAGGCCGCCACCATCGTCTTGCCGTGTCCCGGCGTGAGCGCGTGGAACATGCCGAAGACGAGTGCCAGCCCGAGCGCGAGGATCGCGCCCCAGAGGCTCAGATGGCCGCCGTTCTCGATCAGCGAGACGAAGCCGCCGTCGCTCTTGGCCGAGCTCGTGGCCTCTGCAGGCGCCGCCTCGTCGTGCAGCGGAATGGCCTGCACGGCGAGACCGCCGGAGCCGAGCGCGGCCACCGTCGTCTCCGAGCGGACGTCGGGCGGCGAATGCAGGAGATCGGTCGGGTAGTGCGTGAGGGCCCGCGTGCGGTCGGAGACGGAGGCGTCCGTCGAGCGCACGGCCACCCCGTCGGCGCGTGCGACGAGCAGCTCGCGCCAGCCCACGCGATCGGTCGCGTAGCTGTTCGAGAGCCGGAACGTGTGCGGGGAGCCGCTGAGCGCGGCGCCGACGGCGCGGAAGCGCGCGTCCAGGCGCGTGGTCGAGAGACCGCCCTGACCGCGCAGGAAGCGGACGCGCCCCTGCTCGAGCGCGAGCCGCACGGGCCGTCCGTCGGCCAGCAGGCGGAGGTGCGGAGCGACGATCGCGATCAGCCGCCTGCTCTCGGCCGCCGCCTCTGCGCTGGAGATGTGCCCGTCGGCGTTGGCGTCGACGATGCTGCGCCGCTGGAACGTGGGGATCTCGGCCATGTCCAGCACGTAGCGGACGGTGACGTCGCTCGTGCCGAGGTCGAGGCGCGTGTACTGGTTGACCGTGAAGTTGCCCAGCGGATGCGCCGTCGCGACGGCGGGGACGATGGCGGCCAGGGCCAGCGCGCCGACCAGGGCGGCGCGCAGCGCGCCAAATGACATCCGCGGCGTGTGCCATTTGGCCGTCACGAGAGCCTCGCCAGCAGGCGGCGCGCCCTGGGCGCGTCGAGCGGATGGAAGCGCGGCGTGCGCGCCAGCGCCTTGTGTAGCGCCACACGCGCCAGGTCGCGCTGCCCGGCGCAGGCCGCGATCGCGCCGAGGTGCCACGAGAGCTGCGGGTCGATGGTGCCGAGGCGGTTCGCGAGCTTCGCCTGAGGCAGCGCCTGCCCGCACTCGCCCGCCGAGTAGAGCGCCCAGGCAAGGGCGTCGTGGCCGTAGATCGACGGCCGGAAGGCCAGCGCCTTACGCGCCAGCGCCACCACGGCGGAGCGCGACAGCGCGCCCGGGTGCGAGGCGTCGAAGAGCGCGGTCTCGAGATCGGCGTTGCCGCCCGCGCGGATGAAGAGCGCGTTCTCGACGCCCACGAGCGCGTAGGCCTCCCTGGCCCCGGCGAGGTTGCCGCGCGCCTTCCGCACGTCGCCGAGCTGGGCGACGATGTCGGGCAGCGGCAGATGGGAGGCCGCGCGCTCGTACCACTGCTGGGCGACCGGGAGGTTGCCGCGCGCGACGGCGACGGCGCCGAGGCCCGCCTCGGCGCGCGCGTAGTTGGGCAGCAGCGCCAGCGCGTGGTGGAACTCCTTGGCCGCGGCGCCGGTGCGGCCCGACTTGAGCAGCAGCGTCGCGAGCTGAACGCGCGTCCACTGCGTGTTCTCGGGCGCTCCCGAGCCGGCGTCGACGGCGCGGCGCATGAGGCGCGTCGCGCCGGCGACGTCGCCCTGCAACTCGCGCGAGTAGCTCAGGCGGGCGTAGGCGACGAGACCGGGACGCAGCTTGCCGAGCTGCGCGAAGGCGGCGAAGCCCTGCTGGTAGCGGCCCAGCTCCACCGAGGCGTCGCCGATCATGGCGAGCGCCGGCGGAGAGAAGCCGTGCGAGAGGACGAGTGCCCGCTTGCCGAGCCTCAAGGCCTCGCGGAAATCGTGGTAGGACAGCGCGAGCGAGCCCTCGCCGATCGTGGCGTCGATGCCTCTCGGGTCGCGCTCGAGGGAGCGATTGAGCAGCGTGTGCGCCTTGGTGTAGTACGAGGGGTCGTTCGTCTCGCGCGCCCGCTGCAGGTAGGCGATGCCGAGATCGCCCTGGAGGCGCGCGTTGGCGGGATGCAGCGCCAGGCGGCTCTGCAGCTCGCTCACCTGGGTCGCGTCGCCCGTAAGCGACGTCACCGGGTCGAGCGTCGCGCGCACCGCGCTGGGCGCGGCCTGCGGGGTGGTGGAAGCTCCACCACCCCGCAAGCCGGCCAGCAGGCCGCCCGCGACCACGACTGCGGCGATACCGAGCACGACACCTGCTCGTGCTGCGATGGCTCGTGTGCGGGAGGCCATGGTCCCCTTCCCCTACTTGTTGCCCGCGTTGGGCGTGTTGAGGAACGGGAAGGTGTCGCCGAACAGGCCGCCGTTGGCGTCGTTGGCAGGCACGCCGTCGGCGCCGAACTTGAGCAGCCCCACCGGGGCCGCGTCCGGGAGGTTCGGGCCGCCGAGCGCGAGCAGCGAGTACGCGCGCTGGATGCCCGAGGGGATGAGGTGATCGATCGGGAAGCCGATCAGCGCGGCGATC
This sequence comes from uncultured Actinomycetes bacterium, assembly GCA_963842365.1. Taxonomy (GTDB): domain Bacteria; phylum Actinomycetota; class Thermoleophilia; order Gaiellales; family JALYLC01; genus JALYLC01. The sequence continues at coordinate 275,767 of CAWJGA010000001.1, forward strand.
TCGATATCGGTGACGTCGTCACCGAGGCGCCGGCCGTTCGGATAGCCGTCGAACTGTGCCGGGTCGCAGCCCGGGTTCGTCAGCGCCGGGAAGCCGCCCGCACCGGCGAAGACGCAGAGCAGACCCCGCCTGTCGACCTTGGCGGAAGGCGTCGCCGCCACTGTCGTGTTGAGCCGGAGCTCGTCCACGGGCTTGCCCGCGTCATCCTTGCCGAACGTCAGATCGAGCGCCGGCGTGGAGTCGTTCGGGTACTTGAAGCCCCGCAGCAGGATCGCAGAGAGGTCCGCGCGACCCGTCTCCTGGGCCAGGCCCGTGGGGCCGGTCGCCCCGGGGGCCGAGCCGAGCACGGCGGTCAGGAGCGGGTTGAGCAGGAGGCCGTTGAGCGAGTGGATCAGCTGACCCGGCTTGTCCTGGTCGGTGTAGTACTTCTCGAACTGGTAGTCCTTGTCGGGACCGACCGAGTTCCAGTAGTCCTTGAGGCCACGCGGGATGATGACCTCGTTGATGAGCGGCTGTCCGAGCCGCTCCACCTGCACCCAGTGCTTCTGCGAGCCCCTGGAGGGGTGCTTGTGCGCCTTCTTGGATGCCTTGGCCGCCTTGCGGGCCGTGGCGCGGCGCTCGAGCGAGCTCGAGTCGCTCTTGCCGGCCATCATGCGGTCGACAGCTGCCCAGCCGCCGATCACCGGCTGCTTGACGGACTCGCGGATGAGCGACAACGGGATCTGCAGTGCGATCGAGTGCACGTTGAACCCGGCCAGGTTGTCGGTGCCCTTGCCGCCGACGCCGATCAGGTCGAAGATCCGGCCGACGTCGATGGCGAACGGGTCCTCGCTCGGCCCGACGTACACCTTGGTGCCGTCACCGAGCGTGGTGACGGCCTGCTGGCGCACGGCGTCGTAGCCGCCCGGGAACGAGTTCTTGCCGACGTTGTTGGGCGCCGTGATGCCGGAGCCGACCTTGACGCTCGGGCCGTCGCCCTTCTGGCTCCACAGCGTCCACGTCTGGCGCACGCTGAGATTCGGGTCGTCGATGGACTTGATCGGCCCGATGTTGTAGAGGAACGTTCCCGGATAGGCGGTCGTCGTGTGCGTCCGCAGAGTCCAGGTGCGATCGGCCTTGCCGTCGCCGTTCCAGTCGATGTTGAAGCGGTAGCGCGCCGAGTCGTCGAGGTTGTAGTAGTTCGGTCCCTCGGGCGGCGCCTCCAGCGGGATGACGTTCGCGATCATCGTCACCGTGCCCGGCCTGTCAGGGCTCGGGAACAGATAGAAGTCGGTGAGGTCGGCGGTCGGGTCGTTCGCGATCAGCGGAGCCTCGCGATGGCTCGAGGCCACCGCCTTGCTCGGCCCGCTGGCCGTGAACGCAGCTGCGCCCAGAACCAGCGCAGCCGCCCCGGTCGCAACGCCCGCCGCAATGGCGGTACGCATACGCATCGTGGTGTTCCCCCTTGCTCGGATACCTGCCGGCGGGCCCCACCGGCGTCATGTCGCGCGGTATTCGTCGGCAGCCACCACTCGGTTCGGGTGGGCTCTCGAGCCGCCGCCGGAGCACCCGGTATCCCCAGACGGCCGCTCGCGGACGGCGCGCGGGAGCGCGCAGCGGCCACTGCTGCGAGGCCACGATGCAGGCCCGGTGCGGCCCGCTCTGCTCGAGCTCAGAGCGTCGCGACGGCGAACGGCGCCGACGACGGCCGCTGCGAGCCGCCACTGGGCTCGACCGTGATGCCGAGGCCCTTGTACTTCGAGACGTCTTCGAGGATCACGACGGAGCCGTTGCGCGAGAACGTCGGCAGTGGGACCGCGGCCGCTCCGGCGCGCAGACCCCAGGCCTGATAGGTATGGCCTGCGGGCGGCGGCTGCATGGAGCTGACGATCGCGGCGCGCCCTCCCGCGACGATCACCCGGCCGCCCGGCGAGCCGCCTCGCGTCGGGCTGAGCGGCACGACGCGGGCGTCCCTGGCCGACAGGAGCGAGACCAGCGCCTCCTGCCGGTCGCGGGCGTTCGAGGCGGAGTCGTGCTGCGAGACGGCGATCAGCGCGAGCACGATGGCCGCCGCCACGCCGATCAGCGCAAAGCCGGTCGAGGGCGTCAGCCAGCCGGTCAGGCTCAGCCTGCGCCGCGACTCGGCCGGGCGGACCGACGGGGCCCGCGCAGCGGGCGCGCGCTCCTCGCGTGCCGCAGCCAGGATGCGATCGCGCAGATAGGCCGGAGGCTCGCTGTCTGCGACGGCGAGGGCCAGCGCAGCAGCCGTCTCCAGGGCGTCCTCGTAGGCGCGCCGGCAGTCGTCGCTCTCCTCGATGTGACGCTGCGCCAGCTCGGCCTGGTCGGGCTCGAGCGCGCCGAGCGCGTAGGCGCTGATCAGCGCGGCCACCTCGTCCGGGATCTGTGGATGCGTGCTCATGCGTGAAAACCTTCGCCCAGCAGCTCGCGCAGACGGGACAGCGCGACGTGCGTTCGCGACTTCACCGTACCGAGCGGCTCGCCCAGGCGCTCCGCGATCTCACTCTGGCTCAACCCGTTGAAGTACGCCAGCTCGAGCACCTGGCGCTGAAGCACCGGCAGAGCGGCCAGCGCCTGGCGCACGGTGGTGCCCTGCTCGCTTGCCACGACGACGCTCGGAGGATCGTCTGCGGTGGACGCCACGGAGAGGTCGTCGACATCGCCGCCGCGCTGGGGGCGCGCCTGCTCGCGGCGGATCAGGTCCACTGCGCGTCGATGCACGAACGTCAGCAGGTAGCTGGCCGGGCGTGAGCGCGACGCGTCGAAGCGCGCGGCCGAGCGCCAGAGGTCCATGAACGCCTCCTGCACGACGTCCTCGGCCTGCGTCGCGTCGCGCACGATGCGCAGGGCCAGCCCGTAAGCCGCCCGGCCGAAGCGGTCGTAGAGCTCTGCGAGCGCGCCCTCGTCACCGTCGGCGCAACGCGCGACGAGCGAGACGTCCGAAGGCGCTGCGTCCATCGCCGGGAGCGTACTTGGGTGCACAGCGCGCTGACGCGCGCTCGGCAGCGCAAACGGATGCATGGCGATGCTCACGCCCATGGTTCGTGAGCGGCGTGGCCGCGGTTCGCCCGGGAAGGGTGATCCTCAGGCGAGCATGAGCGAGTCGCGCCAGGCCAGCAGCCGGCGCAGATCCGCGATGTCGAAGTCGGGCTCCTTGGCGATGGCGACGAAGTGCCTCGCGCCGGCCTCGTAATAGCGGTCGAGCAGGCCCGTCGCGATGTCCTCGCTCGTGACCAGCACGGAACGCTCGATCGCCGCCGGGTCCCGGCCGATGGCGGCGCAGTGCTCGTCCAGCACCCGGCATTTGTGGGCGATCACCTCGGGGGGCCCGAAGCCGTGCCAGGTGTCGGCCCACTGGGCGACCAGCCGCAGCATCACCTTCTCGCCGCCGCCGCCGATCAGGACGGGGATCTTGCCGCGCACGGGGGGCGGGTTGAGCAGCCCGAGGCGCTCGTCGATCACCGGCAGCGCATCGCGGAAGGCCTGCAGACGGGTGATCGCGGTGCCGAACTCGTAGCCGTACTCGTTGTAGTCGCGCTCGAACCAGCCCGAGCCGAGGCCGAGGATCAGCCGCCCACCGGAGATGTGGTCGACGGTCCGGGCCATGTCGGCCATGAGATTGGGATTGCGGTAGGAGTTGCAAGTCACGAGCGCCCCGAAGTGGATGCGCTCGGTCGCCTCCGCCATGGCGGCGAGCAGGCTCCAGCACTCGAAGTGCGCGCCGTCGGGGTCGCCGAACAACGGGAAGAAGTGGTCCCAGGTGAAGAGCGTGTCCGCCCCGCCCTCCTCCGCGCGCAGCCAGGTGTCGCGCATCTGCCGGTAGGTGCAGTGCTGCGGAGCGACGCGCAGGCCGATGCGGATGCCGCGATCGCTCATCCCATGCCCAGCTCTCGCTCGACGAGGAGCCGACAGCTGACCCGCACCTGCCCAGGCCGTCCCCACTGATAGGTGTCCTGGCCGATGTACTTCTTGGACAGCTCGTTGATCATGTCGATCGCCGGCTGCCCCTCCTCGAACTCGACCGTTCCGCGCAGCTCGACGTAGCTGTAGGCGTTCTCGGGATCGACGATCGTCAGGGTGACCCGCGGATCGCGCCGCATGTTGCGCTCCTTCGAGTGGCCGATGACAGTGTTGAAGACGGGTGTCTCGCCGTCGCGGGTGATCCAGACAGGGGTCACCTGGGCGCTTCCGTCCTCGCTCACCATGCCGAGCATGCCGAGCGCCTTCGAGTCGAACAGCGCTTTCGCTTTGTCGCTGAGCGCCATGCCGGAGACTCTACCCCGACCCCGTTCGATCCCCGGGATCGACGGCGTTGCGAAAGAGATCGCGCTCCCGCGGCATGACTCCGCTACGCGCACCCGCATCGGAGCGAGCGACGGCGAGGCCCCGGACGACGGCGCCCGGCACCCCTCCGAACGGCCCCATCACGAGCTCGGCGGCCGACGCCACCTGGTCGGCGACGTTGATCTCCGTGCCCTGTAGCAGGCGCCCTGCGTCGTCGCGCTCCCCCGTGTGGACGCGCACGGGGGCGATGCCGGCGCACCCGACGGCGACGCCCGCGGTGCCCAGCCGGAAGGGGCGCCCGAACGAGTCCGTGACGATCACGGCCACCTCGGCGACTGCGGCGAAGGCGTCTCGCAGCCGGCGCGCCGATGCATCGGGATCGACGGGGAGCAGGATCGCGGCGTCCTCGCTGCCGGTGTTGGAGCGGTCGACCCCCGCTGCGGCGCAGACGAAGCCGTGGTGGGTCTCGCAGATCAGGAACGAGCCCCGGCGGCGCACGATGCGCGCGCTCTCGCGCAGGATCAGCTCGATCACGCGCGCGTCGCCCTCGTCCGCGGCGATCTCGATCGCGCGCGCCGAGGGCACGACGCTCGCGAGCTCGACGCTGCGGCCCTCGACCTTCGAGACCGCCTTCTGCGCCACGCAGACGACATCGCCGTCGCGCAGCCCGCCAAGCGCACGCTCCGCCGCGGTCGCGAGCAGTCCCGCCAGGTCGTCGCCGGCCCGGAGCTCGGGCACTCCCCCCAGCCCGCTGACCGTGAGCTCGCTCACGCTGCCGCGAGCGCCGCGCGGGCGACGACGGCCGAGCTGTCGGCGTCGTGCATCAGGGTCGGCACGCACACGACGCGGTAGCCGAGCGCCTCGATCTCGCCGGCGCGGGGCCCGTCGCCGCTGTCGAGCACGAAGCCGGTCGCCAGGGGGGCGAGGACGCTTGCCACGCCGACGGCTCCGACCTCGTGGCCGAGCGTCTCGAGCATGCCGGCGAGAGGTCCCTTGACGGCCTGCGAGCCGATCATCGGCGTGATCGCGACCACCCGGTCGCGGCGGGCCGCGACGGCTGCCCGCAGGCCGTCCACGGCCAGGATCGGGTCGAGCGAGACGAACGGGTTGGACGGCGCGAGCACGATCAGCTCGGCGCTCTCGATGGCCTCGAGCACGCCGGGCGCGGGGCGCGCGCCGGGGACTCCCTCGAAGCGCACGGCGCGCACGGAGTCGGCTGCTCGGCGCCCGACCAGCCACTGCTGGAAGTCCAGCTCGCCCTCCGCCGTCACGATGCGCGTGCGCAGGCGATCGTCGGTCGCGGCCAGCAGCCGGGCCTCGAGGCCGTAGCGCCGGGCGAAGTCGGCAGTCACGGCCGAGAGCGGCTCGCCCGCGCGCAGGCGCTCGCTGCGCACGAGGTGCAGGCCGATGTCGCGGTCGCCGAGCACGAACCAGTCGCTGCCACCCAGTTCGGCGACCACCGCCATCGCCTCGCGCGTGTCGCCCGCGACGCCCCAGCCCTGCTCGGGATGGATGCGGCCGGTCAGGGTGTAGAGCAGCGTGTCGAGGTCGGGCGAGATCGAGAGGCCCCAGTGCTCGAGGTCGTCGCCGACGTTGCCGACGATCGTCACGTCGGCCGCTGGGACGACGGCGAGCAGGCCGCGAGCGAAGCGGGCCCCGCCGACGCCGCCTGCGAGCAGCGTCACCCGGGGCATGCGAGCAGAGCGAGGTCGTCGGGCGTATCGACGTCGCGCTCGATGCCCACGAGGTGGAGGCGCGTGCCCCCGTGCCGCGCCGCGCTGCCTGGGCCGTAGCTCGGCGTGAAGGCCGCGGGCGGCGACGCCGCGATCGCGTTGGTCGTGCCGTCCGCGGCCGCCACGAGCGCGACCGGCTGGGCATGGGCGATCAACTCGCGCACGTCGGCGGCAGTTACGTGCGGCAGGTCGGCAGCGAGCACGACGACGCCCGCGGCCGCCCGATGGCGATCGAGCGCCAGCCGGACGCTGCCGGAGAGATCGAGGCCGCCGTCGTCGAGAGCGTCGGCTCCCAGCGAGTGCGCCGCCGCGTGCACCTCGGGGTCGGAGGAGACGACGCAGACGGCGAGACCGGCCTCGAGGCAGGCGTTGACGACGCGCCGCAGCAGGAAGAGCACGAGGTCGCCGCGCGCATCCTCGTCCAGAACCGCGGCCAGGCGCGATTTGCCGCGCGGCAGCGCCTTGACAGGCACGAGCGCCAGCCACCCGCCAGGAGCTCCCGGAGAACGGGCTACCATCGGGCCGAGTCTATGTCTCCTTCCGCCGACAACCCGCCGCTGCGCCTCGGATACAAGGCGTCCGCCGAGCAGTTCGCGCCCGCTGAGCTGCTCTCGTTCGGCGTCGCCGCCGAGCGCCTCGGCCTCGACAGCGTGGCCGTCTCGGATCACTTCCAGCCGTTCCGGCACGCGGGCGGGCATTCCCCCGCGTCCCTGCCGTGGCTCGGAGCCCTGGCCGCCTCGACCTCACGCGTCCTCATCGGCACCAGCGTGCTGACACCGGGGTTCCGCTATCACCCGGCCGTCGTGGCGCAGGCCTTCGCGACGCTCGGCTGCCTTGCGCCCGGCCGCGTCTTCCTCGGCCTCGGCTCCGGCGAGGCCATGAACGAGGTCGCGCCCACGGGCGTCGAGTGGCCCGGAGGCGGCGAGCGGCTGGAGCGCCTGCGCGAGGCCGTGGCGCTGATCCGCGAGCTGTGGACGTCCGAGAGCGTGCACTTCGAGGGCCGCTGGTACCGCACCGGCGGCGCGACCATCTACGACAAGTCCCCGGAGCCGATCCCGATCTGGATCGCGGCGGGCGGGCCCAAGGGCGCGCGCTTCGCGGGCGCTCAGGGCGGCCTGATCACGACGTCGGGCAAGCCCAGCGAGCTCTACTCCGAGCGGCTGCTGCCGAACGCCGCCGCGGGCGCCGCCGAGGCCGGCGCGGACCCGGCGGCCATCGAACGCATGATCGAGATCAAGCTCTCGTACGCGGCCGACCGCGCGACCGCCGTGCTCGACTGCCGTTTCTGGGCGCCGCTGGCCCTGCCGGCAGAGGCCAAGCAGGGAGTCGACGACCCGCGCGAGCTCGCGCGCCGGGCAGACGAGCTGGACGACGAGCAGGCCGCCTCGCGCTTCATCTGCACGGGCGACCCGGACGAGGCGATCGAGCGCATCGCCCCCTACGTCGAGCTCGGCTTCCGCCACCTCGTCTTCCACAGCCCGGCGAACGACCAGCTCCGCTTCCTCGAGCGCTTCGCGTCCGAGCTGGCGCCCCGCCTGCGCGCGCTCTGAGCACCGCCTGCGGTGTACGGGCGGCGGTTCGAGGCGTGAGCACCCGGGGCCTGACCCGGGCTGCTCGGGCCTGACCCCGCTGCTCGGGCCTGACCCCGTGTCCTGGCTGCTCGGGCCTGACCCCGGCTGCTCGGGCCTTCCTCGAGCGCTTCGCGTCCGAGCTGGCGCCCCGCCTGCGCGCGCTCTGAGCACCGCCTGCGGTGCACGTGCGTGGGGGTGGTGGCGCGGCGGCTTGCGATGCGCACCCCGCGAGGCGCACGCCTGCCGCATACCCCATGCTCACTCGCGCTTCCTGACGGTGCTACCTGCGGCCTTGCCTCTCCGTGCTTGTGGGTGCTGGCCTGGGCGCAGGGGTCAGGCCTCCCTTCTTCTTTGCGCCGGATGCGTCGGTTCGCCGGCGAGGCCTGCCCCCGTTGAACCTGATGCGCTTGGGGTGATCGCCCGCCGCAGCGCGGGTTCGCACGCTTGCGCGGGGATCGGGCGACCCGGGGGCCTGACCCGGACTGCTCGCGCTCGGCCACTCCGGGAGGGGGCCTGCGGGCCATCGGGGCTAGGATCCGGGCGTGCCGCTGAGGATGACCGATCCGGGAGTCGACGTGACGCTGACGGCAGATGAGGCGCTGAGCTACGCAGAGGGCGGCCCTTCGCTGGCGGAGCTCTGCGAACGGGCGCTCGAGCGGGCGCCCGGGCCGTTCGTGACGTACTCGCCGAAGGTCTTCATCCCGCTCACGCAGCTCTGCCGCGACGTCTGCCACTACTGCACGTTCGCCCGGCCGCCGAGGCGCGGCGAGCGCTGCTACCTGAACGAGGACGAGGTGCTGGCGGTGGCGGAGGCTGGGCGCCTCGCGGGCTGCCACGAGGCGCTCTTCACGCTCGGCGACAAGCCCGAGCTGCGCTACCGCGCGGCTCGCGAGGAGCTCGAGCGGCTCGGCTTTCCGACGACGGCGGCGTACCTGGCGCACTGCGCGGGGCTCGTGCTGCGCGAGACGGGGCTCCTACCGCACGCCAATCCGGGCATCCTCGACGACGACGAGCTGCTCGCCCTGCGCGACGTCAGCGCCTCGCAGGGGATCATGCTGGAGACCGCGAGCGCACGGCTGTCGCTGCGCGGCGGGCCGCACTTCGGCTCCCCCGACAAGCGGCCGGACGTGCGCCTCGACGCGATCGACCGCGCCGGGCGGCTCGCGATCCCGTACACGAGCGGCATCCTGATCGGCATCGGCGAGACACGGCGTGAGCGCGTCGAGGCCCTGCTGGCGCTGCGCGAGCTGCACGAGCGCCACGGGCACCTGCAGGAGATCATCGTCCAGAACTTCCGCGCCAAGCCCGGCACGAAGATGGCAGGGGCCGCGGAGCCGTCGCTCGAGGATCACCTCTGGACGATCGCCGTGACGCGGCTGGTGATGCCGCTCGAGGTCGCCGTCCAGGCACCGCCGAACCTCGCCCACGCAGAGTTCCCGCGCCTGCTCGAAGCCGGCATCGACGACTTCGGCGGCGTCTCCCCGGTGACGCCCGACCACGTCAACCCCGAGGCGCCCTGGCCCGAGCGCTCGCTGCTCGCCGCTGCGACGGCTGCCGCCGGCCGCACGCTCGCACCCCGCCTGTGCATCTACCCGCGCTTCCTGCGGGAACCGGAGCGCTGGCTGTCCGCGCACGTGCGCGGCGCCGCTCTGGCGGCCTCCGACGGCGACGGGCTCGCGCGCGACGAGGGCACCTGGTTCGCCGGCACGAGCCCCGCGCCGCCGCCTGCCTGGCAGAACGGCCGCCGCCCGCAGCTCGCCGGCGCCGTTTCGCCGCCGTTCTCCCGGGCGCTCGCCCGCAGCGAGCGCGGAGAGGAGCTGAGCGAGGCCGATGCCGAGGCGCTGCTGAGCGCTCGCGGGCCCGAGGTCGAGCTGCTCTCCAGCGCCGCCGACGCGCGCCGGGCGGAGCGCTCGGGCGACGACGTCTCCTACGTCGTCTGCCGGAACATCAACTACACCAACGTCTGCTACTTCCGCTGCGGATTCTGCGCGTTCTCGAAGGGCCGGCTGGCCGCCAACCTGCGCGGCCCGGCCTACCTGCTGAGCGTCGAGGAGGTCGTGCGCCGCTGCAGCGAGGCGTGGGACCGCGGCGCCACCGAGGTCTGCCTGCAGGGCGGCATCCATCCCGGCTTCACCGGCTCGTGGTACCTCGAGCTCGTGCGCGCCATCCGCGAGGCGCTGCCGCAACTGCACGTGCACGCGTTCTCGCCGCTCGAGGTCTGGCAGGGCGCGGCCACGGAGGGCTGGACGCTCCAGGACTACCTGGAGCAGCTGCGCGACGCCGGCCTCGGCAGCCTGCCGGGGACGGCCGCCGAGATCCTCGACGACGAGGTGCGGCGCGTGCTCTGCCCCGACAAGCTGCGCACCGCGCAGTGGCTCGAGGTCATGCGCACGGCGCACGGCGTGGGGCTGCGCACGACCTCGACGATCATGTTCGGGCACATCGAGTCGCCCGTGCACTGCGCCCGGCACCTGCTCGCGATTCGCGATCTGCAGCGCGAGACGGGCGGCTTCACCGAGTTCGTGCCGCTCCCGTTCGTGCACGAGGAGGCGCCGATCGCGCTCAAGGGCCTGGCGCGCCACGGCCCCACCTTCCGCGAGGCGGTCGTGTTGCACGCGGCTGCGCGGCTCGTGCTCGACCCGCACGTCACCAACATCCAGGCCTCCTGGGTCAAGCTCGGGCCCGACGGCGCGCGCGCGCTGCTCGACGCGGGCGTCAACGACCTCGGCGGCACGCTCATGAACGAGTCGATCAGCCGCGCGGCGGGAGCCAGCCACGGCCAGGAGTGCCCGCCCGAGCGCATGGAGGAAGTGATCCGCGCAGCTGGTCGCTCGCCGCGGCAGCGCACCACGCTCTACGCGGACGCGGCGCCCGAGCGCGTGGCCGCCTCGTTCGCCGCCGCGCCGCTCGCGCCGGCCGATCCTCCGCCCTACGACGACGGCGGCCTGCAGCGGCCGGCCCGGCTGATCCGGCCTGGGCTCGTCGGGGTCTGACGCGGCGCGCTTCCCCGCTCCGCCACGGCGTGGCCGGATTCACGGACCAGCGACCGATGACGCATACACCGGGGTCAGACGCATAAACCGGGGTCAGGCACCGAAATATGCGCCAATCTGAAGTTGGCGCATATTTTGGTGCCTGACCCCGGTTTATGCGTCATCGGTGCCTGACCCCGGTGTATGCGCCCCGGTGTACGCGCCCCGGACTCCTCAGGCCGCAACTGCGCCGGCGCTCTCGCCCGCGAGCACGCGGCAGAGGGCGTCGACGACGACCGGGTCGAGCTGGGTGCCCGCGTTGCGCCGGAGCTCCTCGAGAGCCTCGGAGCGCTCGCGCGCGTCACGGTAGGGGCGGATCTCGGTCATCGCCGTGTAGGCGTCGACTGCGGCCAGGACGCGGGCCGCCATCGGGATCGACTCGCCGGCGAGACGGTCTGGGTAGCCCTCGCCGTCGTAGCGCTCGTGGTGGTGCCGGATAGCGAGCTGCGTGCGCGCGAGGCCCGGGATGCGCGCGACCATGTCGGCGCCGATGCTCGGGTGCTCCCGCAGAAGCACCCACTCCTGCTCGTCGAGCGGGCCGGGCTTCGAGAGCACGGCGCCGGCGACGGCGATGGTGCCGACGTCGTGCAGGAGCCCGGCGAGCCGCAGGTCGGCCTGGAGGCTCTCCGGAAGGCCGAGCTCGCGCCCGACGAGCTCGGCGAGCTCGGCGACGCCGACCTCGTGCTCGTGCGGCACGCCCTCGCGCACCGCGGCCGCGCGGGCCAGCGTCGCGGCGACGCGCACGGCCTCGCCGGTCTCGTCCTCGCTCGGTCCGAGGCGGCTGTCCTTGACGTCGGGCTTGCCCGGCCCGTTGCGCTTCGCCGTAGCCAGGGCCATCTCGGCGGTGTGAAGCAGGGCGTCGACCGTCGTGCCCGGATGCGAGCGTGCGCCGCCGGCCGAGACCGTGACGTGCACCTCGCGGCCGGCCGAGCGCAGAGGCTCGCCCGTCATCGTGGCTGCGATCTCGTCGCAGATGCGGCGGAGAGCCTCGGCGTCGCGCAGGTCGGGGACGAGCACCGCGAAGCGGCCGCCGCCGACGTGGGAGATGGTGTCGTAGGTGCGCACGCTGTGCGAGAGCCGGCCGGCCAGCTCACGCAGGACCGAGTCGCCCACGGCGTGCCCGCGGAGCTCGTTGAGGTCGCGCAGCCGGTCCACGTCGAGCAGCACGAGCGCGGGGCTCGTGTGCTCGCGCTGAGAGCGCGCCAGCTCGCGGCGCGCGACGTCCATCAAGTGGTGGCGGTTGAAGAGCCCGGTGGTCGGATCGACCCGCGAGCGCCGCTCGGCCTCCTCGCGGGCGAGCTGCAGGCCGATGCGCGCACGCTCGCGCTCGCTGACGTCGCTGATCACGGCGTCGTAGGCCACCTGCCCGTCGCTGGGGTGGGGCCGGGCGCGCGCCCAGACCCAGCGCTCGAGGCCGTCGAGGCCCCGCAGCCGGTAGGTCGCCTCCGCCGGCTCGTGCCGCGAGAGCCGCTCGTGGTAGGCGTCGAGCCCCGGCCGGTCGTCCGGGTGCACGCACTCGTACCAGACGGCCGGTCCGTCTGCCCCCTCGGGCAGCGGTCCGCCGAGCATGCGCTCGAGGCCCGGGCCGGCGTCCGTCCAGACGATGCGATCGTCGACGACACGGCAGGAGACGACGAACTCGGCCACGCCGCCCAGCACGCGCTCGAGCCGTTGGGACAGCTCGTTGCGCTCGTTCGTGGCCTCGTGCAGCGCCGTCACGTCGGCCACGACGCCGTCCAGGTCGACGACCCCGTCCGAGCGCAGGCGGTGCGGGAAGATCCGCTCCCAGACCCAGCGCTCCACGCCGTCGTAGCCGCACAGCCGGTACTCGAGCTCCAGCGGATGCAGGAGGCGCTCGTTCGCGTAGCAGAACGTCTCGTCGTAGCGCCGGCGGTCGTCGGGGTGGATCGCGCCGAGCCAGTTGTCGTCGGAGCCGCCGTTGCCGGACGAGGGCAGGCCGAGCAGGGACTGCGAAGGGGTCAACGCGACCAGGGTCACGAAGCGGTCGTCCGGGTAGGTCTGACCGCTGTAGACGTGCAGGCCGAGCGTGTCGACGACTGCGTGCAGTCGCCGTTCGGCGGCGCTCTCCGCCTCACCGCGCGCTGGGGATGGTTCCACGGCGTCCCTATCGGCAGGAAACGCCCTGCACTGAAGCGTTTGTGCGCGCAACGCCGACGCACACGAGCTGCCCGTGCGACGCGACCGCCGCGCGCGCGGGCAGCACCTCCTTCAACGCCGCCGCGACCGCCTCGGCGCCACGCGTCGCGAGACGCAGCTCGAGGCCCTGCGGACCGATGCCGAGACGGCCGCCGAGCCAGTCGCGCGCGAGCGCGTCCTTGCCCGTCAGCGCGACCAGATCCTCGGCGCCGAACGTGGTCGCGAGAACGTAGCGCCGCTGCGGCAGGACGACCTTCCGGGCCGGCGGATCGCCCGCCAGGTAGCGCGCGGGATCGAGCACTGCAGCCGTGGTGCGCGGCGGGTGCCGGAAGGTGCGATCGAGCAGCCGCTGCCCGCCGCGCGCGCGCAGCGCCCGCACGAACGCCTCGCCCGCCGTGTAGGGGTAGAGCAGCTCGCGCTGCAGGAACGCCACCGGGCCAGGCCCCGCATCAGCAGGCAGCGAGCCGAGCGTGCGCGCCAGCTCGCCCACGAGCGCGGCCGGCGAGAGCTGTGCGACGTAGCGCGACTGGACGTCCGTCGCGTCGCCCTCGGCGAGCGCCTGGGCTGCCAGCTGCGCCATCGCGGTCGCGAGGATGCGGCGCGAAGGCCCCGCGCGTGAGCTGGAAGTGCTCGTCCTGCAGGGCGTGCGTGACCTCGTGTGCGATCACCGAGCGGGGCGCAGCGCCACCCGAGCCGAGCACGTACAGGCGTCCGCTCCGCGGTACGTAGAGCCCGGCGACCTGAGCCGTGAGCTCACGGCGCTCGATCGCAGCGAGGCTCTGACCGCGCCCGAGCACGCCGAGCAGGTGGAGCGCGTCGTCCCAGGCGGCGTCGTTGCGGGGATCGCGCTCTCGTGCCAGCTCGCCCAACACTGCGCGGCGCATCCCCGCGGCAGTCAGGGTCGTGATCGCGAGCGGGTGCGTCGTCTGCAGCCCGCGCAGCTGCTCGGCGCGGGCGATCACGGCATGGATGTCGGAGCCCGTCCCCGCGGCGGCAGGCGCGGCGAGCACCAGCCAGGCGAGCAGTGCCCCGACCCGGCGAAGACGTCCCATCGCCCCATTGTGGCCCCGTCAGTTGATGCGGCGCTCGCGGCCCGCCCACTCGCGCTCGCGCAGCACGAACTTCTGCACCTTGCCGGTGGCCGTGCGCGGCAAGCTGCAGAACTCGACGCTGTCGGGGCACTTGAAGCCGGCGAGCTGCTCGCGGCAGAAGGCGGCCAGCTCCTCCGCTGTCGCCTCCGCTCCGGGCCGCAGCTCCACGAACGCCTTGGGCCGCTCCCCCCAGTGGTCGTCCGGGATGCCGACGATGGCGCAGTCGAGCACGGCGTCGTGACGGGCCAGCGCCTGCTCGACCTCGATCGTCGAGATGTTCTCGCCGCCCGAGACGATCACGTCCTTGAAGCGATCGCGCAGCTCGATTCGCCCGTCCGCGCCCATCACGGCAGCATCGCCCGAGTGCAGCCAGCCGCCCCGGAAGGCTTCCGCCGTGGCCGCGTCGTCGTCGAGGTATCCGGCCATCACGGTGTTGCCGCGGAAGACGACCTCGCCCATCGTGACCCCGTCCCGCGGCACGGGCGCGTCGTCCGGGCCCCACACGTCCACCGCGCCGCCCAGCACGCTCGGGACGCCCTGGCGCGCACGTCGCAGCGCGCGCTCCTCCGCCGGCAGCGAATCCCACTCGGGCGGCCACGCGGCCACGGTCGCGGGACCGTAGGTCTCCGTCAGGCCGTACATGTGCACGAGCCGGATGCCCAGGGCCTCACAGCGCTCGATCAGGATCGGCGAGGGCGGCGCTCCGCCGACCACCCATGTCACCGCGTGCTCGAGCGGGGCGGCATCGGCGTGCGCCAGCAGCGTGATCAGCACGGTCGGCGCGCCGCACAGGTGCGTGGCGCCGGCCCGCAGCTCCCGCCAGACCGCGCCGGGCTCCGGCCGCGGAATGACGACGCTCGTCGCGCCGACCCCTGCGACGGCCCAGCTGAAGCACCACCCGTTGCAGTGGAACATCGGCAGTGTCCAGAGATAGCTGCTCTCGGGGCCGAGGCGCGTCTCGACGAGGTCGCCGAGCGCAGCGAGGTACGCGCCCCGGTGCGTGTAGACGACGCCCTTCGGCGTGCCGGTGGTGCCGCTCGTGTAGTCGACGGAGATCGGCCTGTCCTCGCTGTCTGGCCAATCCGGCGGCTCGCTGCCCGCAGCCGCGAGCAATGCCTCGTATTCGGGCCCGAGCCGTACGACCTGCAGGCCCGGGAGCTCGACGGCGCGAGCGGCCGCAGCCTCCAGCTCGGGGTCCAGCAGCAGCACGCGCGCGCCGCAGTGCTCAACGATGAAGCGCACCTCGGGCGGGGCCAGGCGCGTGTTGATGGCGCACAGGGCGCCCCGCGAGGCCGGCACGCCGAAGTGCGCCTCGAGCAGCTCGCTGCGGTTGAGCGAGAGCATCGCCACACGCTCGCCCGTCTCCACGCCCAGGGCGCGCAGGGCATGCGCGAGCCTCCAGGAGCGCTCGCCGAGCTCGCTGAACGTGAGCGTGCGCCCGCCGTCCCGCACGGCCACGCGGTGGGGATAGGCAAGGACGCTCCGGCGCAGCAGGGAGAGCGGCGACAACTCGTCGCGATGTGCGCTCACCCGAGACCTACTCCTCGTCGTCGCGCGTGCGCGGCGGCTCCTCCGCGTCGTCCCACTGAACCTCGTCGAGGCGCATGGCGCGGGTCGTGCCGGTGCCCCCCTCCTCCTCCTCGTCCTCGCTGTGCTCCGACGCCGCGGTCGGCTCGTCCAACGGGCCGAGCTCGACCTCGTCGTGCTCGGCCGTCACGCTGCCGTGCGGCTCGGCGCCGCCGGCGCCCTGCGGGTCGTAGGAGGCGGACTCGTCGTCGTCCTCCCACGAGGGAACCGGCCCTGGGAGCCGCATGACGTCCTCGTCGTCGCCTCGCAGATGGCGCAGCTCCTCGCGCAGGTCCTGAGCCTCGCGGCGCTTCTCCTCCAGGCGCTCGCTCAGCCGAGCGCGCGCGCGGTTCGCGACGACACTGCGCAGCGCCCAGCCCGTCGCGAAGCCGACGAGCGCTGCCAGCACCATCCAGATGACGATCTCACTCGCCGTTTCGAACATCAGCGCTCCTTCTATCCGCTCAGCACGGTGAACTCGATGCGGCGGTTCTTGCTCCGGCCGGCGGCGGTCGTGTTGCTTGCGATCGGCTTGGTCTCGCCATAGCCCTTGGCGACCAGCGTCTTCTTGGGCACGCCGTGCTTCGTCAGGAACGTGACGACGGAATGAGCGCGCGCCAGGCTCAGGCGGAGGTTCGCCTTGGCGTCGCCGACGTCATCGGTGTAGCCCGCCACGGAGACGCGCGCCGCACCGGCCGCCTTGAGCGGCTTCACGAGTGCGAGCAGCACCTTCTGACCGGCCTTCGTGATGGCCGCGCTGCCCGACCGGAACGAGATCGGCCGGCCGTTGACCGCATCGTCCATGTTCGCCTGGAGCGTGCCGCCGGCGCCCTCGCCCACGATCCGCAGCCTGCTCACGACCTTGCGGCCGGCCGCATCGCCGATCGCCTTGACGAGCGTGTTGCCTGCGGCGGCCGTGGGCACTCGCCCGCTCACCGTCAGCACCGTCTTGGTCGAGGTCACGTCGATCGCCCCGAAGCCGGAGCCCTTGCGCGGCAGGGCCGCGACGGCCGTCGCGAGCCAGGCGGCGCTGTCGGCCGTCGCCTGCACCTCGAGCCGGTCGAGCACGTTGTCCTTGCCGAAGCGGTCTGCCGCCGCGGCGTCGATCGCCTTCTGCTCGTCCGCGGTCTTGACGGGGCCGTCGAGCGTGAGCTGACCGGCGGCGTCGTGAGCCTGCAGAGCGCCCGCCGGCGCCACCGGCACGCTCGTGGTCGGAGGCGAGCTGCCCGAGTCGTCGCCGTGGAAGGCGATGGCGAGGATGATCAGCACGAGCAGCGCGGACGCCCCACCGGCGAGGATGCGCTGAGCGCTCATCCGCGAGACGCTACCGCACCGTGCCGCGCGCAAACAACCCGCGCGCCTCGGCGCAGGGCCCGTCGGAGCTACGGTTGCGCTGTGAGCCCGCGGCGCACTCAGGCCGACGAGATCGTCATCGTCGCCAACCGGCTGCCCGTCGTGCGCGCCGACGACGGCTCCTGGGAGGTCAGCCCCGGGGGCCTCGTGAGCGCACTGGCGCCGATCGTCCAGGCCGGCCGCGGCTCATGGATCGGCTGGGCGGGCACCGTCGGCGCCCCCCCGAAGGCCTTCGACCACGGGGGCATGCGCCTGACGCCGATCGGTCTCACCGCACGTGAGATCGAAGGCTTCTACGAGGGCTTCGCGAACCGCACGCTGTGGCCGCTCTACCACGACGCCGTGCGCCCGCCCGAGTTCCGGCGCGAGTGGTGGCAGAGCTACGTCGAGACCAATGAGCGGTTCGCCGAGCTGACGGCGAAGGTCGCCTCGAAGGGCGCGACGGTCTGGGTGCACGACTACCAGCTGCACCTCGTGCCGGCGATGCTGCGGGCACGGCGGCCGGATCTGCGCATCGGCTTCTTCCTGCACATCCCGCTGCCGCCGCAGGAGCTCTTCATGCAGCTGCCGTGGCGCCAGCAGCTCGTCGAGGGCATGCTCGGTGCCGACCTCGTGGGCTTTCAGCGCCCGGTCGCTGCGCAGAACTTCCTGCAGATCTGCCGGCGGCTCGTGGACGTCACCCCGACGCGGACGATGATCCCCTACCAGGGCCGAGAGGTACGGGCGGGCGCGTTCCCGGTCTCGATCGACTTCGCGGAGTTCGACGGCATCGCCGCGTCGCCCGCGACGGCGCGGGCGGCGGCGAAGTTGCGCGAGGCGCTCGGCTCCCCCCGCCGCATCCTGCTCGGCGTCGACCGGCTCGACTACACGAAGGGCATCGACGTCCGTCTGCAAGCCTTTCGCGAGCTGCTCGAGAGCGGCGTCACGACGGCCGGTGAGACCGTGCTCGTGCAGGTCGCCACGCCGAGCCGCGAGCGCGTCAACACCTACCGCCAGCTGCGCGAGCGCGTCGAGCGCTCCGTCGGCCGCATCAACGGCGAGTTCGGCCGCCTCGGCCACCCCGCCATCCACTACCAGCATCACAATCTGCCGCGCGAGGACCTGTGCGCGCTCTACGCCGCTGCCGATGTGATGCTCGTGACCCCGCTGCGCGACGGAATGAACCTCGTCTGCAAGGAGTACGTGGCCTCCCGCCACGGCGGCGGCGGCGTGCTCGTCCTGTCGGAGTTCGCCGGCGCCGCCGGCGAGCTGCGCCAGGCGCTGCTCGTGAACCCGCACGACGTCGTCGGCCTGCGCGAGACGATCGCCCGGGCCATCGCGCTGCCGGAGGCAGAGGCCCGCAGGCGCATGCGCGACATGCGCCGTCAGGTGCGGACGCACGACGTGCATCGCTTCGCCCGCACGTTCCTCGAGGCACTCGCCGAGGCGGCCGCGTGAGCGCGGAGCAGGCCGGCGGCGATCCCAGGGCGCTCGAGGGGGCACTCGCGCGGCTTGCGCGCGAGCCCCACCTGCTGGTCGCCTGCGACTACGACGGCACGCTCGCCCCGATCGTCGACGTGCCCGGCGATGCCCGCCCTCGGCGCGAATCCGTCGCCGCGCTGCGCGCCCTGGCAGCGCTGCCCGACACGAGCGTCGCGGTGATCTCGGGCCGCTCCCTGCACGACCTGGCGGCGCTCTCGCGGCTGCCGGAGGAGATCCACCTCGTCGGCAGCCACGGCACCGAGTTCGACGTCGGCTTCGCCCGCGCCCTGAGCGTCGATGCGCTGGCGCTGCGCGATCGCGTGACGCAGGATCTGCGCGCCATCGCCTCACCGCTCGAGGGCGTGATGGTCGAGCACAAGCCGGCAGGGGCAGCACTCCACTACCGGCAGGCCTCCGAGCTCGATTCCGCCGCGGCGCTCGCGGCCGTGCGCGAAGGCCCCGCTCTGCTCCCCGGCGTCCACGGGCGCGAGGGCAAGCAGGTCATCGAGCTGGCGGTCGTGCAGGCCGACAAGGGCTACGCGCTGGACGCGATCCGCCACCAGGTGGGCGCGACCGCCGCGATGTTCGTGGGCGACGACGTGACCGACGAGGATGCATTCAGCCGCCTGACCGGGCCCGATCTCGGCGTCAAGGTCGGAGCCGGCCCGACCTTCGCGACTCAGCGGGTGGACGGCCCCGACGACGTCGCGCGGCTGCTGGCGCAGCTGGTCGAGAGCAGGCGCGAGTGGCTCGCGGGCGCCAACGCCGTGCCGATCGAGCGCCACGCGATGCTCGCCGACGGCCGGACGGTCGCGCTCGTGACGCCGGACGCGCGCGTCACCTGGCTCTGCCATCCCCGGCCCGACAGCGCCCCGCTGTTCGCCGAGCTCGTCGGCGGACGTTCCGGCGGCTCGCTTTCGGTGCGCCCGGCGCACGACGGCCTGCCGACGGCGCAGCGGTATCTGGACGGCACGCTCACGCTCGAGACGCGCTGGGCCGGCCTGACGGTGCGCGACTACATGGATCGCGGAGAGGCCTACGGCCGCGTGCGGCTCGTGCGGGTGCTCGAAGGCAGCGCGGACGCGATCGTCGAGTTCATCCCCCGGCCGGACTTCGGCCGCTCCACCGTGGGCCTGCGCGTCCACCCGGACGGCCTCGTCGTGCTGGGCGCGGCCGATCCGGTCGCGCTGCATGCGCCCGGCCTGGAGTGGGAGATCGAGGACGACGGCGTGCAGTCGCTGGCGCGCGCGCGCATCGAGGGGAACCGCCCGTACGTGCTGGAGCTGCGCTGCGGCAGCGACAGCCTCGCGCCCCACCCGACACCCGAGCCCGAGCGGCGCGAGCGCACGGAGCACACCTGGCGCAGCTGGCTCGAGGAGCTGCGCCTACCCGCGCTCGCCCGCCCCCAGGTCGCGCGCAGCGCGCTCACGCTGCGGGCGCTCTGCCACGAGCAGACCGGCGCCATCATGGCCGCGGCGACCACGAGCCTGCCGGAGGAGATCGGCGGCGTCCGCAACTGGGACTACCGCTACTGCTGGCTGCGGGACGCGGCGATCACGGCGACGGCGCTCGTGGAGCTCGGCTCGCTGGGCGAGGCCAACGCGCTGCTCGGCTACATCGAGCGGCTCGCGCTGGCCGAGCATGGCGCCGAGCGGCTGCGCCCGCTCTACTCCGTGACCGGCGGGGACGCGGGAACGGAGGCCGTGATCGACGCCGTCCCGGGCTACGCGGGCAGCCGGCCGGTACGCGTCGGCAACGCCGCGGCGCAGCAGGTCCAGCTGGACGTCTTCGGGCCCGTGGTCGAGCTCGCCTACGAAGTCGCCGTCGCGGGCGGCCGGCTGGCGGAGTCGCACCACCTGCTCGTCGAGCAGATCGTGGAGGCCGTCGACCGGCGCTGGTGCGAGCCCGACCACGGCATCTGGGAGGTACGGCGCCCGCCGCGCCATCACGTGCACTCGCGTGCCATGTGCTGGCTCGCGGTCGACCGCGCGCTGCGGCTCGCCCGCCTGACCGGCCGCCCGGCGCCGCCCCGCTGGTCGGCGCTCGCGGACCGCATCGCGGCCGAGGTGCTCGAGCGCGGCTGGAAGCCCGAGGTGCGTGCCTTCACCGCCGCCTACGACGGCGTCGACCTGGACGCAGCCGCCCTGCAGATCGGGCTCTGCGGCCTCCTGCCCGCCGACGACGAGCGCTTCGCGGCGACCGTCGAGGCCGTGGAGCTGCGCCTGCGCGAGGGGCCGACGGTCTATCGCTACCGCAGTGACGACGGCCTGCCGGGCAGCGAGGGCGGATTCCACCTCTGCGCGCTCTGGCTCGCACACGCCTACGCCCTGGTCGGCCGGCAAAGCGATGCGCACGCGCTCTTCGACCAGGTGCTCGAGCTGGCCGGTCCCACCGGCCTGCTCTCCGAGCAGTACGACCCGCGGGCCGAGCGCGCGCTCGGCAACCACCCGCAGGCCTATTCGCACCTCGGGCTGATTCGCGTCGCGCTGCTGCTCGATCGGCTCCCGGGATGACCGTCGACTACGAGGACGCCGTCGACGTCGGCGGCCTCTCGGTCCGGCTCCTGCGCCCGAGCGAGCCCGAGGAGCTGTTCGCGGTGGCCGCCGACGAGCGCGGGGACGCGCCGTACTGGGCGGAGCTGTGGCCGTGCGCGCGCTCGCTCGCCGCTCACCTCGCCGGGCTCGACCTGACGGGCAAGCGCGTGCTGGAGCTCGGCTGCGGCCTTGCCCTGCCGTCGCTCGTCGCCGCGCTGCGGGGTGCGGACGTGCTCGCCAGCGACTACTCCGGCGACGCGCTCGAGCGCGTCGCCGAGAGCGGCCGCCGCACGCTCGGCCGGCCCCTGCCGACACTTCTCGCCGACCTGCACGAGCCCTCGGCGCTGCTGGCCGCCGGCCCCTTCGACCTCGTGCTCGGCGCCGACCTGCTGTACGACTGCACCATGGCGTCGGCGATGGGCGCGCTGATCCCGCAGATCGCGCCCGCGGCGCTGTTCGCATATGCCTGGAAGGGCTCGGCGATCCCGCTGGCCGTGCCGCTCAGCACGCAGGGCTTCCGGATCGCGCAGTGGCGGCCGGGCGGGGCCGGCCCGCGGCTGTTCGAGGCGACGCGGGGTTGAGTCCCGCCGCGGCAGGGCGTCGCCCCTGCGAGCGGCGAGGGTGGCGCGATGCGCTGCGCCCGCGGCTCGCTCGGGCAGATCTCTGCCTCAGCTCTCCGGGAGCGCGCGCAGGCGCTCGAGGATCGCGTACGTGATGCCCCAGACGACGAGCTCCTCCCCGCCGGGCAGCTCCGGCCTGTAGGCGGACACGTCCGTGCCGGGCAGCTCGGCAACGCGCGCGGTGACCGGGACGAGCGAGGCCAGCGGCACCCAGTAGGCAGCCTCGAGCTCCGGCGAGAGCTCGAGGACGGGCCGTTCGTCGAGTGCGGCGACGAACACGGCGATGCGCACGCCCGTGATGCGCCGGCCGCGTCCCACGTGGGTGCCCAGCGCGCCGAGCAGCCGGCCATGCGCGAGCGGATCGATGCCGAGCTCCTCCCGCGCCTCGCGCAGCGCGGTCGCGAGCAGCGACTCGTCGCCCGCCTCCCAGCGCCCTCCGGGCAGCGCGGCATGGCCCGACCAGGGATCGCCGGGATGCTGCGCGCGACGCGCGAGCAGCACTGCATCGTCGTGCAGGCAGGCGAGCACGGCGGCCTCGACGGCCGCACCCTCGAGCTCGGGCGCGGGCACCTCGCGAAGCGCCTCGGCAAGCGCTGCGAGCGTGGGAAACGGCGCGGGAAGCACGCTCGGCAGCATCGCACGGGGCAGTCGGAATGCGCCAAATGACATGCGCTGCGCATGTCATTTGGCGGCTTGGCGGACTGCCAAATGACACTCGCAGCGCATGTCATTTGGCCGTGCACGCAGGCCGACTTCGGCAACGTCCGCCTGCCCGGCCGCGTGAAGTTGCCAGCCGATCGCCGGCCGCAGGCGCTACGGCCGGGCCAGCGCGGCGGCCAGCGCGCGCTTGCCGCCGGTCACGACCGGCTCGCCGTGCGACACGAGCACCGACTCGATCGGCAGCGCGAGCAGCGGCGTGAGCGCCTCGCGCAGATCGTCATGCGTCCCCGTGCCGAGCCAGCGCTCGGGGCACAACCGCAGCCGCTCGGTCGTCGCGTTCGGCTTGGCGCCGGCGCCGAGCAGCACGTCGCCGACCACGAGGGCTCGCTGATCGGGCAGCCAGTAGACGACCTCCGCCGCCCGCGGCGTCTGGATCGCCTGGATGCCTCCGGGCAGGTCGTCGCCCTCGCGAAAGGCGTCGGTGACCTCGATCTCGCGCTTGCGGAGCGGCCCGGCCGAGCGCGCCGGCGCCCACACGCGCGGGCCGGCGGCTGCGGCGGCACGGCCGTGCCAGTAGACGGTCACCAGGACGTGCTCGGGCTCGGCCAGCGCGGGCGGCGGCGCGAGCGGGTCGATCAGGACCAGCCCGTCCCCGGTCGCGACCGCAACCGAGCCCACGTCCTCGCGCCACTCCCCGTGCCAGGCCGTCCAGCGCTGCAGGCCCGGCGCGATCTCGACCGCGCATCCCATGCCGGGAGGCTAGCCGCGCCCGATTGCTGTAGCCTCCGGTGCGACCGTGCCCGGAGGCGCCCCGACGCCAGAGGGGCTGCGGGCGGGGGCGTTGACGGCCAGGTCCCGCGCGCTGGGCAGTTGCGAACCGTGTCAGATCCGGAAGGAAGCAGCACTCAGCGATCTTGCTCAGGCGACGCGGTCAGGCCTGGCACGAGTCGCCGTCCGTCCAGCCGCTGACCGTGGGACGCGCCTTCCGGGCCGGTCACTTGGAAGCTCATAGACTGCCCGCGTGGCCTCGCTGTATCGCACCTATCGCCCCCGCACGTTTGCGGACGTGGTCGGTCAGGATCACATCGTGCGAACGCTCGGCGCGGCGGTCGATCAGGGCCGCATCGCGCATGCCTACCTGTTCTCCGGGCCGCGCGGGACGGGCAAGACGTCGCTCGCGAAGATCCTCGCGAAGGCGCTCAATTGCGAGCAGGGTCCCACGTCCGAGCCGGACGGCACGTGCCCGATCTGCCTGCGCATCCACGATGCGACCGCGCTCGACGTGATCGAGATGGATGCGGCGTCGCACCGCGGCATCGACGACATCCGCGAGATCCGCGAGCGCGTCGCGCAGCAGCCGGCGGAGGGCCGCTACAAGATCTACATCCTGGACGAGGCGCACTCGCTCACCCCCGATGCGTCGAACGCGCTCCTGAAGACGCTCGAGGAGCCCCCGCCCCACGTCGTCTTCGTGCTCTGCACGACCGATCCCGCCAAGCTGCTGAGCACGATCCGTTCGCGCTGCCAGCGCTTCGCGTTCCGGCGCCCCGGGCCCGGCGAGCTCGTCAAGGTGCTGGCGCGCGTATGCGACGCCGAGGGGATCCAGGCGCCCGACGCGGTGCTGCACCTCGTTGCGCGGGCGGGCGCGGGCTCCTACCGCGACGCGCTCACGATCCTCGATCAGCTCGCGACGGCGAGCGACGGCCCGATCGCCGTCGAGGACGCCGTGCAGCTGCTCGGGCTCGTGCCGGAGCAGGCGCTGGTCGACCTCGTCGACCTGATCGCCCAGGGCGAGGCGGGTGAGCTGCTGCGCCGCATCGACGCTCTGGCGGAGAGCGGCCAGGACATGCACGGGCTGCTCGACTCGCTGCTCGGGCACCTGCGCCTGATCTACCTCCTTCAGCACGCGGAGCTGCTGCCCGACTCCGAGGCGGCCGCGCCCGACCGCATGGCCGAGCTGCAGCGGCAGGCCCAGTCGCTGCCGGCCTCGGAGACGCTGCGCACGATCGACCTGCTCGCAGCGGCGCTGCGGGACATCCGCGACGGCTCCGACGCGCGGCTGCCGCTCGAGGTCGCGCTGATCACGGCCGCGCGCCCGGCGGCCAGCGCCGCGCCCGGGGCGCTGCTGGCGCGCGTTGAGCGCCTGGAGCACGCCGTGGCGGCCCCCGGTGCCGCCGCTGCGCCTGTCGCACCCGCATCCGCACCCGCCCCCGCTCCTGCCATCGCTCACACGCCGGCACCCGCGCCGGCCCCGGCTCCCGCAGCGGCCGCGCCCCTGCCCGCCCCCGCGGAGCGCCCGCCTGCGCCGGCTCCTGCCGTCGCCATCGTCGAGCCGGCGCCCGATCCCATGCCGTCCGCCGAGCCCGTGTCTGCGCCGGAGCCCGCTCCGGCGGCGCCGGCCGTGACCGCTCCCGCCCTCGCCCCGCCGCCCGCCGAGCTCTCGACGGTGGCTGCCGGCTGGAGCGACGCGCTCGGCCGGCTCAGCGGACCGGCACGCGGCGTGCTCTCGGCCTCGCGGCCGACGGCCGTCGACGGCTCCAGCGTGGTCGTCGAGGTCTCCGCACCGCTGCTGGCAAGCTCGGAGAGGTACGGCGAGCAGCTTGCAGAGGCGATCGCCACCGCACTCGCCCTACGGCTGCAGCCGCGCTTCGTCGCGGTCGCGCAGGGCCCGAGCGCAGCGCCGACCGACGGCGCTGGCACGATTTCCGAGGTGGAGCTGCTGGATCAGCTGCGCCGCCGTCTCGACGCAACCGAGGAAGCCGGATGAGCATCGATCCCCAGAAGATGATGAAGATGGCGGCGCAGATGCAGGCCGAGATGGCCCGCGCGCAGGAGGCACTGGGCGCCGAGCGCGTCGAGGCGAGCGCCGGCGGCGGCATGGTCAAGGCCATCGCCTCGGGCAACGGCGACCTGGTCGGCATCGAGATCGATCCGCAGGCGGTCGACCCCGACGAGGTCGAGCTGCTGCAGGACATGGTGCTGGCTGCCGTCACGGAGGCCTTCCGCCAGGCAGCCGCGCTGCAGCAGGAGCGCATGGGCGCCATCACGGGCGGGCTCGGCGGGCTCGGGCTGCCGGGCTTCTGAGCGTGCTGTCCCCGGCGGTCGACTCGCTGGTGACGCAGCTCGCCCGCCTGCCCGGCGTGGGGCAGCGCACCGCCCAGCGCCTCGCGTTCCACTTGCTGCGCGTGCCCGCCGACGAGGCGCTCGCGCTGGCGGAGGCGATTCGCATCGTCAAGGAGCGCGTCGGCTTCTGCACGGAGTGCTTCAACCTGAGCGAGGAGCCGCTGTGCGCGTTCTGCACCGATCCACGCCGCGACCGCTCGCTGATCTGCGTCGTCGAGTCGCCGTCCGACATCGTGCCGCTCGAGCGCACGGTCGAGTACCGGGGCCTCTATCACGTGCTCGGCGGCGCGCTCTCTCCCATCGACGGCGTCGATCCGGAGCACCTGCGCGTCTCCGAGCTGCTCGCCCGCGTGGAGCGCGCGGGCGACGAGCTGCGCGAGGTCGTGCTGGCCACCAATCCGACCATGACGGGCGAGGCCACGGCCCAGTACGTGGCCGAGCGCCTGCGCGGCACCGTGCGCGTCACGCGGCTCGCGAGCGGCCTCCCGGTGGGCGGTGACCTCGAGTACGCGGACGAGGTCACGCTCGGGCGCGCGCTCGCCGGCCGCCGCGAAGTCTGAGAGCGAGCTATCGTGGGTCGGCGGGTCGCGCGCATTCGACGCTGATTGCCGAATCCCTTCACGGGGTACTCCGCCAGCAGCTACAATCGCGAACCTGCCCGGCCGCGTGCCGGGGGACGCAACGTGACCGACGACTACGACTTCAGGGCAAGCGAACGACGCCGCGCCCGCGAGCTGGACGAGCTCGAGGCGCGGCGACTGCGCGCCCGCGAGCGGCAGCGCTCCCAGCTGCGCGCCGCGCACCGCCGCCGGCGGCTTTCGGTGCTCGCCGTGTTCGGCGTCGTCGTCGGCGTGGCCAGCGGCGCGTGGGTCTGGACGAGCGGCACCCCGAAGGCGCGCGTCCCCGTGACGCAGATCAAGGTCGCGGCGCCTCCGAAGCCCGTCGGGCCCGTCATGCCCAAGATCACGCGCGGCGTGCACGTGACCGCGCCGTGGGCGAGCACTCCGGGCAACCTCGACGCGGTGCTCGCGACCCCCGGCCTCAATCTGATCGAGATCGACGTCAAGGACGAGAACGGCGAGGTTTCCGGCCTCGGTGCGAGGACGCCCGCACTGGCGCGGCGCTTCGACGCCGAGCGCGACTACTACGACCTCAGGCACGTCGTCGCGCTCGCGCACGACCGCCACATCTGGGTCGTCGCGCGCATCGTCAGCTTCAAGGACCCGATCGTCGCCGCACGCGACAAGGCCATCGCGGTCCACGACCCGCAGGGCGGCATCTGGCACGACGGCGGCGGCGTGCCGTGGCTCAACCAGTACAGCCCAGGCGCCTGGGCGTACCTGATCGGCCTGGGCAAGGCCGCCGCGCGCGCCGGCGCCGACGAGGTGCAGTACGACTACGTGCGCTTCCCGAGCGAGGGCGACCTCGGCAGCATGCGCTGGCCGGGCAAGCGCGCGGAGCCGAAGAACGCGACGATCCCGCGCTTCCTGGCCGCGGCGCACGCGGCGCTGCAGCCCTTCCACGTCAAGCTGGGGGTCGATCTCTTCGGCCTCGCCGCCGCGCACGAGCTCGGCATCGGCCAGGACGTCGCGCTCATCGCCAAGCACGTCGACGTGATCTCGCCGATGCTCTACCCGAACCACTTCACGAACGGCGAGCTCGGCGTCGGCGATCCGAACGCCAGCCCGAACGCCATCGTGGCCCTCTCCATGGGCACGTTCCGGGGCCAGCTGCTCAACTCGCCGAACGTCAAGATCCGGCCGTGGCTGCAGGACTTCGGCGGCTATCAGACGCCCCAGGTGAGGGCGCAGATCAGCGCGGCCATGGGCGGCGGCGCGGTCGGCTGGATGCTCTGGAACGCCTCGGTGGTCTACAACTGGGGCGTCTTCGGCAAGTCCGGCGGCTGAGCCCCTGTCTCCCGGGCCCTGAGTCCTTTCCGGCAAGCACCTGCGAAACTGCCCGCGTGGCAGCCGTGACACGCCCTGACCCAGCCGCGTCGCCGCACGGCGGCATCGCCTTCGACACCGTCGTCATGAAGTTCGGCGGATCGTCGGTCGCCGATGCCGAGAAGGTGCGCGGCGTCGCGCAGCGCCTGGTGGAGGCGAAGCGCGGCGGCCTGCGCGTCGTCGGCACCGTCTCGGCGATGGGCAAGACCACCGACACGCTGATCGCGCTCGCCCACGAGGTCTCGCCGCAACCAGACGGGCGCGAGCTCGACATGCTGCTCTCGACCGGCGAGCGCATCTCCTGCGCGCTCGTCGCGATGGCGATCCACGACCTCGGCTTCGAGGCCGTCTCGCTCACGGGCAGCCAGGCGGGCATCGTCACCGACGATGCGCACGGTCGCGCCAAGATCCGGGAGATCCGGGCCCAGCGCGTGCTCGCTGCGCTCGACGCCGGCAAGATCGTGCTCGTCGCCGGCTTCCAGGGCGTCTCGACCGACACGAACGACGTCACGACGCTCGGCCGCGGAGGCACGGACGCCACGGCCGTCGCGCTCGCCGCTGCGCTCGGCGCCGCGTGCGAGATCTACTCCGATGTCGCCGGCGTCTACACGAGCGACCCGCGCATCGTGCCCGGGGCCCGCAAGCTGCCGCGCATCTCCTACGAGGAGATGCTCGAGATGTCGGCCTCCGGCGCCAAGGTGCTGATGCTGCGCTCGGTCGAGCTCGCGCGCAACCACAATGTCCGCGTCCACTCCCGCTCCACGTTCTCGCAGGAGGAGGGCACCTGGATCGTTCCCGCCGAGGAAGTCATGGAACACCCGATCATCTCCGGCGTGACGCACTCGCAGAGCGAGGTCATCTTCACGCTGACAGGCATCCCTGACCGTCCCGGCGCCGCCGCGACCGTGTTCGACTCGGTCGCCGCCGAGCACGTCAACGTCGACACCATCATCCAGAACGTCGTGCACGGCGTCGCCGAGCTGTCGTTCTCGGTCCCGCACGAGGACGTCCCCGGCACGCGGCGCGCACTCGCCTTCGCGGAGCGCTCGCTCGGCCCGCTGGAGGTCGAGGAGGACCACTCCATGGGCAAGGTCTCGCTGATCGGCGCGGGCATGCGCTCACATCCGGGCGTGGCAGCGCGCATGTTCCGCACGCTGGCCGATCTCGACATCAACCTGCGCATGATCTCCACCTCTCCCATCAAGATCAGCTGCATGATCTCCCGCGACGAGCTGCCGACGGCGGTGCGCGCGCTGCACGACGCCTTCGAGCTCGAGACGCCGCCGGCCGTGGAGGCCTGAGGTGACCCGCCTCGCGATCCTCGGCGCCACCGGAGCCGTCGGCTCGACCCTCCTGCGCGTGCTCGAGGAGCGGTCCTTTCCGCTCGAGGAGCTGCGCCTGCTCGCCTCGGAGCGCTCCGCGGGCACCGTCATCCGCCATGCCGGACGAGATCTGACGGTGCAGGCCGTCGGGCCGCGCAGCTTCGACGGCATCGAGATCGCGATCTTCTCGGCCGGCGCGGCCCGCTCGCGCGAGTGGGCGCCCGTGGCCGTTGCCGCCGGTGCCGTCGTGGTCGACAACTCCTCCGCCTTCCGCATGGACGACGGCGTCCCGCTGGTGGTCGCAGACGTGAACCCGCACGCGGCGCGCGAGCACGCGGGCGTGATCGCCAACCCCAACTGCTCGACGATGCAGCTCATGCCGGTGCTCGCCGCGCTGCACCGCCGCTCACCCCTCGAGCACGTCACGGTTGCGACCTATCAGTCGGTCTCCGGCACCGGGCAGAAGGCGATCGACGCCCTCCGCGAGCAGTCCGCCGCCGTGCTGGCGGGCGAGCAGCCGCCGGCCGGCGTCTACCCGCACCGCATCGCGTTCAACGTCATTCCCTTCGCGGGATCGCTGCAGGGCGACGACGGCTACACCGATGAGGAGCTCAAGCTCGTCAACGAGTCGCGCAAGATCCTCGAGCTGCCGGACCTGCGCGTCAGCGCGACCTGCGTGCGGGTGCCCGTCGTGACCTCGCACTCTGAGGCCGTCTGGGTGCGCACGCGCGAGCCCATCTCGCCCGACGAGGCGCGCGCGCTGCTGGCCGCCGAGCCGGGCATCGCGCTGGTCGATGACCCCGCCGGCCACGAGTACCCCATGGCGATCGCCGCCGAGGGCCGGGAGGGCGTGCTCGTGGGCCGGATTCGCCGCGATCTCGGCGATCCGAACGCGCTCGCGCTCTGGGTCGTGGCCGACAACCTGCGCAAGGGCGCTGCGTCCAACGCGGTCGACATCGCCGACCTGCTGGTGCGCGAGAGCCTGCTCCGCTCCGCCGCCTGACCATGCGCGTCGCGGTCATCGGCGCGGGCCTGGCCGGCCTCGCCGCCGCCGTCGATCTCGCGCGCGCCGGAGCAGACGTCACGGTATTCGAGGCGCGCGACCGCGTGGGCGGGCGCGCGTGGTCAGGCGTCATGCCCGACGGCGCGCGCTACGAGCGCGGCGGCGAGTTCATCGAGGCCGGCTACGACTGCGTTCGCGCCCGTGCAGCCGAGTACGGCCTGTCGTCCACCGAGCACGGGTTCGCCTTCGCCGACCGGGAGGTGCACACGGACGGGCGGCGACTGCCGGCAGTCCTGCTCGAGGCGGACGCGACTCTGGCGCGAACGGTGCGCTCGCTCGGTGACGCCGCTGCCGGCCTCTCGGCCGCAGACGCACTCGCGCGCACGCCACTCGACGCGCTCTCCCGCCTCGCGCTCCTGCGCCGGCTCGAAGGCACCTGCACCGTCGAGCTCGCGCACGTCTCGGCCGGCTGGCTCATCAGCGCCGAGCTGCGCGCAGGCGAGGCGGCCGAGGACGAGCCTTCGTCGCGCCTGACCGGGGGCAACGACGCGCTCGCGATCGCGCTCGCCCGCGAGCTCGGCGATCGCGTTCGCCTCGGCTGCCCTGTGGACGCGTTGTCAGCGGACGACGACGCGGTAGCCGTGACGGCCGCGGGCGTGACGACGCACGTCGACCGAGCGGTGCTGGCTCTCCCCTTGCCGCTCGCGCTGGCTCTCCTCCCGCACCTATCCGAGCGGCGGAGCTATGGGCGGCTGGGGTTCGGCGTGGCGAGCAAGCTGCACGTTCCGCTGACCGCAGCTGCGCCGCCCGGCGCGGTGCAATCGGTCGACTGCGCCTTCTGGAGCTGGACGGCGAGTGGAGCCGCGGGAGCCCTGGGAACCGTCGTGTCGGCGTTCGCCGGCGGCGCGCACGCGGAGGCCGCCCTCGCTCTCGAGCAAGGCGCCGGGCGGTGGCGCGCGGCACTCGCCGACCTCCGTCCCGAGCTGGCCCTGGGCGAGCAGGCGGTGCTCACGCGCTGGGGCGCCGATCCGCTCACCGCGGGGTCGTACTCCAGCCATCCTCCCGGCTGGTCGGATCGCGACGACGAAGCAGTCGCCGCCCCGCACGGGCGCATCCACGTGGCCGGCGAGCACACGGCGGCGGAGTTCGCCGGTACGCTCGAGGGGGCGCTGCGAAGCGGAGCGCGGGCCGCCGCCGAGGTGCTCGCCGCTGGCACATCGGCCAGTTGACCGATGTCCGATCTGCGATCTAAACTGGTGACTGGCTGACGGGAGCCGGGAAGCTCGATCCGCGTGATCGAGCGAAACGGTCAGGAAGCCAGCTCCTCGGAGCTGTGGTGGTGCCGTTCAGGCGCGACATCACCCTCGGCAGAGGCGGCGAGCCGGACCGGCACGCCGTCTCTTGCCATGCTCGGAAGCTCGAGCAGCGGCCTGCCGCGTCACGAAGCGGGCGCGGGCAGCGGCGGAGGTCCCGAGATCATCTCCGCGGCGCGCCGCACCGCCTGCGCGACGAAGCCGTCCTCGGCCGCCGGCTGCAGTCCGCCGAGCTCGAGCCGCATCAGCTCCACCCGCCCTGCGCTGCGCAGCGTCCGGAAGCCGTAGTCGGCGAGGAAGTCGCGGGGGAACACGGTGCGATGCTGCAGGAAGCGCTCGGCGAACTCGGCCTCGGCGGCGTGCACGAACGCGAACGCCTCGATGGCGGTGACGCGGCGCTCGTGGCAGGCGCCGATGCAGGCCAGAAAGAGGCTCTGGAGCGACCACGGGCTGGACGGGTCGGAGAGGTACGCGCAGGTCACGAGCACCGCGTCGTCGGATGCCGGCCCGGCGGGCAGCGTGCGCGCCCGGGGAAATGCCGCGGCGGGGCCGAACTGCAGCGAGGCCACATGGCGATCGCCGTCGAGGTAGATCTCGCCCCAGGCGCCGAACTCGTCCTCCACGTCCTGGATCCAGCGCCGCTTGTCGACGGAGCGGCCGTTCGTCTGCCACCACACGCAACTCCGGCAGACATCGGGCCTGCGTGGCTCCGTCGCTCCTGTGAGATGCTGGATCGCCATCGCCAGCCAAGGGTAGCGAGCGCGACTCCGCCAGGGCCTCAGAGCGAGCGGAGCCGCAGCAGCGTGACCTCGGGACGGGCCAGGAACCGCATCGGGACGAACGTCGTGCCGATCCCCGGAGAGACGTGCATCACAGTGCCGTTGCTCGCCTCGATCGGCGAGATCGGGCCCGAGCGCGGGTGCGCGAGGCCGATGCGTCCGCCCGGCCAGGGGGCGCAGATCTGCCCCGCGTGGAGGTGTCCCGCGAGCACCAGGTGTGCGATCCCGGAGGCGATCCGCGGCAGCATGTCGGGAAAGTGGCAGAGCAGGACGCGCAGATCGGCGCTCGGGTCGAGGTGCACGGCCGGGTCGTAGCCCGGCTCCAGCCGGATGCGCTCGGCGGACGCGCCGCCGATGCTGACGCGGTGCCCGCCGATCGAGAGCTCCGTGGCAGCGCCGTCGAGCAGCGTCAGGCCGCCCAGGTCGGCGGCGTCCCAGCCCTGGGCGAAGGGATCCCTGCCATGGGCGCGATCGTGGTTGCCGAGCACGGCGACCGATGCGTGCCGAGTGGACGCCGCGAGCTCCGCGCAGGCCGCGGCGAACCCGGGCGCCCCCCGGCGGCGGGCCACCAGGTCGCCCGTCACGGCGGTGATGTCCGGCCTGATCTCTGCCGCCCAGCGCGCGCTCTGACGCAGCAGGGCGAGGCCCGGCCCGAAGCCCGCGTGCACATCCGAGATGTGCAGGACGGTGAGCCCGTCGAGTGCGGTCGGGAGCGCCGGGATCGTGATCTCGCGGACGCGCCGGCGAAGCGTGCGCGCCTCCGCTCCGGAGGCCGCGATTCCGGCCGCCGCAACCGCCGCGACGCTCCTTTGCCAACGCACCATCGGTTGGTATAGTCGCAGCCGGAACGCTGCAGGGTCGACCGCAGGGAGGCGGCGAACGCTGGAGCTGCGGAATTGGCAGCCTTGGCTGTCAAGCCCGGCCGGGCGCGGGCGGCCCTTCCGTCGCAGGCCGCCCCCCGGCCGGCGTGCTCCCACGGGGCGAGCCCGCTCTCCGAACTGCCTCAGGCGCGCTTGAGCACGGCGCCGAGGTCGTAGCCGCCATCGTGCATGAGCGGCGCGCGTGCGATCAGCACGTCCCACTCCGGCACGTCCCAGCCGAAGGAGTCGGCCAGCCGCACGATCATGTTGAAGAGTGAGCAGATCGTGGCCGCGTCGCGCAGCGCCCGCGTGGAGACGCCGGTGGCGCGCACGGCATCGGCGTCGGCGCGCGTCAGCTCCTCGGGTCGCAGCGTCAGCTTCTCGAGGAATGCGAGCGTGGCCGCCAGCGCGGGGCTCAGAGGGGCGGTGCGCCAGTCGTCCACGACCGCCTGCCAGACGTCCTCACCGAGCGCGTACGACGCAACTGCGCCGTGGGAGCGCGTTCAGAAGGGACACTGGTTGAGCAGCGACGTGAACCCCGCGAAGAGCTCGCGCTCCCCCGCGCTCCATTCCGACGGGCCGCGCATCACCCGGTGCAACTCGCGCGTGAAGGGGTCGCCGAAGATCTCCGGCCGGTAGACGAGGGTCTTGACCACCCCGAACGGCTCGCGCCCGCTGCGCTCGCGCGCCTGCTGCAGGAACGCCGCCTGCTCGGGGGCGTGGCCGTGATCGACGACCGAGAGGCGCATCATCCGATCGCGCCCATGGCCGCGTCGTAGCGGCGGAGGCCCTGGGAGATCGCGACAGCGACCGTCTGCTCGAAGATCTCGTCCTCGGAGAGCCCGCGCGCCTTCAGCTGCTCGACCTCGTCGTCGGTGATGGCGTACGCGCGCTCCCGCACCTTTGCCAGGTACGCGTGCAGTTCCTCGGGCGGCGGCGCCATTGCCTTCGCAATGGCTCGCAGCTCTGCGATCTCGTCGCTCATGGAGCAAGTCTACGGGGACCGCCTCAGGCAGGCGGGCACGCGCTCCAGAGGCCCCGGCCCGCCTGGCGAGCCGCACGCTCGACGTCCGAGTACGCCGCCGCGCGGTCGACGTTCGGCGGGATCGCCAGCGTGTGCGCCGCGCCGCGCACGAGCAAGCTGCGCTCGAGGTCGTCGGGGCCGCCGAGCACCCGAACGTACGCGAGCAGCCGCCCGTAGCGATCGTGGCGCTCCCGTCCCGCCTGCAACAGCACGCGATGCCCGAGCGCGAGCCGCCGCGTGATCGTCGCCGCGCGGATGCCGAAGCACTCCCCCGGCTTGCCGAAGTGCGCGATCTCGGGCGTGTTGATGCCGATCAGGCGAACGTGCACCGGCTGCGCGGAGTCGAGCTTGACGACGACGGTGTCTCCGTCGATCACGTAGGTCACGCGGCCGGCCAGCGGGGAGCCGCCTCGCCGGCTTGCGACGAGCGAGACGCCCGCGATCAGCACGAGAACGAGGGCGGCGAGTGCGTAGGCGAATCTCATGCGCCGAGAGTAGGCCCGGCCCACGTGCCGCGGGTGTGCCGGAACGAACGGCTCTGCGCGCCGGCTGACGAGAGCGCCCTCCGGCGCTCGATCAGGCTGCGGCCGAGGCCTTGGCGGTGAAGTCGTAGTAGCGGAGCGCCGTGCGGCCCGTGTGGCGGATGGCCTTGAAGTTGGCGCCGGCGCCGATCGCGACGCCCACGCCGAACGGGATCTCGCGACCCAGCAAGGTACGGGCCCGCCGGCGCGCGGTGCGCTTCACGATCATCGCCCCGAGCTCCTTGTTGAGCTCGGCCGAGAGCGCGTGATCGCCCGGGTCGAGCCGCTCTCCGTCGGACAGCTCGACGCCGTGCTTGCCGAACTTCGCCACGCCGGCGTCGAGCGCCAGCACGATGCGGATGTCCGCCGCGCGCGCATCGTGATTGCCGAGGTCGTGGTCGTAGGCCGCGGCGATGGCGAGGATCAAGGCGACCTGCGTGTAGACGAGCGCGGCGGCATCGGCCAGGCCCGCGCCGATCTCGGTGGCCGTGCCGACGCCCGGGAAGGCACCCGGCAGCGCCGAGACGGCGCCCGTCACGGCGGACAGCTTGCTGCGCTGGTAGACGATCAGCCGGGCGACGTCGTTCGGCGTGGCATCCGGGTGCTTCAGGCGGACGACCTCGACGGCGGCCCTGACCGCATCGCCGCGGCGCCGCACGACCTGCTCGATCGCCTGCTCCGTCGCGCCGGCCAGCCGCACCGACAGCTCGTCGACGACTCGACCGGAGACGGCTCGGGAGATCAGACCCACGAGGGGATCCTCCCCGTCAGCGGTAGCGGTAAACGATGCGCCCGCGCGTCAGATCGTACGGCGACAACTCGACCTTCACGCGGTCGCCCGGCAGGATGCGGATGTAATGCCGGCGCATCTTGCCCGAGATGTGGGTAAGCACCTCGTGGTCGTTGTCGAGCCGCACGCGGAACATTGTGTTGGGGAGTGCTTCCGTAACCTCGCCCTCGAACTCGATCTTCTCTTCTTTGTCGCTCACTGACGGGCATCATACGGGCAGAGGCGGGCGGGAAGGCCCTGCTCCCGCGCCCGCGCGCACGAGCTCGAGCAGGTCCTGGCCGTAACGCTCGACACGGGCCGGCCCCATGCCCGGCACCTCGGCGAGCTCGTCCTCGTCGCCCGGGAGCCGGCGGCAGACCTCGTCGAGGCACGCGTTCGTCGCGACGACGTAGGCGGGCACGCCATCTGCGCGGGAGCGCTCGAGCCGCCAGTCGCGCAGGCGAGCTGCCAGGGCGGCATCGGCGGGAGGGGTCGCGACCGCCGCTGCGGAGCTGCCGCCCCGGGTCCCGGGAGCCCTCAGGACGGGGCGCGCCCCGCCGCTCGAGGCGAGCTCGCCGTCCGCGATCACCGCGTCGATCGCGGCGAGCACCGCACTGCGGCCGAGACCCGCCGCGCTTCCGAACCCCGGCACGTCGGCGTAGCGGGCGCGCATGCGGTCGAGCCCGCGCAGGATCTGATCGAGGCCCGTGCGGCCGACGGAGGGCCGTGCAGCGATCGCAACGCCGAGCACCGCGGCCCGCAGCGCCGTCACGTCGATGCCGCCGCCGGCCAGGTCGCCGGGAGGCTCGCAGATGTCGCAGCAGCGGCCGGCGGGCGCCGCTGGATGGGGGTCGCGGAAGTGGCGCAGGAGAACGGCGCGGCGGCACTCGCCGCCGGCCGCGTACGCCGTGATCGCAGCCAGTGCGTCCCAGCGCTGCCGCGCGAAGTGCCGAGAGGCGCTCTCGACCTCGCTGGCGCGCCGATGCCCGACTGCGCGCAGCAGCAGCCTGCCCCGCGCCTCGTCGACGCGTCCCGGCTCGAGCTCGACGGCGCCGATGCGCTCGGCCACGGCGACGAGCGCCCTCGAGCGCTCCCCCAGACCCCCGAGCGAGACGGCGAAGCGCCCGTCGGCGTCACTGTGGCCGGCGACCAGCGCCAGCAACCCGTTGACGTCGTCGCGGCCGACCTCGGACTGCCGGATGAAGTGCGCGACCAGCCCGCGGTCGGCCGGCGCGTAGAGCAGCACGCAGCGCGCCGGACTGCCATCCCGGCCGGCGCGGCCGGACTCCTGGTAGTAGCCCTCGAGCGAGGCCGGCAGCGACCAGTGCCAGACGGAGCGGACATCGGCCTTGTCGACGCCCATGCCGAACGCGGTCGTCGCGACCATGACGCCGTCGCCGGACGACATGAAGCGCGACTGGCGGGCATCGCGCTCGGCCGAGCCGAGCCCTGCGTGATACGCCTCGGCGGGCAGGTCGGCCTCGCGCAGCTTCTCGGCCACGTCCTCGCAGCGCGCACGGGTGCCCGCGTAGACGATCGCCGGCCGCTGCGAGGGGTCGGCGAGGCCGGCGGCGAGCAGCGCCAGCCGGGCGCGCTCGCCCTGCACAGCCGCAACGTCGAAGGTGAGGTTGGGACGATCTACGCCGGTGCGCACCTCGACGGGATCGCGCAGCCGCAGCGCGCGCATGATGTCGGCCGCCACGCGAGGCGTCGCCGTGGCGGTCAGCGCCATCGTGCAGCGGGCGCCGATGGCGTCCCGCGCGTCCGCCAGGCGGAGGTAGTCGGGGCGGAAATCGTGGCCCCACTCGCTCAGGCAGTGCGCCTCGTCGACGGCGAAGAGCGCGATCTCGCGGCCCTGCAGGGCGCCGCGGAAGCGCGCGTCGCCGAAGCGCTCCGGAGCCACCAGCACGAGCCCGCAGGAGCCGTCCGAGAGGGCGCCGAGCACGGAGTCCGCCTCGCCGGGCGGGAGCGAGGCGTTGAGCACGCGCGCCGCGCCATGGCCGGCACGGGCGAGCGCGTCGCCCTGGTCGCGCATCAGCGCGACCAGCGGGGAGATGACGATCGTCAGCCCTTCGAGCGCCAGGCCCGGGAGCTGGTAGCAGAGCGATTTGCCCGAGCCGGTGGGCATCACGACGAGCGCGTCACGCCCTGCGAATGCCGCCTCGACGGCTTGCTGCTGCCCGGGGCGAAACGAGGCGTGCCCGAACAGGCGCTGCAGATGTGCGGCGGCGTCCACCCCGGCAACCTAGCGGCCGGGGTGGACGCGCTTCCGCACAGAACGTGACCAGAGAGCAGCCGGAGCGGCGCCTCAGACCTCGACCGCCACCTGGGCGGGCGCGCCTTGCGGTGCCGTCACCGGGCGGAAGCCCCGCAGGCCGATGAAGGCGATCACCGATCCGCTCAGCGCGAGTAGCGAGCCGACGGTCATCGCGGTCGTGACGCCGTCGATGAAGGCATGGCTCGCAGCCAGCTGCGCCGGCGCGCCGGCCAGGCGCCCCAGAGGCGCGACCTGCCCGCCGACCACGAGCGAGTCGAAGCGGTGGCTCGTGCTCTGCAGCGCCGCGGGCGCGTTGTCGCCCCAGTGGGCCGTTGCCACGGTCGCCGCGATCGAGCCGAGCACGGCCACGCCGAGCGCGCCGCCGACCTGCCGCGAGGAGTTGATCACGCCCGAGGCGATGCCCGCTCGCGCCGGGTCGACCGATCCCATCGCCACGCCCGTGGTCGTCGGCATCGACATCGCGATGCCGGCGCCCACGCAGATGAACGACGGGAAGATGACCGTCCAGTAGGACGCGTCGATCGAGAGCCGCGTCAGCGAGGCGAGCCCGAGCGACATGATCAGCATCCCGCCCGACATCAGCGGACGCGGTCCGATGCGCGCCGAGAGCCTGCCCGCCACGGGCGCGATCAGGATCACCATGAGCGTCATCGGCAGCGTGCGCAGGCCCGACTCGATGGCCGAGTAGCCGCGCACGTTCTGCAGGTAGAGCGTGAGGAAGTAGATGATCCCGAACATCGAGAAGCCGATCAGCCCGACCGACGCGACGGCGACGTCGAAGGCGCGCTTGCGGAAGAACGCGAGGGGGATCATCGGGTCCGACTGGCGGTCCTCCCAGACGACGAAGCCGACGAGCAGCACCGCGGCCACGACGAGGAAGCCCAGGGTCTGACCCGACCGCCAGCTGTGCGAGTTCGTGCGGATCAGGGCCCAGACGAGCGCGAACAGGCCTCCCGTGACCAGCACCGTTCCGGCGATGTCGAAGCTGCGCGCAGTGGGATCCTTCGACTCCTGCACGAACCAGAGCGTCGCCGCCGCCGCGAGCACGCCGATCGGCACGTTGATCCAGAACACCGCCGACCAGTCGACGTGCTCCACGAGGAAGCCGCCGAGCAGCGGGCCGATGGCGAGGCCGAGGCCGGAGATGCCGGCCCAGATCCCGATCGCGGTCGGCACCTGGTGGCGCGGGAACGCCGCCACGATGATGGACAGCGAGAGCGGATTCATCAGCGCCGCGCCGATGCCCTGCACGACACGGGCGGAGATCAGCCCCGCATCGCTCGTCGAGAGCGCACAGGCCGCCGATGAGAGCGTGAAGATCACGAGCCCGACGAGGAAGATCCGCTTGCGCCCGAAGCGGTCGCCGAGCTTGCCGCCCAGCAGGATCAAGGCCGCGAACGACAGGAAGTAGGCATTGATCGTCCACTCCAGGTTCTCCGGCGTGGTCTTGAGCGAGCGCTGGATGGACGGCAGCGCGACGTTCACGACGGTGTTGTCGAGCATGATCATGAAGAGCGCGAAGCACATGGCGGCGAGGGTCCACCACTTGTGGTTCGCCCGCTCGAGTCGATTGGCATTCATCCGGTCCCCCCTTGGATCGGTGTGAGAAGGTCGACGAGCGCGTCGAAGTGCTGCGGGAAGCTGGCGAGCGCTTCCTCGCCGTCGACGGCGCCGACGAAGCCCGCCGCAAGCCCGAGGCCCATGAAGAGCATCGAGACGGAGGCGACGTCGGCATCCGAGCGGATGCGCCCGCGGGCGCGACCGTCCTCGACCGCCGCGCGCACGCCGGCGTGCCAGGCGCTCATCATGCGCGAGAGGCCCGCCCGGATCTCGGGCTCGTTGGTCAGCGTGAGCGCGAGGTAGCGCAGGCGCGCCACCTCGGCCACCTTGGGATCGCCCATCAGGCCGCGCACGAAGCGCAGGTACGAGGTGAAGAGGTCGCCGCCCTCCGCCGTGGCGGCCGAGAAGCGCTCCCCCATGACGCGCGTGCAATCCTCCAGCACCGCTGCGAAGAGCGCCTGCTTGGAGGCGAAGTGCTTGTAGATCACGGGCTCGGAGCAGCCGGCTGCCGCGGCGATGTCACTGGTGCCCGTGCCGCGGAAGCCGTTGCGCGAGAACAGCACGCGCGCAGCGGCGATGATCGAGGCGCGGCGCTCATCCGCGCCGAGACGCTGGCGGGCAGGCGCCTGATCGGGTGCTCCGGCGATCTCCACCGGGGCAAGATAGCAGACTAGTGAGTGTTCACTAACTCTTCACCATCGTCGCCGGCGACGAGCACCGCCGAGCGCGTGCGAGGTCCACGTCGATCAGCCACGGCTGGTTTCGGCGCTCGAACCAGCGGTCGCAGATGGCCGAGTTCGCGCACAGCGTGCGGGCCGCCCGCGTCGGCTCGCGCCTGCCCTCGTGGATGTGGCCGAAGATCGCGAGCGACGGCTGCTTGGCCTCGATCGCGGCGAGCAAGGCCGTGGAGCCCACGTGCTCGCCGGTCGAGGTCAGATCGCCGTGGCCGCGCGGCGGCGTGTGCGTGATCAGGAGGTCGACGCCGTCGGGGATCGCGGCGAAGCGCTCGGCGAGCTCGTCCTCCGAGGCCGCCATGAACACCCCGCCCCGCCCGCGCGGAGGCCAGTGCGGCACCTTCGCGCCCTCCGGCAGCGGCGGCGAGGGCGGCTGGGGCTCGTCCGCCTTGGGGCGGGCACGGCGCCGAGGGCACCAGGGCGAGCCGTACACGCGCGCCCCCGCGAGCGTCACCTCCTCGTCGCAGACATAGGTCCAGGGCAGCTTCTCGAAGACGCGGCGATCCCACCACCAGGCGAAGTCGCGGTTGCCCGCGATGCCCACGACCGGAGCGCCCGCGGCCTCGGCGACGCGCTCCAGCCAGGGCGCGAAGACGGCCTCGAGCCACGGCACTTGGCTGGGCGCCTGCTTCCAGGAGAACGGGCTCAGGTCGCCTGCAATGACGACGAGGTCGCAGGGCGGAACGACCACGCCCTCGATCCGGCCGTGCAGGTCGGCGAGCGCTGCGACGCGCACGGTGCGGCTCTACCGCAGATCAGTCGCCGGCAACCGGGGCCCCTCGGGGCCGCAGCAGCTTGTCCTGCACCTCGGAGGAGAGGCGCACGACGTGGCGCTTGAACTTCAGCTCGTCCTCGCGGATGCCCGCCGCCGCGCCGAGCAGCTGCGCGAGATGCAAGATCGGCACGTTGAGCGGCCGGCCCGCGTGCTTCTCGGCCTTCTGCTGCCAGGCGTCGAGCGAGAGGTGGCAGAGCGGGCAGGGCGTGACGATGACGTCGGCGCCGGCGTCCCGCGCCTGGGAGAGCGGCTGCACGGCCATGCCGAGCGCCACGTCCTCGCGCGCGAGCACGATCGGGAAGCCGCAGCACTTGACCTTGGCCTCGTAGTCGATCGCCTCCGCTCCGCAGGCCTCGATCAGCCGCTCGAGCGACTGCGGCGAGTCGGCGTTCTCGAAGCCGAGCAGCTTCGACGGCCGCAGGATCTGGCAGCCGTAGAAGGGCGCGACGCGCAGCCCCTCCAGCGAGCGCACCGCGATCTGCTTGAAGCGCTCGTAGCCGTCGCCCTCGGAGACCTCCCAGAGCAGATGGCGCACCTCGACGTCACCCGAGTACGTCGCAGCCCCGACCTCGGCCAGGTTCTGGTTGACGCGGGCGAGCTCTGCAGGGTCCTGCTTGAGCTTCTTGTTCGCCTGCCGCAGGTTGAGCGTGCAGACGTTGCAGATCGTGAGGATCACCGGGATACCGAGCGCCTCGGCCTGCCCCAGGATGCGCGCGTTCAGGTGCAGGTAGTAGTCGGGCTTGGCCTCGTGGATGTCAC
This sequence comes from uncultured Actinomycetes bacterium, assembly GCA_963842365.1. Classification (GTDB taxonomy): domain Bacteria; phylum Actinomycetota; class Thermoleophilia; order Gaiellales; family JALYLC01; genus JALYLC01. The sequence continues at coordinate 316,592 of CAWJGA010000001.1, forward strand.
CGGCGCCGCAGCACGTCATCGACTCCAGCTCGACGAGCTCCACGCCGAGCTTCGCGCACACGGCGCGCGTCGAGGAGTCGAGCTCCTTCTGCGAGAGGCTGGCGAGGCAGCCCGGGTAGTACGCGTAGCGATCCTGCATGCCGCCCGCCTCAGTCGTGGGAGTTGATCAGGGACGGGTGGTTGGTGCCGAGCCCCGGTCGCTCGCGCGCCTGCGCCTCGAGCAGCTTCCAGAGCCGCTTGACCTCGTCGTTGTTCTTGGCCTTGTGCTTGTGCAGCGGGTTCGGCACCTTGCCGGCGCGGGCCAGCCGCAGGGCGAAGGGGACGTCGAGCGCCGCGGCCAGCGGGCCGATCGTCTTCGGCACCAGTTGCGTCTCGTCGAGGAAGCCCCCGCGGTGCGTGGAGTCGACGAACACCTGCGCGTGCGCGACGCCCGGCTCGACGACCGTGCCGACCGGCGCGAACATGTTGGTCTTGGCCCCGAACTCCGAGCCCGCGCCGAAGCGGAACGTCTGCGCGCCGAGCTTGGCGATCGCGTCCCGCGGATCGACGCCCTTGGGGCAGCGCTGATTGCAGAAGTAGCAGCGCGTGCAGTCCCAAATGCCGTGCGCGCCGTTCAGGTCCTTGAGGCGCCTGCGCCGGTCGTCGTCGCCCTCGCGCTGATCCCCGACGAAGCGCTGCGCCTTGGCCAGCGCCGCCGGGCCGAGGAAATCGGGGTCGGCCTCCATCGAGTTGCACTCGGAGACGCAGCAGCCGCACATGATGCAGAGCGCCTCCTTGCCGAGGTTCGCGGTCTGCACCGGCATGTCGACGAGGTGCTCCTTGTCCGGATGCACCTCGGTCTGCAGGAACGGCTTGACCGCCCTGATCTTGGCCCAGAACGGCTCCATGTCGACGACCAGGTCCTTGATCACCGGCAGGTTGCCCATGGGCGAGACCGTCGGCACGTGGCCGGCCTCGACGATCGGCTTCATGGCCGTCTTGCAGGCCAGCACCGCGCCGCCGTCCATGCGCATGCCGCACGAGCCGCAGACCGCCATGCGGCAGGACTTGCGATAGGCGAGGGTGCCGTCGCGCTTGTCCTTGACCGCGTCGAGGGCGTCCAGCAGCGTCGCCGTCTCGGGGACGTCGACCGTGTAGGTCTCGGTGGTATGCGAGGCGCCGTCGGGCGAGCGCCGGATCTTGAGCGTGACTTCCATCCGCGGGCCTTTCTAGTGCTCTGTTCCGGAGGTAGCTCGAGCGTGCGTGTGCTGCCGGCTGGGCACTAGTAGCTCCGCACCATGGGCTCGAAGCGGGTCATCGTGACCGGCTTGTAGTCGAGCCGCACCTGGCCGCCGTCGCACCACGCAAGCGTGTGCTTCAGCCACTTCTCGTCGTCGCGCTCCGGGTGGTCGAGACGGTTGTGCGCGCCGCGGGACTCCTGGCGGGCCAGGCCGCCCGTGACGAGGCAGTCGGCCATCTCGAGCAGGCTCTCGAGCTCCAGCACCGACACGAGGTCGGTGTTGAAGCGGTCGCCGGTGTCGTCGACCACGACCTTCGCCACGCGCTCGCGCAGATCGCCGACGGCGGTCAGGCAGCGCCGCAGGCGCTCGTCGTTGCGGAACACGCCGGCGTCGTCGTACATGGACGTCGCGAGCTCCTCGCGCACCTGCCAGGGCCGCTCGCCGCCCGAGCGCCCGAAGATGGCACGGATGCGGCTCTCGGCATCGCGCACCGCGGCCTCGGCGACCAGGCCGCCGTTGCGGTTGGCGACCGAGTCGGCGCCCGCGTGGCTGCCGGAGCGGCGGCCGAAGGTGATCGTCTCCATCAGCGAGTTGCCGCCGAGGCGGTTGGCGCCGTGCACCGACACGCACGCGCACTCGCCTGCGGCATACAGCCCGGGGAGGATCGTCTGCCCGTCCGAGTCCGTGTCCACGCCGCCCATGTGGTAGTGGGCGCCGGGGCGCACCGGGATCGGCTCGAGGATGGGATCGACGCCCGCGTAGTCCATGGCCAGCTCGCGCGAGCCGGGCAGGCGCGTGAGGATCTTCTTGGCGCCGAGGTGGGTGAGGTCGAGCAGGACGCAGCCATCCACGCCGCGCCCCTCCTCGATCTCCCGCGTCTCTGCGCGCGAGACGACGTCGCGCGAGGCGAGCTCCATCGCGTTCGGCGCCGCAGCGGCCATGAAGCGGTCGCCGTTCGAGTTGCGCAGGTAGGCGCCCTCGCCGCGGCAGCCCTCCGTGATCAGCACGCCGTTCGACTTCAGTGTCGTCGGGTGGAACTGCATGAACTCCATGTCCTTGAGCGGCACGCCCGCCCGCCAGGCCATCGACATGCCGTCGCCCGTGCAGGCATAGGCGTTGGTCGTGCCGTAGTACATGCGCCCGACGCCGCCGGTGGCGAGGATCGTGTTGTGCGCGGAGATGCCGTGCACGCCGCCCGAGACGATGTCCCAGGCGAGGACGCCGACGCAGCGGCCGCCGTCGACCACGAGGTCGAGCGCGAAGAACTCCTCGTAGACCGGCACCTGGTACTTCAGCAGCTGCTCGTAGAGCACGTGGATGAGCACGTGGCCCGTGATGTCGGCCGAGTAGACGGTGCGCGGCGAGCCCGCGGCCCCGAAGGGCCGCTGCGCGATGCGGCCGTCGGCGAAGCGCGAGAAGACGGCGCCCATGTGCTCGAGCTCGTAGATATCGCCGGGCGCCTCGCTGCACATGATCTCGATCGCGTCCTGATCGCCCAGGTAGTCCGACCCCTTGACGGTGTCGAAGGTGTGCGTCTCCGGGCTGTCCTCGGCGGCGTTGCCGAGCGCGGCGTTGATCCCGCCCTCGGCCGAGCCCGAGTGCGAGCGCGTCGGATGCAGCTTGGAGATGATCGCGACGTCGGCGCCCGCGCGCTTGGCCTCGATGGCGGCTCGCATGCCCGCAAGCCCCGCACCAACCACCACGACGTCGTGCCGAAGCAAGGATCCTCCAGGGAAGTACCGAGGGAAGAAAGGGCGCAGGTGCGCCGCTCCGGATCATAGAGGTAGCCTGTCCGTGCCATGACCGACGGACTGGAGACTGCGGTGCCGCAGATCACGGCAGCGTCTCCGGCGCCGGTGCGGATGCGAGCACTGGCCGGGTCGATCGACCTCGTTCCGAGCGCGCTGACCGTGTGGCTGCCCTACGAGGCCTATCCCGCGCACGGCGTGCTGCTCGGCGTGCTCGCGCTGGTCGCCGGCTTCACCTGGCTCGAGTCGCACGGCGGGCAGACTCCCGGCAAGCGGCTGACGGGCCTCGAGGTGCGCTATCTCGACGACACGCCGTGCGATCTGCGCGCTGCGCTCGTGCGCACCGTCTTCCGCTTCGTCGACGCCTTCCCCGGCATCTACCTGATCGGGGGCTTCGCGATCGCGAGCACGAAGCGGCGACAGCGGATCGGCGATCAGGCGGCCGGCACCTCGGTCTACCGGCGCCCCCGGCTCGTGAAGGAGGATTGAGAGCGCGCACGCTCGGTTATGGTCCCCCGTGATGGCGATTCGGACAGGCGGAACTGCGTGACCGGCGCCGAGTTCGTGCAGGCATCCGTCGCTCCGACCGGCCACGCGGGCCTGCGTGCCTGGGTCGACGAGTGGACCGCCGTGCTCGAGCCCGAGCAGGTGCACTGGTGCGACGGCTCCGAGGGGGAGCACGCGCTGCTCTGCGCCGGCCTCGTCGAGGCGGGCACCTTCACGCGGCTGGACGACGAGCTGCGGCCCGGCTCCTACTGGGCGCGCTCCGACCCGGGCGACGTCGCGCGCGTCGAGGACCGCACGTTCATCTGCAGCCGCGAGCGCGACGACGCCGGCCCGACCAACAACTGGCGCGACCCGGCCGAGATGCGGGCGGAGCTGCTCGCGCTCTTCGCCGGCGCGATGGGGGGCCGCACGCTCTACGTCGTGCCGTTCTCGATGGGCCCGCTGGGCGCTGCCGGCGCGCACATCGGCGTGCAGCTGACCGACTCGGCCTACGTGGCGGTCTCGATGCGGGCGATGACGCGCATGGGCGCGGAGGCGCTCGCGCAGCTGGGCGACGACGGCGAGTTCGTGCCGTGCGTGCACTCGCTGGGAGCGCCGCTCGCCCCGGGTGAGGCCGACGTCCCCTGGCCCTGCAACGCGACGAAGGCGATCGCGCACTTCCCGGAGACGCGCGAGATCTGGTCGTTCGGCTCGGGCTACGGCGGCAACGCCCTGCTCGGCAAGAAGTGCCTGGCGCTGCGCATCGCCTCGGTCATGGCGCACGAGCAGGGGTGGCTCGCCGAGCACATGCTGATCCTCAAGCTGACCGCGCCCTCCGGCGCGGTGCATTACGTCGCGGGCGCGTTCCCGTCGGCCTGCGGCAAGACGAACCTCGCGATGCTGGTCCCCACGATCCCGGACTGGACGGTCGAGACGGTGGGCGACGACATCGCCTGGATGCGCTTCGGCGAGGACGGCCGGCTCTGGGCGATCAACCCCGAGGCCGGCTTCTTCGGCGTCGCGCCCGGCACCGGCTTCGCGACGAACCCGAATGCGATGGCCACCCTCTGGGGCAACACCGTGTTCACGAACACCGCGCTCACGCCCGAGGGCGACGCCTGGTGGGAGGGCATGACGCCCGCACCGCCGCCGTCCCTGATCGACTGGCACGGCAACCCCTGGACGCCCGCGAGCGGCACCCCGGCGGCGCACCCGAACGCGCGCTTCACGGTTCCGGCCGCCCAGTGCCCCTCGATCGCCCCCGAGTGGGAGGACCCGGGCGGCGTGCCCATCTCGGCGATCCTCCTCGGCGGTCGCCGCGCCGCCACCGTGCCGCTCGTGTACGAGGCGCGCTCGTGGGAGCACGGGGTGTTCATCGGCGCCACGATGGCCTCGGAGACGACGGCCGCCGCCGCCGGCGCGGTCGGCAAGCTCCGGCGCGACCCGTTCGCCATGCTGCCGTTCTGCGGGTACCACATGGGCGACTACTTCGCGCACTGGCTCTCTCTGGGCGCCGCCGCGGACAGCAGCAAGCTGCCGCGCATCTTCCAGGTCAACTGGTTCCGCAAGGGCGCCGACAACCGCTACCTCTGGCCTGGCTTCGGCGAGAACAGCCGCGTGCTCGCGTGGATCGCCGAGCGCTGCGAGGGCACGGCCGCCGCCAGTGAGACGGCCATCGGGCTGGTGCCGGCCCCCGGGGCGCTGCCCGTCGAGGGGCTCGAGCTGGCGCCCGCCGCGCTCGAGGCGCTGCTGGCCGTCGACGTGCCAGGCTGGGAGGCCGAGCTGCCAAGCCTCGCCGAGCACCTCGCGAGCTTCGGCGATCGGCTGCCAAGGGAGCTCTCTGCGCAGCTCGACGACCTGCGCGAGCGCCTAGCGGCCGCTGCTCCGGCAGCGATCATCTAGCCTGAAACGCATGCCTCATCGCGTCACATTGATCCCCGGGGACGGGATCGGCCCCGAGCTCTCCGCCGCCACGACGCGCGTCCTGGAGGCCACGGGAGTCGCCTTCGACTGGGACGTGCGCGAGGCCGGCGCCGACGTGATGGAGAAGCACGGCGGCAACCCGCTGCCCGATTCCGTGATCGAGTCGATCGCCAAGACGGGCGTCGCCATCAAGGGCCCCATCACGACGCCGGTCGGCACGGGCTTCCGCTCTGTCAACGTGGCGCTGCGCAAGGCGCTCGACCTGTTCGCCCAGGTGCGGCCGTGCAAGAGCTACGAGGGCGTGCGCTCGCGCTACTCCGACGTCGACCTCGTGATCGTGCGCGAGAACACCGAGGATCTCTACGCCGGCATCGAGTTCGAGGAGGGCACGGACAACTGCGCCGTGCTGCGCGACACGATCCAGAAGCTCTCGGGCGCGCAGATCCGCGAGGACGCCGGCATCTCGATCAAGCCGATCTCGATCGCCGGCACTCGCCGCGTCGTGGAGTTCGCGCTCGAGTACGCCCGCCGCGAGGGGCGCCGCAAGGTCACGATCGTCCACAAGGCGAACATCATGAAGCACACCGACGGCCTCTGGCTGCGCGTCGGGCGCGAGGTCGCCGAGGGCTACCCGGAGATCGAGTTCGAGGACCGCATCGTCGACAACATGTGCATGCAGCTCGTGCAGAAGCCTGAGCTGTACGACGTCATGGTGCTCCCCAACCTGTACGGCGACATCGTCTCCGACCTGGCCGCGGGCCTGGTCGGCGGCCTCGGCGTCGCGCCCGGCGCCAACTACGGCCGCGAGGTCGCGCTGTTCGAGCCCACGCACGGCTCGGCGCCCAAGTACGCCGGCCTCAACAAGGCCAACCCGACCGCGATGATGCTCTCCGGCGTGCTCATGCTGCGCCACCTCGGCGAGCGCGACGCGGCCGACCGCATGGAGGGCGCGATCGCCGGGGTGATCGCGGACGGCACGGACGTCACCTACGACCTCAAGCCGCGCCCGGACGATCCCACCGCCGTGGGCACGTCGCAGTTCGCCGACGCGGTCATCGCGCAGCTGCGCAAGTAACGAGCGCCGGATGCGCGTCCCGCAGGGCATCAGCCGGCGGGCCGCCCTCGCGACCGGGGCGTTCCTGCTCGCCGCGTGGGTGCTCGGCCTGGGCGACCTGCTGCCTTCGGCGCACCGCTGGTTCCTCGTCCTGCTCGCGCCCGCGCTCGTCTATCGGCGCGCCCGGGCCTACGTGCGCGACTTCGCGCCCTTCGCGCTCGCGGTGCTCGCCTACGAGTGGGCGCGGACCGCCGCGCACCGCATCAACCCGGAGCCGTTCTACCGGCCCCAGATCGACGTCGATCGCGTGCTCGGCCTCGGGCGCGTTCCCACCGTGCGGCTGCAGGGCTGGCTCTACGACGGCTCGCCGGGGGCCTTCGAGCACGCACTCGACAAGGCCCACGACTGGTACTTCGGCGGCCTGCTGGCCGCCCTCTTCCTGCTCTGGCTCGAGAGCCGGCGCGAGTACCTGCGCGCTGCCGCGGCGGCGATCGGCGCGGCCCTCGCCGCCGCGCTCGGATTCCTGCTCTTTCCCGCCGCCCCGCCCTGGCTGGCCGCCTGCCACGGCCTCATCGGCCCGCTCGAGCGGATCCGCGAGCACGGCCACCAGTGCCCGCGCGCGCTCACCGACCCCTCACTCGTCTCGCGCCTCTTCGACGACAACCCCGTGGCCGCGATCCCCTCGCTGCACGGGGCGTGGTCGACCCTCGCTGCGATCATCCTCTGGCGCTGGCGCCCGAGGCTGTGGCCGATCGGCGCCGCCTATGCCTTCGTGCAGCAGTTCGCCGTCGTCTACCTGGGCGAGCACTACGTGACCGACATCCTCCTGGGCGACGCGCTCGCCGTGCTCATGTGGTGGCTGTCGGGGAAGCTGATCCCCGTCGGAGCGCGACCAGCGACAGCATCTCGTAGGCCACGTTGGCCGCGAGCAGCGCCGTGACCTGTCCGGGCCCGTCGTACTGGGGCGCGACCTCGACGACGTCGAAGGCGCGGAAGTCGATCCCGCGCAGGGCGCGCACGTAGTCGAGTGCCTCCGCCGACGTCGGGCCCCCCACCTCGGGCGTGCCCGTGCCCGGGCAGAAGGCCGGATCGACGAAGTCGACGTCGAAGGTGAAGAACGCGGGCCCCGCGCCGACGCGCTCGCGCACGAGCTCGCCGTAGGCGTGCGGCCCGAGCTCGCGCAGCTCCAGCCAGGGCAGGATCGTCATGCCGAGGTCGCGCGACACCTGGTAATCGCCGGGGCCGTAGAGCGAGCCGCGCATGCCCGCCTGCACGCAGCGGCCCGGATCCAGCAGGCCCTCCTCGCAGGCGCGCTTGAAAACCGTGCCGTGGTTGTAGGGCCGTCCGAAGTACGAGTCCCACACGTCGTGATGGGCATCCAGGTGCACGAGGCCGAGCGGTCCGTGCGCCGCCGCGGCGGCACGCAGCTCGGCCAGCGTCACCGAATGGTCGCCGCCGATGCCGAGCGGAATCGCACCGCCGCCGTGGATCACCTCCGCGTACGCCCGGATGCGCGCCAGCGTGTCCTCGATGTAGCCGGGCACCGTGGGCGCGTCGCCGTAGTCCACGCACGAGACCGCTCCCCACACCATCACGTCCTGAGCAGGGTTGTAGGGGCGCAGCAGCGCAGAGGCCGAACGAACGGCCTCGGGGCCGAAGCGCGGCCCGGGCCGGTACGAGGTGCCGGAGTCCCAGGGCATGCCGAAGAGCGCGACGTCCACGCCCTCGGTCGTCTCGACGTGCGGCAGGCGGCCGAACGTGCGAGGGCCGCTGTAGCGAGGCGATTGAAGGGCGTCGACGGGCTGGAACATGGCTTCCTACTCCGGGATCGGGGTTGGTGAGAGCAGACGGGTGAGGTCGGCGGACGCGAGCTCGAGGATCACGCCGCGCGCGCCGCCGTTGAGCGCGACGCGCTCGCGGCCCAGCCACTCGGCGACGGCGAAGACCGGCAGGGCGGTCTTCGAGCCGAAGGGCGAGATGCCGCCGATCGCGTAGCCCGTCAGCCGCTGCGCATCGCGCTCGCTCGCGAGCGACGCCGAGCGCGCGCCGGCCGCTCGCGCCAGCCCGCGCAGCGAGAGCTCGCGATCGCCGGGGACGAGCGCGAACGCGAACTCCTCGTCCAGCTCGGCCACGAGCGTCTTCGCCAGCATGGCCGGAGAGAGGCCCAGCGCCTCGGCCGCGTACACCGCGCCCTTGACGCGATGCTCGTAGCGGTGCTCGCCGAACGGGACTCCGTGCTGCTCGAGGTATCGCATTCCGCGGGTGACCGCCATCGCGGCGCGATCATGCCATGGCCCCCGGTACGGTGCGGGCGTAATGGGAACGCGCTCGTACTCGCGAGCCGCCGGGCTCTCCATCACCGGGGTGCTGCTCGTCGCGGTGATCGGCGCGTGGCTGCTGGCCACGCCCTCGGACGAGTACGTCCTGCTGCCCGACGACCCGCACCCCGCCGACGCCGTCGTCAAGGTCGGGGGCGTCGAGCCGCGCAGCTCGCGCGACGGCTCCGGCATCTACTACCTCGACGTCCTGGTGCATCGGGCAAGCCTGCCCGAGTCGTGGATCGCACGCTTCGAGGACGGGTCCGACGTGCTGCCCGCCGCAGCGCTGGTGCCGCCGGGAGGCAGCCAGAGCGACCTCGACCGGGTCGACCACCTGACATTCCAGGACTCCCGCACGGTCGCCGGCGTCGTCGCCCTGCGCGCCTTCGGTCGCAAGGTCGACGTGGTGCAGACGGGCGTCACGTTCGACGGCGTCGAGAGCTCGGCCCCCGCCGTACGCGCCGGCCTGCGGCCCGGCATGATCATCACGGCCATCGACGACGTCCCCGTGCGGGCGGTCGCGGCGCTGCGCCGGCAGCTCGCCGGCCGCAAGCCCGGCTCGCCGGTGCACCTGACCGTCCGCAACGGCGGCAAGACGCGGCAGCTGCACACGACCCTGACGAGCGACCCCCAGAACCCCGGCCACGGCCTCATCGGGGTGCTCGGAGTGCACGACGCGCCCCCGAGGGCGAAGCTGCCCGTGAGCGTGACGATCACGCCGCGCGGGCTGGGCCGCGGGCCGTCGGCGGGCCTCGCCTTCACGCTCGAGGTCTACGACGCCCTCAGCGGATACAAGCTCGCCAACGGCCGCAAGATCGCCGTCACCGGAACCATCGACCTCGCCGGTGACGTGGGGCCGATCGGCGGCGTGCGCCAGAAGGTGCTCGGAGCGGTGCGCCGCCACGTCGATCTCGTGCTCGTGCCGGACGCCAACGCCGCGGACGCGCGAGCTGCCGCGAAGGGGCGCGTCAGGGTGATCGCGGTCTCGACGTTCCGTCAGGCGCTGAGAGTCCTGGGCGCGGCCGCGCCGAGCGCTACGAACGCCTGAGGGGACGCCGTTCCACCCTCTGGGACCGGGCTCGCGCTTCTCGCTCGTTGCGGGGATTCCGATGCGAATCCGATGGATCCGCGCAGGCGGTGCGGCTAGGGTCTCCCGAGTTGAAGACGCGACGGAACATCACCTGCGAGGACTGCTACTTCCGCCGCGAGCTGCTCTGCGCGCTCCGCCTGGACGCCCCCTGCCCGACGTTCCGGCCGGCGAGCCTCGACGGGCTCGTGCCGCCGCCTCAGGCCCCGCTCGTCCCGCTGCCCTACGCGCTCGAGGGCGCGACCGTCGGCGCGCACTAGCCGATAGCCCGGCGTCGTAAGATGCCCCCGATGTTGCAGCGCATCCGCGATCTGCCCGATCAGGGGCTCTATGGCGTCATCGGCGTGCTCGCGGTGGTCGCGCTGTACGTGATCGGCTTCGTGATCAAGAACTCGAAGAACGTGAGCGTCGACTTCGTGCTCTTCTCCGCCGGCGTGCCGCTGATCACGCTGATGGTCGTCATGGTGCTGTTCGGCGCGCTGCTCGGCGCCGCGCTGACCCTCATGCTCGCGCGGCGCCGGACGCCGTCCGTGGCAACGCACAGCGCGGTGCATGCTGCGGCCGCTCCGCCGCCGGCGGCCGACGCGCCGGTGACCCCGGCACCGCCGGACTCCTTCTCGGTCTAACCCTCTCGTTGAGGTTCAGGCTCCCAGCCGCCGGCCAGCCGGCTGACGGCCTGGCCGCGCCGGGCATCCATCTCGGCCGCACCGGCGGTCGAGACCTCCAGGTCGCGCAGCACCCCGTCCGAGAGCCCGTAGACCACGCCGTGGACCTGCAGGCGGCTTCCGCGGGCCCAGGCCTCCTGCACGATGGTCGTGCGGCAGACGTTCGTGACCTGCTCGACCACATTGAGCCGGCAGAGCAGATCCGCGCGCTCGTGCGCGGCCGCCGTCGCGAGCAGCCCGGCGTGCTCGCGCGCGACATCCTGGACATGGCGCAGCCAGTTGTCGATCAGGCCGAGCCGCCGCCGCTCGAGCGCGGCGACGACGCCACCGCACCCGAGATGCCCGCAGACGACGATCTCCTCGACGCCGAGCACCTCGATCGCGTATTGCAAGACCGAGAGGCAGTTGAGGTCGGTGTGGACCACGACGTTCGCGACGTTGCGGTGCACGAAGACCTCGCCGGGGTCGGTGCCCGTGATCTCGTTGGCCGGCACGCGGCTGTCCGAGCAGCCGATCCAGAGGTAGCGTGGCGCCTGGAGCGCCTCCAGTCGCCGGAAGAAGCCGGCGTCGCGCTCGAGCACCCCGGCAGCCCAGGCGCGGTTTCCGGCGAGGAGGTCGTCGAGCGGCATGCAGCGATGGTACGGGGCGCGCTACCCGGCCGTGATGACTGCGCCGAGGCGCTCGATCCCCTCGCGGATGCGGCCGGCCGGCACAGCCGAGAACGCGAGGCGGAGCTTCGTGGTGCCGCCGGCGCCCGCATAGAAGTCGGCGCCCTTCACGAACGGCACGCCCGCCTCGGCCGCGCGGGCCGCGAGCACCGTGGTGTCGGCGCCCTCGCCGAGATCGATCCAGAGGAAGTAGCCGCCCTCGGGCACGACCATTCGCGCCGCCGGCGGGGAAATGCGCGCGCACCGACTCCACCATCGCGCCGCAGCGCGCCTTCAGCTCGATCCGGGCGCGCTCCACGCCGGGCTCGAAGTAGCCGGCCCGGCAGTACGCCGCGAGCCCGGCCTGGGAGACCATGCAGGGCGAGATGTAGGTGTTCTCCGCGTACGTGCCGACCGCCGCGGCGAGCTTCTCGGCGCCGGCGACGTAGCCGACCCGCAGGCCCGGGGCCACCGTCTTCGTGAACGACGACATGGTCAGCACGCGGCCGTCCCCGTCGAGCTCGAAGAGCGTCGGATGCGAATCCCCGGCCCAGCGCAGCAGACCGTAGGGATCGTCCTCGACCACGACGACGTCGTGCTCGGCGGCGAGCTCCAGCACGCGCCGGCGCCGCTCGAGCGTCATCGTGGCGCCGCTCGGGTTCTGGAAGTTCGGGATCACGTAGATGAACGCAGGCGCCTCGCGCTCCAGTTCGGCGGCCAGCGCGTCGGTGTCGATCCCGTCGGCGTCGACCGGGATGCCGACCACCTCGGCTCCGGCGCGCTGCAAGATCAGGATGCTGCGGTCGTACGTCGGCGCCTCCACGAGCACGCGGCGCGTCGAGGCGCGCGCCAGCAGCACGCCGGCGACGAAGGCGAACGCCTCGAGCGAGCCATTGGCGCAGACGACCTGCGAGCCGGGCACGCCATGGCGCTTGCCGATCCACTCGCGCAGTCCGGGGTGCCCGCCGGTGTGATACGAGAGCGCGACTGCGGGCTCCCGTTCCATCGCATCCGCGAGCGCGCGCCGGAAGTCGTCGACGGGCAGCATGTCGGCGCTCGGGACGCCGCGCGTGAACGGGATCGCATCGGCCATGCCGGAAGCCTAAGAGGTTCCGTGCGAGCGAGCGTGAGGCGCCGCGCTCATGTGCTCCGAACCCCGGGAGGAGCCTGGGGCGTTCAAGCGCCGTCGACCTGGCGCCGGGCGGCCACGGAGGCCTCGCCCGGGGCCGGCGCGACGTGAACGGCGCCGCGCGCGTCGACCCGCAGGCCGATCACGCGCGTGCGCACGTGCTGCGGGCTGAGCGCGATCGCGAGCGCGTCCCGCGACTCCGCGTAGTCGCCGGCCCGCACCGCCAGCGCGTAGCGGCCGGCGGGCAGGCGCCCGACGGCCATCCTGGCGATGCCCGTGCGGGCGTCCCAGTCGGGCCGGCAGGTGCGATCGCCCGAGGCGCCCTGCTCGACGAGGGCGCACTCGAGGTAGCGGGGATCGACGCCCGACCCCTCGTCCGTGACCGAGACCCTCAGCGTCCTCGCATCGCTCGAGACACGGAGGTGGCCGAGCGCCGGTGGCGTGACGTCGTTGATCCAGAAGCGCAGCCGGTAGCTGCCGCCGCGCCGCGTGGCCGAATCCAGGGCCACGCCGTAGTCGCCGGGAGGCGCCCAGTAGAGGCCGGTCGAGGGCACCGGGTCGTCCGTCAGGGCGGGGCCGACGTCGATCGGCAGCCCCGACTCGCCGGCGATCCGGTTCTCGTCCAGGCCGCCCTTCATCAGGAAGGGGCGGACGGCGGTACCGCCCGTGGACTCCACCGTCACGCCCACGTTGACCACGCGCTTCGCGAGGTGGAAGCGGTACAGCATCTCCCCGCCCTTCCAGCGCGCGGGCAGCCCGAGCGCCCCGCTGTAAGCGGGGTAGCGATAGCGCTCGACGCGATCGGGCCGGCCGCGCGTCGATCCGCGCACGCTGCCCGGGTGGAGGAGCAGGCGCGAGCCCGCCGTGGCGAGCCGCGGCCGCTCGACGTGGGCCCAGTACGGAATGCGCCGCGTGCGCGCTCCCTGCGTGAGCACGACGTAGCCCGCCGCGTCGCCCTCGGGGGAGTCGGCGGCCACGGTCAGCGTCACGGGCAGGGGCGCCGCGCCCGCCAGGGGGATCGCCAGCTCGGCCGGCGCGGAGACGGCCGCTCCCGCCCGCGAGCCCGCGTGGCGATCGATCGCGACCTGCCAGACGCCCGCGCCGTCCCCGGTGTCGCTGACGCCGACGGGCACGGTGACCACGGCGCCCGGGCGGAGCAGGCCGAACCCGAGCAAGGGGGGATCCGAGAGCACGCCGGGGTCGACGGCACCGGGCGCGTCCACGAAGCCGCCGCCGGTGCGCAGCGGCGAGGCCTCCACGGTCGCGCTCGAGTCGGCGTAGGCGGGCACGGCAGACCCGATCAGCGCCCCGCGGATCTGCGCGGGCGTCCACTCCGGGTGGCGCTCGCGCATCAGCGCGACCACCCCCGTGACCACCGGCGCCGCCATCGACGTGCCCTCCCACGAGGCGTACGCTCCCGGGTAGTCCGGCGAGGCGAGCGGGACGGACGAGAGGATCGCCTCGCCCGGCGCCGAGACGTCGGGCTTCAGCAGTTGGTCGAACGGCGTCGGCCCGGCGGACGAGAAGTCGGTCAGCACGCGGGGAGGCGTCGGCAGCTCGGCGATCGTGCGCGTGAAGCGGACCCGGGCCGCCGCGCCCGCGCGCAGCGCATAGGCGCGGAGCTCCGTGCCGATGACGTCGCTCACGACCACGAGCGGGATGTCCGCCTCCTCCTCCACCACGAAGGGCGGCCCGGGCCGGTCGCTCTCGACGATCACGGCGCGCGCGCCGGCGTCGTGCGCGTTGATGGCCTTCGCCCCGAAGCCGCAGCCTCCGCGCAGGACGATCACGACGGCGCGCAGGCCTCGCCGCCGCCCCGATGGCTCCCGACAGGCCCGGCGGTCGAGCCCATAGGCCGCGGCGGCTGAGGAGGCGCGTCGGCTGCGTCAGCGCGCGCGTCATGCGCGGCCCGATCGAGGGGACGGCCGTGAACGGCTGCAGCTCGGGAAAGCCGGCACCGGCGACCGCCCCGCTCAGCCCGAAGACGCGCGTGGACGAGGTGGCGGCGACGGTGATGGCCGTTTCGCTCGTGCCCGGCGAGGAGATCGAGCCATAGCCGCGCGAGTCGAAGTCGTTGCCCGCGGCCACGATCGACGGGATGCCCGCCCTGGCGGCGTTGGCGAGGGCCAGCGAGAGCGCATCCGCAGAGGGGTCGATCTGCGGGCCCCCGAGCGAGAGGTTGAGCACGTCCATGCCGTCGGCCACGGCCTTGTCCACGGCCGCCGCGAGCTCGACCGTCGAGCCGATCGCGCCACTCTCGTGGTCGCCGCGCGCGAGGCCGCGGTAGTTGCCGAGCCATGCTCCCGGTGCGACGCCCGAGAGGCCGCGCACGACGGGCAGCCCGAGCCCGGGTCGCGCGACGGTGCCGGAGGCGCCCGCGAGGATCCCGGAGACGTGGGTGCCGTGCTCGGAGACGTTGGGATCGAAGGCGAGGTGGTCGGAGTCCGGCGCGTCCCGACCCGCGAAGCTGCGCGCGACGATCACGCGGCCGCTCGTGAAGCGCAGCTGACCGCGCGGGAAGCCGGGCGGAGCGCGCATTCCGGCAGGCCGCAGGAACGGCGCGCCGGCGTCGATGCCGTCGTCGATCACGCCCACCTTCACGCCCTGGCCGGCGGTCGAGCGGTCGGCACCCCAGAGCGGAACGGCTCCGACGAGCGCTGGGACCGTGTCCGCCTCGGAGCGATAGGTCGCGACGGGGTAGATGGCGGCGACGCCCGGCAGGCCCTCGATGCGGCCCAGCTCGGCCGCCGGCAGCCGCAGCGCGACCGCATCCAGCACGACGCGGTAGCGCCGCTCGACGGAGGCCCCGGGCACGTCGGCGCGGAGGCGCGAGGCGAAGGCGTCCTGGACCCGCGTCAGGCGGGCGAGGTAGAGCCGCGATCCGAACGAGGCGGCATCCAGCCGCCGGACGCTGCCGACGCCCATGAGCTGTCGCTGCGCCGGTGCGACGAGCGCCAGAGGCGGCGGCGAGAGGCGCACGATGACCTCGATTCCGGGCGGCTGCGCCTGCGCGAGCGCCGGCAGCGCGAGGGCAACTGCAGCGACGCAGAGCCCGAGACGCGGAGTCGGTCTGTGCGCGCGCCGGGCGCGCCGGGTCACGTCGCGCGGACGCGCTCGGCAGCGATGCGCGCGGCCTCGGTGGGATTGACGCCCACCGGGATGCCGCGTGCCTCGAGCGCTTCCTTCTTGCCCTGCGCCGTGCCAGAGGAACCCGAGATGATCGCCCCCGCGTGACCCATGGTCTTGCCGGGAGGCGCCGAGAAGCCCGCGATGTAGGCGACGACCGGCTTGCTCATGTGCTCGGAGATGAACTCCGCCGCACGCTCCTCCTCGGCCCCGCCGATCTCGCCGACCATGACGACGAGCTCCGTCTGCGGATCGTCCTCGAAGCGCTGCAGGATGTCGATGAACGAGGAGCCGACGATCGGATCCCCGCCGATGCCGACGATCGTCGAGTTGCCGACCCCCGCCTGTGCCAGCTCGTTGCCGATCTGGTAGGTGAGCGTGCCGGAGCGCGAGACGAGTCCGACCGGGCCCTTCCTGAAGACCTTGGTCGGGATGATCCCGACCGAGGCGACCTCGGGCGAGAGCGCACCGGGGCAGTTGGGCCCGAGCAGCGTCACGCCCTGCGCGCGGACGTGCGCGTAGACGTCCATCATGTCGTGCGCCGGAATGCCCTCGGTGATGCAGATGACGGTCTCGCAGCCGGCCGCGACGGCCTCGTAGATCGCATCGGCGGCGAACGGCGGCGGCACGAAGACCATCGACGTGTTGGCGCCCTCCCGCTCGACGGCCTGGGCGACGGTGTCGAAGACCGGGATGCCGTTGACGTCCTGGCCGCCCTTGCCCGGCGTGACGCCGGCGACCACGGCCGTGCCGTAGTCCCGGTTGCGCGTGGCGTGGAACGAGCCCTCGCGGCCGGTGATGCCCTGCACGACGAGGCGCGTCTCGGAGGTGACGAGGATCGCCATCAGGTGCCCGCCCCGGCCAGCTCGACCGCGCGCCGCGCGGCGTCGAGCATCGTGCGCTCGACGAACACGCCGGGCGGATTCGCGTCGGAGAGCAGCTTGCGGCCCTCCTCGTCGGAGGTGCCGTCGAGCCGGACGACCATCGGCACGCCGATGTCGCGGCCGTCGAGGGCGTCCAGGATGCCCTGGGCCACCTCGTCGCAGCGCGTGATGCCGCCGAAGATGTTGAACAGGATCGCCCGCACCTTGGAGTCCGAGGTGATGACCTCGAGCGCGTCGACGATCTCCTGCGCCTGTGCTCCGCCGCCGACGTCGAGGAAGTTGGCGGCGCTGCCGCCGGCCTGTGCGACGACGTCGAGCGTCGACATCACGAGCCCGGCGCCGTTGCCGAGGATGCCGACCTCGCCGTCGAGCTTCACGTAGGTGAGCCCCTTCTCGCGCGCCATCTGCTCCTGCGGGTCGGCCGCGGCGACGTCGCGCATGGCGGCGATGTCGGGATGGCGCATGAGCGCGTTGTCGTCGACCGTGAACTTGGAGTCGAGCGCGCGCACCTCGCCGCCCGGCGTGACGATCAGCGGGTTGATCTCGACGAGCATCGCGTCGGCTTCGCGGAACGCGCGGTAGGACGCCTCGATGATCGCCATGACCTGCTTGCGCTCCTCGGCCGGGATGCCGGCGCGGAAGCAGAGCTCGCGGGCGATCCACGGATGCCAGCCGGCCAGCGGGTCGATGTGCAGGCGCGCGAGCGCATCGGGGTCGTTGGCCGCGACCTCCTCGATGTCGACCCCGCCGCTCGTCGTCAGCATGAAGAGCGGGCGCTTGGCGCCGCGGTCGAACGTGATCGAGAAGTAGTACTCGCGCTCGATCTCCGACGCGCTCTCGATCCAGAGCGTGCGCACGACGTGGCCGCGGATGTCGAGCCCGAGGATCTCCTCCGCCCGCGCCCGCGCCTCGGCGGGCGTGCTCGCGAGCTTGATCCCCCCGGCCTTGCCGCGCCCTCCCGTGAGCACCTGCGCCTTGACGACGACGGGGCCGCCGATCTCGGCCGCAGCGGCTTCGGCCTCTGCGGGCGTCAGCGCGACGCGCCCCTCGGAGACGGGGATGCCGAAGCGCGCGAACAGCTGCTTGCCCTGGTACTCATAGAGATCCATCTGCCAGGAGGCTAGCCGGTCGCGTTCACGGTGAACGCCGCGTGCACCGTGCGCGTGTTCGGCAGCGCGAGAGCGGACGCATTCTCGGAGTTCTTCGTCTCCTGCAGGTCCGAGGCCGAGATCTCGAGGCGATGGCGACCGCTCGCGAGGCGCCCGATGCGCACGCGCACGAGCCCGCCGGAGGACACCGACGCCTCCTCCTGCGTGCCGTCCACGCGCACGATCACGTCGTCCGGGCTGATGCCGCTGCCGGCGTCGGCCACGTGGAACGTGAGCACGCCGGCCGAGCGCGCGACGGCGTGCGGCACCTGGGTGATGCGCGGCGGCGTGCGGTCGTTGATCCAGAGGCGCAGCCTGTACGGCCCGGGCTTGTGGCCGGGCTTGGTCTCGACGATCACGAAGTAGCGTCCCGGCCCCGGGACGAGCAGGCCGCTGACGGGCTCGAAGCGCCCGTAGGTCTCGAGGTACGGGTTGCCGTTCTCGGGCAGGGCCGGCTCCCCCGCGAGGCGGTTCTCGTCGCGTGCGAGCAGGATCTGCGGCACGACCGGGCCGTCGGCCGCGATGCCGGCGTTGCGCGCGCCGTGCGGGACGATGAACGACCACAGCTGCTCGCGGCCCGGGTAGATGCGCGGCAGGCCGCTGCCCGCGGGGCCGGCGGGCCAGCGGTAATGCTCCACGAGCCTCGAGCCCTCGCGCGTGTCCCCCGTGATCCAGCGGCCCCGCGCGAGGTGCCTCGAGTGCTCCTTCGCGAGGCGCGGGCGCTCGACGTAGCCCCACCAGCGCAGGTGCACGGTGTGCGTGCCCGAGGTCAGCACGATGGTGCCCGAGCGGTTGCCGACCGACGCGCCCGGCGGCACCGAGAGCGTGATCGGCAGCGTCTGCGAGCCGCCGCCGGGCAGCTCGATGGCAGGCGGCACGTCGAGGCCCGGCGCGCTCACCGTCCACGTTCCGCCACCGCCGCCCGCGTCGGTCAGCTCGACCGACTGGAGCGCGGACGCGCCGGGCCGCATCAGACCGAACGAGACGCCGGAGGGCGCCGCGAAGAGGCCCGGGTCATCGGCCGCCTGCACGTCGATCATGCCGCCGCCCTGCGCGAGCACGCTCGTCGGGTGCTTGTGGGCCGTGTCGTTGAAGACCGGCCGGCCCGTGAGCACGAGCGCGGACTTGATCTGCGCGGGCGTCCAGCTCGGGTGGCGCTGTCGCAGGAGCGCCGCTGCGCCCGCGACGGCGGGCGTCGCCATGCTCGTGCCCGACCAGGTGCCGTAGCCGCCCGGGATGGGCGAGACGATGTCGACGCCAGGCGCTGCGACGTCCGGCTTGAGCGCGAGCGAGTACGGCGCGGGGCCGCGCGAGGAGAACGAGGCGATCAGCCCGGAGTTCGCGGAGATCTGCTCGCGCGCCGCGTTGTCGAGCGAGAGCGACAGCTGGCCGCCGGCGGCGGCGATCCCCTGCGCGAGCCGGGCGCCGATCAGGTCGGAGACGGTCAGCGAGCGCTGCTGCTCGTCGGCGATGGCGACGGGGTCGCCCGGGGCCCGCTGCGCGTAGACGATGCCGAGCGCGCCCGCCGCGAGCGTGCCGTCGGCTCGAGCGGGCGTGCAGTGGCTGCTCAGCTGCACGAGCACGAGCGCGCCCGCTCGACCGCCGCCGCAGTCGCCGACGACGAGCGGGACTCCGGCGGTCCAGGCGGGCGGGATCTGCTCGGGCGCGTCGGTGGCGGCGCCGAAGGCCGCGAGGTCGGCGGGCACGGCGGTCGGGCCGAGCACGGCCGCCGAGACGCCGACGAAGCGCCCGACGCTCGTGGCGGCGACCGTGATCGCGTCGGGAGCCGAGCCGGGCGAGGAGACGGAGCCGCCGCCGAGATCGTCGCCGCTGTTGCCGGCCGCCACGACCGTGACCACGCCGGCGCGCGCCGCGCCGTGGATCGCGCGGGCGACGAGGTCGTTCGACGACTCCACCTCGGGCTCGCCCAGGGAGAGGTTGAGCACGTCCATGCCGTCGGCCACCGCCCGGTCGATCGCGCGTGCGATCTCGGGGCCGTTGCCGTCGAGGCCGAAGGACGGCGTCGGCGTGGTGAGCACGCGGTAGGAGCCGAGGTAGGCGTGCGGCGCGACGCCGGAGAGGTTCGTGATCGTGACGCCGAGCGAGGTGCCGGTGATCCCCGAGAGCCCGGCGGCGATGCCCGCGACGTGCGTGCCGTGCTCGGATCCGTCCGGGTCGAAGGCAGTGCGCATGCGGGCCGAGCCACCCGGCGGGGCGAACGCGCGCGCCACGATGATCTTGCCGTTCGTGCCCGAGCGGATGCCCTTCGGGAAGCCCGGCGGGTAGTGGTAGGTCGCGCCGGAGAACGACGGCCTGGTCATGTCGATGCCGTCGTCGATGATGCCGATGCGCATGCCGTCGCCCGCCGCGGCCACTCCGCCGTCGAGCCCGCTCCAGAGGCCGGTGGCCCCGACGACCGTCGGCACGCGGTCGGTATCGTCCGCGCTCGCCGCGCTGCCCGTCCGCTCCGCCTGCGCGACGTAGGTCACTGCCGGCCAGACCCTTCGCACGCCCGGCACGGCCGCGAGCCGGCCGAGCTCGCTGCGCGGCAGCGTCACGACGAGCGCGTCCATGACGACGCGCAGGCGTGAGCTGACCACGAGCCCCGGGGCGGCGCGCCGGAGCCGCAGCTCCGCCGCGCGCTGGCCGCGTGCGAGCTCGGCCAGGGCCAGGCGCGGCCCCAGGCGCTGCAGGTCGACGTGCCCGCGGGCAGTGCGCAGCTGGGTCAGCGGCGCGCGCTCCGAGACGGACGGCGCGCGCAGCTCGACGACGACCTCGGCACGCGTGCTCGCTGCGTACGACGGCGCGGCCGCGAGGGCCAGGAGCGCAGCGAGCGCGACGAACAGGGCTCGCGCTGGCGACCTCACCTGACCAGCCTACCCCGAAAAGGGTCCGTTCTGTCCAGTCGGTAGAGGACGTGACGCCGCAAACGGTGTCCGGGAGGGAGCCGCGGATGGTCGAAGTCGTCCGCCTCGTCGTGCGTCATGCCGATGCGCCGCATGACCGCCTGCGAGCGCACGTTCTGGGGCGTCGTGAAGGACACCAGCTGCATCAGGCCCACCGTCTCGAAGGCGTGGCGCGCGCTCGCCCGTGCCGCCTCCGTCGCATAGCCGCGGCCCCAGTGCTGCGCGGCCAGGCGCCAGCCGATCTCCACGCAGGGCGTGAAGTGGGCGTCGAAGGCCGGCACGACGAGCCCGACGAAGCCGATGAACGGCGCCACGCCGGGAACCTCGACCGCCCACGGCCCGAAGCCGTGCGACGCGAAGTGCTGCTCGGAGCGGCGCGCGAGGGCATCGCTCTGGGCACGCGGAAGCAGCGCGGGCAGGTGCTCCATCACGACCGGGTCCGCGTTGAGCTCGCCGAACGGCTCGCGGTCCTCGGCCCGCCACTCGCGCAGGAGCAGGCGCTCCGTGCGCAGCACGGGGATGCTCACGGCTCCGCGACGCGCAGCAGCGGCTCGCCGCTGCGCACGGAGTCGCCGGCGGCGACCGCCAGCTCGCGGACGACGCCGGCCATGTGCGCGCGGATCTCGTTCTCCATCTTCATCGCCTCGACGATCACGAGCACCTGGCCCGCCTCCACCGCGTCGCCGTCGCTCACCTCGACGCGCAGGACCGTGCCCTGCATCGGGCTCGTGACGCGCTCGCCTCCCGCGCCGGCCGCCGCCCCGCGGGCCCGTCGCTCCGCTCGGCGGCGGCGCTCGGCCGCGAGCAGCTCGTCGGCGGGCAGGGCAACCGAGACGTCGTAGCGGGCGCCGTCCACCTCGACCGCGTAGCGCCGCTGCTCGGCGGGCGGCAGGGCGGGCGCGGCCGGCGCTGCGGGCGCGAGCGCGGCCGCGAGCTCCCCCTCGATCAGGCCCGCGCAACTCTCGCCGGCGATGAAGGAGGGGTGGCGCAGGATCAGCCGGTGCAGCGGCACCAGCGTCGGCACCCCCTCCACGACGAGCTCGTCGAGCGCTCGCAGCATGCGCAGGCGGGCGCGCTCGCGATCGCCGTCCCAGACGCACAGCTTGGCGATCAGCGGGTCGTACAGCCCGACGACCTCGTCGCCCTGCTCGACGCCCGAGTCGACGCGCACGCCCGGGCCGGCGGGCTCCGCGTAGCGGACGATGCGCCCCGGCGCAGGCCGGAAGCCCGCGCCCGCATCCTCGGCGTTGATGCGGCACTCGAAGGCGTGGCCCCGCAGCTCCACGTCGCCCTGGGCGAGGGGCAGCTCGGCGCCGCCCGCGATCTCGATCTGGGCGCGCACGAGGTCGACCCCGGTGACGAGCTCGGTCACCGGGTGCTCGACCTGGATGCGCGTGTTCATCTCGAGGAAGAAGAACTCCCCGTGGCGATCGAGCAGGCATTCCACTGTGCCCGCGCCGACGTAGCCGACGGCTTGCGCGGCAGCCACGGCCATCGCGCCCATGCGCGCGCGCAGATCGGGCGAGACCGCCGGCGAAGGCGACTCCTCGAGCACCTTCTGATGGCGGCGCTGGAGCGTGCAGTCGCGCTCGCCGAGGTGGATCGTGCCCCCGTGGCTGTCGGCGAGCACCTGGATCTCGACGTGACGCGGATCCTCGACGTACTTCTCCACGTAGACCGCCCCGTCGGCGAAGTACGCCTCGCCCTGGCGCCGCGCCGTCTCCAGCGCGCGCTCCGCGTCGCCGGCCGAGCCCACGACCTCCATGCCCCGGCCGCCGCCGCCGGCCGACGCCTTGATCGCGATCGGCCAGCCGAAGCGATCCCCCAGCTCGATCACGCGTCGCGACGTCGCGAATCTCCTCCGTCGTCCCCGGCACGATCGGGACGCCCGCCGCCTGCATGCGCTGCCGCGCGCCGATCTTGGAGCCCATGGCCTCGATCGCCGCCGGCGGGGGCCCGATCCAGACGAGCCCGGCCTCCTCGCAAGCCCGCGCGAACGCCGCGTTCTCGGCCAGGAAGCCGTACCCGGGATGGATCGCCTCGGCGCCGCTGACGCGCGCCGCCTCGATCACCCGCCCGATGTCGAGGTAGCTCTCCGCCGGCGCGCCGGGCCCGATCAGGCGGGCCTCGTCGGCCCTGCGCACGTGCAGCGACCCGCGGTCGGCCTCGGAGTACACGGCGACCGACCCGATCCCAAGCTCCCGCAGAGCGCGGAAGACACGCACGGCGATCTCGCCCCGGTTGGCGACGAGCACCTTGGAGAACGGCGGAGCCATGGCCGCGGGAGTCTAAACGCCCACTCCAGACCGCGACAAACGGGGTCTGACCCGGGAATCCCGGGTCTGACCCCGAGTTCCCGCACCTGGCACCGGGGTTCCCATTCCTCGACTAGGGGTTGAGGGTTGCGCCGAGTGCTCGGGCGACCGTGCGGGCCTTGAGCAGGGATTCCTCGAATTCGTCGGCAGGCGTCGAGTCGGCCACCACTGCCCCGCCCACGTGGAGGTACGCGCGGCCGCGCGTCACGACGGCCGTGCGGATGACGACGGCGAGATCACAGGAGCCGTCGGGCGCGAGCCAGCCGAAGGCGCCTGCGTACGGCCCTCGGCGGACCGGCTCGAGCTGCTCGATCAGCTGCATCGCCCGAACCTTCGGCGCCCCCGTCATCGAGCCGGGCGCGAACGCCGCGGCAACCAGGTCGAGCGCGTCGAAGCCAGGGGCCAGGCGGCCCGTCACGGTCGAGACGAGCTGATGCACCGTCGGGTGCGACTCCACGGCGCAGAGCGAGGGCACGCGCACGGTTCCCGGCAGGCAGACGCGCGAGAGGTCGTTACGCGAGAGATCGACGATCATCACGTTCTCGGCGCGATCCTTCGGATGCGCCGCCAGGTCGGCGGCCAGCGCGGCGTCTGCGCGCGGATCGTCGTCACGGGGGCGCGTGCCCTTGATCGGGCGCGTCTCGCAGCGCCCGTCCGCGCTCACGCGCAGGAACGTCTCGGGCGTCGCGCCCACGAGCTGCCAGCCACCCGCGTCCAGGTAGAGGTTGTACGGAACCGGTGCGCCATCGCGGAGGCGCGCGTAGAGGTCGAGCGCGCTGGCGCAGTTGCCCTCGAGCCGCTGGGTGTAGTTGACCTCGTAGACGTCCCCGCGGGCGATGTGGTCGAGCACGCGCTCGACGCGCGCGCGGTAGTGGGCGTAGGGCATGCCGCGCAACTCGTCGCCGGGTGCGCTCGGCTGCGGCGCCGGCCGCACACGCTCGAGCCCCGCGCGGAGCCGCCGCAGCTCACGCTCGGCGCGCGCCACGATCCACAGCTCGTCGCGCTCGCTGTCGAAGGCATAGAGCGAGTCCACCGCCGCCAGCTGGATCGCGGGCAGGCCGAGATCGTCGCGGGCGAGCTGCGGAATCGGCTCCAAGGCGCGAGCGAGGTCGTAGCCGAGCGACCCGAGCAGGCCGCCGCTGAACGGCGGCGCCCCAACCGGAACGTCGGCAGCAAGCCGGTCGAGCAGCGCCCGCGCCTCGGCCAGCGCACCGACGGGATCGCGGCGAGAGAGAACCGCCGCCGGCCAGGGCGCGAGGTACGACCAGCGGCCTTCGCCCGCTTCCATGAGCACGCTGCCGGGACCCGCCAGCGCGTGCAGGGCCGCCGCGGGCGGCATGCCACGCGCCGGGACGACGTCCGCGAGCACGCGGGCGCCGGAAGCCAGGACGCGGGTCACGGGGTCACGGTAGCGCCAGCGCGTCGGCACGCGATGCCGCCGCCACTCGCTCGCGCAGCGCCGCGAGCAGGGCGGGCGCCACGCGCCGAACCTCGCGCCCATCGAGCTCCACGGCCTCGCTGATTCCCCGCGGTGATGAGGTGAGAAGCACGCCGTCGGAGTCGGCGACGTCGTGCAGCGCGACGACTCGCTCGGACACCCGCAATCCCTCCTCCCTGGCCGCGGCGAGCAAGGCCGCCCGGCATACGCCCGGCAGCAGCCCGTCGACCGCCGGCGTGATGAGGAACGCACCCATGACGAGCGCCACATTCGCGTTCGTGGCCTCCCCCACCCGCCCGTCGTGCGCGATCAGCAACGCGTCGTCGTAGCCGCCGGCCTGCGCGAGCCTGCGACCGTGGACGCCGTGGAAATGGCTCGTGAGCTTGTGCTCGCGGAGGGCGTAGCCGGGCGCGTACCAGCCACGCAGGAGCGTCAGCCGCTGGGTCGGCGCCTCGACGGCCGCACGCCGCTCGGCTGCGAGCACCGGCTCGCCATCCGGCGCCGTCAGCCGCACGCGCACGACGTCGCCTTCGCCTACGGCCGCGGTGACGGCGCTCGCGAAGGCCTCACCGCGCGGCGGCGGCAGCCCCAGCGCCGCGGCGGACGCGCGCATGCGGGCGAGGTGCCGCTCCCCGTGCAGGGCCGCACCGTCGGCGAGGCGCATGGACTCGTAGAGGCCCGCGCCGAGCAGGACGTCAGGCGAGGCCATCGTCGACGACTTGGCGGCGGGCCTCCGCTGCCCAAGCCGAGCGCTCGTGAGGCGCGGTTGCGGTCAGCCCCTCCTCACGCTCGAGCTGCTCGAGGGCGCGCGCGATGGCCGCGGCGATCGCCGGATCACCGGGCTCAGGCGTGATCTCGAGCTCGCGCACCGGCCGAGCCTACTCGTAGGCCGCGGCGGCCATGAGCATCATCCCGAAGAGCCGCCAGACCGGCATGACCTCCGGATCGAGGCCCTGGTTCTCGAGGTAGCCCGCCATGTCGTCGGTCCACCCGGCCAAGCCATCCAGGAACTCCGCGAGGTCGCCGTTGCCCCAGCCCTCGGGATGGTTCTCGTAGTCGAGCCTCAGCTGCTCGATGAACGCGACGAGATCCTCGCGCGTGTTGATGTGCTCGACCTGCTCGTGCGTTGTCACCGAAGCCGCCTCGCTCGCGTTCAGCCGTCGCGGGCATCGTAGTCACGCGCTGCGCGTCGACGGCGCGGGAGCCACCTCGGCCCGCTCGCCCAACCCTCGACCACTGGTCGAGGAATGGGAAGGTGGGTGCCAGGTGCGGGAACTCGGGGTCAGGCCCGGGATTCCCGGGTCAGACCCCAATCTCGACGGGGCGGCGCGGCCGCGGCGCGGCCGCACCGCTCACAACGGGATGTTCCCGTGCCGCCGCTTGGGCCGCTCGACACGCTTGGTGAGCGCCGTCTCGAGCGCGTCGATCAGCACCGGGCGCGTGCGCGAGGGGCGGATCACGTCGTCCACGTAGCCGCGCTCGGCCGCCGTGAACGGATTCGCGAACTGCGCCTTGTAGGAGTCGATCAGCTCGGCGCGCCGCGCGACGGGGTCGTCGGCATCGGCGAGCTCGCTGCGGAAGACGATGTTGACCGCGCCCTCGGGCCCCATCACGGCGACCTCGGCGGTGGGCCAGGCGAAGTTGAAGTCGGCCCCGACGTGCTTGGAGCTCATCACGTCGTAGGCCCCGCCGTAGGCCTTGCGCGTGATCACGGCGAGCTTCGGCGAGCTGGCCTCGCAGTAGGCGTAGAGCAGCTTGGCGCCGTGGCGGATGATCCCGTTCCACTCCTGCGCGGTGCCCGGCAGGAAGCCGGGGACGTCGACGAACGTCACGATCGGCAGCCCGAAGGCGTCGCACGTGCGCACGAAGCGCGCCGCCTTGACCGAGGAGTCGATGTCGAGCACGCCGGCGAGCGCCTGAGGCTGGTTGCCGACGATCCCGACCGCATGGCCGCCCAGGCGCGCGAACCCGCAGACGATGTTCTCGGCGTAGCGCTCGTGGATCTCGAAGAAGTCGCCGTCGTCGACGACGTGCCCGATCACCGCCTTGATGTCGTAGGGCTGCGTCGGCGAGTCGGGGATGATCGCGTCGAGCTCCGGCGCGCAGCGATCGCGCGGATCGTCCGTGCGCACCTGCGGCACCGGCTCGAGGTTGTTCTGCGGGAGGAAGGTGAGCAGGTAGCGCGCCTCGTCGCAGAGCGCATCCTCGTCGTCGGCCACGAGGTGCGCGACGCCCGAGCGCGTCGCGTGCGTGTCGGCGCCGCCCAGATCCTCGAAGGACACCTCCTCGCCGGTCACCGTGCGCACGACCTCGGGGCCGGTGATGAACATGTGCGAGGTGCCGCGCGTCATCAGCACGAAGTCGGTGATCGCGGGCGAGTAGACCGCGCCGCCGGCGCAGGGGCCCATGACGAGCGAGATCTGCGGCACGACGCCGGACGCCATCACGTTGCGGCGGAAGATCTCGGCGTAGCCGCCGAGCGCGACGACCCCCTCCTGGATGCGCGCGCCGCCCGAGTCGTTGATGCCGATCACCGGGCAGCCGAAGCGCAGCGCGAGATCCATCACCTTGCAGATCTTCTCGGCGTAGGCCTCGCCGAGCGAGCCGCCGAAGACCGTGAAGTCCTGCGAGAACACGAACACCTTGCGGCCGTGCACGGTGCCGTAGCCGGTCACGACGCCGTCGCCGTACGGCCGCCGCTCGGCCAGCCCGAAGTTGGAGCTGCGGTGCTGCACGAACGCGTCCAGCTCGACCAGCGAGCCCGGGTCGAGCAGCCGCTCGAGCCGCTCGCGCGCGAGGCCCTTGCCGCGCTCGCGCTGGCGCTGCACCGAGCGCTCGTCGCCCGCATGCAGCGCCTGGGCACGCAGCCGCTCGGCGTAGGCGAGCTTCTCGGCCGTCGTGTGCGGGATCGGGTCCTCCGGCTGCATGCCGCAGCGATCGTGCCAGAATCCCGCCGCGCCCGCTCAGAAGCCCGGAACCCGTGCGAAGGAGACCCGCGATGGCCGATCGGATGCTCGACCTCATGCTCAAGCTCGACGCCGTCCGCGGCATCTCCGGCCACGAGGAGGCAGTCGCGGAGCTGATGCACGCCGAACTCGCGCCGCACTCGGACGAGCAGACGAGCGACGCGCTCGGCAACCACTACTTCACGCGGCGCGGAGCCGAGGGCGCACCGGTGCTGATGCTGTGCGCCCAC
Source organism: uncultured Actinomycetes bacterium (assembly GCA_963842365.1). Lineage (GTDB taxonomy): Bacteria > Actinomycetota > Thermoleophilia > Gaiellales > JALYLC01 > JALYLC01. Next base: position 343,882 of record CAWJGA010000001.1, read on the forward strand.
ATGGACGAGATCGGCTTCCTCGTGCAGCACATCGAGGACGAGGGCTTCCTGCGCCTGGCGCCCGTCGGCTACCACGACGACCGCATGCTCACCGACCAGGTGCTGGAGGTCGAGGGGGCGAACGGCTCCGTGTTCGGCGTCGTCGGCACCAAGCCCGCGCACGTCGTGACGGCGGAGGAGCGCGCCAAGGCGATCCCGCTGTTCGAGATGTTCCTCGACCTCGGCACGTCCAGCCGCGAGGAGAGCGAGGCGCTCGGCGTGCGCGTCGGCGACCCGGTCACGTTCGTCCGCAGCGGCATGCTGCTCAACGGCACGCGCGTGTTCACCGGCAAGGCCGTCGACGACCGCTCCGGCTGCGCGGTGATGATCGAGACGATGCGCCGCCTCTCCGAACGGGAGATCGCGGCGACCGTCGTCGCCGTGGCGAGCGTGCAGGAGGAGGTCGGCCTGCGCGGGGCCGGGCCTGCGGCCTTCCGCGTCCAGCCCGACGTCGCGATCGCGTTGGACGTGACGCTGGCGGGCGACACGCCCGCGACCGACTTCCGCCAGCTGCCCATCCGGCTCGGCGGCGGCCCGGCGATCAAGTACTTCGACTGGGCGCCGGCCGCGACGATCGGCTCGTCCGTGCCGAGGCGGTTGACCAAGCGCATGGAGGAGGCGGCCGCGCGCGCCGAGCTGCCATTCCAGCGCGAGGTGCTGCTGGGCGGCGCGACCGATGCCGGCTCGATCGCGCTCGCGGGCGCGGGCACGCTGACCGGCTGTGTCTCGATCCCGTCGCGCCACATCCACTCCGCCGTCGGCGTCGTGCACCTCGGCGACATGGAGCAGTGCGTGGACCTCCTGCTGGCGTTCGCCGAGCTGCTTCCGCTCGACTGAGGCGAGGGCTACAGGGCGAGCAGCGAGCCGGACGCCGCCGTGCGCACCTGCGAGGAGTCGGTGTTGACCCGCTCGGGGTCGGCCTCGGCGTGCTGGATGCGCACGCCTGTCACGCCGAGCAGCTCGAGGTGGGCCTCGAACTCGCTGGCCGCCATCACGACCGCCAACCGCGCATCGCTCGCGTCGACGGTGCAGCTGAAGTTCAGCGTGCGCCGGATCACGTCCAGGCCGACGAGCGCGGGGCGCCCGATGTCGTGGAGATTGGAGGCGAGCTGGTCGGCGATCGGATCGAGGGCGAACCCCGCCTCGATCGGCCCGCTCTCGACGTACACCTCGTACATGGGCCTCGGCCCTTCCTGTCCGGCGTCACTCGTGGGTCGGGGGTGACGAGTGCCCTCACCGTGACAGCAATCGCGAAGACGGTGTCCCCCTTCTGCGCCGGTACGATGCCGCGCCGTGCCGGATCAACTCCTGGATGCCGCCGCGACCGCCCTCGAGCGCGTGTGGGACCTGCACGTGCGCCCGCTCGTGCCCGCCGGGAGCGAGCTCGTCGACGTGCATGCGCACCTCGGCGAGGACGCCTCCGACGGGTCGCGGCTCGAGCTCGCCGGGCTGCTCGAGTCGATGCTGGCCGGCGGCGTCGCGCGCACCTGCGCCTTCCCGTTCCAGTCGCCGCCCGGCACGGGCTACGACGCGGCCAACCGTGCGGTGCTGGCCGCCGCTGCCGAGTCCGGCGGACGCGTCGTGCCGTTCTGCCGCAGCGAGCCGGGCGAGCGCTTCCGCGCCGAGCTCGAAGCGGCCCTGGACGCCGGCGCGCGCGGCATCAAGCTGCACACGAGCCTGCCGGGCTACGACTTCTCCCACCCCCAGCTCGAGCTGGCGTTCGCGCTGGCCGGGGAGCGCCGCGTGCCGATGCTCTTCCACACCGGCCGCGCCGTGCCCCCGCTGGCGCGCGAGCTCGCCGGCCTGCTGGAGCGCAACCCCGGGGCGCAGGTGGTGCTGGCCCACTGCGCGATCGCCGACCTGCACGACGTGTGCGCGCTCCGGCACCCGAATATCCGCTTCGACACCTCGCTCTGGAATGTCCTCGACGTGCGCGCGCTGCTCTGCGAGGCGGCTCCCGAGCAGGTGCTGTACGGCTCCGACGCGCCCTACTACACGCCGATCGGCACGCAGGCGAAGCTCTTCCTCCAGCTCGCCGCCGTGGGAGCGAGCGAGGCGCAACTGCGCGCCACGGCCTCGCTCGGCGCCGAGCGCCTGCTCGCAGGCGAGCCCTGCGCGCGGCTCGGCGAGCCGCTCGGAGCCGGCGTCCCTCTCCCTCGCTCCCCCGTCTGCGCGCGCACGAATACCTGGTCATGGCGGTTCCGCTGATCTGGCAGCAGATGCCCGACCGCATCGGCCTGCTGGCGCTCGCCCGGCAGGCGCTCGGCGCCGCGCAGGACGCAAGCGGCGAGGCTGCGATCGAGCTGATCGAGCTGGCCGAGCAGACGTGGCCGCACGAGCTCGAGCACGGCGACCGGGCCGAGATCCTGACCGTCTCCTGGCTGACGTTCCGCCTGATCGAGCTGGCGGATGCGCTCGTCATGGCCTGAGGATTGGAGTTCTCCGCAACTGGGGAGCACGCGTCAGGAGATCAGACCGGCAGCATCTCCCGGTCGCGTGTTAGGAGGTGAAATTCTCGTAGGCTGGCTTCTCATCCTGATCATCGTCCTCGTGATCATCGGCGCCGTCACCGTCGTGCGCAAGGTGATCCCCTAGGGCCTCCTCGGATGGCCTTCGATCCCATGAGGGCCCGCTTCCAGCGGGCCCTCATGCATGTCGAAACTGGTTGAATCGCCCGACATGGTCGACCTCTCCCAGGTGCCGTTCGTCGACGGCCACATGCACCCGCCGCTGCGCGTGCGCCCGCAGACGGTCGAGGAGTACCGCTGGCCCTGGTTCGAGGGGCTGCCCGAGGAGTCCGGGCACGTGACCGGCCTCGTCCCCTACCGCTGGGCCATCCGGCAGATCGCCGACGAGCTCGGCTGCGCCGCCGACGAGCGCGCCGTCCTGCGCCACACGCGCGAGCTCGACCCGCTGGCGTGGCTCGCGACCGTGTGCGAGCGCTCGCAGACGACGGCACTCGTGCTCGACACCGGCTATCCGCCACCGGAGCAGGCCCTGCCGCTGGACGAGATCCGGGCGGCGGGCGTCGAGCTCGCTCCGCTCCTGCGGCTGGAGGTCGTGGCGGGCGACCTGATCGCGGAGGGGCTCGCCTTCGCCGATCTGGTCGAGCGCTACGACGCTGCGGTGGCGGGCGCGCGCGCAGCCGGCTACGCAGGGCTCAAGAGCATCGCCGCCTATCGCAGCGGCCTCGCGATCCGCCGCTGGGAGGCAGCCGACGCCGCCGACGCGCTCGAGCGGCAGCGCAGCGCCGGCGTGACGCGCGTTCAGGAGCAGGAGCTCGTGGACTTCCTGCTGCTCCGCGCGCTGCCGATCGCGCGCCGCGACGACCTGCCCGTCCAGCTGCACGCGGGGTACGGCGATCGCGACCTCGACCTGCGCCTCGTCAACCCCCTGCACCTGCGCGGCATGCTCTCGAGCGACGAGGCCCAGGGCGTGCACTTCGTCGTGCTGCACGGCGCCTGGCCGTTCGTGCGTGAGGGCGCGTTCATGACCGCCGTCTACTCCAACGTCACGCTCGATGTCGCGACCTGCATCCCGCCGCTCGGGCACGCTGCCCTGCTCGAGGCCTGGCGCTGCGCTCTCTCGGTCGGCTCCGTCGCCAGGCTGCAGGCGTCCAGCGACTCGGCGGGCCTGCCCGAGCAGATCGCGCTCGGTGCCACGCGGGCGCGCTCGACGCTCGGCCAGGTGCTCGGCGAGCTGGTGGCCAGCGGGGAGCTCTCGGCCGGCGAGGCCGAGCGGGACGGCGAGGCCATCCTCTCGGGCAACTCGCGCCGCCTCTACTTCGGCGAGGGCTGAGGGCTCCCGCAGCGCCTACTCTGAGACGGGGCACTTGATCAAATCCGGCGGCGGGTCTGCCATACTCGCGGCTTCGCTGCCGCTGCCAGGGAGGAACGCCCAATGACCCCACGCACCCGTCTCACCGCGCTCTCCGCGCTCGCGGTCTGCGCGGTCGTCGCGGCGCTGAGCGTCGGCTCGAGCGCCTCGGCCCGCAGCACGCACGGCGCGGCAACGCCGGTCAGCGGCGGAGACCTCGTGATCGCGCGCACGCAGGACTCGACGACCATGGACGCGACGTCCGTGTTCGACAACGAGTCCATCTGGGTGCTCGAGCAGCTGATGGAGACCCTCTACACCGTCACGCCCGACGGCAAGAGCGTCAAGCCGTGGCTGGCCACGAGCTACGACCTCTCGAAGGACAAGCTGACCTACACGTTCCATCTCCGCCACGGCGTGCTCTTCCACACCGGCAAGGAGATGACGGCCGACGACGTCAAGTTCTCGATCGACGCGGCGCGCACCACGAAGGACGGCTGGGGCTACATCGACGACGCGATCAAGAGCGTGAGCGTCAAGGACAAGTACACAGTCGTCGTCAAGTCGAAGTACAAGTGGGCGCCGATGATCGCCGACCTCGCGCTCTTCGCGAACGCGATCGTGCCCAAGGGCTACGGCGGCAAGACCAAGAAGCAGTTCTACGACGCGCCCGTCGGCACCGGTCCCTTCAAGTGGGATCACTGGACGAAGGGCAAGGAGATCAAGTTCGACAAGTTCGACAAGTACTGGCAGAAGGGCAAGCCGTACCTGAACAGCGTCACCTGGACGTACGTGGGCGACGACAACACGCGCCTGCTGCAGCTCAAGGGCAATCAGGCGCAGATCGACGAGTTCCCCGGCTGGGCGCAGGTCAAGCCGCTCAAGTCCACCCCGGGCATCACGATGACGCTGTTCCCGTCGACGCGCACCGACTACGTGCTCTTCAACGAGCACTTCAAGCCCTTCCAGGACGTGCACGTGCGCCGGGCGATGTCCTACCTGATCGACCGCAAGGCGCTCGTGAAGGCGATCCTCTTCGGCAACGGAACCCCGGCGAACTCGTTCCTGCCGCCGCAGGTGCCGTACTACGACCCCAAGTCCCCGGGCCTGACCTACAACGTCGCGAAGGCCAAGGCGGAGCTCGCCAAGTCGAGCGTTCCGCACGGCTTCACGACCACGTTCGAGGCGGTCGCGGGCTCGCTCGACCAGGCCACGATCGCCCAGGTTCTGCAGGCGGCCGCCAAGCCGCTCGGCATCAAGATCAACATCATCAAGAAGGACGCCAACGCCTGGAACGTCGACTGGAACAAGGCGACGTACCCAGGCATGAACAACTCGTACTGGACGATGGACATCGCCGACCCGGACGAGCTCGTGTCGTTCTCGATGGACCCCTCGCAGGGCGCGCACTCGTTCCAGACCTTCTACAACAACCCCGCGGCGGTCGCGGCCACGAAGGCGGCGGCGCGCGAGTTCGATCCGAAGAAGCGCCAGGCGCTCTACTCGAAGGTGCAGAGGATCGCGGCCCAAGACGCGTTCATGGCGTTCCTCTTCTACTCGCCGTTCCGCTATGCGTACTCGAGCAAGGTGCAGGGCTTCCAGGTCTATCCGACCGGCAACTACCACCTGGAAGACGTGTGGCTGCAGAAGTAGCCGCGTAGCGAGAGAGCAGGAACGTCATGGATCGCCTCGCCTACACGCTTCGGCGCCTGGCACAGGTCGTGCCCGTCGCGGTTGGCGTGACGATGGTGACGTTCCTGCTCGTGCACCTGATCCCCGGTGACCCCGCGTCCGCGGTGCTCGGCGAGCGCGCCACGCCCCAGCTGGTCGCCCAGCTCCACAGGGAGTGGGGACTCGACCGCTCACTGCCCGAGCAGTATTGGCTGTTCGTGCAGCGCCTCGCCCACGGCGATCTGGGCGATTCCCTGCTCTACCGCACGCCCGTGCGCTCCATGGTCATCGACCGCACGCCCGTCACGCTCTGGCTGCTCGGCTACAGCACGCTGCTCGCCGTGCTGATCGCCGTGCCGCTCGCAACGCTGGCGGCGCGGCGCAAGGACGGCGCCATCGACCAGGTGGTGCGCGCGGTGCCGATCGTCGGGCTCGGCATGCCGGCCTTCTGGCTGGGGATCATGCTGATCCTGCTGTTGGCCGCCGGCGCACACAAGATCTTCCCCGTCGGCGGCTACGGCACCGGCGTCTGGGGCCACGTCGTGAGCATGTTCCTGCCCGCGCTGACGGTCGCGATCGGGACCGTGCCGCTGCTCATTCGCAGCCTGCGTGCGAGCCTGCTCGGGGTGCTGGAGTCCGACTACGTCACGACGGCGCGCGCCAAGGGCCTGCCCGAGCGCCGCGTCGTGGTCCGCCACGCGCTGCGCAACGGCATCATGCCGATGGTCACGGTGCTCGGCATCAATCTCGGCTTCCTGATCGGCAACACGGTCGTGGTGGAGAAGGTGTTCGCGCTGCCTGGCGTCGGGGCGATGATCTACGACGGCATCTCCCAACGCGACTTCGCTGTGATCCAGGGCGTGACGCTCGTGCTGGCGGCCCTCGTCGTGCTCGTCAACGTCGCCATCGATCTGACCTACTCGTTCCTCGATCCACGCGTGAGGTACGACTGATGGCGACCGCCGCGCCGTACGCTGCGGTGCCCTCGATCCCCCCCTCGGCGATCGCGCGGCGCCGGACGTTCCGCAATCGCTGGTACCGGACGCCCGCGTTCGTGGCGGGCGCCGTGATCATGCTGCTCCTGATCGGCGCGAGCATCGCCGCCCCGCTGATCACCGTCGACCCGAACGCCCAGGATCTGCTCCACACCTACGCGCACCCGAGCGGCGCGCACTGGCTCGGCACCGACGAGCTCGGCCGCGACGTGCTCTCGCGGCTGATCTGGGCAGGGCGCATCGACCTCGTGACCGCGTTTCTCGCCGTGCTCTGCCCCTTCTGCATCGGAACGGCGCTGGGCTGCCTCGCCGGGTTTTACGGCCGCTTCGTCGACACGGTCGTGATGCGCCTCGTCGACATCGTCGTGGCCTTTCCGTTCATCGTGCTCGTGCTGGCGCTCGTGTTCGTGCTGGGGCCTGGCCAGAAGTCGATCGTGATCGCGATCACGTCCGTCGGCTGGGTCTCCTACGCGCGCATCGTGCGCGGCGAGATCCTCGTCCAGAAGCGCCTCGAATACGTGCTCGCCGCACGCGCGGCTGGTCTCTCGGACGCGCGCATCATCGTGCGCCACCTGCTGCCGAACGTGATCACCCAGGCGATCGTGTTCTCGATGAGCGACATCGTGCTCTCCGTGCTCGCGATCGTCACCCTGAGCTATCTCGGAGCCGGGATCCCCCCGCCGGCCGCCGACTGGGGCTCGATGATCGCCGACGGCGAGTCGCTGATCACCACGCAGTGGCAGATCGCCACCTTCCCGGGCATCGCGATCCTGCTCACCGGCCTGGGGCTGTCCCTGCTCGGGGACGGCCTCGCCGACCTGCTGGCTCCCGAGTGAGCTCCGCCGAGCCGATCCTCTCGCTGCGCGACCTGCGCGTCGAGATCCCCACGCCGCGTGGCGTCGTCAAGGCCGTCGACGGCGTCAGCTTCGACGTCCCGCGCGGCGGCGCGCTCGGCCTGGTCGGCGAGTCCGGCTGCGGCAAGACGATGACCCTGCGTGCCATTCTCGGCCTGCTGCCCGGCCGTGCCGCGATCGCCGGGGGCGAGGTCGTCTTCGACGGCACCGCGCTCTCCCCGCGCTCGCTGGGGCGCTTGCGCGGAGAGAGCATCGGGATGGTCTTCCAGGAGCCGATGACTGCCCTCAACCCCGTCATGCGCGTCGGCGACCAGATCGCGGAGGGACCCCGCGTCCGCCTCGGTCAGAGCGCAGGGACGGCGCGTGCGCGGGCGCTCGAGCTGCTGCGCCTCGTCGGCATCCCCGACCCGGAACGCCGCTACGAGGCATTCCCGCACGAGCTGTCGGGCGGTCTGCGCCAGCGCATCGTGATCGCGATCGCGCTGGCCTGCGCGCCCAAGCTGCTGCTCTGCGACGAGCCGACGACCGCGCTCGACGTGACGATCCAGGATCAGATCCTCCACCTGCTGGCGCGACTCCGGGCCGAGATGGACGTCTCCATGGTGCTCGTCACGCACGACCTCGCCGTGGTCGCGCAGACGTGCGAGCGGGTGGCCGTGATGTACGCGGCGCGCATCGTCGAGACCGGCACGGTCGAGGAGGTCTTCGGCGCCCCCCGGCATCCCTACACGCAGGCGCTGCTGCGCTCGGTGCCCGACTTCGACGAGCGCCGCGCCCAGCTCGAGTCGATCGCGGGCATGCCGCCCGACCTCGTCTCGCCCCCCTCGGGCTGCCGCTTCCATCCGCGCTGCGAGTTCGCGCATCCCGATTGCTCGGCCGTCGATCCTCCGCTCGTCGCGCTGGGGCGCGAGCGCGCGACCGCCTGCCGGTATCACGAGGAGCTGGCGCAGCGTGCCTGACGCGCTCGGCACGCCGCTGCTCGAGGTGCGCGGGCTCGCGATGCACTTCCCGCTCAACGCCTCGCTCGTGCGCCGGGTGCGCGGCGCCGAGATCGACGTGCTCCGCGCGGTCGACGGCGTCGACCTGACGGTCGCACGCGGCGAGGCGCTCGGCCTGGTCGGCGAGTCGGGCTGTGGCAAGTCGACGCTCGGGCGCTGCATCGTCGGGCTCTACGAGCCGACCGCCGGGGAGGTGCTCGTCGAAGGCCAGGCGCTGCCGGCGAAGCGCAGCGCCGCGGACCGGCGGCGTGTGCAGATGATCTTCCAGGACCCCTACTCGTCCCTCAATCCGCGCATGACGGTGCACCAGGCCCTCGGCGAGCTGCTGCGCGTCCACCACCTCGTCCCGCGCAGCAAGGTCGACGAGCGCTGCCGCGAGTTGCTCGACCTCGTCGGCCTGCCGCCGAGCGCGCTCGACGCCTTTCCGCGCCAGTTCTCCGGCGGCCAGCGGCAGCGCATCTCCATTGCGCGCGCGCTCGCGCTCGAGCCCGAGATCCTGATCGCGGACGAGCCCGTCTCCGCGCTCGACGTCTCGGTGCAGGCGACCGTGCTCAACCTGCTGGCCGACCTGCGCCAGCGGCTCGGGCTGACGATGCTGTTCGTCGCCCACAACATGGCCGTCGTACGGCACGTCTGCGACCGCGTGGCGGTGATGTACCTCGGGCGCATCGTCGAGCTGGCCCCGGGAGACGAGCTCTTCGCGAACGCCCGCCATCCCTACACCCAGGCGCTGCTGCGTGCCGTCCCGCGCCTCGCTCCGGGGCGCACGACGGAGCGCGACGCCGTCGTCGGCGATCCGCCGAGCCCCGTCAACCTGCCGCCCGGCTGCCGCTTCAACCCGCGCTGCCCGCGCGCCGAAGATGTCTGCCGCGTCGACGATCCGATGCTCGAGCGCCGAGGCGATCACTCGGCGGCCTGCCACTTCGCCTGGAGCGACCCCCGGAGGGAGCCGTGAACGTCTTCATCTCGTCCGACATCGAGGGCACGGCCGGCATCGTGCACTGGGAGCAGGTGCTCGGCGGCCCCGAGTACGAGGGCGGCCGTGCCTTGCTCGAGAACGAGGTCAACGCCGCCATCGACGGCGCGTCCGACGCCGGCGCGGCGCGCTTCCTCGTCAACGACGCCCACTACCTGATGCAGAACCTGCGGCCGGAGCGGCTGCACGGCCGCGCCTCGCTGATCTCGGGCAAGCACAAGCCGCTCTACATGATGGAAGGCCTCGACTCGTCGTTCGACGCCGCCTTCCTGGTCAGCTATCACGGCTCGATCTCGGCGCAGACCGCGATCCTCTCGCACACCTACAACCCGTCGGTCGTCTACCACGCGGAGCTGAACGGGCACGTCGTCGGCGAGTCGGGCATCAATGCGCTGGTCGCGCGCCATTACGAGGTGCCGATCGCGCTCGTCACCGGCGACGACGCCACGGCCGAGGAGATCCGCCCCTTCTCGCCGCAGGCGGAGTGCGTCGTCGTCAAGCGCTCGATCACGCGCTTCGCCGCAGAGAGCCTGCACCCCGACGTCGCCTGCGAGCGGATCCGCGAGGGCGCGGCCCGCGCGCTCGCTCGCCTGGGCGAGATGGGGCCGCCCGAGATCGACCTGCCCGCAACGCTCGACGTGCAGCTGACGACGTCGGACTACGCCGAGCTCGGCACGTGGCTCCACGGCGTCGAGCGCACCGGACCGCGTAGCCTTCGCATCGTGGACGACGAGCCGCTGCGTCTCTACAAGACCTGGGTCACCCTGATCGCGCTGACGCGCTGCATCCGGGAGCAGGAGTCGTGATGCAGGAGCGCGTCGCGCTGGTCACCGGAGCGGCCGGCGGCATCGGCTCGGCCATCGCTGCGCGGCTCGCCCGGGACGGCTTTCGGGTGGCCTGCAGCGATCGCGCGGCAGCCGATGCCGAGCGCGCCGCCTCCGAGATCGACGGGGCCGCCGGCTTCGGCTGCGATCTCCGCAGCGAGCACGCCGTCGCCGAACTGCGAGACGTCGTCACCGCGGAGCTGGGCGCGCCCTGGCTGCTCGTCAACGCGGCGGGCGTGTTCTTCGAGCACGAGATCACCGAGCTCACGATCGAGCAGTGGGACCAGATCATGGACGTGAACGTGCGCGGCACCTTCCTGACCGCTCGCGCGCTGCTCCCCGCGATGGGCGAGGCGGGCTCGGGGTGCGTCGTCAACATCGCCTCCACCGCCGGCCTCAGCGGAGGTCACACGCGCGCCGCCTACAACGCCTCGAAAGGCGCAGTCGTGCTCTTCACCCGCAGCCTCGCGATCGACTGGGGCCCGCGCGGCGTGCGCGTCAACTGCGTCTGCCCGGGCCTGATCGACACGCCCATGGCCGACTGGATCCGCCTCGACGCGGTGCGGCTCGCCGCCTTCGAGCGCTCGGTGCCCGCCCAGCGCATCGGCACCCCGGACGACGTCGCGGACGCGGTCTCCTACCTGGCCTCGGACGGCGCGTCCTACATGCACGGCAGTACCCTGGTCGTGGATGGAGGGGTCACCGCCTGAGCAGCACCGCCGCGGAGGGCCTCGTGACGAGCGTGCACAACCAGTTCGTCGTCGTGCGCATGGGCGGCGAGGAGCGGGAGAGCACGATCGCGGGCCGGCTGCGCAGGGCCCGCCCGGTCGTCGGCGATCGCGTCCGGGTGCGCGAGCTGCCCGATCGCTCCGTGCGCGTCGAGGAGGTGCTGCCACGGCGCGGCATCCTGCTGCGCGGCGCCTTCCGCAACGAGGAGAAGATCGTCGCGGCCAACGTCGACGTGCTCGTGATCGTCGCGGCGGTCGCCGATCCGCCGCTGCGCACCGGCCTGATCGACCGCTACCTGGTGGCGGCCTGGCGCGGCGAGATCGCGGCGATGATCGCGCTCACGAAGCTCGACCTCCCCTACGACGCCGCTGAGGTCGCGCGCGTGCATGCGATCTACGGCGGTCTCGGCCACCGGGTGATCGGGCTCTCCCTGCGTACGGGGGAGGGCCTCGACGAGCTGCGCGGCGCGCTCACAGACCGAGTGGCCGTGCTGGCCGGCCATTCGGGGGTCGGCAAGACCTCTCTCACGAACGCGCTCACCGGGCGCAGCGACGCGACGGGAGCTCTCAACCCCGTCAGCGATCGCGGCCGGCACACGACGACAGGGGCGCTCTACATGGACCTCCCGGGAGGGGGCGCCCTGATCGACACAGCCGGCATTCGCAGCTTCGGCATCGCGGGCGTCTCCGCCGAGGACCTGCAGAAGGCGTTCCCCGAGATCGCGGCGGCCGGAGAGGCGTGCGCATGGGAAGGCTGCCTGCATCACGAGGGCGATGACGGCTGCGCCGTCGAGGGCGCGCCCGGCGTCAGCCCTGAGCGGCTCGCCTCCTACCGCAAGCTGCTCGCCGAGCTCGAGGAGATGGAAGCCGAGCGCGGCTCGTAGCGCCAGAACGCGGGCAGGAAGAGCGCACACGCCGCTGCGCCGACGACGCAGAGGATGCCGCCCGAGGCGATCGAGAAGCGCACGCCGGCGAGAGACGCGACCGCTCCCGACTCCACGTTGCCGAGCAGCGGCCCGGAGGAGAAGCTGATCATCTCGATGCTGGCGAGCCGGCCGCGGAGCTCGTCGGGAATCGTCTCGTTCCAGATCCGCCTTCTGAAGATGCCGCTGAGCGAGTCGGCTCCGCCCGCGACCGCGAGGCTCAGGAGCGCCAGCCAGAGCGCGTCCGCGAAGCCGAAGGCGAGCGTGCCGAGCCCCCACGCTCCGGCCGCGAGCACGACTGCGCGGCCATGCCGATCGACGTGCGAGCACCAGCCGCTCGTGGCGCTGGCGGCGAGCGCTCCGGCGGCCGGGGCGCTGTAGAGCAGGCCGAGCACTCCTGCGCCGCCGTAGTGCTGGGCGACTTGCGGGAAGAGGGCCATCGGCATGCCGAAGAACATCGCCGACATGTCGACGATGTAGGTGCCCATCAGCTCGGGACGGCTGCGCGCATAGCGCAGGCCGTCCCCGATCGCGCTCAGGCTGACGCGCTTGGCCTCGGCCGGCGGCGGCACTGCCTGCATCGCGTTGAGCAGGACGAGCGAGACGGCGAACGTGCCGACGTCGATGGCATAGGTGGCGGCGAGCCCGGTGGAGGCCACGAGCACGCCACCGATCGCCGGGCCCGCCAGCATCCCGACCGTGGTCTGCAAGCTCGAGAGCGCCCCGGCCGCCGTGAGCTCGTCGCGCTCGACCAGCCGCGGCAGAAGCGCGTCGAGGGCGGGGCGCTGGAGGGACCAGGCGCCGGCCGCGACGACCGAGACGGCGAAGATCGCGACGACCGAGGGATGCCTGAAGGTGGAGTTCCAGACGAGCGCGGCCGACATGGCCATCAGCGCGAGCTCGCTCAGCAGTACCAGACGCCGGCGATCGATGACGTCGGCGAGCGCTCCGCCCAGCAGGCCGAGCGTCAGCACCGGGACGAGCTCGGCGAGGCCGAGTAGCCCGACCGCGAGCGACGAGCCGGTCAGCGCGTAGACCTGGTACGGGATCGCCACGAACGTCAGCATCGAGCCGAGGAAGGTCGAGAGCTGCCCGAGGAAGAGCAGCCGGAAGTCGCGGTGGCGCCGCAGCGGGCCGATGTCGATGATCGCGTGGCGCAGGGCGCGCCGGGCGAGGCTCATCGGCCGTCCGACACCTGCGAGTCGTAGCTCCCCCACTCGGCGCGCAGTGCACCGCAGACCTCTCCCACCGTGCAGCGGGCCGCCAGGGCCGCCCGCAGCGGCTCGAGCAGCGGCGCCGACGAATCGCGCGCGGCGGCGCCCACGGCGACCAGCGCTCCGTCACAGGCGGCCTCGTCCCGCGCCGCACGCACCGCGGCCAGGCGGCCGATCTGCCGCTGCTCGCTCTCGTGCGTGACCACCTGCAGCTCGATGTCCGAGTCCGTCGGGTCGGGGTAGCGATTGACGCCGACGATCACGGTCCCGCCGCTCTCGACCGCCCGCTGCTGGGCGAAGGCCTCGTCCTCGATGCGCCCCTTGACCCAGCCGCTCTCGATCGCCGCAACGGCACCGCCGCGCTCGTCGACCTCGGCGATCAGCGCGCGCGCCGCCGCTTCGATCTCGCTGGTCAGGGCCTCGACGTACTCGGACCCGCCGAACGGATCGGGCACCGCCGCGACTCCCGACTCGTGGAACAGCACCTGCTGCGTGCGCAGCGCCAGCGTGGCCGACCGCTCGGTCGGCAGCGCGAGCGCCTCGTCGTAGCCGTTCGTATGGAGCGACTGACAGCCGCCGGCGGTGGCAGCGAAGCCTTGCAGCGCCACGCGCACGACGTTCGTGAGCGGCCCCTGCGCCGTCAGCGTCGAGCCTCCCGTCTGGGCGTGGAAGCGCAGCGCGAGCGAGCGCTCGTCGCGCGCGCCGAAGCGCTCGCGCATGACCGTGGCCCAGATGCGCCGCGCGGCACGGAACTTGGCGACCTCGGCGAACACGTCGTTGTGCGCGTTGAAGAAGAACGACAGCCGCGGTGCGAAGTCGTCGACCGCGAGGCCCGCGGCCAGCGCGGCCTCGACGTAGGCGATGCCGTTGGCCAGCGTGAAGCCCAGCTCCTGCGCGGCGCTCGAGCCGGCCTCGCGGATGTGGTAGCCCGAGATCGAGATCGTGTTGAAGCGCGGCAGCCGCTCCTTGCAGTAGCGGAACACGTCGACCGTCAGGCGCATCGACGGGCGGGGCGGGAAGATGTAGTTGCCGCGCGCGGCGTACTCCTTGAGCACGTCGTTCTGAACGGTGCCGCGGAGGTCGGCTGGCGCCACCCCGCCCTCGGCGCCCGCCAACTCGTAGAGCAGGAGCAGCACGGCCGCCGGCGCGTTGATCGTCATCGAGGTGGAGACGCCGCCGAGCGGAATGCCGCCGAACAGGCGCAGCATGTCGTCCAGCGAGTCGATCGCGACGCCCGTGCGGCCGACCTCGCCGCCGGCGAGCGGATCGTCCGAATCGAGCCCGAGCTGCGTGGGCAGGTCGAACGCGACCGAGAGGCCCGTCTGCCCGGCCGAGAGCAGGTGCCGGAAGCGCTCGTTGGTCTCCTCTGCGGACGCGAAGCCTGCGTACTGGCGCATCGTCCAGGGGCGCGTGAGGTAGCCGTCGGCACGGATGCCGCGGGTGTACGGGTACTCGCCGGGCCGCTCCTCCACGTCCTGATCCTAGTGATGAGTTGAGGCTTGCCGGTCCGCCAAACCGGGGTTAGGGTTGGGTCATGCGTCGCTTTGCCGTGCTCATGATCTGCGTGCTTGCACTCGTGCCTGCATTCAACGTCGCCCAGGCTGCCGGCGGCAAGGGGAGCGTCTCGAAGTCGTGGGTCTCCCGGACGTCGGGAGGCGTCTCCGAGAAGTCCTTCTCCGCCACCGGCGTCAAGAAGCTCTACGCGAACTTCGTCTGGAAGATCCCCGCGAAGCCAGGGCAGGACCTCACCATCGAGTGGCGCGACCCCGCAAACGTGCTGCGCGCCGTCTGGAAGAACAAGACGATCAAGGCCGACAAGAAGGGCACGCGGCTGTACGCCTGGATCGGAACGGGCGTCGTCAAGGGCAAGTTCGGCTCGTGGAGCGCCGTGCTCACCGTCGGCGGCACGCGCATCGGGATGAAGAAGTTCCACATCGTCAAGTGAGCAGCGCGTGCGCGTGACGGTGCGGCTGTTCGCCGCGCTGCGAGAGCGCGCGGGGGCCTCACGACGTGAGCTGGAGCTTCCGCCGGGCGCCACGGCGGGGGACGTCTTCGCCGCGCTCGGAATCGGCGCCGAGCCGCAGGGGCTGGCCTACGCCGTCAACCGCGAGTACGCCGACCGCACGGCGGCGCTCGCCGACGGCGACGAGGTCGCGCTGATCCCGCCGGTCTCCGGCGGTGAGGCCGAGCCGCTCGTCCTGCTCGGGCCCGAGCCGATCGACCTGGCCCGCCTGATCGCGCACGTCGGCGGCCCGGACGCCGGTGCCGTCGCGACGTTCACCGGCACGGTGCGAGAGCGAGCGCGCGAGCGCGAGGTGCTCGACCTCGAGTACGAGGCCTACCCCGGCATGGCCGAGCAGGAGATCGCGCGCATCGCGCGCGCCGTGCTCGCCGAGCACGGCTGCCTGCGCGCCGCCATCTGGCACCGCACGGGCGTCGTCGCGGTCGGCGAGGCCTCCGTGGCGATCGCGATCTCCTCCGCGCACCGGGCGCCGGCCTTCGCCGCCTGCAAGCAGGCGATCGACACGCTCAAGCTGACGGTGCCGATCTGGAAGAAGGAGCGCTACGCCGACGGCGAGGTCTGGATCGGCCAGGGCTCCTGAGCATGCCGGGGCGAGGCCCCCGGTTGCCCGCCGGCCGTCACTGACCGGTAGTCGTCGTGCCGGTTGTCGTCGTGCCCGTGGTCGTCGTGCCCGTCGGCGTCGACGCGCCCGGCAGCGTCTCGGCGGGCGTCGTAGCCCCGTCCGGGATGCCGGGGATCGATCCGCCGTTCGTCGTGCCTGCGGCGGGCTTCTCCTTCTTCTTCTTCGGCGGCGCGCTCCCGAGCCAGTGCGAGAGGTCGACGCCGGAGGAGGAGCCGGTGTAGCCCGGATAGAGACCGGCCAGTGTCTCGCCGGCAGGCAGCGTGGCGCCCTTGCCGACGAGGTAGATCGCGTCCTCGGGGATGTAGCGCGACGAGAAGCTGTCGTGCCGGATGACCTTGCCGTCGTCGCCGACCACCTGTCGCGAGACGGTCACCGAGAACCCTTTCTCCCCGACCGTCGTCGGCACCACCTGGCCGGCCGCCGCGTCCGGGCTGGCGTAGAAGCGCTTCTTGGGGTTCGTGTAGGCGGTCTGCGCAGAGGTGTTCGGGACGACATGCCGGTGGATCGGGCGCGAGAGGAAGCTGACCGTCATGGTCGACGGGCTCGCCGTGGCCTTGATCACGATCGCGTTCGCGGTGTCGTTGACGAACGTGAAGTCGGGGCCGTTGTCGGCCACCGTGGCGTCCAGGCCGAGTGGGTAGTGCGAGATGTAGAAGGAGTGGTTGAGGCGGTGCGTGACCTCGTAGCCGCCGAAGAACGCCGCGTCGAAGACGGTCGTCGCCGCCTGGCAGACGCCGCCGCCGATCGACGGCACGAGCACGCCGTTCTCGATCGCCTGCCCCTCCTTGAAGCCGCGCTCGGCCGTGCGCGGGCCGACGGTCGTGTTGAAGGAGAACGTCGCGCCCGGCTTGACGATGGCCCCGTCGAGCAACTTCGCAAGCAGGGCGACGTTGAAGATGCGGTTGGGAGAGGAGTCGCCCAGGCTCGTCGTCTGCTGGCTCACGACGGCCGTCGCTCCGAGGGCGCGCGCGGCAGCGGTCGTCAGCTCCGGCTGGGTCACGCGGAACGCGAGCGCCGCCACGCGCGCGGAGCCGGTCGCGGCGCCGGCCGCCGTCAAGTGGCGAGCGGTCGTGCGGGCATCGAGGTCGATGCCGCTCAGCGAGGAGAGCACCCGCGCACGCTGCCCGACGATCTTCCAGCGAGCGTCCTTGGCCTGCCGCAGGTACTGCGCCAGCGGCGGTCGCAGCGCGTCGCCCACCTTCCGGGGATCGAACTGGACGCCGATCACGTGCTTGTAGGTCGTGGCCGTGAGCAGCGGAGCGAGGCGGCGCACGGGCCAGCGGCCGGCGCCCTGCCCACGGCGCGTCAAGCCGATCGGCTCCGACAGGAGCTGCGCGACGCGGGCCTTGGCGCGGCGCGCCGCCGCAGTCGAGATGGCAGCGGGCGTCGGCACGGTGCGCAGCGAGAGGGTCTTCTGCTCGGTCAGAGCCGCGCCGGTGATCGCGCGCAACGCGGCAGCCGGATCGAAGCCGACGCCCGGCTTCGCCGGGACGGCGATGGCAGCGCCGCTCGGCTTCAGCACGAGGCGAGCGTCGACCGGCGGCTGCGTCACGTTCGCGAGCTCCACCGGCAGCGCCAGGCGGACGGGATAGCGCAGCACGGGTGCGATCGAGCGCGAGTAGCCCAGCGAGAAGAGCAGGCCGCCGCGCAGCCTGCCGGCCGCGAGCGCGGCCGAGGCCGTGCGAGCCGCATCCACGCGTACGCCCAGGTCGTAGGGCGAGATCGTGGCCGAGCGGCCCGCGACGGTCACCGTGACCTCGCGCTGCAGCTGGTCTCCGACCGCGGCCGAGATCTCGCGCTCCGCCGCGGCGCGCGACGCTCCGCCCAGCGGAACACCGGCCACGCGCACACCGTGGGCGACGGCGCCGCGCTGCAGAACGAGATGCCCGACCGGGACGGCGCACAGCGCCAGGGCGATGCCGAGGGTCGTCAGCACCCTCCGACGGCGCGCGCGCACGCGGCTCTGGCGGCCATACAGCCGCATCGCCGTGCGTGCTCTCGTCGCATCTTCGACGCTCATAACCGCCATCCCGCGTGTCGCTGCCTCGGGTGCCGCGCCCGCACGCGGACACGCTCGGCGGCCCCCGTCCGAGCCCCCAGTGTACCGCGGGTGGCCGAACACCCCCCTGCAGGCGCGACCGTACGATATGGGCGTGTCCAGTCCGCTCCCCTCCGTGGACGCGCTCGTGCGCGAGGCGGCGTGTGACGCGCCCCACGCGCTGTGCGTGCGCGAGGCGCGCGCGACGCTGGCGGAGCGCCGTGCGCGCGGCGAGGGCGCCACCGCCGGCGCCCTCGCACCGGAGCTGCGGCGGCGCGTGCGCGCAGCGCTCGAGCCGTCCCTGCGAGAGGTGCTCAACGCGACCGGCGTCGTGCTACACACGAACCTCGGCCGGGCGCCGCTGGCGGAGGCCGCCCTCACGCGCGTCCGCGCTGTCGCCGCCGGCTACTCCAACCTCGAGCTCGACCTCGCCACGGGGGCACGCGGCTCGCGGCAGGATCACGTGGCGGCGCTGATCTGCGAGCTGACCGGCGCCGAGGCCGCACTCTGCGTCAACAATGGCGCCGCCGCGCTCGTGCTCGCCCTGGCCGCGCTCGGAGGTGGCCGCGACGTGATCGTCTCGCGCGGCCAGCTGGTAGAGATCGGCGACGGCTTCCGGATCCCCGAGATCGTGCAGAGCGCGGGCGCGCGGCTGCTCGAGGTCGGCACGACCAACCGCACGACCGCTGCCGACTACACGCGCGCGATCGGCCCGCAGACCGGAGCGCTGCTCTGCGTGCACCCCTCGAACTACCGCGTGGTCGGGTTCACCGGGGAGGTGGGCGCGCGCGAGCTGGCGGCCATCGCGCACCAAGCGTCGCTCCCGCTCGTCTACGACGTGGGTTCCGGCGCCCTGCTCGAGACGCCCGAGCTCGCCGGCGAGCCGCTCGCCCGTGACGCTCTGCGCGACGGCTGCGACCTCGTCTGCTTCTCCGGCGACAAGCTGCTCGGCGGACCGCAGGCGGGGATCCTCGCGGGCACCGCCGAGGCGATCGCCCACTGCCGAAGGCACCCGCTGGCCCGCGCGCTGCGCATCGACAAGCTCTCACTGGCGGCGCTCGAGGCCACGCTCCGCCTCTACCGCGACCCCGCTGCGGCACGCGCCGAGCTGCCCGTGCTGCGCGCCGTGCTCGAGCCGGCGGACGACGTGCGCGCCCGTGCCGAGCGGCTCGCCGCCCGCATCGGAGGGAGCGTCGTCGAGACCGTCGCGCGCGTCGGCGGCGGGGCGCTGCCACTGACGGAGCTGCCGTCCTTCGGCGTGCGCCTGGAGGGCGAAGCCGATCTGCTCGCCGCGCGCCTGCGCGCGGCCGATCCGGCCGTGCTCGCGCGCGTCTCGGACGGTGCGCTCGTGCTCGATTGCCGCACGCTCAGCGACGCGGACGCGGCACGCATCCGCTCGCCGGGATGAGCGACGCGCGGGCGCTCACGCTCGGCACCGCCGGGCACATCGATCACGGCAAGACCGCGCTCGTCCGCGCGCTGACGGGCGTGGACACCGACCGGCTGGCCGAGGAACAGGAGCGGGGCATCTCGATCGCGCTCGGCTACGCCCGGCTGGAGCTGCCGTCGGGCCGCTCGCTCTCGGTCATCGACGTCCCCGGGCACGAGCGCTTCGTCCGCACCATGATCTCCGGGGCGACCGGCATCGACCTCGCGCTGATCGCCGTCGCCTGCGACGACGGCGTCATGCCCCAGACGCGGGAGCACGTGGCGATCCTCGAGCTCCTGGGCGTGCGCACTGCCGTCGTCGCGCTGACCAAGCGCGACCTGGTGGACGACGAGAGCGCCGAACTGGCGCGCGCGGACGTCGAGGACCTGCTCGCGGGGACAGCGCTCGAGAGCGCGCCCGTGATCGAGACTTCCGTGCGCGCGGGCACGGGACTCGGGGATCTGAGCGAGGCGCTCGATCGCGCGGCTGCGGCTCTCGAGCCGCGCCCCGCGCAGGGAGCCGCCCGCCTGCCGATCGACCGCGCCTTCACGTTGCGCGGGATCGGCACGGTCGTGACGGGGACGCTGTGGTCGGGCGCGATCGCTCCGGGCGACCGGCTCGCGCTCATGCCGGGAGGCACCGAGGTGCGCGTGCGCTCGCTGCAGGTGCACGACGAGGCAGTCGAGCGCGCCGAGGCAGGGCGCCGGGTGGCCGCAAGCCTCGTGGGCATCGAGCGCAGCTCGATCCCGCGCGGCTCGAGCCTCGTCACGCCCGCCGCCCTGCCGGAGAGCTACCGGCTGGACGTGGAGCTGCAGGCGCTGCCCGCGGGACCGGGCCTCGCCCAGGGCGCGCTGGTGCAGGTCCTGCTCGGCACCGCGTCCGTCGAGGCGCGCGTCGCGCTGCTCGAGGACGAGCTCATCGCCGCCGGCTCGAGGGGTCTCGCACAGCTGCGCCTGCGCGAGCTCGTGTCCGCGGCGCGCGGCGACCGCTTGATCCTGCGCAGCACGGCTCCGCAGGCCACGATCGCGGGTGGAACCGTGCTCGATCCGGCGCCCCGTCGCCACGGCGCGGCACCGGCCGCGCTCGAGCGCCTGCGCCTGCTGGCGGGCGGCGATGCCCCCTCGCTCGTGCGCGCCGCGCTCGCGAGTGCGCCCCAACCGCTCGCGCTGGCAGAGATCGCGCCCGCGGGCGTGCTCGCCGCAGCCTCCGCCCTGAGCGCACTGGCCGGCCTGACCGAGTCCGGCGAGGTTCTGCAGCTCGCGGGCGCAGAGACCACCTGGCTCAACGCGTCCCGCTACGACGAGCTGCGCGCTGCCGCGCGCAAGCAGCTCGAGCAGCGTGCCGCCGGGCACCCGCTCGAGCCCGAGCTGCCGGCCGCTGCTGTCGTTCCCCCCGGCCCCGGCGCGGACGCGCTGCTCGCGCGTCTCGCGAGCGACGGGGTGCTCGAGCGCGACGGCGCGCACGTCCTGCTCGCCGGCGGACGCAGCGCCGGCGGCGGATCCCATGCCGCAGCGGCCGAGGCTCTGCTCGCGGCTCTCGCCGCCGGCGGCTTCACTCCGCCCGATCTCCCTACCCTGCAAGCGTCGTCGGGCCTGCCGGAGCGGGAGTTCAACGCGCTCTGCACGGCGCTGGAGCGCAACGGCAGGCTCGTGCGCTTCGGCGGCGACCTGGCCTACACGAGCGAGCGCTTCGCGGAGGCGCGCGAGCGCGTCGTCGAGCGCTGCAGCGCTCACGAGTCGATCGCCCTGGCCGAGCTGCGCGACGATCTGGGCGCGAGCCGGCGCATCGTCCAGGGGCTGCTCGAGCGCCTCGACGCCGACGGCGTGACCCGCCGCGTCGGTGACCGGCGAGTGCTGCGCCGCCGCCCGCCGGCATAGGGCGCTCGCGCCGGGCTGCCGTGAGCGACCAGGGAGGCGATTCACCTGGGGTCAGGCTCGGCACGGGCGGGGTCAGGCTCGCCATGCACGGGGCCAGACCCCACTCGTGTCGGGCCAGACCCCACGCGCGTCGCGCCAGACGCCAGTACAGACGGCGCAGAGCGCCCGCCCTGCTCGGCACGGGCGGGGTCAGGCTCGCCATGCACGGGGCCAGACCCCACCCGTGTCGGGCCAGACCCCACGCGCGTCGGGCCAGACCCCAGTGCAGACCGGCAGACCCCAGTGCGGCGCGCAGACCGGTCAGTGACCGACCGAGGCGCCCGGACCGGCACGCATCGGTCCGCGGCGACGGTCCGATCACGTCCACGCGATAAGCAGGGGAAAAGCCACCGTCAACCTCCCGAAGTCTCCCGGTAGGCGGTTGCCTGAAATCGGCGGATCGGGACTAGGGTGAGTCACTGAGGGGCCGCTAAACGACCGGAAGGGCGGTGTCGCCGTGGTCCGGAGCAGTGGCATGCTGTTGCTCGTCGCAGTCGCACTCGTCGCCGCCCCGGCAACGGCCGGGGCGTCGCTCAAGGTGTCCGCGTGGACAGGTCGCGAGCGGCTCGCAGTCGCGCGTGACGGCAGCGCCCAGATCACCTGGCGCGAAGACGGACGCACGCGAACCGCCGTCGTGCGCGGGACTCGCATCTGGTATCGCGCGACCATCGGGCGGCACCACGTCGGGCGCCACGTCGCACCCGGCGTCGCCTACGGCCGCGATGAGGTCGTGCTGCGCGACGGCACGCACTACGCGCTCCAGCGGATCCGCCGGCTCGGCCAGTTCGGGCAACTCGGGGCGCCCGAGCTGCGCTTCGCACGCTGGCGCGGCACCAAGCCGCGGCTCTCACTGACCGGCGAGTGGGCCTACCACGGGCGCTTCCCGCGCATCTGCGGCACCGCGACCTACCACGGCAGGGCCTTCTTCGGCGGTGCGCACACGCTCAGCGGCAGGCCGCTCGACGCCTTCGGGCGGAACGTCTACATCGACGTCCGGCGCAGCAACGGCTGGTTCCGCATCATGGGGGTGCTGACGCGGCCGCGCGGCTTCGCACTGCTGATCCGCGAGGCGGCCTGGCGCGGCTCGCTCTACCGCGCGCTCGTTCCCGGCCCGAACGTTGACGGGGATCTTGCTCCCGACGTGACCGCCAGCGCGCCGCTGCCGGCGCCCGGGCTGACCTCGGCCTGCCCGTTCGAGACCGGTCTCTACCGCAACGCGTGATGACCTAGGCCGGCTCGATCGCCTCGGCCATCTCGATCAGGCGCTCGATCTCGGCGAAGCCCGCGTCCCAGGCGTCGTCGCGCGTGATGTCGAGGCCGATGCCGGCGAGCTGCTCCTGGGGCGAGGCCGCCCCGCCGATCGAGAGGAAGTCGAGGTAGGGGCCGACGAACGCGTCGCTGTCCTCGCGATAGCGCGCGTAGAGCGCGAGGCTCGCGAGGTGCGCGAAGACGTACGCATACGTGTAGAAGCGCGTGTGGATGAAATGCGGGATGTAGGCCCAGCCGAGGCGGTAGCCCTCCGGCAGGTCGACCGCATCGCCGTAGTAGGGGCGGTTCGTCGCCAGCCAGACCTCGCTCAGCCGGTCGGGCAGAAGCGCCTTGCCCTCTGCGCGCAGCGCATACGCGCCCTCCTCGTAACGCACCATGTGGGTCTGGCGGAAGACGGTCGCGAAGGCGGTCTCGACGCTGGAGGCGAGCAGGCCGAGCCGCACCTGCGTGTCGTCGCCGGCAGCGGCCAGGAGCCGCTCGGTGACGATCATCTCGGCGAAGGTCGACGGCACCTCTGCGAGCGCGAGCGGCGGATGGTGCGAGAGCGCGGTCTGCCGCTCGCCCGCGAGCTGGAACTGCATGGCGTGGCCGATCTCGTGCGCGAGCGTGCGCACGTCGTCCATCTGATCGGTGAAGTTCAGCATGATGTACGGCAGCGCGTCCTGTGCGATCGAGGCGCAGAAGGCGCCTCCGCGCTTGCCGTCGCGGGGCTCCGCGTCGATGCGATTGTCGCGGTAGAGGCCGCGCGCGACCGCGCCGATGCGCGGCGAGAAGTCGTCGAGCGCCGTGGAGACGAGCGACGTGGCGTCCTCGTAGGCGACGGCGCGCGTCGAGCCGAGAGGCGCGTACTGGTCGCCGAGCGAGAGCTTGTCGAGACCGAGCAGCCTCGCCTTGTGCCGGAACCAGCGATGCGCCAGGTGGTGATGGCGCTCGACCGCCGCGAGCAGGTTGTCGACGGCCGCGCTCGGCAGCTCGTTCTCGAGGTCGCGGGGCTCGCGCGGAAAGGTATAGCCCCGGACTCGGTCGAGCACGAGGCGGTCTGCGACGAGCGAGTCGTAGACGTGCGCGAGCACCGGCGTCTGGGGCTCCAGCGCGGTGAAGAGCGCCTCGTACGCCGAGAGGCGCACCTCGCGCTCGGGGTTCCGCACGCGGGCGAGAACCTCGTCGATCGTGCGATCGGCGCCGTCGAAGGGCACGCGCAGCGTGGAGGTGACCTGATCGAAGAGCGTGTGCCAGGCGCCGGCGGCAGCGGGGTCGCGCTCGCCGAGCATCTCCTCCTCGGGCTCGCTGCGGATGTGCGGTGCGAAGCGCCGCGAGCTCGCGAGGTAGTGCCGGTTGCGCGCGAGCGCGTCGTCGGCGAGCACGCGAGCCGCGTGGTCGTCAGAGACCGCAATCCACTCGAGCTCGAAGAAGCGCAGGAGGTTCTGGAACTCGACGAGCGCCATGTCGACGGCCGCGTTGAGGTCGCGCTCGTCCTCGCCGCTGACGTTCGTCGTCAGCCGCAGGCCGGAGTACGACGCCAGCCGCGAGACGCGGTTGTCGAGCTCGGCGAGCTCGTCGAGCGCCGACGCGAGCTCGGGCGCCTCGAGCTCGGCGACGCGTCCACGGTAGGCCTCGCGGAACGTGCGGGCGCTCTCGAGGAGCGCGGGGATCGCGGCGCGCGCCGCGTCGGAGTCGGCGAACAGCGGCGTCAGATCCCAGTGGACGCCTGCGCTGGTGGTGGTAGTCGTCTCGCTCATCGGCCGACACCGTAGCGTGCGGCGGGCGGCGAACGGCCGAGCCCGCGGTCGCCCGAGGCTAGTAGGCTGACAGCCATGACAGCCACGGAGGACGCACTCGTTCGCTATGTCGTTCGCGAGGTCGAGACGGGACGGCCGCTCGCGGAGGTCATGGCCGATCCGTACGTCACCAATCGCGCGGACCAGCTCGACACCCGGCGCCTGCTCGACCGGCCCGAGGTCATCGAAGCGGTCGGCAGCGACGTCCTGGACGAACTGCGCTCCAAGCTCGGGCTGCTCTGAGAGGTGGATTCAGCATCTAGCTCGCGCCCCTCGATGGACGCCGCCGAGCTGGCGCGGCTGCGGCTCGCGCAGCGGCGGGAGCTCGTGCTCGGCGCCCTGCGCGAGGGCGGGCGGCGACTGCTCGCCGAAGCCCGCCCCGGGGGCGTGACGGTGCTCTACTCGGAGACGAGCGACGGGGTCGCCCTGGTGCTGCCGATCGAGGCGGGCGGCAAACTGCATCCGCGTGCGGAGCGGCTCGCACGGGCCGCCGCCGCCGCGCTCGCCGCGGCCGCCGACCTGCCCGCGCCGGCACGCGCCGGCGATGTCGAGATCGAGGCTGCGCGCTGGCAGGGGCAGGTCGCTCTGCGCATCGCCCACGCTGCGCCGGGCGAGCTGCTCGAGATCCTGCCGCTGACGCTCGAGGATCAGTCGGAGGAGCTCGACCGCGTGCGCGTGGAGCCGCTGCTGCTGCCCCCCGGCGACCTCGACGACACCGAGCCCGCCGCGGAGGCGCGCTGGCTCTGGCGCGGCGAGATCGCAGGCCGGCTCGGCGGACGGCCCGGCGCGGCGCTGCTCGCACCCGAGGTCGAGGCGGCCGTTGCCAGCCTGGAGAGGGGGTTCGCCGAGGAGGCGGAGGTCGATCCGGCCATCGCGGACGATCCGCTGCCCCGCCGGCGGGCCGCCCGCCGCATGCTGCGGCGCCTGGACGGCATGGGCAAGTACGGCGGGTACCACACCGAGTTCCGCCATCTCGCCCGCGGCTTCGCCGGCCACGAGCGCGCGCTCGCGCTCGACGTCGGCGAGGAGCTCGTGCGCGCCGGACTGCTGGCCGAGAAGCCGTCGGTCGGGCAGCGCCACGTCTCGCTCGTGGCGGCGCGCACGTCGGACATCCGCGCGCTGGTCGAGCGAGGCACCTGCGACGAGCCGCTGCGGAGCGCCCTCGCGTGAAGGGCACCCGCCCGGCCGCGCGCCTCAGCCACGCGCAGCGGATGGCGAGCACCGATGGCTACTTCGCGCCCGGCAGCGTGATCCGGACGGTCGGCAACTCGCCGGTCGTGCCGTTCCTCGGCGGGGGCGCCGCGGTGTTGCTGCAGGTCGCCCACCCGCTGGTGGCTGCCGGCGTCGCCGAGCACTCGGACTTCCGCAGGGAACTCTGGAGCCGGCTCCTGCGCACGCTGCGCGCGCTGTACCTGATCACCTACGGCAGCAAGCGCGAGGCCGACGAGATCGGGGCGCTCGTGCGGCGCGCCCATGAGCGCGTCCACGGGCTGACGACGACGCGGCTCGGGGTCTTCCCGGCCGGCACGCCGTATTCGGCGGCCGATCCCGACCTGATGCTGTGGGTGCACGCGACGCTGGTCGACCTCTCGCTCACGTCCTATCAGCGCTACGAGCGCGCGCTCTCGCCCGCGGAGCAGGAGTCCTACTACCGCGAGATGGCGATCGTCGCCGAGCTCTTCGGCACACCCGCCTCGGTCATCCCGGGCACGCTCAGCGAGTTCAGCGAGTACTTCGAGGCGCGCATCGCGAGCCCGGTGATCGCCGTCACGCAGCCGGCCAGGGAGATCGCGGAGGTGATCCTCGACGCGCCGCTGCCCGCACTCATGCGCTTCATCACCCCTGCGCACCGCATGGCGACCGGCGCACACCTGCCGCCGCGCCTGCGCGAGGAGTACGGCCTCTCGCGGGGCCGGCGCACGCGGCTCATGCTGCCGCTCGCCGCCCGCTCCCTCAAGCTCACTGCCTGGCCGCTGCTGTCGGCGGCGACGCGCCTCTCACCGCCCCGCTAGCCCGCCCGAAAACGAGACTGGCCGCAGAGCTCGAGGAGCTCTGCGGCCAGTTCGGTCGATGGTCCCGAGAGACCGGAGGTGCAACTACCTAGATCTTCGAAGCAACCGAGCTGAGGGCGCCGCTGATGGCACCGCTGAGGACGCCGAGGGCAACGAAGATGCCGATGGCGATGACCGCCAGAACCACTGCGTACTCGGCCATCGTCTGACCGTCTTCCTTGGCAAGCCGCGCCTGCAGCTTCGTGTACAGATCGAGCATTCCTCTTCTCCCTGTCTCTGTGGTGGACCCCGATCTCTCACATCAACGGCTCAGGACAGGTTTTTCTCAATGCCCCTTCTGGGTGGATTGAAGAACCCCCGTTCGGGGCGCGCGAGTGGTACGCGGGTCCGCAATGCGCCGAGTACGGTGAGAGGCGTGGTGCTCACATGAATGTCAACCTCGCAGTGCTCTGCGATGCGGCCAACGTCTCGCGTGAGGGCAAGCTCAACATCCTGGGCGAGTTCGACTCGATCCACGTGGCCACGTTTCCGCTCGTCTACCCGACGATGGTGCTCGTCGTGCGCCTCGAGGCGCACCCGACCGAGGCCGGTGAGCACTCGCTCAAGCTCCACCTGGTGGACGAGGACGGCGGCGACTGCGTGCCGCCGCTGCAGGGGGCCTTCGCGACCGGAGACCCGCCCTTCCCCGGCGTGCCGATCCGCACGGCGCCGCTGATCCTGCAGATGCACGGCGTGCGCTTCGACACGCCCGGGCACTACGCGTTCGAGCTGCTCGTCGACAATCACCACCTCCGCTCCCTCCCCCTCCACGTCCTGGCCGACGCGAATCCCAACGACGTCGAGGTCGAGGCCTGGCACGACGCAGCCTGAGCGATCAGCGTGCCGGCGGGGCGGCCGGACGGAGGATCGCAACCACGTCCTCGTGCCGCGAGAGCACGCGGCGCCCCCGCTCCTGCAGGAGCGC
Organism: uncultured Actinomycetes bacterium; assembly: GCA_963842365.1. Lineage (GTDB taxonomy): Bacteria > Actinomycetota > Thermoleophilia > Gaiellales > JALYLC01 > JALYLC01. Next base: position 370,971 of record CAWJGA010000001.1, read on the forward strand.
GTAGGCCAGCCGAGGGCTCCCGGCCTTGTCGATCAGCGCCAGCCTGTACCCAGCGAACGGGCGGTTCCAGCCGAGCCCCGCGACCTCCTTGAAGCGCGCGACGTTCGCGATCCCCTTCGAGCCGAGCAGCTCGAACCTGACGTCGAAGGCGATGCGGCCGCGCAGAGCCGGGTAGTGCCACACCAGCCAGTCCGAGTAGGCCTCGTCACTCACGATCCGGAGCGACGGATCGGCCGTCGCGGCCTTGGCGATCGCGGCGGCCTGAGCTGCGGGCCAGGGATCGTCGAGCGCGGGAGTGCTGACCTGCGAGGCGAACAGCGCCACTCCGAGCGCGCCGGCGACCACCACCATCTGCAGCAGAGGCCGCAGCCGCGCACTCGGCGACTGCGGCGACCAGCGCGAGAGGCCGGCGGGCAGCAGGATGACGGCGGCGTACGGCAGCCAGACGACGTTGCGGAGCGTGTCGATGCCGATCAGGACGAGCAGGGCGAGGCACAGGCAGTCGAACAGGCCGAGCTTGATCTCGGGCCGCGCGATGCCCACGATCGCAAGCGCCGCCAGCAGGAAGAACACGGGGCCGAACCAGCCGCGCAGGCTGGTTCCGGCCCATTCCACGACGACGTCGCGAAACGCGCCGTTGGTGGCCGTGGAGCGGTAGTAGTGGAACATCGCCCAGCCGTAGGGCGAGGCGAACGGCGCGAGCAGGGCGGTGACGGAGAGCCCGAGGTAGCGCCAGAGCTCCCGCGGCCGGCGGCTGCGCAGAGCACCCCCCGCACCCACGGCGCAGCGCATCAGCAGCAGCGCGCAGGCGATCAGGATGCTCCCGTGCAGGTTGGCCCACAGCGCGAGCAGCGGCAGGACCAGCAGGATCCGCCTGTCCGGGCTCCGCGCGTCGCGCGAGAGCAGCCACACGAATGCGGCGAAGAGCGGCATGGCGAAGCTCTGCGCACGCGTCTCCGACGGCACCTGGATGAGGATCAAGGGGCTTGCGACGGCCGCTATCCAGAGCGGTGACCCGCCGGCCCTGTGCGCCGCCACGATCGCGATCGAGAGCGCGAGCACGAGGCAGCCCGCGTCGACGAGCGAGACGAGCGGCAGCCCACCGAGGTCGAACAGGCCGTACGACGTCAGGTGCGCGAGCCACTGCTGATCCTGCCACGGCCTGCCGGCCGTCAGCGCCATCAGCCTGTCGGAGTGCGGCAGCCCGTGCTCGACGATGTCTCGCCCTGCGGCGAGATCGAACCAGGTGTCGGCGCGGATGCGCAGCGGGGCCAGCGAGAGCAGGCCGAGCGCGAGCCAGATCGGCGGGATCGCGAGCAGTGGGATCGGAATCGCGCGGTCCAGCGCGCGCGCGATGCGCGCGAGCGAATGGCGGCCCCGGATCGGCTGCGCATGCGCGTTCACGAATCGCCCATCGGCACGGTGCCGCCGGAACTCGAGGCCGTCGCGACGCGGGCGTAGAGCACTGCGCCGCGGTCGGACGCCACGGCGCGGAAGGCCGCATCGGCGCGCAGCCGGCGCTCCGCCTTGCCGCCGCGGCGCACGAGCACGGCCCGGGGAGCGTGGGCAAGGGCGGCGTCTCCCGCCGGCACGCCGCGCAGCCACTCGACGTAGACGCGCTGATCCGCCTTCCGGAACGCGTCGATCGGATTCGCGACCCAGACGCGGCCGCCGGCCCCTGCGATCTGCTCGGCGAGCAGGTCCTCCGCGAGCACCGGCGTGCCGTCGGCGAGCGCGATCGTGCGCGACACGAGAGGAGCCCCGGCGCCGCTCGGCAGCGGCCCGTGCACCACTCCGAGCAGCACGGCGGCGACGAGTACGAGGGCCAGCGGGCGTGCGAGCCGCGGGATCGGCCGGCTGCCGGGGGCGCCGCCGAAGCCGACTGCGGCGAGCGGGGCTGCAAACAGCGCGAGCCAGACTCCGCCGCGGGCGGCGTGCAGCGTGAGCAGGGCGAGGCCGGCCATCGCCACGAGCTCCCACGCGCGCGGGCGCGGGCGCGCGCGCAGAGCGCCCGCGACCAGCACCAGCGCGGCGAGCGCGAAGGCGACGTCGAGCCAGCTGTGCACGCTGAGCGGTGCCCACAGTCCGATCGCCTGCTCGGCCGCCTGGTTGTGGAGCACGCCCAGCACGTACGACGGCGTATGCCAGAGCGCCGGGTTGGCGCAGAGCGCGAGCGCGCCCGCAGCCATCACCGCGACGCTCTCGCCGGGCCGGCTGCGCGCCCGTTCGAAGATCAGGTACGCGCCGGCCACCGCGGCGCCCGTCAGCACCGCTCCGTGGAGATTCCCCCAGAGCGCCAGCAGCGGCACCAGCAGCCAGATGCGATTCGACGGAGCGCGGGCCTCGGAGCGCAGCAGGAGGACGCAGGCCGCGAAGAGCGGCAGCGAGAAGAGCTCCGCGCGGATCGCGACGATGGGGCCGAAGCAGGCCGGCAGGAGCAGCAGCAGGGCAACGGCCAGCGCGGGCTCCTGTGCATCGGAGCGCCGCGCGTCGCGCACGAGCAGGGTCACCGTGCCCGCGACGGCCGCGACCTGTGCGAGCTGAGCTCCGCGGCTCCCGAGCGTCGCCAGCAGAGCGAAGATCAGCTCGCCGAGAGCCGGCACGTTGTGCCAGCCGGCACTCGGCGCCGAGGCGTAGGGCACGCCACCCGGGATGCCGCCGCGATCGGCGATCGCCCGTCCCAGCTCGGCCAGCCAGGGGCCATCCGCGGCCTGCACGCTGAGCAGTGCCGCGATCGCCGTGACCGCCAGCGCCGCGAGCCCGCCGGGGCGCGCGAGCGCGCGCAGCGGGTCGCCGCGCAGAACTGGCTGCAGAAGGAGCGCAAGCGATCGGGGGGCTCCAGGCGAGCGGGAGCGGATCCCGGCTCGAAGATCCGGCTGGAGCCCTTTCAAGAGCCGGGATCCGCTCCCGCGAAGCCCCTGGCGTCGCTCGGGGTCAGGCTCGACACGCTCGGGGTCAGGCTCGACACGCCCGGGGTCAGGCTCGACACGCCCGGGGTCTGGCCCGCCACGAGCGGGGTCTGGCCCCGCACGGTCGGGGTCTGAGCCCGCACCCACGTGGCTTCGCTCGGCGTCAGGCTCGAGCTGCTCGGGGTCAGGCTCGACACGCACGGGGTCAGGCTCGACACGCCCGGGGTCAGGCTCGACACGAACGGGGTCTGGCCCGCCTCGTGGCGGGCCAGACCCCGTTCGTGGCGGATGGTGGCGGCCGCGGGCTGCCTGGCGCCGGCGGCGGCGGCGGCGTGACCGGTTGGCAATTCGTGCGAGCGCGGGGTCGCCGCAGGCGATTCGAGAACGCCGATCGCCGCGCTCCTTCTGCATCCGGTTCGTCGGTGCGCGCTCACTGCTCTCAACGTAGTGGAGTGCACGGGCTTATCCTTGGTGCTCTGAGCGATCGCGACACCCCCACGCACAGCGCCACGGGCGCGCACCGGAGCAGGCGCCGCCGACGCGCGACGGCCGTGCTTGCGATCACGGCCAGGCGCGTGCGCGCCCGGCCGGGGCGCGCGCTGCTCGTCAGCGCCGGGGTCACGGTGGCGGTCGCGTTCCTGACCGGCGTCGCCGGCGGCAGTGCGGTATCGGAGGATCTGGCGCTCCGCCACGCACTCGCCGCGTTGCCGCCGGCCGAGCGCGCGCTGCGCGTGGCGTGGTCGGGTCAGACCGCGCCCGGCGGGTATGCGGCGCTCGACCGCAGCGCGGAACGGGCCGCGAGCTCGCTCACGCACCAGCCGGTCACGCGCTCCGTCGAGCTCAACGACGTGCGCTTTGGCGCCGGGCTCGTCAAGCTCGCAGCCGTCGACGGCCTCTCGCGCTCCATCCACCTGCGCGCCGGCCGCCTGCCGGGCGCGTGCACGCCCGCCCGCTGCGAGGTCGTTCAGGTTGGCGGCTCGCCGCTGCGCCGTGTGGACGAATACGGCATCCACCTCGACGTCGTCGGCCGCGGAACGCTCACCTCGCTCGTGCCGTTCGGCCCGAGCGGGCTCGCGACGCAGCCGGCCAATGGCGGGATCCGTCCCGAGCCGGTGCTGCTCTCGTCCAGCGTCCGGGGCCTCGCGGCGCTGCCCCCGCTGCTGTTGTTCTCGCGGAATTACGGCTGGACTGCCGCGTTCGAGCCCGGCAGTGCCCACGTCTGGGACGTCGACCGCCTGCTCGCCAGCGAGGGCCGGGCGGAGGCCCGCCTGACGGCGGCCAACGGGCAGTTCGGCATCACGGCGCCCGACGATGCGCTCGCCGAGGCGCGTTCGGCGGGGAGCACCGCGTCTCGCCGCGTCCTGCTCGTCGGCGGCGCCGCGGCGGTGCTGCTGCTCGCGTTCGCCGGACTGACCGCCGGCGCCCTCCGCCGCGACGTGCGCGCCGAGCTGCGACGTCTCGGCCAGCGCGGCGCCACGCTCTCGCAACAGGTGTCGTTCGTGCTCGCCGAGTCGCTCTCGGCCGTGCTTCCGGGCATCGCCGGCGGCCTCGCGATCGGCATCGGCGCGGTGGCAGTCATCGCGTCCAGCTCCGGCGTGCCCGTAGGCCCGGCCCTCTCGCACGGCCTCGCGACGCCGGGCAGCATCGCGCTCGTCGCCGCCGGCTCGCTCGGGGCGCTCGCGGTCGTGGCGCTGGCCCTGCGGCGCCAGGACGGACCGCGGCCGAAGGGCGTGCGGCCCGTCGACATGGCCGCCGTGGGCGCGCTCGTCGCGCTTGCCCTGCTGCTCGCCGGCGGCTCGCGCGACCAGGGCACGCTGAGCGCCGGGCCCGCTCTCACCTTGGCGGCGACGCCGTTGCTGGCGAGCTTCGCGTTCGCCGTCCTGCTCGGGCGCCTGCTGGAACCCGCCATCCGCCTCGGGCTGCGCGCGTCCCGCCGCGCACCCGTGACGCTGCGCCTCGCCCTTCTGGCGCTGCATCGCTCTCCCTCGCGAGCCGCGGGCGTCGCCGGCTTCCTCGCCGTTTCGGTGGGGCTCGCCACCTTCGCGCTCTCCTACCGCGCCACGCTGGACAGCTCGAGCGCCGAGCGCGCCGCCTACGCCGTGCCGCTGGACTACACGCTGAATGAGGGCGCCGCGCTGGTGGCGCCGCGCGACGCGGCGACGCTCGCCGGCTACCGTGCGCTCGCGCCGGGCGTCGGCGCCTATCCCGTGCTGCGCCAGGTCGCCGACGCCGCCGGCGCGCGCGGAACGCCTCTCACCCCGACCGTGATCGGCCTTCCGGCCGCCGCCCTGCCGGATCTGCACGGCTGGCGCGGCGACTTCTCCGCACACTCGCCGGGCGAGCTCGCGCGCCTGCTGCGACCGAGCGGGGCGGTCGCCCTCGCGGGCGCCCTCATCCCTCGCTCCGCAACGGCGCTGAGGCTGCCGGTGCGCATGACCGGCAGCGCCGCGCAGCTCGTGCTCGTGGTGCAGACGCGCGACGGCGATGCAGCGCAACTGCGCCCGCCGGTGCCCCCGAAGGGGATCGAGCGCACGCTCCGCGTGGCCGTTCCGGCGGCTCTGCGTGGCGGGCGCATGGTCGGCATCCAGCTGCTCCTGCCGTCGAACGATCAGCGCTCGGCGGCGCACGGCGGGGCAGAGGGCCGCAACGGCGCGAAGGGGTTCGCCGGAACGATCGTGCTCGGGCGCCTGAGCGCCGTCACGTCCTCCGGCGCCGTTGCGCTGGCGCCACTCACCGCCTGGCACGGCCAGGGCGGAATCGACGTCGGGCGCGCGGGCGGCTCGCTCGCGCTGCGCTACGTGATCGACACCTCGCAGCAGGCCGTGCTCCGCCCGCACCAGCCGTTCGACGACCGTCGCCTGCCGGTCGTCGCGAGCCCGGACGTCGCCGCCAGCGCGGGCTCCGGCCGCACACTCGAGCTGTCGTTCGGCGGTCAGGTCGTGCACGCGCGCCTCGTCGCAGTGGCCAAGCGCTTCCCCACGACGCAGGACTCGGGCGACAGCTTCGTGATCGCGGACGAGCCATCGCTCGCCGCAGCGCTCGGCGCCGACGACCTGCCCTCCTCGGTCCCCGACGAGCTCTGGCTCTCGGCCCCCGACTCGAGCACGGCCCGGCTCGCCGCGGCGCTGCGCAAGCCGCCCTTCGCCGCGCTCGACGTCAGCTCACGAGCGGCGATCCACAGCGACCTGCAGAGCGACCCGATCGCCCGCGGCATCGTCTCGTCGCTCGTCGCCGCGGCCATCGCCGCGCTCGCGCTCGCCCTGCTCGGCGTCGCCCTCGCGACGCTCGGATTCCTGCGCGACGAGGGCGACAGCCTCTTCGACCTGGAGTCGCAGGGCGCGGGGCCGCGCGCCCTGCGCGCCTGCGTGCGCTGGCGCGCCCTCGGCCTCGCCCTGCTCGGAGTGATCGCCGGCGTCGGGCTCGGCATCGGGCTGGCCGTGGCGACGGGGCGGCTGCTCGCGAGCGACGCCACGCTCGCGGTCCCGGATCCTCCGCTCGAGCGCATCACGCCGTGGATCACGATCGCGGGCGCGGCGCTCGTGCTCGCGCTGCTCGCGGCGACGCTGGTCGAGGCGTCGCTGCGCGTCGCCTACCGCCGGGGCTCCGCGGGCCGCGGCATCACCGGGGAGCAGTGGGCCGAGTGAGCGAGGCGCCCGCACTCGAGCTGCGCGACGTCTTCCGCATTCACGCCGACAGCGCGACGGGCGCCGTGGCGCTGCAGGGCATGACGCTCTCGGTCGAACGCGGCGAGCGCTGCGTCGTGCTCGGCCCGAGCGGGTCGGGCAAGAGCTCGCTGCTGCGCATCGCCGCCGGCTTCGACCGGCCGTCCGCGGGCGTCGCGCGGACGCTCGGCGTGGACGTGATGCGTCTCGGCGCACGGCGGGCGGCCGCGTTCCGCTCGCGCAGGCTCGGGTTCCTCGACCAGCACTACGCCCGCGCGCTCTCCCCCGCGCTCTCCTGCGCCGAGAACGTCGCGCTGCCGCTGGCGCTCGGCGGCGTCTCGGCGCCCGAGCGCAGGCAGCGCGCGCTGACCCTCTTGGACGGCATGGGCCTGGCCGATCGCGCCGACGACCCGCCCTCGGCGCTCTCGGGCGGCGAGCAGCAGCGCGTGGCGGCCTGCGCGGCACTCGCGCACGCCCCGGCGCTCCTGCTGGCCGACGAGCCTGCGGGCGAGCTCGACGCGCGCACGGCGCGCACCGTCTACCGCCTGCTCGGTGAGCTCGTGGCGACGAGCGGCACGACGCTCGTGATCGTCAGCCACGACGAGGCGGCCGCGGAGCTCGCCGATCGCGTCGTGCACGTCCGCGACGGCCGCATCAGCGGCGAGCAGCTGCGCGGCGGCTCCCAGCGCCTCGTCGTCGGCCGCGGCGGCTGGGTGCGACTGCCGGAGAGCGCCCGCGACGACGCGGGCATCGGGGCGCGCGTGAGCTGGCGCGCCGGCGAGGGCGAGCTGCAGCTCGCGGGCGACGGCCTCGAGGCTGCGACCGGCGGCGGGCCCGAGGCAGCGCCGCCGATCGGGGGCGAGGTCGTCTGCGAGCTGAGCGGCGTGGACAAGCGCTACGGCGCCGGCGCACGGGCGCACCAGGTGCTGTCGGGCTTCGAGGCCGCCTTCACGCGCGGCCGCCTGGTGGCGGTCGAGGGGCGCTCGGGCTCCGGCAAGACCACGCTGCTGCACCTGCTCGCCGGCCTCGAGCGGCCAGATGCGGGCACGATCGTCGTGGCCGGCGCGGACCTCGGCGAGCTCGACCGCGAGCAACTGGCCGCCCACCGGCGCGACCACACCGGCTGGGTCGGCCAGGAGCCCGGCCTCGTGCCGTTCGCAACGGCGCTCGAGAACATCCTGCTCGCGCAGGAGATTCATCGCGGCGGACGGGCGCCCGAGCACGAAACCGACGCGCGCGCCTGGCTGGACCGGCTCGGGCTGGCCGATTGCGTCGATCGCGCCGCCGACCGCCTCTCGGCGGGCGAGCGCCAGCGCGTCGCGATCGCACGCGCGCTGGCGCGCCGTCCCGACGTCGTCCTGCTGGACGAGCCGACGGCGCGCCTCGACCAGGAGAGCGCCGCGCTCGTCGCGGGCCTGCTCGTCAGCGCCGCCCGCCTCTCCGGCGCGGCGGTGATCTGCGCAACGCACGACGCGCTGCTGAGCGAGCGCGCCGACGACGTCATCCGCCTCGGCGGCCTCTGACGCCGGGTCAGTCCTCGCCGAGGTAGGTCTTGCGCACGGCCTCGTTGCCGCGCAGCGCCTCGGCCGTGTCGGAGAGCGCGACCTTGCCGGTGCCGAGCACGTAGCCGCGGTGGGCGATCTCGAGCGCCATGAGCGGCGTTCTGCTCGACGAGCAGCACCGTCGTGCCCTGCTTGTTGATCTCGACGATGACCTCGAAGATGCGCTCGACGAGCACCGGCGCGAGACCCATCGACGGCTCGTCGAGGAGCAGCAGGCGCGGCCGGGCGAGCAGCGCGCGGCCCATCGCGCACATCTGCTGCTCGCCGCCCGAGAGCGTGCCCGCCTTCTGCGAGCGGCGCTCGGCGAGCCGCGGGAAGAGCGTCGAAGACGCGGTCGAGGTCCTCCGCGATGCCGGCCTTGTCGGTGCGCTGGAACGCGCCCATCTCGAGGTTCTCGAGCACCGTCATGCGGCCGAACAGGCGGCGTCCCTCGGGCGACTGCGCCACGCCCGCCTTGACGATCTGCGTCGCGGAGCGGCGCGTCAGATCGTCGCCGTCGAACTGGATCGTGCCCTTGCGCGGCCGGAGCAGGCCCGAGATCGTCTTCAGCGTCGTCGACTTGCCGGCGCCGTTCGCGCCCAGCAGCGTCACGATCTCGCCGTCGCCGACGACGAGCGAGACGCCCTTGAGCGCGTGGATCGCGCCGTAGTAGGCGTGCACGCCCGTCGAGCTCGAGCAGCGGCTTGGCGGCGCGTCGAAGGGCCGGGGCGGCGGCGCTCATCCCGTCGCCCTCGTGCCGAGGTAGGCCTCGCGCACGCGCTCGTTCGCGGTCACGTCGGTGGGCGCTCCCTCGGCGATCTTCTCGCCGTGGTCGAGCACGGTCACGCGCTCGGAGACGCCCGAGCACGACCTTCATGTCGTGCTCGATCAGGAGCACCGTGAGATCGCAGCTCGTCGCGCACCTTGCGCACGAACTCGTGAACGCCAGCGTCTCCTGCGGGTTCATGCCGGCCGTCGGCTCGTCGAGCAGCAGCAGCTTCGGCTCGGTCGCGAGCGCGCGCGCGACCTCGAGCCGGCGCTGGTCGCCGTAGGCGAGGTTGCGCGCGTACTCCTGCTCGGCGCGCTTGGGCAGCCCGCAGTAGGCGAGCAGCGCACGCGCCTTGTCGCGGGCCTCGGCCTCCTCGCGGCGCTGCAGCGGCGAGCGCGCGATGCTGCGGAAGACGCCCGCGCGCATGCGGCAGTGCATGCCGACGAGCGTGTTCTCGAGCGAGGTCATCGTGCCGAACAGGCGGATGTTCTGGAACGTGCGGCCGATGCCCGAGCGCGGTGATCTGGTGCTGCGGCAGGCCGGCGAGCTCGCGCCCGTCGAACAGGATCTCGCCCGGCGGTCGGCTTGTAGGCGCCGGTGAGCATGTTGAAGAACGTCGTCTTGCCGGCGCCGTTCGGGCCGATCAGGCTCGAGATCGAGCCCCGCGGCACGTCGAAGTCGACGTCCTGCGACGGCCACGAGCCCGCCGAACTCCTTGCGCAGCGCCCGCGTCGTCGAGCAGCAGGTCGGTCGCTCATGCGGGCTGCGCCTCGAGTCAGCTCGTCGAGCTCCGTCTTCCTCGTGCAGCTCGTGCTTGCGGCGCGGCGCTCGGGAGCAGGCCCTCCGGCCGGAAGAGCATGAACGTCACGATCGCGGTGCCGTAGATCAGGTACGAGTACTCGGAGATGTCGATGTTCGGCGCCCGTCACGTGAGTTGAACGTGTGCCCGGCGGCGAACAGGCCCTGGTAGTTGACGTACGCGAGCACGCAGCCGCCGAGCGCGACGCCCCAGACGTTGCCCATGCCGCCGAGGATGACCATGCAGAGCACGAAGATCGAGACCTGGAGGCTGAAGGCCTGCGGCGAGGTGGCGCCCGCCTGGAGCGTGATCAGCGCAGCCGGCCGCGCCGCCCGAAGAAGGCGCCGATCAGGTACGCGAGCGTCTTCAGTGCGCATCAGCGGGATGCCCATCGCCGCCGGCGGCGTCCTCGTCCTCGCGGATCGCGATCCAGGCGCGCCCGAGGCGGCGAGTCGCGCAGCAGCAGCGACGTCGCGATCGCGATCGCGAGCAGGACCGAGCGCCGACCAGTAGTACCAGGTCGAGTCGACCTGCTCGACGAAGTTGCTCGGGCAGGAACGGCAGCGCGCTGTGCACGCCGTTGCCGAAGCCGAGCCCGTCGATGCCGTTCAGCCCGAACGAGCCGTTCGTGAGGTTGAAGCCGCCGATGTGGTCGCCGTTGCGCACGAACTGCGGGATGATCTCGCCGAAGCCGAGCGTCACGATCGCGAGGTAGTCGCCGCGCAGGCGCAGCGTCGGGATGCCGATCAGCACGCCGAGCAGGGCCGCGAAGATCGCCGCGATCAGGATCACGAGCCAGGGCGTGAGGTGGATGCCGAGCGTGCCCTTGGGCACCGTGCCGCCGAGGATCCAGCTGCGCGGGCTGTGCAGCCCGCCGCCGAACTGCTGCGATGCGAGCCAGCCGGCGACGTAGGCGCCGCCGGCGAAGAACGCGACGTAGCCGAGGTCGAGCAGCCCCGCGTAGCCGACGACGAAGTTGAGGCCGACGCCCATGACCGTGAAGGCCACGATCACGAAGGCCGTCGACGTGTTCGGGATCCACTGCGACGACTGCGGCAGGAAGTGGTGGTAGAACCACGGGTAGAGCACGAGCAGCGCGAGCAGAACGAGCAGCCGCCGTCGCGCGAGCTGCACGGCGCTGCCGAGATAGCGGCTTCGTCATGCGCGCGTCGAGAGCGCCTCGCCCAGCAGCCCGCTGCGGCCGGAAGACGAGGATCAGGATGAGCAGGATGAAGACGATCGACTCCGTCCAGTTCGGGCCGGGCGTGTGCCAGGAGAGGCCGCTGTTGAAGTTCTCGATGAAGCCGATCAGGTAGCCGCCGAGCGCGGCCCCGGTGATGTTGCCGATGCCGCCGAGCACGGCCGCCGTGAAGGCGAAGAGGCCGAGGCGGAAGCCGAGGTCGAAGCGCGCCTGCGTGAAGTAGGCGAAGTAGACGAAGCCGCCGACGCCGGCGAGCGCGCCGCCGAGCCCGAAGGCGAACGAGATCGCGCGGTCGACGTCGATGCCCATCAGCCGCGCCGCGTCGCGGTTCTGCGCGGTCGCGCGCATCGCCTTGCCCCAGCGCGTGGCCTTGACGAGCCAGACGAGCGCGAGCAGCACCGGGAACGTGACCAGCAGGACGATCAGCTTGTCCCAGCCGTAGGCCTGGTTGCCGATGTGGAAGATCGCGCCGCGCGGGAGCAGCGCGTTCGGTGCTCACGTAGTTGAAGCCGAAGATGACGCGCGATCAGCGTTCGAGAGCACGAACGACATGCCGATCGCCGTGATCAGCGGCGCGAGCCGCGGGCGCGTTGCGCAGCCGCCGGTAGGCGACCCGCTCGACGCCATGTTGAGCGTCGCGCAGAAGACGCGCCGAGCAGATGAGCGCGAGCAGCAGCGAGCCCCGAAGAGCGCGAAGCCGCCGACTGGCGAGCCGTCGAGGCCGAGCCAGCTGACGGCGACGGTGTAGGTGACCATCGCGCCCCAGCTGAAGACGTCGCCGTGCGCGAAGTTGATCAGCTCGAGGATGCCGTAGACGAGCGTGTAGCCGATCGCGACGAGCGCGTAGATCGAGCCGTTCGTGAGGCCGTGCAGGAAGACGAGCGCGAACTGCTTGCGGCTCGCGGACGACGTTCTCGACGAGCCAGAGCGCGACGATCGCCGAGCAGGAGCGAGCCCGATGCGCCGTTGACGCGCTTGCCGCGCAGGCGCGGGAGCGAGCGCGAGGATCGGCCGACGCGCGGTCGTGTCCGGTACGCCATCCTCGCGCTCCTCCGGTCGTTCGCCGTTGCTTCGAGCTGTCTTCGGTGTGCGCTAGCCGAGTGCCTTGACGGCCAGCGCCGCCGGCGGGTTGACGACCTGACGGCTTGATCGTGCCGCCGACTACTGGTCGACCGTGACGCCGCCGAGCGACGGATCGCCGGTGGAGTCGATCTTGAACGAGCCGATGATGCCCTTCGGGAAGGTCTGGCTGTAGAGGTGCTTCGTGATCGACGGCGCGCGTGCCGTTGCTCTTGGCGATCGCGTTCGCGAGCACGAGGAAGGCCTGCGCGCCGTAGGCCGTGTAGGCCTCGAGCTGCTTGACCTTGTAGGCCTTCTTGTAGCGCGGCGATGAAGGCCTTGCCGGTCGGGTTGCGTGAGCTGGTTCGGGTCCTGGCCGCCGATCGTGACGTACATGCCCTCGGCCGCCGAGCCCGCGTCGGTCGACCGTCGCGGAGTCGTTGAAGCCGTCGGGGCCGAGCAGCAGCACCTTGGTGTTGTCGCCGAGCACCTTGACCTTGTCCTTGATCAGCTGGCCGCCGTTGTTGCGAGACGATGCCGCCGAGGAAGACCGCGCTGCGGGTTCTTGCTGGCGATCCCCTGGAACAGCGACTGGTAGTCGGGCTGGTTGGCGTCCCACTTGTCGTTGCCGAGCACGGTGATGCCGAGCGCCTTGGCGGCGTTCACGAAGTTGTTCGCGATGCCGATGCCGTAGGCCTCGCCGTCGTTCAGGACGTAGACGCTCTTGATGCCCTTGCTGCTTCAGGAACGTCGCGTCGGCGGCGCCCTGGAAGTTGTCCGGCACGGCGACGCGGGCGTAGTTGCGCTTGCCCGACGGGAAGTACTTCTGCGGCTCGCCCGCGACGCCCGCTCGGCTTCGTGAGGCCGACGTACGTGTTGGCCGGGCTGACCATCGCGATGCCGCCGCCCGGGGCGCGGTTGAGGATCGGCGCGATGATCTCGGCGCAGCCGGAGTTGAACGTGCCGATCGACGCCGAGCAGGTTCTTGACCGATCTTGTAGCCGTTCGCGTTGTTCGTGCAGGTCTGCGGATCCCACGAGCCCTTGGCGGCGGTCGAGTCGTCGCAGCTGAGGCGTACTGTGACCGTCTTGTTGCCGATCTTGTAGTTCGCCTGCTTGAGCTCGAGCTGGATCGCCTGGACGATCTGGACCGCGAGCGGGCGCAGCGAGCCCTGCAGGGGCAGGTCGCTCGCGATGACGTACTTGCCGTTGCCGAACGTTGGCACGTGTTCGGGAGGCCCGCCGAGCGGTTCGACGAGGTAGTACGTGCGACGCTGGTTCCCGTCATGATCGCCGCGACGAGCGCTACGAGCGCGAGCGCAACCGTGAATCTCCTCATCATGCTGTACGTGCCTCCCTTGGTTGGCTGACCCCGCCAGTCGCC
>CAWJGA010000002.1:0-735000 GCA_963842365.1 uncultured Actinomycetes bacterium
CTCCGCCCCGTGGACGGTTTGCTGCGGAGGCGGTGCTGCGCACGATAGGCGAAACGGCGGGGTCCGCTTCGTGACCTTCCCTCTGACGCCAAGGCTTCGAACGACAGCGGAGGACACGCGGACACCGGACATCAAGCCAGACTCGACGGATCCCCTCTCGTCGCGCGGAGGCAGAAAGCAAACAGCCGCCGCGACTGTGCGCGCCGGCTGTTTTGCAGTAGGGAGACCCGCGACGGCGGGCAGCGGTGGAAGCTGCCCGCCGTCGGGTGTTCTAGTCCAGGTCAGTCACCGTCGTAGTCGCCGTCGCTGTCCTTCGGCGCCGGCTGGTTGAGGCTCGAGCAGCCACCGGCCGGAACCGGATACACCGCGCCCTCCGAGACGAGGTGAGGCACACGACTAGCGGAACGCGCTCGGTCTCGTAGACGATCGTCCGGGTGCGATGGTGATGCTCGCGCTCGTGGCGCGTGTGGTGTTTGCGCGCCTTGCGGGAGTTGCGCTCGTCGGAGGACTGGCGCTCGTCGTCCTGCTTCCCGGGTGTAGACATAGTGCACCTCTGGGACGCAGATCAGCACTTTGGTGTTGTACTCATCGTCGCTGGGCTTCCGGGTGGGGTGATGGTGATGCTCGCCTTCGTCGTCGCCGAGCGCGTGCTTGACGGTATCGGTCGACGAGCTCACTGCGTCCTTCGCGGCGCCGACGCCGCCGAACGCAATCATGCTCACGAGCAGCGCGAGCGACAGGGCGAACGCGAGCGTCAGACGCGGGCGCGCGGAAGGATGGCTCCGACGCCCATGCACATCCGCGGCGAGGCTCTGCACGAACTCGTCACGTGCCTCGGGGCGCTCTTCGCGGAGCCTCCGTTCGAGATCGTGCTCTTCGTGTCCTGGCATAGCGCTCCCCCTTGAAGATTCGTCTATGCCACCTTTACCGCCGGTGAGCACGAAAACTTACAAGGGTGGTTGAAGCCCCTCCAATCGTCCGAAGCTCAGCGTCGATTGGGTGGTACTCCCTAGCACGGGACTTACCGTCTGCGGGGACGGGGCGCACCTCGGAGCCGACCACACGATCGCCTCCGACCCCCGACCGGCTGGTTTCCCGTCGCGGTGCGCGATCCGAGGTAGCACCAGGCCCGGCGCTCGCGGCGGTGGCCGGTGCTGTCTGCCAAACCCCGCAGCCGCGCTCCCTCGCTGTGCACCGCTACTACGTCTCACCGGCGGGCGAGCCGCGGGGTCTGCCCCTCGTGTACCGAGACCGCCTGAGCGTGGTCACGCGCGAGAGGGGTGCTGTCGTTCGCGCGCATGGTGCGCCCGGTTGGGGCGCCGTAGACGCGCGGTCGGTCAAGGCCGGTGGCGAAAGTCCCCCCATCGCATGCCCTTTCGGGTCTGGTACAAGATCGCAGGTGCCTCGCCACGCTTGGCGCGACTTCTGCGACGGAAGCGGCATCTCTAGACCTGGGGGGGGTTGGGGGACACATGTCGGCGACGCCGCTTGACGCACGTCAGAATGCGAACTCCCTGATCGCCACCGAGGCCGTCTCGCACGACGAGGCGAGCCCACACGCGCCACACCCCTGCGTATCTCCGCCGCGATGATCCGCGGAGCCGTGGTTGGTTTCTGCGCCGCAGTTTCGTGCTCGCGGATGCGATCGCCTTCCTGGTCGCGGCGTTCGCCGTTGGCGCGATCGACCGCGGCGCCCACACTCTCTCCCATCCACCGCTGATCGGCGCGGGGCTTTTCGCCTGGATCGCGCTCGCGTGGCTCTCCGGCGACTACTCGCAGGACGAGTTGCGCATGGGCCACAGCACGGCCGACGACGTGCCCGGCCTCGTGCTCCTCGCCGCCGCGACCACGTGGTCCGGTCAGCTCGCCGACGCCGTGCTCGGCGTCAACGCCCCGCCGATCGGCAAGCTTGCGCTCTTCTTCCTCGCGCTCGTGGTGCTGGCGACGACGCTGCGGGCATTCGCCCTCATGGTCGTGTGCCGCTGGGTCATGCCCAACGAGTCTACGCTCGTCGTCGGGACCGGTCGGGTCGCGCGCCGCGTGGCCGAGAAGCTCGCCGCGCGTCCGGAGTACGGGATCCGCGTGATCGGCTTCGTCGACGACGACCCGCTCACCGACGAGATCGTCGACGCGCCCTATCTCGGCCGCACCGACGAGATCGAGCGCCTCGTCCGCGAGCACGGCGTGCACCGCGTGATCCTCGCCTTCTCGCGCGCCGCCGACAGCGACGGCGTCGAGCTCGTGCGCCGCTGCAATCATGTCGGCGTCCAGGTCGACGTCGTGCCGCGCCTGTACGAGGTGCTGGGCTCGAAGGCCCAGGTGCACGAGCTCGACGGCCTGCCGCTCGTCTCGCTCCACTCGCCGCGCCTGTCTCGCAGTGCGCGCGCCGTCAAGCGCTTGCTCGACTTCAGCGTCGCCGTGATCATGATCACGCTGCTCAGCCCGCTCTTCGCGTTGATCGCGCTGCGCATCAAGCTCGAGTCGCCCGGCCCGGTCTTCTTCCGACAGGAGCGCATCGGCTGGCGCGGCCGGCGCTTCCGGATCTACAAGTTCCGCTCGATGTACATGGACGCCGATCAGCGCAAGCACGATTTCGGTGGGCTCAACAAGCACGCCGAGGACGGCCCGACGATGTTCAAGATCCCCGATGATCCGCGCGTCACCGCGTTCGGCCGGACGCTGCGCAAGTGGTCGCTCGACGAGCTGCCGCAGCTGATCAACGTCGTGCGCGGCGAGATGAGCCTGGTCGGCCCGCGCCCGCTGATCATCGAGGAGGATCGCCAGATCGTCGGCCACGGCCGCAGGCGGCTCGACCTCACACCCGGTCTCACCGGCCTCTGGCAGGTCGCGGGGCGCAGCGACATCCCGTTCGCCGAGATGGTCACGCTCGACTACCTCTACGTGACCAACTGGTCGCTCTGGGGTGACCTCAAGCTGCTCGCCCGCACGCTCCCCGCAGTCACGCGCGGCCGCGGCTGCTACTAGTCGGGGTCAGACCCCAAGGTTGCGTCGTGGGCGCACGAGCCCACGACCATCTCCACTACCTGACGCGTGATCCGAGGCAGGCGTAGCGGAGGCCCGGCGCTCGTCCTGCTCGCGCTCGCATCGCCGCCTGCGGCGGCAGCGGCTCGGCGAGCGGCGGGGGAGGGGCGACCACGACGCTGCCGCCGTCGTCTCCTCGGGCGTCGGCGCAAACGCCGATGAAGCTGGCGTGCTGGCCGGCCGATCACGGTCACGCCTGCGCAGACCGCACCGCAGATCACGCTGCGCGCCCAGAAGCAAGCTCTTCAACCGCGCGCGTCCACTACCCTGGAGGCGTGATGCGGGGCTTGCTCAGGGGTGGCTCGGCGCTCGTGCTGCTGGCGCTCGTGGCATCCGCCTGCGGCGGCGGCGGCGCGAAGGGCGGCAACTCCTCGACGGGAGCGGCGGCCGTCGTCTCGTCGACCCCGGGCTCGACCGCGCCGCTCAAGTCCGGGCAGCTCGGCGGGCCGCTGATCGTGCCGCCGCACACCGTCGCGCCGCAGATCGTGCTGCACGACCAGAACGGGAAGGTCTTCAGGCTCTCGTCCCTGCGCGGCAAGGCCGTGTTCCTGACGTTCGTCTATGCGCACTGCCCCGACGTCTGCCCGCTGATGATGCAGGCCCTGGGTGCCGCCAAGCGCTCGCTGCCCGACCCCTCGAAGATGCAGATCGTGGCGGTCTCGGTCGACCCGAAGGGCGACACGCCCAAGGTCGTCAAGCAGTTCCTGCGCGCGCGCGAGCTCACCGGCAAGGCGACCTGGCTGCTCGGCACGCGCGCCGAGCTGAGCCGGGTCTGGGGCGCGTACAACATCGAAGCCAAGTCGGTGCCCCAGACGCCGGCGATCATCGAGCACGTCTCGCTGATCTACGGCATCGACGCGAACGGCGACATCCGCGTCGGCTACCCGGCCTCGCCGATCAGCCCCAAGGTGATGGCGCACGACGCTCGCATCCTCGCGCGCGCGACGTGACACTTCCGTGAGGGCCGCCGTGCGGCGCGAGGGCGCGGCGGTCGCGGCGGTGATCGTCGCGGTGCTGGGGGTGCTCGCGCCGCTGACGCTCGGCGGCCGGCTCGCTTCGTCGGCCGACACCGACGCGTTCTACGCGCCCTTCGCGTCGTTCCTGCACGACCGCCTCGCGGCCGGAGACATCCCGTACTGGGCGCCCGGGGCCTTCTCGGGTCAGCCGTTCCTGGCCGACGCGCAGTCGGGCGTCACCTACCCGCCGATGCTGCTGGCCTCGTGGCTGCTCGGGCCGGTCGACGCGCTGCGCGCCGTGGCGACGTTCCACTATCTGATCGCGGCGCTCGGCACCTACGCCCTCGCCCGCCAGCTGAACGCCAGTCGCACGGGCTCGGCCTTCGGAGCGATCGCCTTCGCGGCTTCCGGCCACCTCGTGGCGCGCTCGGCGGCGCTCGGCCTGCTCGGCGGCGCCGCCTGGCTCGCCCCGGCGCTCGCGCTCGCTGAGGCCACGGCCAGGGCGCGGCCCTCGCGGCGGCCCGCGGCCATGGCGGGCCTGGCGCTCGTGCTGGCGCTCCACCTCGCCAGCGGCTCCCAGCAGCTCGCGGCGCTCACGCTCGCGACCTGCCTGCTCTGGCTTCTCGCGCGCGCGGGCGCGCGAGGGTTCTCGAGGGGCATCGTCTGCATCGTGCTCGCCCTCGGCCTGGCCGCGATCGCGCTCTTGCCGCGTCTCGAGCTGCTGCGCTACGCGACCGCCCAGGGCTACGTCGATCCCGACGGCATCGGCTCGCTGCTGTTCGGCGATCGCCGCGGGCTCGTCGGGCGCTTCGGCGTCTCGCACTCGGAGATCGCGACGCTCTATCTCGGCGCCGCCACTCCCGCATTGGCGCTGATCGCGCTCGCGGCGCGGATCGCGCGACGGTCGCCCCGTGCGCCTCCTCGGCTGGCTGGTCGCCCTCTCGCTCGCCTGGGCCTCCGGGCTGATCGGCCGGCTGATGGATCCGCTGCCGCTCGTGCGCACGGTCACCGGGCACGAGCCGGTGCGCGGCATCGTGCTCGCGCTGCTCTGCCTGTGCGTGCTGGCGGCATTCGCGCTGCCGGAGCTCGAGCGCTGGCCCGGGGCGCTCAGCGTGGCTGCGCTCGGGCTCGCGATCGGCGTCCTCGCCGGCGGCAGCGACGGGCTCGCGCTGAGCTATCTGGTTCCGCTCGCAGCCGTCTGCGCCGTGCTGGCGCTGCGGCGCTTCCCGCTCGCGCCCTTCGCGCTGCTGGCCGTGCTCGCCTGCGACCTCGCCTGGCAGGCCGCCCATCAGGATCAGCGCGCTGCACTGGCTGACCGCCGCGCAGGTCGCGCCCAGGCCCTCGGGCAGTGCCGCCTTCCTGCTCGCCCGGCAACGCAGCGAGGGGCCGTTCCGCTTTGCCACTGCGGCCGCGGAGCCGGTGCTCGTGCATCAGCTGGGCGCCCACCGCTCGGCCTCGGCACGCGCCATCCTGCTGGACCAGGAAGGGCTGCGCCTCGGGCTCGAGGATGTCGCGGGCTACAACCCCGTGCACCTCAAGAGCTACGACAAGCTCATGCGCGCCTCGAACGGCGGGCGGGCCGTCGATCGTCACTTCGAGCTCGCCCTGCGCTCCGCGACGCCGCAGCTGCGCTCGCTCGCAGTCCGCTACTACGTCTCTCCCCCGGGGGAGCAGCCGCCGGGCCTGCCGGTCGTCTACCGCGACCGGCTCAGCGTGGTCACGCGGGACGACTCCGCGCTGCCCTTTGCGCGCATCGTGCGGCCGGGCGCGGCCCCGCAGCCCGCGCGCGTGATCTCGCGCGATCCCGATCGCATCGTCATCGCCCCGCCGGGGCCCGGCCGGCTCGTGGTCGCCGACCTCGCCTACCCGGGCTGGCACGTGAGCATCGACGACCGCCCCGTGACCGCGCTCAAGGCGGGAGCCCTGCGCGCAGTCGACGTCCCGCGCGGCGCCCGGCGCGTGACCTGGACCTTCACGCCGCCCGGCGTGCGTGCGGGCTGGGTGGTCTCGGGGCTCTTCCTCGCCATGCTCATCGGCCTCGCGCTCGGCCCCTGGCTGAACCGCTACACGCCGCGGGGCCGTGCTCGTCCGCCGGCCTCCCCGGAGGGGTAGTCCCTCGATCGAGGGGCTTCAGATCCTGCCGGAACCTGCCGATGCATGCGCCGTGGCCGATTCCCTCGCTTCCGTCGTGGACGATCATGCGGTCGATCCCCACGCCGCCGCCGCGGCCATCGCACGGCTGACGCAGCGCGCCCGCGACGCCGCTCTGGGAGCGGGGCTCGCCCTCCTCATCGGGGCTGGGCTCGTCGCGCTGGGCCACGCGGAGATCGCGCTGCCCGCGGGCGCCGGCGCCCTCGCCGGCCTCTTCCTGGCTGCCGTCGCGCGGGGCGAGCGCGGCGCGCTCGTCGCGCGCTTGATCGGCCAGCGCTCCGCTTACCAGATCCCCGAGGTCGCCCGGGCGGCCGAGCGGATGGCCTGCATGGGCCGCCGCCGCGAGCTGGCGCGCGCGCTGACGCGCATGGTGCTGGTCGCCGAGGGCGTCGAGCCGGCCAGCGCAGGCATCGAGGGCATCCCGGAGCGCATCTCCGTCTACGCCGACGACCTGCTCGGCCTCGCGTTCCTGATCGCCTCCGACGGCGTCAAGGTGCATCCGGCGACGCTCGCGCTGCTCGACCGGCTGCTCGGCTCCACGCTGCGCAGCCCGCTCTACAACCGCGCCATCCCCGAGCAGCACCTGCGCATCGCCATCCAGCGCATGCGCTCCTCGATCGACGCCTGAGCAAGTCGCGGCCCCGCACCGCGAGGCTGCAAGCCCGCCGACGCCTGGGAGGCCGGGCTCGGCAATCCCGCCGTGACGGCGCTCGCGCCGACGCGCAAGGTGGGCTTCCGCATGCTCAACCCGCGCCGGAGGTACGGCTGAGGAGGGCGCTTCCCGACTCGCGCCGCTTGCATGCGCGTGGTACAAACGGGTAAATCCCCGCCCACCCGACGAAAAGGGAGAGCCCGTGGCTGCATCGGATTCGAGTCTCGAGACCACGACGGCGCTTGCGCTCGAGGAGAAGAGCAAGCTCAAGAAGAGCTTGCGGCGCGTGGACATGCTGCTCTTCACGATCTGCGCGATGGTCGGCGTCGACACGCTCGGCCAGGTCTCGACGTTCGGCGCCCAGACGTTCTTCTGGATCGCCGTCCTCTCGGTTTTCTTCCTCTTGCCCTACGCGTTCATCATGAGCGAGCTGGGCTCGACGTTCGCCCAGGAGGGCGGCCCGTACGAGTGGATGAAGCTCTGCTACGGGCGCTTGACGGCCGGCTTCGGCGCCGTGCTCTACTGGATCACGAACCCGCTCTGGGTCGGAGGCACGCTCTGCTTCCTGGCGAGCAGCGCGTTCTCGGAGTACTTCATCCACCTCGGCGGTCCCAAGATCTCGTTCCTCGGTCACACGCCGATCGTCGACCTGCTCTTCAAGCTCGTCTTCATCTGGGTCAGCATCATCGTCGCCATCGCGGCGCTCGACCGGGGCAAGTGGATCCCGAACTTCGGCGCCGTCTGCCGGGCCTTCGTGCTCCTGTTCTTCTCGTTCACCGTGCTCATCTACGCGTTCAAGCACGGCATCAACGGCTTCGGCTTCAGCGACTTCATCCCCGGCGCCACCTCGGCCTCGGGCACGCTGGTGTTCCTGGGCGTCGTGCCGCTGCTGCTCTTCAACTACGTGGGCTTCGAGCTCGCGAACGGCGCGGCCGAGGAGATGGTCGATCCGCAGAAGGACGTGCCGAAGTCGATCATCAACAGCGCGATCGCCACGGTGATCCTCTACTCGCTGCCGATCTTCGGCATCCTCGTCGTCCTGCCCACCAGCAAGATCAAGGGCATCGACGGCTTCGTGGGCGCGACCAACGTGGTGTTCGGCGACGTCTACGGCGGCGCGTCGCACATGCTCGTCAAGTTCATGGTCGGCGGCCTTCATCGTGTCGCTGATCACCTCGGGCGCCGTCTGGATGATCGGCTCCGACCGCGTGCTCGCAGTCGCCTCCTACGACGGCGCCTGGGCACCGTGGTTCGGCGACTTCAACCGCAAGCTCGGCACGCCGGTACGCGTCAACGTCATGTCGGGCGTGCTCTCGACGGCCTTCCTGCTGTTCGCGCTCAACCTCCTCGGCGGCTCGAACGCGAGCGCCTTCGAGGTGATCCTCGCACTCACGACCTCGACGACCTTGCTCTCGTACGTGATGATCTTCCCGACGGGCTGGCTGCTGCGGCGGCGCCACGGCCACGTGACCCGGCCCTACAAGGCGCCGCTCATGGGGCTCTGCGTCACGATCTGCACGGCCTGGATGGTGCTCGGATCGTGGGTCGCGTTCGTGCCGGGGACGCTCGAGCGGGCGTTCGGGTTCTCGTACAACTACCAGGACACCTGGGGGGTGTCGTTCGCGCGCTACGAGGTCATCTCCGCGGCGATCGTCGTGCTGATCGGGGTGCTCTCCGTCGCCGGCTACATCCTCGCCGCGCCGGTGCGCGCGCGTACGGCGAGCGTGCCGCTCGAGGTGCATGGCGCCGCGGCCTCGGTGCCCGCGGGCGACTGAGCTCGACGCCGCATGAGTCCGCGGCCTGACCCCGGACTATGCGGCGTCGCGGGGCATCAGGCCGCGAAGCGCTGCGCGACGCCGTCCCAGTCGACGACGTTCCAGAACGCGTCGAGGTAGTCGGGGCGGCGGTTCTGGTAGTTGAGGTAGTACGCGTGCTCCCAGACATCGACGCCGAGCAGCGGCGCCTTGCCGGCGGTGACGGGGTTGTCCTGGTTGGCCGTAGAGACGACGGCGAGGCCGTCCGCGTCCTTGACGAGCCAGGCCCAGCCGGAGCCGAACTGGTTGACGCCGGCAGCCTTGAAGTCGGCCTTGAAGGCGTCGAAGGAGCCGAACTTGGCGTCGATCGCCGACGCCAGGTCGCCACTCGGCGCGCCGCCGCCCTGCGGGCTCATGAACTTCCAGAAGAGCGTGTGATTGAGGTGCCCGCCACCGTTGTTGCGCACGGCGCCGCGCTTGTCCTCGGGAATCTGCTGGAGGTCGCGGATGACGTCCTCGATCGGCGCGTCGGCCCACTGCGTGCCTTCGAGCGCCGCGTTGACCTTGTCGACGTACGCCTGATGGTGCTTGTCATGATGGATCCGCATCGTCTGCTCGTCGATATGCGGCGCGAGTGCCGCGTAGTCGTACGTCAGCGGCGGAACGGTGTACGGCATGCCGTCTCCTCGGATGGTTGGCGAGTCACGCCGACATTCTTGCGCACGCGGGTTGCCAAGCTCAGAAACCCGGGGGATAGTGGCTCCGGAGACGATCGCTTGAACCGAATCGCAAATTTGGACACGGCATGCGGCGCGTCTCGCACGTCCGGCTGCCGCCGGCTGCGACAGGGTCGCGCGTGAAGACCTACGCGTCCGGCAAGGACGGCGGCGGCCTCCTTGATCGTGAGTGGGTCTTCGACCTGCTCCCGTCGCCGCGCCACCGGGCGCGCATCGCACAACTGGAGGCGCTCGACCTGCGCCGGCGCGCGGGGTGCGAGCCGTGCCTGCGCGCACTCGTGACCGACAGCTGGGATGCCGAGGCGCTGCATCACCTGGGCTGGTGCGACTCCTGCCGCGCGGCCACGATCGCACTCGGCATGCACGCGCCCGCCGCGGCCTCCTTTCTCCGCCGCCGCGCCGGCTGGCTGGCAGTGGCGGCCTTCGCGATCGTCGCCGTGCCGCTCGTCGCCAGCCAGGTGATCGATACGGGCTCCAGCGGCAATGCGCGCGGCGGCAGTGCAGTGCAGACCGCCCCGGCCTCCCCAGGCGACTCGGCGACCACGCCCGTGTCGACGACGCCTGGGGCGACGAAGCCTCCGGTGAAGCCGGTTCCGCGCTCGAAGCCGGCGAGCTCCGGCGGCGTCGCGGGCGCGCGGGGCCAGAAGGCCCTTCCCCACACGACCTAGGCGGTCCGGGACGTATCCTTGTGCGGTGGACAGCGTTCTCCGTGAAGGCAGCCTGACCGGCCGCTCGGCACTCGTGACGGGCGGCGGCACGGGCATCGGCCGAGCGACCGCGGAGCTGCTGGCCGAGCTCGGCGCCCGCGTCGCGGTCGCGGGACGGCGCAGCGAGCTGCTCGAGCAGACGGCGGCGGCCATTCGCGCTGCCGGTGGCGAGTGCCTCGTCGTCCCCTGCGACGTGCGCGAGCCCGAGGCGGCCGAAGCGCTCGTGGGCAGCAGTCATGGCCGCGTTCGGCTCGCTCGACATGCTCGTCAACAACGCGGGCGGGCAGTTCGTGAACCCGCCGAGGAGATCAGCCACAAGGGCTTCCGCGCAGTCATGCGCCTCAACCTCGATGCGGTCTGGGAGCTCACGCGCCTCGCTGCGGTCGAGCAGCATGCTTCCGAACGGCTACGGCAAGGTCATCAGCGTCGTGCTCTCGCCGCGCCGCGGCATCCCCGGCATGTTCCACTCCTCGGCGGCGCGCGCCGCCGTGGAGTCGATGACGCGCACGCTCGCCACGGAGTGGGGCGGCCGCGGCGTGCGGCTGACCTGCGTGGCGCCGGGGACGATCGACACCGAGGGCTGGCGCGGCTACGGCGACACGGTCGAGGAGGTCGCGGCGACGATCCCGATCGGACCGGCTCGGCACGGTCGAGCGAGGTCGCGCAGATGATCGCGTTCCTGGCCTCGCCCGCGGGCGACTTCGTGACCGGGCACGACCGTCGTGATCGACGGCGGCGTCGACAACGTCGACCTGCCGCCGGGCAGGTCAGGTGAGCCGCCGCTCGGCTCGATCGAGCGCGCCGTCGCGCTGCTCGAGGCGCTGGCCGCGGCCGGCGCGCCCGCTCGGCACCAACGAGCTCGCGCGGCAGCACGGGCATCAACGCGAGCACCGTCTCGCGCGTGCTCGCCACGCTGCTCGAGGCCGGCTTCGTCGAGCGCGAGCCCGGCGCGCAGCCGCTGGCAGCTCGGACTCCGGCTCGTGCACCTCGGCAATGCCGCGCTCGCGCGCCTCGACCTGCGCGATCTCGCCCGCCCGCTGCTCGAGCAGCTCGTGCGCGAGACGGGCGAGACCGCGACGCTCTCGCTGCCGGCGCAGGCCGAGGGCGTGACGGTCGACTTCGTGCCGAGCCCGCACAGCGTGTCGAGCCGCGCCGAGATCGGCCGCGCCTCCGTGGCGCACGCAACCGCCGTCGGCAAGCTCGTGCTCGCGCACACGCCCGGCGCGCTCGCCGCTCTCAGCGAGCCGCTCGAGCGCTACACGCCGCGCACGCTGACGACGCTCGCCGAGCTCGAGCATGCCGTCGGCAGAGGTGCGCGCGGCGGGAGTCGCCGAGGCCTCCGGCGAGCGCGAGCCCGGCCTCAATGCGGTCGCCGCCCCGGTTCTCGCGGGCGACGGCCGGCTCGTCGCGGTGCTTGGAGTGCAGGGGCCGGAGCGCTTCGACTCGGCTGCCAGGCGGCCGCTGCCGAGCACGTGGCGCGGCCGCGGCGCTGCTCGCAGCGACCGCGGGGCTGCGCCGCTAGCACTGGCGACCCCGCGGGCGGACCCCTCAGGACGTGGTCACGGTCCGCATCGTCCGTGCGCGAGCGCGCGTGCTCGGTCCCCCCAGCACGCGGTAGATGATCAGAAAGGCGAGCGTGGCGAGCACGGTGGCGAGCAGCGCGAACGCGGCGCGGCCCGGCTCGGACGGGGTGCGCAGCAGTGCGCGCACGAGGATCTCCGGATCGTGCAGCACCGTCCAGGAGTTCCAGCGCAGCACGCGCCCGAGATAGATTCCCACCGAGGTCAACACCGCGACGACCTGCACGGCCCGCCAGCCAACTGCCGGGCCGAAAAGCTGATCGACCGTGCGCTGGAAGAGCTGCACGGACTTTACGCCCAGCAGGACCCCGTTCAGGGCGAGCAGCGAGAGCAGGGCCACGTTCACGAGGCCCACCCCCTCCTGGAGGTGCTCCAGGTCCGTCACGAGGTACGGCGCGTTCGGCAAGAACAGGATCCAGAGCACCCCGACCCCCGCGAGCGCGAACCAGCGCGCAGGTGTGCGCGCGCTGAGCGAGATGCCGTACGCGAGGGCGAGTGGGACCCACGCGAGGAACAGGTTCAGGCCGATGAAGTCGTACTTCGGGCCGACGCCGAGCTGCGTGCGCTCGTAGCGGAGCACGACGATGGCGGCTGAGAGGACGCCGAGGACGAGCGGGCTGAGCGCCGCCGTGCGCACCCGGTCGAACATCGCCGCGGCGCGCGCGGGCTCGGTATGGGAGCGCTCCCGCACCGACCCATCGTACCCGGCTCCGGTCGTAGGGCCATCCTTCGATCGACCCCTACGGCTGCCAGATCGACAGCCCGAACGCGTCGCCCGGCGTGCGGCGCGCAGGCGATGTCTCGCGGGTCGCGCTGTCGTGCGCGAGCCGAGGGCCCGCGGTCATGCCTGCCCCGGTTCAGGCCCGGGGCAGGCGCTGCGATCACGACCAGGGGTAGGGCGAGTTCGAGACCGGGTGAAGGTCGCCCGTGGCGAAGCGCTCCAGCCGGAATGGCTTGAGCAGACGCGAGCCGTCGCCCGCGATCGCCTTCGCCACCTCGCGGCCGACGCCGAGCATCTTGTAGCCGTGGTTGGAGTCGAAGATGCCGTAGACGTTCGGGCGCACGTAGTCGAAGACCGGGAAGTTGTCGACGGTGAACGCGCCCATGCCGCCCGAGCGGGCCTGCTTGTAGAGCGGGCGGTTGCCTTCGAAGCGGCTCATCGCGTGCGAGAGCGCGGCGCACCACATGTCGGGGAACTCCGGGTCGACGTCGGTCGTCGCCGGGTACGGATCGATGGGCGCCTCGGGGCCGACCGTGAGCGGCGACGCGCCGCCCTGGATGCCGTGGCGGTCCTGCTTGTAGTAGATGCCCCAGAGCTCGTCGGTGATCAGCTTGCCGTCGTCGGAGTAGAGCGGAGCGTCGGTGTCGAGGTGCACGACCGGCGGCATCGAGCCGTCCTCGAGCGAGAACATCTTCGGGTCGACCGAGATCTCGCCCTCCTGCAGGTTCCAGTACGTCCACATCGGCTGGTCCGCGCCACGTCGCCGTTCGGCTGATGCACGTCGATCGTCGGGGGCAGCTCGAGCATCGCCCAGAGGTGCTTGGCCCAGGGCCCCGGCGCGACGATCAGCTCGTCGCACTCGATGCGGCCCTGATTGGTCTCGGCTGCGCGCACCGAGCCGTCGCTCGCGAGCTCGAAGCCCGTGACCTCGACGCCGGTGATCAGCTGCGCGCCGGTCGACTCGGCCTTGGCCTGCATGCCCGCGACGGAGTCGAGGTTGTGGGCGAAGCCGCCCTTGTGCTCGTGCAGGACTGCCGTCACGCCCTTGCGCGCCAGTCCGGGAAGATGTTCTTCATGTACGCGTCGCAGGCTCCCTCGCCCGTGACGAACGTCGAGTCGTAGCCGATCTGTCTGCTGGCGCTCGTAGACGGCGGTCAGGTCGGACTCCTGCGCCTTCGGCCCGATCGCCATGTAGCCCACCGGGTTGTAGGAGTACGCGGCCGGATCCGACTCCCAGACCTCGACGCAGGCCTGCATGAGCTCCTGCATCGCCGGCTGGAAGTAGTTGTTGCGCACCACGCCGCACGCGATGCCGGACGCGCCGGCGCCCGGATGCGACTTCTCGAGGATCACGATGTCGGCTCCCGAGCCGGTGCCGCGGGCCTTCAGCTCCTGTGCCAGGTGATACGCCGTCGAGAGGCCGTGCAGGCCGGCGCCGACGATCAGGTATTTCGTGCGTGCGGGCAGCACAATGAGCTCCTTATTGCCTTATGGGCAACGCCGTTTCCGTGACAGGCACAGTCTAGCCCGCGCGGCCGCGAAGTGCCAGACGGCGGCGCACAGTCAGGCACGGCGCTGCAGCACGAACAGCTCGCAATTCCAGGGGATCGCGCAGCTGCCGTCCGAGTCGAACGCGCCGTGGGCGTCGGCCACCGCGACCGCCTGCTGGATCAGCTCGCGCGCCGCTCGGGCGGAAGCACGTTGATGATGCTGTGGGTTCCAAGCAGGCGCTGGAAGGCCGCGCGCGTCGTCGGCTGCTCGTGGCGCGCCGTGACCTCGACGAGGCCCGCGAAGCGCGGATGCGCGGCGAGCGTGGGCGGCCAGTCGACGTGGAGGCGGGCAGGTGGTCGGGATTGGCGGTCATCGAGGAAGTCGATCACCTCGTCGTACCACGTGCCTTCCTCGGGCGGCGTGTTCCAGGCAGCGATAGCGATGCCGGCCGGGCGCAGCACGCGCGCGAACTCGTCCAGCGCTCGCTCGACGTCGAACCAGTGGAATGCCTGCCCGGCGCAGATCGCGTCGGCCGTGCCCGACTCCAGCGGCAGGGCCTCCGCAGTGCCCTCGAGCACCGTCGACGCCTGGCAGCTCTCGCTGCAGCACTGCGCGCAGCGCCGGGTCGGGCTCGACGGCGACGAGCGTGCCGGCGAGCTCCGCGAGCGTGCGCGTGAGCTTGCCGGTGCCCGCCGCCACGTCGACGACGTCGGGGCGATCGGGGACGGCGAACTGCTGGAAGGCGATCTCGAAGGCCTCAAGCGGCCAGCCCGGCCGCGTCGCCTCGTAGTCCTCGGCGACCGGAGCCGAACGAGAGCGCGCGCTCGGCACTCACACGTCCACCGCCGTGAGCTGCGTGCGCCTGCCGCACCCACTCGCCCAGGGCCTCCCCGTCGTCGCGCACGGCCTCGGGCAGCACGACCCAGTGCCCGATGCGGCGGCCGTTCGCGGAGAGCGGCTCGCTGCCGGGCAGCTCGAAGGCGAGCGTGAACAGATCCCAGTCCGGCAGCCGAACGGCGATGCGCTCACCGGAGGCGACGAGCGCATACGCCCTGCCGCGCGCTGCAACGCCCTCGCACCCATGCGCCTGCGCCGGCTCGACGTCGCCGAGCCCCTCGGACAACTGCTCGAGCAGCGCCACGAGCTCCGGCGTGCGAGGTTCAGCCACGCCCAGCATGGTGCCACGCAGACCGGGGCCCGCCCGAGCGTGGCCTGGCGCGACCGAGCGGGGTCAGCGTGAGCGAACGGGGTCAGGCCCGAGCTGCTCGGGCCTGACCCTGGGTGCTCGGGCTGGTACCTACCTGCTCGAACTCGGCTGAATGCTCCTGGACACGGGGAAACGGGGCCGCGGGCTGTCGCGCAACGAGCTCGTGCTGAGCCGCGCCGGCTGAGATCGATTCGCAAGGAATGGCGTGGTTGAGCCGATGAGCAGCTGGGGTCAAGCCTGAGCACCCAGGGTCAGGCCCGAGCTGCTCGGGTCTGACCCCGATCGTGCATGGCCCCGATCGTGCGGGCTCATGACCCGGTGTCGGTCTGGGCCTCGAAGATCTCGGCCAGGGTCGGGAAGCGGCGCCGCACCGCCTTCGCGAAGGCGCGGCGGTACTCCGCCTCCGTCGCCTCGTCGAGCGTCGCCGCGTAGCGGTCGCAGAGCTCCGACGAGCGCCTCGGCGGCCCAGTCGACGCGATCCTGCTCGTCGCCGAACGCCTCCTCGGCGCCCTCGCGGGACGCGCGCCGCCAGCGCTCGCGGTACTCGCCGATCTCGACCAGCAGCTCGGCGTTCTCCTCGCCGAAGATGTCGAGCTGACGCGCGATCAGGTCGCCGAACCGGTTGCGCCCGAACATCAGCCCGATCGATGCGCGCGAGCTGGGCGCGGCCGAGGGCGACGATTCGGCCCGGGTCGTCCCAGGGGGCGATGGCGACGTCGGCGAGTCGCCAGCATGCGACCGGCGCGCAGGCAGCGTGCCTCGACGCGGTGGGGCTCGCGCGCGGCCATGCGGAGGAAGTCGCAGCGCATGTCGGCCATGACCCAGTCGCCGTCGCGCCCGTGCACGACCGCGTACCAGGCGGCCGTGTCGACGCAGGTCGCGAGCGCGCCGCCGTGCAGGTACTCGGGCCCGTCGCCGCCGTGCCACGACCGTCAGCGCGGGCGGATCGAGGCGCAGGATCGCGGCGCCGTCCTCGAAGCCGTGCAGCGCCAGACCGATGCCGGCGTCGAGGCGCGCCGGCGCGAGCGCGAGCAGCTCCGCCTCGGTCATGCGCGCGATGCGGCCAGCCGGCGGCGGCGCATGCCGAGCGTGAGCATCAGCACCGCGCCCGCGAGCGTCAGCGGGATGCCGGCGTGCGGGCGCGCCGAAGACGAAGAGCGCCAGGCCGGCGCCCGTGATCGCGCCGGCCGCCTCGCGCTGCGGGCGCCCGGCGGTGAGCGCCGCGAGGATCACGAGCGCCGGGGCGAGCGCGAGCGCGATGAAGGCGTCGTCGCGCACGCGCAGCGCGAGCAGGCGCCGAGCGCGAGTGCGAGGGCGCCGCGAGCACGACCGCGTCGCGGCGCGTGTGCACCAGCGCCACGGCGAGCGCCGCGACCGGGCCGCGCGGCGAGCGGCCAGGGGCTGTCGACGCCGCGGCGAGCGAGTGCCGAGGCCGGCGACGCCGACGGCGAGCGCGAGGATCGCCTGCGGGTGCGCGTCACCGAGCGCGCCGCCAGCAGGCCGATGCGGCCGCGCCGAGCGCCCGGCCAGCGATCGCGCCGGACCGAACGAGAAGATGCCGAACATCGCCAGCACGCCGACGCCGCCCAGAGCCAGAAGCGCCCCAGCGAGCTCGAGCGCGGCGCCAGGCTCGCATGGCCGCCGCTCCTGCGCGAGCGGCAGCGCGCTCGTGCCGTCGTCCGCCAGAGCCGGCCGCGAGCGCGATCACGACGACGGCGAGGATCGCACGCTCGACCGGCAGGCCCGCGGCCAGAGGAGGCCGTCGCGCGCAACACCGGGATCGACCCGACGCTGCGAGCGCGCAACGTCAGGGTCGACTCGCGCGCCCGTCGCGCTAGTGCGCCGGCGGCTCCCAGCCCTCGAGCACGGGCGGCTTCCAGTCCGCGCCGACCGTCTCGGAGCCCGGCACCCACGAGCCGAGGAACGGCTGCGGGAACTTGCAGTGCTCGCGCTTCAGCTGGATGCCGTACGAGTTGCCGGACTGCAGGTGCTTGATCAGCACCTTGCGCGCCAGCTCGTCCTCGCGTCCCTCGGGGATGTCGAAGTAGATCTTGATGAACGCGTTCGTGTAGCGGTCGAAGACGGCCGGCACGCCGTCCTCGACGAGCAGCTGGATGTCCTCGAGCCAGTTGATGTCGTCGCCGGGCGTGGCCGCCAGCAGGTCGATGTCCTCGACCAGGCTGCGATCCTCCTGGTACGGGAAGCGCTTGCCCGCGAGCGACTCGGCGTCGATCGCGACGCCGTTGCCGGGGTGGCTGTACTTCGACATCGCTCAGTCCCCCGCCGTCGGCACGTCGAGGCCCTGCGGGACCTGCTGGTGGAACATCATGTCCTGCTGGCGCTCGAGCAGCGACTTGATCTCGTTGAGCGTGTTCTGCTCGGTCACGCCGGGGATGTAGGTGGTGCCGGCGAGCGGCACCTTCGCCATCGCCGCCGCCTCGACCGTGAGCGCGCAGAGGTCCTCGGGCTCGAGCGAGTGGATGTTCGTCTTGCCGCACGCGCGCGCGAGCATCTGCACCTCGAGCGTGAGCGTGTGCAGGAAGTTGTAGACGCGCTCGGCGGCCGCATCGACCTCGAGGCGCTTGCGCAGCTCGACGTCCTGCGTCGTGATGCCCACCGGGCAGCGGCCCGTGTGGCAGTGGTAGCAGCTCGCCCGCGGGAACGCCGATCGTGCCCTCGTAGTCGGTGACGCCGGGGATCTCCTTGTTGCAGTTCAGCGCGATCAGCGCCGAGTGGCCGATCGCGACCGCCTTGGCGCCCAGCGAGATGCACTTGGCGACGTCGCCGCCGTTGCGGATGCCGCCGGCCACGACGAGATCGATCTCGTCGGCCAGGCCGACGTCCTCGAGCGCGCGGCGCGCCTCCGGGATCGCCGCCATGAGCGGGATGCCGGTCTCCTCGGTGGCGATGTGCGGGCCTGCGCCCGTGCCGCCCTCGGCGCCGTCCAGGTAGATGATGTCCGGGCCGCACTTGGCCGCCATGCGCACGTCGTCGTAGACGCGCGCGGCGCCCAGCTTGAGCTGGATCGGGATCTGGTAGTTGGTCGCCTCGCGGATCTCCTGGATCTTCAGCGAGAGATCGTCGGGGCCCGAGCCAGTCGGGGTGACGGGCCGGCGAGCGCTGGTCGATGCCCGCGGGCAGCGAGCGCATCTCGGCGACCTGCTCGGTGACCTTCTGGCCCATCAGGTGGCCGCCCAGGCCGACCTTGCAGCCCTGCCCGATGAAGAACTCGCAGGCGTCGGCGAGCATCAGGTGGTGCGGGTTGAACCCGTACCGGCTCTGGATGCACTGGTAGTACCACTTGGTCGAGAGATCGCGCTCGGGCGGGATCATCCCGCCCTCGCCCGAGCAGGTCGCCGAGCCGGCCATCGAGGCGCCCTTCGCGAGCGCCATCTTGGCCTCGATCGAGAGCGCGCCGAAGCTCATGCCGGTGATGTACACCGGGATGTCGAGCTCGATCGGCTTCTTCGCGAAGCGCGCGCCGAGGATCGTCTTCGTCTCGCACTTCTCGCGATAGCCCTCGATCACGAAGCGCGTCAGCGTGCCGGGCATGAACATGAGCTCGTCCCAGTGCGGGATCGGCTTGAACATCGAGAACCCGCGCATGCGGTAGCGGCCGAGCTCGGCCTTGACGTGGATGTCGTTGATCACGTTGGGCGTGAAGACCGCGCTCCGCCCGAGGATGTTGGCCTTGCTGTTGGTGGTCTCGTCTGCCATTGGCCATCCCTCCTCAGAGAACGAGCTTGCGCTCGGACGGCTCGAGGTTGTCGTAGTTGTAGAGCTTCTTGCCGCACACGAACTTGTCGAAGCTCGGCGGCGTGCCGAGGCCGTAGATGCGGAACTTGCGCTCGATGTACTCGGTGTCCGCGTCCGTCCACTCGCCCGGGCACGCAGTCGATGCCGAGCGACTTGACCTTGCCGCCGACGTAGATGATCCCGTCGTACATCGAGTCGCCGAGACCGGGGCCCGCGTCGCCGCAGATGATCTGCCGGCCGCGCTGCATCATGAAGCCGGTGTTGGAGCCGACCGATCCCATCGTGAGGATCAGCCCGCCCTTCTGGTCGATGCCGGAGCGGGCGCCCGCGCGGCCCTTGATGACGAGGTCGCCGCCGCGGATGGCGGCGCCCGTGAGCGAGCCGGCGTTGCCGTCGATGATGACGACGCCGGACATCATGTTCTCGCACGCGGCCCAGCCGACGCGGCCCGGTGATGTGGATCTCCGGCCCGTCGATCAGCCCGCAGGCGTAGTAGCCGAGGCTGCCCTCGAACGTGATCTTGCAGCGCTGCAGGATGCCGACGCCGATCGAGTGCTTGGCGCCCGGGTTCTGGATCGTGACGTCCGTGATGCCGCGCTCGTAGACGAGGTTGCGCAGCTCGAGGTTGATCTTGCGCGTGCTCAGGTCCTTGGCGTCGAAGACGGCCTTGTCGCCGTTGATCAGCGACACGCCGGGGACGGTGTCGTCCGGCTCGACCAGTCCGCGGGCGTCGTAGACGATTCCCCTCTCGCCGACTAGCGCGTCCATACGAGCACCTCCGACTCATAGGGGTCGTACGTCTCGATCTCGTGATCGATGATCGCGCGGATCGCCATCTCCTCGGACGCCATCGCGACCATGTCCTCGCCCTCGTAGAGCACCAGGGGCTTCGCGGCCATCTCGTCCTTGCAGACGCCGAGCGCGTCCGCCGTCACGCACATGTACGTGAACACGCCGTCGAGCTCCTCGAGGCTACTGGCGCATCGACGTCCTCGAGCGACTTGCCCTCCGTCATCAGCTCGGCGAGGTAGACCGCGATGATCTCGGAGTCGCACTCGGACTGGAAGCGGTGGCCGCTGCGCTCGAGCCGGCGGCGCCAGTAGAAGTAGTTCGTCAGCTGGCCGTTGTGCACGACCGCGACGTCGGAGAACGGGTACGCCCAGTAGGGGTGCGCGCCCGAGATGTCGACGTCGGACTCCGTCGCCATGCGCACGTGCCCGATCGCGTGCGTGCCCGCGAACGTCCTTCAGCTCGTACTGCTCGGCGACCTGCTCGGCGTCGCCGAGATCCTTGACGATCTCGAGCGAGTGGCCGATCGAGAGCACCTCGGCCTCCGGCACGTCCTCGACGTAGTCGACGAGCTGCTTGAGATCGCCGCGCGTACTCGAGCGTGACGCGGTAGGCGTACTCCGTCTCGGCGTGGCTCGAGAGCACCTTCGCGCCGAGCGACTCCATGCGCGACTGCACCTCCGCTCTGGTGCCGGTCGAGGCGGTCGAGGTAGTCGAAGTCACGCGGGCTGTTGGAGTCGGCCAGCTTGTAGCGCACGAGCACGCCGGCACCGGCGGGCCCGTAGAGCGCATAGCCGGTCGAATCGGGCCCACGATGCTTCATCGACTGGAGCATCTTCGTCATGTCGCTGCCGACCGACGAGGCTCCGTTCCGATAGATGATTCCTGCGATTCCGCACACAGAAGTGCTGGCTCCTCAGTCGTTCGGTTACGGGCAGGACGTCGAGGTATTCCTCGCGGTCCCAGTCGCTCACGGTCGCGCAGTAGCGCTCCCACTCGTCGCGCTTGTAGTGCTTGAAGACCTTGTACATCTCGTCCGGCAGGGCGCTCTTGACGACCTCGTCGGCGTCCAGCTCGTCGAGCGCGTCGCCGAAGGTCATCGGGATCTTCTTGACCTGCTTGCCGGCCTCCATGGCCGCGTAGATGTTGCGCTCCTCGGGCGGGCCCGGATCGAGCTGCCGGTCGATGCCGTCCTCCATGGCCTTGATCAGCGCGGCCAGCGAGAGGTACGGGTTGACGGCGGAGTCGACCGAGCGGTACTCGAAGCGGCCGGGGGCCGAGACGCGCAGCGCCGTCGTGCGGTTCTGGAAGCCCCAGTCGGCGAAGACCGGCGCCCAGAAGCCCGTGTCCCAGAGCCGGCGGTAGGAGTTGACCGTCGAGGCGCTGATCGCCGTCAGCGCGCCGAGGTGCTCGAGGATGCCGCCGATCGCCCACTTGCCGATCTGGCCCGGCATGCGCTGATCCTCGCCCGGCTCCGGCATGAACTTGTTGGTGTCGCCTTCCCACAGCGAGATGTTGTGGTGGCAGCCGTTGGCCGAGACGCCCATGAACGGCTTCGGCATGAAGCACGGGAAGGCGTTCATCCTCGCGGCCGACCTGCTTGCAGACCTGGCGGTAGGTCGAGAGGTTGTCGGCGGTCCTCTCGGCGATGTCGAAGTTGAAGTTCAGCTCGAGCTGGCCCGGCGCGTCCTCGTGATCGCCCTGGATCATGTCCAGGCCCATCGCGTTGCGCGTACTCGATGACCTTGTGGATGACCTTCTGGAACTGGCTGAACTGATCGATGTGGTAGCAGTAGGGCTTCGACAGGCCCTCGATCGTGGGCTTGCCGTTCTCGTCGTTCTTGAGCCACATCATCTCGGGCTCGAGGCCGGCGCGCAGGTGCAGGCCGGTCTTCTCCGTGAACGCGGCCTGGATCAGCTTGAGGTTGTTGCGGCAGTCGCGCGGTGAGGTACGAGCCGCCGATCCTCGAGATCCTCGCGGCCGCGGAAGCAGGTGCACCAGACGCGGGCGACCTTCGTGTCCCACGGCAGCACCTGGAACGTCTCCGGCTCGGGCAGGCCGACGAGCTCGGCGGCCTCGGGGCCGTAGCCGATGTACTCGCCGTGGCGGTCGACGAAGAGGTTGGCGGTCGCGCCGTAGACGAGCTGGAAGCCCTTGCGCGCCATCGACTCCCAGTGGGCCGCGGGCACGCCCTTGCCCATGATCCGGCCCGTGACCGAGATGAACTGGTAGTAGATGTACGTGACGCCCGAGGCGTCGATCTTCTCGCGCACCTGCTTGACGGCCGTCATCGCGCCCCGGGGCACTCACGAACCGTTCGAGGTCGGTCGCCACCAACGTCCTCCTGATCTCGCTCGTCCCGCGCAGCGCGCGGATCGCCACCGTACTCGCCCGGTGTGGCCGAGGTGCACACCTTGCGCAGGGATCAGACGATACAACCACCGCGCATGGCCCCATGATGTGCAAGTTGCACGTACTCGGGCCACCGAGCGCGCGCTACGCTCCACTCATGGCTGCGCTGGGCACAGCCGTACCCGCGGCCGACGGCTCGAGTGCGGCGCAGGAGCACGAGCTCCGCGTGCTCTACGAGATCATCCACACCGTCAACTCGACGCTCGACCTCGAGCAGGTGCTGGGCGCGATCGTGCGGCTCGTCAACGACGCCATCGTCGCGCACGCGACCTACATCTTCCTGAGCGAGGACCGCGGGCGGCGCATCGTGCTGCGCGCGGCCTCCGAGCGCTATGCGCACCTCGTCGGCCGCGTCTCGATGGCGGCGGGGGAGGGCATCGCGGGCTGGGTGCTGCAGAACGCGCAGCCGGTCTTCATCCCGGAGAAGGCGCTCGCCGATCCGCGCATCAAGTACTTCCCCGAGCTCGAGGAGGAGAAGTACCAGTCGCTCGTGTCCGTGCCGCTGATCGCCAAGGGCCAGCGCGTGATCGGCGTGATCGCGCTGCACGCCGAGGCCCCGCGCGTGTTCAGCGCCGCAGGACGCGGCCTTCCTGCTGCACGTCGCCTCGCTCGTCGCCTACGCGATCGAGAACGCGCGGCTCTACGAGCGCACGCGCCGCTCGCTGCGCGAGCTCGAGCAGCTCTCGCAGCTCGGCGGCGCTGATCGCCCGCGCCGAGTCGGTCGACGACCTGCTCGCGGATCGACGGTCGACCAGTCGCTCGGGCTGCTCGGCGCGGAGTCGCTGCGCGTCTACCTGCTCGAGCCGAGCGGCGACCGGCTGCGCATGCGCGCCGCCTCGCCCGGCGCGCCCGACGAGCCCGCGCATCGTCTCGCTGCCCGAGCTGAGCGGCGAGCTGCAGCGCACGCAGGCGGGCGGCGGAACGCTCACCTCGGTGCTGGCCGGCACGCTCTGGGGCGCGGCGACGATGCGCTCCGCGCTGGTCGCTCCGCTCGTCGCAGGCGACGAGGTGATGGGCTTCCTGGTCGCGCGGCTGGCCGACGATCGCGCGCGCCGGCGAGCACGCGCGCGACCTCGCCAACTCGATCGCCTCGCAGAGCGCGCTCGGGCTCAAGCGCCTGCAGCTCGTCGAGCGGCTGGCCGAGCGCAACCTCATCAAGGATCTCTTCGACGCGCTCGCGAGCGGGCGCTCAACGGCGGCGATCGCCGCGCAGGCACGGCGCCTCGGCATCGACGCGGCCGGGCCCGTCGTGGTCGCCTGGGCCTTGCCGGCGGCACCGGGCGCCGAGGCGAGCGCCGCCTTCCTGCCCGCGGCCGAGGCATTCGAGGCCGCTGCGCTGCGCGACATCCCGGGCGTGCTCGTCGATCGCTCCGAGGACGCGGTGCGGCTGCTCGCGCCCGCGCTCGCGGGCGAGTCCGTGCTGGAGCGCATCGAGGCCATCGCCGCCGGCCGTGCCCGGTGCGCTCGCGGTCGGCATCTCCAACGTCTGCACCGGTCCGGACGCCTGCGCGGCCGGGTTCAGCGAGGCGCAGCAGGCCGCTCGCGCCCTGCCCGTGCTGCGGCCGCGCGAGCGGCACCTCCGCTACGACGAGCTCGGCGTCTACAAGTACCTCCTGCGCGTGCCTCCCGGCGAGCGCGTGCGCGACCGGCACGCCGACGCGCTGCGCGTGCTCGCCGAGCACGACCGGCGGCGCAACGCGCAGCTCCTGCAGACGCTCGAGGAGTTCCTGCGCCAGCGCGGCCACGTCGGCGCCACGGCGCAGGCGCTCTACGTCCACCCGAATACGCTGCGCCAGCGGCTTGCGGCGCATCGAGGAGCTCACCGGCCTCGACGCGCGCGAGGCCGACTGGCTGCTGCTGGAGGTGGCCCTCAAGCTTCAACGGCTCGAGGAGGTCTATCCTCCCGGCCAGCACCCCGAGAACGTTCTTTTCCCAGATCGCAGCACAAGGAGGCGAGGGCGAACCACATGGCAGCAGTGACCGAGTCGCACATGAACGGCCTGGATCCGGAGCTCTTCGAGCCGGACTGGTTCCTGACGGACGAGCAGAAGGCGCTGCGCGAGCGCCTGATCGAGATCTGCGAGGAGAAGATCCGGCCGCTCGCGCCGCCGAGAACGACGCGGACGCTCACGTTCCCGCGCATCTCCCTCGAGGCGCTCGCCGAGCCGACGGCTTCCTCGGGCTGCTGCTGCCCAAGGAGTGGGGCGGCCTCGGCCAGAACCACGTGATGTACAACGTCGTCACCGAGACGCTCGCGCGCTACGGCGATCGCCTCCTGCGCCATGTGCTACGTGATGCACATCGGCGCGGTCGAGGCGCTCAAGCTGCGCGCGACGCCATACCTGATCGAGAAGTACCTGAAGAAGGTCAAGGACGGCTTCATCGGCACGCTCTCGTACTCGGATCCCGAGACGGGCTCGCACTTCTGGTACCCGATCGCCTCCGGCGCGCGCAAGGTCGACGGCGGCTACGAGGTGCTCAAGAAGGCCTCCTGGACGACCTCGGCCGGCTTCGCCGACTTCTACGTCTGCCAGACGACGTCGCCCGACTACAACGGCGACTACTCCAACCTCTCGGTCTTCGTGATCGACAAGGATCAGATCGTCGCCGAGACGCAGGAGTGGGACGCGATGGGCCTGCGCGGCAACCAGTCGGGCTCGCTGCTGTGCGACTGGGGCTTCGTCCCGGACGAGCAGCTCGTCGGCCCGATCGGCGACGGCGCGAACTCCAACGACGAGGCCGTCGACCCGTACTTCCTGATCGGCTCCTCGGGCGTCTGGAACGGCATCGCGCTCGGCGCGATCGACATCGCCGTGCGCCACACGACGCGCAAGACCCACAAGGACGTCGGCCTGCGCGTCGCCGACTACCCGACGATCCAGGACGCCGTCGGCGAGGCGATCATGGACACGAACGCGCGGCGCCTGATGTGCCTCTCGGTGGCGCAGGCCTGCGACAACGTCACCGACGGCGCGCAGAAGAACCCGCGCCGTCGGCGAGCTCGCGCGCGGCAACTACCTGCACTGGCAGTGGCAGATCAAGTTCGAGGCGGCCAAGAACGTCGCGGCACGTCGTCGACAAGATGCTGCACTGCTGCGGCGGCACCGGCTACAAGAAGCAGCCGCTGCAGCTCGAGCGCTTCCTCCGCGACGGCAAGGCCGGCTGGGTCATGGGCCCGACCAACGAGGTGCTGCGGCAGTTCGTCGGCAAGACGGCCCTGCTCGGCATGGCCTCGCTCGACTACTGGAACCAGGTCATCAACCAGCGCGCGGTCGACAACGAGCTCAAGAAGTTCACGCCCGAGCAGAAGAAGGAGCTCGCCGAGCGACTGCTCGCCGAGGCCGGAGGCAACGGCGCGGGCTGATCCTCGTACGCTACCCCTCGGTCCATGCGGTCTGGTCGCCGGATGGACCGAGCGGTCGCGCTGGTCGGCGGGCGCGCTCGCCGCGACGGCGGCCATGGGCCGCGGCGATGCTGAGGCCGGTGAGTCCCGAGCAGAGGAACTAGCCTTGTCGCCGACATGAGCACGCCCGCGCTGCCCTCGGGGACGGTGACCTTCCTGTTCACGGACGTCGAGGGCTCGACGCGGCTGCTCGAGCGGCTCGGGGAGGCTTATGCGGAGGCGCTGCTCGAGCATCGTCGCGTCGTGCGGGAGGCATTCGCGGCCGAGGGCGGCGTCGAGGTCGACACGCAGGGCGACGCGTTCTTCGTAGCGTTCCCGCGCGCGGGCGGGGCGGCGGCCGCGGCCCTCGCAGCGCAGGCGGCGCTCGCTGCCGGGCCGATCCGGGTGCGCATGGGCCTGCACACGGGCGAGCCGCAGCTCACGCGCGAGGGATACGTCGGCATGGACGTGCACCGCGGCGCGCGCATCGCCGCTGCCGGGCACGGCGGGCAGATCCTGGTGTCCGAGCAGACGCAGAAGCTCCTCGGCGAGCGCCGCGATCTGCGCGATCTGGGCGAGCACCGGCTCAAGGACATGGGCGCCGCCGAGCGCATCTTCCAGCTCGGAGAGGGCGACTTCCCGCCACTCAGGTCGCTCGGCCAGACGAACCTTCCGATCCAGGCGACGCCATTCATGGGCCGAGCGCGGGTGCTGGAGGAGATGGTCGCGCTGCTGCGGCGCGACGACGTCCGGCTCGTGACGCTGCTCGGTCCAGGCGGCACGGGCAAGACCCGGCTGAGCCTCGAGGTCGCGGCGCAGTCGGTCGAGGACTACGCCGCCGGCGTCTGGTTCACGGCCCTCGCCACGATCGCGGAGCCCTCCCTCGTGCTCCCGGCGATCGCACAGGCGATGGGCCTGCGCGACTCCGGCGAAGGCGCGTTCGAGCTGATCACCCGGCATATTCGCGGCCGCGCGACGCTGCTCGTGATCGACAACCTCGAGCAGTTGTTGCCGGTTGCGGCGCACCCGCTCGCCGCATTGCTGGCGGCGTGCCCGCGGCTGAAGATGCTCGTGACGAGCCGCGAGCCGCTGCGGGTCTCGGCCGAGCGGGAGTTCCCCGTCGCTCCCTTCGGGCGCGACGAGGCAGTTGCGTTCTTCGCCGAGCGGGCGCGGGCGGTGCGGCCGGATTTCGCGGTCGGCAATGAGAACAGGGCCGCGGTTGAGGCCGTCTGCGCGCGACTCGACGATCTGCCGCTCGCGATCGAGCTCGCGGCCGCGCGCGTCAAGCTGCTTTCGCCGGGCGCGCTGCTGACACGTCTCGAGCAGCGCCTGCCCCTGCTCGTCGGGGGCGCGCGCGACGCACCCGAGCGCCAGCGCACGCTGCGAGGGGCGATCGGCTGGAGCCACGATCTCCTGCCCCACGAGGAGCGCCGGCTGTTCGCGCGGCTTGCGGTATTCGCGGGTGGCTGCACGCTGGAGGCGGCCGAGCTCGTGTGCGCTGCGCGCCTCGACGAGCTCGAGGCGCTGATCGACAAGAGCCTCGTGGTCTTCTCCGATCCGCCCGCGGGCGAGCCGCGGTTCGGCATGCTCGAGACGATCCGGGAGTTCGCCCTCGAGCAACTTGACGCCGGCGGGGATGCGACCGCGCAGAGGGGCCGGCACGCGCTGTTCTTCTGCCGGCTCGCAGAGCAGGCGGAGGAGGCGCTCAAGGGGCCGGAGCAGGCGCTGTGGCTCGATCGGCTCGAAGCCGAGAGCGACAACGTCCGCGCGAGCATCGAGTGGTCGCTCGTCGGCGATCCCTCGATCGCCCTTCGCATGACGGCCGCGCTGTGGCTGTTCTGGTACATGCACGGCCACGTGACCGAAGGCCGCGGGTGGCTCGACCGGGCGCTCGCCGTGGCCGATCCGGCTCCGAGCCGCGCGCGAGCGAAGGCGCTCGACGGGGCCGGATACCTGGCCGGCGAGCAGGACGACCTGGAGACGGAGCGAGCCCTGCTCGAGGAGAGCCTCGCGTGTGCACGCCAGATCGGCTCGGACGAGGACGTCGCTATCGCCGGCTGCCACCTCCTGGGATGCCTCGTCCACGATGACCCTGAGCGCGCCTGGTCGCTCGGACAGGAGGCCGTGGCGCTAGCCCGCGCGGCCGGCAGTCGCTGGGTGCTCGCCATGGCGCTCAACAACCTCGGTGCGCTGGCCCGACAGCTGGACAGGCCCGGATTGCGCGAGCTCATCGAGGAGAGCTACCGCCTGCGGCGTGCGGCGGGCGACGCGTCGCGCATCGCGCTGTCGCTCGTCAACCTCGCCGATCTCGCGCTGCTGGAGGGCGATCCGGTGCGTGCACGGCCGCTGCTCGCCGAGGCGCTCGAGCTCGCCCGCCAAATCGGAGACAAGCGGCATGTCGTGCACGCGCTGCTCGCGCTCGGCTGGGTCGAACTCGCGGAGCGCCAGTTCGGAGAAGCGGCCGCGCGGCTGGGGCAATGCGTCGTGCTGGCGCGCGAGCTCGGCCAGATCGCGAACCTGCTCGAGGCGCTGGTGGGTCTTGCGGGCGTCGCCGCAGCCGTCGGCGATGCGCCACGCGCGGCGCGCCTGACGGCGGCCACCGTGGCGCATCGCGGTCTCGTGCTCAACGATCCGGACGAGGGTTACGGCGGCGTGCAGCGCCCGTACCTCGAAGCCGCGCGTGCACAAGCGAGCGAGGCGGTCTGGGCGGCCGCGTCCGCGGAGGGCGCCGCCATGAGCCTCGACGATGCGATCGGCTATGCGCTCGACGGGACGGTGGTGGGTTGACCGCCGGCCCGCAACCGGCGAGGCGGGAGCCGCGCGCTCTGCCCGTTCGGCGCGGCCCGTTGCCGCTCGCCGGGCCGCCCGAGATCGCCGGCGGCGTCGCCAAGTGGGAGGGCGTTCGCGTCGAGGGCACGCCTGCCGAGGTCGTCGCCGGCGGCAGCGCCGCCTTCTTCGACTGCGACCTCGACGGCCTCTCGCTGGCCGGCGAGCGCGTCGAGCTCCGCCTCGTCGACTGCACCGCGACGGCGCTCGACCTCGCGAACGCGGAGCTTCCAGGCCTCGAGCTGACGTGCTCGTCGCATGCGCGACAGCCGCCTGGTCGGAGCGGCGCTCGGCGGCGCCTTCCGCGATGTCGTCGTCAGCGACT
Source organism: uncultured Actinomycetes bacterium (assembly GCA_963842365.1). Lineage (GTDB taxonomy): Bacteria > Actinomycetota > Thermoleophilia > Gaiellales > JALYLC01 > JALYLC01. The sequence continues at coordinate 28,490 of CAWJGA010000002.1, forward strand.
GCGTGCTCGACCTCGCCTCGCTGCGCATGTGCAAGCTCGCCCGCTGCGTGTTCCGCGAGTGCTCGCTGCGCGAGGTCGGTCTCTACGCCGCCGAGCTCGAGTCCGTGCTGTTCGAAGGCTGCGACCTGACTGCCGCGGATCTCTCGGGCGCGACGTTCGCCGTGAGCGAGCTCCGCGGCTGCGAGCTGCAGGGCATCCGCGGCATCGAGGCGCTCCGCGGCGCGCGCATCCCGCTCGCAGAGCTCCTGCCGATCACGCCGCTGCTCGCGGACGCGCTCGGAATCACCGCGACCGAGTAGGTCGCAGGCCGTCTCCGCGCTCGCGGCAATGCTCTAGGCTGGCTCACCTCGCCAACCGGAGGGACCATGGCAGACGCGACGTACGACTTCATCATCGTCGGGGGCGGATCGGCGGGGTGTGCGCTCGCCAACCGGCTGAGCGCCGATGCGTCGAACCGGGTGCTCGTGCTCGAGGCGGGCCGGATGGACTCGAAGTGGGACATCTTCATCCACATGCCGGCCGCGCTGACGTGGCCGATCGGCAGCCGCTTCTACGACTGGAAGTACGAGTCCGAGCCCGAGCCGCACATGAACGGCCGCAAGGTCTACCACGCGCGCGGCAAGGTGCTCGGCGGCTCGAGCTCGATCAACGGGATGATCTTCCAGCGCGGCAATCCGCTCGACATCGAGCGCTGGGCGCACGACCCCGGCATGGAGTCGTGGGACTACGCGCACTGCCTGCCGTACTTCAAGAAGATGGAGACGTGCCTGGCCGGCGCCGACGAGTACCGCGGTGGCGACGGGCCGCTGCAGCTCGAGCGCGGGCCGGCCACGAACCCGCTCTTCAAGGCCTTCTTCGAGGCGACCCAGCAGGCCGGCTACACGCTCACCTCCGACGTCAACGGCTACCGCCAGGAGGGCTTCGCGCCGTTCGACCGCAACATCCGGCGCGGCCGGCGGCTGAGCGCGGCGAGGGCGTACCTGCACCCCGTGCTCGAGCCGCCCGAACCTCGAGCTGCAGACGCGCGCGCAGGTCACGCGCGTGCTCTTCGAGGGCACGCGCGCCGTCGGCGTCGAGTACCGCGCCGGCAAGGGCCCGCTCAAGCAGGCGCGCGCAGCCGAGGTCATCCTCTGCGGCGGCTCGATCAACACGCCGCAGCTGCTCGAGCTCTCGGGCGTCGGCGATGCCGAGGCGCTCCAGGGAGCTCGGCATCGACGTCGTGCACGACCTGCCCGGCGTCGGCGAGAACCTGCAGGACCACCTCGAGGTCTACGTCCAGTACTCGTGCAAGCAGCCGGTCTCGGTCGCGCCCGGCGATGCGCTACCGCAACCGCCCCGAGCGTGTTCCTGAAGTGGCTGCTCCTGCGCAGCGGGCCGGGCGCCACGAACCACTTCGAGGGCGGCGGCTTCGCGCGCTCCAACGACGACGTGATCTACCCGAACCTGATGTTCCACTTCCTGCCGGTCGCAGTGCGCTACGACGGCTCCTCGCCGGCCGGCGGCCACGGCTACCAGGTGCACATCGGCCCGATGTACTCCGACGCGCGCGGATCGGTGCACATCAAGTCGCGCGACCCGTTCGCGAAGCCCGCGCTGCGCTTCAACTACCTCTCGACCGACCAGGACAAGCGCGAGTGGGTCGAGGCGATCGGCGTGGCGCGCAAGATCCTCACGCAGCCCGCGTTCGAGCCCTACAACGGCGGCGAGCTCTCCCCCGGGCCGAGCGTGTCGACGCCCGGAGGAGATCCTCGACTGGGTGCGGAAGGACGCCGAGACCGCGCTGCACCCGTCGTGCACCTGCAAGATGGGCACCGGCGCGGATGCGGTCGTCGACCCGGAGACCATGCGCGTGCACGGCCTCGACGGCCTGCGCGTCGTGGACGCGTCGGTCTTCCCGTACGTGACGAACGGCAACATCTACGCGCCCGTGATGATGGTCGCCGAGAAGTCCGCCGACATCATCCTCGGCAACACGCCGCTCGCGCCGCTGGACGTCCCGTTCTTCCGCCGCGACAAGGCGATGCAGGACACCGGCGTCTAAGGCGAGCAGCCGGGGTCTGGCCCGAGCAGCTCGGGTCTGACCCGGCACGTGCGGGTCTGACCCGGCGTGCCGGGCCTGACCCCGGCGTGCTCAGCCGCCTTGCCGACTCATCGCCCGAGGCGCCGCCCGATCTGGGCCGCGACTGACTCCGAGGTGGTCGGCAATCGCAGACCTGGCTGTATCCGTGGCCGAAGTGGGCATCCGGCGATCGCCTGATCCGAGTCGCTTCGTGAGCAAGCTCTCGAGCGACGGGCGTGGCGGCAGGCTGCGGAATGCCGTCTTCGTCGAGCCACGTCGGCGAGGATGCCGTCGGTGACCCAACTCACGTACGCATCGACGACCCGAGCGAAGCTGAGACAGCGTCCTCGGTCGAGGAACGGCGGAGCTGAAACGAGGCCGGCGGTCGCCGCGTAGCTCGACCACTGCCAGTCCGCCGGCGAGTCGCACAGCCCGGCTCTGACCGGATTGAGGGGCAGATACCGGGCGAGCTCGAGAAGGTAGGCGTCGTCCGCGACGAGCCTGCGAGCCGAAGCGGCCCTGGTAAAGGTGCCCCGAGCGCTCATGGCGGCGGTTGAACGCCTGGGCAGTAACACGTACCGAACCAGTGCATCGCACCTGAGATGTTGCCGAGTTGCGACGTCACAAGAAGTGGGAGTGGTTCGGCAGTAGCACCACGCGTGGCATCGAAGCTCGAACCGCGTCACGACCGCTCCAGTAGGAAGAGCGTGTGGTCATAGTCGAGGGAATCCACAGCGACGACCGTGCGGTTGACGCCGCGAACGAACACGTGATGGACGGCCCCTGCGATATTCCTTGCGAGGTTGTCTTGGCATCTCGACAAGCTCGCAGGCTCGACGGCGACGAGTCTGCACCGCTCTGCGCCGGCTCCGTACCAATGCACGAGCACCCGGGGACAGACGCGAGCACCTGGGGACAGGCCCGGGCTGCTCGGGTCAGGCCCCAGTTGCTCACCCGGTCGGGCCGCTCGGCCCGTTGGTCCGATTCGCGCACTACATTGGGGCGCGTGGGACGGCCGCTCGTATTCGCCCATCGAGGGGCCTCGCAGGCTGCGCGGGAGAACACGCCCGAGGCCTTTCGGTTGGCTTTGGCCTTGGGGGCCGATGGGGTCGAGCTGGATGTGCGGCGGGCGCGGCGCGGCGCGCTTGTCGTGCACCACGATCTCGTGCTCGACGGGCATCCCGTTCGCGGGCTCAGCAGGCCGCCGTTGCCGAGCCTCGCCGTTGCGCTGAATGCAAGCGCGGGTGCGCTCGTCAACATCGAGCTGAAGACCGACGGCGATGCGCCCGAGGGGCAGCGCGGACGCTCTGCTCGTATCTGCGGCGGCGCAACGGGCGCGACCGGGTGCTGGCGTCGTCGTTCGATCCGTTGGCACTGCGCACCCTGCGCGCGTTGCGGCCCGACATACCCACGGCGCTCGTCGTCGAGCACGACGACGAGCTCGCCGCGGCGCTCGAGGAGGCTGCCGCGGCCGGCCACGAGGCCGTGCACCCGCAATGGAGGCTCGTCGATCGCGTGCTCATCAAGCGGGCGCGGGGCCTCGGCCTCGCGGTGCGCCCATGGACCGTCAACGACGCCGACGAGGTGCAGCGCCTCGCCAAGCTCGGCATCGACGGCCTCATCACCGATGTCCCGGATGTTGCCATCGCCGCCCTCGCCTAGCGTCGAGGGAAGCTCGGCATCGCGGCCGCATCACCGATGCCCCCGGACGTCGCAAGCGCCGCCCTCGCCGAAGCTCGGCATCGACGGCCTCATCACCGACGCCGGACGTCGCTCTCGCCGCACTCACATAGCTCGCCGCTTGACATGTGACTAAACGGTCACATATTGTTCCGGCCATGGACGACGTGTTCAGCGCTCTGGCCGATCCGACCCGGCGCGCCCTGCTCGACGAGCTGTTCCGTGAGGACGGGCAGACGACGGGCGCGCTGGCCGACGGCTTCGCGATGTCGCGCTTCGGCGTGATGAAGCACCTGAAGCTGCTCGAGCAGGCGGGCCTGATCGTGACCAGGAAGCAGGGTCGCGAGAAGCTCCACCACCTGAACCCCGTCCCGATCCGGCTCGTCCACGACCGGTGGGTGAGCAAGTACGCGGAGCCGTGGACCGCGGCCCTCAGCGACATCAAGCAGCGATTGGAGCGCACGATGGAGAAGGTGTTCGAGATCTACATCCGCACGAGCCCGGAACGACTCTGGGATGCCATCACCGATCCGGAGATCCGCGGCAAGTACAACTTCGGCGCCCGCGTCAGCTCGGACTGGACTCCGGGCGGCCGCTACGAGATGAGCCATCCGGGCGGCTCCTCGGCGAGGGCGAGAACCTCGAGGTCGATCCTCCCCGTCGTCTCGTGCAGACGATGCGCGCGCTCTGGAGCGACGACGTCAAGAGCGAGGGAACCACGCGCGTCACCTGGGAGATCGAGGCGGTGGGCGACGACTCCTGCCGCCTCGTCGTCACCCACGACCAGCTGCGCGAAGGCGCGAACGAGCAGCTCTACGGCGGCTGGCCCATGATCCTCTCCGGCCTCAAGACGTGGCTCGAGACGGGCGAGTTGCTGACCACGCCGGGGTCGTTGCTGTACAGCTGATGCCGCCGGCGGGACCGGCCGCGATTCACGGCGCCAGATGCCGGCGAACGACAGAATCGCGGTCGGTCCCTCGCTGTGCGCTTCCTCATCGCGGCGGACGACTCACAACAGCAGCGTGACGCTCGGACTCGAGACGTGGCTCGAGACGGGCGAGTTGCTGACCACCGCGGAGCCGTTGCTGTACGGCTGATGCCGCGGCGGCGCGACCGGCCGCGATTGAATGGCGCCATGCCAGCCAACGACAGAATCCCGGTGGGTCCCCTCGGAGTCCGCTTCCTCGTCGAGGCGCGACGACTCCAACGGCAGCGTGACGGTGTTCGAATGCGACGTGCCGGCCGAGCGCGAGAATGCCGGCGCCCCACAGCCACGACGGCTTCGAGGAGACCGTCTACGGACTCGAGGGCCGCACCACCTACACGGTGGCCGGCGAGACGATCGAGCTCGATCCCGGCGACAGCCTCTGCATCCGGCGCGGCGTCGTGCACGCCTTCGCGAACCACGGAAGCGGCGAGGCGCGACTTTCCTCGCGATCATCAGCCCCGGCGCTCTTCGGCTCGTGCCTACTTCGTCGAGGTCGGCGAGGTGCATCGCGCGCCTCGGCCGGCGGGCCGCCCGATCTACGCCGCCATCGGGCGAGGTCATGCGCCGCCACGGCCTCACGCCGGCGCTGCCAGCTCCACCGCCTGATCAGCCCAGACCGTGACGAGGACGCCCTCGGCGTCGTCATAAGCGCAGCGGAGCAGCGCTCGCGCCTCGGCCGTCAGCTGCCTTGACCGCTCGCGCGGGCAGCGCCGTGAAACGGCGTGCAGCACGAGCGTCGCGAACGCGCGCACGCGACTCTCAGCTCCCAGGTGCCGGCGACCATCCCGTCCCACAGGAACGTCGGCGCGCACGCGCAGGTTCTGCGTGACGAGCGCGGCCCGGTGAGCGTCGGCCACGAGGCGCGTGCGGTCGGCGTGCGCGAGCACGAGGTTGTCGAACTCGGGGAGAAAGCGCGCGGGCGCCGGCGCGTCGGCCGGCCGGGCCGCGGCGCGCCGGGAAGGTCGAACAGCTCGCGCCGCCCCGTCTCGCCGCGTGAACACGCGCAGCTGCGGCCGCAGCGCCTCGAACACGGCGCGAGCCCCTGCAGGCCGGACCACGTCTGTGCGTCGGCGGCGCTCGCAGGCCCGAACGCCGCGAGATAGCGCAGCGCACGAGCTGCTCGGCGCGCCCGGCGACGGCCGGAGCCTGCCCGAGCCACGTCTCGGCGAGCGTGAAGTCGGCGACGCGCCGGGAACGCCCCAGCGGCGCGTCCGCCGGCACCATCACGAGCGGAGGTGGGTGCGCACGAGATAGCCGAGCGCGCGATCGTCGGCGTCGGGGAACTGCTCCTGCAGCAGCCGGCGCAGCTCGTGAAGCCGTAGGGCCGCTCGAGCAGGAGCGCGCGGGCCGCCGCCAGGACGCGCTCGCGTCCAGGCCCTCCGCGCGGGCGCCGAGCGCCGCGCAGCGCCCGCTGCATGACCGGCTGCAGCAACGGGCGGAAGCGCGGCGTAGTCGGACGCGCCCAGCAGGTGCAGCGTCGCGCGCATGAGCGTCGCGCGCACGACCGAGCGAGCCTGCGAGCGCGCCGACAGAGCTGCTCGCGCCGGAAGCCCTGGAGCCGCGACCAGAGGCCGAGGAACGGCGGCGTCGGCTCCTGCGCCTGCAAGCCGGCCAGCCGCTCGATCGCCTCGACGACGCCGATCTGCTCGCGCGCGAGCAGCAGCTGGCGCGCGAGCGTGGCGCGGTTGAGCTGCCGCGCGCGTGAGCGTCTCGCGGCCAGCAGCGCTACCCGGCGAACGCGCGCACGGCCGTCCGCGCACGCCCGGCCGGCAGCGGAAGAGCGCGCCGCCCGCGGGGTCGTCACCGCCGGACAGCTCGAGCCGCGACGTCGTGATGAACAGCTCGTCGAGCTCGGGGCCGCCGAAGCGAGCAGGCCGTGACGAGGCCGCACGGCAGCGGGACGACGGCGTCGAGCGTGCCGTCGGGCGCGTAGCGGCGCACGGCGCCGCCCTCCCAGAGCGCGACCCAGACGCCGCCCTCGGCGTCGATCGTGAGGCCGTCGGGCAGCCCGAGCGTCGCGGTCGATCTCGACGAACGCGGCGGCGATCGCTCAGCTCGCCGGTCGCGCCGTCGAACGCGAAGCGCGTCGATGCGGCCCGTCGTCGTGTCGACGTAGAACGCCGTCGCGCCGTCGTCCGACCAGTCGAGGCCGTTCGAGATCGTGACGCCCGTGAGCGCGCGTCGCGAAGGTGCCGTCGGCCTCGACGCGGTAGAGCGAGCCCGCGCCCGGGAGCGTCGGCGTCGTAGGCCATGGTGCCGCACCAGAAGCGGCCCTGCGGATCGCACGCCGCCGTCGTTCATGCGGATGCCCGGGCTCGGTCACGATCTCGCACAGCGGGCGTCGGCGGCTCGTGCTCGTCGAGCAGGACGACGCCGGTCTCGGTCGCGACGACGAGGCCGCCGGCCGTGCGCGGCCGGACGATCGCCGCGACCGGGCCCGGGATGTCGATGACCTGCGTCGTCGCCGTCGCGAGCGAGGTCGCGAGCACGCGGCCGGCGAGCATGTCGACCCAGGCGAGCTCGCCGCTGCGCGCGAGCCAGCACGGCCCTTCGCCGTGATCGGCGAGGGGCTCCGTGATCTGCTCGGCCTGCACGACACGTAGTGTGCCTGCCGTGGAGGGCGAGCGCACGGTGCTCCTGCGCAGCGGGGAGGTCAAGGTGCGCATCCGGCACTCGGCGCGGGCCCGCCGCGCTGCGCCTCGTGCTCGTTCCCGGCAGCCGGGCCCGAGCTCGTCGTCCCGCCAGCGCTTCCCGCCGGGCGCGATCGACGGCGCGCTCGAGACAGCTCACGCCGTGGCTCGAGCGGGCGCTCGCGCGCGCAGCAGCCGGCCGCGCTCGGGCTCGGCGCAGGCCCGGCGTCGCCTGGCACGGCGGCGAGGCCGATCCCGCTGCGCCTCGTGCGCGCCGCGCGCAGCAGCGCCGGCTGGAGCGCGGGCGCGCTGGAGCTGCGCGCGCCCGACGGCGAGGGCGCTGCGGCCGCGCTCGAGCGCTGGTACCGCGGAGTCGGCGCGCGAGGCGCTGAGCGCGTCGATCGAGCGGCAGGCGCCGGCGCTCGGCGTCGCGCCGAAGGCGCTCGCGGTGCGCGACCAGCGCACGCGCTGGGGCTCGTGCTCGACGCGCGGGACGCTCTCGTTCTCGTGGCGGCTGCTGCTCGCGCCGGCCTGGGTGCTCGACGACGTCGTCTGCCACGAGCTCTGCCACATGCGCGTGCTCGAACCACTCGCAGCGCGTTCTGGTCGCTGCTTCGCGAGCACCGCCCCGGCGAGCGACTCGCGCCCCTGGCTGCGCGCGCACGGCGGCGAGCTTGCGACCTACCGGCCCGGCCGATAGCATCGGCGCGCCATGAACATGACCGACTACGAGACGGCCCGGAGGACGTTCCGGCTGCACGTGCCGGACGACTACGAGTTCACGCGCGACGTCGTCGAGGCGTGGGCCGCCCAGCACCCGGGCAAGCTCGCGCTCGTCGCGCTCGACCCGCGCGGCGAGGGCCGCCGCGAGATCACGTTCGGCGAGCTCGCGGCGGCCTCGCGCACGCGTCGCGAACGCGCTCGAGGGCGCTCGGCGTCACGGCGGGCGAGCGCGCGTTCGTGATGCTGCCGCGCATCCCCGAGTGGTACGAGCTGCTGCTCGGCATGTTCCGCTTCGGCGTCATCCCGATGCCCGCGACGACGCTCTGCACCCCGCGCGACATCGCGCAGCGCATCGAGCGCGCGGGCGCCACGATCGCCGTCGTCGACGACGAGGCCGCAGCCAAGCTCGCCGAGGTGCGCGACCGCTGCCCCTCGCTGCGCCACGTGATCGTCGTCGGCGACGCCGGCGGAGGCCGGCTGCGAGCGCTACGCCGAGCTCATGGCGAAGGCCAGCGACGCCGAGCCGACGGGCCGGGTCACGCGCGCCGGACGACCCGCTGCTCCTCTACTTCACGTCCGGCACGGTCGCTGCGCCCGAAGATGGTGCTGCACACGCACGCCTCGATGGGCGCCGGCCACGAGATCACCGCGCGCTTCTGGCAGGACCTGACGCCGGCCGACCTGCACTGGACGTTCTCGGACACGGGCTGGGCCAAGGCGGCCTGGGGCAAGCTCTTCGGCCAGTGGCGCATGGGCGCGTCGGTCTTCCTCTGGGATCAGCGCGGCAAGCTCGACCCCGAGCTCTGCCTGCGCGTGCTCGAGCGCTCCGGCGTGACGACGTTCTGCGCGCCGCCGACGCTCTTCCGCGCCTTCGTGCAGCTCGACCTCGGCGCCTTCGACCTCGGCGCGCGTGCGGCACACCGTCTCGGCCGGCGAGCCGCTCAACCCCGAGGTCATCCGCGCCTGGCGCGAGGCGACGGGCACGACGATCTACGACGGCTACGGGCAGACGGAGACCGTCAACATCGTCGCCAACTTCCCCTGCCTCGAGGTGCGGCCCGGCTCGATGGGCAAGCCGACGCCCGGCAACGACGTGGACGTCGTCTCCGACGACGGCGTGCGCCTCGGGCCCGGGCGAGGAGGGCAACATCGCGCTCGCGACCGAGCCCGAGCGGCCGGTCGGCCTGATGCAGGGCTACTGGCGCGACGACGACGCGAACGCCGAGGTCTTCCACGACGGCTGGTACTTCACGGGCGACCGCGCGGTCAAGGACGAGGACGGCTACTTCTGGTTCGTCAGCCGCTCCGACGACGTGATCATCTCGGCCTCGTACCGGATCGGGCCGTTCGAGGTGGAGTCGGCGCTGGTCGAGCACCCGGCGGTGGCGGAATCGGCCGTCGTCGGCAAGCCCGATCCCGAGCGCACGAGCATCGTCAAGGCGTTCGTCGTGCTCGCGCCGGGCCACGAGGGCTCGGACGCGCTCGCGCGCGAGCTGCAGGATCACGTCAAGTCCGTGACCGCGCCCTACAAGTACCCGCGCGAGATCGAGTTCGTCGAGCTCGCTGCCGAAGACGATCTCGGGCAAGATCCGCCGCAGCGAGCTGCGCGAGCGCTCGTGACGGCGCTTCCGCCCTTCGCGATCGAGCGCTACTTCGCGGTGCACGAGTTCGCGGTCCCGTACCTGCTGTGCGCCTCGGACGTCGAGCCGCTCTCGCTGCACGAGCTGCTCGCCTTCGCCGACGACGAGATGCGCGACGCAGTGGGACGACCTCGTGCTCGGCTACACCGAGACGCTCGGCGCTCCGGCGCTGCGCAGCGAGATCGCCGGGCCTCTACGAGCACGCTCGAGGCCGACGACGTGATCGGCAGTGGTCGGGGCCAGCGAGGCGCTCTTCATCCTCTTCGCGGCGCTCGTCGCGGCCGGGCGATCACGTCGTCGCGCTGTGGCCCGCGTACCAGTCGCTCTACGACCTCGCTCGCGCGCAGGGCGCGGAGGTCGAGCTCGTCGAGCTGCGGCCCGAGGACGGCTGGGCGCTCGACCTCGACCGCATCGCAGCGGCCATGCGGCCGAGCGACGCGCGCGATCGTCGTCAACCTGCCGCACAACCCGACGGGCATGCTGCCGACGCCGAGAGCGAGCTCGACGCGCTGGTCGAGCTCGTCGAGCGCCACGGCGCGACGCTCGTCTGCGACGAGGTCTATCGCGGCCTCGAGCACGATCCCGCGCGCCCGCCTGCCGGCCGCGGCCGACCGCTCGCCGAGCGCCGTCAGCGTCGGTGTGCTCTCGAAGAGCTACGCGCTCGCGGGTCTGCGCGTCGGCTGGCTCGCCACGCGCGACCGCGAGCTGCTCGGCGGCCGCCTCGCAGGTGCGCGACTACACGTCGCTCTGCAGCCCGGCGCCCTCCGAGGTGCTCGGGATGATCGCGCTGCGCGCGCGCCGCGCGCTGATCGAGCGCAGCCGCGCGATCATCGCCGCCAACCTGCCGCTCGTCGACGAGCTGTTCGCGGAGCACGCCGGAGCGCATCGACTGGGTGCGGCCGAGCGGCGGGCTCGATCGGCTTTCCCCGCTACCGCGGGCGCGGAGGGCATCGACGCGTTCAACGAGCGCCTGGTGCGCCGAGCAGGGCGTGCTGCTGCTGCCGGGGCGGGTCTACGACTACGGCGGCGGGCGCTTCCGCATCGGCTTCGGGCGCCGCAACCTGCCCGAGGCCGTCGCGCGGCTCGACCGCCAGCTGCGGGCGTGAGCAGGTACGACCAGATCGGCGCGACGTACTCGGCGACGCGCCGGCCGGACGCGCGCATCGAGCGCCAGATCGAGCAGGCGCTCGCCGGCGCCCGCAGGGTCGTCAACGTCGGAGCCGGGGTCGGCGCCTACGAGCCGCGCGACCGCGAGGTCGTCGCCGTCGAGCCGTCGGCCGTGATGCTGGCGCAGCGCCCGCCGGGCGCAGCGCCGGCCGTCCAGGCGCCGGCCGAGCGGCTGCCGTTCCCCGACGGCTCGTTCGACGCCGCCCTCGCCGTGCTGACGATGCACCACTGGTCCGACTGGCGGGCGGGGGTGGCCGAGCTGCGGCGCGTGGCGCCGGGGCGCGCGGTCATGCTCACGTTCGATCCCGCCTTCATCCGGCGGTACTGGCTCGTGCGCGACTACCTGCCGCAGATCGCCGAGGCGGACGAGGCGCGCTTCCCGCCGCTTGCGACCGTCGCCGAAGCGCTCGGAGGCGCCGCCATCGTGACCGTCCCGATCGCCCACGATTGCAGCGACGGCTTCCTCTGCGCCTGGTGGCGGCGGCCGCTCGCCTACCTCGACGAGGGCGTGCGCGCGAACATCTCGAGCCTCGCGGTACTCGGCGGCGAAGCCCTGGCCGAGGCGCTGGCGCGGCTCGAGCGCGACGTGGCCGACGGGAGCTGGGCAGAGCGCAACGCCGAGCTCATTGCGGGCGACGAAGCCGACTTCGGCTACCGCCTGCTGGTCGCAGCCGCCTAGCCGGCGTCGGGCCCGAGCAGCCTGCGAGCGACGCCCTCGGCCCGTCGCCACGCGGGATGCGGAGCGCTCCGAGCCAGCGGGTCGCGGCTCGTGGCCGTGCGCTGCAAGAAGCGGCGCCTGATCGCGCGCGAGCGCGCGACGCGCAGCGCGACGCCCGGCGCGCGCTCGATCGCGGCCTTGGCGATCCAGGCCAGCGAGGTGTGGCGCCCGAGCGCGGCGTCGAGCCGCCCCGGATAGGCGGAGAGGTCGCTCGCGCGGCCTTCGAGCACGTCGCGCGCGCAGGCCGCGGCGACGTGCGCGCTCGTGAACGCCTCGTACATGCCGTCGCCCGAGAGCGGGTCGACGAGCCCGGCCGCATCGCCGACCGCCAGCGCGCGGCCGTGCGCGACCTGCGTCGCCGGCGCCGCGCATCGGCAGCCGGTGGCCGCGCAGCTCGGTCAGCGACTCCCAGGCGATGCCGTGGCGCACGCAGACCCGCCGCAGGTGGTCGCGCAGGTGCGGGCCCTGCGAGTCCCAGCCGCCGACGCCGACGTTGGCGTGGTCGCCCTTGGGGAAGATCCAGCCGTAGCCGCCCGGGCACGTAGCCCATCTCGAGCAGCGCGACGTGCCGCTCGACGCCCGCGCCGACGGCGTCGTAGGCGACGTTGGCCTCGAGCGCGGGGGCGAAGAGTGCGGTCCTGGCCGAGCTGCAGCGCGCGGCCGCAGATGCCGTTCGCGCCGTCGGCCGCGACGAGCACCTCGGCGCCTGCGCGCGAGCCGTCGTCGAAGGTGACGCGCCGGCCGGCCGTCGTCGTCCAGCTCGACCTCGCGCACCTTCGTGCCGTCGCGGAAGTCGGCGCCCGCGAGCGCGGCCTGCTCGGCCAGGAAGGCGTCGAGGCGCTTGCGCTGCGTCATCAGCACGACCGGCGCCGAGCCCGCCGTGCTCGAATGCGCCGAGGTCGGGGTGGCGGAACGCGATCGTCGTCACTGCGCTCCTCGACGACGGGCCCGATCGCGAACGGCAGCAGGCGCGCGCCGCGCAGCGTGACGCCGCCGCCGCAGGGCTTGTCGCGCGGGAAGCGCGCGCGGTCGACGAGCAGCGTGCGCACGCCCGCGCGAGGCCAGCAGATGCGAGGTCAGCGAGCCCGCCGGGCCGGCCCCCACGACGATGACGTCGAAGCGCTCCACGGCCGGAGCGTACGATCTGGGCATGGGAGACAGCAGCGTTCGAGTCGAGGATGCCGGCGACCTGCGGGTGCGCCAGGCCATGATCGGCGCGGCCGAAGACGGTCTCGCGCTACGCCAGCGTGGGCGAGGCGCGGATCCTCTTCGAGAACCCGAAGAACCGCCTCCTGCTCGTCGTCGACGACGACGGCGTCTACATCGGCCACCTGATGCGCGACGACGTGCCGGAGAGCCGAGCCGGACGAGGCGCCGATCCTGCTCGCACATCCGCCGCGACTGCCCGACAGATCGGGCCCGACGACAGCGTCGCGGATGCGCTGCCGCTGGCGAGCGAGACGTTCGACAACCGGCTCGTCGTGGTCGGCGAGGACGGCCGGCTCGAGGGCCTGCTGTGCCTCAACAAGCGCGACGGCTACCTCTGCGTGGACGTGCGCGCATGACCGGAGTCCACCGCAGCGAGCTGACGCCGGTCGCCTTCCTGCAGCGCACCGCGTACGTCCACCCGGGGCGCGTGGCGCGTGGCGCACGAGGACGGCCGGCGCATCACCTACGGCAGCTCGAGGAGCGCTGCCACCGGCTCGCGAACGCGCTGCGCGACACGCGGCCTGCGACACGGCGACCGCGTCGCGGTGCTCTCGCCGAACGCGCCCGCCATCCTCGAGGCGCACTACGCGGTGCCGCTCGCGGGCGGCGTGCTGGTCGCGGTCAACACGCGCCTGGCCTCGGCGGAGATCGGCTACATCCTGCGCCACTCGGGCGCGCGCTTCCTGCTCGTCGACCACGCGCTCGCGCCGCTGATCGAGCCGCTCGAGCTCGGCGGCGATCGAGGTCGTGCGCAGCGACGACTCCGGACGCGCGGACGATCCGTACGAGCAGCTGCTCGCCTCCGGCTCGGCCGAGCGCCCCGAGAGCTGGCTCGAGCACGAGGAGGAGCCGATCTCGATCAACTACACCTCGGGCACGACCGGCGCTCCCAAGGGCGTGGTCTACACGCATCGCGGCGCGTACCTGAACGCGCTCTCCGAGGTGATCGTCGCGGGCCTCACTCCCGGCAGCGCCTTTCTCTGGACGCTGCCCATGTTCCACTGCAACGGCTGGTGCTTCCCGTGGGCCGTGACCGCGGTGGCCGGGCGCCACGTGACCGAGCGCGCCGTCGATCCCGGCCGCGTCTGGGAGCTGATCGAGCGCGAGGGCGTGACGCACTTCAACGGCGCGCCGACGGTGCACATCGGCGTCGCCGGGCATCCCGCGGCGCACCGCCTCGAGCGCCCGGTGACGGTGCTCGTGGCCGCCGCGCCGCCCTCGCCGACGCTCTTCGCCCGCCTGGAGGAGCTCAACTTCCGCGTCGTCCACGTCTACGGCCTGACCGAGACCTACGGGCCGATCACGGTCAGCCCCGAGCCCGACGGCTTCGCCGAGCTCGAAGCGGCAGGCCGCGCGAGCGGCGCTCTCACGCCAGGGCCAGGCGTACCCGACGGCCGATCTCGTGCGCGTCGTCGACGCCGCCGACGCCGACGTCCCGCGCGACGGCGCGACGATGGGCGAGGTCGTGATGCGCGGCAACAACGTGATGCTCGGCTATCACGACGATCCGGAGGGCACCGCGCAGGCGTTCCGCGGCGGCTGGTTCCACTCCGGCGACCTCGCGGTCTGGCACCCCGACGGCACGATCGAGCTGCGCGACCGCGCCAAGGACGTGATCATCTCCGGCGGCGAGAACATCTCCACGATCGAGGTGGAGCAGACGCTGGCGGCGCACCCCGCGGTGCTCGAATGCGCGGTGATCGCGATCCCGCACGAGCGCTGGGGCGAGCGGCCCAAGGCCTTCGTCACGCTGCGCGACGGCGCCGAGGTCGCAGCCGAGGAGCTGATCGCCCACTGCCGCGAGCGAATCGCGCGCTTCAAGGCGCCGGACGCGGTCGAGTTCGGCCCGCTGCCGAAGACCTCCACGGGCAAGGTTCAGAAGTACGTGCTCCGAGATCGCGAGTGGGGCGACCGGGAGACGCGCATCAACTGACGGCGATCAGCCGGAGACGGTGCTGCGCCGGGCGCGCACGATCAGTGCCAGCGCGCGCGCCCAGGTCGTGCCACCGAGCACGAAGAAGGCCGCGCCGGCCACGCCCAGGACGATCACGAGCCAGCCGCGCGGCTCGTCGCCGAAGTCCTCGCGGAGGCCGTGGAGGATCAAGGCACCGCCCAGCAGGAAGGCGAGGGGGCTGACCACCAGGCACGCCCATGCGCGGGCCCAGATCTGCTGAAGGGGGTGCTCGTTCACGCGACCACCGTACGCCCGCCGCCGGAGATCGCGCCATCACCCATACGAGGCGCCGCGCGGCGGTGAGCGGTCAGCCGACGCGCGCCGTGGCGCGCAGGCTCGCTGCGAAGCGCGCGATGCGCCGGCAGCCCTCGGCGAGCACATCCTCGTCGGCGGCCAGCGCGATGCGCACGTGGCCGGCGCCGCTCGGGCCGAAGGCCTCGATGGGGAGCACCGAGACGCCCTCGCTCTCGAGCAGGCGCTCGGCGAACTCGGTGGCCGAGATGCCACAGGCGCGGACGTCCAGCATGATGAACATGCCGCCCTGCGGCATGTGGCAGCGCAGGCCCGCCTGCCCGTCGATGCCGGCCACGAGCGCCGCGCGGCGCTCGTAGGCGGCGCGCATCTCGGCGGTCGCGGCGTCTCCCTCGCGCAATGCCGTGGTCGCGGCATCGGCGATGAACGGCGGAGAGCCGAAGAGCATGCAATCGAGCAGCAGCACGAGGCGCGTCACGAGCTCGTCGGGGACGACGGCCCAGCCGGTGCGCCAGCCCGTCATCGCGTGCGACTTCGAGAGGCTCGAGATGCCGGCCACGCGCTGCTCGGCGCCGTCGACCGCGAGCACGCTCGCGTGCGTGGCCCCGCCGAACAGGAGCGAGCCGTAGACCTCGTCGGAGACCAGCCAGAGGTCGTGCTCGCGGCACAGCTCGCCGAGCGCCGCGAGCGTCTCGGCGGGCAGCGCAGGCGCCGGTCGGGTTGTGCGGCGTCGTCAGCACGATGGCCCGCGTGCGCGGCGTGATCGCCTGCGCCACCTCCGACGGCTCGAGCTGGAAGCCGCGCTCCGGACGCAGCGGAACATTCACCGTCATCGCTCCGGCGGCCGCGAAGATCCCGGGGTAGGTCGCGTAGAACGGCTCGGGGACGATCACCTCGTCGCCCTCGCCGAGCACCGAGAGGCAGACCGAGAACATCGCGGCCTGCGCGCCCGGGAAGAAGACGACGCGCCGTCGGGTCGACGAGCCGGCCGGCCCAGACGGACGCGCGCTTGGCGATCTCCTGGCGCAGCGCGGCGTCGCCCTGCGAGTAGGCGTAGTGGGTGCGTCCAGCGCGCAGCGCGGCGTACGCCGCCTCGACGACCACGGGCGGCGTCTCGAAGTCGGGGTCGCCGATCGTGAGCATGATCACGTCCTCGCCCCGCGCGCGGCGCTCCGAGGCCAGGCGGTGGACGTTCCAGGCCTGGGTGTCGTCCCGGGCCAGTCGATCGGCGAGCGGCGAGAAACGCATGCCCCGGACGGTAGCGGCGCCTCTCAGCGCAGGCGGCCGGTCACGATCGGCTGGTAGTAGCCGGTCTCGCCGGGCGCGCGCCAGCGCACCTCCTCCAGACCGGCTGCCGCAAGTGCGCCGCACAGCTCGCCGCCGCAGCAGCGCGCGCAGCCGCGTGCGCCGGCAGGCGGTCTGCCATTGCTCGCCCTCGCCGCGCAGCGTGAACTGCGCGAGCTCGTAGGCGCGGCCGTCGTCATCCCACTCCCAGACCTGGAAGGAGATCGTGCCCGGCCCGACGCGCACCGGGTGCCCGCGGCGCGCGCTCGGCCACGAGCGGGGCGTAGTCGCGCAGGCTGACGACGGCGAGGCCGCCGGGCTCCAGCTTGGCTGCGACGGAGGCGGCGAAGCGCGCGAGCTCGCCGTCGCTGTGCAGGTGCGCGACGGCGTTGTCGCACGCGAGCACGCAGGCGAACGTCGCCCTCGACGGCCTCGGGCAGGCGGGTGAAGTCGGCGACGCCGGTGCGGATCCGCGTGCCCATGGCCGACGCCTCGCGAGCCGCCCGCTCGACGGACGCGGGGGAGAGGTCGGTCGCGAGCACGTCGTGACCGCACAGCGCGAGGCCGATGGCCTGCGTGCCGATGCCGCAGGCGCAGTCGAGCACGCGCTGCGGCGCATCGCCGAGCTCCTCCCGGATCAGCGCGTCCAGCAGCTCGCCCTGCCGGCGCACCGATGCCGGCCAGTCGGCGTGCAGGGCGTCGTAGTCCGCCGCGAGGTCGTCGTAGAACGCGCGCGCGTCCATCAGGTGCCGAGCGCGATGTCATCGGGACGCACCGGCACGCGCCGCAACGGGCGACCGCTGGCCGCTCTCAGCGCCGAGACGATCGCTGCGGTCGAGACCACGGTCGGCGGCTCGCCCACGCCCTTGGCGCCGTAGGGCTGGTCGGGCTCGGGATCCTCGATCAGCACGATCTCGAGCGGCGGCATGTCGAGCGCCGTCGGCAGCAGGTAGTCGGTGAACGTGGGATTGACGATGCGGCCGTCCTGCGTGCGGACCTCCTCCATCAGGGCCAGCCCGAGCCCCTGGGCCGTCCCGCCCTCGATCTGCCCGATCACCGCCTGCGGGTTGAAGGCGCGGCCGATGTCCTGGGCCGCGCCGATCCAGACGACGCGCGCCAGGCCGAGCTCCTCGTCGACCTCGGCCACGACGCGCATCGCGCAGACCGCGAAGGCCACGTGCGCGCGCTCGCCGAGCACCTGGCCGGTCTCCGGGTCGAGCGGCCACGTGCGCGGATGGCGGTGGATGCGCTCCACATCGACCTCCGCGCCGGCGCCGCGCAGCTCGCGCTCCGCGAGCGCCGCCCGGCAGGCGTCGCGCACGGCGCCGGTGGCCATCCAGGTCATGCGCGAGGCGGAGGCGGAGCCCGCCGAGCCGACCGTCGCGGTGGTATGCGGCGCGAGCGTCACGTCGTCGATCCCGAGCTCGGAGCGCGCCACCTGCAGGAGCACCGAGCCGACGCCCTGACCGACCTCCGCCGCCGCGCAGTGGACGACGGCGCTGTCGTCGGCCAGCTCGACGCGTGCGGCGCAGAAGTCGTCGAAGCCCTCGGAGAAGCAGATGTTCTTGTAGCCGACGGCGAAGCCGACGCCCCGCCGGACGCCCTCGCCGCGCGTGGTATCGCCAGTGCCCCCCGGTAGCCGGCGCGGGTCGCGCGGCGTCGGCTCCGGCTCCGGCAGCGGCAGCGCGGCCGCGCGGCGGATGACCTCGGCGGTCGGCAGCGAGCCCGTGATGCGCTGGCCGGTCGGCAGCACGTCCCCCGGAGCAATGGCGTTGCGCAGCCGCAGCTCGACGGGATCCATGCCGAGCTCTGCCGCGAGCAGGTCCATCTGCGCCTCCGAGCCGAAGCACGTCTGCACCGCGCCGAAGCCGCGCATCGCGCCGCAGGGCGGATTGTTCGTGTAGACGACCGTGCCGCGGATCAGCGCGTTCGGGACGGCGTACGGGCCCGGCGCGAACGCGCAGGCATTGGAGACGACCGCCGCCGAGCTCGAGGCGTACGCGCCGCCGTCCAGCAGGATCTCGCAGCGCACGCAGGTGAGGCGGCCCTCGCGCGTGGCGCGGTGCTCGAAGCTCATGCGCGCGGGGTGCCGGTGCACGTGGCCCACGAACGACTCGGCGCGGCCGTAGACGACGCGCACGGCGCGCCCGGTGTGCAGTGCCAGCAGCGCGCCGTGGACCTGCATCGAGAGGTCCTCGCGCCCGCCGAACGCTCCGCCCACGCCTGCCAGGTGGATGCGCACCTGCTCGGGAGGCAGGCCGAGGCAGGGCGCGACCTGGTCGCGGTCGACGTGCAGCCACTGGGTGGCGACGTAGATGTCGACGCCGCCCTCCCCGTCGGGCACTGCGAGGCCCGACTCGGGGCCGAGGAAGGCCTGATCCTGGATCCCGACCTCGTAGGTCGCCGCGTACGACGACCTCGCCCGGCGCCTCGGGATCGCCGTGCTCGATGACCACCGAGCGCACGACGTTGGGGCGGGCGTCCTCGCGATAGCCGTGCCCCATCGTGGGCCGGCCGGGATGCAGCGGAGGCATCTCCGTCGCGCGCGTCATGTCGTCGACCGGCGGCAGCGGCTCGTATTCGACGGCGATCGCGCGCACGGCCTGCCGCGCGTGCTCCAGGGACTGCGCGGCGACGATCGCCACCGGCTCCCCGTGGTAGCGCACGCGGTCGATCGCGAGCACCGGCTGGTCGGCGAACTCGAGCCCGTAGGTCTTCGCGCCGGGGACATCGGCATGCGTCAGAACGGCGTGCACGCCCGGCAGGGCGAGCGCCGGCGCGATGTCGACCGAGAGGATGCGCGCATGCGCGTGCGGACTGCGCAGCGTCGCGCCGTGCAGCATCCCGGGCACGTCCAGATCGCTCGAGTAGGCGAACTCGCCGCTCACCTTGGGCACGCCGTCCTGCCGCTCGACGACCTCGCCGATGCGGCCGCGCACGAGGCGGGTGGTGCTCATGCCCGCAGCTCCGCGGCCGCCTCGCGCACGGCCTCGAAGATGCGCCCGTAGCCGGTGCAGCGGCAGAGGTTGCCCGAGAGCGCCTCGCGGACGTCGTCGTCGCTCGGGGAGGGGTCGCTCTCGAGCAGGGCGACCGTCGCGACGACCAGGCCCGGTGTGCAGAAGCCGCACTGCACGGCGCCGGCGGCGAGGAACGCCCGCTGCACCGCGTGCAGGCGGCCATCGCTCGCGAGCCCCTCGACGGTCACGACCTCGCGCCCGTCCGCCTGCGCGCCGTGCACGAGGCAGGAGCAGACGAGCTGCCCGTCCATCAGCACCGAGCACGAGCCGCACTCGCCCTCCTCGCAGGCGCCCTTGGCGCCCGGCAGGCCGAGCCGCTCGCGCAGCACGAAGAGCAGGCTCTCGGCGCCGTGCACGTCGGCCTCGCGGCGCACGCCGTTGACGCGCAGCTCGATTCTCATACGAGGCACCTGGCCAGCGCGCGGCGCGTGAGGATGCCGAGGGCGTGCCGCCGGTAGGCGGCCGTGCCGCGCACGTCGTCGATCGGGCTGCACGCCGCGACCACGCGGTCGGCGAAGCTCTCGGCCTCGTCCAGCGGCGCGCGTCACGAGGCCGACGACCGGCCCCGCCGAGCCGAAGGCCGCGCGCAGCTCGCCCCGCTCGCGGTCTGCGCTCAGCGCCAGGGAGCAGATCGAGATCACCATCGCGTTGCGCGGCCCGACCTTCATGAACGTCTGCGGCGCGTGCGAGGGCCGCACGCGGATGGCCACGACGAGCTCGTCGGCGGCGAGCGCGTTGCGCTTCGGTCCGGTCAGGAACTCGCCCAGGGGCAGCGTGCGCCTGCCCTCGGTGCGTGCGAGCTCGATGCGCGCGTCCTCGACGAGCAGCGGCGGCAGCGAATCGCCTGCCGGCGAGGCCGTGGCGAGGTTGCCCCCGAGCGTCCCGCGGTTGCGGATCTGCGGCGAGCCGACCGTGCGCGAGGCGGCGGCCAGCGCCGGCAGCTCTGCGGCGAGCTCGCCCACGGCGGCCTCGCTGTAGGTGAGCGCCGCGCCCAGCACGAGCTCGTCGCCCTCGCGGCGCCAGCCGCGCAGCTCCTCCACCCGCCCGAGGTCGATCAGGGCTGCAGGGCGTTCGCGATCGGCGTTGAGCGCGACCATCAGGTCGGTGCCGCCGGCGATCGGGCGGGCGGTCGGATGATCCCGGCGCAGGCGCAGAGCTTCCGCGAGGGTGTGCGGCGTGTGGACGTCCACTGCCTACACCCTAGAACGCGGCCGGACGAAGCGTCCCAGCGGCTCGCCCACCGCGCGGCCGTCGATCGCGACGGTGCGACCTCGCAGCAGGGTGCGGACGATGCGCCCGCGCACCCGGCGCCCGGCGAAGGGGCTCTGCCGATGCCGGTATTCGAGCTCGTCCAGCGTGAGCTCGGCCTCGTGCGCCGGGTCGAGCAGAAGCAGGTCCGCGCTCGCCCCAGGCTCGATGCTGCCCCCCGGTAGGCGCAGGCGCAGGGCCGGTCCGAGCGAGCAGAGGAACGCCAGGTCCCGCGTGCTCCAGCCCTCGGCGAGCAGAACGCGAGCCGTCGTCTGGCAGCCCGAGATCCCACCCCAGGCGGCGAACGCATCCCCCTGCTTGAGGCTCGGAGGGGACGGCGAGTGGTCGGAGGCGACGTAGTCGATCGTGCCGTCGCGCACTGCCCGCCGCAGGCCGTGGCGCTCCTCGGGGCTGCGCAGCGGCGGGGCGCACTTCGCCAAGGCGCCGATGCGCTCCGCGTCCTCGGCGCTGAGCGCGAGGTAGTGCGGGCAGGTCTCGCAGCTGACGTCGGCGCCGCTCGCGCGGGCCTCGGCGATCAGCACGGCGGCTCGACCGCTCGAGACGTGCACGATGTGCAGCGCACAGCCGGCCTCGCCCGCGATCGCGATCGCCGTGGCGACGGCCGCGACTTCGGCGGCAACGGGGCGGGAGGCCGCGAAGCCGGCCATGCCGGTCCGCCCTGCCGCGAGCGCGCGCAGACCGAGCTCGCGCACGATCACGGCGTTCTCGGCGTGCACCGCGACGGGCAGTCCGAGCTGCGCCGCGCGGCACATGCCCTCGTACAGGGCGAGCTCGTCGCAGGCGCCGAAGTCCTCGATCCCGCTGTCGGCCATGAACGCCTTGAAGCCCACGACCCCGGCGGCCGCGAGCTCGTCCATCTGCTCGACGTTGCCCGGCACCAATCCGCCCCAGAGCGCGAAGTCGACGTGTGCCGCAGCATGGGCGGCAGCCAGCTTGGCCTCGAGCGCACCGGCATTGATGGTCGGGGGGTCGGAGTTGAGCGGCATGTCGACGCCGCACGTGAAGCCGCCCGCCGCGAGTGCGCGCGTGCCGCTGCCCCAGCCCTCCCAGGCCGCGCGCCCGGGATCGTTGAAGTGCACGTGCGCATCGATCAGGCCCGGCAGCACGTCGAGCCCACGGGCGTCGATCAGCTCTCGTGCGCCCTCCGCGAGGGAGCCGGCGGGCTCGATCGCCGCGATCACGCCGTCCGTGAGCGCGATCTCGGTCGTCTCGCCGCGGATGATCGCGTCGAAGGTCACGCAGCGCCCGTGCGATAGTTGACGCCGTGCACGCCGTCAGCGGCTCGATCGACAGCGCCTACGTGCGCGAGTGGGCCGACCTGCTCGTGCGCTGGCTGCACGTGGTGGCCGGCATCGCGTGGATCGGCGCGTCGTTCTACTTCATCCTGCTCGACAACCACCTCGAGGCTCCTGCGAGCGCCGAGGATGCCGAGGCGGGCGTGATGGGCGAGCTGTGGGAGGTCCACGGCGGAGGCTTCTACCACGTGCAGAAGTACCGCGTCGCCCCGCGGGTGCTGCCGGAGCGCCTCGCCTGGTTCAAGTGGGAGGCGTACACCACCTGGCTGTCCGGCTTCGCGCTGCTCTGCATCGTCTACTTCTCGAACGCGCGCGCCTACCTCATCGACCGCAGCGTCGCCGACCTGACGGTGCCCGAGGCGATCGCGATCTCCGTCGGCCTGCTGATCGCGGCCTGGGTCGTCTACGACGTGCTCTGCCGGGTGCTCGCCCGCCGGCCGAAGCTGCTCGCGCTGGCGCTGTTCGGCTTCATCGCGCTCTCGGCGTACGTCGCCGGACGGCTCTTCGCTCCGCGTGCGATGTTCATCGAGGTCGGCTCGATGATCGGGACGATGATGGTCGGCAACGTGTTCTTCGTGATCATCCCCGGCCACTGGGAGCTGATCCGCGCGAAGCGCGCCGGCCGCGAGCCCGATCCCGCGCCCGGCGTCAAGGGCAAGCTGCGCTCCGTCCACAACAACTACCTGACCCTGCCGGTCGTGCTGGCGATGCTCAGCAACCACTTCCCGTTCGTCTACGGGCACGACCACGCGTGGCTCGTGCTGTGCGCCTTCGTCGTGCTCGGGGCCTACGTCCGGCATTTCTTCAACCTGCGCCACGCCGGGCGCACGCGCTGGTCGATGCCGGTCGTCGCGGCCGCGGCGGTGCTGGCCCTGGCCATCTGGCTGGCGCCGCCGGACGAGCCGTCGGCGCCCGCGAGCGCGGGCAGCGTCACGGCCGGCAAGCAGGTCTTCCTGACGGCGGGCTGCGCCGGCTGCCACACGCTGGCGGATGCCAGGTCGAGCGGGAACGTCGGGCCAAACCTCGACGCGGCCAGGCCCTCACGCGCCCTCGTCGTCAACCGCGTGACGAACGGCCAGGGCGTGATGCCGTCCTTCGCAAACAAGCTCTCGGAGACGCAGATCGCCGATGTCGCCGCCTACGTCTCAGCGGTCGCGGGCGACTAGCCGTCTCGCCTGGGCGCGCTGCTCCCGGGCGATCTCCTCCTCGTCGGCGCGCACCAGGTGGCCGCTGCGCACGACCGGAGCGCCGCCGACGTAGAGCCGGTCGACGCGGTGAGGCCCCGAGAGCACGAGCCCGGCCACCGGATCGCCTGCGCCCGCCAGCTCCAGCCGGTCGCTCCGCCAGACCGCGATGTCGGCCCGCTTGCCCGGCTCGAGCGAGCCGATGTCGTCCCGGCCGAGCACCGCGGCGCCGCCGCGCGTGCCGAGCCGCAGCGCCTGGCGCGCCGTCATCGCACGCGGACCGCCGCGGCCGCGAGCCACGAGCAGCGCCTGCTTGACCTCGTACATCAGGTCGCCCCGCTCGTTCGAGGCCGAGCCGTCCACGCCGAGGCCGACCTGCACGCCGGCGTCGAGCAATTCGCGCACCGGCGCCACGCCTGCGCCCAGGCGCAGGTTCGACGTGGGGCAGTGCGCGACGCCGACCCCGTGCTCGGCGAGGCGGGCGAGCTCGTCGCCGCGCACGTGCACGCAGTGGGCGCACCACACGTCGTCGGCCAGCCAGCCCAGCTCGGCGAGGTACTCGACGGGGGTGCAGCCGTAGCGCTCGCGGCAGAACTCGTCCTCCTCCGCGGTCTCGGCCAGATGGGTGTGGAGCTTCAGGCCCAGCCGGCGAGCGAGCGCCGCGGACTCTTCCATCAGCTCGCGCGTGACCGAGAACGGCGAGCACGGCGCGACCGCGATCTGCACCAGATCGCCGTCGGCGAGGGAGGCCACGCGCTCGGTGTCCGCGAGGATCTCGTCGATCGTCTCGACGAGCGAGTCGGGCGGCAGGCCGCCCTGAGCCGCTCCCAGGTCCATGGAGCCGCGCGAGGCCACGAAGCGCAGGCCGAGCTCGTTCGCCGCCTGCAACTCGGCCTCGAGGATGCCCGTGCGCCCGCGCGGGAAGACGTAGTGGTGGTCGAAGACCGTCGAGCAGCCCGAGAGCGCAAGCTCGCTCAGCCCGGTGCGGGCGGCCGCGTACTCGGCCTCGGCGTCGAGCCCCGCCCAGACGGGGTAGAGCTCGACGAGCCACTCGAAGAGCGTCGAGTCCTGCGCCCGGGCGCGCGTCAGCGTCTGGTAGAGGTGGTGGTGGGTGTTGACGAGGCCGGGGGTGACGACCGCGCCTCCGAGATCGACGCGATCGGCCGCCGGCGGCTCCGCTCCGCCGCCGACTGCCGCAACCAGGCCGTCGCGCAGGAGCACCCAGCCGTCCGCGTGCTCGCTCCCTGCGTCGTCCATCACGACGACGTGCGCCCCGCGCAGGAGCAGCTCACTCACCCGGCGACCCCGGGTGGGTCTCGCGCTGGCCGGCCTCCGTCTGGCGGACGAACTGGGCCTTCTCCCAGAACTCCTCGATCGTGGCCGAGTCGACGTAGCTCATACCGCTGCGCAGGCCTCCGACGAGCTCGTTGATGACCTCGTCGACGGGGCCCCGCAGCGGGAACTCCATCTCCTCGCCCTCCGGAACGTACTGGTCGAGCGCGTCGCCGCGCCCCTCGATCGGCGAGCCGCGCGCCGGCGGCGCTGCGCGAGGCCATGCCCCTGTAGACCTTGAAGAGCCGGCCGCGGCGGCGCACGACGTCGCCCGGGCTCTCGCTGCGGCCCGCCAGCAGGCTGCCGACCATCACGCTGCTCGCTCCCGCGGCGATCGCCTTCGCGAGATCGCCGGGGCGGCGGATGCCGCCGTCGGCGATCAGCGGCACGCCGGTCTCGCGCGCGGCCTGCGCGCACGCCAGCACCGCCGAGAGCTGCGGCACGCCGACGCCCGCCACGAGCCTTGTCGTGCAGGCGAACCCGGGCCCGATCCCGACCTTGATCGCGTCGGAGCCCACGGCGGCGAGGTCGTGCACCGCGTCGGCGGTGGCGACGTTGCCCGCGATCACCTGCGCGTGCGGGAAGCGGCGCTTGAGCTCGCGCACGGCTTCCAGCGCCGAGTCCGCGTGGCCGTGGGCGATATCCAGCACGAGCGCGTCCGCGTCGGCCGCGAGCAGCGCCTCTGCGCGCTCCAGGTAGCCGCCGCGCACGCCGATCGCCGCCGCCACGCGCAGCCGGCCCTCACCGTCGCGGGTCGCCTGCGGGTAGCGCGCCTCCTGCTCGAGGTCGCGCAGCGTCACCATGCCCGCAACGCGACCCTCCGCGTCGGCCAGCGGCAGCTTCTCGATGCGGTGACGGTGCAGCACCTCGAGCGCGTCGGCCGCGCTGATGCCCGGCCCGCCCGGTGACCAGGCGCTCGCGCGGCGTCATGTGGTCGGCGACGGTGTCGCCGCCGGCACCCGCGCGCACGTCGCGCGTCGTGAGGATGCCGCGCCAGGCGGCCGTCGGGATCCACGACGAGCAGTCCCGAGACGCCCAGGCGCTCGGCTTCGGCCCGCGCCTCGGCGAGCGCTCGCTCCCGGGGCGATGGTGTGCGGATCCGAGATCACACGCGAGCGGAAGCGCTTCACCCGCACGACCTCGGCGACCTCGTCCTCGACCGAGAGGAAGCGGTGGATCACGCCGAGGCCGCCGAGCTGCGCAAGGGCGATCGCCATCGGCGCCGTCGTGACGGTGTCCATGTTGGCCGAGAGGACGGGGATCTCGAGCGCGATCGTGCGCGTCAGCTGCGCGCGCGTCGAGACGTCGCCGCGCGAGCTGATGCGCGAGCGCCGCGGGACGAGCAGCACGTCGTCGAACGTGAGTGCGAGGGGCAGCTCCTGCATGAGTGCTCCAGCGTAGGCTACGGGGCGCTGCCAATGGCGACCGCCTCGCTCTCCACGCACGTGCTCGACACCGGCGCCGGTCGCCCTGCCGCGGGCGTGGAGGTGCAGCTGAGCGCCCGAGGCGAGCTGATCGCCTCCGCGCAGACCGGCGCCGACGGGCGCGCACAGCTCGGCGGCGAGCTCGCGCCCGGCGTCTACGGGCTCGCGTTCCTTCCGCCCTCGACGTTCTTTCGCCGCGTCGAGCTCGAGATCGAGCTGACCGAGGGGCACTACCACGTCCCGCTGATCGTCTCCCCCTACTCGTGCGCGAGCTACCGCGGGAGCTGAGCGCCGGCGAGCTGGCGGGCCTGTTCGAGGGCCGCACCCGCTTCGTCGAGCGGCTGGCGCTGGAGCGCGATCCGCTCACCCGCGCGGTGACGCTCGTGCACGAGCTGCCGCACGACGAGCAGGTCGAGGTGCTCGCCGCGCATCCCGCCATCGGGCAGCGCAGCGGGCTGTCCCAGCGCTCGGCGGCCGAGCAGGGGGCGGATGCCGACCCGGAGGTGCTCGCCGAGCTCGCACGGCTGAACGCCGAGTACGAGGCGCGCCACGGCTTTCGCTTCGTCGTCTTCGTCGATCGCCGCCCGAAGGCCGAGATCCTGGCCGTCCTGCGGGAGCGCATCGGCCGCAGCACGCCCGAGGAGCTCCACACGGCGCTCGGCGAGCTTGTGGCGATCGCCGTCGACCGCTGGCAGCGGCAGTAGCCTCCGCGCATGCTGAAGATCACCGCTGGCCGCTTCGCCTTCCGCGCCCGCCTCGAGCAGGAGGCCGCGCCGCAGACGGTTGCCGCCTTCGAGCGGCTCCTGCCGCTGCGCTCGCGCATCATCCACGTCCGCTGGAGCGGTGAGGCGGGCTGGATTCCGTTCGGCGACCTCGATCTCGGGCTCGGCATCCGAGAACGCGACCTGCTACCCGCATCCGGGCGAGATCGTGCTCTACCCGGGCGGCGTCTCCGAGACGGAGATCCTGCTCGCCTACGGCTACGTCAACTTCGCGTCGAAGGCCGGGCAGCTCGCGGGCAATCACTTCGCCACCGTCGTCGAGGGCGGCGACCAGCTGCCCGAGCTCGGACGCACCTTCCTCTGGGAGGGCGCGCAAGATATCTCCTTCGAGATGCAATAAGGCCGATTTGCGGAAGCTTGCGGCCGTCTACTGCTAGCCTCGGCGCTCCCCGCAGTGCCCCGTAGGAGGAGCAACATGAGCAGACGGATGGGCGTGCTCGCGCTCACGATGGCAGTGACCGCCGGCCTGAGCGCCCTGACCGCCGCAACGGCCGGCGCAGGGCAGAGCGCGGCCTTCAAGGTCGCCTTCATCTACGTCGGGCCGCACAACGATCACGGCTGGTCGCAGGCGCACGATGCCGGCCGGCTGTACGTCCAGAAGGCGCTCGGCAGCAAGGTGCAGACCACGTTCAAGGAGAACGTGCCGGAAGGCCCGCAGACGGCCCAGGTCATCGACTCGCTCGTGCGCGACGGCAACAAGCTGATCTTCGCGACCTCCTTCGGGTTCCAGGACGCCATGGTGGCCGCCGCCAAGAAGTACCCGGACGTCAAGTTCGAGCAGGCGACCGGCTACAAGACGGCCAAGAACCTGGCCGTCTACTACGGCGCCGGCGAGGATGCGATCTACCTCTCGGGCATGGCCGCGGGCGCGGCCACCAAGTCCGGCACCGTCGGCTATGTCGTGCCGTTCGCGATCCCGGAGGTGATCCGCCACACCAATGCGTTCGCACTGGGCGTCCAGGCGACGCACCCGGGCGCCAAGGTGAAGCTCGTGTGGACGAAGTCGTGGCTCGCCCCCGACAAGGAGAAGAAGGCCGCCGAGAGCCTGCACACCTCGGGCGGCGCCGACGTCCTGGGGCAGAACGTGGACTCCCCCGCGACAGGCCAGTACTCCGAGACCGCGGGCATCCCGTGGGTCGGCTACGACTCCGACGCGAAGTCGTTCGCGCCCAAGTCGTGGCTGACGGCCGCGGTCTACAACTGGGGCCCGTACTACCTCAAGGAGACCAAGGCCGCGATGGCCGGCACCTGGAAGACGGGCTCCTACTACGGCTCGCTGAGCGACGGCTTCACGAAGCTCGCGCCCTTCGGCCCCGGTGTCTCGGCGAAGACGAAGGCCGAGATCACCGCCAAGCTCGCCGCGCTCAAGAGCCACTCCTTCTACGAGTTCCAGGGGCCGCTCTACGACCAGTCCGGCAAGCTGCGGGTGCCCAAGGGCAAGAAGCTCAGCCTCGGCGACATCCTCGGCATGACCTGGCTCGTCAAGGGCGTCGTCGGCTCTCCCAAGGGCTGATCGTCCACTCGTGAACGACCCCCGCAGCCTCACCGCTCCCGTTGCGGCGGTGACGCTGCGGGGCGTCACGAAGCGCTTTCCCGGCGTCGTCGCGAATGCCGACGTCGACCTCGAGATCCACGTCGGAGAGGTGCACGCCCTGCTGGGCGAGAACGGCGCGGGCAAGAGCACGCTCTCCAACATCGTCACCGGGCTCTACCGGCCCGACGAGGGCTCCCTCGAGCTCCACGGCGAGCCCGTCGAGCTGCGCTCGCCACGCGACGCCCTCGCCGGCGGGGTGGGCATGGTGCACCAGCACTTCCGCCTCGTCGAGCCATTCACCGTTGCCGAGAACATCGCGCTCGGGCGACCAGCGCGACCGTCGGCTCGTGCCCGATCGCGCGGCGCTGGAGCGCAAGGTGGCGGCGCTCGCCGAGCAGTTCGGGCTGGCCGTCGACCCCCGCGCGCGCATCTGGCAGCTCTCGGTCGGCGAGCAGCAGCGCGTCGAGATCCTCAAGGCGCTCTACCGCGACGCGCGCGTGCTGATCCTGGACGAGCCGACCGCGGTGCTGACGCCGCAGGAGGCCCGCGCGCTGTTCGAGACGCTGCGCGCCATGGCCGCCGACGGCCGCGCGATCGTCTTCATCTCCCACAAGCTGCACGAGGTGCTCGCGGTCTCGGATCGCATCACCGTGCTGCGCGGCGGCCGCGTCGTGGCGACGCTCGCGACCGGCAGCGCGACGCCGGAGGGCCTGGCGGCGCTGATGGTCGGCCGCGAGGTCGAGACCGGGACGGCGACAGGAGCGGACGAGCCCGATCGGCGACGCGGTGCTGGAGGCGCACGACCTGCGCGCCGAGGGCGATCGGGGCCTGCCGGCGCTGCACGGCGTCTCGCTGACCGTGCGGGCGGGCGAGATCGTCGGCGTCGCCGGCGTCGCGGGAAACGGCCAGCGCGAGCTGGCCGAGGCGCTCACGGGCTTGCGACCGCTGACCTCGGGCCGGCGTGACGGTCGGCGGACGAGGCCCTGCGCGCCGGCGATCCGCGCGACGCCATCGCGCACGGGCGTCGCGCACGTGCCGGAGGACCGGCTCGGCACAGGTGTCGCGTCGAGCCTCTCGATCGCGAGCAACACCGTGCTCAAGGCCTATCGCGATCGCGAGATGAGCGCGGGCCCGTTCCTGCGCCGCAGCCGCATCCTGCGGCGCGCGAACGACCTGATCGCGAAGTACTCGGTGCGGCGCCTCGGGGCCCGAGGCGCGAGCGCGCGACCTCTCCGGGCGGCAACCTGCAGAAGGTCGTGATCGGGCGCGAGTTCGCCGGCGAGCCGCGGGTGCTCGTGGTCGCCGCGCCGACGCGCGGACTCGACGTCGGCGCGATCGAGAACGTCCACGAGCTGCTGCGCGCCGCAGCCGCGCGCGGGCGTCGCGGTGCTGATGATCTCGGAGGATCTCGACGAGATCCTGGCGCTCGCCGATCGCGTGCTGGTGATGTACGAGGGGGCGATCGCAGGCGAGCGTGCCGGCGCCGGGGCCGACATCGACGAGCTCGGCATGCTGATGGCGGGCGGGGCGCGCAGCTGATGCGCATCGAGCGCCGCAGCGCGACGCCGCGCTGGCTCCAGGTCGCGGTGCCGCTCGGCTCGATCGCCGTCGCGCTCGTCGATCTCGGCCATCGTCTGCTCGTCACCGGCCACAACCCGCTGCACGCGTATCGCCGGCTGTTCGAGGCGGCGTTCACGGATCCGGGAGCGCTCTCGGCGACGCTCACGGCGGCGACGCCGCTCTGCTTCACGGGCCTGGCGGCGGCGGTCGCCTTCCGCGTCGGGCTCTTCAACATCGGCGCCGAGGGCCAGCTCTACATGGGCGCGATCGCCGCGGCCGGCGTCGCACTCGCGCTCGCCGGGCAGGGCACGGCCATCCAGATCGCGGCGATGGTCGTGGCGGGCGGGCTCGCTGGCGCTGCCTGGGCGCTCGTGCCGGGCCTCCTGCGCGCGTTCGCGAACACGAACGAGATCATCACCTCGCTGATGCTCAACTACGTCGCCGCGCTCTTCCTCAACTACCTGATCTTCGACACGCTCTCGTACTGGCGGGACACCTCGTCGCCGGGAGCCGACCAGTTCCCGCCAGGGCAAGGCGCTGCCGGATGCCGCCTCCTGGCCGACCTTCGGCCTCGGCACGAGCCTCGTGATCCCGTTCGGGCTGCTCGTCGCCGTCGTGCTCGCCGGCATCGTCGCCGTGCTCTACGGGCGCACGCGCTTCGGCTTCGAGGCGGCCGTGATCGGCGACTCGCCACGCGCCGCGCGCTACGCCGGGCATGCGCACGAGGCGCAACATCCTGCTCGTGATGGGGCTGTCCGGCCTGCTCGCGGGCGTCGGCGGCGCGAGCCAGGACGGCGACTTCCGGCACCTCCTCGACCCGCGCGGGCTGGCGCAGCCGGGCTACGGCTACACCGGCATCGTGGTCGCGGCGCTCGCACGCTACAACCCGTTCGCGGTCGTGCTGGTGGCCTTCCTGATCGGCGGCCTGAGCAACGCCGGCTACGCGCTGCAGGGCGTGGACTTCCCCGCCGGCCTCGTCGGCGTGATGCAGGGGATCGTCCTCTTCTGCGCGCTCGGCGGCGAGTTGCTCGTCCGCTACCGCGTGAGCTTCGGCCGCAGCGGAGCCGTGGAGCCGGCTCCCGCCGCATGAACAACAGCCTGCTCGTGCTGATCGCCTCCTCGGCCATCGTCTACGGCACGCCGCTGCTCTACGCGGCGCTCGGCGAGCTGCTCGCCGAGCGCTCCGGCGTGCTCAACCTCGGCGTCGAGGGCATGATGCTGGTCGGCGCGGCCATGGGCTTCTTCGTCGTGCAGCGGCTCGGCGGCCCGGGCCCTTTCGCGCTCTGCGTCGCCATCGCCGTCGCCGCCCTGGCCGGCGCGGCGGTCGCGAGCATCCACGCCTTCCTGGTGATCACGCTGCGCGCGAGCCAGATCGTCTCGGGCCTGGCGCTGACGATCTTCGCGGGAGCCGCCGGGCTCTCGTCCTACCTCGCGAACGACCTCAACCTCGCACGATCGCCCGCGCGGCACGTGTTCGGGCCCTTCCTCCCGCAAGCGCTCCAGGACCTGCCCGTGGTCGGCCCGCTGCTGTTCGCGCAGACGGCGCTCGTCTACGCCTCGTGGGTGCTGACGGCGGCCGTGACGTTCTACGTCGGCCGCACACGGCTCGGGCTCGAGCTCCGTGCCGTCGGGGAGGCGCCCGGCGCGGCGGACGCCGTCGGCATCAACGTGACCGCCTACCGCTACGCGCACACGCTCGTCGGGGGTGCGCTGGCCGGCGTCGGGGGAGCGTGCTTCAGCCTCTCGATCACGCCGCAGTGGCTGGACGGCCTGACCGGCGGCGCCGGCTGGATCGCCATCGCGCTCGTCATCTTCGCGTTCTGGCGGCCCGACCTCTGCCTCGTGGGGGCGTACGTGTTCGGTGCGTTCTCGGCGCTGCCGTTCATCCTGCAGGCGCGGGGCGTCACGGTCGCGCCCGAGCTGTTCCAGGCGCTCCCCTACCTGATGACGGTCGTCGTGCTCGTCGCCGTCTCGACGGGCGCCGTCAAGCGCCACCTGGGGGCGCCGGCCGCACTCGGTCAGCCGTACGTGCGGGAGGAGCGATGAGCAGCTCCGGCGCCGACGCCAAGGCGGAGTTGCGGCAGGCGCTGCGCACGCGTCGCGGCGAGCGCAGCGAGGAGGAGCGCGTGCGCGCGGCGCAGGCGCTCGCGGGCCACGCCGATGCGCTCGGCCCAGGCCCGATCGCCGCCTTCGTCGGCGTCAAGCGGCGAGCCGCCGACGCTACCGCTGCTGGCCGCGCTGCACGCCCGGGGCGTGCGCATCCTGCTGCCCTTGCTGCGCGTCGACCTCGACCTCGAGTGGGCCGAGCTACGACGGCCGGCCGGACGCAGCTCGTGGAGGGGCTGCGCGGCGTGCTTCAGCCGGCGGGCGCCTCGCTCGGGCTGACGGGCATCGCGGAGGCGGCGCTCGTGCTCGCGCCGGCCCTCGCGGTGGATGCGTCCGGGCGGCCGGCTCGGCCAGGGCGGCGGCTCCTACGACCGCGCGCTCGCCCGCACGGATGCGCCGGTGATCGCCGTCGTCTTCGACGACGAGGTGCTCGGCCAGCGTGCCGGTCCAGGGACACGACCGGCCGGTCGGCGGGACGCTGACGCCGCTGGGCGGCGTCAGGCTTCTCTAGCGTCGTCGAGCTCGCGCAGCCAGTCGAGCGTGAGTGCTGCGGGTCGAGCGCATCGGCGCGCACGCCGATGTTCGAGCCGGCCTCGACGCGGCCCGCATACATCTGCGGTGCGAGCTCCCGCACGCGGGCGGCGTAGTGGCGCCCGTCCTCGAGGGCGACCTCGAGCTCGATGTCGAGCACCGGCTCGAAGTTGACGCGGACGCCGGAATCGACGACGGAGGTGACGCGCGCCACGCCCGGCACGCCGGTCTGAAGAGCGATGCCTTCGCCTGCTGCTCGCGCAGCGACTCGGACTCCGAGATGGCGTCCCGCAGGTTCGTCGTGCCCTTGGTGATGAATCCCACCGCTGATTCCTCCCGACGCGCGGTCGGTGCTCGGGACCTCGCGCTCTCACCATAGTGGCAATATGCGCGAACGGTGCACGGCTTTTGCAAAAGCGCCGATATGCGCTGATAGCTCCCGCGGATCGTCAGCCCGGGCGGCGGGGCCGAGCAGCCGCGCGGGCGATCACGACGCGCTGGATCTGGCTCGTGCCCTCGTACAGCTCGGTGATCTTCGCGTCGCGGTAGAGCCGCTCGGCGGGGAACTCCGCCGAGTAGCCGTAGCCACCGAGGGTCTGCACTGCCATGTCCGCGGCCTCGACGGCGACGGCGCTCGCGCACAGCTTGGCCATCGCGCCCTCCAGCGCGTGCGGCCTGCCGGCATCGCGCAGGGCCGCCGCGCGCAGCATCAGGAGGCGCGCGCCCTCGAGCTTCGCGGCGACGTCGGCGAGCGGGAACTGCACGCCCTGGAAGCGCGCGATCGGGCCGCCGAAGGCCTCGCGCTCCTGCGCGTAGGCGCGTCGCGAGGTCGAGTGCCGCGCGCGCGATGCCGCAGGCCTGCGCCGCGATCGTGATGCGCCCGCCGTCGAGCGTGGCGAGCGCGACCTTGAGCCCGGCGCCCTCGTCGCCGAGGCGGTCGGCATCGGCCACGCGCAGCCCGTCGAACGCGAGCTCGGCGGTCGAGGACGTGTGCAGCCCGAGCTTGGGGATCTCCTTCGAGACGCTGAGGCCGTCGCCGCGCGCGCGCGAGGAACGCGCTGACGCCCGCGGCGCCCGCGCCGCCCGTGCGCGCGAAGACGATGATCGCGTCGGCGAAGCCGCCGTTCGTGATCCACGTCTTGGTGCCGTGCAGCAGCCAGCGCGTCGCCGTCGCGCTCGGCGCGCAGGCGGATGCTCGCCGTGTCGCTGCCGGCGTCGGGCTCGGTCAGCGCGTAGGCGCCGAGCTGCTCGCCGCTCGCGAGCGGCGGCAGCAGGCGCGCCTGCTGCTCGGGCGTGCCGTGGCTCTTGATCGGCGCGACGGTCAGGCCGGCGTGCACCGCGACGGCGACCGAGAGCCCGGCGTCGTGGCGCGCGAGCTCCTCGACGACGAGGCAGAGCGTGGTGTGGTCGAGGCCCGCGCCGCCGTGCTCCTCCGGCACCGTCACGCCGAGCACGCCGAGCTCGGCGAGCGCGCGCAGCGTCGTCGATCGGCACGTGGTGGGCGGCGTCCCACTCGGCGGTGTGGGGCGCGACCTCGCGCTCGGCAGAACTCGCGCACGAGCGCCTGCACCTCGCGCTGGGCATCGGTCAGCTCGGGGATCACGGCGCTAATGGTGGCACCATGGTCGGCATGGCGGAACCGGAACCCGCGCTGCGGCTCGACGTGCCGCGCGCCGAAGCGCTCGCGTACGCGACCGAGCTGATCGCTCGCGCGTGGGAGAGCTTCGACCACGCGCGCCCCGAGCAGCCGCCGGTCGACGAGGCGCTGCGCGCGCGCTCGCCGCGCCGATCGCGGCTGGGGCCGACGCCCGTGCTGCAGGCGCTCGGACGAGGCCGCGCTCGTGCTCGACCACTCGATCGCGCAGCCGCGGCCGCGCTACTTCGCGTTCGTGGCGTCGTCGGGCCTCGAGATCGCCGTGCTCGGCGACGCGCTCGCCGCCTGTCACGACGTCAACCTCGC
Organism: uncultured Actinomycetes bacterium; assembly: GCA_963842365.1. Taxonomy (GTDB): domain Bacteria; phylum Actinomycetota; class Thermoleophilia; order Gaiellales; family JALYLC01; genus JALYLC01. The sequence goes on from CAWJGA010000002.1 coordinate 62,788, forward strand.
CGTCGTGTCAGGGGCGGCCGACCTCGTCGAGCGCCAGACGCTCGAGTGGCTCGGGCAGGCCTTCGGCTATCCCGTCGCGACCGGCACGTTCTCGAGCGGCGGCACCGTCTCGAACATGACGGCGCTCTCCGCCGCGCGCGAGCGGGCGCTGCCAGGCTCGCGCCACACCGGGCTCTCGGGCAGGCCGTGCGCGCTCTACGCCTCCTCCGACGTGCACGAGTCCGTGATGCGCGCCGCGGAGCTGCTCGGCATCGGCCGCGACCACGTGCGCGCGATCCCGATCGACGCGAACCGCCGCATGCGGGCCGACGCCTGCGCCGCCGCGATCGACGCGGATCGCGCAGCCGGCATCGCCCCGATCGCCGTCGTCGCCACGGCCGGCACGACGCTGACGGGCGCGGTCGACCCGCTCGACGCACTCGCCGACGTCTGCTCGCAGCGCGGCGTCTGGCTGCACGTCGACGGCGCCTACGGGCTGCCGGCCGCGCTCGTCGAGAGCCACGCGCCGCTCTTCGCGGTCTCGCGCGCGCCGATTCGGTCACGGTCGACGCACACAAGTGGCTGTTCGTGCCGAAGGCCTGCGGCGTGCTGATGGTGCGCGAGGCGGAGTGGCTCGAACGCGACGTTCACCCACGAGGCGACGTACGTGCCGCACGAGCCGGGCGAGCAGGACTCCGTCGACCGCACGCTCGAGTACTCGCGGCCGTTCCGCGCGCTCAAGCTCTGGCTGGCGCTTGCGCATGCACGGGCTGACCGCCTTCCGCAGCGCGATCGAGCGCAACCTCTCCGAGGCGCGGCTCTTCGCCGAGCTCGTCCAGGAGCGCGACGAGCTGGAGCTGCTGGGCGAGCCCGAGCTCTCCGTCGTGCCGTTCCGGCACGTCGCGACGAATCGCCCGCTGGACGAGCACAACCGCGCGCTCGCGGCCGCGCTGCGCGCCGACGGCCGCGTCTACGTCTCGGGCGCCGACATCGACGGCAGCGCATGCCTGCGGCCGTGCTTCGTCAACTTCCGCACGAGCGCCGAGGACGTGCGCGTGCTGCGCGACGTCGTGCTCGAGCTGGGCGCGAAGCTGGCGTAGGGACGTCGGGATGCGCTCCGGCGCCGCGTTGCGATCCGCGCGCGAGCCTGGTTGGATGCCCGGATGACGATGCTGACGCGCGACGCCGACCGGCTGCTCGAGCTGCATGCCGCCGAGCTGCCGCAGAAGGACGAGCTGTGCGGCTGCTTCTGGGCAGCGCTCGCGCTGCGGCTGAACGACGAGGGGCCGGTCGAGCAGGACGACGTCGCCCTTGTCGCCGGCAGCGTGATCACGCCGCACGGCAGCGCGCGCCTGCTGCCGCCCGGTCACGGGACGCCGCAACGACTACCGCCTCGAGCTGCCGGTGACCGACGACGACGCGGCCTCCGGCACGTCGGCGCAGGGCGTTGCGCTGGCCGTCTCGGAGCTCACGCAGGGCCGGCTCGCCGCGCTGCCGGTGAGTGGCGTCGAGGCTGCGCGGCGTGCGAGGCCTCCTGCGTGCCGCAGCCGAGGCGAGCGCACCCGTGGTGCTCGTCGCGAACGTCCAGACCGGCGCGTTCTGGGGCTCGCACCCGACGGCCGCGCAGCTCGCGTCCTACCTCGAGCGCGGCGAGCTCGGGGCGGGGCCGCCGCCCGATTGGTCGGTCGGGCACTTCGTCGGCCTCGTCGGTCTCGGCGAGGGGCGCGCCGGCGCGCTCGTGACCGTCGCCGACACCTATCCCGTGCTCGGCTCGGGCGGCGTGCACCTGCAGCCGGTCGAGTGTGTCGCAGCGGCGCTCGGCGGGTCGGGGCGTGCTCGTGATCGCCGCGCCGGACGTGGCGCGGCGAGTCGCGGAGGCGGCGGGCGGGGCCGCGGAGCTGTGGGACAACGGCAGCCCGCAGCCGGTCGCGGCCAGTGCCGACCTGACTGCCTCGTCTGCCGAGAGCTCGCCGGGGACGTCGCTCTGCCCGGCGGGCTGGTCTGGGCGGCCGATCTCGCCGCCGCCTTCCACGTCCCGCCACTCCCGGGGCGCGGCGAGCCGTACCTCGGCCACGTGCTCGTGGTCACGCGCCGGCACGTCGCGGGGCTCGGCGATCTGAGCGAGGAGGAGGGCGCCGCCGTCGGTCGCGGCGCCGTTCGCATGGCTCGCGCGCTCGTGGCGGCCGGGGCGACTTGGGTCCACTCCGCAGTCGTGGGCCTCGACGTCCCGCACTTCCATCTGCACCTGCTGCCGCGCTACGGCGAGACGCCGCGAGGAACTCCCTGGCATGCAGTCGACGAGTGGGAGGGCGCACGGCGCGGCGGCGCGGCAGAGATCGCCGAGCTCGTCGGGCGCCTGCGCGCCGCGGCGCTTCCCTAGGCGCTCTCCAGCGTCGCCCGGACGTGCCGGCTGGCGAGCGCCCGGGCGAGCTCCGCGTCGCCCGCGACGATGGCCGCGAGCAGTTCGCGATGCTCGCGGTTGACGATGTCGCCGCGACCGGGCACGGCCAGCGAGCGCTCGGTCGAGACGAGCGTGCGCTCCCACAGACGGTCGCTCGCCGCGGCACTGACGGGACTGCCGGCGAGGCCGTCGATCGCCTGGTGGAAGTCGCGATTGAGGCGGATGGCGGTTGCGTGGTCGCCGCTGTCCGTGGCGCTCTCCGTCTCGTCGGCGAGCCGCGTGATGCGCCGCAGCTGCGCCGGCGCGATCTCGCCGTCCCGCACGCGCGCCGCCGCGAGCTCCGCATGCAGTCCGTCCAGGGCGGAGCGCATGAGCAGCGTGCTGCTCAGCTCGGCCGGGTCCATCTGGGCGACGCGCAGGCTGCGGCCGTCCGAGTCGGCCAGGCCGTTGCCCTCCAGGCGGCGCAGCGCCTCGCGCACCGTCTGCCGGCTGACACCGAGCCTGGAGGCGAGAGGCAGCTCCGCCAGCCGAGCGCCGGGCTTGATCTCACCGGATGTCACGAGCGCTCGCAGCTGCTCGTAGGTGCTTGACATGACAGACATTGTCTGACAATTATACGCCAATGGCGCGCAGACACTCCTACGAGACGCTCACGACCTGGACGGGAGCCCGCGGCCAGGGGACGATCGACTACCGCAGCTACGACCGCACGTACGAGACTTCCGCCGCGGGTCGCCCCGCCATTGCGGGATCCTCGGATCCCGCGTTCCGGGGCGACGCCGACCGCTGGAACCCCGAGCAGCTGCTCGTCGCCGCGCTCAGCCAGTGCCATCTGCTCTCGTACCTGCACCGCTGCGCCCTCGGCGGTGTGGTCGTGACGGGGTACGAGGACGCGGCGGAGGGCTCGATGGTTGAGACCCCCGACGGCGGCGGGCACTTCGAAGAGGTCGTCCTGCGGCCGGTCGTGACCGTGGCCGAGCCCGGGATGGTCGAGCGCGCCCAGGAGCTGCACCACGAGGCTGCGGCGCTCTGCTTCATCGCCGCCTCCGTCAACTTCCCGGTGCGCCACGAGCCGCGCGCCGTCGTCGCCGGCTAGAAGTATCCGGCCATGATCTCGTCGGCCCAGCGGGGCTGGCGGATCTCGCCGCGCGGCCCGAACTCGCGCAGGTAGGGCTTGATGTCGAGCACGGGCGTGCCGTCGATCGCGTCCAGGCCGCGCACCCGCAGTTGCGTTCCAGCGACTCCCACGAGCTCGCAGATCGAGCTGCCGAGGCGGTTCGGGCGGCCCTTGCCGCGCTGGGCGAAGATGCCGACCTCCGGCCACCGGGGATCGTCGCGTGGACGGCGGGCGCCCGTCGTCACGCTTGCCGCGTCCACCAGGTGGAAGAGGTAGACCACCTCGATGTGGCTGAACTCTGCGAGCCCCCGCAGCGCCGAGGCGTCGTAGCCGGCCGCGAGGGAGATCGCGGCCTCGACGCCGCCCCAGTCGTCGTCGATCGGCTCGATCCGCGATGAGCTGACACGGCCGATCACTGCGAGGGAGAACGTCTCCACGGCGCCGAGTGTGTCAGACGATCGCGGCGCGCAGCGCGTAGAACGCGATCGCCGCCGCGGCGGCGACGTTGAGCGAGTCGACCCCGGCGGCGAGCGGGATGCGCGCGCGCACGTCGGCCTGCGGCGAGCGCGGGCCGCCGAGAGCCCGGGCCCCTCGCGTGCCGAGCAGCAGCGCGAGCCGCTCGTCGGCCGGCGTGCCGCGACCTCCGCGATGTCGAGCGCGTCCGCCGTCGGCGTCAGCGCCACGAGGGCGAAACCCGCCGCACGCAGCGGCGCGAGGCCGGCGGGCAGCGCCTCGAGGCGGGCGTGCGGGAGGCTCAGGGCCTCGCCCATCGAGATGCGCAGCGAGCGGCGGTAGAGCGGGTCGCAGCTCGCCGGGTCGAGCAGCAGCGCATCGACGCCGAGCGCCGAGGCGCTGCGGATGATCGCGCCGACGTTCGTGTGGTTGTTGACGTCCTCGAGCACGACGACGCGGCGGGCGTCGCGCACGAGCTCCGCCACCGCGGCCAGCGGCCTGCGGTCGAACGACGCGAGCACGCCGCGGTGCACGTCGAAGCCCGTGATCGAGCGCATCAGCTCGCCGCGTCGCCGCGTAGACGGGCACGCCTTCGGGAGCGAGCCGGCCGAAACGCTCGCAGCCGCTGCTCGAGCAGGAGCAAGCGAGCGCATGCGGTAGCCGAGCCGCGAGCGCACGCTCGATCACGAGCTCGCCCTCGGCGATGAAGACGCCGTCGCGCGCGCCCTCCGGCCCCTCGGCGCGCAGGCGGAGCGTGGCGGCGCGCAGGTGCGCGTACTCGCGCACGCGCGGGTCGAGCGGGTCGTCGAGCACCATGGCCGCCGAACGGTACCGTTGTGGGCATGAACGAATTCGATCGCGTCGGGGCGCTCGCGCTGCGTCACCTCATGGCCTTCGAGACCGTCGCCGAGGAACGCTCGTTCACGCGCGCCGCGCAACGGCTCGGCTACACGCAGTCGGCCGTCAGCCACCAGATGGCGACGCTCGAGCGGCTCGTCGGCAAGCAGCTGATCGTGCGGCCGCGCGGCAGCGAGGCGGCGACCCTGACGGAGGCCGGGGAGATCCTCCACCGCCACGCGCGCGCGCTGATCAGCCGCGTCAAGCTCGCCTACGACGATCTCGACGGGCTCGTCGACGGGCGTCGGGCGGCACGTTCCGGTTCGGCACGTACCAGAGCGCGAGCACGAGCATCCTGCCGCACGTCCTGCGCGAGCTTCGCGGCGCAGTTCCCGCGCGTGCGGGTGCATCTGACGGAGTCCGTCGACGACCTCACGCTGATGCGCGACCTGGAGGAGGGCCGCCTCGACGCCATCGTTCGTGACGCTGCCGCTGCCCGAGGGCCCGCTCACGGCGATCGAGCTGCTGCGCGACGCCTACGTGCTGCTCGTCGCTCCCGACTCGCCGTTCGCGGCGCGCGCGGAGGCGCCGAGCCTCGGCGAGATCGCCCAGCTGCCGCTGATCGCGTGGCAGTCGTGGACGGGCGTCGAGGACAGCGTGCGCGAGCGCGGCTACGAGCTGAACGTGATCATGCGCTCCGACGACAGCGACACGGTGCGCTCGCTCGTGGCGGCGGGCGTGGGCGCGGCGATCGTGCCCCGCCTGATCGTCGATCCCGGGCGGCAGCCTCGTGCCGCTCGCGCTCGACGACGTCTTCGGCGAGCGCATCCTCGCGCTCGCGTGGCACCCCGAGCGCCGGCGCACGCACGGTGCTGACGCGTTCACGCGAGCTCGTGCAGGTCGGTCTGCGCGAGCGACCTGCTCGCGCGTCAGCCCGCGGCCGGGGCTGCGTCGAGGCTGACGACGAGCTCGTCGCCCTCGACGCGCACGCGATAGCGCCGCACGCGCAGGCGGGCGTCGACCTCGCAGCGGCCGCTCGCGATGTCGAAGTCCCACTTGTGCCACGGGCAGCGCACGAGCGCGCCCTCCCGCGTGACGCGCGCGCGTCGCCGACGCCGCCGACGGCGTTCACGACCTCGCCGCTCGAGCACAGCGGCGCTCCGCGGTGCGGGCAGCGATCCGCGAGAGCGAAGTAGGCGCCCTCCAGCGGAACACGCCGATGGTGTGTCCGCCGAGCGTGACGAGCCGGCGCTCGCCGTCGGCCGGCGCCTGGGCCAGCGGCAGCCGGGCTTCGCGGACCGTCGCCGTCGCCATCTGCTAGACGGCCGCCGGCACGGGCAGGCGGTAGAACTCGGCGGCGTTGCGCCAGGCGACGTTCTCGCGCCACTCCGCCGGCAGCGTGCGCAGCGTCTGTGCCGGCTCGTCGTAATCCCAGTGCGGATAGTCGCTCGCGAAGCAGAGCGTGTCCCACGGCCGCAGCCCCTGGATCGCGGGGGCGAGCAGCGACGGGTCCTCAGGCGTCTCGAGCGGCTGGCTGGAGAACTTGACGTGCTCCCAGACGTACTCCGACGGCGGCTTGCTGCACCACGGGATCTCGCTCCTGCAGGCCTTCCAGTTCGTGTCGAGCCGCCACAGGAGCCCGACGAAGGGCACGAGCCCGCCCTCCACCATCATCACCTTCGTGTTCGGGAAGCGCTCGAAGATGCCGTGGCAGAGGATCGAGACGAAGTGGCCGTACATGCCGCTCCCGCAGAGCGTGTGGTACTCGACGTAGAAGTCGGGGTAGCCCGCCGCGGTCACGGGGCCGGCGATGCCGACGCCCTCGTAGTGGGTGTGGACGACGACGGGCAGCGCGAGCTCGTCGGCCGCCTCCCAGATGGGGTCGTGCACGGGATTGCCGTACGGGATGCGCGCCCCGCCGGGCAGGAAGATGCCGACGAACTCGTCGCGCCCGCCGACGCGGCGGATCTCCTTGGCGGCCTCGGCCGGGTTCTGCGGTGAGATCGCGATCAGCCCGCGCAGCCGCGGCTCGGGCTGGAGGTAGTGCTCGAGCACCCAGTCGTTGTGCGCGCTCGCGAGCTTGGCCGCGAGCACCGGGTTCGGCATCACGCAGAGCGCGCCGCCGATCGTGTCGGGCGTCGCGATGCCGAAGGTGACGTCGTGCGGGTCGAGCACCTGCGCGCGCACCTTCTCGAGGTCGATCGTGTGCATGCGCGAGTCCGCGCTGTGCGGGTCGTACGCGTCCTTGCGCACCCAGCCGGTCGGGTGGTACCAGGGGTAGTCCGGCAGGCCGAGACCCTCCGTGCCGGAGTGCAGCAGCAGGTCGCGCGTCGCCGAGTCGGTGTGCTCGGCGAGCTCGAGCACGTTCCCGGGGCCGATGTGGATGTCGCAGTCGACGAGCATGCACGAAGCATCGCCCGTGATCCCCAACGCGGCAAACGCGCGTTTCCGCTCGCGCTCATGAAGCATTTCGATGACCGCCCTTCGCGAGGCCCAGTCGTGACATGCGTCACGACCGGGAACCTCGGTGCCAGGTGCGGGAACTCGGGGTCAGGCGCGGGATTCCCGGGTCAGACCCCGAGTTCCCACGGGTCAGACACCGCTTTCGCGCCCGCCGCGCCAGGCCAGGCCCCGTTCGTGCGGGTCGTGACGCGCGTCACGACCGGGAACCCCGGTGCCAGGTGCGGGAACTCGGGGTCAGGCGCGGGATTCCCGGGTCAGACCCCGATTTCGAGGCCGAGGAGGTTGGGGATCGCTGCGCGCTCCGCGGCCGTGGTCGGGAACCAGGGAGCGAAGAGGATCGTGCGCTCGGGTGCTGCGTGGCTGCGCGCGTCGAGGCAGGCTCCGGCCAGCGTTTCATGCAGGGCGACGCTGCGGAGGCCCGCGGAATCGAGGGCGCGGGCCAGGCGCGGCGCTGCCGGTCCGAAGAGCGCGGCGTGGGCGCAGGCACGGGCGGCGACCGCTGCAGCGGCTTCGAACAGCGTCTGCTCCTGAGCGTCGTCGTGCATCGGGCCGCCGCCCAGGTCGTCGTAGCCGCCGGCGATCAGGACGACGGACGCCGGGCGCGTGCAGCGCGAGGCCGGCCGCGGCCTTCGCAGGTGTCGCGGCCAGCGCGTCGCGGATGACCTCGCAGCCGTCGATCGCGCCGAGGCGCTCGCGCCGCAGCGCCAGTCCGGTCCAGGCGGCGAGGGCGCTCGCGATGCCCTCCCGAGAGGCGCCTGCCAGCAGTGCGGCCGCCGCGGCCAGCAGGCCTGCCTCGGCGGCCGGCGCCGGCGGCAGCGACGAACTCGGCCCGAGGTCGTGACTGCGGCCGTCGAGCCGGATCGTCAGGCGGTCCTCCTCGATGCCCGCGCCTGGATCGCTCGCAGGCCCCTGCGTCGAGCAGCGGAGGATGCGCGCGGACGACGCCGTCGCGAGCTCGGCCGCGCCCGGGTCGTCGGCATTCAGGACCGTCCAGTCGTCAGGCCCCTGGAACTCGACGATCCTGCGCTTGGCTGCGACGTACGAGGCGAGGCTGCCGTGCTGGTCGACGTGGTCGGCCCAGACGTTGGTGACCACGGCGATCTGCGGACTGGCCGAGCAGACGGCCAGGTGATTGGAGGTCAGCTCGGCGACGCACCACGCCGGGGGCCTCGCCGCCAGCACCCGCTCGAGCAGCTCCGCGGTCGGCCAGGCGTTGTCGGCCGGGGCGTCCCTCGAGCTCAGCACCTCGGCTCCGCCGGCTCGCAGCATCGCCTCGGCCAGCCGGGCTGTGGTCGACTTGCCCGCTGTTCCGGTCACGCCGAGCACCGGCACGGGGGAGAAGCGCAGCAGCAGGTCGGCGGCGCCCGACGCGCGCTCGAGCTGCACGTCCGCGAGCGGCGCCCAGGGCGAGAGCAGCGGCACGTCGTCGGATATTCCGAGGCGCCGGGCGAGCGCGCGCAGCCGCTCGAGCTCTGCCGCCTCGCCGGCGGGGATCGCGTCGCTCACGCGCCCGGCCTCGAAAGCTCGTCGAGCAGCCGCGCGACTGCGCGCAGCCGCTCGAGCTCTGCCGCCTCGCCGGCGGGGATCGCGTCGCTCACGCGCCCGGCCCCGAAAGCTCGTCGAGCAGCAGGACGAGCGGGCGCCGGAGGATCGCGCTGACGGGGCGGGCGTCGTCGCGCTGGAAGGCGGCCATGCGCTCCCGTGCGGCGGCGACCTCGCTGGAGCAGCCCTCGCCGGCGAGCGCCAGGGCCACTGCAGCGGCGACCAGCTCGATGATCGGCGGCAGGCGCGCGGCAGCGGACTCCCACTGCTCCCGCATGTCCTCGCGGTGCGCGAAGCTCGCGAAGTCGCGGGCCAGGCGCCGTACCTGGATGGCGAGGCGCAATGCCAGCCGCTGACGGCGGTCCACGACATCGAGGCTCGCGCGGGTCGAGCGGCGCAGCGGGCTCAGGCGGAGGGCGCGCTGGGCACGCGGCAGCTCCTCCACGGCGCGCCCGGCTGCGCGCGCGTGCTCGTCCGCGTGCGCGAGCAGCGCGCGGGCCGAGGGGTCGCCGGCCGTCAGCGTCCCGCGCGCATCCGCGAGGTCGTCCTGCAGCGCGGCAGCGGAGGCGGACAGCCGCCGCGCGGCCTCGCGAAGAGGATCGGGCGGCAGCAGGAAGGCAGCCACCACGAGCGTCACCAGGGAGCCGACGCCCGTCTCCCAGATGCGCTCCACGGCGTACTCGTCGGCGTTCCTGGTCACGATCAGGACGAGCAGCGCAGAGATCGCGATCTGCGTGTTCAACTCGGGCCCGGTGCGCAGGAAGAGACCGGCGGCGAGGCCGATCACGAGCAGCATCGCGATCGCCGCCGTGGAGACGCCCGCAACGGCGACCACGCCGATGCCGAGCAGCACGCCCGCGATCACGCCGAGCATGCGGCCGAGCGAGAGCGACAGGGCGGCCTGCGCGTCGTCGCGGATGGCGACCATGGGCACGATCACCGCGAACACGGGCCGATCGGCGCCGAGCAACCGGGCGATCCACCATGCGAGCGTTGCGGCGACCGCGATGCGAACCGCGCGCGGCAGCTCTCTCCGGGCGACCGCGAGACGGGCCTGCATTGCGCGCAGCCTACTTCGCGTCGCCGGCCCGCCTCACCGCCTCCGCCTCGTTTCGCCTGCACCCAAAAGGTTTTTAAAAGGTCAGCGCGTCAGCCTGCGCCCGGCGAAGCGCTGCTTCGCCGTCGCGCTTCACCGGAGACGGGCGCGCGAGCAGAATCTGGTCTCCGCGAAATGGAGCGAAAACGGTGCACCGGTCGCGGTCGTTCAGCCGGCGTGAGGCCCTGAAGCTCGGAGCGCTGGGCAGCGCCGGCCTGCTCCTGCCGCTCGAGCGCTTCGCCGGTGCAGCGGGCGGCGCGAGCTCGAACCGCATCGCCACGAGTGCGTTGCCGGCGCCCTTCAGCGTGCCGTTCCGCATACCGCCGGTGCTGGCGCCCGTGAGGACGGACACCACGACCGACTACTACCGGCTCGTGCAGCAGCAGGCGCTGGTCGAGATCCTGCCCGGCAAGCAGACGGCGATCTTCGGCTACAACGGCATCACGCCCGGCCCGACGATCATGGCGCAGCGCGATCGCCCCGTCGTCGTCCAGCAGGTCAACGCGCTCCCGGCGGTGCATCCGACGCTCGGCTACACGCCGTACGCATCCGTCCACCTGCACGGCTCACCCTCGCTCCCGGAGTACGACGGCTACGCCAGCGACGTCATCCAACCGGGGCAGTGGAAGAACTACCACTACCCGAACAACCACCCCGCCTGCACCTTCTGGTACCACGACCACGGGGTCGGCATCACGGCTGAGAATGCCTACTTCGGGCTCGCGGCCATGTACCAGCTCCACGACCCGCTCGAGCAGAGCCTCGGCCTGCCGAGTGGCGCCTACGACGTGCCGCTCATCCTCAAGGATGCGATGTTCGCCGGCGACGGCTCGCTGATCTTCGACGACCACGACCATTCGGGACTGTTCGGCGACGTGATCCTCGTGAATGGCGCGCCCTGGCCCGCCATGCGCGTCGAGCGGCGCAAGTACCGCTTCCGCATCCTGAACGCATCGATCTCGCGTTCATACCGGCTGCGGCTGTCGACAGGCGAGCCGCTCACGATGATCGCCACCGACAGCGGGCTCGGCCCCGTCCCGCAGCCCGTCGGCGACTTCCGCATCGGCATGGCCGAGCGCTACGAGATGGTGATCGACTTCTCGAAGTACCCGATCGGCCAGCGCGTCGTGCTGCAGAACCTGCAGCCGAAGAACAACGTCGAGTACGCCAACACCGACAAGGTCATGGCGTTCGACGTCGCCGCCGAGCCCTCGACGCTGAACGGGAACACGATCCCCGCTCAGCTCAACCCCGGCTCGGCCACGATGGCCCTGAAGGAGGCCGACGCCGTCGCGACGCGCACGTTCGAGTTCGTGCGCCAGCACGGCGAGTGGACGATCAACGGACACACGTGGGCCGACGTCATCGCGAGCAACTTCACGCTGCTCGAGGCGCACGTGCGGGCCGACGACGTCGAGATCTGGCAGTTCAAGAACACCAGCGGCGGGTGGTTCCACCCGGTGCACATCCACCTGATCGACTTCAAGCTCCTGGATCGCAACGGCAAGCCGCCGTTCGACTACGAGAAGGCGCCCAAGGACGTGCTCTACCTCGGCGAGAACGAGACGGTGCGCATGATCGGGCGCTTCGACAGGCAGATCGGCCGTTACATGATGCACTGCCACAACCTCGTCCACGAGGACCACGACATGATGGTCCAGTTCGAGGTCGGCACCGGCGGCCACGATCCGATCACGACCGATCCGGCCCGCACCGGCCCGGCTCCCGCGGTCTAGGCGTGGAGGCCGTGAGCTCTCCGAGCCGCCGGTCGGTGCCGGCAGCCGATGCCTCTCTGAGTACCGGGATCCTGGGCGCCCTGGCGGGCCTGTCCGGCATTGCCGCCGGGATCCACCTCAGCGTCGCGCCCGAGCACTTCGACGAGTGGTGGGGCTACGGCACGTTCTTCCTGGCCGCTGCCGCCGGCGAGTGCGCGCTCGTCGTCGCGCTCGCACTGCGGCCGCGCTCGTCGCTCGTCCAGACGGCAATCTGGACGACCCTCGCGACGATGCTGATGTACCTCGTGACCCGCACCGCCGGGATCCCGCTCGGGCCGCAGAAGGGGGTCGTCGAGACGGTCGACCTGCCGGGGCTCGCCGCCACGGCCGCCGAAGGAGCCCTGGTGGTCGTGCTCTGCCTCCTGCTGGCGGGGCGGGAGCGCCGCCTCACGCTGAACGCGCTCGGGCTCGTCGGCGTGGCGCTCTGGGTGGCCGCGTTCACGGGGGCGCTGGTGCCGCCGGCACAGCCGATCGCGAGCCCCCATGCCGAACATGCCGCCGCCGCGCCGCCGCACATGACGATGGGCGTGCCGTTCATCCCGGACAGCGTGCGCAACGCGCCGCGCGTGCCCGGTGACGGGTAGGACGCCGGTCGCCGCGCGCCGATCGCGCGCCGGCCTCGTGGCGGTGGGCGCGCTGCTGTGCGTGCTCCTCGCGGTGCTTCTCCGCGCCTACGTCGCGGAGCCGTTCGCGATCCCCTCCGAGAGCATGGAGCCGACGTTGCGGCCCGGCGACCACGTGCTCGTCGAGAAGCTGTCCTACCGCTTCGGCGCGCCGGAGCGCGGCGACCTGGTCGTGTTCCGGACGCCCGAGGACGCGCTGGCGGTCAAGCGCATCGTCGCTCTGGCAGGTGATCGCGTGGCGATCGAGGACGGCGTCCTCGCCGTCAACGGGCGGCTGCAGAAGGAGGCCTATGTCGACCACCGCCAGGTCGACTCCGTCTACTTCGGGCCCGTCGTCGTCCCCCGCGGGGACGTCTTCGTGCTGGGCGACAACCGCGCCGACTCGCACGACTCGCGGGATTACGGGGCCGTGCCCCGGCGGTCCCTGATCGGCCGCGTGCTGGTCAGGCTCTGGCCCGTATGAACCCGTCAGGCACCGAGGCGCATACACCGGGTCAGGCACCGAAATATGCGCCAATTTCAAATTGGCGCATATTTCGGTGCCTGACCCCGGTGTATGCGCCTGCGCCGACTACGAGCGCGCGTCGCCGCCCTCGAACGACCCGCTCCAGAAGGCGCTCGGCGGCGGCGTGGTCGCAAACAGCTCCGAGAGGGTCACCGGCTCGAGGTGCCGGCGCTCCAGCGCGCGCAGGATCGCCGGGAGGGCGCGGAGCGTCTCCTGGCGGTCGCCGCCGCCGTCGTGCATCAGCACGATGGCGCCAGGCCCGACGTTCGCGAGCACCCGCTTCACGATCGCCTTCGTGCCGGGCAGTTGCCAGTCCCGGCTGTCCACCGACCAGAGCACCGGGATCAGCCCGAGGCTGCGAGCGAGGCGGTTGACTGCCGGGCCCGTGGCGCCGTAGGGCGGCCGGAAGAAGCGCGGCTGCATGCCGGTGGCGCGCGCCACGAGCCCGCGCGTCCACTGCAGCTGGCGGCGCCTCCCCGGCGCGCGCAGCGCGAGCAGGTCGGCGTGGCTGTAGGTGTGGTCCGCGAGCTCGCTCCCGCCGGCGGCGATGTGCCGCAGCACCGGCTCCATGCCGCGAGTCGAGCGCCCGACAACGAAGAAGGTGGCGTGGGCGTGGTGACGCGCGAGCACGCGCAGGATGGCGGGCGTCCGCCCCGAGGGGCCGTCGTCGAACGTCAGCGCGACCATGCGCGTGGCGGGGCTCCCGTGGGTGACGCCTTCCGTCACGGGAAGCGCGGCGCGCAGGCCGCGGAGCGACGTCTGCAGAGCCGCGGGCGGGGGCAGCGAGAGGCGGCGCGTCGGCGCGGCGGTGGGAGCGGTCGGCTCGCCAGCCCTCTGCGGCTTGCCGCCGGGCCAGAGCAGCGCCGACGCCCCCGCCAGCAGCGCGATTGCGACGACCAGCCAGAACACGCGCCGCCGCCGCCGCTGCCTCAGCCAGCGCGCGCGTCGCTCGGCACTGATGCGCTCGAGCCCTTCGCGCGTCGCCACGACCATCCCGTCACTCTGCCACGGAAACGCGAGACAGGCGTCAGAACATGCTGCAAATGAGCTATTTCCAGAATGACGAGCGACTCACGCCCGAGCGCCGGGCCCGTAGGCGAGCCGCAGCAGGTCGCGCCTTCCGCGAAGCGCGTGGGCCGCAGAGCCGTGACGTCGATCGCCGGCTCGTCGCCGACGCACCTCTGCGGCGACCACCTCGCCGATGGCGGGCGCGAGCTTGAAGCCGTGGCCGCTCCACGCCAGCGCGAGGTGGAGCCCCTCGATGCCCGGTGCCTCACCGACGATCGGGTTCCAGTCGGGCGAGTAGTCGTAGGCGCCGGCCCAGCCGCGCTCCCACGCGGCGCCGGCGAGCGCGGGGTAGCGCTCGCGCAGTGCGACGCCGGATGGCCTCCTCGTAGCCGGGCGACGCCTCGTGCTCGCAGTCGTCGGCCGACGTCGAGCGGCTCGTCGCCGAAGTACGTGACCGCGCAGAAGAGCGCGCCGCGATCCGGGCGCACGACGACGTTCGTGACCGCGTCGGAGCAGACGACGTTCGGGCGCGGAGCGCCTGCGGGCTGGCGCAGCACGGCGACCTGGACGCGCTTGAGCGCGATCGGGACGTCGACGCCGGCGGGCACGAGCAGCTCGCGCGCCCAGGCGCCGGTCGCCAGCACGACGCGGTCGCAGGCGATGTCGCCCTCCGGCGTGCGCACGCCGGCGATGCGCCCGCCCTCCGACGAGGAGGCTCGCTGGCTGCGCAGCCGAGGCGCGCTTCCAGTCCGGCGGCGTAGCCCGCGGCGAACCAGCTCAGGATCATCTTGTGCGCATCGGCGAAGCCGCCGTCGGGCTCGTAGGCCGCGCCCGCGATGCCCTCGAGCGCCAGCAGCGGCTCGATCTCGGCGATCTCGTCCGGGCGCGACGAAGGACGTCTCGAGCCCGAGCGCCTTCGAGCCGCGCGACGTTCTCGCGGCCGGCGTCGCGAGCGACTGCGGGACGGGCAGCAGGTAGCCCGTCCGGACGTAGCCCGACGTCGCCCACCCCGACCTCCTCGCTCCCAGCGCATGATCGTGTGCGACCCCCGCAGCGCGAGCCGCGCGGTGACGGCGTTGGAGTAGTGGCGGCGCACCATGCCGAACGTGCGGCCCGAGTCGCCGCTGCCGAGCCCGTCGCGCTCGAGCAGCAGCACGCGTCCCGCTCCGCCGGCGGCACAGCTGGTAGGCGATGGACGTGCCGAAGAGGCCGCCACCGATCACGACGACATCTGCGCGCTCGGGCACGCCGGCGACACTACCCGGCGCAGCGGCCGCGGCGCGGCGGTGCCGAGCGCCCGCTGCTACGGTCCGCCACCCGATCGTCCGACGCCTGGGAGGCACTGGTGCCGAGTCCGCGCGACGACTCGCTGTTCGTGCCCTGCCAGAACTGCCGAGCACGCCCGCACGTTCGTGTCGTGGCCGTGCCGTCCCGAGACCTGGGACGACCACCTCGCCGAGGCCGAGGACGAGTACGCGGCCGACGATCGCGGCGATCGCGCGCTTCGAGCCCGTGACCGTGATCGCGCGCGCCCGGAGCGACGCCGCGAGCTGCCGGCGAGGGACGGCGCATCCCGGTCGACGTCGCCGAGCTGCCGATCGACGACTCCTGGGTGCGCGACAACGGGCCGATCTTCGTCGTCGACGGGCGTGGCGGCGTGGCCGCGGTGCGCTTCGGCTTCAACGCCTGGGGCGGGAAGTTCGCGCCCTTGGCGGACGATGCGCAGCTGCCCGGCGCGGCTCGCCGCGCTGCCTCGGGATGCGCGTCTACGACGCGCCGCTGGTGGCCGAGGGCGGCGGTCTCGCGTTCGACGGCGAGGGCACGCTGATCACGACCGAGTCCGTGCTGCTCAACCCGAACCGCAATCCCGGGCCTCACGCGCGAGCAGCGTCGAGGAGCTGTTGCGCGACTACCTCGGGATCGAGAAGGTGATCTGGCTCGCGGGGAGGGCTCGTCGAGGATCGCGACACCGACGGCCACTCCGACAACGTCGTGCAGTTCGTGCGGCCCGGCGTCGTGCTCGTGCAGATGGCGCCCGATGCGCTCGAACCCCAACTGGGACATCCTGCGCGACAACCGCGACCGCCTCGCGCGCTGAGACGGACGCCGCCGGTCGCAGGCTCGAGGTGGTCGAGATGCCGGTGCTTCCCTACGTCGAGGTCGCGGGCGAGCGCTTCGTCGTGCCCTACGTCAACTACTACCCGGTCAACGGCGGCATCGTCGCGCCCGAGCTCGGGCGGCGCGGACGACGAGGCGGGCTTCGCGCTCCTGCGCGAGCTGTTCCCGGAGCGCGAGGTGGTGGGCGCACCGAGCGCGCTGCTCGCCTACGGCGGCGGCGGAATCGGCTGCATCACGCAGCAGATGCCCGCGGGCACTGGCGCTCGCCCCATGATCCGCACGGGCGAGGAGTACCGGGAGTCGCTGCGCGACGGCCGCGAGGTCTGGATCGAGCGGCGAGCGCGTCGCCGACGTCACGGCGCACCCGCAGTTCAAGCCCATCGTCGATGCCCGCGCGCGCATCTACGACATGGCGCACGAGGACGCGACGCGCGACGTCGTCTCCTACGTCGCCGAGGACGGCGAGCGCAACGCGATCTCGACGCAGCTGCCGCGCACGCGCGAGGACTGGCGCGGCCAAGCAGCGCATGGTGGACGCGGTCTTCGACGACCTCGGCGGCGTCGTCACGCGCGTCGGCGACGAGACGGTCGGCGAGATGTGGTCGCTCTTCGACGGCAAGGCCGTGCTCGACGAGGTCGACCCGCAGTGGTCGGGCAACATCGAGCGCCACATCCTGCGCGCGCAGCGCGAGGACCCGTTCCACGTCTCGGCCAACACCGACCCCAAGGGCGACCGCTCCAAGCGCCCGCAGGATCAGGATCCGGACATGCTGCTGCACGTCGTGCGCGAGACCGACAACGGCATCGTCGTGCGCGGCGCCAAGTACGAGACGGCGGCGGCCTACTCCAACCAGGCCTTCGCGAAGCCGACGATCGCGAACTGGGGCGACTCCGAGCTGTCGGAGTACGCGGTGGGCTTCATCGTCGACATGGGCTCGCCGCGGCCTCAAGCACATCTGCCGCACGGGCTTCGCGGGCCGCGCGCCCGCCGCCGACTACCCGATCTCCAACCGCTTCGACGAGGTCGACACGCTGCTCGTCTTCGACGACGTCGAGATCCCGTGGGAGAACGTCCTCTTCTACCGCCACACGCGCGCGGCGACCTACATCCGCGCCACGCTGCACCGCTACAGCGCCTTCGCCTACGTGCAGCGCAACGTGCGCCTGGCCGACCTGATGATCGGCGCGGCGCTGCACAACGTCCGCCAGACGGGCCTCGAGAAGCAGCAGGCGGTGCAGGAGAAGCTGGCACAGCTGGCCTGCTACCGCGAGGGCATCCACGCGCATCTGACGGCCGCGATCGCACTCGCCGAGGAGAGCCCGGGCGGCCTGCTGATGCCCAACCAGTCGCTGCTCTACACGGGCCGCGTGCTGGCGACATCCGGCATGCCCGGCGCGATGCACATCGCGCGCGAGCTGTGCGGCGGGCAGATCTGCGTGACGCCGGACGCCGCCACGTTCGCCGGTGCGGAGACACGGTCCGTGGATGGAGAAGTTCTACTCCATCAACGAGCGCTGGACGGCCGAGGACCGCCGCCGCCTGCTGGCCTACGCGCGCGACCTGCTCAACTCGGACTACGCCGGCCACCGGCTCACGTTCCAGCTCTTCGCGCAGTCGCCGCCGTTCGCCAATCTCGCCGCCGTCTACCGCAGCTTCGACTGGTCGGGGCCGCTGCGCCACGTCCAGCAGCGCGGCTGGCCTGTCCGAGCGCGTGCTCGACGACAAAGGATCCGACCATGCCCCCGACCCACACCCGCATCCGGCCCTTCAACACGCGGGACACCTACCCCGAGCAGCGCCTCGACAACGACCTCTGCCAGGCCGTCGTGGCGGGCGACACGTGTACCTGCGCGGCCAGGTGGCCCAGGATCTCGAGACGCGCGAGAGCGTCGCGATCGGCGACCCCGCGGGCCAGGCCGCGAAGGCCGATGGACAACGTCGAGCTGCTGCTCGGCGAGTGCGGCTCCTCGCTCGCCGAGATCTGCAAATGCACCGTCTACCTGACCGACATCCGCTACCGCGAGCCCGTCTACCGCGTGCTCGGCGAGCGGCTGCGCGGCGTCTTCCCGGCCTTCACCGGGCTCGTGGTCGTCGCTCTCGCGCGGCCCGAGTGGGTGGTCGAGATCGACGTCATCGCGGTGCAAGTCGTGACGTTCTCGCTCGCCGCCCGCTGTCGCCGACGAGCGGCCGCTTCGGCATCGTCGTCACCTCGTCGAGCCCGGCGGTCGCTGCTCGCTGCGCGCACGCGCGCGCCGGGCGTCGGCGCGGCGGCGTCCCAGAACGTCACCGATCCGTCGCTCGGTCATCTGCTGCTCGACCTGCTCGGCGAGCGGGCTCTCGGCGCCCGAGGCGCTCGACGCAGCTCGTCGGCGACGGCGGCGCAATGCCGCAGTTCCGCCAGCTCACCTGCGTCGACGCGAGCAGGCCGCGTGGCCTCGTACTCGGGCGAGCGCACGCTCGGCCGCCACGCGACGGCCGAGGGCGCCGGCTGCGTCGCCGCCGGCAACCTGCTCGCCGACGAGGGCGTGCCGGAGGCGATGGTGGACGCGTTCGAGGACGAGGCCGGCGAGCGACCTCGGCGATCGCCTCGTGACAGCCCTGACGGCCGGCCTCGCCGCGGGCGGCGAGGAGGGCCCCGTGCGCTCGGCGGGGATGCTGGTCGTCGACAGCGTGCCCTGGCCGGTCGCCGACCTGCGCGTCGACTGGCACGACGAGCCGATCCACGAGCTCGCGGGGCTGTGGCAGCTGTGGAAGCCGCAGCTCGATGCCTACGTGGCGCGCGCGCTCGACCCGTCGCAGGCGCCGAGCTACGGCGTCCCGGGGGACGAGTAGCCGTGGCGCCGCCCCCGCGATCGCGTGCGGAGCGCAAGGCCGACACGCTGCGCAAGCTCGCGGCCGAGGTCGATGTCTGGGTCGCCTCCGCCGACGAGGACGGGCGCGGCAACATCGCACCGCTCTCCTTCGTGTGGCATCGAGAGGCCTTGACGATCGCGCTGCCGGAGACGAGTCGCACCGCGCGCAATCTCATCCGCGCCGGATGGGCGCGAGTGGCGCTCGGGCCAACGCGCGACGTCGTCATCCTCGAGGGCCCGCTCGAGCTGCTGCCCATCGGCAGCGATGCCGCACTCGAGGATGCTCACGCGCGGGCGACCGGCTTCGACCCGCGCGAGGAGGACGGCGCGTTCGTCTACCTCCGCCTCACGCCGGAGCGGATCCAAGCCTGGCGCGAGTCGAACGAGTTGGCCGGGCGGACGCTGCTGAAGGACGGGACCTGGCTCTCCTAGGCCGGCCGCGCCGCGCGCTACTGCCGCGCGTACGGCTGGCCATCGGCGGCCGGCGGCGTCGAGCGTCCCACCAGGCCGACGAGCGCGATCAGCGTGAACGCGTAGGGCAGGATGTTGACGAGGTCCGACGAGATGTTGGCGTTCGTCTGCAGCTGGTCGCCGAGCGCCGAGGCGAAGCCGAAGAGCAGCGTCGCGCCGAGCAGCCCGAAGGGCTTCCACTTGCCGAAGACGAGCGCAGCCAGGGCGATGAAGCCCTTGCCGTTGGTCATCTGGTTCGTGAACGCATCGAGGAACCCGAACGACAGGTACGCCCCGCCGAGGCCCGCCAGGGCACCAGATGACATCACGGCCACGTAGCGCCAGCGGAACACCGAGATGCCGACCGTGTCGGCCGCGCGCGGGTGCTCGCCGACTGCACGCAGGCGCAGGCCCCAGGTTGTCCTGAACAGGAAGACCCAGGCCAGCAGGACGAGGGCGAGCGCGATCCACGTCATCAGGTTCTGCACGTCGAAGACGTTGCCGATGCCGCTCGCGATCGAGCGGACGCCGGGGATCTTCTGCAGCACCCAGTCGATCGCCTCGAGCAGCTGCTGCAGCACCGGGATGTGCGCGATGTGGACGTTCGGGATCGTGGGCGTGTCGGGCGTGCCGCTGTCGCCGTAGATGTCCTGGAACGCGAAGGCCGTGATGCCCGTCGCAAGGATGTTGATCGCCGTGCCCGAGACGATCTGGTCGGCACGCAGGTGGATGGCGAAGATGGCGTGCACGAGCGCGAGCAGCGCGCCGAAGAACGCGGCTCCCAGCAATCCGAGCTCCCACGACCCCGTCTTGTCGGCGGACATGATCCCGAAGAAGGCGCCAGTCAGCATCATGCCCTCCAGGCCGATGTTGACGACGCCCGCGCGCTCCGAGATGAGGCCGCCGAGAGCGCCGAAAGTCAGTGGCGTCGCGTACTGGAGCGTGCCGGCGAACAGCCCGGCGGTCACGATCGCGACCACCGTCGAGCGGTTGGCGTTCTCGATCACGAGGGCGAGGCCCGCTCCCGCCACGCCGGTGCCGATCGCGTAGCTGCCGAGGAAGCGCTCGCCGCGCGAGACCGCGAGCAGCCCGAGCCCGACGGCGCCGAGGGCGAGGATCGCCGGCACGACGCGCGTTTCGAGCGTGACGGGCGGCAGCGTGCAGAGGATCGCCAGGATGCCGAGCAGCACGCCGCCGAGCGCTGCTACGCGCCACGGGCGCTCGGCCCCCGTCAGCAGCTCGGCGCTCACAGGGGGGTCTCCGAGACCGGCGCGGGGAGGGTCAGCGCCGGCGGCTCATCCTTGCTGCGGCGCCGGCCGCCGCCCGAGAGGATCCAGCGCACGACGATCTCGCCGCCGACGAAGAGGATGATGACCCCCTGGATGATCGTCGCCAGGTTGATTGCGAGCTCCGGCGCCAGGCCGCTCGAGATGTTGTTCGCGCCCGTATGGAGCACGGCGAAGAGGAGCCCGCCGAGCACGATGCCGAAGCCGCGATTGCGCCCGAGCAGCGCGACCGCGATGCCGGTGAAGCCGGCGTCCACGACCTGCAGGTTCGAGGTCTGGATCTGGAACGAGCCCGAGCCCATCACGTCCGCAGCACCCGCGAGCCCGGCGAACGCCCCGGCGATCGCCATCGAGAGCACGATCGAGCGCCGGACGGAGACGCCGCCGTAGCGCGCCGCCTCGGGGTTCAGGCCCACCGCGCGCACCTCGTAGCCGAGCGTCGTGCGCGAGAGGATCAGCGAGTACACGACGGCGGCGCCGATCGCGATGAAGATCGCGATCGTGACGCTCGAGCCGGGGATGAAGCCCCAGATCGAGTCATAGGTCGCGGAGAGGTGGAGCGTGCGCGAGACGGGCGCGCTCGAGTGCGAGTCCTGGAGCGGTCCGCCGAGGCCGAACAGCCACTGTCCGCCGAAGATCGCTATCCAGTTGAGCATGATCGTCGAGATCACCTCGTGCGCTCCGCGGTAGGCCTTCAGGAAGCCTGCGATCGCGGCCCAGGCCGAGCCCATCAGCGCGGCGCCGACGGTTGCGAGGAAGACCGCCTCGCGTCCGTGGCCGGCCCAGTGATCGCCGACCCAGAGAGCGATCTCGATGGCGAGGTAGGCGCCGACCCAGTACTGGCCCTGGCCGCCGATGTTGAAGAGCCCGCAGCGGAAGGCGAAGCCGACCGCGAGCCCGGTCAGCACGAGGGGCGTCGCGTAGGCGAGCGTGTGAGTCAGGTTGATCTCGGAGACCACGGGATCGACGTGCACCGGGTGCCCGGGCAGGTACTGGAACGGCCAGTCCAGGCCCGCGCCGACCGCGAGCTGCTTGTAGACGGTGAACGGGTTCGCCCCGACGAGGATCACGACGAGCCCGCCGAGCACGAACGCGAGGACGACGGTGACGAGCGGGAAGAGCGCGTTGCCGAGCCGCGCTCTCACGTCGCCGCCTGGGCGTGCGCCGCTCCGCGGCCGCCCGTCATGGCGAGGCCGAGCTCGCTCTCGTCGGTCAGGTCGGGGCGCGTCTCGAGCGTCACCGTGCCCTCGTACATCACGAGGATGCGGTCCGAGAGGCCGAAGATCTCGTCGAGCTCGAAGGAGATCAGGAGCACCGCGCCGCCGGCGTCGCGCTGCGCGATCAGCTGGCGGTGCACGAACTCGATCGCGCCGACGTCGAGGCCGCGAGTCGGCTGAGCTGCCAGCAACAGCGCGGGCTTGAGGTCGATCTCGCGCGCCAGCACGAGCTTCTGCTGGTTTCCGCCCGAGAGCGCGCGCGCGGGTGCGGCCGGCGATCCTCCGCGCACGTCGAAGCGCTCGATCAGGCCCTTCACGCGGCTGATCATCGCCCGCGGCTGCAGCCAGCCGTAGCGGGACATCGGCGCGTGCTGGTAGTCGTGCAGGGCGCCGTTCTCGGCCAGGCTGAAATCGAGCACGAGGCCGTGGCGCTGGCGATCCTGGGGGATGTGGCCGATGCCCGCCTCGGCCGCGGCGCGCGGCGAGGCGCGGGTCACGTCGCGCTCCATCAGCCGGATGCTGCCGTCCTCGACGCGGCGCATGCCCGCGATCGCCTCGGCAAGCTCGGTCTGCCCGTTGCCGTCAACGCCGGCGATGCCGACGATCTCGCCCGCGTGCACGGTGAAGCTGAGGCCGCGGACGGTCTCGATCTCGCGGTCGTCACGGACGCGGAGCTCCTCGACGGTCAGCACCGCATGCCCGGGGCTCGCCGTTCCCCGCTCGACCTCGGAGAGCACCGGGCGGCCGACCATCAGCTCCGCGAGCCCCCGCTCGGTCGCGCCGGCCGCGTCGATCGTCGAGACCTTCTTGCCCCGGCGCAGCACGCTGATGCGGTCGGCGATCTGCAGGACCTCGTCGAGCTTGTGCGTGATGATGATGATCGATGTGCCGCGGGCGCGCAGCTCGCGCAGCACGGCGAGCAGGTCGACGATCTCCGGCGGCGTCAGGACGGCCGTCGGCTCGTCGAGGATCAGCACCTTCGCGTCGCGATAGAGCGCCTTCAGGATCTCGATGCGCTGCTGCGTGCCGACGCTGACGTCTGCGATCAGCGCACGCGGGTCGACCGCAAGCCCGTAGCGCTTGGAGAGCTCGCGCACGCGCTCCTCGGCGGCCGCGGTGTCGAGCACCGGCCCTCGGCTCGGCTCGTTGCCGAGCACGATGTTCTCGGCCACCGTCATGACGGGGATCAGCATGAAGTGCTGGTGCACCATGCCGATGCCGAGGCGGATGGCGTCCGAGGAGCTGCGCATCTGCGCGGGCCGGCCGCCGACCAGGATCTCGCCCTCGTCCGGCCGCAGCAGCCCGTACAGCTGGTTCATCAGCGTGCTCTTGCCCGCGCCGTTCTCTCCGAGCAGTGCGTGGATCTCGCCTCGCCGCAGATCGAGGTCGATCCGGTCGTTGGCGACGAGCGCGCCGAAGCGCTTGGTGATGCCCCGGAGCTCGAGCGCCAGATCGGCGCTCGAGCTCGTGACATCACCGGGACCGGTGACCGGGTCGGCCACGTCCCGTTGCTACTTGACCGTGTTGGGGATCTTGATCTTGCCGGCCTTGATCTGAGCGATGATCGCGTTGACCTTGACGCGAACCGAGCTGGGCACGCCCTTGGCGTAGCCGCTGATGCCGGCTGCGAAGTTCTTGATGCCGAACGTCTGGGTCGTGCCGCCGGGGAAGATGCCCTCCTTGAGCTTGAACACGGTGGAGTACACCGCGAAGTCGACCTTCTTGACGGCGGAGGTCAGCATGTGGGGGCCGAGGTAGTTCTGGTCGGCGTCCACGCCGACGCCCCACACGCCCTTGGCCTTGGCGGCGTTCAGCGCGCCGAGACCGCAGCCGCCCGCAACGGCGAAGACGACGCCGGAGCCGCGCGCGAGCTGGGTCTGCGCGAGCGACTTGCACTTGGCGGCGTCGGTGAACGAGTTGGAGTAGCCGTTGAGCGTCTTGATGCCCGGCGCGGCCTTCTTGGCGCCCGCCTGGAAGCCGGCGATGTAGTGGTCGACCGGCGGGATCTTGACGCCGCCGACCGTCGAGACGACGTTCTTGCCGTCGTTCTTCGAACCGGAGACCTTGGACATCAGCCCGGCGAGGTAGCCCGCGACGTAGCCGGACTCCTCCTCGTGGAAGGTCAGGCCGAGCACGTTCTTGCCGTCGCCGCCGGCCGGATCGACGTCGATCACCGCGAACTTCGTCGACGGGAACTGCGCGGAGACGGTCTTGATCGCGTCGGCCATCAGGAACCCGACCCCGATCACGAGGTCGTACTTCTGCGCGGCGAGCGTCGAGAGGAACGGGATGTAGTCCGAGCCCGACTTCGACTGCAGCACCTTGACCTGGACGCCGAGCTTCTTCTGGGCCTGCTGCAGCCCCACGTACGCGAGGTGGTTGAACGAGCGGTCGTTGAGGCCACCGGTGTCGGTCACGAGGCCGATCTTGAGCGTCGCCGCCCGTGCGGCAGAGCCGCTCGGCTTCGCGCTCGCAACCGATGTTGCGGTGAGAGCCGCGGTTGCGACCAGCACGGCCGCAACTGCAATACGCATGCGCTTCAGGGGAACCCTCCTTGGGCTCTTGCCGGCGGAAGGCCGCCGGGCAGATTGGTGTGGGAGCATAGGGCGCAAACGCCCGCTCTGACAGATTGGAGACGCAACGATAGCCCGTGGAGTTAGGAGGCGGCCGTCCCGGCCGCCTCCCGGCCGGCTCAGGGCAGCTGCCTGCCGATCTCCCAGTCGTGCCCCGACGGATCGGTGAGCCTGCCGATGCGCCAGCCGTGGCCCTCGTAGATCTCGCTGACGACCGTGCCTCCGGCCGCGATGGCCTGCGCGAAGAGCGCATCCGGATCGTCGACCTCGAGGATGAAGCGCGCCGTGCCCCCGCCGAGGAAGTCCGGGCTGTGGTCGGCGTCGTCGGCGACCCAGAACACGGCCTCGCCGACGGCGAGCTGCGCCACGATCTCGCCGGACTCGTTCTCGTGCCGGTGGCGCACCACGGCGCCGAAGGCGGCCGAGTAGTACTCGACCGCCTCGGCGCCGTTGCGCACCGAGAGCCACGGCGCGACCCCGGCCATCAGCCGTTGACCGAGAACGAGCTGTTCTCGTTGATCTCGCGCAGGCGCGAGTAGAAGCACATGTCGAGCTCGACGCCCGTGTAGCGCGCCGTGACCTTGACGGGGTCGGAGTCATGGTCGTGGCCCTTCTC
Organism: uncultured Actinomycetes bacterium; assembly: GCA_963842365.1. GTDB lineage: Bacteria > Actinomycetota > Thermoleophilia > Gaiellales > JALYLC01 > JALYLC01. The sequence continues at coordinate 87,700 of CAWJGA010000002.1, forward strand.
GACGGCATCGATCAGCTCGGCCATGCAGTGGCCGACGACGGGGCCGTTCTTGAACTGGTTGCCGCTCGTGCCGACCGCCATGTAGAAGCCGCCGAGATCGCTCTTGTCGTAGATCGGGATCCAGTCGTCGGAGCAGTCGTAGAGGTCGACGACGCCCTTCATCTCCTCCGGGATCGGCAGCGACGGGATGCGGCGGGCGCAGCGATAGACCTGCGCCTCCCACTGCTCGCGCGTGACCTTGCGGTTGAAGTCGTCGGGGTTCTCGACCCACACCTGCGGGTCGCAGTCCGGATCCTCGGAGCCGATCAGGATGTGGTTGCCCGTCTCGGGCCGGAAGTAGATGGCGTTGTCGCCGTCCGAGACGTGGTGGCCGTCCTTCTCGTAGTCGAAGCCGGGCGGCGACGGGACGTGGTGCACCTCGTGGCGCAGCGCCTTCGTCTTGATCTTCATGCCGTCCTCGACGCCCGCCATGCGGTTGATCACGAACGAGTGCGGGCCTGCGACGTTGACGACGATGCCGGCGTCGATCTCGCTGCCGTCGTCGAGCGTCACGCCGATCACCTTGCCGCCCGCCTGGCGGATCTCGGTGACCTTGCGGCGGTAGATGAACTGGCCGCCCTTGGCCTCCGCCGCGCGCTGCAGGTTGTGCGACGAGAGCGCGGGGTCGTTGACGTAGCCGGAGTCGGGCGTGTAGATCGCGCCCGGCAGCTTCTTGCTGCGCGGCGCGGCGAAGTCGTCGTCGGAGGGGCGCGAGGGCGGCCAGAACTCGTGCACGTCGAAGATCGGCACCTTGCGCTCGAGCGTGGCGGTGTCCCAGACCTCGTACGGCACGCCGAGTCGGTCGTAGTGCGGAAGCACCTTGTCGTGGTGCCCCGTCGCGCTCTCGAGCAGGACGGTGCCCGACTGCATGTACTTGGCGAGCCCGGACTCGTCGGGCGCCTCCAGGTACTCGGCCCAGCCCTTCCAGTAGAAGAAGCCCTCGTAGGCCATCGCCACGCCGTCGAACGACGAGTAGTGCGCGCGCACGATCGCGCACGAGTTCGACGTCGGGCCGTAGCCGGCCGACGGGAGCTCGTCGATGTTGAGCGTCTTGTAGCCGCGCTTGCCGAGCTCGAACGCCGTCGCGGTGCCGATCACACCGGCGCCGATGATGATCGCGTCGACCTTCTGTCCCATTCACGTCCTCCGTTCTTTCGCGTTCTCGCTCTCGAGGAACGCCGCCTGGAAGCGGCGCACGTGCGCCTGCATGCGGTCGTGTGCCGACTTCGCGTCGCCGCGCACGATCGCGTCGACGACGGCTTCGTGCTCGGCCACCGATGCGCGCGAGGGCGCTGACGCGGTCGAGCGTGACGCTCCAGAGCCGGAGCACGTGGCCGTAGAGCCAGTCGAGCTGGCCTCCAGCAGCGTGTTGCCGGCCGCCGTCGCGATCGCCGCGTGGAGCTCGTGGTCGAGCTCGATCAGGGCCTGGCTGGTCGCCGTCGGCGAGGGCGCCGCGCGTGCGCTCGATGAGCGCCGCAGCGCTGCGCGCTGCTCGTCGCCGGCGCGCTCGGCCGCGAGCCGCGCGGCCAGGCCCTCGAGCTCGACGCGCAACTCGAAGATCTCGGCAGGTCGGCCGACGTCGAGCTCGGCGACGAGCGTGCCGCGGCGCGGCAGGATGACGACGAGGTTCTCCCACGCGAGGCGGCGCAGCGCGCTGCGCACGGGCGCGAGGCCGACGCCGAGCTCGGCGGCCAGCGCCGCCTCGTTGACGGCGGAGCCCGGCGGCAGCGCGAGCGACGTGATGCGCCGCCGGATGCCCGCGTAGGCGATGTCGCCGAGCGAGTCGGGTGCCGTGCGCCGGCGCTGTCGCGCGGCGCGCGCGGAGGTGGGGCGCGGCGTGCGCGCGCTCGTGTGCCCGCGCTGCGGCTCGCGACTGAAATTTCACAGGCGCTCGCAGTATGCGCGCGCCCGCGCGGAACGGTCAAGCGCATCGCCGGGGGACCGCGGTGCCGGCGTCGCCCTGATTGATTACATGCCGCCATGTCGCGCGGCTCTGCAGCAGCCGCGGTTCCACTACGCCTGGGTCGTCGCGGCGGTCACGTTCCTGGTGCTCGTGATGGCCGCGGGCTTCCGCTCGGTGCCGAGCGTGCTGTTCGTGCCGCTCGGCAAGGACTTCGGCTGGTCGCACGCGCTGATCGGCGGCGCGGTCTCGGTCAACCTGCTCGTCTACGGGCTCGGCGCGCCCTTCGCGGCGGCAATCGTCGAGCGCTTCGGCGTGCGACAAGTGTGACGACGTTCGCGCTCTGCCAGGTCGTGGTGGGCGCCGGCCTCTCGACGTCTTGATGACGCAGCCCTGGCAGCTCTACCTGCTCTGGGGCGTCGTCATCGGCTCGGCCACCGGCGCGCTCGCCGTGCCGCTCGCGGCGATCATCTCGACGCGCTGGTTCTCGACCCGGCGAGGTCTCGTGAGCGGCCTGCTGACGGCGTCGAACGCCAGCGGCCAGCTGATCTTCCTGCCGCTGCTCGCATGGATCGCGACGAACTACTAGCTGGCAGTGGACGGCCGGCGGCCGTCGTGATCGCGCGCGTCGCGCATCGTGATTCCGCTCTCGATCGTCTTCCTGCGCCACACGCCTGCGGAGATCGGCGTCCTGCCGTACGGCGCGAGCGAGCCGCCTCCGCCGGCGCCTCCGCGCGCGAACCCCTTCCGCAACGCCGTCAGCACGCTCGTGGAGTTCGCCCCGCGCCGCGACTTCCAGCTGCTCGTGTTCGCATTCTTCGTCTGCGGCGCGACCACGAACGGCCTCATCGGCACGCACCTGATCTCGGCCTGCGCCGATCACGGCTTCACGCGAGGTGCAGGGCGCAGGGCTGCTGGCCGCGATCGGGGTCTTCGACATCATCGGCACCATCTCGTCGGGCTGGCTGACCGATCGCTACGACCCTCGCTGGCTGCTGTTCTGGTACTACGGATTGCGCGGCATCTCGCTGCTCGGCCTCAACGCGGCGCTCAGCTCGGCGGGCATCGGGCTCTTCGCGTTCGTCGTCTTCGACGGCCTCGACTGGGTCGCGACCGTCCCGCCGACGATCGCGCTCTGCCGCAAGATCGCCGGGCCCGAGCGCGTCGGCGTCGTCTTCGCCTGGGTCTTCTGCTCACACCAGCTGGGCGCGGCCTTCGCGGCCTGGGGCGCGGGCTTCACGCGCTCCTGGCTCGGCACCTACGAGCCGGCGTTCCTGATCTCCGGCGCAATGGGCGTCGCAGCCGCGATGGTCAGCCTGATGATCGGGCGGCGCCTCGTGCGGCCGCTGTTCGCCTGATGGCGGTCACTCCGCCACGAGCTCCTCGGCGACCGGCGCGGGCGACGCGTCGCTGCGCACGGTGGCGAAGACCGCGGCGATCACGAGCGCCGCGCCGATCAGCTTCGAGATGCCGAGGCTCTCGTCCAGCAGTACGGCGCCGAGCAGCACCGCCACGGCCGGGTTGACGTACTGGTGGCTCACGACGGTCGAGATCGGCAGGTGCTGCAGCGCCCAGACGTACGCCGAGAAGGCGATGCCGCCCGCGACGACGAGGTAGAGCAGCGCCAGTAGCGAGTGAGCCGAGGCGGCCGTCAGGTCGAGCGCGCCGACGCCGTCGACCAGCACCCCGGCGGCCGTCATGACCACTCCCGCGGTGAGCATCTGCACGACGGCCCCGACGAACGGATCGGCCGGCTGCGTCAGCCGGCGCCCGTAGAACGAGCCCGTGCTCCAGAACAGCGATGCCACGACCGCGCCGATCAGCCACGGCGTCTCGGCGCCCGGGCCGCCGGGGGAGAGGAGGACGATCACGCCGACGACTCCGAGCGCCGCCCCCGCGATCGACCCGCGTCCGATCCGCTCGCCCGCCAGCGCGCGGTAGCCGACGACCCAGAGCGAGGTGGTGGAGGCGAGCACGGCTGTCAGGTTCGACGGCGCGTGCGCCTCGGTGACCGTGACGATCCCGACGCCGCCGATCAGGAGCCAGATGCCCGCCAGCGCCGAGCCGCGCAGCTCCGCCGGACTGGGTCGCGGCCCCAGGCGCCCGAGCGCCGCCAGCGCGCCGAGCGTGAGCAGCCCGGCGAGGATGAAGCGCAGCCCGCCGGCGGCCAGCGGGTGCAGCGTCTCGACCGTGACGCGGATGGCCAGGTAGGTCGAGCCCCACACGACGTAGAGCAGTCCCATTGCCAGCAGCACCTGCGCGCGCACCCTCGTACCATCGCTACTGCTCGCCGCGCGCGCGCCGATGGGCGAAGATGAGGGCGTGAACACGAACCCGACAGTGCTCGTCGTCCAGCACGACTCCGACTCCCCGCTTGCCGCGCTCGAGCCGCCGCTGACGGCGCTCGGCGTGCGCACCGTGCGCTGGCTGACTCCCGAGCAGCCCGAGCCACCCGGGGCGTCGTTCGACGGCGTGATCGTGCTCGGCGGCATCGTCAACCCCGACGGCACCGACGGCGATGCGCCGCTCGACCGTGAACGCGAGATCATCGCCGACGCCCACGCGCGCGGGTTGCCGGTGCTCGGCATCTGCCTCGGCGCGCAGCTGATCGCGCAGGCTCTCGACGGCAGTGCGGAGCGCCTGCCCGCCGGTGAGATCGGCTGGGTGCCCGTCTCCTTCGACGAGGCCGCCCAGCAGGATGGGCTGCTGGCGGGGGTGCCCCGCGAGCTCGACGTCCACGAGTGGCACAACTATCACTGCATCCCGCCGGCGGGCGCCGTCGTGCTCGCGCGCAGCCCTGCCTGCGTGCAGGCCTTCCGGGTGGGCGCCACGAGCTGGGGCCTGCAGTTCCACGTCGAGGTGACGCGGCCGCTGCTGGAGGAGTGGTGCGCCTCGGACGTCGCGCAGGCGGAGCTGCAGCGCCTCGGGCTGCCCGCCGAGGCGGTGATCGGCAGTGACGAGCAGCGTGCCGACCAGCTGCGCCTCGCGGTTCGCGTCGCCGACCGCTTCGCCCGTGCCGTGCTGACGGCTGCCGTGCCCGCCTAGCCTCCGTCCACGAGCCGGGTAGCATCGGCGCATGCGCGCCTGCCGAAGCTTCCTCGAATCGCTCGACCTGCCGCCCGGCGACCTGCACGCGCTGCCGGACTCGCCCAAGCGCTTCGCCGACGGCGCGCGCTACCGCGTCGAGATCCCGAGCTGCGAGGGGCCGCGCTGCCTCGAGGCCCTGCTGGAGAGCGCTGAGCGCCTCGACGTGCGGGTGCACCGCGCGTCGCAGGGCTCCGGCGTCTTCATGCTGACCGACGCCGAGCTCGCCGAGATGGCGGCCATGGCGCGCGACGCCACGGTCGAGATCAGCCTCTTCGCCCGGCCGAACGCCGCCTGGGACACATCCGGCATGGCGCGCAGCCCGGCGGGCGGCGCGGTTGCGGCCGCCTCGCGCGGGCAGGAGCAGATCGTGCAGGGCCTGGCCGACGCACGGCGAGCGGCGGATGCCGGCGTGCGCAGCGTCCTGATCGCCGACGTCGGCCTGCTCGACGTGTTCGGCGAGGCGCGGCGCCGGGGCTTCCTGCCCGCGGACATGCAGGCCAAGGTGTCCGTGATGCTCCCCGTCTCCAACCCTGCCACCGCCCGCACGCTCGTGCGTCTCGGCGCGGACACGCTCAACCTCACGACCGGACCTCTCGCTGGCGCAGATCGCCGCGATCCGCTCCGTCGTCGACGTGCCGCTCGACATCTACGTCGAGGTGCCCGACAACGTCGGCGGCTTCGTGCGCCTGCACGAGATTCCCGAGATCGTGCGCGTCGCGGCGCCCGTCTATCTCAAGTTCGGGCTGCGCAACGCGCCCGACGTGTATCCGGCCGGTACGCACCTCGAGGCGACGACGGTGGCGCTGACGCGCGAGCGCGTGCGCCGCGCGCGCATCGGCATGGAGCTGCTCGCGCGCGAGTGGGATGGTTGCGAGACCTCCGAGCTCGGGGCGAGCGGGCTCGCGCTCGTGCACGCCGGCGCATGAGCCCGGATGTCGTGACGCTCGGCGAGGCGCTCGTCGCCCTCGTCGCCGACGAGGGCCGTCCGCTCTCGGCGGCGGGCAGCTTCACGCCGTTCGTCGCGGGTGCCGAGGCCAACGTCGCGATGGGCCTTGCGCGCCTTGACCGCTCCGTCGCGTTCATCGGCCGCGTGGGCGCCGACGGGCTCGGGCACATGGTGCGCACCGGTCTGCGCGGGGAAGGCGTCGACGTGCGCTGGCTGACCGACGATCCGGCCCCCACGGGCGCGCTCGCGCGCGATCGCCGGACGTTTCCGCACTGCGAGGTCGTCTACCTGCGCCGCGGCTCCGCCGCCTCGCGGCTCGGCGCCGACGATGTCGCGGCCGCGGGCGAGGCCATCGCGGGCGCGCGCTGGCTGCACCTCACGGGCATCACGCCCGCGCTCTCCGACAGCTGCCGAGCGGCTGTCCGGGCCGCCCTGGAGTGCGCGCGCGCCGGGGGCGTGCGCGTCTCGCTCGACGTCAACCTGCGGCGGCGCCTCTGGAGCGACGCCGAAGCTGCGACCGTGCTGCAGGAGCTGGCGGAGCTGTGCGACCTCGTGATCGCCGGGGAGGACGAGGCGACGCTGCTCTGCGGCTCCGCCGATCCGGCTGTGCTGGCCGAGCGCTTCGGCGTCGAGGCGGTCGTCAAGCGCGGTGCCCGCGGCGCGGCCGCCTGGCGTGACGGCGAGGCTGCCGAGGACGCGGGCATCGCGGTTGCAGCCGTGGACGTGATCGGCGCGGGCGACGCCTTCACGGCCGGCTATCTCGATGCGCTGCTCGACGGGGCGGCGCTCGGCGAGTCGCTCCAGCGCGCGAATGCCTGCGGCGCCGTCTCCGTCACGGCCGTCGGCGACGCCACCGGCCTGCCCACCCGCAGCGAGCTGCAGCGCGTGCTGGCGGGCGGCGGCGACGTCGTGCGTTAGCCTCGGCCGCGTGAAGGTCGCAATCGTCGGTGGAGGCGTCGTCGGGCTCTGCTCGGCCTACGCGCTGACCCGTGCGGGCGCCGAGGTGGTGCTGCTCGAGCGCGGCGCGCTCGGCCGCGGCGCGTCGGAGGGGAACACCGGCTGGATCTCGCCCACGATCTCGACGCCGCTTGCTGCTCCCGGCGTCCTGCGCACGGGCCTGCGCTCGGCGTTCGACCCGCGCGGCGCGCTCGTCATCCGCCCGGGCCTCGACACGTCGTGGCTACGCTGGCTCTGGGCCTTCAAGGCTGCCAGCGCGCGGCCCCGCTACCGGCGCGGCGTGAAGGCGCTGCTCGATCTCAACCAGCGCACCTTCAGCGAGCTCGACGCCTACGGCGAGGACGGCGTCGAGTTCGAGATGCACGGCGGGGGCATCCTCTGCCTGGCGCGCAGCGAGTACGGTCTCGCCTGGTTCGCGCCGGTCTTCGAGGATCTCCAGTCGCTCGGCTTCGAGGGCTCGATCGAGACGCTCACGCTGGAGGCGGCGCGCGAGATCGAGCCGGCGCTGGGCGATGACGCGCGCTTCGTCGTGCGCACGAGCGTCGATCGCTACGTGCGGCCCGAATCGCTGATGGCGGGACTCGCCGCGAAGCTGCGCAGCCAGGGCGTGGAGCTGCGCGAGCAGGTCGGCGTGACCGGCCTGACGCGCAACGGCGCGGGCTGGATCGTCGCGACCACCGGTGGGCCGGTCGAGGCCGAGGCGGTCGTCGTCACGGCCGGCGCGGCGACGCCGCCGTTGCTGCGGCCCTTCGGGCTACGCGTGCCCATCGTGCCGGCGAAGGGCTACTCGCTGACCCTGCGGGGCGAGGGCGCCGCGCCGCGCACGGCGCTCTACCTGTGCGAGCCGAAGATCGGCGTCTCCGGCTTCGACGGCGGCGTGCGCATCGCCGGCACGTTCGAGCTGCCGGGCCGCGACCTCTCGGTCGACCGCAAGCGCATCGGCTACATCCTCGACGACACGCTGCCGTTCATCCGCGGCTGGAAGCCGGCGCCGGGCGAGGCCCAGGCGCAGGGCTGGGCCGGCTTCCGGCCCGCGACGCCCGACAGCCTGCCGCTGCTCGGGCCGATCCCCGGCCAGGACGGCCTCTACGTGGCAGCCGGCCACGGCATGCTCGGCGTGACGCTCGGCCCGGCCACCGGCGTCGCCGTCGCCGAGATGGTGACGACGCGCACCGTCCCCGAGTGGCTCGCACCGATGGCGCCGGGGCGCGGCTTCTAGCCCGGCCGCCTCGTGCGGTGCCAGGTGCGGGAACTGCGGTGCCAGGTGCGGGATGTCAAGGGTCAGACCCCATTGTCCCGGAGTGAGACGCGGATGTCCCGCCGCTGCAGGGTTCGAGGGGTCACCCGATCCCCACGCAACGATGCGAGCCTGCGCTGTGGCGGGTGAGGCCCGCCCAGGCGTCAGGTGGAACGGGGGCAGGCCTCGCCGGCGAGCCGAGTGTCGCGGAACATCCAAGCAGGGAGGCCTGACCCCTGCGTCCAGTCGAGCACCCTCGCCACGGAGAGGCAACGACGTCCAGTCGACGCGACCAACGGGGACTGCGAGGTCAACCGCGGGAACTGCGGTGCCAGCTGCGGGAACTCGCGGTGCCAGCTGCGGGATATCAAGGGTCAGACCCCAATCTCCCGGAGTGAGACCCGGATGTCCCGCCGCTGCAGGGTTCGAGGGGTCACCCGATCCCCAAGCAACGGTGCGAGCCTGCGCTGTGGCGGGTGAGGCCCGCCCAGGCGTCAGGTGGAACGGGGGCAGGCCTCGCCGGCGAGCCGAGTGTCGCGGAACACCCAAGCAGGGAGGCCTGACCCCTGCGTCCAGTCGAGCACCCTCGCCACGGAGAAGCAACGACGTCCAGTCGACGCGACCAAAGCGAACTGCGAGGTCAACCGCGGGAACCGCCGGTGCCAGCTGCGGGAACCGCGGTGCCAGGTGCGGGAAGTCAAGGGTCAGACCCCAATGACGCGACGAGCAGTCGCCGCGACCAAAGCGAACTGCGAGGTCAACCGCGGGAACCCCGGTGCCAGCTGCGGGAACCACGGTGCCAGGTGCGGGAAGTCAAGGGTCAGACCCCAATGTCAGCCCCGGGGTTGCCGCTCGCTCGGTACCGTGGCGGCATGAAGACGCCACGCAATCCAGAGACCCTGCACCCGCCCATGGCGGCGTACTCGCACCAGATCGAGATCAGCGGCGGCGAGCGTCAGCTGGTGATCTCGGGGCAGGTCGGAATGGCGCCGGACGGCACGATTCCGGACGACCCGATCGAGCAGCTCGGCGTGGCGCTCGACAACGTCGAGCGCAACCTCGCGGCGGCAGGGATGGAGCTCGGCGACCTCGTCAGGCTGACCACCTACGCCGTCGGCGAGTGGGACAACGACGCCCGGCGCGCGCTGCTCGCCGCGCGGCTCGGCAGCCACCGCCCCTGCATGACCCTCATCTTCGTCGCCGGCCTCGCCGGGCCGACTCTGCGCGTCGAGCTCGACGCCTGGGCGAGCCGCGCGGAGTAGCGGTGCCGCCCGAGGCGAACCAGACGGCCATCGTCGTGCCGGTGCCGGCGGCCGAGCCTGTCGTGGCGGCCTGGCGGGAGCGCTTCGACCCGTCCGCCGCCGCGGGCATGCCGGCGCACATCACCGTGCTCTCTCCGTTCCTGAGCGCCGAGCGCCTGACGGGCGCGACGCTCGCGCGGCTGCGCAACATCTGCGCGGAGTCGCCGACGCTCGACGTCGTGTTCACGAGAACCGGCCGCTTCCCGGACGTCCTCTATCTGGAGCCCGAGCCGGCGAGCGGCCTTCAGCAGCTCACAGCTGCCATCGCCGAGCAGTGGCCGGAGGCGCCGCCCTACGGCGGCCGCTACGACGAGGTCGTCCCGCACCTGACCGTCGCCACGGGCGCGGACGCCGACGCGCTGAGGGAGGTCGAAATTGCGGTCACCCGAGAGCTGCCGTTGCGAGCGTGGCTCGTCGAGGCGCGCGTCTACGTCTACGCAAGCGGCCGCTGGCAGCAGGAGGCGCGTCTGCCGTTCGGCTTCCGGGACAGCTAGTCGCCGAGCTCCTTCTGGCGGCGCGTCACGTACTCCTCGAGGCGCCCGCGCACGTCGTCGGCGAGCGGCGCGGGTGGCTCGTAGCTCGCCTCGAGCGTCGCCAGGCGGTCGCGGGCGCGCTCGGTGGCGTCCATCCCGCCGCGGGACTTCCAGCGCTCGTAGTTCTCGGTCGAGAACAGCAGCGGGCGGTAGAAGCAGTCGCGGAAGTTCTCGAGCGTGTGCGTCGTGCCGAAGAAGTGGCCGCCGTGTCCGGCCTCGGCGAAGGCGTCGGGGACGAGCTGCTCGCGCGTGAACTCGAGCGGGCTGAACTGGTGCTGGAGGATGCGCACGATCTCGATGTCGAGGACGAACTTCTCGTACGAGGCGACGAGGCCGGACTCCAGCCAGCCGCAGGTGTGCAGCAGCAGGTTGGCGCCCGCCAGGAAGGCGGGCAGCATCGTGTTGAGGCCCTCGAACGCGGCCTGGGCGTCGACCGACTGGCTGGACGTCAATGCTCCGCCGCCGGCGCGCCAGGGCAGGCCGAAGCGGCGCGCGATCTGACCCGACGCGAGGAGGCCGATGGCAGCCTCGGGCCCGCCGAAGCCCGGAGAGCCCGATTGCATGTCGGTGTGCGAGATGAACGACCCCATCACCACGGGCGCGCCCGGGCGCACGAGCTGCGCCAGGCAGATGCCGGCCAGCTGCTCGGCGATCTGCTGGGAGAGGGCGGCCGGGATCGAGACCGGGCCCATCGCGCCCATCAGGATGAATGGCGTGACGACGACGATCTGGCGGGCCTCCGCCAGCAGCATCAGCGAGCCGATCATGCGCTCGTCGAAGCGCAGCGGCGAGTTGGCGTTGGCGATGCCGAACATGTGCGGCTCGCGCTCCAGCGCCTCGCGGCCGAACGCAAGCTCGGCCATCGCGATCGAGTCGGCCGCGCCGACCGGGTTGAACTGGGCCGTGCCGAGCGGCTTGTCGCTGTCGGTGTAGAGCGTCAGCAGCATCTGGAGGTGGCGCGAGTCGATCGGCAGGTCGCCTGCCTCGCAGATCGGATAGCCCGCCGTGTCCAGCTCGTCGATCATGTGCGTCAGGCGCACGAGGCGGCGGTAGTCGTCGAAGGTGCCGTCGCCGCGGCGATCGCCCTCGCTCACGAAGGGCGCGCTCTGGACGCTGCAGAAGATCATGTTGTCGCCGCCGAACCGCCGGCTGCGCTCGGGGTTGCGTGCCGTGATCCCGAACTCCGACGGCGCTTTGGCGACCTGCTCGAGCACGAAGTCGGGATCGAGCTTGACGAGCTCGCCCTCGACGGTCTGGCCGGCCTTGCGGAACAGCTCGAGCGCCGGCTCCCACTGGAACTCGATGCCGATGTCCCGGACGATCGTTCGCCAGCCCTCCTCGAGCACGGCCATCGACTCCTGCGAGAGCACCTCGTAGCGCGGCATCGTGTTGACGAACACGCTGCCAGCATAGGAGTCAGCCCTCGAGGCGGGTGGCAGCCCCCGACGAGCGGATGCGCGAGACCAGCAGGGGCATGGCCGCGACCGAGAGCACGATCGGCGCGGCCACGGTCCGCTGGGCCGATTGCGTGAGCAGGCCGTGGATCGGCACGCGCGCGTTCCAGTAGACGGCCGCCACCCCGGCCATGCTGAGCGCCAGCAGCGCGAGATAGCCCGCAGCGAGCGGGTCGCGCTGCCGCAGCAGCAGGAGGCCGGCAGCGAGCACGGCCAGCGCGACCACCCCCGGCCACCTGAGCCAGAGCAGCTCGGCGCCCAGGCGATGGGCGATCTCCGGCAGCGTGTGGGCCTGCCGGGCCATGCGCCCGGCAGACGGGCCGATATCGGCGTCGTGCAGGTGGTGGTGGCGAACCCAGAGCTGCCACGGCACGGCGCTCAGCACGACGCAACCGGCCGCGACGCCGAAGCGACGGGCCGCGGGCGCGGAACGGCGGAGCGTCAGGGCAGCGGCCACGACCGCGAAGAGGGCTGCGTCGAGGACGATGCCCTCCTGCTTGAGCGCGAGGGCGCCCGCGGCGAGCACCGCGCCGAGGATCAGGCGATCGTCGCCGTCGTCCAGGAGCCAGAGGCCGAAGGCCAGCGCGGCGGCGGCCCAGAGGCAGGCGATCGGCGCGTCGGCGTAGGCCGAGAGGATCTGCGTGTGGAGGCCGGGCGAGACCGCGAAGAGCAGGAGCGCCGGAACGAGCAGCAGGACGCCGACCCGGTGCCGCAGCAAGGCCCAGACGGTGCCGGCGAAGGCGGCCGCGAGCACGACGAACTGGACGTGGATCAGCAGCGGATCCGCGCCGCCCATGAGGTGGAAGTCGAAGGCCTCGATCGAGGGCAGCCCGATCGGGTACTCGCGGTGCGAAGGCAGGTAGTAGGCCGAGAGCGTGCGGGTGTCGAAGGCGCCCGCGACGAGCCCGCCGTGCCCGTAGAGGAACTTGGCCTTGAGCGTCCAGTCCGCGTAGGCGTCGAACTTCGTGAGCGGCTCCGTCGCGGCCCGCAGCAGCAGGGGCAGCGTGATCAGCGCACCCGCGGCCGCGACCAGGAGCCCGCCCCCTGAGGCGTCGGTATGCACCCGTGGGCGGCGGCGGCGCAGGCCGCCGGCGAGGGCGACGACCGCAAGCGCGCCGACCACGAGCGGCGTCGGCGACAGGCCGGCGTAGATCAGCGGTGGCAGGGCCGCTGCGGCCAGCGCGAAGCCGGCGAGCAGCGACGGCGCGATGCGCGAGGCGGGGCGGAGCCGATCCCACGTGCCCGCCAGCATCAAGCCCCCCGCGCCGAGGGCGGCGAGCACGAGATTCGCGGCGGCGAGCCCGGCGAGGCCCGTCATCGCCGTTGCACCAGCCAGTCGGGGCCGATCTGCCAGGCGCGCGCAACCCGTCCTACGGGAGCGGTGTCGCGCATCAGGATCCAGCTCGCGTCGGCCGGCGCGACCTGGATGCGCGGCGCGAGCTCGAACTGCGTCCACGACTGACCCGCTTGCCAGGCGAACGCGACGCCGCGGTTCGGCGCGCGCTCGCTGCCCCAGCGGCCCCCCCGCTCGATCGCGAACGAGAGGCCGCGCGGTATCCGCCTGCGCGCCGTGCGGACGAGTGCGAGATCACCGCCCGCGGCCGCACTGGGGCCGCGGGCGTCCTTGGCCTGCGTGGACGAGAGGCGGCGGTTGTCCCGCAGCCCGCGGACGTCCGAGAGCAGCGTCCCCGGCAGCCATACGAGGGCGACCAGCGAGATCGCGGCGACGAACGCGAGCTGATTGCGGTCGCGAGTCATGAGTGCGGCTCAGCCCTTGACGCCGGTGACGGTCACTCCCTCCACGAAGGCGCGCTGCGCCAGGAAGAAGAGCAGCGTCACGGGCAGCGTGAAGAGCACGCAGGCGGCCATCATCAGCTCGTAGTCGACGTGCCGCGAGGAGCGGAACTCCGAGAGGCCGAGCGAGACGGTGTAGGACGTGGGATCGGCCCCCAGGTAGAGCAGCGGCGCGAAGAGGTCGTTCCAGCAATAGAGGAAGTTGAAGAGGAAGACGGCCACGAGCGCGGGCTTGGCGAGCGGCACGATCACGCGCAGCAAGAGCCGCAGCTCGCTCGCGCCGTCGACGCGCGCTGCGTCGGTGAGCGCGCCCGGGATCGTCATGAAGAACTGGCGCAGCAGGAAGATCGAGAAGGCGTCGCCGAAGAAGCCCGGGATGATCAGCGGCTTCAGCGAGCCGATCCAGCCGAGATGCGAGAACAGCACGTAGAGGGGGATGATCGTGACCTGGATCGGCAGCATCATCGTCGAGAGCACGAGCAGGAAGACCGCGTTGCGGCCGCGGAAGCGCATGCGCGCGAGCGCATAGGCAGGCGGCGCGCAGCTCAGCACGACGCCGATCGACGAGAGGAACGAGACGAGGAACGTGTTCCACGTCCAGCGCAACAGCGGCTGCTGGCTGAGCACGTCGTAGAAGTTGTGGAAGCGGAACGGCGAGGGCCAGATCGCGCGCGTCAGCGCCTGGTCGCGCGTCATCAGCGCCGTGAAGATCACGAACACGAACGGCGAGACGAAGACGAAGCCGATGCCGATCAGAACCGAGTGCCGTGCGACGCTCTGCAGGAAGCGCCGGCGGCGCGCGAGCCGGCGCGCAGCGATGGCGTTCACTGGTTCCCCTCGACGTGCACCCAGCGCTCGGAGCTCTTGATCAGCACGAGCGTGCAGAGCATCGTCGCAGCGAACAGCACCCATGCCATCGCCGACGCGTAGCCCATGTTGAAGTAGCGGAAGCCCTGCTGGTAGAGCCAGATCGCGTAGAACAGCAGTGAGCCCTGCGGCTCCCCGAGCGTGTCCTTCTGGCCCGACGTCGTGTTGCCGGCGACGTAGGCCTCCGTGAAGGTCTGGAACGTCCAGATCAGCCCGGTCACGAGCGTGAAGAAGATCACCGGCGAGATCGAGGGCAGCGTCACGTGCCAGTAACGGCGAAGGGCGTTGGCCCCATCGATCTTCGCCGCCTCGATCTGGGTCTTGGGCACGTCGAGCAGGCCGGCGAGGTAGACGATCATGGCGTCGCCCGCGCCCCAGAGCGAGAGCAGCACGAGCGCCGGCTTCGACCAGGACGGGTCGAAGAACCACAGCGGCCCCGGGATGCCGAAGTGCGAGAGTGCGCCGTTGACCGGGCCGAGGTCGGGGTTCAGGAGATACGTGAACGCGAGCGCCGCGGCCACCGGCGGCACCATCGTGGGCAGGTAGTAGAGCGTGCGGTAGAAGCGCTGGCCGCGCACCGGCTGGGTCAGCAGGGTCGCCGTCAGCAAGGCCCAGAACAGCCGCAGCGGCAGGCCGATGACCACCATCCAGGCCGTGTTGCGCACCGCCTGCCAGAAGAACGGGTCGTTCCGGACCATGTACTTGTAGTTCGCGAGCCCGATCCAGCGCGGCGAGTTGAGCAGGTCGTAATGGGTGAACGAGAAGTACAGGCTCGCCACCATCGGATAGAGCAGGAACACCACGAACCCGGCGATCCAGGGCGAGAGGAAGAGGAACGCGAGCCCGTAGGTGCGCGTCCGCCGCCGCCTGCGGCGGCGCGCCGCCGCAGGCGAGAGCGCAGTGACTGCCACGGCTAGTGCTCCATCCCGAGAGGGAGCACTAGGGCGCGTTGCCGGCCGTGGCCTGCTTGAGCTCGTTCGAGATCTGCTTGTCGAGGCCCTGGAGGCCCTTCGCCAGGTCACTCACCTGCCCGGACTGCCACTTGGTGGCGAAGGCCTGGAACGTGTCGCCGTACTGCTGGCCGATGGGCGTGAGCGGGTTGAACTCGCTCTTCGGGTTCGTGAAGATCTTGAAGAACGGCTTGAAGCCGGGGTCCGCGGCCAGCTTGGGCGACGAGTTGGCGGCTTTCGTCGTGGGCAGGTTCTTGAGCCGGTTGGAGAGCCCGACCACCGCATCCGTGTCGCTCGCGAGGTACTTGATCAGGAGCCACGCCTCGTCGGGGTGCTTCGAGCCCTTGGGGATCGCCACGATATCGCCGGCGATCGGCCCGGAGCCGTACTGGCCGGGCTGCGAGTCGGCCGCCGGGAACGGCGCCGTCGTGTACGCCAGGTCGGGGTGCTCCGCCTTGATGAACGCGGTGCGCCACTCGCCGTCGTACTGCATGGCGACGCGGCCGATCTCGAAGTCGTTGGAGGCGCCGAACTCATCCGCCGAGGCCGCCGTGAACTTGCGCAGCTTGTCGTAGCCGTACCAGTCGACGAGCGCCTTCTGCCACTTCAGGAGCGCCGCCCAGCGGGGATCCTTGGAGAGCACGGGCTGCCCCTTGGCGTCGAACCAGGGCACGCCGTAGGCGCCGCGCAGGCCGTCGGCGAACGTCTCGTAGTGGCCGAACAGCGGGTTCAGCCCGACGCGCTTGAGCGAGCCGTCGGGGTTGCGGACCGTGAGCTTCTTGGCCATGGCCGTCAGCTCCGAGAGCGTCTTCGGCGGCTGTGTGAAGCCAGCGGCCTTGAGCATCTTCGTGTTCATGTAGAGGCCGTAGGCGTCGGCGAGCGCCGGCAGCGAGCACTGGTCGCCCTTGTAGCCGGAGTACGAGAGCGCGACCTTCGGGAACTGCGAGAGGTCGAACTTGTCCTTCTTGATGTAGTCGTTGAGGTTCTGCCAGGCGCCCGACGCGCAGAACTTTCCCGTGTTGTTCGGGGAGAAGGAGAGCAGCGCATCCGGCGCGTTGCCGCCGTTGATCGCGGCGATGATCTTGTCGTCCTGGATGTTGCCGGTGCCCTTGACCGTGATCCACGGGTACTTCTTGTGGAAGCCGACGAAGGCGAGCTGGTAGTCGTGCAGCTCGCGTGTGGTGTACGCGCTCCAGAACGTGATCGTGACCGGCTTGTGGTCGGCCGCGGCGGACGTGCCGGCGCCCGCGATGGTCGCGGTGAAGATGCACACGCACGTGAGCGCGGCGAACAGCAGGCGTCTCATCAGGCTCCTCCGGGCAGGTGACGGCTTCGCAGAGCGGCGATTCTCGCACGCCGGCGCCACCGTCGTCGATCAGGCGAGCAGGCGCAGCGGATTGCGCCGGCAGACCAGGTCCGGGTCGAGGCCCGCGGCCTTCAGCGCGGGCACGACGCCGCGGCGCAGATGGCCGTAGCCCGCGCCCCCGCCGCGCAGCAGCCGCTGGCGCAGCCAGACGTCCTGGGCGGCCAGGAGCTGCTCGGCGTAGCCCTCGCTCGCGAGGGCGGCGATCGCGTCGATGCGCTCGCCGTCGCGGGCGACGTGCGCGCCCGGGATGTTCCAATCGGCTCCGAACGCGTCGAACTCCAGATAGCAGCCCGCCTCGAGCAGGCTCCGGTGGTAGGCGGGATCGAGCGCGTCGTCCATGTGCGAGAGCGAGACCTTGCGCAGGTCGGCTCCCTCATCGCGCAGCGTCTCGAGGATGGCGAGACCCTCACGGGCGGCGCCGTCGACGTGGATCTGGACGGCGAGCCCGCTCGAGCGCTGGGCGCGGCCGGCTGCGCGCACGAAGCGCCGCTCGGCCGCGGTCATCGGGGCGCTCGTGCCGATCTCGCCGATCAGGCCGGGGCGGACGCCGTCGACGCCCTCGGCGAGATCGCGCTCGAGCTCCGCCGTGAGGTCGTCGACGCCGAGCCGCAGGAGGCGCTCGTCGACGGCGGCCTCGACGTACCACCCGGAGCCGCCCACGATCGAGACCCGGCCGGCGAGGGCGCTCGCGATGCGTCGCAGCGCGGGCAGGTCGCGGCGCATACCGTGCGGCGTGCACTCGACGACGAGCCCCGCCGTGGGCGCGAACTCGGAGAGCTCGCGGGCCTGCACGTCCTCGTCGTCGAGCACGAGGTTGTCGAGCTCGCCGACCGGGTTGTCGGGGAGCCCGAGGCCCGCGTGGGGGCTGAACCAGACGCGCGAGTCGGCGATCACGTGCTCGTGGGGCGAGACGAGCGCGAAGTCGTCCGCCGGCAGGTCGCCGAGGACCGTCCGCACCAGACCCGGCGGCGAGCGTCACACGAGCTCGCGTCCGCTCGCGGACAGCCACACGATCTCCTCGAACTTCGCGCCGCGGCGCTCGAGGCCGATGTGCGGCTCGATCGCCCAGCCTCCCCACATCGGGGTCGCATTGGAGGCATCGATGAACCCGTTGGCGTAGGCCTCGCCGCGGCCGAGGTCGTGGCCGATGTTGCCGAGCAGGTCGCAGAGCCGGTAGCCGCCCGCGTCGATCAGGCCCTTGGTGTGGAGGAACAGCTCGCGAGCCTCCATGCCGGGCTCGACGAAGGCCAGCGCGTCCTGCAGGATCGCCTGCGCGTCGCGCACGAGCGAGGCATCGCGCGCGCGTCGGCTCGCCGGCGAGCCAGGCGCGGGTGATGTCGCCGTACCAGCCGTCGACGACCGGCGTCACGTCCGCCCAGACGACGCCGCCGGCCTCCACCCGCCGCGACTCGGAGGGCAGATGGTCGGGGTGGCACACGAGCGTCCCCTCGCCCGCGCCGACGAGCGTCGGGCACCACGTCTGCGCGGCGCCGAGCTCGCGCAGGCGCTCGTCGATCCAGCGAGCGATCTCTGCCTCGCTGCGGCCCGCGAGCGGCAGCTCGCCGACCTCCGCGACGACGGCGCGCGCGACATCCTGGGCCCGCCGGAAGCCCGGCGGCACTCCGGTCGTCAGCTCGGGCACAGCCACGCGATCGCCTGTGCCCAGAACTGCCGGTAGGCGTCGGACTCGACCAGCTCGCGCGGCGCCCAGTGGGGCCCGACGTCGCCGGCGTAGGCGAGCGTGCGCCCCTTGCCGTGCTGCCGGCGACGGCGAACGGATCGCCGTTGACCGTCATCAGCACGCTGCCCGAGCCCTTCGCGACGAGCCGGTTGTAGCCGAGCACGCCGGGCCAGGCGCGCGGCAGGCCCGCGCGTGATCGGGTGCTCGGTGTCGACGACCGCGGGCTCGTTGTCCGCGGGGTTCTCGACCCGGTCGTCGAAGGGCGAGATCTCGACCGGCAGCGCCGTCTCGATCGGCGTGCCGTGGTAGCGGGCCTTGCCGTCGATGCCCGGCGAAGGTCATGAAGCCCCCGCACATGACCAGCGCCCCGCCGCCGCGCACCCATTGCTCGAGCAGGTCGAGGCGATTGGGCCGCTGCTCCCCCGCCCACACGCGGCGCGAGATCAGCAGCGAGTTGGTGCCGATGTCGGAGAGGATCACGACGTCCCACGGCGCGAGCTCCTCGAGCGTCTCGGGAGCGGTGTCCGGGGCCAGGTGCGCGGGGATGAAGCCCGTCTCGGCGCCGCCGGCGCGGAGGGCGGCGAGCAGATACTCGCCGCCCTCCGCGTACTCCGACGTCGTGAACGAGTCGAACCCCTTGACGTGGATCGAGTGGATGACCCACGACTCCCCGACGAGCAGGACGCGCGTCACGTCACTTCGCGCCCAGGTAGGCGTTCGTGAAGAGCGAGGCGGGCGCGATCGTCTTCGTGATCAGCTTCTGCTGCTTGAGCACGGGCAGCAGCTTCGCCCAGACCTGGGAGTTGTTCCAGTAGAGGCCGTGCGCTTTGGTGTCCGCGCTCGAGAAGAGCGGGATCGTGTTCGCCCAGGAGGCCTTCGCGTAATCGGCGGGCAGCGCCTTCGGGTACTTCTTGGTGAAGATCGCCAGCGCCTCGGCGGGATGTGCCAGCGAGTACGCGGTGCCCTGCTTGACCGCGCGCATGAAGCCCGCGGCGAGCGCCTTGTTCTTGCCGAGCCACTTCGCGTTGGCGGCGATCACCTGCACGTAGGAGTTGGGCACGCCGTGATCCTTGCCGAGCAGCATCGTCGGCTTCTGCTTGCCCGTGACCTGCACCTCGGTCGCCTCGGCGTTCGTGATGCCCGTGGCGGCGTCGATCTTCTTGGCGATCAGGAGCGGCGCGGTGTCGTTCGGCGTCGTCACGAGCGTGACGTCGCTGAGCTTGAGGCCGGCCGAGGCGAGCATCAGGCTGAGCTGCACCTTCGTCCAGGCGTCCGGGTAGATGCCGATCTTCTTGCCCTTGAGCGAGGCGATCGTCGCCGTCTTGCCCTGCGGGAAGACGAGGCCCCAGTTGTTGTACTGGGTATACGCCCCGATCTCCATGACGGGCGCGGCCTGCTGCTTGGCGAGAACGACGTCGAGCGAGGTCGTGAACGCCACGTCGGCGCGGCCGGCGGCGATGAACTTGATCGGGTCGGCTGCGGTCGGGGGGACGCGGATGGCGAGCTTGATGCCCTCCTTCGCGAAGTAGCCCTTGGCGTCGGCGACGACCCAGGGGATCCAGCCGACCCACGGGGTCGGCCAGTCCTGCACCATGTTGACGGTCGTCAGGCCGGCGCCCTTCGACGTGCTCTTGGCCGGCGCCGTGCCCACGCTCGCAAGCACGGCGGCAGTGGCGATCGCCAGCGCGGCGAGCGCGGTGACGGTCGTTCGGCGGATCCTCATGCGTGGTCTCCGTTCGATGGGGGTTGCGGGGTACGTCGGGAAAGCAGCCGGCGGGGCGTCGCGCGCCGCCGCCACGGCGTGGCGAGCCATTCCGCGAGGGCGACGAGCAGGAAGGCGACGATGCCGATCAGCGAGAGGACGAAGATCGCCGCGTACACGCGGTCGGTCTGGAGGCGCGAGTTGGCCTGCAGGATGTAGACGCCGATGCCCTTGTCGGAGCCGACCCACTCGCCGAAGACGGCGCCGATCACGCTGTAGGTCGCGGCCAGCTTCATGGCGGCGAAGATCAGCGTCGAGGCCGCCGGCACGCGCACGTGGCGGAACGTCTGCCACTGCGACGCGTTCATCGAGCGCATCAGCGAGAGCAGGTCGGCGTCGACGTTCGTGAGGCCCTGGTAGGCGTTCACCAGCACCGGGAAGAAGACGATCATGGCGGTCACGATCACCTTGGGCCAGATCGTGTAGCCGAGCCAGATCACGAGCGGTGCGGCGAGCGCGATCGGCGGGATCGTCTGCGTCGTGATCAGCACCGGGTAGAGGCCGCGCGCGGCGAGGCGCGAGTGCGTCATCAGCGTTGCGAAGACGATGCCGACGCCCGAGCCGATGAGGAAGCCGACGATCATCTCCCAGGCGGTGTACCAGGCGTTCGAGGCGAGATCGCTGCGGTCGGTCCAGGCCGCGCTCGAAGACCTGGTGGGGGCTCGGCAGCACGAACTGCTGCACGTTGCGCACCTCGACGAGCCACTGCCAGCCGGCGAAGAGCAGCGCGAACACGAGCAGCGGCGGCACGACCACGCCGAGCCCGCGCCGCGCCTGGCGGCCCGCCGGGACTGCCCGGCCAGGCGCGGCACGCTCATGCCGCGCCCGCCGGGTCGAGCTGGTGCGCGGCGCGCAGCGACTCCTCGTAGATCAGCCCGAAGACCTCGCGCTTGAGCGCCACGAACGCGTCGCTCGTGACCTGCTCGTAGGCGCGCGGCCGCGCGAACGGCACCGGGAAGACGCCCTTGACCGTGCCGGGCCTCGCCGACATCACGATCACCCGGTCGGCCAGGAAGAGCGCCTCGTCGATGTCGTGCGTGATGAAGAGGATCGTCGAGTCGATCTCGGCGCAGACGCGCAGGAGCCACTCCTGCATGAGCAGCCGCGTCTGCGAGTCGAGCGCGCCGAACGGCTCGTCGAGCAGCAGCAGCTCGCGCGAGAAGACGATCGTCCGGATCAGCGCGGCGCGCTGGCGCATGCCGCCCGAGAGCGCGTGCGGGTAGTGGTCGGTGAAGCCGCCGAGCCCATAGCGCTCGAGCAGGTCGAGCGCCTCCGCGCGATCGGCTGCCGTCGTGCGGTGCTGCAGCCTGCGTCCCAGCAGCACGTTCTCGAGCACCGTCCGCCAGGGCAGCAGCAGGTCCTTCTGCAGCATGTAGCCCATGCGCCCCGTCGTCCCGGTGACGTCGGCGCCGTCGAGCAGCACGCGCCCGCGGCTCGGCTCGATCAGTCCGGCGACGATGTTGAAGAGCGTCGACTTGCCGCAGCCGGACGGGCCCACGATGGCCACGAACTCGCCGGCGCCGATGTCGAGGGTCGTCTCGGCGAGCACCGGCCGTCCGTCGAACTCGTGGCTGACCGCCTCCAGGTGCAGCTTGGGGAGCGCGCTCACCGGCGGCCGCCCGGAGCGGCCACGGATCCGCGCGTGACGAGCGAGGTCGCGAGCTCGCGCCGTGCGCTGGCCGCATCTGCGCTGCGCAGCGCGCCGCGCACGCGATCGAGCATGAAGCGCGCCGCCTGGCGGCCGATCTCGCGCGCCGGCTGCCGCACGGTCGTGAGGCCCGGCGTGACGAGCTCGGCCAGCGGGATGTCGTCGAAGCCGGCGATGCTGACGTCGACCCCCACCTGCAGGTTGGTGTCGGCGCAGAAGCGCGCGCAGCCGATGGCCATCAGGTCGTTCGAGGCGATCAGCGCCGTCGGGCGCTGCTCGTCGGGAACGGTCAGCAGCGTGCGCGCGGCGAGGTAGCCCGAATTGAGGCGGTAATCGCCGCGGACGACCGGCACGTCGAGGTCGAGCTCGCGCGCGGCGAGCGCGTCGCGATACCCGGCCAGGCGCTGCTCCGCCGTCCACAGCCGCTCGGGGCCCGCGACGATGCCGACTCGCCGATGGCCGAGCCCGAGCACGTACTCGGCCAGCGAACGGGCGCCCTGGCGGTTGTCGGCCGCGACGAACGGCGCGTCGATGCCCTCGATCTGCTCGTCGACGAGCACGACCGGCGCTCGCGTGGCGAGCTCGAGCAGCGCCGGGGACGCGCTGGCGGTGCCGGTGAGGACGATCACGCCGTCCAGCTGCTGCCGGCGCAGCAGCCGCACGTAGCCCGCCTCGCGCTCGGCATCGAAGTTGGTCGGGCAGAGCACGAAGCAGAACTCGTCGTCGTGGATGACCTCCTCGATGCCCGAGGCGACCAGCATGAAGAACGGGTTCATGAGGTCGGGAACCACGAGCCCGATGGCCCCGGCGCGGCGCCGCCGCAGGTTGCGCGCCATGGAATTCGGCTCGTAGCCGAGGTCCTCGATGGCCCGTGTGATGCGGGTGCGCGCCTCGGCCGAGACGGGGCGCGTGCCGTTGAGGAAGCTCGAGACCGTGCTGATGCCGACGCTGGCCGTGCGGGCAACATCGCGGATCGTCGGCCGGGTCTGGAGCTGAACGCCAGTGGGCGCCATCGCAGGAAGAGAAAACGATTCGACCCCGCTTGTCAAGGGAAGGCAGCGCGATTGCCGCATCGCGCGGCGGAAACGTTTCGATGGCGTGCGCCTGGTCAGGCTCTTCGTCGTGTTGCCTCTCCTGTCGTGCTTCGTCTGGCCTCTCTCTTCGTGGGGCCTGGGCGACTGCTCGCCTGCGAGCGGTGATCACCAGGGCGGCCGGCCCGCGCGCCGGCTCTAGACTCGGCCTGTGGCAGCGCCGCTCGTCATCGATTGCGACCCTGGCGTCGACGATGCCATCGCGATCCTGCTCGCGCTCGCGAGCCCCGAGGTCGAGCTGCTGGCGCTCACGACCGTGGCGGGAAACCTGCCGCTCGAGACGACCACTCGCAACGCGCTGCGCGTGCTCGCGCTGGCGGGGCGCGAGGACATCCCGGTCGCGGCCGGCGCCTCGCGGCCGCTGGTCGTCCGGCGGGATCGCGACGGTGCGCTCGTGCACGGCACCGACGGACTCGGCGGCGCGGTGGTGCCGGAGTCGAGCGCGGCCGTGGTGCCGATGCACGCCGTCGACCTGCTGGCCGAGATCCTCGAGCGCAGCGATCAGCCCGTCCTGCTCGCGCCGGTCGGGCCGCTGACCAACATCGCGCTGCTGGCCGCCCTACGCCCCGAGCTCCTGCCCCGGCTCGGGCGCGTCTCGGTGATGGGCGGGGGCGACGGCCTCGGAAACGTCACGCCGGCCGCCGAGTTCAACGTCTGGTTTGATCCGGAGAGCGCCGCGCGCGCCTTCGACTGCGGGCTCGAGCTCACGCTTGTTGGGCTCAACGTGACGCGCGCCGCGATGATCGGCGACTCCGAGGTCGACCAGATCCGCGGCACCGGGCGCATCGGCGCCGTGGCGGCCACGATGCTCGACCACTACCTCGACTGGCAGCTCAAGCTCTACGGCCATCGAGGCGTCGCGGTGCACGACGCCCTCGCGGTCGCGACGCTGGTGCGGCCCGAGCTCATAACGACCAGCGAGGCGCTGGTCACGGTGGACACGACGGCCGGTCCGGCGCGGGGCATGACGCTCGTCGACCACCACCGCTGGGACGGGCAGGACGCAAACGCGCACGTCGCGGCGACAGTGGATCGCGATGCCTTCGTGACGTTCCTCTGCGAACGCCTCGCGAGCCTTGACGCCTGAGCGCGACGGCTGCGGGATCTCCGGTGCCAGGTGCGGGAACTCTGGGTCAGACCCGGGATTCCCGGGCCAGGTGCGGGAACCGCGGTGCCAGGTGCGGGAACCCGGGTGCCAGGTGCGGGAATTCGGGCCCGGTACGTCCCGGGCTGACCAGAGTTCCGGCGTCCGGTGCGGGAAGCCCCGTGCCAGGTGCGGGAACCCCGGTGCCAGGTGCGGGAACTCGGGGTCAGACCCGGGATTCCCGGGTCAGACCCCATTTTTCTACGCGGCTTCGGCCATGCCGTCGGCGCGCGAGCCGTAGAGGCGCGTGATCAGATCGGGGGCCGAGGCGACGAGCGTGACCAGGGCGTTGGCGACGCGCGGGTCGAACTGCGAGCCGGCACCGCGGTGGATCTCCGCCATCGCGTCGGCGAGCGGCATCGCCGCCTTGTAGACCCGCGTCGAGAGCATCGCGTCGAACGCGTCGCAGGTCGCCACGATGCGGCCGCTCAACGGGATGCTCGCCGCGCCGATGCTGTACGGATAGCCCTTGCCGTCCCAGCGCTCGTGGTGGCTGCGCGCGATCTCCTCGGCCAGGCGCATCACGCGCGTGCGTCCGTCGCTCAGGATCTCGGCGCCGAGCAGCGTGTGCGACTTCATCTCGTCGAACTCGGCGGGGGTCAGCGGGCCGGGCTTGAGCAGGATCGCGTCGCGCACGGCGATCTTGCCGATGTCGTGCAGGCGCGCAGCCACGGCGATGTCCTCGACGAAGCCCTCGTCCAGCCCCAGCAGGCGCGCGATGCCGCCCGCGAGGGTGCCGACGCGCAGCGTGTGCTCACCGGTCTCGTGGTGGCGGTGCTCGGCTGCCACTGCGAGGCGCTCGATCAGCTCGTGCTGCGCGTCCTCGAGCTCGGCGGTGCGCTCGCGCACGCGCTGCTCCAGCACGTCGGTGTGCTCGCGCAGCAGCTGCTGCTCGCGTCGGGCGAGCTCCGCCTCCTGCCGCACCGAGGCCACCTGGTGCTCGACCTCGAGCGCGCTCGACGCCATACGCGAGCGCTCGTCCGCGGAGCGCTGGACGATCTCGTGGTAGCGCATGAGGTAGGCGTAGGCGCCGGCGTGGTCGCCGGTCGCTGCGGCCAGGCTCGCGAGTGCGGAGAGCGGGTGGCGCGCGGGATTGCGGTCGGCGGTGAGCTCGCTGGCCTCTTCGAGCGCGGCGCGCGCGGCGTCGGTGTGGCCGATCGCCGCCTCGGCCTCGCCGAGAGCAGTCAGCGCATTGGCCAGCATGTCCTGGGCGTGTGCCCGGCGTGCGACCTCGACGGAGCGCGTCAGCGCGGCCAGCGCCTCGTCGCCGCGCTCGAGGGCCCGCAGCGCATCGCCGGCGACCATGAGGCTGGCGCTGACGCTCCCGAGGAGCCCGTGGCGCTCGGCGATGTCCTCGGCGTCGCGCGCGGAGCGAAGCGCGAGCGCATGCTCGCCCAGTTCGTTCTGGGCCCGCCCGAGTGCCTGCAGCGCCCAGACGCGCGCGATCGGCTCGGCTCCCTCGATCGCGAGCGCCCGATCGAGGTGGGGAATGGCGCGGTCGGGCTGATCGAGGATCTCGAGGTAGACGCAGGCGATGTTCGTGTTCAGCACCGAGAGCGGCGTCGCGTCCTGCAGGTGGGCTGCGGCCTCGCGCGCCTGGGCGAACGACGCGAGCGCACGGTCGGCCTGGCCGAAGTTGAGGTAGACGACGGCCTGGGCGTTGTGCAGCCGGAAGCGGGCGAGGTCGTCCTCGAGATCGCCCAGCGCCTCCAGCCCCGCGAGTGCGTGCTCGAGCGCCGCGGGATCGTCGCCGACGGTCTGGAAGCAGATCGCGACGGTGGCCTCACAGGTCGCGATCGTCCGTGCCCGCGTCTCCTCAGGCTCCTCGGGCTCGATCGAATGAGCCTCGGAGAGAGCGAGCAGGGCGTTGGCCAGGGCTTGCTCGGCGTCGACCGCGCGCAGCACGCGGGCGTGCTCGCTGCGCACGCGGGCGCGCTCGGAAGTGGGTGCACCCACCGCCGAGAGCGCCTCGAGCTTTCGGGCCAACGCCCGCAGCCTCGTCTCGGTCTCGCCGGAGCCCGTCATCGATTCTCACCCTAGTCCAGGAAATCGCGGCCGTCCGGCGACCTTCGCTGCCGCGCACGGCGCCTCGCTACGCTCCGGCCATGCCTACTCCAGTTCGAGTCGCTGTCACGGGCGCCGCCGGTCAGATCGGCTACAGCCTCCTCCCGCGCATCGCCAGCGGCCAGCTGCTCGGGCCCGATCAGCCCGTGATCCTGCAACTGCTGGAGGTCACCCCCGCGCTCGGGGCCCTCGAGGGCGTGGCGATGGAGCTGGACGACTGCGCGTTCCCGTTGCTCGCCGGCACCGTGTGCACGGACGACGCGGACGTCGCGTTCGGTGACGCCGACTACGCGCTGCTGGTCGGCGCGATGCCGCGCAAGCAGGGCATGGAGCGCAGCGATCTGCTCTCGGCCAACGGCGCCATCTTCACGACGCAGGGCGCAGCGCTGTCGCGCAGCGCCCGGCGCGAGGTGCGGGTGCTCGTGGTGGGCAATCCTGCCAACACCAACGCATTGATCGCGCTCAACAGCGCTCCCGACATCGATTCCCGGCAGATCACGGCGATGACGCGCCTCGACCACAATCGCGCCGTGAGCCAGCTCGCGCAGCGCCTCGGTACGCCGCTCTCGCACGTGCGGCGCATGACGATCTGGGGCAATCACTCGACGACGCAGTACCCGGACCTCTTCCACTGCGAGGTGGACGGGCGCACGGCCTACGAGGCCGTCGGAGATCACGACTGGGTGGAGGGCACGTTCATCCCGACGGTGGCCAAGCGCGGCGCGGCCATCATCGCCGCTCGCGGCGCTTCCTCGGCGGCCTCGGCCGCCAACGCCGCGATCGACCACGTCCGCGACTGGGTGCTGGGCACCGCCGCCGACGACTGGGTCAGCATGGCTGTCGTTTCCGACGGCTCCTACGGCGTGCCGGAAGGGCTGGTCTCGTCGTTCCCGGTGCGCTGCTCCGGTGGCGAGTGGGAGATCGTCCAGGGTCTCGAGATCGACGACTTCTCGCGCTCCCGCATCGACGCGAGTGCGGCCGAGCTGGCCGACGAGCGCGACGCGGTGCGCGAGCTCGGCCTGATCTAGGCGCGCCGGGCGCTCAGGGCAGCTTGAGCACGAGCAGCAGCGGCCTGCCGTCGCTGCTGCCGCGCGCGCTGCCGAGACCGCCGATCTGGTGGGTGCTCCAGGTCAGCACGAACGGGCGCTGCGAGCCGTCGGCGCCGGTCAGCGTGACCGACGCGAAGACGCTCCCCGTCCCAGGGTCGTAGGTCACGAGCCCGTTCAGCGCCGCGTCGCGCACGAAGCGCATGGCGTGCAAGCTGAGCGTGAGCGACCGTCCGCGGATCATGACCGCCGCGGAGCCGCCGCGCAGTCCCGCGACGCGGGTGGAGGCACCCGGCGCCGAGGCGGCTGCGATCGCGTCGGCCACGCCGAGCGCCGCCGCGGTGGCGGCGCGCCTGTCGGCGAGCGTCGAGTGGTCGCGGCCGTGGGCGGCCGCGTCGCGCAGCGCTGCAGGGGCGGCTGCGACCGTCGCCGGGAAGGCGCGCACGCCCAGGGGCTGGGCAGGGCGGCTCGCGCAGCCGGCCGACACGCGGCCGCGCTTCGCCAGGAAGACGCGGAGGATGGACCCAGCGCAGCCGGCGGGATCGCTCAGCGCGGGCTCGGCGCCGGCGCCGCGCACGCGCACGAACGTCCCTCTGGGCAGGAGCGTGGCCACCGACCGCAGCGTCGCCGTGGGCGCGCGCACGTCCAGCTCGCCGCCGAGCACGAGCGCCGGTGCGCCGGTCAGCTCCGCGCCGCCCGGGAGCACCGGATCCGGCGTTGCCGGCGGCGGCCGGCCCTGACAGGCCGCGAGCCCGAGCGCCCGCCGCCAGGTCGCGGGCGCAAAGGGCCCGCCGTCCACCTGCGCGCTCGGCGCGGGGGCGACGTCGTCGTGGCAGGAGCTCGCGAGCGCCTGCGCCGCCTGGCGCGTTGCGGGCGGCGCCGAGGCGGCGGCCAGGCGCTCGAGCGGCAGGGGGTCGCCGTGCAGCGCGGCGATTGCGGCCGCGGGCAGTTCGCCGAGCTCGGCCGCGCTGCCGTTCGCTGCGACGCGGGCGAGCACGTCGTCGTCGATGCGCCCGTGCGCATGCAACGGCCGCGTGCGCAGTCGCGCGGCGAGCTTCGCAACGGTGCCCTGCCCCCTGCCGAGCGCCCGGGCCAGCGCGTGTGCCTCACCGCGCCCGTCGCCGTGGAAGAGCGTGGCAGGCGGCCCGCCGTCGAGCACGAGGGCGCGCAGACGATCGCCGTGGCGCGCCGCGTAGGCCAGTGCGATGCGCGCGCCGTCGCCGGCGCCGTACAGCTCGACGTGGCCGACTCCGAGAGCCTGGCGCACGGCGTCGAGATCGTTGGCCGCCGCACCTGCGCCGTAGGCGTCGCCGCGCGCACCGACGCGCCCGGAGCGGCCGCTGCCGCGCGCATCGACGAGCACGATGTCGCGCCGGCTGCGCAGGGGCTCGAGCAGCGCCAGCACGGCCTTCCGCTCGGCGGTCGTGGGCACGCCGTCGCCGCCGGCGCTCACGAGGACGGTGTCGCGCGGCTTGCCGGCGCGCGTGTGCGAGTAGACCTCGAAGCCGACGCTCACCCTCTCTGCGGCCGGCTCGGCCGCGACCAGCGGCACCTCGACCGAGCCGCAGCGCGCGCCCCTCGCGCACGGGCGCAGGTCGGCAGCGCTCGCGGCGGCGGGCAGGAGAGCTGCCGCCGTCAGCGCCGCGATCGCCATCCGCGCGCACGGCGCGGCTACCAGCGAAGGCCTCAACCGGCGCAGTTCGGGTCCCAGCGCTGCTCGAAGGAGATGTGAGGCGCGCCCGTCTCGAGCGCCTTGCGGAGCGCCCGGTGCCTGCGCACGAAGCTGAACCGGAGCTCCCGCCCTCCGGCCGTGAAGAGCGCCTTGGTGCCGCGCAACTCGACGCTCTGGACGTCGCCGAGCGCCAATCCGTAGGCGGCGCCGACGCGCGGGACGACGACCACGCGCCGGTCCGTCAGCAGCTGATCCTCGAGCCAGTGGCTCGCGGCGAAGCGCCGCCCGAAGAACGCGACAGCGAGGGCCGCGCCGAGCGCGACCGGCGTGATCGCGATGTTGTGCGCGGCGACTCCGCCGACACCGATCAGGGCCGCCACGGCGAGCGCGAACTCAAGCAACGGCGGAGCGCGCCGCTCCCGCCAGAGCACGGTCTCCCCCGCCGCAAGTCCAGTGGCGCTCACACCTGCAGGATGACGCCTGGGGCGGAATCTGCCAACCCTCGAGGGGACGCGCCGGCCCGCGCTCGTGCGGTGACCCCGGATCAGACAGTGCGCTCGCGCGCCAGCGGGCCTTCGCGGTTCAGGAGACCCGGCCAGCATTCCGCGAGCCGGACGAGCTGTGACGCGTGGCAGCGCAGTGCGGCGAGCTTGCGCTCGAATGCCGCATCCGTCAGCTGCGTCTCGCCGGTGTGGGGGAGCTCGTCGCGGGCGGCGTAGGGCAGGTCGACGTAGCTCCGGAAGCGCTCGGCCGGGAGGCTTTCGGCGAGCGGGAGCAGCGCGCGGCGAACGTGCGCATGGTCGGGGTTGCCGCGGCCGGCCGGCAGCCAGAGAACGCACTCTCCCTCCAGCAGCCGGGCGACCTCGGCGCAGAGGACGCCCGAGCCGGGGAGCGGGCCA
Source organism: uncultured Actinomycetes bacterium (assembly GCA_963842365.1). Taxonomy (GTDB): domain Bacteria; phylum Actinomycetota; class Thermoleophilia; order Gaiellales; family JALYLC01; genus JALYLC01. The sequence continues at coordinate 117,138 of CAWJGA010000002.1, forward strand.
TAGGGGCTGTCGGCGTGGTCCAGCGGGTGGGCGCGGGCGCCCGTGACGCCGCAGGCGGCGGCGTCCTCGCGGGCGCGCGTGCGCGCCGCATCGCCGCCCGAGGCGAACCCGCAGGCGGCATCCCAATCGCTCACGCCGGCGCCGGACGGCGGCTCGCCTCCGCAGACCGTGACGACGGTCGCGAGCGCGCCGGCCCGCTGCAGCACGTGCGCGAGCGAGAGCGCGGCGTCGTCGAAGTGGGTCGAGACGACGATCTGCTGCGGAGCTTCCCCGGACAACGCGGCGATCGTATGCGTACGCTCCCGCCCCGTGAAGATCTGCGTCGTCGGCGGCGGCTCGACCTATACCCCGGAGCTCGTCGACGGGATCCTGCTGCGGCGTGACCGCTTGCCCGTGACCGAGCTCGTCCTGCTCGATCCGAACCGGGAGCGGCTCGAGATCGTCGGGCGCTTCGCGCAGCGGATGTGCGAGGCGTCGGCAGCGGACATGCGCGTGCGCTGGACCGACGACGCGCGCGACGCGATCGCGGGCTCGGCGTTCGTCGTCACGCAGCTGCGCGTCGGCGGCCAGGAGGCGCGCCACCGCGACGAGCTCGCGGGCCGCGCCTTCGGCCTGATCGGCCAGGAGACGACCGGGATCGGCGGCTTCGCCAAGGCCCTCCGCACGATCCCGGTGATGCTCGAGATCGCGCGCGAGGTCGAGCGCAGCGCGCCCGCGGCGACGCTCGTCAACTTCACGAACCCCGCGGGGCTGATCACCGAGCTGCTGCGCCGCCACACGTCCCTTCGCGTCGTCGGTCTCTGCAACGTTCCCTGGAACATGCAGATCGAGGTGGCGAACGCCCTCGGCTGCGAGTTCGCCGACGTCCGGATCGACTACGTCGGGCTCAATCACCTGTCGTGGGCGCGCGGCTTCGAGGTGGAGGGCGAGGATCGCACCGCGGAGGTGCTCTCGCGTTACCGCGAGCTGCTCGTCGACCAGGCGGCGGGCGACGACGACCCGGGCTTCGCGCCCGAGACGATCTCGCTGCTGGGCGCCGTCCCGAACTACTATGACCTCTACTACTACGAGACGGCCGCGATGCTCCGCCACCAGGAGCACACGCCCACCCGCGCCTCGCAGGTGATGGCGATCGAGGCCCGCCTGCTGGAGCGCTATGCGGACGAGTCGCTGCGCGAGAAGCCCGCCGAGCTGATGGAACGCGGCGGCGCCTACTACTCGGAGTCGGCGGCTGCCCTGATGGCGGACATTCATGCCGACGCCGGCTCCGTCCAGGTGGTCAACGTCCGCAACGACGGCGCGATCCCGAACCTGCCCGCCGACGTCGTCGTCGAGATGCCCGCGCGCATCGGGCGCGGGGGCGCGACGCCCGTGCCGACCGGGCCGCTGCGCGCCGACCTGGATGCGCTCGTGCGCTCCGCAAAGGACTACGAGCTGCTCACGATCGAGGCGGCGCTGACAGGAGACCGCTCGCTGGCCGCGCTCGCGCTCGTGACGAACCCGCTCGGGCCCGACGCCTCCCTCGCGCCGCGCGTCTGGGAGCGGCTGCAGAGCGACAACGCAGGGTTGTTCGGGAAGCTCGATGGCTAGCAGCGAGGCCCACCCCGACCTGCGCTCCGCGCCGCCCCGCTTCGTGATCGGGGTCGACGGCGGCGCCAGCAAGACCGACGCGGTGGTCATGGCGCTCGACGGGAGCGTGCTCGGGAACGGGCGCGCCGGCGGCTCGAACTGGGAGAACGTCGGGCTCGACGGCGCCGTCGACGCGATCACCAGCGCCGTCGACGGCGCCCTCGCGGAGGCCGGCCGGGAGCGTGCGGAGACGGCGGGATCGGCGTTCGCCCTGGCCGGCGTCGACTGGCCCGCCGACCACAGGCGCCTCGAGCACGCGCTCGCGTCGGTCGGGCTGGGCGGCCCCCGGTTCGTCACCAATGACGCCTTCGCCGCGCTCCGCGCCGGCATCTCCGGCGAGGCCGGGTGCGTCTCCTCGGCCGGCACGGGCGCCGTCGCGGCCGGGCGCAACGAGGCCGGGCTGACGGCGCGCACGATGGCCGAGGGCTTCGGTGAGCTGGGCGGCGCAGGCGACATCGTCGAGCGGGCGATCTGGGCCTGCGCCCGCATGCGGGAGGCCTCCGGGCCCGGCACGGCGCTCGCTGACGCGCTCTGCGCGGCACTCGCCGTGCAGGATCTCGACGGCCTCTTCGAGGGCATCAAGCGGAACGGCCTGGCCCCCGGCGCGGAGCTCGCGCCGCTCGTGCTCGACGTGGCGGCCCGCGGCGACGACGTGGCGCGGCGGCTGCTCGAGGAGCAGGGCCGCTCGCTGGCCGACGAGGTGCTCGGCGTGGCGCGCAGGCTGGACATGCTCGGGACGGAGTTCGAGCTCGTGATCGCGGGCAGCGTGCACCTGGCGGGGTGCGCGCCGCTGGACACCGCCTTCGCGGCCCGCATCGCGGAGGAGGCGCCGCGAGCCCGCATCGTCCCGTTGCGCGAGCGAGCCGTGATCGGCGCCGGCAGGCTCGCACTCGAGCGGGTGGCCGGAGCGCCATGAGCTCGCACATGCGGCGCGAGATCGCCGAGCAGCCGGCAGCCGTCGAGGCGACGCTGGCCGGGATCGCCGCGCCGGCGGCCGCCCTCGCCGCGGCCGTCGGCGAGCGCGGGCTCGACCGCGTCGTGCTCGTGGCCCGCGGCACCTCCGATCATGTGGCGATCTACGCCCGCTATCTGCTCGAGGCGCGCTGCGCGCTCTCTGCCAGCCTCGCGGCTCCCTCGCTCTACACCACCTACCGTCCGCCGGTCGACCTCTCGCGCGCGCTGGTGCTGGGCGTCTCGCAGTCGGGCCAGACGCCCGAGATCGTCGCGGCGCTGGAGTTCGCCGCGGGCCGCGGCGCACTGATCGCCGCGCTCACCAACGAGGCCGGCTCGCCGCTCGCGCTCGCGGTGGAGCACGCGCTCGTGACAGCGGCGGGCGAGGAGCGATCCGTGGCCGCCACGAAGACCTTCACGACCGCGCTGGCCGCCGTCGGGGAGCTCGCGCGCGCACTCGGAGCGAGTGACCTGGCCGGCGGCCTGCACTCGCTTCCGGCCGCTCTGGAAGCGGCGGCGGCAGTGCCGGACGAGCTCGTCCGGTCGGCCGCCGAGGCCCTGCTGCGAGCCGAGGCCGCCGTCTGCGTCTCGCGCGGCTACGCCTACGCGACGGCGCTCGAGGCGGCACTCAAGCTGAAGGAGGTCGCCGGCCTCTGGGCGGAGGGCTTCAGCGCAGCCGACCTGCGCCACGGCCCGCGGGCGGCGGCGCTCGGACTGCCGGCGCTCGTCTTCCACGCGGGCGGCCCGCTCGCCGGCGACGTCGAGGGGCTCGAGCGCGAGCTGTCCGACGCGGGCTCGCCGGTGGTCTCGATCGGCCCGGGCCGCTCGCTGCCCGCTGCGGAGGGCCTCTGCGAGGAGCTCGCGCCGATCGCGCTGATCGTCCCGGCGCAGCTCGTCGCCGAGCGACTCGCCGTTCTGCGCGGGCGCGATCCCGACAGGCCTCCCGGCCTGACCAAGGTGACGCGGACGTTCTGAGCCTGCTACCACTTGTCGTGTGGTGAGCACCGCGACCGAGCGCGCCCGCGGACTTGCCCCCGGGCTCGTGCTCGTCGCCGTGATCGTCGCGGTCGCCGACCGCGTCGGCGATCACGTCTCGGGCACGAGCGCACTGATCTGGGCGCTCGCCATGGGCGCGGTGATCGCCAACACCGGCCTCCTGCGCCCCTCGCTGGCGCCCGGCATCCGCTTCGGCTCGCGCACCGTCCTGCGCATCGGCGTGGCGCTGCTCGGCATCCGGCTGAGCCTCGGGACGGTGGGCGACCTCGGCCTGCGCACGATCGTCGTGATCCTCGCCGGCATCGCCGCGACGTTCGCGGCGACGCTGTTGATCGGCCGGCTGCTCGGCGTCTCCGGCCCGCTCGCCCTGCTGATCGCGACCGGCACGGGGATCTGCGGGGCGTCTGCCATCGTCGCGATGGAATCGGTCAGCGAGGCCAGCCGTGAGGAGGCCGCCTTCGCGCTCGCCACGGTGACGGCGCTCGGCACCCTCGCGATGGTCGGGCTGCCGTTCCTGCGCACGCCGCTCGGCCTCGACATGACCGACTACGGCATCTGGTCGGGCGCCTCCGTGCACGAGGTGGCGCAGGTCGTCGGTGCGACCGCCGGGGTCTCGGCGGCCTCGCTCAAGATCGGGACGCTGGTCAAGCTCGCCCGCGTCGCGCTGCTCGCTCCGCTCGTGTTCGGCTTCGCGGTCTCGCGCGGCCGCGGGCGGCCCGCCGGCACGCCCCTCCTGCCCCTCTTCGTGATCGGCTTCCTGGCGCTCGCCGGCGTGCGCACGACGGACGTCCTCTCGAGCCGGATCATCGCCGACCTGACGCGCATCGATGTGCTGCTGCTGGCGGCCGGGATGGCCGGGCTCGGGCTCGGGCTCGAGCTGGCGCGCCTGCGCGGGCTCGGCATGCGGCCGCTGATCCTGGGCTTCGCCTCCTGGATGGTCATCGCCCTCGTCACCCTCGCGCTCGTCACCTGGGCATAGGTCGCGGAGTTGGCGCGCACCGCCCTGCACCTCTCCCCGCACCCCGACGACGAGCTCGCCGGGGCCCCGGCCACGCTGATGGCGCTGCGCGACGCGGGCTGGCGCATCGTCAACCTCGCCTGCGGCCTGGGGCGGCCGGCGCAGCACCAGCGGCGGCGTGCAGAGGTGGAGGAGGCCTGCCGTCGCGCGGGCTTCGACCTGCTGCACTGCGAGCCGCCGCTGGCGCTCTCGGCGGGCGATGATCTGCCCGCTGCGGAGGAGACGCTCGTGGCGCTGCTCGGCCGTTTGCTGCCCGAGCTGGCCCCGGCCCTCGTATGCGCGCCCTCCCCGCACGACGGGCACCACGCGCACGAGCTGGTCGGGCGGGCCGCGCGCCGCGCGCTCGCAGCTCACGCCGGCCCGGCGCCGCCGCTCTGGCTCTGGGGCATCTGGGCCGACCTGCCGTTCCCGACGATGATCGCGCCCTTCGGCCGGGAGCGCCTGGCCGAGGTCAAGCACGCCCTGGCAGCGCACGCCTCCGAGCAGCTCCGCGCTTCCGCTCGATCGCCTGATCGAGGCGCGGGCGGTGCTCAGCGCGGGCGTCGGCGAGGAGCGCGTGCACGGCTCCGGCCTCGCGGGCGACCGGGCCGTCGAGTATGCGGAGCTGATCTGCGAGGTGATGCTGGAGCCGGCCGGCTGGCGGCTCGGCAGCCCGCGGCGCTTCGATCCGGAGGCGCCGCTCGCCTCGCCCTCGCCGCGCCCCATCGGCTGGTGGCTCGAGGCGGAGTCCGTGCACGACCGGCTGCGCCGTGAGCGCCGATCTCAGCGCACGTAGGTGCGCAGCGCGTCGCGCGCGATCAGGAAGCCGCGCTTGACGAGCTCGACATCGCCCTCGAAGGCGCGGTCCTCGTGCTCGATCGAGATCCAGCGGTCGTAGCCCACAGCGTAGAGCGCCGCGCAGAAGCGATCCCAGCGCACCTCGCCGAGGCCGGGCAGCCGAGGCACCTGCCAGTTGAGGCCTGCGCCCAGCACGCCGTGCTCCTGCAGTCCGGCGCGGTCGATCTCCATGTCCTTGGCGTGCACATGCAGGATCCGGTCGGCGAAGTCGTAGACCACGCGCTCGTAGTCGATCATCTGCCAGACGAGGTGCGACGGATCCAGGTTGAGGCCGAAGCCCGCGTCGGGGATGACGTTGAAGAGCTCGCGCCAGATGTGCGGCGTCCGCGCCAGGTTGGTGCCGAACGGCCACTCGTCGTCGGAGAACAGCATCGGGCAGTTCTCGATCGCGATCTTGACGCCGCGAGCCGTCGCACGGTCGACCAGCGGCGGCCACAGCTCGGCGAACGAGCGCAGGTTCTCGTTCAGCGACCGCCCCGGGTCGGCGCCGATGAACGTGCCCACGACCTCGACTCCGAGCAGCGCGGCTGCCTCCACGACTCGTTCGAGGTGGGCGTTCACCTCGGCCCGATGCGCAGGGTCGGGATGCAGGTGGTTGGGGTAGTAGGCGAGCGAGGAGATCTCGAGCCCGCGCGCGCTCAGCAGCTCGAGGATGGCACCTGCTCCCGCCGCATCGAGCGTCTCGACGTCGATGTGCGAGACGCCCGCGTAGCGGCGCTGCTCGCCGCCGCCGGCCGGCCAGCAGGCGATCTCCAGCGCCGCGAACTGCTCGGCGCTCGCCCAGTCGGCGACCTGCTCGAGCGTGAGGTCCGGAAACGCCGCCGTCAACAGTCCGAGCTTCATGCCGGTGCCTCCCTCTCGTGGTGCATCGCCGCGAGCCTAGCGCCAACCGTAGGATGCGCCGCTGTGACCTCGCACCTCGGATTGGACCTCGGCGGCACGAACATCAAGTGGGTCGTGCTCGACCAGGCCGGCACCCCGCTTGCCGACGGAAGCCTGCCGACGGAGGCCGATCAGGGGCCCGATCACGTGGTCGAGCGGCTGGCCCTGGCCGGGCGCGCCGCCAGCGACGTCGCCGGCCCGATCGTCACGGCGGGCGTGGGAGTGCCGGGGATCTACGACGAGAGAACCGGTGTCATCCGCTTCTTCACGAACCTGCCCGGGCCCTGGGGCGGCCACCAGCTGGCCGCGCCGCTGAGCGAGGCGCTCGGCGTGCCGGTGCGCCTGATCAACGACGCGCGCGCCTTCACGCTGGCGGAGGCGCGAGTGGGAGCCGGCAAGGGCTGCGCCGCGCTCGTCGGGGTCACGCTCGGCACCGGCGTCGGCGGCGGGTTCGTCCTCGACGGGCGGCTCGTACTCGGCTACCACGGCACTGCGGGCGAGCTCGGCCATCAGGTCATCGACTGCAACCCGGGCGCGCCGCAGTGCGGCTGCGGCAACACGGGCTGCCTGGAGGCGTTCGTGCGCGCGGCGGCGCTGGCGGGCGCGGCCGGCACGGCGACTGCGGCCGCGGCCTTCGCGGCGGACGAGCGCGGCGACCCGCGCGCCCGCGCCGCGGTCGAGCAGTGGATCGACTACCTGGCGATCGGCCTCGCGAACGTCGTCACGATGCTGACCCCCGATCGCATCGTGCTCGGCGGAGGCGTGGCGACCGCCGCCCCGCGCATCCTCGCGCCGCTGCGCGAGCGGCTGGCGGCCCACGTGCACCTGACCGACCCGAACCACGTCGAGATCGTCCATGCCGCACTGGGCGTGCGCGCCGGCGCGATCGGCGCCGCCTTGCGGGGCCTCGGATGCGTAACCCTGTCGGCGTCGTCGGAGGAGGAGGTCGAGATGCCGCAGGCAGCTGTCGTGCGTGAGTTCGGAGGGCCGGAGGCGCTGGCCATGGAGGATCGGCCGGAGCTTGTCCCGGGCCCGGGCGAGATCGTGATCGACGTGCGCGCGGCCGCCCTCAACAGGCGCGACCTGCGGGTCGTCGCCGGCGGCTGGCCGGGCGTGACGGCTCCGATCGTGCCCGGCTCGGATGGGGCCGGCGTCGTGCGCGCGCTCGGCTCCGGCGTCGGCGGGTTCGCCGAGGGCGACGACGTGCTCGCATTCCCCTCGCTCGGCTGGGGCGACGATCCGCGCGTGCTCGGCCCGAGCTTCCGGATCCTCGGCGGCCCGGACGACGGCACGTTCGCCGAGCAGGTCTGCGTGCCGGCCGCCAACGTCTTCGCGAAGCCCGCGCGGCTGTCGGCCGAGCAGGCGGCAGCTCTGCCCCTGGCCGGGAGTCACCGCGTGGCGGGCGCTCTTCGCGCGCGGCGGCCTTGGCTCCGGGCAGTCGGTGCTGGTGCTGGGCGCCGGCGCCGGCACCTCGACGTTCGCCGTGCAGTTCGCGCGCGCAGCGGGCGCGCGGGTCTTCGTGACGTCGAGCTCGGCCGGCAAGATCGCGCGCGCGCTCGAGCTCGGAGCCGAGGCCGGCTTCGACTACGGCGAGGAGGAGTGGGAGCAGGCGGTGGTCGAGCGCAGCGGCGGGGGCGTCGACCTCGTGCTCGACTCGGCCGGCACCTGGAGCGCGAGCGCGAAGTGCCTGCGCCCCGGCGGCCGCCTGGTCGTCTTCGGCAGCACCGCGAGCACGTCCGCCGAGCTGGACGTGCGCGGCTTCTACTTCAAGCAGATCGAGATCGCCGGCACGATGATGGGCAGCCCGGTCGACTTCCGTGACCTGCTGCGTGCCTGTGAGACCCAGTCCTGGATACCCGTCGTGGACTCTGCGCGCCCACTCTCGGAGGTTGCCGAGGCGCTCCGCCGCCAGGCAGCGAGCGAGCAGTTCGGCAAGCTCGTCCTGACTGTTTGACCGATGCGCCCGGCGTGCATAGCCTGCGGCTGACGGTCAGTCGCGAGACGAGGAGCCCAGGGATGTCGCAGATGCACCGCGCCGTGATTCCGTACGAGTCGATCGACCCGCTCACGATCGGCGCGGCGGAGAACGACGAGCTCGTCTACCGGGACACGCTGGAGCTCGACATCCCGCAGGCCAACCTGCTCGCCGAGATCCGCCCGAACGAGCCGGAGGCAGTGCCCGACGCGACCGCCGCCGCAGCCCACGCGCTCGAGCATCCGCACTCGGGCCCGCGCTTCAGCGAACTGCTGAAGGGAGCCCGCAGCGTCGCGATCGTGATCGACAACCAGTTCCGGCCGACGCCGCAGTCGCGCATCCTCCCCGCCGTCTTCGATGCGCTCGAAGCCGCAGGCATCACCGACGCCGTCGTCGTCTGCGCGAACGGCAAGGTCTTCCCGATGTCGGAGTCCGACACCGAGCAGAAGATCGGCAAGGACAACCTCGCGCGCATGGAGCGCATGGGCATCCCGTTCTTCCAGAACGACCCGCAGAACGAGGCCATGTACACGTTCATCGGCGTGTCCTCGCGCGGAACGCCCGTGTGGCTGCACAAGGAGGTCGCCCAGCGCGAGCTCAAGATCACCATCGGGCAGGCGCAGTCGAACCACTGGGGCGCGGGCGGCGGCGGCAAGCTGATCCTGCCGGGCGTGACCTCGGACGAGACGGTCGAGTCGAACCACTGCGCATTCGTGCCGTCGCCGCAGACCCATTACGGCGCCTACCGCGGCCCGATGCGCGCCGACATCGACGAGGTCGCGACGATGTGCGGGCTGCAGTGCACCATGAACGCCCTGCTGGACACCCGCGGGCGCGTGATCGACATCATCTTCGGCAAGCACCCCGATGCCCACCGCGCGGCGATCGAGAAGTTCAACTCGATCTACGCCTACGAGCATCCTGGCGTGCAGGCGGACATCGCGATCTGCGGCGTCTTCGCCCCGACCGACCATCTCTTCTTCCACACCGGCTGGGGCTGCATGTCGGCCGACTTCGTGCTCGCCGACGGCGGCGAGATCATCTACTGCAGCCCCTCGCCCGGCGTGCACACGGCGATCGGCGACTTTCCCGGGCTGGCGTTGATGGATCTCATGAAGCCGTACATGCCGCCCACTCCCGAGAACTACCAGCGCGTGCTGCGCGACATCCACACCCGCACGATCCAGATGTGGGCGGGCTGCATCTGGGTGCCGATCTACGAGGTCATGACGCGCAAGCGCCTGACGATGGTCACGCTCGAGGAGAACCTGGCGATGGCCGCCGACATCGGCATGGAGGCCACGACCTCGCTCGACGATGCCTTCGCCGCGGCGATGCAGCGCAAGGGCCCGGACGCCAAGGTCATCGTGCTGCCGTTCGCGCGCTACCAGCTGCCGCGCAACCTGATCCGGATGTCGGCCGACGAGACGGCGCCCGTGGGCGCCGTCGCGGGGGCGTGATCCGCGGCTCCACCACGATCGTCGAGATCCTCCGCCAGTTCCCGGACGGTGAGGCGGCGGAGCTGATGCGCAAGCTCTACTGGCCGTGCGCGCACTGCGGAGGCGCGCTGCGCGAGCCGCTGACGATGGCAGCCGTGCGCCACCGCAATCCTCCGCGTGCCGTGCTGGAGGCGTTCCGTGCGCTCGAGCGCGGCGAGCTCCGCGACGAGCACGTAGCGGCGGCCGGCGTCAAGGTCCCCCGCGCCGGGGGCTTCCGCTGAGCGCGCTGCCCTGGCACCGGGAGCTGGTGCCGTGGCCGCGGCGCCTGCGCGTCCGCTTCGGCGGCGAGACGGTGGCCGAGACGGGCTCCGCCGTCCTGCTGCGCCAGCACGGCTTCCTGCCCGTGTTCTGGCTGCCCGAGCGCGACGTGCGCACCGACCTGCTCGAGCCGAGCGAGTGGGCGACCGAGTCGCCGTATCGCGGCAGGGCGACCTACTGGCACCTGCGCGTCGGCGGGCGGCTGGCCGAGAGCGCGGTCTGGACGTACGCCGAGCCGCGCGCGGGATCGCCCGACCTGCGCGGCTACTACTCGCTCGACTTCCACTCGATGGACGCCTGGTACGAGGAGGAGGAGCGCATCTATGTCCACGCCCGCGACCCCTACCTGCGCGCCGATGCGCGCCGCAGCTCGCGCCATGTGGTCGTCGAGGTCGGAGGCGCCCGGGTCGCCGAGACGCGCCGGCCGGTGCTGCTCGACGAGACCGGGCTGATCACCCGCTACTACGTGCCGCTCGCGGACGTCCGTCTCGACCTGCTCGTACGCTCGGAGACGTTCACGGAGTGCCCCTACAAGGGCCGCTGCGACTACTGGTCGGTGCGCACGGGCGGCGGGCTCGCCCGCGACGCCGCCTGGCGGTACCCGCAGCCTCTGCCCGACGTGATCGCCGTTGCCGGGCACCTCTGCTTCTGGCAGGAGCGCGAGGACACCGTGCTGCACGTGGACGGCGAACCGCTGCCGCGTCCACTCGGCGCGCCCGGCGGCGACGGCGTCGAGGCGCTGCCCCCGTGGCGGGCCCGCCATGTGATGCCGCCGCCCGCGAGCATGCGCGGGGTGCGCGCGGGGCAGCTCTCGCGCGACTCCGCGCGGCCGAACAATCGCTCCGAGGGGCCGCCGGACGGCGTCATGGACATGGCCCACGAGCGCGCCGGCGGGCCGCGGCTCTGGCGCTACTAAGGGTCGGGCCGTGTCGCGGCGAGGTGCCCGGCGAGGCGGTCGAGGCTCTGCGTCATGCCCTGGCTCATGCCGGTCGAGAATGCCGCGGCCCGAGCCTCCGTCGAGACGAACTCGACGGTGTATGTCAGCCGCGTCCCGCCGTCCTCCTCGGCGAGGACGATCGTGTTGAGCGTCTGGGGCCAGTCGCCGCCCCAGGCCTCCGTGAAGACCAGCCTCCCGGGCGGCGAGACGTCGCGGTAGATGCCGTCCAGGCCGAGCTGCCGCCCGTCCGGGCCGCGCCACTCGAAGTGCCAGGCGCCGCCGGGACGCAGGTCGACGTCGCACACGGGCATCGACCAGCCGTCGGGGCCGAGCATCCAGCTCGTGATCGCGGCCGGGCGGGTCCAGGCCTCGAAGACGGCTTCACGCGGCGCCTGGAAGACCCGGGTCGCCGCCAGCTCGCGGTCGCTCGGCGTCGAGAACGTCGTCATGCCGCGTCACCCGCCGCTCGATCGTCGGCTTCGATGCCCCTCACGGCTCAGAGCTCGCGCACGAGGTCGTCCCGGAACGCAATCAAGCCGGCGATGCGTGGCAGCTGCGGGATCGGGAAGCGGTACGTCCACGCCACGTCCTCGTGCAGCTCGCCGCCGACGCGCGCCGAGAACCACACGGCGGTGCCCAGGTACGGCGACGACGTCACGGTCGCGCTCGGCTCCAGCAGCTCCCGGCGCACATCCGCCTGCGCGAAGTAGAAGCGCGTCGGCTCGCCGGTCTCGAACACGGCCACCGGGCGGTCGGACTCGGCGAGCGGCTCGCCCGCGAGCGCCGCGCGCACGCGGCGGGCGCTCGCGAGCGCATCGACGCGGTGATAGATGCTGCGCGGATGGCCGGTCAGCGGCTCGTCCTCCTCGAACAGCGTCTCGATGCGCCCGGCGTCCAGGAGCAGGTAGCCGGCGGCTCCGTCGACCGGCAGCCAGGCGTCGGCGGGAAGCGCGCCGCGCTCGACGTCGGCCTCGGGAAACGCGTATGCCGGCGGCGCGTCGTCGCGCAGCACGAGCAGCGCCGTGCGCGAGTCGGCGACCGTCCGCCCGGCCGCGGTGACCGCGCGCACGCGCCAGGTCACCGGCTCGAGTGAAAGCTGCGCCACGGCACCGATGGTAGCCTCGCCCGGTGCCCGGAGTGATGGACAGCTTCCGCCTCGACGGCCGGGTCGCCTGCGTCACGGGCACGACCCGCGGCATCGGCCAGACGGCCGCGATCGCGCTGGCCGAGGCGGGCTGCGACATCGTCCACCTCGATCGCGGCGATCCGGCCGAGACCCGTGCGCAGGTCGAGGCACTCGGCCGTCGCAGCGCGCTCGTCCGCCTCGACCTCGAGGCAGCGGACTCCGATGCGTGCGAGAGCGCGATCCAGTCCGCCGCGGCGGCCTTCGGGCGGCTCGACATCCTCGTCAACTCGGCCGGCGTCGTGGCGCGCGGGCCGGCGCTGGAGGTGCCCGCCGAGGAGGCCGAGCGCGTGCTGCACGTCAACCTCCACTGCGTGCTGGCGCTCACGCGCGCGGCGGGCCGCGGCTTCGTCGAGCAGGGCAGCGGCGCGATCGTCAACGTGGCCTCGCTGCTCGCCTTCCAGGGCGGCGTGCTCGTCTCGGCCTACGCGACTGCGAAGCACGGGGTGCTCGGCCTGACCCGAGCCCTCGCCAACGAGTGGGCGCCGCACGGCGTGCGCGTCAACGCACTCGCGCCCGGCTACATCGCCACCGAGTTCAACAAGCGCCTGCACACCGATCCCGTTCGCTACGAGGAGATCCTGGCACGCATCCCGGCGGGTCGCTGGGGCTCGCCCGAGGACCTGGCGGGGGCGTTCGTCTATCTCTGCTCGCCCGCCGGCCGCTACGTCAACGGGACGGTGCTGACGGTCGACGGCGGCTGGATGAGCCGCTGATGGGCGTCCGGCGCATCGTCCCGGACATCCACTCCGCCGACCCCGGCGCGAGCCGCGCCTTCTACGTCGAGCGTGCTCGGGCTCGAGCTCGCGATGGATCTCGGCTGGGTCATGACGTTCGCCGCTCCGGGCAACAGCACGGCGCAGATCTCGGTCATGCGCGACGACGCCGGCGCGGCGGTGCAGCCGGCGGTCTCGATCGAGGTTGACGACGTGGACGCGGTGCACGCCGCAGCCGAGCGGGCGGGCTGCGAGATCGTGCACCCGCTGACCGACGAGCCGTGGGGCGTGCGCCGCTTCTTCGTGCGCGACCCGAACGGCACGGTGCTGAACATCCTCAGCCACCCAGGGAGTTAACCCTCGGCGCGACGCGGAGCCGAGAGGCGGCCGACGAACGTGACGTTCAGGTTGCCCGACCGGAAGGGGTCGGTGTCGATCGCCGAGTGGGCGTAACCGGCCGAGCGGATCGCCTCGCCCACGGCGCGCCGCAGGGCGGCGTCTGCGAGAGCGCGGGAGAGGTCCGGCTCCGGCAGCTCCAGCTTGCCGAGCTCGCCGTGGTGGCGCACGCGCAGGACCGGGAATCCCAGCGCGCGCACGGCTTGCTCGGCGGCATCGATGCGCGCCAGCACAGCCGGATCGACAGGCGTTCCGTAGGGCACCCGGGACGCCAGGCACGGGCTTGCGGGCTTGGCGGCGCTGGGCACGCCGAGGGCGTGCGCGAGGGCGCGCACCTCGGCCTTGCCGAGACCCGCCTCGAGCAGCGGATGCACCACGCCGTGCTCGCTCGCCGCCACGAGGCCGGGACGCCAATCGCCCTGGTCATCGGCGTTCGCGCCCGAGGCGAGCGCCGCGAAGCCGCGCTCCTGCGCGAGCAGCGCAAGCGAGTCGTAGAGCTCGCTCTTGCAGTGGTAGCAGCGGTCGGTGTCATTCGCGCGGTAGCCGGGGCGCGCCAGCTCGTCGGTCGTGATCACCTCGTGGGCGATGCCCACGGCCTCGGCCACCGAGCGCGCACCGGTCAGCTCGCCGGTCGCGAGCGCGGGGGAGACGGCCGTGACCGCGAGCGCGCGGTCGCCGAGCGCACGCTGTGCGAGCGCGGCGACGAGCGAGGAGTCGACGCCGCCGGAGAGCGCGACGACCACGCTGCCGAGCTCGCGCAGGCGTTCCTCGACCTGAGCCTGGGCGCTCACGAGCCGCCCTCCGCTGCGGCCAGGGCCGCGGCCCAGACGCTCTTGACGGGCCGGCCGAGAGCGGCGGCGGCCCGCGCGCAGTCGTCGTGCTCGGGCGCGAGGTTGACCACCTCGCCGTCGAGCAGGCCGAGCTTGACCCGCACGCTGTGGCCATCCACCGTGACATCGCGGAAGCGCCGCTCGAGCTCGAGCCGCTGGTGGCGGGACATGCGAACCCCGAGCGCGGTCGTCTCGCGCACGATCGCCTCGGCGACGGCGCGGGCGTCGTCCGGGCGGGCCAGGGCGGAGAGCACGACGCCGGGACGGCCCTTCTTCATCTGCGCCGGCGTCGTCCAGACGTCGAGGGCGCCCGCCTCGTAGGCGCGGGCGGCCGCATCCGGGACGAGCTCGCCCGGCGTGTCGTCGAGGTTCGTCTCGATCACGATCACGTCGCTGCCCGTCGCCGCCGGCTCGCTCAGCTCGCCGACGAGCACGCGCACGATGTTGGGCACCTGCGGGGTGTCGCGCGTGCCCGCGCCGTAGCCGACGCCCTCGAGCCGCATCGGGGGAATCGCGCCGTAGCGCTCGACGGTGGCGGCGAACAGCGCTGCCGCGGTCGGCGTGACGAGCTCCATGCCGAGCTCGAGCGGCACGAGCGGAGCGCCGCGCAGGAGCTCGAGCGTCGCGGGCGCCGGCAGCGGAAGCCGGCCGTGCGACGCCTCGACGAAGCCGCGCGAGCACGGGACGGGCGAGCACTCCACGCGGTCGATCCCGAGCTCCTCGAGCGCCAGGGCGACGCCGCAGACGTCGGCCAGGGCATCGAGCCCGCCGACCTCGTGGAAGTGCACGAGCTCGGGCTCGCTGTCGTGCATGCGGGCCTCGGCCCCGGCCAGCAGCCGGAACGTCTCGTGCGCCCGTCGCGCGGCGCGCTCGGGCAGGCCGGCGGCCTCGATCAGCTCCCGCATGTCGGCGAGGTGGCGGTGCACATGCTCCTCGCGCGGCATGACGACCTCGACGCGCTGGGCGGAGATGCCATGCCGGACGGTCCGCCCGACGCGCAGGTCGAGTCCCTCGACGCCGAGCGAGCGCACGTGCTCGGCCATGCGCTCGGCGCCCGCGCCCGCATCGATCAGCGCGGCCAGCAGCATGTCGCCGGCCGCGCCGCCGACGCAGTCGACATAGACGACGCGAGTCACGACGCGCCCGCCGCCCGCCGCGCGATGCGCGCCGCGATCGTCCCGGCGCCGAAGCCGTCGTCGATGTTGACGCAGGCGACGCCGGCGGCGCAGGACGAGAGCATCGCCAGCAGCGCGGTGACGCCGCCGAACGTCGCCCCGTAGCCCGTGCTCGTGGGCACTGCGATCACGGGCGCCGGCACGATGCCGCCGACGACGCTCGCGAGCGCGGCGTCCATGCCCGCGATCACGATCACGCAGTCGGCCTCGCGCAGCGCCGGCGCGACGGAGAGGATGCGGTCGAGCCCGGCCACGCCGCAGTCCTCGTGCAGCTCCACGTGCGTGCCGCACAGCTCGGCGCGAATGCGCGCCTCGTGCGCAGCGGGCGCGTCCGAGGTGCCGGCCGAGACGATCGCCACGCGGCCCGCCGCTGCGAGCGGCGCGACCGGAATCCACGCGCAGCGCGCGCGCTCGTGCTCCAGCGCGCCCGGATCGACGCGCTTGACGGCGGCCCGGGCGGCCTCGTCGGCGCGCGTCACGAGCACGGAGCTCGCCCCGCCGTCGCGCAGCGCGCGCACGATGGCCTCGATCTCGCCCGGTGTCTTGCCCTCCGCCAGCACCGCCTCCGGCGCCCCCTGGCGGGCGTCGCGCTCCAGGTCGACCTTCGCGAAGCCGAGGTCGGCGAAGCTCACGCGCTGAGTGCCCCCGCGCCCGCCGCGAGCGACGAGCCCTGCGAGACCTCGGCCGCAGCGCGCACGACGAGTGCGCCGAGCCGGTGGACGCCGAGCTCCTCGAGCCGGAAGAGCGGCACGCAGATGTTGATCGAGGCGACCGCGCGGCCGTGCGCGTCGAGCACCGCGGTGCCGACCCCCCCGACGTCGTGGCGGAAGCCGCCGCGGTTGATCGCGAAGCCGCGCGTGCGCACGCGCTCCAGCTCGGCCTCCAGCCGCTCGAAGCTCGGGATCGAGGCCGAGGTGGGGCGGGGCAGGGGGTTCGGCAGGAGCGCACGAACGCGGTCGAACGGCAGCAGGGCCAGCTGCGAGAGCCCACCGGAGACGCAGTGAGCGGGCGCCCGCTGTCCCATCGTGCCCACCGAGCGGACGGGCTTGGACGACGGCACCTGCTCGACGTAGACGACGTCGAACCCCTCGAGCACCGTGAGCTGCACCGTCTCGCCCGTCGCGTCGCGCAGGGCCTCCATGGCCGGCAGCGCCTCGCGGCGCACGTCGAAGCTCGTGTGCACGCCGGTCGCGAGCAGCAGGCAGCGCGGCCCCAGGCGGTAGGACGAGTCCTGGTTCTGCACGACGAAGCCGCGGGCCTGCAGCGTGCGCGCGAGGCGGAACGCCGTCGCCTTCGCGCAGCCCGTGCGATGTGCGAGCTCGGTCGCCCCCAGGGGCCCGTGCCGGGCCAGCTCCTCGAGCAGTCGCAGCGCCCGGTCGACCGAGGAGAGCGCCGTTCCTTCGGTAGTCGCCACGGCGCGAGGATAGCGGGTTCCGGCTCGCGGCACCTGTTTATCATCCCGGAACGTGGCGACCCGGATCCGTCCCCGCGAACAGGTGCCTGGGCATGTCGGCAGATCTGCCCTGCGAGTCGAGGACGACGCCCTGCTGCGAGGCGAGGGATGGTTCATCGACGACCTCGATCCGCTGCCGAACATCGGCTGCGCCGCGGTCGTGCGCTCACCGTTCGCGCATGCGCGCATCGGCGCGATCGACGCCACGGCGGCACTCGAGCTGCCCGGCGTGATCGGCGTCGTCACGGGGGCCGACGTCGCGGCGCACTCGCGCCCGTTCGGCTCTGCCGTCGGGCCGGGCGTCGTCCACTACGCAGCGGCGGTCGACGTCGCGCGCTACGTCGGCGAGCCCGTCTGTGTCGTCGTCGCGCGCGACCGCTACATCGCCGAGGACGCCGCGGAGCGCGTGCTGGTGGACTACGACCCGCTGCCGGCGGCGGCCAGCACGGAGGCGGCGCTGGCCGAGGACGCGCCCCTGCTGCACCCGGCCGTCGGCTCCAACGTCGTCAGCGATCGCGCCTTCGTCTACGGCGATCCCGACGCGGCGTTCGAGGGGGCGGCGCTCGTCGTGCGCGAGCGCTTCCGGCACCCCCGCTCGTCGGCCACGCCCGTCGAGTGCTACGGCGTGATCGCGCACTGGCAGTCGGGCGGCGTCACGGCCTGGGCCAACTTCCAGGGGCCGTTCACGCTGCACGGCGTCGCCGCCGCCGCGCTCGGCATCCCAGGCGCCAGGCTGCGGCTGCTCACGCCCGCCGAGAGCGGCGGCTCGTTCGGCACCAAGGCGGCGGTGCTGCACGCCGTCGTGCTGATGGCGATCGCGTCGCGCTGCCTCGGCATCCCGGTGCGCTGGACGGAGGATCGCAGCGAGCACCTGCTCGCGGGCTCCATGGCGACGGAGCGGACGAGCGAGGTCGAGGCCGCGTTCTCCGCCGACGGACGCCTGCGCGCCCTGCGGCTCGACCTGATCGACGAGGTCGGCGCCTACGTTCGCGCGCCCGAGCCGGCCACTCTCTACCGCATGCACGGCTGTCTGACCGGTGCCTACGACGTGCAGGACCTGGCGGTGCGGAGCCGGGTCCTGGTCAGCAATCGCGCGCCGTCGGGGCTCAACCGCGGCTTCGGCGGGCCGCAGCTCTACAGCGCGCTCGAGGGCACCATGCGGATCGCCGCGCGGCGCCTGGGGATCGACCCAGCCGAGCTGGCGCGCCGCAACCTCGTGCGGGTCGGCCAGATGCCCTATCGCGCAGCGGCGGGGGCCGTCTACGACTCCGGCGACTACCACGCCTGCCTCGACCGCGCGCTCGAGCTCGCCTCCTACGAGGAGCTGCGCGCCGAGCAGGCCGCAGGGCGCGCCGAGGGGCGGGTGCTGGGCATCGGCATCGCCTGCGTGGTCGAGCCGAGCGTCTCCAACATGGGCTACATCACGCTCGTGCAGACGGCCGAGGAGCGCGCGGCGGGGCTGCCGAAGAGCGGAAACGCGGAGGGCGTCACGATCGCCATGGGCGCGCACGGCGGCGTCACGCTGCGCCTCACGACGACGCCGCAGGGACAGGGCCACCGCACGGTCGCGGCACAGGTCGCCGCGGACGCGCTCGGGCTCGAGCCCGAGCAGATCGACGTGCGCACCGATGCCGACACGGCGGCCAATCCGTGGACGGTCGCGTCCGGCAACTACTCGAGCCGGTTCGCCGCGATGGGCGCCTCCGCGGTGCAGCTCGCGGCGCTGCGCCTCGCAGACCGCCTGCGCGCGCTGGCGGCGCCGCTCCTGGGCTGCGAGCCCGGGCAGGTGGAGCTCTCCGGCGGGCAGGCGCGCGCGCCCGGCGAGGATGATCGCAGCGTCTCGATCCGGCGCCTGGCCGGGGCTGCGCACTGGCATCCGAGCGACCTCTCGGGCGAGGCCGCCGAGGGCCTCGCGCTGACCGTCACCTACACCCTGCCGATCTCGCCGCCCGCTGCCGATGACCGCGTCAACTCCTCGGCCTGCTACGGCTTCGTGGCCGACGTGTGCGCAGTCGAGATCGATCCGGAGACTGCGCAGATCGCCGTTCGCTCGTATGTCACGGTGCACGACGCGGGGCGCCTGCTCAATCCCATGCTGGCCGACGGGCAGGTGCGCGGCGGCCTGGCGCATGGCCTCGGGGCGGCGCTGCTCGAGGAGCACCGCTACGACGACGACGGCAACCTCATGACGGCGACGTTCCTCGACTACCTGCCGCCGACGGCGACGGAGCTGCCGCGCGTCGTCTCCGATCACCTCGAGTCGCCCTCGCCACTCACGCCGCTCGGAGCGAAGGGCCTGGGCGAGGGGACGACGATGAGCGCGCCGGCCGCCATCGCGAACGCCGTCGCCGACGCGCTCGGCGTCGATCGCGTGGAGCTGCCGGCGACCTCGCAGCGCATCTGGGAGCTGCTGTGAAGCCCTCGCCGCTGCAGCTCGCACGGCCGCGCTCGCTGCCCGAGGCACTCGAGTTGCTGGGCGAGCACGGTGACGACGCCAAGCTCATCGCCGGCGGGCAGAGCCTCGTGCCGCTGCTCAACTTCCGCCTCGCTGCGCCCGCGGTGCTCGTCGACCTCAACCAGCTGCCCGCGCTCGCCGCGATCGAGATCGCCGAGGGCTCGGTCCGCGTCGGGGCGCTCTGCCCGCAGCGCGACCTCGAGCGCCATCCGGCAGCGCTGGCCGCCTGCCCGCTGCTCGCGCTGGCGCTGCCGCTCGTGGGCCACGTCGCGACGCGCAATCGCGGCACCGTGGGCGGCTCCATCGCCCATGCCGACGCCGCGGCGGAGCTGCCGCTGCTGCTGCAGACGCTCTCGGGCGAGGTCGAGGTCACGAGCTCCTCGGGCGCGCGCCTGGTCTCGTCGGAGGAGTTCTTCGTCTCGCACCTGACGAGCTGCCTCGAGCCGGACGAGATCGTGACGGAGGTGCGCTTTCCCGTGACCGGCGCCGGCTGGGGCAGCGGCTTCGCCGAGGTGGCGCCGCGCCACGGCGACTACGCGGTCTGCGCGGTGGCGTGTGCGCTGCGCGTCAAGGCAGGCGTCGTGGCCGAGGCGCGGCTCGGGGCCGGCGCGGTCTCCGACCGCCCCGTGCGCCTGGCGGCGGCCGAGGCGGCGCTCGTCGGCTCGCGCTGCGAGCCGGAGGCGCTCGAGCGTGCGATCGCCGCCGCGCGCGCGGCCGTCGAGCCGAGCGACGGCATGCACGCCTCCGCCGAGTACCGCCGGCACCTCGCCGGCGTGCTCTGCGGGCGATCTGCGCAGCGCGCCTATGCGATGGCGGTCGCATGAGGGAGCTCGCGCTGACCGTCAACGGCAAGGCCGTCCACGAGCGCGTCGACGATCGGCTGCTGCTGTCCGACTTCCTGCGCCACTCGCTCGGCCTGCGCGGCACGCACGTCGGCTGCGAGCACGGCGTCTGCGGCGCCTGCACGGTGCGGGTGGACGGCCGCGCCGTCCGCTCCTGCCTCATCCTCGCGGCCCAGACCGAGGGCTGCGAGGTCGAGACCGTCGAGTCCCTGGCCGAGCCGGAAGGGCCGCTGTCGGTGCTGCAAGAGGCGTTCCGCCGCCACCACGCGCTTCAGTGCGGCTTCTGCACCGCCGGCATCCTCATGAGCGCCGGCGAGCTGATCGCCGAGGGCGGCAGCCCCACCCGGCGCGAGATCGAGGAGCTGCTCTCGGGTCACCTCTGCCGCTGCACGGGCTACGAGCCGATCGTCGACGCGATCGCCGAAGTCGCAGGGGCGGAGCCGTGAACCTCGGCGAGCATCTGCTGGCCTGCGCGGAGCGCCACCCGGATGCGCTCGCGATCGTCGACGGCGAGCGGCGGCTGACGTACGCCGAGCTGCTCGAGGCTGCGCGCTCGGCCGCCGGCGGCCTCGCCGAGCGGGGCGTCGCTGCGGGCGACCACGTGGCGGCGGTGCTCAAGAACCGGCTCGAGACGGCCGTCCTGTACTGGGCCGCGCAGTGGCTCGGCGCGGTCTTCGTGCCGCTCAACTGGCGCCTGCGGGCCGACGAGCTGAGCTACTGCGTCGGCGATTGCGGGGCGCGCGTTCTCGCGATCGAGGAAGCCTCGGCCGAGGCCGCCCGAGCCCTGCCGGACACGCCGCTGATCGCCGTCGCCGGAGCGCCGGCCGGGGAGCTGCTGGCGCCGGCCGAGGGACCGGCCCAGCCCGCGCGTGCCGACGAGCGCGAGCCGGCGCTGATGCTCTACACCTCCGGCACGACGGGCCGCCCGAAGGGCGTGCCGCGCTCGCACCGGGCCGAGCGCGCGGCGGCGGTCGCGCAGCTCGTCCAGCTCCAGCTGAGGCCCGGCGACCGGACGCTCGGCGTCATGCCGCTCTACCACACCATGGGGATGCGCTCGCTGCTCGCCGCGAGCGCCTGCGGGGGCGTGTTCTGCAGCCAGCCCGAGTTTCGCGCGGAGGCCGCGCTGGACGCCGTGGAGCGCGAGCGCCTGACCTCGCTGTACCTGGCGCCGACGCTTTTCCACGACCTCGTCGCCGCGCAGTGCGAGCGGCCGCGCGACGTCTCGAGCGTGCGCGCGCTCGCCTACGCCGGGGCTCCCATGGCCGGCGTGCTGGTGGAGCGCTGCGTCGCGGCCTTCGCGCCCGAGGCGTTCGTCAACCACTACGGCTCGACCGAGATCTACACGTTCACGATCCACGGCGATCAGCGCGCCAAGCCCGGCTGCGCGGGCCGCCCGGCGCTCAACGCGCGCATCCGCCTGGTGGAGCCGGTCGAGGGCGCGCCGGCCGACGCCCTCGTGGCGCCCGGCGAGGTGGGGCAGGTCGCCTGCGCGCTCTCGAGCGACGAGGCCTTCGGGGGCTACTGGAAGCGTCCCGATGCCGACGCCAGGCAGATCAGGGATGGCTGGTACTTCCCCGGCGACCTCGGTCAACTGGATGCGGATGGCGATCTCTACCTCGTTGGCCGCATCGACGACATGATCGTCTCGGGAGGCGAGAACGTGCATCCGCTCGAGATCGAGGAGTGGCTCGTGCGGCTGCCCGGCGTCGACGAGGCCGCGGTCGTGGGCGAGCCGGACGAGCGGCTCGGCCAGCGCGTCGTCGCCTACGTCGTCTGCTCCGGCGAGCTTACGGCCGACGCGCTCGACGCGCACTGCCTCGCGTCGCCGACGCTCGCGCGCTTCAAGCGACCCCGCGACTACCGTTTCGTCGACGCGCTTCCGAAGAGCGCGTCGGGCAAGCTCCTGCGCCGTCTGCTGCGCACGACCGAGGGAACCCCATGACCGAGTACGACGGCTTCCGCCTGGCGCGCGAGAACGACAGGGGCGTCGCGACGATCACGCTCGACGTGCCCGGCAAGCTCAACCGCGTGAGCATGGGCGCACGCGATCAGCTCGCACGCGTCTTCGCCGAGCTCGGCGAGGACGACGCCGTGCGCGTGGTCGTGCTGCGCGGAGCCGGCGAGCAGGCCTTCACGGCGGGCGGCGACGTCGCCATGTTCATGGAGCGCGACGCCGACGTGCTCTCGCACCTGCACGAGAACGTGGGCGCGCCCGAGCGCTGCCCGAAGCCGGTGATCGCGCAGCTGCACGGCTACTGCTTCGGCGTGGGCCTCGAGCTGGCGCTGGCGTGCGACTTCCGCGTCGCGAGCGACGACGTCCAGCTCGCGCTGCCCGAGCTGACGCTCGGGATGATCCCGGGCTCCGGCGGCGCGTCGCGGCTCGTCAAGCTGATCGGCGCTGCGCGCGCCAAGGATGTCGTCATGCGCGCGCGCCGCGTCTCGGCGGCCGAGGCGCAGGCCTGGGGGCTGCTCTGCGAGGTCGTTCCGCGCGACGGGCTCGGCGCGGCCGTGGCGAGCCTCGCGGACGAGCTCTCGGCGCGCCCGGCGCTCGCGCTGCGCACTGCCAAGCGCGTCATCGGACAGGCGCAGGACGCACCGCTCTCGGTCGCGATGGAGCTCGAGGGCCTCGCCTACGGGCTGTTGCGCGGCAGCCACGACTTCGCCGAGGGAGTCTCGGCCTTCGTCGAGAAGCGCAAGCCCCGCTACGAGGACAGGTGAGTGGCGAGGGTGCTCTGCGCGGCCGCTCGGGTCTGCTCGTCGCCGTCGCGCTGGCGGCGCTGACGCTGCGGCCGCAGCTCGTCGGCCTCGGCCCGGTGCTGCCGCGCGCGCAGCACGCGCTCGGCGTCAGCCACTCCGTCGCTTCCCTGCTCTCGACGATCCCGGTGATCGGCATGGGCGTGTTCGCACCGGCCGCGGCGCCGCTCGCCGCCCGCGTCGGCGCGATCCGCGCCGTCACCTTCGCGCTGGCGCTGATCGCGGGCGGCGGCGTCGCGCGAGCGGTGCTTCCGGGCGCCTTCGCCGTGATCGCCCTGACGGTGCCCGTGGCCGTCGGCATGGGTCTCGGCAACGCGCTGATGGTTGTCGCGGTGAAGGAGCGCTTCGCCGACCGCCCGCTGCTCGTGACCGGTGTCTACGCCTGCAGCATCCAGGTCGGAGCCGCTCTCACCACGGGGCTCGCGGTGCCGCTGGCCGATCTCGGCCACTCCTGGCGCGCCCCGATGCTCGTCTTCTCGCTGGCCGCCGCCGGCTCGCTGGTCTGGTGGCTCGCCGCAACGCACGGCGGAGGGCCGCGACCGGTGGGCAAGCGAGCGCACTTCCCGCTGCGCCGGCCGATCGCCTGGCTCTTCGTGGCGCTCTTCGCGACGTCCGCCTTCGTCTACTACGGCTACGCCGCCTGGCTGCCCGACGCCTTCACCGAGCGCGGCTGGTCGGACGGCCACGCCGGGCAGCTCGTCACCGCCATCAACGTCTTCGCGATCATCTCCTCGGTCACGGTGACGCTGGTCGGCGACCGCTTCCACCACTCGCGCCGGGCGCTGCTCACGCCTCCGGGCCTGCTGCTCGCCGCGGGCGCGCTCGGCATCGCCGTAGATCCGTCCCATGCCCTGGCCTGGGCCTGCGTGCTCGGCCTCGGCAATGGCGCGATCTTCCCCCTGATGATGACGCTCCCGCTGGACGCGGCCGACCGCCCCGAGCAGGTCGCGGGCGTCGCCGGGATGATGCTCGGCATCGGCTACTGCGTGGGCGCCCTTGCCCCACTCATCATCGGAGCGGTGCGCGACGCGACGGGCTCATTCCACCTCGGCCTCTGGCTGATCGCCGCCTCGGCGCTCGGAGTCCTCGCCGCCTGCCTGACCTGCTCGCCGGCCCGGCTGGCACGAGGCGTGCGCGGCCCTGCATAAACCGGGGTCAGGCACGCATAATGCGTGCCTGACCCCGGTTTATGCGGTCGCCGATCCCGCTGCGAAAGCGTCACGGCCTCGGCGCATTTCGCGCAGATGCGTCGCCGCCGCGTCTGCGAGGTTGGCGTGGTGCCCAGGCGACCTCGAGAGGATCATGCGGGGGACGTTCACCACGTGTTCGTGCGGGGCAATGCTCGCTCTGCGTTGGCGGTCGACTCCAAGGATCACGAGCAGGCGATTCACCTCCTGGGCCGAGTGGTCAGCCGATTCGAGCTCACGTGCCACGCGTGGTGCTACCTCCCCAATCACTTCCACCTCCTGGTCACGTCCCGGCTGGCCAATCTGTCAGCTGCGATGCACTGGCTGGGGACGTGCAGCGCACACGCGTTCAACCAAAGGCATGAGCGCTCGGGCCACGTGTATCAGGGACGCTTCGGGTCCAGGCTCGTCGAGAGCGACGCGCACTTCCTCGAATTGGCTCGCTATCTCCCGCTCAACCCTGTTCGAGCGGGGGTCTGTCGCACCCCGGAGGAATGGCCCTGGTCGAGTTACGCGCCTACCGCGGGTCTGCGGCCCATGCCATGGTTTCTCGATCCCGGCGCAATCCTCGGGCTGCTCGGCGGACGCGACGAGTATGCCGCGTGGGTGGGACAGGGCGTCGACTCGGCCGTTCTTGATGACGACGGATTCCGTCGGCCGCCTCCGAGACCCTCACTGGCAAGCCTTCTCGCCGTGGACACGGACGAGGCGGTCGCGGGTGCCCAGACCTACGGCTACACGCAAACCGAGATCGCCCACCACCTGGGCGTCAACCAATCCCAGATCAGTCGCCGGCTAGCCGCATATTCCGGGGTCAGGCACGCATAATGCGTGCCTGACCCCGATTTATGCGCTCGGGCGGAGCACCAGCTTTGCCAGGCGGTCGGTGGCGGGGTCCAGCTCCAGCTCGAGATCCACGTCTCCGCGGGGGCTCGGGAGGCGCAGGGTCGTTGCCTTCGCGCCGTCGCCCGCGACTGGCTCGGGCGTGCCGAAGGGGCCGTAGAGGGCGGCAGCCACGCGCAGGCCGCGGAGGGCTGCGATCGCGTCGGCCGTGGGTGCCAGCAGGGCTGTGAGCGCGTCGGGATCGGGGTCGGAGGCGAGCTGAACGGCCGTCTCGGCCAGCTCGCCGAGGCGGTCGCGCGGCGGCAGGACCGACTCGACCGAGAGCGTCTGGACCAGCGGCGGCACCGTCGGGGCCAGCGTGATCGCCAGGTCGACGTGCCCCCGCTCGCCGCGGAGGCGCCAGCTGCCGCGCAGGGCATCCGACGCCTCGATCTCGCCGTCGCGGGTCAGCTTGCCGTGCCGCTCGGCCACACGCGCGAGCTCCTCACGGCGCTCGGCGAGCGGGCGGTCGAGGTCGACATTCGGCGCGAACAGCCGCGTCGCCACGGCGTCGTCCCACTCGCGGACGAGGCTGTCGACGGCCTCACGCGCCGCCAGCAGGCCGGGGTCGCGTCTGATCGCCCGGCACGGCAGCGCGGCCTCGCGGGCGACCAGCTCGAGCGCGCGCCGCACCGGCCGCTCGCATAGCGCGTAGGTGACGTTGGCGAGCAGGATCACGCTCAGGCCGAGCTCGGGCACCCAGCGCATCAACGTGCCGAAGCCCGGCAGGCCGCCCGGATGCCCGACGTGCTTCTGGCCGTCGCGCTCGTGCCAGATCATCAGGCCGTAGCCGTAACCTCCTGCGATCACGCCGGGCGGCTCGGCCAGCGACGGCCACTCGACGCCCGGAGGGAAGGCGCTGCGGGCGCGCGACATCTCACGCAGCGTCGCGCGGCTCACGGGCGCGCTCTCGGGCCCCGCGCGCGGCGGCTCGGCGCCGAGGAACACGCCGCTCCAGCGCGCCAGGTCGCGGACGGTGCTGTAGAGGCCGCCGAGTGCCGAGAAGTAGCCGCCGTCGGCGAGCGGCAGCTCCGCGCTGAAGCCGTCGCCCGCGGGGCGGTAGCCCGTCGCGACGCGCTCCGGAGGGAGATCGCCCGCGCTCCAGACGGTGGAGCTGAGGCCGAGCGGCTCGAGCACGCGCTCGCGGACGACGTCCTGATGCCGCCGGCCGGTGACCGCCTCGACCACGCGGCCGAGGGCGGCCCAGCCGTAATTCGAGTACTCGAAGGCCGTGCCCGGCGCGCGCGAGCGGGTCGCCCCGCGCGCGAGCAGCTCGGCGCTCACCCAGGCGTTGTCGTGCGCCATCAGGCGATCCGCCCAGGGATCGTCCTGCGGCAGGCCGGCGTCCATGGTCAGCAGCTGCCGCACGGTCACGGGCGGCGCGTCGGGGCCGCCCTCTGCGAGCGGCGCGAGATCGGCGGCGATCGAGCCGAGCGGCGCGTCGATGTCGAGCCGCCCCTCCTCGCGCAGCGAGAGGACGACCATCGCCATGAAGCTCTTCGTCATCGAGCAGATGCGGAACGCGGTGTCGGCATCCGGGACGGAGCCCGACGCGAGCTCGCGCGCGCCGCAGCCGCCGGAGTGCACGAGCTCGCCGTCGATCGCCACGCCGTAAGCGAGGCCCGGCGCGCCCAGCTCGGCGAGCGCCGCGGCGAAGAGCGCGTCGATCGCCGGAGCCGCGCTGCGCACGCGCTCGGCGCGCCCTGGATCGACAAAGCCTTCGTCCACTGGGCGAAGATCCTAGACAGACCGCTCCGCACCGCACGTCGTTCCGCCATGCGGAACGCGATCCGCGCGCGGGTGCAATCCGCCGCGGAACGCTCTAGCATCCGGGCGATGCCGGCCCTGCGGATCAATCACGTCAGCGTGTCATCGCCGGATCAGGATGCGTCCGGGCGCTTCTACGAGGAGCTCTTCGGCGTCGAGCGCATCCCGGCTCCGAACTTCGGCTTCCGCGTCGATTGGTACCGCTTCGGCGACACCCAGCTCCACATCTTCCCGGCGGACGAGGGGGCGCCGAAGCGCCACCACCTCGGCATCACCGTGGACGACATTCTTCCGGTCTACCGGCGCGCCCAGGAGCTCGGCGTGATCGACGAGGTCTTCACGGACTGCGTGCGCGTGCTCGCCGACGGCAACGTGCAGTTCTACCTGCGCGATCCGGGCGGCAACCTGCTCGAGATCAACGGCCCGGTGGGGGAGTACACGACGGCCGACATCCCCGAGCTCAAGCCGCTCTCCGAGATCCACCCCCAGGGGCCCGAGAACGCCGGCGCCCGGCTGTACGTCTGAAAAACACGCATGGAGGCTCGATGTCCGCACCACCGGAACTGCTGACACCCACCTCGCCCGCCGAGGCCGCCGCCGCGTTCGGCGACGGCGCGGGCGTGACGGTGATGGGCGGCGGGACGATCCTGCTGCCCGAGTTGACGCATGGCCGCCTTCGCCCGGAGCGGGTGCTGATGCTCGGCCGCGCGGGCATGAGCGGCGTCGACAACTCCAACGGCGTCGTCCGGATCGGTGCAAGCACGCCCGTGGGCGAGCTCGAGGATGCCCCCGAGCCGCTCGTGACCGCGGCCAAGCACGTCGCGGACGGCGAGATCCGCGCGGTCGGGACGATCGGCGGCAACCTCTGCGCGACCGCGGGCCAGGCTGCGCCGCGCGGAGATCTGCAGGCCCCGCTGCTCGCGCTGGGGGCCCGGGTCACCTCGGTCGGCGCCGGCGGCGAGCGCACGGAGGACGTCGAGGCCTTCCTCGGGAGCGGGGGCGGCCGGCTCGTGCTCTCCATCGACGTCCCTGGCGGCCAGCCCTTCGGCTACGCCCGCCTCGATCGGCCGCACACGCACCACTACACGATGCTCGCCGTGACGGCGGTCAAGGCCGCCGACGGGATTCGCGTCGCCGCTTCGGGCGTCGGCCCGCAGGCGCGCCGCCTGCACGGCGTCGAGTCGGCGCTGGCTTCCGGCGCATCGGCGGCGGACGCCGCCACGCACGCCGCCGACGGCTTGGACCTGCCGACCGACGCGCTTGCCTCGGCCTGGTATCGAGAGCAAATGCTGCCGCTGCTCGTCGAGCGCGCACTCGGGCAGCTGGGCTGAAGAGGAGACGCTGAATGCACCTGATCGTCAACGGCGTCGAGCAAGAGATCCGCTCCGACGCCCTCACCTCGCTCCTGCGCGTGCTGCGCGAGGAGCTCTTCATCACGTCGCCGAAGGCCGGCTGCGAGCAGGGCGGCTGCGGAGCCTGCACCGTGCTCGTCGACGGGCGGCCGCGGCGCTCGTGCCTGACGCCCGTCGCGGCGATCGACGGCGCCTCGGTGACCACGGTCGAGGGCCTCTCCGACGGCGTTGACCTGGCCCCGATCCAGCAAGCCTTCTATGACGGCTACGCGTCGCAATGCGGCTTCTGCTCGCCGGGCATGATGATGGCGGCGACCGCGCTGCTGAACGAGACGCCGGATGCGTCGCGCGAGCAGATCATGCAGGCGCTCGAGGGCCATCTCTGCCGCTGCACCGGCTACGTCAAGATCATCGCCGCAATCGAATCCGTCGCGAAGGCAGGTGCCGTATGAAGGCCGTCGGCGCTCGACTCCCCCGCTACGACGGGCTCGCGCACGTCACCGGTCGCACCAAGTACGTGGCCGACTGGTCGGTTCAGGGCATGCTCGCCTGCAAGGCGCTGCGCTCTCCGCACGACAGCGCCCGCATCGTCAGCATCGACACCTCCAAGGCCGAGGCGCACCCCGGCGTCTTCGCCGTCGTCACGCACAAGGACATCCCGAAGAACACGGTCGGCCACCTCGAGGCACTCGGCGTACCGGCCGACGAGCCATATCTGGCCGAGGGCGAGGTTCGCTACAAGGGCCAGCTGATCGGCGGCGTGGCGGCGATCGACGAGGCGACGGCGCTCGAGGCGGTCGCCCTGATCGACGTCACCTACGAGGTCAGGGAGCCGTTCCTCGACATCCGCAAGGCCTTCGATCCCGGCCAGCCGCAGCTGACCGAGAAGGGCAACGTCTTCTTCTACGACCCCTATGACCATCGCAAGGTGACCAAGGGCGACGTGGATGCGGCGTTCGAGCAGGCCGACCTGATCGTCAAGGGCAGCTATCGGCCGAGCGCGATCGAGCAGGCGCCGATCGAGCCCCAGGGCTGCCTCGTGATCCCCGAGAGCGACGGCCGCCTGACGGTGCACACCTGCACGCAGGCGATGTACTTCACGATGGGCGTGCTCGCGGAGCACCTCCAGCGCGCGCCCGGCAGCATCAAGCTGGTCGGTGGCACCGTCGGCGGCGGCTTCGGCGGCAAGGTGGACTCCGCCTCCGAGCCCCTGGCCTCGCTGCTCGCGCTCAAGGCGCGCCGGCCCGTGCGGTGGGTGTTCACGCGCGAGGAGGAGATGCTGTGCGGCAGCGTCCGCGCCTCCTGGCACGTCGAGATGGCCGACGCGGTCAGCAAGGACGGCTGGATCCTCGGCCGCAAGGTGCTGACGCTGCACGACGCCGGCGCCTACACCCGCTTCTCGAGCTACGGCGCGACGAAGCACTCGTTCCATCTTGCGGGCGCCTACACGGTGCCGGCGCTGCGCACTCGGGCCTACGTCGTCTGGACGAACCACGTGCCGACCACTGCGATGCGCGGCTTCGGCGTGACGTCGGCCTCGTTCGCGATCGAGCTGCAGATGACGCGCATCGCGACGCTGCTCGGAATCGACCCGTGGGAGTTCCGGCTCAAGAACGCGAACCGCCCCGGCGATCTCATGCCGACCCGCAAGCTGCTCGAGGACCCCTCGACGATCGACACGATCCAGGCCTGCGCCGCGGCCGTCGGGCACCCGCTCTCGGCGACCTACCGGGACATGAAGAACGAGCCGCGCTCGGGCGAGTGGCTGCCCGATCACCTGCGCGACCAGGAAGCCAATGCCAAGCTCGGGAATCCCCAGGAGGCAGCGCGATGAGGCATCGCGGACGCGGCCTCGCCGCCATCGAGTACCCCACGGGCATGAACCAGGGCGGCGATCCGTCGCAGGCGTGGGTCAAGATCAAGCCCGACGGCCGCGTCGACGTCTTCGCCGGCACCGTCGACCTCGGCCAGGGCTCCAAGACCGTCCACACCCAGATCGTGGCCGACACGCTCGGCGTGCCGTACGACTCGGTCAACATGGACGTCTCGAACACGGATTCCTCGCCGCTCTGCACGGGCACGTTCGCCTCCCGCGGCACCTTCATCGGCGGCCTCGCGGTGCTCAAGGCGGCGAAGAAGGCGAAGGAGAAGATGCTCGAGATCGCCGGGCAGGCGATGGAGATCGATCCCGCCGACCTGGACGTCGAGGACGGCATGATCTTCGTCAAGGGCTCGCCGGACAAGAAGATGTCGGTCGGCGAGGTCTCGGCGGCAGCCACGTGGGGCTTCGGCGAGCTGATCACGGGCACGGGCGTGCACCTCAAGGCGTACTCGATGCCGGATCCCGACACCGGCGAGTGCGACCCCGACCACGCCATCTCGTACGCCGCCTGCGTGGTCGACGTCGAGGTCGACGACGAGACGGGCACGGTCACCGTGCTGCGGATGGTGCAGGCCTACGACGTGGGGCATGCCATCAACCCGACGCTCGTGGAGGGCCAGATCGAGGGCGGCGCCATGATGGGCCTCGGCCTCGGGCTGCTCGAGCAGTCATACCCGCACTACCCGAGCACCGAGGGCCGTGGCAACGAGTTCGGCGCGTACCTCATGCCCGGCCTGCCGGACTTCCCGGAGATCACCTCGGTGATCGTCGAGAACCCGTCGGAGGACGGCCCGTTCGGCGCCAAGGCGATCGGCGAGATGGCCAACAACGCGCAGGGCCCGGCCATCTGCTCGGCGATCCATGATGCCGTCGGCGTCTGGGTGCCGGAGCAGCCGGCGACGCCGGAGCGCGTGCTGCGAGCCCTGCGGGCCAAGGCCGCAGGCGCCGACGGCGCGCACCGCGACGGCAAGACGGTGGTCTTCGACGAGGAGATCAGCGTGATGGCCCTGGCGGACGCGTCCTCGCCCTTCCGCGACGTGATCGGCATCTGAGGTGAGCGCCGGCCCGTTCCGCAGCTGGAACGACGTTCCTTCGACCGAGTTCCACCCGGGCGTGCACCTGCGCGCCATCGGCGGCGAGCAGGTCTGCCTCTGCAAGGCGACGTACGAGCCCGGCAAGCAGGTGCCGCTGCACTCGCACGAGCACACCGAGCAGGTCATGGTGATTCTCGAGGGCGAGGTGACGATGACGATCGCGGGCGAGACCAAGACGCTCAAGCAGGGAGACGTGGTCGTCGTCAACCGCGGCATCGAGCACTCACTGATCTCGGAGCCCGGCGTCACCTTTCTGGAGGCGCTCGCGCCTGTGCCGCTCGATCACATCCCGGACCGCGAGCGGGATCTCGTGCTCGGCCCGGACGGCGGCGCGAGCCACGTCGAGCGATAGCCGCCGGATCCACGGGGAGCGCTCCGCGACGAGCAGGGCGCTCCCCGTGTGACCGGCTGGCTCGCGATCGTCGCCGTCGCCCTGCTGCTCGCGGTCGCCTTGCAGGCGGCCACGGGCTTCGGTTTCGCGCTGCTCGCGGGTCCGTCGCTGTACTCGGTGATGGCGCCTGATCGTGCGGTGGCGCTGCTGCTGATCCTCGGGCTCTGCGTCAACGTCCTCGTGCTCGCCGGCGAGCGGCGCACGCCGGCCGTGGACTGGGGCGGGCTCGTGCCGGCGATGCTCGCTGCGGTTCCGGGCCTCCCGCTCGGGGCGCTGCTCGTCCGCGTCCTGCCGGCCGACGCGCTGCGCGTCGCCATCGGCGTGATCGTGTGCGGCCTCGTCGCCCACCGCGTGCTGCGGCGAGCTCCCGCCGGGCGACGCACGCCCGGTAGGCTGGCGGCGGCAGGGGCGGGCTTCTCGGCCGGCGTCCTGACGACCTCGACGACCACGAACGGCCCGCCGCTCGCACTCTGGCTGGGGGGCCGCGGCCTCCCGCCCGCGGTCGTGCGCGACACCGTCTCGGCGGCCTTCCTCGTGCTCGACCTCGTCGGGATCGGCGTCGTGCTCGCGGTCGTCGGCCCGCACCGGGCGCTCGCCGAGGCGGTCTGGCTGCCCGCATTGATCCCGGTCGTACTGGCCGGCCACGTGACCGGCAGTTGGCTCTTCCGGCGCCTGCCGTCGCACCGCTACGACCAGCTCCTGCTGCTGGCGGTCGCGGCCGCCGGCGCCCTCAGCATCGGCTCGGCGCTGCACTGATCGGCGAGCGCCCTCGCGTGTGCGGCGCGGCGCACGAGCCTGGCCGCTGTCCCAGCTCGAGGCAGAGCGGGTGCGAGCGCGCATAAACCGGGGTCAGGCACGCATAATGCGTGCCTGACCCCGGTTTATGCGGTGACGATCAGCGACCGCCCAGCGGGTTGGTGACGACGTCGCCCTCGCCGGGCGAGAGGTGGATCGCCTGCAGATCGGCCTCGGTCATCGCGCCAGCGTAACGTCCATCGCCGCAGCGCCCGGCTCGATCGCCTCGGTCTCGCGGCGGTGCAGCAGCGTCGTGCGCACGATCAGCTTGGCCCGCGCGAAGTTGTCGAGCACCAGCGGCACCGGGCTCGCGCGCCCGCCGTTCGCGTAACGGGCTGCGTTGCGGCCGATCTGGCGATACGACTCCGGGCGCAGGAGCGGCGCCATGCCGAACAGCTCGAGATTGTCGAGCGGCTGCAGGTCGGCGCGGTGGATCACCGCGGTGCCCTTGGACTGCAGCCCGATGGCGATGCCGGAGCCGGCCAGCTGTGCGCCGTCGTGGCCGATGAAGGCCACGTCCGAGGTGCGGCCGATGCGGACCACCCGGGAGCGCACGCCCTCCTCCTCGATGCCCGCGCAGATCTGGCGGAGCACCTCCTCGTGCGGGATGCCGCCGATCGTCTCGCGCAGCGAGCGGCCAAAGGCGGGGCCGACGGCCACGACCACCTCGTCCGCGGCGCCGCCGCGCGCGGAGGCGCCCAGGTCGCGCAGGGGGCCGGGCCCCTCGGCCGCCTCGACGACGCCGACCCCGGCCGGGTCGAGCTCGTGCGGCAGCGCCTGCAGCAGCGCCCAGCGGTCGCCCTCGAGGCGGTAGCCGGTGCCGGGCCCGCGGTAGTCGTTGGGGTCGTTGACGGCCGAATGCACCGCGCCTGCGGCGTCGATCACGGACGCGGTCTGCAGGTAGTCGGCCGAGACCCGCTGGCGCTGCATGCCGACGACGCGTTCGGCGACCTCGCCGAAGCCGCGGCGATCGAGCGCCAGCGCGACGTCTGCGGCCGTGATGCGCTCGGCCAGCACCCGGTCGGCGGCCAGCACGTCCTCGGCGCGATCGCGATCGGGCACGTCGTGGCTGGAGTGGGCGGTCGTGGCCGCAGCGACCTCCTCGTCGCTCACGGGCGGGAAGCCGAGCTCGTCGAAGACCGCCTGGATCGCCCGGCCGGCGCGCTCACGCACGGCCAGCACGGCGTCCTCCGTGGCCGGCTCGATGCCGGCGTCCACCTGCCAGTCGCGCTGCAGGGTCATCCACTCGTCCAGGTCGTCGGCGTCGTAGTTGCCGCCGCCGAACGTGTTGTCGTGCCGCGGCATGACGCTGTAGCCGGACGTCACGAAGTCGGTGCCCGGCAGGAACTGGCCCATCAGCTTGGCCGTACGGCGCGTGGGGGAGTGCGACGCGATGGCGTCGTTGCCCGAGGCGACCTCGAGGTCGAGCCAGGCCGCGATCAGGTTCTCGGCCAGGATGGCGCGCGTGCCGCCGGGCAGGCTCATCGTCAGCGCCACGCACGAGAT
The DNA here is from genome assembly GCA_963842365.1 of uncultured Actinomycetes bacterium. Lineage (GTDB taxonomy): Bacteria > Actinomycetota > Thermoleophilia > Gaiellales > JALYLC01 > JALYLC01. Next base: position 150,780 of record CAWJGA010000002.1, read on the forward strand.
CGCGCCGTTCTGCACGCCCTGGGACCCGCACGCGCGCACGAGGCTGAGGCAGCGCGCCTCCAGGGCCAGCATGGAGCAGCCCTCGCTGTGGCCCATCAGCGCTTCTGCGCCCGTGCCCGAGGTGAAGCGCACCTTGACCCCGCGGCTGGCGTAGGCCGATGCCAGGAACGCCTTCGACCAGGGCGTGTCGTCGCCGTCGTCGAAGGCCTTGTCGGTGCCGTAGACCGAGAGCGTCTCGGCGTACGTCACGAGGCCCTGGATCGCGAGCCGGAGGTTGAGGCGCTCCTCCACGGCGCACTGCGTCATCACGCCGGAGCGGCCCGTCTGCGAGCCGACCAGGAGCGCGATCGCGTTGAGCGGCGCGTAGCGCGACACGCCGACCGTGGTCTCGCACTCGGCGAAGCCGCGCAGGGCGGCCTCAGCGGCATCCGCTGCGAGCAGCGCGGGGCTCTCCTTGAGGTTCGTCACATGCGCCTGGTTGGCCGGCGCCCGGCGTGCGCGCAGCCGCTTGAGCGCGAACATCATCTCGACCGGGTCGAGCAGGCCGGCGACGTGGGCGAGCTTGGCGGGCGTCAGCCCCCGGGCGAGCCGCACGAGCTCGGCGCGCGGGGCGTCGACGTCCACGAGCAGGCGCGCCAGCGTCTCGTCGGAGAGCGCCATGGCCTCGGGCGCGATCGTGAGATCGATGCCGTGGGCGGCGATGAAGCGGTCGAGCGTGTCGAACTGCTCGCGCGGCTTGCCGTCGAGCTCCGTCACCACTCCGTCCTCGACCACGAGCGACGGCCGAGGGTCGCCCGGCCCGTTCATGGCGATGAGCCCGAGCGCCGGCTCGGGGCTGATCAGCGTCTCGCGCCGCAGCGGCGCCGTGGCGCGCACGCGGAAGCGCTCGCTGCGATGCTCCCCGCTCATTCCGACGCCCGCAGCAGCCCGCGCTCTGCCATCACGGCGGCCGCCTCCCGCACGAAGCTGGAGCAACGGGGCGCGGCGACCTCCGAGAGATGGCGTGCGATCAGCTCGAGCTCGGCGGCCGTCGCCCTGCGGGGGCGCAGCGCCGTGTAGACCGCGAGCACCTCGTCCTCCGGCAGCGAGGCCAGCTCGGCGGCCCGCTCGAGGTTCTGCGCGAGCTGCTCGCGGCCGGCGGCCCGGGCGACGGCGGCCTGGCGCAGCAGCGTCTCGGGGGCCGTGCGCAGCTCGTCCGGCGCGACCCGGCCGGAGCGCAGCCCCTCCAGCGTGACCTCCGCGAGCGGCGTGCCGGCAGGCGTGCTCACGAGCTCGGGGCGCCGCTCGCCGAGCGGGTAGTCGAGCAGCGGGTCCCGCTCCATGCACGGAGGGTACCGGGCAACAGCGCGCGCGCGATCGGACGGCTGCTATACACGCTGGCAATGACAAGCATGGACTTCGCAGGGCGCGTCGCCCTGATCACGGGCGGCGCGAGCGGCATCGGCGCCGCGAGCGCGCGTCGCATCCAGGCCGGCGGGGGGCGGGTGGCAATCCTCGATCTCGATCCCCATCGGGTGCGCGCCGCGTCGGAGGAGCTCGGCGGCGCGCTCGGCATCGCCGCGGACGTGACGCGCTCGGCCGAGCTGGACGCCGCGGTCGCCCAGGTCGAGCGGGAGCTGGGCGGCCTCGACGTGCTCGTCTGCTCCGCGGGCATCTCAGGCGCGTCGCTGCGCACGGTCGACGTCGACGATGCCGAATGGGAGCGCGTCATGGCCGTCAACGCCAACGGCGTCTTCTACGCCAACCGGGCTGCGCTGCCGGGCATGATCGGGCGCGGCTACGGCCGCATCGTCAACCTCGCCTCGGTCGCGGGCAAGGAAGGCAACCCGATGGCCGCCGCCTACTCGGCTGCCAAGGCGGCCGTGATCGGCATGACCAAGGCGATCGGCAAGGACGTCGCGACGACTGGCGTGCTCGTCAACTGCATCACCCCCTCGCCGGTCGAGACGCCCATGCTCGGCGACATCTCGCAGGAGCACATCGACTACATGCTCGCGCGCGTGCCGATGGGACGGCTTGCGCGGGCCGAGGAGGTGGCGGAGCTGATCGCCTATCTCGCGAGCGACCGGATGACCTTCTCGACCGGCGCGGCGTTCGACCACTCGGGCGGCAGGCTCACCTACTGATGTCCGCCTTCCTCCCACGCGGCTGGCGCCTGGTTCGGCTCGGCGGCGGCGAAGAGCCGCGCCTGGGCGCGATCGATCCGGCCGCCCCCGCCGTCGTGCGCGAGTTGCGCGAGCGCGATCCGCTGGCGGCGTTGCGGCGCGGCCTGGCGCGCTGCGCGGGGGAGGCCGTCGGCGAGCACGTCGCGGACGATCCCGCGCGGCTGACCCCGCTGCCCCTGCTGGCGCCGCTCCTGCCCGAGGAGATCTGGGCGGCCGGCGTGACCTACGAGCGCAGCCGCCACGCGCGCATCGAGGAGAGCGCCTCCTCGGCCGACGTCTATGCGCTCGTCTACGACGCCGAGCGGCCGGAGCTGTTCCTCAAGGACGCCGGCTGCCGCCGCACCGTCGGGCCCAACGAGCCCGTGAGCGTGCGCAGCGAGTCGCGTTGGACCGTGCCCGAGCCCGAGGTCGGGCTCGTGCTCGAGGCCGACGGCTCGATCATCGCGCTGATCGCCGGCAATGATCTGACAGCCCGCGACATCGAGGCCGAGAACCCGCTCTACCTGCCGCAGGCCAAGCTCTTCACCGCCTGCTGCGCGCTCGGGCCGGCGGTGCTCGTGCCCGACGACCCTGCCGCGCCACTCGCGCTCTCCGTGCGGATCTGGAACGCCGAGGGCGCGCTCGTCAACGAGGACTCGACGAGCACCGGGGCCATGCATCGCAGCTTCGAGGAGCTCGCCCGCTGGTGCGTGCGCGAGAACCCGCTGCCGGGGGGCTCGGTGCTCCTGACGGGCACCGGAGTGGTGCCGCCCGACGACGTCGCCCTCGCCCCCGGCTACGTCGTCGAGATCGAGGTGGAGGGCATCGGCGTGCTCTCCAATCCCGTGCGCTCGGCATAGCCGAGAGGCCTGTCGCTCCTTCCCGCCGCGCGTCCTCTCGCTAGGGCAGAACGGCGACCGCCTCGATCTCGACCTTCATGCCCGGCACCGGCAGCTCCTTCACGCCGACGAGCGTGCTCGCCGGCCGGCTGTCGCCGAAGAACGCCTGGCGCAGCGGGTTGATGAGCGGGCGGTCGTCCACGTTCGTGAGATAGACGTTGACCTTGACGACGTCCTGCGGCGTACAGCCGCCGGCGGCCAGGATCGCGCCGAGGTTCTTCAGCACCTGGGCGCACTGGGCGACCACGTCGTCGCCGCCGACGAGCTCGCCGTGCTCGTCCGTGGCGGGGCAGCCCGAGACGAAGAGGAAGCCGTTGGCCTCGACGGCGTCGCAGTAGTGGCTGAGCGGCTCGGCCATGCCGGGCGCGCGGATCTCACGGCGCATGGGGTGCTCCTGGAGTGACGATGACGCGGCCCGGCTCGCCGGCCAGGGCGGCTCGAATGGCGTCGTCCGCCCGCTCCAGCGGGAACGACGGGCCGACCAGGGGGCTCAGCAGGACGCGGCCCGCGGCGACGTCCGCGAGCAGGGACGGGAGAGCCTCGGCGGGGTCGCCGGAGCCGTAGACGGTGCCGGTCAGCACCTTCTCGCGATTGGTGAACTCCGCGGGGTCGAGATCGAGGCGCGCGCCGGCCGGGGGCATGCCGACGAGCGTCGCCCGGCCACCGGGGCGGACGCTCGCCAGTGCGAGCGCTGCCGTGCCCGGCGAGCCGACCGCCTCGAGCGCGCAGTCGGCTCCGTCCGGCGCGAGCCCGGCGAGCAGCTCCGCCAGTTCTGCCGGGTCGCAGTCGTGCGTGGCGCCGACGGCGCGCGCGAGCGCGCGGCGGGCGGGCAGCGGGTCGACCGCCACGATCGCGGAGGCAGCGCGCAAGCGCGCGCCCTGGACGCAGAACTGGCCGACGCCGCCGGCGCCGATCACGACGACGACGTCGCCGCGACCGACCCCGCGCGCGGCGCCGATCCCGGTCAGGGCTGCGCAGCCGAGCAGCGCCGCCTCTGCCGCGGGCAGCTCGTGCGTGACCTTCAGCACGCCGCTCGCCGGCATCACGACGCGCTCGGCGAGCGCGCCCACGGCAGTCATGCGGTAGATCGTCTCGCCGCCCTGCGAGAGGCGCGTGGTGCCGTCGGGCAGCGTCCCCGCGCCGATGCCCGCGCGCAGCGGCAGGCAGGCCGTGGTGCGCCCGGCCAGGCACGGGCCGCACTCGCCGCAGGCGGGCGCCCACGAGAGGATCACGCGATCGCCGACGGCCAGGCCCGAGACGCCGGAGCCCACCGCCTCGACCACGCCGGCGCCCTCGTGGCCGAGCACCATGGGCCGCGGCCGCACCCACTCGCCCTTGATCACGTGGAGGTCGGAGCCGCAGATGCCGACGGCGTCGATGCGCACGAGCGCGTCGTGCGGGCCCGGCCCCTCGAGATCGATCTCGCGGACGACGAGCGGGGCGCCCGGCGCCTCGAAGAGCGCCGCGCGCACCCGCATCGTCCCTGCCCGGGTCGTGGTCAGAGCTTCGCCGCGATCTCCGCGGACGTCCCGATCTCGCACAGCCAGGTGAGCGCGAAGCTGATCGCAGCCTGCTGCCACTCCTCGCTGATGGACGAGGTGCCGTCGCTCGCGACGATCACCCGGTAGCCCATGTCGGTGGCCTGCCGCGCGGTGCTCTCGACCGAGAAGTTCGTCCAGGCGCCCGTCAGGATCAGCGTGTCGATCGCCATCGCGCGCAGCACGATGTCGGTCTCGGTGCCGGCGAACGCGCTCGCGCGCTCCTTCTCGATCACGAGGTCGCCCTCCTGGGGCTCCAGGCCCGGCATGACCTCCATGCCGCGCGTTCCCGCGTCGAAGCCCTCGCCCTCGCGCAGGCCGCGGAACATGCGGCTCATGCTGCCGTGCGGCCGCGCGCCCTTGCCCTTGCGGTGGTGGATGTGCAGCACGGGCGTGCCGCCCTTGCGCGCCGCGGCCAGCAGCGTCTTGATGTTCTCGACCACGTTCTGCTTGGCGGCGTGCTCGGGCGCGCCCGAGTCCTTCGACGCGCCATCGTCCGCAACGACGTCGCGGTGCATGTCGAGCACCATCAAGACCGTGCGGGCGGGGTCGATTGCCTCGAGATCAGCCATCTCTCACTCCTCAGTTCATGCTGGGCGTGCGATGCCCGGCGACGGTCGTTCGCAGCGTGTGCACCGTGGAGGAGGTGCAGATGAAGAGCGTCTTCCAGTCCGAGCCGCCCCACGCCTGGTTGCCGACGTTCTCGGGTGTGAGGATGCGGCCGAGCAGCTCGCCGTCGCCCGTGACGACGTGCAGCCCGCCGGGGCCGGAGACCCACAGGTTGCCGTTCTCGTCGAGCTTCTGGCCGTCCGGGATACCCGTCTCCAGGCTGAAGCCCTCCATCTGGTAGATGACGTCTCCGCCGCTCAGCGCGCCGTCCGAGCCGACGGAGAAGCGGCGGATGTGCCCGCCGTCGGTGTCGTTGATCCAGAGCGTCTTCTCGTCGGCCGAGAAGCAGAGCCCGTTCGGCTTCTGGAAGTCGTCGGCGAGCAGCGAGAGCTCGCCGTCGGGCGCGATGCGGTAGACGCCGCAGAAGTCCAGCTCCTGCTCGCGCTCGACGCCGAAGCCGGGCCAGCGGCCGTAGGGCGGATCGGTGAAGACGATCGAGCCGTCGGATGCGACCACGACGTCGTTGGGGCTGTTGAGCTCCTTGCCCTGCCAGTGCGAGGCGAGCACCGTCCGCGAGCCGTCGGGCTCGATGCGCACCAGGCTGCTCGTCGTGTGCTCGCAGATCAGCAGGCGGCCCTCGAGATCCCAGGCCAGGCCGTTGCCCTTGTTCGAGGGGTGCGCCACGACCTCGACGCCACCGGCTGCGGTCCAGCGGCGGCGCGTGTCGCCGGGCATGTCCGAGAACAGCAGCGAGCCGCCGTCGCGGTTCGTCCAGAGCGGGCCCTCGGTGAAGGTGAAGCCCGAGCCGATCTGCTCGAGCTCTGCGTCGGCCTCCACGAGGTCGAGCATTCCGGGCGCGGTGACTTCGACGACGCTCATGTGCGCGTGTCCCTCCTGGGGATGGGTTAGGCGGACTTTCCGGCGACGCCCCACCGGCTCGGCTTGATCTCCTCGAGGATCACGGTCGTGTGCTCGCGCATGCCCTCACCGAACGTGTCGACGAGCACCTGCGTCATGCCGGCGATCAGCTGCGGCTCGGTCTCGGCGGTGAGACGGCCCTCGTAGACCTTCACGTTGATGATGGGCATGCTGTCCTCTCGTTGCGCTGTCGGCCTGTCGGCCGGAATCTACTGCCCGCCGCCCGCCTTGGCCCGGAAGTCCTCGCGGATCGGCACGAAGACGTCGAGCACCACGGCTCCCTCGGGGCCCGCGTGGGCCCCGTGGGCGACGCCGGAGGGGATGTGCATCGCATCCATGGCATGACAGGCGCGTTCCTCGCCGTCGAACTCCATCACGATCTCGCCGCTCAGGACGATGCCCATCTGCTCGTGCGGATGCGAGTGCCGGGGCACGATCGCGCCGGGCTCGAGCTCGACCAGGTTGAGCATCGTCGCGTCGCCGAAGAGCGCTCGGGCATTCACGCCGGGTGCGAGGGCGAACTCCGGGAGGGAGTCCATTCGCGAGATGCGCGCTGCAGGCACGGCGGGAGTATGCCGCCTCGGCGCGCGCGGCGTCCAGCCAGCTGTTCCGCCCTCCGGAACGCGTTTGGCGTCGTCCGGGAATTGCTGTAGCGTCTGCGCTCCGTGCCGGTCGCACTTGCCTATCGACGCCATCTCGGGTGGGGCGTGACGCTTGCGGCGCTCGCGCTGGGCCTGCTCTACGTGTTCGTTTTCGCGGAGCGGCCGGCGCACAGCGACCCGACCACGTTCTTCTCGACGCTGCTGGACGCGATCACCGTCGGCGCCCTCTACTTCGTGGTCGCAAGCGGCTTCACGCTCGTCTTCGGGCTCATGCGCGTGGTCAACATGGCGCACGGATCGCTCTACCTGGTGGCCGCGTACGTGGCGATCAACATTCAGCGCCGGATCATCACCGGCAGTCCCGACATCACGATCTCCTCCCAGCAGGTCAGCATCGTCAACTGGTTCGTGGTGCTGCTGATCGCGGCGCTGATCGCCGGCGCGCTCGGCCTCGCCATGCAGCAGTTGTTCCTGCGCTGGAATCAGGGACAGGATCTGCGGCAGGCGCTGATCACGATCGCGATCTCGGTCATCGTGGCCGACCAGGTCGTCGTGCACACCGGCGGCGGCGTGGCCGAGGACATGTCGTTCCCGGGCAGGATCAACCAGTTCGTCGACCTGCACGTCAAGGGCTTCTCGTACTCCGGCGCGCGCCTCTTCATCCTCGGCCTCGCGCTCGTGATCGGGCTCTCCCTGTGGGTCTGGCTGAAGCGCACGCGCACCGGCATGGTGATCCGGGCCGGCGTCGACGACCGCGCGATGGTCGCGGCGCTCGGCGTCAACATCCAGCGCACGTTCATGATCGCGTTCTTCGTCGGCTCCGCGCTCGCGGGCATGGGCGCCGTGATCGGCACGTCGCAGACGGCGGTCGCCAACGGCACCGACGGCATCTGGCTGCTCAACTCGCTGGTCGTCGTGATCATCGGCGGCATGGGCTCGCTCGGCGGCGCGGCGATCGGCTCGATGCTCTACGGCATCATCGGCACGTTCTCGGCCGCCTACCTGCCCGCCGACAACACGCAGTACGCGGTCATCTTCACCTTCGTCCTGCTCGCAATCGTGCTCGCGGTGCGCCCGTACGGCATCTTCGGGCGGCCTGCGTGAGCCAGAAGCAGACGATCGAGAGGTCGATCGCAGGCCTGGCGCTCGTGATCGCGGTGCTCGCCCCCCTGCTCTTCTCGGCCTATACCGTCGACCAACTGCTGACGCAGGTCCTGATCTTCGGCATCGTCGCCATGAGCCTGGTCTTCCTCGCGTCGTACGGCGGCATGGTCTCGCTCGCCCAGACGGCGATCTTCGGCATTGCGGGCTTCGCCTTCGGCAACCTCACGACGACGGCGACGAAAGGCCTCAATCTCGGCTACTCGCCCTGGGTCGGCATCATCCCGGCGCTCGCGATCGGCATCGGCATCGGCCTGATCTACGGCGGCCTGGCCGCTCGCTCGACCGGCATCTACTTCCTCATGATCACGCTCACCTACGGCGTGATCGCGAACCTCTCGTTCTCGCAGATCGAGAACATCTCGGGCTTCGGCGGCGTCAGCGGCATCGTGCCGCCCTCGATCCTCAGCGACAAGCATCCGCACCGCCTCTACTACCTGGCGCTCGTGCTCGCGCTCCTGCTCTACTGGTTCGTCCGCTACCTCATCCGCACGCCCTTCGGGCTCGCCATGCAGGGCATCCGCGACGAGCCGGTGCGCATGAGCTCGCTCGGCTACAGCGTCGCCCTCCACCGGGCCCTGGCGTTCACCGTCGGCGCCTTCATCGCCTCCATCGCGGGCGTCCTGTTCGTGTGGTGGAACGGCCACGTCGACCCGCAGACGATCGGCCTCAACGCGACGATCAACGTGCTCATCATCGCGGTCATCGGCGGCCTGCGCCGGATCGAGGGAGCGTTCGTCGGCGCGCTCGCCTACGTCTACATCAACGACCGGCTCGCCGCCACGGACTTCTCGCTCGGCGGCGTCAAGTTCGGCACCTTCAACTCGCTGATCGGCCTGATCTTCCTCGCGATCGTGCTCGTCTCCCCCGACGGCCTGCTCGGCCTCTGGGAGCAGGCTCTCGACCGGGTGGGTCGTCGCAGGCCCACCCCCGTGCCCGCCGCCGGCGACTAACTCGCCGTTTCCCCTCGACGTCCAATCTGCCAGGCATCGTGCCCCCCGACACAAAGGAGAACCCACACGTGAATCTCTCGCGCTTGCGGAAGCTGAGGTATGCGCTTCCGCTCGTGGCGCTCGTGGCGGCCTGTACGGCCACCGCGTCGACCGCGAAGCCCACGGCGTCGGCCGCCGGTTCGCCGATCAAGATCGCCATCCTCTCGGACTGCAAGGGCGCGTTCGCCGCGTTCTACGGCGCCGACGTCGGTGGCGCGATCATGGCCTTCACCGAGCTCGCGGGCGCCAAGGTCGTCAACAAGAACGACCCGCTCAAGGGCATGAAGGGCGCCTCCATCGGCGGTCATCCCATCAAGCTCGTCGGCATCGGCTGCTCCAACGACTCCGCCGACCTCGCGCTCAGCGAGACGAAGCGCCTGATGGAGAAGAACAAGGCCGACATCCTGATCGGCCCGCTCTCCGGTGACGAGGGCGTCACGGTCGCCAAGTACGCCAAGGCGCACCCGACCAAGACGTTCGTCAACGGCACGTCGGGCGCACTCGACACGACGATGATCGTGCGCGCGCCGAACTTCTTCCGCTGGAACGCCGACGGCGCGCAGTGGAACGCCGGCACCGGCTGGGTCGCCTACAACGTGCTCGGCTGGCGCAAGGTCGACGTCATCGAGGACAACTACTCGTTCGGCTGGACGTCGGCCGCCGGGTTCATCGCCGAGTTCTGCGCCCTGGGCGGCCAGGTGCAGAAGCGCGTGCTGCCGCCGCTCAACACGACCGACTACTCGTCGTACGTGGCGCAGCTCGATCCGCCGAACTCGATCGACGGCTACTTCTGGACCGTCGGCGGCACGGGCACCCTCAGCGCGCTCAAGGCCTTCGAGCAGAAGTTCGGCAACATCAACGCCAAGCAGCACATGGGCAACCTGTTCTGGGACACGGCCGGCACGTTCGCCGACCTGGGCCTCCGCATCGCCGGGGCCTACGCCGGCACGGGCGGCACCGTCGCAGACGTCCCGTCGGCCGCGTACTCGAAGTTCCTGGCGCTCACGGGCAAGACGTGGAACCAGCTTCCGCCCCTCAAGGGCAAGGCGACGGTCACGGGCCCCGGCAACGTGTTCTTCGTGAACTACTACAACAACGCGCGTGGCCTGATCTACGGCCTCCAGAAGGTCAAGGGCGACATCTCGGGCGGCCAGAAGGCCCTCCAGAAGGCGATGGCCAAGGTCAGCGTCGTCGACCCGAACGGCTACCGGCTCAAGCTCGACAACAACCGCCAGGCGATCGGCGACACGTTCGTCGCGCAGCTGTTCGACAACAACGGCACGCTCGGCGTCAAGACCGTCTACAAGGTCGTCGGCGTCCCGCAGACCTTCGGCGGCGCGTTCTCGCCGACGAAGCCCGCTCCGAGCGGCACGAGCCCGGCCTGCACGAAGTCCGCGGACGGCAAGATTCCGTGGAAGGTCACGAAGGTCTAGTCGGCGAGTGAAGGTTCAGCGTTGACTGAAGCGGCGGTTCCCGTCGCTGCCGAGAGCGCCGGCACGATCCTCCGCTTGCGGGGGGTCGGCCGGCGCTTCGGCGGGGTGCAGGCCGTGCGCGACGTCGATCTCGACGTCGCGCACGGCGAGCGCCGCGCCATCCTGGGCCCGAACGGCGCGGGCAAGACGACCCTGTTCAACTTGATCGCCGGGGACTTCCAGCCCACCTCCGGCACGATCGATCTCATGGGCACCGACGTCACCAACCTGCCCGCGCGCGTGCGGCCGAGGCTCGGCGTCTCCCGCACGTACCAGAAGTCGCGCCTCTTCCCGGGGCTGACGGTCGAGGACAACCTCTACCTCGCAATCATCGGGCACGACGGCGGGCGCCTGCGGCTCCTGCGCTCGCCGGCGCGGGAGAAGGAGCAGCGCGAGCGCGCCCGGGCCGCCGCCGAGCGCGTCTGGCTCGCCGACTCGCTGCACGCACTCGTCGGCTCGCTCTCGCACGGTCAGCAGCGCCAGCTCGAGGTCGGCATGGCGAGCGCGACCGACCCCAAGCTGATGATGCTCGACGAGCCCGCTTCCGGCCTCTCCCGCGGCGAGCGCGAGCGCCTCACCGAGCTCCTGCTCTCGCTGCCGCCGGACGTGACGCTGATCCTGATCGAGCACGACATGGACATCGCGCTGCGCGTGGCGGGCTACGTGACGATGATGCACGACGGCCAGAAGATCGTCGAGGGCACGCCCGAGGAGATTCGCGACAACCAGATGGTGCACGACATCTATCTCGGCAGCAGGTTCACGAATGAGTGACGCTCCGCTGCTCGAGCTCGAAGACGTGCACGCCTTCTACGGATCGGCGCACATCCTCGAGGGTGTGTCGTTCTCGATGGGCACCGAGGCGATCGCGCTGATCGGCCGCAACGGCATGGGCAAGTCGACGCTCTGCAACACGATCATGGGCCTCTGCCGCGAGACGAAGGGCTCGATCCGCGTCGCGGGCAAGGAGCTGCGCGGCCGGCTCCCGTTCGTGATCGCGGCCGCCGGCGTGGGCTACGTGCCCCAGGGGCGGCGGCTCTTCCCGTCGCTCTCGGTCGACGAGCACCTGCGCATGATTCGCCCGACGCAGAAGGGGCGCTGGACGCCGCAGGCGATCTATCAGCTCTTCCCGCGCCTGGCCGAGCGCAAGCGCATCAGTGCGACGCAGCTCTCCGGCGGTGAGCAGCAGATGCTCGCGATCGGGCGCGCGCTGCTCCTCAATCCGATCCTGCTGGTCATGGACGAGCCATCCGAGGGTCTCGCGCCGACGATCGTCGAGAACGTGATCGAGACCTGCCACAACCTCGTCGCCGAGGGCATGGGCATCCTGCTGGTCGAGCAGAACCTGGGCGTCGCCACCTCCGTCGCCGAGCGCCAGCTCGTGATGGTCAGCGGCCACATCGCGGCCGAGACGACGGCCGACAAGCTGCGCGACGATCCGGACGCCCAGCGGCGCTACCTGGGGGTCGAGTCCGCCGCGGCTCACTGACGGCTGCCACAATCCCGGCATGCTGATCGACGATCCCGGGCTGCTGCGCGACCGCGGCTACATCGACGGGGCCTGGGCGCCCGCCGACTCCGGCTCGACCTTTCCCGTGCACGATCCGGCGAGCGGCGAGCTGCTCGCCGAGGTCCCCCGCATGGGCGCCGCCGAGACGCGGCGCGCGATCGAGTCCGCGGCCGCGGCGCTGCCGGCCTGGCGTGCCCGCCCCGCACGCGAGCGGGCGGCCATCCTGCGCGGCTTCTCCGATCTCATGCTCCGTCACCGCCGCGACCTGGCGATGATCCTGACGCGCGAGCAGGGAAAGCCGCTGGCCGAGTCGGATGCCGAGATCGGCTACGCCGCCTCCTTCCTCGAGTGGTTCGGGGAGGAGGCCAAGCGCGTCTACGGCGACACGATCCCGGCGCAGGCGGCGAACACGCGCATCGTCGTGCTCAAGCAGCCCGTCGGCGTGTGCGGCGGCATCACGCCCTGGAACTTCCCTTCGGCGATGATCACGCGCAAGGCCGCGCCGGCGCTGGCCGCCGGCAACACGATCGTCTGCAAGCCCGCCGAGCAGACGCCGCTCTCGGCGCTCGCGCTGGCCGAGCTCGCCGACCGCGCGGGCGTGCCGGCCGGCGTCTTCCAGGTCGTCACCGGCGACGCCGAGGACGCGCCCGCGATCGGGGGCGAGCTGACGGGCAACCCGACGGTGCGCAAGATCGGCTTCACCGGCTCGACGGCCGTCGGCAAGCTGCTGATGGCCCAGTGCGCGGGACAGGTCAAGAAGCTCTCGCTGGAGCTCGGGGGCAACGCGCCGTTCCTGGTCTTCGACGATGCCGACCTCGATGCCGCCGTGGCCGGGGCGATCCTCTGCAAGTTCCGCAACTCTGGTCAGGTCTGCATCGCCGCCAACCGCCTGCTCGTACAAGACGGCATCCACGACGCGTTCGTGGAGCGCTATGCAGAGGCGATCGGAGCGCTGCGCGTCGGCGTCGGCACGGAGCCGGGCGTGAATGTCGGCCCGCTGATCGACCGGCAGGGCCTCGAGAAGGTCGTCGCCCACGTCGAGGACGCGCGCGCCAAGGGCGCACAGGTGGTGCTCGGCGGAGACCGTCACGATCTCGGTGGCCTCTTCTACGAGCCGACGCTCCTGACCGGCGTGAGCGACTCGATGGCGATGTCGCAGGACGAGACGTTCGGCCCCGTGGCGGGCATCCGGCGCTTCGGCGACGAGGAGGAAGGCATCCGCCTCGCGAACGACACGCCCTACGGGCTCGCGGCCTACTTCTACAGCCGCGACGTCGGACGGGTGTGGCGCGTGGGCGAGTGGCTCGAGTACGGCATCGTGGGCGTCAACACCGGCTTCGTCTCGACCGAGGTCGCCCCCTTCGGCGGCATCAAGGAGTCGGGCATCGGGCGCGAGGGATCGAAGTACGGCATCGAGGACTGGCTCGAGATCAAGTACCTGGCCATGGGAGGGATCGACCGATGAGGCTGGCCGGCCGCGTCGCGATCGTGACGGGCGGAGCGCAGGGGATCGGCCGCGCCATCGCGCAGCGGCTGCACGAGGAGGGCGCGTCCGTCGTCATCGCCGACCTCCAGGGGCACGAGGAAGCCGCCGCCGAGCTGGACGGGCTCGGCGTGCGCGTCGACGTCTCGCACGAGGCCGACGTCGCCGCGCTGGCCGCCGCGGTGCTCGAGCGCTACGGGCGGATCGACGCGCTCGTCAACAACGCCGGCATCTTCAGCTCGCTCGTGCCGAAGCCGTTCGAGGAGATCGACGTGGCCGAGTGGCGCAGGGTCTACGAGGTCAACGTGCTCGGCATGTTCCTGACGACGCGAGCGGTCGTGCCGGCCATGCGCGCTGCGGGCTCCGGGCGCATCGTCAACATCGCCTCCGGGACCCCGTACAAGGGCGTGCCCTTCCTGCTGCACTACGTCACGAGCAAGGGCGCCGTCGTCGCGATGACCCGCGCGCTCGCCAAGGAGGTCGGCACCGACGGCATCCTCGTCAACACGGTCTCGCCGGGCTTCACGATGTCCGACGGCGTGCTCGCGAACCCGGTGCAGGTCGAGAAGCTGCAGCAGGTCTCCCTGCAGGGGCGCGTGATCCAGCGCGACCAGTTCCCGGGTGACATCGTCGGCGCCGTCGCGTTCTTCTGCTCGCCCGACGCCGATTTCATCACCGGCCAGTCGCTGGTCGTCGACGGAGGGGCGTACTTCAACTGATGGCTACCTATCTACAGGTCGTGGAGCTCAAGGGCGTGGCCGAGCTGCCCGCGGCGACGCGCGCGCTCTACGACGTCCACGCCAACACCGCGACCTTCTCCACCGGGTCGGAGCTGGTGGCGGACGAGAGCCATCGCAGCCTGGAGCTGACCACCGAGGGCCTTCACCTCAGCTTCGAGCTGGTGGACGAGCCTGCGCCGGGCGCGCTGATGGCGCGCGAGCTCACGCTGCCGCCGGGCGAGTACCTCCTGCGCTGCGACCGCGTCGACTTCCCGCCCGGCGGCGAGGCGTTCCCCCACACGCACCAGGGCCCGGGCATCCGGGTGCTGCTGTTCGGCTCCATCCGCATCGAGACGCAGGGCGCGACCCACTCCTACGGGCCTGGCGAGCCGTGGTTCGAGAGCGGCCCGGATCCCGTGCACGCCTGGACGCATGCGACCGAGCCGAGCGCGTTCGTGCGCTGCATGGTGCTGCCGCGGGCGCTGCAGGGCTCGCCGTCCATCCGCTACGTGCGCGAGGAGGATCGGGAGCGTCCCAAGTCGCAGAGCTACACGGTCTTCCTGGACGAGCCGGTCGTCCTGTGAGAAGCGGCGGGCAGCTGCTCGCCGACCAGCTCGAGCTGCACGGCGTGGAGCTTGCGTTCTGCGTCCCCGGTGAGAGCTACCTCGCGCTGCTCGACGGCCTCTACACGCACCGTGAGCGGCTGCGCGTGGTCACATGCCGGCACGAGGCGGCGGCGGCCAACGCCGCGGACGCCTACGGCAAGCTCACAGGCCGGCCGGGCATCTGCATGGTCACCCGCGGCCCGGGCGCGACCCACGCCTCGACCGGCGTCCATACCGCGATGCAGGACTCGACGCCGATGATCCTGCTCGTCGGCCAGGTGCCGCGCGAGCACCGCGGGCGCGAGGCCTTCCAGGAGGTCGACTACGAGCAGATGTTCGGCCGCCTGGCCAAGTGGGTGTTCGAGATCGACAGGCCCGAGCGCATCCCCGAGCTCGTCGCGCGCGCCTTCGAGACGGCGCTCTCCGGCCGGCCCGGCCCGGTCGTGCTGGCGCTGCCCGAGGACGTGCTCTCGGCGCACACGGATGTGCCCGACGGCGTGCCGGCGCCGCGTGCGGCCTCGGGGCCCGCAGCGCAGGCGCTCGCCCGCATGCGCGAGCTGCTGGCCGCGGCCGAGCGCCCGCTGGCGATCGTCGGCGGCGGCGGCTGGACGCGAGCCGGCGCGCAGGACATCGCCGCCTACCTGAGCGCGAGCGGCATCCCGGCGGCGGCCTCGTTCCGCTGCCAGGACGTCGTCGACAACGACTTGCCCGTCTACTGCGGCGACCTCGGCCTCGGCGTCAACCCCGCACTCGCACGCCGTGTGCGCGAGGCCGACGTCGTGCTCGCCGTCGGCACGCGCCTGTCGGAGATCGAGACGGGCGGCTATGCCTACCTCACGCCGCCGGTGCCGAGCCAGACGCTCGTGCACGTGCATCAGGACGCGACGGAGCTCGGCCGTGTCTACCGCCCCGAGCTCGGCATCGTCTCGGGGCTGCCGGAGTTCGCGGCCGCGGCGCGCGCCTCGGAGCCGCTCGACCCGGAGCGCTACGAGGCCTGGCGCAGCGCGGCGCGCGCCGACTACGAGCATGCGCTGAGCTTCGATCCCGCGCCAGGCAATGGCGTCGACCTCGCCGCCGTGCTGACCCATCTGCGGGCGCGGCTGCCGGACGCCATCGTCGCCAACGGCGCCGGCAACTACACGGTCTGGGTGCATCGCTTCTGGCAGTTCTCGAGCTATCGCTCGCAGCTCGCGCCGCTCTCCGGCGCGATGGGCTACGGCGTGCCGGCGGCGGTCGCCGCCAAGCTCGTCCATCCGGAGCGCCCGGTGGTGGCGTTCGCCGGGGACGGCTGCTTCCTGATGTGCGCCCAGGAGCTCGCCACGATGGTCGCGAACGAGCTCGACGTGCTCGTGATCGTGGTCAACAACGGCATGCTCGGGACGATCCGCATGCACCAGGAGCGCCACTACCCCGGTCGTGTGATGGCGACCGACCTCGTCAACCCCGACTTCGCCGCCTTCGCGCAGAGCTTCGGCGCGTACGGGGAGCGCGTCGAGGAGACCGGCGCGTTCGGGGCGGCGCTCGAGCGCGCCCTGGCCGCCGGCGGCCCCGCGCTGCTCGAGCTGGTCTGCGACCCCGAGGCGCTGACGCCGCGCCAGTCGCTCTCACAGGCGCGCGCTCAGGGCGAGCGCGCGACTGCGAGCTGATGGAGGCGCTGCACACCTGGAGCGCACGGCGCATCGCCGCGGCCGTGCGGGCGCGTGAGCTGTCGGCCGAGGAGGTCACCCGTCATCACCTCCAGCGCATCGCCGAGCACGAGCATCTGCACACGGTCATCACGCTGACGCGCGACAGCGCACTCGCACGCGCGCGCGACGCGCCGCTCGGCTCGCTGGCAGGCGTGCCGCTGCTCGTCAAGGACATCTTCGACACGGCGGGCGTCCGGACGACGTACGGCTCGGGGATCTTTCGCGAGAACGTGCCGGTGCGCTCGGCGACGAGCGTGCGGCGGCTCCTCGATGCCGGGGCGATCATGCTCGGCAAGGCGAACCTGCACGAGTTCGCCTGGGGCGTGACCTCGCGCAACCGCGCCTACGGCGCGGTCGTCAACAGCGCCCGGCCCGACCGCATTCCGGGCGGGTCCTCCGGCGGCAACGCCAGCGCCCTGGCCGCAGGGCTGTGCGCGCTCGGTCTCGGCACCGACACGGGCGCCTCCATCCGGCTCCCCGCGGCTGCCTGCGGCATCGCCGGCTTCAAGCCCGCGTTCGGCAGCGTGCCCGCCGACGGGCTCTGGCCGCTCGCGCCGTCGTTCGATCACGTCGGCCCGCTGGCGCGCTCGCTCGACGACTGCGCGCTCGCCTTCGACGTGCTGCGGGGCGCGCCGCTGCAGGCGGTGCCGGCGGCAGGCCTCGCCGTCCGCCACGTCGAGGCCCACGCTGCCGGCCCGACCACCGACGCGTTCCTGGAAGCAGCGGGGCTCCCGCCGGCGCCCGCTCTCGTGCGGCTGCACCTGGCCGAATGCGCCGAGGTGCACCGCGAGCTCTACGCCGCGGAGCGCGCCGCCTACGACGACGACCTGCACGCCAAGCTCGCCGTCGGCCTCTCCGTCGACGCCCATGAGCGCGCCTCGCTCGTGACGGCGCTGCACGGCTGGCGGGAGGCCTGCGCGGCCGCCTGCACGTGGGATGTCCTCGTCTCCCCGACCTTCCCGGGCGAGCTGCCGGCAGCGGACGTCCCGCCGACGATCGAGCTGACCGATCGCATGACGGCCTATACGCGCCCCGTCAACTGGCTCGGCTGGCCCTCTGCGGTAACCGCCGACGGCGCGATGCACACCGGCCGTGACGAGGCCGCCGTCCTCTCCCACGCGCTGGCCTGGGAGGCCGCGAGTGCCTGACGGCCCAGGTGGGGGCCGGCGCACAGCTCAGAACGGAGCGCGACGGCGATCGAACCGTCTACCGTCCGCAGCGTGCAACGACTCGCCGACCGCACGATCATCGTCACCGGCGGCGCCTCCGGCATCGGCCGGGCGCTCTGCGTGGCGTTCGCCGCCGAGGGCGCGCGCGTCGTCGTCGGCGACGTCCGCCGCGACCCGCTGCACGTCGGCGGCACGACCACGGACGAGCTGATCGCGGCAGCGGGCGGCGTCGCCCGCTTCGTCCAGGCCGACGTGCGCAGGGGCGGCGACATCGACCGCCTCGTCGCCGCGGCGCTCGAGCTCGGCGACGGCCGCCTCGACGTGATCGTCAACAACGCGATGGTGGCGGGTGCGCACTCGAAGGGCCTGCTGGAGACCAGTGAGGAGGACTGGGACATCATCCTCGACGTCGGCCTGCGCGGCCTCTTCCTGTGCTGTCAGCGCGCCGTGCGCCAGATGCTCACCCAGGAGCCGCGCGGCGAGGTGCGCGGACGCGTGATCAACATCTCGTCCCAGCACGGGATGGTCGGCGCGCCCGGCAACGCGGCCTACTCGGCGATGAAGGGCGGGGTCGTCAACCTCACGCGCCAGATCGCGGTCGACTTCGCCGAGCAGGGCATCGTCTGCAACGCGATCGCACCGGGCAAGATCATCGTCCCGCGCGAGGGAGGCCAGGATCCCGAGCTGCTCTCGTATGCCCACGCGCGCACGCCCTGGCCGCGCCTGGGCGAGCCGGAGGATGTCGCCGCCCTGGGAGTCTTCCTGGCCTCCGACGAGTGCCGCTTCATGACGGGCGCGAACGTGCTCATCGACGGCGGGTTCATGGCGTACTAGCGATGGGGATGCCGCCGCCCCAGCTGATGGCGCGCGCGCGGGCCTTCACGATCGCGTTCTTCGCTCTCGTGGCGGCAGGGCTCGTGATCAGCGTCGTCATCCCGCTCGTCGTGCCGGGACCGAAGCTCTTCACGATCACGCTCGGCTCCGGGGTCTTCATCCTCATGCTCGTGTTCGGGGCGAAGCTGCTGCGGCGGCTGCTCGTGCGTGGTGGCGGCGAGGGGTGACGAGGCGGCGGACCGCGGCAGGGCTTCAGGGTGTTGTGGCGCGAGCGGGTGACTGGAAATCGCTGCCTCTCCGTGCCGTGCGTGCTGGACTGGACGCGGGGGATCAGGCCTCCCTTGTTGTGGGGTGCGAGTCAGTCGGCTGGCCGGCGAGGCCTGCCCCCGTCATACCTGCGGCGTGGTGGTGGTCCAACCGCCACAGCGGTGGTTCCGGCGTTTGCGAGGGGATCGGCTGGACCCTGCGGGCGGTTACTGGGTCGGCGGGTTCTTTGGGCAGGGCGGAGGCTGCTTCTCCGTGCCGTGCGTGCTCGACTGGACGCGGGGGATCAGGCCTCCCTTATCGTGGGGTGCGAGTCAGTCGGCTGGCCGGCGAGGCCTGCCCCCGTCATACCTGCGGCGTGGTGGTGGTCCAACCGCCACAGCGGTGGTTCCGGCGTTTGCGAGGGGATCGGCTGGACCCTGCGGGCGGTTACTGGGTCGGCGGGTTCTTTGGGCAGGGCGGAGGCTGCTTCTCCGTGCCGTGCGTGCTGGACTGGACGCAGGGGATCAGGCCTCCCTTGGTGGGTGGGTGCGAGTCAGTCGGCTGGCCGGCGAGGCCTGCCCCCGTCATACCTGCGGCGTGGTGGTGGTCCAACCGCCACAGCGGTGTTCCAGCGTTTGCGAGGGGATCGGCTGGACCCTGCGGGCGGTTATCTTGAACGCCGCCGTCACTTCCATCGCCACGTTGCCGCGGATCGCCTGGCAGACCGGGCAGTGCTGCGTGGCGTCGTCCACCAGAGCCTGCAGGTCGCTCTCGGGCGAGCTGGCGGTCAGCTCGACCGAGAGGTCGCTGGCCGCGAGGCGGTGATCGCCGGCGCCCTCGCTCCATTCCAGCCGCACCCGCGCCTCGGTGACGACGTGCGCGAGCTCGATCCCGCGGGAGCGCGCCATGCTCGTGAGCGTCGAGGTGAAGCAGTTGGCGTGGGCCGCGGCGAACAGCTCCTCGGGGTTGGTGGCGCCGCCGGGGCCGCCCAGCTCGACCTGTGCGGCCGTCGCGGTGGCGAGCATCCCCGACGAGCTCTCGACGCTGCCGCCGAAACCCCGCCAGTCGACCGTCGCCCGTGCTTCGTAGCGTCCCATGGGCGCTGACGATACATACTGCCCTCGTGAGCGCTTCCAGCCCGCCCGGCGTCGCCTTCGTCGCCCACTGCCTGCTCAACCAGAACTCCAAGACCGACGGCGGCGCGCGCTGCCCCGGCATCTACTCGCCGCTCGTCGAGCTGCTGCGCGAGCGCGGCTGGCGGATCGAGCAGATGCCCTGCCCGGAGCACGGGTTCCTGGGCATGCACCGCTTCTGGCTCGTCAAGGACCAGGCCGACACGCTGGCCTTCCGGCGGCACTGCCGGCGACAGGCGAAGGTCGTCGCCGGCGCGATCGCCGCGCACGTCGGGCGCGGCACGGACGTGGTCGTTATCGGCGTCGAGGGCAGCCCGTCCATGGGCGTGCGCATCACCTCCTCGAGCGCCGAATGGGGCGGCGCGCCGGACAAGGGGAGCGAGCCCTATCCGCTGGTTCCCGGACGCGGCATCTTCAGCGAGGAGCTGATCGCCGAGCTCGCCGAGCGCGGGCTCGAGAACGTGCGCGCGAGCGGCATCGAGCATCAGCTCCCCAGCTACGACGTGGCCGCCGAGCGCGCGCAGATCTCGGCCCTCCTGGAGCAGCCGCGTGGAGGGTGACGAGCGGGGCTTCCGCATCGCCGTCTGCGCCGATGCCTTCGTCAACCCCGAGCCGGGCGGCCTCGACGCGCTCGCCGTGTGCGAGCGCGCGGGCTACGGCGTCATGCAGCTGCCCGCCACGTGGTATCCGCCGGACGTCGCGGCGGGCTGGATCGAGCAGGTCGCCGAGCAGCTCGACGAGTACCTGCGCCACGACTACACCGTCGTCGTCGTGACCCGCGCGCGCGACTCGGCCGGCACCCGCCAGCGCAAGGCCCTGAGCGCGGCGCTTGCCGCGATCGGCCACGAGCTGCCGCCGGAGCACCGGAGCTCCGGCGACGCGGAGGCACTGGAGCAGTTCCTGCGCGCTCAGCCGGTGCCCGGCGCAGCGCCGTGAGCCGCACGGTCGCCGTGCGCGGCGGCCTGGTGGTCGCGCCCGGCGGCGCGCGCGCGGCCGACGTCCTGATCGAGGACGAGCTGATCGCCGCGATCGCCGAGCCCGGAGAGGGGAGTGCGGTCGACGAGATCGACGCGCGTGGCTGCGTCGTGCTTCCCGGGGCAGTCGACGCGCACGTCCACGTCGGCCTCGACTACCGCCTCATGGACGGCAGCGTCACGACCTCGGCCGACAGCTACGAGGACGCCTCGCGCGCGGCGGCGATGGGCGGGACCACGACGATCATCGACTTCGCGATGCAGGTGGAGGGGGAAGGCCTCGTCGCGCCGCTGGAGCGGCGGCTGCGCGACATCCGAGCGAGCGCCGTGGACGTGGCCCTGCACTGCTGGATGCTGGAGGCGAACCCCCAAGCGCTGCGCGAGATCCCCGAGCTCGTCGCCCGCGGCGTGCCGTCGCTGAAGGTCTTCCTCGCCTACAGCCAGCTCGGCGAGCCCATGCAGGACGAGGATCTGCTGGCGGTCTGGAAGGCCGTCGCGGCCGCCGGCGGCATCATGCAGGCGCACTGCGAGAGCTGGCCGATCATCCGGCCGCGGCTCCAGGCGGCAATCGCCGTCGGCGCGACCGGGTACGCCGGCTTTGCCGCCTCCCGCCCGCCGGTCTCCGAGGCCGACGCGGTCGGCCGCGCACTTGCCCTCGCCGCAGCCAGCGGCGCCGAGACCTACTGCGTGCACCTCTCCACGAAGGGCGCGGTCGAGCACCTGCGCCTGGCCCGCATGCACGGCCTCCTTGTGCACGGCGAGTGCTGCCCACATCACCTGCTGCTGGACGAGTCGCTGTACCTGGGCCAGCGCCCCGGCGATTTCGTCATGAGCCCGCCGCTGCGTACCGCCGAGCACCGCGCCGCGCTCTGGAGGGGGCTCCTGGACGGCACGATCGAGGTTGCCGCGGCGGATCACGCCGCCTGGCCGGCAGGCGTCAAGGCGCCGGGCCCGGGCTTCCTGGAGGCCGTGCACGGGGCTGCGGGAAACGGCCTGCTGCTGCCGCTGCTCGCCGCGCGGGTCGGCGTGGTGGACGGCTTCGGCTGGGAGCACGTCGCGCGCGCCACCGCCGAGAACCCCGCGCGCATCTTCCGCCTGCCGGAGAAGGGGGCGCTCGTCCCGGGAAGGCACGCCGATCTCGTCGTGCTCGACCCAGCCGACGTCCGGCCGGTGCCGGAGGTGCCGCCGTACTGGCTGGTCGACAACGGGATCTTCCGCGGCCTGCCGCACGTGCCGCCTCGGGTCGTGCTCCAGCGCGGTGCCGTGCTCGCGCGGGACGGCCAGTTCGAGGGCGCGTCCGGGAGCGGCCGCTTCATGGCGGGCGCTTCGTAACGAAACGCGCGCGTGCGAGACTACGCAGGGCATACGAATTGGAGGATTGATGCTGAAGTTCCTGACCAAGAGCCGCGACCTGATCGCCGAGTCCGATGCATTGCCCGGCCGTGACGAGCCGCTCCCCGTACCGGCCAGGCATGTGGTGCTCGGCACCCCGCTCCTGCCTCCCTTCCCCGAGGGCATCGAGGTCGTGCAGTTCGGCCTCGGCTGCTTCTGGGGCGCGGAGCGGCTGTTCTGGCAGCTGCCGGGCGTCTACTCCACGGCAGTCGGCTATGCGGGCGGCTTCACCAAGAACCCCAGCTATGCCGAGGTCTGCTCCGGCCGCACCGGCCACACAGAGGCCGTGCTGGTCGCCTACGACCCGAAGGTGCTGCCCTTCGAGCAGCTCCTGAAGACGTTCTGGGAGGGCCACGACCCGACGCAGGGCATGCGCCAGGGGAACGACATGGGCTCCCAGTACCGCTCGGCGCTCTACTGGACGAGCGACGCCCAGCGCGACGCGGCGATCGCCTCGCGCGAGGCCTACCAGGCCGCTCTCTCCGAGCGCGGCCGCGGCCAGATCACGACGGAGCTCGCCCCGGCCGGCACGTTCTATCCGGCCGAGGAGTATCACCAGCAGTATCTCCAGAAGAATCCCGGCGGCTACTGCGGCCTCGGCGGCACGGGCGTCAGCTGCCCGATCGGCGCCGGCGTCAGCGCCTCCTGAGCTGCACTAGGCGGGCGCGTCCACGAGGACGCGCCCGCCGCTTTTCAGCGCGCGCTCGCACGCCAGCGCCGTTGCGAGCGAGGCGCTCGCCTGGGCGGGCGTGCAGGCCACCGCGGCCGGTGTGCCCGCGCGCGCCGCGGCCAGGAAGCGCTCCATCCCATGGGCGCTCGGCGCGCCGTCGTCCCGCAGGTCGACTGCTTCGCCGTCGGCGACCCCCCGTGCCCGGAACTCGGGGTCGAGGATCGCCTCGACGCGCGCGCCGTCGCCGATCACGTCCAACTCGTAGGTGCGCGGCAGGTCCTCTCGCTGCCACACGACCTGCACGGTCGCGACGGCTCCTCGCTCCAGCTCGAGCGTGAGTGCCAGCACGTCGTCGATCTCACTGCCGGCCGGGCGATCCGAGCCCGCGAGGGGGATGTTCGCGCCGGTCGCCGAGACGCTCACCGCGGGGCCCGCGACCGCCTGCACGAGGTCGATCCCGTGGCTCGCGCGCTCGAGCACCTGACCGCCGCCGGCGGCCTGATCGGTGAACCACGTCCGGCCCGCCGTGGCGCCGAACATGCGCACCGCCAGCAGCCCCAGGCTGCGGTCGGCGAACAGCCGGCGCAGCTCCGGCAGCCACGTGATCGCGCGCCACTGGTAGCCGATCGCGCAGACGACGCCGGTGCGCTCGACCGCGTCGGCGATCACCCGCGCCTCGTCGAGGTCGCGCGCGACGGGCTTCTCGAGGTAGACCGGCAGCCCGCGCTCGAGCGCCTCCACGGTCACGGCCCGGTGGAGGCGCGGCGGGGTCAGGACGAGCAGCGCCTCGGGCTGACCGCTCTCCAGCAGCGACTCCCAGTCGGCGAACTGCTCGGCGCCCGTCAGCCCGGCCGCCCACGCGCGGCGCCGCGGATCGGGATCGCAGACGCAGGCGACCTCCTCGCCGAGGGCCGCCAGGTTTGCCAGATGCGTCTCCGCGATCCACCCGCAGCCGATCACGCCGATCCTCATGCCGCCACCTCGCCGTTGCGCAGTACGGCGCGCGGACGCCCGCGCACCCTGGTTCCGTGCCAGACGGTCGCATCCAGCTGCTCGCCGAGCGTCACCGCCGTCAGCGTCCACGAGGGCTCGGGATCCCAGACGAGGATGTCGCCGGGCATGCCCGGCTCAACGACGGCGCCGCCGCACAGGAGGCTCGTCGCGAGCTCGATGGGCAGCCGTCCGTCGCGCAGGCTCGCCGTCAATATCAGCGGCATGCGGGCCGCCACGCCCGGACCGCCCGAGACGAGCTCGTCGAAGGGTGAGGAGGGCCGGGAGCCGCGGTGCGAGTGGTCGGAGCCGATCGCCGTCAGCGTGCCGTCGAGCACGCCCTCCCAGACGGCCTCGACGTGCTCCTGCGGACGCAGGGGCGGCGAGATCACGCCCATCGGCGCGAGCGGGCCGGCGTAGACGCCGTCGTTCAGCAGCAGATACTGGGGGCACGTCTCGCCGACGACGTCGAGGCCCTCGGCGCGTGCGCGGCGGATCGCCTCGACCCCGCCGGCGGTCGAGACGTGGACGATGTAGACCGGCGCCCCGTTGAGCCGGGCGAGATCGAGCACCCGGCGCACCGCCTCCTCCTCGACCAGCGGGGGGCGGGAGCGCGGGTGCGCATCGGCGCCGAGGTCGCCCGCCGCGCGCAGCCGCTCACGCAGCACGTGGATCGCGCCGCCGTTCTCGCAGTGCAGGCGCGGGACGACGCCGTGCCGGCGGCCCCACCCGAGCGCGCGCATGAGCAGCTCGTCGTCGGCCTCCATGCCGAGCTCGCGGTAGGCCAGGAAGAGCTTGATGCCGTGCACGCCCTGAGCAGCCAGCGCGGCGAACGACGCCTCGTCCAGCGCGCCGGGCTCGTACACGGTGGCGAGCGGCTCGATCCGGCAGGCAGAGCCGGCGGCGCGCGCCACCCAGCGGGCGCAGGCGTCCTCCACGCGCTCGCCGGGCGCGGGCGGAGCGTAGGCCTCGAGCGCGGTCGTGCCCGAGCGGAGCGCAGCCGCGGGAGCCTCCGACAGGGCCTCGTAGGCGTGCGCGTGGGGGTCGAAGCCCCCCGGCAGCACGTAGCAGCCGCGCGCATCCAGCTCGCGCGCGCCCGCCGCCGTGTCGCCCACGGCAGCGACGCGGCCCTCCTCGATCAGCACGTCGGCGCCGTCGAGCACGCCTGACGCCGTGACCACGCGGCCGCCGGCGATGCGCAGGGGCCTCACGTGGGCTCGTCGCACGCCAGCGCAGTGCCGGCGCGCACGACGCTGCGGGCGACCAGCCGCTCCACGGCGTGCTCGGTGACCCCGTCGGAGAGACGGTGCTCGCCGTCGGTCAGCGCGAAGCTGCCGCGCTGCAGCTCGAGCAGGCTGAGGTCGCCGGGCGCTCCGCTCGCCAGCGTTCCCAGCCCGGCCGGGGCGACGTGGCCGAGGTGCTCGCCCGGGCGCCAGGTGGCCGCGGCGATCACGTCGCCGAGCGGCATGCCCAGGTGCAGGAGCTTGGAGAGCGTTCGCGGCAGGTCGTGCACCGGGCCGTCGTGGTTGTAGGTGTGGATGTCGCTCGAGATCGTGTCAGGCGGGAAGGCCTGCTCGAGCGCCGCGCGCGCGACGCGCCACGTGAACGAGCCGGAGCCGTGGCCGATGTCGAAGAGGATCCCGCGCTCGCGTGCCGCGCGGGCCTCGGGCCAGACGCGGCCCCCCTCATTCAGCAGGCTGCCCTCGTTGCCGTGGAAGCAGTGCGTCACGACATCGCCCGGGCGCATCTGGGCGAGCAGCTCGGGCAGCGGCATGCCCATGTCGATCACGTGCACCATCAGCGGCAGCCGCAGCGCGTCGGCGGCCTCGAGCGCGAGCGCCACGGCCGGCCGCGGATCGGGTCCCACCATCTGGTGGCCTGCGCGCAGCTTGACCCCGGCGATCACGTCGCGGTTGGCGTCGGCCACGGCCACGCACTGCTCCACTGAGCCCCAGCGCAGGTCCTCCAGCTCGCCCACGAGCACCGAGATCATGCCCTCGACGGCGATGTGGAGGTAGGCGTAGAGGCGCGTCTGTGCCTGCTCGATGACCATTCGCCGAAGGCCGGCGAAGGTCTGGGCCCCTGCGGAGCCGACGTCCACGCCGGTCGTCGTGCCGCGCCGCAGGAGGTAGCGGTCGGCGTCGATGCCGTAGTGCGAGACGCCGTCGTAGACGTGCACGTGCAGATCGATCAGCCCCGGCGTGACGAGCAGGCCGGCCGCGTCGACGCGCTCGCGCCCGCGCAGGCCGTCGCCGAGCGCCGCGATGCACCCGTCGTCGATCGCGACATCGGTGATCTCATCGACGCCGGAGGCAGGGCACAGCACCCGGCCGCCGGCGACCACGAGGTCGTGCGTCACGGGATCAGGCCCTCGTCCTGCAGGCGCTCGAGCGCACGCGGGAAGGCTCGCGCCACATGCTCGAGCTCGTCCGCGCCGTGGGCTGTCGAGAGCAGTCCGGCGCCGTGGAAGAGATGCACGCCCTCGAGCAGCATCGCGCACTGCAGCGGGCTCGCCAGCGGCGGCGGCACACCGCGCTTGAGCGTGACCGGGTCGTCCGTCGGCTCGCCGAAGATGAGGCAGAACGTCGAGGCCTGGCCGTAGGCGTAGCCCGGCGTCGAGCGCGCCTCGAAGGCCGCGCAGAGCGCACTGCGGAGCTCGGCGGCGACGGCGTCCATCTCCGCCAGGGCAGTGCCGTCGGCCAGGAGGTCGAGCGTCGCCGAGCCGGCGACCGCCGCGAGCGGGTGCGCGTTGTGCGTGCCCGGGTGCTCGACCTTGGCCGTGCCCTCGCGAAAGGCGAGCGCGTCCATCACGTCGGCGCGCCCCGCGAGCGCTCCGCCGGGCAGGCCTCCCGCGACGACCTTCGCGAGCGCCGTGAGGTCGGGCGTCACGCCGATCAGCGCCTGCGCTCCGCCGGGCGACCAGCGAAAGCCCGTCACGACCTCGTCGAAGACGACGAGCGTCCCGTTCGCCCGCGCCGCCGCAGCGATCTCTGCGACGCGCGGAGGCCCGAGCGGCACGGCTCCCCACGCCGCTCCCGTCGGCTCGAGGATGACGCAGGCGACGTCGCCTTGCGCGAGCTCAGCCTCGAGCGCTCCTGCGGCAAGGGGATCGACGACCGTCAGGTCGGGGTTCGGGGGCGAGCCCACCGGCGCCGTCGGGTCGACGGGCAATGAGACGCCGGGGCTCGCGTCGTCGTGCCAGCCGTGGAAATGCCCGGCGAGCTTGAGCACGCGGTCACGGCCGGTGTGCCCGCGTGCGACGCGCACTGCGAGCAGCGTCGCCTCGGTGCCGCTGGACGTGAAGCGCACGCGCTCGGCGCTCGGCACCAGCGCGACGATGCGCGCCGCCCACTCGGCCTCGAGCTCGCTCGAGGCGCCGAGGTGCATGCCGCGACCGGCCTGGCGGCGCACCGCCTCGACGACCGCGGGGTGTGAGTGGCCGGCGACGAGCGCTCCGTGGCCCATCACGAAGTCGAGCAGGCGGTGCCCGTCGAGGTCCCATTTGTAGGCGCCGTCCGCGCGGGTGACGCACGGCGGAAACGGGTGCTGGCGGCGCGTGTCGTGCGTCAGGCCGCTCGGAAACAGCATCAGGGCCCGCTCGTGGGCCGCCTGCGAGCGTGGATTGGCGCGCGCGTACTCGGCGATCGTCGAGAGGGCGGTGCTCACCGGGGGAACGCTACCGCGGGGTTCGCGCGCGTGTAGCGTCCCGGCCATGGATCTCGATCTCGTGGGCCGCCGCGCGGCCGTGATGGCTTCCAGTGACGGCATCGGCAAGGCGATCGCCTGCGCGCTCGCCCGCGAGGGCGTGCACGTGATGATGAGCGGCCGCGACGAGGCCAAGCTCGCGGCCGCCGTCGAGCAGGCGAAGGGCTTCGCGCGCGAAGGAGCCGAGGTCGGCGGCGTGCCGCTCGACCTCGGCACCGCCGACGGCCCGGCGCGGCTCGTCGGGGCGGCGGTCGAGGCCCACGGCGGCCTCGACATCCTCGTCACGAACACCGGCGGCCCGCCCGCCGGCGCGCTGCTGTCGTTCGACGACGCGGCCTGGCAGAGCGCCTTCGAGTCGGTGCTGCTGTCGGTCGCCCGCGGCGCCCGCGCCGCGCTGCCGCACCTGGAGGCCTCGACGCAGGGCCGCATCGTCGCCATCGCCTCCTCGTCGGTCAAGGCGGCGCTGCCGGCGCTCGGCTTCTCCAACGTCTTCCGCCCGGGCATCCACGGCTTGATCAAGACGCTGGCGGAAGAGCTCGGCCCCAAGGGCATCACGGCCAACCTGATCGCGCCCGGCAAGATCGACACCGCGCGCGTGCGCTGGCTCGACGAGAAGCGCGCGGAGCGCAGCGGCTCGACGCCCGCCGAGGTGCGCGCGGCCTCGGAGCGCGACGTGCCGCTCGGTCGCTACGGCGAGCCGATCGAGCTGGCCGAGCTCGCGGTCTTCCTCTGCTCGAAGGCGGGGCGCTACGTCTCCGGCACGGCGCAGCTGGTCGACGGCGGCCTCGTGCGCGCGCTCTGATCGCCTAGATGCGGCGCGCCCTCGTCCTGCTCCTCTCGGGCGAGCTGCTCACCACGTCGTCTGCGCTGCTGGTGCAGACGGCACTCGGCTGGGAGGCGTACGCGCGCAGCAACGATCCGCTCGCGATCGGCATCATCGGGCTGGCGGAGTTCGTCCCGGCCCTGCTCTTCGCGCTCCCCGCCGGGCACGCGGCCGACCACCGGGACCGGCGGCTGGTGACCGCCTTCGGCCTTGCGGTGATCGCCCTGGCGACGGCGGGCATCGGCCTCGACACCGCGTCGGGCGACGCGCGCGTCTGGCCGCTCTACGCACTCGCGCTCTTCATCGGCCTGGGCCAGTCCTATGCCAGCCCGGCCTATGGCCCGATGCTCGCGGCGAGTGTGTCGACCGAGGAGCTGCCGCGCGTCATGGCGATGAACGCATCGGTCTGGCAGTTCGGCTCGGTCTCCGGCCCGATCGCCGCCGGCCTGCTCCATCTGCTCGGATCGCCGGCGCCGTTCGTGGTGGCGGCCCTCGGAGCCGGCGCGGGCGGGCTCGCGGCGCTCGCCGTGCCCGCCGCCATCGGCCGCGCCCACCTCTCGGAGGAGCGGCACTCGGCGACGCTGGCCGAGGCCCTCGAGGGCGTCCGCTTCATCCTGCGCACGCCGGCGATGCTCGGCACCATGTCGCTCGACCTCGTGGCGGTGCTGCTGGGAGGCGCGACTGCGCTGCTGCCCGTCTTCTCGCGCGACGTCCTGCACGTCGGCGCGCTCGGCAACGGCCTGCTGCGCTCGGCACCCGGTGTGGGCGCCGTGATCGTGGCGCTCCTGCTCACCGCCCGTCCCTTCAACCGCCGCGTCGGGCCGACGCTGTTCCTCGCGGTCGGCACGTTCGGCACGTTCACGCTCGTCTTCGCGCTCTCGCGCAGCTACATCCTCTCGCTGGCGGCACTGGCCGGCCTGGCGGCGGCGGACATGCTGAGCGTGTTCATCCGCTCCACGCTCGCGCCACTGCTCACGCCACCGGAGCTGCGGGGACGCGTCGGCGCCGTGGAGCGCGTCTTCATCGGAGGCTCCAACGAGCTCGGCGCCTTCGAGTCGGGCACGGCCGCCGCGCTGATCGGCGCCGTTCCGGCCGTGGCCATCGGCGGCATCCTCGCCGTCGTGGCCGCCGCCTTCTGGGCCTGGCGCTTCCCGGTGCTCCGCCGGATCGACCGCTTCGAGGACGCAGCGGATGCAGGCGCATCAACGGCGTCAGTCGCGGATGCAGGCGCATAAACCGGGGTCAGGCACCGAAATATGCGCCAATTTCAAATTGGCGCATATTTCGGTGCCTGACCCCGGTTTATGCGCCTCGGCGCTGACCCCGGTTCATGCGCCCCGGTAGAAGCGGTTCGTGGCCGTCTCGCGCAGGGCCAGGATCTCCAGCGCGCGCTCGCGGTGGCTGGGGAGCAGCGCATCTGCGAGCGCGTCGCGCGTCGCGCGGCGGTTGGCCTCGCGGACCGCGGTGTGGTCGTCCCCCGCCGCGTCCACGTAGACGGCGATCAGCAGCACGAGGTCGTCGACGTGCTCGAGCGGGATCAGGCCCTCCTCGACCGCGTCGCAGACGCCCTGGCCGATGCCCAGCTGCGCTGCGCCCCAGGTCAGGAGGCCCAGCAGCTCGCTGTCGATCGTCGTCTTGTTGCGCACGACCGTCGCCGGGCGCACGAGGTTGCCCGCGCCGAGGCAGAGCAGCATCGGAGCGTGCCCGGGTCGCACGTCGGCCATGCCGGCGGCTGCTGCGGCCGCGGTCGGCGAGCCGCGGCGGCCGATCACGACGTTGACGTGGCTGCCGTTCGGCGCGCGACCCGCTGCGGCCTCGCCGAAGCGGCCGTCGACGTCGTCGAGGTTCACCGCCCGGCTGCCAGCTCGAAGAAGGTGCGCAGGATGCGCGCTCCGGCCGGGGTGGCCGAGCGGTACGACTCGGGGTGGAACTGCGTGCCCCACCAGCCGCGTTGCTCGCTCGCCAGCGCCTGCACGCGGCAGCGCTCCGTCGTCGCGAGCAGCCGGAAGCCCTCGGGGAGCGCGACGAGCTCGTCCGTGTGGTGCTGGAACACGCGAGGCCGCTCGCCCGCATCCCGCAAGAGGCCGCCGCTCTCGACGACCTCGACCTCGAGCTCGCCGATCTCGGGCTCGGCGGAGTGCTGGATGCGGCCGCCGGCGAAGCGCCCGAGCAGCTGCATGCCGGCGCAGATGCCGAGCACGGGCCGCCCGGCGGCGCCCACGACCTCGCCGAGGCGGTCGAGGGCGGCGGGGTCGTGCGCGGCCCAGGGCGCCGACGAGCCCGAGAGCACGATCGCGTGCGCG
Organism: uncultured Actinomycetes bacterium; assembly: GCA_963842365.1. GTDB lineage: Bacteria > Actinomycetota > Thermoleophilia > Gaiellales > JALYLC01 > JALYLC01. The sequence continues at coordinate 181,359 of CAWJGA010000002.1, forward strand.
TGGCTCAGGTCGGCCGCGTCCAGGTAGTGCACGACCTCGACGCGGCGCCCGGAGGCCAGCTCCAGCCGTCGCTGCAGGCGGCCGCGCCAGCGCATCGGCCCCACGCCGAACGCGCTCGGGTGCTCGGTGTCGATCTGCACGACCGGGTGCTCGCTCACCGCGCGAGCTTACAAGCAGCGGTGCGTAGACTCCCTCAATGCTGGACCTCGTCGTGAGAGGCCGTTTCGCGCTCCCCGGGGGCCGAATCGAGCACGGCGAGATCGGCATCGCGCAGGGCCGCATCGCCGCGCTCGGCGCCCGCGGCGAGCTGCGCGGAGAGGACCGCATCGACGTTCCCGAGGACCAGCTCGTGCTGCCGGGCCACGTCGACGCGCACGTGCACACGGGCAGCGCGCCGGGCGAGGGGGTCGCACGCGCGACGGCCACGGCCGCGGCGGGCGGCGTGACGACGATCGTCGACATGCCGTATGACGACCCGGAGCCGATCAACACGCGCGAGCGGTTCGAGGCCAAGGTCGCGCAGGTCGAGGCGGACGCCCACGTCGACGTCGCGCTTTACGCCACGATCGCGCCGGCTGGCGGGCTCGACGAGATCGCGCCGCTGCACCACGCGGGCGCAGCGGCGTTCAAGGTCTCCACGTTCGAGACGCACCCCGTGCGCTTCCCGCGCGTGCCCGACGGCGAGCTGCTGCTGGCGATGGCGATCTGCGCGGAGCTCGGCGCCCTCGTCTGCTTCCACCCCGAGAACGACGAGATCGTGAGGCGCCTCACGGAGAAGCTCGTCGCCGAGGGCCGTAGCGATCCGATGGCCCACGCGGACGCGCGGCCGCCCGTCGCCGAGAGCGAGGCCATCGGCCGCGCGCTCGAGCTCGGCCTCGCGACCGGCTGTCGCACGCATCTCTGCCACGTCTCGATCGAGCGCGGCTTCGCGCTCGTCGCACGCGCGCTCGCCGACGGCACTGCCGCGAGCGCCGAGACCTGCACGCACTACCTCGTGCTCGACGAGGACGATCTCCGCCGCCAGGCGGGCCGCGCCAAGATCAACCCGCCGCTGCGCCCGCGCGCCGAGCAGGACGCGCTCTGGCGCCTGCTCGACCTCGGGCGCGTCGACCAGATCACCTCCGACCACGTCGGCTGGGCGCGCGAGCTCAAGGACACCACGGACATCTTCGCCGCGCGCTCCGGCGTGCCCGGACTGGAGACCACCCTGCCGCTGCTCTTCAGCGAGGGCGTGATGCGCCGGGCGTGCCGCTCGGCACGATGCTCTACGCCCTCTGCGAGGGGCCCGCGATCCGCTACGGACTGGCGGGCCGCAAGGGCGTGATCGCCGGCGGAGCCGATGCCGACCTCGTGGTCTTCGCTCCCAACGAGCAGTGGCGCATCGACGAGGGCGAGCTGATCTGCCAGGCGGGCTGGAGCCCGTACCATGGACGCGATGTGATCGGGCGCGTGAAGCAGGTGCTCGTGCGCGGCAGCACCGTCTTCGCGGGCGGCGAGCTACGGGCGCGGAGCGGGTCGGGGCGCGTCGTGCGTCCCCAGCGAGCGAAGGAGGCCGGCTAGTGGCGATCTCGACCGACCGCAACATCAAGGCCCAGCGCGGGCGGGAGCTGCGCTGCAAGGGCTGGCGGCAGGAGGCGATCCTGCGCATGCTCGAGAACAACCTCGAGAACGCGGAGCGCCCGGAGGAGCTGATCGTCTACGCCGGCTCCGCGAAGGCCGCGCGCGACTGGGAGAGCTACGACCGCATCGTGGAGGCGCTGACGACCATGGAGGAGGATCAGACGCTGGTCGTCCAGTCCGGCAAGCCGGTCGGCCTCTTCCGCACCCATCGGCTCTCGCCCATCGCCGTGATCGCGAACGGCAACGTCGTCGGCCGCTGGAGCAACATGGCCGGCTGGCAGGAGCTGATCGATGCCGGCCTCTCGGTGTTCGCCGGCATGACGGCGGGCGCCTGGCAGTACATCGGCTCCCAGGGGATCCTGCAGGGCACCTACGAGACGTTCATGGCTGCGGGCCGCAAGCACTTCGCCGGCTCGCTCGCCGGCCGGCTCGTCGTGACCGCCGGGCTCGGCGGCATGGGAGGCGCGCAGCCGCTCGCGGGCGTGCTGGCGGGCGCCGCCATCCTCGTCGTGGAGGCCGACCCGGACCGCATCGACAGGCGTCTCCGCGAGGGCTACCTGCAGCACCGCAGCGACGACCTCGAGGGCGCTCTGGAGCTCGTGCTCGCTGCCCGAGATCGCCGGGAGGCGATCTCCGTCGGGCTCGTCGCCAACATCGCCGACGTGCTCGACGCGCTGCTCGAGCGCGGGATCACGCCCGACATCGTCACCGATCAGACGACCGTCGACCCGATCCGCGGCTACGTTCCGCGCGGCATGACGGCGGCCGAGTGCGACGAGCTGCGCGCAAGCGATCGCGACGAGCTGATCCGCCGTGCCGACGCCACCCTGATCGACCACATCCGCGCCCTGCTGGAGTTCCAGCGCCGCGGCGCGGAGGTCTTCGAGTACGGCAACGGCCTGCGGGCCCGCGCCCAGCTCCTGGGCGTCGAGGACGCGTTCGAGATCGGGGTCTTCACCGAGCGCTACATCCGGCCGCTCTTCTGCGAAGGCGTCGGCCCCTTCCGCTGGCTCGCGATCTCGGGCAACCCGCAGGACATCTACGAGATCGACGAGATCATCCTCGAGCAGTTCGCCGGCGAGCCGATCACCGACTGGATCACGGCCGCGCACGACGCCGTCCAGTTCACGGGCCTGCCTGCGCGCATCGGCTGGCTCGGCTACGGCGACCGGCGCAAGCTCGGGCTGCTCGTCAACGACGCGATCGCGAGCGGCCGCATCTCGGGGCCGGTCGCGTTCACGCGCGACCACCTCGACTCTGGCTCCGTGGCAGCGCCCACGCGGGAGACCGAGCGCATGCGCGACGGCTCGGACGGCATCGCCGACTGGCCCATCCTCAACGCGCTGCTGAACACCGCCTCGCACGCCGACCTGGTGGCCGTGCACGGCTTCGGCGGGCAGGCCCAGTCGGCCGGCGCGACGACCATCGCCGACGGCACGGCGCAGGCCGCCGAGCGCCTCGGCGCGGTGCTCACGAACGACCCGGCGATCGGCGTGCTGCGCCACGCGGACGCCGGCTACGAGACCGCGATCGAAACCGCGAACCGCAACGGATTGGGGCTGTAGGACATGGCCATTGCACCGGAAGACGCGCTGCGCCTGGACGAAGTCGCCGAGGCGCTCGACAGCGGCTGGACGCTGCCCGCCCGCTGGTACTCCGACCCGACCGTCGCCGAGCTCGAGCACGAGCGGATCTTCGCCCACAGCTGGACGCTGCTCTGCCCCGAGGCCAAGCTGGCCTCGCCCGGCGACCACGTCGTCGGCACGTCGGGCCGCGTGCCCGTGCTCGTCACGCGCGACGCCGAGGGCGCGCTGCACGGGTTCGTCAACGTCTGCCGCCACCGCGCCCATCCCGTGGCCATGAAGGACGGCTGCCGCAAGCTGCTGCAGTGCCGCTATCACGGCTGGACCTACACGCTCGACGGCAGGCTCGAGAACGCCCCGCGCATGTCCCGCGAGATGGACTTCGACCGGGCGGACTTCTCGCTCGTCCCCGTCGCGGTCGATACGTGGCGGGGCTTCGTGTTCGTCAACCCGGACGTGACCGCGCCGCGGCTGCTCGACGTGCACCCCGCGCTCGAGCCGCTCGCGATCGAGCGCAACCTCGGCTTCGCCGACTGGAGCTTCCGCGACCACTGGGTGTATCCGATCGAGGCGAACTGGAAGGTCTTCGTCGAGAACGCCACGGAGTGCTACCACTGCCCGACGGTGCACACCAAGAGCTTCAGCGACGCGTTCATCACGGACGCGAACGTCTACGAGCTCGTGGAGACGGGCGGCCTGCTGTGCCAGTTCACGCCCTACAACGCGCGCCGCGCGAACACCCGCTGGGGCGGGCAGAGCGGCGATGGCTTCCGCTTCATCTACATGTGGCCGACGTCCTTCTGGGCCCAGGACGATCAGGTGGCGTTCACCGGCATGATCGTGCCCACGGGGCTCGAGTCGTGCGAGTTCCACGCCGACGTCTACGCCCATCCCGAGGCGGACGAGACGTTCGTCGCCGACTGGATGGAGATGTACGACAAGACCTTCGAGGAGGACGCCGACGTCGTCCGCGTCCAGCAGGCCGGCCTGCGCTCGCAGATGATCCCCTACGGCCGCCTGCTGCCCAAGAGCGAGAGCCCGATCCGCCACTTCCACCGCCTGGTCTACGACGCGCTCGCGTCCGCCGGCTGACGGCAGGCGCTAACCAGGCTCCTTGGGTGGTCGTCCTAGCCGTCAACCGGGGTTCCTGGTAGCGTCCCCCGATCCGACCGCCCTTCTTCGCCGTGGGAGCCAGCTGATGAGCTCGTCGTCCGATCCTTCGAACGATTCCACCCGCCTCGATCGCGGCAAGCTGCTGAAGCGGGGCACCGCCATCGCACTCGGCACGAGCCTGTACTCGTTCGGCGATCCACTGACGGTGCTCGCGGCGCAGATGACGCCGAAGGCGCTCAAGCCCGACGGCGACCTGCAGTACTTCAACTGGGCGCAGTACATCAACCCGAAGCTCCTCAAGGGCTTCGAGAAGGAATACAAGGTCAAGGTCAACGAGTCGAACTTCACCAACATGGACAACATGCTGGCGAAGCTGCGCGCGGGCGTGAAGTACGACGTCGCGTTCCCCGAGGCGCAGACGGCGGCCCAGCTCGTCAAGGCCAACCTGCTCGCTCCGCTCGACCATTCGAACATCCCGAACTGGTCGCAGGTCAACTCCGCCTTCCACAATCCCTGGTACGACGCCGGCGCGAAGTTCACGGTGCCGTACGCGATCTGGACGAGCGGCATCGCCTGGCGCACCGACAAGGTGCACGGCATGACCGGCTCGTGGAACGACCTCTGGAACCACCCGGAGGCGGCCAAGCACACCTACCTGCTCGATGACATGCGCGAGGTCATCGGCATGGGCCTGCTCGACACCGGCACCAAGGACGTCAACTCGACGAGCTCCTCCGCGGTCGGCAAGGCCCAGAGCAGGGTGCTCAAGCTCCGGCCGCGGCTGCGCGGATTCACGAGCGTCAACACCGAGATGGCCAACGGCACGAGCTGGCTGACGCACATGTGGTCCGGCACGGTCTACCAGGCGCTGCTCGTGATGAAGCACCCCGAGACGCTGCACTACCAGACCAACAAGGAAGGCGTCCCGGTCGGCAGCGACACGATCGTCGTGCTCAAGAACGCACCGCACCCGAACACGGCGCAGCTCTTCCTCAACTGGATGCTGCGGCCGGAGAACTCCTCGGCCAACGTCGAGTTCATCGGCTACCCGATGATGACGACCTCGGGCCTCAAGACCTACGACGGACTGACCAAGAAGTACCCCTGGCTCAAGGTCACGACGGGCGAGGTCGAGCACGGCCAGAAGTTCCGGCCGCAGGACGCGAAGACGCTGCAGCTCTACACCACCGCCTGGTCGAAGATCCAGGCGTAGAGCGGGCACGCGCCGGTGCGACGCGGCCTCTGGTCGAGCTTCCTCGTTCCTCCGGGCCTCTGGCTCGTTGCGCTCTACCTCGCCCCGCTGGGGCTGATCATCGCGGCCTCGTTCGGCTCGGTCGACTTCCTCGGCCGCGTGATCTACGAGTGGCCGTTCTCGGGCTGGGACCTGAGCAACTACCACACGGTCCTGTCGTCCGCGTACCTGCCGGCGTTCTTCCGGTCGCTCGCGTTCGCGGCGCTGACGACGGTGCTGTGCGTGCTGATCGGGTACCCCGTCGCGTACGTGATCGCACGCTACGGCGGGCGGGTGCGCCACCTGCTGGTGGTGCTGCTCGTCCTGCCCTGGTTCGTCGACTACCTGATCCGCGTGTACGCCTGGATCGTGCTGCTCGGCGACAACGGCGTCGTCAACGGCTGGCTGGGCGACCTGGGAATGCACGGCGATCCGCCCGTGCAGTTCCTGGGCACGTGGTGGGCCGTCGTCGGCGGCCTCTTCTACAGCTACTTCCCCTTCATGGTGCTGCCGATCTACGCGGCCGTCGATCGCATGGACTCCTCGCTGGTGGAGGCCGGCAAGGATCTCTACGGCACGCCCTGGCAGACGTTCCGCTACGTCACGTTCCCGGCCACCTTCCAGGGCGTGGTTGCGGGAGCGGTGCTCGTGTTCCTGCCCGCGTCGGGTGACTTCGCCAACTCGGAGTTCCTCGGCTCGCCGGGTACGTCGATGATCGGGAACGTCATCAACGGCACGTTCAACCAGGGCGGCTACGTGCCGCTCGGCGGCACGCTCACCGTCTGCTTCATGGTCGGGATCGCCGCCTTCATGGTCTTCTACCTGCGCTCGGCGGCACGGGCCTCGCGAGAGGGCGCTCTGTGAGCGCCGTCGCCGAGGCGAGCGCGCGCCGGCGCCGCAGGGGCTTCGACCGGCCGCGCTTCCTGTGGGCGCTCTACGTGGCGATCTGCCTCTACCTGTTCGTGCCGATCCTGGTCGTGATCGTCTACTCGTTCAACTCGAGCAGGTCGCTGCAGGTCTTCGGCGGGCTCAGCACGCGCTGGTACCGGGCGTTCTGGGACGACCCGGACATCAAGTCCTCGCTGGTCGCGAGCTTCGAGGTGGCGGCGGGCACGATGGTCGTCGCCACGATCCTCGGGACGCTGCTCGCGTTCGGGCTCGTGCGGGCGCGCGGACGCCTCGGAGGATCGGCGAACATCCTCATGCTGCTGCCGCTGATCACCCCCGAGATCGTCACCGCGGTGGGCCTGCTGCTGCTCTTCGGGAAGACGGGAACGACGCTCTCGCTGAAGACGATCATGCTCGGGCACATCACGTTCTCCATCTCGTACGTCACGGTGATCGTGCGCGCGCGCCTCTCGCTGCTCAACCGGGAGGTCGAGGAGGCGGCGATGGATCTCGGCGCCACCGAGCTCGGCGCCCTGCGGCTCGTCACCCTGCCGGCGCTCTACCCGGCGATCGCCGCCTCGGCGCTGCTCGTGTTCGTCCTCTCGTTCGACGATTTCGTCACATCGGTGTTCATCTCGGGCGCCGGCACCTCGCCGCTACCGGTGCGCATCTACTCTCTGCTGCGCGTCGGCGTCTCTCCCGAGATCAACGCCGTCGGCACGACGATGATCGCGATCACCCTCCTCATCGCCCTCGGCACGCTGCCGCTGCTGCTCTGGCGCCGGCGTACCGAGCCGCCCGCGACCGCGGCGCCGGCAGCCGAATGAGCGCCACCGAGCTCACGATCGCCCTCAGCGGCGTCGTCAAGCGCTTCGGCGACCAGTACGCCGTGAAGCGGCTCGACCTCGATATCGCCAAGGGCTCGTTCTTCTCCATCCTCGGGCCCTCGGGCTGCGGCAAGACGACGACGCTGCGCATGATCGCGGGCTTCGAGCAGCCCGACGAGGGCCACATCCTGCTCGAGGGCCAGCCGGTCGAGGACGTCCCGCCCTACCGCCGCAACGTCAACACGGTGTTCCAGAGCTACGCCCTCTTCGAGCACCTCTCGATCGAGGACAACATCGCCTTCGGCCTGCGCCGCAAGAAGGTCGCCAAGCCCGAGCTCACGCGCCGCGTGGGGGAGATGCTGGAGCTCGTGCGCCTCGCGGATCGCGCCAAGGCGAAGCCGCGGCAGCTCTCGGGCGGCCAGCGGCAGCGGGTGGCGCTGGCGCGCGCCCTCGTCAACCTGCCGGCCGTGCTGCTGCTGGACGAGCCGCTGGGCGCGCTCGACCTGCAGCTGCGCAAGCAGATGCAGCTCGAGCTGAAGCACATCCAGCGCGAGGTCGGGATCACGTTCGTGTACGTGACGCACGACCAGGAGGAGGCGCTCACGATGTCGGACTCGATCGCCGTCATGAACGCCGGCGAGCTGCAGCAGGTGGGCGACGCCGAGGACGTCTACGAGCGCCCGGCCAACGCCTTCGTCGCCCAGTTCATCGGCATCTCGAACCTGCTTGAGGCCACCGCCGAGCGAGACGGCGTGCGTCTGACCTCCGGCGTGCACGTGCCTGCGCGCGTGCCGCCCGAGATCGTGACGGGGAGCCAGGTGCGCCTCTCGATCCGCCCGGAGAAGCTCGCGCTGGGGCCGGCGGGCGACGGCCGCGTGGGCGTGGAGGGAACGATCGTCGAGTCCGTCTACATGGGAACCGTCACCCACTACGTCGTCGAGATCGCCCCGGGCGCCCGCATGATCGCCGTCGCTCAGAACACCGAGGACGCGAGCGGCGGCAACCGCCCGGGAGTAGGCTCGAAGGCAACCCTCTCGTGGCGTCCCGAGCACGCGCTCGTGCTCGCCTCCTAGCGGCCCGACCGCTACCGGCACCCAGGTCGGCGTGAGCACCTGGGGTCAGGCCCCGGCTGCTCACTCCTGTCAGGGGCCGGGCTCACGCTCTCTCCGTGCAGCGTCGGCTGCGGGATTGCCGCAGGCCGGGGCCCGCGTCAGCCGAACGGGCCGCTCGGGTTCGTGACGAGCAGCCAGACGCTCCCTCTGCCGGGACGCACGCCGACGGGCCGGCAGGAGACGATCCGTCCGGTCCTGGGATCGAGCTTGACCCTCGTGCCGACCTCCAGGAGCATCTGGTTGTCGTGATTCACGGCGTCCGTCTCGTGCACGAGGCTGGTCTGGAGCATCTGCATCGCCCTGTTGGCGCGGATCGCGTTCAGGCAGGTGTCCGCCCCGCCTGCCGCGATGACGGCCTGCGGGCCGCCGGCGGGTGCCACCTGACCCGTCGATCCGTGCAGGTGCGCGAATGCGAACGCTCCGGCGATGACCGCGGCCGCGGTCAGCGTTCCGCCGGCCCGGAGCGATCGACGCCGCCGCGCCGGCCGGACGCGGCGAGCGAACTCGCGTGCCGGGCCGAAGCGCTCGACGGCCTCGCACTCCGCGGTGTGCTCGTCGAGCCCCTTCGACCGCCCCTCGGCGACGAGATCGCGCAGGTGGTCGCCCACCTCGGCCAGCACGCGGCGGCGCGCGGCGTCGTCGCGCCTGAGGTGCCGGGCGAGCTCCGCCAGGAACGATTCGACGGGGCCGCCGGTCACGAGGCGCTCCCGAGCACGCCGCTCATCCCGATCGCGAACGCCTTCCAGGCCTCGCGCTCGCTCGAGAGCGCCCGTTCGCCGGCGGGGGTGAGCGCATACACACGGCGCCTGCGTCCGCCCTCGACGGACCAGGTGCTCTCGAGCTTGCCGTCGCTTTCGAGGCGGTGCAGCGCCGGGTAGACCGTTCCCTCCTTGAGGTCGAAGGCCCCGCGGCTCAGGTCACGTAAGCGCACGATCAATCCGTAGCCGTGGGTCGGGCCATCGCGCAGCGCGCCGAGCACCATCGCCTCGACGTGCCCGCGGATCGGATCGCCACCCAGCATGCCCAGGCACTCTAGGCATAGGCAGCCTAGGTGTCAATGATGCTACGGGGGGTTTGCGCCGCGAATGGTGTGGCGTACCCCCACGTGGCGCGCGGTGAGGCTCGTAGCGTGTGCCTATCGCACGGCACCCCGCAGTCAGGAGCACGAACATGCCCGACACCCACGGAGTTGGACGCATTCGTGCGTCGAAGCCGCGAATGGTCGCGCTCGTCGGCCTCACCTGCGCCTTGCTCGCGCCGATGGCGACGCTGGCACTCGCGAGCATGGGGGACGATTCCGGCTCCGCGATCTCGCAGAAGGCGCTCGACCGGCTCCTCCGCGTCCAGGTGCCGGCGACCTCGGCCCATGGCGGCTCCTGATCGCGCAGACGGCTCTCATCCGCGGCACGTCCTCGACGGCCAAGCTGCGACATCCACTCGCGGCCTTCGGCCTGGTCTTCCTGACGCTCGGGATCTACTACCTCGTCTGGTACTTCAAGATCAACCGCGAGTTGCGCGATCTCGGCCGCGCGACCGGCGAGGAAGAGCGGCTGGGTCGCCGGCCGGGCATCTCGTTGCTTGCGATCAGCGTCGGCTGGCTGGTGCTCGTACCGCCGTTCGTGTCGTTCTACCGGACGATGCAGCGCATCGAAGCCGCCCAGGAGGTCAGCGGCACCAGCGACCGCGTGAACGCCTGGCTCGGCTTCGCGCTCTACGTCGCAGGCCTGATCACCCTGCCCGTGGAGATCATCTACGCCCAGAGCGAGCTGAATCGCCTCTGGCGCGGCGAGCGCGTGCGCGGCCCGGCATCCGCGGCTGCCGTCGCGCCCATCTAGCGCAGCGCGGCTCGCGTCGCCTCGACCGCGGCTGCCGGAGGGCCGTTGGCCGCCAGCCGGGCCCACGCTGCCTGCACGCGCTCGTAGGCGACCTTCGTTCCGCGGCCCAGAGCCGGCACGCCTTTGACATCCATCAGGTCGATCGCGAGCTGCGCCTCACAGGTCAGGATCGTGTCCAGCAGATGGAGCGCGCGGCGGGTCGCGAAGACGACGCTCGGCGCCACGGTGCCGTGATCCTCGACGTCCAGGTCGAGCGGCGGGAGATGAATCGAGAGGGGCGCCGCCAGGTGCTTGAGCTCTGCCAGCAGCGCGGCCGCCGCGTACTGGACGAGCGCCCGCCGCGGTCGCTGCTCGGCCATCTCCTCGTCGTTCAGGCCGGCCAACATGAGCTTCGGATCCGAGAAGCGGATCGTCATGACCTTGTTCATGCGCCGCTCGGAGATCATCGCGACGTGCGCCGCGCCGATGCGCAGCGCGTCAAAGGCGAGCGCGAGCTGCATCGGCTGGAAGTTGCCGTTCGAGATCATCGTGTCACGCTCGATCAGCACCATCGGGTTGTCGCCGATGCCGTTCAGCTCGACCTCGACCGCGTGCTCGGCGGCCAGCACCTGCTCGCGGTAGGCGCCGTTGACCTGCGCTGCGACACGGAACGAGAGCGGGTCCTGCACGGAGAGCACCGTCGCGGGATCGTGGAGGTACGAGCCTTCGAGCAGAGCGCGCACCTCCGCCGCCGACGCCGCCTGGCCGGGAATGGCCTTGGCGCCGGCCGCCGCCTCGTCGAACGGCCCCGGGTTGCCGCTCACGGCCTCGAGCGACAGCGCGCAGGCCAGATCCGCCAGGCGCGCGAGGCGCAATCCCTCCGCGGCCACCAGCGCTCCGGCGCCGATCGCGACGCCGTTGGAGCTGACGAGCGCGAGCCCTTCCTTGGGCTGGGCGACGATCGGCTCGAGCCCGGCGCGGGCCAGCGCCTCGCCCGCCGGCAGCAGCTCCCCGTTCAGCTCGGCCTCGCCCTTTCCGATCAGGACGACCGCGATGGCCGCCATGTGCATGAGATCGCCCGCGCCGACGGAGCCGGCCGTCGGCACGATCGGATGCACGCCGGCGTTGAGCATCGCGACGAGCAGCCGCACGGTCTCGAGTGCGAGCCCGCTCCCGCCCTGGGCGGCGCCGCAGACGCGGGCCAGCATGGCGGCGCGCACGTCTTCGGTGTCGAGCGGCGGCCCGATGCCGCTGGCGTGCGCCTCGATCATCTGGCGCTGGTAGCGCTGCAGGACGTCGAGCGGCACCCGGTGGTCGCGCATATGGCCGAGGCCCGTGTTGAGGCCGTAGATCAGGCGCTCGCCCTCGACCAGGCGATCGACCACGGCGCGGCTCGCCTCGATCGTCGCTTCCGCTTCGGCCGAGAGCTCGACGCGGGCGAGCTCGCGCGCGACGCGCACGACATCGGCGGCGGTGACGGCTCCGCCGGCGACGAGCACGACGTCGGTCACGAGGCGCCGGCGTGGGCGACGAGCTCGATGCCGAGCAAGCGCTCGGGGTCGCGGTAGACGGAGGCCTCGCGCACACCGGCGCCGAGGGGGATCCGATCGCGCGGGACGGCGATCACGACGATGCGCTCTCCGGGCGCGCGATGCGCCGCCGGGGTGGGCATGCCGTCGCTCTCCGCGAGCGTCACGATCAGATCCGGGTAGGTTGCGACGCGCTCGCCGTCGAGATCGGCGGCCATGTACTCGTTGCAGACATGCACGACGAGGCGCCCCCCGCTGTCGATCTCGAGCGTGCCGACATCCCAGTTCTCACGCATCGCCACGTTGGCGGACAGGAGCGGCCCTCGCCCGAGCTCACGGCCGCCGAGCGTCTCCCGGATCGCCGTGATCATGGCCTCGCCGCCATCGCCCTCGGCGGCGATCATGGCCTCGCCGAGCCGCATGCAGGCCGAGACTGCGCCGACCGCGCCGAACTCGCGCAGGAAGTCGACGGGGAACGGCCCGCGCGAGGCGAGCAGCGATCCGCCGACCTCGGCGGAGGCGTGGTGGAGGACGCTGGAGACCAGGCCGACGGGCCCTCGCGCGACGATCTCGACGTGTCCGTGATGATCCTCGACGCCGCCCACGGCGGCCTGCACGACGGAGATGTCGGTGCGGCTCGCGAGCCCCATGCCGCCCATCGCCACGGTCGGGTGCCCGCGTCCGTTCGCGTTGCAGTCGACGACTGCGAGCTGTGGGTCCAGGGCATTCGCGAGCCACGTCCCGGCCATGAATGCGCCCGGGTGCGCTGTCATGGTGCCGACGATCGCGCCGTGGCCCTCCCATGCCTCGCAGGCGAGCTCCAGCGCGCGCAGTCCGTCACGCGGCCAGGTGAGCCGGCGCTCCGTGCCCGGCGCGCCGACGCCGGTCATGATCATGACCTGGTCGTCGCCCTCGAGCTCGTCCAGCGAGACGAGAGCGGGCGAGCCGACCTGGAAGACGGTGCGGGCCGCCTCGAGGCCCCGCTCGAGGCCGCCGCCCCCCGCTCCGAAGACGAGACCGCCCATGCAGGCCGCGCGTGCGTCTTCGAAGGTGAGCTCGCGCACGCCGGTAGCATAGGGCTCTCACGATCAAGGAGACCGCCATGCCGCTCATCCAGATCCACATGCTGCCCGGCCGCACCGACGACGAGAAGCGCGCGGTGCTGACGGCGATCCACGAGGCCGTCACGAGCACGCTGGGCGTTCCGGACACGGCGGTGCGCGCCTGGATCACCGAGATGGATCCGCACGGGTTCATCCGCGCGGGCGAGATCGCGGCCGATCAGCTCGCCGCGAAGTAGCTCCGGGAGCTAGAGCCAGTCGTCGATCAGCGCCCGCGCGATCGACAGTCGTCCGGGCAGGTCGGGCAGGTCGCCGCGCGTGAACCAGCGCGCGTCGGCCAGCTCGGCCTCCTCGATGCGCAGGTCGCCGCTGACCCAGGTAGCCGTGAAGCCGATCATCAGCGAGTGGGGGAACGGCCAGGGCTGGCTCGCGAAGTAGGTGATGTCGGCCACCTCGATGCCGACCTCCTCCTCGAGCTCGCGTGCAACGCACTCCTCCAGCGACTCGCCGGGCTCGACGAAGCCCGCCAGCACGCTGTAGAGCCGGCCCGGAAAGCGCCGCGCGCGCGCGAGCAGGATCTCCTCGCTCCGGGTCACGCGCACGATCACGGCCGGCGAGAGCCGCGGAAAGGCCGAGTGGCCGCAGACCGGGCAGCGCCGCGCGCGCTCACCGGGAGCATGCTCGGTAAGCGCGCCGCAGCGCCCGCAGTGGATGTGCGTGCGGTCCCATTCGACGAGCTGCGCGGCACGGCCCGCCAGTGTCCAGAGGTGCTCGTCCACGCGGCCGTAGAGCTCGCGCAGGCTGCGGAACGCCAGGCCGGGCGGTGCCTCGTGATCCTCGGGCAGCTCGGCGGAGCGGCAGGGCACCCCGTCGAGCTCGCCGAGGTAGAGCGAGCGCAGCGGCGCGAGCCCGAGCGCCTGAGCCTCGGCCGACGTCGGCAGCTCGTCGTGATCGCCGAGGTCGCGCACCAGCACGTCCATGCCGCGGATGGCGATCCAGAGCGCGTCGCCCTCGACGAGCGGAGCGACGCTGGGCACGAAGCGCGCGCTCACCTCATGCCAGCGCGCGCTCGGTGAACCAGCCGGCGAGCCGGCCGGCTTCCTCGCCCAGCGGATGCGGCTCGGCGACCACGGGGAAGCGCAGGCGCACGTCGCCGAGCAACTCGGCGAGCGCCGGCGGCGGCTCGCGGCCCGCGTCCGAGAGCGCCTGCGAGGCGATGGCGCAGACGATCGCCAGCGCTGCGTCGAGACAGCGCCCGACCTGCTCCTGACGGCGCCAGGCGAAGAACGACGGCGCGCAGGTGTCGTTCTGGCCGTAGCCGCCCAGGGGGATCAGCGTCGGCTGCGCTGCCGCGCGGGCCTCCTCCGCCCACCACGTCTGCACCATGTAGAGGATCTTGACCGGCACGTGGCCCTCGCCGAAGACCGTGGGATCGGTCAGGAGGCGCTCGGTCTGGCGCTCGAGCAGCTGGCAGATGTCAGCCCAGGCCATGGCGAGCCCGTCCATCGCAGGCGGTGCCTGCGCGTTGTGGTAACTGCCGTTCGAAAGCGTTGCGCCCAGCGGATAGCCCTCGCAGGGCGTGACATAGACCGGGTTGTCGCTGACTGCCGCGAGCGAGGAGGTCGCGGCGCGCTCGGCCTCGGCCGTCGCGCGCCGCAGCCGGCCGAGCACGCGCGGCAGGATGCGGAAGGAGACGGGCGCCTGGAAGTGGCGCCGCTCTTCGACGCCGCCCGACAGCAGCTCGCGCAGCGAGCGGAGCGCCGCGACCTCGTGCTGCTCGTCCCAGAGCGTCTCGAGCAGCGGCGAATGCTGCTCGTCGGGCGTGCGGATCGCCTCGGCGGTCAGCGCGCAGACCCGCTCGACGAGCGCGAGCCGGTTGCGGCCCGAGAGCGCGGCGTCGGCGACGAGCGCCGAGGCGCAGGGCGAGCCGTTGATCAGCGACATCGCCTCGCGCGAGTCCTCGACGGTCTGCGACGAGAGCTTGCCGAAGAGATGGCCGAGGGGCAGGATCTCGCCGCTGCCGCCGTTGCCCTGCGAGGGGACGGTGGGGAGCTCGCGCTCGAGCATCCCTGCGACTGCTCGCGCCAGCTCGGGGCGAACGCCGGAGTTGCCCTCCACCATGCCGGTCAGGCGCGTGAGCACGATGCCGCGCACCACGCGCTCGGGCAGCGGCTCGCCGAACGAGGCGCCGGAGCGGCCCAGCATCCGCGCGAGGTTGCGACGCTGCTCGGGGTCGAGCAGCGTCGAGGCACCGTCGCCGGCGCTCGTCGTGACGCCGTAGATGAAGGCCGCCGGATCGCTCTCGACGAGGGCCTGGAACGACTCGCGAGCGGAGCGCATGCGCTGTGCCGCGCCCTCGCCGATGATGATGCCGGCGCCCTCACGGGCGACGAGGCGGTAGCTCTCGAGGTCGATGTCGGCACGGCGCTCGAGAGTGACCGCCCGCGTCGCCTGTGTGGTGCTCATCTCGGGGCGTTGCTCCCGACCTGTGCCGCGACGCCGCGATCCTTGAGCGCGCCCGCCTGAGCGAACGGCGAGTAGCCGCGCTCCTGCCGCTCGCCGTCGATGTCGACGTCGACGACCTCGTCGTAGAAGGCCACGAGGCCCTTGAGCGGCGCGGCTGCGGCGATCGGGTCCTCGTAGCTCCACGCAATGTCGTCGTTGCCCCCCACGTTCCAGTACGACGCGCTGCCCTTGTACGGGCACCGGGTCGTGCGCCTCGAGGGCTCGTAGGCGACGGCGAGGTCGTCCTTGGGGAGGTACCAGCGCGTGGGCAGGTTGGTCTCGAAGCAGGCCAGCGGCCGGCTCGACTCGGCCAGCACGACGCCGTCGAGCGAGACGCGCACCGTGCGCGAGCTCGGCACCAGATCGACCCGGTGATACGGGTCGCGCGGGTGGACGAAGACTTCCTCGTCCTCCTCGTACCAGTGCTCGACCGCATCCCAGTAGAACGCGACCCGGTCGGTGATGTCGGGCGTGTCCGGCAGGATCTCCGGGTAGCCCCAGACCTTGTTCTCCGCCAGCTTGCCGCCCGCCCGGATCGTCCAGTAGCTCGCGTCGCCCTTGAAGGGGCAGTGGGTCGTGTGCTCGGTCGCCTCGAGCAGGTCGAAACGCACGTCCGAGCGCGGGAAGTACCAGATCGGGAGGTACCCCGTCTCGTGGAGCAGGGCCACGTGACAGGAGTCGACGACGGTCTCGCCGCCGATCACCCCGCGCACGCGCCGCGGCGAGGGCTCGAGGTACAGCGCGTGCCCCTTGGGTGGATCGGGCTCGAAGTTGAAGGTGCCGGCCGGCTTCTTGCCGAACGGGCCCGTGCCCATTGTCAGTCCCATGATCTCTCCAATCGACTCGTCTCCGGAGCGTACATGCGGGCCGTGGCCGGACGCCGCGGCGGGCAGGCACGTGGCACCTGACGGCCGCCGGGGGCACCCCCCGCCGCGCGGGGCTCAGCCGCTGATGCGGACGGCGCCGACGTAGCCGCTGCGTGCCGCGAGGCTGCAAGATCTTGACGACGTCGCCGGTGTGCGGCGCCTCGACGAAGTTGCCGCCGCCGATGTACATGCCGACGTGGTCGAGGCCGTTGAAGAAGACGAGATCGCCGGGCGCGAGCTCGCTCTTCGAGACGTGCGTGCCCGGAGCTCCAGAGCGCGCCGCGTGTAGTGCGGAGGCCCGCCGATGGCCCGCCTGCGCGTAGGCCCAGGAGACGAGGCCGGAGCAGTCGAAGCCGCCCGGCGCGGCCCCGCCCCAGACGTACGGCGTGCCGAGCTGCGCGAGCGCCATGTGACCGCCGCCTCGCCGGCCGTGGAGGCGGCGGGACCGCACGGTCAGCCCGGTCGGGCTGGGCCGTGCTCGAGCTGGGCCGTCCGGGCTCGGCTCGCGCTGACGCCGCCGATGTCGTTGACGGCGACCGCCTGGCGGCTGGAGCGCCTGCAGCTGGCGACTCGCTCGGCCGCCCGCCGCGAGGCGGCCACCTCGGCCGACGCCGCGCTCGTCGATGCAGGCGGCGCACCTTGACCTTGAGACCGCCGTAGCGGCGCTTCTCGGCCGCGACGGAGGCCGTGATCTGCTCTTCAGCACGCGAGCTCGGCGACGGCGTCGCGCCGGGCGTTGCGCTCGCGGTTGAGCGTCCGCTGGCTCGCAGGTCCACGTCCTTCCGGTAGGTGCGGATGTCGTGAGCAGGCTCGCGTTGTAGGTCTGTGCGCGGTCGAGCAGCGCGAACTGCTCGAGCACCTGGCCGAAGTTGCGGGCCTCGAGCGCGGTCTGCAGCGGATCGGGCTGCGGGTTCTTGTAGGCGTTGATGAGCGAGATGTTGAGCGCATGGCGCGGCGTGTCTTGAGGTTCACGCGCGCGGTCGCGAGGCGCACCTCGTTCTGGTGGATCCCGCGGTCGGTCCGGGCAAGCCGCGCGCCCGCTCGGTCGGACTGCTCGACGACGCGCTCGAGCTGCCGGCCGTCGCTCTGGATGCGGATCCAGGCCCGCTCCGCCTGCGCCTGGGCCGTGCCGATGCGGCCCGCCGCTGCAGGCGCGGCGCAGGCCAGCGCGGCCGCGCTGGCGCAGAGCAGGGGGATCGCACCGGCGCGGGCTCCCCGCATCACTCGCGCGCGACGCGCTCGCCCGGGTTCGTGAGCTGCAGTTGGCGCAGCTGCTCGAGCGGGATGTGGCAGCGCATGTGGTGCCCGGGCTCGGCCTCGACGCAGAGGCGGCTCCTCGTTCACGCAGATCGCGCCGAGCTAGCGCGGGCAGCGCGTGTGGAAGACGCAGCCCGACGGCGGGTCGGCGGCGCTCGGGATCTCGCCCTCGAGCCGGATGCGCTCGCGCTGATCGCCGTCGATCGTCGGCACCGCCGAGAGCAGCGCCTCGGTGTAGGGGTGGTGCGGCCCGGCGAAGACGGTCTCCGCCGTGCCGAGCTCCATCAGCCGCCCGAGGTACAGCACGGCGATGCGGTCGGAGAGGTAGCGGACGACGCCGAGGTCGTGCGAGATGAAGAGGTAGGCCGTCTCGCGCTCGCGACTGCAGCTCGACGAGCAGGTTGAGGATCGCCGCCTGCACGGACACGTCGAGCGCCGACGTGGGCTCGTCGCAGACGACGAGCGCGGCTCGCCCGCGAACGCTCGCGCGATCGCGACGCGCTGCTTCTGGCCGCCCGAGAGCTGCGACGGGCGCTGCAGGATGGCGCGGTCGGGCAGCCGCACGGCGCTCGGCCAGCGGAGCGGATGCGCTCGTCGGCGCCGCCACCGGTGACGCCCGCGAGCTGCGTCAGCGAGCGGCGCAGGATGCGCCGCACCGTGTGGCGCCGGTTGAGCGCGGAGTCCGGGTTCTGGAAGACGATCTGCAGCGCCGCGCACGTCGGCTCGGTCCGCTTCGCGAGCGTCGGCGCGAGCGCCGTGCCGTCCAGCCAGACGGCGCCCTTCGTCGGCGCGATGATGCCGAGCAGCGCGCGCGCGAACGTGGTCTTGCCGGAGCCGGACTCGCCGACCAGGCCGAGCGTCTCGCCTGGCCAGATCGCGCCGAGACGCCGCCGAGCGCGTGCACGCTGTGGCCGCCCTGGGTGAACATCTTGCCGAGGTCGTCGACGTGACGCAGCGGCTCGGCGCCGGTCGACGCGCCGGCGACTCGCTCGAGATCCGCGGCCATCGCGCGCGGCAGCTCCTGCGCGCGCTCGTGGAAGAAGCAGCGGCTGAAGTGGCCGGGCCGACCAGGACGCATCGGCGGCTCCTGCTCGCGGCAGACGTCCTCGGCGAGCGCGCAGCGGTCGGCGAACACGCAGCCCGGCAGGTCGGCGCCGATCGGCGGCAGGAAGCCGGGGATCGTGTCGAGCCGCCCGTGATCCTTGCGCACGCCGCCGCGGGGGATGCAGCGCAGCAGGCCGACGGTATACGGGTGCCGCGGGTCGTGGAGCACCTGCTCGGCCGTGCCCTCCTCGACGAGCTCGCCGGCGTAGAGCACGCCCACCCGCTAGCACATCTTGCGGATCACGCCGAGGTTGTGGCTGATGAACAGCACGGCCGTGTGGAACTCGGGCTGGAGCTGCGTGATCAGCTCGAGCACCTCGGCCTCGACAGTCGCGTCGAGGCCCGTCGTCGGCTCGTCCAGGATCAGCAGCGCAGGGTCGACGCCGAGGGCCATGGCGATCACGACGCGCTGCTGCATGCCGCCCGAGAGCTGATGCGGATACCGCTGCATGACCGAGTCGGGGTCTGCGATCTGCACCTGCCGCAGCATCGCCAGCGAGCGCTCGTGGGCCTCGGCCTCGCCCGAGCCGCGCGCCGTGAACACCTCGTCGAGCTGCTTGCCGACCCGGATCGCGGGTTCAGCGCGGTGCCCGGGTTCTGGTAGACCATCGAGACGCCCTCGCCTCGATAGCGCTGGAGGTCGGCGACCCGTCTTCGCGAGCACGTCCGCGCCGCCGACGGTGATCGAGCCCGCGCTCACGCGCCCGTTGCGCGGCAGGTAGCGGATGACGGCGAGCGCCGCGGTCGACTTGCCGCAGCCCGACTCGCCCACGAGGCCGTACGAGCCGCCGCGGCTCGACGGTCAGGCTGATGCCGCGCAGCACCTCGCGCCAGACGCCGCGCACGCGGTAGTCGACGCAGAGATCCTCGATCTCGAGCGCGGGCGGTGGCGCGGCCGCGGCCATCGGGATCTCGGTCACGGTGGCGCTCACCGGTCGAACACCTGCTGCAGGCTATCGGCCAGCATGGCGACGGCGACGCAGATCGAGATGATCGCGAGTCCGGGGAAGAGCACCTGCCAGTAGTAGCCGTTGTGCAGCGTGTCGTTGAGGTTGGAGAAGCCCGCGGTGATGTCCACCGACCAGTCCGGCGTGGGCGGCTGCAGTCCGAGGCCCAGGAACGTGATGCCCGCGAGCGTGAAGATCGCGTACCCCAGGCGGACGGTCGCCTCGACCACGATCGGCGGCACGATGTTCGGCAGATCTCGACGAAGAGGATGTACGGCGCCCGCTCGCCGCGCAGCTTGGCCGCCTGCACGTAGTCCTGATCGGCCTCCGCGAGCACGGCGGCGCGCACGGTGCGCGAGATGATGGGCGTGAAAGCCAGCCCGATCGTGACGATCAGGGTGGTGACCGAGGTGCCCAGGCTCGCGATCACGGCGATCAGGAAGATGATCCCCGGGATGGCGAGGAACGCATCGATGAAGCGGCTGACGATCTCGTCGAACCAGCCACGGAAGTACCCGAGCATGAGGCCGATCGCGGTGCCGGCGACGGTCGCGAGCAGCGTCGCAGCAGGCGCGATCTCCATCGTGCTGCGCGAGCCGGCGAGCACACGCGAGAGCACGTCGCGGCCGATGTTGTCGGTGCCGAAGGGATAGGTGCCGTTCGGGCTCTGGAGCACGTTGATCGTCTGGAACGTCGGATCGTGCGGCGCGATGCGGTAGCCGAAGAACGCGCAGAACGTCCAGAAGGCGATGACGAACGACGCGATCAGGAACGTCGGCGAGCGCAGGAGCCTCGCCATCGTCTCGCGGCGCGAGCTGCGCGCCGGCGCCGCCATCGGGATCCCGATGGCGGAGGGAGGGGTGGCCTCGACGGCGCTCACTCGGCGCTCCCGAAGCGGATGCGCGGGTTGAGAAGGGTGTACGCGATGTCGGCCAGGACCGTGGCGGTGAGATACGTGGCGCCGATCACCATGGCACCCGCCTGGACGACGGTGTAGTCCTTGAGCACGGCGTGGTTGACGATCTCCTGGCCGAGGCCGGGATAGTTGAACGCTCGCTCGACGATCACGAGTCCTCCCAGCAGGTAGCCGGTCTGCGTCGCGACCACTGCGATGGTCGGCAGCAGCGCATTGCGCAGGACATGCTTGAACAGGACGTCTCTCAGGCCGAGGCCCTTGAGGTAGGCGGTGCGGGTGTAGTCGGCGTCGAGCGCCTCGATCGTGCCGGCGCGCACCATGCGCGACACGTAGCCGAAGAGCACGCCGACGAGCACGAGCGCCGGCAGCAGCAGGTAGCGCAGCTGCGTCAGGATCCCGGCGCCATCGGGCCAGCGCGCGGACACCGGCAGCCAGCCGAGCACGATGCCGAAGGCGACGATCGCGAGCAGGGCCGAGACGAACTCCGGCACCACCGTCAGGGACAGCCCGGCGACGCTGATCACCCGGTCGGCCGGCCGGTAGGCCTTGAGCGCCGAGGTCAGGCCGCCGAGGAACGCGAGCGGGATCATGAGGATGAAGGCGAAGGCCGCGAGCTCTGCCGACTTGGGGAGGTCGCGCGCGATGATGGCGTTGACGGACTCGTCGGAGGTGTACGACTTGCCGAAGTCGCCGCGCACGGCCTTGCCGGCCCACGACAGGTACTGGCTGACGGGCGACTTGTCGAGGCCGCGCTGGTGGTTGAAGGCGTCGACCGACTCCTGGGACGCGAACCCGCCGAGCACGTTGCGGCCCACATTGCCGGGCAGGATCTGCCCGAGTGCGAACACGATCACGCTCAGCAGGAAGAGCGTGACGACGGCGAGCGCGAGACGGCGGGCGAGGAACGTCAGCATCGGGTCGGCGATTCTCTCACAGAACTCGAGTGGCGGAAAGGCGCCGACGGCCGCCCCGCAAGGCGGGACGGCCGTCATCGTGCAGGGTCGCGGGCCGGTCAGGCCAGCGAGGTCTTGCTCAGGTACTCCTGGCCGAGCTGGTCGACGAGGTAGCCCTGGACCTTCTTGCTGCCGGCGTTGAACGAGTTGTAGAAGTAGGGGAAGATCACCGGGGTCTGATCGAGCAGGAGCAGCTCGATCTGCTTGGCGATCTTGCGCTGATCGCCGAGCGACGGCGTGGCCCCGAACTGCTTGACGAGCGCGTCGTACTTCTTGTTCTTGAAGTGCGCGGCGTTCCAGGTGCCGGCCTTCTTGCTCGGAACAGCCTTGCTCGTGAGCGCGGCGTTGAGCAGCACGTTCGGCACGCCGCGGTGGCCCCAGTCCGTGATCGTCATCGGATTGTTCAGCCACGGCGTCGTCGTCGGGGAGCCCGAGTAGTACTGGGTGCCCGTCAGGATCTTGACGTCGATGTTGCCGCCGATCGCCTTGACCGACTGCTTGACGATCTGCGCGAGCGGAGCGAGCTCGGCGGTCTGGTAGGTGACGAGCTTCGTCTTCCAGCCGGGCTTGAGGCCGGCCGCCGCGATGAGCTCCTTGGCCTTGCGGATGTCCTTGTGCCGCTGCGGCACGCCCGGCGAGCCAACCGTGGACGGATAGACGGGCGCGAACGGGGAGTCGTTGCCGAGGTCGGCGAAGCCGTTGAACAGCGTCTTGATGATCTGCGGCCGGTCGAGCGTGAGCGCGATCGCCTGACGAACGCGCTTGTCGTGCAGCACGCTGTCGCTCTCGTCCACCCGCATCGGGATCTCGCGGTGCGTCGCGCCGCGGGCCTTGAAGATCTGGACGTTGGGATTGTTGAAGAGCGCACGGCTGTCGAAGAACACGATGCCGTTGAGCAGGTCGAGCTGACCGCCGATCAGCGCGTTGTTGATGGCCGTGCCCTCGCCGAGCGTCACGTCGACGCCGTCGAGCGGCGCCGAGCCGCCCCACCAGGTGGGGTTGCGGTCGTAGCGGGCGCTCACGCCGGGGGTGTAGGCCACGAGGTTGAAGGCGCCGGTGGTCTGCGGCGTCTTCTCGAACGGCCCGACGTAGTCCTTCGGCAGGATGATCGCCTGGTAGGTGGTCGAGCTCGTGAGATACGGGAACGACGCGGTCGGCGTGTCGAGCTTGAACGTGATCGTCGAGTCGTCGACCTTGACGACGCCGGCGTCGGAGAGCACGCCGCTGAACGCGGAACCGGCCTGCGAGGTCGGATCGGTGAGCAGGCGGTGATACGTCGCAACGACGTCGTCGGCCGTCATCGGCTTGCCGTTGGCGAACTTGACGCCCTGGCGGAGCTTGTACGTCCACTGGCTGGCGTCGGCGTTCGGCTTCCAGCTGACTGCGAGCTCAGGCGCGAGCGTGAGGTTCTGCCGGTTGCGGTTGAGGAACTCGCCGCAGATCCCGCCCATCTGGAGCGCTGCGGTCTCCTGATACGTCCAGGGCTCCAGGTTGCCCTTCGGAACCGGGGTCAGGCCGATACGCAGGCGGCCGCCGGCCTTGCCGCGCGTCGTCTTCGCGAAGGCGACGGGCGCCTCGCCGGCCGCCAGCAGGGCCGCCGAGATCGCCGGCACGCCGAGGCCGAAGATCGTGGCGCGCTGGATGAAGCCGGCGCGATCGCACTCGCCGGCGAAGAGGTCGTCGACGACCGTGTTCTGCGGGTCGGGTGCCTCCGCGCGCCAGGCCTCGAAGCGCCTGCGGGTCTCTCGATCCATGCCTTGTTCCCTCCTAGTGGGGGTCGGTGCGAAGTTAGACGTGCGATCCTACGCCGGAGTTGGCGGGCGCGCCAACTCCGCGGCGGAGCGGGCGTTATGACAGGGCATCCGCGTAATGTCAAGTGATTCAGTCGACATTCACGCCCGCGGCGGGACCGTCTAGGGTCGCGCCTGATGCGAGAGCGCCGCTTCACGTTCGTGCGCCATGCGAGCACGATCTACAACGACCTCCACGTGCTCAACGGCGATCCCCGCGTGCCCGTCCCGCTCGACGCCGCCGGGCGCGTGGCCGCCGCAGCGCTCGCGCCCCTGCTCGCGCGCTGCCCGCCCGACCTCGCGCTCCACACGCGCTTCCCGCGCACGCGCGAGACGCTCAGCCTCATGCTCGGGCGGCGCAGCGACGTGCCGGTCGCCGTGGAGCCCGCCTTCGACGACATCGACGTCGGCATCTTCGAGGGACGAGACGTCTCCGACTACCGCGCCTGGCGCGCGCAGCACGGGCCGGGGGAGCGGATGCCCGGTGGCGAGAGCCGCCTGGACGCCCTGCAGCGCTACGCCGACGGCTGCGCGCGCGTGCTCTCGCGCCGCGAGCCGCGCAACGTGCTGCTGGTGGTGCACGACATTCCGATCCGCTTCCTGCGGAACGCGCTGCTGCGCAGCGACCCCCTCGAGGGCCCCGTGCGCACGGTTGCGAACCTCGAGCGCGTGAGCCTGGGCGAGTCAGAGCTCGCGGCCGCGCTGGCCGTGATGCGGCGGAGGCTCTGCGGCCTGCCGCCGGTCTGACCTCTTGGATCCGCCGCCGTCAGCGACCGCAGTGTTCGCAGCGGACGACGGCGACCGGATGGTGGCCCTCGTCGTAGCCCGCGACCACCACGGCCGGCCGATGATGACCGATCACGATGCACAACAAGCGACGCATGCAACGAATATGCCCCGAATTGCAAGAACCTGTCCATCCACCTTTGTGGCAAACCCCTCAAAGGGGTGAGGTGGCCCTGGCTGAATGAACGTGCCGCGCCGGGCCGCGAAATGGGCCTCTGCGCGACAGGGAACCGTGCTCGCGGCACCGGCTACCATCAGCCGGTGCGCACAGCGGTCATCACCGGCGGCTCGAGCGGCATCGGGCTCGCCGTCGCACGCGAGCTCCAGCGCCGCGGGGGCTGGCAGCTGATCATCGCGGCGCGGCGCGCCGAGCCGCTGGCAGCGGCAGCGGCGGAGCTCTCGGCTACGGCGGTGCGCTGCGACGTGACCGTCGACGCCGACGTCACGGCGCTCGTCGCCGCCGCGCAGGAGGCCGGCGGCTGCGACCTGCTCGTCCACTCGGCCGGCGCCCCCGGGCGCAAGGGCGTGCTGGACGCCGACCTCGCCACCTACCGGGCGTCGTTCGAGGTCAACTACCTTGGCCTCGTGCGAGTGGCGACGGCGTTCTGGCCGCTGCTCGAGGCGCGCCGCGGGCGCCTCGTGCCGGTGGTGTCCGTCGCGGGCACCGTCGCGCTGGCGCCCTCCGCCCCGTATGCCTCGGCCAAGAGCGCGGCCTTGTCCTGGGCGCGCTCCTACGGCGCAGCCGCGCGCGAGCACGGGGTCGCCGTCACGATCGTCAATCCCGGCCCGGTGGCAACGCCGGGCTTCCCGCAGGACCAGCTCCTGCGCAGCCGCTGGGGCAAGCTGCTCGTGGTCGACGCGGAACGCTGCGCCGAGCGCCTGCTGGCCGCCGCCGACCGGCGTCTCCCGGAGGTCTACGTGCCGCACTGGTGGCGCCTCGCCGCGGCCCTGCAGGGGACCGCGCCGGGGCTCATGGCGCGCGTCGCCGAGCGCGCCTGGCGCCGCGACCCGCGCCTGGCTCCCGAACCGGCGCGCGCGTGAGCCGGCCCGTCGCGCTCGTCACCGGCGGCAGCTCCGGCATCGGCCTCGGCATCGCCCGGCGGCTGCTCGAGCGCGGCTGCGAGGTCGTGCTCACGGCGCGTGGCCAGGATCGGCTGAGCGCTCTCGCCGACGAGCTCGGCGTGACCGGCATCGCCGCAGACGTCGCGAGCGAGGACGGCCGCGCGGCGATCGTCGCCGAGATCCGCAGGCTCGGCCGGCTGGACTGGCTGGTCGACAACGCCGGCACCGGTGGCGGCACGGCCGGGCTCGACGTCGACGCAGAACGCGCCGCGCGCGTGCTGGAGACGAACTTCTACTCGCATGTCGCGATCACGAGGGAGCTCTGGCCGTTGCTCGGCGCGTCGCCTCGCGCGCGCGTGATCGTCGTCTCGTCCTCGCTCGGGACGTACGCGTCGTCGGGATCGATCACCTACGGCGCGTCCAAGGCGGCGCTGACCTCGTGGGGGCGCGCGCTGGCCGTTGCCGCGCGCCGCGAGGGCATTGAGGTCACGCTCGTCAACCCCGGCCCCGTGGTGACCACCACCTTCCCGCACGACGAGCTGCTCGCCCACCGCTGGTGGAGCAAGACGGTGATCGATGTCGAGCAGTGCGTGGACGACGTCATGCGCAGGGTCGACCGCGGCGGCGGCGAGCTCTGGTCGCACCGCCTCTTCCGCGTGCCGGCCGTCGTGCAGGCGATCGTCCCGGGGACGTTCGACCGCTTCTTCGCCTGACAGCCGAGCCTCAGCCGCCGCTGATCGCAGCGATCACGTCGATGCGCGAGCTTGCGCCGAGCGCCGTCTCCAGCCCGGCCCGCTCCTGATCGACGTAGACGTTGATGTGCGGCCGCAACTCCGGGCCGGAGACGCACAGCCGGTCGCGCAGGCCCGGCCAGCGTGCGTCCAGCTCGGCGATCGCGCCCTCGACCGTGGAGGCCTCGACCTCCACCTGGCGGGGCAGGCCGCGAAACAGGGGCGGCAGCGTGGCAGGCAGGTGGACGTCGGGCATGGCTATGCCAGGACGGCGACTTCGACCGATGAGATCGCCGGTAGGTAGCTGGCGATCTCGTTCCAGCTCTCACCCTCGTCCGCACTCGCGAACACCTGTCCGGTGCTCGTGCCGAAGTAGAGGCCGGGCACGTCGTGGGAGTCGATCGCCATGCCCTCGCGCAGCACGCCGAGGAACGCGTCTGCCTGCGGCAGGCCGCGGTCGAGCCGCCGCCAGGTCGCGCCGGCGTCCTGCGTCCGCCAGACGGCGGCCTTGCCCTCGGGCATCGTCCGGCCGTGCCCGGGGTCGAGCGGGATCACGTAGAAGCTGTCGCGGTCGTGCGGGTGCGTCGCGGCGGCAAAGCCGAACTCGGTCGGCAGGCCGTCGGTGATCTCGACCCACGACTGCCCGGCATCGTCGCTGCGGTGCATGCCGACGTGGTTCTGCTGGTAAAGGCGCTCGTGGTCGAGCGGCGACATGACGAGCTTGTGCACGCAGTAGCCCACCTCGGGGTCCTCGAGCGGCCAGTCGGCGCGCAGCCCGCGGTTGCGCGGCGTCCACGAGCCGCCATTGTCGGTCGTCTCGAAGATGCCGTAGCCCTGGATCACCGCCCAGAAGCGATTCGCGTCCTCCGGGTGCGGAAGCATCGCCGGCAGTCCGAGGTGGCCGGGCGGCTGCTTGGCCGGGTCGTTCCAGTCGGCTCGCCCCGGCTGGCCGTCGAGCGTGCTCAGCAGAGACCAGGTCTTCGCCCCGTCGCGGCTCTCGAACACGCCGCAGCCCTCGCCGCCGGCGAGCAGGCGCCCGTGCGCAGCCGTCAGGCCGGAGATCTTGGAGAGCCGGAGCTCGCTGTCCTCGCCGTACCCGAGGCCCTCGCTCGAGAGCTCCCAGGTCTCGCCGAGGTCGGCACTCCGCCAGACGCCCGCGCCGTGCCACTCGCTGGCGGCGGCTGCGTAGAGCGAGCCCGAGAGCGGATCGTGCACGGCGTGATAGACCGGCCAGCCCTCGCAGTAGGGGCCGCGCGTCGTCCACGTGCTGCGATCGGCGTCGCTCTCCAGCACGAAGCAGCCTTTGCGCGTCCCGACGAGCACCATCGTCACAGGCATCGGTCGTCCCTCCAGTCTCGGCTTCTGCTGAGAAGACGCGCCGGAGGCCGCAAACTCATCGGTCTAGGCCGGCACGCCGGGGAGCAGGCCCATGCGGGACTTGGCCTCGGCCAGCACAGGCACGGCGATCTGCCGCGCGCGCGCGGCACCAAGTGCCATCAGCCGGTCGAGCTCGGCCGTGTCGGCCATGAGCGCCGTGTGCCGCTCGCGGATCGGCGCGAGGTGCTCGATCAAGGCCTCGGCCACGTCGTTCTTGAGGTGTCCGTAGCCTCGGCCGGCATACCGCTCCTCGAGTGCCGCGATCGACTCGCCGCTCACCCCGTGCAGGATCTCGAGCAGGTTCGACACCCCCGGCTTGGTCTCCCAGTCGTGGCGGATCACGCCCTCGGAGTCCGTCACCGCGCGCTTGAGCTTGCGGCGGATAGCGTCTGGCTCGTCGAGCATCAGCAGCTTGCCGTCCTCGCTCGAGAGTGAGGACGTGGACATCTTGCGCTCGGGCTCCTGCAGGTCGCTGATGCGCGCGGCCGAGGGCGGTATGGCGGCCTGCGGCGGCGGGAAGAGCCGGCCGTAGCGCGAGTTGAAGCGCTGGGCGACGTCGCGTGCGAGCTCCAGGTGCTGCCGCTGGTCCTCGCCCACGGGCACCCGGTCGGCGAGGTAGAGCAGGATGTCGGCGGCCTGCAGCACCGGGTACGTGAGCAGGCCGACGGAGACGGATGCGCGGCCTGCCGACTTCTCCTTGAAGGCGACCATGCGCTCGACCTCGCCCATGGTCGCGACGCAGTTGAAGAGCCAGGCGAGCTCGGCGTGCTCGTGCACGTGGCTCTGGACGAAAACGATCGCCCGCTCGGGATCGAGGCCCGAGGCGATCAGCGTGGCGAACGTGCCGCGCGTCGAGTCGGTCAGCTCGGCCGGCTCGAAGGGCTGCGTCATCGAGTGCAGGTCGACGACGCAGAAGATCGCCTCGGCTCCGTAGGCCTCCTGATCTGCCACGTAATGGCGGATCGCGCCCAGGTAATTGCCGATGTGCTTCTGACCTGTGGGCTGAATGCCCGAAAAGACACGCGTCATCGCGATCGAGGGTAGCGAAGCGGGGTAGGTGCTAGCGTGACTTACGTGCCAACCACGCTTGTCATCGCCGAGAAGAAGTCCGTCGCGGTCGACGTGTCCAAGGCGCTCCCGGGAACGTTCAAGGCCAGCAAGAACTTTCTCGAGGGTCCCGACACCGTCATCACCTGGGCCGTCGGCCACCTCGCCGAGCTCGCGGCGCCGGAGCACTACGACGACAAGTTCAAGCGCTGGAAGATGGTCGACTTGCCCATCCTGCCGAAGCGCTTCGACGTCGTGCCGCGCGCCGAGGGCAAGTCCGCGAAGGAGCAGCTGGACGCCATCGCCAAGCTCATGAAGCGCGACGACATCGAGCTGATCGTGAACGCCTGCGACGCCGGGCGCGAGGGCGAGCTGATCTTCGCCTATGTGCTCGACGTGGCCGGCAAGAAGGGCGTTCCGGTGCAGCGCGCGTGGTTCTCGTCCATGACCAAGGATGCGATCCGCCAGGCCTTCAGCCAGCTGCGCCCGGGCAGCGAGCTGGCGCCGCTCGAGGCCGCCGCCCGCTCGCGCTCCGAGGCCGACTGGCTCGTGGGCATGAACGCGACGCGCGCCGCCACGATCCGCGGCCGCGCGGCGTTCGGCAGCACCGTCGTCTCGCTCGGCCGCGTGCAGACGCCGACCTTGGCCATCCTGGTGCGGCGAGAGAAGGAGATCCAGGCCTTCGAGCCGACCCCCTACTGGCTCGTGGACGCGACGTTCCAGCCCATGGACAAGACGGCCTACCGCGGCCGTCACGTGCGCGGCTCGGAGACCCACATCCTGACCGGCGAGGACGCCGACGCCATCGTCGCGCGCGTCCAGAACGGCGAGGGCCATGTGACGTCGCTCTCCAAGCGCACGCAGCGCTCGCAGCCGCCGCTCCTGTACGACCTGACGGCGCTCCAGCGCGAGGCCGCCTCCTGGCACGGCTTCACCGCGCGGCGCACGCTCTCGGCGGCGCAGGGCTGTTACGAGAAGGCCGTCCTCACCTACCCGCGCACCGCGAGCCGCTATCTCTCGACCGACATGATCCCGGAGCTCAAGGAGATCGCCGGCCACGTCGGCGAGCGCTCCAAGGAGTACGCGAAGGGGGCCAAGTACGTTCAGAGCCTGCCCGAGCTGCCGCTCGCCCGCGTCGTCAACAACGAGAAGGTCACGGACCACCACGCGATCATCCCGACGAACGCGCCGCAGGCGGGCATCGAGCTGACGCCCGACGAGCAGCGCATCTACGACATGGCCGCCCGCCGCTTCCTCGCCGTCTTCCACCCGCAGGCCGTGTTCGAGAACACGACGGTCCTGACCGAGGTCGCGGGTGAGAGCTTCCGCTCGCGCGGCAAGGTCATGCTCGAGGCGGGCTGGCGCGCCGTCTACGGCGAGGCGCCGCCCGACGAGGCCAAGGCCCAGGGCACCGAGAGCGACGACGACGAGGGCGCCGACCAGGATCTCCCCCCGCTCGAGGAGGGCGAGGCGGTGCGCTGCACCGAGGTCGCGGCCGACGCGCGCGAGACCAAGCCGCCGCCGCGCTACGGCGAGGCCGCCCTGCTGGCCGCGATGGAGGGTGCCGGCAAGCTCGTCGAGGACGACGAGTTGCGGGAGGCCATGAAGGACTCCGGGATCGGCACGCCCGCCACGCGCGCATCGATCATCGAGCGCCTGATCGACGTCGGCTACATCGTGCGCGACGGCCGCCGCCTGCAGCCGACCGGCAAGGGCATCCAGGTGATCGATCTGCTGGGCGAGCACGAGCTCACGAGCCCGAGCCTGACCGGCGATTGGGAGCACCGCCTGCTGGACATCGAGCGCGCAGGAGGAAGCCGCGAGAAGTTCATGAAGGACATCGCCGCCTTCACCGAGAAGACGGTCGCCTATCTGCGCGATCTGCCGCCGGAGGCCCTGCGCTTCCAGCGCCGCGACCTCGACGTGATCTGCCCCCGCTGCGGCGAGGGCCACCTGATCGAGAACGCCAAGGGCTTCGGCTGCTCGACCTGGAAGTCGGCCGAGGAGCCCGGCTGCGGCTTCGTGATCTGGAAGTCGATCGGCGGCAAGCAGCTGACCGAGGACATCGTGCGCGAGCTGATCGCCAACGGGAAGACCAAGGAGCTCACGGGCTTCCGCTCCAACCGCACCGGCCGTCCCTATCGGGCGATGCTCGTGCTCGACCCGAAGGGCGAGCGCACGGTCAGCTTCGAGTTCAAGCCGCGGCCGGTCAAGGGCGCCCCGAAGGAAGAAGCTCCGGTCGAGCAGGCGGGCTGAGCCCGACGGCCGAGACCGGCCGCGAGCCGGAGGCGTCTAGGTCAGCAGCGAGATGATCGTCAGCGGCAGCGGCAGCGCACCGGCGAAGCAGATCAGCGCCTCGCGGTCGCGGTGCCACTCGCGCAGCAGGTACGACGCGAGCAGGAGCCCGACCGAGATCGCGAACGTCAGACCGATCAGGTCGGCGGCCAGTGTCGCGCCGATCAGGCGGTGGACGACGCCCACGTGGGCGAGCGCCCAGATGCCGAGGTTGCCGCCCGCCACGGAGAGCGCGGGCCGCAGGTTCTCGCTCTCGGCGTAGCCCAGGTCGTCATCGTCGGCATCGTCGGCGTACACGATCACGGCCGCCTGGGCCGCGTTTGCGGCCGCCCTCGCAGGCACCCTCGCGGGTGCCGTCGAAGACGCCTTCGCCGGCGATCTGAGCGCCCGCGGAGCAGGCGGCTCGGCGGGTGCCGCCGACTCGGCGTCCGCGGTCGCCGCGGCCACGACCGCCTGGCGCCGGCCGCGCTTTCGGCGTGCGACGGCGAGGTCGTCCCAGTCGTCTGCGGCGATGGTCGTGCCACCGCTGTCGCTGGGAGGCGTGGCCTCCATCGCGGCGAGCTCGGCCGGCCGCAGCCGGCCTTGCGGGGCAGGTGCGGCGGTGAGGTCGTCCCGGCCTTCTGCGGCAATGCCCGTGCCATCGCTCTCGCGCCGAGGCGCGGCCTCGATCGCCGCGGGCTCGGCAGGCCGACGGCGCCCGCGCGGGGGAGGTGCGGCGGAAAGGTCGTCCCAGTCCTCTGCGGCGATGCTCGAGCGATCGCTCTCGCGCCGAGGCGCGGCCTCGATCGCCGCGGGCTCGGCAGGCCGACGGCGCCCGCGCGGGGGAGGTGCGGCGGAGAGATCGTCCCAGTCCTCTGCGGCGATGCTCGAGCGATCGCTCTCGCGCCGAGGCGCTGCCGGGATGGCGGCGGTCTCGGCCGGCCGCCGCCGGCGGCGCGGGGGAGGTGCGGCGGAGAGGTCGTCCCAGTCTTCTGCGGCAATGCTCATGCGATGGCTCCGAGGCGCATACCGCTTCATATGCCGCCGATAGCGGATACGGCATCGCCCGGGTGGGGGGTTGCCGACGCGAGCAGACGCCCGGAGCGGGTCGTATGCTGCTCGCCGTGCCCGATTCGGTCGACGTGCCGGCGCTCATCCGCTCCCGGCTGCCCGAGCTCTCGCCGAACGATCGGCGCATCGCCGCCTGGCTGCTCGAGCACGAGGCGGAGGCGCCGTTCCAGACAGCCGAGTCGCTGGCGCGCGGAGCGGGAGTCTCGAAGGCGGCAGTCGTGCGCTTCGGCTCGCGCCTCGGATTCGGCGGCTACGCAGGGCTCAGCGAGGCGATGGCCGGCGCCGCCTCCCAGCGGCTCGCGCGGCAGGTCGGCGCCGTTCGCGCCGCTCCTCACGGGCAGCTGCTCGATCGCTGGCTGTCGGCCTGCGTCGGCGACCTCGAGGCCACCCGCAGCGCGATCTCGGACGAACAGCTCGAGGCGGTCGCGACGCTGCTCCTGGCGGGCGACGGGCGTACCTACGTCTTCGGGCAGCGCAAGTCCGCGAGTCTCGCCGAATACGCCTTCTTCCTGCTCAGCCCGCTCGTGCCGAACGTGCAGCTGATCGCGTCGGGTACGGCGTCGCTGGCCGACCTGCTGCTCGACGTGCATGCCGGCGACCGCCTGCTCGTGCTCACGTTCCGGCCGTACGCGCGCATGGCCGGCGAGGTCATCGAGTTCTTCAAGGGGGCCGGGGGGAGCATCGTCCTGATCAGCGACGACGCGCTCGGCGCCAGCGCCCGCCTCGCGAAGCACGTGCTGCTCTGCGCGCCGGACAGCCCGGGCCCGTTCGCGAGCGCCGTGAGCGGCATGTTCGTCGTCGAGGCCCTGGCTGCAGCCGTGGCGGGGCGCGTCTCGGACGAGGGCCGGCAGGCTGCCGCGCGCGCCCTCTGGGGGCGCTTCGGCACCTACTGAGAGCGCAGACGCGACGCCGCGCGAGACGCCGCGCGCGCTTTCAGATCTGCTCTGAGCCGACGATCGAGAGCGACGTCTCGTGCAGCTCGAGGCTCCGCCGCCCGGCGCCGACGATCATGGTCTCGACTTCGACGGTCTCGTCGCCGGTGATCGCGGAGGCGCCGCGTGCCATGAGCAGATCTTCGAGCAGCGCGGCCTCGCGGGCCGCCGCCGCAGCGCGTCGCAGCGCCGCCCGATAGCCGACGGCGAGGTCTGCGTCGTTGCGGTCGTTCACGCTGCTTGCAGCCATGGTCGCTCCTCGTACCATTTGGATCGGCTTTGGGAAAAGTACTGTACCAAGCGGATCGGTATTTTCCCAGAGCCGGGCGCGCGAACGTCCCGGAATCTGCGCCATCCACTACCGTGATCGGTGTGGAGGAGGCGCTCGCAGGAATCGACGGCTGGGTTGCCGATGGGCTCGTGCCGGGCGTCGCGGCCGTGGTTGTCGACGCCTCGGGCGTGCTCGCCGAGCGCTACGCGGGGCTGCGCGAGCGCGGCGGCGCAGAGGCGGTCGATCCCGGCACGCTCTTCGCCCTCGCGTCGCTGACCAAGCCGCTCGTCGCCGCGGCCTGCATGGTCGGGCTCGAGGAGGGCCTGCTCGATCTCGACGCCGAGGTGCGAGACGGCTTCGCGCTGCGCCATCTGCTCTCGCACTGTGCCGGACTGCCCGCTCCGGGCCTGCGCTGGCAGGAGGCTCCGGCGTTCCCTCCCGGGACACAGCGCTGGTACTCCAACGCGGGCTACGTGCAGGCCGCCAAGCTGCTCGAGGCGGCGGCGGGCCTCTCGTGCGCCTCCTATCTGCGGGAGGCCGTGCTCGGCCCGCTCGGCATGGATGCCTCGCTCGGGCTGGCCGAGACCGATGCCGCGCGTACGGCGCGTGTCTGGCAGCCAGGGCGCTATCGCGAGGGCGAGTTGTTCAACTCCGAGCAATTCCGCGCCGACGCTCCGCCGCAGGGCGGCGGCTTCGCGAGCGCGCGCGCCTACGGCGCGTTCCTCTCGTGCCTGCTCGGCCAGGGCGCCTCGGGCGGCCGGGCGCTGCTCGCCCCGGAGACGGTGGAGGAGATGCTCTCGCCCCAGTACGGGCCCCTGCCCGGCGGTGTCGAAGGCGTGGGGGAGTGGCCCGACCTCTGCTGGGGTCTCGGCTTCGATGTTCGCGGCCACCGTGAGCCGCACTGGTCGGGCCGCTCGACGGGTCCCCGCACGGCCAGCCACTTCGGTGCCTCCGGCACGCTCGCCTGGCTCGATCCCGAGCTCGGGATCGGTCTCGTCGTGCTCGCCAACCGCGGCAGCTACAGCGGTTGGTGGCGCGCGCCGTGGGCTGAACTCGGCGACGCAGTGACGGCCGCCGCCGCAGCGGCGTAGATCCGGCAATGAAGCGCATCCGCACACGTCCGGGCGCCGGGCCCGAGGCCTTCGACGCCCTCGTCGAGGAGCACCTCGGCGACGTCCACCGCTACCTCGTGTATCTCACGGGCGACCGGGCGCTCGCGGAGGATCTCACCGCCGACGCCTTCGAGCGGGCCTGGAGGCAGCGCGACCGCTTCGACCCCCGGCGAGCAGGGCCCCGTAGCTGGCTGCTGACGATCGCGCGCTCCTGCGCTCTCGACCATCTGCGCGCAGAGCGCCGGCGCGGAGCGCGCGAGCGGCTCGCCGCACAGCGCGAGCCGCTGCGCTCGGCCGAGGACGCCGCGGGCCTGTGCGACGGCTACTCCGCGGCGCTGGAGGCGGGACTTGAACGACTCAGCGCGGCCGACCGCGAGGTCATCGCCCTGCGCGTCCTGCTCGATCTCGACGCACCCGAGGCTGCACGCCTGCTCGAGATCACGCCCACGGCCTGCACGACGCGACTCTCCCGGGCTCTCGCGCGCCTGGCAGCGGAGGTGGAATCCCATGAGCACGTCTGATCCGATCGCCCCCGATCGCCTCGAGGCGCTGCTGCGCGGCGAGGCGGGCGCCGATGGCGGCGAGCGTCGCATCGGCGCGCTGCTGGATGAGCTCACGCTGGGCGAGATCGCGCCTCCCTCCGAGTTGCGCGAGCGCGTGCGCTCGCTCTCGGCGGAGCCGGTCGCCGTCGCCTCTGCGCCGCGCCGCCTGCCGCGCCTGCGCAGGCCGCGGCGGCTCGTGCCCAGCCTGGCCGGCGGCCTCGCGCTGGTCGCCGTGATCGCGGGCATCGCCCTGACGCAACCGGGCACCCGCGGGCCGACCTCTGATCCCAACCTCAAGGCAGCGCAGTCCGTACAGGAGAGCTTGCCCGCGAAGCCGAGCCCGCAGGTGGACGCGACGTCGCACAGGGCGGCACGCCAGCAGCCGGCGAGCTACTCGACGGCTCAGGGCAGGAGCGCCCTCGCGCCCGGCGCCAATGGTGGCGTCGCGACCGGCACCGCACCCCTCCCCGACGGCGGGCGTGCGCAGGACTACTCCGCCACGCTGCAGCTCGCCGTCGGCACCGTCGCCGACCTCTCGCGCTCCACGCAGACCGTGCTCGACACCGTGCACTCGCTCGGCGGCGCGATCGAGACGGTCGACTACGGCACTCCGAGCGCCGGCCGCGGCAGCGCGATCATCGCCCTGCGCGTGCCCGTCGGCCGCGCACAGGCGGCGCTCGCGCGCTTCTCCTCGCTCGGCACCATCACGGCCCAGCAGGTGCAGATCCGCGACCTGCAGAGCGGGCTCGATCAGGAGACCAACAGAGCTCGGGCGCTGCGCCACCGCATCGCGCTGCTCAACGCCAAGCTGCTCTCGCCGACGCTCACGGCTGTCGATCGCGCCGGCCTCGAGAACCGCCTCGCGGATGCGCAGAGCGCGCTCGAGAGCGTCCTGCGGGGCGTGCACGCGACCCAGGTGCGGGCGGCCTTCGCCCGCTTCTCGCTCGAGCTCGACACGGGCCGGGGCACCGCGATCGCGCCGCCCGCGAAGACCGGCCAGTTCGAGGCCACTGCCGACGACGCCCTCGGCGTGATCTCGGTCGCCGGACGAGGCGCGCTCTTTGCCCTGATCGTCGGCGGCCCGTTCCTGCTGATCGCGTGCGGAGCCTGGTGGCTCGCGCGGCGCGTCAGGCGCCGGGCTGCGCGGCGGTTGCTCGAGACGTCGTAGCGCGCCGGCGATCGACGCTGTCGCGCCAGGCCCCGACGGCGGTGCCGGCGGCGACGGCGAGCAGCCACGAGAGCGCAAGCCACCAGACCACGGGCGCAGCGTCCTTGAGCCCCTGGCAGGAGGGCCCGCAGGTCCCGCGCGTCCCGCCCGTGTCGAGCGCGATGGCGGTCGCCGTGAGCGGGATCACGCCGGCGAGCGTGAGCAGCAGCGCACGGCGCGGCCCCACGCAGAGGCAGTACGTGAGTAGAAAGACGATCGGGAACGCCACGGCGGCGGGCGCGAGCGCAAGATGCCCCATGGACGCATGGTGCTTCGCGCGGGGGCTGGCGGTGTCCCCCGTTCGGGGGACGCTGTGCCGACCCGTCAGCCGTTGCGCAGGTGCGAGGTGTCGACGACCTCGAAGTCCGCGCCCGTGATTTTGCCGAGGGCGTGCAGGTCGTCGTCGTCGAAGTGCTTGTTGCTCGCACCCGAGATGTACCAGGGGCTGCCGTTGTCGGCCAGGATCATCCCGTAGGTCTTGAGCGCCTGCAGCACGACCCGGGCCTGCTTGCCGAAGTGCGAGATGTCGACGGAGGCCTTGAGCCGCACGCGCAGGCCCATCGGAGGGAGCGACGCGCCGGAGTCGCCCGCGTCGTGGCGGGCGGGGTAGATGTGCGCCTTCGCGCTGCGCTCGGCCGTGAACCGCAGGGCGTGGCGGATCGCTCCGGCTGCGATCTCGTCGTAGCGCACGAGCCCGGGCAGGATCGGCAGCCCGGCCGCGTCGGCGCTCGTCCAGCTGTCGGGCCGCAGGTGGTTGGAGCGCAGGTTCCAGACCGCCCCGGAGCCGGCCTTCCAGGCTCCGCCGCTCTCGTGCGCGGCGTACAGCTCGTAGAGGCGGCAGAGCCGTCTTGTCGACGATCAGCACGTGGGCGTCGCCGCCGCCCTCCTGCCGCGGGTGCGCGGGGATCGGGTACGCGACCTTGTCGGACTCGTCCGCGTAGTCGAACGAGACGTGCACCTTGTGCAGCTTCGCGCCTGAGACGACGTTGTAGGGGATGCCGTAGCCGAGGAACGAGCCGAAGTCGGGATGCACCGGCGCGTCCAGGCCGATCGCGTTGATCATGGCCGCGGAATTCGCGGCCACGGGCAGATCGGCGACGGGCGTGTTCCAGACGTTCGAGGCCGGAAAGATCGGGCACGAGCGCGCCCCGGGCAGCGTCGGGGGCCGGTGGCCCGCCGCGGAGGCGGTACCGGCTGCCAGCGCGCAGGCGGCGAGAATCGCGAATCCCCGGAGGCGCATGCGTCTCAAGCTACTCCCTCCCGCGGCGCGGCCGCTCCCTCCTTTAGGCTCCGGCGGACATGCCTGAATCCCGCTTCGCCCTTCAGCTCACCGAGCAGATCGGCTACGAGTTCGCCGCCTCGCAGCAGTACATCGCGATCGCCGCCTACTTCGACGCCGACGCCCTGCCGCAGCTCGCGGCGCTCTTCTACCGGCAATCGGTCGAGGAGCGAAATCACGCGATGATCATGGTGCAGTACCTGCTCGATGCGGACGAGGACGTCGTCATCCCCGGCGTGGAAGCGCCTCAGACGTCGTTCTCGGGAATCGCCGCGCCGGTCGCGCTGGCGCTCGAGCAGGAGAAGCGGGTCTCGGCGCAGTGCGCCGACCTCGTGCGCGTGGCGCGCGAGAGCGGCGACTTCGCCGGCGAGCAGTTCATGCAGTGGTTCATCAAGGAGCAGCTCGAAGAGGTCTCGAAGATGTCGACGCTTCTGCGCGTCGTCGAGCGCGCGGGCGACGATGCGCTGCGGGTGGAGGAGTTCCTCGCCCGCGAGGGCGACGGCGGGGACGGCGGCGGCGGCGGCGAAGCGGGCATGCCGGCCGCGGCTGGCGGCGCGCTCTGACGAGGCCGTTCCGGTTCTGCCCCTGGTGCGGGGCCCCGCTCGGCGCGCCGGAGGGGGTGCGCCAGGAGTGCGCAGGCTGCGGCGAGCCGAGCTACCTCAACCCCAAGGCGACCGCGGGCGCGATCCTGCTGGACGGGACCGGGCGCGTCCTGCTCGGCCGGCGCGGCGTGCAGCCGTTCCTTGGCTACTGGGACATTCCCGGCGGCTTCGTGGAGCCCGGCGAGTCGCTGGAGGCGTGCGTGCAGCGCGAGCTGCGCGAGGAGGCGGGCGTGGAGATCGCGGTCGGCCGCCTGGTCGCGGCGGTGCCCGACACCTACGGGCCCGAGGGCGATGCGA
This sequence comes from uncultured Actinomycetes bacterium, assembly GCA_963842365.1. Lineage (GTDB taxonomy): Bacteria > Actinomycetota > Thermoleophilia > Gaiellales > JALYLC01 > JALYLC01. The sequence continues at coordinate 219,065 of CAWJGA010000002.1, forward strand.
CGATCAACGCCTTCTACGAATGCCGGCTGCTCTCCGGCGATCCGCAGCCGGACGACGACGTCGCAGAGCTGCGCTGGTTCGCGCGCGACGAGCTGCCGGCGCCCGAGGAGCTCGCGTTCGAGTGCGTGCGGGCTGCGCTCGCCGCTTGGCTGCGCACGTCAGCCGCCTGAGACCGGCGAGGCCAGCACGAGCCGGCGCAGCCTGAACACGCGCAGCAGCGGGGCCTTCCTGCTCGGCGTCAGCAGCAGCGTCAGCCGGACGAGCGGGCCGGTCGTGACCTGGATGCGGAGCGTCCGCTGCGTCAGGCCGGCCGGCACCTGAAGCGTTTGCGAGCGGCTGTCGGCGCGGAACAGGAGCTTGCCCGCCGCGCGCGTGTGCACCGTCACCTTCAGGATGCCGTCGACGATGCGCGGTGCTCCGACGAGCTCGACGGCGCGCCGGCGCACGATGACCTTGATCTGCTTGCTCTGATTCTCGGCCCTCGCCTTGACGATGAACGTCCCGGGCTTGCGGAAGCGGTGGGTGACCGACTTGCCCTTCACCTTCGCGGTCTTGTCTCCGAAGTCCCAGAAGATGGGCACGGGCGCGCCGGTCGCATCGGTGGCGCTGCCCTTCATGTGGAGCGCCATGCCGCTTGCGATGGAGCGCGTCCTGCCGGCCTCCGTCACGTTCAGGGTGACCTTTCCCGTCGGCGAGAGCACGGTCACGAGCACGACCTGAGAGGCCTTCAGCCCTGGATCGTCCTGCGCTTCGAGCGTGAACGATCCCGGCGCCGTGCTGCCGCGCTCGGGCACGAACTGCCACACGCCGGCCTGCTTCTCGACCGTGCCGCCGACCGGGTTGCTCAGTCCGGTGATGGAGACGCCGTCGCCGTTGGGGTCGGAGACGCAGTCGGACGCCAGCACCGGGAGCGGCGTGTCCTTGCGCGTGAACAGCAGCGAGCACGTGATCTTGGGCGGGTCGTTGACGACGTTGACCGCGATCATCGCGCGCGCCTGGTTGCCGGCGCCGTCGGTCGCGACGGCCTCGAACGTGTCCATTCGGGGAACGTTCGACGCCTTGTAGGAGAACTCGCCGCGGGCCGCGTCTGCCATCGTCACGTGAGAGAGGGGATCGCCGGGCTGGATCCCGGTCGACCACGTGAGAGGATCGCCGTCGGCGTCGGTCGCAGGGACGTGCACGATCGTGGTGACGTTCTTCGACGCCGTCACCGTCTGCGAGGCATCGATCACCGGAGCGGTGGTGCCGTGTAGCAGCCCGACCACGTGGATGTGGGGGCCCGACGCGGTATCGGTGAAGGCGACGACGGTTGCGGGCAGCGGGCTGGCGCCGGTGTCCGTGGCGATGCCGAGCCTGTGGCCGAGCGAGCCGGTGGCGGGGGTGCCTTGCACCACGACGGGCGTGCCCCAGGCCTCGCTCGTGGCATTCGGGAGCGGAGGTCCTGCGGAGGCGGCCGTGGCGCTCACGCTGCCGGTGCCCGCTGGATCCCACAGGTAGGCGACGTCGACGCGGCCGTCCGCCGTCGCCGCGAGGGCGGGCGCCACCTGGTTGCCGGCGCCTGCCGGGTCGATCTGCTGCGGCGACCCGAACGTCGCCGCGCCGTCGGTCGACATGGCCGCAAAGGCGCGCACGCCGTTGGCGGCAGCGGCGTGCCAGGCCACGGTCACGCGCCCACCGGCCGCGATCACGCTCGGGGCCGGCGCGCCGGCGATGCCGCTGACCACGCCCGGCGCGCTCGCCGGGCCGACGACGGTGCTCGGGCCGACGAGCCCGGCACTCGATCCTCCGCAGTAATCCGTCGCCGGGGGGCTGGGGAGCATCGAGCACGTCTCCGTCTCGATCTGCGGGGCGAGCGCGCCGTCGTTGCGGAACGCGACCGTGACACGGCCGCCCGGGAGCACCGCGACGTCCGGGCTCCGGTAGCGGGCCGCGCCGCTCGTCGCCAGGGGCGAGACGCGCCGCGTGACCCACGAGAAACCCTCGTTGTCGGTGTACGCGAGCTGGATCTGCGAGCTGTCCGGCGCTCCACCGCAGCCGGGCGAGGGGAAGTCGACCTTCGAGTACGCCACGTAGATGCGGCCGCCCGGCGCCGGCCCGCTCGGGTCGACGGCGATCGCCGGCTCGAGCAACTCGGTCGACGACGAGGCGTTGTTGACGACGATCGCCGTGCTCCAGCCGGCGCCGCCGTTCGTCGAGGAGGAGAGGAAGATGCCGCTCTGGGCGGTGCAGAGGCTTCCCCCGGCGCTGCCCGTTTCCACCGCGTAGACGTTCTTGTGTCCGCCGTTGTTGACGCCCCACGCGATGTCGGGGGCGCCGGCGCTCGCGGAGCCCATCGAGTGCGAGATGGAGCCCGGCGACCCCCAGCCTCCCGCGCGCCAATCGAGCGTCGACGTCGTGCTCGTGTGCGGCGGAGTACCGTCGTCGGCGACCAGCGCGAGGCTCAGCGGAGCAGAAGGATCGGTGGCGATCGCCGGATTGAGACCGGGCAGGGCGGTCGTCTCCGGAGAGAGGAAGACGGCTGCCAGCGCAGGGGCCGAGAGGAGCAACACGGCGGCTGCCCCCAAGACGAGCACGAGCACGTGAGGTCTTCGTCGCATCAAGAGCAAGGGGGCCGGGCTCGAGCGTGCATGATAGCCCGCTGCAGTGACCCCGTCGGGCTCGCGGCTACGATCAGGCGTCCGATGGCCGCCGATTCCGCGTTCGCCCCCGTTCCCGCCGAGCCCGACCACGTCGCGCTCGAGCACCGCGTGCTCGAGCGCTGGGATCGCGAGCAGACGTTCGCGAAACTGCGCAAGCAGAACGACGGCGCGAAGACGTTCTCGTTCACGGACGGGCCGATCACGGCGAACAACCCCATGGGCGTTCACCACGCCTGGGGCCGCTCGCTGAAAGACCTGTTCCAGCGCTACCACGCGGCGCTCGGCGAGGACCTGCGCTACCAGAACGGCTTCGACTGCCAGGGCCTGTGGGTCGAGGTAGAGGTCGAGAAGGCCCTTGGCCTCAACTCCAAGCACGAGATCGAGGCCTACGGGCTCGACCGCTTCGCGCGTGCGTGCCGGGATCGGGTGGCCGAGTACTCGGGCGTGCAGACGGCGCAGTCGCGCCGGCTCGGCATGTGGATGGACTGGGAGCGGTCGTACTACACGATGACCGACCCGAACATCAGCTACATCTGGGGCTTCCTCAAGGTCTGCCACGAGCGCGGATGGCTCTATCAGGGTCATCGGCCGATGGTCTGGTGCCTGCGCTGCGGCACGTCACTGTCACAGCACGAAGTCACAGCTACGGACTCCTACAGGGACATCGTCGACCCCTCGCTGTACGTGCGCTTCCGCTTCAGCGACGCGCCGGGCGAAGCGCTCGTGATCTGGACGACGACGCCCTGGACGCTGCCCGCCAACGTGGCCGCGGCCGTCAAGCCGGACGCCGAGTACGTGTGGGTGGAGCTGGGCGGCGAGCGGCACGTCGTCGCGAAGGATCGCTGCGGCGCGGTCTTCGGGCCGGATGCGCGGATCGTCGGCAGCGTGCTCGGCGAGGAGCTGATCGGACGGGCGTACGTGACGGGGTTCGACGACCTGCCGGCGCAAGCCGAGGTCGCCCACCGCGTGGTGGCGGATCCGGCCACCGGCCTCGACGAGGGTACCGGAATCGTCCACATCGCGCCCGGCTGCGGTGCCGAGGACTTCGAGATCGGACGCCGCGAGGAGCTCGCCGTGATCGTGCCGGTGGACGACGCCGGGCTCTTCGTCGACGGCTACGGAGAGCTCACGGGCCACAGCGCCCACGAGGTGCCCGATCTCGTCGCCGATCACCTCGAGCGGGGCGGCTGGCTCCTCCGCCGGGAGCCGCACGAGCACCGCTATCCGCACTGCTGGCGCTGCGGCACCAAGCTGATCTTCCGCGTCGTCGACGAGTGGTTCATCCGCTGTGACGAGATCCGCCAGCCCATGATCGACGCGAGCGCCGGCGTCGAGTGGCGCCCCGCGCACTTCGGCAAGCGCATGGAGGACTGGCTGCGCAACATGGGCGACTGGTGCATCTCGCGCAAGCGCTACTGGGGGCTGCCGCTGCCGTTCTGGTTCTGCCCCGACGGCCACATGAACGTGGTCGCCTCGCGGGAGGAGCTGCGCGAGCGCGCGACCGCGGGCCTCGAGGGCCTCCAGGAGCTGCACCGGCCCTGGATCGATCCGGTCACGATCGATTGCGCCGAGTGCGGCGCGGAGGCCGTGCGCGTACCCGAGGTCGGCGACTGCTGGCTCGACGCGGGCATCGTCCCGTTCTCCACGCTCGGCTATGGGCGCGACAGCTGCGAGCCCGAGGGCTTCGCCGCCGGCGCCGGGGTGGGGCTGACGAAGGCCGACCTCCCCGACCACGCCTACTGGGAGAAGTGGTTCCCGGCCGACTGGGTCTCGGAGATGCGCGAGCAGATCCGGCTCTGGTTCTACTCGCAGCTCTTCATGTCGGTCGCGCTCGTGGGCCGGGCGCCCTACAAGCGCGTGCTGGGCTACGAGAAGCTGCACGACGAGCACGGCCGTGCCATGCACAAGTCCTGGGGCAACGCGATCTGGTTCGACGACGCGATCGAGAAGATCGGCGCCGACGTCAGCCGCTGGATGTTCGCCGGACAGGACCCCGGCCAGAACATGAGCTTCGGCTACGGGCCGGCGAACGACGTCGCGCGGCGTGTGCTGACGCTCTGGAACACGTATCGCTTCCTCGTGCTCAACGCCAACCCGGAGGGCTTCAGGCCGGTCTGGCACGAGGCCGCGGGCGGGCCCGAGAGCGACAACCCGCTCGATCGCTGGGTGATTGCGCGCGGTAACGAGCTCGCGCGCGACTGCCGCGCCGCGCTCGACTCCTACGACACGCCGAGCATGACGCGCGCCGTGGAGGCGTTCTGGGACGACCTCTCCAACTGGTACGTGCGCCGCTCGCGCCCGCGCTTCTGGGAGGGCGACCGCGCGGCCTTCGCGACGCTGCACCACGCGCTCGTGCAGTGCCTCCGCATCATGGGACCGGTGACGCCGTTCCTGGCCGACGAGATGTGGCAGAACCTGGTGGCCAACGCCTGCGGGCCGGACGCGCCGTCGTCGGTGCACCTGGCGGGCTATCCCGAGCCCGACCAGGCGCGCATCGCGGCCGGCCTGCTCGGGCCCATGGCCGACGTCCGCGCGATCGCCGAGCTCGGGCACCGAGCGCGCGCGGAGGCCAAGCAGCGCCTGCGGCAGCCGCTCGCATCGGCGATCGTCGCCTCGGGCGATGCGGCACGGCTCGAGGCGCTCGCGTCGAGCAAGCTCCTGGACGAGGTCGCGAGCGAGCTCAACGTCAAGTCCGTGACGACGACGACCGACCTCGAGAGCCTGGTCGAGCAGCAGGTCGTTCCCAACTTCCGGGCGCTCGGCCCGCGCCTCGGCGCCAAGGTGCAGGATGTGCGCGCTGCGCTGGCGGCGGGCGACTACCGTCTCGGCGACGACGGCATCGTGCACGTCGGAGACGAGCAGCTCGCGGTCGGCGAGTACGAGCTCCGCTCGCGTGCGCGCGAGGGCTTCGAGGCGCAGACGGACGGAGCGCTGGTGGCGGCGATCGATACGCGCCTGACCGACGAGCTCGTGCTCGAGGGCGCCGCGCGCGACATCGTGCGCTTCCTGCAGAACGTGCGCAAGGAGCTCGGCCTGGACGTCAGCGACCGCATCGCGGTGAGCTACTCGGCCAACGAGCGCGGGGACGCGGTGCTGGCGGCGCACGGAGCGTGGATCGCGCGGGAGGTGCTGGCCGAGCGCTTCGAGGCAGGCGCAGGCGGCGAGCATCGCTTCGCCTCAGGCGAGGTGGAGATCTCGTTCGCGGTCTCCCGGACGTGAGCGCTCGGCCCGCCGCGGTGGTGTTCGACTGCGACGGGCTGCTCATCGACTCCGAGGTGCGCTGGGCCGTCGCCGAGCGACGCGTCGTCGAGGCGCACGGCGGCGAGTGGACCGAGGAGCTGCGCGAGCGCCTCGTGGGAGGCTCGGGCGAGCACACCGCGATCCGCATCGCCGAGTGGACAGGGCTCTCGGAGGACTCCGCCCCCGCGATCCTGATCGACGTCTACGACAGCTATCTCGACGTGATCCAGGAGCTCGGCGTCGATCCGATGCCCGGCGCGCGCAGCCTCGTGGCCGCGCTGGCGGGCCGCCTCCCTCTCGCAGTGGCATCCAACACGCGCGAGCACATGGTGCGCGCCACGCTCACGGCCAGCGGCCTCCCGCCGGTCTTCGAGTACGTCTTCTCCCCCTCGGAGGAGCGCCGTCCCAAGCCCGCGCCCGACGTCTACCTCGCAGCGTGCACGGCGCTCGGAGTGAGCCCGTCCGAGTCCATCGCCTTCGAGGACTCCCGCCCCGGGATGGCGGCCGCGCGGGCCGCCGGCATGTACGTGATCGGCGTGCCGTCGCCCGGCGTGCACGAGGCCGACGTCGACGCCGATCTGGTGCTGGGGTCTTGCTCGACCTCGACCTGGCGGACATCGGGCTGTGATGCCTCCGCGCGTGGTCTGCGCGCCGGACAAGCTGCGTGGCGCGCTGGACGCCTTCGAAGCTGCGGACAGGCTGGCCGCGGGCGTGCGCAGAGCCGGCGGGGAGCCGCTTGCGTTTCCCCTCGCCGACGGCGGCGAGGGGACGCTGGAGGTCGTCTGCGCGGCCGGTGCGGCGAAGCGCGTCGAGCTCTCCGCACGCGATGCCCTGGGGCGTCTTCGGTGCGCCGCGATCGGCGACTGCGGCGACGGCACGTTCCTCGTCGAGGCCGCTGAGGCCGTGGGCCTGGCACAGCTCTCCCCGCATGAGCGCGACCCCCGTCGCACGAGCTCGGCGGGCCTCTCCGACCTGCTGCGGGGGGCGCTCGAGCACGGCGCGCGGACGGTGCTCGTGGCGCTCGGCGGCTCCGCCACGGTGGACGGCGGGCTCGGCTTGCTGGGCGGCCTCGGCGCGCGCGTTCCCGGCGAGACGGGGGCGGCGCTGCTCGCCGAGCTCGAGCTCGACCTCGCTCCTGCGCGCGAGCTCCTCGGGGGCGTGCGGCTGAGCGTGCTGCACGACGTCGACGTGCCGCTCTGCGGGCCCGACGGCGCCGCGGTGCTGTTCGGTCCGCAAAAAGGCCTGCGCCCGCAGGACGTGGAGCTCTTCGACCGCGCGCTCGAGCGCCTCGGGCAGGTCTTCGGCGGCGACGTCGCCGAGCGGCCGGGCGCTGGTGCCGCAGGAGGGATCGGCGCTGCGCTCTACGCCCTCGGCGCGGATGCGCGCTCCGGCTGCGAGGCCGTGATCGAGCTCGTGGGACTGCCAGCGGCCCTGGTCGGAGCCGCCCTCTGCCTCACGGCAGAGGGCTCGGTCGACCGTCAGAGCGCGCACGGGAAGACCGTTGCGGGCGTGCTCGGCGCCTGCCGCGACGCCGGCGTGCCGTGCATCGTCCTGGGCGGCAAGGTCAGCCCCGAGGCAGTTGCGCCGCTGCGAGCCTTGGGCGCGCTCGCGGTGCGCGCGATCGGCCCGGCGGGCCGGTCGCTGCCCGTCGCGCTGGCTGCAGCGGGCGCAGAGCTCGCGGCGGCCGCGGAGGCGGCCATGCGGGAGCTCGCGGGCTCGACCCGCTCCTAGGCCTTCTGCGCCGCCTCGCGCACGCCGCGCGGCAGCGCGAAGTGCACGTTCTCCTCGATCAGGTGGTGCTCCGCGACCTCTTCGACGCCGCGCTCGCGGAACCAGTCCACGACGCGCTCGACGAGCCACTCGGGTGCGGACGCGCCCGAGGTGATGCCGACGGTCTCGACGCCTGCGAGCCATTCCCCGAGGATCTGCGATTCGTCGTCGATCAGGTACGACTGGACTCCGAGGTCGCGCGTCACGTCGACCAGCCGCTGGGAGTTGGAGGAGTTCGCCGAGCCGATCACGAGCACGAGGTCAACCTCGCGCGCAAGCGACTTGACGGCCAGCTGGCGGTTGGTCGTGGCGTAGCAGATGTCGTCCTTGGGCGGCCCGACGATCGTCGGGAAGCGGCGCTTCAGCGCGGCGATGATCTCGGTCGTCTCGTCGACGGAGAGCGTCGTCTGCGTGAGGTAGGCGAGCCGGTCGCCGGCCGGCGCCGGCAGCAGCGCCACGTCCTCCACGGTCTGCACCAGCACGATCGCGTCGGGCGCCTCGCCCATGGTGCCGACGACCTCCTCGTGGCCGGCGTGGCCGATCAGGAAGATCGTCAGGCCCTGCCCCGCGAAGCGCTTGGCCTCGTTGTGCACCTTGGTCACGAGCGGGCACGTGGCGTCGATCGCACGCAGCTGCCGAAGGGCGGCGTTGCGGTGCACCTCGGGCGCGACCCCGTGGGCCGAGAGCACCACGGTGGCGCCCTCCGGCACGTCGTCCTCGCTCTCGACGAAGATCGCGCCCTGCTGCTCGAGCCGCCGCACGACATGGATGTTGTGCACGATCTGCTTGCGCACGTAGATCGGGGGGCCGTGCAGCGTGAGCATCTGCTCCACGGTCTCGACGGCGCGCTCGACCCCGGCGCAGTAGCCGCGCGGGCGCGCGAGCAGCAAACGGCGGGGTCGCGTGGCCTCGGACACGCCTCAAGCGTACCTCCGGAACATCCCCCGGCGCCCCCGGCAAGCCTGGTACCGTGGAGCGATCGTGGGGAGCGGTGCATCGTGAGCGACGGGCTGCGCTTGGCCGCAGCTCTCGCGGCTCTCTTCTGCGGGGCCGGATGCGTGCGACTCGCCGTCGCGCTCGCGCACGTCACGCGGGGGCGCCGCACGGTTGCGAGCGGTTCCTTGCTCGTGCTCTCGGGATCGATCGCCGGCGTGGCGGTCGCATCTGCCGGCGCGCTGCTGCTGCACGCCAACGTGCTCGTCGCCGTCGTGCTCGTCGGTGCCATCTCGGCGGGCATCTCGGCCGCCTTCGCCGTGCCGGTGGCCGGCGCGCTCGAGCGGCCCGTCCAGCGGGGGCTCGCGCCCGGGCGCTCGCTCGACCGCGCGAGCCGCGTGGCCGCCGCGGGCGCGACGGCCGCGAGCCGTGACGAGGTGCTCGCCCTGATCGTGGACGAGGCGCGCGCGCTGCTGTCGGCGCGGGCGGTGCTCGTGCTCCCGATCGAGGGCGGCGACCGCGCAGGGATCGAGGCGGCGCTCGCCGAGCACGGCGCCGAGGGGGTGTCGTCGATCGTCGTGCCGTTCGAGCGCGAAGCGGGCACGTCGCTCGCGGCGATCGGCTCCGAGCTCTCCAACGAGGACGCGCGCGAGCTGCTGGACGGCCTGGCGGCAGTCGGCCGCAGCGCGCTTGCCGGCGTCACAGCACGGGCCGGGGCTGCCTCTGCCCGCCGGCTCGACGCGGTCGTCGGGGGTGTTGCGCGCAAGCTCGCGGCGCTGCACGACAGCGGTGCCGTGGCCGCGGCACTCGCGGCCGAGTTGCGCAGCAGGCTGCCGATCGAGAGCGTCGGCGTCCGCCTGGGCGAAGAGCCGGAGCGCTGGTATCCGGCACCCGCGGCGCCGGAGGACGACCGCCCGCGGGCCGAGGAGGTGCTCGTGTTCGACGGCTTCGCGCTCGGCACCGTCGCCTACGCCCCCACGCGCCCGCTGACACTCGACGAGGAGCTGCTGGCCGACCGCGTGGTCGACGCCGGCGCGCTCGCGCTCGGCGTCGCCGGCCTGCGCAGCGCCGGGCGTCAGCTGGCCGCGGCCCAGGCCGCGCTCGTCCGCGCCGCGGAGTCGCTGGCCGCCGAGCTGCAGCCCGATCGAGTGCTCCAGCGCCTGGTCGAGGTCGTGCCCGGCGCCCTGCATGCGGACGCTGCGGCGATCTGGCTCGACGAGCCCGAGCAGGAGCGCCTGCGGGTCACGCACGTGCACGGCCATCCCATCACGCTGCTCGGAGCGAACGTGAGCTCGCGCATCGGCGCCGCCGGCGCGGCCATCAGCGGGGGACGCCCTGTCGTCGAGCTGCACGAGATCGATGATCCCGCGGTGCATCGTGCCCTCGATGCCGTGCGCCGCGAGCTGGCTGTGCCCCTCCGCCTCGGCGGACGCGTGCGCGGCGCCCTCGTCGTCTCGTCCTACGTCGCGCACCCCGGCTTCTCCGCCGCGGACGTCGAGCTCGGGCAGGCGCTCGCCCGCCTCGCCTCGCTCGCCGTCGAGACGGCTCAGGCCTACGACGAGCGCGGGGCGCAGGCGCGCATCGACCGCGCGTCCTCCGAGCTCACGGCGGAGCTGGCGATGGCCCGCAACAGCGACGGCCTGCGCGAGTCGCTCGCGCGCGTCGCGCGTCAGACGCTCGGCGCCGATGCTGCCCGCGTGCGGCTGGCGGCCGAGCTGGAGGACGGGCTCTCGAGCACGGGCGCCGCCCCCATCGGCCTCGAGTTGCTGGCGCTGCGCGAGCGCCGGGTCGTGGCCTCCGGCGGCCTCGGCAGCGACTCGCGCGTCTCCGCGGAGGAGCGCCGCCGCGTGCCGGGCGCCGCTCTCCTGGCGGTGCCGATCTCGCACGACGGCGCCCGCACCGCTGCCGGCGTCGTGACCCTGCTGTGGCGGCGCACGCGCGAGTTCGACGATGCCGACGTCGCGCTGGCCGAGCGCCTGCGGGTGGCCGCGGCAGCCGCCGTCGAGCGCGTCCAGCTGGAGGAGGCCGAGCGGCGCGCGAGTACGACCGCACGCGAGCTCCAGCGCGTCGGCGCGCTGCTGGCGGCGGACCTCGATCCGCGCGCGGTGCTGCGTCAGATCGTGTCGCAGGCCGTCAGCCTGCTGGGCGCGGACGCGTGCGCGCTGCGCCTGCTCGAGGAGGACGAGCTGGTCCTGCGCGCGGCCGAGGGCGCGCCCGTCGAGAGCCTCGGCGGCGAGCGCCTGGCGGTCAGCGACGTGCTCGCGGCGGAGGTGCTCGCGACGTCCCGGCCCGTCGCGCTCGACGACCTGGCCGGGGACGGGCGCCTCGCGCCCGACGATCCGGTGCTGCAGGCCGGCTTCGCGAGCTGGGCGGGCGCGCCGATCGCGAGCGCCGACGGCGGCGTCCAGGGCATGCTGGCGATCTTCGGCCGGCACCCGCGGCGCCTGCGCGACGACGAGGTCGAGGCGCTGGCGGCATTCGCGAACTCGGCCTCCGTCGCGCTGCGCAATGCCTTGCTCTACGAGGCGGTGGCCGACGAGAAGGACCGCGTGGCGGCGATCCTCGGACGCGTGGCGGACGCCATCGTGGCGACGGATGCGGACGGCCGCGTCGTCCTCTGGAACGTCGCTGCGGAGCAGATCGCGCAGATCCCCGAGCGGCGCGCGCTCAACCGCGTGCTGGGCGAGCTGCTCGCGAGCGAGCTCGGCGACGCCGACGGCTCCGCCCAGGTGCTGCTCGCCGGAGCCGGGGCGATCGCCACGGAGGTGCGCCTCTCGCGCGCGGGGCAGGAGCTGTGGCTCTCGGTCACCGCGGCCGACCTGAGCGGCGGCGACGGGCGCCCCGGGCGCGTGCTCGCGATGCGCGACATCTCCGAGGTGCGCGCGCTCGAGCAGCTCAAGAGCGACTTCGTGGCCACCGTGTCGCACGAGCTGCGCACGCCGTTGACGTCGATCTACGGATTCGCCGAGACGCTGCTGCGCGAGGATGCGAGCTTCGGCGAGGAGGACCGCGCCTCGTTCGTCCGCTACATCGCGAGCGAGGCCGAGCGGCTCAACCGGCTCGTCGAAAGCCTGCTCAGCGCCGCCCGCCTCGAGACCGGCGCGGTCGGGCTCACGCTCGCCCCCGTGGACGTGGCCGCCGTCGCCCGCGAGGTCGCGCCCTGGGCCGGCGGCCGCTCCGAGGCGCACAAGCTCTCGCTCGTCCTGCCCCCCGGCGGCGCGGTGGCCCAGGCCGACGCCGACCGCGTGAGCCAGATCCTGATCAACCTGATCGACAACGCGATCAAGTACTCGCCGGATGGCGGCACCGTCACCGTGCGCGTGCGCAAGCGCCGCAAGGTCGTCGAGCTACGCGTCTCCGACGAGGGCATCGGGATCTCCGAGCGGGATCAGCGCAACCTCTTCCAGAAGTTCTTCCGCGTGGACGCTGCGATGTCGCGCGGCATCCGGGGAATCGGCCTCGGGCTCTATCTGGTGCGCGGCTTCGTGACCGCCATGGGCGGCCGCATCTGGGTGGAGTCCGAGCACGGCAAGGGCTCGACGTTCGTCGTGGAGCTGCCCGCCAGCGAGGCCCCCGCCGCCGCCGGCCAGCGCCGCGAGGTCGCCTGATGCCCGGAGCGCGCATCCTCGTCGTCGACGACGAGCCCGCCATCCGGCTGCTCTGCCGCGTCAACCTGCAGGCCGACGGCTTCGCCGTCAAGGAGGCGCCCGACGGCGCAGCCGCGCTCGCCATGGCCCGCGAGTGGCAGCCCGATCTGATCCTGCTCGACGTGATGATGCCCGGCGAGGACGGCTTCGCCGTGGCCGAGCGCATCCGCGACGATCCGGTGCTCTCCGCCGTGCGCGTGATGTTCCTCACGGCGCGGGCCGACATCGGCGACAACGAGCGCGCCCGCGGCAGCGGCGTCGTGGGTCACATCACGAAGCCGTTCAACCCCTCGTCGCTGAGCGACGAGGTGCGCAGCGCACTCGGCCGTTAGCCCGGCGCTAGAGGCAGACGGCTGCGAGCTCGACGGCCTGACCGGCCTCGAGCTCGAGCCGCTCGACCACCAGCCGGAGCAGCTCTGCGCGCGTGCTGCGCCGCAGCTCGGCCCGCGTCGTCGCATGCGCGAGCAAGCGCGCGCGGTAGACCGTGATCCGGTGCGGCGTCGGATCGCACGGCCAGGAGCTCTGCATCGGCTCCACCCTGATCACCGTGTCCCCGAGGCGCTCCAGCACCCATGCCGGCAGCTCCTCGATGCACTCCGCGAGGAGCTCGTCGACGTCGTGTGCGGTCAGTGTGTCCATCCCCTGCTCCATTCCGCGACGCTACACCGGTGGTATCGAACCGGCCAGGGGTGAGCGGAGGTGGTGCTGTTTGGTGTGGACTATGCAACCAGTGAATCTCGCGATGCTTGAGATCTCGCGAGGTTCCGTCAGAACTTTGCGCGCGCGATCGGGGCGGGCCGATTCGAACGGCCGGCCACTGCGTCCCAAACGCAGTGCTCTACCAGGCTGAGCTACGCCCCGCTGGGCGGCAGTCTACGACGGCGCCTTCCGAAACAGCTCGTCGATGGTCACCGGCTCGAGGCCGCGGGCGCGCAGGCCCTTGACGATCAGCGGCAGCGCCTGCACCGTCTGCTCGCGGTCGCCGCCGGCGTCGTGCAGGGCGATGATCTGGCCGTCGCGCGCGGTCAGCGCCTGGCGCACGATCGCGGTCACGCCGGGCTTGCTCCAGTCGCGCGTGTCGACCGAGAAGAGCACTCCCAGCATGCCTTCCTCGGCGACGGCGCGAGCGGTGGTGCGGTTCCAGGCCCAGGTCGGCGGGCGGAAGAAGCGCGGCCGCTGTCCGATCTCCCTCTCGAGCAGGTCCTGGGTGCGCCGGATCTGCCGGCGCTGCGCCCCGAGGCTGAGCTTCGTGAAGTTGGGGTGCGACCAGGAGTGATTGCCGATCACCATGCCGGCGGCGCGCAGGGCCTCGACCATGCCCTGCGACTGCTTCGCGTTGCGGCCGATCACGAAGAAGGTCGCGTGCACGTGCAGCGAGCGCAGCTCGGCCAGCACCTGTGGCGTGTACGGCCCAGGCCCGTCGTCGAATGTGAGGGCGACCCGGCCCTTGCCGCGCGGCGGGGCGATCCGCCGGACGATCCGCCCGCGCACCTCGAAGACGGGGCCGTCGCCGCGGATCGCCGTCGGCTTCGGGATGCCGCGCGCGCGCCCGGCAGCGAGCTCGGGCGTTGCCTTCGAGGCCTCGGGCCCGAGCGCACCAGAGGAGCCGATCGGCACCGCCGGGGCCGCGCTCGCCGATCCTCCGCTCGCGCGCAATGTAATCGCGACCGCAATGGCGCCGGCGGCGAGCAGCACGGCGAGGGCCGCGAGCAGTCGCCGGCGGCGGTACCTGCTCATCCGGCGCCGAGCGACGGGGAGCGCGCCGGGGCGCGCCGCGAGGGCACGCGCTGCGAGGCCAGCTCGAAGCCGGCGTAGATCATGATCAGGCCCACGATCTGCGCGCCGAGCACGATGCCGTAGGCGTCGCCGACGCGCGTGAGCGTCCCGCTGCTCGCGACGACGAGGACGCCGGCCCCGACGAGCAGATTGGCGAGTGGTCGCTCACGACGGCGCAGCGAGCGCACGATGCCTCCCAGCAGCGCGATCGTGCCGAGCGTGTTGAGCACGATCGCGAACAGGAACGCGAGCCCCGTGAGGGCGGCGTTGGGCGGCGGTCGCAGACCGCCCTCGGCGAGCCGTGTGGCATTCACGTCGGCATTCAGCACGGCGATCGCAGCGGCGACGGCTGTCGCCAGGACGGCTCCGCTCGCGAACAAGGCGAGCTCGCGCCGGGCGTGCAGCCACGTCGCGCCGAGCCCCAGGAACCCCACGGCGAGCACCCCGCCCGCCAGGTAATAGATGCGGAACGTGACCGGCGACCAGCCATAGGCGGCGCCGTAGGCCTCGGCGGCGGCACCTGCGGCGAAGCACGCGAAGCCGAGCGCCCAGCAGGCGCGGTGCGCTGCGGGACGCGCCAGCGCGCCACCGCCCAGGCGGGCGGCGAAGGCCGCCGCGATGAGCGCGCTCGCGACGGGGATCGAGGTCGCTCCGAACGCGATTGCCAATGGCACGTGCGACACGTCCGAGAGGATACGCCTCGCTGCACTTGCCACCCGTCCGCCGACCGTCGTAGCGTGGTGCGTCGTGGGCGCCCTCGACCATGCCTTCTTCGGACCGAACGGCGCCCTTTACGGCATCGCCGGCGGTCCGCCGGACGCACGCCGCGCCGTGCTCGTCGTCTCGCCTCCCGGCGTCGACGCCGTGCGCGCGCGCCGGGTGCTCTTCCGGCTGGTCAACGCGCTCGCCGCCGCCGGGCTCGGTGCCCTGCTCGTCGATACCCGGGGCAGCGGCGAGAGCGCGCTCGCGTTCGCCGAGACTTCGCTGCCGACGCACGTCGCCGACATCCGCGACGGCCTGCACGAGCTCGCGCGGCGCTTTCCCGAGGCGCATCAGCGGTTGGTCGCGGTGCGCTACGGGGCCGTGCCGGCGCTCGTCGCCGCCCAGCCGCCGGCGGCGGACGCGCTGCTGCTCGTCGACCCCTGCCTCGACGTGCGCGCCGCGCTGCGCCAGGACCTGCGGGGCGAGATCGCCAGGCGCACGCGCCGCGGAGCCGGTGCGGGAGAAGATGACAACCGTGACGCGCTGATAGCACAGCTTGACGCGGGGCAGCCTGTCGTGCTCGACGGCGAGCGCTTCCCGCCCGCGCTCTGGCGCGGGCTCAACGGCAGCCAGCCCGTCGCGCTGCTCGCGATCTGGGGCGATCGCGCCACCGTCGTGCGCAGCGGCCGCGACACGTTCGTGCCGTTCCATCGCCAGCTTCCGCAGGCGCGCGTGACGGTGGAGGAGCCCGCCTTCCAGGCCATGGCGCTGGCGTGGGCGCGCTCGTGAGCCGCCGCGCGTTCGCGCTTTTGGCCGCCGACGGCGCCGAGCTCGTGTGCACCGCGCACGAGCCCGCCGCCGCAGCTCGCTCGACGATCGTGATCGCGCCCACCGGGCCGCTGCCGCGCGCCGGCCCCTTCCGCTCCATGGCCAGGCTCGCCGATCTCCTCTGCGACGCCGGCCACTGCGTCGTGCGCGCCGACCTGCGCGGCTTCGGCGAGGCCGAGGCCGACGTCCCCGAGGCGACGATCCACGAGCACGACCGCAGCATCGAGCGCGGCCTGCACGTGGACGACCTGCGGGCAGTGATCGAGGCGCTGGACGACGACGGCGCTCCGCTCGTTCTGTTCGGCTGCTGCGGTGGAGCCGTCACGGCCGTGCGGGCTGCCGAGAACGAGCAGCGCGTGGGGGCCGTGGTCGCCTATGCGCTGCCCGTCGTGCTCACGGGCGGAAGGGGAGTCGAGCTCGCCGGCAAGCGCGGCCCCGCGCGCGTGCTGACGATGTCGCGCCTCGGGCTCGGTGAGACGGTGCTGCGCGGCACGCGCGGCCGGGTGCTGCCCGGCGGTCTCGCGCCGTGGCTGAACGGGCCGCTGATCCGCGCCCTGCGCAGCCTCTCCGGGGCGCGCCCGGTGCTGCTCCTGTTCGGCGGCGAGGACGACGTGCAGAACCAACTCGGGCGCTACGGCCTCGATCGCCTGAGCGACGTGGAGGTGATCGAGCTGCCAGGCATCGGCCACCACCTCGACGATCCGGACGACGTCGAGCGCGTCGCGGCGGCGATCGACGCGTGGCTCGGGAGCCGGCTCTAGCAGCTCCTCACGGCAGCAGCGAGCCTCGTGCCCTCAGCGGTAGACGTCGACGCCGTGCGCTTCCTGGATGATGTTGCCGCCGTCCACGACGAGCGTCTGCCCCGTCACGTAGCTCGCCTCCTCGCAGGCCAGGAACGCGACGGCTGCGGCGACCTCGCGCGCCCGTCCGGCGCGCCCGACGGGGGTCGCGCCCCCGGCCGTCAGCTCCCGCTCGGTCGATGAGGCCGTCGCGATCCAGCCCGGCTGCACCGAGTTCGCCGTCACGCCGTGGCGACCGACGTCGTGGGCGAGCGAGCGCATCATCCCGTCCATTGCGGCCTTCGCGGTCGCGTAGCCGGCGGCACCCGGCACCGTGACGTGCGGGCCGGTCACCGACGAGACCATCACGATGCGCCCGTAGCCGCGCTCCAGCATCCCCGGCAGCACCGCTTGGGTGACGTGGAAGGCGGTCAGCAGATTCAGCTCGAGGTCGTGCCGGAAGGTCGCCTCGGGCAGATCCGCGAACGGTGCGTCGTCGAAGTCGATGCCGGTCTGCGCAAGGCCCGCGTTGTTGACGAGCACGTCGAGCGGGCCGTGCGCCGCCTCGGCCGCGGCCACCAGCGCGCGCGCCTGATCCGGCTGGGTGAGATCGGCGATGTGGCCATGGACGGTCGCGCCGCCGGCCCGCAGCTCACGGGCGCGCTGCTCGATGCGATCCGTCGTCGAGGTGATCGCGACACGGGCTCCGAGCTCGGCCAGCAGCCGGGCACAGGCGTGCCCGATGCCGGCCTCGCTGCCACAGCCCGTGACGAGCGCGGATCTGCCGTCGAGGCGCAGAGGCGGGGGCGAGCTCACGGGCACCGATGATGCCGCATGCGCCGGTCGGCTACGTTCTCGCTCCTGGCCACGGCGACGCGGAGATCGAGTTGAACTGGGAGGTCTTCATCACCTGCGCCGTGACGGGCGCCGGTGACACGACAGCCAAGTCGGAGCGCGTGCCGATCACGCCCGCCGCCATCGCAGAGGCGGCGATCGAGGCCGCCAAGGCCGGCGCCGCGATCGCGCACATCCACGTACGCGACCCCGAGACGGGCCGCGGCTCGCGCGATCCGCGCCTCTACCGCGAGGTCGTCGAGCGCGTGCGCTCGGCGGACGTCGACGTGGTCATCAACCTGACTGCCGGGATGGGCGGCGACCTCGTGCTCGGGGGGGCCGAGACGCCGTTGCCGCTCGATCCCACGGGCACGGATCTGGCGGGCGCGAGCGAGCGCCTGGCGCACGTGCGCGAGCTGCTGCCCGAGCTGTGCACGCTCGACTGCGGCTCGATGAACTTCGCGGCGGGCGGTGACTACGTCATGACGAACACGCCGGCGACGCTGCGCGCGATGGCGCGCGCCGTGCAGGCCGTGGGCGTGCGGCCCGAGCTCGAGGTCTTCGACACCGGGCATCTGGTGATGGTCAAGGAGCTGATCGGCGAAGGACTGATCGACGAACCGGTGCTGATCCAGCTCTGCACGGGCATCCCGTACGGGGCCCCGAGCGACATCCCGACGCTGATGGCGATGGTCGCCATGCTGCCGGCCGGGGCGATCTTCTCGGCCTTCTCGATCGGGCGCATGCAGCTCCCGTACGTCGCGATGGCGGCGCTCGCCGGCGGCAACGTGCGCGTCGGCCTCGAGGACAACATCTACCTGTCGCGCGGGAGGCTCGCCGGCAACGGCGAGCTCGTCGAGCGCGCGGTGCGCGTCCTGGACGCCATGAACGTCCGGATCCTCACGGCCGGGGAGACGCGCGCGAAGCTCGGTCTCGTGCGCCGCTAGCGCGCCCTGCGTCAGGGCCGGCAGACGTGCCGAACGGCCCGGGTGCGGAGAAGCGGGCGAAGGGAATCGAACCCTCATCAGTGGGTTGGAAACCCACCGCTCTACCATTGAGCTACGCCCGCGCGCACGGCCCCGTCGAGCACGACGATAGCGAAGGTCCGTCCGGCCGAGGCGCCCGGTCCGGCGCCCCCAGAACGCCGGACCGGGCCTCGGACGGCGACTCTCAGGTCGCCGCTTCCCCTTCCGGCATCACGCCGGGCGATACGGGAAGAGACTGCTCGTGCGGCCGCAGACTGCCGGCCATGTGAAACGTGACGCGCATGACGCCGCACGTCGCTCTCTTCGAGTCGGGGCAGCCCATGCACGGACAAGGATGCACACATCCCCGGCGTGTGACAACGCGGCCGCCGAGTGGGCGCCGCCGCCGGGCGGTTCACCCGCGCCGGCGTGCGCCCCTGAATCGGCCCTTCTCCGCGCACGCGACATCCGCCGGGAACGCCCGGCTCGAGGCATCGTCGTTCTCTGCGCGCTTTGCACAGGTTCCGGCGGAAACACCCTCCACAAGCGGCAAATCAGAGCTTGTCCCCGCCGGAGTCGGGACTAGCATGGGAAACGTGTCTGTAACCGTCCCCGTCCTGGCCGAGCTGCCCGACCTGCTCGTCTCTGGAAGCATGATCGAAGCCGTGACCGCGTTCGGCCGCCGCGTGCAGGTGCGCGTGGAGAGCGTCGACGGTGCCGGCGTGGATGTCGCATGCCCCGATGGAGCGCTCGTGCCCGGCATGCCCGTGACGGTGCGCATCGCGACGCCGGCGGGCGTGGCCTTCGTGCAGCTCGGCGTCGAGCGCATCGAGTCGTCCGGCGCCTGGGCGCATGCCCGGCTGCGCGCGAGCGCCGTGCTCTCGGTCGACGGCGAGCGGCGCTTCAGTCGCTGCCGGTACGCGGGCACGGTCTGGCTCGGAGGTCGTCGCGCGGGTGCGGCCGAGGGCGAGGTCGTCGACCTCAGCGCCGTCGGCATCCGCTTCCGCACCGCCTCGCGCCTCGACCCCGACGCTGAGCTCGAGCTCGCGCTCGAGGTGCCCGGTCAGCAGCCGATCGCCATGCGCGCGCAGGTGCTGCGCATGCGCCCGCTCGACGATGGCCGCAGCGAGGTCGCTGCCGAGGTCACCGCGCTCGAGAGCGATGACTGGGCGCGCCTCGAGCGCCTGCTCGCTTCCTGAGGCGTTCGTGCAGCGCCCGCGCCACTAGACTGGCTCCGTGGGGGCGCACCGCACTGTGCTGGTCACCGGCTCGAGCGGCTATGTCGGGCGCCGACTGGTCGCCCGGCTCGCAGAACGCGGCACCCCGGTGCGCGCGCTGGTGCATCGCGCCCGCGGGGACCTGCCGCAGGGAGTCGAGCCGTTCGAGGGCGACATCGCCGATGCCGCGTCGCTGACGCGCGCCTGCGAGGGGGTCGACGTCGTCGTCAATCTCGCCTCCGTCACCGCCGACCGCAAGCCGCCGGCGGGCGGCTACGACCGCGTCAACGCCGAAGGGCCTGCCGCGCTCGCCACCGCCGCACGGGCGGCGGGCGTCCGCCGGATCGTCCATCTCGCGGGCATCGACACGACGACGGGCGCGCCCGGCCCGTACCTCGCCGGACGACGCCGCGGCGACGCCGCCATCCTCGCCTCGGGCGTCGAGTCCGTTGCCATTCTGCGCCCGTCGATCATGTTCGGCGGACCCGACTCCGCGTTCGTCAAGGCACTCGCGCGAGTCGTCCGGCTCGCGCCCGTGGTGCCGGTTCCCGGTGACGGCACGGTGCGCCTGCAGATGATCTGGGTGGAGGAC
The DNA here is from genome assembly GCA_963842365.1 of uncultured Actinomycetes bacterium. GTDB lineage: Bacteria > Actinomycetota > Thermoleophilia > Gaiellales > JALYLC01 > JALYLC01. Next base: position 238,987 of record CAWJGA010000002.1, read on the forward strand.
GTCGTGCGCTGCGTCCTGCAGTTGACCGACGACATGCGCCCCGGGCAGTTCCCGGTCGGCGGCCCCGACCAGCCGAGCTATGACGAGGTGCTCGACATCATCGGCGAGGGCCTCGGCAAGCGGCACGTGCGCAAGCTGCACCTGCCGGCGCCGGTCTTCGCCGTCCAGGCGCGGCTCATGTCGGTGCTGCCGAGCCCACCGCTCACTCCTGCAGCTCTCGAGCTGTTCGCCGGCGACAACATCACGACGGTCGATGCCGTGGAGCAGCAGTTCAACTTCCGCCCACGCGGCTTCGCGGAGCATGTGCGCCGCGAAGGCCTGTTCGCCTAGCCTCCCGGCCGCGTCCGCGCGACGAGGATCTCCTCGAAGAACTCGCCCGCGCGGCTTCGCGGAGCATGTGCGCCGCGAAGGCCTGTTCGCCTAGCCTCCCGGCCGCGTCCGCGCGACGAGGATCTCCTCGAAGTACTCGCCCGCGCGGCGGCCGGTGCGCCGGTTGACGTGGCGCAGCGTGCGCGACTCGAGCTCGAGGCCCGCTCGCTCGAGGATCTCGCCGTAGAGGCCCAGCCTGTCGTTGACGACGATGGCGAGCGGCGCCCCGGGCCGCAGGCAGGCGGCGCAGGTTGTGAGCGCGGCCGCCATGTCGTCGGCGTAGGCCGTCACCGCGCGCGAGCCCGATCCACGGCTGCGGCTGCCGATCTCCTCGTCTCCACGCCGCGCGAGGCCGAGCAGCGCGTAGGCGTACGCATGCTGGTCGTGGTAGTCGATCACGCCGACGTAGGGCGGCGACGTCACGAGCGCATCGGCCTGCCGCTCGAGACGGAGATCGCGGGCGTCGAGGTGGTGAACCGCAGCCGCGACCCCGCCGGGGCGCAGAGCCCCGAAGGCCGCCACGCGATCCGCGATGTCCTGCGAGTAGCGGCGGAGGAAGCGCTGCGCCCCGACCGTGGGCACGCAGGTGCGGCGGTGCTTGTGGCACCAGTACGGCTCGCACACCGGCCGGCGAGCACCGTCGAGCGCGTCGTGGCGCACGCGCCGAGCCGAGCGTGCGGCGCGCGTCAGCACGAGCGAGGCGAGACCCTCCCATGCGCTACCGGGCTCGATCGCGTTGCGGTAGGCGAGCAGCTCGCGCCGCGCCTCCTCGCCATACCACTCGAGCAGGTACGCGGGCACGTCCGCAGGCGTTGCGCCGGCAGAGGCCTCTGCTCGGGCGAGCGTCGCCTCCAGGCCGTCCCGGACCGCGGCGGTGTCGTGCAGCCGCGTCTTCTCACTCGCGAGCAGCGCGTTGAAGGCCGAGATGTCGCAGCCGACTGCATCGCGCCCGAGGCCGATGGCCTCAACGAGCGTCGTCCCCGACCCGCAGAACGGATCCAGCACGAGGCCACCCTCCGGGCAATGCCGCCGGATCAGCGCCTCGGCCAGCTGCGGCGGGAACTTGCCGAGGTACGGATGCAGCCCGTGGACGTGCTTGGTGCGCTCGCTCTGCGGCAGCTCGCTCTCCGACCACGAGAGCTCGAGGTCGATCTCGGCGTACAGCGCTGCCTGCGTCCCGGTCACGCTCCCACGCTAGTGGCGCCAACGGACGGCGCTTCTCTCGTGCGCCCTGCAACGAGCGGGAACCCCGGTGCCAGGTGCGGGAACTCGGGGTCAGGCGCGGGATTCCCGGGTCAGTCCCTGTCCTGGCACGTGCCTGTGCGGCATGGGACGGCGGTTCCGCTCGAGCCCGAGCGGGAACTCCGGTGCCAGGTGCGGGAACTCGGGGTCAGGCCCGGGATTCCCGGGTCAGACCCCGTTTCGAGGAGAGGGGCGGGGGCGGATCTAGACTCCACGGCATGAGCTCGAGCCCGTTCGCTGCAGAGGAGCCGATGGCCGAGCTGCACGCGCATCTCGGCGGCTCGGTGCCGACGTACGTGATGTGGGAGTCCGCGCATGCGCAGGGCATCGCGCTGCCGACGCGCGACTACTGGGAGTTCGACCGCATGGTCTCGATCTCCGACCCGCGGGGGGTCGACGGGCTCGACGCGCTGGACGAGGTCTACCACGTGACCGAGCTGATCCAGTCGAGCCCGCTTGCGGTCGAGCGCTGCGTGCACGGCATGATCGGCGGCGGCTATCGCTCGCAGCGGATCACGACCTGCGAGGTGCGCTTCAACCCGATGAAGCGCAACCGCGGCGGCGAGCGCGACCTCGACCACATCATCCTCGCCGCTCTGCGAGGCGTCGACCGTGCTCAGCTCGAGTATCCGCAGGTGCGGGCGGGCGTGATCCTGATGATGGATCGGACGTTCGACGACCGCCAGAACGAGATCATCGTGGAGAAGGCCATCCGCTACGCCGCCCGCGGCGTCGTCGGCATCGACATCGCGGGGCCGCGGCCGGGAGGCGGGCGCTTCGCCTATGCGCCGCTCGCGCCGCTCGTGCAGAGCGCGCGCGAGGCCGGGCTCGGGGTCACGGTGCACTGCGGCGAGGAGGGGTTCGCCGAGGAGGTCGGCGAGGTGGTCGAGGCGCTGCGCCCCGACCGCATCGGCCACGGCATCCTCGCCGCGGGCGACCCGGAGCTGACGGCCCTGCTCGCCTCCAGCGGCATCGTGCTCGAGGTCTGCCCGACCTCCAACCTGCTCACGGGGGCGCTGGCCGACGCCGACGCGGTGCGCGCCGTGTTCCGCACCTTCCTCGACGCCGGCGTGCGCGTGACCGTCTCCACGGACGGCCCCGAGATGATGCGAACGCACCTGCGCGACGAGTTCGCCTTCCTCTGCTCCATCGGCGCGCTGAGCGCGGAGGAGGCGCGAGCCGCGAACGCGCTCGCCCACGAGGTGAGCTTCGTCGCCCCCCGCCTCGCCGCGAGGCTCTAACGCGTAGAGTGCCGCGCGGTGCCTGACGAGCTGCAGCGGACGCCGCTGTACGTGCGCCACGCGGAGTCGGGCGGGCGTCTCGTCCCCTTCGCCGGATGGGAGATGCCCGTCCAGTACGCGGGCGTGATCGACGAAGTGCATGCGGTGCGGACCGCGGCCGGCGTCTTCGACGTCTCGCACATGGGACAGGTGGTGGTGGCCGGCGCCGAGGCGCACGCCTTCCTGCAGGCGGTGCTCTCGAACGATCTCGACCGCATGTCGCCGGGCGAGGCGCAGTACACGCTGCTGACGAACGAGCGCGGAGGCATCGTCGACGACCTCATCGCGTACCGGCGCGAGGACGGGTACCTGCTGGTCGTCAACGCCGGCAACCGCGAGGCCGACGTGGCGCATCTCAGCGAGCGCGCCCCGGCCGGCGCCACGCTCGTGGACGACTCGGACGCGCACGGCATGCTCGCACTGCAGGGGCCGCGGGCGCTCGCGCTGCTGGCGCCGCTCTGCGAGGGCATCGATCCAATGTCGTCGGCCCCGTTCACGTTCGCCGAGGCCCGGGTGGCGGGCGTGCCCTGCACGGTCGCGCGCACGGGCTATACCGGCGAGCCCGGCGCCGAGCTGATCTGCCCCGCCGGCCAGGTGGTGGCGCTCTGGGACGCGCTCGTCGACGCCGGGGCCGTGCCGTGCGGCCTGGGCGCGCGCGATGCCCTGCGCCTGGAGGTCTGCTACCCGCTGCACGGCAACGACATCACGCAGGAGACGAACGCAATCGAGGCCGGTCTCGGCTGGGTCTGCGCCCAGGACAAGGAGTTCACGGGCTCGGACGTGCTCGCCCGCACGCGCGCGGACGGCCCGCAGCGCCGTCTCGTCGCGCTGCGGATGGACGAGGAGCGCGCAGTGCCGAGGCCGGGGTGCCCGATCCTCGGCGACGGCGGTTCCGAGGTCGGCGTCGTCACGAGCGGCACGTTCTCGCCGACGCTCCAGCGGGGCATCGGGCTGGGCTACGTGCCGTCGGCGCTGGCCACACCAGACACCCCGGTCGCCGTGGACGTGCGCGGCCGCACCCGCGCGGCGCACACCGCGCGCAAGCCGCTCTATGCGAAGGAGACCTGACCACCGATGCCCGCTGCCGAGAGCTACCCGGATGACCTCCGCTACCACCGCGAGCACGACTGGGCCCGCGTGGACGGCGACACCGCCACGTTCGGAGTGACCTGGTACGCCCAGGACTCGCTCGGCGACCTCGTCGTCTACCTGCCGCCCGAGGACGGGGCGGAGGTCAAGGCGGGAGGTGAGTACGGCGAGCTCGAGTCGGTCAAGGCCGTATCGGGCATCGTCGCGCCGCTCTCGGGCACGGTCGTCGAGGTCAACCAGGCCGTGATCGACGCGCCGGAGCTCGTCAACGACGATCCCTACGGACGGGGCTGGCTGATCCGCGTGCGCCTCTCCGATCCCGGCGAGCTCGACTCGCTGCTCGATGCCACGGCGTACTCCGAGCACCTGAAGGGCCTCTAGCGTGACGCCCCTCGTCGATCTGGAGCGTTCCGTGCCTTTTTCGCGGCGGCACATCGGGCCCTCCCCCGAGGATCAGGAGCGCATGCTGGCGCTGCTCGGGCACAGCTCGCTGGACGAGCTCGCCCGCGCCGCGGTGCCCGCGTCGATCCTGCTGGGAGGCGCGCTCGACCTGCCCGAGGCGCTGCCCGAGATCGACGTGCTGGCCGAGCTGCGCGAGCTCGGGCACCGCAACCGCGTGATGACGACCATGATCGGCCTCGGCTACTACGGCACGCACACGCCGCAGGTCGTGCTGCGGAAGGTGCTCGAGAACCCCGCCTGGTACACGGCCTACACGCCGTACCAGCCGGAGATCTCGCAAGGCCGGCTGGAGGCGCTGCTCAACTACCAGACGATGGTCTGCGACCTCACGGGCCTGCCGCTGGCGAACGCGTCGCTGCTCGACGAGGCCACCGCCGCGGCCGAGGCGATGGCGGTTGCGCGCCGCTCCTCGAGGGCCGAGTCGAACCGCTTCGTGGTCGACTCCGACGTGTTCCCGCAGACTCTCGCGATCCTGCGCACGCGCGCCGAGCCGATCGGCATCGAGGTCGTCACGGCCGACCTCGCGCAGGGCCTGCCGGCGGGCGGCGCCTTCGGTGCGCTGCTGCAGTACCCCGGCGCCTCGGGCCTCGTGCGCGACCTCGCGCCGGCGATCGCCGAGATCCACGCCGCGGGCGCGCTGGCCTGCGTTGCAGCCGATCTGCTGGCGCTGGTCCTGCTCACGCCTCCGGGCGAGCTGGGCGCGGACGTCGTGGTGGGCACTTCGCAGCGCTTCGGCGTCCCGATCGGCTTCGGCGGCCCGCACGCCGCGTACATGAGCGTGCGCGCCGGGCTCGAGCGCGCGCTTCCGGGGCGGCTCGTGGGCCTCTCCGTCGATGCGGACGGGAACCCGGCGCTGCGGCTCGCCCTGCAGACGCGCGAGCAGCACATCCGGCGCGAGAAGGCGACGTCCAACATCTGCACGGCCCAGGTGCTGCTGGCCGTGATGGCGTCCATGTACGCCGTCTATCACGGCCGCGAAGGGCTCGAGCTGATCGCCCGGCGCGTTCACCGGCTGACGGCGATCCTCGCCCGCGGACTCACGGACGGTGGGCTCGAGCTCGTGCACGATGCCTACTTCGACACGATCCGCGTGCGGGTTCCCGACCACGCGGATGCCGTGATCGCGGCGGCGCGCCAGCTCGGCATCAACGTGCTCCGCGTCGACGCGGACACGGTCGGCATCTCCTGCGACGAGGTGACCGAGCGGCTTCAGGTGGAGCGTCTCTGGAGCGCGTTCCGGGTCAAGGCGGAGATCGAGGAGCTCGACGCCGACAGCCCGGAGGCCATTCCACCGGGCCTTGTGCGCAGCTCGGACTTCCTCACGCACCCCGTCTTCCGGTCGCACCGCTCGGAGACGCAGATGCTGCGCTACCTGCGCACGCTCTCGGGCCGCGACGTCGCGCTCGACCGCTCGATGATCCCGCTCGGCTCGTGCACGATGAAGCTGAACGCGACGACCGAGATGCAGGCCGTCTCCTGGCCGGAGTTCTCGACGATCCATCCGTTCGCGCCGCTCGACCAGGCCGACGGCTATGTCACGCTGATCAACGACCTCGAGCGCTGGCTGTGCGCGATCACGGGCTACGACGCGGTCTCCCTGCAGCCGAACGCCGGCTCGCAGGGCGAGTTCGCCGGCCTCCTGGCGATTCGCGGCTATCACCGCTCGCGCGGCGACGAGCAGCGCGACGTCTGCCTGATCCCGTCGAGCGCGCACGGCACGAACGCCGCCAGTGCCGTGATGGCCGGCATGCGCGTCGTCGTCGTGGCCTGCGACGACCAGGGCAACGTCGACCTGGACGACCTCCGGGTGCGCCTCTCCGAGCACGGCGAGCAGGTCGCCGCCCTGATGATCACCTACCCATCGACCCACGGGGTCTACGAGCAGGCAGTCGGCGAGATCTGCGGGCTCGTGCACGACGCGGGCGGGCAGGTGTACGTCGACGGCGCGAACCTGAACGCGCTCGTGGGCCTCGCCCAGCCTGGCCGCTTCGGCGCCGACGTCTCGCACCTGAACCTGCACAAGACGTTCTGCATCCCGCACGGCGGCGGCGGCCCGGGCGTCGGGCCGGTCGCGGTGCGCGCCCACCTGCGGCGCTTCCTGCCCAATCATCCGCTGCAGGCCGCGGCGGGCCCCGCGAGCGGCCCCGGCCCCGTCTCCGCGGCGCCCTGGGGCTCGGCCAGCATCCTGCCCATCTCGTGGGCGTACATCCGGCTGATGGGGCCGGACGGGCTGCGCCAGGCGACGCAGGTGGCGATCCTCAACGCGAACTACATCGCACGCCGTCTGGGTGAGCACTTCCCGGTGCTCTACAGCGGTCAGAACGGCCTCGTCGCCCACGAGTGCATCCTCGACCTGCGCCCGATCACGAAGGAGACGGGTGTGACGGTCGAGGACGTGGCCAAGCGCCTGATCGACTACGGGCTGCACGCGCCGACGATGAGCTTCCCCGTCGCGGGCACGCTCATGGTCGAGCCGACCGAGTCGGAGGACCTGGGCGAGATCGAGCGCTTCATCGACGCGATGGTGCACATCCGCGGCGAGATCGACCGCGTGGCGGCGGGAGACTGGCCCGCGGACGACAACCCGCTCGTGAACGCGCCGCACACGGCCGAGATGCTGACGAGCGAGTGGACGCACCCCTACACGCGCGAGGAGGCCTGCTATCCGGCGGCGAGCCTGCGGCGCATGAAGTACTGGTCGCCCGTGCGCCGCATCGAGGGCGCTTACGGCGACCGCAACCTCGTCGTCACCTGCCCGCCCGTGGCGGAGTACGCCGCGCCCGAGCCGGCGGCGCCGGCGGCTAGGGCAGGATCAGGATCGTCCGCTTGACGATCGTGGCGCGGCGCGAGCGATCGCGAACCGTGACGACGACCTGCGCCTTCGTGTGCCCCTTCACCCCGTTGGCGCGCAGCACGACGCGGCCGGTCGAGCGAGGGCGCAGGCGCGAGAAGCCGTAGCCCTTGCTCCGGCCGGCGACGAGCAGATGGGCGGCCACCCGGCAGGGGCCGATCGCGGTCGGCGGGCACTCCACGAGCACGTGGATGCGCCCACCTCGGAGCAGGTGCGTGCGGCCGGTCCGAATGCGGACGGCCGGCGCCCTCGGCGGCAGCGTGACGCTCACGGTCGCGGTTCCCGCGACGCTCACGTCCAGGCCGTCGCTGGCCGTGTACGTGAACGAGTCGGCACCGACGTAGCCCGTTGCGGGCCTGTAGGTCACGCTGCCTGTCGCCTTGACGAGCCCGCTCACGCGGCCGTGCGTCGGAAGCTTGACGAGCGAGAGCGCGATCGCGTCGCCGTTGGGGTCGGAGCAGGCGAGCACGACCGAGTGCGCGGTATTGGCCACCGTCGTGGCGCGCACGTGCAAGCAGTTCGGGGCGAGCTGCGGTCCGAGCACCGCGACGCTGTCGCTCTCGGCGCTCGCCGCATAGACGTGGCTGCCGTCGGCGCTCGCAGCCAAGCCGCGAGGGTCGACGAGCGCCCGCGCCGGGCGGCAGTCCGCCGAGGCGAGGCTGCGCAGGCAGGCAGCGGTCCCGGCGCTCGGCGTCAGCACGCCGGTGAGCGGGTCGATCTGCAGCGTCAGCAGCGAGTCTGCGCGCGAGGCCGCGACCCACAGGGTGAGGCCGCTCGGCTTGACGAGCAGGCCGCGCGGCCCGCCCAGGAGCGGCCACAGCGTGCAGCCAGCGGTGGCCGCGGAGGCCGACACGCAGGACGCGCGCGTCAGACCGCCGGTCGCCGGATCGCGCCGGAACGAGATGATCGCGTCGTCATCGGTCCCGGCGGCGATCAGCGTGCGGCTGTCCGGCGTGAGCGCGACGGCCGAGGCGCCCGCGAGTCCGCCGACCGCCGTACAGCCGGCGAGCTCGCCGTCGCTCAGGCAGCCGGCGCCGGGCGCGAGCTGCGTCAGAGCCCCCGTCGTGGCGTCGCGCTGGAACGCCGTCAAGGTGCCGGCGCTCGAGACCAGGTAGAGAGAGGCCCCGTCGGGCGAGATCGCGATGGCCGCAGGGCGGTCGACGCCGGTCACGGGGGCGCACTCGCTGCGTCCGTTGCGGAAGCACCCCGCGCTGCCGGCGAGCTGCGTCAGGCGCCCCGTGGCCGCGTCGCGCGAGAACGTGAGCAGCGAGTCGGCCGTGCCGCCCGCGACGTAGACGAAGCGGCCGTCGGGCGAGATCGCGATGGCGTCGGCGCCGCCCAGCGACGTCGCGGTCGAGCAGCCTGAGACCGTCGTCGCCGCGATGCAGCCCGCAACGCCGGCGGGCTGCGCGAGCGAGCCGTTCGGCTGGCGCACGAACGTCGCGACCGCTCCGGCCGTCGCGGAGGCGACATACACGTGCAAACCGTCGGGCGAGACGACGAGCGCCGACGCGCCCTCCAGGGCGCGCGCCGCTGCGCAGCCGTCCAGTGCGGTCGATGCGAGGCAGCCCGCGCCGAGGTTCAGCTGCTGGATCAGGCCGTTGGCCGGCGCGATGCTGAACGCCGTGAGCGCCGCGGGGGTGGCGGCGGCCACGTAGAGCGAGAGGCCGTCGGGGCTGAGCGCGACGGCACGGGCGTCGTCCAGGCCGCGTGCAGGCGTGCAGCCGAGGGCGGCCTGGATGGACGCGCAGCCGCCGCTGCCGGCCAGTTGGGCGAGGGTCCCGGGCGGCGAGGCCGCCGCAGCGAGGGCCGGCGGAGCGAGCGCGCAACCGAGCAACGCGAGCAGGCAGGAGCGGTGCCGCATGCGCCTCAGGGTAGACAGGCCTCGCTGCGGACGGCGAGATCGACCGGCGCTCGCCGATCTCCACGGCATGCTTGCGCTCATGTCGATGGACGTGCGCATCAGCGTTCCGGGCCTCTCCCGCGAGGCCGCGGTCGCGCTCGATCGGCGTGCCGATCTGGAGGGTGTGCCGCTGGCGTTCCACCCGCCCCGGGGCGAGGGCGTGATCCTCAGAACGAGCGTCGGGCCGCTCGTGGAGCTGATCGACCTGCGCGAGGACCCCTCCATCGGCTGCGAGACGCTCGGCTTCCAGGACGGCTGGCCGCACGACCCGCACGTGCGAGCGTGGTTCCTCGGGGCAATGCGCTTCCTCGGCCAGAGCGCGCCGGAGGGCCGGTTTGCGTTCCAGGCGGGCTGGAGCGAGCACTTCCCGCCCGAGCGCACGGTCGAGCTGAGCCTCGCGGCGTTCCTCGAGCGGATCCAGGCCGGCGGGCTGAGATCTCGCGAGCGCTACGACGTGCGCGTCTGAGCCGGCTCAGCGGCCCTTCTCGGCCAGCACGCGCTCGTACAGCTCGAGCGTCAGCCGCGCCGAATGCTCCCAGGCCAGCGCGGCGCGCGCGCGCCGCATGCCCGCGGCGGCGCGCTCCCGCGCCCCGCCGTCGGTCAGCGCGCGCACGAGCGCGGCTGCCAGCGCCGCCGCATCACCCGGCGGAACCGGGTCGCCGAGGTCGTATTCGGCGCACAGCTCCGGGAACGTGCCGACCGCCGTGACGACAGGCGGAACGCCGCGGGCGAGGGCAGTGGCGAGAATGCCCGAGCCCTCGATCCAGCGGTAGGGCAGGGCGATGGCTCGCGCGCGTGCGAACACGCCGGGGACCTCGGAGTCGGGCACGAAGCGCAGGTCCCAGCCGATGCGCGCGGCGACGCCGAGCGCGCCTGCCCGCTCGCGCAGCGGCTCGATCGCCATGCGCGGGCTGCCGACGATGTCGAGCCGCACGCCCGGCACGCGCTCGGCGATTGCGGGGAGGGCCTCGATCAGCACGTCGAGCCCCTTGTCCGGGCGGATCAGGCCGAAGAAGAGGATGCGGGGCTCGTCCTGCTCCGGCGGCAGCGCCCCGGGGGCGGCGGCGTGGAGGATCCCGTGCGGGATCACCGCGACGCGCTCCGCCGCGATGCCGCCGACCTCGGCCAGCAGGCGGTCGCGGCTCGCGGCGCCGTGCACGATCACGCGATCGCAACTGCCGTAGAGCTCGGCCCAGAGTGGCGCGGCGTCGCGCGAGCGGCGCGGCAGCACGTCGTGGGCGGTGAAGACGGTGGCACCGGCGCTGCGGCCCGCGGCGCGGAGCGCACGCAGATCCAGTCGCGGCAGCGGCGCCCACTGCCAGTGCACGACGTCTGCCGGCCAGCTGCGCACACGCTGAAGCAGACGCGCCAGCCCGACGGCGTGGCCGCCGAGCTTGAGCGGCACGCGCGCGGGCGTGCTCGGCCGGCGCTGGAGCAGACCCGCCAGCGGCGGCCCGAAGAGCTCGCGCCGCACGTAGCCCTGCGGTGCCGGCGGCGTGCCGTGCGTGAAGTGCGCGGTGAGCAGCTCGACCTCGGCGCCGGCCGCCGCAAGCGCGCTGCAGAGCTCGTCGTCGTAGGGCAGCGTGTACGCCTGCGGGTCGACGACCGCGACGCGCACGTCAGTCGCCGACGCCGATGCGCCAGAGGCGCTCGAGCTCGCGCATGTCGTCCTCGCCGCCCTTGCCGTCCTCGCCGAGCGTCTCGAGCAGAGCGGGCAGGTTCTGCAGCCTGGGATTGCCGAGGAAGACCGAGAGTCGCTCGCCGATCAGCCCTTCGCCGACGCGCGCATGGCGATCGCGATTCGAGCCGAGCGGCATCTGCGAGTCGTTGACGTGCAGCGCCTTGAGGCGGTCGAGGCCGATCCGGTCGGCGAGCTCGTCGAGCGTGGCGTCGAGCGCGGCCGCATCGCCGACGTCGACGCCCGACGCGTAGAGGTGGCAGCTGTCGATGCAGACGCCGAGCCACGGATGCTTGCCGCAGCGCTCGATCACGACCGCCAGCTCCTCGACGGTCAAGCCCATCGTCCCGCCCGCCCCCGCGGTGTTCTCGAGCAGCAGCCAGGTGCCGTCGCCGGCCAGTTCGAGCACGCGCTCCAGCACGGGCGCTGCGCGCTCGAGGCCTGCCTCGAAGCCGCTTCCGAGGTGGGAGCCGAGATGGACGATCACCCCCAGCCCCCCGAAGCCGCGTGTCGTGCGCAGCGACTGCGCGAGCACGGCCTCCGAGCGCTCGACGGTCAGCGGATCCGTGCCCGCGAGGTTGATCAGGTACGGCGCGTGGCTCAGCGAGACCAGGTCGGCCTCCAGCGCCAGCTCGCGGAAGCGCCCGAGCTCCTCGTCCGAGTGCACGGCGGGCTTCCACACGCGCGGGCTCTGAGGGAAGACCTGCAGCGAGCGACAGCCGAGCTCCTGCGCGCGCCCGACCGCCTTGTGCAGACCGCCGGCGCTCGAGACATGGGCTCCGAACAGCACGGCGCGAAGCCTATCCCGCGCAACCCGCCTAGACTCCGGCCCCGTGGCGAGCCCTGTCCGCACGCGCTTCGCGCCGTCCCCCACCGGGCTGCTGCACGTGGGCGGCGTTCGCACCGCGCTCTTCTCCTGGCTGTACGCCCGGCACAACGGCGGCCGCTTCGTGCTGCGCATCGAAGACACCGACGAGACGCGCGAGCACCCCGAGGCGATCGAGCAGATCCAGCGCTCGCTGCGCTGGGTCGGCCTCGACTGGGACGAGGGGCCGAGCATCGGCGGCGAGTTCGGGCCGTACGTCCAGAGCGAGCGCCGAGCGCGCCATCAGGAGGTCGCCGAGCAGTTTCTCGCGAGCGGCCTCGCCTATCGCTGCTACTGCACTCCCGAGGAGCTGGCCGTCGAGCGCGAGGCCGCGCAGCGCGAGAATCGCGCCTTCATCTACTCGCGTCGCTGCCTCGCGCTGAGTCCCGAGGAGCGCGCGGCGCACGAGGCCGCGGGCGACCCCTCGGTGATCCGGCTGCGCACGCCGGACGACGGCGCCTGCGTCGTCGAGGATCTCGTGCGCGGGCAGGTGCGCTTCGAGCACGCTCAGCTCGGCGACCACGTGATCGTGCGCTCGGACGGCGTCCCGACTTACAACTTCGCGAACCCGATCGACGACGCCGACATGCGCATCACGCACGTGATCCGCGGCGAGGACCTGCTCAGCTCCACGCCGCGCCAGGTGCTCGTCTATCAGGGTCTCGGCGCGCCGGTTCCGTCCTTCGCGCACCTGCCGCTGCTCTTCGGGCCCGACCGCAAGCGGCTCTCCAAGCGGCACGGCGCGACAAGCGTGGAGGAGCTGCGCGAGGCGGGCTACCTCGCCGAGGCCGTCGTCAACTTCCTGGCGCTGCTCGGCTGGCACTTCGACTCCGAGCGCGAGCTGTTCACGCGCGAGGAGCTGATCGGACTCTTCTCGCTGGAGCGCGTGAGCTCGGCGCCGGCCGTCTTCGACGCCAAGAAGCTCGAGTGGATGAACGGTGTGTACCTGCGCGCGCTGCCGACGTTCGACCTGGCGGAGCGGCTGATCGCGTTCCTCGCGGAGCGCGGCTCACCGCTGGCGTCGCAGCCGGAGCGGGTCGTCGAGGTCACGCCGCTCGCGCAGGAGAAGATCGCCACGCTGGCGGACTTCGAGCCGCTCTGCTCCTTCCTTTTCGGGCCGGTCGAGCTGGACGAGGAGGCCTGGGAGCGCGTCGCCGGGCATGAACGGGCGGCCGAGATCATGGCGGCGGTGCAGACGGCGCTCGCAGAGTGCGACTGGAACATCGATGCGATCGAGGAGACGCTGCGCCGCCTCTGCGAGCAGCTCGGACTCAAGCCGCGCGTCGTCTTCGGGCTGATCCGCGTCGCGATCACGGGCACGAGCATCTCGCCCGGCCTGTTCGAGAGCCTGCACCTGCTCGGCCGCGAGGAGTCGCTGGCGCGGCTGGCTTCTGCGGCGGCCCGGCTCTAACCCAGCCGCCCGGCGACGCGCTGGGCGACCAGCGCGGCGAGCGCGTGAGCGCCGGCCGAGAACCCGGGCCGGTCACGCGAGGCGAGCGCACCGAGGGCCGCCCCGCCCGCGAGCGCGCGCACGGGAGAGCTCGTGCGAGCACCCGGGAGCGAGGCGAGCAGGCCCAGCGCGAGCTGCGCGGCGCGACCGGCGGCGGGCCGCTGCGGAGCGAGGGTGCGGGCGAGATCGGAGCGTGTGAGCCCGGCCCGGCGGCCTGCCGAGTAAGCCGCCGCGATCACGACGGCGCCGGCGAGGGCGCCTGTCAACTCCCCGCGCGACGGCCAGGTTCGCAGCACTCCCGCACTCTTGCAGTCCTACCGGGGGATGCGGTTTCCGCTATCGCCGCCGATCCAGGAGACGCATGCCCCAGACAGCCATCATCACCCAGGAACAGGTGCCCCTCGGAGTCGGATCGCTCGTCTCCCTCTCGATCAACATCTGCGAGCCGCTGCCCGCCATCGTCATCGGCGGCGACGAGCGCTCCTTCGTGTTGCAGACCGCGGGCAGGCTGCCGGCGAAGGTCGGCGACCGCGCCGTGGTCGCCTGGAGCATCGGAAGCGAGCTCCACGAGCTGCGCACGACCGTCCTGCGCCCGTACGGCATCGAGTCAGGGCTCACGGTCTCGCGGCACGGGATCATCACGCGCACGGGCGACCGGCGCGGCGTCGTGCGATTCGTGCTCGTCGCCGGGGGTAGCCTGCTGCTCGACGACGATCACGAGGTGCTCGGCTTCACGCACGACCTCTCGATCCATGGCGTCGGCCTGCTGCTCGAGGGCGACGCGCCGGCGCTCGGGACGCGAGGCGGCCTGGAGGTGCGGGACGCGCTCGGCGTGCTGCTGCCGCGGGCGAGCGTGCGCGTCGTGCACACGAGCGAGACGCGCCACGAAGGCGTCGCTCGCGTGGGGCTCGTCTTCGACGATCCCGAGCGGGTCGCCGGCGCGACCGAGCGCCTGCTCTCGCTGCTCGCCTAGCCAGAGCTCACTCCGAGTCGTGCTGGTACGCGCAGGCTGCGAGGCGGCGGGCGAGCGCGGCCACGCTCTCGCGCAGCTCGTCCGGCCTGACGATCTCGAAGCTGCAATCCAGGCTCGCCAGCACACCCGCCATCCAGTCGAGCTCGCCGACCCGCATGCGCAGCAGCGTGCGCGCGCCGTGCGGCGCCAGCTCGGCGAGCGTTGCTGGCAGGCGAGCTGCCGCGTCCTCGAGCGGGAGGTCGAGCAGGACCTCGACCTCCCACCTCCAGGGCACGCGTGCGAGCGAGCGGCTGACGTGGGCGACGGCGTCGAAGCCGGCGTCGGGCGCCAGCGGGGCGTCCCGCGCGAGTGCGAGGCTCGAGACCCGATCGACGCGAAACGTGCGCAGATCGTGGCGCACGTGGTCGTGGGCGGCCAGGTACCAGCGGCCCGAGTGCACGACCAGGCCATACGGGCTCACGTCGCGCTGGCTCGCCTCGCCCGAGAACGAGCGGTAGGCGAAGCGCACGCGCCGCCGGCGCCGGATGGCGTCGGCCAGGGCGAGGGCGACGCCCCCGCCGACCGGAGTGCCGACCGGTTCGCGTGTGAAGCCGAGGCTCTGCTCCAGCGCCTCGACCTGGGCGCGCAGCGGCGCGGGCAGCACCCGCAGGATCTTCGCGAGGGCGCCGTCGACCGGTCCGCCGGTGCCGATCAGCCCGAGCACCACGGCCACGGCCTCGTCGTCGTCGAGCATCAGCGGCGGCAGGCGGTAGCCGGGGCGGATGCGGTAGCCGCCGCCGACGCCGCGCTGGCCCTCGACCGGGATGTCGAGCGCCTGGAGAGCCGAGATGTAGCGGCGGACGGTGCGTGCGTCGATGCCGAGGCGATCGGCGATCTCGCGCCCGGTGGTGAGCGGCTGGGCCTGGAGCAGCTCCAGCAGCTCGAGCAGCCGGGAGGTGGGCGTCAGCACGGCTCCAGTCAAGCAGACATAGAGGGCGTAGATCGCCCTCTATTGCTCGTAGCCTGCTCGCAGAGCAGCGAACGCGAGAGGAGCCCGCGATGCACGACGTGATGCAGGTCACGCGCACCAAGCACGACTTCGACTTCCTGTTCGGACGCTGGAGCGTGCGCAACCGGCGGCTCACGCGGCAGCTGGCCGGCGGCGAGGAGTGGGAGGAGTTCGCGGCGACGAGCGTCACGCGGCCCCTGCTCGACGGCCTCGGCAACGAGGACGAGTTCCGCACCGATCACGACGGCGGCATGATCGGCATGGCGTTCCGCTTCTTCGACGAGGGCACGGGCCAGTGGTCGATCTACTGGGCGGACAGCCGCCGCAGCGGCCTGCTCGATCCGCCGGTGATCGGCTCGTTCTCGGGGGGCGTGGGCGTCTTCGAGGGCTCCGATGTGCTCGACGGCAAGGCGATCGGCGTGCGCTTCGTCTGGTCGAACACCTACAGCTCGGAGCCGCGCTGGGAGCAGGCCTTCTCGGAGGACGGCGGCCAGACCTGGGAGACGAACTGGATCATGGAGCTGAGCCGGATCGAGGACGCTCGATGAGCCCGCTCGACACTGCCGTCGCCCCCGGCTACGAGCACGTCACCAAGCAGATCCGCCCCGGCGCGCCGGTCGCGGTCGCCGGCGGCCTGCTCAAGTGGTACGACATCGCGACCGCCGAGAAGCCGATCCCCGCCGCGGTCTCCGAGCTGGCGCGCGAGGCGCTCGAGCGCGCCGTCGCGCGGCTCGACGGCGAGCTCGGCTTCGTCATCCTGCACCGCTGCGGAGAGAGCTTCTACTTCCTGCTGATCTCGTCCTGGCGCGACGAGAACGAGCTCTGGGAGACCGTCTGGGCCAAGGCGGGCGAGCACGAGGAGACGTTCACGCCCTTTCCGCTGGGCGCGGGGCACCACCCGACCTTCTGCGTCTGGGAGCTGCGCGCGGTCTGCCACGAGCAGGGCGCGTGGAGCCGCTACCTGCGCTCCCCCCGGCGCGCGAACGACATGCAGGCCTACCTCGAAGATCGCTACGAGGGGCCTGCATAAACCGGGTCAGGCACCGGGGCGCATAAACCGGGGTCAGGCACCGAAATATGCGCCAATTTCAAATTGGCGCGTATTTCGGTGCCTGACCCCGGTTTATGCGCCCCGGCCGTGCCGGCGCGCCAGCTCGGCGAGCGCGTCGAGCGGGTCGCGCCCGTCCCGCGCCAGCAGCACGAGCGCGTGGAAGATCAGGTCGGCGACCTCGCCGACCTGCTCGTCGGAGCCCGGCTCGGCCAGCAGCACCTCGGTCGCCTCCTCGCCCACCTTGCGTGCGGCGTGCTCGCGGGGCCCGTTGAGCAGCCGCGCGACGTACGACGTGGCGGGATCGGCATCTCGCCGCGCTTCGATCGTGCGCGCGAGGGTGCCCGGAAAGGCGCGGCGCTCGCCCCAGCAGGTCTCCGTGCCGGTGTGGCAGGCCGGCCCGCGGGGGATGACCTGGAGCAGCAGCGCGTCCGCGTCGCAGTCGGCGCTCGCGCCCACGACCTCCAGGACGTTGCCGCTGGTCGCGCCCTTCTCCCACAGCTCGCCACGGGAGCGGCTCCAGAACCAGGCACGCCGCGTCTCGAGCGTGCGCTCCACGGCCTCGCGGCTGGCCCAGGCGAGCATCAGCACGTCGCCGGTCGCCGTGTCCTGGCAGATGCAGGCGACGAGCCCGTCGCGGTCGTAGGCGAGAGCCGCGGGGTCCACGCTCATCGCACCGGCAGGCCCCGCTCGCGGCAGGCCTCCTTCACCTCCTCGACCGTGTGCGTGCCGTCGTGGAAGATCGAGGCCGCGAGCGCCGCCTCGGCGCCGGCCTCGAGCGCATCGGCGAGATGCGAGGGGCTGCCTGCGCCGCCCGAGGCGACGACGGGCACGTTGACGGTCTCGCAGATCGTCCGCACCAGCTCGAGGTCGTAGCCGTCCTGGACGCCGTCGGAGTCCATCGACGTCACCAGCAGCTCACCGGCTCCCAGCTCGGCAGCCAGCGCGCCCCAGGCCACCGCATCCCAGTCCGAGGCCTTGCGGCCGCCGTCGACGTAGGCCCGCCAGCCGCCGTCGGGCTCGCGGCGCGCGTCGATGGCACAGACGATGCATTGCGATCCGAAGCGCTCCGCCGCCTCGCTGATCAGGCTCGGGCGCGCCAGCGCGCCGGTGTTCAGCGAGACCTTGTCGGCGCCGGCCAGCAGCAGCTCGCGCACGCGGCCCACGCGGTTGATGCCGCCCCCGACGGTGAGCGGGATGTCGATCTGCTCGGCCGCTCGCTCGACGGCGCGGCAGAGCGCGCTCGCGTCCTCGCCCGCGGCGGTGATGTTGAGCCAGACGATCTCGTCGGCGCCCTGCTCGGCATAGCGCAGCGCGGCCTCGACCGGCTCGCCGCAATCGCGCAGGTTGACGAAGTTGACGCCCTTGACGACGCGCCCGTCCGAGACGTCGAGGCAGGGGATGATGCGCTTACGCAGCATCGGCCGCCCAGAGCATGACGCTGCGCAGGAACTGCGCGCCGGCCGGGCCCGAGCGCTCCGGGTGGAACTGCGCGCCCGCCACGCGGCCTTCGCCCACGAGGCTGGCGAAGGAGCCTCCCTCGACGTCCGTCGACGCCAGCAGGCAGCGCGCCGGGGCATCCTGCACGGCGTAGCTGTGCGCGAAGTAGCAGGTCGCCGGAAAGGCGCTCGTGAGCGAGTGCGGCGCCACGGGAGCGACGTCGTTCCAGCCCATGTGCGGCAGCCGGCGAGCGCCGGCCAGGCGGGTCGCCGAGCCCGGCAGGAGGCCGAGCCCGGCCGTCTCGCCCTCTTCGCTGCGCGCGAACAGGAGCTGCATCCCGACGCACACCCCGAAGACGTGCGAGCCGCCGCGCAGCGCGAGCAGGATCGCCTCGGAGAGCCCGCGCTCGCGCAGGGCCTGCATGGCGGTCGCGGCCTGGCCGACACCGGGAATCACGACGAGCCCGGCGCCGGTGACCTGCTCGGGCTCGTCGGTGATCGCGACCTCGGCGCCCGCGCGCTCGAAGGCGGCGCGCAGGGAACGCAGGTTGCCTGCGCCGTAGTCGACCATCGTGGCGATCACAGGACGCCCTTCGTGCTGGCGACGCCGCTGCGCGCCGGGTCGGGCTCGACGGCCTGGCGCAGCGCGAGCGCGACCGCCTTGAAGGCGGCCTCGGCGACGTGATGGGAGTCCTCGCCCGTGGCGGTGACGTGCAGTCCGAGTCTGCCGCGACGCGCGAGGCTGTCGAAGAAGTGCGGCACGAGCGCCGACGGCATGCGGCCGATCGCCGGAGCAGCGAGCTCGAGGCTCAGCTGGGCGATGCCGCGCCCGGAGAGGTCGACGGTGGCCTCCGCCAGCGCCTCGTCGAGCGGCGCGCGCGCGGAGCCGAAGCGCCGCACGCCCGCGCGATCACCGAGCGCCAGGTCGAGCGCCTCGCCGAGCGCGATGGCGCAGTCCTCGACGGTGTGGTGCTCGTCGATCCAGAGATCGCCCGAGCAGCGCAGCTCGAGGTCGGTGAGTGACCAGAAGGCGAGGCTCGTGAGCATGTGGTCGAGAAACCCGAGCCCTGTCGAGACGCGGGCGCGGCCGCCGCCGAGCAGTCCGAGGCGAACCTCGATGCGAGTCTCCCGCGTGGCGCGCCGCAGCTCGGCCGTTCGGTCGCCGCGCACGCCGTCGGCGTCCTCCGGCGCCTCGCCACCCGCGAGCTCGGCGAGCGCCCGCAGCAGGCGCGTGTTCGCGGCGCGATGCGAGACGGTGGTGCGGAAGCAGTCGGCCAGCAGGGGCTCGTGCGGGAAGGTCCGCACGACGCAGCCGCGCTCTGCGAGCCGCGTGAAGAGATCCGGCACCGGCGAGCGGGCGAGCACGAAGTTGCCCGCCTGGGCGAGCACCTCGACGCCCGCCGCGGCGCATGCCGGCCGCCAGCCGGCCGCGCTCCTCGACGATCGCGGCGCAGCGCTCGCGCAGCTCATCCGTCTCGTGGCAGGCAAGCTCTGCGACGGCCGCCGACCAGGACGAGATCGAGCCCGGCGGTCGCAGCGCGTCGAGCGCCTCCGCCAGTGCGGGCTGCGCGAGGCCATAGCCCACGCGCGCGGCCCCCAGCGCGAAGCCCTTCGAGAACGTTCTCGTGACGACGATGTTCGCGTGGCGCGCCACGAGGCCGGAGAGATCGTCGCCGCCGAGCTCGAGGTAGGCCTGGTCGACCACGACGATGCCCGGGCAGGCAGCGCAGATGCGCTCGACGAGCACGGCGTCGAGCTGCTCCCCGGTGGGGTTGTTGGGAGTGCAGAGCCAGACGACGCGCACGTGCGGCGCCTCGCGCACGAGGCCCTCGAGATCGAGCGAGAGTCCGCCGCCGGGGTCGAGCGCGAGCACCTCTGCGCCGGCGTTGCGGCTCGCGACGGTGTACAGCTGGTAGGTCGGCTTGGCCACCAGCGCCCGATCGCCGCGCCCGAGCGCGAGCTGCGCGCAGAGCGCCAGCACCTCGTCGCAGCCGGCCCCGACCACGACCTGCCCGGCGTCGACGCCTGCATAGACGGCGATCGCGCGCTTGAGCGGCAGGTAGGAGGCGTCGGGGTAGTCGTTGGGCGGGATCGCCGCCAGGCGGGCGATCGCCTCGGCGTACCAGGCGGGTGCGTCGGCGGGGGTGTTCATGTCGAAGCGGTCGACGGGCCCCTCAGGGAATGCCCTCCTGCCAGCGATACGGGCTCGCGCGCGCGAGCTCGGGCCGGATGCGCGTGCGCAGGTCCTCGACGCTCACGCGATCAGGTGCTCGATGGGGAGGACGAGGATCGAGGACGCTCCGGCAGCGCGTAGCGGCCCCAGCAGGCGCACGATGTCGGCGGCGTCCACGACCGCGTGCACGGCGTGCATGCCGCCGCGGGCGAGCGGCAGCACGGTCGGCGCGTCGAGGCCCGGCAGCAGCGCAAGCACCTGCGCGAGGCGCTCGTCGCGGGCGTTGAGCATCACGTAGCGCTTGGGCCGGGCCGCCAGCACCGAGTCGATCAGCAACTGCAGCTCGTCGGCCAGGGCGCGCTGCTCGTGCGACAGGTCCCGGCGCGCGATCAGCACGGCCTGCGACTCGAGCAGCGTCTCGAGCTCGACGAGCCCGTTCTGGCGCAGCGTGTCCCCGCTCGAGACGAGGTCGACGATGGCGTCCGCCGCGTGCAGTCGCGGCGCGAGCTCGACCGAGCCGCCGAGCGTGACAACGCTCGCCTCCACGCCTGCGGCCTCGAGCCGCGCCGTCACCGTGCGAGGGTAGGAGGTGGCGATGCGCGCGCCCGCGAGGTCTGCCAGCGAGCCGATCGGGGCGCCGTCGGGCACGGCGAGCGCAAGACGGCAGCGCCCGAAGCCCAGCTCGAGCAGCGGCTCGACGTCGGCCCCGGTCTCGACGATCTGGTTCTGCCCCGCGATGCCGAGGTCCACGTCGCCGGCCGCGGTCCAGACGGGAATGTCGTCGGAGCGCGCGAGCAGCAGGTCGAGGTCGAGATCGTGAGCCTTGGCGTGCAGCGTGCGGCCGGTCGTCTCGAACTGGATGCCGGCGTCGCTCAGCAGCCGCGTCGCGGGCTCCGCGAGCCGGCCCTTCGACGGCAGGGCCAGCCGCAGCAGGCCGCGGCGGGTCACGCGCGCCTCCGGGCGAGGCGGTCGAGCACGAGGCGGTAGCCGCCCTCGCCGTGCCGCAGCCAGTGGGCGACGCGGGTGACGGTCGTGGTCGAGCCGCCGACCCGCTCGGCCACCTCGGCATAGGGCACGCCGCGATCGACAAGGCGCGCGGCGGCGAGGCGGTGCGCCATGGCCTGGATCTCCGCCAGCGTGCAGAGGTCGCGCAGGAAGGCGGCACGCTCCTCGTCGTTGCGCAGCAGCCCGAACGCCCGCAGCAGGTCGTCGACGGATTCGTCGTGCCATTCCGGTCGTGCGTGAGGGTCCGAGCTCATCGGTGTGTCATGTTAGCATGGTGTCATGGCAATGGAGGTCATCCCCGCCGTCGACCTCTCCGGCGGCCGTGTCGTGCGCCTGCTGCAGGGCGACTACGGCCGCGTGACGGGCTTCGACGAGACGCCGGACGAGGCGGCCGATCGCTTTGCGCTGGCGGGTGCCCGCTGGCTCCACGTGATCGACCTCGACGCGGCTCGCGACGGGCTGCGCAGTCCCGAGCACGCCGCGGTGCTGAAGCGCCTGGTGCGGCGGCGCGGCATCCGCCTGCAGGTCGGGGGCGGCTTTCGCTCTGCCGAGCAGGTGCACGAGGCGCTCGCCGCGGGCGTGCAGCGCGTGCTCATCGGCACGCTTGCGGCGCGCGACCCGGGCGTCGTCGCGGCGCTGGCGGCCGAGCACGGCCGCCGCATCTGCGTGTGCGCCGACGCGCTCGAGGGCAGCGTCCGGATTGCGGGCTGGCGCGAGGACGCGGGCGAGTCGCCGAGCGCGTTCGTCCAGCGCTTCAGCGCGCTCGGCGTGGGCGCGTTCCTGGTCACGGCGATCGAGCGGGACGGCACGCTGGCAGGGCCCGATCTCCAGCTCCTGGCCGGGGTGCGCGCAGTCACCGACGGCGTCCTGCTCGCGGCAGGCGGCTTCGCAGCGGTCGAGCACGTGGCGGCTGCGCGCGACATCGGCTGCGACGGCGCGGTGGTCGGGCGCGCCCTCTACGACGGCTCGCTCAACCTGCGCGAGGCGCTGACTCTCGCCCGCGAGTCGGCGTAGAAGCTCTTTGCGGGCGGCGCGCGGGTAGAATGGCGCAACCGTCCCGCCGGCCTTTGGCCGCCTCGCCCTGTCGAGGTCGCCGGCGACCGGCGTCTGCCTTTGATGACGATCGATCGCGTCATCCGCCGCCGCATCCTCCTCGGCTTTCTCATCGCCGCGTCCTTTGGGCTGCTCACGGCGTGGTACCGCGAGGTCGACAACGGCCCGCTGCACCGCGCGCAGGCGTCGATCGCCGATGCCTCGGTGCCGCTCTCGGCCGCCACGCAGCGCGTCGCCAGGCCGTTCCGCGATCTCTGGGAGTGGGGCCGTGGCCTGGCTGACGCTCGCAACGAGGCGCAGCGGCTGCAGAGGACCAACCAGCAGATGTCGATCGAGATCGCGCGGATGCAGAAAGCGCTGGCCGATCGCACCGACTACCGCACGCTGCTCGACTTCACCAGGAACCCGCGCTTCTCCGGGCTGCTCAGCGCATTCACGCCGCGCGGCGCCGATGTGATCGAGCGGCCCGTCGAGCCGGACGCCGTGCGCATCCTGATCGACGCCGGGAGCTCCGAGGGCGTCGTCAAGGACGACGCGGTCGTCGCGGGCATCGACAAGGACCGGGCGGCGCTCGTGGGGATCGTCGCGCGGGTCAACGCCCACAGCTCCGTGGTCACGCTGCTGACGAGCCCGGACTTCGCTGTCGGAGCATCCGTGCCCGCGCACCAGGCGAACGGGATCGTGCGTCCCGGGAGCAATCCCGGATCGCTCGAGCTCGACGACGTGCAGAAGCGCTACGCCGTTCAGGTCAACGACGTCGTCCTCACGAGCGGCTGGCAGGATCAGGCGCTGGGCGTGAGTCGCGGCTGCCGGCCGGGCTGCCGATCGGCGTGGCCACCCAGGTGAACGATCCCGGCGACGCCCTCGTGAAGGTGATCCAGGTGACGCCGCTGGTCGATCTCGACGCGTTCTCGCACGTGCTCGTGCTGACCGCTCGCGCTGGAGGCACGGGATGACCCCGCGCCGCATCGCCGGCAGCCTCGCGGTGCTCTGCGTGGCCGTGCCGCTGGCCGTGCTGCTGCAGCTCGCCGTGGCCTCCGACCTCTCGCTGGTGGCCGGAGCGCCCGACCTCGTCCTGATCGTGGTCTGCGCGCTCGCGCTCGCGCGTGGCCCCGAGCTCGGCTGCGTGGGCGGCTTCGCCGCCGGGCTCTCGCTCGACGTGCTGGCCGAGCATGCGCTCGGCCGCGACGCGCTGATCTACTGCGTGGCCGGCTACTGCCTCGGCCTGGCGGGCGAGAGGCTCCGGCCGCCCGCGCAGGTGCGCAGCTTGCTGCTGATCGCGCTCGCGAGCGCGCTCGTGCGCATCGCCGAGGGCGGCATCGCGTTCCTGCTCGGCAGCGACGGCGCCTTCGCGCCGCGCCTTCGGCGTCAAGCTGGTCGCCGCGCCGGCCGCCAGCGTGCTCTTCGCCATCCCCTTGCTCGCGCTGCTCCGCTGGGTGCTCGGCGTCAAGGCGCCGCCGCGGCGGCAGTTCCCCTCCCCGATCCCGTGCTGGAGGCGGACGATGTCGCAGCGACAGCCTGATCCCGGCCTCCTGACCCGCCCGCAGGGCCGGCTGCGGCTGCGCCTCGGTGCGCTCGGCGTCACCGTCGTCGTGCTCTTCATGCTGCTCGTGCTGCGGCTCTGGGCGCTGCAGGTCCTCAACACGCGGACGTTCGTCGCGCAGGCTGCGAGCAACCACGAGAAGCAGGTCGTCGTACGGGCGCCGCGCGGCGAGATCCTCGATCGCAAGGGCCGCGTGCTGGTCCGCAACCGCGTCGCCTACGAGCTCGACCTCGACCCGGGCGCCGTGCGCGATACCGATCACCGCCACGAGCTGCTGCTGCGCGTCGCCAAGATGCTCGAGCTCGCGCCGCGCCCGCTCTGGGAGCGAGTCGACCGCCAGCTCCGCATCGACCCCGTGGCACCGGTCACGCTCGCGACCGACATCGACGTGAAGCTCAAGTGGTACCTGCAGGAGAACCCGTCGATCTTCCACGGGCTCTCGGTGGCGCAGGTGCCGCTGCGCTTCTATCCCTATCGCACGCTCGGCGCTCACATCTACGGGCAGCTCTCGGAGATCGGCCCCAAGCAGCTGCAGGATCCGCGCTTCCACGACTACCACCGCGGAGACGTGATCGGGCAGAGCGGGGTGGAGCGCCGCTACGACGCGTTCCTGCGCGGCACGGACGGGATCGACGCGGTCACAGTGGACGCGTTCGGCCAGCCGACGGGCGCCGTGCGCCACCTCAAGGCGCCCGTGCCCGGACGCAACGTGCGCCTGACGATCGACCTGAACACGCAGCGCGCGGCCGAGCAGGCGCTCGCGAAGGGCGTGCGCGGCGCCGCAGCGGGAGGCGCCGACGCCGGCGCGATCGTCGCCATGGATCCGAAGACCGGTGCGATCCGCGCGCTGGCCTCCTATCCGACCTTCGACCCGAACTGGTTCGTCTCGTTCCGCAAGCCCAAGTTCAAGCGGCAGCTCACGCGCATCACGCGCAACGGCGGCACGCCTGCGCACTATCCGCTGCTCGATCGCGCGATCGCCGGCCGCTATCCGGCGGCCTCGACCTTCAAGCCCTTCGTGGCCATCGCAGCCGTCAAGGAGCGCCGCGTGGCCACCGACCAGCTGCTGAAGTGCTCGCCGCTCGCCTACTACTACAACAAGCCGTTCCACAACTGGGATGCGAGCTTCACGGGCCGGATCAACCTGACCGAGGCGCTCGAGCGCTCCTGCGACACGTACTTCTACCAGCTGGGCGACAAGATCTTCCGCGAGGGCGGCAAGTCCGGCCATCCGCTGCAGAACTGGGCGTCGAAGTTCGGCTTCGGCAAGCGCACCGGCATCGACATCGTGGGCGAGGATCCCGGGCTGCTGCCAGACCCCGCCTGGAAGACCGACTTCTACAAGAAGAACTTCTCCAACGCGGACTCGCCGAGCTACGACGCCAACTGGCTGTTCGACTCGAGCTGGAACGCCGCCGACGAGCTCAACCTCTCGATCGGCCAGGGCAACCTCAACGTCACACCCCTCCAGCTCGCCGTCGGCTACGCGGCGATCGCCAACGGCGGCACCGTCGTGACGCCGCACGTCGTCACGGCGGTGCAGGCTCCGGGCGAGCCGACGCGCGTGCAGCCCGCGCCGGCCAGGGGGCACGTCGCCATCGGCGGGCAGCTGCTCGACGCCGTGCGCACCGGGCTCTTGCGCGCGACCCACCAGCCGCAGGGCACCGCCACCAACGTGTTCGGGCAGTTCGCCGTTCCGGTGGCCGGCAAGACCGGCACCGCGCAGCGCGCCGGCGAGCCCGACTACGCGCTCTTCGCGTCCTACGCGCCGGTGCCCGACCCGAAGCTCGTGACGGTCGTCGTGATCGAGCGGGGCGGGCACGGCGGGGTGGCGGGCGCGCTCACGGCCCTCGACTTCTACTCCAAGGTCTTCAAGACGCCGAAGCCGAATCTCAGCACCGTCGTGGACGAGTCGACCTGATGTCGAGCATCATCATCCCCGGCGAGCGGGTGCGTGCGCGCGAGCTGCGGCGCGTGCGTCGCGTGAGCGCCTTCGGCCGCATCCGGCGTCTCGACTGGCTGATGCTGTGCGCGCTGGCGGGCGTGGCCGCGCTCGGCCTCGACGTGATCGGGACGGGAGCCGGAGGCCACGCGTTCGTGGTCAAGCAGGAGGTCTACCTCGCGCTCGGCGCCGTCGCCCTGTGCGTTCTGTCGTTCATCGACATCGAGCGCTTCCGGCGCCTCGAGTGGCCGCTCTACGTGGGCACGATCGGGCTCGTCGCCGCCGTCTTCGCGCTCGGCTTCTCGACGCGCGGGTCGCGCCGCTGGATCCAGTTCCCGTTCTTCCAGTTCCAGCCGTCGGAGCTCGGCAAGCTCACGCTGCTGCTGGCGCTGGCCGCCCTGATCGCGCGCAACGCGGGGCGCATCGGCACGCTCAGGTTCGTCGTCCTCTGCATCGCCTACGCGGCGCTGCCCGCCGGCCTGGTCTTCGTCGAGCCCGACTTCGGCACGGCGATCGTCTACCTGGCCTCGCTGCTCTGCGTGCTCTTCGTCGCGGGCGTCCGCCTGCGCCACCTGGCGCTCCTCGGGGGCATCGCGGCACTGCTTGCGGTGGCGGTGCTGTGGGCGCTGCCGGCCGGCGGCGTGCAGGTGCTCAAGCCCTACCAGGCGGATCGCCTGACCTCGTTCCTGCACCCGGAGCGCAACACGCTCGGCGGAGGGCTACAACCAGTCCCAGGCCAAGATCGCAGTCGGCGCGGGCGGGCTCGTCGGGCGCGGCAAGTCGGGCGCGACGCAGACGCTCAACGACTTCCTGCCGGAGCGCCGCACGGACTTCGTGTTCGCGGTCCTGGGCGAGGAGCGCGGGTTCGTGGGGGCGATGCTCTTGCTCGGCCTCTACCTCGTCGTGCTGTGGCGCGTGCTGCGCGCGATCTCGATCGCGCGCAGCCTCTACGCGCGCCTGATCTGCGCGGGCGTGTTCGGCTGGCTGCTGGCGTCCGTCTTCATCAGCGTCGGCATGACGATCGGCATCGCGCCGGTGACCGGCATCCCGCTGCCGCTGCTCTCGGCCGGCGGCTCCAGCACCATCACGGTGCTCGCCGCCATCGGCGTTGTCCAGGGGATCCAGCTGCGTGCCCGCCTGCCGCAGCGCCTGCTGACGGACCGCGACGAGGAGCGCCGAGCGGGGCCGCGCGAGCAGCCCGCCGTAGGGGCCCAGCACGCAGGGCCGCTATTGTGAGGTCCTGATGACGATCCTCTACACCGTGCCCGCTGCCGCGGCACGCCTCGAGCGTGCGCGGCGCGCACCGGTGAGAGCGAACCCGAACGACGCGGACGCGCGTCCTCACAACGACTTGCCTCCCGCGCCGCGCGCGCTCACGTGCGTGCGTGCCGCAGCGGGGTACGGAGACACCAATGACCCACGTCAAGCGCATGCTGATCAGCGCGGACCCGCAAGAAGTGCGCGTCGCGATCGTCGAAGGCGGAAAGCTTTCTGAGGCGTACATCGAGCGGCGCGGCCGCCGATCGATCGTCGGCAACATCTACAAGGGACGGGTCGACGCCGTCCTCCCGGGCATGGAGGCGGCCTTCGTCGACATCGGCCTGCCCAAGAACGGCTTCCTCTACGTCGCCGAGATCGTCCTGCCGGAGCTGGACGACCGCGACCGCCGCTCGAAGCGCATCCAGGAGCTGATCCAGTCCGGCCAGGACGTGCTCGTCCAGGTCACGAAGGATCCGATGGGCTCGAAGGGCGCGCGCCTGACGATGGACGTCTCGCTCGCGGGCCGCTTCATGGTGCTCGCGCCGGGCGGCGACGGCGTCGGCGTCTCCAAGAAGCTCGAGGGGCCCGAGCGCGACCGGCTGCGCGATCTGCTGCGCACGATGAAGACGCACGAGGACGCCGGCCTGATCGCCCGCACCGCCGCTCAGGGCGCCTCGCTCGACGAGCTCGAGCGCGACGTGCGGCTGCTCGAGAAGCTCTGGTCCGTCAGCCGCGGGCACGCGCAGCGCGCCGAGGCGCCGGCGCTCGTCTACGCCGAGCCCGACCTCTCGCTGCAGATGGTGCGCGACGACTTCCGCTCCGATGTCGCCGAGCTCGTGATCGACGACGAGCGGCAGTACCACCGCATCCTCGCCTATGTGCGCCGCACCTCGCCCGAGCTCGCGGAGCGCGTCAAGCTCTACAAGGGCAAGCGCCCGCTCTTCCAGCGCTACGAGATCGAGCAGGGCATCCGCTCGACGCTCTCGCGGCGCGTGCCTCTGCCCTCCGGCGGATCTCTCGTGTTCGACTACGGCGAGGCGTTCACCGTCGTCGACGTCAACACCGGGCGCTTCACCGGCACGACGAAGAAGCTCGAGGACACGATCCTCAAGAACAATCTCGAGGCCGCCGTCGAGGTCGTCCGGCAGCTGCGGCTGCGCGACATCGGCGGCATCATCGTCGTCGACTTCATCGACATGGCGAGCCAGAAGAACCGCGACGCCGTGCTCGAGGTGCTGCAGCGCGAGCTCAAGAAGGACCGCAGCAAGGTCTACGTCGTCGAGATCTCGCCGCTCGGGCTGGTCGAGATGACGCGCAAGAACGTCGCCGACGGCGTGCGCGAGATCATGACCTGCGAATGCCCGGTCTGCGAGGGCACCGGCCGCGTGCTCTCGGACGAGTCGCTCGCCATCGACATGCTGCGCAACCTGCGCCGTGTCGCGCGCGAGTCCAAGAGCGAGGCCTTCCGCGTCGAGCTCGAGGACGCCGTGGCGCGCGCGCTGATCGGCCAGGGCGGCGCGGGGCTCGACGAGCTCGAGCACGAGACCGGCCGAGCCTTCGACGTCGTCGGACGCGTCGACGTGCCGCGCGAGCACTTCGCGGTGCTCGCCGAGGGCACGCTCGACGAGATCGGCGCACAGGCGCCGCCCTGCTCGCCGGGCGACGAGCTCAACCTCCCCATCCTCGAGCCGCACCGCTTCGCCGAGGCCGACGCGGTCTCGCGCCTCAGCGCGGGCTACGAGGTTCAGGTCATCGGCGGGCTGCCCTACGTCGGCACGACGCAGCGGATGCGCATCGAGCGCGCGACACGCTTCGCGGCTCAGGCGGCGCTGCTCGATGTCGAGCCGGCGCGCCCGGCGGCGCCGAGCGCCCCGCGGCCGGCCCTGGAGGACGCCGACGGCGAGAGCACACTGGACAGGGTCTCGGACATCCTCGAGCCGGAGCGCCGCGTCGGCGAGCGCGTCGACGTCGAGGGCCGGGTGCGCCGCCAGAAGCGCCGCACGGCTGCCGAGGAGCGCCGGGAGCGCGGCCGCGCTCCCGGCAAGAGCGGAGGCGGCAGCGGCAGCGGCAGCGGTGGCGGAGGCGGAGGCGGAGGCGGCCGCGGCAACCCGAAGGTCAAGGCGCAGGTCGCCGACGCCAACGGCGAGAGCGCCGGCGACGGCGAGCCGCTCGAGACGACCGGCGGCGAGGACGGCGAGGCAGCGGCCAAGAGGCGCCGCCGGCGCGGCGGCCGGGGCCGCCGCGGGCGCGGCGGCAGCGGTGGGGGCAACGGAGCCCGCACGCCGGGCGAGAGCAGCGAGAACGGCGCCGGCGAGACCGTCGCCAACGGCGCGCCGGCAGAGCCCGCGGCCGCAGTCACCGCTCCGGGCGACCGCCCGCCCCGCGAGCCCGGCACAGGCCGTCCGCGCCAGCAGCAGCGCCGGCGCCGCAGCAGCGGCAGCGGCAGCGGAGCGAACGGCGCGCCCCGAGAGGCCCGCGAGCCCGCAGCGGCCGCGGTGCCCAAGCCCGAAGCACCCACGCCGGCCGCAAAGCGAGAGCCGGCCGAGCGCGGAGCAGCGAATGCGAGCGAGCAAGATCGCCGCAAGGGCCTGATCTCGCGCATTCTCGGCAAGTAGCCCCGCCCACGCGAGTGCCGGGCGTCGGATGCCTTTGTGAGCACCTGGGGTCAGGCCCCGGGTGCTCCTGGTGCGAGGCGGGTGGGAGTCGTTGCTTCTCCGTGGCGAGGCTTCGTAGCTGGGCGCAGGGGTCAGGCCTCCCTGGTTGGGTGTTCCGATTCACTCGGCTCGCCGGCGAGGCCTGCCCCCCTGTCGCCCGCCATGGTGTGGGTTTTCGTGGTGGCGTGGCGATCGGGCGACCGCTCGACGACTGCATCGCCGGGGAGGCGGTGGTGGAGGGTGTTGGATCTGAGCACCTGGGGTCAGGCCCCGGGTGCTCGGCGCTCGTGACCCGGGTTCACGGCATCCGCGGTATGCTTCCGTTCTGCGGCCGCTGCGTGGCTGCGTTTCCCCTCCAGCCACCCGATCGAAGGCTCTTGTGTTTGCCGTCATCTCGCTCGGCGGAAAGCAGTACCGCGTCCGCAAGGGCGAGTACCTGACCGTCGACCGCCTCGCGCACGAAGCGGGCTCCACGTTCACGCCAGTCGTCCTGCTCGCGACCTCGGGCGAGGACGTCTCGATCGACTCCGCCGACCTGGCCAAGGTCACCGTCACGGCGCGCGTGGACGAGCACCTGCTCGGGCCGAAGATCCGCGTCTTCCAGTACAAGCCCAAGAAGAGCTCGAAGAAGGCGCGCGGACACCGCAGTCGCCTCTCGCGCATCACCATCGAAGAGATCGCCATCGGCACTGCCAAGAAGGCAGCCGCGAAGCCCGCCGAGAAGGCAGCCGCGAAGCCCGCCGAGAAGGCAGCCGCGAAGCCCGCCGAGAAGGCCGCTGCCAAGCCCGCCGAGAAGGCGGAGCCGAAGGCGGCCGCGAAGCCCGCGGCCGCGAAGAAGCCGGCGGCGCCCAGGAAGCCCGCGGCCAAGAAGCCCGCGGCCGAGAAGTCCGCACCCGCGGACGAGCAGGAGGCGTAAGGAATGGCGCACAAGAAGGGCCTCGGCTCCTCCAAGAACGGCCGCGACTCGAATGCCAAGCGGCTCGGCGTCAAGGTCTTCGCCGGCCAGGTCGTGCCGGCCGGCTCCATCATCGTTCGCCAGAAGGGCACGGAGTTCCATCCCGGCCCTGGCGCGGCGCTCGGCCGCGATCACACGGTCTTCGCGCTCGTCAGCGGCACGGTCGGCTTCGGCCGGCGCCGCGGCAAGCGCGTCGTGACCGTCGCGGCCGGCGAGTAGCAGCTCGGGCCGCGTGAGCGGCGAAGGCGACTTCTACGATCGGGCGACCGTGGTCGTGCAGGCCGGGCGCGGCGGTGATGGCTGCGTCTCCTTCCGGCGCGAGAAGTTCGTGCCCAAGGGCGGCCCGGACGGTGGCGACGGCGGCGACGGCGGCGACGTCGTGCTGCTGGCCGACCCGGACATGCGCGATCTCTCGGCGTTCCGCTTCCGGCGGCATCTGCGCGCCCAGCGCGGCGTGCACGGGATGGGCAAGGGGATGACGGGCGGACGCGGCGAGGACGCGATCGTCCACGTCCCGCTCGGCACCCAGGTCTTCGACTCGAGCGGCGATGCCCCGATCGCCGACCTGGCCCACGCCAGGGCACGCGTCGTGATCGCGCGCGGCGGCCGCGGAGGGCGCGGCAACCGGCGCTTCACGACCGCGGTGCGACAGGCCCCGCGCACGGCCGAGGTCGGCGAGGACGGCGACTCGGCCGAGCTCGAGCTGCGCCTCAAGATGGTCTGCGACGCCGCGCTGCTCGGCTTCCCGAACGCCGGCAAGTCGTCGCTGCTGCGTCGCATCTCGAACGCGACTCCGAAGGTCGCCGACTACCCCTTCACGACGCTCGCGCCGCACCTCGGCACCGTGGAACTGGACGGCCAGCGGCAGCTGACCGTGGCCGACGTGCCCGGGTTGCTCGAGGGGGCATCCGACGGCGTCGGGCTCGGGCACTCCTTCCTCGCGCACCTGGAGCGCGCCCATGCGCTCGTGCACGTCGTGGCGATCGATCCCGAGGCGGGCGATCCCCTGGAGGACTGCCGCCGTCGCTATGCAGCCATCCACGCCGAGCTGGCCGCGCACGGGGGCGGCCTCGCCGAGCGGCCGCAGATCGTCGTGCTCAACAAGCTCGACCTGATCGGCGACGCCGACGGCGAGCAGCTCGTCGGCGCGTTCGCCGACGCCGTCGCGCGCGGGGAGCTGCCCCCCGACGCGGTCGTCGCACGCGACGAGCACGCCACGCCGTACGTGCTCGGCCTGTCCTGCGCCACCGGCGCTGGCGTCGCCAACCTGCGCGGGGCGCTCGAGCGCGTGCTGGGCGACGCCCGTGTCGCCGAGCCGGCGGGCGCGGGTGAGGAAGAGCTTGCCGACTTCCTGCTCTACCGGCCGCGTGCGCGCCAGCGGCTCTTCAGGCTGGTGCGCGACGACGGCATCGTGCGCATCTCGGGCCGGGAGGTCGTCTCCTTCGTCGACAAACTGGACCTTGCGACGCCGGCCGGCGTGCGCGCGCTCTCGATCGAGCTGGGGCGCCTCGGCGTGATCGATGCCTTGCGTCACGCCGGCGTGAAGCCCGGGCACGACGTGGCGATCGGCGACGAGCGCTTCGAGTTCTCGCTGCCGCCCGAGGAGGCAGTCGTCGGCGGAGACGAGGGCGACGAGGAGGACGATCTCGAATGGTGAGCACCGACACGGCGCGCGTCGGCGTGCTCGGCTCCCTCTGCAATCCCGTGCACCTCGGGCATCTCCTGCTCTGCCAGGAGGCGACCTGGCAGCTCGGCCTCTCGCGGGTCGTGGTCGTGCCGACGGGGACGCCGCCGCACCGTCCAGCACCCGAGGAGTCGCCGGCCGTGCGCCTGCGCCTCGCGCAGGCCGCCGCCATCGGCAATCCCGCGCTCACCGTCTCCCGGGTCGAGATCGAGCGCCCGGGCCCGTCGTACATGGTCGACACGCTGCGCGAGCTGACGCAGCGCTACCCCGGCAACTCGCTCGTCCTGCTGCTCGGCTCCGACCAGTTCGCCGCGCTCTCCACCTGGCACGAGCCCGAGTGGGTTCGGCGGCTGGCGCGCCTCGCGGTGGCACGGCGCCCGGGCGTCTCGCCGGACGTGCTCGCCGATGCCGACGTCGACCGCATCGAGATGCCGCAGGTCGACATCTCCTCCTCCATGATCCGCGAGCGGGTGGCAGCGGGCCGCCCGATCCGGCACCTCGTGCCCGATCCCGTGCGCGAGCTGATCGAGGCCGAGGGCATCTACCGTCGAGCGGAGTGAGTATCCGAAGGCTCCGTGGTAAGGTGGCGTCAGTGTTGAACGCGACTGGAGCCGGCTGCTGAGCCGCGGGCACGAGCTCGCGGATCGCATTGCCGCGATCTGCTCCGACAAGCTGGGTGAGGACGTCGTCATCCTCGACATGGAGAGCGTCGTCGGGTACACGGACGCGTTCGTGATCTGCACGGGCCAGAACACGCGCCACGTCCAGGCGATCGCCGAAGAGGTCGAGTTGTCCCTCAAGCACGACGAGGGCCTGCTCCCGAAGGGCGGCGAGGGACGGCGCGAGGGCGACTGGATCCTGCTGGACTATCTCGACGCGGTCCTGCACGTGTTCACGCCCGAGGCGCGCACGTTCTACCGCCTCGAGCAGCTGTGGGGCCAGGTCCCGCAGCGCCAGGTCGTCTGACCGGGACGCCCGCGACTCCCTGGTAGACTCGGCCTCCGCGGGGCCGTAGCTCAGCTGGGAGAGCGCAGCGCTGGCAGCGCTGAGGTCATGGGTTCGATCCCCATCGGCTCCATGGGTCGCGCGGGCGCCGGTGCCCGCCGGGCGATCAGCGGCCCGGCGGTTCCGCTCCGCCGAGATCCGGGGTACGCTGAACGCGCTCGCACGTGCGAGCACAGCAGGCGACGATGCCTCGGCCTCTCTGAGAGGCTGGGGCGTTTTTTTTGTGGATCTTGGGGGCGCGATGAACCTTCGCGTGGGCTGTCAACTCGAGTACGACGCAGCGGCGAGCGCGCACGCCGTCGTGCTCGTCGAGCCGCATTCGTCGATCCAGGACACGATCCTCGACGAGCAGTGGGGCTCCGAGCAGCCGCCGGCGCGCTTCCGCGACCTCTATGGCAACGTCTGCCGCCGGCTCGAGCTGACGTCGGCCACCCCCTCGTTCTCCTACGGCGCGACGGTGCGGATCTCGCCGGAGCCCGAGGCGATGCCGCAGGAGCGGGACGTGCAGCACCGCGTCGAGGAGCTTCCGTCGGAGCTTCTGCACTGGCTGCTGGCCAGCCGCCTGTGCGAGTCGGACACGCTGGCGGACGAGGCCTGGGAGCTGTTCGGCCACACCGCGCGCGGTCCCGAGCGGCTTGCGGCGATCTGCGACTGGATCCACGACAACGTCGAGTACGGCGTTCCCAGCGTGGTGGCGACGACCGTCGGCGAGGTGCTGGCCCGCCGCGGCGGCATGTGCCGCGACTTCGCCCACCTCGGCATCTCGTTCTGCCGCGCGCTCGGCATCCCGGCCCGCTACGTGTTCGGCTACATGCCCGACATCGGCGTCCCCGGGCCCTACCCGATCATGGACTTCCACGCCTGGTTCGAGGTCTGGCTCGGCGAGAGCTGGTGGACGTACGACGCGCGCTTCAACACGCCGCGCATCGGGCGAGTGCCGATCGGGCGGGGACGGGACGCCGTCGACGTGGCGATGGTGACGACCTACGGCGCCGCTACCCTCGAGCGGATGAGGGTCTGGGCCGAGGAGGTCGGAGCGGGTGCGCTGGAGGAGCAGCATGGTCGCTGACACCCTCGGCGACCTGATCGCGACGCTCGGCAGCATCGACGACGACGAGATCGACTGGCAGAACATCCGCCAGGCGACGGTGCTGATCCACCAGACCTTTCGCTACGACTACCCGGGCCCGATCACGGACCTCCGGCAGCGCCTGATGGTGGTGCCGCCCGATTACCACGGCCACCAGCGGCTGGCGACGCACAAGCTGCGCGTCTCGGGCTGTGACCTCGAGTGCGAGCGCTCGTACGACAGCTTCGGCAACGTCGTGCTCGACCTCACGCTTCAGGAGGTGGAGGGCCACGTCGAGTTCGTGACCTGGGCGGTCGTCGAGTGCCAGATCCCGATCGACGGCGGCCTGAGCCCCGACGACGCCGGCTTCGACCGCCGCTTCGGAGAGGAGTCCCGGCTCACGCGCCCCGACGGTGCGCTCCGCGCGATCGCCGGGGAGCTGAGCGGGTCGGGCGCCTCGGGCCTCGATCTGGCCGCGCTGATCAGCACGCGCGTGCACGACCACTTCACCTACGAGTGGGGGCTCACCACCGTCGAGACGACGGCCTCGGAGGCCTGGGCCGGGGCGCGGGGCGTGTGTCAGGACTACGCGCACTGCATGGTCGCGCTCTGCCGGCTGTGCGGCCTGCCGGCCCGCTATGTCTCCGGCCACCTGCTCGGCGATGGAGGTACGCATGCCTGGGTCGAGGTGCTCGTCGCCGAGCCCGGCGGCGCCGTGTCGGCGCACCCGTTCGACCCGACCCACGACCGCCGCGCAGGTCCGCGCTACGTGACCGTCGCCGTCGGCCGCGACTACGGCGACGTGCCGCCGACCTCGGGCACGTTCGAGGGCCCGTACGCCGGCGAGCTGACGACCCACAAGCGCGCCGCCGTCGTGCGCGTGGAGTACCTGCAGCCGACGCGCCGCCGGCGCGTCGTGCGCGATTAGCTGTCAGAGATGAACGGCCGTAGATCGCGCGACGTCGCGGCCCCGTCGAGGCAGCCGAACGTCCCGTGCTCCCGCACGTCCTTGGCGGCGCGCAGGAACGCCCCCATGGCGGTATTGAAGAACCCCGAGCCGAGGCTGACGCGGCGGACTCCTGCAGCGGACAGCAGCTCGACGCTCGGCGCACCGGCCAGCGCGAGCACGTTGACCGGCTTGGAGACGGCCCCGCAGACCGTGCGGATGTCCTCGATGTCACGCAGGCCCGGCGCGTAGAGCACGTCGGCTCCCGCCTTGTCGAACGCCTGCAGGCGTGCGATCGTGTCGTCGAGGTCGCTGCGGCCGTGTAGGTAATTCTCGGCGCGCGCGGTCAGCGTGAACGCGAACGGCAGCGCGGCCGCGGCCTCGACTGCCGCTGCGATGCGCTCGACGGCCTGTGAGAGGGGATAGATCGGCCCGGCGGACGTCGCTGTCGAGTCCTCGATCGAGCAGCCCACGAGACCCGCTGCCGCTGCGCCTCGGATCGTCTCGGCGACGCTCTCCGGATCATCGCCGAAGCCGTTCTCGAGGTCGCCGTTGACCGGTAGGTCGGTCGCGCCGGCGATCACGGCGCCATGCTCCAGCGCCTCCTCGCGCGTGACGGCCGACTCGCCGTCGGCGCGCCCGAGGCTGTACGCGAGTCCGGCGCTGGTCGTCGCGATCGCCTCGTAGCCGAGACCGGCGAGGATGCGCGCGGTGCCGATGTCCCACGGGTTGGGCATCACGAATGCCCCCGGCCCTTCGTGCAGCCGGCGGAACGCTGCTGCTCTCTCGGCGATCGTCACGGCACGAGCGTAGCGGTTTCGGATCGACGCAAGGGGGCATCGAATGCCTGCAAATCCGCTTCGAAGGAGATCGTCACATGCCTCCTGCCGGCGTCAAGAAGGGCACCAAGCGCGCCCGTCAGTACGAGCACATCAAGGACTCGCTCAAGCAACAGGGCCGATCCGAGGGGACCGCGGAGGAGATCGCAGCGCGCACCGTCAACAAGGAGCGCGCACGTCACGGCGAATCCAAGACGGCGTCGAAGACGTCGACTCAGGATCCTCTCTCCTCCGGCGAGCGCGGCGGCCGCCGCTCGGGCACCCGGCGCGCGAAGGGACGCACACGCGATCAGTTGTACGCGGAGGCCCAGCACAAGAACATCAAGGGCCGCTCGAGCATGAACAAGGAGCAGCTCGAGCGAGCCGTCGGCCGCTGAAGCGTCGCGACGCGGCACGAAATGGCGGTTGCGCGGTGCCGTTCACGCTGAGGAACATCAAGCGAGACGTGAGTGATCTGGGCTCGATGTTCGACGGCGCGCCGGACCTGGAGTTCCGGCTGGCGACCGAGACGCTCGAGCTCGAGCATTCAGGCCTCGGCTACCAGTGCCTCCCGCCTGGCTATCGCTTTCCGTACGGCCACACGCACAGGACGCAGGAGGAGGTGTATGTGGTCGTGCGCGGCGGCGGTCGCATGAAGGTCGACGACGAGATCTTCGAGCTCGTGGAATGGGACGCGGTTCGTGTGGCGCCCGGTGCGTGGCGAGGCTACGAGGCCGGACCTGACGGCCTCGAGATCCTCGTCGTCGGCGCGCCCAATCTCGGCGCGGCTCCGCGCGACGACGTCGACGGTCAGCGGGACTGGTGGGCCGGCGAGGAGTCGTGACGATCAGGAGGCCTCAGCCGGTATTGCGCAGCGCCGCCGCGATGCCGGCGATCGAGCGAGCCAGCGGTGCGGCCAGGACCGCCCGCTGCTCGTCGCTCCCGGCGGAGCGATAGCGCGCGAGCAGATCGACCTGGATCGCGTTCATCGGGTCGACGTACGGGTTGCGCAGGCGCACCGAGCGCTGCAGCGTGGGGTGGCGATCGAGCAACTCGCGCTCGTCGACGATCGCGAGCACCGAGCCCACGGTGCGGGCGTGCTCGCCGGCGATCAGGTTCCAGATGCGGTCGCGGTCCTCGCCCTCGGGCACGAGCTCCAGGTATTCGCGGGCGATCTCGAGCGAGGACTTGGCGAGCGTCATCTCGAGGTTGTCCACGATGGCGCGGAAGAACGGCCAGTCGCCGTAGAGGCGGCGGAGCTCGCTCACGCCGCTTTCGGTCGAGGCGAGTGCGGAGAGCGCCGTGCCGCAGCCGTACCACGCAGGTAGGAGGGTCCGGGTCTGCGTCCACGAGAACACCCAGGGGATCGCGCGCAGCCCCGCCAGGTAGGCGTGGCTCGACGGCCGGCGCGCCGGACGCGAGCCCAGGGCGAGGAGCCCGAGCTCGTCGACCGGCGTGAAGGCACGGAAGAACGGCACGAAGCCGGGGTCGTCGTAGACGAGCGCGCGATAGGTCGCAAACGAGTGCTCCGAGAGCTGAGCGAGCCGCTCGCGCGCGCCCGCGGGGGGTGCGTTCCCGAGTGCGCCGGGGAACGCCGCGAGCAACGTGGCGGCGACGGCGGCCTCGAGGTTGCGGTGAGCGAGGCCCGGCAGGCCGTACTTGTTGGAGACGGTCTCGCCCTGCTCCGTCAGCTTGAGTCGTCCGGGCGGGTGCCCGGGCGGCTGCGCGAGGATCGCCGCATGCGTGGGGCCGCCCCCGCGTCCCGCGCTGCCGCCGCGCCCGTGGAAGATCGTGAGCTCCACGCCCCGCTCGCGGCCCAGCGCCGCCAGCGACTCCTGAGCGCGGTAGTTCTCCCAGGCAGCCGTGAGGTAGCCGCCGTCCTTCCCCGAGTCGGAGTAGCCGAGCATCACCTCGAGCTTGCTGCCGCGCCGCTGGACGAGCGCGCCGAAGCGCTCGTCGTCGAGCAGCGCCGTCACGGTCGCCTCGCACTGCCGCAGGTCGGCGATCGTCTCGAACAGCGGCACGAGCGAGAGATCGCGGCCGACCTCGGAGTGGGCGAGGTCGAGTGCCCGCAGCAGGTCGTCCGGGCCCGAGGTGCCCGAAACGATCACCGTGTCGAGGGCGCGCGGTCCGTGACGCTCGAGCGCGTCCCGGATGGCGCCGAACGTCGCTCGCGTGCGCTCGTCGGGAGCGGCGAGCTGATCGGCGTGCAGCCGGACGTCGAGCTTCGCGATGTGGAACCCGAACAGCTCGACGCGGCGGCGCAGGTCGGCCAGCGGGCCATCGGCGATGCGCGCCCCGCGATTCGCGCGCAGGCTCGCGTCCATCAGCTCGAGGTCGGCGAGCAACTCGGCCGCGTCCGCGTAGCCTGGCTCCGGGGAGCGTTCGAGCATGTTGTCGAGGCGATGGCCGACGAAGCTGAGCTTGCGACGGTAGGGCTCGTCGAAGTTCTGATCCCCGATGCCGGCCGCGAACGCGGGCAGCGCCCGCTCGTCGGCGTCGATCGAGCGCAGGAGCTCCTCGCTGACCGGCACCATGCGCGTCGAGACGCCGATCGCCCGCGCGAGCTCTCGCACTTCGACCCGGTAGCGCGTGAGTGCCAGGCGGCGGGCGCGGTCGAGCCACTCGGGAACGGTGTGAGGGCCCGCCTCGGGGTTGCCGTCCTGGTCGCCGCCCACCCATGAGCCGAAGCGGAGGGGAGCCGGGGCATCCGGGAGCCGCTCGCGATACTCGGCGAGCACGTCCGGCGCGACGTCGAGCAGGGTTGTCTCGAAGAACCACAGCGCATGCCGGATCTCGTCGACCACTCGCGGGCGGCGCGAGCGCACCTCGTCGGCCTGCCAGAGGGCGGTGATCTCGGCGGTGATCTGGTCCTCGAGCTTGCGCCGAGCCGCGGGTGCGAGCGTGGGATCGTCGAGAGCCTCGAGGATGCGGCTCAGCTGGAGCTGGGCCTGCAGCACCGTGCGCCGCGCCGCCTCGGTCGGATGCGCGGTGATCACGAGCTCGAGCGAGACGCTGCGTGCGCAGCGCGCGAGCTCGGCGGGCGCCACGCCGCTCGCAGCGAGCCTGCCGAAGGCCTCGGCGAGGGACTCACGCGGGATCCGCTGCTCGCGCTCGTAGCGGCGCCGGCTGCGCACGCGGTGCCATGCTTCGGCGACGTTCGCGAGCTGGAAGTAGAGCCCGAAGGCGCGCAGGACGGCTGTAGAGCGCTCTTCGCCGAGCGCCCGCACGCAGGCCGCGAGCGCCGCCTGGTCGGATGCCGAGCCGGAGCTGCGAGCTGCGCGGGCGAGCAGGCGGACGCGCTCGACGTCGGCCAGCAGCTCCTCGCCGACCTGCTCGACGAGTACGCGGCCGAGCGCATCTCCGACCAGCCGGACGTCACGCCTGAGTGCGTCGTCGTGACGGCTCGTGGGCCGCTCGGCCCGATCATCGGCAGGAGTGGCGGACATGCGGCGAAGCCTAGGGGCATCCTCCTGGCCGGCGTCCTCGCGCGCTCCGCAGGTCGTCGAGCGCCACTGCCGGATCGTAGGCGCCCGCTCCCAGGGGCGGCCGGAGGATTGCCGCAGGGTGCGGCATGGTATGCAGCACTCTCCGTGGCCGACTCGAGCTTCTATGACCCCGTTGCCGCCGGCGAGCGCGCCCTGGCGAACGCGCCGCTGACCATGCGCGCGGCTCGCGCGGGCGGGCCGGGCGGCCAGCACGTCAACACCACCGACAGCGCCGTGACGATCTCGGTCGCGGTCGCGGAGTTGGCGCTCGACGAGGAGCAGCGCGCGCTGCTCGCCCAGCGGCTGCGTTCGCGCATCAGCGCGGCCGGCCTGCTCGCGGCGAGTGCGCAGGACGAGCGCAGTCAGCATCAGAACCGGCGAGTCGCGCGCGAGCGCCTCGCGCGCATGATCGGCGAGGCGCTGCGGCCGAAGATCCCGCGCCGCCCCACTCGGCCCGGTCGCGGCGCGGTGGAGAGGCGCCTCGACGAGAAGCGGCAGGTCTCTGCACGCAAGCGGGCCCGCCGCGCCCCGGGCGACGAC
Organism: uncultured Actinomycetes bacterium; assembly: GCA_963842365.1. Lineage (GTDB taxonomy): Bacteria > Actinomycetota > Thermoleophilia > Gaiellales > JALYLC01 > JALYLC01. The sequence goes on from CAWJGA010000002.1 coordinate 278,759, forward strand.
GCCTGACGGCTCCGGTACGGGCAGCGCACACCTGATCTCCGCAGCTGCGGAGGATACGAGAGTTCCCGGCAGGTTCCAGTCCGTATCTGCTCTACGGGTTTCGAGACCACCCGCGACAGACGAGAATTCCTGCTGTAGGGTCAGACGCGAGCACTGACAAGCCGCGGCGCGCACCCCTTGCGCCTCCGCGCCCCGTCCAGCGCCGGCGTCCGCGAGACGCCTTGCCTTCCGGAAGCCTGATGACTCCCGACTGTCTCACACACCGTTCGCTCAAACCGTTGGTGTTCCTTCTGGTTTCCGTATTCGCCGTCGCCGCCTTCGCTCCTTCTGCATTCGCAGCACCCGTCAGGAGCGCATCCCGCGCTCCTGCCCTGACAGGGCTCCATCCGGGTGAGACGGGCCCGGCGGTGCGCAAGCTGCAGCGCATGCTGAGTCGTCTCGGCTATCCCGTGCACGTCGACGGCCAGTTCGGCCCGCACACCGCCACCATGGTGAGGACGCTGCGAGCCGATGCCCATCTCGATCGCTCGGCCCGCGTGACGAAGCGCTTCCTCAAGGTGCTGAAGCGCGCGCAGCGGGGCGGTCCCGGCGACCGGCGCTGGCTCGGCATCCGCCGGCTGCGCGTCGGTGCACAGGGCAAGGACGTCCGCCTGCTGCAGAACGCGCTCACGAAGCTCGGCTATCCCGCCGTCACGGACGGCCAGTTCGGGCCGGCGACTCGCTCGAGCGTGCGCCTCTTCGAGCGCGCGGCCGGTCTCCGCGCCGACGGAGTGCTGACGCCTCGCGAGACGCGCGCGCTCAAGAAGGCCGTGCTCTCCGGCGGCATGGCAGGAGCTGTCTCCCTGCGCTCCACGACGACGGCCCCGGCGCCGGCGCCGGCGGCGAGCGGCGGCACCGCGGCCACGGCCGACCTGCCGACCGGCCAGATCGCCCCCCCGCCTCCGAGCGCCGGCACGATCGGCCCCGACGGGCTCGCCACGGCCCCCGCGGGCGCACCCGCCGCCGTCGCGGCGATCATCCAGGCGGGCAACGTGATCGCCCACATGCCGTACCGCTTCGGCGGTGGTCACCAGAGCTGGACGGACACGGGCTACGACTGCTCCGGCTCGGTGAGCTTCGCGCTGCACGGGGCAGGGCTGCTCGACTCGCCGCTTGCCTCCTACGACTTCTACACCTGGGGCGAGGCCGGGCCGGGGCAGTGGGTCACGATCTACGCCAAGGACTCGCACGCGTATATGGTCGTCGCCGGCCTGCGCTACGACACGGCCGCGAGCAAGGGCGGGGGCTCGCGCTGGACGCTCGCCGCGCGCCCGCCCGCGGGCTACGTCGCCCGCCACCCCGCCGGCCTCTAGAGCTGCTCAGCGGCCGGAGGCGGAGCCGACGGCCTCGGTGAGGGCGCGCTCGAGCGCGAAGCGATCGCGCAGCACCCCCTCGCCGCGCGTCTCGCGCTCGACGGAGGCGATGCGCACGATTGCCGCCGAGAGCTGCTCCGGCGACCAGCGCGCCGACTGACGCGAGAGCTTGCGCGCAACGAACTCGCTGCGCAGGCCGAGCTCGCGCGCGATGTCCTTGGGTCCCCCGCCCTGTTCGCTCACGTGCTGCGCGACGGCCAGCTGACGCAGGTGGCGGGCGATCGATGGCAGCCAGCGCGGCACGTCCCCGTCAGGCCCGTCGAGCAGGCGACCAAGCACGCGGAGCGCCTCCGCTCCGCGCCGGTCGCCGAGCGCATCCGTGAGGTCCCACGGTGGCGTGTCCGCGGTCAGGACGCACAGCTCGTCGACCTGCTCCGCGGTGATCGTCTCGCCGCGCGACCAGAGCCCGAGCTTCTCCACCTCGCCTGCGAGCGCCTGCACGTCGTCGCCCGCCAGCTCGAGCAGGCGCGTCAGGGCGCTGCCGTCGAGGTTGGCGCCGGCCCGTGCGGCCTGCTTGCGCAGCCACTCCCGCTGACCCTCCCGCCCCGGCAGGTCGTACACGAGTGCGCTCCCGGCGCCCTCTGCGGCAGTCCGCAGCCGGCCGGCCGGAACCTCGCCGGACGTCAGCAGCGCCAGCACCGCATCGGGCGCAGGTGAGGCGAGGTAGTCGGTCAGCGCGTCGAGGTCGGCGGCGGCCTTCTTCTCGTCGCCCCACACCTCGGCGCCCTGGATCACCATCAGGCGCGTGCCGCCGAAGAGGCCGAGCGCGTTGCATGCGCCTGCGGCCTCCGCGGCGCTCATGCCCTCTCCGTCGTCGTCGGCGCGCCGCGCCGTGAACTCCTCCACGCTTCCGTCCTCGCTGCGCACGCGCGCGCGCAGGCGACGCACGGCCAGCTCGACCTTCGGCCGGTCGCTGCCCCCGATCAGGTAGACGGGATCGAGAGGCGCGGCCGACACGCCCGTGATCGTACCCGCGTCACGCGGGCGCCTTGCAGCCGAGGCTGATGTCCCCCTCCCGATCGGTCCGGCGAACGGGGACGCGTGCCTGCGCGAGCGCCGCCAGCGTCGCGGGCACCGGGTGCCCGTAGCTGTTGTGAGCGCCGACCGAGATGACCGCGAGCGCCGGGCGCACCTGCGTGAGCAGCCGATCGAGCGCACTGTCGGCAGAGCCGTGGTGGGAGACGACGAGCACGCGGACCGGCGGCAGATCGTCTGCCAGCAGGACCCGCGACTCGGCGTCGGCCGGCAGCAGGAACGAGCACGAGCCCTGTGTCGCCAGAACGACGAGCGCGGCGTCGTTGCGCGCGCTCGCGCGCGTCACGTGCAGCGGGCCGACGACGCGCACGGCGACGGGCCCGCTGCGCACAAGGAGACCAGCCCGCCCGCCGACCACGCGCGTGCCGCGGGCGCGCGCGGCGGAGAGCGCTGCGGCGAGGCTCGGGCTCGTGCCGGGCAGGGCCGGTGTCACGAGAAGCGCGACCCGCAAGGCGCGCACGATCGCGGCCGCGCGGCCATCATGGTCGAGCTCGTCGTGCGACAGCAGCAGCACGTCGAGCGAGCCGATGCCCCGGCGGCGCAGCACCCGCTCGACGCGCGCACTCGGCGGTCCGGTGTCGACGAGCGCCCGCAGCCCGGGCGCCTCGATCAGGGCGGACGACCCCTGTCCCACGTCGAGGATCGTCACCCTGAGTGCGCGGGGAGGCGGCGGAGACCCGCGCGCGGATGGCAGGGCGAGAGCGACCAGGAGTCCCGCGAGCGCTCCCGCCGCGGCCGCGGCTCGTCGCCGGAAGAGCAGCCAGGCGAGCGCGCCGGCCGTGAGGGCGATGAGCAGCGCCCGCCCGGGCAGTGCGCCGTCGAGCCACTTGCCGAAGTGCGCCACCAGACCGATGTAGGCAGCGAGTGCCCGTACCGCGGCGTCCAGGGCGACGCTGGCCTGCGGCGCGACCGGCCAGACCGCGCACGAGGCCAGAGCGAGCCAGAGAAGCGGGGCCACCGCGGGTAGCGCGAGGAGGTTCGCGGGCAGGCTGGCGACGAGCGAGGTACGGCCGAAGTGTGCCAGCGCGACGGGAGCGGTCGCGAGCGTGCACGCCAGCGAGATGGCGACCGGCGCACACAGGCGCAGCGGCATGACCGTGCCCTCGAGCCACCGGCGGATGCGTGGCGCGAGGCCGTGGATGGCGGCGACGGCGACGAACGACAGCTGAAAGCCGGGCCCGACGACCGCCCATGGGTCGAGAGCGAGCACGGCCACCGCCGCGAGTGCCAGCAGGTGCCACGGATCGCGCGCGGAGCCGACGAGCCACGCAACCGACGCCAGCACGCCCGTGGCAGCGGCGCGCACCACGGATGGCCCGCCGCCCACGATTGCGGCGTAGGCGATCACGACGGGGATCGCACAGCCGTGCGCGTAGGCTCGCGGAAGGCGGACGAGCCAGGCCAGGAGCAGGACGGCCGCGACCAGCAGCACGATGTTGCCGCCCGAGACCGCGAGCAGGTGTGCGAGGCCCGAGGCTCGGAACGACTCGATCGTGTCGTCCGAGAGGGACGCCGTCCCACCGAGCGCGACGCCCGCGGCGATCCGGCTGGGCTCGTCGTCGCCGCCGGCTTGCAGCGCGGCGCGTGCGCCGTGGCGAAGGCGGTCGAGCACGCCTTGGACGCCTCCGCGCCGGCCGAGCGGCACGAGTGAGCGCGCTGAGAGCGTCTCGTGGACGCCTTGGCGTGCGAGCCAGGTGCGCCGGTCGAAGTCGCCGGTCGACGGCGGCACCGCTTTGAGCGTTCCGCTTGCCGCCAGGATGGCGCCTTGCTCGAGAGAGCCCGTGGAGCGCAGCTCGACGGGGTGACCGTCCAGACGAGCCAGCGCGGAGCTGCCGTAGGGGCCGGGCCGAGGTTGCCCGTCCACCACGAGGCGAGCCCGGTCGACATGTCCGATGCGCGCCGCCAGGGGATCGGCGGCGCGCTGCTCGATGCCGTGCGCCGACCAGGCTGCTCCCAGCAGCGCAGCGCTGACTGCCAGCGTGGCTGCGAGGGCGCCCTGGCGTCCGGTCCGCAGCGTGAGCAGGAGGGGCCCGAGCACGACCAGCGCCATGCCGAGAGGGCCCGAGGCAGCGAGCGCGGGCGCAGCGAGCCCCGCGGCGAGCCACGGCGCGGCGATGGTGCCGAGCTCGTCGGCGCGGCCTGTGGACGTCACAGGGCCAGCTGGGGGCGCAACGACTCCAATCGCACCGGCCCGATGCCGCTGACCTCGTCGAGCTCGTCGATCGATCGGAAGCCGCCGTGAGCGCGCCGGTACTCGACGATTCGCTGCGCGAGCGACGGGCCGATCCCGTCGAGGGCGTCGAGCTGCTCGGCGCTCGCGCTGTTGAGGTGCACGATCGCCGGTTGCGCGTCAGCCGCCGGGCCTGTGGAGGCCGTCGCGGCCGGAGCCCTCAGCGGCACCCGCACCTGCTCGCCGTCGGCCAGGCGGACCGCGAGGTTGACCGCGCTGACGTCGGCGCGGCGCGTCGGCCCGCCCGCCCGGCGCACGGCATCGCGCGCGCGGCTCCCCGCCGCCAGCGTGTAGACGCCGGGATGGCGCACGGCGCCGACGACGTTGACGACGACCGGACCGCTCTCGCCGCCGATCGCGGTGGTCGCGACGCTCGTCAGCCCGGAGTAGTCCGGCACGACGGTCGGCGCCTGCGAGAACGCGTGCCGGCGGGGCAGGTCGATGCCCAGGCTCGACGAGCACGAGCCCGAGACAGCCGCCCAGCAGCAGGATGAGCACACGGCGGCGGTCGAATCGCATTGCCGAAGGGTGCGCGATGGCACCGTCACGGCTCCAGCCGGAAGTGTGCCGGAAGGGTGCCGGAGGATCTACCTCACGACGAAGTTGACGAGCTTGCCCGGCACGACGATCACGCGCACGAGCTCGTGCCCGTCGAGGTGCACGGCGACGTTCGGCAGCGCGCGCGCCTGCGCGGCGAGGTCGTCGTCCGAGCTGTCGGCGGACGCGCTGAAGCGGCCGCGCAGCTTGCCGTTGACCTGGACGGCGATCTCCAGGGTGTCGTGCGCCAGGAAGGCCGGCGAGGCTGCGGGCCACGGCTCCCGCCACAGCTGCTCGCCGCCGAGCGCCGACCACAGCTCCTCGGCGATGTGGGGTGCGTAGGGCTGGATCAGCGAGATGAGCGTGGACGCGGCGAAGCCGACGACCTCGGGCTCGGCGCTCTCGCGCCGCGCCGCGACCTCGTTGAGCAGCTCCATGGCAGCGGCCACGGCGGTGTTGAAGTGAAAGCGCTCCGCGGAGTCGCGGGTCGACTTCTCGATCGCCCAGTGCGCCTTGCGCGCAAGCGCCAGGCCGGCCTCGCTCAGTCCGGCCGGCGCGGCGGGGGAGGGGGTCACGCGGCCGCCTGCCGCGGCCAGCCCGCCGACCAGCGTCCACAGTCGCTGCAGGAAGCGGTAGCAGCCGGCGATGCCGCCGTCGGTCCACTCGGCGTCGTCCTCCGGCGGGCCCAGGAACAGCACGTAGAGGCGCATCGCGTCGGCGCCGTAGCGCGCGACCAGCTCGTCGGGCGCCACCACATTGCCCTTCGACTTGGACATCTTGGCGCCGTCCTTGTAGATCATGCCCTGCGTGAACAGGCGCTTGAAGGGCTCCTTGAAGCCGAGCAGTCCCGCGTCGTAGAACACCTTCGTGAAGAAGCGCGAGTAGAGCAGGTGCAGGATGGCGTGCTCGACGCCGCCGATGTACTGGTCGACGGGCAGCCAGCGGTCGACGTCCTCGCGCTGCCACGCCGCCGAGTCGTCGCGCGGATCGACGTAGCGGATGTAGTACCAGGACGAGCACATGAACGTGTCCATGGTGTCGGTCTCGCGCTTCGCGTCGCCACCGCAGCGCGGGCACGGCACGTTGACCCACTCCGTCGCGGTGGCGAGCGGCGACTGGCCCTTGGGCCGGTAGTCCTCGACGTCGGGCAGGACGACGGGCAGCTGGTCGTCGGGCACGGGCACGAGGCCGCAGGCCGGGCACGAGACGATCGGGATCGGACAGCCCCAGTAGCGCTGCCGCGAGATCAGCCAGTCGCGCAGGCGGTAGTGGACCGTGGAGTGGCCGAGCCCGTGCTCGCTCAGCCAGTCGACGATCGCAGCGTAGGCCTTGTCCGCCGGCAGCCCGCTGAACGGCCCCGAGTTGATCATCACCTCGTCGGCCGTGTGCGCCGTGTAGGCCGCGCCCTCCGGGGCCTCACCGCTCGCAGGCGCGATCACCGGCACGATGGGCAGGCCGTGCTTCTGCGCGAACTCGAAGTCGCGCTCGTCGTGCGCGGGCACGGCCATGACGGCGCCCGTGCCGTAGCCCATCAGCACGTAGTCGGCGACCCAGATCGGGATCTCCGCGCCATTCACCGGGTTCGTGATCGTGCGTCCCGTGAAGACGCCCGTCTTCTCCTTGTCCTGCGCGCGCTCCTCCTCGGAGTGGGCGGCGTTGTGGCGCACGTAGTCCAGCACCGCGGACTCCTGCTCGCTTCCCGCAACGAGCCTCGGGACGAGCGGGTGCTCCGGCGCCATGACGAAGAACGTCGCTCCGAAGAGCGTGTCCGGGCGCGTCGTGAACACGGGCAGCGACTCGTCGAGGTCGCGCTGGTGAAACTGCACCTCGGCGCCCTCGGAGCGGCCGATCCAGTTGCGCTGCATCGAGAGCACGCGCTCGGGCCAGTCCTCCAGCAGCTCCATGTCGTCCAGCAGGCGCTGTGCGTAGTCGGTGATCTTGAAGTACCACTGCGCCAGGGTGCGGCTCTCGACCAGGGCGCCGCACCGCTCGCAGTGGCCGTCCACGACCTGCTCGTTGGCGAGCACCGTCTGGTCGACGGGACACCAGTTGACGGGCGCCTCGCGCTTGTTGGCGAGGCCGCGCTCGAACAGCAGCAGGAAGATCGCCTGCGTCCAGCGGTAGTACTCGGGCTCCGCGGTCGAGAGCTCGCGCGACCAGTCGATCGACCAGCCCATGCGCTTCATCTGCTTGCGGATGGCCGCAATGTTGTCGTTCGTGACGTCGCGCGGATGCCGGCCCTCGCGGATCGCCGCGTTCTCGGCCGGCAGCCCGAACGCGTCGTAGCCCATCGGGTGCAGGACGCGCAGGCCGTGCCGGCGGCGCTGGTGGCAGAGGGCATCGCCGATCGTGTAGTTCTTGACGTGCCCCATGTGCAGCTCGCCGGAGGGGTAGGGCAGCATCTCGAGCACGTACTGCAGGCGCGAGGCGTCCTCCCCTGGCTCGGGGTTGGGCGTGATGAAGGCCTCGGCGTCGTGCCAGACCTTCTGCCACTTGGCCTCGACCGCTGCCGGGTCGTAGCGCTCCATGCTCAGTGCCTATCTCGGAAAAACGCCGACAGAAATGGAAACGCCTCTCCGTGGAGAGGCGCTGCGGATCCTGCGTCGGCACGCTCTGTGCCGCCTTGGGACCCGGTCAGGGAAGAAGGAGTGCGTGCGCGCTCATCGCCGGCCGAGTCTATCAACCGCTCACGAGGCGGCCGGAGGGCGCTCCATGCAGCGCTCGCCCGGCGCCGCGAAGCCGAAGCGCGCGTACAGGCGGTGCATGTCCCTGGTGTGCAGGATCCAGCGCAGGCCCGCGTGCGGGCCGTTCTCCACCGCCTCGCGCACGAGTTCGGCGCCGAGCCCGCGGCCGCGGTACTCGGGCAGCACGTAGACGTCGAACAGCCAGGCGTAGGTGGTGTCGTCGGAGGCCACGCGGCAGAAGCCGATCTGGCGCTCACCGTCGTACAGCCCGACCAGGCGCGAGGCGTTCTCGATCAGGTGCCGCATCGTCTCGTAGGTGCGGCCGAGCGCCCAGTAGGCGTGCTCGGCGACGTAGCCGTGGACAGCGGCCGCGTCGATGCGCCCGCGGTCGTCGTCGAGCTCGATGCCGGGCGAGACCTCCCGCCGCACGAGCTACTTCTTCTTGGCGCCCGAGCGAGCCGCGGTCTTGCGCGCCGCGCCGGCGGTGGCCTTGCGCGCGCGCTTCGGCTTCGCCTCGTCGCGCGGGCCGGCTGCGACCATGCGCGCGGCCTTCGACTTCTTGCGCGAGGCCGTGTTGGGGTGCAGGGCGCGGCGGGCGGCGGCTCGGTCGACGAGCACCTGCAGCTGTTTGTGCTCACCCTCGATCAAGGCGGCGTCGCCACCGTCGATCGCGGTCTCGAGACGGCGGAAGTACGTCTTGATCGTCGTCTTGTAGCGCAGGTTCTCGAGCCGCTGCCGGCTCGCCACCTTGATGCGCTTCTTCTGTTGCTTGATGTTCGCCACGAGCACAGGACGGTAGCAGGAAGCGGCTTTGCGGCGCTGCGCCTGCGCGTTCGCCGACCCCGCAGCCTAGGATGCGAGCCGGCAAGCTCGGCGTTTCCAGAGGAGGGGTCCTGTGAGAGTTCCCGCGCGCTTCGCAGCAATCGCGGCGATGCTGGCAGTCGTGCTCGTCGCTGCTCCCGCGGCCGGCGCCGACGCCACCTGGACGAAGGTGTCGACCGACTACAGCGCCAACATCGTCGTTCCCTCGCTCGGGCTGACCGGCTCCACCGCCGTCGTCGCCTGGACGCAGCAGACGAGCCCGAGCACGCAGGACCTCGACACCGTCAGCTTCACCACGTCGCCGGCGCAGGATGTGATCGGGCGCGCGGACAGCAAGGTCGCCGAATCCTGGGCCTCCCTCGGCTACGTGCACGCCTTCTTCACGCCGCCGGCAGGGGGGCTCGCGCTGGCGTTCTCGGGCATCCACTCCACCGACTCGGGCGACCCGCTGATCGGCGTGCTGACCTCTGCGCGCAACGCCGACGGCAGTTGGGCGGCGCCGTTCGTCGTCTCGGGCAGCGGAGGCGATACGTGGACGGCGCAGACCGCGGGCGGAATCCCCTGGATCGCCACCAATGGCACCGTCGGGATCGGGCTGTTCAACGGCGCGGTCTCGCATGCTGCCGGCGCGTTCGACCAGAACCTCCAGCCGCAGCTCGGCGGTTGCTGCGGCTACCAGCCGAAGCTCGCGCTGGACACGAGCGGGCGCCTCTGGATCGCGTGGTACTCGAACGCCACGAACGCCACCGGCCTGTACGTGCAGCAGCTCGACCCCGCCACGGCCGCCCCGCTCGGGCCGCCCGTGCTCGCCCCGGGCAGCGAGAGCGTCAACAACAACAGCTTCGGGTCGGCGCTCTCGTGCGCGGCCACCTGCCGCCTCGTCTATGGGAACTCTCCTCCTACGGGGACGACGGACGCCGTGGTGTCCTGGTGGCCCGGGGAGGCCTCGGCCACGACCATCGCCAACCTGGCCGGCACGGGCCAGGGCGCCGGGCGCGTCGTCACGGCCGCCTACCGCGCCGACGGGCGGCTGTGGGTCGCCTGGTGGGATGGCACGTCGTTCAAGGCGTCGCTCGGCGATGCGAAGGGCGCGGGCGGCACGGCGCAGGATGCCGGCAAGCCGAACGGAGCGGCGAATGGCGCCTACGGCCTCTCGTCGATCGCGGTGGGCGACAATCTGCTGCTGGCTGCGAACTACGCCTGGAAGGATCCGGCCGCGGGCGATGCGAACCTCTTCGCCGTCTTCGTCAACACGGTCGCGCCGCCGGCTCCCGTGACCAAAGCGCCGGGGCCGCGCGACGTCACGCTGACGACCAAGCCCGGCGGCAAGGGCTTCCGCATCCAGGTGCAGTACACGCTGCCGAAGGCCTGCACCGCGAAGCCGCCGTGCAGGCTGCGCGGCGAGCTGCGCACCCGCAGCGGGCGGCGGCTGTACGCGCTCGCGCCGCTCCCGGGCGACACGAAGCTCGTGCTCGGCACGCGCGCCGCGTTCACGACGCCCAAGGCGGCGAAGGGCAAGATCCGGTTCTTCATCACGGTCAGCAAGGCGCAGCTCCTGAAGGCGCCGTTCTCGACCCAGGGCGGCTCGCGCGTGGCCGAGACGCGCCTGCGGGTCTGGTACACCGCCAAGGGCTCCAAGGAGGCGCTCTCGGTCCGCGACGGGCGTATCAAGGTCTCGATCGCGCGCATCAAGTCCGGAGCATTGCCCGGACTGAGCGGGATCCTGTAGGGCGCCGCGAGCCAGTGAGGCGATGACGGTGGCGCCCGGGCTGCAGGGCGCCACCGAGGCCGGCCCCGACGCCGCCGCGGAAGCTCGAAGCGCAACCGGCCCGCGACTCCCCGCCTATCCTGGGGAGCCGTGAGTCGCCCGCCTCGCACGGGGGCCGTCCCCGAGGCTCCCGAGCGGCGCCGCATGGCGGTCTCGACCGCGCTCTTCGCCGGTGCCACCGGCCTCAGCCGCATCGTCGGCATGCTCCGGGAGGCTGCGGCGGCCTGGATCTTCACGGTGCAGGGCGAGGCGATCAACGCCTTCACGGTCGCGTACCAGATCCCGAACCTGATTCGCTCGCTGGTGGCCGACGCCGCGCTCGGGGCCGCGTTCGTGCCGATCTTCAGCGAGCTGCTGACGCGAGGGGAGCGCGAGCGCGCCTGGCGCGTGGCTTCGACGGTCTGGTGGCTCTCGTTCGCCGCGCTCTCGGCGATCACGGGAATTGCGATGGTGCTCGCGCCGCAGTTGCTCGCGATCTTCGGCTATCACGGCGCGCTCGGCGTCAACCTCGCCCGCATCATCTTCCCGACGGTCGTGCTGCTGGGACTGAACGGCCTGCAGACGGCCATCCTCAACGCGCTCGACGAGTTCTTCCGGCCCGCGATCGCGCCCGTCGCCTGGAACATCGTGATCGTGGGGACGCTCGCGCTGGGGCTGCCCTTCCTGCACACGACCGACACGCGCATCTACGCGTATGCGATCGGGATCCTGCTCGGCACCGTCGTCCAGCTGGCGATCCCGTACCCGGCGATGCGGCGCCTCGGGCGCCTCTCCTGGTACTGCGATCCGCACGACGAGGCGGTGCGGCGCGTCTTCGCGCTGATGCTGCCGGTCACGCTCGGCCTCGGGCTGATCAACCTGAACGTGCTCGTCGACACCTGGTTCGCCGCCAACGTCGATCACGACATCGGCCCCGCCGCGGTCGACAAGGCGTTCCGCATCTACATGCTGCCGCAGGGAATGTTCTCGGTGGCGGTCGCGGCAGTGCTGTTCCCGGCCCTGGCCCGTCGCGCCGCGGCCCGCGACGGCCCGGGCTTTCGTGACCTCCTGGGATCGGGCCTGCGCCAGATCGCGTTCCTGCTGATCCCCGCAGCGGCGCTCTGCGCGGCGCTCGCCACGCCGATGGTGCGCCTGCTCTACGAGCACGGCAACTTCACGCCCCATGACACGGTCGTCGTCTCGGCCTGCCTCGCGGCCTTCTCGCTCGGGCTGGTCTTCAACGGCACGATGCTGCTGCTCAACCGCGCCTTCCTCGGCATGCAGATGGCCTGGGTGCCGACCTCGATCGCAATCGCGAACCTGGTCCTCAACGGCGTCCTCGACTGGGTCTTCACGCGCGCGCTCGACCTCGGGCTGTGGAGCATTCCGCTTGCGACCTCGCTCGTGAACATCTGCGGCGTCGCGCTGCTCTACAGCGAGCTGCGGCCGCGCGCCGGCCGGCTCGACGAGCGTGAGCTCGTGCGGGCGCTCGTGCGCGTCGTCGCGGCGAGCGCGCTCGCGGTCGCCGCGGGCTACGGAGTGTGGCGGGTGCTCGACGGGCTGCTCGGGCAGTTCGTCCCGTTCCAGATCGCCACGCTGGGCGCCGGCCTGGCCGCTGCGATCGGGGTCTACTTCGCCGCGGCGCGGGGCATGAAGATCGAGGAGCTGGACGATGTCATGGCGCTCGTGCGCCGTCGCCGCGCGGCGACGACGGCGGATACTCCGTAAAGACCCTGCGAAGATGTGGGTGTGGAGCAGTCCCGCATTCGCAACTTCTCGATCGTCGCGCACATCGACCACGGCAAGTCGACGCTGGCGGATCGCATCCTGCAGCTGACCGGCGCCGTCTCCGAGCGGGAGATGCGGGAGCAGATGCTCGATTCGATGGAGCTCGAGCGCGAGCGCGGCATCACGATCAAGGCGCAGGCCGTACGCGTCCCCTGGACCTATCAGGGCGAGCTCTACGAGCTCAACCTGATCGACACGCCCGGGCACGTGGACTTCAGCTACGAGGTCTCGCGCTCGCTGGCCGCCTGCGAGGGCGCGATCCTCGTCGTCGACGCAGCGCAGGGCCTCGAGGCCCAGACGCTCGCCAACGCGCATCTCGCGATCGACAACGACCTCGAGATCGTGCCCGTGCTCAACAAGATCGACCTCCCGGCCGCCGACCCCGACGAGGTGGCGCGCCAGGTCGTCGACTTCCTGGGTGGCAGCGTCGACGACGTGTTGCGCATCTCGGCCAAGACCGGGATCGGCGTGGGCGAGGTGCTGGATGCCGTCTGCGCGCGCGTCCCGCCGCCCGCGGGCGACCCGGCCGCGCCCACGCGCGCGCTCGTCTTCGACTCCGTCTACGACCAGTACCGCGGCGTGATCGCCTTCGTGCGCGTCGTGGACGGCGCCATCGCGGTCGGCGACGAGATCGTCGGCCTGCAGAGCGCGACGCGCATGCAACTCGAGGAGATCGGCGTGATGACGCCGAGCATGCAGCCGATCGCCCGGCTCGAGGCCGGCGAGGTCGGCTACATCGTGACGGGCATCAAGGACGTCTCCGAGGTGCGCGTGGGGGACACCTTCACCCACACGCGGGGCGGCGCGAGCGAGCCCCTGCCGGGCTACCTCGAGGTCAAGCCGATGGTCTTCGCCGGGCTCTTCCCGACCGACGCCGACGGCTATCAGGACCTGCGCGACGCGCTCGAGAAGCTCAGCCTCAACGATGCCTCGCTCGTGTACGAGCCCGAGACGAGCCAGGCGCTGGGCTTCGGCTTTCGCTGCGGCTTCCTCGGCCTGCTGCACATGGACGTCGTGCGCGAGCGCCTGGAGCGCGAGTTCGACCTCGACCTGCTCGTGACGACGCCGAACGTCGCCTACGAGGTCGAGACGACGCACGGGCTCGCGGAGGTGCACAACCCCTCGCAGATGCCCGACGCGAACGCGGTGGTCGAGACGCGCGAGCCCTACGTGAAGGCCTCGCTGATCGTGCCCAAGGAGTTCGTGGGCACCGTCATGGAGCTGGCACAGGACCGGCGCGGCGAGTTCGACCACATGGAGTACCTCTCGCAGACGCGCGTGCAGATCCTCTACGAGCTGCCGCTGGCGGAGATCGTGCTGGACTTCTACGACCAGCTCAAGAGCCGTACGCGCGGCTATGCGTCGTTCGACTACGAGCTGCTGGGCTTCCGCGCCTCGAACCTCGTCAAGCTCGACATCCTGCTCAACGGCGACCCCGTCGACGCGCTCAGCCTGATCGTGCACCGGGATCGCGCCTACGCCGCGGGCAAGGGCCTCGTGGATCGCCTGCGCAAGGTGATCCCGCGCCAGTTCTTCGACGTTCCGATCCAGGCCTCGATCGGCTCTCGCATCATCGCCCGCGAGACGGTCAAGGCCAAGCGCAAGGACGTGCTCGCCAAGTGCTACGGCGGCGATGTGACGCGCAAGCGGAAGCTGCTCGAGAAGCAGAAGAAGGGCAAGAAGCGCATGAAGATCATCGGCACGGTCGAGGTGCCCCAGGAGGCGTTCCTCGCCGTGCTCTCGCTCGACGGCGAGGGCGCGCGGAGCAAGTAGCCCGTGGTCTCGGTCGCGGTCATCGGGCACGTCGAGTGGGTGCAGCACGCGCGCCTGCACGAGCCCCTGGAGCGCGGCGCCATCGTGCAGTTGCACGACACCTTCGAGGAGCCTGCGGGAGGCGGGGGAGTGGCAGCGCGCGCCCTGCCCGCGCTGGGCGCGGAGACGTGCTTCATCACCGCGCTCGGCAACGATGCCGCCGCCAGGGACTCAGAGCGCCTGCTGCGCGAGGCGGGCTGCGATCTGCGCGTCGCGCACCGCACCCGGCCCCAGGCGCGCGTCACGACGCTCGCCGAGCCGAGCGGCGAGCGGACGATCCTGCTGCACGACCGGCCCGATCACCCTGCCATCTCCGACCCGCTGGACTGGGACGACCTGGCGGGGTTCGACGGCGTCTTCTACACCGGCGACGACCCGGCCACGGTCGTCGCGGCCCGCAGGGCCGCCGTGCTCGTCGCCACCGCACGCAGGCTTGCCAGCGTGGTCGAGAGCGGGGTGCAGGTGGACGTCCTGGCGGGATCGGCCCGCGATCGCGGCGAGCAGTACGACCTCGCGGACCTGCCGGTGCGGCCGAAGCTCTGCGTCTGGACGGAGGGCGCCGACGGCGGGCGCTATCTCGGCGAGGACGGCAGCGCGGGGCGCTGGCGGGCGGCTGTACCGCCGGGGCCGATCGTCGACACCTACGGCGCGGGTGACGTGTTCATGGCCGCGCTCACCCTCGAGCTGGCCCGAGGTCGGGGACGCGACGAGGCGCTCGCGCTGGCTGCGCGGGCCTCTGCTGCCCAGCTGACGCGCCGCGGGGGCGCACCGACCTGATCCGGCACCTCTACGTCCACGTTCCGTTCTGCTCCCATCGCTGCGGCTACTGCGACTTCGTGACCGTGACGGGGCACGCGGATCTGCGCGAGCGCTACGTGGACGCCGTGCTCGGCGAGTTGCGCCAGGAGCGCGAGCGGCTCGCCCCTGCGCTCGAGACCGCGTTCCTGGGCGGCGGCACCCCGACGCTGCTCGGAGCGGAGCTGCTCGACCGGCTGCTGGGCGGGCTGCCCGCTGCTGTCGAGCTCACGGTCGAGGCCAACCCCGAGACGGTCGACGACGAGCTCGCCGCCATGCTGGCCACTCGCGGCGTGCGCGTCTCGCTCGGGGCGCAGTCGTTCGGGGACGCGCAGCTCGCCGTGCTCGAGCGCCGTGCGACCCCCGAGCAGGTGCGTGCGGCCGCTGCGCGGCTGCGGGCCGCCGGGATCGCCAACCTCTCGCTCGACCTGCTCTTCGGCGTGCCCGGCATGGGGCGGTCCGAGCTCGACCGCGACCTCGACGCCGCGCTCGCGCTCGAGCCCGAGCACCTCTCCTGCTACGAGCTCGAGGCCAAGCCGGGGACGCGCTTCGCGCACCGCCACGGCGCAGAGCTCGCGCGCCAGGCGGAGCTGCTCGAGGATCACTACGAGCATGTGATCGCGCGCCTGCAGGCCGCCGGCTACCGCTGGTACGAGACCGCGAACTTCTGCCGCGGCGACCTGCGCGCACAGCACAACCTCGCCTACTGGACGGGTCGCGACTACCTCGGCATCGGCATCGGCGCGGTCTCGACGCTCGGCCTCGAGCGCCGTACCAACCGGCCGTCGCTGGCGGGCTTCGTCGATGCGCTCGAGCGCGGGGAGGCGCCGCCGCGCTCGCTCGAGCAGCTCACGCCGGAGGAGCGGGCGCGCGAGCGCCTGCTGCTCGGCCTGCGGCTGGACGTGCCGCTCTCGACAGCCGGGCTGGAGGGCGCGATCGATCCGGACGGCCTGGCGCGCATGAGCGGTCTCGGCCTGATCGAGCAGGTCGGCGGTACCCTGCTCCTCACTCCGCGCGGGCGCATGCTCGCCAACGACGTCGTCTCGAACGTGATCGCATGAGCCCCGAGCATCGCCCCCTCTCCCCGCGCCAGGAAGCACTGCTCCTGCGTGTCGTGGAGGCCTACATCGAGGCCGGTGTGCCGATCGGCTCGCGCACGCTCGTCGAGCAGGGGGCGATCGTCGCGTCGCCCTCGACGGTCCGCCACGAGCTGTCGGAGCTCGAGGGCCTCGGCATGCTCGGCCATCCGCACACCTCTGCGGGGCGCGTGCCGACGACCGAGGGCTACCGCTACTACACCGCACTGCTCGAGCGACGAGGCATCGAGGCGCGCCCGCTCGCCACCGACCTGAGCGGCGCGCGGGGCGAGCTGGACTCCGCCCTGCGCATGACCGCCGAGGCCCTCGCGCAGGCGACCGACCTGCTGGCGGCCGTGTCGGCACCCTCGCTGGACACGACGGTGGTGCGACACGTCGAGCTCGTGCCGCTGCAGCCCCAGCTCGTCATGGCAGTCGTGATCACCGCCTCCGGCGGCGTCGCCAAGCGCCTCTTCGTCTTCGAGCAGGCCGTCGACGCCGGCCTGCTGGAGTGGGCTCGCGATTACATCAACGAGTCGATCGTCGGCCTGCGGCTGGGTGCGCGCACGCTGCGCGCGCGCCTCACCGACCCGTCGCTGGGCACCGCCGAGCGAGGCATCCTCGAGCGGCTCGAGCCGGTCTTCACGCAACTGGTCGACGAGGGCTCGCTCTACCTCGGGGGCGCTGCCGGCCTGCTGGCCGACCTCAGGGACGGCGAGCTCGCCTCCCTGCGCGAGGTCGTCAGCGCCCTGGAGGAGCGCCTCCAGCTGCTCGCCGCCCTGCGCGACGTGCTCGACTCGGATCGCGGCTGGATCCGGGTGGGCGACGACTCGGTCGCCCCGGCCCTCCGCTCCCTCTCGCTGGTCGCGGCGAATTACGGCATCGCAAATCGCAACCTCGGCACAGTGGCCCTGATCGGCCCCCAGCGCATGGACTACGTCGGCGCGATGCGAGCAGTGCGAGGAGCAGCCCAGGCGCTCTCCGAGTTCGTGGAGGAGATCTACGACTGACGAAAACGGTGCGGAAATCGGGGTCTGACCCGGGAATCCCGGGTCAGACCCCGAGTCCCCGCACCTGGCACCCGGGTTCCCATTGCTCTACCTCACGTAGAGGTCGAGGTCCGTACTCACCCCGTAGAATGTCGGTCACATGGCGAAGCAGGACTACTACGAGTTGCTCGGCGTGAGCCGCGACGCAACCGATGGCGAGATCAAGAAAGCCTTCCGCGGCCTGGCCCGGGAGCTGCATCCGGACGTCTCCGACGCGCCCGACGCCGAGCAGCGCTTCCGCGAGGTCGCCGAGGCCTACGAGGTGCTCTCGGATGACGACCGACGAGCGCGCTACGACCGCTACGGGCACGAGGCCGTGGCGGGGCAGGGGTTCCACACCGAGCGGTTCATGGATCTCTCGTTCCTCGACGACCTGCTCGGGTCGCTCTTCGGCGGCGGCTTCGGAGCCGCCACGGGCCCCGAGGCCGGCGCCGACGCGCAGAGCGCGATCGAGATCGACCTTGCGGACGCCGCCAGCGGCATCCACGTCGATCTCGATCTCGAGCTCGTGAGCACGTGCGAGGTCTGCGACGGCGACGGCGCGGCCGAGGGCGCGGCGGTGCTGACCTGCAGCGAGTGCTCCGGCTCGGGCGTCGTGCGCCAGGTCGTGCGCTCCCCGCTCGGGCAGCTCATGCGCACCGCCCCGTGCCGCAAGTGCGCCGGGCGCGGCAGGATCCCCGAGGTGCCCTGCCCGGACTGCCGCGGACGCGGGCGGCGCCCCCAGCGCCGTGCCATCGGCGTCGACATCCCCGCCGGCATCGACGACGGCCAGGCCGTGCGCCTGACCGGACACGGTCACGCCGGCGAGCTTGGCGCGCCCGCCGGCGACCTCTACGTGCGCGTGCACGTACGGCCCGATGAGCGCTTCGTGCGCGACGGGCTCGATCTCGTCGGCCACCTCGACCTGCGCCTCTCGGAGGCCGTGCTCGGGGCCACCCGGTCGGTCGAGACGCTCGACGGGGAGGAGCAGGTCGAGATCGAGCCGGGCATCCAGCCGGGCACGGTGGTGGTGCTGAGGGGCCAGGGCATGCCGCACCTCCGGGGCGGCTCGCGCGGCGATCTGCGGCTGATCGCGAACGTGCTGGTGCCGCGCGCGCTCGATGACGAGCAGCGCGGCGTGGTGGAGCGCTTCAAGGAGCTCGAGGCGGAGCGCAACTACGCGCATCCCGAACGGTCGCGCGGGGGCCTGCGCGACCGGTTGCGGCGGGCCTTCGGGTGATCCGGCTCGTGCTCGCGTGCGCGCGGGGAGACGAGGCCGAGGAGATCGCCCGCGCGGCCGTGCTCGAGGCGTTCGCGGAAGGAGTGGAGGAGCGCCGCGGCGACGGCGGTGGGCTCGAGCTCGCCGTCTACTGCGCCGATCGCCCGCCGCAGCTCCCGGCCGGCGTAGGAGCGTGGAGCGAGGAGCCCGTGGCGGACGGCTGGGAAGACGGCTGGCGCGCGTTTCACACCGGTCGCACGGTCGGCGGGCGGCTCTGGGTGGGACCGCCCTGGGAGACGCCGCCGCATGGACTGCCGGCCGTGGTGATCGATCCCGGCAGGGCCTTCGGCACCGGCTCCCACGCGACCACGCTGCTCTGCCTCGAGCTGCTGCTCGGCCAGCCGCCCGGTCCGTTGCTCGACCTCGGTTGCGGCTCGGGTGTGCTCGCGATCGCGGCCCAGCGGCTCGGCCACGGCCCGGTGCTCGCCTGCGACGACGACCCCGAGGCGGTGGAGGTCGCGCGCGAGAATGCCGCCCGCAACGTAAGCGAGATCCAGGTCTGGCAGTGCGACGCGCTCTACGACGAGCTGCCGAAGGCAGTCGACCTGTGGCTCGCGAACCTGCAGCTCGCTCCGCTCGAGGAGCTGGCCTGGCGGCCCGACCTGCCGCCTCGGCTGATCGTCTCGGGCCTTCTGGAGGGCGAGCGGTTCGAGCCGCCCGGCTACCGCATCGCGGAGCGCCGCACGAGCGAGGGCTGGCAGGGTCTGTTGCTCGAGCGCGAGGCCGCGGCATGAGCTTCTCGGTGGAGTTTCTGGGGTGCAAGATCTCGCACACCGATGCCCAGGGCGTGCGCGAGCGGCTGCTCGGCGGCGGTCTCGAGGAGTCGGGCGAGGGCGGCGCGGTGCACGTCGTCAACACGTGTTGCGTGACCAACGAGGCGGTGGCGAAGAGCCGCAAGGCCGTGCGTGCCGCATTGCGCCGAGGTGCGGAGCGGGTCTACGTGACCGGCTGCGCGACACGGCTCGGGCCAGATGCGTTCGCCGGTGCGGATCCGCGCGTGAGCGTGGTGCGCGAGCACGCCGAGCACGCGGCCGAGCGCATCGCCCGCGAGCTCGGCGCGACGGCTTGCGTCGGGCCCGCACCCCGGCTGGACCGAACGCGCGCGTTCGTCAAGGTGCAGGACGGCTGCACGTTCGGCTGCTCCTTCTGCGTGATCCCGCGCGTGCGTGGCAGCAGCCGCTCACGGGCCCTGCGCGCCGTGCTCGACGAGGGTCGCCGGCGCATTGCCCAAGGCCATCGCGAGCTCGTCGTGACCGGAGTCAACCTGGGGCTCTACCGCGACGTCGATGCGCAGGCCAGGCTGCCGGAGGTGCTCGGCGGCCTGGCCGAGCTCGACGGCGTGGCGCGCGTTCGCCTCTCGTCGATCGAGGTCAACCACCTCAGCGGTCGGCTCTGCGAGGCGCTCGCGCATCCGCGTGTCTGCCCGCACCTCCACGTTCCGCTGCAGTCGGGCGACGACGGCGTGCTGAAGGCCATGCGCCGCCGCTACGACGTCGCCACCTACGCGCGCCGCGTCGAGCGCGCGCGTGCGCAGGTGCCTGCCCTCAACCTGACCGGCGACGTGATCGTCGGCTTTCCGGCGGAGGACGGCGCGGCGTTCGCCCGCACGCTCGCGGCCGTCGAGGAGCTCGCGTTCTCGCGCCTGCACGTGTTCCCGTACTCGCCCCGGCCGAACACGCGCACCGCCGACGCCGATCCGGTTCCCGCGGCGGTCAAGCGCCGGCGTGCCGAGCGCCTGCGCGCGCTCTCGGACCGGCTCGGACAGGCACATCGCGCAGCCCGGGTGGGGCAGCGCGATCACGTGCTGATCGAGCGGGTGGACGCCGCTGGACGGCTCCACGGCTACGGTGCCGATTACACCGCGTACGAGTTGCGCGCGCACGCCGGCGCCGGGGTCGGCGACCTCGTCGAGGTCGTGCTGGAGGCCCCGGGCGCGCGGGTTGCCCTGGGGAGGCTTGCGTGATCGATCGCATCGACAAGGACGTCAAGACGGCCATGAAGTCGGGTGACGCCGTGCGCCGCGACGCCCTCCGGCTCGTGCTCTCGTCGCTGCGCGACGCCGAGAAGGATGCCCGGCGGCCACTCACGGACGAGGAGGTCCAGGCGGTTCTGCGGCGCGAGCTCAAGCGCCGCCGCGAGGCCGCCAAGGCGTTCCACGACGCCGGTCATGCCGACCGCGGCTCCGCCGAGGACTTCGAGGCGGCCCTCATCGAGGGCTACCTGCCCGCGCAGCTCGCCGACGAGGATCTCGAGACGATCGTCGAGAGCGCCGTTGCGAAGGTCGGGGCCAAGGGGCCGGGCGACATGGGGCAGGTCATGCGGGAGGCCATGGCGCTCGCCGCGGGGCGTGCCGACGGCAAGCGCGTGCAGGAGCGGGTGCGCGCGCGCCTGGCGGAGTAGGGCGCGCGGACGGCTCGGGGTACCATTTGAGTGTGGCCACACTCACGTTCCCCATCGACAATGCCCTGGCCCAGGAGCTCGGGGCCGATCGCGATCGCCTGCTCGAGGCTGTCGCGGAGCGCGCCGGCGCGCGCGTCGCGCTGCGGGGCAACGAGGTCATCGCCGAAGGCAGTGACACGGCCGTGGCACAGGTGCGCCTGCTGCTGGAAGAGCTGACCGGGCTCGTGGAGCAGGGACTGCCCGTCGGCAACCAGACCGTGGACGCGATCGTCGGCGTGCTCGATGCCGACGGACGAGCCGTCGACGTCCTGCATGACGTCGTCTGGCGGCACCGCGGCAAGAAGATCGCGCCCAAGACGCTGAACCAGAAGCGCTACGTCGATGCGATTCGCAGCTCGACCGTGACCTTCGGCGTGGGCCCCGCCGGAACCGGCAAGACCTACCTGGCGATGGCGCTTGCGGTCTCGGCGCTCGTCGACCGCGAGGTGGCGCGGATCATCCTGACCCGGCCGGCGGTCGAGGCCGGCGAGCGGCTCGGCTTCCTTCCGGGCGACATGCTCGCCAAGGTCGATCCGTATCTGCGGCCGCTCTTCGACGCGCTCTACGACATGCTCGACGCCGATCGGCTGACGGCATACATGGAGAAGGGCATGATCGAGGTCGCGCCGCTCGCCTTCATGCGCGGCCGCACGCTCAACGACTCCTTCATCATCCTCGACGAGGCGCAGAACACGACGCCCGAGCAGATGCAGATGTTCCTCACCCGGCTCGGCTTCGGCTCCAAGATCGTCGTCACGGGCGACCCGACGCAGAACGACCTCGCGCGCGGCGAGCGCTCCGGACTGGCCGACGTGGCCGAGATGCTGCCCGGCATTCCGGGCATCGAGTTCGTCAACTTCGGCTCCGAGGACGTCGTGCGCCACAAGCTCGTGCAGCGCATCGTGTCCGCCTACAAGGAGCGGGCCGAGCAGCGCGCGCAGCTGGCCCCGTGACGAGCGGCTCCCTCGACCTGACCGTCGAGGGGGCGGAAGAGGCGGGTGTCGACGCGGGCTCGCTGCGGGCTCTGGCGCTCGCCGTGCTGGAGGCAGAGGGCGTCCAGGGGCCTTGGGCGCTCGGCATCGAGTTCGTGGGAGAGGCCCGCATGCAGGCGCTGAACGCCGCGCATCGGGGACTCGACGAGGTCACCGACGTGCTCTCCTTCCCTCTCGACGGGCGCGACGAGCTGCCTGCCGGTCTCGAGCGGCAGCTCGGCGATGTCGTCCTCTGTCCGGCCCAGGCCCGGCGCCAGGCCGCCGAGGCGGGCGTTGCGCCGCTCGACGAGGTGCGCACGCTCGTGGTGCATGGCCTGCTGCACCTGCTCGGTCACGACCACGAGGCCGATCACGGCGAGATGCTCGCGCGCGAGCAGCAGTTGCGTGCGCTCCTCCCGCAGCTCTCGTAGCGGTCGCCGGACGGGATCGGCGCGCGTGGCTGGGCAGCCGCATAATCCGGGGTCAGGCACGCATAATGCGTGCCTGACCCCGGATTATGCGCGTCACGGGCGCGCTCCTGTCGAGACCGCCGATGAAACCGGCGGCGCTTCCGAGGCCTCCGGGCGACGCGCTGACCCGGGACGTGCTTTCGTTGCATTCGAGTGACAGAGCGGCACGGTCCCGGCACACGCTCAGGGCCTACGGTGGCGTCTGTGCAGCCCGTACCGCGCCCACTCGCCTCCGTTTCGCTCGGCGGCAGTCTGCGGGCATCCCGCGCGGCGCTCTTGACGCGGCCTCGCGGCCCGCTCGCGGCCGTCGATCTCGCGGACGGGCGTGCGCTCATGCTCGAGGATCTCGGCGCGGGCTGGGTCCCCTGCGGGCTCGAGGAGCCGCCCCTCCTCGGGCCGGGCGAGCTCACGGCGGTGCTCCCGGCCCCGGTGCGCCGTCGTCGCCTCGTGACGGCACTCGCCCTCGCCGCCGTGCTCGGTGCGTCCGCGGTCGTACTCGTCACCGGCTTCTCGAGGGCTCCCCCGCCTGCGGCCGCCCAACCCCTCGCCGCACCACCCGCCGCCCGGCCGCCTCTCCCCGCAGTGGCGGCGGCCAGGGCGCGCGGAGGACGTGCAGCCGCGATCGAGCGGGAGAAGGCGGCCTCGGACACGCACTCCCGGCCCCCGCCCCCGCCCCCGCCGCCGGCTCCGCCGGCGCGAGCGGTCGCTGCGCGCCGCGCAGCGCCGGCACCGCCGCGCCTTCCCGAGCTCCCCTCCGTGCCGGCCCTCTGAGGTGCACCTGTGCGAGACTGGAGCGAATGAGCGACCGCTCACCCACGCCCGCCGACCTGGCGCTCTACGAGCGGGCCTGCGAGGTGCGAGAGCGCGCTTACGCGCCCTACTCCGAGTTCCCGGTCGGCGCCGTGCTGGTCGCCGCAGACGGGCGCTCCTTCGAGGGGGTCAACGTCGAGAACGGCTCCCTCGGCCTGACGATCTGCGCCGAGCGCAGCGCTTGCGTGCGGGCCGTGGGCGAGGGCGCGCGCCGCCTTACGACGATCGCGGTGGCGACCCACGAATCCGCAAGCACCGGCTCGCCATGCGGCGCCTGCCGCCAGTTCCTGTCCGAGTTCGGGCTCGATCTCCGGGTCGTCTACCTGCGCGATGGCGATGTCGTGGCCGAGCCGCTCTCCGCCTTGCTGCCTGCAGCCTTCGAACTGCGGAGCTGACCGTGCGCAGTGGGTTCGTCGGCCTCGCGGGGCGCCCCAACGTCGGCAAGTCGACGCTCACGAACGCACTCGCGGGAGCGCATGTCGCGATCGTCTCGGACAAGCCGCAGACGACGCGCCAGCGCGCTCTCGGCGTGGTGCACGGTGACGATTACCAGATCGTGCTCATGGACCTGCCGGGATTTCAGCGGCCGTTCGACGCGCTCACGCGGCGCATGCAGCGCTCCGTCGACGAAGGCCTGCGCGACGTCGACGCGGTGCTGCTGGTGCTCGACGCGAGCGAGGCCTCGGGCGGGGGCGACCGCTTCATCGCGGAGCAGTTGGTCGCGACCGGCGCTCCCATCGTGATCGCGCTCAACAAGATCGATAGGCTCAAGCCCGCGGCAGTCCTCGAGGCGATCGCCGCCGTGTCCGAGCTGGTGCCGGAGTACGTGGCGCTGCATCCGATCAGCGCGCGCACCGGCGACGGCATCCCCGAGCTCGAGGCCGAGCTCGCGGCGCTTCTGCCCGACGGTCCCGCGTACTTCGAGCGCGGAGTCGATTCCGACCAGCCGCTCGAGCTGCGCATCGCAGAGCTCGTGCGCGAGCAGGCGCTCGCGCGCACGCGCGAGGAGGTGCCGCACGCGATCGCGGTGGTGGTCGAGGAGGTCAAGCCCCCGCGCGGGAAGCACGCCGGGCGCGTCACGGCGACCCTGATCGTGGAGGCGACGAGCCAACAGGGCATCCTCGTCGGCAAGGACGGCGCCACGGTGCGCGCCATCGGCAGCGCGGCGCGCCCCGGCATCGAGGCACTCCTGGGCGGGAGCATCTTCCTCGACCTGAGGGTGAAGGTTCGCAAGGGCTGGAGGCGCGATGATGCCCTCCTGGAGCGCTTCGGGCTGTGAGCCGCGCGGCGCACGAGCTCGCGCGCTCGCTCGAGGCCACGCTGGTTCGGCCGGTCGCGCTGGCCGCCGCTGTCGAGGAGCTCGCAGGGCGCGCGCTCGAGCTGGCGTGCGCTGCGGTCGTCGTGCTGCCGCCGCTGGTCGCCACGGCCCGCGCGCAGGTCGGCCGGGGGCCCGTGCACGTGGTCGCGGTCGTCGGCCTGCCGTTCGGCGCCGATGGGGCGAAGGCCATGGCGGCGACCTGCGCGCAGGCCGTCACCGACGGAGCCGACGTGCTCGATGTCGTCGCCTCCCTGCCGCTGCTCGCCAACGGCGACTTCCCCGGCGCGCGGGACGAACTCGCCGCGGCCGTTGCGGCGGCGGCCGGTGCCGCTCCGGCGGGCAGGCAGGTCGTCGTCCGGGCAGTGATCGAGACGTGCTACCTCGAGCCCGCCGCCTGGCGCCTGGCCGCTCGTCTGGTCGCGTCGGCCGGCTGCGACGGCGTCGTCTGCGCCACGGGCCTCGGGCCCGAGGGCGCAACGCCGGCGGCCATCGCGGCGCTGCGCGCGGAGCTGCCGGCGGGCAGCGCGCTCAAGGCGCAGGGAGGCATCCGCTCGCTGGCCGATGCACGGCGCGCGCTCGAGGCGGGAGCAGATCTGCTCGGGGTGGCCGATCCGGCGAGCCTGCTGGCCGAGCTGGCCGAGGCTCCGGGCCCCCGCCGGCGGCGGCCGGCAGAGTAGGCTTCAGGGCTGTGAGCGACATCGCTTGGGCGGCATGGCTGCTCGTCGCGCTCGTGCTCTTCGGGGCTGAGGCGCTCACGTTGCAGTTCGTGCTCCTCTACTTCGGCCTCGGCGCGCTGGTGGCCGCGGCCGTGTCGCCGTTCGCCGACGGCGTGCTCGTCCAGGGTCTCGTCTTCGCCGTCTCCGCAGTGCTTTTGATGGTGCTCACGCGCAAGCCGCTCCTGGCCTATGCGCATCGCCAGCGCGACGTCGCGACGAACGTCGACACCGTCACCGGCCGCAGCGCCGTCGTCACGATCGAGATCGACAACCACGCCAACACGGGGCAGATCCGCGTCGGCTCGGAATACTGGACGGCGCGCACGCCCCGCGATGACGATCCGCCGATCCCGGTGGGGGCCAACGTCAGCATCGAATCGGTCGCCGGTGTCACGGCGCGCGTCATCCCGCGCCAGGCCGCAGCCGTCATCCCAAGGGAGTTCCAGTGAGCGATTTCGGCACCGGCCTGATCGTCGTCCTCGTCGTCGTGGTGCTCGCGCTCGTCGTGCTGATGCGCACGGTCCGCATCGTGCCGCAGGCCTTCGTCGGCGTCGTCGAGCGGCTCGGCCGCTACAGCCGCACGCTGCCGGCGGGCATCCACGTCCTGATCCCGTTCCTGGATCACCTGCGCCCGTTCATCGACATGCGCGAGCAGGTCGTCACGTTTCCGCCGCAACCCGTGATCACCGAGGACAACGTGACGATCTCGATCGACGTCGTCATCTACTACCAGATCACCGACGCCGTGCGGGCGACCTACGAGGTGGCCAATCTGGTGCTCGCAATGGAGCAGCTGTCGGTCACGACGCTCCGCAACGTGATCGGCTCGCTCTCCCTCGAGGAGACGCTGACCTCACGCGACAAGATCAACGCCGAGCTGCGCATCGTGATGGACGAGGCGACCGAGAAGTGGGGCGTGCGCGTCAACCGCATCGAGCTGAAGTCGATCGATCCGCCGGCCTCGATCCAGGAGGCCATGGAGAAGCAGATGCGCGCCGAGCGCTCCAAGCGCGCCACGGTGCTGGAGGCCGAGGGCGAGAAGCAGTCTCAGATCCTGCGGGCCGAAGGCGACCGGCAGGGAGCGATCCTGCGTGCCGAGGCGCAGAAGCAGTCCCAGATCCTGGAGGCGGAGGGCGACCGCCAGGCGGCCATCCTGCGCGCCGAGGGCGAGAGCCAGGCGATCACGACGGTCTTCGCCGCGATCCACTCCGGCGATCCCACGCCGGACCTGCTGGCCCTCAAGTACATCGAGGCCCTGCCGCAGCTCGCCCAGGGAGAGGCGAGCTCGCTCTTCCTGATCCCGAGCGACGTCGCCCAGGCGCTCGGCGGGCTCGCCACGATGGGCGCGGCCTTCCGCAAGGGCGGCGACGTCGCCGCCGGCGGCGCGCCGCCCTCCGCGACCTGATTCCGGCTACCCTCTGGCCTGCGCCGGAGTGGCGGAATTGGTAGACGCACCGGACTCAAAATCCGGCGGGGGCAACTCTGTGCGGGTTCGATTCCCGCCTCCGGCATCGCCCACCCATGCGGAAGACCCCCTCCACAAGGCGCTTGCTCTGGATCGTCAACCATCAAACGCCGATGGCGGCGGAGGTGCCGATCCTGCCCTCGCTCGGCTGGGAGGTGTTCATCCCCAAGCTCGTGCCGGACGATGTGAGCTACCGCAGCGCCGGCGTCTCATCTTCGTGGGATGCGAGCGTCACGTGCCCTGCGAGCAACGTCCTGCTCCGCCGCAGCTGAATGGACGTCACCGACCGGCCGCTGCTCGCGCTCGTGCCCGTGCTCGCCGCAATGCTCGCGGTGATCGTCGTGGCGATCCTGCAGGGCGGCGACGCGATTGCGATCGCGTTGCCGTCGTTCCTGACGATCCTGCCGCTGCTGCGCGCAAGTCGCAGGGCGAGCTTGCTCGCGGCCGGCCTTCTGGCCGTGATCGGCGCGGTCGAGTTCAGCTTCGGAGGGCTCTTCCTGCTGCCGGCGGCGGCGCTGCTCGCCTGGGTCGGCCGTGCGCTCGGCGAGTAGGCGCGCGCTCCCGGCTGCGCTCGCGGCCTGCCTGCTCGCGGCGGGCTGCGGCACGGACTCCCAGCCGGCGCCTCTGCCCACCACGGCGCCCTCGCCGCTGCCGCTGCGCACGCTGTATGTGCAGGCGCCGCTGCGGGGCCCGGCTGCCGACCAGGGTCGCGCGATGGTCGACGCGGTGCGGCTCGTCGTCGATCAGCACTCGGGCGTCGCCGGCAAGGTGCGCGTGCGCGTGCTGGCCCTCGACGATGCCGGCTCGGCGCCGAGCGCGACCGAGCCCGCGCGTTGCGCCGCGAACGCCACGCGCGCGGCCGCCGATCCCACGGCCCTCGCAGTCATCGGCACCTACGAGCTCGCCTGCTCGAAGCGGGCACTCGCGGTGCTGCAGCCGGCCGGGCTCTGGCTCGTCTCGCCGGTCAACGCGGCCGACGCCCTGCCGGGCGCGCTGCGCCTCGCTCCGAGCGAGAGCGACGAGGGTGCGGCCGCCATCCAGGTCGCCGCCCAGCTGCAAGCCACGCGCGTCGCCGTGATCCGCCAGCGACCGGGCTCCCAGACGTCCTTCGCCGATGCGCTCGTGAGCACGGCGCCAACGGCCGGGATCGGCCCGGTGCTCGAGCTCGACGCGTCCGACGCGCCGCCGAAGACCCTGGTGGAGGATCTGCAGGACGCGCAGATCCAGCTCGTCGCCCTGGCGGGCTCGCCCGGCACCTGGGCGACGGACTTCCTGGACGCCCTCGGCGCGCTGCCAGACGGCTCGCGTCCCGCGGTGGTCGCCCCTGAGACGTTCGACACGCTCGGCTTCATCGACGGCGCGAGCGCCGCTGCCGAGGGCGTGCGCGTGCTCTCGCGGCTGGTGCCGGCCGAGCAGCTCGGCGGAGGCGCCCGCAGCTTTGCGAGCGCATACGCCGACCTGCATGGACAGCCCCCGCCGGTCGCGACCTACGCGGCGGATGCCGCCGAGGCGGTCTTCGCGGCGATCGGCACTGGGGACGGCTCGCGCTCCCAAGTCGCTTCCGCGCTCGGGTCGCTGCCGGCGCACGACGCGCTGCTCGGCCGCTGGGCCGCGACGCCGGCGGGAGGCATCACGCCGCGCCGGCTGGCGGCGCTGATCGTCGACGGCGGCGCGTTTCGGGTCGAGCGCGTGCTCTCGATCTCCGACCCGTTGCCGCCGTCCGGGGATGTGAAGTAGAATCGTGCCCGGCGCGCGGCGATGTTGGCGCGTGCCGCGTCCCGGCGCGGGGACTGCAGGCGAGGCTGCAACGCTGTAGGTTGCCGCCTCGTATCGTCACGCCGCGAGGAGGGCACAAGTGGACAAGCGCGAGCTGATCGAGCGCTGTCGCGAGAACGACGTCAAGTTCGTCCGTCTGCAGTTCACCGAGCTGTACGGCCAGTTGAAGAACATCTCGATCCCCTCCTCGGAGCTCGAGAAGGCCCTCGACAACGAGCTGATGTTCGACGGTTCCTCGATCCGCGGCTTCAAGCGCATCGAGAAGTCCGACATGTACTTCCACCCGGACCCGAGCACGTTCCAGGTGCTGCCGTGGGGCGCCCGCGACTCGGGCAAGACGGCGCGCATCATTTGCGACGTTGCCGATCCGGACGGCACGCCCTTCGTCGGCGATCCGCGGGTGCAACTGAAGAAGGTCATGGCGGAGGCAAAGGCCGAGGGCTACGAGATGTCCGTGGGCCCGGAGGCCGAGTTCTTCCTCTTCAAGCGCGGCGAGGAGAACCGGCCGACGCTCGACCCGCACGACCATGCGTCGTACTTCGACGTCTATCCCGACGACCTCGCCGAGGACACCAGGCGCGACATCGAGGACGAGCTGACGAATCTCGGCTTCAACCTGGAGGCCTCCCACCACGAGGTCGCGATCGGCCAGCACGAGATCGACTTCCGCCACGCGGATCCGCTCACCACCGCGGACAACCTCGTGACCTTCCGCTGGGTCGTCAAGCACGCTGCTGCGCGCAACGGCATCCACGCGACGTTCATGCCGAAGCCGCTGTACGGCCAGAACGGCTCCGGCATGCACATCAACCAGTCCCTCTCGCGCGGCGGGCAGAACGCCTTCTTCGACCCGAGCGACGACCTGCAGCTCTCGCCGACCGCCTACGGGTACATCGCCGGCCTGCTCGACCATCTCCCCGGCCTGACCGCGGTCTGCAATCCCACCGTCAACTCCTACAAGCGGCTGATCCCGGGCTACGAGGCGCCGGTCTACATCGCCTGGTCGCCGGGCAATCGCTCGGCGGCCATCCGCATTCCGGCCAAGCGAGGTCACTCCACGCGCGTCGAGCTGCGCACGCCGGACCCGACGGCGAACCCGTATCTCGCCTTCGCGTGCCTGCTGCAGGCGGGCCTCGACGGCGTGCGCAAGGGCTCCCGGCCGCCCAAGCAGGTCGACGTCAACATCTACCACCTGACCGACGACCAGTCCGCGGCGCTCGGCATCAGCGGCCTGCCGCACAACCTCGAGGACGCGCTCACGGCGCTGGAGGCCGACGCGGTTCTGAAGACGGCGCTCGGCGACCACATCTTCGAGGCGTTCATCGGCGAGAAGCGCAAGGAGTGGAGCGACTACCGGGAGCAGGTCCACGACTGGGAGTTCAGGCAGTACCTCGACCGCTACTAACAGCGACTGCGCGTGAACGGACGGCCGGGCTGCCTATGGGCGGCCCGGCTGCGTCTTCAGGGCGCGCCCGCGAGGCGCGTGGTCGTGAAGAGCTCGGTCACGTACGGCAGCGCGACATCGTCGCGGCCCCGGGTGTCCGGATGCGTGTCGAGCAGCCGTGCGATCTCCGCCAGCAGCTCGGCGCGCGGCTCCTCGTCGAGTGCTGCGACGAAGCTCATGGACGCCACCCGCGCGAGCACGACCTCGCGCCCCTCGGCACCGCGATGGGGCCAGGTCCGCAGCTGGAGCGGCGCGAACGCGGGGCTCCCGTCGAAGCCGCGCCGCCAGAGCCCCGTCCGGTAGCGCGGAGCGTCGCCGGCCCGTCCGTCGAGGATTCGCGTGAGCTCCTGCATCCAGGCCACGCTCTCGTCGCGCCGGTTCCAGATCAACGCGACGACGCCGCCGGGCGGGAGGACGCGCGCGACCTCGGCGGTCGCGCGCTCGGGGTCGAACCAGTGGAAGGACTGCGCGGCGACGACCGCGTCGACGCTGCGGTCTGCGAGGGGAACGGCCTCGGCGACGGCGTCGAGCAGCTCGGCCGCGGGAGCGCTCTGCGCCAGCAGCTCGCGCATCCCCGCGACGGGCTCGAGCGCGAGCACGCGGGCTCCGCTGCGAGCAAGCTCGCGCGTCAGCTTGCCGGTGCCGGCGCCGAGCTCCAGCAGCGTGCGTCCCGGCGCGGCGCCCGTCGAAGCGAGCACCGCTTCCACGGCAGCGGCGGGATAGCTCGCGCGTCCGCGTTCGTAGGCAGCGGCCGCGCGGTCGAACCCCACCGCGGCGGCAGGATGCACGCGTCCGGTCACCTGATGCGCAGCGGAACGGGCAGGCCCGGCTCGAGCAGCATCGCGCGGAAGCCGATCGGCACCGTGAGCGCACGTTCGTCGGGGCGCAGGCGGAGCGGGCGGCGTGCCGAGATCTCGTACCGCCAGGCAACCGAGCGGGCCTCGACGGCGGGGGGCAGGTCGAGCGGCAGCGTGAACGTGAAGCCCGCCCAGCGCGCCTCCGACAGGTCATCCAGCACGAGCTCCTCCGACCACAGCGTCCGCTCGTGCCAGCGCGGCAGTCGCATGGCCCGGTTCGCGGGCACGATGGGCACGCGCGGGGGTGCCTCGCGCCAGACCTCGGAGCAGCGCGCGCGCACGATGATCGGCCCGGCCGCCAGCTCCCGATCGCGATGCACACGGCCGCTGATCGTGCCGCCGCCGACGAGCTCGGCGCTCGAGAGCTCGACGTGGAAGCGCCGCGCCTCGAAGTCTCCGACGAGGCGCATCGCGAGCGCGTGGCGCTCGGCCTCGGTCAGGACCGGCATACGACGACCTCGAGCGTCCGGCGGGGGTCCGAGATCTTCGGGAGCTCGCTGGTGCGGACGCGCACGCGCCAGGCGAGCGAGCAGCGGCTGCCGGCGATGCTCGGCGGGGCGTCGTCCGGCACGACCACTGCGAAGGCGCCGTCCGAGGCCGGCTGCGCGCTCGCGACGGTGAACTCCAGCGTCGAAGCCGGCGACGACTCGACGCGCACGAGGTCGACCGCCCAGACCCGCGGGCCGGGTGTGACGCTGCCGCACACCGCGTCTCCGGGGGCCACGCGATCGCGCTCCAGAATCATCTCGACGCCGCGTGCGGCTCGTGCCTCCATGGCGGCAGTATCGCTCCGCCCGCCTGGTTCCGCCAAGCACTCCGGCGCCCACCGTCTCTGACACGATGCCGAGGTGGTCGCGAAGCCCTCCGAGCTCGATCTGAACGACGGGCCGGCGCGTTCCTCGAGGCTCTTCCTGATCGACGGCAACTCGCTCGCCTACCGGGCCTACTACGCGCTCCCGGAGGAGCTCGCGACGACCGACGGGTTCCCGACGAATGCCCTGCTCGGCTTCGCGAACATGCTCATGCGCCTGCTCACCGACTACACGCCCGAGGGCGTCGTCGTGGCCTGGGACACCCGTCCCGTGCACCGTCTCGAGCGCTTCCCCGGCTACAAGTCGTCGCGCAAGCCCACGCCGTCGCTGCTCAAGCAGCAGCAGCCGTACCTGCGCCCGCTGGTCGAGGCGTTCGGCTACCGCAACGTCGAGCTCGAGGGCTACGAGGCCGACGACGTGATCGGCACGCTCAGCCTGCGTGCCGACGAGCAGGGGATCGCCACGTGCGTGATCTCGCACGACCGCGACGCCTTCCAGCTCGTGTCCGGCAACGTCAGCGTTCTCCTGTCCCCGCGCGGGGTGACCGACGTGCACGTCTACACGCCCGAGAGGGTGGAGGCCCGCTACGGCATCCCGCCACGGCTGATGCCCGATTTCATCGGCCTCAAGGGCGACACCTCCGACGACATCCCGGGCGTTCCCGGCATCGGCGACAAGACCGCGTCCGAGCTGCTCGCGCGCTTCGGCTCGCTCGAGGGCATCTACGCCAACGTCGACGCCGTGCCCGGGGAGAAGCGGCGGCAGACGCTGATCGAGCACCGCGAGGCGGCCGAGCAGTCCAAGCAGCTGGCCACGATCGAGCGCGACCTCCCGCTGGACGTCGACCTCGCTCAGGCACTCGCCGACCCTCCTGACCGCGCGACCATGGGGGAGCTCTTCCGGCGCTTCGAGTTCCGCGGGCTGCTGCGGCGCATCGACGAGCTCGAGGCAGCGGTCCCGGGCGCGCTGATCGAGCGCGAGGAGCATTCGCTCGGCGCCGAGCGCGGAGATGCATCGGCATTGCGTTCCCTGCTCGCGGCGGGGGCGCCGGTGGGCCTGGCGGGCGATGGCGCCGGCCTGCTCGGGCTCGCGCGCGACGGGCAGGCGCTGCTGATCGAGGAGAGCGCCGCCAGGGCCGAGCTCGCGGCCGCCGCGAGCCCTCTGATCGCGCACAGCTTCAAGCAGTTCGGCGGTGCCCTCGCCGAGGCCGGCGCGGTGCCGGCGTTCGACACGGAGCTCGCCGCCTACCTGATCGACCCGGGCCGCAGCGAGTACGACCTGGACGACCTGCTGGCCGAGCAGGGCCTCGCGGTGGCGGGCGCCGACGGCGACGGCGACGCGGTGCTCGCCCGCCGGGCCGCCGGCAGCCTGCTGCTGCACGAGCGGCTCGCCGCCCGCATCGCCGAGCGCGAGCTCGTGCCGCTGCTCGAGGACATCGAGCTGCCGCTGGTGCCGGTGCTGTGCGCGATGGAGCGCGCGGGCGTCGCAATCGACTCGGCGCGCATGGGCGAGATCGCGGCCCGGGTCGCCGAGCAGGTGGAGGCGCTCGAGGAGCAAGCCCACGAGCTGGCGGGCGAGCCGTTTGCCATCGGCTCGCCCAAGCAGCTCGGCGAGGTGCTCTTCGAGCGGCTCGGGCTGCCCGCCGGGCGCCGCGGCAAGACCGGCTACTCGACCGACCAGGCCGTGCTCGCGCGCATTCGCGACCAGCACGCGATCGTGGCGGTC
Organism: uncultured Actinomycetes bacterium; assembly: GCA_963842365.1. GTDB lineage: Bacteria > Actinomycetota > Thermoleophilia > Gaiellales > JALYLC01 > JALYLC01. The sequence goes on from CAWJGA010000002.1 coordinate 311,807, forward strand.
GTCGAGGAGTGGCGCGAGCTCTCCAAGCTGCTCTCGACCTACCTGTTGCCCCTGCCCGGCATGCTCGGCGCCGACGGACGCCTGCACACGACGTTCTCGCAGGTCACCGCGGCCACCGGGCGGCTCTCCGCTCAGCGGCCGAATCTGCAGAACATCCCCATCCGCACGCCGCTCGGGCGCGAGCTGCGCGCCACCTTCGTGGCCGAGCCCGGGCACCGCCTGCTCTCGGTCGACTACTCGCAGGTCGAGCTGCGCATCCTCGCGCACCTCTCGGGCGAGGAGCTGCTGCGAGAGGCCTTCGGCCGTGGCGAGGACATTCACGCCGTGACCGCGGCCGAGGTGCTCGGCAAGCAGCGCGAGGAGCTCACCAAGGACGAGCGCAACCGCGCGAAGGCGGTCAACTTCGGGATCATCTACGGCATCAGCGCCCACGGGCTCTCGGAGCAGCTCGAGATCTCGCGCGACGAGGCCCAGGCGTACATCGACACCTATCGCGGCCGCATGCCGCTGGTCGCCGAGTTCATCGAGCGCGCGATCGCGGACGCCCGCGAGCGCGGCTTCGCCGTCACGCTCCTGGGGCGGCGCCGCCCCATCCCGGAGCTGCGCGCGCAGAGCTGGAACGTGCGCTCCCTGGGCGAGCGGCTGGCCGTCAACACGGTGATCCAGGGCAGCGCCGCCGACATCATCAAGCTCGCCATGGTGCGCATCCACCGGCGTCTGGCGGACGAGGGGCGAGCGGCCCGCCTCGTGCTGCAGATCCACGACGAGTTGCTGCTCGAGGTGCCCGACGTGGAGACGACCGCGGTGCGCGATCTCGTGGTCGAGGAGATGGTCGGCGCCTACCCGCTCGACCCGCCGCTGGCGGTCGACAGCGGCATCGGCGACGACTGGCTCGCCGCCAAGTCGTAGGGGCGCCGGCGCGGTCGCGACGCCGGAGATCGCGTCGCTCGGTACAATCCGCTCCGAAAGCGGCGTCGCGCCGTGCGCTGCCGCGTGGAATCTGAGGAAACCCCCTACCGATATGCCCCAAACGAACGCTGAGATCATGACCGCCGAGCCCGGAGTCTGGGTCGAGGTCGACGGCAAGCTGGTGCCCGATTACGACGCGAAGATCGTCTCCTTCGAAGAGGGAGACGTTCTCACGGGCCTGGTCGTGCGCGTCGATCGCGACGAGATCCTCGTGGACGTGGGGTACAAGTCGGAAGGCGTGATCCCGCTCTCGGAGCTGTCGATCCGCCGCAACATCGACCCGTCCGAGGAGGTCGCGCTCGGCGACGAGGTCGATGCTCTCGTCCTCACCAAGGAGGACAACGAGGGCCGCCTGATCCTCTCGAAGAAGCGCGCCCGCTTCGAGAAGGCCTGGCGCCGCATCGAGGAGGCCGCCGAGAGCGGCGAGGCCGTCGAGGGCCTGGTCATCGAGGTCGTCAAGGGCGGGCTCATCATCGACCTGGGCGTGCGCGGCTTCCTGCCGGCGTCGCTCGTCGACATCCGCCGCGTGCAGGATCTGGACGAGTTCCTCGGCCAGCCGCTGCGCTGCCGCGTGATCGAGCTCAACCGCTCGCGCAACAACGTGGTGCTGTCGCGCCGCGCCGTGCTCGAGGAGGAGCGCCGCGAGGTGCGCCAGCGCATCCTGGACACGCTCGACGTCGGGCTCGTCGTGGACGGTCAGATCTCGAACATCGTCGATTTCGGCGCCTTCGTCGACCTCGACGGCATCGATGGCCTGATCCACATCTCGGAGCTCTCCTGGAGCCACGTCACGCACCCCTCGGAGATCCTCGAGATCGGCCAGAAGGTGCGCGTCAAGGTGCTGGACATCGACCGCGAGCGCCAGCGCATCTCGCTCGGCCTCAAGCAGACGCAGACCGACCCCTGGCAGCAGGTGCTCGACCACTACCACCAGGACGACGTCGTCCACGGCCGCGTCACGAAGGCTGTCACGTTCGGCGCGTTCGTCGAGATCGTCCCCGGCGTCGAGGGTCTCGTGCACATCTCGGAACTGGCCGCCCATCACGTCGAGAACCCTCGCGAGGTCGTGCAGAACGGGCAGGAGGTGCTGGTCAAGATCATCGAGATCGACGCCGAGCGCCGACGCCTGTCGCTCTCGATCAAGCGCGTCGAGCCCGACGACGAGGTGCAGCCCCTGCTCGTGCTCGAGGGCGTACCCATCCCGCGTCCGGCCCCGGTCGCGCCCGCCGACGAGGAGCTGTCCTCCGAGGGCGAGGAGGACGCCGAGGCTCCCGCTGATGCCGGCGCCGAGGAGCCCGAGGCAGGAGCCGACCCGGCGGTCGCCGACGCCGAGCCTCTCGCCGAGGGCGCGGTCGAGGAGCTCGCAGCCGCGGAAGCTCCGGCCGAGGTCGCCGAGGCCGAGGTCGCCCACGAGGAGGCTCCCGCGGAGGCCGAGGCAGAGGCCGAGGCCGAGCCCCAGGCCGCTCCGGAGCCGACGCTGGGTCTCTCCGAGGACGTCTTCGCGGAGGACGCGTCTGCGCCCGAGCCGGAGGCGGAGGCCGAGGCGGCGCTCGCGAGCGACGAGGACATCGCCGAGGAGGAGGCCGAGGCAGAAGCCGAGGCCGACCTCGAGCCGATCGCAGAGGCCGACGCCGAGGTTCCGGCGGAGGCACCTGTCCCCGACGCCGAGTAGCGGTGCTCCTCGGTTTGACCGGGGGGATCGGGGCAGGCAAGAGCACCGCGCTCGCAGCGTTCGCGCAGCTGGGCTGTCCCACGCTGTCATCTGACGCGATCGTCCACGCGGCCTACCGCGATCCCGAGCTGCGCGCGGCCGTCGCCGAGCACTTCGGCCCCGGAGTCGTGGACGGCGACGGCGAGATCCTGCGCCCGGCGCTCGCCGGGCGCGTGTTCGCCGACCCCGCCGAGCGGCGCTGGCTCGAGGCGCTGCTGCACCCCCGCGTCGCCGATGAGCTCGAGCGCTGGCGGGCGGAGCAGGCGGCTCTGCACCCCGGCGCTGTGCTGGTGCATGAGGTGCCGCTGCTCTACGAGGCCGGCCTTGCGGATCGCTACGACGCCGTGGTGCTCGTGACCGCGCCCGACGACGTGCGGCGCGCACGGCGCCCCGCGCACTTCGACGAGCGCGTTGCAGCGCAGCTGCCCGAGGCCGAGAAGGTCGTTCGCGCCGACCACGTGTACGTCAACGACGGCACCCCGGCAGAGCTCGAGCAGTGGGTGTCCGAGCTCGTCGACCGCCTGCGCAGCGGCCAGGCATGAAGCGCGCCGCCCTGATCGCCTGCGGGCTGGCACTCGCGGCCGCCGCGCTCTACGGCGTCTTCGGCAGCAGGGGCCGGGAGCTGTTGGAACGCTCGCAGTACCCGCTGCGCTACCCCGCGATCGTGCGCACGCACGCACGCAACTACGACCTCGATCCCGCGCTCCTGGCCGCAGTCATCTACAGCGAGTCGCGCTTCCGGCCGCACGTGCGGAGCGCGCGTGGCGCGATCGGCCTGATGCAGCTGCTGCCGAGCACCGCCGAGGGGATCGCGACGCGCACCGGCGGGACGAGGTTCGTGCCCTCCGATCTGGACGACCCCGAGCTGAACGTCCGCTACGGCGCCTGGTATCTCCGCTATCTGCGGCGGCACTACGCGGCCCGTCCCGACGCCATGCAGCTCGCCCTGGCGGCCTACAACGCCGGCATGGCGAACGTGGACTCCTGGGTGGCGCGGACGCCGAAGAACCGCCCGCTCGTGATCCCGAGCGCGTTCGCCGAGACGAGCGCCTACCTCGACGGCGTGGCGCACGCCCGCCGCGTCTACCGCCGCCTCTACCCCGGCGAGCTCGGCATTCCCAAATAGCGCGAGCCCGGAAAAGCTCCGCGTCGTGCCTGGCGTCACGAGCGGGAACCCCGGTGCCAGGTGCGGGAACTCGGGGTCAGGCGCGGGATTCCCGGGTCAGACCCCAATTCCTGCGGCGACCTTGGCACTCCGAGATCGCTCGCTGCATGGAAAAACGCCGCGTCGGAGCGAACGCTCGAGCGGGAACCCCGGTGCCAGGTGCGGGAACTCGGGGTCAGGCGCGGGATTCCCGGGTCAGACCCCGATTTCCGGCGGGGAGGATTTCCTAGACTGCAGGCGTGGGACTCTTCCGACTCAGCGAAGGCTACGAGCCGACGGGCGATCAGCCGCACGCGATCGCCGAGCTCGCGGCCGGCGTCAACGCGGGCGAGCAGTACCAGACGCTGCTCGGCGCGACCGCCACGGGCAAGACGTTCACGATGGCCAACGTGATCGCGGCCGTCGAGCGCCCGACGCTCGTGATCGCGCACAACAAGACGCTCGCCGCGCAGCTCTGCAACGAATTCCGCGAATTCTTCCCGACGCACGCGGTCGAGTACTTCGTCTCGTACTACGACTACTACCAGCCCGAGGCGTACCTGCCCTCGTCCGACACGTACATCGAGAAGGACTCCTCGCGCAACGAGGACATCGACCGCCTCCGGCACGCTGCGACGTCATCGCTGCTGCGGCGCCGGGACGTGGTGATCGTCGCCTCCGTCTCGTGCATCTACGGCCTCGGCTCGCCGAGCGAGTACGAGGAGCAGCTCGTGACCGTGCGCACGGGGGAGGCGTATCCCCGCGACAAGCTGCTTCGCTCGCTGGTCGACATCCAGTACCGCCGCAACGACATGGTGCTCGGGCGCGGGCGGTTCCGGGCGCGTGGCGACGTCGTGGAGATCCAGCCGGCCTACTCCGAGACGGCCTACCGCGTGTCGCTGTTCGGCGACGAGGTCGAGTCGATCACGCACTTCGACCCGCTCAGTGGCGAGGTCTACGCGCGCGAGGACGAGGTCACGATCTTCCCGGCGACCCACTATGTGACGACGCCGCCGACGATCGAGCGCGCGGCCGCAGCGATTCGCGATGAGCTCGAGAGCCACGTCGCGCAGTTCGAGGAGGAGGGCAAGCTGCTGGAGGCGCACCGCTTGCGCCAGCGCACCGAGTACGACCTCGAGATGATGCAGGAGCTCGGCTACTGCAACGGCATCGAGAACTACTCGCGCGTGCTGGACGGCCGCGCTCCGGGCCAGGCCCCGTTCACCCTGCTCGACTACTTCCCGGGCGATTTCCTCGTGATGATCGACGAGTCGCACCAGACGGTGCCTCAGATCGGCGGTATGTACGAGGGCGACCGCTCGCGCAAGGAGTCGCTCGTCGCGCACGGCTTCCGCCTGCCGCTGGCGATGGACAACCGGCCGCTGCGCTTCGACGAGTTCATCGAGCGGGTGCCTCAGGCGATCTTCGTCTCGGCGACCCCCGGGCCGTACGAGATGCGCGTCTCGACGCGGGTCGTCGAGCAGATCATCCGGCCCACCGGACTGGTCGACCCGGAGGTCGAGGTGCGCCCCACGCGCCACCAGATCGACGACCTGCTCGCCGAGATACGGCTGCGCGAGCAGGCCGGCGAGCGCGTGCTTGTGACCACGCTGACCAAGAAGATGTCCGAGGACCTGACGGATTACCTGATCGAGTCCGGCGTCCGCGCGCGCTACCTGCATTCCGAGATCGACACGCTCGAGCGCATCCAGATCATCCGCCAGCTGCGCCTCGGCGAGTACGACGTGCTCGTCGGCGTGAACCTGCTGCGCGAGGGCCTCGACCTGCCCGAGGTCTCCCTGGTCGCGATCCTGGACGCAGACAAGGAAGGCTTCCTGCGCGGGCACACGGCGCTGATCCAGACGATCGGGCGGGCAGCGCGCCACGTCAACGGCCGCGTCGTCATGTACGCCGACAAGCGCACCCAGGCGATCGCGGCGGCGATCGACGAGACCAACCGCCGCCGGTCGATCCAGCTCGCCTACAACGAGGAGCACGGCATCACGCCGACCTCGATCGTGCGGACGGTGTCGGACATCTTCGAGCTGCTCAACCTGGGGGACGCCCCGCACGTCCCGAGCAGGCGCCGCGCCTCGGGCAAGGTCGAGGGCATGTCGCGCGAGGAGATCGAGGAGCTCGTCGTCACGCTCGAGCAGGAGATGCTCTCGGCGGCCGAGGAGCTGCGCTTCGAGTATGCAGCCAAGCTACGGGACGAGCTCAAGTCGCTGCGTCACGAGCTGCTCGCCATTGGGGCGTAGAGCCCCTCTCGCGGCCGAGGAGCTGCGCTTGGAATACGCGGCCAAGCTGCGGGACGAGCTCAAGTCGCTGCGTCACGAGCTGCTCGTCATCGGAGCGTAGATCCGCGCTCGCGGCCGAGGAGCTGCGCTGCGAAGACGCGGCCAAGCTACGGGACGAGCGCCCTCAGACGTGGAGCCGCTCCAGGCGGCGCTTCGGCCTATTCGCCGACGCGCTTCCTTCAGCGCGTTTCTGAATCATGTGAAGCACACCCGGCCGCTATCGTCGGCGGAGTGATCCTCTACGACTCGCCCATCTCGGGCAATTGCTACAAGGTCCGCCTGCTGGCCGCGCATCTCGGCCTGCCCCTCGAGCGCCGGCCGCTCGACGTCGTCGACCGCTCCGACCGCCCCGACCTCATCGGCGACCTGAACCCGGCCCTGCGCGTGCCGACGCTCGTGCTCGACGACGCGCGTCCGCTCGGAGAGTCGGGCGCGATCCTGTGGTACCTCGCCTCGGGCACGCGCTTCGTCCCGGACGATGGATACGAGCTGGCGCAGGTGCTCCAATGGATGTTCTTCGAGCAGTACGACTTCGAGCCGAACATCGCCGTCGCGCGCTTCCTGGTCAAGTGGGGCGGCGGCGCCGAGCAGCACGCGGCCAGGCTGCCAGGGTTGCTGGAGGGGGGCAACAAGGCACTCGCCGCGCTGGAGCGGCATCTCGGCGAGAGCCGCCAGTATCTGGTCGGAGAGCGCCTCAGCATCGCCGACATCGCGCTCTTCGGCTACACGCACGTGGCAGACGAGGGCGGCTTCGACCTGGGCCGCTACCCCGCCATCCGCGCCTGGATCGCACGCGTCGCCACCGAGCCCGGGCACATCCCGATCGACGCGTAGCTCTCAGGCAGCCTGCGCGTGGGAGGTCGCCGTCGTCCGGCGCAGGGCGGCGACACAGCGGGCGTCGAACTGCGAGCCGGCGAGCCGCTCGAGCTCGGCCACGGCGGCGTCGCCCGTCATGCGCGGCTGGTAGCTGCGACCGCGCGTCATCGCCTCGTAGGCGTCGGCGACGTGCAGGATGCGCGCCTCGATCGGGATCGCGTCGCCGCTCAGGCCGTCCGGATAGCCGTCGCCGTCGATCCGCTCGTGGTGGTGGCGGACCCACTCGGCGATCTCGCCGAAGCCGCTGCGCGCGAGCAGCCGGGCGCCGCGCTCGGCGTGGGAGGCGAGCTCTTCCCACTCGGCGTCTGTCGGCGGCTCACCCTTGGCGAAGATCCCATCGTCGACGTCGAGGTAGCCGACGTCGTGCAGGAGCCCGGCCCTGCGCACGAGCTCGACCTGCTCGAGCGAGAGGCCGACCATCTCGGCGATGTCTCCGGCGAGATCGGCGACCGAACGGCTGTGGTCGTAGCCGTCGCCGTCCTTGGCGTCCACGGCTGCGGCCAGTGCGACGGCGAGGTCGTCCTGCCGGCGCCCGCTCGCAGCCGGCTCCAGCGCGGCCAGCTCGAGCTCGGGCGAATGGACGCGGATCTGCGACGACATCTTCTTGGCGGCCAGCAGCGCGGTATCGGCTCGGCGCATGAGGTCGCCCGCAGCCCCGAGCATCTCGCCCACGGCGACGCCGACGGCCACGCTGGGCCCGTCCCCGCCGTGCTGCACCCGCATCGCGTCCTGCACCCGGTGGGCGAAGCGGTGGCCGGCGTCGGCGCCGCAGCCGGAGAGGATCGCGGCGAACTCGTCGCCGCCGAGGCGGTAGCCGGTGGCCGTGCGATCCGCTGCGCGCACCGCGGCAGAGACCGCACGGATGCGCTCGTCTCCCACCGCATGACCGAGCCGCTCGTTCGTCTGCTTGAGCCCATCGAGGTCGAGCATGACGAGGCAGACGCGGCCTTTCGCGAGAGCACGGGAGAGATCGTCGTCGAACGTGCGGCGGTTGCGCAGGCCCGTCAGCGGATCGGTGACCGCGGCCTTCTCGAGATGCGCCAGCTTGGCGTCTGCGCCTTCCCGCTCCCGGCGCCGCAGCATGCGCAGCAGCAGCAGGAGCAGGGAGAGCAGCAGCAAGCCCGAGGGGAACGCCGCGAGCGTGTACTTCCAGGCGCGATCCTGCCTGTCGCGCAGCTGGTCGAGCTCTCTCGCGGCGGCTGCTCGCTGGCTCGCTCCCAGTCGCGCGAGAGCGCTGCCGAGTCGCTGCCCGGCGGCCGGCCGGGCCCGCTGCGCCGCCGCACGGGCGGGGAGAGCCAGCGCGCGCTCGTCGGCTGCGGCAGCCTGGCGCACGGATCGCACGCCCGGCGTTTGCGGCAGGGCGGCCAGGCGTGCGCTCGCGCGCTGCACGGCGCGGCGCTGCGCGCCTGGGGTCGTCGCCGCGGCGAGCTCGGCGGCGCCGGTCTCGGCCGCCCCGAGCGCACGGGTGCGCGTCGCCGCGCTGTGGGTTCCGTCAGAGGCCGCGTGCTGCGCCCAGATGGAGATGCCGGTCACGACTGCGAGTAGCGCGACGATCGCGATGATCACGCAGCGTTCTGCCAGCCGGTCGTGTCCGCGGCTCGTGAATGCAGAATCCAGCGGCACGCTCGCTCTATCGGCCTGGAGGGCTCAGGCCTGGGGGGGAATATGCATCACCCGGATGGGGGACACTGGGTATCAAGTTCGGCCTGCCCGCTGCCGAAAATGGACGGTGTGCGAGGCGGTCTTCTCACCCGAACCGGGGTCGCCCTGGCCCTCTGCGCCGTGGCCGTGCCGGCGACCGCGGACGGCGCCTGCGGCTCGAGCGTGACACGCGCCTCAGCCGTCGCGAGCATCCCGCCGTCGTATCTCGACCTGTACCGGAAGTGGGGGAGCGCCTACGGGGTGCCGTGGCAGCTGCTTGCCGCTGTGGGCTCGGTCGAATCGCGCCACGGCAGCGATCCGGCTGCGTACATCCCGCACACGCGCGGCGTGCTCGGGCCGATGCAGTTCCAGGCCGGCTCCAACAGGGCGGCCAGGCGCGTCGACTCGGCCGGCGACCAGGGGTTCGGCGGAACCTGGGGCATCTACCGCAGGTCCTCGGGCCACCCGCCCTACCGCATGGACGATCCCGACGACGAGATCGCCGCGGCGGCTGCCAAGCTCGCGCACGACTCCGCGGGCGGCACGATGTGGCCGCGCGCGCTGTGGCGCTACAACGCGCTGCACTCGTACCGGAGGACGGTGCTGCGCCGCGCCGCGCGCTTCGGGATGAGCTCGGCCTGCGGGCTGCTCAAGCAGTCCGAGCAGGCTCCGCTCGTGCCGCCCGCGCTCCCTGCGCCCCCGGCCGGCGAGAGCTCCGTGCCGTCCAGGAAGCCGATCATGACGGCCAGGGGCCTGCTCGGCGACGACGCCGTCGCGTTCGCCCCCGCGGCCGCGGATGATCTCGCCCACGGCGTCGCGGACAGGCGGCTCGTCGCGCTGCTCGGCTGGGTCGCAGCGCGCCACCGCATCGTGGTCTCGGTGATCAAGACCGGGCACGCCCGCTACGTCTCGGGCACGCACAAGGTCTCGAATCACTGGTATGGCCGCGCCGCCTCGATCAGCGAGGTCGACGGCCAGCCCGTCGGGCCCGGATCCCACGCGGCGCACGTGCTCTGGCAGGAGCTGAAGGCAGCGCCCAAGGCGCTCCGGCCGGATGAGATCGGAGCGCCCTGGGCGGATCCCTCGAATCCGCGCTGGTTCGGCGGTCCCGGCGAGCGGGCCGAGATCCACGTGGGCTTCGACGCCGCCGGCGTCCACAAGCCCTGATCCCCAGGCGGCTCAGGTGACGGTGACGTTGCCCTTCATGCCCTTGGCGGCGTGGCCCTTGATGGCGCAGTAGAAGTGGTAGGTGCCGGCGGCCGGGAACGTGACCGAGAACGAGGCGACCTTGCCTGGCCGGACGGCCTTCTTGTTGTGGATGCCGACGTCATGGACCTTCTTGCCGTCGAACAGCATGTCGTGCGGGAACGTGCCCTTGTTCGAGAGCGTGAACGTGTACTTGACGCCGTGCTTGAGCGTCTTCGGGACGCCTTTGATCGAGAACTCCTTCTCGGTCACCTTGATCGGGGCGGCTGCGCTCGTGGCTGCCGGCGCGACGAGCACGGCAGCCGCCAGGGCGAGCCCCGCGGTGAGGCGGATGGATCGCATCGTGAGCTCCTTCCAGAGGGACGCTCGGGTTACGCGGCGACAGCCGCTTCGGTTCGCGCGAGGCGGTAGACGGCCGCCGCGGCCAGGAGATTGGGGCGCAGGCGGGCGTCGGCCCGCGCGCGGCCGCGCGCGGGGCCGAGCAGGACGCGCTCGCTCACGCCCAATCCGAGCGAGCGCACGAGCGAGTCGAAGTCGGCCAGGGTGCAGGGATGGATGTCCGGCGTGTCTTCCCAGGACTGCGGCAGCGCGAGCGAGCTCGGCATGCGGCCCTGCAGCAGCAGCCCCGTGCGCAGCCGCCAGTGCGCGAAGTTCGGGAAGGAGACGACCCCCACCGGGGCGACGCGCATCATGCCCGCGACCACCGCGCCCGGCCGGCGCGTGGTCTGCAGCGTCCACGAGAGCAGGACGACGTCGAAGGCGTCGTCGCCGAAGTCGCGCAGCACGTTCTCGATCGCGCCCTCGGTCACGGGCACGCCGGCGGCGATGCAGGAGAGCACCGCGTCGCCGTCGATCTCGACGCCGTGGCCGTCGCAGCCCCGCTCGGCGATCAGGTGCGCCAGCAGCGCGCCGTCGCCGCAGCCGAGGTCGAGCACGCGCGAGCCCGCCGGCACCAGGTCCGCGACGATCTCGAGATCGGGTCTCATGGCAGGCAGAGCTCGCTGCGGATCCGCTCGGTGAACGCCGCCACGGTGCGGTGGTACTCGGGCACGGGCAGGAGGAACGAGTCGTGCCCGTGCGGCGAGGAGATCTCGCGGAACGTGACCGACACGCGCGCCGCGTTGAGCACGCGCACGATCTCGCGCGAGTGCTCCGTCGGGAAGCGCCAGTCGGTGTCGAACGAGAGCACGAGGAAGCGCGTGCGGCTGTCGCGCAGTCGCTCCACGCCGCCGGCGCCCGCGATCTCGCCGAGCGGGTCGAAGTAGTCCATCACGCGCGTGAGATAGAGATAGCTGTTGGCGTCGAAGCGGTTGACGAAGCTCTCGCCCTGGTACTCGAGGTAGCTCTCGACTGCGAAATCGATACCGAAGCCGCGCAACGGCGCTCCGTCGTGCTGCAGACGGCGGCCGAACTTGGCGCGCATCGACTCCTCGGAGAGGTACGTGATGTGGGCGATCCTGCGTGCGAGCGAGAGCCCGTTGTCCGGCCGCACGCCGTGCTCGTAGTAGTCGCCGCCGTGGAAGTTCTCGTCCTCCATGATGGCCGCGCGCGCCACCGCGCTGAAGGCGATGTTCTGCGCCGTCAGGCGAGCGCTGGCGCAGATCACGAGCCCGGCGCCGAGCTCGTCGGGGTGGTCGATCGACCATTGCAGCACCTGCATGCCGCCGACCGAGCCGCCGATCGCCGCCAGCGGCCGCTGCACGCCGAGGTGGTGCAGCAGGCGCCGGTGCACGCGCACGAGGTCGCGCACGGTGCAGAGCGGGAAGCGCAGCCCGTAGGGCCTGCCGGTGGCCGGGTCGATCGACGAGGGACCCGTGGTGCCCTGGCAGCCGCCCAGCAGGTTGGCGCAGACGACGTAGAGGCGATCGGTGTCGAGCGGCTTGCCCGGCCCGATCAGGTTGTCCCACCAGCCACGGCGCTCGGGATTGCCGTGGTGGCCGGCCGCGTGCGCGTCGCCCGTCAGCGCGTGGCAGACGAAGACGCAGTTGGACGCGGCCGCGTCGAGCTCGCCGTAGGTCTCGTAGGCGACCTCGACATGCTCCAGCTGCTCGCCGGATTCGAGCACGAGCGGGTCGCGCTCGTGCCAGAGCGCGACCCGCCGTGTCTCCACCAGGCCGAGCGAGCGCTCGACGCTCCCCGGCAGCTCGATCACGTTACGCCGTGACCGGGACCCGCGCCTGTGCCAGCGCCTGCTCGAGGTCGGCCAGGATGTCCTCGATGTGCTCGATGCCGACCGAGAGGCGCACGGTGTCCTGCGTCACGCCGGAGGCCGCGAGCTCCTCGTCGTTCAGCTGCGAGTGGGTCGTCGAGGCGTTGTGGATCGCCAGCGACTTGGCGTCGCCGATGTTCGCCAGGTGGCTGAACAGCTCGAGGCTCTCGATGAACTTCTGACCGGCCTCGCGGCCGCCCGTGATCCCGAACGTGACCAGTCCGCCGAAGCCGCCCGAGAGCTGCCGCTTCGCGACCTCGTGATACGGCGAGCTCTCGAGGCCCGGGTAGTTGACCCACTGCACGGCGGAGTGGCCTTCGAGGTGCCGTGCGACCGCGAGGGCGTTGGCGGAGTGGCGCTCCATGCGCAGCGGCAGCGTCTCGAGGCCCTGCAGGAAGAGGAACGCGTTGAACGGCGAGAGCGCGGCGCCCGTGTTGCGGAGCAGCACGGTGCGCACGCGACCGATGTAGGCCGCCGGCCCGAGAGCGTCGCTCCAGACCACGCCGTGGTAGGAGGGGTCAGGCGTCGTGAGGCCCGGGAAGCGCTCGCTGTGGGCGGTCCAGTCGAAGCGGCCGGAGTCGACGACGATGCCGCCGATGGAGGTGCCGTGGCCGCCGATGTACTTCGTCGCCGAGTGCACGGCGACGTCGACGCCGTGGTCGAAGACGCGGCAGTGGATGGGCGTCGCCGCGGTGTTGTCGACGATCAGCGGAAGGCCGGCCGCATGCGCCGCCTCGGACCAGGCCTTGAGGTCGACGACGTTGAGCTTCGGGTTGCCGATCGTCTCCGCGAACACCAGGCGCGTCTTGTCGTCGGCCAGCCGAGCGACGGAGCCCGGGTCGTCGGGGTCTGCGAAGCGCACCTCGATGCCGTACTGGGGCAGCGTGTGGGCGAACAGGTTGTACGTTCCGCCGTACAGCGTCGAGACCGAGATGATGTTGTCGCCCGCGCGCGTGAGGTTCAGCACGGAATAGGCGACCGCGGCCTGGCCGGAGGCGGTGGCGCAGGCCGCGAGGCCGCCCTCGAGCGCGGCGACCCGCTGCTCGAAGACGTCCCAGGTCGGGTTCATGATGCGCGAGTAGATGTTGCCCGGCACCTTGAGCGCGAACAGATCGGCGGCGTGCTGGGTGTCGTCGAACTCGTACGACGTCGTCTGATAGATCGGGACGGCCCGGGCCTTCGTGGTCGGGTCCGCGCTCTGACCGCCGTGGAGGGCGATCGTCTCGGCTCGCTGTCCGCTCATGGTGTTCCTCTCGTCGTTCGCGTGTGTGACAAGGCGAGGCTAGGCAGCGCACGCGGCGCCCGCATGCGCAGACCTGCCGTCGTGCGTTCTCTGCGACTGCCGTAGTGCTGCTCCGGAGACCTCGCGCTGTCGTTGCGTTTGTGTCCCGGGAACGAAAAAGGCCCTCCATTCCCGGAGGGCCTTCGGCGTCGCGGAGCGTTCCACGAACCGGCTGTCATCTTCCGCTCCGCGCACCCGGGACGGAAACGCTCGGCGCTGGATGGAGCACCTGACGGGCGTGAGCCCCGGTTGCTGCGGTGTCGTCGGGCCAGTTCCCTCGACCGCTCGAGATGACGTTGCGAGCGGAGAGTAGCGCACGGCGCAGGTGGACGTGCGTCGAGGCCGAGACTCCTGCAGGTTCCGCTGCCTTCGGCGCCGATCTTGACCGGATCTTGATGCGCGCCGGGCCAACCTTAACCCGTCCTGAACTCCCTGCTCGGGAGAATGGGGGAGCGCGTTGCACCGGCTTGCGCAGGTTAGAAACGGGCGTGACCGGGGAATATCGACGGTGCGGGCGGCGTTCTTCTTCACGGGTGACCGTGGACGCGGGATTCGCTTCGACGGTACCGGGCTTGCAGAGAGATTCAAACGGCGTCCAGCGCCGAGGAGTTGAGAAACACCGTGATCGCCACTGAGAACACTGCACTTGCGCCCGAGTTGGAGGGCCTCGTCGAGCGTGGGCTCGAACGTGGCTATGTGACGCTGGCGGAGGTCAACGAGGCGCTTGCCGAGGCCGGCGACGAGGCGATGCCGCTCGAGGAGGCCACTCGTGAGCTCGACGGCATGGGCATCGAGTTGCGCGACGAGGACAGCGCCGAGCAGCGAGGCCCGGTCGTCCTGCCCGTGGCCGACGGCCCGACCGACTCGCTCGAGCGCTTCCTCTCGGAGATCGGCCGCTATCCGCTGCTGACCAAGGTCGAGGAGATCCAGCTCGCCAAGCGCGTCGAGGCCGGCGACATGCTGGCCAAGCGCCGCATGGTCGAGTCGAACCTGCGCCTGGTCGTCTCGATCGCCAAGAACTACCGCGGCCAGGGCCTGGGCTTCCTGGATCTGATCCAGGAGGGCATCCTCGGCCTGATCCGCGCGGTCGAGAAGTTCGACTGGCGCCGTGACCTGAAGTTCTCCACCTACGCGACCTGGTGGATCCGCCAGGCCGTCGCCCGCGCACTGGCCGACAAGAGCCGCACCATCCGCCTGCCCGTGCACGTGGTCGAGCGCCTCCAGAAGGTCAACCGCGCCGAGCGCACGCTCATGCTGCGGCTGCAGCGCGAGCCCAACGAGGACGAGATCGCGGCCGAGTCGAAGCTGCCGATCGAGCAGGTGCGCATCGTCCGAGAGGCGGCGCGCTCCTCGATGTCGCTCGACGAGCCCATCGGCGAGTCCGGCGAGTCGTCCATGTCCGAGGTGCTCGCCGACGACAACGCGATCGACCCGGTGGACGCGGTCGACTCCGCCCATCGGCTGGACACGCTGTCCGGTGCGCTCGAGGCGCTCCCGGAGCGCCGGCGCCGCGTGCTCGTCCTCCGCTACGGCCTGGACGGCGGTGACGCCCGCACGCTCGACGACATCGCCCGCGAGCTCGGCCTGACGCGCGAGCGCGTCCGGCAGATCGAGGTCGAGACGCTGGGCCAGCTCGCGGCAGTTCGCGAGCTCCAGGATCTGCGCGACCGCGCAGCCTGACGCTCGTAGCGATCGAGAATCCCGCCTGGTCCACCCCGATCACGCGAGACGCGAATGAGGGGCCGGCTGCTCAGAGACAGCCGGCCCCTCGTTTCGTATCAGCGTGCGCCCGTGGGGGCCGGCGTCGAGGATCGCCTCGGCGACGCGCTCCGCATCGCTCACGAAGCGCACCTCCCGGCCCTGAGGGCCGTCGCCGATCGTGAGGGTCGCATAGCCGAGCAGGCGACCCGCGAAGCTGTGGCTCACGCCGGTGGAGTGGATGCCGGCCAGCGACATCGTCTGCCAGGCACGCCGCACGGCGCCGCGAGGCGCGACCACCAGGACGCGGCGATTGGTGAGAGCGAAGAG
This sequence comes from uncultured Actinomycetes bacterium, assembly GCA_963842365.1. GTDB lineage: Bacteria > Actinomycetota > Thermoleophilia > Gaiellales > JALYLC01 > JALYLC01. The sequence continues at coordinate 327,170 of CAWJGA010000002.1, forward strand.
CGTGCGATCCCAGCGCCAGACGGCGCGCGTGAAGCGCAGCGCCGCGCGGGCCGCGAGCGCCAGCGGCAGCAGGTCGAGCGCCAGGCGCACTCCGTCCGGCGCGGAGGAGCGGGCAAGCAGAGCGATGGCCGTGGCGGCGGCCAGGACGGAGCCGAGCGCCCGCAGCGCCGCGGGCAGGAGCGCGGCCGGGTGCGGTCGGCAGGCCAGCACGAGGCGTTCGCCGGGATCGAGCTTCATGCGCGCGCGCGACATACAGAAGAGGGCTTCGCCGCCCGCGCCGTCCGTCCTGCCACCGTGACATGCTACGAACACACGTTCGACGAAATGACCGCTGCTAGGCTGGGCGGGCCTTGAGGCTCACATGACTCCACACCACCTCCTGAACGACGAAATCGTGATCCACGGAGCGCGGGAGCACAACCTCCGCAACGTGACCGTGCGCCTGCCCCGCGGGCGGCTCGTGTGCATCACCGGCCTGTCCGGGTCAGGTAAGTCCTCGCTCGCCTTCGACACGCTCTACGCCGAGGGGCAGCGACGCTACGTCGAGTCCCTGTCGGCCTATGCGCGCCAATTCCTGGGACAGATGGACAAGCCCGACGTCGACTCCATCGAGGGCCTCTCACCGGCGATCTCCATCGACCAGAAGACGACCTCGCGCAACCCGCGCTCGACGGTCGGAACCGTGACGGAGGTGCACGACTACCTGCGCCTGCTGTTCGCGCGCATCGGGCGCCCGCACTGCCCGATCTGCGGCCGTCCCATCGCCGGCCAGTCGGCGGAGCAGATCGTCGACCAGGTGCTCGCGCTGCCCGAGGGCACCCGCTTCACGATCGAGGCGCCGCTCGTGCGCGGACGCAAGGGGGAGCACCGCGACGTGCTCGAAAGCCTGCGCGGCGAGGGCTTCACGCGCGTTCGCGTCGACGGCGAGACCTTGCTGCTCGACGAGGTGCCGGCGCTCGACAAGAAGTTCAAGCACGACATCGCCGCCGTTGTCGACCGCCTCGTCATGAAGGACGATCTGCGCGCACGGCTGAGCGATTCGACGGAGACGGCGCTGCGCATCGGCGACGGCCTCGTCGAGGTGCGCGAGGTCGACGGCCCTGTGCACACCTACTCCGAGAAGTTCGCCTGCCCCGAGCACGGCGTCTCGCTGGCCGAACTGGCACCGCGCACGTTCTCCTTCAACTCGCCGCACGGAGCCTGCCCGGCCTGCACGGGGCTCGGCGCCACGCTGGAGGTCGACCCCGATCTGGTCGTGCCCGATCCGGTGCTGTCGATCCGCGAAGGTGCGCTCGCGCCCTGGAACGTGGCGGGCTCGAGCTTCTTCGAGCAGGTGCTCGAGGCGATCGCCGATCGCTGGGAGGTGCCGCTCGACCGGCCCTGGGGCGAGCTCTCGAGCGAGCACCAGGATCTCTTCCTGAACGGCACCGGCAGCGAGCGGGTGTACGTCACCTACAAGAATCGCTACGGCCGCAAGCGCTCGTACATGACCGCGTTCGAGGGCGTCGTGGCGAATCTCCAGCGGCGCTATCGCGAGACGCAGTCGCAGCTGCAGAAGGAGCGCATCGAGACGTTCATGTCCATGCGGCCGTGCTCGACCTGCGGTGGTGCGCGTCTGCGGCCCGAGGCGCTGGCGGTCACGGTCGGCGGCCACAACATCGACTACATCTCGCGGCGCGCGGTGCACGAGGCGCTCGCCTATTTCCGCGAGCTCGAGCTGACGGACACCGAGCGGCTGATCGCCGAGCGCGTGATCCGCGAGATCCGCGAGCGCCTGACGTTCCTCGACGACGTGGGCGTCGGCTATCTCTCACTCAACCGGGCGGCGCGCACGCTCTCCGGCGGCGAGGCGCAGCGCATCCGCCTCGCGACGCAGATCGGCGCCAGCCTCGTGGGCGTGCTCTACATCCTCGACGAGCCCTCGATCGGGCTCCACCAGCGCGACAACGCGCGCCTGATCGCGACGCTCGAGCGGCTGCGCGATATCGGCAACACCGTGATCGTCGTCGAGCACGACGAGGAGACGATGCGGGCGTCCGACTGGGTCGTGGACATGGGGCCCGGCGCCGGCATCCACGGCGGCCGAGTGGTCGCCGAGGGCACGGCCGAGGACGTCGCGGCCAACCCGGCGTCGCTGACCGGCCAGTATCTCAGCGGCCGGCGCGCGATCCCGGTGCCGCCGCGCCGTGATGGCGAGACGGCCTGGCTCAAGGTCTCGGGCGTGAGCGCCAACAACCTGCAGGACATCGACGTCGAGATCCCCATCGGGCGCTTCGTCTCGGTCACGGGCGTCTCCGGATCGGGCAAGTCGACGCTCGTCAACGACGTGGTCTACCGGGCGCTCGCCAACCGGCTCCTGCGCGCGCGCCTCAAGCCGGGGGCCCACCGCGCGATCGAGGGCCTCGAGCAGTTCGACAAGGTGATCGAGATCGACCAGTCGCCGATCGGGCGCACGCCGCGCTCGAACCCCGCGACCTACACCGATCTCTTCTCGCGCGTGCGCGAGCTCTACTCGCTCACGCCCGAGGCGCGCACGCGCGGCTACACGCCGGGGCGTTTCTCCTTCAACGTCAAGGGCGGGCGCTGCGAGGCCTGTGCGGGCGACGGGATGATCCGCATCGAGATGCACTTCCTGCCCGACGTGTACGTGCCCTGCGAGGTCTGCGGCGGCAAGCGCTACAACCGCGAGACCCTCGACATCCGCTACAAGGGCGCGTCGATCGCCGACGTGCTCGCGATGTCCGTGGAGGAGGCCCTCGAGTTCTTCGGCAAGGAGCCGAAGCTGCGCCGGCGCCTGCAGACGCTGCACGACGTGGGCCTCGACTACGTCAAGCTCGGCCAGCCCGCGACGACGCTGTCGGGCGGCGAGGCGCAGAGGGTCAAGCTGGCCGCAGAGCTCTCGAAGGTGGCGACCGGCCGCACGCTCTACATTCTCGACGAGCCGACCACGGGTCTGCACATCCACGACGTGGCGAAGCTGCTCGAGGTGCTCCAGCGGCTCGTCGACGCCGGCAACACGGTGCTCGTGATCGAGCACAACCTCGACGTCATCAAGCAGTCCGACTGGGTCATCGATCTCGGTCCCGAGGGCGGCGACGCCGGCGGCCGCTTGATCGCGACGGGCACGCCCGAGCAGGTCGCCGAGGTCGAGGAGTCGTACACCGGCCAGTTCCTGCGCCGCGTCCTGCCGGCGCCCGCCGCTCTCGAGGCGCTCGCGCAAGGAGCATGAGGGCACCCTCCGGGGTGCATTGACATCCGGTCAGAACTCGACGTAGATGAGTTCAGGCGTGCGGGTGTCGCCATCCTGCCCGGGGCGGCACCCGCGCGACGCCTACTTGCGCTCGATCAACTCGATGCGATAGCCGTCGGGATCGCGCACGAAGCAGATGCGCGTGGTGCCGACGAGGTAGGGCGCGCGCTCGGGCTGCACGCCCTTCTCGTCGAGCTGCGCCAGCGTCTCGTCGAGGTCGCTGACCGCGATCGCGATGTGCCCGTAGCCGGTGCCGATCTCGTAGGGCTCGGTGCGGTCGTGATTGTGCGTCAGCTCGAGCCAGGGCTCCGCGTCGCCCGGGTAGCCGAAGAAGTGGTTCGTGGCCTCGTCCCGGATGGGTGCGGAGCGCACGTGCTCGAGGCCCAGGCACTCGGTATAGAACGCGATCGAGGCGGTCGGGTCGAGGACCCGGTAACAGGTGTGAACGAAGGCTCCATGCATGACGCGGAGTCTACGAGGCGGCGGCGTCGGTCCGGTGCGACCACTCGTGCCAGGAGCCCTCGTAGTTCTCGGCAGAGATGCCGGCGGCGGTCAGCAGCGCGACGGCAGCGGCCGAGCGCGCGCCCGAGTGGCAGTAACAGACGATCTGGCGATCGCTGTCGAGCCCGTGGGCAGACAGCAGCTCCCGCACGTCGGCTCCGGGAGCGGCGAGCTCGCTGACGTCGATGTTCACGGCTCCGGGGATATGTCCCTGCCGCGGATCGCAGCCGTAGCCGGCGGCGCCGCTGTACTCCTCGGCGCTGCGCACGTCCAGCAGTTGCAGCGAGGAGCGCTCGAGTCGCGCCGCCAGCTCGTCGCCGGTCACAGGACGCCGTCCTCGTCGTCGGCATTGACCGGATCTCCGGTCTCCACGAGCCGCTGGAAGTGCTCCAGCTCGTCGTCCGCGATCGCGTAGGTGTGACGCTCCTGCGGGAAGCGCCGTTCGCGCACGTCGGCGGCGTAGCGCGCCATGGCCTCGACGGCGAGGTCGCCGAGCGACGCGTAGCGCTCCACGAAGCGCGGCAACGGGCCTTCGCCGAGGCCGAGCAGGTCGTGGAACACGAGCACCTGACCGTCGCAGCCGGCGCCCGCGCCGATGCCGATGGTCGGGATCTGGAGCTCGCGGCTGACGCGCTCCGCGACGGGCGCCGGCACGGCCTCGAGCACGAGCAGGAAGGCGCCGGCGGCCTCGGCGGCGTGGGCGTCGTGAAGCAGCTGCAAGGCCGCCTGCGCGGTCTTGCCCTGAGCGCGGTAGCCGCCCTGCGAGGTTGCGGTCTGGGGCGTGAGGCCGAGATGCGCGACGACGGGAATTCCGGCGCCGGCGAGGGCGCGGATGCGGGCGAGCATGGGGCCGGCGCCCTCGAGCTTGACGGCCTGCGCGCCTGCCTCCTTGAGGAACCGTCCGGACGCCCGCAGGGCGTCCTCGTCGCTCACCTGGTACGACATGAACGGCAGATCGGCGATCACGAGCGGTCGGCGGCAGGCACGCGCGACGGCTGCGGTCAGCATGAGCATCTCGTCCATCGTGGCCGGCACGGTGGAGCTGTGACCGAGCACCGTCATCGCGCCCGAGTCGCCGACGAGCACCAGGTCGACGCCGGCGCGCTCGGCGATGCGCCCGGAGGGGTAGTCGTAGGCGGTCACCATCACGAGCGGCCGCCCTTCGCGCTTGGCCTGGGCGATCTCCTGCAGCGTCAGGCGACGGGCGGCGTCGGGGCCGGGCGGGGTGGTCATGCGTCCTCCAGGACGAGGTTGTCGATCAATCGCGTCGTGCCGAGCCGAGCGGCGACGAGCAGCACGGCCGGCCGGTCGGGGTCGTAGGCGCCGAGGTCGTCCGCGCGCCGCAGCTCGAGGTAGTCGGGCTCGATCGCGAGCCGCGCCCGAGCGGTGTCGAGCAGCATGGGCGCGTCGTGCTCGCCGGCGGCGTAGAGGCGCCCGGCCGCTCGCATCCCGGCGTGCAGCGTCGTGGCGCGCTCGCGCTCGGCCGGCGAGAGGAAGCGATTGCGCGAGGAGAGCGCAAGGCCGTCGGCGTCGCGCACGGTCGGCACGCCCTGCACCTCCACGCCGAGCGCGAGGTCGCGCGCGACCTGCCGCACGATCACGAGCTGCTGATAGTCCTTCTCGCCGAAGAACGCCCGCTGCGGCCGCACGAGGCCGAAGAGACGCGTGACGACGGTGGCGACGCCGCGAAAGTGCCCCGGCCGAGAGCGGCCTTCGAGCTCGCGGCCGAGCGGTCCCGGATCGACCTCCGTGGCGAATCCATCCGGGTAGACGGTATGGGCGTCCGGTGCGAAGACGACGTCGGCGCCCTCGGCGGACGCGATCGCGAGATCGGCTGCCTCGTCGCGCGGATAGCGGTCGAGATCCTCGCCGGGGCCGAACTGGGCCGGATTCACGAACAGCGACATGACGACCGTCGTCGCAGCGCTGCGCGCGGCGCGCAGCAGCGCGCGGTGGCCCTCGTGCAGTGCGCCCATCGTGGGCACGAGCGCGACATCGCCGCGGCCCGCGAGCTCCGCCGCCAGCTCGGGCAGCGTGCGTGCGACGGCCGCGCGCCTGCGCGGTGGCGTGTGGATCGGCATGTGCTGGTGCGGTACCCCTCCGGCGGATGGAGTCCGGGCTCCATTCTACTCCCGCGATACGATTCGGCCATGCCGATCTACGAGTATGCATGCCAGTCGTGCGACCACCGCTTCGAGGAGCTCGTCTCGCGCTACGGGACGCTCGTCGCCTGCCCGCAGTGCACCTCCGGCGAGGTCTCGCAGCTGCTCTCGACGTTCTCGGCGCGGACCGTCGGCGGAGATCAGCCGGCGCCCCGTGCCCCCGCGCCGCGGGCCGGCGGGTGCTGCGGCGGCGGCTGCGGCTGCCGTCACTGAGCTCCGGGCTCGCAGCCGAGTGGGCCGACTGCACGCGCTGCGCGCTGGCCGCGTCGCGCTCCCTCGTGGTCGCCGGCGAGGGACCGATGCCGGCGGAGCTGATGCTGGTCGCCGACGCGCCCGGCTTCAACGACGATCGGCTTGGGCGGCCGCTCGTCGGCGTCGCGGGCGAGCTGCTCGCCGATCTGCTCGGCTCGATCGGCCTCGAGCGCCGTGACGTCTACGTGACCTCGCTCGTCAAGTGCAGGCCGCCGGCCACCCAGAGCCCCGCAGCGGAGGAGATCGCCGCGTGTCGCGACAAGCTCGAGCGCCAGGTCGGGCTCGTGCGCCCGCGTGTCATCGCAGCGCTCGGCGATCTCGCCACCCGCGCGCTCGCCGGCGCGGCTCACGGCGTCTCGCAGAGCCACGGGCAGGAGCGCCGAGCGCAGTTCGCGGGCCGCGAGGTCACCCTCATGCCGCTCTACCATCCGGCCGCGGCGCTCTACAACGCGCGCCTCATGCCCGCGCTCGAGGCCGACATGCTGCGCCTCGGCGAGCTGCTCGGCCGTTCGGCCGTGGCGCGCGCACCCGAGCCGGCTCCCCCGGCGGCCGCACCGATCGCAGGCGATGAGCAGCAGCTGGGCCTCTTCTGAGCTCGAGACCGCGGCGCTCGCCGCGGAGCTCGCACGCGCGCTGCCCGACGGCGCGGTCGTCTTCGTGGAAGGCGAGCTGGGCGCCGGCAAGACGGCCTTCGTGCGCGGCGCGGCGCGTGAGCTCGGCGTCACCGGGGCCGTCACGAGCCCGACGTTCACGGTCGCGCACCTCTACGACGCCCCCGGCGGGTCGATCGCCCACCTCGACCTCTCGCGCAGCGAGCGCCTGGACGATGCGGCCTGGGGCGACCTGGAGCCGTACTTCGACGACGTGCGTGCGGTCTTCGTCGAATGGGCGAGCGTCGGGGAAGGCGTGCTGCCGCCGCCCCAGGCGGTCGTCCGCATCACCGTCGGCGAGGGTGGGGCGCGGCGGATAGACGTTGGCGATCACTAGTCTGGGCGGCGTGAGGGTGGTGGCACCAGTGACGCTCGTGCTCGACTGCGCGACTGCGCGCGCCGTCTGCGGCCTCGTCGGCGAGGGGCGGAGCGAGCTCGCGTACGCGAGCGCCGAGGGCGGGCATGCCGCGCAGCGCGCCCTCCTGCTCGTCGACGAGGTGCTCGCGCGGGCGCACTGCCGGGCGAGTGACATCGGCGAGCTGGTCGTCGGCTGCGGGCCCGGCTCCTTCACGGGGCTGCGCATCGGCATCGCGACCGCCCGCGGCCTCGCCCTGGCGCTCGGGCGTCCCTGCACGGGCGTGTCGACGCTCGAGGCGCTCGCGGCGGGCGCCCCCGGGGCGCTCGCCCTCGTCGACGCCCGGCGCGGCGAGCTGTTCACCCTCGGGGAGGCCGGCCCCTCGGTCGAGCTCCCCGAGAGCGTGGCGGGCCGCCTCGAGCCGGGCACGCTCTGCGTGGGCGACGGCGCGCGCCGCCACCGGGCGCTGCTCGAGCATGCCGGCGGGATCGTGCCGCCCGACGACGACGCGCGGCATGCGCCGGCCGCGGGAGCGCTGGCGGGGCTCGCCGCCGGCGGTCCGCCCGAGCCCGTCTACGTCCGCCGGCCCGACGCGGAGCCTCGAGTCGCGTGATCGAGATCCACCCCCTGCAGATCGACGCGCTCGACGACATCGACAGCATCGAGCGGAGGGCGTATCCGACGCCGTGGTCGCGCGCGATGTTCAGCGGTGAGCTGAGCAAGCCGAGCGGCCGCTGCTACGGCGCCTACGAGGAGGATCGGCTGCTCGCGTACCTGATCGTCTCGCGCTATCCCGACGCCTGGCACGTCATGAATCTCGCGGTCGACCCGGACCACTGGCGCAAGGGCATCGGGCGCAAGCTGCTCGAGCGTCTCTTCGCCGACACCGCCCGCGACCTCGAACGGGGCATCACGCTCGAGGTGCGCGTCTCCAACGGGGCAGCGATCCGCCTCTACCGCTCACTGGGCTTTCAGCCGACCGGCATCCGGCGCGGCTACTACACCGATAACCGCGAGGACGCGCTGATCATGTGGCGGGATCCCCCGAGCGGCCCCGCAGGCCTGTGATCCTGGCGATCGAGAGCTCCTGCGACGACACCTGCGCGGCGGTCGTGACGCGGGACGGGCGGGTGCATTCGACGATCCGCTCGTCGCAGGCCGATCTGCACGCGCGCTTCGGCGGCGTCGTGCCCGAGATCGCCTCGCGGCGCCATCTCGAGCTCGTCGTCCCGGTGGTCGAGTCCGCTCTCGCCGAGGCCGGCGCCGGCCTCGCTGACCTCGAGTGCGTCGCGGTGACGCAGGGGCCGGGCCTGATCGGCGCCTTGCTCGTCGGGCTCTCGACCGCCAAGGCGCTGGCCTATGGCTGCCGCCTGCCGCTCGTGCCGGTCGACCACCTGCTCGGGCACGTCGCTGCGCTGCGCCTCGAGCCACTCGCCCTGGAGCCGCCGTTCGCCTGCCTGCTCGCCTCCGGCGGGCACACACTCGTGCTCGACGTTTCCGACTACGCGTCGCCGGCGCGCCTCGGCGGGACGCGCGACGACGCGGCGGGCGAGGCCTTTGACAAGGGCGCGCGCCTGCTCGGCCTGCGCGACGCCGGAGGCGCGGCGCTCGAGCTCGTGGCTCGCGACGGCGACGCCGGGCGCTTCCCGTTCCCGTCCGTGCTGCAGGGCCAGGACGGGCACGACCTGTCGTTCTCCGGCCTCAAGACGGCGCTGCTGAGGCGGGTGCGCGAGCTCGGCGATGGGCTGCCGGAGGCGCGCGTGGATCTCGCAGCCGGGTACCAAGCGGCGATCGTCCGGCAGCTCGTCGAGCGCGCGGTCGGAGCGCTCGAGGCCACCGGGCGGACGCAGCTCGCGGTGGTCGGCGGCGTCGCGGCCAACGGTGCGCTGCGGGAGGCGCTCGCCGCCGCGTGCGCCGAGCGCGGCGCCGGCCTCAACCTGCTGCCGCCGTCGCTGTGCGTCGACAATGCCGCCATGGTCGCCGCGGCGGCCTTCGGGGCGCGCGCGCTCGGGCCCGCCGAGTACCTCGCCCTGGACGCCTACGCGAGGAGCCCGCTGGCCGGGTAGGGGCGGAGGCGCCAGCGCTGTCGTGTACCCTCACCGGGTCATGAAGCGCCGCCGCCGCATGCGCACGCGCACGCTCGCACTCTCGCTGGCGGCAGCGCTCGCCGGCGTCGCCGCGCTCCCCGTCCAGGGTGCGCCCGGCCCGCTCGACTCGGCTCTGCGGGCCTGGGACGTCGTGATCTCGGACGGTCGCTCCGGCCAGGCCCTGCCGCAGCAGGTGATCATCGTGCTGGCCGCTCCGCCGGCGGTCTCCGTGGACGGTGCGGATGCATCGAAGACCGCGGCTGCGACGCAGCAGCTCGACCTCGACGCGATCACCCGCGCGGGCATCTGGATGTCGATCCAGTACCACTTCGTCAACGCGCTCAACGCCGTGGCGGCGACGGTGCGGCCCGATCAGGTCGCACAGCTGCGCGCCGCACCGGAAGTTGCGGGCGTGTACCCGGTGCGACGCCTCTACCCCGCCGCCATCGTCGCGCGGCACCTCGCCAAGCTCGGCGCCGACGCGCGCCCGCTGGCGGCGGGCGGCGGTGACGGCAAGGGCGAGACGATTGCGCTGCTCGACGGTCCGATCGACGACTCGCATGCCTACCTGCACGACGCCGCACCCGGCTGGAACGCAATCGCGGGCAAGCCGCAGGAGGCCAATCCCGATCCGGTGGCCGCCGCCCACGCGACCGCGATGGCCGGCATCGTCAGCGGGCGCGGCGGGCCGGACGGACTGCACGGCGTCGCCCCTGCGGCCTCTCTCGTCCCCATCCAGGTGCTCGAGTTGCAGCAGGGCGCGCTGATGGGCACGACTGCGACGCTGCTCGCCGGCCTGGACCGCGCCCTCGACCCGAATGGCGACGGCAATCTCTCCGACCACGCCAACGTGATCGTCGCGCCGCTGGCGGAGCCGTTTGCCGCCTTCGGCGCTTCGGCCGAGACCGTCGCCGCGGAGGGCGTGGAGCGGCTGGGCGCAGTGCTCGTGGCGGCAGCGGGCAACGACGGGGCCACCGGCGGGCGCTTCGGGACGATCGCCTCTCCCGCCGCCTCCCCGGGCTGGCTCGCCGTGGGGGCGAGCGACGGTCGCACGTCGCTGCCGACGGTTGACGTGGCGCTCGGCACGAATGGCGCTGAGACCGGCGTCGACGGCGTGCCGCTGCTCGGAGCGCTGACGCCCAGGAGCGACGCCTCCATCCCGCTCGTGCTTCCGGCCGGCCCCACCAAGTCGGACACGCTGCGTGCGCCGGCCGACGTGGTCGCCGGCACGGACGAGGGCGACTTCAGGGCGCCGGACGGGACGAGCCTTGTCAGCGGCAAGGCCGTGCTGCTGCCGCGCGACGGCGCGCCGATCGCGCAGCGCGCGGCCGCGGCCGGTGCGGCCGGCGCGGTGGCGCTCGTGCTCTACGGCGACGGCGGTGCTCCTGCAGGCGGGCTCGGCCTGGACGATCGCGTGAAGCTGCCGATCGCCGTGCTGCCCGGCGATCGCGGCGCGACTGCCGCCGCCACGCTGCTCACGGGCGGCGCGGTCGCGATCACGTTCTCGGCCACCAGGGCGGACGCCAACCCGCTGGCCGGCTCCGTGGCCGCCTTCTCCTCCACCGGGCTGGCCTTCGACGACTCGATCAAGCCCGACCTCGTCGCGCCGGGCGTTGCAATCACGACCTCCGCGGCGGGTGGCGGCTACCTGGCCGAGAGCGGCACATCCGTGGCCGCCGCGCAGGTCGCGGGCGTCGCGGCGCTCGTCCTGCAGGCCCACCCGACGTGGACGCCGAGGGTCGTGCGCGGTGCCCTCGTGGGGTCGGCCACCGCCGTCGGCGGCGACGGAGACGGCCCCGCGGCCGTCGAGGCGCAAGGGGGCGGCGCCGTCAATCCCGCGCGCGCGGTTGCGGCAAGCGTGGTCGCCGAGCCGGCGTCGCTCTCGTTCGGCCTCGCGCGCGCCGCCAGCGTCAAGATCTCGCGCGTGCTCACGCTGGCCAACACCAGCGGCTCGACGGTGAGCGTGTCGCTCTCGCTGAGCCGCGACAAGGTGGACGACGGCGACGCCTCCGTCGCGCTCACCGGGGCGCTCTCCTCGATCTCGATCGCGCCCGGCGCGACGGTGCCGGTGCCCCTCGCGCTGACTGCCCACGGGCTCCCCGACGCGACGGCCGTCGTCGGCGGCTGGATCATCGTCTCGATCGACGGAGGCGGCACGCTGCGCGTGCCCTGGGCGCTGTCACGCAGCGACGACCTCGCTGCGGGCCTGATCCGCAGCGCGTCGCTCCTGCCCGCGCTCGTGCAGCCGGCCGGCGACGGCAATGCGGCTACGAAGCTCTCGCTCGTGCTCGGGTCGGCGAGGTCCAACGGCCCCGCGCGGCTCGAGATCGCGCCGGTGCAGCGGCTGAGCGTCGATCTCTACCGCGCGTCGCGCCTGCTCGGCCGGCTGGTCGAGCGCCACGAGCTGCTGCCCGGCAGCTATCGCTACGGCATCACCGGCATCGACCCGAGCACCGGCAAGGCGCTCGTGCCCGGCATCTACCGCCTCGTGATCGACGCGGTCTCGGCGGACGACGTGACGAGTGAACGGCAGCTCGGCTTTACCGTCGCCGGCTGAGCGCGTCGAGGTCGTGCTCTACGAGGGCGCCGGCTGCGGGCTCTGCGCTCGCGCCCTGGCGGTGCTCGAGAGCGAGGCGCCGCGGCTTCGCTTCGACCTGCGGCGGGTCTCGATCGACGGCGACGAGGAGCTGGAGCGGCGCTACCGGATCGACCTCCCCGTGATCCTCGTCGACGGCGAGCCGGCGTTCACGATCGCGGTTGCGGCAGGCCCGCTGGCGCGCGCCGTGGCACTCGCACAAGCTCGCCGCTCGGAGGCGAGTTCGTGACACCGCTTTCCCGCTCCTGGCGCGGCGTTGCGCGACAGTCTGCTACTGATACGAGCGCGGTCGGCACGACCCTTGGATTCGGCCGCATCTCCCTTCCGAAGGCATCAGGAGTCCCCCAGTGAGCGAACGTCTCACGGTCGGCGTTGCGGCGCGTCTCTCGCGCTATCTGCAGGTGCTGACGCAGGCCAAGAAGATGGGGCGCAGCTCGATCTCGTCGCAGGACGTGTCCGAGTACACGCACATCAACGCCACGCAGATCCGGCGCGACCTGTCGGCCTTCGGGAAGTTCGGCAAGCGAGGCGTGGGCTACAACATCGACGCGCTGATCGCCGAGATCCGCGGCATTCTCCGCACGTCGGGGCAGCACAACATCGGCCTGATCGGCGCCGGCCGGCTCGGGCAGGCCATCGCCGGCTCGTCGATCTTCGCCGATCACGGCTTCCACATCGTCACGATCTTCGACGACGATCCCGCGAAGATCGGGACGGAGCTCGCGGGAGTCGCCATTCGCTCGACCGCGGATCTGAGCTCGCAAGTCGCCGAGCACAACATCATCGCCGCGGTGATCGCCGTGCCGGCCGGTGCGGCGCAGACCGTCGCCGATCAGCTCGTCCAGGCAGGCGTGCACATCATCTTCAACTACTCCGAAGCGCTCCTGCAGACGCCCGGCGACGTCGTGGTGCACAGCTCGAGCCCGGCGGTCGAGCTACTGCACGCGCTCTACTTCTACCTGACGTAGGTCACCCGCCCGGTCGACCAGCGTCCAGGCGAGCTCGAGCAGGGCGAAGCCCACGAGCGGAGCGGCCCACAAGCCCGTGGACCAGCCCACCGCGCAGGCCAGGCCCAGGAGAAGGAAATACGCCCGGCGTGCTCGCTCCACGCTCGCTCTATCGGCAGATCTCGCCCGCGGCTGGAGAGCGAGTGCGCTGGTAACCTCGCCCCGATGGGCCAGAGCATCCCCGACCCGCTGCTGGCGCTGGACGAGGCGCGGGCCCACTTCGCCCGCTCGCAGGATCTGACGCTCGCGATCGAGGAGGAGTTCCAGATCGTCGACCCTCTGACGCTCGGGCTCGTCAACCGCTTCAGCGAGCTCAAGGCGCGCACCGACGCCACGCCACTCGGGGAGCACACCGCGGGCGAGCTGATCTCCTCGGAGATCGAGCTCAAGACGGGACGCTCCGAGTCCTTCCCGGACGCCGCGCGCAAGCTGGTCGAGCACCGGCGCGGCCTGCTTGCCGAGGCGGATGCCATGGGAGTCGCGCTCGCTGCCTGCGGCACGCACCCCTGGTCGCCTTGGTGGGAGCAGGAGGTCATCGACACCCCCCACTACCGCATCGTCGAGGGCACGCTGCGCTATGTCGCCTGGCGCAACAACACCTTCGGCATCCATATCCACGTCGGCGTGCGCGATGCCGACCGCGCGATCGCTCTCGCCAACGCGATGCGCTCCGTGCTGCCCGACCTGCTCGCGCTGTCGGCCTCGTCTCCGTGGTACGAGGGCCGTTACACGCATCTGCACTCGACGCGGACGCAGCTCTTCACGCGCATGTTCCCGCGCTGTGGCATTCCGGAGCCGTTCGCCGGCTGGGACGACTACGACCGCTTCGTCCGCTGGCTCGTCGAGACGCGCTCGATCCGCGAGCACACCGAGATCTGGTGGTGCGTCCGGCCGCACCAGTCGTACGGGACGGTCGAGCTGCGCAATGCCGACGCGCTCGCGGACGTGCGCGAGTCGCTCGCCGTGATGGCCTACGCGTATGCGCTCTCGGCGCGTCGTCTGCGGGCGATCGACGAGGGCGAGCCGATGCTTGACCTGCGCGGCCGCCACATCGAGGAGAACATGTGGCGCGCCATCCGCTGGGGCCTCTCCGGCGAGCTGATCGACTACGAGCGCGGCATGGCCTCGGTGCCCGCAGCCGAGCGCGTGCGCGCGCAGCTCGCCGATGCCGCTCCCGAGATCGCGACGCTGGGCCTCGCGCCCTACCTCGAGCCGCTCGAGCGGATGCTCGACAGCGGCAACTCGGCCCAGCGCTCCATCGCCGCGCTCGAGGCCGGCGCGACGCTCGAGGAGCTTTTCGCAGACCAGGTGCGCGTGACGCGCGAATCCGTCGACGTCGCTCTTGCACAGGAGGCGGCACGTGGCTGAGGACGAGGAAGCCCCCGGAGGGGACGACATCCGCGCGGCACTCGCTGCGCAGCTGCTGCAGATGCGGCCGCGCGACCTGCTGACGCAGACCGCCGTGATGCTCGCCAACCAGGCCGCCATCCGCCTGGGCATGGCGAGCCCCGAGCACGCCGACCGCGAGCAGGCCCGCGAGGCGATCGACGCGCTGGCCGGCGTGGTGGAGCTGCTGGCGCCGACGGCCGAGGCCGACGAGCTCGAGGCGCTGCGACGCGAGCTCGCCCAGCTGCGCATGGCGTTCGTGCAGTCCGGCGCGGCCGCCGCCGCCGCCCCGCCGCTGGACGACGACCCGCCCGCCGACGACGGCCCCGGCGACGACGGCCCCGGCGAGCAGCGCCCGCCGATCTGGACGCCGGGCGGCGAGGTCTAAGGAGCCTCTCCGTGCCGTGCGTGCTCGATTGGACGCAGACGTCAGGCTCCCGCCTGTTCCACCTGTCACACATGGGGTCTGGCCCGACACGTGTCGGGCCAGACCCCATGTGTGTTTTGTAAAGACCCCATGTGTGTTTTGTAAAAGGCTGAGTCCTGAGGACTGCATCGGCGGGTGCGCCGTGCTTGGGCAACCTCCTGTTGTGCCTGCGGCGAGTGGCGGGCGTTGCCTCTCCGTTGCCGTGCGTGCTCGACTGGACGCAGGGGTCAGGACTCCTGTCTTCGGGGTGCCGATTCGGCTCGCCGGCGAGGCCTGCCCCCGTTCGACCTGGCGCCGTTGGGGTGATCACCCGCCATTGCGGTGCGTTCCTGCGCTTGCGGGGGCATCGGGTGACCCCTCGAACGACTGGATCGGCGGGTACGGGCCTGCCACGTGCGGGCCAGACCCCACGTGTGTCCCGTTGCGCCGGCGGGCGAGTGGCGGGCGTTGCCACTCTCCGTGCCGTGACGTGCCCGACTGGACGCGGGTCAGGCCTCCCGTCCTCGGGGTGCCGATGCCGTCGGCTCGCCGGCGAGGCCTGCCCCCGTTCCACCTGTCGCCGTTGGGGTGGTCACCCGCCATTGCGGTGCGTTCTTGCGCTTGCGCGGCATCGGGTGACCCCGCGAACGACTGGATCGGCGGGTACGTGGTGCTTCCACCCAGGAGCGTCCCGCCGGCGTCACAAACACGTGCGCATCCGGCGTATGTAACCGGTCAGGCCTGTTACGATCGCGCCGCGTGCCGCGGTGCGCCTAGGGCCCGCCGCGCGGCGTCGGGCTGGTTTCTTCTCGAGAGGGAGCAGAGTCGGTCATGCAGACGTTCCTCGTGGAGCACAACGTGCTCTTCGCCCTGATCTGTGGCCTGTTGGCCGTTGCCTACGGCGCGTACCTGACGCGTTGGGTGCTGCAGCAGTCGCCCGGCAACGAGCGCATGCGCGAGATCCAGGCGGCGATCCAGGAGGGTGCGTCGGCCTACCTCAACCGCCAGTACCGCACGGTGGGCGTGGTCGCCGTGGTCGTCGGGGCGCTGCTCCTGATCGCGGGCATCTGGTCGGACGACCTCGGCTGGAAGGTCGCGCTCGGCTTCATCATCGGCGCCGTGCTCTCCGCGGCCGCCGGCTATGTCGGCATGAACACGGCCGTGCGCGCCAACGCGCGCGTTGCCGAGGCAGGCCGCACCGGCCTCGGCGAGGCCTTCGACGTCGCCTTCAAGGGCGGCACCGTGACCGGCATCCTCGTCGTCGGCCTCGGCCTGCTCGGGGTCGCGGGCTACTACGGCGCGCTGCGCCAGGGCGGCGTCTCGGAGACGTCCGCGGTGCATGCGCTCGTCGGCCTCTCCTTCGGCGGCTCGCTGATCTCCGTGTTCGCGCGCCTCGGCGGCGGCATCTTCACGAAGGGCGCAGACGTCGGGGCCGACCTCGTGGGCAAGATCGAGGCCGGCATCCCCGAGGACGACCCCCGCAACCCGGCTGTGATCGCCGACAACGTCGGCGACAACGTCGGCGACGACGCGGGCATGGCGGCCGACCTCTTCGAGACGTACGCGGTCACGCTCGTGGCCGGCATGCTGCTCGCGCAGCAGGCGGGCTGGGGCGCCGCGGGCCTCGGCATCCCGCTGATCCTCGGCGGCGTCTCGATCGTCGCCTCGATCATCGGCACGCAGTTCGTCAAGGTGCGCGGCGGCGGCAGCGTCATGGGCGCCCTCTACCGCGGAGTGATCATCACGGCCGGCATCTCCGCGCTCGTGTTCATCCCGGTCATGAACTGGATGGTCGACAAGATCCCGGTCACCCACCAGTCCTGGGGCAGGCTCTACCTCTGCGCGCTCGTCGGCCTCGTCATCACGGCGCTCCTGATGGTGATCACCGAGTACTACACGGGCACCAGGTGGGGGCCCGTCAAGCGCATCTCGGAGGCCTCGACGACGGGTCACGCGACGAACATCATCGCGGGCCTCGCCAAGTCGATGGAGGCCACGGCCGCACCCGTGCTCGTGATCGGCATCGGCATCCTCGTCGCCTACAAGCTCGGCGACATCACCGGCATCGCGCTGGCAGCCGTCGCGATGCTCTCGCTGGCCGGCATGATCGTGGCCCTCGACGCCTTCGGCCCGATCACCGACAACGCGGGCGGCATCGCCGAGATGGCGGACATGCCAGAGTCGGTGCGCGGCATCACCGATCCGCTCGACGCCGTCGGCAACACGACGAAGGCCGTCACGAAGGGCTACGCCATCGGCTCGGCCGGTCTCGCCGCCCTCGTGCTCTTCGACTCCTACTCGCACGAGCTCGTGCAGAAGGCCGCGGCCGCGGGCAAGACGGTCAACGTCGACTTCTCGATCGCGAACCCCTGGGTGCTCGTGGGGCTCCTGATCGGCGGGATCATGCCGTACCTCTTCGCCTCGCTCGCGATGGAGGCGGTCGGCCGCGCCGGCTCGGAGGTCGTCGAGGAGGTGCGCCGCCAGTTCCGCGAGATCCCGGGGATCATGGAGGGCACCGCCAAGCCCGAGTACGCCCGCTGCGTCGACATCGTCACGCGCCGCGCGCTCAAGGAGATGCGGATCCCGGCGCTGATCCCGATCGTGATCCCGATCGTCGTCGGCCTGATCTCCTACGAGATGCTGGGCGGCCTGCTCGTCGGCACCATCGTGACCGGCCTCTTCCTGGCGATCTCCATGACTGCGGGCGGCGGCGCGTGGGACAACGCGAAGAAGCTGATCGAGGACGGCGCGCACGGCGGCAAGGGCTCGGACGCGCACGCCGCATCGATCACGGGCGACACGGTCGGCGATCCCTACAAGGACACCGCCGGGCCGGCCATCAACCCCATGATCAAGATCACGAACATCGTCGCGATCCTGATCATCCCGCTGATCGTCCACTTCCTCTAGAGGCGTCGAACGAGGGCCTCCGATGCTCGGGCGGGCACCTGGCCCCCGCCGCGCGCGCTAGATTGCCGCCGCATGCGCGCGTTCGCAGCCGGCTTGCTGATCGGGGTCGCACTCGTGATCTCGGGCTGCGGCACATCGAAGGACGCGAGCAAGGTCGCGGTCTCGACGATCAAGGACGATTGGGAGGGCTTCTACATCGCCTCCACCGACCCGTTCCCGGCCCGGCACGATCTCAAGGGGCTGGACACGATCCGCCGCATCCACTGCGGTGACAAGGCCAGGAGCGGCGCGGGCTCGCTCCGCTGCACGCTCGTCGTCGGGCACGGCGCGCACGGTGGCACGCAGACCACGGTGCACGTCCTCGTGACGTTCGACGCGCAGAGTGTGCTGCGCAAATGGGCGTTCACGGGGTAACGGGTGCCGCTGCTCCGCCGCCGCAGCTCGCATGGGCTCCCCGCCGTCCTCGGCGTGGGGGACATGTTCTCGACCGCCTACGGCAACGTCGGCTCCTCGATCTACTACGCGCTCGGCGTCACCGCGCTCTACGCCGGCGGCATGACGCCGGTCACGTTCGCGATCTCGGGCGTGATCTTCGCGTTCACGGCGGCCACCTACGCCGAGGCGACCGCCCGCTTCCCCGAGGCCGGCGGCTCGGCGTCCTTCTCGCGCCGGGCCTTCAACGAGGCGGTGTCGTTCTTCGCGGCCTGGGCGCAGATGCTCAACTACACGGTCACGATCGCGATCTCGGCCTACACCGTGCCGCCCTATCTCTCCGTCTTCCCGGGCTGCGGGTTCATGCGAAACGGCCTCACCGGGCAGGTCGTGGTCGCCGCGGGGCTGTGCATCGTGCTTGCGCTGCTCAACATCCGCGGGATCCAGGAGTCCGCACGGCTCAACATCTTCCTCGCGATCGCCGACCTCGCCACGCAGGCGCTGCTCGTGGTTGTCGGCGTCGCGCTGATCCTCGACCCGCAGGTGCTCGTCCGCAACGTGCACTTCGGCACCACGCCCACGGTCTCCGCGTTCCTGATCTCGATTCCCATCGGCATGGTCGCGTACACCGGCATCGAGACGATCTCGAACATGGCCGAGGAGGCGCGCGACCCCGCTCGGGACGTACCGCGCTCGATTGGCCTCGTGGCCGCCGCGGTCTTCGCGATCTACGCCTTCCTGCCCGCCGTGGCGCTCTCGGCGATGCCGATCCACGAGACGCCGGCGCTCTCGCATCCGCCCGGCACCGGCGGCACGCACTACTGGACGGCGCTCGGCGCGAAGTACGCGGGCGATCCGGTGCAGGGCATCGTGCAGAACCTCGGGCTCGGGCCGCTGACGACGCCGGTCAGCTACTACGTCGGGCTGCTCGCGGGCACGATCCTGATCATCGCCACGAACGCCGGCCTGATCGGCGTCTCGCGGCTGACGTACTCGATGGGCGTGCACCGGCAGTTCCCGGACTTCCTGCGCACGGTGCACCCGACCTGGCGCACGCCCTGGGTCGCGATCGTGGTCTACACCGTCGCCGCGATCGGCATGATCGAGGCCGCCAAGCTGGCCGGCGGGCAGGGCGTCGCGTTCCTCGGCAACCTGTATGCGTTCGGGGCGATGCTCTCGTTCACGATCGCGCACGCCTCGGTCTTCGCGCTGCGGGTGCGGAAATCGAAGCGCGACCCCGACCAGCCATTCCGCGCGCCGCTCAACATGCGCATCGGCGAGCACGACATCCCGCTCTTCGCCGTCTTCGGGGGGCTGGGGACCTTCGCGGCCTTCATCGTCGTCGCGGCGCTCTTCCCGGCCGTGCGCTGGGCGGGCCTCGGCTGGCTGCTGCTGGGCATGCTGATCTACGTCGCCTACCGCAAGCGCCAGGGCCTGCCGCTCACGAAGACCGTCTTCGCGGACACGAAGGTGCGCGGACCGGCGATCGAGATCGAGTACCGGACGATCGTGCTGCACGTGACCGACGCGCGCGTGGCCGACGAGATGACTGCGACCGCCCTGCGGCTCGCGTCCGAGCGACGCGCCCGCGTGGTCGCCGTTTACACCCTCGAGGTGCCCGCGGCCCGGCCTCTGTCGCAGATCTCGCCCGATGACGAGGCGCGCGCCAACGAGCAGCTGGCCGAGGCCGAGGCGCTCGGCCATGTCTACGGTGTGCAGGTGATCTCGCGTCTCGTCCGCACCCGCAACGCCGGCCGTGCGATCGTCGAGGAGGCCGAGCGGCGCGGCAGCGAGGTGATCGTGCTCGGATCGCCGGGCCGCTCCGTACGCTCCGCGCGCCTCTTCGGGTCGACCGTCGACTACGTGCTCCGCCATGCGCGCTGCAAGGTGATGGTCGGCGCGACGCCCGAGTGGCGCGGTGCCTCGCACGCCGTCGTCCAGCGGCCCGGAGGCGCGCCGTGACCGGCCGCAACCGGGTCTCGCTGATCCTCAGCGCGGTGCTTGTCGTGCTCGGCCTGGTCGCCCTCGTGCGCACGGCCCAGGCCGGTGGATCCGGCGTCGCTGTCGGCTACATCTTCGGCGGGGCGCTCGTGCTCGCGGGTCTCGGGCGGGGCTGGCTCGCCCTGCACATGGGGCGTCGCGAGTAATGGCGCGCAAGCTCCCGGTGCTCCAGAGGGTCGTCGGCGAGGACGCGCTGTTCGCCGCCATCTACGGCACGATCTCCTCGTCGCTCTACTTCGCCCTCGGCGTCGTCGCGCTGTATGCGCTGGGCCTGACGCCCATCGTGCTGCCCG
Source organism: uncultured Actinomycetes bacterium (assembly GCA_963842365.1). Taxonomy (GTDB): domain Bacteria; phylum Actinomycetota; class Thermoleophilia; order Gaiellales; family JALYLC01; genus JALYLC01. Next base: position 347,458 of record CAWJGA010000002.1, read on the forward strand.
TCATCGGCCTGCTCGTGCTGCTGGCGGCGGGCGCCTACGCAGAGGCGGCATCTGCCACGGGCGGCGGCTCGCCCCTGATCGTGCGGCGCGCGTTCGGCGACGCGGCGGGCTTCCTCGTGGGCTGGGCGATCCTGCTCGACCTGCTCGTGGTGGCGCTGCTCTCGGCGCTGTTCGTGCCGCGCTACGCCGAGGCGGCGCTCGGCGACATCGGCCAGATGAGCGGGCGGACGGCGGAGCTCATCGCCGTGGGGGTGATCGCCGCGCTGGCCCTCGGCCGGCTCGTGCCGCAGTTCTCGCGCATGGACCTGATGCGACCGCTGGCGCTCGTCGACATGCTGGCGCAGCTCACGCTCGCGATCCTCGGCCTGGCGGCCATCGGCCGGCTCGACGTGCTCACCAAGTCCGTCGATCTGGGAGTCGCACCCACCTGGACGTCGATCGGCTATGCGCTGCCGATCGCGCTCGTGGCCTTCACCGGCATCGAGATCGTCGCCGGCCTGCTGCAGGAGGCGGCGAACCCCGCGCGGCCCCTCCGGCGCATCACGATCGGCGCGATCGCAGCCACGGTGCTGGCCTACGCGGTGATCGCCGCCGCTGCGCTCGCCCTCCTGCCCGTGCACCGCGCGCCGGGCACCCCCTCGGGGTATGCGAGCGATCTCTCGACGATCTGGGGGACAGCGCCGCTGGCAGGCGCCGCGCAGGCGATCGGCGACCAGGCGTTCGGCGGCAGCGCGGGCGACGTCGTGCGCGTGCTCGTCAGCATCAGCGCGATCGGCGTGCTCGTGACGAGCGCCGCGATCGCCCTGGGCGCCGCGCTGCGTACGCTGCGCGCACTTGCGGCGATGGGCGGGCTGCCGCCGCCGCTCATGCGCCGCTCCCGGCGCTGCGGCGTCGAGCCGGCGGCCGTCGTGCTCCTGATCGCCCTGAGCGGCGCGCTCATGCTGGCCGTGTCGCTGCTCGGGCGCGAGGTCGACGCGCTCGCATCCGTCTACTCGTTCGGGATCCTGATCGCGTTCATGCTCGTGTTCGCCGCTGTCGTGGCGCTGCGCGTGCGCGAGCCCTTGCTGCCGCGCGTAGTGCGCATGGGCGGCAGCGTCCGCTTCGGCGCCAGCGACATCCCGGTGCTCGCGCTGGTCGGTCTCGCGATGTCATGGGCGCTCTGGGTGCTCGATCTCGGCACCCACCGCGCCGGGCGCATCCTGCCGCCGGCCTGGCTGGCGTGCGGCCTCGCGCTGTTCGTGGTCATGCGGCGCGTACAGAAGAAGCCGCTGCTGGAGCGCTTCGACGCGGCCGCTCCGCCCCCGCCGGAGGTCATCGACCTCCGCTTCGGCACGATCGTCGTGCCACTCAAGCAGTGTGGCCCGATCGAGGAGGAGATGCTGGCGATCGCCTGCAAGCTCGCCCAGGAGCAGGAGGGCGAGCGCGTGCTCGGCGTCAACGTGGTGGAGGTGCCGCTCGCGCTGCCGCTGGACGCGCCCATCGCGGGGGCGAACGAATGCTCCATGGAGCTGATGCAGCTGTCGCTGATGTTCTCGAAGGACTACGGCGTGCCCGTCGACTTCATGCCGGTGCGCAGCCGGGCGATCAGCGGCGAGGTCGCGCGCATCGCCCGGGAGGTCGACGCAGGCCTCATCCTCGTCGGCGCGGTGCCGCATATCGGCGCACACGCAGGGCGCGCTCAGGTCTTCTCGGAGACGATCGAGAACCTGCTCCGCCGCGCCCACTGCCGCGTGATCGTGACCTCGTTCCCGCCCGGCACCGCGAGCGTCGCGACGGCCGAGGATGTACGGCCCGCCGCGCACATCCCGCCCGGGCCGGCTCCCGTCTCCTGAGCCTAGGAGGTGACCGCGGCGGCCACCGGACTCTCGCCGCGCAGCAGCCGCGGCCCGAGCACGGCGGCCACCAGCAGCGTCGCGATGCCCATGCCCACATACAGCGTGCGCAGTTCCACGACGTGCGCGAGCAGGCTCGCCCCGCCGGCGCCGGCGGTCATGGAGCCGATCGCGATCGCGCGCCCCGTGATCCCCACGCGGGCCTGCAGGTGCGCCGGCGCGTGTCGCTGCCGCTCGCCGATCGCAGTCGTGAAGCTGACCCACTGCGCGAGGCTGAGCACGATCCAGACGACGAGCACCTCCCAGAACGCCGTCGAAGCCGCAAGGGCGAGCACTGCGAGGCCGCTCACGACGACGCCCGCGACGATCACGCTCGATGCGCTCGTGCGGCCCTCGAGCCAGACGATTACGGGACCGGTCGCGATGCCGATCAGCGAGCCGACGCCGAGCACCCAGCCGACGTGCTGGCCGTCGAGCGCGATGGTGTTGCGCAGGAACGGCACGACGAGGGCCTCCGCGCCGTAGAAGGCGAGGTTCCAATAGATCGTCGTCAACGTGATGCGCCGCACAACGGGCGTCGTGCGAATCACGTCGATGCCCTCGCGCATCGCGTCGCGGATGCCTCCCGCGTTGGGGGCGGGCGGCCTCAGCGGGTGGCGGATCGCGATCGCGCAGACGGTGGCGAGAGCGAAGGCGGCGCATTGCACGGCGATCGCGCGGCTCGGGCCGATGGCTCCGATCAGCTGCCCGCCGAGTGCCGGGCCGCTGACCATGCCGGTCGCCCAGACCGTGGAGAGCAGCCCCTGGGCGCGGCCGAACTGGGCGGGCCCGACGATCTGCGCGATCGCGCCGAAGGCGGCCGCGTCGGCGAAGGTGCGCGCGATGCCCACCGCGAACGCCACCGCCAGCACGAGCCACTCCGGCGTCGCGCCCCAGATCGCCCAGAGGGGAACGGCGAGCGCGCAGACGGTCTGCGTCGAGTGTGCGGCGATGACGACGCGCCGGCGGCTCCGGCGGTCGCCCGTGACGCCCGCGAAGAGCCCGAAGACGACGTAGGGCACCAGGCCGAAGACGGCGACCAGCCCGGCGGTCGACGCGTCCCCGCCGGCGTCGAGCACGATCCACGGCAGCGCGACCAGCCCGATGCCCGCGCCCAGGGAGTCGAACAGTTGCGCCGCGAGCAGCCGCCGCCCGTCTGCGCTCTGAAGCAGGCCCTCGCTCGCGCTCACGCGGCGAGCACGCGCAGGACGCGCGGCTGTCCGTGGCAGAAGTCGAGCGTCGCGATCTCTGCCACGGCGGCACGCGCGTGCTCCTCCGAGGCCGGGTGCGTGAGGAAGACGAGCGAGGCGAGGTCGCCTGGCCTCGGCCGCTGGATCATTGCGCCGAGCGAGATGCCGCGGTCGCCGAAAACGGCCGCGATGCGGGCCAGCACGCCCGGCCGGTCGGTCACCTCGAGGTGCACGTAGAGCGGGCTGCGGGCGCTGCCGGCGGGCTCGAGCGGCAGCTCGCGGAAGGCCGTCCCCGATTCGCCGTCGGCGCGCGGCCCGAGCACCGAGAGCAGGTCGCCGATCACGGCCGTCGCCGTCTCGGCGCCGCCGGCACCAGGGCCCTGCAGCGTGATCTCGCGAATCTCGCGGCCGCGCAGCATGACCGCGTTGAAGCTGCCGCTGACACGCGCGAGCGGGTGCTCGTGCGGGACGAGCACGGGCGCCACGCTGGCAGCGATGCCCTCGGCCGAGAGCCGCGCGTGCGCGAGCAGCTTGACCGCGTAGCCGAGCTCGTTCGAGAACGCCACGTCGTCGTCGTGCAGCGTGTCGATCCCCTCGAAGGGCACGTCGTCGATGTGCAGGTGCCGGTGGAAGGCGAGCGAGGCGAGGATCGCGAGCTTGGCGGCCGCGTCGGCCCCGCCGACGTCCTCCGTCGGATCGGCCTCTGCGTAGCCGAGCGCCTGCGCCTCCGCGAGCGCATCCGCGTAGCTCTGGCCATCGCGCGCCATGGCCGTGAGCATGAAGTTGGTCGTGCCGTTGACGATGCCGATCAGCTCGTCGACGCCGGCTGCTGCGAGCGATTCCTGGAGCACGCGCACGACCGGGATCGCCGCGCACGCGGAAGCCTCGTAGCGCAGCTGCGCCCCGCCGAGGTCGGCCGCCTGCTGCAGCTCGGCGCCGTGGCGCGCCAGCAGCTGCTTGTTGGCCGAGACGACCGAGACGCCGCGCTCGAGCAGCTCGCGCAGGTAGCCGAGCGTCGGCTCGACGCCGCCCATGACCTCTGCCACGACCTTGATCGACGGGTCGTCGCGGATGTCCTCGAAGCGGTCGGTGAGGAGGCCCGGCGCGGCTCCCTCGCGCGTGCGCGCCGCGTCGCGCACGAGTGCCCGCACCACGCGCACAGGACGCCCCGCCACGCGCTCGACGACGTCCGCCCGCTCGCGTAGCAAGCGGTCGACGGACGAGCCGACGGTGCCGTATCCGAGCAGGCCGATGCCGAGCGGTTCGCTGGTCACGGGCCAGGATGATAGGGGCCTTCTGTGCGCGCCCGCGCTACGCTCCGCGCATGTTGGACGTAGCGCAGGGTGATGGGAAGCACGCAGTCGTCGTCGGCTGCGGGCGAGTTGGATCGGCGGTCGCGCTGCGGCTGCGCGACGGCGGCTGGGAGGTCGCGGTGATCGACGAGCGCTCGGAGGCCTTCAGCCGCCTCGGCGACGGCTTCGCGGGCATCACCGTCGAGGGCCACGCGCTCGACATCGCGACGCTGGTCGCTGCGGGCATCGAGCGCGCCGAGGCCGTTGTCGTCGCCACGAACGGCGACAACACGAACGTCGTCTGCGCGCAGATCGCCCAGAAGCGCTACGGCGTCAGCTGCGTCGTCGTGCGCGTGCTCGATCCTGCGCGCGCCGCGCTCTACGCCGAGCTAGGCATGCGCACCGTCTGCCCGACCTCGGGCGCGATCGACGTGCTCTCCGAGACGGTGCTCTCCCACGCGGCGGCGATCTGATGTACATCCTCATCGCCGGCGGAGGCAAGGTCGGCCGCAATCTCGCCCACGAGCTGATCAAGATGCGCCACGAGGTCAGCGTGATCGAGCAGTCCGCCGGCCGCTACCGCCTCCTCGAGGAGGAGCTCGAGCACGTCGCCCAGCACGGCGACGCGACCGAGCTCGCGGTGCTGGAGCGCTGCGGCATCGAGCGTGCCGAGCTGGTCGTTGCGGTGACCGGCGACGACGAGGACAACATCGTCGTCTGTCAGGTGGCGCGCGAGCGCTACGGCGTCGAGCGCGTGATCGCGCGCGTCAACGATCCGCGCAACCACGAGCTCTTCGACCTGCTCGGGATCGCCCCGTCGGTCTGCGCCACGACGTCCATCATGCGCCTGATCGAGCACGAGCTTCCCGACCATGAGCTCGTTCCGCTGCTCGAGCTGCGACGCGAGGGACTCGAGGTCGTGGAGGTCCAGCTCGGTGACGACGTGGCCCAGCGCCGCGTCTCGGAGATCCCGCTGCCGGAGGGCGCGCGCCTGATCGCCGTACTGCGGGCGGGGGCCTCCGACATCGCCGGGCCCGAGACGATCGTGCGGCCGGGCGACCAGGTGCTCGCAATCGCACGCTCGGGTCTCGAGGACGCCCTGCGGCGCGCTCTGCTGACCTAGCAGCCCCGGGGCGAGCCGAGCACCGGACGCCCACGCCGCCTCAGTCGGAGGCTCTCAGCTCCGCAAGCTCCTCGCGCGTCTGCACATGTCCGGCCTCGCTCGCGCCGAGCGCCGCCAGGCAGGCTGTGAAGCCGTCGCCTGCCGGCTCGAGCACGATCGCGTCGAGGCGCCGGTCGAGCCCGAGGAATCCGAGCGTCGCCGCCGACGCCTCGCGCGGCCCCTGCCCGTAGGCGCCCAGCCGCACGCCGTCGGCGCGCAGGGAGGCGAGCAGCAACGCCGTCGCCGGATCGCGCCGCAGGTGCATACGGGCGTGGTCGTCGTAGAAGCGCCCGAGCTCGAGCCGCCACGAGCTGACGTCGCCTCCGGCCCAGGCCTCGAGCGACGCCACGGCCGACTCGCGCGCGGGCACGGCCGCGACGTCGAGCCGGCGGATGGAGGCGAAGCGCCGCGCCAGGTGCTCGAGCGCGGCGGGCCAGATGTCGTCGCCCCCAGGGGCGAGTGCCCGCTCGGCGAAGATCATCGCCCGGCTCATGCGAGGCGCGCTCTCAGCGGCGTGCGCGTCGCGATCACGGCTGCGAGGGCGATGCCGACGCCGTCGATGGCGACGTCGCGCGGCGTGGCCGTGCGACCGGGGACGAAGGACTGGTGCCACTCGTCGCTGGCGGCATAGACGAGGGCCGCGGCGATCGCCACCGGAACCGCGATCGCGACCCCACTGCGGCGCAGTGCGCGCATCAGCAGCGCTGCCAGGAGGAGGTACTCCGTCACATGGGCGAGCTTGCGCAGCACGATCTCTGCCGTCGGCAGATGCCCGCCGCCGTGCCGGGTCGAGAACGTGAAGATCACTGCCATCCAGACGAGCGGCGGCAGCCAGTTCGAGGCGAGTCGTGCCACGCCCGGCATCGTGTCAGACCGCCAACGCCGCTCCCGGAGGTGGCCCCTGCGCTGCTGGCCGACCGCTCGGAACCGAGACTCGCGAGGGTGCCTGTGCCCCCCCGAACGGGGAGTCCTATGGGTGACACGACGCCCGGGCCGTACCATTTCCGCACATGCTGCGACGTTCCATCCTCGCTGCAGTGGCCGCGGGCATAGCAGCCCTCGCGCCCTCGGCCGCGCAGGCCGCCACCGCCCCTGCGACTGCCCCGCTGCAGACCAGCGCACGCTACGCCTCTCCCGTCACGATCTCGTGGACGCCGGGCGCGGATGTCTTCAACGTGACGCAGACCGTCTTGCGCGCGCCCGGCCCGTGCACGACTCCGGCAGCGGGCGGGCAGGCGCTGCAGACGTTCCCGGACAACACGACGGGCAGCTACTCCGATCCGGCTCCCGATGGGACGTGGTGCTACTACATCCAGTCCGCCGATCTCAGCAAGCCCGCCTACAGCCCGGGAGTGACGGTCGTCGTCGACATGCTTCCCCCGACAGCCACGATCAGCGTGCCCGGGAAGTCACCGACCGGCGCGGTGAGCGGCGTGATCAGCGTCGTCGGCGCCGCCGCCGACGCCGGCTCCGGCGTCGCCTCCAGCAGCCTGCACGTGGGACCCACGGGCGCCTGCCCCTCCGGTGTGGTGATCGGCACGCAGTGGGACACGGCCGGTGTGCCCAACGGGCCGTACGACATCTGCGAGGTCGTCACGGATGTCGCCGGCCACACGGCAACGGCGGTTGCGACCGTCACGGTGGCCAACGCCGTGGTCGCGCCCGCGCCCCCCGCCGCCGTCGCCCCTCCCCCGCCGAGCAACCTCTCGCTCACGCGCGTGCGCTCGAAGACGCCCGGCGCCAACGTCACGCTGACGCTGCGCTGGGTCAAGCCGACAACCGCCGATCTCAAGAGCGTGCTCGTCGTACTCAATCTCGATCATGCTCCGAAGCGGCCGCAGGACGGCACGAAGGTCTATCGAGGGCTCGGCGCGTCGACCAAGCTGACGCTGCGCGCGGGCCAGACGGGCTACCTCGCGCTCTTCTCCTACGCCAAGGGCGGCCTCGTCTCGCCGCCGGCCCGCACGAAGGTCTCGCTCGCCTCGCTGATCCCGCTGCGGCCGCTCACGGGCAGCGTCGTACATGACAGCGCGCCGCGTCTGAGCTGGAAGCCCAAGCACGGCAGCGCGTACTACAACGTCCAGCTCTATCACAACGGCAAGCGGATCCTGACCGTCTGGCCGTCGCACGCCTCCTTCCGCATCCCGGCAGGGCTGCTGACGACGGGGAATTACGTCTGGTATGTCTGGCCGGCGCTTCGCAGCGGCGGATCGACACCCACGTTCGCGAGCTTGATCGGCCGCGCGACGTTCGTCTACCGGTCCTAGCGGCCGCACAGCCAGGCGTGCCCGTCTCGGCACGCCCCGGCACAGACACGGCACAGTCAGCGGGCCGAACATCGCCCCATGACACGCATCCGCCTCCTGTCACTCGTGGCAGCCATCCTGTTCGTCCTGGCGGGCACGTCCGCTGCGCACGCCGGCCAGTACACGCTCTCCTACGACTTCGCAGGCGACTTCTCGGGGTGGGGCGGCTATGTCGAGCCGGGCTACATGCTCTGCGGGCGAAGCTCGCCGGCGGGCTGCCCCGACATCTCGACCAACCGCATCTTCGCGCGCGCCGGCGGCTCGCAGGCCATCTGGTCGCAGGGCCGCTGGGAGTGGACCGCGCCGCCGGGCACGCTGATCGTGGGCGGCGCGCTGACCTATCGCACCCGTATGCGACACAGCCAGTTCTTCGCCCGCGTGAAGGTTCGTGCCTCCGGCGACTGGGATGCCGCGCCCGCGATCGTGGCCGAGCAGCAGACGACCGCCCTGGCCGATCACGTCGTCGCCCTCCCGGGGGGCTACCGGCAGGTCGGCGTGTCGCTCTACGCGCATCCCGCCGCGGCCGGCCTGGTGACGGATCCGTGGGACGACTACATCACGCTCGTGCGGCTGGACGTCACGGTCCAGGACTCGCTCCCCCGAGCCTGGCCTGGGTCGATGGCGGAGGCCTGCTCGACGGCGCCTGGCATGCGGGCGACGTCTGCGGCACGGTTGCGATCGCGGACGCCGAGTCCGGCGTCGGTGCCGTGTGGATCGCGAGCGACGCCGCCTCGTCTCGCTGGGACCCTGCGGCGACGGGCTCCCAGTACCAGCCGGGCGGCGCTGCGGCTCAGCCGCGCATGTGCCTCTCGGCCGCGGCGCTCGGCGACGGCGCGCACGCCGGACTGCTCGGGGGCCTGGACGCCAGCGGCGGCCAGGCTGCGCTGCTCTCGTTCGTGGTGCGCATCGATCGCACGGCGCCGGTGGTGACGAAACACGCCGCCCGGTGCCGTCGCCGACGGCCCGCAGCCTGCAATCGTTCTCGACGTCGGCGATGCGACGAGCGGCGTGGCCTCTGTCGCGATGCAGATCGACGGCGCGCCCCTCGCCGCCGAGCTTGCGGGCGGGCGAGCGACCGCTCGCCCTGTGGCGCCGCTCGCCTATGGGGAGCATGCGCTGACGTGGTCGGCGGTCGACGCGGCCGGCAACCGCAGCGACGGCGCCGCGCACTTCTCGGTGCCCGACACCGCGCCCCCCTCGATCGGCGCTCCCGAGCCCCAGCCGGGCGGAGCCGTGAGCGAGAGCGAGGCGCTCGGCGTGAGCGTCGCCGTCAGCGACGGCGGCTCGGGCGTCGATCCCGACTCGCTCGCTCTGACGCCTCGACGGAACGCCGGTCGAGCACGTACGGCGCGCCGACGAGGTCGTCCGCGGGGTCGTCGCGCGCCGGCTCGTCGTCGGCCTCCACCATCTCGTGCTCGAGGTCGCCGACCGGGCCGGCAACCGCGCCAGGCTCGCGTGGGACTTCAGCGTCGTGGCGAGCGGGTCGGCGGGAGGGGGCAGCGCCCCGGCGGCCGGGGGCGCCGCCACCGGCGGCGCGGCGTCCCCCGGCGCGCCTCCGCTCTCGCCCGCAGCCGCGGCACGCAGCCGCGACGCTGCAGGCGTCCATGCCTTCCATCCGCGACTCGGCGGCAAGCGGCCCCGGATCGTGATCGTGCGGTTGCACGCGCGGGCGCGCCTGCGCATCGCCGTGGGCGTTCTCTGTGGACGAGCGAAGCACACGCTGCGCGTCCGAGCCACCGCTCGCGGCGTCGCGACGCTGCGGGTTGTGTGCGCAGGCGCCGCGATCGTGCGGTTGAACGTGGCGCCGGGACGCGTGCTCGTGCGCCTCGCCCCTCGGCGGTTGCCGGTTCGGCTCCGCGTGCTGGTGCAGAGCCGCTCGGCGCCGACGGTCGCGCGGGTGAGCGGACGACTTGCAGAGCTGCGCGGTCGCGTGCTCCTGCTCGAGGCGCTCTCCGCGACCGGCTGGCATGCAATCGGCCGGGTCCGCGCCGACGAGGCGGGGGCCTTCGCGACATCGTTCGCGATCCTGCACGCCGGCCAGTTCGCACTCCGGGCACGCGTGCCCGCACTGGCCGGCGCCGCCAGCATCCCCTACGTGCTCACGATGCGCTGAGATCGAACGCGAGCTCGGGCTCGCGGATCGCAGGCGCAGCCGTCTGCTTGGCAGAGCCGGCGCGAGCCGGTACGAGCAGTGCGAGCAGCGCGCCGCCGGCCAGTACGATCGCACCGATCCAGATGGCGGGCACGAGCCCGGCGACGAAGCCCTGGCCGTCGAGGACGTTGCCCTGACGGCTGAACACGCTTGCAAGCACCGCCACGCCGAGGGTGCCGCCGACCTCGCGGATCGCATTGTTGGCGCCGCTCGCTTTGCCCTCGTCTCCCCGGCCCACGCTCGAGAGGATCGTGTTCGCGACGGGGGCGAAGACGAGTGCCATGCCGACGCCCGCCAGGACGAAGGGCGGGACCAGGCTGCCGTAGGCGACCGTGGGCGAGGCGATCACCGCCAGCCAGGCGAGCGCCGTCGCCTGCAGTGCCAGGCCGGCGAACATCAGCGGCCGGCTGCCGATGCGGTCCGAGAAGAGGCCCGCGAGCGGTGCCACGAACATCGGCATCAGCGTCCACGGCAGCGTGCGCACCCCGGCGTCGAAGGCGGAGTAGCCCTGCACCGTCTGCAGGAACTGCGCCAGCAGGAAGATCGAGCCGAAGATGCCGAAGTTCATGATCAGCGAGACGCCGTTGGTCGCGCTGAAGGCGCGGCTGCGGAAGAGGCGCAGCGGCAGCATGGGCGCTGGCGCGCGGCGCTCCCAGGCCACGAAGGCGCCGAGCAGCACGACGGAGAGAGCGAGCGCGCCCACGATCTCGGCCGACAGCCAGCCCTGGTCGTTCCCCCGCACGATGCCCCAGACGAGCGCGAGCAGGCCCGTGCTCGCCAGAGCCACGCCGCGCACGTCGAGGCGGCCGTCCGGGCCGTGGCTCTCGTCGAGCACGCGATAGGCAAAAGGCGCCAGCACGAGCCCGATCGGCACGTTGAGGAAGAAGATCCACTGCCACGACAGTCCGTCCACCACGGCTCCGCCGACGACGGGCCCGAGCGCGACGGCGAGGCCGCTGAGGCCCGACCAGATGCCGATCGCAAGCCCGCGCTTGTCCGCCGGGAAGGCGGCCGAGAGGAGCGTCAGGCTGAGTGGCATGACGAGCGCGGCGCCCAGGCCCTGCACGCTGCGCGCGGTGATAAGGAGGCCGCTGGAGCCGGCGAGGGCTGCTGCGAGCGAGCCGCCGGTGAAGATCGCGAGGCCGAGCGTGAAGATGCGCCGGCGCCCGAAGCGGTCGCCGAGCGAAGCGCCCGTGAGCAGCAGTGCGGCGAACGTCAGCGTGTAGGCGTTGACGAACCAGCCGAGCTGCGAGATCGACGCTCCGAGATCGGCGCGGATGCTGGGCAGGGCGTTCGTGACGACGAGGTTGTCGAGCGTGACCATGAAGACTGCCGCACCGGTGATCGCGAGAACGAGGGCCCGGCGGCGGCTGTCGGGGACGGGCGAGGCGACCATTCCAGCTCCTGTTATTGGTTGATTACTACCTTGCACTTTACGATGGTAGTAATCGACTGATACCATGTCAAGGAATGAGCCAGAAACCACGGCATACGGCGGACGAACGACGGGTCGGAGATCACTGCAGCTGCCGCGATCGAGTTCGGGCGCCGCGGCCTCGAGGGCGCCACAACCGATCGCATCGCGGAGCGCGCGGGCGTCTCGCAGCCGTACGTCGTGCGGCTCTTCGGCACCAAGAAGGCGCTCTTCCTGGCCGTCGCGAACAGCGCCTACGAGCGCATGGCGGAGGCCTTTCGCGCGGCAGCCGTGGGGGAGGGGCCCGACGAGCGGCTCGAGAACATGGGCGCCGCGTACGTCGGGCTGCTTCGCGATCGCGATGCGCTCGCCCTGCAGCTGCAGCTCTACGCGGCCGCCTACGACCCGGAGATCCGCGCCTGCGTGGCGACGCGCTTCGCGCAGCTGCATGAGCTGTGCGGCGAGCTGTCGGGCGCCGATCCGCAGCGCCTGCGGGCGTTCATGGCGCAGGGCATGCTCTGCAACGTCGCGGCTGCGCTCGACATCCCGCAGATCGCCTGGGACGAGAACTGGGCCCGCGAGCGCCTCGCAGAGCTCGAGAACGGCGCGGCGGACGGAGAGGGGCAGGCGTCCGCGAAAGCCGTTGCTATCGTCGATACGTGAGCACGGCCACTGACGCGACCGAGCAGCTCCTCGCAGGGCTGAACCCCTCTCAGCGGGAGGCGGTGACCCTGCCCGACGGGCCCGCGCTCGTGATCGCGGGCGCCGGTTCGGGCAAGACGCGCGTGCTCACCTCGCGCATCGGCTACCTGCTCGCCGAGGGGCGCGCGCGCCCCCACGAGGTGCTCGCAATCACGTTCACCAATCGCGCGGCAGCCGAGATGCGCGAACGCGTCGACCAGCTCGTCGGTGCCTCGCGCGGCATGTGGGTGATGACGTTCCATGCCGCCTGCGGGCGCATCCTGAGGCGCGAGGCCGACCGTCTCGGCTACCGCTCGAACTTCACGATCTACGACCAGGCCGACCAGGTGCGCGTGGTCCGGGCCGCGCTGGAGGAGCTCGGGCGAGACCCCAAGCGCTTCCCGCCGCGCGGCATCCACTCGCGCATCTCCTCCGAGAAGAACAACCTCGTCTCGGCCGCGCAATTCCGCGACAACATCGGCAACTTCTTCGAGCAGGTCGTTGCGGATGTGTTCGAGCTGTACGAGCGCCGCCTGCACGCGTCGAACGCGATGGACTTCGACGACCTGCTGGTGCGCTCGGTGGAGCTCCTGGAGCGCTTCGACGACGTGCGCGAGCGCTGGCAGGGGGCGTTCAATCACCTGCTGGTCGACGAGTACCAGGACACGAACCACGCGCAGTACCGCCTCGTCCGCCTCCTCTCCGACGCGCACCGCAACGTCTTCGTGGTCGGGGACGTCGACCAGGCCATCTACACCTGGCGCGGCGCCGACATCCGCAACATCCTCGACTTCGAGCGCGATTTCCCCGACGCGCGCGTCGTGCGCCTGGAGCAGAACTACCGCTCGTCGCAGCGCATCCTCGACGCTGCCAACGCGGTGATCGAGAACAACTCGGGTCGCATGGAGAAGCGCCTCTGGAGCGATCTCGGCACCGGCGAGCCGATCCGCGTGATCGAGGCCGAGGACGAGCACGACGAGGCGCGCATCGTCGCAGGCCGCATCGGCGCGCTGATCCAGTCCGGCTCGAGCGCCGCGGACATCGCCGTCTTCTACCGCACGAACGCGCAGTCGCGCGTGCTCGAGGATCTGCTCGTGCGACACGGCGTGCCGTACCAGGTGATCGGCGGGCCGCGCTTCTACGAGCGCGCCGAGATCAAGGACGCGATGGCGTACCTGAGCGTGCTCGACAACCCGAGCGACGAGATCGCCCTGCGCCGCATCATCAATCAGCCCCGGCGCGGCATCGGCGATGCCAGCGTCGACCGCCTGGCCGCCACCGCGGGCTTCAGCGGCCGCTCGCTGTGGGATGCGCTGGGAGATCCGGAAGGAGCGGGCCTCGGCACCGCGGCGGCTCGCTCGGTGCGGGCCTTCCGCGCAATGATGGACGACCTCCGCGACCGCGCGGTCGAGCTGCCCGTCGGTGACCTGCTGGAGTTGCTGCTCGAGCGCAACGGGGTGATCGACGTGCTCGAAGCCGAGCGCACGATCGAGGCGACCGGCCGCATCGAGAACCTGCAGGAGCTCGTCGGCGTCGGGCGCGAGTACGTGGCGCGCGCCGAGGAGCCGTCACTCGCGGGCTTCCTGCAGGAGGTCTCGCTGACCGCGGACGCCGATGCGCTCGCAGCGGACGAGGGCGGTGGGGGCCGCGTCACGCTGATGACGCTGCACAACGCCAAGGGCCTCGAGTTCGACGCGGTCTTCGTGATCGGCATGGAGCAGAACCTGTTCCCGCACGCGCGCTCGATCGAGGAGGCGAACCTCGAGGAGGAGCGCCGCCTCTGCTACGTGGCGATCACGCGCGCCCGCCGCGAGCTGACGCTCGTCTACGCCCGCCAGCGCACCCTCTTCGGCGCGCGCGGCTTCAACGCGCCCTCGCAGTTCCTCGCCGAGATCCCCGAGAACCTGGTCGAGCACGAGCGCCGAGCCCCCGTCTTCGGCTCGAGCTCTCGCGGCGGCAGCACCCGCGCCGGCGACCGTGGCGGCTGGCAGCCATCGAGTGCCGGCGCCACGACGCAGCTCGCCGGCATCGCGCCGCGCGACGACGCTCCGCAGCTCTCGGTGGGCGACAACGTCGTGCACGATCAGCTCGGCGAAGGCGTCGTGACGGGCACGGCCGATGGAGGGCAAGTGATCGTCCGCTTCCGCTCCGACGGCTCGGAGCGCAGGCTGCTCCTGGCCTACGCGCCGCTCAAGCGCCTCTGACCCGGGGATGTCCGGCGCGCGTCCGCTGGTATCATCGCCCCCGCGGGGCGATTAGCTCAGTTGGGAGAGCACCAGCTCGACAAGCTGGGGGTCACTGGTTCGAGCCCAGTATCGCCCATCCCGGGATCAACGCAAAAGACCTGCATAGTGGCGTCTTTTGTGACCTCTTCGTAGCAGCGGCTTATCCGCCTGAAACCGCTAAAAACCGTCCGAGGGGCAGTGGGACTGCCCCTCGACTGCCCCTCGACTGTCCCTCAGGGGTCGTCGCGGAGGCAGATTTCGGCGGCCGCGGACGCCCTTCGAAGAGGAGGCAGGTGGGTGGCGTCTCTCCGACGTGACGAGGAGCCGTCAGGCGGTCGCGTCGCGAGCGAGGAACGCGTCGATGAGCGTGACCGCCTCTCGCTCATTGCCGGGCATGAGATGCCCGTACAGATCGAATGTGATCTGGATGCTTGCGTGGCCCATGTAGGCGGTGATCGCCCGAGCGTTAACGCCGGCCGCGATCAAGATGCTGGCGAAAGTGTGTCGACATTCGTGCAGACCGATCGGCTCGAGGTCGACCTGCTTCCAGGCTGTGTTCGCCGATCGCCGTATGTTCGACGGCGTGAACGGCGTCAGCGGAGTGGAACCGAAGACGTATCCGTCGACGTGGTTGGTGAGCACGCGGTGATCGGCGAGCAGGTCGCCGAGGGCAGCGACGATCGGCACGGAGCGTCGACCGGCCCGCGACTTCGGATCGTCGAGCTCGCCGTAGGAGTTCATGCTGTGCTCGACGCGGATGAGCCCGTTGGCGAAGTCGACAGCGTCCCAGCGCAGCGCACGCAACTCGCCCCGGCGCAGACCTGCGTAGAAGGCGCAGCCCCAGAGAGCTCGATGGCGCACATGGGTCGCCGCGATCAGCGCGCGCGCTTCCTCGGGCGATGCGATCCGCTCTCGGCGTCCTCGGGCTGCAGGTAGCCGCAGTTCGGCGCATGGATTGATCGCGAGGTCGCCGTCCTCGATCAGTCGCCGGTAAATCGCCTGAACTGGCTTGAGCGCGTTCCGGATCGTGGAGGCATCTGCCCCCGCTCCGAGCATCTCATCGGCGAGGCGCTGGAGATCTCGGCGCTGGATCCGGCCGATCGGCGTCCCGCCGAGGTCCGGAAGTACGTGAAGGCGCAGCGAGCGCTCGTATTCGCGTACGACGCTCGGGCGGAAGCGCGTACCGCTGCGCGTTCGAACGGTGCCGGTGCCAGCGCCGGACAGGAACTTCTCCGCGACGTCTCGGAATCGGGCGGAGGGCCCGACGACGCCTATCCCGCGAGCTGCTTCGTCGAGCTTCGCGGCCCGCCACCTTCGCGCCTCCGCGAGCGTCGCGAAGGTCTTCGACACCCGCTTGCCGGCTCGAGCGTCGTACACCCGCGCCTTGTATGAGGTGCCGCGGGTCGTCGTCCTCGGTTCGATTCCTTCTGCCACGGGGGCTCGACCATACGCGGTTCGGGTATCACGACGTTGCCGAACGTCGAGAGTCCGGTTGCGCCGGAGTTGGACGCAGGTGCGGAATTGCGGGCCGCCATCCGACTCTCCGCGCTTACCTCAACACCATCACCTACCGCCTCTAACCGAATACACCTCGACCAACGCCCGCCCGCCGAATCCCTCACCCGCCGCCACCGATCCCGCGCTCCGCCAGCGACCAGAATCCCTCAACCTCAAAACGCCTCATCCGATCACCCACACCGTGGCACCTCGGGTGCAATTGGTATACGAACGGCAGTTGTGAGCGCCAGATGCGACCGGTGGGTGCAGCACTTCAGACACTGCGGCAGGCTCGGATACTTGCATCGGTGGGGATCGCGTGGCACGTGCTCGAGTGTTGCGATTGCGGTCATCGCGGGAGTCGCGGCGTCCTCGATCGTGCTTCTGGGATTCGGCATCGACTCGGCGATTGAAGCTGTTGCCGGACTCGTCGTCTGGCCTTCCGCGAAGCGACCCCGGCCTCCACAGCGACAACGGCGGCACCGTCCCTGAGAACCGCGCCGCCGGCCGATCTGCCACCAGAGGCATTGGCGCCGGTCAGTGGCGAGGGATTTGAGGCTCTAGCTCGGTGAGAGGCGGAAGAGTTGATTTGCGTCCGAAGCGTCCGTCCAGAGCGCCCCGGCGAACGCGAGGGCGCTTCCGCCGGGCAACGCTGCGGGTGGGCGGATCTCCTCGACGATCCGGTTGGAGTTGGGGTCGATTCGGGAGAGGAAGCTGCGCTCCGTACGCACCCAGATTCCGTCGGGGGCGATTGTGAGGTCGCCGCTGTAGCCCGGCGCGAGGTCAGGAAACGTTGCGACACGACGAAGGGAGCGGACGTCGAAGCGGACCACCCGGGTGTCCGTGCCGACCCACAGGACGCCGCTCGAGGAGTTCGCGACCGTCGGTGCGTCGACCTTGACCGATTGCACTACGCGTAGCTTGCGTGGATCGAAGCGCAGAACGGCGTTCGCATCCCGGCAGATCACCCATACGACCGAACCATCGTTCCCGCTACCGAGGTCGGCGCAAGGACGTCCCAGCGACACGGGTCGTGTCCGCGCGAGCGACTTGGTGTTTATGCCGACCAGCTTGTCGCCGTTCTTACCGGTGATGACCCAGATATGGCCCGCTGCGTAGACGAGATGGCCCTGATCGAAGATCTTCCCCACGGGAACGGAAGCGGTCACGGTCACGCTCTGCGGATCGATCCGCACCACATCGCTGCCCGAGCACGACCAGACTGCGCCTCCACCGGCACCGATGCCTTGACAGTACTGATCGCTCTTGGTGTCAGAGCGCACCTCGGCCACCTGCTGCCCACTCGCCGGATCGATCTTCGAGACCAGCCCAGCATCCCGTTTGACCCACACGAACCCACCGAATCCCGCCAGCCAGTCGGGGTTTCCCCAAAGCTCGACCTGTCCCTGGACCACGTCGCCGAGCGGCGTAACCGTCTCACCCGCTCCCGGAACCGTAACCACCGGTCGACTGGTCTCAGCGCCGGCAGAGGCCGTGCCGAGCATCCCGAGAAACATTGTCAGGAGAACGGCGCAACGAACGCCGTTGCGGGATCCTCGGCGCTGCCGGCTCTCCGGCGCGCATCGTATCCGTCTGCAGTGCCTGCCTTCGTGGAACGAATGCCGCCGCTGCCGCGCGTCCCGCTCGTCATGACTTCTCCTTCGCTGGGGTTCGGACGAAGGCAGACCCTTCCTCATCGCACGTTCAGGACGCCGACAAACGCCTGACAGATCCCGACAGCGCAGGGAGCATCGCTTGTAAGGTTCGGCGCCTGGCGCTTGACTTCCGCATACTCGGGACGCTCGAGGTTCGCGACGGCGGCCGTGCCCTTCAGCTTGGCGGCGTCAAGCAACGCAGCGTTCTCGTTCTGCTTGCTCCTGAGCGCAAACCGGGTCGTTTCGAGCGACCGGCTGATTGCGGAGCTCTCGGGAGCGACGCCACCGGCGGACGCCGCGGCCGCCCTCCAAGCACATGTCTCGCGGCTGCGCCGAGTCCTCCCTGGAGGCGCGGAGATCCTTCTCACACGCACGCCCGGCTACGTCCTCGAGATCGACTCTTGCCAGATCGACCTGGCGCGGTTCCGCCAGCTCGCCGAGCGAGGGCGCGCGCTCCTCGCTGAAGGCGACGCGGAGCGAGCCGCGCGAGTTGCTCCGGCGCGCGCTCGGGCTCTGGCGCGGAACGTCCGCTCGCTGATCTCGAAGGCGAGCCTGGGCAGATGCCGCCGCCGGGAGATCGAGGAGGAGTACCTCGACGCGATCGAGGACAGGATCGAGGCCGACTTCCGACAGGGTCGGGGTGCCGCAGTCGTCCCCGAGTTCGCGCCCTCGTGCGCGGCGCATCCGTTCCGCGAGCGCCTTCGCGGCCTGTTGATGCGAGTCGCTTTACCAGGGCGGGCGGCAGGCGGAGGCCCTGGAGGCCTACGCGGACGCCCGCCGCGCGCTCGTCGGCGAGCTCGGCGTGGAACCCGGCCCGGCGCTCCAGCGACTCCACCGGGAGATCCTCGCCCACGCCGTCGCCGTGCCGGGGCCGGCGCCGCGCCTGCGCCTGCGGCGACTGCGCGATCCGAGGCGCCGCGCGACAGGTGCTCGTCGGGGCCTCCTGCTGCTCGCCACAGCCATTGCCGCCGCGTGGATCGCGTTCGGCCGCGACTCCGAGTCGAAGGCCGGGTCGGCAGTCCGCAGCGGCGGGCGTACTGATCGCGCTCGACGCGAACCGGGAAAAGCTCCAGCGCCAGATCAGCGTGGGTGACACGCCGACCGCGGTCGCGGTGGGCGAGGGCGCGGTGTGGCTCGTCGATGGCAATGCTCGCACCGTCTCGCGCGTAGACATGCGCACGGCGGGCATCGACACCTTCGCCACGGGCGCGACGCCCACCGATGTGGCGTCGGCCGCGGTAGCGCAGTCTGGCTCGGCCAAGCGTCGTCAGCGTGGGCGACTCCCAGGTCGCAGGCCCTGTCGCGACCTCCCTCGCACGGATCGACGCGGCGAACGCACGACGCGCGCCGAAGTGGCGCTCCCTCGCTCGGGCGGTGCGGACTCGACGCTCGTCGACAACCACATCGCCGTGACCACCGACGCCGTTTGGATCGTCGGCCCCGATTCGTCGATCGCTCGCATCGATGTGCGCAGCGACCGGGTCACGAGCACGACCCAGGGCATCCGGGCGATCGCCGTCGCCGCCGGCCGGGCGGGCGTCTGGGCGCTCGGCGTCGACGGAACGCTCGCGCAACTCGACGGGCGCTCGGGCAGGATCGTCAGGCGCACCCGGATCCATGCGAGCTCCGTCGGCGGCCTTGCGGTCTCGGGCGACGCAGTGTGGGTGACCTCGTCGGTCGCTGGCACGCTCTGGCGGACGGTGGTCGCCCCGCGCTTGCGCACGGGTTCGCTGTCTATCGGCTCAGGCGCGGGGGACGTCACCGTCGACGGAGGGCGGGTGTGGGTCGTGAATCCGCTCAAGGGCACGGTCACCGAGGTGGACGCGAGCACGAACAGCGTCGTGCGGACGATCAACGTCGGCGGCGTGCCGCGATCCGTCGCCGCGTCCGGCGGACGGGTGTGGGTTGCGATCTCCAATGCCGCCACACCGGCGACGGTCTCGACGACCGGCGGGATCACGGCGTTGCCGGCCGCGACCTGCGGACCGGTGGTCTACGGGGGTGGCGGCCATCCCGACGTCCTCATCGTCTCGGACCTGCCTCTGCAAGGCGGAGTCCAGGTCTCGACGACGCAGATGGCGCAGGCGATCCAGTACTCACTCCGGCAGCGGGGATTCCGCGCCGGGCGGTTCCGGGTCGCCTACCAGTCGTGCGACGACTCCGGTGGCGGAAACCGGGCTCTTCGACGAGGCCCGATGTGCCGCGAACGCCCGGATGTATGCCGCGGACTCCGATGTGCTGGGCGTCATCGGCCCGCTCAACTCGCCGTGCGCAGTCGCCGACCTGCCGATTCTGAACCGCGCGCCCGGCGGTCCCCTCGCGATCGTCTCGCCGCTGAATTCCTACCTCGGGCTGACACGGCGTCGGCCCCGGCGCACCACGTGGCGAACTGGCGTCGCTGTACCCAACCGGTAGGCGCAACTACCTGCGTGTCTTTCCGACGGATGACATCCAGGCCGCCGCGCTCGCCGTGTTCGCCCGCTCGCTCGGCGCGAACGCGCGTCGTGCTCGTCGACGATGGCGATCCCGGCTACGGCGTCGCCCTCGCGAGCGCCTTCGAACGCGCGGGGCGAAGGATCGGCTTGACATCACGTCTTCCGCGCCCACTGGAACCCGCGGCGACTCGTATCGGCGACCTCGCCGAGCAGGCCCTGCGAGCGAAAGGCGACCGTCGTGGTGCTCACCGGCCTGCTCGACAACAACGGCGGACGAGGTCGTCCGAGACTTTCGCGCGCGCCTCGGCCGCCAGGTGCCGATGCTTGCCACCGACGGCTTTACACCCGTCCCGCTCCTGATCCACCAAGCGGGCAGCGCGGCGGAAGGGGTGTACATCAGCCTGAGCGGGCTCACCATCCAGAAGCTCCGGGCCCAGACGGTCGCGCTTCGCCCTCGCGTTCTCCGCCACGCAGCCCGGCGATCGAGCTCGAGCCTCGGCGATCTACGCGGCCCAGGCCGCCGAGGTCGATGCTCGATTCCATCGCACATTCGAACGGCACGCGCGCGTCCGTCGTCAAGCAGCCTCTTTGCGGCGAAGATCCGGAATGGCCTGTCGGTGCCGTCGCCTTCGACGCTGCCGGGGACATCAAGCAGACGCCAATCACCATCCTCCGCGTCGAGCCGTCCAAGGCGCCGCCCTCCTCCGGCGGGTTTGAAGACGCCGTCGTCCAGACGATGATCCGACCCCTCACGAGCCTCGTCCGCTAGCCGAACGCTGGCGACCCGCAGCGTGCCGCTTGCCGCGACTCACGAAAGCCCCAAGCCCTCCAGCGGCAGAGCGCCGGCACCGCGCGATGCGAACATGCGTTCCTGGCCGCGCAGAGATCCCCCTTGCCGAGTCACGCCCTATCTCAACAAGGCCGCCTGCGCCCGACATGGCGGCCGCATTCGCACTGGCCGTCGTACCCGAGCGTCGATGCGCTTCCAACGCGCATTAGCGGCTCGCCTCGCAATGCCCCATTTAGAGGCTGTTCGCGAGTTTGGTTAACGTCGTTGTTTGTGTCTGGGTGAGCCAGCCGGGAGCGACGAGCGCTTGCACTGTCTTCTTGTAGGAGGCGATCAGAGCGGCCTTCTGTGTGGCAGTCAGCTTGGGGTGTGATCGACTGGATCCTCGCGCAAGCCGCGTCCGCACTTGCATCAATAGTTTGCTTCTGCTTCGCAGTCAGCGCCGCGTACTTTGCGGAACTCTTCACGTACTGCTTGGTCAGCGTGCAGAGGTTCGCGACCGTCACGACGGGAACGGTCGAGGTTCCCCCGATCGCAACGGTGGTGGGCACGCCGTTGGTCGTAACGGTCACGGGGGCGCTACTGCCTGCCTGGTTCGCGACCGTGAACTTGCCGCCGCCGAGGTCGCTCACCTCAGCAGCCGCCCCCGCAGGGACGGAGATGGTCGTGATCCCACCACCCAGCACGACGGTGGCCACGCCCACGGTTACCTTCAGCTTGACCGAGGCGCAGGTGAGGATCAGATCGCCGGGTGGGGCGAGTTGGATCGTGTCGAAACCGCAGGCGCGGAACACCGACTTTGCCGTGCCCGAGCCGCTCACTGTGATGTGAACGCCATCCGGGGCGGGCGCGTCTGCGACCGTGACCGTGTTCCCAGCCGCATCGACAATGGAACCGAACGTCGCCGGTGAGACCACCGAATCAACAAACGAGCCCGCAGTCGTGCCGACGGCTGCAACGAATCCTGCACACCGTCAGCAGGGTTCACATCGAAAGGCAGGCCCGGCTTGCGGTGTGACACCGATCTTTCCGATCCGGCCCTGGAAGGCTCTCCGTGAACCACATGTTCCCGTCAGGGCCGGCGGCGATGCCGAGTAGGGAGCTCTGAGCGCTGATGCCCGCGGCGTACTCGGTCACCACGCCGGCGGGTGTGATCTTCCCGATCCGATCGACCATTCGCTCTGTGAACCACATGTTCCCATCAGGCCCGGCAGCGATAACGGTCAGACCGGCGTTGGGCGTGATCCCCGCGTGGTACTCAGTAATCACCCCCGCCGGGGTGATCTTCCCAACCCTGCCGGCGGACTCGTTGAACCACATGTTCCCGTCAGGCCCGAGGGCGATGCCGTTGAGGCTCCCCGCACCGGCGCTGATGCCCTCCGCGTACTCGGTCACCATTCCGTCGAGGGTGAACTTGCCGATCGCGAGGCCGTCGGTGAACCACATGTTCCCATCTGACCCCACGGCCATGTAGAGCGGGCCGAACAAGAACGCGGCGTTGTACTCGGTCACCACTCCGTCGAGGGTGATCTTCCCGATCTTGCGGGTGTCGGGATTGGTGAACCACATGTTCCCGTCAGGTCCCGCGACGATGTCAAACGGGTCGGTGGACTGGACAGCCCCGGTCTGGTACCAAGTAATCACCCCGGCCGGGGTGATCTTCCCAATCCGGCCGAGGTATCGCTCCGTGAACCACATATTCCCATCGGGGCCACGGCGATGCTCGTCGTCGGGTAGGAGTGAGCTAACTCGGTGATAACTCCATCAGGAGTTATGCGCCCAATCGAGCCGACGTCGAGAGAAGAAAACCACAGATTCCCGTCAGGACCCGGCGGCAATCAGATACGGGTAGTCGTGACACTAAGACCCGCGGAGAACTCGGTAACCTGCCCAAGCGGATCCGTAGTAGCAGACGCTGGCGCCACACCAAGCATGAGCGCTAACCAGTCGCAAACCCCATCACCACCGCGCGGGAAGTCCTGCGCCGCCGACCGTTCAGTCTCCCCCGGAAAAACCCGTAACGCCCACCCGTCCTGGGAAAAGAACAGCCGCATGCCCTACACCCTCTCGCTCGACGCCAGAGGCCCCCTTATACGCGGATGTAACGGATGAGTCAAGCCGACACACCCTACGCACAACGCGCGGCCCGCACTCGCCGCGCGGAAAGCTGCGAGCGCCGCACGCTCAGCGTCGTCAGTCCGAAAGAGGGCTCCGAATATGCGAAAAATCGACCCTACCTCTTGTGCCTCGGCGTCAATGCTGGCGCGCGCGTCGCGCTCGCACTCTCGTTGTGCGCGGGGCTCGTTGCGGCCGTGCCTGTTCGTGCCGGTGGCGTCGAACGAGCCGACGGCTGGCGGGCAGTGGCGCCAAACGCGGGGCGTCCTAGATGTCGTCGGCCCCCGCAGCGACGGCCGGTTCGTTGTCGTCGCACGGGGGCGGCTTTTCCTCGTCGATCCCGACAATGCACGGCTCACGCCCTACGCGGTCGCGTACCGCGCGAGCGCCAAGCTCGAACCGTACCTAGCGCTGGCAGGCGCGCAGCAACGCGTGGCGGCGGCGCGTCGTACGTTCGCGCACGACACGGTTTACGCGATCGAGCCGGGCTGCCATGGGTGTTGGCCCTCACGGCAGGCGGGCATGTGCACGCTCTTGCCGCCGTCCGGCACGTGACCTCGCTGAACGGCATTGCCTTCGACACGACTGGGCGGTTGCAGGCCGTCTGCTGGTCGTGGGCCTCACGAGCCGCGGTCGCGGCGTACTCGCGAGCGTCGACTGCCGCGGGCAGGTGCGCACTCTTACGCGCAGCGCGCCGCACCTGGAGGGCGGCATTGTCGTGGCCCCAAACGGGTTCGGCGCCTTCGCGGGCGACCTCATCGCTGCCGATGAGGTCGAGGGTCGGCTGCTCGCGCTCGCGCCCGACGGCAGCGTTCGGGACATCGTCGATCCCGGGCAGCCGATGGGCGGTGCAGATCGCGGTGGAGAGCCTCGGCATCGTGCCGCCCGCGCGCGCGAGCGCGTTCCTGGCCGACAGGCGCACGCCGGGCAATGCTGACCCGGGACATGACGCGATCCTCAGGCTGAGCGCGGACGACCTGCTCGCGGCCGGCGTCGCCCCCGGGGACATGCTGGCGACGCTCGAAGGCGGCGGGCGCCGACGATCGCGGTTCGCTGCGCGGCCGCGTGCACCGTGCGCGAGGTCGCCGGCGCGCCGGCAGGAGCGCACGCCGAGGGGTCAATCACGTTCGCGCCCTGACCCCGGCGTGCGCCCCGCCACCACATTCAGCTGCACCCCGCGGCGCCTGGCCGCTGCATCGTACTGCCCCGCGAACCGCCCCTCGCGCTCGGAAGTGCCTGCAAAACGGCGAATAGCACCAGCTCGACAAGCTGGGGGTCACCGGTTCGAGCCCAGTATCGCCCATCCCGCCAGGCGCATGGTTGAGCCGTTTCGCCTGTGAGCCGTGCCGAAGTCCGGGGGTCATCGGGTGGCGTCTGCCGTTGGCCAGAAGGCCAGTGATGCAAGAGGCCGGTGGACGTTGGCGGACGCTTGTGGACGGGACTTCGGCGTCGACCGGGTCATGCACGTGCTTTTGGCGTGATCTGGCTGGGGGTCAAGATCGGTCGCCGCCGTCTTTTGCGCGGGTACATTCAACGTCGCTGGGTCTACTTGGCGCCGGGTCAAGTGCCAGTGCCGGCGTTTGTGATCGGCACGCCGTACGACAAGTCAGGGCCGTTCGACGCCGCGCGAATCTATCGCCACGCGGGCCATGCGCTCGTGATCTACGATTCGCGCAGTCGCGGCAAAGTCCGAGGGCTGAGTGGGCGCGCTCACGACCGTCGGCGGGTGCGACGGGCACGACCAGGGCCAGATCAGGGTGGAGGGGGGTGTGGAGCGAGGTCCCGCCTGCCTCAGGTCTTGGCGGCGTTGGATGTAGACGACGACGTCTGCCTCGATGGAGCGATCGCTGAAGTGGGGAGCCGACCGCGAGATCATCGTTTGATAGCGCTCCTATTGCTTCGTCGGAAGGGGTGACGGGGCCCGCCTCGGGCCGCGGCACGCGGTGGCGTAGACTCGCAGTTGATGGAGCGTTATGCGATTCGCGGCGGGCGCGCCGGCTATGAGCGTCTCCAGGTTCTCGCTCCGCGCGGCGCAGCCGGAGACGAGCGATCTGCTCGATCGCGCAGGTGCCGCTTTCCCGGGCGCGTGCTGCCTCGACCTCGGCTGTGGAAGCGGCGATGTCACCCTTGAGCTCGCTCGCAGGGCCGGTGCGGTCGGCCGCGCTACCGGTATCGACGAGGACGCCGTCAAGCTCGGGCTTGCGCGCGGGGCGGCCGCAGAGGCGGGCCTCGCGAATGCAGACTTCCGCGTGGGGAGCGTGTATGACTGGTCTGAGCCAGCTAGCTATGACCTGGTTTACTGTCGCTTTCTGTTGCACCACTTGAGTCGCCCGGTCGATCTCTTGCGTGCGATGTGGGCTGGCGTTCGGCCGGGTGGTGTGGTGGTCGTCGAGGACGCTGATTTCTTCGGAGGGTTCTGCGATCCGCCGAGCGCTGCTTATGACTTCTTGATCGACTCGTATTCATGCGTGCTCGCTCGCCGCGGTGGCGACGCGATGGCGGCGCAGAAACTCTTCCGCCTTTTCCTCGAAGCGGGTATCCCGAACGCGAGTGTGAGTGTCAGGCAGCGCGTGCACGTCAGCGGCGAGGCCAAGTGGCTCATGCACGGAACGCTCGAGGCCACCTCTGAGGCGATGGTGAGCGAGGGCATCGCTTCAGAGGCCGCAGTCGACGCCGCGCTGGCCAATCTCGCCGCGCTCACGGCCGATCCGAGCAGCGTCATCGCCGAGCCGCGCACGCTCCAGGTCTGGGCGACGCGTCCCGACGCGCTTCGATAGCACCCTGAGGTTGGGGGCGCCCGAAGTCTTCGCCCCCCGATGCTCGAGGTGCCCAACTGATTGCTGACCAGGAGCCCGCTCATGACCAGCCGTCCGCCGGCGCTGCATGCGGGGAGGTGAAGCCCAGGCCGGAGCTCGCGGGCTTGACAGAGCTCTCGCCGTGGCGTAAAGCGGCACCTGCATGGCTGTCGTCCCGGATGGTGCGCGAGTGCGCTTGTCGGAGCTCGTCGCCGCGCTGTCCCTCGGTATAGACCTCGGTTTCGGTCAGCCGATGGAGCACGTCTTGCGGCAGTGCCTGATCGCGCTCCCGACTCGCTGAGAGGGTGGGGTGCAGATGAGCAGACGCGGGCGGTCGTCTACTACACGGCGTTGCTCGTCAACGTCGGCTGTCATACCGACGCGCACGAGCAAGCGAAGTGGTTCGGCCATGACATCGCCCTGAAGGCCGGGAAGTACGACTTCGAACCGACAGCATGCGCGCGAAGACTTCGGGCGCTTGCGCCTGCTGGGTGCGGGTCGCCCGCCGCTTCACCGCTTGCGGCTGGGGCTCGCGTTCGCGACGTCGGGATATCGAGAGCTCGAAGGACATGTTCGCCCACCACGCCGAGATGGCAGCCGGCCTGGCCGACGAACTCGATCTGCCGAGCGGTGTGAGAGTTGGCCTCCTCCGCGCATATGAGTCATGGGACGGGCGTGGATGGCCGAACGGGCTGAAGGGTGATGAGATTCCGCTGGCTTCACGTATCGCGCAACTCTCGGAGTACGCGGAGGTCGCACACCGCCTGCGTGGAGTCGATGAAGCAACTTCGCTCGCGCGGGAGCGGTCGGGTAGACAGTTCGATCCCGACTTGGCTGCCGCGCTCTGCTCCGATGCCGGGTCGATACTCGGCGATCTCGAGTCGATCAACCGCTGGGATGCGGTGATCGAGTCGGGGAGCCCGCACTGACCGTGGTGCTCTCCGGCGAGCGCTTCGACGCCGCGCTCGAGGCGGTCGCGAATTACGTCGATCTGAAGTCACCGTACTTCCTCGGTCACTCGCGTGCGGTCGCGGACCTCGCATCCGAAGCTGGAGCGCGTCTTGGCCTCACGGATGAGGAGGTGCTCGTTCTGCGTCGAGCCGGGCTGGTTCACGACTTCGGGCGCCTCGGCATTTCCAACGCGATCTGGGACAAGCGCGGACCGCTCGGCGAGGGCGAGTGGGAACGCTTGCGGTTGCACCCGTACTTCACCCATCGCATGCTGCGCGCCTCGAAGCTGCTCGCACCGCTCGGCGCAATTGCTGGGCAGCACTGCGAGCGCCTGGACGGCTCCGGCTATCCGCGCGGCGACGCGGGCACTGCCATCCCGCGCCCGGCGCGAATCCTGGCGGCGGCCAACGCGTATCAGGCGATGCGCGAGCCGCGTCCGCACCGCGCGGTACTGGCCCCTGAGGAGGCAGTCGCGGCGTTGCGCTCCGAGGTCAAGGCGGGACGCTTGGAGGGCGCAAGCGGCCGACGCGGTGCTTGGCGTCGTCGGCCATCGGCTTCCGCGCAGGCGCGAGGACCGGCCGGCTTGACCGCCCGCGAGGTCGAAGTCCTCAGGCTGCTGGCGCAGGGTCTCTCCAACAAGGACATCGGCGCGCGGCTTGTGATTTCACCCAAGACCGCCGGCAATCACGTGGAGCACATCTATTCCAAGATCGGCGCCTCGAGCCGCGCCTCCGCGAGCCTCTTCGCCGTACAACACGGCCTCTTGCACGACATCGAGATTGCCGCGACGGGCACGCCAGCGGCGGCCGTATGAACGACCCTCGCTAGGCCCTGAGGTCTCGGAAGATGAGGCGTTCGCCTCATGCGATGGGAGGCTTCCGCCGTTACGTTGATCGAGTGATCTGAGCAACAGACGGACTGGAGGTAGGCATGACCCTCCGTAGCAGGTTGTTCGCGGTGACATACGACCGCCAGGTGGCCAAGGTTGAATGGGCCGGGCTGCGAGCACTTCGCGCGGAACTGCTCGCCGGCGCGAGCGGACAGGTGCTCGAGATCGGCGTGGGCACGGGCTCGAACCTCCCCTTCGACTGGACCAGCCGTGGAGTCCCTGACGTTGACCGAGCCGGAGCGACCGATGCTGCGCCGCCTGCAGCGCAAAGTGCGCGAGCAGGCGCCACTGGCGATGGTCATGCGTGTTCCCGCAGAGGATCTTCCCTTCGCCGACGGCACCTTCGACGTAGCGGTCTCCACCCTGTTCTCTGCGGGTGGATGACCAGCCGCGGGCGCTGCACGAGTTGCGCCGCGTGCTGCGGCCGGGCGGTCGGCTGCTCTTCCTCGAGCATGTTCGATCCGACGATGCCAAGATCGCGCGCTTCCAGGATCGTATGAATGGCATCAACCGCTTCGTCGTCTGCTGCGACTGCAACCGACCGACACTGAACTCCATCCGGCAGGCCGGCTTCGACGTCGACCGCCTGGAACACGTCACGGAATTGCCCAAAGTCCCCAAGTTCGTGCGCCCGGCCATCGCAGGCACGGCGACGACCCAATCCGGCCGCACTCGCGCGAGCAGGACGCATTCCTGCACGACTCAAGCTCGGCGTGAGGATCGAACCCCGGCGCCCATGCCGCCATCCAATGAAGGAGATGAAATGCCCAAGGTATCGCAAGAGCGCTACGAGGTTCGAGACTTCGGCGTGGCCGAGGATCGAAGCGGGGAGTTCGGCGGATACTCCGTCAGCTTCGTCAGCATCCGCGAGACCCACGACCTGGCGGCCATGCTCAAGGGTCTGCCGGGAGACGCCTGCCAATGCCCGCACTGGGGATACGTCTTCAAGGGCCGACTGACATGGCGTTACGGCGACCACGAAGAGGTGTTCGAAACAGGCGACGCTTTCTACGCTCCGCCCGGCCACGTCCCGGAGGCGGAAGCCGGCAGCGAGTTCGTCCAGTTCAGCCCGAGCGAGGGAACCCACGCCACCGAAGCCGCCATGATGGCAAACATGCAGAAGATGAAGGGCGGCTGAGCGAGCGGCCGCGGGTAGATTCCGGGCCGCGAGCGAAGAACTGCCAAATGCCTCCTCGCGGTCCGGCCTGACACGAGCTCTCTAAGGAAGGGAGCGCCCCGGGATGAGCAGGTGGCTCTTGACCGGTGTGACGGCTCGCGCGCACTGATGGAGTAGCCCCGAAGAGGCCGGCATTCCCACCTGGTTCGAGCCCAGTATCGCCCATGCCGAAACCCGCGTGAGCATCGGGGTTTTGCCGCTACTCCCGCCGTTCGATCCCTGCAACCCGAACAAGGCGTAGCGCGGCGGTTTCGCGCGGCATCTCGGCGACGAAGGTTGCGACCTTCGCGGGGATCCGGCCGCAGACGTACCGTGACGCCCGCGGCGCCACCGCCGAGGTCGCCGCCGGGCGAGCAGTTCACCCCGTATCGGTCAGTACCGGATCCGCCCCGGGTTCGATGCGCGCCAGATAGCGCGCCGCGCCGACCGAGCGGAAGAACTCCACCGCGTCACGAACCTGGGCCGTCTCGACAGCCTCGCGCTGCTCGACCGCTCGCAGCGTCAGGATCGACGCGTAGTGATGCTCGTGTGCGCGCGCGCACACGAGCGCCGCCTCCGCCGGGTGGCCCTCGAGAACGGCCATGACGGCCCGCGTCCAGGGTGTCTCAGCGTTCGCCGAGGCGAGGACCGGCGCGACGAGCTCCGGCGCGCCGACGGCTGTCGCAACCATCGCCGCCTCGACGTAGGCCGGGTCGAGCAGCATCTCGCGCGCCATGCCCGGCTTTGGCAGCATCGTGAGCGCCTCGCGAGCGGCGGCCAGGTCCCCGGCCTCGACGAAGAAACGGGCACGGATCGAGTATGTCGGGACAGCGATCTGCGGATCCGGGATCTCGCCAGCCAGCTCACGCATCCTCTCCAGATGCCGCCGCGCGCGCACGAGATCGTCACGACCGATCAGGATCGCGGCGCATGCGAGCTGCGCGGCGCCTTCCATGTAGTGCGGTGAGGCCGTGCATTCCTCGATGAACGCCAGGGCATCGCCGAAGGCCTTGTCCCACTGCCCGCTGCACACCTGATCCAGAATGACCTCGGCTCGCAGGAACCGAGCGCGCACGACATCGCCGAAGCGCTGGGCCGTCGACAAGCCCTCGAGGTGGACATCTGCGCTCCGCTGCTTGTCTCCCCGCCAGTCGTGCAGGCTGGCGAGGTTGATGTAGGCCCGATTGATGTCGGGTGAGCCGATCTCGCGCGCGAGCGCGATCGCCTCCTCGTTCTCTCTGATCGCACCCGAGTCACCTTCGCCGAAGCCGTGCAGGAGGGCGAGGTTGATCCGCGCGTCGAGGATGAGGTCATTCCGCCCGAGACGCTCGGCCACCGCAAGCGCCTGCTCGAGAACGTCGTTCGCCGGGTGATGGCCCGCGAGCCAGAGATTTCGCCAGTACGAGAGCAACACTTCGGCCTTCTCGGGCGTCGCAGGGCGCTCGGCCAAGAGCTCCATCGCTTTCGTCAGCCGCTCGATGGATTCCGAGACGCGGCCCTTCGCCCACAGGAGCTGGGCAAGCATCCTCTCCGCCGCCGCCGCGCCCTCGATGTCGGACGCCTCCAGAAGCGCCGCCGCGGCGATGAGCAGGACGTCCTCGCCCTGCTCACGCGCGGCGTGCAGAGCGGATCCGTACGCAAGCTGCATCCGCGGCCATCCTGGCTCGCTCGGATCTGTCAGCGCCAGCGCGCCCTCGAAGTGCTCCAAGGCATCTCTCGCGCCCCGAGTGCCCGCGCCCGCAGACCTGCCTCGAAACGAGCGTGGCGCGCGAGAGCAGCGATCGCCTCCGATGGCTTTCCCGCCGCCTGAAGCAGTTGCAGCGCCGCGCCGTAATGGTGGGCAAGCATCTCGGCGCGATCCTCGGAGCGATCGTCGCCGAGCGTGCCGATCCAGGCTGCAGCGGACTGGTGCTTCTCTGCGCGGGCAGATCGCGGGATCTGGTTATAGGCGACGTCTCTCACGAGCACGTGCCTGAAGGCGTACTCGGCATCGCCACTCACGGAGCCGCGCCGCGCGCGCCGAACGAACTCCCTGCCGCTCGAGCGCATGCAGCCGCTCCTCCGCGGTGGCCCGCGAGAGGTCGCCGACAGCGGTGATCGCGCCGAGCCAGAAGACCTTGCCCACGACCGCTGCGTCTTGGAGCAGGGCCTTGTCCTCGGCCGCGAGCGTGTCGAGGCGAGCCGCGATGATCCCTTGCACGTTCTCGGGAAGCGTCTCTTCCGGGCGACGTCCCTCGCGCAGCGCTCGGACGTATTCCTCGGCGTAGAGGGGGTTGCCATCGGCGCGGCGGAGCAGTTCGGTTTTCGTCTCGGCCGGAAGCACGGAGCGCTCGAGCAGCGCCGCGATCAGCCGCGCGACGTCGTCGTCCGACAGGGGTGAGAGCGCCACCGATGTGGCGCTGCGCATTCCCCCACCCCAGCCGGGTCGGCGATCGAGCAGCTCGGGACGCGCCGTGCAGACGATCAGCAGCGGCACGGTGACTGCCCAATCCGCGAGATAGTCGACGAAGTCGAGCAGCCCATCATCGGCCCAGTGCAGGTCCTCGAAGACCAGCACCGCCGGCCGCACCTCGCCGAGCGCCTCGAAGAAGCGGCGCCAGGCTGCAAAGCGCTCGCTTTGCTCGGCAGTGGCTCCGAGCAACCCGAGTAACGGACGCAGGTGGCTCAACACCCATTCCGCCTCGCTCGGATCGGCGATGAGCGTCGTCACGGCCTCACGGAGCTTCGTCTCCGCCTGCTCCGCGCTGTCGGTCTCCAGCACGCCCGCCTGAGCCTTGGCCATCTCCCCCAGCGCCCAGAAGCTGATCCCCGCTCCGTACGGGAGGCACCGCCCCTGACGCCACCAGATGATCTCCGAGTCGTTATCCACCACGGCGAGCAGCTCAGCGATCAGACGGCTTTTGCCGATGCCCGGGACCCCGATGAGCGTGACGAATTGCGCGGAGTTCTCGCTGCGCGCACGGGTCAGCGCTGCGCGCAGCGTGTCGAGCTCGGCTTCGCGGCCGACGAGCTCGGAGTGCGCGCTCTCGTCGACGTCAACACCGAAACGTGCCCGGGGCGCAACGGCCTCCCAGGCGGGCAGCGACTCAGCCTTCCCCTTGGCGGCGATGGGCGCGACGTGCCGGTACTCGATCACCTGCTGGGTCGCGCGGAAGGTACCCTCGCCTACGAGCACGCCGTTGACCGCGGCTGCGGTCTGTAGGCGCGCAGCGGAGTTGACGACGTCACCCACGACCAGCGCCTCGCCCTCATCGGCACGAGCGTCCAGGGCCACCAGCGCCTCGCCGGTGTGGACGGCGATGCGCGACTCGACGTCGCTGTCCATTAGGGCGTCTCGGATCTCGAGCGCTGCTCGCACCGCGCGCTCCGGATCATCCTCGTGTGCGACCGGGGCTCCGAACACGGCCATGACGGCGTCGCCGACGAACTTCTCGACCGTGCCGCCGTAGCGCTCCAGCTCGGACCGCACGCGCGCGTAGTAGCTGTTGAGGGCCGCCCGGACGTCCTCCGGATCCATGCGCTCCGCCCGAGCCGTCGACCCGACCAGGTCGACGAACAGGATCGTCACGACCTTGCGCTCCTCGCGCCCGGCCGCGACGTGCAAACGCAGCCCGCAGCCTGCGCAGAACCGCGCGTCAGACGCATTCTCACGTCCACAGGACGGGCACAGCACTTCCAGAGTCTAGGGCGAACCTACCAGGGATCACCGGTGCCGGCCGACGAGTACCTAGTTCCAGCGCTGCCTCTTGCAGCCCGATGAGTTGCGCCGGGGACGGCGCTGGGGAGCGAGTCGGCTGGACTCTGCTCGGGGTACGAAATCCCATTCGCACCCTGTGCGCTTTTGGGTGATCGCCATAGTGTGCGAGCTTCCAGGCGCTCAGCCGCGACGAGGTAACGCGCCCTCTGCCAGGAGAGCCTCATGCGCTGCCCGGAACGCTTGACGCCCGGCTGGTGTGCCGCAGTACACGGTGGCGTGAATCAGTACCTCCTTGATCTCGTCGACCGATACGCCGGTAGCGAGCGCGCCCTTCACGTAAATGCCCAGCTCGTCGGGTCGCCCCAACGCCGTCAGGATCGCGAGATTCAGCATGCTCCGTGTCTTGCGATCCAGACCCGGCCTGCTCCAGGCGTATCCCCACGCCAACTCGGTCACGACGCGCTGAAATGCCATCATGAACTCGTCGGTGTCGGCCAGGTTCGCGTCGACGTACTCAGCGCCCAGCACATCTCGGCGCGTCTGAAGGCCCTTCTCGAACAGTTCGCTCTCTGCCATGGCGGGCGAATCCCTCCTCATTGGAGACTTCGGCGTAGTCGCTGCTCGCGCCGGCTCGGAGAAGCAATTACACGATTTCCGTGCGCATGGCCCAGATCATGGCCCCGCGAGGGTCGAATGGCATGGTTGAGCGGAGGGCGCGTAGCTCGACAAGTTGGGGGTCACTGGTTCGAGCCCGGTATCCCCATCCCGATACTCCGCTGTTCTAGCCAGATTCGGCTCGGCGTGCGAAGTTCGTGCGCGCGGCGGGCCCAAGATTTGGTGATTTGGGCCAGACGCGCGGGAAAGCAATGGACGCTGGCAGACGGGCCGCTACGGCATCGCGCAAGTGCTGCGCTTCATCCCGGCACTCATCGTGGTTCTGGGCGTCTCGGCGGACTCCTCTCGGCGAGCGGGCCGCAGAGGATGGCTACTTCGTCTTGCGTTGCTACCTCGTGCGTAGTAGAGTCCGGGTCATGCCGTCCAAACAAACGTCAGCGCGCGAGGTTCTGCGGCGCGAGAACGATCCCCAGTTGTTGATCCTCACCAGTCTCGCTTCTGGCCCCAAGCACGGCCACGCACTGCTTCTCGACATCGACGACTTCGCCGGCGTTCGGTTGGGGCCCGGATCGTTGTACGGCGCGATCAGCCGGCTCGAGCGGCGCGGCCTGATCGAGGCGCTCGGGGTCGAGGGGCGAACGCGTCCCTACCGGCTGACGATCGAAGGCGCGAGCTCACTCGAGGCCGCGGTCGCCGACTTGACCTCGATCGTGGACGAGGCGGCGAGGCGTTTGCGGAGTCGGCCCGCCAGCGGCCGCCCTGCCTCCACGGAGGCCTTGGCGTGACCGCGCTGCGCTGGTATCCGCGCGCCTGGCGCGAGCGCTACGGCGATGAGCTCACCGTCTTGATGGAGCAGCTTGACGAGCGCGAGCGCTCCTCGCGTGCGACCAAGCTTGACCTGATGCGCGGCGGCCTCGCAGAGCGCTTTCGGATCCTCGCTCCCGGCCCGCTCGCGCCGCGTGAGCGGGTCCGCGAAGGCGTCCTGCTAGTCCTCTATGCCTGGGTGCTCTTCGTCATCGGAGGCATCGCTGTCGCAAAGCTCTCGGAGCACTGGCAGGCCGTGGCACCGGTGCAAGACCGCGCCACGCCCTCACGCGCCTTCAGCGTGCTCTACTGGACTGCGGGCATCGGATCAGCGGTGATACTGGCAGGCGTCGTAATCTGCGCGCCAGCGCTCGTCTCCCTGCTTCGGCGGGGCGGCTTCAACGAGATCCGACGCCCCCTGCTGCGCGCAAGCGCGATCACGATCCTCGCCATCTCGGCGACGATCGGCTTGAGCATCTGGGCACACACGCTGTCCACAGCAGACCGCAATGGCGGCGACCTGCTCTACAACGTCGCGTTCGCTGGTTGGGCACTCCTGGCAATTTTCTTCCTCTTCGCGTGGGCCACGGCAGGGGCAGCGACAGCGAGGCGCATCGAGTTCTCGCCCGCCATCCTCCGCATCGAGACAGCGTTCGCTGCGGTCGCAGGCGCCGCGATGGTGATCATGCTGATCGCAACCGGCATCTGGTGGATCTCGCTGAACAGCACCGCGCCCTGGGTACTATCCGGCGCTCGCCCGAGCTCCGGAGCCTTCGTGCTCGAGCCGAATATCATCGCTGCAGCCATCCTCATGACCTCCGGCGCCGCGCTCGGGCTGCTCGGCGTCACGAGATCAATCCACGGACAACACGAGCGCGCGTAGCCACTGAGCGCGCGGCATCCCGCGCGCCATCTCGCGCTGCGAAGCCAACCAAGCGGGAGTCGCATGGTTGTGCGCCGTTGTCTGCGCGCGGCAGCTCCACAAGGTCGCGGGTGACCTACTCGCCAAAGCGCACCAGGCAGTTGTAGTTAGCCAGGGGGAGAACGCCGTTGCTTCCTCGCCGTGCTCCTCGACGGTGGACTGTCGGTGCCGCTGGCGGAGGTCAGCGTCGAGTGCGATCGCAGAGCGTCAGCTATGCAGCTCGCCGTTCGACGGGCGCGGCGTGTTGCTCGTCAAGCATGTTCGGCGGGAGATTGACGGACAGCTCCGGTAGAGCGGCGTCGGTCGCGGGCCCGCTGTGCTCGATCGCCCTCATGCCTGGCAGGAACAGGGCGGCGAGCGTGATCCCACCTCCCGCGATGCCTGCCCACATGAGCGTTGCGCGGGCGCCGATCATGCTCGAGACAGGGCCGGTGAGCGCAAACGACAACGGCAGCAGGCCAATCGAGATCAGCCAATCGAAGCTCGAGACTCGGCCGAGCAGGTTCGGCGGGACGTGGCGCTGCTTGGCCGTGGCCCAGATGATCGTCCCCGCCGTTTCGAGCACGTTGAACGCGCAGCACGCGACCATCAGTTGCCAGCTCGCACGCGCAAGCCCGTAGCCGGCGATCGAAAGTGTAGCCGCGGTCCAAAAGATGTACATCCAGGTGATGTCGCGCCGGGGCAATCCGCGGGCGCCACACACGACGGCGCTGAGAATCGCGCCAAGCCCGCCGGCCGCGAACACCAGCCCCAGATCCGAGGCGCTGCCGTGGAGACTGTTCTTGACCACATACGGCAGTAGGACCTCAGTGGGGCCCATGAACACCAGGTATGCGAATGCGGCGGAGACGAGCGTTCCCCACAGCCAGGTGCGGGCGCGTACGAACGCGAAGCCCTCCCGGATCTCCTTCGAGATCGACGCTCCGGAGCGTGCAGCTTCGACGCGTCGGTAGCGCATGGAACTTACGGCCAACGCCGACACGAGGAACGTTGCGGCATCAAGAGCGAACGCCGACCCCGCCCCGAGGCCCGCGACCAGCCAGCCGCCGATCGCCGGCCCTGCTAGCCGGAATGCGATCGGGCGTACGAATTGGTCGAGCGCATTTGCCCGGGCCAGGTCGGCCGCCGGAAGTAGATCCGGCACGATCGCATCGAACGCCGGATTGAAGAACGCGGTCGCTGCGCCGTATATCGCGCACAGAGCCACCACGTGCCACAGCGCGAGACTGCCTGCGAGCGTGAGCACGGCGAGCACCCCGACCGCGCTCGCGCGGAGTAGGTCCGCCACCACCATGACCCGTCGCCGGTCGACGCGATCGCTCACGGCACCACCAACGAGCAGCAGCACGATCGTCGGGATGCTCATCGCGATGCCGACGAACGCGAGGGCGGTCGGCGTATCCGACAGGATGTACACCTGCCAGGTCATTGCGATCAGGAAGGCGCCGTCGCCGACCAGCGACAGCGTCATGCCGGACCAGAGCCGGCGGAAGTCGCGATGCTTCAGCGGGCTGAGCAGGTTTCCATGCGCCGTGCCCCCGAGTCGGTCGAGTGCCTCGTAGCTATGCTGCATGTGCGTCGTCGTCGCGCCGTGCAGCGCGATCGGCGTCGGCCAGCCACTCGCGCGTATCCGTCAGATCCATCGGGCGCGCGATGAAGAAGCCCTGGCCGAGATCGCAGCCGAGGTCGCGCAGCGCCTGGTACTGGCCGCGACAACTCGATGCCCTCGGCGACGACTTCCAACTCGAGGCTCTCACCGAGCGCGACGATGGCGGCCGCGAGGCCCTCGGCCTGCGGACTCGCGTTCGAGGCGAGGAACGAGCGGTCCATCTTGAGGATGTCGACGGGGAAGCGGCTGAGGTAGCTGAGCGACGAGTAGCCCGTGCCGAAGTCGTCCATGGCGATCCGCACGCCCAGGGTCTTGAGCTCCTGGAGCCGCCGGCTGGCGAGCTCGTAGTCGGCCATCAAGACGGTCTCGGTGATCTCGAGGACGAGCATCCCCGGCTCGATGCCCGAGTCCTCGAGCGCCGAGCGCACGTCCCCGATGATCTCGGGATGTTGGAGCTGCTTCACGGACAGGTTCACGGCGATCGTGAAGTCGGAGTCGGCCTCGCCGGTGGCGCGCAGTCGTGCCGCGTGGTGGCACGACTCCCGGAGCACCCAGCGGCCGAGGTCGACGATCAGCCCCATCTCCTCGGCCAGCGGGATGAACTGCGCCGGCTGCACGAACCCGCGCGTCGGGTGATGCCAGCGGACGAGCGCCTCGATGCCAGCGACGCTGCCGTCGTGCAGCCGCACGACCGGCTGGAAGTGCAACTCGAACTGGCGCGCGTCGATCGCATGCCGCAGTTCTGCGCGCAGCTCGAGACGTTCGAGCACGCGTCTCGTGCATCGCTGCCTCGAAGACCCGGTAGCCGCCGATTCCTTCGCGCTTGCAGATGTACATCGCGGCGTCGGCGTTTCGGATCAGTTCGTCTGCGTCACTCGGTGACTGCTCGGCGTCCGCGCCGCTCAGGGCGATGCCGACGCTCGGGCGTACCGACAGATCCTTGCCGGTGATCGAGATGGGCATCTCGAATCCGCGTACCAGGCGCTCGGCGAAGTCGATCACCGTCGAAGGGTCGACGACGTCCTCGATCAAGATGGCGAACTCGTCGCCGCCGAAGCGCGCCGCCGTGTCGGTCGTCCCGCACAGCCTCGAGCAGACGAACGGCGACCTGTTGCAGCACCTCGTCGCCGGCCGCGTGGCCGAGGCTGTCGTTGATCGTCTTGAAGTCGTCGAGGTCGAGGAAGATCACGGCGATGCTCGTGTCCTCGCGCGCCGCGCGGGCGAGCGCGTGGTCGACGCGGTCGGAGAACAGCGCTCGGTTGGGCAGCCCGGTGACGGCGTCGTGGAAGGCCTGGTGCGCGAGCTGCTCCTCGAACGCCGCGCGCTCGCTGGCGTCGCGGCCGTTGAGCACGATGCCGCGCACGTGCTCGTCGTCGCAGAGGTCGGTGGCGAGCGACCTCGAACTTGAGCGCGCGGCCGTCGCGGTGGACGAGCGTGCACTCGAACGGCTGCGGCGCGAGGTGCCGCCGGCGCGCGCGTCGCGCAGCAGCTGTCCGCAGCCGGCCGCGGTCGGCTCTCAGCGAGCAGGTCCTCGAACGGGGCTGCCGCGACGTCGCTCGCCGTGAGGCCGAGGATGCGCTCGATCGAGGGCTCTGGTAGGTGACGGTGCCCATCACGGTCGACGACCGTGATCAGGTCGCTCGCGTTCTGGACGAGCGATGCGAAGCGCGCCTCGTTCTCGCGGCGGTGCGCCTCCTCGCTGAGCGCGGCGCTCTCGAGCGCCAGCGAGACGCTCGCGCAGAGCGCGTCGAGCGCGTCCACGAGAATCGGCGAGAGCGGCGTGCGCGCGGCGGCGACCAGCGAGCCCGCGCGGCTCGTCGCCGCGCGGCGAGCGGGAAGACGTTCGCGTCGGTCGAGCCGAGCCGGCAGGCGCAGCTCCGCGTGGGCCGGCCGGCGGGCGCGGCCGACGCGCACGGCCGGGGTCGCGGCCCGCCTCGAGCAGCGCCACGGTCCAGGGCGCGAGCGCGCTCGACGCCGTCCGGTTCGTCGATCAGCACGAGCCCGCCGGCCGCTGCGACGCACAGGCGCGCGCTCGCCTGCGCCGTCGACGAGCAACTGCGCGGTCTGCAGCGCGACGGCGCCGATCTCGTCCGCCCGTGGTCGCCTCGACGAGCGCGAGGTTCGCGAGCCGCAGCGCGCGCTCGCGCGCGACGGCGCGCTCGTTCTGCTTGACGAGCCCGACGACGCGCGCGATCACGAGCAGGAAGACGACGATGCGACGCGGCGACGATGACGAGCAGGTCGAAGTCGCCGCGATGCGCCTCGCGGACGAACTCGATAGCGGGCGCGACAAGCGACGCCGCCGTCAGCAGCCCGAGGCGCTGCGGCGACAGGTGGCGCTGGCGATCGGGCGTCGCCTCGACGAACTGTCCGCATGGAGGGGTGCAGGCGCGGCGGCGCCCCACAGGAGGTAGTAGGCAGAGCCAGCCGGCGTCGTAGATCGAGCTGGTGGTCGTACGTGCCGTCGAGCAGCGCGTAGCCGTAGGCCGCGTCGGTGCGTGAGCAGGGCGACGACGCTCGCGGCCAGCAGGTAGAAGGAGCCGCGCGCGGCGGCCACCGTCGAACGCGAGGCGCAGCGCGGCCGCGAGCAGCAGGACGTCGCCGAGCGGGTAGGCGATCGAGACGGCCTTGGCGAGCGGCGACGAGCGTCGCGTCGTGCACGTAGGGCGCCATGAGGAAGATCCACGAGCAGCAGCGCCATGCCGACGCGTGATGATCAGCGCGTCGATCACGCCGGCGCGGTCGCCCTGCGGGGTTCCGCCGCCGCACCGTGAGCAGCACGCCGATCATCAGCGCCGGGTAGACGAGCAGGTAGAGCGCGTCGCCGCGCGATGGGAACGGCACCTCGTGGCCGATCAGGTTCGGATAGCTGTAGGTGTAGACGTCGCCGAGGAAGAACAGTCCCTGGCCGATCGCGAACCACCGCCATGGCCAGGCCGCGGCCGGGCGGTGCATGCGGATGCCGACCAGCGATCGCGACGACCGACGAGCGCGAGATGACATTGATGAACGGCCCGCTCCCCGGCGCTGGCCGGGACGAACAGGTACAGGCTCGAAGCGGCGGCGGCGAGCGCGAGGTAGGCGATCCACGCGCGGCCCGCGATGCGATGCCGCTCGCTGGCTCACGCCGCGCGCTCCAGGCGCGCGTACGTGTCGGGCCTGGCAGACTGCAGCGAGAAGCGATCCGCAAGCTGCGCCGAGCACGACCAGCTCAGCCGCGTGATCTGCTCGTAGGTGTTGGCGGCGGTGACCTGGATGCGGAATCCGACCTCGTCCTTGGGGACGAGCGGGTAGGCAGCCAGCGTCACGTAGATGCCGCGCTCGAAGAGGAAGCGACCGACGTCGTCGATGTCGCTCGTGGTCGGCGAGCGGCACCTCGACCATCGGCAGGCCCGAGCGGTTCGGCGTCAGCAGCGCCGAGGCCGGCGAGCGCGGCGAGCACGTGGGCTGTCATCGCGGTGCAGGTCGGCGCGAGATGGCGTCGCCGCGTCTGCTCGTTGACATCGAAGCCGGCGAGCATCGTGGCCAGCGACGCCACCGGCGAGGGTCCGGAGTAGAGGTAGGGCGGCGCCGTGACCTTGAGCAGGTTCTTGAGCGCGGTCGGGCAGGCGACGAAGGCGAGCAGCGAGGAGTAGGCCTTGGAGAAGCCGCCGACGAGCACGAGGTCGTCGTAGGAGACGCCCAGGTGTCGCACGATCGAGTTGCCTCGCATGCCGTAAGGGCTCGTCTCGTCGGGCCCGCGCTCGCCGATCACGCCGAAGCCGTGCGCGTCGTCGACGTAGAGAAGCGCTTCGTGTGCACGCGCGACCCGGGCGAAGGCAGCGAGATCCGGCGCGTTGCCGGTCATGCTGTTGACGCCGTCCATGCAGATGAGGGTTGGATCGC
Organism: uncultured Actinomycetes bacterium; assembly: GCA_963842365.1. Taxonomy (GTDB): domain Bacteria; phylum Actinomycetota; class Thermoleophilia; order Gaiellales; family JALYLC01; genus JALYLC01. The sequence continues at coordinate 387,563 of CAWJGA010000002.1, forward strand.
TGCGCGGCTCCGACAACAGCTCTTCGAGGTGTGCGGGGTCCTCGAAGCGGAACCGCTGGATCGTCGCGCCGTGACCGCGCGCAACCTGGCAGCCGTCGTACATCGTCTTGTGTGCGCGCGCGTCGAGCAGGATTGTTCCGCTGCCGGCGAGCACCGGCACGACGGAGGCGTGGATGTGCGTGATCGTCGGGCAGCAGCAGCGAGTCCTCGCTCCCCAACAGCGCGGTCAGTCGTTCTTCGATCTGCTCGTACAACACCGGGCTGCCGAGCATGCGAGACCAACTCGGGTGGGTACCCCAGGCTTCGAGCGCCGGCTGGATCGCCGCGATGATGTCCGGTTCGAGATCGAAGCCGAGGTAGTTGCATGACGCGAAGTCGGCGAGCCAGCTGGTCGCCGACGCGGATCATGCGGCCGTCGATCTCCTCGACAACGGCGTCCATCATCGGGTTGGACACGCGCAGGTCGGAGAGGCTCCGGCACGTGTCGAGCCAGCGCTCCAGCCAACTGCGGGGAGGGGAATGCACGCGCCGATGATCGGCACGCGCGGCGATTCGCTTTAGCCCCTTTTTGAACACCGCGGGGCGAACCGTGTGCGTCGGCTGCTGCTCAGGAGCGTCCGCATGCTCGAAAGCCGAGCCTGCATCGCACAATTCCGGGGACGATCTGGTGAGCATCTGGTGATCGCAGTCCGGACCCAGCTCCGACGGCGCTTGCGACATCGGATGAGTTCGCCACCCTGGATGCATTTCCGCAAGAGTCGGATCCGGGTACTGCCATGCTCGACGGCGGCGTGCCGGACCGGGATGCCCGGGACATCACGGATACCTCTACGGGATCGGGGGCACGAGCGGCTGCACGGTAGTCAGGCTTCGGTTGGTCGCGGCGCTCCGCTTCCAAGGTTCCTGCCGAGATACAGTCTGTAGGCGCCGCACGCGTCCAGCGTCGACACCGGCGAGGCGCCCATCCAGCGGTTTCGGCGTCAGGTAGCCAAGCCTGAGCGACGCCGAATGCGCGCCAACAGGTATCGGTTATCCAGACGGTTACAGGATTTTCACTGCCCCGTAGCCCGAACCGGATTCCTGATGCCTAGTATCGAATTGACAACGCGGGGGTGCCAAGCTCCTGCATCGGCTATGCGTCGTCGTCGTGCTGAGTGGTCGGCAGTGTTCGACAGCGCACAGTGACACGGAGGGGGAGATGAAACAGTTCGCGTTCGTAAGCGTGTTTGTCGTGACGCTGCCACTGTACGCGCTAGCAGTCGTCATCGAATACAGTCGCGCCTGATCGGGCCGATCAGTCCGGCGGATGCGTCGGTTGTTTTCGAGTCAGCGCCGGGTATCCCGTGCTGGCTGGACGCCGTCCCGCACGACCAGCTGACCGCCTCCTCGCCTCGATCCAGGTCATTGCAGGCGAGTCGGCCGACCCGCCGTGCGGCATCTTGGCGACGTGATGTGCATGCGATGGCCCGAACCTCCACGGCTGGTTCTGCGATCCGGGGATTGAGCGCGATACAACGAGCGTCCTCGCGACCCGCCCACGCAACGCGACAGTCATTGGGCGCGGATCGATCGTGAGTTTGGGATCGTGCGACCGAGCCGCCCGTCAGCGTCGCTGAGCCCCTTTTGCCAGACCACGGCAAAAAGCACCTGCCTGATCCGGTCGACGCTCAAATCCCGTTCGTGCGCACACGGTGAGGGCGGGCTCAATGCCGCCATCATCCCGCGCTCCTCGGTAGTCGACCGTGAGCGCCCGATGCGTCGCTGGCTGGACGTCCGGTGGAGGCGGAGCGTGACCGGTCAGTCCGGAATCGGCGTCACGAGCTGAGTGTCGTAGGCGAGCACCATCGCCTGCGCCCGGTCGCGCAGTCCGAGCTTGCCGAGCACGTGTGAGACGTGCGATTTGACGGTCGTCTCGCTGACGACGAGGGATGCCGCGATCTCGGCGTTGGAGAGCCCCCGGCCGAGGCAGCGCAGCACCTCCACTTCACGCGCGGTGAGGTGCTCGAGCCGCGCATGCGGAGGTTCCGGCTGCGCGGGATCGAGCCGCGGCGCCACGTGGTCGAGCAGGCGACGCGTGATCGCGGGCGAGAGCATGGCTTCCCCGCGCGCGATTACGCGCACCGCGTCGACGAGTTGCTGCGGTGGTGCGTCCTTGAGCAGGAACCCGCTCGCTCCGGCGCGGAGCGCCTCGATGATGTAGGCGTCGAGATCGAACGTCGTGAGGATGAGCACCCGGTGGGAGCGCAACCGACGGGTCGCCTCGACGCCGTCGAGGCGTGGCATGCGGATGTCCATCACGATCACATCGGGCGCCGAGCTCGCGGCCTGCTCGATCGCCTCGAGGCCATCGGCAGCTTCTGCGACGACCTCGATGTCGGGCTCGCCATCGAGGATCATGCGGAAGCCGGCGCGCATCAGCGCCTGGTCGTCGACGATCAAGACGCGGATCGTCACTGGCCGGCGCTCGCGGTCGGCAAGCGCGCTTCAACTGCGAAGCCGCGGCCCTCGCGCGGCCCGGCCGAGAGCGCGCCTCCGTAGAGGGCGACGCGCTCGCGCATGCCCACGAGCCCGTGTCCGCCTGGGTCGGCGGGCGTGCGCGGCCGGTCGCCGTCGTCACGGATCGAGAGCTCGACGGCGTCCTCGTCGTAGCGAACCCGCACGTCGGCGCGCTGCGCGCCCGAGTGCTTGACCACGTTCGTGAGCGACTCCTGCACGATCCGGTAGGCGGCGAGCTCGAGTCCTGGGGACAACGGTCGCGGCTCGCCCTCGATCGCGAGCGTCACCTCCAGGCCGCCAGAGCGCACCTGCTCCGCCAAGTCGGCGATCTCACTCAGCCCTGGTTGCGGCGAGCGCGTGGCAGGCGTGGCGTCGGGACGGAGGACGCCGAGCAGCCGTCGCATCTCGGCGAGAGCCTCCCTGCCCGTCGTTGCGATCGAGTCGAGCACGGGCGCCGTCGCGTCGGTCGCGGCGACGCGGCGCCGCAGCGCCCCGGACTGCACCACCATCAGGCTGACGTGATGAGCGATCACGTCGTGCAACTCGCGCGCGATCCGCGCGCGCTCGTCGGCTGCAGCCTGCGCAGCGCGCTCCTCGCGCTCCTGCTCGGCACGCTCGGCCAGCAGCGCCAAACGTTCGACGTACGCTCGGCGCGTGCCGACGTAGAGGCCGAGCGCGGTGACGGCGCCGAGGAGGACGAGCGTCGAGATCGTCGCGTCTGGCAGCACGGTGCCCGCGATCAGTCGACTGGCGATGGTGGTGGTGACCGCCCCGACACCTGCGAGCGCCGCATTGGCCCTGGTCGTCTGAGAGGCGTAGGTATAGAGGGCGATCGCTACCGCGGCCGCCGCGACGTTGATGCCGCCCACAACGACGACCGCCAGCGATACGGCACACGTGACGGCAAGGACGACGAGCGCAGCGCGGCGGCGCCACCACAGCGCCACCACGCCGACAAGCGAGATGCCGAGCCGCGCCGCGGCCTGGCCGGGGCTCGGCCCGTTGCCGAACGTGCCGAGGACCGTGAACGCGAGCACGGTGGCGACCACAGCGCCGTCTGTGAGCCGCGCAGACGGCCGTAGGCGCGGCGGAAGCACGCCGGGAAGGGCGGCCGCCGTCGGCGAGCCGCCGCTGAACGGCCTGTATGGGTGCAGCGCCAATGTGCTTCGAGCGTAGCGCCGGTCAGGCGTCGCGCGTGTGCGCGCGCCACGCGCCGGCGACCGTTGGGACCACGAACCAGAGCGCGAGCACGCCGAGCGCGGCCGCGAGGGAGACATTCAGCTCGCGAGAGTCTCCCGTGATGTACAACGGCCGCAGGCGGTCGACTGCGACGCCGGCCAGCCCGGCGCGCCCCCGGCCGAGTGCCGAGACGCTGAGCACGAGATGCTCGCCGGCGAGGAACCAACCCAACAGCACACCGATCGCGACGCCGCGCGAGCCCACGAGCTCCGCCAAACCGATGCCGACGACGCATGTCAGCATGCCGCTCGCGACGATGTAGCTGCCGTACCAAGCGACCTCGGACGCTGACGGCGTCGGCAGGCCGGAGGCGAACGCGAAGCATCCGACCGTAGCCGCGAGAAAGCCGAGCAGCGCGAGCGGCACGACCAGCGCGAGAGCGGCGGGTACGCGGGCCACAGACAGTTCGACGCGCGAGCGGCCGGTCGCGACGAGGTCGCGGAAGACGCCGGCCCCCCGATCGCCGCTGCCGGCGGTCGCGCCGATGAGCGCACCGGCGACGGCCGTGGTGACAACGAGCACGTCCATCGCGCGGGCGTACGCGTAGCGCCCGCCCGCGGGGCCGTTGCCGAGGGAATCCCGGAGGTGCAGGACTTCCTTCACCCCGTAGTAGGCGAGCATCGAGCCGGCCGTCAACGCGAGCGACCACCAGAACAGGCCGCGGCGCTTCCGCAACTTGAGGACGTCGGCGCGGACGAGGTCGATCATGCCTGGCCTCCGGGTGTCGAGGTGAGCTCGAGGAACCGGTCATCGAGCGAGATCCGAGCGGGCTCGAGACGGCGAACGCCGATCCCGGCGATGACGAGCGCCCGATTCAGCTCAGCGGGGTCGGCGCCCGCCGCGAGCACGACTCGCAGGGCGCCGCCCAGCTCGCCCACGGACTCGACATCGCGCCGCTGCGCGAGCACCGCCATGGCAGCGGCGTCGTCGTCGCACTGAATCGCAAGCGCCCGACCGTCACCGTCGGCAATCTCCGCGATGGTGCCCTGGCGCACGATGCGGCCCTGATCGACGATCGCGACCATGTCGCACGTGCGCTCGACCTCGTCGAGCAGGTGGGAGGAGAGGAACACGGTGCGCCCCTCTTCCACGAATCCGCGGATGAGACTGCGGAACTCGAGGATGCCCGCGGGGTCAAGGCCATTCATCGGCTCGTCCAGAATCAGGAGAGCGGGATCGGCGAGCAGGCAACGCGCGATTCCGAGCCGCTGGCGCATACCCATCGAGTACGACCCGACCCGCTCATCCGCGCGTCTGGCGAGCCCCACGCGGTCGAGCGCGTCGCCGATCCTGTCAGCGGCGCCTCCGCCGCGTGCGGCTGCGTTCGCGCGCAAGTTCTCGCGCCCGGTCAGGTGCGGATGGAAGCGGGGCTCCTCGACGATCGCACCGACGCGAGCGAGGGCGGACGCGCGCTGCTGGGGGACGGGCACTCCCAGCAGCCGCATCTCGCCAGAGGTGGCCCGCGTGAGACCTAGCAGCATGCGGATGAACGTCGTCTTGCCCGCCGCATTCGGCCCGAGGAAGCCGAATGCGCACGCAGCAGGGACGCACAGGTCGACACCGGCGATCGCTGTCCGATCGCCAAAGCGTTTGACGAGGTCGTGCGTCTCGATCACGTGGCCAGATGTCATGGAGCCACGCTACGGCGCGGACGCGGGAACTTCCTCGGCCGTGTGAGCGAACTTCGACGTCATCCGAAGGGACGAGCCGCAAGCATCCGGCGGAGAGGCAGCAATCAGCCACGCTTGCTCCCTGGCGACAGATCTGGCCCTGATCGCCGACGTGCGACCACCCGCAGTTTTCCAGCTGGGGCCATCGTCATGGGCGAGGAGCAGCGGCTTCCCAAAAGCCGAACGTCGCAGGTCGAGCTCTGTCGCCGCCGGCCGCTCAAATTCGCGCGGCTCGTCACGAACCGGCCCTGCGCGAGCTCCGTACGCCTGGCCCAAATCGTGGCCCGGCATGCCGCAGTGCCCTATGGTTGAGCGGCGCGGCCCAAGCGCGGCGAGCTGGGGTCATTGGTTCGAATCCCGTTTCGCCGATCCCGAAGGCATGGTTGAACGGTTCGTAGGAGCACTCGCCTTGTGCCGCGCGGTTGGCAGCTTGGATTCCTGCCGACGAATGGAGCGCCCGCTGATGCCGACTGTCGAACTGGACGAGATGCCGTACGAGCCGTGTGGCGGCGCCGCGCCTTCGGCACGACGGAGACATTCCTCGAGCGTGGCGATCATGAGCCTGATCTGGCGCTGCGGCCGCACACGCGTGCGTGACGGCTACGTCCACCGTCTGCAGGGGATGCCGTGACCGATCTCGGCGGTGCGCTCGACTCGGCTGTCGAGGATCTCGCCCGGCGCTTCCGCTTGGCGCTCGAGTCGCCTGCGCACGCTGGCGTGACACTCGACCCAGCCATCTTGCGCGCGCGATTCGACGAGCCCCTGCCGGAGCAGGGACGGCCGATCGAGGGAATTCTCGAGGAACTCGAGCGGAAATCGCACGATGGCCTCGCCGGTGGTACCGGCGGCCGCTATTTCGGCTACGTGACCGGCGCCGTGCTACCTGCTGCCGCGATCGTCGAGGCCTGGACCGCAGCCGTCGACCAGAACGTCGGCATGTGGCCCCTGGGGCCGGCGGCTGTTGAATTGGAACAGGTCACGATCGGATGGCTCGCCGACCTCCTCGGATTCCCGTCCCATTCGGGCTATTTCGGATCCGGAGCGACGATGGCGAACACGATTGCGCTGGCGGTCGCCCGGCATTCGTTCGGCAAGAAGCACGGCGTCGATGTGATGCAGGAGGGTGTCCGCGCCCTGCCACCGCTCGCGATCTACGGCAGCGAGGAACTTCACCTCTCGGACCACAAGGCGCTACGCACGCTGGGGCTCGGCTCGGGGTGTGTCCGCCGGATCCCGATCGACGAGCGCTATGCCATGCGCGTGGATCTGCTGGTAGAAGCGATCCGCCGCGACCGCGCCGCCGGAATTGAGCCGGCCATCGTCATCGCACAAGCGGGTTCGGTGAATACCGGAGCGTGCGACCCGCTCGCAGCGATCGCCGACGTCTGCCGCGACGAAGGACTCTGGCTTCACGTGGACGGCGCGTTCGGGGCGTTCTACCGGCTCTGGGAGCCGGCGGCGAAGCTCGTTGTCGGAATGGAGCGCGCCGACTCGCTCGCCGTCGACGCGCACAAGTGGTTGAACGTGCCGAACGGCGCCGGATTCGTGCTCATCAGGGACGCGCAACTCCATCGCGAGACGTTCGCCGGCAGCGCCGCGTATCTCACCCCGGGCGCCGGTGTGAACCTCCACGAGCTTGGGATCGAAGCCAGCCGCTCCTGGCGCGGTGCCTGCGTCTGGGCCGCCCTCCAACAGCTGGGCCGCGAAGGAGTCGTCGCGATGGTCTCGCGTTGCTGCGAGCTCGCGCAAGAACTCGCCGGTCTTGTCGAGAAATCGCAGCACCTCGAGCTCACGGCGCCCGCACCGACCAACGTCGTGTGCTTTCGCTATCGGCCGACGGGCTGGAGCGACGGCGACGCGCTGGACGAGCTCAACCGGCGGATACAGGCCGATGTGAGCGCGTCCCGGGACGTGTTCCACACGGGGGCCCAGCTTGCCAACGGCTTCAGCCAGCGGGCAGCGGTCGTCTCGTGGCGCACCGGACGCTCAGATATCTGCGCCCTTCGCGATGCCGTCGAGGAAGCCGGCTCGCGGCTCGCGTAAAACCTCGTCTCAGGTTCGAGCCGCCCATCGCGCTTCGAACACCTCGTGCGCGAACTCGACCTTCCAAGTGCGGCAACTCCCGGATGTTGCTAAGGGGTGTCGCTGCAGCGGTTCCGATCACCGTGTTCACGTGAGCACGCGTTCCGAGTCCTGCGGCGTTCTCTTGGAGGCGGGCAGCGTCGCCGGGCCAAGCGTCGTGAGGAGCGCCGCGACGACCGCGCGGTCGATCGACCGCGGGTCATGCCCGCCTGCGACCCCGGGGTGCTGAGCGTCCATGAACCCGCGCATTGAGGCGTCAGACCGCCGCCGCGGAGCCGGGTGCGCCCGCGTCGGCGATCTGGGTCAGCGCCTCGGCGACTGCGGCCTTCCACGCTGCGGCGTGCCGCAGCGGGAGCAGCCCGAGGGGTCCGCGCATCGCGATCGCGTGGATTGCGCCGTCGATCGTTGCATAGCTCGTGCGCGCACCGGCGGCTCGCGCACGCTCGAGCATGCGGCGCGAGTGAGCCGGAGGGACGCCAGGGATGAACGGGAGCGAGCGGTCGCGCGAGCCGTGAACGACGGCCAGGCGCTTGCCCCGCAGTCCCGCCAGCCCGAGCTGATCGGGAACCCACGGGGCAAGGGCGATGACGCCGCGCACCCGCGGGTCGCCTGCGACGCTGATCGCGATGCCGCCGCCCATGGAGAAGCCGAGCAGCACGATGGGCGTCGCCGGAGGAAGCTCTGCGAGCGCCTCTCGGGCATCGTTCACACACTCGCCGAAGGCTCGCCAGCTGCGATCGCGGTAGCGCAGCTCGGCATACGCGAAACCAGGCAGCTCGCGCGCGAGCCCCTGCAGCAGCCAGCTGATCGACGGGCTGAAGCGCGGCGCGCCGGCGCGCATCGAGCTGCCGCCGAGGCCGAGTACGACAAGCTGGTCGCCGATCTCCGCCGGCGATTGCGACATCCGCATGAGCGCGCCACCGGGGAGATCGACCGCATGCGCCGCGAAGCGCCGCATCGTGATGATCCGCCTCGGCCCATGCCGCACTATCGCCGCTCTCCGCGCGCACAGCGCCGACGCAGCGTGAACGCCCGGCCGGGGAACGGGGCATGCTGCTACTCGCGACCATCCGGTTGTCGTCGGCCGATCCCAGGCGGCGAGGGCCGCCGACAGCAGGACCGCGCGCCCAGCCGTGGAAAGCGCTGAGATGGACGCGGAGTTCTTCGCGACCGCTCGAGGAGTTCGAGGGCTGGCTGGAGGCCAACGGCGCCGACGCCGACGAGGTGCTGGTCAGGATGGCCAAGAAGCACACGGGTGTCGCGTCGCTCGACTGGGCAGGCGCCGTCGAAGTGGCGCTGTGCTTCGGCTGGATCGACGGGCGCTCGAAGCGCATCGACGACGACTGGTTCGTGCAGCGCTTCACGCCGCGGCGCCCGCAGAGCACATGGTCGAAGATCAACCGGCAGAAGGTCGAGGCGCTGATCGCCGCGGGCCGGATGCGGCCGGCCGGCCTGGCAGAGGTCGAACGGGCCAAGGCTGACGGGCGCTGGGAGGCCGCGTACGACGGCATGGCCACCTCAGCAGTGCCCGATGACCTCGCCGCGGCGCTCGAGGCGGCCGGCCTGACCGACGCGTTCGCCGAACTCAGCCGCCAGAACCGCTACGCGATCCTGCACCGCGTGCAGACGGCCAAGAAGGCCGAGACGCGCGAGCGGCGGATCGCGAAATACGTCGGGATGCTCGCGGCAGGCGAGACGCCCTACTAGCGCCGCTCGCCGGCGGATGCCGCGGTCGCGACACGCCTCGTGTGCGCCCGCTATCGCAGCGTGGGGCGGCGACTCCGCCTTAGGGCTTCCGCTTGGCCTTCCCGTGCTTCTTGCCGTGGTGCTTGTCCTCCCGCACGTGGGCCGGAGGCGCCGGCGCCTCCGGCCCACGCGCGGGAGGCGCCGGCTTCGCTGGGACGATCGGCTCGGGCCCGGCCGAGATCGTGAGAGCGATCGAGCTGTGCGGGGTGACAGGAGTACCTGCCGCAGGTGCCGTGGCGATGGCGGTGCCCGCGGGTGCCGATGCGTAGGCCGTCGTCGAGTGCACCACGAGGCCCAGGTGCTCGAGCGCGGCGGTTGCGGCAGGCAGCGAGAATCCGGCGAGCGAGGGGACGACGACTCGGGCCGGACCGGAGCTCGGGATGAGGGTGACGAGGGCGCCGCGCGCGGCCGACGCACCGCTGGGACGAACTCCGGCCACGGTGCCCGTTGCCTGGGCGGAGTGGCGCTTCGCGCCGACCCGCACGTGGAAGCCGTCCTTCACCAGGGCCGACCTGGCCTTGGCAACTGGGACTCCGGCCAACTTCGGCAGCCTCACGAGAGGCGCCGCGCCGCCTTTGTCCCCGGTGGTGGACACGAACGCTGCGACGGCGAGCGCGGCGAGGATGGCGAGCACGGCGAGCGCTGCGAGCCCGTGGCGCCGCGTCAGCCGGCGATCGCGGGCGGGGGCGAGCTGAGTCGCAGGCGTCTGGACCTCTGTCCGAGCGGGCGGCATGACGCGGGTCGCAACCGGTGCGGGAGTGCGCGCGGTCGGGGCGGTCGGCGAGCGTGTTGGATCTGCCGCAGGCGTATCGGTGAGGGCGGCCTTCATCTCGGCGGCCGAGGCGTACCGGTGCGAGGGCTCCTTGCTGAGCGCGCGCTCGACGACGCGCTCGAGCGCGGCGGGAACGGCCGGATTGAGCTGACGGACGGCCGGGGCAGGCGTGGCGACGTGTTGGCCGGCGATCGCCAGAGGTAGCTCCCCGGTGAACGGCAGACGGCCGGTGAGCATCTCGAAGAGCACGACGCCCACCGAGTACAGGTCCGATGCGGCACCCGCCGCTTCGCCGCGTGCCTGCTCGGGAGAGATGTAGTCGGCCGTTCCGATCACCGAGCCGTGCTGGGTCAGCACGGTCTCTTCGGCCGAGCGGGCAACGCCGAAGTCCGCGACCTTGAGCGTGCCGTCGTCGCGGACGATCAGGTTCTGCGGCTTGACGTCGCGGTGGACGATGCCAACGGAGTGTGCGGCCGCCAGCCCGTCGAGCGCCTGGCTCGCGAAGCTCACGGAGGCTTCGGGGGAGAGCGGCGCACCGACCGTGATCACCTCTTTGAGCGTGCGGCCGGGGACGTACTCCATCGCGATGAACGGCTGCCCGTCCGCCACCCCGTGGTCGTAGATCACGATCACGTTCGGATGGTTGAGCGACGCGATCGCGGTCGCCTCCCGCCGGAAGCGCTCCACGAAGACCGGATCGGCCGCGAGTTGCGGCGCGAGCAGCTTCAGCGCCACCCGGCGCCCGAGCGCGGTGTCGCGCGCCAGCAGCACTTCGGCCATGCCGCCGATCCCCAGGCGCAATTCCGTCTCATAGCGGCCGGCGAACAACTGCGGTGCGCCCTCGGCGGACTCGTCGTCGCGGAGCGCGGTTCGGGGGGAGAAGGGGAGAATTGGCTTCGGCACGAAGTCTCAGGGTAGTGGTGCGCGAGCCGAACGCGGCTGCGCCGGCGCAGTCCGCGGCGCGAGGTGGTAGGCCCTGTGCTGATCGACCGTCAGGGGATACCCGCGTAGGAATGCCTGCAATCTCAACGGCTTTGGCGAGTGCCGTTCTCATCCGGGCGGCCCAGGAGTGTGTCCCGGGACCGGTCATCGCCCATCTGCCGCGTGGCTAGCCTTACTCGCCGTGGATGGCTGCCTTGCATGCGACCTGTCGTCCGGCCGGGTGCCGCTGCCAGGAGGCGTGATTTGCGAGACGTCACTGTGGATCGTCGAGCATTGCGTCGGCCCGCTCGGCCTTGGCACGCTCGTCGTGAAGCCGAAGCGGCACGTCGTGCATGTTGCCGAGCTCGATGATGCGGAGGCCGGTGAGCTCGGGCCCCTCCTGCGCGACTCGGCCCGCTGCGCAGCCGAAGTGACGTCGCCCGACCAGGTCTACGTGACCTTGTGGTCGCACGCCGGAGGTCGCCCGGGCCACATTCACTGGGTTGTTCAGCCGGTGACGCGTGCCGAGCTGCGGCTGCATGGCTTGCACGGACCGAGGCTCCAGGTCGCGATGTTCGAGCGCGGCGTGGCACCGGCTCCGAGCGACATCGAAGAGATCGCCGAGCGCCTGCGCGCCGCGTTCGTGCGCGCTCGCCGCGGAGATTCGGCTCGCGCGACCGAAGCCTAGACCGGCTCCCCTTCGCCGGGACGCTACTCGTCCGCATCCGGCCTGCGCTGCCGACAACGAGGCCGCGGAGCTGGTCAGCTCCGCGGCCAGTCGCGCTTCGGCACCCCGATCCTCGGTGTGACCCGGCGCCCTGGCGACGGATTGAGTCGACGCCATCCCGGTCACGACTCGGGCACGACCTGAGGTGGATCGCGCAGCAGTTCGGCGGTCAGCGCCCTCGCGCGCCGGAGGTCCTGAGCGACGAGGGTCACCTCCGCCAGCACCGTCGCGAAGATCTGGTCGGGGCCGTCTACGTGATCTCCGACCTCGGCTTCGAGATCGATCGCGAGTTGCACGCACTCGGCGGCCTTGTCGGCGAAGGGGAGGGCCACGAGGCGTCCCGTCGCCGGCGCGTGCACGATGGTGTTGACGACGCCGCTGCGCGGGCGGCGGCTGGGCTTGACGCGTGGGCGGGAGTGCCAGGCAGCTCCGCAGCTGCGCCTCGATCAGGTCGACGCCCCACACGGCCTCGACGATCTCGTGGATCCGGGCGCCTCCCATGCGAGCGTTGACCTCGATGATCCGCGGGCCGCGGCTCGTGCACTTCCCCTCGACGTGCAGCACACCGGAGCGGAGCCCGAACGACTGGACTGTCCGAACGCAGAAATCGACGAGCCGGCGAACGGCCTTGCGGTCGTGAGTCGGCGGGCAGTGCAGACCGGTCTCCTGGAACGAGGGCTCGGCCGTCGGCCAGTTCTCCGAGACGCTCGCGAACAGGCACCGCCCGTCGTGCATGACCAGGTCGACGTCGAACTCGACGCCGTCCAGGTACTCCTCCAGCAACAGATCGTTGCCGGCCCGGAAGATCACGTCGTTCTCGGGGGTCACGATGCGCCGCACCAGCGCATACACCCCCGGAAGCGACTCCATGTCGTCCACTCGGACGCAGCCGACGGCGCTGGCACCGAACTCGGGTTTCACGACCGCCGGGAAGCCGACGTACGCGGCTGCCGCGAACAGCTCGTCGAGCGACCGCACGCGCTGGGCGCGCGGCGTCGGCAGCCCCAGCTGGGCCGAGAGCTCACGTGTGCGGATCTTGCTGCGCGCCGCGTCCACCGCCTCGGGCGGATTGCCCGGCAGTCCCAGGGCGGCGGCGACTCTCGCAACCACGCAGACGCTGTCCTCCCAGAACGTGAGCACGCCGTTCGGCCGGACCCCGCGGACGCGAGGGCGGCGAGCACGGCCTGGGCGTCTTGCTCGGCATCGCCGACGACCGGCGCTCCCAGCCAGCCGGCTGCCACGCCGTCGTCGACGAGGGATCGAGACCAGTGACCGGGCTCGTCCACGATCACGAGCCGCGCACCGAGCTCGCTCATGCGGACATGGGCACGGCGCTTGCCCTCGTAGCCGGCGCCGACGACCAGCACCGTCGCTTCTCCCACGCTCATGCCTTCTCCCATGCGGGGTCGTCCACGATGGAGCCCGGCTGGTCGCTCACCGGTGCTGCCGCCCGCACGTTGTTGGAGCGATCGATCGCCGACAGCACCGTCGGGGCAGCCTGGAGCGCGTCGAGCAGCACGTCTCCCTCGATGCGGATGACCGTGCTCGGCGTCTCCGTGGTGACCGTCGCGTTCCGGGGGGCGTTGTCGAGCAGGCCTCGCTCCCCGAACGAGCCGCCCGGTCCGATGCGGGCGATCTCCTCGCCGTTCAGATGCACGAGCACGGTGCCATCCACCACGGCGTAGAAGGCGTGAGCGGGCGCGCCCTCCGCGACGACGTCGACTCCGGGCGGAAGCGGGCAGATCTGAGAGGCCGAGGCGAGCTGTTCGAGCACGATCCGCGGGGCTCCGATCAGGATCGGGAGCTGCTCGATGACCTCGAGGCGCGAGGCGAGCAGGTCCGCGCGCCTCTGGCTCAGCTCGCCGAGCCGGCGCAGCCCCGCCAGGCACGCGAGCGTGACGACGACCGTAAGGATGCCGAGCACGACGAAGCTCGTGCGCAGCGAGGTCTGCGAGATCAACACCGGCGCCAGCACGGCGCCGAGCACCATCGCGGCCACCGAGAGGGCCTCGAACACGCCCATGACGCGACCGAGCACCTCGGATCGGACGACGCGAGCGAGCGCCGTCTCCGCCACCACCTCGCAGGCGACGAAGCCGGCGCCGCCGAGCAGGGTCACCAGCAGCGCGATCGCGGTCGCGGTCGTCCAGGCATAGGCGAGCTGCGTGGCGCAGAAGACGGCGCCGGCGACGACGACGATGCCCGCGACCTTCGTGCTCGCCGCCAGCCGCGCGTTGAAGGCCGCACTCAGCAGTCCTCCCAGCCCGGCGACGGCGAGCAGGTAGCCGTAGCCCGCGGCTGCCGGCGTCGAGACTGCTCGCGGCATACAGGACGAGCTGGACGGTCTGGGCGCCGTAGGTGAGCTCTGCCATCGCAACGACCGCGAAGAGCGGCACGACAAAGGGCGTGGCGCGCGCGGTCTGGAGGCCGTGCATCAACTCGGCGCGCATCCCCTCGACCTGCCGCATGCCCGAGGGAGCGGCACGGCGTTGCATCGTCGAGATGAGCGTGGCCGACGCCGCGAAGGTGGCTCCGTTGACGAGGAACGCCACCGCATCGGGCGCGATCGCGAGCAGAACCGCTCCGATCGCGGGACCGACGACGACGCCGAGGTCCTGCACCGTGTGGAGCAGAGCGTTGGCGGGTGCAAGCCGCGACTCGCCGACCATCCGGGGGAGCATCGCCATCGCCGCCGGCCGCTCTGCGGTTCCCGCCGCCGAGGCAAGCGCCGTCAGGGCGATCACGAGCTCAACCGGAGCATCGGTCGCGACGACGCCAGCGAGCGCGAGCATGAGCGAGCCGCGCAGGAGATCGCCGGTCAGGAGCACTGCCCGCCGGTCGTAGCGGTCGGCGATCATGCCACCTACGGGGCCGAGCAGCACGTACGGGAGCAGCCTGCAGATCGTCGCCGCCCCGACCCAGGCGGCCGAGCCCGTGGCTGAGTAGACATATCCCAGCAGAGCGGCGTTGAAGAGCCAGTCCCCGAGCTGCGACGCCGCGCTGGCCGCGATGAGCGCACGGGCGTCGTGAATGGCAAGAACGCCGCGGTAGGCGGCACCGGTGCGCACGCACGGACGTTAGTCGTCAGCCGTGGCCGCTGCAAGCGCTCGTCCTCTTCGGCATGGCCCTGCCGCTCGCCCTCTGCGGATGGCCCGCCGTGTGAGTAGGCGCGCACACCGATGCGCGGCGTGATCGCATCGGACGAAGATGGAGCGACCGCGACCGGAGGAGACACGTGATCGGCACATTGACACCCGATGAGATCGACGAGTTGCTCCGCAGCGAGACGATTGGGCGCATCGGCTGCTACGGCTACGGCCGGCCCTATGTCGTGCCGATCACGTACGCCTACGACGGCGTCGCCGTCTATGGGCATTCGCGCGAAGGGCTGAAGCTCCGGGTGATGCGGGACCATCCGAGCGTCTGCTTCGAGGTCGACCGCACGGAGGCGCTCTCGTCCTGGAGAAGCGTCATCGCCTACGGCACGTTCTCAGAGCTCGAGGCGGACGGGGCCGCCACTGCGATGAGCCTGCTGCGCCGCCGTCTCGCGCCGCTCGTTCCCAGCGCGACGAGCGTGCCGGACAGTCATTTCCACACGTCGGGCCTGCCCTGGTCGGTGTTCCGCATCTTGCTCGGCGAGCGCACAGGCCGGTTCGAGAGCACCGCCTGAACCGGTTGCAAGCGCCGAACCAGGTCCCTGCAGGTCCCGGAGAGTGCCGGTGCCCCGTTGCGCGAGATCTGCTCGGCTGCGTCCGCCTGGCATGGCTTTGGGTCGTGTGCGAGCCTCGTCAACCGTGGATGGCGTGAGGAATCTCCTGGCGAGCACGCTCTTCGGCATGCCCGTCGAGATCGACGGCAGGCTGGAGCGTCTCTGCGACCTCGGCGTGGTGAAAGCCGGCGACTCGTGGCTGATCACCGCCGTGCGCTCGCACCGGCATGACGCTCGACTCGTCCGCTGGTCGCCCACCGGCGCCGTCGCGACGAGGGACGGCGAAGTGGACGAGCCGACGTGGCTGCGCGAGAGCATCTTCGATCGGCAGATCGTCGACCTCGCGGGACGTCGCGTCATCCGCGTCGGCGACGTCCTGCTGCGGCCGGAGGGGGACCTCCTGGCGGTGGCGGCCGTGGAGGTGGGCGCGGCCGCCGTCATCCGCCGCCTCGGGCTCGCCGCGCTCGCTGCGCGCATCCGCCCGCAGCTCCTGCCGATCGAGCACCTGCACGTTCCGGGCGAGTGGGGCGAGGCGCTCCTGCTCGATGCATCACGCGCACAGCTCGAGCAGTTCGAGAGCGGCTCGGTGACCGGGCTCCTGTCGCGACTCCCGGTCGCCGCCGCCGAGCACGCGGTGCGCCGGTCCCGTCATCGCGATGCCGTCGCCCGGCATGCACGAAGCCTGCGGCGACGGCCGCGCAACCCGCGCGCACCCAGATGAACCTGCGGGTGGTGGCGTTCCTCGGGGTGCTCGGGCCAGGGATCCTGGCGGGCCTCTCGGACGACGACCCGGCCGGCATCACCACGTACTCGATCCTCGGCACCGATCACGGCTACTCGTTGCTCTGGGTGCTCGTGCTTGCGACGGCGATGCTGATCCTCTACCACGCCATCGCGGTGCGGATCGGCGCGGTGACCGGCCAGGGCCTCGCCGGTCTCGTCCGCGAGCGCTTCGGAGTCCGCATCTCACTTGGCATGACGACGGCCCTCGTGGTCGCGAACCTCGGCACCACGGCGGCCGAGTTCGCGGGCATCGCGTCCGCCCTCGGCCTCGCCGGAGTACCGCGAGGGGTGAGCGTGCCCGTCGCGGCCGCCGGAGTCTCCTGGCTCGTGATCGGCGCCCGCTTCAAGCGCGTCGAGCATGTTCTCCTGCTGCTCGCGGCGTCGCTCGGCGCCTACGTCCTGGCGGGCTCGCTGGCCGGCCCGGACTGGTCCGCGAGCGCGCGCGGCGCGCTCGTCCCGTCGTTCTCCGTCGGTCGTGCCGACGTCCTCGTGATCACCGCGACGATCGGCACCACGATCGCCCCGTGGGGGCTCGCGTTCATCCAGTCGTACGCGGTCGACAAGCGCCTGCGACCGAGCGATCTCGGCCTCGAGCTCGTCGATGTCGTCGTCGGCGCCGTGCTCACCGGCGTGATCGGCTTCTTCGTCGTGATCGCCTGCGCCGCGACCCTCCATGCGAGCGGGCACTCGATCCACGATGCCCGGGACGCAGCCGAGGCGCTGGAGCCGCTCGCAGGCGCCTGGTCGGCGCGGCTCTTCGGCGCCGGCCTCCTGGGCGCCGCGCTCTTGGCCGTCGCGATCGTGCCCCTGTCGACCGCGTACTCCGTGGCCGAGTCGTTCGGCACGGAGTCACGGCTCGACGACCGCCTCGGCGAGGCCCGCATCTTCTACGGCGCCTATCTCGGAACGATGGCGGTGGCGGCCGCCTTCGTCCTCATACCGTCACTGCCCTTGATCCAGGTGCTCTATCTGAGCCAGGCACTGAACGCCATCCTGCTCGTGCCGATCCTGTTCGTGCTCAACCGCCTCGCCCGCGATCCGCGCCTGATGGGCGAGCACGCGAGCAGCCTTCTCGTCGCAGTGCTCAGCTGGAGCGCCACCGGCATCGTCGTCGCTTGCGTGCTGGCGCTTGCGTTCGTCTCGCTCACGTGACAGCCGCGTCTCGAGCGGCCAGGACGCGAGGCTGACGCTGCATAAACCGGGGTCAGGCACGCATAATGCGTGCCTGACCCCGGTTTATGCGCCTCCGCTGCCGAGCGCGGCAACCTGGGGGCACGCGTCCGCCCGTTCCGAGACGCGGAGCAGCAGGTCGACCAGCGCGGCTCGATCGAGCCGCGGCGGCCCGCGAAGCGCTCGGCGCTGTGTGCACGTGGTAGGACCATTTGAATGGGGGCCGGTGCACCGGCATGGGCAGCGGCGCGCAGGTCCGAAGCGGATGTCGCGCAGGCGCCAGTCGCCGGGCCGGCGGAACGCGCCGCGTAGTTTCCCGCGACTGGCGAGCGGTGCTCCCCCGACGTGGCCGAGGGCGTTCGGGCCCACCCTGAGGAGAGCCCTGCTGCCGAAGGAGACCCGATGACGCCCGCGACGCTCACCCGCGAGACCGACCACCAAGTCACCTCCCGCGAACCTCCCCCCAACTCGGGCTGGAGCATGGGGTCGATCATGGTCGCGATCCTTGTGCCAGGCCTTGCCGTGCTCGCGGGTCTCATGATCTGGGCAGCTGGGCAGCCGGCGAGATCACCCGCCGCCCCCGTGGTTCCGCCCGCGCTCGCCACGGGCGCCCGCTCTGCGACCGGCGCGGCGGCGATGGCGGACATGCCCGGCATGAAGAGCATGTCCAGCACCGAGACGACCGCCGCACCCTCGGCGACGGCAGTCGCAACGGGGGCAGCGGCATCCGCCATCGCGAGCCATGCGCCGCGTGACGCGACGCTGCCGCCGGTCGGCCCTGGCACCGTCCATCACTACACCATCACGCTCAAGGACGAGGTGCTCGACATCGCCCCCGGCGTCCGTTTCACGGGCTGGACGTTCGAGGGCAGCGCACCCGGGCCCGTGATCCACGTCCGGCAGGGCGACATGGTGGACATCACGCTCGTCAACGGCGGGGCAATCCCGCACTCGATCGATTTCCACGCCGCGCTCACGGCGCCGAACGTGTCCTTCGCATCCGTCCCGGCCGGCGGCAGGCTGCACTTCCGCTTCCGCGCCGACACGCCGGGAGCGTTCATGTACCACTGCGGCACGCCGCCGGTGCTCGCCCACATCGCCAACGGTATGTACGGCGCGATCATCGTCGATCCGAAGGGCGGCCTGCCGCCGGTCGCCAAGAGCATCGTGCTGGTCTCAGGCGAGTGGTACCTCACGGGCGACGGCCGCACGACACCGGCGACGCTCGACTTCGACAAGGCCCGAGCCATGCAGCCCGATTACGTGACCTTCAACGGCTACGCCGGCCAGTACAAGGACAACCCGCTGACGGCGAACCCCGGCGACACCCTGCGGTTCTACGTCGTTGACGCGGGACCGAGCCTCAACACGGACTTCCACGTCGTCGGCGCCATCCTCGACCGTGTCTATCTCGACGGCACGACGACCGACGTCCTCCACGGCGTTCAGACCCAGCTCGTGCCGCCGGGCGGGGGGATGGTCTTCGACGTCAAGTTCGCGAACCGAGGCATCTTCCCATTCGTCAGCCACTCGTTCGCGGCGGTGGACATGGGCGAAGTCGGGCTCGTCAACGTCGGCAACGTGCCGGGCACGATGAGTCACTAGTACGCGTTGCTCCGCCGGCTCGGTCGCGCCCGATCATGCAGCGGCAGGCTGGGAGAGAGGCGCCATCCTTACCCGGCGATGGCGTTCACGATCCGCCCGATGGCGAAGCCGAGGCCGGCGCTCAGCGAGCCGATGATCGCCACCTGGAGGCCTGAGGTCAGGATCGCCATGCGCGCGAGCCGGCCCTTGAAGACGCCCAGTGCGAACAGGGCGACCAACGTGCAGATCAGGCTCGCGACGAGCGCCGCGGTGAGCGGGAAGACGAGGTACGGCCAGAGCGGCACGATCGCGGCGCAGAGGTACGTGCCCCCGACGACGAGAGCGTCGCCGAGCGCCGCGCCACCCGTATCGGGCGAGAGGCCGAGCTCTTTCTGCACCTTCGTGCGCAGGAACACGTTCGGATTCGCAGCGAGGCCGAGGGCGACCTGCTCGGCCTGCGCGCGCGGCAATCCCTCGCTCTCGAGGATGATCGCCAGCTCGGCGGTCTCGCGCTCTGGATGGTCGGCGATCTCCTCGCCCTCGTCACGGATCTCGGCCTCGTAGAGCTTTTCCTCGGCCTCGCTCGCGAGATACGAGCCCGAGCCCATTGCGACCGCGCCCGCCACGGCCTCCGCAAGGCCGGCGACGATGATCAGCGTGCGGCCGGGGTGCGCCGCCGCCATTCCCGTCACGACTCCGAGGGGCACCAGCAGGCCATCCTGGGCGCCCAGCACGAACTCGCGGATGCGCGAGAGCTTCGCGATGCGTTCAGCCTCGCCGAGAGCGTGCTCCCGGATGTGCGCCTCGGCGATTGCGCGGTTCGCGTCGGTGACTGGCGTGTCGAGAGGCACTCGGGCAAGCGTACGGCCTCGACGCCGGGTTCGCACGGCCGGCCTCGCGCTTGGCAGCGAGCTCTCGAGGGCCTGTGCCGGACGGCTGCGCTCGTGGCGGTGGGAGCTACTCGCCGTTGAGCGTCAGCGTGAGCGTGCGAGGGCCGGCGTGATCGCGGTGCTCGCACAGGTAGATGCCCTGCCACGTTCCGAGGTGCAAGCGCCCGTTCCGCACGGGAACCGTCACTGACGATCCGAGCAGCGCGGCCTTGATGTGCGCGGGCATGTCGTCCGGGCCCTCCAGGGTGTGCGTCCAGCCGGCGAACGATTCCGGCACCGCGGCGTTGAACCAGGTCTCGAAGTCACGGCGCACATCGGGCGAGGCGTTCTCGTTCAGCGTCAGCGAGGCAGAGGTGTGCTGAACGTGGACGTGCAGGAGGCCGGCTCGAAGCTCGCCCAACTCGGGCAGCTCACCGGCGACCTCGCGCGTGACGAGGTGGAATCCCCGCGGCCGCGGTTGGAGGCTGATGTCGCGCTGCACCCACATCGCTTCGCCATCGTGCCACGTCCCGCCGCCGGCCTCACGCCGTGAACGCTCAGCGCTCGATCTGCATGCGAACGGCGAGGTCTCCGGCGAGCGTGTAGACGTGATGCACGACGCTCTCGCCGAGCAGCCGATCGGACAGGTCGCGGACCACCTGGTCGGCCTCGACGTCGACCCGGCCGTCCGGCAGCACCCGGATCGAGCGGGGCGTCACGGTCGCGGAGATCTCGGTCCACTGGCGCTGCCAGTACTCCCGGACCTGATCCTTGCCGTGGGCGACGCCTCCCCCGAACGCCTTCGGCCACTCGTCCTCGGCGTCCATCGAGCCAGCACGGCGTCGGCGTCACGCGAATTGAAGGCGGCGTACATGCGCCCGAAGCGGGTCTCGTGATCCACGTCCCGAGCCTGACGTTCTGCGCCTGCGCGTGGTGCCCGCGCCATTCGGGCCGACCGGCGAATGACAAAGGAGCGTGCCGGAGAGTAGGCGCTTCAGCGTGCAGGGGAGTCGGCGAGGAGGCGCCGGATCCTTCTCGCGGCCGCCGTGTTGCCCTTCTCGTCGCAGAGGCGGATCGCCTCGTGGAAGGCCGCGGCGGATTCCTGTCCGCGCCCCGCGAGCTGCAGAATCTCGCCGAGATCCTCCGCCGCCTGTGCGTGGTTCTCGAGGAAGTCGGTCTGCGATGCGATGGCGACCGCTTCGCGGACGAGGCGCTCGGCCTCCTCGAAGTCGCCTCGGCGCGCAAGGGCCTTCGCCCGCACGCGCCGCCAGCCGATCTGCGCGTCTGCATCCTCGGGCGCGGTGAGCCGCTCGGGGCGCCAGCGCTCGCTGAGCCGCAGCGCCTCGTCGTCTCGCCCTTGCAGATAGACCGCTTCGATGAGCATCGGCGCGATGCTCGAGAGGTACCCGAGCTCTCCGACGCGTTCGGTGCCTTCACAGGCTGGGCGCAACACCCGCTCGGCAGCCGCCGCGTCGCCTGCGAGCAGCTCGACGTAGCCTGCGGCAGGACGCGTGTGCGAGTCGAGCAGGACGTCGAGGCCGTGCTCCTCGGCCAGCGCGTGCGCGTGTGAAACCGAAGCGCGGGCGTCCTCGAAACGACCCTGCATCGCCTCCAGGTGGGCGCGCGACCGGAGGAAGGCCGCTCCGAGCCGCCGGTTTGCCTCCGTGCGAGGCCGCACCTCGGCGAACAGCGCGAGTGCTTCAACGACTGGCATCGGCCCGCGGTGCGCGGCAGTCAGCACGTACTGGAGGCTCTCGGCCTCCTGGGCGCGATCGCCGGCGTCACGCGCGTGCCGCGCCGCGCGCTCGAGGTCGTTCAGAGCCGCGGCAGCCTCTCCTCCCCAGAACCGCACCTTGCCTCCGTAGGTGAGCGCGCGCGCCAGCCCGGCCTCGTCACCCAGTTCCTCGAAGACGCGAATCGCCGTGTCGATCTCGCGCAGCGCATCCACCCGTAGGACGCCGGTCTGGGCCGGCCTGTGGAACCGGAGATCTGAGAGCGCGACGCGTGCATCTGCCTCGACGGCCTGCTCTCCCGCTCTCCGCCCGCGCTCGACCGCCTCGGAGAGCACGGCGTCGGCGCGGTCGGCGTGGCCTTCCTCGCGGAGCGCTCGTCCGAGGGACGGCAGGAAGGCGAGCCGGCGGGGATCCTCGACCGGAAGGAGGGCTGCCGCCCGGTCGAGCAGGTTCACGGTTGCGCGGGCGTCGCCTCGATCGAACGCCCGCCGGCCGGACACGATGAGGCGCTCCGCGGCCCGCTCGCCGAGCCTCTGCGCCCTCTCTCCCGACCGTCCGAGCCCGACGAGGCAGCGGTAGGCCTGCTCGAGGTGATGGCCGATGACCTCGTCGAACTCCTCGCCCGTGTCGTCCAGCCACCCGGCGAAGCGCTCGTGGAGCTCCGAGCGGAGCGCCTTCGGGATGCGCTCGTACGCGGCATCGCGAATCAGCATGTGGCGGAAGCGGAAGGCGTCCTCGATCGCCTCGTGCGGACGGATGAGCTCCCGGCGAACGAGCGTCGCGAGCTGCGCACCGGCCGGCCGAGCGCGGTCCGGAGCGAGCTCTCGGAGCGCATCCCACTGGAACTCGAGTCCCACCACGGCGGCGCGCTCGAGCAGCCCCCGCTCCTCGGGGGCCAGGGCGTCGAGGCGAGCGGCGAGCAATGCCTGAATGGTTGCGGGCACGTGCCGGCCTTCGCCGCCCTCGGCGAGCATCGCGAGCAACTGCTCGACGAAGAGCGGATTGCCCGCCGCCACTGCGCTGATCCGGGCGCGTGTGCGGGCGTCGACTGCCGAGTCACGGAGGAGGTTCTCCATCAGTTGATCCGACTCGTCCGGGGTCAGCGGCTCGAGCGTGAGGGTCTCGGCATGCGCTTCCCCGCCCCAGGCCGGCCGGGCCTCCATCAGCTCGGGACGGGCGAGGCAGAGGATCAGCAGCGGCGCGGTGCGGGTCCAGCTCGTGAGGTGCTCGATGAGATCGAGGAGCGTCGGCTCGGCCCAATGGATGTCTTCGACGACGAGCGCGAGCGGCCGTTCCCGCGCGCGTCGCTCGAGCGCCTTGCGCACAGACCAGAAGATCTCCTCGGGTGCTCCCGTCGCGAGCGCGGCGGTCAGCTCGTCCTCGGCGCCCGCCTCGCGGAAGATCTCGATCAGCGGCAGGTAGGTGATGCCTTCGCCGTAGGGGAGGCAGCGGCCCGTGAGGACGGTCGCCTCCCCGGCCAGCATCGCGGTCAACTCGCCCGCGATCCGTGATTTGCCGATGCCCGGCGGCCCGAGAACGGTCACGAGGCGGCACTGCCCCTGCGAAACCGCGGAATCGTAGGCCGCGCGCATCCTCGCAAGCTCCTCGCCGCGACCGACGAGCGGAGCGTCGAGGTTCCGGCCAAATGCGGGCGCGCCCTCGATCACGCGCGCGAGGCGGAAGGCGGTGACGGGCTTGGCCTTGCCCTTGAGCGCAAGCGGCGGCACCGGATCGACCTCGATCGCTCCGCTCGCGAGCCGGCAGGTCTGCTCGCCGATCAGGATCTCGCCCGGCTGCGCCGCTTGCTCGAGGCGCGCCGCGACGTTGACCGCGTCGCCGGTGGCAAGCCGCTCGTCGGTGCCCGTCACCACCTCGCCCGTGTTGACGCCCATGCGCAGCTGCAACGAGACGCCATACTCGCCCTCGAGCTCGCCGTTCAGCGAGCCGAGGGACGTGCGGAGCTCAGCGGCGGCGCGGAGGGCGCGCAGCGCATCGTCCTCGTGCACGGTGGGCACGCCGAAGACAGCCATGACGGCATCGCCGATGAACTTCTCGACGGTTCCGCCGTGGCGCTCGATGCAGGTCCGCGCAAGCTCGAAGTAGCGCGCCAGCACGCGCCGCAGCGATTCGGGGTCGAGTTGCTCGCCGAGCGCCGTCGAGCCGGTCACGTCGGCGAACAAGATCGTGACCGTCTTGCGCACCTCCGAGGTCGCCGGCGCTGCCAGGTTTGCGCCGCAGGCGTGACAGAAGCGACCGCTCTCGCTGTTCTGCTGGCCGCAGCTCAGGCAGGTGACCACCATGAGAGCGTATGCCGTCGATCCCGACGGTGCAGGCGGGCCATGGGGCGATCGCGCCTCGGCAGGCGCCGCGCGCCGAGACGACCTCGCCGCCGGCGGCACGGCCAGGGCACTCGGCGGAGGAGCGGCGCGTGATCGGCCGTCCGCGACCGGCTCAGCCCTGCGGCACTTCGGGGTAGAGGTCGGACAGCGGGCCGTCGACGGGCTCGCCCGGTCCCTTGATCTGGTGGCGGCGCATGTCGCTGTCGAGGGCGTAGAGCTGCCCGAGGATCAGGTGTCCGCGCTCGTCCACAGAGGTCTCGTAGCGATTGAGCGGTCGGACTGGCGGTCCTGCGATGCGGCGTCCCTCGCTGTCGTATTGGCCGCCGTGGCACGGGCAGGCGAAGCCGGTCGCGTTGGCCTGCACCGGACAGCCGACGTGCATGCACGTGTTGCTGATCGCCGTGAACTTCTCGTCGCCGTCGTTGCGGACGTAGGCGAGCCGCCTCGCGAGGCCGGAGGTGTCGTGCGGCGCGCGCTCGAACGTGACCGTGTGCCAGGGGATCGCGCCCCGCTTGACCTCGGGGTAGAGAGCGGTGGAGCCGAGGTCGACCGCGTAGCTCGTGGCGCGCTTGAAGCCCGGCGCGAGCACCGCCACGGCCGCGGGCACCGCGATGATCGTTCCGAGCAGGCTGCCGAGTCCGATCGTCGCGCAGGTCATCATCTTCTGACGCGTCATGGCGACGCGCGCCGCGGACGGCCGGCCGTCCGCGGCTGCGGGCTCGCCGCTCGCCGCTGTGTGCTCGTTGTCGCCTGTCGGCGTGCTGGTCATGTCGGGCTCCTTCGCTGAGATTAACTACTGTGTGCCTGTAGTAGTAGCAAGCTCCAACGTGTAATACTACATATCGATAGTAGTTCACCTCACGAAGGAGCCCGCACAGATGAAGCGATTCGCAATCGCCACTGCGACCCTCGCGCTGGCCGTCGTCCCGGCTGCCACCGCGCTCGCGAAAACCCGCTCGCACGCAGTCAGGCACACACGTACGACCAGACCGGCCGGGGAGTCCGGCCGCCCGGTGATCGACTGGAATCAGACGTTGGTGTGCGTCTCGACCACGAGGCCGGCCTGCGGCTCGGTCACGACGTCGCCCGCTACGTGCTCGGCAACGCGCTGCTGCCCGCCCGCCCCTTCGCGGGGCGATGACCCTCTACGCGCCTAGGCGGCCCACCACCGCCCCGGCACCCCTCAGACGACACACTCCGGATCCGAAAGGCACTTCCAGCATGAAAATGTGGTTCTCATTCCTTGCCCTCGCTGCTGCGGCGCTGATCGCAGTGGCACCCGCCTCGGCGGCGTCGCAGAACGCCACCGCACCGGGCGCGAAGCTCGCGCTCTCCCGCTCCTCCCTGGGCCGCATCCTGGTCGACGGGCAGGGGCGTACGCTCTACCTGTTCGAGAAGGACAAGGGAGGCCGCAGCGCCTGCGCCGGTACGTGCGCAGCCTATTGGCCTCCGCTCCTGACGCACGGCAAGGTCGCCGTGGGCGGCGGCATAAAGAAGTCGCTCCTGGGCAGCACGCGGCGCACGGACGGGACGACGCAGGTCACGTACGCGCGGCATCCGCTCTATCGCTTCGTCGAGGACGCACGGCCTGGACAGGCGAAGGGCCAGAACATCGATGAGTTCGGCGCCGAGTGGTACGTCGTGTCCTCGGCAGGCAAGAAGGTTCAGAAGTAGTGGCACGGCCGTCTCGTGTCACCGCCACGGTGGCACGAGACGGCGCCCTCAGAGGCCCTGCGGGAAGCGAATCAGCTGCGGCGCGATCAGCGGCTGACCGATCTCGAGCTGAATCTGAGAGTGCGCACCGAGTGGAAGCGAGCGCGGGTCGCCCTTGGAGCGCCGGCCGTTCAGGAACGCCGTGACACGACCGCGCGCAGGCCCGATCCGGCTCGGCCCGAGCGGCAGCCTCCAGAGGTCGAAGAACTGCCCGAGCGTGTATCTGCGCTGGACGGGAGACTCGATATGGATGATCCCGTCCGCCGCGTGCGTGTGCAGCCAAGAGATGCAGGAGCCTCCTGTGACGAAGGCGCCCACCGGAGTCGCCTGCCGCTCGAGGGGCAGGCCGATGCCCACACCCGCGGGGACGCGTCGTGCGGTGCCGGCGATGAAGATCGTGAGGTGCGCGTGCACATGGAAGGCGAGCTGCTCGAGGGGCGCGCAGCGTATGCCGTCGATCGTCGTCCCCGGGGTGAGCCGGCCCGGCGCGGCCAGTGGCTTCCCGGGCGGGATCGGTACGCCTTCCGGCCCCAGGGGCCCCGGCCCCGGCGGCGCGGGCGCTCCGCCGCCCGCAGCCGGCCAGAGCGCGCAGCCGAGCCCTGCGGCGGCAATCGTCAGTCCGAGCGCAGCCCGTCTCCGGGCGCGCCGGCGCAGGGGTGACGAGAGGGGCCGCCTCAGTGCAGGCTGCAGCGTCACCGACGCACTACCAGCTGCTGGTCGTGACTTGCCGCGACGTCCTCGAGCGGCGCGGCCGGGCCGGTAGCCGGCGTGCGAGGACGAGCAGGAGGGCGAGCGTCGCGGCCGTGAGCGCGAAACCGGTAAGGCGAGCCTGGAGGTGATGCGCGAGCAGCTTGACTGTCATCGTGTGCAGTTGCCCGTTCTCGCCGCTGCTCAGGCGCGGCGAGGAGTAAACGAGCGCCGCCACGAGCCCCATGGCGAGCGCCGTGGAGATGGCCCTGGCGGGCGTGAGCAGGCGCGGCAGTGCTGCCCGCGGGTCGAAGAGCCGGTCGACGCGGGCGGCGGCGTGGTCGGCGAGACCGACGCTGCCGACGAGCGCCGGTGCCGCCAGCACCTCCGAGAGCGCGCCCGCGAGAGCAGACGGGCTCGTCGCGGCGATCGCCGCCCTGTCCGCTGCCAGTTCGCTCAGCAGCACGTAGCGATTGACGAGATCTCGCAGCACCGGCACCCAGAACAGCGAGCGGACCACGACGCGCAGGAACGCCAGCTTGAGGGGGCCGCGGTCGCCTGCGTGGCTGAGCTCGTGGGTCAGGACCGCGCGGCGCTCGTCCTCGTCGAGTGTCTCGAGCAGCGCGCTCGTGAGCACGACGCGCGGCCGCAGCACCCCCGCGCAGAACGCCATCGGCCGGCGCGACGGCAGTACGTGGACACGCTCGCCCGGGAGCTGCGAGAGCGCCTGCGCGTACTCGCTCTCGGCGAGCGGCACGGTCGGGAGCGCGCGGATCAGGCGCTGCTCGCGCCAGGCCGAGTGCAGTGCCGCTGCCGACGCGACTGCGGAGGCGACGGCGATGCCCGCGACGACCACGAGGGCGGGGGGAAGCCGGGGCAACTCGGCCGCGAGCAGGATGCAGGCACTGACCACGCCGGCTCCTACGGCTGCGACGTTCGTCACGCCCTGCAGGCCCACCTCGGCCAGTGCCCCGATCAACGCTGCGGCCGCCACCGCGGCCAGCAGCACGAACGCGCCGAAGATGAGGTCCGCGCGCTCGCTCACGGCTTGCGCCGAGCCGCGCGCAGCTTCGCCCGGCGCTCGGGGTCGAGGGACTGCAGGCGATCGTCGAGCCGGGCGAGCGCGATCTGGCCGTAGTCGTCGATCAGGCGGTCGATCATCTCGTCCGACCAGGTCGCGATCAGCTCGTCCCTGGTCTGCGCGGCGCGATAGCGGAACGTCCGCCCCGCCGGCTCGCGTACGAGCAAGTTCCGTGCGTAGAGGCGCTGCACGAGCGTCAGTACGGTCGTGTACGCGGCGTCGGTTTGGCGCTTCTCGTTGATCGCCGAATGGATCTCGGGCACTGTCGCCCCGCCCGTGTCCCAGATCACGTTCATGATCTCGGCCTGGGCCGCGCCGAGCTCGCCCGCGACCGGGTCCTTGCTTGCGCGCTGGTTCGCTGGGCGTCGGTCGCTCGGCGGCATTACTACATCGTAGTGGGAGCTCCCTGCGCGACCGTGCAGTCGAACGACGGCTGCCCTCGCGATCGTGGATCGCGAGGGCAGCCGCCCTGCCGGGTACCGCCGCGAGCTACATCTCCGGCCCCGGGCGCGTGGTTGCGAGCGCCGGCCCGACGGCCGGGGCGACAGCGTGCTCACGGGCGGCATGATCGCGCGCGGCACCGAGCAGGATCACGGTCAGATTGGCGCCGGCGGCGGCACCGGCGATCGTCGTCAGGACCGCCGGCAGGCCGGGCACGGTGTGGAACCCGAGCCAGGCGCCCACGAGGCCGCCTCCGAGCGCCGCAGCGAGCCCGCTGAGCTTGGCGCCGGCCGACCACTCGCCGCTGCACACTGGCCCAATAGGTGCCGAGACCGATCGGCAGGCCGATCGAGAGGCCGGCCAGCAGCTCGTTGTCGAGCGGCACCGTCGGCATCGCAGTGAGGACGATCAGCGCGCCGAGGAACCAGCCGCCGAGGCCGAGGACGGGCAGGTAGAGCACGCGCAGCGCGACGCTCGCGGTGCGCCCGAACGCACCGCGCCGGTGCACCCGGCGGGGCATCCAGAGCAGCGAGAGCAACGTCAGCGCTGCGAAGCCCAGCATCGAGCCGAGCACGATCTTGGCGATCCTCGTCTGCGCGAACGCCGTCGTCGAACCTCACGCTGTGACGCGTGTAGAGAGAGCTGTCGACCGTGCCGCTGTCCAGGAACGTGTTGACCAGATGGGCGCTCGCCTCGGGCTCGTAGCCCCAGAAGTCGTCCGTGTGGCCGAGCCCTCGGAGCAGGACCTGATGGCCCTGGGCAGGTGCGGCATGAGCTCCTCGGTGGCGTTGCCGGCCGGGGTCGCGAAGTCGAGCGCCCCGCTGATCAGGAGCGTCTCCGTGCTCGACGTGCGCACGCGGGCGTACTCGTTCTCGCCCGGGGCGGCGGGCCACGCACTGCGCAGCCGCCCACCGGCCCAGAGGAAGTCCGTGCCGGGGTTGCCGAGGATCGAGCCGCGGTCGCGTCGCGGGTGCGAAGGCATTGCCGGCACTGGCGGCGTCGGCCCGCGCCGTGGCGGCCACGTCGCCCCAGACCTGCGCCCGCGGGAACGCGAGGGCCGCCATCACCGACTGCAGCCAGAACCCGCTCGAGTCGCCCTTCCCGGCCGCGAGCCAGGAGTCGATCGTCAACGGCGCGGAGAGGGGCGCGGAGGCGGAGGTGGAGTTCATCAGGCCGAAGAAGGAGGCGATGCGGACGTTGCCCTTCCTGATCGGCAGGAACCACCAGCGATCGGGCATGTGCGCGTTCGTCCACTTGATGCTCGCGGCGAGATCGCGCGTGCGCGCCCGGCAGCGTCGCCGCCTTGCTGCAGAGGGCCGAGTAGTGGCCGATCTGCCGGTCGATCGTGGCCGTGTGCCAGTAGGAAGTCGCCGGGCGGGTTGACGCCGATCATGACCGAGCGCCGGACGCTCTTCGGATGGCGCCAGGAGTAGATCATGGCGGTGCGCGTGCCGGCGCTCTCGCTGAGCAGGTCGATGCGCCCGTAGCCGAGCGCGCGGCGCGCGCTCTCGAGGTCGTCGACGCGCTCGGGCAGCGTGTAGCCGGCGAGATCGAAGCCGTGCGCCTGCAAGCGGCTCGCGCAGGCCCGGTAGGCCGCGATGCGAGCGCTGTACGAGCTCGCGCCGAGCAGGTCGGACGAGTGCTCGAGCGCGGAGATGACCTCCGGGCAGTCGAGCCGCGACGATCCGTCCACGCCGCGATAGCCGACGAGCACGACGTCGTGGTGATCGGCGAAGCGGCTCGCGTCGGGAAAGCTCATGTTGCTGAGCCCGGGGCCGCCTTCGAGCCGGAAGATCGGCGCTCCCGGATGCGGCGAATGCGCGCGGATGCGCGTGACGGGCAGGGCGATCAGGCGGGAGTGGGCGTCGGCGCGGTTCTCGCGCACGACGAGCGTGCCGCAGTCGGCGGCGTAGTGGCCGTGCTCCGTGCCGTAATGGCAGGGCTTGAGCACGAGTTGGCCGGCGTGCGCGCCGGAGGGGACTGACACCGGGCCGGCGTCGGGCGCGAATCGCAGGTATCCGAGCGCGATCACGGGAACGGCGACGAGCAACAGCGCGACGATGCGAGCAGGACCGAAGGTGCGGGGCGTGCGAGCTTGCATGAGATGGTCTCCCTGGTTCGAGTTGACAACCCGAAGCTAGGGGCCGGCGGTGTGCGCGTCGTCGTCGCAAGGCCGCATTCGAGCTCGTCCCGGACGCTGATCGCGAGTCCTACCTCAGGTAGGACTCGGCGCGCGATCGCGTGCTGTACGTTCAGCTCGTGAATCGCCTTCTGGCTCTCGCACGCCGCCGTCTGTTCGACGTGCTGATCGTCCTCGGGGCGATCGACGGCGCGCTCGAGGTGGTGCTCCGGCAAGACGATCCGAAGGCGCCGCACACGACGCCGTGGCTGGCCGGACCGGCCGTCGCGATCGTCGTCCTGCCGTTGCTCGCCCGTCGGCGCTTCCGCTTCGCCGCCCCCGTCGCGGTCTGGCTGCTGGGCGCGGCGCTGTCGTTCGCCGACGGCCGGCTGGTCGTGTTCAGCGGCAGCACCTTCGCCGCCGGGCTGGCGGCGGCGTTCCTGCTCGGCAACCTGCCCGATGACGTTCAGGGCCGGATCGGCCTCGCGGTCGCGGTCGGTGGCGCGGCGATCGTCGATCTACAACGAGCCCGGCCACTCGGCCGGCGATTTCATCTTCCTGCCGGTGCTGTGCTCGATCGTCTGGCTCGCCGGCTTCGCCCTGCGCGAGCGCTCCGCGCAGGCCGAGGCGGCGGAGCAGCGCGCCGGCCAGGCCGAGGGCGAGCGGGAGGTCGACCGCGCGCATCGCGGTCGCCGAGGAGCGCGCGCCGCATCGCGCGCGAGCTGCACGACATCGTCGCCCACGCCGTCAGCGTGATGGTGCTGCAGGTCGGCGCCGTCCGGCACAACCTGCCCGACGCGCTCGAAGAGGACTCCGAGGCGCTCAGGGGCGTCGAGCAGACGGGCCGCACCGCGCTCGCCGAGATGCGCCTCCTGCTCGGCGCGATGCGCCGCGACGGCGACGACCTCGAGCTGGCGCCGCAGCCCGGCCTGGGCAGCCTCGACGCGCTGCTCGAGGAGGTCGGCCGCGCCGGCCTGCCCGTGCGTCTGCACGTCGACGGCGAGCCGCTCGCCGCTGCCGCGCCCGATCGACCTCTCGGCCTACCGGATCGTGCAGGAGGGCCTGACCAACGCGCTCAAGCATGCGCGAGCGAAGGCGCGCCGACGTGACGATCCGCTACGGGCCGCGCGAGCTGCAGATCGACGTGCGCGACGACGGCGTCGGCGTCTGCCGCGGGCGACGGCCTCGGCCACGGCCTCGTCGGCATCCGCGAGCGCGTCAAGATCTACGGCGGCGAGATGACGCGCCGGCGCCGCGCAGCGGCGGCGGCTTCGTGCTCAGCACGCGCCTCCCGCTGGACGGAAACGCGCCGATGAGCATCCGCGTGCTCGTCGCCGACGACCAGTCGATGGTGCGCGCCGGCTTTCGCATGCTGCTCGCGCGCGAGGAGGACATCGAGGTCGTGGCCGAGGCGAGCAACGGCCTCGAGGCGGTCGCGAAGGCGGCGCGCTTCCAGCCGACGGTCGTCCTCATGGACATCCGCATGCCCGAGCTCGACGGCCTCGAGGCGACGCGGCGCATCCTCGCCGCCGACGAGGCCGCGCGCGTCCTGATCCTGACGACGTTCGACCTCGACGAGTACATCTACGAGGCGCTGCGGGCCGGCGCCAGCGGCTTCGTGCTCAAGGACGATCCGCCCGAGCAGCTGATCGCCGCGATCCGCACGGTCGCGGCGGGCGACGCGCTGCTCTCGCCGGCGGTCACCCGGCGCGTGATCGAGCAGTTCACGCGCATGCCGCGCGCGGCGCCCCCCAAGGAGCTCGACGAGCTGACGAGCCGCGAGCTGGAGATCTTCCGGCTGATCGCCCGGGGCCTCTCCAACGGGGAGATCGCGCGCGAGCTCTTCATCAGCGACACCACGGTCAAGACCCACGTCACGCACGTGCTGCGGAAGCTCAACCTGCGCGATCGCGTGCAGGCGGTCGTGCTCGCCTCGCGCTCGGGCCTCTTCGAGGACGACGCGTCCGAGCCGGGCAGCTGAAAGGGTGATTGCCGGCAGCACATGACCGGCGGATGGTGGTGTCGTGCCGACCACCTCGTGCAGCGTGCGCGACTGCCGCCGGAGCCCGGCCCGGCGCGCTGTGCGCCGTGATCGTGCTCGCAGCAGCGTTGTGCGCGTTGGTCGGCCCGGCAGAGGCGGCCGCTCCGGTGCACCTGACCGTCACCAAGCAGGGCTCCGGGGCGGGCTCGATCACGAGCGACGTCGGAGACATCGACTGCGGCGCCGTCTGCGACGCCGACGTGCCCAGCGGCGAGCCCGTGACGCTGACGGCCGTCGCCGCGCCTGGCTCGACGTTCACGGGCTGGAGCGGCGCGGCTTGTAGCGGCACCGTGACGACGTGCACCACCGCGCTGGGCGACGACGAGGTCACCGCGGCGACGTTCGAATTGAGCGCGGCTCCGCCGGGCGGCCCACCGCCGGCCCCTCCCGTTCCCACATCGCCGGCTCCGGCGCCGGAACTGCAGCTCGTGCTCACGCCTCTGCCGCACATCGCTGCTGCCGCTCACCGCGCAGGCTCACGGCCGGCCCTGCGTGCTCGCCCGATGCTCCGCGGGCAGCCGCGCGTGGGACGGACACTGTCGTGCACGCGGGGCAGCTGGGCCGAGAGGCCGGGGCGCTACGGCTTCGTCTGGAGCCGGGACGGCAAGACAGCGGGGAGCGGCGCGAGCTACCGCGTGCGAGCGGCCGACCGCGGACATGCGCTGCGCTGTCACGTCACGGCGGTGAACTCGGTCGGCACGGCAACGGCTGAGAGCGCCGCCGTGCGCATCCCGCTCGGCCGTCGCGGTGCGTGAGACCCCCTTGCGCGGGCGGCCGCGACGGCTCTAGGCTCGTTCGCATGAGGCGCATCGTGATGCTCGCGGTCGCGCTGGCGGCGCTGCTGGCAGTGCCGATCGGCGGGGCCGCCCGGCCGGCGAGCTTCAAGAGCTGGAGCGTGCGCTGGAGCGCTCGGACGGCGCGCGACAACGCCAGGGTCGTCGATCACTGCGCAAAGCTGTTCGGCGGCAGCGACCTGAAGTTCGGCATGTGCTACGTCAAGGCGGGCCGCGCCAACCTTCGCGCCGAGCGCACGGCCTGGGAGAAGCAGGTGGCAAGCGTGATCGGCGGACAGACCATCGCCTGCCAACGGGCGATCACGGCGTACGTGGCGGCAGCGCGCGTACGACAGGCCGCCAACCTCGTCTACCTCGATTCGCATCGCCGCACGCCGTTGACGCGCATCGCGGGCGAGATCTCCGGCGAGCCCTACGCCGCGCTCAAATCCGCGAGCGACGCGGCCAGGGCCCACGCCGTCGCCGTCTGCGGCTAGCCGGTCGCGAGCACGGCAGCGTCCGACGGCTGGGCGTTCGAGCCGGCCGGGCTTCCGCCTGAACCGCTTGCGGGCCGGTGACGAACGGGTGGTACGAGCCACGGCGACGGCGCTGCGCACTTCAGCCGCTCGTGCGGGGCACCACCGGTTCTGAAAGGACGATTCATGACGCATGACAACGATGCCTTGACCCTCGGCGAGATCGACAGGGATGGTGCGCTCGCGGAGTCGGCGGCGCGTGTGGGTCTCACCCGTGGCGACGCGCTTCGTCGCGCGGTGCTGGGCGGCGGCGCGCTGGTGGCGGGCTCCGCGATGCTCGGTGCGCTTCCGGGCACCGCGCTCGGTGCGGTCTCGCGTGCGTCTGCGGGGGATGTGGACATCCTCAACTTCGCGCTGACGCTGGAGTACCTGGAGGCGGCGTTCTACGCGGAGGCCGTGTCGAAGGGCAAGCTGAGCGGCGAGGCCAAGACGTTCGCTGCCGTGGTGGCCAAGGACGAGGCTGCGCATGTCGGCTTCCTGAAGGGTGCGCTGGGCTCGAAGGCGGTCGCGAAGCCGACGTTCAACTTCAAGGGCACGACGGCCGCTCAGAAGGCGTTCCTGCAAGACGGCGATGGCGCTCGAGGACACGGGCGTCTCGGCGTATGCCGGCGCGGCTCCCATGATCGCGAACAAGAAGACGCTGTCTGCGGCGCTCTCGGTGCACAGCGTCGAGGCCCGGCATGCGGCGTGGGTGCGGCAGATCATCGGTCACGGCGGCGCGCCCTCGCCCGCCCCGACCGCGTTCGACGCCCCCCGCAGCAAGGCCCAGGTGCTCAAGATCGTCACCGGCACCGGCTTCATCACCGGTTAGTGCGTCGGGCGGCCGGTGCGGGGCAGACGCCGCCCCGCGCCGGCCGCCGGCGCGCCGGCACATGCGCGGCTTCCTGACAATTCGAATGGAGTGGCATGGGCAATTTCGGCCCCACTGAGATCCTGATCGTGCTCGTGATCCTCTTTCTGCTGTTCGGCTCGTCGCGCCTCCCGTCGCTGAGCCGCAAGGCCGGAAGCCATCTGCGCAGCTCGAAGGACGCCGTCGCGGCGGCGAAGGCCGAGTTCGAGGACGGCATGCGCGAGATCGATCCCGTCGCGCCCATCAGGGAGACGATGCGAACGGCCGACGCGCCCTCCGCTGCCGCTCGCAGGTCGCCGCGCTAACGACCGGCGAGGGCCGTGGGGTGCCCGCGGGCCGCCCCTTGATATGTGATCAGACATTCCCCTATCATCTCGCGCCAGGCTCGGCGGCTGACGCGCCGGCGGAGTTCTCTGGCGATATTTCGAGGGTGAGGTAGAGGATGAGGGCCAGTCGGCTCGGCGCGTTCGGCGCGCTCGGCGCAGTTCTGCTCGTGGGGTTGGCGGCCGGGGTGGCGCCCGCCGCGACGCCTCCGTCGGTGACGGCGTCCCACGGCGCCCGTTGCGGGCTCGCCCAGCGCCATCTCGTGCAACGGCTTCGTCGATGTGCACGTCACGGTCACGGGCCACGCCGGCACGACGGGCACGGCGCGCGGCGATCATGCTGACGCTCGACCTCTCGGGCAGCACCAGTGTGCCGACGACCAAGTTCGCCGATCTCAAGCGCGCGGCGACGGACACGCTCGACGCGCTCGAATGCCGCCGACGGCAGCGTCGATCACACGATCGGCGGCAACAGCGTCGGCATCGTGATCTATCACGGCGCCTCGGCCACGACGATCGCGGCGCCGCACGAATCGACTACGACACGCTCGCCGCGGACATCAGCGACCGCCTCGGCACTCCCGCGGGCGGCAGCCCGCACGACGCGGGCATCAACGCCGCCAGCAACGCGCTCGCCTCGAGCGCTGGTAAGGCGATCGTGCTGATCACGCGACGGGCAGGCGACGGGCGGTCTGCTGACGGCGACGAACACGGCTGCCACGAACGCGAAGAGACGCCGGCGTGCGCATCGTGCCGATCGCCATCGGCACGGACGCGAGCGAGGCCAACCTCCAGGCGTGGGCGACGGCTGCGAGCTTCTACAGCACCCGGCAACGGGCGGCTCGATCAACACGACCAAGCTGCTCGCCGACCTCGACGCGCAGATCACCGTGCCCGCGAGCTTCACGCTCGGCGAGGCGCTCGGCACCAACTTCTCCGCGACGCGCCCGTCGCGAGCTGAGCACCGGCGCCGTCACCGGCGCGGGCACCGGCTCGCTGCAGTGGACGGGCTCCCTGGCCGACAACCAGACCGCGACGCTCGACTTCCGGGCACAGCGCAACGGCACGCCGGTGTTCGCGACCACGAACGAGACCGTCAGCACGATGTCGCTCTCCGTCAGCGGCGGTGACACGGCGACGTCACGCCGCCGCCCCATCTCGATCGACGTCCTGCCCTGCGGCGCGACTCCCATCGCCGCGACGACCTGCACCGGCGCGTCGTGCTCGGTCAGCGGCACGCAGGGCGGAACGCAGTACAGCGCTCAGCGCCGGCAACCCTCCGGCCGGGACATCGCTGACGCTCAGCTCGCTCAACACGCGGCGCCGCCGGCGGGCGTGCTGCACCGGCTTCGTGTCGCGCACCCCGGGCGCCGAGTTCGACGTCCGGCCGCTGACCACGGACTCGACGTTCAAGATGATGATCTCGAAGGCGGCGCTCGGCGGGCGCCGGTGGTTCGAGACGGACGTCTGCCTCGGCTCGAACCTCAAGTTCATCACCGCGATCAGGTCGCTCTCGAACCTCAGCCCCGAGGCGACGTTCGTGCCGGGCGGCACCGTGCCCGGCCGCTGGTGGGGCCTGCTGCCGAGCATCCCGCGCTTCGAGTTCTTCCCGGGCCGCGGGTTCGTGCTCGGCCCGTACATCACGAGCCGCTCGCAGGACGCGGCCGGCAACGCGAGCATCACGTTCAAGATCCCGTTCGTCCCGAACTCGGCCGGCCTCGACGACCGACGGCAAGGCCGCCTACGACCCCAAGCTCTGGGGCGGCTGAGACGCTCTCCGGAGGGAGGCCCGTGACGGGCCTCCCTCCGCTCACTCCTCCACGTGCTCCCAGCGCCCGGGCAGCGCGACGATGCCGAGCTGCTCGAAGAGCGCGTCCCTGCGCCTCGAGGCCTCGCTCGAGGCACTGCCGATGCGGCTGAGGGCCGCCAGCGCCAGTGCCTCCTCGTAGCGGTGCTCGACGCGGTTTGCCTCCTCGATGGCGGCCTCGAGCGCATCGCGCGCCGCATCGAGCCTGCCCGCGAGCAGGTGCGACTGCCCGAGCACGCGGTTGAGCACCGGGCGGATCAGCGAGCTTCCCTCGTCGCCCGCGGCGTGCTCGAGCGTGCGGGCGGCGAGCTCCGCCGCGCGGTCGTACTCGCCACCGAGCTGCAGCGCCTCGGCCAGGCGCGCATCGGCGAGCAGCGTCGCGGTGCGGTTGCCGCTCTCCTCCAGCAGCAGCCGCGCGTCCTCGAGCTGCGCCAGCGCCCGCGCGACGTTGCCGCGCCGCGCCTCGAGCAGCGCCGTCTCCATCAGCGACTCCGCGATGTCGGACGCGCCGCCGGCGGCGCGACTGGCTCGCTCGGCCTCGCGCAGCAACGGCTCCGCCTCCTCGAGCCGGCCCTGGGCCGAGAGGATCTCGCCGATGTTGAAGCTCGCGGTCGAGACGCTGCGCGTGTCGCCGGCCTGATCCCAGGCCGCCACGCCTGCCGGTAGAGGTCGAGCGCCTCGTTCCAGCGGCCGGCGTAGTACGCGATCGAGCCCAGGTTGTTGAGCACGCCGCCCTGGCTGACGAGGTCGCCGAGCTCGCGGTAGAGCTCGAGCGCCCGCAGGCTGTGGGTCGCCCGCCGCGCGTCGCCGAGCGCGTTGTAGGCGAGGTCGAGGCCGGCGAGCGCGTGGGCCAGCGCCTCCTCGCTGTCGACTGCCTCGGCGTCCGTGATGGCGCGCGTCAGCCACGCCGACGGACTCGCGCGGGGCTCCCATCCACAACGTGATGGTCCCGAGCAGCGCCTCGATGCTCGCTCGCTGCGCCGTCGCTGGAGCGCTGCTCGTGCCCTCGAGCGCCACGAGGGCATCGGTCAGAATGCGGATCGCCCGCGGGTAGGCCGCCAGCCGGTAGGCCACGATGCCTTCCTTGCGCAGGAGCCGCGCCCGCTCGACGGCATCGCCCCGGATGCGGCGCCGGGCGAGCGCGAAGGCCGCGCGGGCTCGCTCGAACTCTCCGAGCGCCAGGCGCACGTCGCCGAGCGCCTCTGCCGCCAGCATCACCGTCTCGGGTCGCGCCGCCCGCCACTTGACCGCTGCCGCGACGGCGCGGTCGAGCACGGCGGCCGCGTCCACGTTGGCGTAGACCGCGCGCGCCTGCGAGCCGGCGACGAGGCCGTAGCGGAGCGCCTTGCCCCAGGCGCCTGCCTCGTAGTAGTGGTGGGTGAGGTCGGCCGCGACGTCGGCGACGTCGGCGCCTGCGCTCAGCTCGAGCGAATCGGCGACCCGCCGGTGCAGGACGCGGCGGCGGCGGAACGAGAGGCCGTGGTAGGCGGCGTCGCGCAGCAGCCCGTGGCGGAAGGCCAGCCCGCCCTCGCCATCGGACAGCAGGAAGCCGTCGAGCCGCTCCAGGATCGCCTCGGCAGCAGCCTCGTCCAGCTCGAGCGCGCCGACGAGCGCGGCTCTCGTGAAGCGCACGCCCATGACCGCCGCCTGCCGCAGCACGCCCCGGTCGGCGGCTCCCAGCTCGTCGATCTGCAGCGCCATCAGACCCTCGACGGACGGCGGGAGCGTGCTCGGGTCGGCGCCCGCGCGCATGCGCCGCGACCATCTCGGTCACGAACAGGGGACTGCCGTCCGAGCGCGCCGCGACGGCTGCCGCGACGTGGGCTGCGAGCGGCGCGTCCTCGGTCAGCTGGACGGTCAGCAGGAGCGCGGCGGACCGCTCGAGCGGCGCGAGCGGCACGCGGAGCGGCTCGACGCCCTCGGGCGCATCGAAGCCCGCCGAGCCCGAGCGGTGCGCGAGCACGAGCAGCCAGCGGCGCGCCTCGATGCCGTGTGCGAGCTGCGCGAGCAGAGCGGCCGAGGCCTCGTCCATGAAATGGACGTCGTCGACGACGACGAGCGTCGCGTCCGGCGCGATGGAGGCCAGAAGCGCCTCCGTGACCGCCGCGATGCGCTCGGCGACGAACGGCTCCTCGAGGGCTGCGGTCTCGGGCGTCGGCCGGCAGGCTGAGCCCGACCACGAGGCCGAGCAGCGGCAGCCACGGCTCGAGCTCGCGCCCTCCGCTCCGGACGGCCGCGCGCAGCCGCCGCTCGACGACGGCAGCGGGAGCGTGGGGCTCGAGCTGGAGCGCGCGCAGCACGATCGCGCCCGCCGCGGCGTAGGGGTGGTTTGCGCCGGTGCTCGAGCATTGCACCCGCAGCGTGCGCGTGCCCGATGCCTGGGCGCACAGCTCACCCAGCAGACGCGTCTTGCCGAGGCCCGGATCGCCGGTCACGAGCGCGAGTGCCCCGTGTCCCTCTCCGGCCCGGCCGAGCGCCGCGAGCAGCGCGTCGAGCTCCGGCTCGCGCCCGACGAAGGGGCCGATCGCCTCCTGCTCGCGCTCGCCGACGGGAGCGCCGACGTCGGAGGCGCGCACGAGGGCGGCCTTGCCCTTCGCGGCGAACGGCTCGACCGGCGTCGTGTCGTAGGTCGTGCGGGCCCGCTCGAGCACGTCCTCGTGCGCGAGCACCTGGCCCGTCGCCGCGCGCACCATGATGCGCGCGGCGGTGTTGATCGCGTCGCCGTAGAACGTGTACGTCCGGCGCGTGAGCGTGCCGACGATTCCCGCGAACACCCGGCCGGTGTTGACGCCCACGCGCACGGGCAGGACGCCCGCGCGCTCGACGATCGCCCGAGCGGTGCGGAGCATCAGCTCCTCTTCCTCGCCGCCGGCCGTGCGGGGCGCGCCCGCCAGCAGGATCGCCTTGACGGCTCCCTTGCTGACGTCGGTCTGCGCGAACGTGACGTCGAACGCGAGGCAGCTCTCCTGGATCGCGGTGATGCGCTCCTCGAGCGCGTCGGCGAGCGCCTCGGGGCCGTCGCGCGCGAGCAGCTCGTCGGTTCCGCGCAGCTCGGCGAAGGCGACCGCGACGTGCCGGTGCTCGGGGTCGCTCGGCTCTCCGCGCAGCTCTCGCGTGTAGGCGGCCGGCAGCAGCGCGGACAGGTCGACGCCCGAGGAGTCGAAGAACGGCGGAACCGTCTCGGGCGCGGCGGGGCTGGCGGCGAGTACGACGACGCCGTCGCGCCTCTCACCGAGCAGGCTCGGGTCGAAGAGCTCGGCGGTGGCGTGGCTGAGCGCGATCTCGCCTGCCTTCGCGACGGCCTCCGTCTCGACGCAGGTGGTGGCTCCCGGGCCGGCGATGACCAGCTCGCGGTGGACGCCGCCCACGAGGAAGAAGTGGAAGAGGCCGCTGTGCACGCCGACCGACATCTGCAGCCGCACCGGCCCCGCCGAGGTCGAGCGGCGGCGCATGCCCCGGAGCGCCTCCTGCATGCCGACCGCGGCCGCGGCTGCGCGCTCGCTGTGGTGGTCGCCCTGGAACAGGAGCAGGATGGCGTCGCCGCCGAACTTGAGCAGGTCGGCCTGGTGCGCGTAGGCCCGGCGGATCAGCTCCGAGAAGGCGGCATCGACGACGCCGGCGATCTCCTCCGCGCCCTCCTGTCCGCGCTTCGCGAGTGCCTCGGTCAGGTCGGTGAAGCCCGAGATGTCGGCGAAGACGAGCGTGCCCTCGTACGTCCGCCAGCGCTGCGACGGCTCGTCGCGCAGCCAGTCGACCGCGACGCGGGGCACGAACGGGCGCAGCAGGTCCATGCCCGCCTCGAACCGCGCTAGCGTCGCCTCGCTCACCGAGGCGACAGCCTAGGGCGTTTGGCGCGCCGTTGCCGGTAAATCCGGGTAAATTCCGGGTCTGACCCGGGAATCCCGGGTCAGACCCCGAGTTCCCGCACCTGGCACCCGGAATCCCGCACCTGGCACGGGACTTCCCGCATCGGACGCCGGAATCCCTTGACAGCCCGGGACGTACCGGCCCGACGTTCCCGCACGTGGCACCGCCGTTCCCGCATCTGGCACCGCGGTTCCCGCATCTGGCACCACGGTTCCCGCATCTGGCACCGCGGTTCCCGCACCTGACGCGGGAATCCCGGGCCTGACCCCGAGTTCGCCGGCCGCTCCGCCTCCCGCGATCTCTCTAGACTCCGCCGCGTGGATGCGGCCCTCGCCTGATGCGGAACGCCCGCGTCTTCAGAGCCGTGCTGGTGAACCGCGACCTGCGGCGCGTCGAGTTGGCCTACGCGGGCTTCAACACCTGCGAGTTCGCCGCCTGGATCGCGATGCTCGTGTTCGCCTACCAGCGTGGCGGCACCACCGAGGCGAGCTTGGTGGCGGTGCTGCAGCTCGCGCCGGCGGCGATCTGCGCACCGTTCCTGGCGCTGCTCGCGGATCGGCATCCCCCGGCGAAGGTGCTCGCGTGGGGCTACGTGGCGCTCGCCGCGGGCCTCGGCCTGACCGCCGTGGCGATCGTCGCCGGCGCCCCCGTCGAGCTGATCTACGGCGGCGCGGTCGTCGCCTCGACCGCAGTCACGATCACGAGGCCGGCGCAGGCCGTGATCGTGCCGTCTCTGGCACGCACCGCCGAGGAGTTGACCGCGACGAACGTCGTCTCGAGCTGGGTCGAGGGCGGCGGAGTGCTGCTGGCGAGCGCGCTGACGGGCGTTCTCCTCAGCATCGCGGGCGTGGATCTGGTGTTCGGGCTCATGGCCTGCGTCGCGCTCGTCTCGGCGACCCTGGCGGCCGGCGTCCACGGACCGGCGCCCGTCCCGCTTGCCGCCGGCGAGGATGCTGCCTCGCCCGTGCTGGCGGGCTTCGGCGCCCTGGGTGAGCATCCGCACCTGCGGCTGTTGATCTCGCTGCTGATGGGCGAGTTCCTGATCTGGGGCGCTATGGACGTGCTCTTCGTGGTGCTCGCGATCGCCGTCCTGGATCTCGGCCAGGGCTGGGCCGGCTACCTCAACGCGGCCTTCGGCGCCGGTGGAATCATCGGCGGTCTCGTCGCCGTCACGCTGGTCGGGCGCCGTCTGCTCGCGCCGCCGATCGCTGCCGGCGTGCTCGCCTTTGGTGGAGCGCTGGTCGTGATCGCGCTGGCTCCGTCCG
This sequence comes from uncultured Actinomycetes bacterium, assembly GCA_963842365.1. Taxonomy (GTDB): domain Bacteria; phylum Actinomycetota; class Thermoleophilia; order Gaiellales; family JALYLC01; genus JALYLC01. The sequence continues at coordinate 428,906 of CAWJGA010000002.1, forward strand.
CCATCGCCGCCGTCGTGCTGCTGGTCCTGAGCGGCGCGGGGCGCACCCTGCTCGACGTCGCCTGCCGCACGCTGCTGCAGCGCACGACGCCGGCGGAGGTGCTGGGCAGGGTCTTCGGTCTGCTCGAGGGACTCACGATGGCGGCTCTCGCGCTCGGTGCGCTGCTGGTCCCAGGGCTCGTTGCGCTAGGCGGCTCGAAAGCGGCGCTGATCGGGGCGGGGGTCCTGCTCCCGGGCCTCGCGCTGCTGATGGCGCCCCGCCTCGTCGCAGTCGATCGCGCGGCCAAGGTGCCACTCGTCGAGATCGCGCTGCTGCGCTCCCTGCCCCTGTTCGCGGCGCTGCCTCCGCCGGCCATCGAGGGGCTCGCGCGCTCGCTGGAGCGCGTCGAATTCGCGGCGGGGTCGGTCGTCATGCGCATGGGCGACGAGGGTGACCGCTTCTACGCAATCGCCGACGGCGAGCTGGCGGTGAGCCGCGGCAGCACGGTCGTCGCGCGACTGGGACGAGGGACGGGAGTCGGCGAGATCGCTTTGCTCGAAGACGTGCCCCGCACGGCGACGGTCACGGCGCTCACGGACGTGCTGCTGTATGCGCTCGAGAAAGGCCCGTTCGTGACCGCCGTGACCGGCCACGCCCCGGCCGCTCAGGAGGCCGGCGCACTCGTCTCGAGGCGGCGCGAGGAGCTCGCGCGTCTCAGCTGAGGTCGACGGCCACCGGGGGGTGCGCCGGCCGGTACTCCATGTCGCAGTGCGCGGCGTTGACGAGCGTCGAGCCGTTGCGCTGCCAGCGGCCGTACCCGGAGTGGACGTGGCCGAACACGCACAGCTTCGGGTGGCGCTCGTCGATGGCCGTCAACAGCGAGGGCGAGCCGATCTCGTGCCCGCTGATCCAGTCGCCGTAGCCGAGCGGCGGCGAGTGCACGCAGACGACGTCCACCTTCTCCGGGATGTGATCCCAGCGCTCGGCGAGCTGCTCCTCTGTGAGCATGAACGCCCACTCCTGGAAGCGTGACGTCCAGGGCGAGCCGAAGAACGAGATTCCGCCGATGTCGGTGGTCTCGTCCTGGAGGTAATGCCAGTCGAGCTCGCGCAGCGCCGATGGATCCGTTTCGCCGATCCAGTCGTGGTTGCCGGCGACGCCGACCACCACCTCCGCGGGCACCTTCTCGAGCCAGTCGGCGAACGTCGAGTGGAGCCAGCGCCGCTGCGTCTCCGGGCGCTCGTCTCCGGTGGGGCAGATGTCGCCCGCGACGAGCAGGACGTCGCACTCGGGCACCACGGGCAGGTGACCGTGCAGGTCGGCAAGGCAGACGAATCTCAAGGGCTAGCGGGCAGGCAAGGGAGTGGGGCGGGGTGCGTGGATGGTGGCTTCGTACGCTAGTGCCCGCTTGTGGCGTTTTCAATGCGGCACGGTCGGCGCTCCGCAGTCGGCGTAGGATGCCGGACCGACGATGAGCGATTGGCTCTGCATCATCCGGCCGCCTCGCGCGACGTTCATCGCGGACATGCGAGACGATGAGCGCGCCCTCATGGCGGATCATTTCGGCTATCTCCGTCAGCTGCTCGGCGAGGGCCGGCTCCTGCTCGCCGGGCCGGCGCTCGATCCGCCCTTCGGGATCATCGTCTTCACCGCGGACAGCCTCGAGGAGGCGTGGGAGCTCGTGCGCGCCGACCCGTCCGTCGCGGCCGGTCTGCAGACGCCCGAGCTGTATCCGTTCCGCGCCTCCCTGATCGCCGGCCGCGACTAGGGGCCGCGTGTTCGAGCGCTTCGGTGAACGTGCGCGCCAGGTCGTCGTGGCCGCTCAGGGCGAGGCGCGCTCACTCTGCCACGACCACATCGGCAGCGAGCACCTCCTAGTGGGCGCACTGCGCGAGGACGAGACTCACGGCGGAGCGGTTCTGGAGTCGCTCGAGCTCACGCTGAGCGATCTGCGCGCAGCGGTCGTGGCCGTCGTCGGCCGGAGCGGTGCGGCGTCGCCCGGCCAGCTGCCCTTCACGCCGCGCGCCAGGAACGCCCTCGAGCTCTCGCTGCTCGAGGCTCTCGGGGCCAACCCGCCGACAGTCGCGCCGAAGCACCTGCTGCTGGGACTGCTGCGGATCGATGAGAGCGTCGCGATGCGTGTCCTCGATGGCCTGGACATCGACGTCGAGGAGCTGCGGACGCTGGCGATGAGCTTGACCGACGACAGGTGGAGCAAGGGCCCGCCCGCCGCTCGTGCGGCCGGCCCGCGTGCGCGGCGCCTGGCGGCACAGCTTCCGCTGGCGGCCGAGACGCGCAAGGTGCTCGAGTTCGCACGGGATGAGGCCCGCTCGTTGCGGCATGCCTCTGTCGGCCCCGAGCATCTCCTGCTCGCGCTCGTGTGCGCCGGCGAGGGCCCCGCGGCGCGGGTGCTGGCTTGGCTCGGGATCACGCCCGAGGAGGTGGGGGCCGAGCTCGCCGGCCTGTTCGATTCGGCCGAGGCGGTGCGGGACGGGCAGATCCCGTTCACGCGCCGTGCGCGCAGGGCCTTGGAACTGGCACAGCGCGAGGCCTGCGCGCTGCACGGCCGGGCCGTCGCGCCGGAGCACGTCCTGCTGGGTCTCGTACGTGAGAAGCAGGGGGCCGCGGTGGCAAGGCGCGTACGGCGAGAGGTCGTCCGCCAGCTGTCGTGAACGCGGAGCGCCCTCGTGCCTCGCGTCACGAGCGGGGACCTCGGTGCCAGGTGCGGGAAGTCGGGGTCAGACCCGGGATTCCCGGGTCAGACCCCATTCGAGCGCCCGTGCCGTGGGCCGGCATCGAGACGCCTGCCCGACGAGGCCGCGCGCCGTGTCTCGACGTCACCACTGCGCAAGCCGGTGCCAGGCAGGGATTCGCCGCCCGGGCACTACGCGCCGCGGGGGCGCGCCGAGCGCCTGCTCGACGACGGCCGAGCCTCGTGCCTCGCGTTACGAGCGGGAACCTCGGTGCCAGGTGCGGGAAGTCGGGGTCAGACCCGGGATTCCCGGGTCAGACCCCAATTTCGGCGTCAGGACCCGCTGGCGGCCCTGGGCCGCTCGCGTCACGAGTGGGTCTGGAGGAAGCGGATGGTGCGGGCCCAGGCGTCGTCGGAGGCCTCTTGGTGCTCTGCCTGCTTGCGGTCGAAGAAGCTGTGCGGGGCGCCGTCGTAGATGACGACCTCGTGCTCGACTCCTGCCGCGGTCAGCGCCTGCTGCAGAGCGGCGTTGTCCTCGGCAGTGATGTTGGCGTCGGCGCCGGCCTGGAGGGCCAGGACGGGTGCTTTCATCTGCGGGGCCAGCTGAATCGGCCCCGGCTGGCCGTTTCGCTCGCCGGTGGAGCCGTAGAAGCCGACGGCTCCGGCCAGGCCGTGCCCGCCCGCCGAGGCCAGCCAGGAGTGACGGCCGCCGAAGCAGAAGCCGACCGTGAAGATGCGGGCGTGCGCGCCGCCCTCGGGCGAGCGCAGCCATTCCACCGCTGCGCGGATGTCGGCCTGAACCGTCTCCGGCTTCGTCTGGGCAACGTGCTCGGCGTACTCGAAGTCGTCGTCGCGCTTGGCGACCCCGGCTGTGCGGCCGAAGTAGTCGATCGCGATCGCGGCGTAGCCGCGCTCGGCGAAGCGCAGCGCCAGCTCCTCGTAGAACCGGTAGAGGCCGCGGATGTCGGGCAGCACGACGATCCCCGTCGCCGAGGCCTCGTCGGGCGTCGCTGCGAAGGCCGCGAATTGCGTGCCGTCGGCCGAGCGCAGGACGAGATCCTGGTGCGAGACGGCGGCGCCCGCGATCGCGGGAATGGGCGGGAGGGAGTCCAGTTCGAAGCACATCGCCCGAGTCTACGACCCGGAAGATCGTCGCTGAGGCTGTAGCCTCGGCTGCGATGAGCGACCTGCGAGCCCCCACCTTCACCGACGTGCTCGCTGCACGACAGCGCATCGCGCCCTACCTGCGCCCGACGCCGCTCTACTCGTACGGCGCGCTCTCGGAGCTGCTCGGCACCGACGCCTGGGTCAAGCACGAGAACCACCTGCCGGTCGGCGCCTTCAAGGTGCGCGGCGGCGTCAACCTGCTCGCTCAGCTCTCGGCCGAGGAGCGCGAGCGGGGCGTGATCTCGGCCTCGACCGGCAATCACGGCCAGTCGATCGCCTACGCATCGCGCCTCTTCGGCGTGCGCGCGATCATCTGCGTGCCCGAGGGCGCGAACCCTGTGAAGGTCGCCTCGATCCGTGCCCTCGGCGCCGAGATCGTCGTGCATGGCCGCGACTTCGACGAGGCGCGCGACCGCTGCGCGCAGCTGTCCGCCGAGCACGGCTACCGCTACATCCACTCAGGCGACGAGCCGCACCTGATCGCCGGCGTCGCGACTGCGACGCTCGAGCTGCTCGAGGACGAGCCGGGCATCGACGTGATCATCGTCCCGATCGGAGGCGGCAGCGGGGCTGCCGGTGCCTGCATCGCCGCCAAGGCGGTGCGCTCGGACATCGAGGTGATCGGCGTCCAGTCCGCCGCGGCCCCCGCGGCCTACCGCACCTGGAAGGAAGGCCGGCCCGTGGAGGATCGCATGGACACGTTCGCCGAGGGCCTCGCGACGCGCGTGCCGTTCGAATTGCCGCAGCGCATCATGCGCGAGCACCTGGACGACTTCGTGCTCGTCTCCGACGACGCCATTCGCTCCGCGATCGTGCGCATGATCGAGACCACGCGCAACCTCGTCGAGGCCGCGGGTGCAGCACCGCTGGCGGCCGGGCTGAGCCTGCGCGAGCGGCTCGCCGGGCAGGCGCGTCGCGCTGATCTGCAGCGGCGGCAACATCAGCCCGGCACAGCTCGCGGACGCGCTGGCCGGCGCGCGCTGAGCACACGCCGCCGACCGTCGTCGCGCACGCTCGACGCTGCGGCGCGTCCGGTCGCCGCGGAGCCGATCGACTGGCGCTAGTGTCCGCCCGTGCCCATGGAGCGACCGACCAGGTGGGCCCGCGCCCTCGGCGGCGTCGTCGGGGGGATCTACCTCGTGCTCGGCGTCGGGGAGCTGATCGCGCACAGCGATCAGCCGGTCAGCCTCGCGTTCTGGGCGCCCTCGCTGATCGGCGGCGGAGCGCTCGTCCTCTACGGCGTCTTCGGACGCAGCCGCGCCCGCACGAAGCTCGTCGTGGCCGGCGCGTTGCTCGGCGTCGTGGCGACGGCCTGGACGCTGATCGTCCCGGTGCTCTCCGTCGTGCTCGTCGTGCTCACGTTCAACGGCGGCCAGCGCAAGCCGGCGGCGCCGTGAAGGTCACCGGCGTGCGCACCTTCGTCGTGGGGAATCCGACACCGGGTTACGGCGGTCGCTACTTCATCTTCCTGAAGCTCGAGAGCGACGGCGGGCTCGAGGGCCTCGGCGAGGTCTACGCGGCCACGGTCTCGCCGCACATCGTCGCGGCCATGATCGAGGACGTCGTCGCCCGGCACGTCGTCGGGCGCGAGCCGTTCCACATCGAGGCGACCTGGCGCGACGTCTACGCGTCGGGCTACGCGCTGCGGCCGGACCCGACGCTCGTCGGCGTGCTCTCGGGGATCGAGATGGCGATGTGGGATCTCGCCGGCAAGGCCGTCGGCAAGCCGGCCTATGAGCTGCTCGGCGGGCGCGTCCGCGAGCGCCTGCGCTCGTACACCTACATCTACGCGCGTCCGGGCGACACGGTCGACGTCTACGCGGACCCCGACCTGGCCGCCCAGCGGGCCGCCGAGTACGCCGCGCTCGGTCACACCGCCCTCAAGTTCGATCCGGCCGGGGCGTACACGTCCTTCGATCCCCGGCAGCCGTCGCTCGCCGACCTCGACCGCTGCGAGCGTTACGTGGCGGCGATCCGGGAGGCGGTCGGCTCGCGCTGCGATCTGCTGTTCGGCACGCACGGGCAGTTCACGGTCTCCGGGGCGATTCGCCTGGCACGTCGCCTGGAGCGCTTCGACCCGCTCTGGTTCGAGGAGCCCACGCCGCCGGAATCGCCGGAGGAGATGGCGCGCGTCGCCCGGGCCACCAGCATCCCGATCGCGACCGGCGAGCGGCTGACCACCAAGTACGAGTTCGCGCGCGTGCTCGAGACCGGCGCGGCATCGATCCTGCAGATGAACCTGGGCCGCGTCGGGGGCCTGCTGGAGGGCAAGAAGATCGCCGGCATGGCCGAATGCCACTACGCGCAGATCGCGCCGCATCTCTACTGCGGCCCCGTGGTCGGAGCGGCCAACATCCAGCTCGCGACGTGCACGCCGAACTTCCTCATCCTCGAGGGCATCGGGCGCTGGGACGGCATTCACGCCGACCTGCTCGAGGAGCCGATCCGCTGGGAGGACGGCCACGTGATCCCGCCGACCGCTCCGGGTCTCGGGGTCGAGCTCGACGAGGCGGTCGCGCTGGCGCACCCCTACGAGGGCGCGCACCTGCACCTCGAGGCTGCCTCGGGCGAGCTTCCTCTGCCGCCCGGCCCGGCGTGAACGTCGGCTTCGTCGGCCTTGGCAACCTCGGCCGGCAACTCGCAGCGAGCGTCCTCCGCGCGGGCTTCCCGCTGACGGTCTGCGACCTCGATGCCGCGGCGGTCGCGCTGCTCGCGGCCGCCGGCGCACGCACGGCCGCGTCGCCGCGTGCCGTCGCCGAGGCGTCGGACTGCGTGATCACCTGCCTGCCTTCGCCCCGTGCCGTGAGCGAGGTCGTCGCCGGAGCCGGCGGCGTGCTCGAGGGGCTGCGCGCCGGCGGCACCTGGATCGACATGAGCACCAACGACCGGCACGAGTTGGAGCGCCTCGCCGTACGCGCGTCGTCGCGCGGCATCGCGACGCTGGAGTGCCCCGTCACCGGAGGCGTCCACAAGGCCGCGACGGGCGAGATCACGGTGATCGCCGGAGGCAACAGTGATGTCTTCGCGGCACACCTTTCAGTGCTGGAGGCGATGGGCAGCCCGGTCATCCACGTCGGCGCGCTCGGCCAGGCATCGATCATCAAGGTGATCACCAACATGCTCGCGTTCGTGCACCTGGTCGCGCTCGGGGAGGCGCTCATGCTGGCCAAGCAAGGGGGCATCCCGCTCGAGTCGGCCTACGAGGTGATCCGGTCGAGCTCGGGAAACTCGTTCGTCCACGAGACGGAGAGCCAGGTGATCCTCAACGGCTCCTACGACATCGGCTTCACGATGGATCTCGCGCTCAAGGACCTCGGCCTCGCCGCGGACATGGGGCGGGAGCTCGGCGTGCCTCTCGAGCTCGCCGCGCTGGTCGAGAGGACCTTCACTCGCGCGCGTGAGCAGTACGGAGGCTCTGCCTGGTCGAGCCAGGTCGTGAAGCTGCTGGAGGACGAACTGGGCGTCGACCTGCGTGCACCGGGCTTCCCGTCGCGGCTGGGGGAGGCAGCCGGCCCCGGGGAGAGGTCACCTACGTAAGCGCAGCGAGGATCCGCGCGAGGACAAGGTGAGCCTGGAGCGCATCCGCTCCGAGCTCGGATTCGAGCCGAAAGAGCCCGTTCCCGACGGCATCTGCGAGATCATCGCGGCGCCCGCGGCGCGCGAATTCGGCGACCCCTACACCGCCTACTTCGGCAACTGAGCAGGCGCACCGCATAAACCGGGGTCAGGCACGCATTATGCGTGCCTGACCCCGGATTATTCAGCCGCCGGCGGTGAACCCCGAGCCGGGCGAGGTCTCCGGATCCGTCAGGGCGGCACGGTCGACGACGGGCGCCTGCACGCGCAGCAGGGCGGTGAGCTCGTTTTGCAGCTCGGGCGTCTGGCCGATGATCAGCGCCGCGACCAGCCGCGACTCGCGCAGGTACCAGCCGAGCAGCGAGCCCTCCTCGAGCGAGCCGCGGGTGATCAGCTCGTCGTGGCCGCCGTCGAGATCGCCGAGCAGGCCGATCTTCGTGCCGAAGACCTCGGAGAAGAAGAACGCGACCTGGTCGTACGGCGTGTCCTGGCCGGCCAGCAGGCGGCCGAGCCGGTCGCCCTGATGGTTCGCGTTCGTCCAGTGCTGGATCAGCCGGCGGTGGCCGAAGATCGGATCCTCGAAGTTCGCGACGTCGCCGACGGCCCAGATGCCCGGGACGCTCGAGGCGAAGCGGTCGTCGACGACCACGGTGCCGCGCTCGAGTTCCACGCCCGAGCCTTCGAGGTAGCCGGTGGACGGCTGGACGCCGACGCCGACGATCGCGAGCTCCGCCTCGATCTCGCGCCCGGCCTTCGTGACCGCCCCGGTGAGCTTGCCGCCGCTGCCGCGGAACTCCGACACGACATCGCCGAGGATCACGTCCACGCCGCGCTCGCGGTAGAGCCGCTCGAGCGACTTCGACAGCTCGGGCGCCTGGAGCGCGGCGTAGAGGCTGTCGGCCAGGTCGACCTGCGTGACTGCCAGTCCCCGCCGTGTCAGCGAGGCCGTCGTCTCCATGCCGATGAACCCGCCGCCGATCACGAGCGCCTTCGACGCCGACTCCGCTGCGCTCCGTACGGCCGAGGCGTCCTCGAGTGTGCGATAGGTGTGCACGCCGGCGAGTTCCTCACCTGGCGTGCCGAGCGCTCGCGGGATCGATCCGGAGGCGAGCACGAGCCGGTCGTAGGGGAGCTCGCTGCCGTCGGCCAGCGAGACCGTGTGATCGCCCGGCCGCACGGCCGTGACCGTGACGCCGAGGCGCAGGTCGACGTTCAGCTCGGCGTAGGCCTCCTCGGGCTCGACGAAGACCGCGTCGGCTTCCATCTCACCGCGCAGGAATCCCTTGGAGAGCGGAGGCCGGTTGTAGGGCGGAGCGCTGTCGGCCGAGAGGATCGTGACCGAGCTCTCCCCGCCGGCGTCCCGGTAGGCGCGGGCGACCCGGGCCGCGGCCAAGCCACCGCCCACGATCACGATGCGGTCGGTCATGTGCTCTCCCCTCGGAATTCGCTTCGTCGCCCGCTCATACGCTGAGTGTCACCGGCGATGGGATGCTTACGCCTCTTCCCACGGCTTACCGCCGCGGCCCCAGCGGTGCGGGTCATAGCCCTCGACCAGCACCCAGGTGTGGTCGCGCAGCTCCTCCGCCTCGAGCGCGCTGAGCAGGGCATCGGTCATCGCCTTGATGATGCGCGCTTCCGACTGCGCGTCGAGGCGGCGTTCGAAGACCTTGACGGTGACGAGCGGCACAGCAACCTCCTCATCGGGAGGTGCAACCGTAGCGGGCGCTAGACCTTCGAGGAGACCGCGCTGAGCGCGCCCTGCACCGACCCGCTGAGCAGGCCGATGCCGACGACGATGCCGATCGTGATCACCCCGAGCACGATGGCGTACTCGGCCATCGTCTGACCACGGTCGTGCTTGCTGAAGATGTACGTGCGAAGAAGGAAGTCGTTCACCTGCGCCTCCAGGTGCGGCAATGCCCGGACGATCGTCATACCTAAGTGGAATTTGCGCTCGAGGCAAACCCCCTAAGGGGGATCATTGGCGCGCGGCAATAGACTGCGTGTGTGAGCGCGACCCTCTCGAGCCCGTTCGGCGGGGATGTCGCAGCGCTGCACGACGCGGCGCGTGACGAGACCTCGCTCCGGCGCTTCCTGCACGGGCTGCCGGGCGTCGACCAGGTCGGCGCGGAGGCGCGAGCCGCTGCGCTCGCGACGCGCAGCATCAAGACGACGAGCAAGGCCTGGGCGCTGGACGCGTGCATCCGCATGGTCGACTTGACGACCCTCGAGGGAGCAGACACTCCGGGCAAGGTGCGCTCGCTCTGCGCCAAGGCGGTGCGCCCGGACCCGACGGACGGCTCGACGCCGCCCGTGGCCGCCGTCTGCGTCTATCCGGATCTCGTGGAAGTCGCTCTCGAGGCCGTGCGCGGCTCCACGGTGAAGGTCGCGAGCGTCGCGACGGCCTTTCCGTCGGGGCGCTCCTCGCTTGCGGTCAAGCTCGCCGACGTCCGCGCGGCGGTCGCGGCCGGCGCCGACGAGATCGACATGGTCATCGACCGGGGCGCGTTCCTCGCAGGGCGCTATGGCCTGGTGCACGAGGAGATCGTCGCCACGCGGGAGGCCTGCGGCTCGGCGCACCTCAAGGTCATCCTCGAGACCGGCGAGCTGGTCACGCTCGACAACGTGCGACGCGCGTCGGTGCTCGCCCTGCTGGCGGGCGGCGACTTCATCAAGACCTCGACCGGCAAGGTCAGCCCCGCCGCCACGCCCCCCGTCGCGCTCGTGATGCTGCAGGCGGTGCGCGACTTCGCCGAGGCGACGGGCGAGTCGCGCGGCGTGAAGCTCGCGGGCGGCATCCGCACCAGCAAGGAGGCGATCCGCTATCTCGTCATGGTGTCCGAGGTCGCGGGCCCGCGCTGGCTCGATGCCGGCCACTTCCGCTTCGGCGCGTCGAGCCTGCTCAACGACCTGCTGCTGCAGCGCCACAAGCTCGCCCGTGGCAGCTATGACGGCCCCGACTACGTGACCCTGGACTGACGCATGGCCGCCGCGCCCCCCTTCGAGTACGCACCCGCTCCCGAGGCGCGCGAGACGGCGCGCCTGCGTGACAGCTACGGCATCTTCGTCAACGGCGAGTTCCGCGCCGGGACGGGGGAGAGCGGTCGCCACGATCGATCCCTCGAACGGCGAGCGCGCTGGCAGACGTGGCCGAGGCCGGCGACGGACGACGTCGACGCCGCGGTCGCGGCCGCGCGCGCCGCCTACGAGTCGGTCTGGCGCGACCTGCCTGGCCGCGAGCGCGCGAAGTACCTGTTCCGCATCGCGCGCGCCGATCCAGGAGCGCGGCCGCGAGCTCGCCGTGCTGGAGTCGCTCGACAACGGCAAGCCGATCCGCGAGTCGCGGGACGTCGACATCCCGCTCGCCGCGGCGCACTTCTTCTACTACGCGGGCTGGGCCGACAAGCTCGAGTACGCGGGCTACGGCGCCGGCGCCGCGCCCGCTCGGCGTCGCGGCGCAGATCATCCCCTGGAACTTCCCGCTGCTGATGGCCGCCTGGAAGATCGCGCCGGCGCTCGCGACGGGCAACACCGTCGTGCTCAAGCCCGCCGAGACGACGCCGCTGACCGCTCTCACGCTGGCCGAGATCATCGCCGAGTGCGAGCTGCCGCCCGGCGTCGTCAACGTGATCGCCGGCGGCCCGGCAATCGGGCAGGCGCTGGTCGAGCACGACGGCGTCGACAAGATCGCGTTCACCGGCTCGACCGAGGTCGGCAAGCTGATCCAGCGCAGCGTCGCGGGCACGCCCAAGCGCCTCAGCCTCGAGCTCGGCGGCAAGGCCGCCAACATCGTCTTCGACGACGCGCCGCTCGACCAGGCGGTCGAGGGCATCGTCAACGGCATCTTCTTCAACCAGGGGCACGTCTGCTGCGCCGGCTCGCGGCTGCTCGTGCAGGAGTCGGTCGCCGAGGAGGTCGTCGCGCGAGCTGCAGGAGCGCATGGCGACGCTGCGCCTCGGCGATCCGCTCGACAAGAACACCGACATCGGCGCGATCAACTCGGGCGAGCAGCTCGCCCGCATCCGCGAGCTCGAGCGATGCGGGCGAGGCCGAGGGCGCGCAGCGCTGGTCGCCGCCCTGCGACCTGCCCGCGCGCGGCTTCTGGTTCCCGCCGACGATCTTCACCGGCGTCTCGGCGAGCCACCGCATCGCGCGCGAGGAGATCTTCGGGCCCGTGCTCTCGGTGCTCACGTTCCGCACGCCGCAGGAGGCCGTCGACAAGGCCAACAACACGCCCTACGGCCTCTCGGCCGGGATCTGGACGGAGAAGGGCTCGCGCATCCTCTGGATGGCGAGCCGGCTGCGCGCCGGCGTCGTCTGGGCCAACACGTTCAACCGCTTCGACCCGGCCTCGCCGTTCGGCGGCTACAAGGAGTCGGGCTTCGGGCGCGAGGGCGGCCGGCACGGGCTGGAGGCCTACCTTGCCCCCCGCTGACGGAGCGACGCGCGCCTGCGCGTGCGCAAGACCTACAAGCTCGCGATCGGCGGGGCCTTCCCGCGCTCGGAGTCCGGGCGCGTCGTACCCGGTCGAGGACGCGTCGGGCGACGCTGCTCGCGCGAACGCGGCGCAGGCCTCGCGCAAGGACGTGCGCGACGCCGTCGTCGCCGCGCGCAAGGCCTTCCCCGGCTGGTCGGGAGCGACGCCCGTACAACCGCGGCCAGGTGATCTACCGCGCGCCGAGATGCTCGACGGCCGCCGCGAGCAGTTCGCCGCCGAGATCGCCGCGGCCGAGGGCCTGACGCTGCCGACGCGCGCTCGCGGGCGTCGGACGAGGCGATCGACCGCATCGTCTGGTACGCGGGCTGGGCCGACAAGTTCGCGCAGGTCGCCGGCTCGGCGAATCCGGTCGCCGGGCCGTACTTCAACTTCTCGCTGCCCGAGCCGACGGGCGTCGTCGCGATCCTCGCGCCGCAGGAGTCGAGCCTGCTCGGCTTCGTGAGCGTCGCTCGCGCCGGTGCTGTGCACCGGCAACACGCCGTGATCGTGGCCTCCGAGCGCCGTCCGCTGCCGGCGATCTCGCTCGCCGAGGTGCTCGCGACGTCCGACCTGCCCGGCGGCGTCGCGAACGTGCTCACCGGCTTCACGGCCGAGCTCGCGCCGTGGCTCGCGAGCCACCGCGACGTCAACGCCATCGACCTCACGGGCGTCGGCCGCGGCCGATCGCGCCGACCTCCAGCGCGCGGCCGCCGACAACGTCAAGCGCGTCTACATCCCGCGCGACGAGGACTGGGCCGCCGAGCCCGGCATCGAGCGGCTCTCGGCCTTCGTGGAGACGAAGACCGTCTGGCATCCCGATCGGCGTCTAGCTCGCGACGCCGCGCGGCGATCGCGCGCGCGCCGCGATCTGGAGCGGCGGCGGCTGCGTGGTCGACCTGCAGCGTCGTGTGGCCGATCCCGAAGCGCTCGTCGAGGTGCTCGGCGAGCCGCCGCCGCGTCGCGTGGCAGTCGCAGTCGCGTGAGACGAGCACGTGCGCGGTGAGCGCCGGGAAGCCCGACGAGATCTCCCAGACGTGCAGGTCGTGCACCTCGGCGACGCACGGCTGCGCGACGAGCGAGCGGCCGATCTCGTCCGGGATCGAGATCGGTCGGGCGCCGCCTCGAGGAAGATCCTGCCGGAGTCGCGCAGCAGGCCGTAGGCCGCGCGCAGCATGAGCGCCGCGACGAGCAGCGAGGCGAGCGCGTCGGCGCGCAGCCAGCCCGTCCAGAGCACGACCGCCGCCGGCGATCGCCGTCGCGATGAACGCGTAGAGGTCGGTCAGGATGTGCTGGAACGAGCCCTCGACGTTGAGGCTCCGCCGGTTCGCGCGCGCGAGCGTCCAGGTGGCGGCGAGGTTGACGACGACGCCGACGAGCGCGACGACGAGCACGAGGCCGCCTTGCACCTCCGGCGGGTCGAACAGGCGCCGCACGCCCTCGAACAGGATCAGCAGCCCGAGCACGAGCAGCGTCACGCCGTTGGCCTGGGCGGAGAGGATCTCGACGCGCTTGAGGCCGTAGGTCATGACGCCCTCGGCGGGCCGCGCGGCGAGCCGGATCGCGACCAGCGAGAGCCCGATGGCGGCCGCGTCGGTGAGCATGTGCCCGGCATCCGAGAGCAGCGCGAGCGAGCCCGCGACGAGGCCGGCGACGACCTCGACGCAGCATGAAGCCGACGATCAGCGCGAGCGCGACGGCGAGCTTGCGGCTGTCGGCGTCGGCGCTCGACGCCGTGCGCGTGGCCGCTGTGACCGCCGTGCTCGTGGGCGTGCGCGCTCACGCTCTGTCACTGTAGCCCGCCGCGCGAATCTCCCCCGGTGGAGGGAGTTCGGATGTCGCATCGTTGCGGGCATCACCGAGGCGACGGAAGGAATCGCGCTGGACTACTTCGTGCAATGCGGGACGACCGCGATCCTGAACCGCAACCTGCCGGCGCTCGCCGACTGCCTGCGCGGTGAGATCGAGAACGCCGGCTACGTGCGCGAGCCGCGCGTCGTCGGCAACCTGCTCACGCGCCGGCTCACGCTGACGGCGCGCGTCGAGGCCGGCACGCCGCAGACGGCGATCACGGTCGCGGAGACGGCGCTGCTCAGCCACCTGCGCGGGCACGGTGCGGAGTACGGTCTCGTCGGCATCCAGCTGCGCCGACGCGCACGCGGCGGGTTCAGCCGATCGTCGCACGCCCATGCTGATCGACCCGGCGTAGCCCTTGCCGGCCGTGCGCAGGCTGCATCAGCGAGCGGCTGCCGCCGCGAGGCGAAGATCGAGTCGTGCGGCATTGCGCACGTCCGGCGCCCACGCGCCTTGTAGGGGGCGCGCCGGTAGACGGCGTCCGTGAAAGCGTCGCGGAAGAAGAGCTGGCCGGTGTGCACGACGTTGCCGCCGACGTGCACCTTGACGTGGATGTGCACGGCGCGGCCCTGGTACCAGCCCGGGTACACGGTCTTGAAGAGCGCGAGGCCGCTCGCGTCGGTGCGCTGGATGCCGCGCAGATAGGTGCGTCCGACCGTGCCGTTGGCTGCCTCGCCGGAGTAGGCGCCGGCGGCGCTGGCGTGCCAGATGTCGACGGCCGCGCCCTTGACGGGCTTGCAGGTCGTTGCGTCGAGCACGGTCAGCCGCAGGCGCGAGGGGCGCGCCCGGCTGCCCCTCGGTGATGTTGCGGCGCAGCTTCTCGCCCGGGAGGTAGTACGGACCCTCGGTCATCTCGGGCGACAGGACGCAAGCAGGGCGCTCTGCGCTCTGCTCCCGGCGGCCTCGGCGGGAGGGCCGATGCGCCGAGCGCGAGCGGCGGCGAGCCCACCCGCGCGCACGAGCGTCGGCGCGGCGGCTGAGCGTCCGCCGGATCGTCGTGCGGCGATCGTCGCCTCGGCGGACTGTCATGCTCGCGCTCCTCGTGATCGTCGCGAGGAGCTCAGCGTACGCTGCGTCTCGCCGCGCCTTCCGGCGCGCCGGCGTGGTATCCCTCGCCCATGAGCGCCGCGATCGACGAGGGGCGCCGCGGTCGCCGTCGCGCTGGCGCGGCCCGCCTACGCGCTCTACACGCGGCGGCTGCGACGCGAGGTGCTCGCGGCCGCGGTGCCGCGCCACCTCGCGGTGATCCTCGACGGCAACCGGCGCTGGGCGGAGGGCGAGGGGCTGCAGCGAGGCCGGCGCCGGGCATCGCCGCGGCGCCGACAAGATCGACGAGCTGCTCGACTGGTGCGCGCCGCTCGGCGATCGAGGAGATCACGCTCTGGGCGCTCTCGAACGAGAACCTCGGCCGACCGGGTCAGCAGCTCACGGCGCTCTTCGACGTCGTCTGCGACAAGCTCGACGCGCTCGAGCAGCGCGCGCTGCGGCCGGAGACGGCGATGCGCGTGCGCGTGATCGGCCGCTTCGACGAGCTGCCCGAGCGCGTCAGCTCGACGATCCGGCGCGATCGAGGAGTCGACGGCGCGCAGCCAGGCCCGAGCCTCACGATCGCGCTCGGCTACAGCGGCCGCGACGAGCTGATCGACGCCTGCAAGGCGCTCGTGCTGTCGCTCGCCGAGCGCGGGCGTGCCGGCGGCGCGGATCGCCGAGCAGATCACGCGCGAGTCGCTCGCGGCCCGCCTCTACACGGCCGGCGTCGCCCGATCCCGACCTGATCATCCGCACGAGCGGCGAGCAGCGGCTGAGCGGCTTCCTGCCCTGGCAGAGCGCTCACAGCGAGCTGTACTTCACCGACGTCTACTGGCCGGCCTTCCGCGAGCTCGACCTCTTGCGCGCGCTGCGCACCTACCAGCAGCGCGTGCGCCGTCACGGCTTGCTGAGACGCGGCGGGCTCCGCGCGCGTTAGGCTCGCGGGGCACCGGCCTCCGGTGGTTCTGCGCCGCCGACTCGCCATGATGGGCTCTGACCCCGCTCGTGCTCGGCGCTCACGCGCGCGCCCGCAACCGCCGCAGGCTCGACCGGTCGTGACGCGCGATGCCTGGACGCCCGCGACGTGATCGAGCCGGGCGCGACGACGGCTGCTCGCGGGCACGATACGACTTGCGGCGCCTGCACGAACGGGGTCAGACCCCGATCTGGCACGGCTTCGCCGCGCCGGCCCCACGACTCCGCCCGGCGTGCATGATTCGGGGTCAGGCTCGACGTCGTGCAGACCGCGCGCCTCGCACCTGCCGGCTGCTGAGGCGTGCACTCGTCAGATCAGGCGGCGGAACCAGGCCAGCGAGAGCAGGATGCCGCCGCCACGAGCGACGCCGGCGCCGGCGATGAAGGCGAAGCTGATGTCGCGCTTCTGGTGGTGCGGCCGGACCGCGCTGCCGATCTTCTCGTAGGCGCTGTTGAGCGCCTTGGCGTCGGTCGCGCGGTAGAACTGCCCGCCGCCTGCGGCCGCGACCTGCTTGCAGCGTCGTCGGGTCGGGCGGCACGGTGACCGTCTTGCCGTTCTCGGTCACGGTGCCGGTCGCGGTGCCGAGCGAGACCGTGAAGACGCGCACGCCGGCGGCCTTCGCGGCGCGCGCGGCGGCGACCGGCGCAGCGCGTGCCCTCGGTGCTCTTGCCGTCGGAGATGATGATGATGGCGCGTCCCTTGAGCGACTTCTGCGCGGCCCGCAGCGAGGCGACGGCGCGGTCGATCGCGGGGCCGAGCGCCGTGCCGCCGCTGCAGCGTGAGGCGGTCGAGCGAGGCGTTGATGGTCTGCGCGGTCGTCGGTCGGCGCGAGCAGCACGTGCACGTCGCGGGCGAACGAGACGATGCCCGACCTTGGCGGTCGCGGGCAGGCCCTTGACGAGCATGCGCGCCGCGGTCCGCGCGCGCGGCGATGCGGCTCGGCGCTGACGTCCTTGGCCGCCATCGAGTTGGACGTGTCGACGGTCAGGACGACCGTCGTCTCCTTCTGGTCGGTCGGGAGGCTGCGCCTGCGGTCGCGCGAGCGCCGACGAGCAGCGAGCTCAGCGCCAGGAGCAGGAGGCGGGCGGCACGTGGCGGCGCCAGCGCGGGCGGCGCGGCATGAGGTTCGCCCAGAGCGCGGGGTTGGCGGCGCGCGCGCAGCGCGCGCCGGCTGCGCAGCGCGAGCGCGACGTAGAGCACGACCGCGATCGGCACGAGCACGAGCGTCGACGAGCAGGTAGGGGTCGGCGAAGCTCACGTCGTGACTCCTCAGGGCCCAGGACGAGGCGGCGGCGGCGAGCAGCAGCGCCGCGGCCGCGCCGGCGACGATGAACGTGACCTCCTTCTGCTGCTTGGTCGAGCTGACGCGCGTGCCGATGTGGCTGTAGACCTTCTTCAGCGTGCCCTCGTCGAGCGCGGTGAACGACTCGCCGCCGGTGTCGCGCGCGATCGCCCTGAGCGCCTCCGGGATCGGGCGGCACGGGCACGGTGCCGAAGCCCTGGCCGATCGCCTGCAGGTCGAGCACGCCGCTCGGCGTCCCGAGCGCGATCGTGTAGATGGGCACGCCGGCGCGCTTCGCGGCGGCGACGGCGCGTGGAGGGGTCGATGCCCTGCGTGTTCGAGCCGTCCGAGAGCAGGAGGATCGCGCGGCCCTTGGCTGTTCTTCGGCGTCGTCGCGTCGGGTCGACGCCGAGCAGGCCGAGCGAGCGCTCGATCGCGTCGCCGATGGCGGTGCCGCCGCCGGCCTGGATGCCGGCGATCGCCGTCTCGGCAGCGCGCCTTGTCGCGGCTCGGCGCGGCTGCGGCGTCGGCGCTGTCGGAGAACGTCACGACGCCGACCGGAGAAGCCGACGGGAGGTTCTTGACGAAGCTCGTGGCCGCCTGGCGCGAGGCGGTGATGCGGTCGGGATCGACGTCCTGGGCGAGCATCGAGCCGGAGCGGTCGAGCGCGAGCACGACCGTGCCCTGCTTGCGCTCGGCCGAGATCGAGATCTGGGGGCGCGCCAGGCCGACCGCGAGCGCGGCGAGCGCGGCGCAGGAGCAGCGCGGGCGGCACGAAGCGCCAGGGCGAGCGCGTCGCCTGCGCCACGGCCGCGAGCACGTCGACGTTGCTGAAGCGCACGGCGTAGCGCGACTGGCGCCGTCGCGAGAGCCAGCAGCAGCGCGAGCAGCGAGCGGGATCAGCGCGCAGCGCCGAGCAGCCCGAGTGGGCCACTCGAAGCTCATCGCAGCGACCGGCCTGTTGGCGAGGCCGAGCACGAGCGGCCGCAGCCAGTCGTCGTCGGTCGAGAGCAGGAGGTGGTGCGCGCCGGCCGAGCGGATGTCCTGCGCCACGAGCTCGCGCTCCGCGGCGGCGGCCGCGGCGTAGCGCTCGCGCAAGCGGCGGCGGCCCGTGTCGACGCGCACGTGGCGGCCGCTCTCGGGATCGACCAGGACGACCTCGCCGACGTCGGGCAGGCGCCTCCTCGGCGGGGTCGCGGATCTCGCAGACGATGACGTCCTGGCGCACGCACAGCTCGCGCAGGCCGCCGGCCCAGTCGCGCGGGCCGCGCAGGTCGCTGACGATCACGACGAGCGAGCGCTCCCGTGACGTGGCGGCGCGTCCGCGAGAGCGCGTCGCCGAGGCTGTCGGGCTGCCGTCCGGAAGCGTGAACTCGTCGCGCGACCGCGACGTCGCGCATCTGCAGCAGCACGCCGACGAGGCCGACGCGGCCCTGGCGAGGCGGCACGTAGAGCGGGTCGGCGTGGCCGAACGTGAGCAGGCCCGAGGCGGTTGCCGCGCCGGCTCGCGACATGGCCGACGGCGAGCACGACGCCCTCGGCGACGTCGGCCTTGCGGCGCAGCGCCGTGCCGAAGCCCATGGAGGCCGAGGCGTCGAAGACGAGCCAGGTGGTGAGCGCGCGCTCGGCGACGTGCACGCGCACGTGCGGCTCGTTCATGCGCGCGGTCGCGTTCCAGTCGATCAGGCGCACGTCGTCGCCCGGCTGGTAGGGCGCGCACCTGCGCGAGCTCCATCGCGACGCCGAGCGAGGCCGCGCGGTGGTCGCCCGCGAGCAGGCCCTCGATGCGCCGGCGCACCGTCACGTCGAGCGCGCGCAGCGCGCTCTCGGGGACGGGGCCCGGGCCCGGGCGCGCCGCGGTCGGCGGCGCCAGCGCGAGGGCGACCTCGCTCACGCCACCTCGGTCACGAGCTCGACGCGCGGCATCGGGCACGCGCTCGAGCACCGGCTCGATGATGGCCTCCGCGCTGACGCCCTCGGCGAGCGCGCGGTACGAGAGCACGAGGCGGTGGCGCATGGCGTCGGCCGCGAGCTCGTGCACGTCGGAGGGCAGCACGTAGCGGCGGCCGCGCAGCACGGCGAGCGCGCGCGCGGCGTGCAGCATGCTGATCGGCCCGCGCGGGCTGACGCCGAACGAGACGAACGGGTGAAGCTCCTCGAGCCCGTGGCCGGCGAGGTCGCGCGTCACGGAGGCGAGCCGCACCGCATAGCGCGTCACGGCCGGATCGACGTAGACCGACTTGCACGGCCGACTGCAGCCACGAGCAGCTGCGGCAGCTCGATCACGGTGTGCACGTCGACGGAGTCGGCGAGCGCGCGCTGGGCGACCGTGTGCTCGTCCTCGATCGCCGGGTAGTCGACGAGCACCTTGAGCATGAAGCGGTCGACCTGCGCCTCGGGCAGCGGGTAGGTGCCCTCGGACTCGATCGGGTTCTGGGTCGCCATGACGAGGAACGGCTTCTCGACGATGTGCGTCGTGCCGCCGATCGTGACCTGCTGCTCCTGCATGACCTCGAGCAGCGCGGACTGCACCTTCGCGGGTGCGCGGTTGATCTCGTCCGCGAGCAGGAAGTTGCAGAAGACGGGGCCGAGCTCGACGTCGAACGTGCCGGTCGCTGGGCCGGTAGATGCGCGTGCCGACGAGGTCGGCCGGCACCAGGTCGGGCGTGAACTGGATGCGCTGGAAGGTGCCGCCGAGCACGCGCGCGGCCGTGCGGATCGTGAGCGTCTTCGCAAGACCGGGCACGCCCTCGATCAGGAGGTGGCCGCCCGCGAGCAGGCACACGAGCACGCGCTCGAGCATGACGTCCTGCCCGGCGATCACGCGCTTCATCTCGAACAGGGCTGCCTCGACCATCTCACGGCCGTCGCCCGCGGCGTCGAGGCCGATAAGACGGCGCTCCTCTGGCATGTGCTGCTCCCTCGTGGTTCGGCTGTGTCGCGCTGCTGGGATTGAAGCGCTTTCTGCAGGAGACCAGGCGATCCTTAGAGGAGACTTAACGCGGCCTGCGTGCCCGCTGTGAGGGCATTCAGCTCGCGTTAAGAGCATGCCGACGCGGCGGCGAGCGCAGGGTCGAGGCGGAACCGGCGAGGACTGGATGATCGAGGTCGTCGTCTGGCCGTAGGGCGTGAAGCGTCAAACGAGACGTGGTCGTGGGCCGGCGCAGTTCGAGCGACACGGGTTCGAGCTTCGACCGAACCACCCATGAATGCTCGCGCCGTGCGCTAGGCTGGGTCCGAGTCCTACGCCGCTGATGAGGCGCGGCAGATGCTCTGTGCTCCCACGACAGGGCGTCGCGATCATCGGTCGCATTGCTCCCATTGGGCCATCCGCCTGGCGCGCGCAAGGACCTGCGCTCCCGGCGGATGGGGTTCCGTCGTTGGGCCTATGCCCTCCACCTGCGGCGGATTCCTATTCCCAGGAGAGCCGTGCAGGACGGGTTCATGACGAGCGACCAGGACGACCGCGGTCCACACGGCGAATCCGCCGGGCTGCACGAAGACCCGCGCGACGCGACGACCAACACCGCGTTGCGAGACGTGTCGCGGGCGATGGTGCGGCTCTACAAGGAACAGTTCGGACGCGGCCCCGAGCACGTCTCCAGCCATTACAGCGGCCCCGACACGATTCTCAGCCTGCTCACGAACTCGCTCTCACCGGTCGAGCGGAGCATGCTGGCCATGGGTGAGCAGGCACGGCTGCGCGACATCCGAACGATGTTCCAGTACGCCACCGAGCAGCAGTTCCGCGAAGCCGTCGAGCAGGCCACCGGGCGCCGCGTGGTCGCCTTCATGAGCGGCATCGACGTGGAGCACGACGTCTCCTGCGAAGTCTTTACGCTCGAGCCCCTTTAGCCAGAGACTTGGACCAGGCGACAGGTCATGCTGCCTCGACCACGATGACGCAGGGCGGGCGGGAGTACTCGCTGCTCGGCACAGGGTTGCCGGCCTGCACCTGCAGGCACCCAGGCCGCTGCGCGATGAACTGCTTGCAGAGAATTCGCGCGGCACGCTCATCCGCTTGACGTGCACGGGCTGCGGCAAGACGCGCACCTTCGAGAT
This sequence comes from uncultured Actinomycetes bacterium, assembly GCA_963842365.1. Lineage (GTDB taxonomy): Bacteria > Actinomycetota > Thermoleophilia > Gaiellales > JALYLC01 > JALYLC01. The sequence goes on from CAWJGA010000002.1 coordinate 449,997, forward strand.
CGCCGGCGGCGCACGCCTGCCGCGCTTCCTGGCGTAGCGCGTAGCTTCACACGCGCAGCGGTGCTCCGTGGCGCCGATGCCGAAATGCGTCTCGACCGCGCGTGTCATGCATGCGCGGGCGCTGCGGGGCCCGCCGGGGTCGGTCGTACACTCGCTGAGTGATCGGCGAGGAGCTTCGACGCCTTCTGCACCGCGAGGAGCGGCACCGCCGGCTGCTCGCACGGCTGGTGATCGCCGGCGGCCTGACCGCGATCGTGGCCGTCGTCGGCACGCTGCTCACCTACGAGCTTCGAACGCGGGGTCAAGGGCGGTGACATCCACGGGGTCGGAGACGCGGCGTTCTTCACCGTCGTACAACTCCTGACGGTCTCGTCGCAGATCAAGAACCCGCTGACGACCGGCGGGCGCTTGGTCGACATCGGCCTCGAGATCTGGTCGATCTTCGTCGTCACAGCCGTCGCGGGCAGCTTCGCCTCGTTCTTCTCCTCCGGCGACTCGAGCTGAGCGGCCCCCGTTCGCACGCTTCTGGAGCAGGCTGACCCGGCTGCCGTTTCGCGGGGCCGCGTCGGGGGAAGCTCGCTAGGTCGAGCAATCTCGCGAGAGAGGCAGAGCGGTGAAAAAGCGTCTCATGCGCATGCTCCTGCTAGGAGCGGCGGGAGTGATCGGGCGGCAGATCCAGAAGAAATTCGGGCGGCAGGGCGCTCCTGCCTCCCACGGGCTCCCGACGGAGCGGACCGCCACGCCCTTCGAGGCGCACGTCCGCGGCGACGCCGTGACGTACGAGGCCGACGATCCGAAGCCGCGCGACCCGAACGACCCCAACGAGCCCTTCAGCGGCCGCGCTCTCCCGTAGCGGCGTCCGCGTCGACTGCGGCGACCCAGTCGGCATGATGATGCTCTGCCCACTCCCGCCGCACGCTGCCGAGCGTGATGCCGCGGAGCGCGGGCCGAGTGGCGCGGTGCAGGAGCGCGAGATAGATGTGGCCTGCGACGAGGACCGCTGCGACGCCCGCGGCGAGGCCGTGCGGAGCGCCGAGGATCCGCAACGGGCCCAGGAGCGAGGTGAACCGGCCGAGCTCGCCGAGGCCGGAGAGGTAGAGCACCGCGAGCACGAGCAGCACCAGACGGGCGTTCACCTTCTGGCCGGCGTTGAAGCGGCCGCTCGGCGGCAGGGCGCCGCCGGCGAGGTAGGCGCGCGGAGCGAGCCGCAACCAGCGCCTGTCCGCCGGCCCGAGTGACCGCAGGTCGTGCACCGTCTGCGCAAGCGGCCGGCGGCTGCGGCGGCGCGCGGTGAGCAGGGCGATGCCGGCGAGGAGCACGACTGCCGAGCCGACGTGCACGACCAGCACCGCGTGGTGGCCGAGCGGCCCGATGCCGCCCATCAGGACGCCCGTCCCGAGCATCGCGGCGAACGTCGCCGCGAGCAGCCAGTGCGCGACGCGCTCGGTCACGGTGAAACGCGGGATCAGGCGGCCCGGGTCTCTCCCGGTCGGCCGGTCGGCGACGGCGCGGCCCTGGCCGCTCATGCCGGGAAGCCGGGGGTCGAGAGCACGCGCTCGTCGGCGAGGATGGTCATGGCCTCGTAGCCCTGAGCCTCGCCGTCCAGGCCGGCCCCCTCGTGCCCATGGCGAAGGCCGCCGTCGCGTACGCATCGGCGGTCGCGAGCTCGGGGCCGGTGATCGTGACCGAGAGCACGCCGGTCGCCGGCCGGCGGGTATGGGGGTCGACCACGTGGTCTCCCCGTGCATACGCGCCCGAGGTCGCGATCGCGAGGTCGCTCGCCACGACGACCGCGGCGAGCTTGTCGTCCATCGTCGGGTGCTGGATCCCGACGCGCCAGCAATCGTCGGGGAGGCCGTGTCCGCGGACGATCACATCGCCGCCCGCGTTGACCGCGAAGTTCCGTTGCGCCCAGACGCGAGAGGAGCTGCGCCACGCGGTCGACGCACCAGCCCTTGACGAGACCCGACGGGTCGGTGATCGAGGGCGAGGCGGCGCACACGTCGAAATAGCCCCGCGTCTCGTGACGCAATTCGCTGGAGCGTGCGAGCACCTCCCGTACGTCCCCGTGGGCATCGTCACTGCCAGATCGCCACGGTTGAGACGGGAGATCTCGCTGTCGTCCCTGTAGGTGCTGAAGCGCGCGTCGACCGAGCGGAACTCGTCGAAGGCCAGAGGAGCATCTCGTCGCTCGCGTCGTCATCCCGGATGTCGATCACCACGGGCATGCCCATGACGTGCTCGACCCGCCGCAGGCCCGGAAGAGCGGCAGCTACCACGCCTTCTCCCTGGTGATCGCGCCCTGCAGCGACTGGCCGAACGCGTCGCTCGTGTACGTCGCGCCCGAGATGATGTAGATGTGCGTGCTCTGCGCTTTGAGGGCTTCCTGGATGAGCATCGGCAGCGCTTGCTGGCTGATGAACTGCGAGCGACCGGTGTGATCCGGGAAGACCGGCACCTTGATCGACTCGATGTGGCGCTTCACCGGTCTTCTTCGTGCCGACCGTCGTGGTCGTCTTCTTGACGACGATCGTGACCTGCACATTTCCCCATTGATCGGCCTGTCCGAGCGGTCCGGTGAACGTCTTTCGCGCGACGACGATCTTCTTCGCTCCGGCCTTCGGCGCCGTGATCGCCGCGAGGGCGTTCGCGTTCGGCAATGCGACGGCCAAAGCTGTCAGGACGATGGTGAGTTCTTGCGCATGGTGGGCCTTTCAGATGAGAGCGAAGCGCTCGGCGTGGATCTGGCGCCGCGGCACGCGGGCCATCCGGACGTTCTCGAGGATGAACGCGGCCATCGCCGGCGGGCCGCACAGGAAGACGTCGCGCTCGATGATGTCCGGCACGAGCTCCAGCAGGTGCTCGGAGCGAGCAGCTCGCGGCCCTCGCCCAGGTGATCTCCGATCACGTAGTGCAGGACGGCGCCGCTGGAAGTTGCAAGCGCGTCGAGCTCCTCGCGAAAGATCACGTCGTCGTCCGTGAGCGCGCGGTAGAGGACGATGAGGTCGCCCTGCATCGTCTCCAGCAGTGCGCGGATGGGCGTGATGCCGATGCCTCCGGCGATCAGAACCGCCTTGTCGCGGTGACGACGCTCGTCCGTGAAGACACCGAACGGGCCCTTCGGCCAGGACGCGCGTTCCAACCGGGATCTGACCCGCGCGCGCAGTGTGGTCGCCGAGGCCCTTGACGGTGATTCGCAGCGAGTCGCCCTCGGGAGCGGCCGAGAGCGAGAACGGGTGGGCGGTGCCCCACGCGTGCTTCGTGAGGAACCGCCAGAGGAAGAACTGCCCGGCGCGCGCGCCCATGCGATCGAGTTGGCGCCCGGTGATCCGCAGCGACACGACTCCCGGGCCCTCGGGGGTGACCTCCGCCACCTCCAGCCGGTAGCGAAAAGCGCGCGCGAGCGGCACGGCGATGCGCCAGACCACCAGCACCGCGATCGTCGCGAGATAGAGGCCGCGCCAGTAGTCGGCGGCGAGGCGATTCAGAACCAGCTCGTTTCCGGTGGGGATCTCATGGAACCAGGAGAGCGCGATCGCCGCGTACGCCAGGAGATGGACGCCGTACCACCACTCGTAGCGCAGTCGCCGCCGGGCGATCACGAGCGACGTCGCCACGACCGCGATGAACAGCCCGGTCGCGATCGTAGCCGTGATCATCCGGGATAGATGCCACCGCCGAGCATCGTCGAGATCTCCTTCCCGAGCGGGAACTTGTCGACGAGCGAGTACCCCCAGACGGTGAAGACCACGTGCGCCAGGACGAGATCGATGCACACGTGGCCGTTCCAGCGGTGCCACACGGTGAGCCGGTCGAACCCGACCAGTCGCTCGAGCACCCGCAGCCGCGCGAGCAGCACGACCTGGACGAGTGCGAGATACGCGCCCAGCAGCCCGGTCAGGCGCCCGATGCCCGTGAGAAGGTCGCCGGTCGAGTGCGGGTGGAGGTTGCCGCCGTGCACCCAGAGCCAGGTGATCGCCGCGGCGTTGCCGAGGAAGATCAGCGCGAGCAGAGCCGTCCACGTCGCGCCGCAGCTGAAGCGTGCCGGGGCGCACGTCGGGCGAGCGAGTGTGCGCAATTCCAGCACGTATCCCAGGCTAGGCGCGCTGCCTAAGAACTGTGTGAGAACTGCGAGCCAACCGCTCTGGCGGTGCTTGGGCGCGCGAGGAACCCGGCTTTCGCAGGTTCCGCGTGAGATCCGGCCCGGGCGGGTATCGTCGCCAGATGCTGCCGGAATTCGTGGAGCGTGTGGACTGCGTGATCGGAGACTCGGTCGAGCGCGCCATGAGCGCCCATCACCGGCGGCGCCTGCGGCGGGTGGGCTGGGCCGGCGCTCTCTCGGCGCGGGGCGCGGGCTGGGCAGAAGGCGCAGAGCCGGCCACCCAGGGAAATGCGATCGACGTACTGGTGGACGGGGAGGAGGCGCTCCCGCGCATCGCCGAGGCGATCGCAGGCGCGCGCACGCATGTGCATATCGCGGGCTGGTGCATCACGCCGGAGTTCGCGCTGACGACGGGGGAGCCGCCGGCGATCTTGCGGGACGTGCTCGCGGACGCGGCTCGCCGCATCCCCGTGCGCGTGCTGCTGTGGGGCGGCGCGCCGTTGCCGCTGTATCCCGTCTCCCGGCGCTCGGTGCGCGCGACGCGCGATGCCCTCTGCAAGGGCAACGGGATCGTCTGTGCACTCGACACCCACGAGCGGCCGCTGCATTGCCATCACGAGAAGCTCGTGATCGTCGACGACGAGCTGGCGTTCGTGGGGGGCATCGATCTGACCAGCTTCACCGGCAACCGGCTCGACCGCGCGGGCCATCCACCGCGCGGGAGTCTCGGCTGGCACGATGTCGCGACCCTCCTGCGCGGCCCGGCCGTCGCCTCGGTGGCACGCCATTTCGGCATGCGCTGGAACGAGACCGCCGGTGAGCGGTTGCCCGCGCCGCCGGAGCAGGCTGCCGTCGGCGACGCGGAGCTGCAGATCGTCCGGACCGTCCCGGAGCGCATCTACAAGGCGCTGCCGCGCGGCGAGTTCTCGATCCTGGAGAGCTACGCCGGCGCTCTTCGCTCCGCCGAGCGCCTGATCTATCTCGAGAACCAGTTCCTGTGGTCGGCCGAGATCGTCGAGATCCTCAGGGACAAGCTGCTCAACCCTCCCAGCGAGCGATTCCGGCTGCTGCTCGTGCTTCCAGCCAAGCCCAACTCGGGAGCAGACGACACGAGCGGTCAGCTCGGCCGGCTCGCAGATGCGGACGACGGCGCGGACCGTCTGCTCGCCTGCACCCGCTTCGCCGTCGCCGGGGGCGCCTCGGAGCGGGTCTACGTGCATGCGAAGGTGGGCATCGTGGACGACCGCTGGCTGACCATCGGCTCGGCGAACCTGAACGAGCACTCGCTCTTCAACGACACGGAGATGAACGTCGTCAGCCACGACCCGGCACTCGCGCGCGCGACGAGGCTGCGCCTCTGGGGAGAGCACCTCGACCGGCCGGCCGACGGGCTCGAGGACGATCCGGCCGGCGTGATCGACCAGCTCTGGCGGCCGCTTGCGAACGACCAGCTCGAGCGACGCCGCGCGGGTGCCCCGCTGACGCACGGCCTCGTTCGCCTGCCGCACGTCTCGCGCCGCTCGAAGCGGCTGCTCGGTCCGCTGCAGAGCCTGCTCGTCGACGGCTGACGGGTCGCCGCAGCCGCGGGCTCGCCTCGTCTCGCCTTCGCAGCCTCGCCAGCCGCCGGGTGCCCTACCGTCAGCTCGCGTGGGAGGGAGCTGGGTCGAAGCCGGGCAGCTCGACGCGGAACGTCGTGCCGACGCCGAGCTCGCTGTCCACGCCGACCGTGCCGCGGTGCGCGTCCGCGATGGCCTTTACGATCGCCAGGCCGAGGCCGCTCCCGCGCGTGCCGTCGGCACTCCGAGCCCGGTAGAAGCGGTCGAACACGTACGGGAGGGCCTCTTCGGGGATGCCGTCGCCCTCGTCGCTCACCTCGAGGATCAGGCGCTGGTCGCGAGAGCGCGCGGCGAGCGTCACCTTCGAGCCCTCGGGCGTGTGCCTCAGCGCGTTCTCGATGAGATTGTCGAGCAGCAGGCCGATGTCGGGCCGCACGCACGAGACCTCGCCGCCGACTCGCCCGGCGACATGGAGGGGGCGCTGCGTGACTCGGCTCCAGCGCCTCACGGCGCCGTCCAGGATGAAGTCGGTCGGCGTCATGCTCTGCTGGGCGCTCGAGCTCGTGTCGAGGCGCGAGAGCGTCAGCAGACCGGCGGCGAGCACCTGGCCGCGGTGCAGCTCCTCGAGCACGACGCGTCTGGTCTCGTAGAACTCGTCCACCGTTGGTTCGACGCCGTCGCGGCCGAGTAGCTCCAGCTCGCCCCACGCGATCGTGAGCGGCGTCATGAGCTCGTGAGAAGCGTTCGCGAAGAGGGCGCGCTCGTGCTCGACCGCGAGCTGTCGCTTGTGGACGTGCCACACCATGACCAGGAAGAGCAGCGCCATCAACGGCACCTCGGTCAGCTCCGTCCTGCTCTCGCGGCCCATCTCGATGGAGCGGAGCATGAGCAGGAACGTGGGCGCGGAGACCGCGATCAGGGCGAGAACGCTGTTGCGCACGCTCCACATGCGCAAGCCGAAGACCACGCTCACGCTGATGAAGATGAAGTGGACGGGAAGCGCCTCCACGCCGCTCCAGAGCCCCACCCACAGCAAGTTCAGCAGGCAGAACAGGGCGACTGCCAACTCGGGCAGGTGACGCTGCGCGAACCGAGCGGCCTGGGCGGCGGCGCGGGAAACGTCCACGGTGGACGGATGGACGCTCGAAATCACTCTGGCCCGCATGCCGTGCTCTCCTGTCGATGCTTCCGGGTGTGGCACGGCGCCAACGTACTGCGGGATCGGCGGGACGCAACGAGCCTGACGGCGCTGTCATGTGGGCGTCATCCGCCGGCTCCGCCGACTCTGACAGCAAGGTGACAATCGTGTCATCTGCGAATTCCCGGCGTCTCTGCACCCGCGCTCACAGCTGAAACGCGACTATCCTGGGTTGCGTCGTGCCGCCGATGAAAATACGTGTGCAGAGTGGTGTCTGCCTGCGCTGGAGTTGCCTGGTCCTCGCAGCCCTCGGCGGGCTCCTTGCGCCTGCGTCTGCATCGGCGCACGTCAAGACGGGAACGCTCTCGACCGATTTCGAGGCGCGCGTCGGCAGCTTCCGCCCGGCGGCACCGGGCCTCGCCGCTCGCGTCCTCGGCGGCGACCTGCAGCTCGAGCTGCGGGTTCCGGCGCATCGCGTCGTGGTCGTGCTCGGCCTGCTGGGCGAGCCGTTCCTGCGCTTCTCGCCCGCGGGAGTCGAGGCCAACCTCGCCTCACCCACCGCCGGAAGCACCGGCGTGATTCGCGCCGGCGACGCGGTCACCGCGGCCGGGGCCCACTGGCGCCTCATCCGCCGTGGTCATGTTCTCGCCTGGCACGACAACAGGTTGCGGCCCGTCGCGTTCGTGAGGGCCGACTCCGGGCGCCGGCACGTCGTGGGCAGGTGGCAGGTCGACCTGATCGTGGACGGCCGCAGGACGACGCTCTCGGGCAACGAGTGGTACGCGCCCGCGCCGTCTCCGTGGCCGTGGCTTGCGGCCGGAACGCTCCTGGTGGCCGCAGCGTTGGCGGCGGGCCGCCGCATGACGCTCCGAGCTCAGCGCGTTCTGGCGGTCACGCTCCTGGTCGCCGCCATCTGCGCGCTGATGTCGGCGTGGTGCGGCGTGATCCTTGCGGACCGGGCGACGCTGCCGGCGGAGCTGTTCGCTGGCGCGTTCGCCTGCGTCTCGGCGGGCTTCCTCTTCGTCGGCATCGCGGCGGCGCGCGGGACCAGGCAGTTGGGCGTGATGGCGTTGATCGGCGCGTTCGCCGCGACGTTCGCCCTGCCGTTGGTCACGCTGTTCGCACACGGCTTCGTGCTCTCCGCGCTCCCCGACACGGCGGCGCGTTTCACCGCGGCGGCGGCGGTGGTCTGCGGGCTCGCCGCGGCCGCGGTCTGCGCTCCTGCCGTGCGGGATCTCTTGTCGGTCGAAGGCTCGACGAGACCGGGCGCCCGCTCGCTGCTCGGGAACTGAGGCCCGAGTCGATGGGGCTCCGGCTCAGGAGATGGCGTACCCGCCCGCATAGCACGCCGCGGCGCCGTTGAAGGCGTCACCGTCGGTCACAAGCTCGACGAGCACCGGCTTGCCGCCCGGGTTCTGATACGTCAGGCGCAGGCTCTCCCTCGTGAGATCGGGTAGGCCGAGACGCGCGGCGAGGTCGAACTCCTCGCCGGTCCAGGCGTTGAAGCTGTCGCCGCGGACGTTGCCGGTGTCGTCGGTGGCGAGCAGTGCGTACTCCGCGTCTCCCGTGGCGGAGGCGATCGACAGCAGGAGTGTGCCCGCGCCGTCGCAGGAGGCGTTGACGGTGAGTCCGTTCGCCGAGACGACAGCGGTTGCCGGCGAGCCTGCGCCGCCGCGGTAGTCGACGGTCGTGAACGCAGCTCCAGCCACGCTCCCCGCGGTGTCCGCATGACCAGCGCTGTCGGCCCGGCCCGCCGTGTCTGCATGACCGGCGGAGGCGACCTTGCCGGGCAGGGCGGGGTAGGCGTTCTTCGCGAGATCGGCCGCGACGATCGTGTGATCCTTGATCTGCTTGCTCGTGACGGAGCCCTTGGCGAGCTTCACCGAGCTCACGGCACCGGATCTCAGCTGCCGGGCGCCGACGCTGTTCCTGGGAAGCGCGGTCGCGGCATAGGTCGTGCCGCCGAGAGCGACGAGGAGGGCGAGGCCCGCAACGACGAGGGCGGGAGAGGGAAGGCGACGTGGCATGGGGAAGCTCCAGAAGTGGTGGGTCGGAGAGTGGCGGTCAGTCGGGCGCAGAGCGCATTGAGACGTCGTCGATGTCGAGGTAGCCGGTCGCCGGCGGGCGCGCTGGGCGCGGCGCCGCGCCGAAGGTGACCGCCGCCGCCGAGCCGGCACCGCTGGGCACCGTGGCGCGTTCGCGTCCGCCGAGGCTGAGCACGGCGTGTGCCGGATCGATCGCCAGCAGGATCCGGCTGGAACGCGAGGAGATGATCACGGGGCCCGAGTGCACCATCGTCCCCGACGCCGCGCGGACGCTCAGGCGGAGGCGGACCGCCCGGGCCGTGGTCATGAGCTCGAGCGCCGCAAGCTCGCTGTGGTCGGCGGCTTCGATCGTCGCGAGCCGGCTCCAGCCGGGAGTCGAGATCGCGCCGGCCCGGAGCGAGAATCCGAGTTCGAGGCGCGCGGCGGGTCGGGCCAGCGGCCTTTGCGCGAACGACCGGGCACCGGCCTTGAATCGAATGCGCATGCCGCGCCGGCCAGAGATCGCCGCCGCGCGCAGCGCCCTCACGGAGCCGACCCGCCGCCATGAGCCCAGTCCGGCCTCGAACCCGTCCGTCACCGCGAGCTCGAGCGCCGTGGGCACGAACGGCTGCGCGAGGGTCGATGCGGACGCCAGGGGCGGCGCGGGCCTCGACGAGGGAGGCGCGGCGGGAGCCGGAATGGTGAAGACGACCTCTCCCGCTCGGCTCCAGTTGCCGGCAGCGTCGCGCGCCCGGAATCCCACCATGTACTCACCCGGGGCGAGCTCGGGGAGCGAGCCCGACGAGGTCCTCGCTCATCGAGTCGAACCCGCCGTCGGCAGCCGCCATGGGCTGACCCGCTCCGATCCCGGGGTCTTGCCCGATCCAGAGCTCCCCGCCGGCGATCGCCGACGAGGCGTCGTCGGCGTGCACGTGCATCTGCCCGGCGGTCACGCCGGCGGCCGACAGGCCGGGCGGGATGATGTCGAGCGTGGGCGAGAGCAGGCGAGCCGCGCCCGCAATGTCAAGCGCCCCGGCACCGAAGGTCGAGTCGGGCCCAGGCGTGCCGAGATCGCCGGCGCTTTGCGTGAGCAGAGCGGCTTGCTCGCTCGCGGTGAGCTGCGGGTCGACCTGCAGCAGCAGCGCGAGCGCCCCTGCGACATGCGGCGCGGCGAACGACGTTCCTGCGAGCCCGGTCGCGTCGAAGCCGAACCGGTCGGTCGAGCGGATGCCGGTTCCAGGCGCCACCAGCGAAGGAAACTGCGCACCGCCGCAGCGCGACGGCCCGGTGCTCGAGAACGCTGCGATCGTTGCCGGCCCCGCAGCCGCACCGACGGCGAATGCCTCCGGGAGATTGCCCGGCGAGGTGTCCGTCGAGGCGCCGGGGCCATCGTTGCCGGCGGCGAACACGGGCAGGATGTGCGCGGCTCGCAGGGCCTGGAGATCGGGCTCGAACTCGGTGTCGCAGGCCGCCAGTTGTGCGCCCCACGAGGCGTTCACGACGTCCGGGGCGTCGTCGGTGGCGGGGTTGCCGTCCGGATCGAGCAGCCACTGGAACGCGAGATGGACCGCGCTGTCGGTGCTCACACCCGCGTCGTTGAATACGCGCGCGGCAATGAAGCGCGCCCCCGGCGCCATGCCGATGCCGTTCCCGGCCACCATGACGCCCATGACCTGAGTTCCGTGGCCGTGCAAATCCATCGGCTGGGCGTGCTCGCCGTACGGATCGAACCAGCTGTCGCTTCCTCCGCGATAGCGGCCGGCGAGCTGCGCGTGCGACAGGTCGACCCCCGTGTCCAGCGTCGCGACCGTCACCCCGGTGCCGTCGATGCCGTGGGACCAGAGCTCGGGGGCCGTGGTGGCCGCGATCCCCGGCTCCCCGGTGACTGCATCCGCGATCCGGATCGGCAACTGGGCGTCCGCCTCGATCGAGCGGATATCGCCGCGGGACCGGAGAGCGGTCAGAGCGGCCGCGTCGGCGCTCAGAGCCACCGCGTTCGTGATCCAGAGCGAGCGCACGTGCCGCACGTGACCCCCCTCCCGTAGCTGCGCGAGCTCCGCGAGCAGAGGCGCTTCCGCCGCTCGGCCGTCCAGCTCCATCCGGCCCGCGACCCGGTGTGCGGGCAGGGAGGCGGGCACGGCCGGCGGGTCGAGACGGACGATCACGGCCTGCATGGGCGTCGCCGCCCCCGCGGAGACCGGCAGCAGGGCGATGCCTCCGAGCGCCAGGAGCAGGGCGGCACGCATCACGCCGTCCGGGGACGGCGGGGGGCAAGGCGGGAGCATCCGCGCCAGGCCGCGGCGAGTGCCGCGAGTCCGGCCAGGAAGACCGCGAGGACGTTGAGGACGGGAGCGAGCGGGCGCTGCGAGAAACGGGCGTGCCGAGCTGTCGTCTCGGCAAGGGGAGAGCCAACCGTCCAGGAGGTGGAATAGGTCGCGGTCGCTTGGCCGGCCCGCTCGGCGCTGACGGTGATCCTCCAGCCGCCCGCGCTGCGGAGCTGACTGCCGGAGACCTGCCAGCGCTGCCCGTCGAGCCGGACCGCCGGAACGACCGCGCGAGTCGCGCCGCGCGAGAACGTGAGCACGACGCGCCGCACGGGGCCGGGCGACGGGCGCAGTGTGTCGAGGACGGTCGCCGTGACGAAGTTCTGCCCTGGACGATTGGGCGCGGTCGAGAGATCGACGAGCAGATCGCCCGCCTGCCCGGTTGCGAGCGCGGTGCCGACGATCGGCCGGGGCGCCGCAGCGAACTGCGGGCCCTGCGCGGGAGCGCTCGCCAGCAGCAGCGACGCGGCTCCGAGCAGCCCGACGGCGGCGATGGCCTCGGCTCGCAGCAACGGGAGCGACGGCCGTCTTCGACGCAACGCCAGGATTCCGAGCACGCCGAGACCGGCTGTCGCAGCGAGCAGTCCGAGCTTCGCGATGAGCGCCCAGCCGTACGTCGTCGTAAGCAGGGCATCGGCGCTCGCGACCTGCAGGCCCGCGCTGTAGAGGCCGGTGATCAGCAGCACGGCGACGCTTGCCGCCGCCATCCGCCCGAAGCGAGCGAGCGTGGCGAGCGCGTCGCGCCGCTCCGCGCCGGGCAGAACGAGCGCGAGCACGATCAGGCCGCCGACCCAGAGGCCGGCGGCGAGGATGTGCAGCGTCATGGCGATCAGTGGGAGCGCCCCCAGTGACGCCGCGTGCCCGCTCGCGGCTTCAGCCGCCGCGACGGGTGCGAGCAACGCGAGTGCGAGCCTCGGCCGCCGGACCACGAGCGCCAGAGCGACACCGGCCACGGCCGCCTCGCGTACCAGCATCGCGTGGCCCCACGCGGTGTGGGCCAGCACATCGCGCAGGGGCAGCTGTGAGGCCTTCTCGCCGAGCGCCCCGACTCCCGCCAGGAGCAGCGGCGGCAGGGCGATGAGCCCGAACCGCGAGACGCGCGCCCGCACGGTGGCCGGCAGCGCAGACGCGAGCAGCGCGCAGATCGCGATCAGGATCGAGAGCGAGACGAGGTCGAGCCAGTGCGCCGCGCTCTCGGAGAGGCTCGTCGGCGGCGCGCTGGCGGGCCGAGCCCCGAGAGGGGGTGCCGTCGTGCCTGCCCCGAACACGACTGCTCCCTGCGTGCTGTGAAGGTCGTCCTGCGAGACGGCCGACCAGGCGATCCGGTAGGCGCCGGTCCGCAGCGACGGGAGGGTGACGAGCAGGTCGCTGGCCGTGCGCCCCTCCCCGATGCGGGCACCAGCCTGCGGCCGGCCCCGCCCGTCGAACAGCTGCACGCGCGCGAGCCCAGCCGAGACGGGCTCCGTGAAGTGCAGGCGGACGACGTGCGGGGCGCGGGCGAGGCTCGCACCGTTCTCCGGCGTGCTCGACTCGAGGAAGGCGTGCGCCTGCGCGCTCGCCGGAAGGGCGAGAGCGAGGACGACGACGACGGCGAGCCGGGCGCGCATGCGCTCAGAGCACCTTCATGTGCTGCAGGGCGAGCTTGCCGACGACGATCGTGACGAGGTCGCCCTGCTGCAGCGCGTTGCCGTCATTGCGCAGCAGCGCGAAGTACTGCGAGCCGACGTGGATCTTGCCGAAGTGCGGGGTCATCTGCTCGGAGTTGAGCGTGTGCCCCGTGTGCTCGACGACGAGGCGGATCTTGGTGCCGTGGTGGCCGAGCTGTTCCACCTTGCCGGCGTCGACGGCGACGAAGCGGAGGTCGAGCATCCCGCCGCTCGCCGTCAAGCCGAGCATCGTGAAGCGCACGCCGTAGCGCTGCTGGATCGCAGCGATCGACGCCGCACTCGGGCGCGCGGCCTCGGCAGCAGGTGCTGCCGAGGCCGAGCCCCGATGCGTGAGGACGAGCAGTGCGGCGACCGCCGCGACTGCGCCCAGGGCGCAGATCGCGACGGCCGTGCGGAGGTGTGGTCGCTGATTTTTCATGTCACGAGTCTCCGCTCGCATTGGGGAGCCGGGAATCCCTCTGCTGGGCTCAGTGAGCCCGGTTGAGGGTGGGGCGCTTGCCGAGGCGGAGGGCCGCCTCGAGGACGGCGCGGCGGTCGCCGAGCGACAGCCAGGCCGTGTGCTTGCCGCCGCTCACAGCGCGCAGCAGGTACCGGTGGTGCGCGCTGCCGCGCACCTGGACGATGAGGACGACCTGGCCGGTGGCGTTGCGGCCGCGCAGGATCGTCTTGGTGCCGTGGATGCGGATGCCGTGCGGCGCGAAGGCGAAGCGTGCTCGCCAGGCGTTGCGGGCTGACTTGATCGACACCAGATGCGCCTCGCCCGTCATGCGGACGGCGATGCCGGCCAGCGTCCTGCCGGGAGCAGCAGAAGCCGCGAGCGGCGCTGCGACCGGTCCGATGCCCGCCACGGGGCCGAGATCCGCCGGTGCCGACAGCGGCCCGAAGGCGTTGGTGACCGTGAGCGCGAGCTGCGTCCACGGGCCCCAGTTGCCGGCGCCGTCATGGGCCCGCACGAAGACGTAGTGCAACTGCCCTGACGTCAGGAACGGAACCGTGATGGAGCGCGTGAGCGAGCGCGGCGTTCCGGGCGTGACGCTCACGCTCGTCGCCGGGCCCTGGTCGAGGAAGTACTCGAAGCGGTCGACCAGCGAGCCGTCTGCGGCGGTGGCGTTGAGGGTGGTCGACTGTCCACGCTGGCGAGCAGCCGGCGTGAGCGAGGCGGCCGTGATCACGGGGCCCGTCTTGTCGATCTGGAGCGTGCCCGTGCCGAGCGCCCCCCAGTTCCCCGCTGCGTCGAGTCCGCGGATCGAGAACACGTGGCTTCCGTCGGTGAGGATCGAGATCTCGCTCAGCGGGATCTGCGCGTAGACCTGCTCGACCGGCTGGTCGAAGACCCCGTCGACGGGCAGCATGGTCCACCCCGAGTGCGGGGCGGGGGTGCCGACCGGGTCGATGAAGCCCTCGGCCGACTTGACGGCGCTGGCGTTCGGACCGGCGTCGGTGACGGTGGCCGTCACCCAGACGACGCCTGGGTAGCCGTCGGGGGCCTGTGTGCCGTTGTTCGGATTGGGGGACACGGCAACGCTCGTAGTGACGGGGCCGGCGAGGTCGATGATGAGCTGGATCGATGCCGTCGCGCCCCAATGGCCGAGGTCGTCCTGCGCCTCGATGCGGATCGTGTGCACGCCCGCGGCGAGGCTCGCGAGTGGCACATCGCCGTCCACGGATGCGGTCGCGGCGTTGCCGCTGAGCGTCAGCGCATGGCCGGAGCCCGGCGCCGGGGTGCCCACGGGGTCGACGAAGTACTCGGCCGCGGCCACGGTGCGCCCGGCGTGAGCGGTGGCGTCCGCCGTCGCGGACAGGTGCGTCGTCACCGGATCGTGATTGGTCGGGCTCGGGTCGAGCGTGACGGCGCGCACCTCCGGGCCGATCCGGGCGACGATGAACGTGTCGCTCGAGACCTCGCCCCACGCGCCGGTCGAGTCGCGGCCGTGCACGTAGATCGTGTGCCGGCCTTCGGACAGGCTGAGGATCTGGGCCTGCGGGATGCTCCCGGAGAGCGGGTTCGGGCCGAGCGCGATCGCGCCGCCCGTTCCGTCGCCCCCGATGGTGTCGATGAAGTACTCGGCCGCCGTGACCGTCGTCGCGGGCGCCGCGGCGCACGGAGTGACGTACGCGCTGAACGCGAGTGCCGCAGTGCCTGCGGTGGTGTCGGGGGCCTGCACGCGGGATGTGACGGGGCCGGCGCAGGTGGTGGTCCAGGTGCCGGTCGCGTCGATGGTGGTGAGCATTCCGCCGTAGCCCGCCTGGGTGCCGTTGTAGAGGCGGAGGCTGGTGTCGTAGAGGGCGTAGTGCCCGGCGGCGCTTGCCGCGGACGGCAGGTGCACGAGCGCGTCGGCGGTGCTGCCCGGGGCCACCGTCGTTGCGATCGCCGAGCGCGGATAGCGCAGCGCGTGCGAGCTCTCTCCGACCACGCTCTCGCGCAGGCCGAGCAACCCGATGGGGTGGAAGCGCACGGCGGCGTTGACGACGCGCAGCAGCACGTCATGCCCCGGGGCCGAGACGATCGGCAGCGTACCGCCCGCCGTGCCGTCGTAGGGACGGCCGTTGATCAGCGCGTAGGTCGGCGCGAACATCGACATGTCGAAGCTGTCGGGATTCGCGTTGAGCGCCGGGTCGATGTCCGAGAGGAGCAAGAGCGCCTCCTCGTCGTAGCCCGTGGCAGCGGTGCCGTAGGCCTGGCGCGTCTGCGCCGCAGGACGCACCACGAGCGGCCCATAGAGGCCCTGCGCGACCTGCTTGCCGACGTTCTCGTCGAGCGCCGCGACGCTGGAGGCCGAGCCGGCCTCGTAGATCGACGTGCCCATGCGCGCGACGAAGGAGTACGTCGCGTAGCCGCCGGGTGCGATCTTGGAGGTCGCAGGAGCCATCGGCTGCTGCGGCACGGCGAGCGCGAGCGGCTCGCCCAGGTCGTTGTGCAGCAGGATGCTGACCGTGTCGCCGTCGAGCGCGTCGAGTGCGGGACCGCCGACCTGGGTGATCGCCGGCGCACCGCTGTGGTCGGCGAAGGTCTTGATGGGCACGTTGGGCATGCCCGGCAGGTCGATCGTGCCCGCGCGGGCCCACAGCTCGCACGAGACGGCGTGGGCGCCCGTCCGCGAGCAGATCGAGGCCCGGTAGGAGTGCGTCACGGTCGTCGTGTTGCCGGCGTTGTCGATAGCGGTCACCGTGAAGGTGTGCGTGCCGGGGGTGGTGTCGAGCGCCTGCCCGTCAGGCACCGTGCCCAAGCAGGAGGCGATGCCGGACCCGCCCATGTCGGCGCAGGTGTAGGCGGCGTTGACGGCCTCGCCGCTCGCGAACACGGCGCCCTGGGCGGGCGTCGTCAGAGCGATCGCCGGAGCGGTCGAATCGACGTTGTAGGTGTGCGTGACCGAGCTCGTGGCGCCGTCGGCGTCCGTGGCCGTGACCGTGAACGCCTTCGAGCCGGCCGTCGCGGTGTCGATCGCAGAGCCGTTGGCCACGGTCCCTTCGCACTGGGTGACGGGGGAGAGCGTGGTCGAGTCAGGAGCGCAGGCGAAGTCGGCGAGCACCGCCGGCGTGCTTGCGTAGACGGCGCCGTCGGGCGGCGTCGTGAGCGTGATGGAGGGCGCGGCCGCGGCGGTCGCCGGCACGATCAGAAGTGCGGCGAGCGCGAGGAGCGCGCGGAGGGACGGATACATGCTGACGCCTCTCATGCGCAGTCGAAGTGGTTGACGGGATCGATGCGCCAGAGGGTGAGCATTCCGCCCATGGCGGCTCCGTAGTTCGTGACCTCGTTGAGCGCGTGGCTGTGCGACACCTGGTAGAACTCGCCGCACTGGTTGTAGTTCGTGATCCCTGGCGGGAAATTGGTCGTGTCCTTCTGCCCGAGGAAGCGGCTACCGGACCACCACGTGTCTCCGGACTTGTGCAGCGTGTCGAGCGCGGCGGGCTGGTCGGGGAGCGTGGGATGTGCGGCCGCGCTCGGGTCGGACCAGTTGCCGGTGTCCTCCCAGCCGTAGAGCGCGTCCACGGTCTGTCCCGGGCCGACCTCGATGGCGAAGTCCTCGTGGCTGAGATCCTCTCCGTTGGGGCCCGCGAGCAGCGCGCCGTCGCGTCCGATCACGCGACCGTGATCGCCGTGCGGATGCATGGGGTGACTGACCGACGTGACATTGACGTAGCGCACGATCGCCGGCTTGGCGGGATTGGCAACCGTGTGGATGAGCGCGTTGTAGGGCTGGTTGGGAAGCCACGTCGCGTTGTTCGGCGCGATCGTGTCGGGGAAGCTGCGCCCGTTGATCATCCAGTAGCGCGGGTGGATGGCGAGGATGTCGGGAGCCCGCCCCTGCTCGACGGCGTTGTGGATCGCCGGATCGAGATCGGACAGGACCTGGAGGAACTCGGTCCTCGGATCGAACTCGGTGCGCGCCGCGTTGTAGGCGAATGCGGCTCCCTGGGAGGGCCGCACGAGCATGGCGCCGAAGAGCCCCATCTGCGTCTGGACTGCCTCGTCCGTTCCGCTCGTGTAGGCGTAGGTCCCCGGCGCGTCTGCGACGAAGGAGTAGGTGACCGAGCCGCCGTTGGCCGCCGCAGTGGGCGTAAGGGAGGTGATGGCCCCGGAGCCGTCGAGCACGGGAGCGGCTGCAACGCCGTCGGCCGTGACTCCGGTCTGACCGGGGAAGATGATCGAGGTGTCGGCCGAGAGCGTGTTCTTGAGGATCACGCGCACGTGGTCGCCCTGCTTGACGCAGAGGTTCGGGCCTGGGTACTGGAACGCGCCCTTGCCGTCGGCGAAGCCCCACATGTAGACGGTGTTGCCGTCCGGTGTGGTGATGTGGCCGTCGCGCGCGGTGAGCGTGAACGTCTGGGTGGTGGCGGACTGGCCTTCGGAGCCGTAGGTGCACACCACGCCGTCGGGCGTGGGGGAACCGGCGGCGGCGGGGGAGGAGCCGCCGCCGGTCAGGAGGAACGCTCCGGCGGAGATCAGGAGACCGGAGAGGAGGAGGAGCTTCCGCGAGGAAGCGAGGGGATGTGTGAGAGGGCGCATGGACGTGTCCTTACGCGTTGGGCGCGGTCTGGGCGGGCAGCGAGCCGGCCGGGTGGACGCGGATTTCCGTGCGCATGCCGCCGATGCCCTGCTGGTCGCGATTCTGCGACGTCGCGTAGGCGCGGTTGTAGAGCACGTACGTGGTCGTCGTGGTGACGGCGGGAGCCGTGAAGAGGCAATCGAAGCTCTCGCCGGGCCCGATCGAGATGGTCTCGGTCTGCATCGACGTCTTGACGGCGCCGTTCGCGAGCAGCGTCGCGTCCTTGCCGATCGACGTCGAGCACGAGCCCGGGCGCGGTCATGGCGTGCTCCTGGTAGCCGAGATTGGCCAGCCGGAGCAGCACGCGATCGCCGGCGTTGCAGCTCACGAGCGACGAGAGCGGCTGGTGGCTCAGCCGCGGCGGCGCGGCGACGCGCGGGTTCGGCCACGGGTTGGGGTCGCCGACGGCGATCCCTGCGGGGCGCGGTCCAGTCGGGCCGTAGAAGCCCGTGCTCGGCTCGAGCGTGTCGGGATAGCTGCGGCCGTTGATGAACCACGCGTCGGCGCGGTACTGATCCCACAGCGGCTGCTGGATGTGCGCGTCCTGCCAGTGCGACTCGAGGTACATCTCGGTCAGCAGGAGCGCGTACTCGCGGTCGTAGCCCGTCGTGCCGTCGCCGTCGTTGTAGGCGAACTTGTTGTAGCCGCCGAGCACCGTGCCGTTCTGCCGCGGCCGCACGAACAGCGGTCCCGTCATGCCCATCTGGACGTGCTCGACGTCCTCGAAGTGGCAGTGGTACATGTAGGTGCCCGGGTCCTTGGGCTGGTAGAAGTAGGTGAGATCGCGGCCGATCGGGATCGACACGCTCATCTCCGGCACGCCGTCGTAGAACGGGTTCGCGTTGCGGAAGCCGTGCCAGTGCAGCGTGTGGCCGTCGGTCAGGTCCGGGCGGACCTGCATGCCGAGGTTCGTGACGGTGATCTGGACGTCGTTGGCGAGCGCAGACTGGTACTCGTCGAACCACAGGAGCGGAGCGCAGATCTGCGTCTTGCCCTTCTGGTCATGCACCTGCTGGTCGCTGTAGCCCGTGACGTCGCGGAAGCCGAAGACGTAGGTCGTCTTGCCTTCCGGCGCGAGGTTGTCCGGGAAGAAGTAGCTCGCCTGGGTCGCCGGCGTCGGGGACCGAGACCCAGCCATCCGTTCCCGCGAGGTGCAGGACGTTGCGTGCCGGCGCTTGCGCCGGTCCGACGGACTGGAGGAGCCGGCCGGGGGAGGCGCCATAGGCGGCGCCTCCCAGGGTTCCGGCTGCGAGGGTCGCTCCGCCCATGGTGAGGAGGCGGCGGCGACTGAGCTTGGTATCGCGCATGGGTGTCGTCCTCGTCGCGTTCGTGTGCTGTCGCTGAGTCATGTCGCCTTCCTACTGGCGCTCGTCGGAGCCGATGTCGAACGCCGCCGCCCTGCGGGCGGCTCTGGTCGTCGATGTCGATCGACGGGGCGGCCACGGTCCCGCTCGGCCCGCCGATCGCTGCGGCCGAGGGCCGCCCGTTGTCGACCGGGCTGTTCGCGCCGGCCGCGAGGTGGTAGTTGCCCATCTGGCCGACCGGGCGGTCGACTGCCACGAGCACTGCGCCGACGAATTGCGGGTAGCCGCGCCACGGGAGGGCATTGACGGTGACGCGGTAGGTGTCGTCGATGAAGTTCAAGCTCGAGCCGATCAGGTTGGTCGGGCTTGCGATCAGGTTGGGAGTGTTGTTCGCCGTCGCATCGAGCCGGTTGTTCAGCGGCGAGAGGCAGCGACGGACGTTGCCCGAGCTGTTGCAGAGGTTGTCTGCGAGGCCGATGTCCCAGAGGTTGATTGGGCTGGCGTCGCCGGACTGGCCGATGCCGTGGAGGCCCTGGGTCAGCGACCACGAGCCCGAGCGGTTGTCGGTGAACACGTTGTTGAAGAGCGTCGGCTTCGAGAAGAGCGGCCGGCTGTTCGCGCCATAGCGCTTGTCCAGCTCGGCCTGCAGGAGGAAGCTGTTGCCGGCTGTCGAGAGCCCGGCGGGCGCCGGCTCTCCGGTGCTCGTCATCGCCGTGGCAGTCGTGATGTTGTGCGCGACCGTGTTGTTGGCGACCACGACGTTCGTCGAGTCGTCGAGCGCGATTCCGCCGCCCTCGTGGGTCGAGACGTTGTTCGCGATCGTGTTGTTGAGGATGTTGACGCGGTCGTCGTAGAGCCGGATCGTGCCCTGCAGGCCGTCGCCGGTCTGGCTGCGGCGCCGCCCGTCGACCATCAGCAGCCGGATCGCCGCCGCCGTCGTCGTTGGACAGGTTCGCCTGGATCGTGTTCTCGGTGATGTCGACCGCACCCGCGCCCGTGGGCATCGTGTTCGGGTTGGCCGGGAGCTCACTGCCCACGAACACCGCGCCGCCCTCGTCGTAGCTGCGGTTGAACCAGATGCGGTTGTGGTCGATCTTGCCGCCGGACGAGAGGCCGAAGTGGCTGATCGCGCCGCCGTACTCGGCCGAGTTGTTGCCGCACAGCGTGTTGTGGTCGATGCGGTAGTTCGTGGCGCCGGCGAAGATGCCGACGCCGCCCGCGAGGTTCGTGCCGCCGTTCTGGTCGATGCGGTTGAAGGCGATGCGGACGTTGTCGTTCTGGCTCGAGCCGATGTCCGGCGTGCCGAGGCGGATGCCGCCGCCGTAGGCGCCGCTGTTCCCCTGGATCACGTCGTTCGTGATCTGGAGGGAGTGGGCCTGGGCGTTGACGTAGATGCCGCCGCCCTGGGTCTCGACCGTGGCGGTCTGGCCGTTGGGCGCGCCGGTCGACCGGGTCGCGGTTGTTCGGGAAGCCGTCGTGCCTGCCGCCCATGATCTTGAGGCCGTCGATCGAGGCCGGGAAGTTCGAGCGGAACTGGTCGACGCGCGTCGTACCCGAGCCGGCGCCGCCGTCGTTGGCGACGACCATGAGCGTCTCGCCCTCGTAGATGTTCGGGTTGCCGTCAAAGGCCAGCGAGTTGGCGAGCGCGAACCAGTCAGTGCCCGACTGCGCGTCGGCCTGGTACGCCGAGCCGTCGATCACCGTGCCGGCGACACTCGTGCCGTCCGCGTTCGCGCCGCCCGGCCCGACTCCCTGGAGCTTGACCGGGGAGTGCATGATCAGGTTCTCGTAGTAGGCCGACTCGGGGTTGTAGGGGTCGCTCGAGTCGGTGTTCGGGTAGACGACGACCAGCACCTCGGGGCCGTGCTGGCCGACGCCGCTTGCATTGGGGCGGCCCGCTGCCGTGTCGAGCGCCGCTTGCACGGCGTGCGTGCCGTAGTCGGCGTTCGGGTTGAGGCTGTCGTAGTTGCGGATCGCCGCACCGGCGCTCGTGGTGCTGGCGGTCAGCACCTGGGCCGAGTGGCGGCCCGCGATCGCGATGCGGAAGTTGCCGCCGCTCGTCTTCGTGACCGTGACGGCGCCGCTCAGCCCCGGCAGGGCGCTGATGGCCGTTTGCAGCTGAGCCGCAGTGAAGCCGCCGGGTGCCGCAGTGATGACCGGGGTCTGGGTGCCGTTCGTGCCGAGGCGGAAGCGCAGGTTGGCCGGAGACCCGATCAGCGTCCACATGTCGGGACCGACTTCGAGCACCTCGGGCCGGTAGCCGGTGCCGAGCACATGCAGCGCAAGGCCGTTGATCGACACCGTGTCAGGCGCGCTCGCCGTATTGACGATTGCCAGGCGGTGCTGCCCGGGCGTCACGCTGGCCGGGATCGTGAGCGTGAAGCTCGTGTCGCTCCAGCCGGAGATCGAGGCCGCCGGGAGCGTCGTGGAGCCGTCGAGGGTGACGCGGCCCGGCGTGGCGCCGAAGTGCAGGCCCTTGACGACGATCTGGTCACCGGCGTTGCCATACGGAGCCGAGACCGCGAAGAGCTGCGGCGTGGTGCCCGCGATCAGGCATTGCACCGGCTGGGTGACGTTCGAGCCCGGCGACTGCACCTGCGTGCCGACGGCCGTGTTGGCCGTGTCGACCGGCAACATCAGCCCGGCCAGGCCTGGAAGTTCGCCGAGATCGTGTCGAACTCGGGGTGATAGTCGAGGTTGCGGGCCGAGGGCTGCCCCGGGTCGTTGCCGACCACGCGGTACATGCCCGGGCAGGGGCCGGCCGGAAGCGGGCAGTTGTAGCGTGCTGGTCGAGGGGACGAGCGCCGTGAAGAAGCCGTTCGGGTCGGTGTGGGCCGTGTCGATCAGGCGGTCGGTGAAGTCGTAGATGCCGACAGGCGCGTGGCCGATGCCGGCGATCTCGCCGAAGAGCGTCGCCTTGGGATCGATCGAGACGTTGAGGTTGTCGTTGACGAGGCCCCAGAACTTCGCCGGGGACCGGCACGTCCGTGAAGAGCTCGAAGTTCGGGGCGATCGACTTCCCTTCGCGCACCGGCACGAGCTTGGCGTCGCAGAGTGGACGGGCCTGGCCGTCGTACGGGCTGCCGCCGGAGTCGATGAAGTCCTGGTTCGTGACGTGCACCGTGTGCAGCGCGACCGACGCAGGGCGGGGGCGGATAGGCCGGCTTGAACGAGTCGCCGGTGAAGACGTTGACGTCCTCCTCGCGGGTGGGCGTGTAGAGGGGGCGGCCCTGGATCGGGTCGTTCGGGATCTCGACCTTGACGATGTAGTCGCCGGGCGTCAGCGGCTCGGAGCCCGAGCCGGGATGCGCCGCGACCGGCGAGCCGTCGGCCGCCTGGTCGCCGGGAGTGGCCCAGGCGTCGCCGAAGCCGTAATTGCCGTCCACCGAGCTGAAGAAGTTCGCATCGGGGTTGGGCGAGTTGAACGGATCGTCGCCGCCGAACTGGATGCCCATCATGGGCGCCTCGAGGCACTCGACCGGGTTGCCGAGCGGGTCGGTGGTGCGCGGGAGGGCCTGCTCGCCGACGAGCGGATCGCCGGTGACGGTGCGGGCGGTGCAGTTCTTGGGCCGCTGCCACGATTCGCGTCTGGTAGCGGTTGAGCCAGGGGCCGAGCTTGTAGGAGCCGTCTGCAGCCAACACGTAGCCGTCGGACGAGCAGCTTGCGGCCGGGGTCGCGGCGTCGCAGGCGACAGGCTTGAAGAGGTCGACCTGGATGCCGGGGATGCCCGGCTGGTAGTCCTCGGTCACCGCCTGGGACGGGTCGACCTCGTTGCGGGTCGTGCCGTAGCTGACGGTGCCGACGATGCCGCCGTTGTCACCGGCGGCATAGGGCTTGACGCCCCAGTCGAGGCGGCCGGAGAGGCCGATGATAGGCAGGTAGCTGACGTCCACGCCCGTGCCGAGCATGGTCGTCGGCGCGGGCTGGTTGTCCGCCTGATACGTGACGCCGGTCGTCTTCCAGCCGTCGGCGTAGGCCTCGAGCACGTCGAACTGGTTGAGCGGGTAGGCCTGGTCGAGGTTGTAGTGGCCGGCGAAGTCGGTCAGTCGAGATCTGCGAGCCCTGATCCTCGATCGAGTTGTTGCGCGTCTTGATTGACGACGGGGAAGCCGGGGATGCCCGGCTCGCCCGGATCCTGCCTGCCGTTCTCGTTGAGGTCGTTGAAGACCGTGCCCGACGATCTCGGCGAACCAGCCGACGAGCATCGCGTCGCCGATGTCCGTGGTCTGGTGCGCCCGGACGGTCAGGTTGTAGCTGTCGATGATGTCGTTGAGCGGCTCGTCCCAGACGGAGATCATGTAGTCGCCGGGCGGGACGCGCTTGATCGTGAACGTGCCGTCGGCGTTGCCGCGCACCACCGCGGTGGCGACGTCGCCGCCCTGCAGGCTCGCGAGCGAGACCCAGGGCCGGCTGATCGGGCCGTCGAGCTTCGTGCCGGAGTAGCCGGCGCCGTCGGTGCCGTTGTAGGGCAGGCCACCCTGCGAGGGGTAGTAGACACGTGCCTTCATGACGCGTCCGACGACGGTGCCGACGTTGTTCGGGTTCGCGTTCGGCTCGTTGCGCGGGCAGACGAAGCCGGCCGGCGTCCACGGGGTGGGCTCGCCGGAGTGCAGGAACTCGGTGTCGTAGCCGGAGGCGCCCTCCTGGATCCAGGTGTCCCAGTCGGGGCCGCCCTCGAGGGTCGTCGTCTTGACCCAGTCCTTGTTGCGGCAGGTGGGCTGCAGGCCCGGGGGCGTGACGACCGGCGGGCCGGCGCGAGCACCGTCACCGCGTAGCGGTCGGGGCCCATGTTCGGGACCACGATCTCGCCGGCCATGTTGCTGACGCACTGGCCGCCGCGGGTGAGGATGATCGGATCGCCCTGGGCGTCGAGCTCGTAGCCGGTGCGGCCTGGCGCCGTGGTGGCGCGGTAGGTCGTGCACAGCGGATTGCCGTACCAGTCCGTCGTGACCTCGCCCATGACGTCGGCGAGATGCGCGGTGAAGCCGGGCATGCGCGCGGCGCGGTTCAGTTGCGGGTCGTAGGTCTCGTCGCCCTCGTCCCACTGGCCGTTCGTCGACGCGTTGTCGTTGAAGACCTGCACGCGCAGCGTTGCGAGCGGAAGGTCGTACGGCTGGGCCTGCGCGACGATGACCTTGGTCGTCGCGCCGTTGTCGGTCGTGAAGTGCGCGCCGTCGATCTTGTGGCCGTCGGCCAGGAAGCAGATCATGTACTTGCCGCGGGGGCAGGTTGATCGTGCCGCCGCTCGCGAAGTCGGCCTGGTCGCCGCTCGTGACGACCGGGCTCGAGTCGGGCACGAGGCCCTGAAAGCCGGTCGTCGGGTTGTAGGGGCCCGGAGCTGCGTCGGTCGAGCCGGAGAGATGACGGATCGAGGTCCACAGGCAATTGCTCAGCGTGTCGTTCGGGCCGGACGGCTGACAGGCCGACGCCGATTGCGTGTTGTTGTCGGTGTCCTCCTGGTTGACGAGGTACTTGAACGTCGTCACCGGGGCGCCCTTTGTGATTGTCACCTGGGCGGGCAGGACGGAGAACTTGACGCCGCTCACGGCGGGGCCGTTGTAGCGGCCGCCGGGGCGCCCGGCTGCGTGACCGCAGCGAGGTGTCGCTCGCGATCGATGCGACGACGAGCCAGCGCGGGACCGCGCCGGGCGCCGTGTACGGCTTGATCAGATCACCAGTGTGGAGCTCGCTGGTGAAGAGCGTGCCGGTGCCCGTCACCGGCGTCCCGCTGCCCGTTGTGTTCGGCGCGAGAGAGATTGTCCCGGTCAGCTCGGCCGGGGCGGGTTGATTTGTGACAGTGCGCGCCGAGGTCACGTGCAACGTGATCGGCTGCGCCGCTGCTGCTTGCGCGAAGGCAAGCGTCGCGAGCACTGCGACTATGAGGGCGATCGGGCGGATGGTCATGCGAGTGGGCTCCCGTCGGGGGGACGCTTCATTGCGATCGCAGCGAGCTTCAGCCCATGGCCGCATGCCTGTCACGCTTTCTGACAGGCGTGTCACCGTTGTGTCAGCCACCCTCCGTTGGGGGACTTGACCCCTCCGCGCGACAGGCTTAGGGTGAGAGCGGGGAGTAGCAAAAACTGAGGGAGTCTGATCAACGTGCACGTCTTGATCGTCGAAGACGAGCGACGCATCGCGAGCTTCGTGGCGCGCGGGCTGTCCCGTGAGGGCTATGCCGTGCAGGCCGTGGCCGACGGCGACGCCGCGCTCGGCAGCGCTGCGCGGCAAGAGCCGGCGCTGGTGCTGCTCGACGTGATGCTGCCGGGCCGGGATGGCATCGCGGTCCTGCGCGAGCTGATGCAGATCAAGCCCGCCCTGCCGGTGATGATGCTGAGCGCGCGCTCCGATCCGGAGACGAAGGTCGCGGCTCTGCGAGCCGGTGCGATCGATTACGTCGCCAAGCCGTTCTCGTTCGACGAGCTGCTCGAGCGCGTGCGCATCCATCTCCGTGCGCAGCTCGGAGCTCGATCGAGCGTGCTCAGCAGCCAGGGCGTAACCCTCGAGTTGAGGCGGAGGCTTGCGGACTTCGGCGACGGGCCCGATCGCGCTGACCGACGGCGAGGCGCTCGTACTCGAGTACCTCATGCGGCACGCCGACGAGGTCGTCAGCCGCGAGCGCCTGCTCTCGGCGATCTGGGGCTACAGCTTCGACACCGAGACGAACACGGTGGACGTCTGCGTTCGCCGGCTCCGCCTGCAAGATCGGCCACGAACGGATCGCCACCGTGCGCGGCGCGGGGTACCAGCTGTGCGCCTGAACCCCACCGTGCGCCGCTTCCTGCCGGAGCTCGGCCTGACGGTGTTCTGCATCGCAAACCTCGTCTGGATGGCTGTCGCGCATGGCTGGGAGTCGCTTCCCGTCCATTTCATCTTCGTCAGCGTGAGCATCGTCTACGGCCTGCGCATGTGGAACGCGATGAGCAGCGTGCTCGCGCTGCTCGCCGTCGTGGCGCCGATCTTCGTGCTCACGGTGCGGGCCATCGAGATGGGCTCGGAGAGCCAGGCCGAGCTCGCGGAGATTCCGCTGATGTCCGTTGATCTTCCTCGTCATGGTCTGGCACGTGCGCGAGAGGCAGCTCGTGGTCGAGCGTGGCCGCGCGCTCTTCGACAACGCCTCGCACGAGCTGCTCACTCCGCTGACCATCGCGCGCGGCGAGCTCGAGCTGCTCGGGCGCAACGGCAGCGTGCCGACGATGGAGGAGCTGCTTCAGACCCGCCAGGTCGTGCTCGAAGAGCTGCAGCGCAGCGAGGTGCTCGCCTCCGGGCTGCTCGCGCTCTCCCGGCTCGACGGCGCGCATCCCCCTCTGCGCAGCACGGTCGCGTCCGATGACTTGCTGGACTCGGCGGTGGAGCGCTGGAGGCGCGTGACGGACCGGCCGCTGGTCATCGCCTCCCGCGCCGGCGGCGGGCTCTCCTGCTCCCGACCTGACATGGAGCGCCTGCTCGACAACCTGATCGAGAACGCGCTGCGGCACACGCGCAGCGGCTCCACGGTGACCATCGCGGCGCGGGCGCGCGGCCGCCGTCTCATGCTCGAGGTCAGCGACCAGGGCGGCGGCATCCCGAGCGAGGAGCTCCCGTACATCTTCGATCGCTTCTACCGCGCACGCTCTTCCGACGGGACGCGCGGCAGCGGCCTGGGGTCTGGCGATCGTCAAGGCGATCGCCGAGGCCCACGAGGGTGAGGTCTCGGTCGAGAGCAAGCAGGGCGTCGGCACGACCTTCCGCGTCGACCTCCCCGGCTTCGAGCCCGACGTCACGAGCGCCTCTCGCCGCTCGCGGCTGCGTAGGGCCTGGCACCGGCCTCTCCTCCGGCGGAGCATCAGAGCACCGGAGTGGCTGAAGCAGCATCTGCCGGCGCAGCACGCGCTACCGTCGCGGGATGGTCACAACCGATGTCCGTTTCCCGAGCTTCGACCTCAGCGGGCCGCGTCGCCCTCGTCACCGGTGCCGCGCGCGGCCTCGGCGAGGCGATCGCCCTGGCGCTCGCGCACGCCGGCGCGGACGTCGTGCTCGGGCTGCGCGACGCGTCGTCGGGGCCGGCCGGTCGCCGGTGCGATCGAGCGCCTCGGCCGGCGGGCGTCCCGCGTGCAGATGGACGTCACGCGTCGCGACGAGATCGCAGGCCGCCGTGGCCGGCGCGCTCGCCGCGGCCGGGCGCATCGACATCCTCGTCAACAACGCCGGGCTCGGCCCGGAGAACCCCGCCGAGGACGTCACGGAGGCGGACTTCGACCTCACCTGCGCCGTCAACCTCAAGGGCACGTTCTTCGTCAGCCAGGCGGTGGGCCGGGCGATGATCCGGCAGGGCGGCGGCACGATCGTGAACCTCGGCTCGCAGGCCGGCGAGGTCGCGCTGCCGGGCGAGGCCGTCTACTGCATGACGAAGGCCGCGATCCACCACCTGACGCGCTGCCTCGCGGTCGAGTGGGGCGAGCACGGCATCAGCGTCAATGCCGTCGCGCCGACGTTCATCGTCACGCCCGGCACCGCGCCCGCGCTCGACGATCCCGCTTTCCGCGCCGACGTGCTGGAGCGCATCGCCGGGCTGCACCGGGTGGGCGAGCCGATGGACGTCGCGGGGGCGGTCGTGTTCCTCGCCTCGCCCGCGTCGTCGCTGATCACGGGCCACACCATGCTGATCGACGGCGGCTGGACCGTTCGCTGACATACTCGCCCGATGCGACCGGAGCGCATGAACGCGTTCAGCGACGGCGTGATCGCGATCCTGATCACGATCCTCGTGCTGGAGCTGCGGCCGCCCACGGGCACCAGCTCAGCGACATCCTGGACGAGAAGGGCAAGCTGCTCGCGTACGTCCTGAGCTTCGTGATGGTCGGCATCTACTGGAACAACCACCACCATCTGATGCAGATCGTGACCACGATCGACGGCCGCACGCTGTGGGCGAACATGCACCTGCTGTTCTGGCTCTCGCTCATGCCGCTCACGACCGACTGGCTGGGCACGGCCGGGGTCGAGACCGGTCCGGTGGCTGCGTACTCGATCGTCCTGCTCGGCTGCGCCATCGCGTTCACGCTGATGACGCTCGCGCTGCTTGCGCTGCACGAATCGACCTCGCAGCTCGCACAGGCGATCGGGCGCGACCGCAAGGGCAAGATCTCGCTCGCCGCCTACGTGCTGCGCCGTGCGCTCGCGTTCATCGTGCCGTGGATCGCGATCGGCCTGGTCGTCGCGGTGGCGCTGATCTGGTTCCTGCCGGATCGGCGCGTCGAGCGCGTGCTCGCCGCCTAGCGCGCTCTACGCGGTTTCGGCGACGACCCGCAGCGGTTCCGCGTCCGGCACCTCGACGACGTCGCCCGGGCGCAGCTTGCGCCCGCGCCGGCCTTCGGGCTCGCCGTTGACCGCGACCGCGAGCGTGCCGATCAGGTTCTTGGCCTCGCCGCCCGTGTCGACGACGCCGGCGAGCTGCAGCAGCTGCGCCGAGCGCGATGTACTCGCCCGTGACTTCGACGTCGCGCACGGGGCTAGACTGCTGCTGCGCGGGGCGATGCGCCCGGGCGCAGGCGGTGGGGATCCTGCGCCTGCGCTTCGGACGGGTCGTAGTGACCGCGGCCGGGCCATGGCGCGAGCGTGAGCAGGATGCGCGACGCCTCGCTCGGCCGCGCACGGCGTGGCGCTCACCGGGCTCGAGCAGGACGACGGCGCCCTGCGCGCAGGTCGTGATGCCGCGCGCTGCGTGATCTCGACGCTCCCGCGCGCGACCTGGATGATCGCGCGCTCGTGCACGCCGTGGTCGCGCAGTCCTCGCCGGCCGCCAGGTCGATCATGACCATGCGCGCCTCGGGCGTCGAGAACAGCACCCTCGGGTCGGTCTTGCCTGTGGCGTCTGCCGCCAGCACGTCCCAGAGCTGCACGCTCGACCCCTCTCGATCGGCTCTGTCGAGGTGCACGGTACCAAGTAGCGATCGGATTCACGCGCGTCCGCGACCCGGCCGGCTGCTGGAAGCCGGTCGAGGCCGCGGCGCAGGTTGCGCACGGCCTGGCCGATGCGCTGCTCGTTCTCGATCAGGGCGAAGCGGACGAAGCCCTCGCCGCCGGGCCGAAGCCGTTGCCGGGCGACACGGCGACCTCGCAGTCGCGGATCGAGCGCACGACGCGAACTCGAGCGAGCCCAGCTCGGCGTACGGCTCGGGGATCGGCGCCCACACGAACATCGAGCCGCGCGGGCGGGGGACGTCCCAGCCGATGCGCGCGAGCCCGTCGCAGAGCGCGTTGCGCCGCGACTCGTAGATCGCGCGCACCTCCTCCGGGTAGTCCGGGTCCTCGTTCATCGTCACGGTCGCGGCGATCTGGATCGGCTGGAAGGTGCCGTAGTCGAGGTAGCTCTTGAGCTTGACGAGCGCCTGCACGACCTCGGCGTTGCCGACCAGGAACGCGATCCGCCAGCCGGCCATCGAGAAGCCCTTCGTCATCGAGTACAGCTCGACGGCGCACTCCTTGGCGCCCTCGGCCTGGAGGATCGACGGCGGCATGTAGCCGTCGAAGCCGATGTCGGCATAGGCGAAGTCGTGCACGGCGATCATCTCGCGCTCGCGGCAGAAGTCGACGATCCGCTGCATGAACTCGACGTCGACGCAGGCGCCCGTCGGGTTGTGCGGGAACGAGATCACGAGCACCCGCGGCTTGGGCCAGCCGATGTCCCAGGCCTGGTGCAGGCGCTCGCAGCGTGTCGACGCCCGGCGACATCGGCGACCTGGCGCAGGTCGGCGCCGGCGAACAGCGGCCCGTAGATGTGGATCGGGTAGCTCGGGCTCGGCACGATCGCGGCGTCGCCCGGCTGGAGCAGCGTCCACATCAGGTGCGTGAAGCCCTCCTTCGAGCCGATCGCGTTCGTGATCTCCGTCTCGGGGTCGAGCTGCGACGCCGAAGCGGCGCTGGTAGAGCGCGGCGACCGCCTCGCGCATCTTCGGGATGCCGCGCGAGAGCGAGTAGCGGTGGTTGCGGGGCAGCCGCGCGGCCTCGGCGAGCTTCTCGACCGCGATCTCCGGCGACGGGATGTCGGGATTGCCGAAGCCGAGGTCGATGATGTCGACGCCCGCGTCGCCGTGCGTCGACCTTCAGCTCGTCGATGAGCTTGAAGACGTACGGCGGCAGGTTCGTGATGCGGCGGAACTCCATCGCCAACGATGGTAGCGACGCCCATCCGCGGCGCCACGCCGCCGATACGGGTCGCCGATACGGGGTCTGACCCGGGAATCCCGGGCCTGACCCCGAGTTCCCGCACCTGGCACCGGGGTTCCCGCTCACCGCACCCGGACTCAGCGCACGAGCAGGGTTCAAACCCGCGTGGTTCCGCGTGGCCGAGGCGGGCTCGACGCGACGAAGCGAGGGACTGACCCGGGAATCCCGCGCCTGACCCCGAGTTCCCGCACCTGGCACCGGGGTTCCCGCTCGCGTCACATCTCGTGGAAATCCACGACTAGCGTGAGACGCGGAGGGGTGGCGTCCCCGGGGTGCCTTGCGGGGACTTACCAGAGAGGGAGGAAGCATGAGACGAGCCAAGAGATTGTTGACTCCTGCGAACGTCATTGCGTGCCTGGCGCTGTTCTTCGCGCTGGGCGGCACGGGCTGGGCAGGACAAGTCGTCGGGAAGGGCTCCGTCGGGGCTCCCCAGATCAAGAGCAACGCGGTCACCAGCTCGAAGATCGCGAACGGCGCCGTGACCGCCAAGAAGCTCGCCGCCGGCGTCGTCGGCGGCGTCGCGGCAAGCAAGATCGTCAAGGTCGACTCGCCGATCGCGGCCGTCCCGGCCAACAGCACGGGGACCGTCGTCACGGCGGCCTGCCCCGCCGGCGCCAAAGCGGTCGGCGGCGGCTGGAGCGCAGGCCTCTACGCCTACCAGCTCTCGGAGGGCCCGACGCCCGACGGCAACGGCTGGACCGTGTCGTTCGGGACGAGCTCCTCGCCGGCGAGCGTGAGCGTGTCCGCCATGTGCATCGCCGCCTAGCACCAGGCTGCTCCAAGGAGACCCGCGTGCGCCTGCGGTTACGGCCGCAGGCGCACGGTAGCCTCCCCGGCATGAGCGACTCCCAGCAGTTCCGTGCCGACGGCCACGCCGCGATCGACTGGGCCGCGGACTACCTCGACGGCGTGCGCGAGCTGCCCGTGATGTCGACAGTCGAGCCCGGCGAGATTCGTGCGCAGCTGCCTGCGGCTCCGCCCGAGCAGGCGGAGCCGTTTGCCGACGTGCTCGCCGACCTCGATCGGGTGCTCCTGCCCGGCATCACGCACTGGAACCACCCGCGCTTCTTCGCCTACTTCTCGATCACGGGCTCGCAGCCGGGCATCCTCGCCGAGCTGCTGACGGCGACGCTCAACGTCAACGGCATGCTCTGGCGCACCTCGCCCGCCGTCACGGAGCTCGAGCAGCTGACGCTCTCGTGGATGTGCCAGCTGCTCGGCCTGCCAGAGGAGTGGCACGGCCACATCGAGGACTCCGCCTCCACGTCGACGCTCGCCGCGCTCTGCGCCGCCCGCACGGCCCGGCCCGATCGCCGCGTCGTGGTGGCATCCGAGCACGCGCACTCGTCCGTCGACCGCGCCTGCCGGATCCTCGGGCTCGAGCTGCGCCACGTCCCGGTGGACGACGCGTTCCGCATGCGCGTCGGACGGCCTCGACCTGAGCGGCGCCTGCGCCGTGGTCGCTGCCGTCGGGACGACCTCGACGACGTCGGTCGACCCGGTGCCCGAGATCGCCGACGCGGCCGCCGCCGCCGGAGCCTGGCTGCACATCGACGCGGCCTACGGCGGATCGGCCCGCGTCTGCCCGGAACTGCGCACGCCGGGCTTCGAGCGCGCCGACTCCGTGGTCGTCAATCCGCACAAGTGGCTGTTCACGCCGATCGACTGCTCGTGCCTCTTCACGTCGCGCCCCGCCGACCTGCGCGCCGCGTTCGCGCTCACGCCCGAGTACCTGCGCACGTCCGCCGAGGGCGTGCTCAACCTGAACGAGTACGGGCCGTCGCTCGGCCGGCGCTTCCGCGCGCTCAAGCTCTGGGCCGTCCTGCGCTGCTACGGCCGCGAGGGTCTGCAGTCGCTCGTCCGGGAGCACGTGCGCCTGGCCGAGTTGTTCGAGGGCTGGGTCCGCGACGAGCCGGGCTGGGAGCTGTGCGCGCCCCGGCCGTACTCGCTCGTCTGCTTCCGGGCAGAGGGAGACGACGCAGGCAGCGAGGCGCTGCTCGAGGCCGTCAACGCGACCGGCGAGGCCTACCTCTCGCATACGCGCCTGCACGATCGGCACGTGCTGCGCCTCGCGATCGGCAATGCGGCGACGACCGAGGATGACGTGCGAGCCGCCTGGGACGTGCTCAGGCGCGAAGCGGCACGGCTCGGGACGACTGTGCAGGCGAGCGCCTGATGCGCGTGCTCGTACTCCAGCACATCGCCTGCGAGCCGCCCGGGGTCTTCGAGGACGTGCTCGCGGAGCGCGCGCACGAGCTCGTGCGCGTCGAGCTCGACGAGGGCGAGCCGCTTCCCTCCGGCAGCTGGGACGCCATCGTCGCGATGGGCGGCCCGATGAGCGTGAACGACGAGAGCGAGCACCCCTGGCTCGTCGCCGAGAAGGCCGCGATCGCGGCCCACGTGCGTGCCGGCCGCCCGTTCTGGGGCTCGTGCCTGGGTGCGCAGTTGCTCGCCGCGGCGCTCGGGGCGCGCGTCTACGCCGGGCCCGCGCCCGAGGTGGGCGTGCTCGCGGTGGAGCTGACCGCGGAGGGTCTCGACGATCCGGTGCTCGGGCCGCTACCGCGGGCGATCGACACGCTGCAATGGCACGGCGACACGTTCGACCTGCCGCAGGGCGCCGTGCTGCTGGCGTCGTCGCCCGCTTATCGGAACCAGGCCTATCGCGTCGGTGAGACCGCCTACGCCGTGCAGTTCCACGTCGAGGTCACCGACGAGATGGGCGTCGAGTGGGCCGGCGTGCCCGCCTACGCCGAGTACGCCGACCGCGTGCTCGGCCCGGGCGGGAGCGATCGGCTGCTGCAGGAGTTCAAGGCGAGCTCTGCGCTCATGCAGCAGCACGCCCGCGGGCTGTTCGAGCGCTGGTGCGACCTCGCGGAGGGCGCGGCCTAGTTGGCGTGCAGAGCGGCGTTGAGGCCGTGCCAGCCCGCCCCGGCACGGGGATGCGCCTCGACTGCGCCGGTCTGGGAGTCGCGACGGAAGAGCATGCCGCTGATGCCCGAGAGCTCGCGGGCACGGACGACCGCCCCGTCGGGCAGGCGCACCTTCGTGCCGGCCGTGAGATAGAGGCCGGACTCGAGCGTGCAGTCGTCGCCCAGCGGGATGCCAAGACCGGAGTTGGCGCCGAGCAGGCAGCGCTCGCCGACCGAGATCACGATCGCGTTGCCCCCCGAGAGCGTCCCCATGATCGAAGCGCCGCCCCCGACGTCGCTGCCGTCGCCGATCACGACGCCGGCCGAGATCCGGCCCTCCACCATCGACGTGCCGAGCGTGCCGGCGTTGTAGTTGACGAAGCCCTCGTGCATCACGGTGGTGCCTTCGGCCAGGTGCGCGCCGAGCCGCACGCGGTCGGCGTCGGCGATGCGCACGCCGGACGGCACGACGTAGTCGACCATGCGCGGGAACTTGTCCACGCCGTGCACCGTCAGCTGCTCGCCGCGCTCGCAGGCGGCGAGTCGGGCCGCGTCGAGCTCGTCCACCGCGACCGGTCCCGCGCTCGTCCAGGCGACGTTCGTGAGCAGGCCGAAGATGCCGGCCAGGTTCGTCCCGTGCGGGCGGATACGGCGCGCTGAGAGCAGATGCAGGCGCAGGTAGACGTCCCCCGCGTCGACAGGCGCCTCGTCGAGCGACGGGATCGCGCTCACGATCAGCGTCCGCGGGACGAGGCTCGCCGCCGTCAGCGAAGGCAGCAGATTGCGGAGGCCGTCGGCGTTTACCCCGTGGATCGTCTCGAGCAGGCGCTCGGCCGCCTCGGCCGAGAGCGGCGCGGAACCGCGCTCGAGGCCGGCGGCGGCGAGGATCTTGCCGCCCGAATCGGGGTGCTCGCGGAGGTTCGCGCGCGGAAACCAGGCATCGAGCAGGCGCCCGTCCGCGGCGTGCCGGGCGAGGCCGATGG
This sequence comes from uncultured Actinomycetes bacterium, assembly GCA_963842365.1. GTDB lineage: Bacteria > Actinomycetota > Thermoleophilia > Gaiellales > JALYLC01 > JALYLC01. Next base: position 484,258 of record CAWJGA010000002.1, read on the forward strand.
CATAGGCGGCAGGCGTCATGCCGGCCCCGCGCCGTTCGTGAAGGGGACGCCGGCCTGGAACAGCGTGGCGCTCCGTCGCTCGCCCTCCTGCGGTCGCAGCTCGGACAGCGCCACGATGCGAACTCCCTCTGCGTCACCCGAGCCGGGCGCGCCGTCGACCTCGACGAGATGGCCGTCCGGATCGCGCAGGAACAGCTGCACGGTGCCGTCGGGCAGACGGTAGGCCTCGCGGCCGTAGGGCGCGCCCTCAAAGGCGCCCAGCGCCTCGGCGCGCCGGCAGGCCTCGCCGAAATCGTCCACGGCGACCGCGAAGTGGTGCAAGTGCGGTACGGCCGTGTCGCGTTCGAACAGGTGCAGCTGGCGGTCGCCGAGGCTCAGCCAGACCGTGGGGAAGCCGACGTCCGGCACGGCGAGCTGCTCGCAGCCGAAGAGCTGTTCGTAGAAGCGCGTGGAGCGGGCGAGATTCGTCGCCGAGAGCGCGACGTGGTTGAGGCTGACTCTCACGGAAGCACGGCGGCCAGCGCGCGCGCGAGCTCCTCGGCGTGTGCCGGAAGGTGTGCGGGCGTGGGGGCGATGCGGAGCCGCTCGGCGCCGCGGGGAACGGACGGGTAGTTGATCGGCTGGACGTAGATCGCGTGCTGGGCGAGCAGGCGCTGGGCGACCTCGCGGCAGGCCTCGGCGCCGGGGATCAGCACGGGCACGATGTGGCTCTGGCTCTGCATCGCCTGGACGCCCGCGCGCGCGAGCGCGGCGCGCAGCGTCCGCACGCTCTCTGCGAGCGCTGCGCGCTCGGCCACGGACGTGCGCAGGTGCCGCACGCTGGCGAGCGCCGCCGCTGCGATCGCGGGAGGCAGCGAGGTCGTGAAGATGAAGCCGCTGGCGTGACTGCGAACGGAATCGACGACGCTCGCCGGCCCGGCGATGAAGCCGCCCAGCGTGCCGTAGCCCTTGGCGAGGCTGCCCTGCACGATCGTGACCTCGCTCGAGGCCCCGAGCTGCTGCGCGACTCCGGCGCCCTGATCGCCGCAGGCGCCGGCCGCGTGCGTCTCGTCGAGGTAGGTGAGCGCGCCGTACTCCGCCGCGAGCGCGCAGATCTCGCGCAGCGGGGCGATGTCACCGTCCATCGAGTAAATGGACTCGAAGGCCACGATGCGCGGCTGGTCGCGGGGCAAGGCCTCGAGCAGCTCGCGCAGATGGCAGAGATCGTTGTGACGGAAGATCGCGCGCTCGGCCCGGGAGGCGCGGATGCCATCGATCATCGAGGCGTGGTTTCGCTCGTCCGAGAGGATCACGCAACCCTCGAGGAGGCTCCCGAGCGCCCGCAGGCTTGCCTCGTTGGCGATGAAGCCCGACGTGAAGACGAGCGCCGCCTCCTGGCCATGCAGGTCGGCGAGTTCGTCCTCCAGCTCGCGCACGAGCACGTGGGAGCCGGCGATGTTGCGCGTTCCACCGGAGCCGACGCCGTGCTCCGCGAGCGCTCTGGAGGCGGCCGCCACGACTACCGGGTGCAGGCTCATGCCCAGGTAATCGTTCGAGCACCAGTCGACGACGATGCGCCCGCTGCCGTCTGCGATGCGCACGTAGGGGGGCCCCGGCGCGGGCCGCTCGAGTTCCACGAAGTGCCGGTAGCGACCCTCCTCGCGCAGCGCCTCGAGCCGCCCCTCGAGCGCGTCCAGAGCCGCGGCGAGCGCGGGATGCCCGCCGCGCACGGCGCTCGTAGGCGGCGACGGGCCCATGCGGGCACGATAACCTCGGCCGCGATGAACGGGAGCCGGACGTGATCGAGCGCGCGCGCCTGGAAGCGATGATCGAGCGCGAGCGCGTGCTCTTCCGCGAACGGACGCCCCGCTCGCGGGCGCTCGCCGAGCAGGCGCGCGAGGTGCAGATCTTCGGCGTGCCCATGCCGTGGATGGCGAAGTGGGTCGGCGGCTATCCCCTCTTCTACGCCGAGGCGCACGGCGCGCGCATCACGGACGCCGACGGTCACGAGTACGTCGACTTCGCACTCGGCGACACGGGATCCATGCCCGGCCACTCGCCGGAGCCCACGGTGCGCGCCGTGGCGCGGCGCATGGGCGAACTGGGCGGCGTGACCACGATGATGCCCACCGAGGACTCGACCTGGGTGGCGGGCGAGCTGCGCCGGCGCTTCGGCCTGCCCTACTGGCAGTTCGCGCTCACGGCCACGGACGCGAACCGCTTCGTGCTGCGCATCGCGCGCCAGATCACCGCGCGGCCGAAGGTGCTCGTCTTCAACTGGTGCTATCACGGCTCCGTCGACGAGACGGTCGCAGTCATCGGCCCGGACGGAGAGACGGCGCCGAAGCCCGGCAACGTCGGACCCCAGGTGGATCCGGCCGAGACCTCGGTGGTCGTCGAATTCAACGATCTGGATGGCGTGCGCCGCGCGCTCGCCCGCGGCGACATCGCCTGCGTGCTGACCGAGCCGGCGCTCACGAACATCGGCATCGTCCTCCCCGATCCGGGTTTCCTGGAGGGCCTCGAGAACGCCTGCCGCGAGACGGGGACGCTGCTCGTGTACGACGAGACGCACACGATCTCGGCGGGCCCGGGAGGCTGCGTCCAGGCCTGGGGCCTGACGCCCGACATCGTCACGATCGGCAAGTCCCTGGGGGCCGGCGTGCCCGTCGCCGCCTACGGCGTCTCCCAGGCGGTGCTCGACCGGATCGAGGCCGACGACGAGGGCGACTACCTCGACTGGGGTGGCGTCGGCGGCACCCTCGCAGGCAACGCCCTCTCGCTCGCAGCCACGCGCGCAACGCTCGCGGAGGTGCTCACGGACCAGGCGTTCGCGGGCATGACCGAGCTCGCGACACGGTATCGCCACGGCGTCGAGGCGGCGATCGCGCGGCACGGCGTGCCCTGGTGCATCGTCCAGCTGGGCGCGCGGGCCGAGTATCACTTCTACCCCGAGCCGCCCCGCAACGGTGGTCAGGCGGAGGCGATGATCGATGCCGAGCTCGACGACTACCTGCACCTCTACACGCTCAACCGCGGCATCGTGATGACGCCGTTCCACAACATGGCGCTGATGTGCCCGGCGACCACGGCAGCCGACGTCGACCTTCACAGCGAGGTCTTCGACGCGGCGCTCGCAGAGCTCGTCAAGGGCTGAAAGAACCCCCTTCGGGTACCCGCGAGGGTGAGCCGCCGAGCTCGGGGCTGGACGATGCTGTGGAGATGCGCCGAGCCCTCGCCAGCGCGCTCGTCCTCGCCCTTGCCGTCGGTGCCGCGGTCAGTGCCGTGCCCGCGCAGGCAGAGCTCCAGCTCGGCATCCAGGACGATGCGCTCCTGACCTCGTCCGAGCCCAACGCGTGGCCGTTCGCGCAGGGGCTGGGCCCCCAGGTCGTCCGCTACAACGTCGCCTGGGATCAGATCGCGACGACGCGGCCGGCCTTCCCGGACGACCCGTCCGATCCCGCCTACGACTTCAAGCGCTCGGACGAGATGGCCAAGCAGACGGCCGCGATCGGGGCGCAGAGCCTGTTCACGATCGTCAACGCGCCGCGCTGGGCGAACGGTGCCAAGGCGCCCCGTTACGCGCCGCTCGACGCCGACGACTACGGCCAGTTCTGCGGCGTCGTGGCCTGGAGGTACTCGGGCACCTACACGCCGCCCGGGTCGCTCGTGCCGCTGCCGGCCGTCAAGAGCTTCACAGTCTGGAACGAGCCGAACCGCGGGCAGTACCTCCTGCCACAGGGGCCCGGTGGCAAGACGGCGGCCACGCGGTTCGCTGCGCTCGCACGCGCCTGCACCGATGCCGTGCACGCCGTCTCGCCCGACGCGCGCGTGGCGGTGGGCCCGATCGCGAGCCGCGGAGCGCAGGGCGGCGCCGCGCCCATCGCCTTCCTCGACACGTACCTCGCAGCCGGCGGCCCTCGCCCGGACGCGCTCGCGCTCAATCCCTACATGAACGGGTTGGTGCCGGCCTTCAGGCCCGACGAACGGCCGGCCGACGGCGCCATCACCCTGCGCAACCTCGACCAGCTCGAGCACTGGCTGAGCAAGGCGTACGGCGGCAGCGTCCCGATCTGGTTCACGGAGTTCGCCTGGCGCACCGCGCCGACGCCGAAGCTCGGCACGATCTCGCCGGCCAAGCAGGCCGATCTCCTGCGCAGGACCGTCACGCTCGTGCGCACGCACTACCCGTACGCGAAGCTGCTCGTGTGGTACCTCGTGCGCGACGAGTCGCCCACGAGCTACTGGCGCTCGGGGCTGACGACGTTCGACTGGCAGCAGAAGCCGGCCTACGGCCTCTACAAGGCGCTGGCCGGCTCCTGACGCCTGCGGGGGCCGCCGCTGCAGTCCGCTGCTACGGTGGAATCTGATGCTCCGCCTCGCGCTGGCCCAGCTCGACCTCACGGTCGGAGCGCTTGCCGAGAACCGGAAGCGCATCGCCGACGCCTGTGCGGACGCCGCGAGGGCGGGCGCCGATCTCGTGCTGGCGCCGGAGCTCGCGATCTCCGGCTACCCGCCCGAGGATCTGCTCCTGAGACCGGCCTTCCTGCGCGCCTGCCGGGCCGAGGCCGAGTTGCTCGCCGCGGAGATCGAGGTGCCGCTCGTCGTCGGCTGCCCGTGGCTCGACGTGGATCGCGTGCGCAACGCGGCGCTCGTGGTCGCCAACGGTGAGATCGTCGCGCGCTACGACAAGCGGGAGCTGCCCAACTACGGCGTCTTCGACGAGGAGCGGACGTTCTCGGCGGGCCGCGGGTCGCTGCACATCGAGTCGCCCGAGGGAGCGCTCTCGCTGACCGTCTGCGAGGACGTCTGGCTGCCCGACGCCGTCGCCGAGGCCGCCGCTCTGGGCGCTGCCTGCGTGCTCAACATCTCCGCCTCGCCCTACCACCTCGACAAGGGGCGGTCGCGGGAGGAGATGCTCGCGACACGCGCGCGGGACGGACTCTGCGCCATCGCCTACTGCAACCTCGTGGGTGGGCAGGACGAGCTCATCTTCGACGGTCGGAGCGCCGTGTTCGGGCCCGATGGGTCCGTGCTCGCCCGCGCCGCGTCCTTCGTCGAGGAGCTGCTCGTCTGCGACCTCGCTCTCGACGCCTCGGTGCGCGAGCGGCTGCGCGACTCGCGCCTGCGCCGCGGTCGCCGGCATCGCGTGCGCCCGCCGGTGACGGTCGAGTTGGCTCTCGGCTGCGAGCGCACCGCCTTGACCTCCTCGGTGGCGCCGCCGCCGGAGAGCCAGACCGCGGAGCTCTGGGGCGCGCTGCGGCTCGGCCTGATCGACTATGTGCGCAAGAACGGCTTCGAGCGCGTCCTGCTCGGGCTCTCGGGGGGCGTCGACTCCGCGCTCGTCGCGGCGCTGGCGGCCGACGCCCTCGGCGCTGATCGCGTCGAGGCCGTCTCGATGCCGACGCGCTACAACAGCGAGGGCACGCGCAGTGATGCGCGCCTGGTCGCGGAGCGGCTCGGAATCTCGTTCCGCGAGCTCCCGATCGAGGATCTGCGCCAGGCCTTCGAGGCCGCGCTCCCCGGCACGAGCGGTCTGGCCGCGGAGAACCTGCAGGCGCGCATTCGCGGCGTGCTGCTGATGACGCTCTCCAACCAGCATGGCTGGCTCGTGCTGACGACGGGCAACAAGTCGGAGACCGCGGTCGGGTACTCGACGCTCTACGGCGACTCGGCCGGCGGCTTCGCGCCCATCAAGGACATCCCGAAGACCATCGTCTTCGCGCTCTGCCGCTTCATCAACGAGCAGGCGGGCCGCGAGTTGATCCCCGCCTCGATCATCGAGCGGCCGCCTTCGGCCGAGCTGCGCGACGAACAGCGCGACGACCAGTCGCTGCCGCCGTACGAGCAGCTCGATCCGCTGCTCGAGGCGTACGTCGAGGACGACCTCTCGCCCGAGGAGATGGCGAGGCGCGGTCTCGCGACGCTCGAGGTGGCGCAGCGCATCGCCCGCCTCGTCGACCTGGCGGAGTACAAGCGCCGGCAGGGACCACCCGGCATCAGGGTGCACCACAAGGCGTTCGGCCGTGACCGGCGGTTGCCGATCACGAATCGCTTCGGCCGCTAGGCGCTCGAGCGCCTCTCCGGGAAGGTTTCGCGGCCATCGGAGCGGGCAGGTCCGGAGGTCAATGCAGCTTCTCCCGAGGGAGGCACAGTCATGTCCGCCTGGCTCTGGGCCATCATCGTCATCGCCATCGCGATCGTCGCGGTGCTGATCCTTGCGACCGCGATCCGCAGCCGCCGCTCCCAGCAACTGAAGGAGGGCTTCGGGCCCGAGTACGACCGCACCGTCGACCGCACCGGCGACCGGCATCGAGCCGAGGCCGAGCTGCGCGAGCGGCAGATGCGCCACGACGAGCTCGAGCTTCGCCCGCTGGCCCCGCTGGCCCGCAAGGGCTTCATGGACGCCTGGCAGGGCACGCAGGCCGAGTTCGTCGACGACCCCGCCGTCGCGATTTCGGACGCCGATCGCCTGATCCAGAACGTGATGCGCGACCGCGGCTACCCGGTCGAGGACTTCGACGACCGCGCCGCACTCGTCTCGGTCGACCATCCGGCAGTGGTCGAGCGCTACCGCCGGGCGCACGCCATCGCAGTCGCCAATGCCTCGGGTGGTACCGATACGGAGGATCTCCGCGTCGCCATGCAGGACTACCGCGCGCTCTTCGAGGAGCTCGTCGGCGCTCCCGTCGACGCCTGATGCGGAGCGGCCAAGTGGCACTCGCACGCTGTGCCACTTGGCCGTCGCCGCGAATTCACCGCTGCGCAATGTTCGGGCCGCCACAATGACGGTGTGGAGCCGCCGCGCACCGTGCTCGTCGTCGACGACGAGCCGACCGTTCGCGATGTCGTAGGGCAGTACCTCGCCCGCGACGGCTTCCGCGTGATCACGACCGGCGACGGCAACGAGGTGCGGGGGCTGGTCGAGCGCGAGTCGCCGCAGCTCGTCGTGCTCGACGTCATGCTCCCCGGCGTCGGCGGGCTCGAGCTCTGCCGGGCCATCCGAGCGCGCTGGCCGATCCCGGTGATCCTCCTGACGGCGCGCAGCGAGGAGAGCGACCGCATCGTGGGTCTCGAGCTCGGCGCCGACGACTACGTAACGAAGCCGTTCTCGCCGCGCGAGCTCGTGGCCCGCGTGCGGGCAGTCTTGCGTCGCGGAGGCGGCGAGGGGGAGCCCGACCTCCTCATGCTCGGGGAGCTCCAGATCGACGTGCCTGCGCGCGAGGTCCGCCTGCGCGGCGGCGAGGTGCGGCTGGCCGCGCGGGAGTTCGACCTGCTCGCGTTCCTCGCCAGGCACCCGCGCCGGGTGTTCACGCGCGAGCAGATCATGCAGAGCGTGTGGGGCTACACCGCTGCCATCGACACCGGCACGCTCTCGGTGCACGTCCGGCGGTTGCGCGAGAAGATCGAGGACGATCCCCGCACCCCGCGGCGCATCGAGACCGTCTGGAACGTCGGTTACCGCTTCGTCGCCTGATGGCCCCCTTCGCCCTCATCCTCGCGCTCTGCTCGCTCGCCGGCGGCATCGCCGGCGGGTTGGGTCTTCGCCTGCTGCCGTCGCTGCGGCTGCGACTCGCCGGGTTGGCGCTGCTCGCCTCGGGGCTGCCCCTGGTCGCCGTCGTCGCCTCCGGGCTGATCATGTTCGACACGCGACACGACGCGCTTGTGACGCTGATCGCCGCCTTCGCCTCGGCCTCCGCGCTGGTCGGAGCGCTGCTCGTCTCGCGCTCGATCTCGCTGCCGCTGAGCGCTCTCCGGCGCACCGCCCAGCGGTTGGCGGATGGCGAGCTCGAAGCGCGCGCCTCGCTCAGCGGGCCGAATGAGCTGCGCGATGTCGCGGCCGTCGTCAACGAGATGAGCGCGGCCCTGGACGGTCTCCTGCACGCCCAGCGCGAGCTCGTGGCGGCGGCGAGCCACGACCTCCGCACGCCGCTGACCAACCTCCGCGCGGCGGCCGAGGCGCTCGAGGACGGCGTCGGGGACCCTGCTCTGCACCTGGCGTCGCTTCAGGTGCAGGTCGAGCGCATGACGCTGCTCGTCGACGATCTGCTCGACCTCTCGCGCTTCGACGCGGGCGTCGTGCCGCTCGATGTCACGGAGGCCGATCTGGAGCCGCTGCTCGACGGCTGCCTGGCGCTCTACGCCGCCGATGCCCGCACTGCCAGCGTGAGTCTCGTGCGTGAGTGCCCGCCAGGGCTGCGCGGCCGCTTCGACCCGCTTCAGCTCGGCCGCGTGCTCTCCAACCTCGTCGGCAACGCCATTCGCCACACGCCCCCCGGCGGGCGCGTCCTGATCAGCGCGCGCGACGGGCTGGAGGTCAGCGTGATCGATACGGGCTGCGGGCTCCCTCCCGGCGCGGGCGAGCGCGTCTTCGAGCGTTTCTGGCGCGGCGACGAGAGCCGCGGCGCCGGCGGCACCGGCCTCGGGCTTGCCATCGCGCGCGCCATCGTGGAGCTGCACGGCGGCACGATCCGCGTCGCCGACACGCCCGGCGGCGGCGCCAGCTTCACGTTCACGCTGCCGGCGTAAACGGCCGCAGGCGCCGCGCCCCACAAGCACCTGCGCCAGCGGGAACTCGGGGTCTGACCCAGAGTTCCCGCACCTGGCACGCGGGTTCCCGCACCTGGCACCGGGGTTCCCGCTGGTGGGACGCGGCTTGCCGCTCGTGGCTTGGAGTGTGGGGCGGGAACTTGGGGTCTGACCCAGAGTTCCCGCACCTGGCACGCGGGTTCCCGCACCTGGCACCGGGGTTCCCGCTCTGTGCCGCGAGGCACGTGGGGCCTGGGCCGGTGGAGTCAGCTGACTTGCGGTCGGCTCGGCTGGTCGGGAGACGCCGGCGGAGCCGGGATCGGGTCGACCCATTTCGCATGGTGCTGCCGCGCCCAGTCCTCGTCCACGTCGCCGAGCGTCATGCCGCGGAGGGCGTGGCGCGTCGCGGGGTGGAGGACGGCCAGGTAGAGGTGGCCGGCCACCAGGAAGATGAGGATCAGCGTGCCCCAGTCGTGCACCAGCACGGTGCCGGAGAACCGGTAGGTCGTGTCGCGCTCGCCGTACCAGAGCAGGAACCCCGTCGCGTACATCGCCAGCATGAGCCCGCCGATCAGAGCGGCGTTCAGCTTCTGGCCGGCGTTGAAGCGCCCCTGGGGAGGCGCAGCCCTGCCCGTGACGATGCGTCCCGGCGCACCTCGCAGCCACTGCCCGTCGTCGCGGTCGAAGCGGTCGATGTCCCGCGCCGAATCAGCCAGCGAGCGGCGGTTGCCGAGCAGCGTGATCGCCACCAGCCCGGCCGCCAGCGCGATCGCGCTCCAGAGGTGCCAGGCCTTGGCCGTCGGCCGGTCGAGGATGCCCGCGAACGACGAGACGCTCAGACAGAGGCCCGTGAAGAGCATCGCGAAGAACGTGGCCGCGAGCAGCCAGTGCGCCGCTCGCTCCGTGCGCGTGAAGCGGGCGATCCGCCTAGGTGCCATAACCGTTCGAGCCGCCGACCCAGGCGTCGACGTCGTAGCCGCGCTGTTCCCAGAAGCCGGGCGCCGCGACCGAGTCGAAGCGCAGCTGCCGCACCCACTTGACGTTCTTGTAGCCGTACATGCTGGGCAGCACGAGCCGCAACGGGGCTCCGTGCGAGCGCGTCAGGGGTTTGCCGTCCTGGTGGCGTGCCAGCATCGCATCGGGCTCCATGAACTGGCGCATCGAGATCTGATCGACGTAGGGCGCCTCGAGCGATTGCAGCGTCACGAACTTCGCGCCCGGCTTCGGCTTGACGAGGTCGATGATCGTCTGCGGCCGGATGCCCTCCCACTTGACCTTGTCGACCGACCAGCCGGTCACGCAGTGGAAATCGCTGGTCTGGTGGACGCCGGGCAGTGCCGCGACGTCGCTCCAGCGCAGCGTCTGCGGCTGCTCGACGAGGCCCGTGATGCTGAGCTCGAACGTCGCCGGGTCGAAGCGGGGGAGCGGCGACTGCACGCTGTAGATGCGCCAGCCGCCGCCGAGGCCCGGCAGCACGTCGGCCAGCCCACCCGGCGCCGACGGCACTGCGCTCGAGAGCAGGCGGCTCACGGCAGGCGCGACGGCAATGCCGCCAACGCCGGCGGCGAACGTGCCGAGCAGTGCCGCGCGCCCGAACGGGATGCCCGAGCGAGGGGTCGGAGTGGGCGTGTCCATACGACTGACAGTACCGCTCGACCCCGCTTTGCTACAGCTGCGCGGGCCGGAATTCACCCCAGCTTCATGTACCGCCGGTGAGACGGAGATCGCCGTCCGAGGTCGTGATCACGATGGCTCGCAGGCCGCCTCCGTCACCCAGCGCCTGCACCGGCACGCGATCGTCGACCCAGCCCTCCAGGTCGTCGGGCGTGCAGCCGACCTCGATCCGGCTGATGCCGTGCACCTCGACGGCGTGCGGCGCCTCGAGCAGGCCCGGCCGTGCGTCGGGGTCGTCCCAGGCGATGAAGAACGGCCGCGCGCCGAGGGCGGCGTCGCGACCGGCCACGCGCCAGGAGAGCCGCGAGCCGTCCGGCCGCTCCCGTCCGCCGCGCTCGACCGTCAAGTCGAGCCGCCGCGCCGTCGCGATGAGATCGGAGGTCTCACAGCACCAGCCCATCAGCGGATCGCCCCTGGCGGTGTTGGCCAGCAGCCAGCGCCCCATCGGGTCGCGCAGAGCCTCGTTCTCGTCGGCCACGCCGATGATCTCGAGATACGAGCCCCCGAGCGGGACGATGCGGTTGTGCGTGCCCCAGCCCGGGTGCCGTCCGCCCTCGAGCGATGCAAGTCCGTGCCGCTCCCAGAGGCGGTCGGCCACCATGCCGATGTCGCGGGCGCCGATGATCGCGTGGTCGATGCGCACCGCGGCGTCACTACCCCGTGACTCGGGACACTAGGCGTCCTCGCGGATCGTCGTCAGCGTCGATCCGACCTGCACCACGTCGTCCTTGCTCACGAGCAGCGGCCCGAGCACGCCCGCCACGGGAGCCGTGACCTCGGCATCCACCTTGTCGGTCTCGACGAGGCAGATCGCGTCATCCACCTCGACGCGCTCGCCCTCCTGCTTCAACCACTCCACGAGCGTCGCATCGAGCATCGTCAGGCCCCACTTGGGCAGGACGACGGGCGTCTCGCTCACTCCCCACCTCCGTCTCGGGCCGGCATGCCTGGAGCGATGATGCCATGCCGGTGCGGACGCCCGGCGCCGTGGCGGGCAGAATCCACCGGCCGCCATGCCTCAACCCTTGTCGGGCGGTCCGCTCGTCTGTACCCTCGCGGCAGGCCGCGTCTCTGCGCGGTGCCCCCAACGCAGAAAGGGAGGTGGTCATGGAGGGTTCTACCATGGTCGAGCCGACGCACGGCCTCGCTCGCAATGCCCTCGGCCTGCCACAGGTGTTGTTCTGCATCGTGACCGGCGCAGCGCCGATCGCAGCGATGCTGTTCAACGACTTCTGGGCCGTCTACGGCGGCGGCTGGGCTGCCCCCAGCGCCTTCATCATGGCGACTCTCGCCTTCACCATCTTCTCGGTCGGCTACGTCGCAATGGCTCGTCGCGTGACTGCCGCAGGAGGCTTCTACAGCTTCGTCTCCCATGCCTTCGGACAAAGTCTCGGCATGGGCACTGCGCTCCTGATCGCCGCCTGCTACACAATCTTCGCCGCAGGCGTGACCGGCGTCACCGCGTACTTCGCGAACGCCACGTTCAACGACTGGTTCTCCGTCGACATCCCCGTCTGGGTGTGGGAGTTCGGCACGCTCGGCATCATGGTCACGCTCGCCTTCTTCCACATCGAGCTGACTGCGCGCATCCTCGGCTTCTTCCTGATGATCGAGGTCGCGGCTCTCCTGGTGTTCGCCTTCGCGACGCTCTTCCAGCCCAAGCACGGGCTCGTGCTCGACTCGCTGCTGCCGTGGAACTTCTTCGACAGCGCGGGCAATGGCTCGAAGGCCGCCTTCGGCGCAGGCACGGTGGGTGCCGGCTTCTTCGGTGCCTTCTGGTCATGGATCGGCTTCGAGATGGCGCCGAACTATGCCGAGGAGTCGAGGGATCCGAAGAAGATCATGGGCCCGGCGACGTACATCTCCGTGATCGGCCTCGGCATCCTCTACACGTTCGTGTGCTGGATGCTCGTGGTCGCCTACGGCAAGGCCGGGATCATCCCCGGCATCAACGCCCAGCTCAAGGGCGACGTCGCTTCGGTGTTCTATCCCGCTACCGACCGCGCCATCGGCCTGAACATCGGCGGCGAGTCGATCCTGACCCGCGCGTTCGAGCTCACGATCGTGACCGGCTCCTTCGCCTGTCAGCTCGCGTTCTTCAACACGGCCACGCGCTACTTCTTCTCGATGGGCCGTGAGGGCATCCTGCCGCGCCAGCTCGGGCGGACGCATCCCGACGCACCACAGTGCGTACTACGCGAGCACCCTGACCGGCGTGTTCAGCGCCGCGATCATCGCCGGGTTCCTCTGGTACAACTCGAGCGCTCTCGGCGCCCTGCTGTACCTCGGCACCTGGGTGCCGATGATGGGCAACATCGGCATCCTCAGCGTGATGGCGCTCGTCTCGGTAGCGATCATCAAGTACTTCGCCACAACGGCGAAGGACGGTCAGCACTGGTTCGCGACGATCCTGGCGCCCATCCTCGCGTGCGCCGCGATGGTCGTCGCCACGTACCTCCTGGTCGCCAACCGCACGACGCTCGCGGGCGGCGTGACGACGATCCCGTTCGTGAACTGGATGTGGCTGCCGCCGTTGATCGTCTTCGTGGCCGGAGTCGCGATCGCGCAGATGTACAAGACGCGCGACCGCGCCCGCTACGACGGCATCGGCCGCTACCTGCACGAGGACGCGTAGAGGGGGAAGCTCAGGACGCGGGGCGCCGCAACGCGCGGCGCCCCGCGATCCTGGCCACGTCCTGCGCGAACGCGCGCAGGGCTGTCGGCGGGGCTTCCAGGTAGCTGCGGCCAGGGGCCGCGGCGAGCACGGCGCACGCTCCGCCCGCGTCGACTCCCACGCCGATGCCGAGCAGCGCCCGCGACGCGGCGGCGCGGGCGAGCTCGCGGCTCGCGCCCTCGCTGCGCTCGACGGCGAGCGGCACGCTCTCCTCCTCGAAGCCCGCGCGCACGGCGGCGAGCGCCTTGTCGGGCACGTCCGGGGCGACGAGCGCCAGGACGAGCGGTTCGCTCACCGGCCGGCCGCGTAGGCGAGCACGAGGCCGACGGCGACCGCCGCACGCGGCCCGTGGCGTCCCAGCACGTTGCCGCGGGCGACGGCGACGTCGAGGTCGCCGAGCTCGGCAGCGACGGCGTCGATCACCTCGGGGTCGCTGGCGCAGCCGCCCACGAGGGTCACCAGCTCGCCGCGCGGCACGCCGCCGGCGGCGTCGATCGCGCGCCGCACGTTGCGGCCGATCACGGCCCCCTTGGCGCTGCGCCGCAGGCCGCCCCAGACCTCGGGCGCCAGCGTGCTGCCGAGCGGCTCGGGCTCCCCGCCCGCCAGGACGCAGAGGTGCGCGAGCGCCGCGGGCGGAGCGGGCGCGCCGAGGAACGTGCGCGAGCCGTCCTCGTGGTGCAGCACGAACGGCGTCTCGACGCGGGCGGCACGGTGGCGCTTGGCGCGCTCGGCGGCGTCTCGGCCGACGCCGAGCAAGCCCTGGCAGATGCGGGTCACGAGCTCGCCCGCCCCTGCGGTGACGACCGCCTGGTGCTCGCGGTGCAGGTCGACGGTGCCGCCGCCGACGTCGATCACGAACGGCGTCGAGCCCGCGCGCGGCGTCGTGCCCGCGCCGAGGACGGCCGCGAACGACTCGCCGCACACGACCCGCACCCCACCGGGCGCGCTGCGTTCGAGCTGCTCGAGCAGAGCGCTCGAGTCGCCCCGGGCGAGCACGGCCAGGGCCAGCGCGCGCCGACGCTGCAGGCGCATGCGCAGCCCGGGATCCTCGGGCGGCTCGGGCAGCCTGCACCAGAAGGCGTCGAGCACGCCCTCGTGCGCGCCCGCCGCGCCGCGCAGCGCGGTCACGCTCCCCGGCGGAGGCGGCGCTTCGCGCTCGTCGAGCGTTCCCGTCGTGCCGTCGGCGAAGAGCAGGCGCACCGTCGTGTCGACCACTTCGGACGCAGGCCCCGCACTGCCGGCCTCGCGCACGACCAGTGCGGTGCGACGACCCGCGACCGCGCGCGCAGCATGGCGCGCGGCCCGCGCCTCGTCCGGCCCGAGCCGGAGCAGCTCGGCCAGCTGCAGCGGATCGGACAGCTCGCTCACGCTCGCGCCTGCGACGGCCACCTCGATCGCGGCCGGCGCGCCGCTCGGCAGGATGGCGGCGTCCGGCACCTCGTCGACGATGGGCAGCGCGCGGTCGAAGCGATTGCCGATCAGCACGGCGTCGTCGCCCTGCACGATCACGCCCGCGATGCGGTGCCCGCGCTCGCGCGCCGCGCGCAGCTGTGCCGCGGCCTGCTCGAAGTCCTCGTCCAGCACGATCGCCAGCACGGCATCGCTGCCGGGCTCGTCCTCCAGCTCCGCCAGGCGTCGCAGCCTCCCGCCGGCGGCCCCGGCGCCCGAGGGCGTCTCCGATACGGGCCGCACGACGGCGTTGCGCGCGAGATCGAGCTCCTCCAGCCGCCCGAGCTCGACGAGGCCCGTGTCGACCGGGTCGAGCTCGGCCAGCAGCAAGCGGTGAACGGGCTCGCCGAGCCGCCGCTCTGCGCGCAGGACAAGCTCGCGCACGCCCGCCGCGCAGGCGGTCGAGCCCTTGGCGCCCGTCGTCGCTGCGCGCCAGATGCCGAGGAAGTCCGGCGGCGCTCCGGGCGTGATCCGCGCGACGGCCAGCTCCGTGGTGGAGTTGCCGACGTCGACGCCCGCGACCAGCATCGACTACGTGGCGAGCCCGCGGCGCACGTAGGCGCCCCGCGCCTCGCGCACCAGCGCGGCACACAGCTCGGCGCCGCCCGCCTCGAGCCGCTCCGCCAGCTGCTCCAGCTCGAGTGCGCTCGAGCGACCGGGCCGCAGGGACTCGTAGAGCTCGAGCAGATCCTCGTCCGAGAACGCGACCAGCTCGGCGCCGCGGCGCAGGTTGTCGGCCAGCTGCGGGTTGCCGCCCTGCTCGGCGAAGTCCGCCTGCTGACGCAGCACGCCCGGGCTTACGCGGATGTCGTCCGGCCCGATCTCGCCGCGCACGACGGCGTCCAGCGAGATCTCGGCGACGCGCAGGCCGCTGGAGGTGCGTGCCTCTCCCGTGTCGCTCTCGGCGAGCGGATAGCCCGGCCTCAACTCGGCCACGTCGCCTCGACCTCCAGGGGATCCGCGACGACGACGCTGCCGCGCTCGAGAGCGACCAGCGCCACCACGCGGGCGTGGTAGTTCGGCCCGAGCGGCTCGCTCGACTCCGCCAGGAAGAGCGGCTCGGGCTCGGCGCTGCGGGCGTAGCGCGCCGCGTTGCGGCCGAGGCCGCGGTAGAGCTCGCGCGTGACGCGCGGGGCGATCGAGAACAGCTCGAGGTTGCCGAGCGGCGGCAGGTCGCTGCGATGGATCAGCGCCGTGCCCTTGGCCTGCAGGCCGATGCCGATGCCCGAGCCCGCGAGCCGCGAGGCGGTCGAGCCGATAGCGCCGACGTCGAGCGTGCGGCGCACCTGCACCAGGCGGGCGATTGCGCCCTCCTCCTCGATGCCGGCGAGCACCTGGCGCAGCACCTCGGCCACCGTCAGGCCCGAGAGCGAGAGCCAGATCGTGTGGGCGAACGCGGGGGAGAGGCCGACGACGACCTCGTCGGGGCGGCTGCCGCGCACCGGCGCGCCGAGCTCGCGCAGCTCGAGGCAACCCGCGTGCTCGTTCTGCTCGGCCACGAGCGTGGCCGGTGCCCAGACCTGGCGCACGGCACCGGTCTCGACCCGGCGCTCGGCCGACATCCGGTAGCCCGTCCCGGGGCCGGCGTAGTCGTTGGGATCGGAGAGGGCCGAGAGCACCCGCATGTCCTCGGTGAAGATCGCCGACGTCTGCAGGTAGTCGCCGTAGAGCCGCTGGCGCAGCATGTCGAGCACCCGCTCCGCCTCGACCTCGAATCCGCGCACCGCCAGCGCCCGCACGACGTCGAGCGCCGTCAGCCCGCGCTGCATCAGCTGATCGGCCGCGTCCGGCACGAGGTGCGGATCGAGTGCCGGCACGTCGAGCGAGCCGTGCGCCTGCACGACCGCCTCGGCGTCCTCGTCGCTGAAGCGCGCGAGGTCGAGCTCGTCGAGCACGGCGCGCAACGCCTCCACGGCCCGCCGCCGGAGCGGCAGCAGATCGCTGTCGGACTGGGGGCGCAGGACGCCCTCGAAGCCCCAGTCGCGCTGCACGACGAGGTAGTCGTCGATGTCCTCGGCGTTGAAGTTGGACGGTCCGAACGCGTTGTCGTAGGCCGGGATCGAGCCGAAGCCCGAGAACAGGAAGTCGGAGCCCGCGAGCAGCAGCGGCAGGGTGTGCGCTGTCCGGCGGATGTCCGAGGACGACATCAGCGTGTCGTTGCCCGTGCAGGACTCGAGGTCGTGCATCATCGCGAGCAGGTTCTCGGCGATCACCTCGCGCATGCCGTCGGGCACGGAGCCCGCCACGTTGACGCCGTCGATGCCGCCGTTCTGCGTCCCCTGCGAGCCCGCGGCCCGCGTCACGGCCAGGCAGCGCGCCTCGAGGTAGAGCATCGAGCAGCCTTCCGTGGCGCCCATCAGGCACTCGGATCCCGAGCCCGACGTGAAGCGCATCTTGAGCCCGCGCGAGGCGTAGCAGGAGGCCAGGAACGCCTTCGACCAAGGCGTGTCGTCGCCGTCGACGAAGACCTGCTCGGTGCCGTACACGGAGACCGTCTCGGCGTACGTCGTGAGGCCGCGCATGCCGAGCTCGAGCTCGAGGCGCTCCTCCACCGCGCACTGCGTGAGCGCTCCCGGTGCCGGCACCTGGCCGCCGACGAGCAGGGCGACCGCGTTCAGCGGCGCGTCGCGCAGCAGCGGCACGGTCGTCTCGAGCTCGCGGAAGCCGAGTGCCACAGCGCTGGCCGCGTCGGCGGCGAGCAGCAGCGGATGGTCGACCCGGTTCGTGACATGGGCCTGGATCGAGGGCGTGCGGCGCACGCGCATCTTCTGCATCGCCGACAGCAGCTCGACCGGCGCCAGCAGTGCCAGGACGCGCGCGAGCTTGGCCGGCGTCATGCCCGCCGCGAGGCGCGTGACGCTGCTGCGCGGCGTCGAGGAGTCGACGAGCGCGCGCGCGAAGGCGACGTCGTCCAGCGCCATCGCCTCCTCGGCGACGGCGAGGTCGATGCCGCGCCGCGCGATGAACTCGTCGAGCAGGTCGAAATCGGCCTCGGCCTTGCCGTCCAGCTCGACGATGCGGCCGTCCTCGATGCGCAGCGACGGCTCAGGATCGTTCGGGCTCGAGAACGCGATCAGGCCGAGCGCGGCATTCTCGGGCACGAGGTTGTCTCGGCTGATGGGCCGCGTCGCATAGAACTGCGCGCGGAGCGAGGGGCCCGTGCTCACGGCGCGTACGGTAGCGGCTGGCGCTCTTCAGAGGGAGGAAGCGGCCGCCCGCCGTGCTACATGAGTGGGGTAGGCTCGCCGCTGGCGCGTCTGAAGGCAACACAGGGGGTGGCATGAGTTCTCAAGGATTCGATGCAAGCTCGGTCAAGCGCTCGACATGGCTCACCGGTGGTGGCGCCGTCGTGCTCCTGATCTCGACCTTCTTCAGCTGGGGCAAGGTCTCTCTCGGGCCGCTCACGCTCAACGTGAGCGGCTGGGACACGGGGGCGCTCGGCAAGCTCGTCTTCTTCGCCGCGCTGATCGCGATCATCCTCGTGGTGATCGACTACATGAAGGTCGACGTCTCCCAGTTGCCGATTCCCGTCTCGCTCGCCCTCATGGGCACCGCGGCGGCCGGCCTCTTGTTCGTGATCCTGCGTTTCCTCTTCATGCCCGATGGGCTGAGCCGGGCCTGGGGCCTCTACCTCGCCATCGTCGCCGCCGCCGTGCTCGCGTACGGCGCGTGGCTGAAGCTGCAGGAAGACGCCTAGGACACCGTTCGCGCACGGGGGAGGCGGGCGGCGGAGCCGCCCGCCTCTCAGGCGCGGGCCGCCGCGACGAGCGCCTGCAGCGGACGCGCATAGCGCTCGTCCCCGCGCATGTGGAACTCGTTGTGCCACTGCAGGCCGAGCGCGAAGGCCCCGTTGGACGACTCGACGGCCTCGATGGTGCCGTCGGAGGCGACGGCAGCGGTGCGCAGGCCGCCGCCGACCCGCTCGACCGCCTGGTGGTGGTAGGAGTTGACGACGTGCCTGCCGGCTCCCAGCCAGCCGGCCAACTGCGTGCCCGTCAGCACCTCGATCTCGTGGAAGCAGCTCGGCGGGTCCTCGACCACGCGCACCCAATCGCCCATGTGCACGAGCTCAGTGCCGCTCGAGGGCACGTCCTGCACGAGGGTGCCGCCCGCCGCGACGTTGAGCACCTGATTGCCGCGGCAGATGCCGAGCACGGGCTTGCCGTCGCGCAGGCAGGCGCGCGCCAGCCCGAGCTCCGTCGTGTCGAAGCCGGCGTGGCCCGGCTTCGTGAGCGGGTGCGCCGCTGCGCCGTAGGCCTCGGCCGCCACGTCCGGGCCTCCCATCATCACGACCGCATCAACCACGTCGTAGGCCGCCTGCCAGCTGTCGGGATCTGCCGAGTGCGGGATCACGACCACGAGGCCGCCGGCGCCCTCGATCACCTCGCGCATGCGCTCGTCGACCTTGGCGACGATGGGGTCGTGCAGCTCGAGCGTCAGCCCGATGCGGGGCCGGCGCGACATCGGCGGGGGTGTCCCGGCGCCTATTCGGGCGACTTGACGATCTTCGCGAGCTCGCCGTTCTCGTGCAGCTCCATCGTGATGTCGCACCCGCCGACGAGCTCGCCGTCGACGAACAGCTGCGGGATGGTGGGCCAGCCGGAGCGGGCCGAGAGCACCTGGCGGATGCGCGGGTCGGGCAGGATGTCCATGGCCGCGAAGTCGGCGTCGACGTCGCGCAGCGCCTGGGTGACGCGCATCGAGAAGCCGCACATCGGGCGCTCGGGCGTGCCCTTCATGAAGAGCATCACGCGGTTCTCGGAGATCGCCTTGTCGAGCGCCTCCGCGATCTCCTGCTCACTGATGATCTGAGATTCCATCACTGCTCCTCGCCGCCGGTCGCGACGGTCTTGATCGAGAGGGCGTGGATCCGGCCGTCGTCGAGCCAATCCTGGACGGCGGCGTAGACGAGCTTGTGCTGCTGCAGCAGGGGGAGCCCCGCGAACTGCGGCGCGCCGACCTGCGCCTCGAAGTGGTCGCCCGTGCCGGCGTTGAAGTCGCGCACGACGGCCTGCGATCCCGGGAGGTGCGCCTCGATGCGCGCCTTGAGCTCGTCCGGATGCGGCATGGGGGCAAGGTAGCAGCCGGGGGCGTTTCGCTACCTACACTTCCCGGTGTGACGAAGGCGATCCTTCCCGACGGCAACGAGCTCGTGCTCCCCGATGGCGCGAGCGGCCTGGATGCCGCGCGCGCGATCGGCCCGCGCCTGGCTGACGCCACGGCTGCGGTCGAGGTCGACGGCGAGCTGCGCGACCTGCGCCTGCCGCTGCCGGACGAGAGCCATCTGCGCATCCTGCGCGTGGGCGACGCCGAGGCGCTGTCGGTGCTGCGCCACTCCACGGCGCACGTCCTCGCCGAGGCGGTGCAGCACCTCTGGCCGGGTACCAAGGTGGCCATCGGCCCGGCGATCGAGGACGGCTTCTATTACGACTTCGACTTCGCCGAGCCGCCCGGCGAGGGCGATCTCGCGCGCATCGAGGAGGAGATGCGGGCGATCCTCGCGCGCGGGCCGCACCCGTTCGCGCGCGTCGACACCACCCGGGACGAGGCGGTCGAGCGCTTCAGCGCCGAGGGCGAGGCCTACAAGGTCGAGCTCGCCGAGGGGCTGGCCGACGGCGAGCCGGTCACGTTCTACGAGCACGACGGCTTCGTCGACCTCTGCCGCGGGCCCCACCTGCAGACGACCAAACCGATCAAGGCGTTCAAGCTGACGTCGCTGGCCGGCGCCTACTGGCGCGGCGACTCGGAGAAGCCGATGCTCACGCGCATCTACGGCACGGCCTTCTTCGACCAGGCCGACCTCGATGCCCACCTGGAGCGCATCGAGGAGGCCCGCCGGCGCGACCATCGCCGGCTCGGCCGCGAGCTCGACCTCTTCCATCTCAGCGACAGCTCGCCCGGCGCGCCCTTCTGGCACCCGCGCGGCATGGTGCTGTTCAACGAGCTGGGGCGGCTCTGGCGCGAGCTCAACGCAGCGCGCGGCTATCAGGAAGTGCGCACCCCGATCCTTTATGACACGGGCCTCTGGAAGCGCTCCGGCCACTGGGACAACTACCGCGACAAGATGTTCCTGACCGAGCAGGTCGAGGGCCGTCAGTTCGGGCTCAAGCCGATGAACTGCCCGGGCCACGTCGAGATCTACAACCAGAAGCGGCACTCCTATCGCGACCTGCCGCTGCGGTTCGCCGAGCAGGGCCTCGTGCATCGCAACGAAGACTCGGGAACGATGCACGGCCTCCTGCGCGTGCGCCACATCACCCAGGACGACGCGCACATCTTCTGCCGCTGGGACCAGGTCGAGGCCGAGGTCGTCGGCTGCCTCGAGCTCGCCTCGGTGATCTACGCGACGTTCGGCCTGGACGTGCGCGCCGAGCTCTCGCTGCGCCCCGCCAAGCGGCTCGGCAGTGAGGCCGAGTGGGATCGCATGGAGACGGCCCTGGCCTCGGCGCTCGAGACCGCCGGCTGGGCGTACGTGGAAAACCCGGGGGACGGAGCGTTCTACGCTCCCAAGATCGATCTGCACATGACCGACTCGATCGGCCGCAGCTGGCAGATGGGCACGATCCAGCTCGACGGCTGGATGCCGCAACGCCTCGACGCGACCTACACGACGAGCGGCGACGAGCTCGAGCGGCCATTCATGATCCACCGCGCGCTGTTCGGCTCGTTCGAGCGCTTCATCGGCATCCTGATCGAGCACTTCGCCGGCGCCTTCCCGCTCTGGCTGGCGCCGGTGCAGGTCGCCGTGCTCCCGCTCTCGAGCGAGCTGCGCGGCTACGCGGACGAGGTCGTCTCGGCCCTGCGCGACGCCGGCCTGCGCGCCGAGTTGGACGCGCGCGAGGAGAAGGTGGGCCGCAAGATCCATGACGCCGAGGTCGCCAAGGTGCCCGTCATGCTGGTACTCGGCGGCCGCGAGGCCGAGGCTCGCACCGTCGCCGTGCGGCGCCGCGGCGGCGTCGACGCGGGCGTGCAGCCGCTCGACGGGGTGGTGGCCGAGCTGGCCGCCGAGGCGCGCGAGCGCCGCCTCTCCGCGCCTGCCTGACCGCGCCGGACCGTTTGGATCAGGCCGCGGGCGGGCATTCACTGCCCGATGCGACTACGCCGGGGTGGGGTGCTCACCGTCGTCGCCTGCGCGAGCGTGTTCGGCAGTGCGTGTGGGGGCGGGAGCCTGGGGGCCAAAGGGCTCTCGGAGCACTCCAAGGCGGTTCAGTCGCTCGCCGCCGAGGGCGCCCTCCTGGCCGGGGACTCCGCAGCGGGCAAGTCGACGGGCACGTACCGCCGCGAGCACGCCGCCGACCTCTCGGTTGCGGCGGCCAAGGCAGAGACCTCGCTCGAGCATGCGACTGCTGCACCCGGCCTCGGCCCCAAGCTGCGCGAGCTCCGGGTCGTTGCCGCGAAGGTGCACGCCGAGCTCGAGCGTCTAGGCGGTGCGTCCAGGGACGAGCAGCGCGCACTCCGCCGCGATCTCCAGGCTGCCGCAGATCGGAGCGAGCACATCGGCGCGGCGCTCGAGTGAAGCTCAAGAGCATCCTGGCGGTCGCGCTCGGGATCATGTCGGCGATCGGCGGCTTCGTCGACATCGGCGATCTCGTCTTCAACACACAGGCCGGCGCGACGTTCGGCTTTCAGCTGCTCTGGGTGGTCGTGATCGGCGTCGTCGGCATCATCGTCTACTCCGAGATGTGCGGCCGCGTCTCGGCGGTCTCCGAGCGCCCCGTCTTCGACCTCGTGCGCGAGCGCACCGGCTTCGCGGCGGGACTCGCGACGCTGATCGCCTCCGAGATCGTCAATCTCATGACCTGCGCCGCCGAGGTCGGCGGCGTGGCGATCTGCTTCCAGCTGCTCTCGGGCCTGCCCTATCGCCTCTTGATCCCTTTCGCGGTGCTGCTGCTCGCGCTGACCTCGTGGGTGCTCCCGTTCCGCTGGCTCGAGCGCGTCTTCGGCTACCTCGGCCTGGGCCTGCTGGTCTTCGCCGTGGCGGCGATCAAGCTCCACCCGGACTGGGGCGGGGTGGCGCACGGCTTCGTGCCGGGTCACCACTCGGGCGGCAGCCTGATGGTCTACCTCTACTTCGTGGTCGGGCTGCTCGGCGCCGCCATGACGCCGTACGAGGTCTACTTCTACTCCTCGGGAGCCGTCGAGGATCGCTGGGGAGTCAAGGATCTCCGGCTCAACAACGTGACCGCGATCATCGGCTACGCGCTCGGCGGCTTCCTCTCGTTCGCGCTCATGATCGTGGCCGCCGTGCTCTTCCTGCCGCGCGGGATCTCGCCGCAGTTCCTGGGCACGCCGGCGCTCGCCGCCGAGCACTCGCTCGGGCAGGTCGGCCTGCTGCTGGCGCTCGTCGGCATCCTCTTCGCGGTGGGCGGCGCCGCGGTCGAGACGTCGTTCGCGGGCGCCTACAACCTCTCGCAGTTCTTCGGGTGGAAGTGGGGCAAGAAGGAGCGGCCGTCCGCTGCGCCGCGCTTCACGCTCGCGTGGCTCGCGATCTTCGCGCTCGCGCTGCTCGTCGTCATGACCGGGTACGACCCCGTCAAGCTGACCGAGTACTCGGTCATCTTCTCCGTCGTCGCACTGCCCTTGACGTACCTGCCGATTCTCCTGGTCGCCAACGATCGCACCTACATGGGCGCGCACGTGAACGGGAGGCTCGCCAACGCGCTCGGCGTCCTGTACATGATCGTGATCCTCGTGATCGCGCTCGCGGCCATTCCCCTGATGCTGCTCACGAACGGAGGCCAGGGATGACGAGGCCCACGGAGGTCGACATCGCGCTCGGCATCCTCGACCACCAGCTGGTCGACGCGAACGGGCGGAACTGCGGCAAGGTCGACGACCTCGAGATCTCCGGCCTCGAGGGCGGGGCGCCCGAGGTCCGCGAGATCGTCGTGGGCGGGAACGCGTGGCGCACGCGCGGACGGCTGGGGCGGCTGGCAGCGCGGCTCTCGGGCAATGCGGTGCACGTTGCGTGGCAGGACGTCGAGTCCGTCACGTCCGTCGTGACGCTGCGGCGCTCCGCCCAGGAGCTGCGCCTCAACCGCGGAGACGAGCGCTGGGCCTCGCTCGTCGGAAAGCTGCCCGGCGCCTGATGCGTCTCTCCGAGCTCCTCCATCGCCGGGTGGTGACCGAAGCGGGCGTGCGCCTGGGACGCGTCCACGACGTGCGCGGCGAGCTCGTGGACGGCCGCCTCCGCATCACGGGGCTCGCGGCGGGCCATCTCGGGGTCCTGGAGCGCTACGGGATCGGCACGCGCGGCAGCGGCGGCCCTGCCCAGGCCAAGGTGCACGGCCACCACGTAATCCCCTGGGAACGCGTCGTCCGGGTCGGGCCCGCGATCGTCGTCCGCGACGAGCCCGTCTGACGGCGGCGGCGGGCTCAGGTCGCGCGCACGGGCGAGCGCCCGCGGCGCTTCGGCCGGCTCTGCCGCACCGCCGAGCGCACGGTTCGCACGAACGGCCGCACGCGTCGCGCGCTGACCCACTTGATGCGCACCGCCTGGCCGCTGGTCGTCAGCTCGACGTAGCTGCCGAGCAGGCTCTTGCCGCGCCCGACGCGCTCGATCGCGGCGTACGGCAGGTACGTCGCCCTGTCGTCCGCGATGAACGCGAGCCGCCGGTCGGTCGCGAGCAGCAAGCCGGTCCATGGCTCGCCGCGGCCGGTGTCAACGGTCCCGCGCACACTCGCGAGCACACGTTCCTCAGGGCCGAGATGGTTGGCGTAGAGCCGTCGCATGCGCTCGTTCGTCCCCATACCCGTCGCCTTCTCAACGTAGTGCAGGCCCGACGCGGAGTGGGGGCAGGGAGCGCTCAGCGCCCCGGCAGCTCGTCCCCGAGGTCGTGCAGCAGCCCGTCGGCGAGCTCGAGCAGCGCCGCCGTCGCCGGGGAGAGCGTGGCGCCTCGGCGAGTCACGAACGCGAACGAGTCGTAGATGCGCTCGGCGAAGCGCACGTTGTGCAGGCCTGAGGGGAACCTCCTGTTGCGCGTCACCACCGATGGCACGAGCACATCGCCCACGCCGCGCGACGCGAGCTCGAGAGCTGCGCTCAGGTACTCGACCTCGACGACCGGCTCGATCGTGACGCCGGCCTCCTGAGCGCGCGCGGAGATCTGCAGACGGGTTGGATCCTCCGCCGCGTGGCTCGCATCCGTGAAGATCAGCGGCCGGCGGGCGAGCTCGGCCGTGGTCACCGGGTGGCGGACGCGATGGGAGTGCGCGCTCGTGTAGAGCACCTCGTCGCGCAGCGCCGGCCGGACGACGAGGCCCTCGGCGTCGACGGGCAGCACCACCAGCCCCGCCTCGAGCCGGCCCGCGCGCACGTCGTCGGCGACGGCCGAGGAGTTGAGCCCGACGATGCGTAGGCGGACGCCCGGGTAGCGCGCGGTGAATGCCTCCGCGAGATCGGCCAGCAGGTAGTAGACCGCTGTCGAGAACGTGCCGAAGCTGGCCGTCCCGGCACGGACGTCACGGACTCCGGCGACGGACTCGCGCGCTGACTCGATCTCGGCCAGCACGCGCTCCGCGTGGGGGAGCAGGGCGCGACCTGCCTCGGTCGGCTCGACCCCCCGGCCGACACGCACGAAGAGCGGCACGCCGAGCTCACCCTCGAGGCGCCGGATCTGCTCCGACAGCGAGGGCTGAGCGAGGTGCAGCGCCTTGGCGGCGGCGCTGAACGAGCGCCGCTCGAAGGCTTCGCGAAAGTAGCTGAGCTGTTGCAGGTTCACTCAGTCAAGCATAGGCGTTTCCTATTGATCACAGAGTCAGGACTGGATAGGCCTACCGATGGGATAGGCCATATCCTGAGGTGGCAGGGCGCTTTCGCCCGCCCAGGCGGTCAGCACCGTCGCCCGCGAATCCACACCACCTTCCTGAGGAGTCGGCCATGCCGAACCCCCTGATCACCCTGCTCCTGTTGCTCGGCGGCGCCGACCGCCCGAACGAGGCTCTTCGTCCGCAGCGCCGCTCTCGCCCATGAGCGAGGAGCGCCGCGGTCTCGTCGAATGCGCCGGCAGTGCGGCCGCGTTCGGGTCCGTCGGGTCCTCGTAGCGCTGGCTCAGCGCGAGCACGTCGCCACCACGACGCTCCTGGCGACCCGCTACGCGCTGGGCGCGCTCGCCCTCTGGCTCGTGCTCCTGGCTCTGCGCCGTCCGCTCCCCGGGCTGCGCATCGGCCTGGTGGCCGTCGCGCTCGGCGCGACCACCTACTCCGCGACCTCGGCGCTCTACCTGGCCGCGATCGAGCGCATGGGGGCGGGGCCGGCGGGCGTCGTCTCCTACTGCTATCCGGTGCTCGTGATGGCCGGTGCCGTCATGCTGGGCCGGGAGCGTCTCTCGCGCCGCCGCACAGCTGCGATCGCCCTCGCCGTGAGCGGCGTCGGCCTGCTCGTGGCGGGCGGCGGACTGGGAGCCCTCAACGCGCCCGGGGCACTGCTGGCATTCGCCTCGGCGACGCTCTACACCGTCTACGTCCTGGCCTCCGCGCACCTGCGCGACCGCGTCGAGCCGCTCGCGCTCTCCACGCTGCGTGGCGACGGGGGCAGCCGGCGCCTTCGCGGTCGCACACGCCGTTCACGGAGGGGCGCCGATCCATACGGCGACCGCCGCGCTGGCAGTGATCGCGCTCGGACTGGTGCCGACGGCCTTCGCCGTCTCGGCGTTCCTCTCGGGGCTCGGCCGCATCGGGCCCTCGCGGGCGAGCATCGCGTCGTCCGTCGAGCCGGCGGTCGCCGTCGGCTGCGGCGTTCTCATCCTGGGCGAGCGACTCGTCGCGGCCCAGTTCCTCGGCGCCGGCCTGGTGGTCGCCGCCGTGCTGGCGATCGAGTTGCGCCGACTGCCGCGGGTGCCACTGCCCGCTCTGCCGCGCTTCCGCGTGTTCCCGCGGCTGGTCCCGCGCTTCCCGCGGCCCGAGACCGACGCCTAGGCCGTCCCGGCCTAGTTCATGCTCGGGTCGTCGGGCATGCGGGAGACGAGCCGATAGCTACCGCCCTTGCGCTCGAGCACGCTCGACCAGAGCTCGCCGGGCGCCGAGCTGAACACATCGTCGACGCGCGCCGGCTCGAGGAACCAGTCCTCGCGCTGCAGTTCGCCCTCCAGCTGGCCGGCGCCCCAGCCGGCGTAGCCCGCGAACGCGCGCACGCGGCGCACGCTCTCGGACAGCCGCTCGGGCTCGCTCAGATCGCTGAGCATGCCGACGCTGCCGACGACCAGGCGCTCGGACTCCTCCGGCTCCGCGAAGTCCGCCAGGACGACCACTCCGTCGCGCTGCACGGGGCCACCCTCGTGCAGCACGTCGCCCGAGTCGACGAGCGACGCGAGCTCCTCGACGACCTCGCAGGCGGGCACCCCGGTGGGCCGGTTGAGCACGACGCCGAGCGCGCCCTCGGCGTCGTGGGCGAGCACGAGCACGACGCTGCGGTGGAAGTTCGGGTCGGCCAGGCGCGGCTCGGCGATCAGCAACTGACCTGCGAGGTTGGCCGGCGCGTCGCTCACGCGCGGGCTCGCGCGCGTGCGACGGAGCGTGCGGTCAGCGCGAGTGCGACGAGCGCGGCACCGGCCTGCGCGCGGGCTGTCGCCCGGGGGCCGGGAAGCGCGTCATGCAGCCGCGAGAAGCGGTGCGTGGGGTAGAAGCGCAGCCGCCTGCCGCGCAGGACGACATGCTCGAGATCGGGCATCGAGCACGCGAAGGCACACCAGAACTCGCGGCTGCGCGGCCCGAAGAGGCGCGCCGTGAGCGCGATCGTGGCGAGGATCAGCATGCCCTCCTCGGTCTCGTCGAGATCGTCGTGCGCGGGGAGGTCGAGCAGTCCATGCGCTCCGACGCAGGCGAGCACCGCCGCGCGGCGCGAGCGGATGCGCGAGCCGATCGCGGCGCCTGCTGCGGCGTGAGCGAGGGTCATCACTCCCGGTGAGTCTACCCCCGCTCCGCGGGTACCATGCGAGCCGCATGTTCCAGTCGCTTTCGGACAAATTGCAGGCCACCCTGGGCGACCTGCGCTCGCGCGGAGCGCTGAGTGCGGACGACATCGACCGCGCGATGCGCGAGATCCGCCTCGCCCTGCTCGAGGCCGACGTCAACTTCCGCGTGGTCAAGACGTTCGTGGCCGCCGTGCGCGAGCGCTCGGTCGGCCAGGAGGTGCTCTCGAGCCTGACCCCGGGCCAGCAGGTCGTGAAGATCGTCGACGAGGAGCTGACCGAGCTGCTCGGAGCGGCCGGCACGAAGCTCACGTTCGCCTCCAAGCCGCCGACGGTGATCCTGCTCTGCGGTCTGCAGGGCTCGGGCAAGACGACCGCTGCGGGCAAGCTCGCGAGCCTGCTCTCCAGGCAGGGCCACAAGCCCGCGCTCGTGGCCTGCGATCTGCAGCGCCCCGCGGCCGTCGAGCAGCTGAAGACGCTCGGCCGTCAGGTCGAGGTGCCCGTCTTCGAGCGCGGCACCGGAGGCGACCCGGTCGCGGTTGCGCGCTACGGCGTCGAGGCTGCGACGTCGCAGGGCCGCGACGTCGTGATCGTCGACACCGCCGGCCGGCTGCACGTCGACGCGCGACCTCATGGACGAGCTCGTGCGCATCCGCAACGCCGTCAAGCCGCAGAACGTGCTCATGGTGCTGGACGCGATGACCGGCCAGGATGCCGTCAACGTCGCCGAGCAGTTCCGGGACGCCGTCGATTTCGACGGCGTGATCCTGACGAAGCTCGACGGCGACGCCCGCGGCGGCGCGGCGCTCTCGGTGCGCGCGGTCACCGGCAAGCCCATCGTGTTCGCGTCCGTGGGCGAGAAGCTCGACCAGCTCGAGGAGTTCCATCCCGACCGCATGGCCTCGCGCATCCTCGGCATGGGCGACGTGCTGACGCTGATCGAGCGCGCCCAGGAGCAGATCGACGAGGGCGACGCGCTGGAGCTCGAGCGCAAGCTCAAGACCTCGGAGTTCGGGCTCGACGATTTGCTCGATCAGCTCCGCCGCATTCGCAAGATGGGGTCTCTGCGCTCGTTGCTGGGTATGATTCCCGGGATCGGCAAGCAGGTGAAGGACATGCAGGTCGATGACAAGCAGCTCGACCGCGTCGAGGCGATGATCCTCTCCATGACGCCGTCGGAGCGCCGCAACCCGTCAGTGATCGACGGCTCGCGCCGCCGCCGGATCGCGTCTGGCTCCGGAACGAGCGTGCAGCAGGTCAATCAATTGCTGCAGCAGCACCGTCAAATGAAGAAGATGATGAAGCAGGTCGCCGCCGGAGGAACTCCCGCGATGGGTGGGGCTCCCGCAGCGCAACGACCGCGTGCCGCCGGCACGCGGAGCAAGAGTAAGAAGCGAAGGAGGTGACATCAGCATGGCCGTAAAGATCCGCCTCACCCGCCTCGGCTCGAAGAAGAACGCGCACTACCGCGTCGTCGTGATCGACTCGCACAGCCCGCGCGACGGAAAGAGCATCGAGACGATTGGCCGCTACGTGCCCCAGGCCGACCCCTCCGTCGTGGAGATCGACGCCGACCGCGCGCGCGCCTGGCTTGCGAAGGGCGCCCAGCCCAGCGAGCCGGTCAAGAAGCTCCTCAAAATCGCGGGGGTCTGAGATCCGCGAGCTCGTCGAGTACCTCGTGCGGCTGCTGGCCTCCAAACCGGAGGCCGTCGTCGTCGAGGAGACGGTCGACGGCGAGGGACGACACGTCTCGGTGCAGGTCGATCCCGAGGACACCGGGCGCCTGATCGGCCGTGGCGGCCGCACCGTGCGCGCCCTGCGCACGGTCGCTCGCGCCTCGGCGGGATCGGGCGAGCGTGTCACGCTCGAGATCCGTGACGGGGAGTGACCAGGCTCCGCCGCTGCGCCTCGGCCTGATCGGGCGGGCGCACGGGCTGGCCGGCGCCTTCCGCGTTGTCGGAGCGGCCGAGTGGTACACCTTTGCGCCCGGCGCGACGCTGCTTCTGGACGGCAAGGAGCGAGCCGTGCTGAGCGTTGCCGGAACGGCGCAGTCTCCGATCCTCGAGCTCGAGGGCATCACCACGCGTGAGGCGGCCTACGCGGTGCTGGGACATCAGCTCGAGCTGCGTGCGAGCGATGCCCCGTCGCCGGAGGACGATGCGTTCTGGGTGCGCGACCTGGTCGGCATGCGCGCTCGCTGCGGCGGGCGCGAGCTCGGCGAGGTCGTCGACGTGCTCGAGCGGCCCGCCAACGACGTGCTGGTGCTGCGCCTGGCTGACGGCCGCGAGCACCTCGTGCCGTTCACGCGCGAGGCGGTTCCGGGCGTGGACGTGGCCGGGCGCGCCGTCGAGCTGGCGGAGGCCTTCGCCGAGCCGCTCGGCGAGTAGCGACGCTCCCATGCTCGAGATCGACGTCTTCACGCTCTTCCCCCACTGGTTCGCCTGGCTGTCGGAGGAGCCCGCGGTACAGCGCGCCCTGACGGGAGCGCTGTCGCTGCGCTTCCTCTCGTATCGCGACTACTCGCCGCTGCCGCACGCCCAGGTGGACGACGCGCCGTTCGGCGGTGGCGCGGGCATGCTCATGCGCGTCGACGCCGTGGCCTGCGCCGTCGAGGGCGCCTACGGCTGCGAGCTCGCAGCGGCACGCGCCGGCCGGCGCATCGTGGCACTCGATCCCGGCGGCCGCCGCTTCGACGACGCGTACGCGCGCGAGCTCGCAGCGTGCGAGCGCATCACGCTCCTCTGCGGCCGCTACGAGGGCTTCGACGCGCGCGCGCTCGAGCACGTCGCGACGGAGTCCCTCAGCCTCGGCCCGTTCGTGCTGAGCGGCGGCGAGCCCGTGGCGATGGCGGTCGTGGACGCGCTCGCGCGGCTGCTGCCGGGCTCGCTCGCAGACGACGCGTCGAGTGAGCAGGAGTCGTTCGCCCCGGCCCTCGAGGGCGCGCTCGAGTACCCGCATTACACGCGGCCAGCCGACTGGCGGGGCCACGGCGTCCCCGAGGTGCTGCTCTCCGGGCACCATGCCCGCATCGAGGCCTGGCGGCGCGAACAGGCCGCAGCGCGGCGAGCCGACGAGCGCGGCGCCTGATCCTATGGGACGGGCCTCGCAGCCAATCGTCTAGCATGGGACGTCCCGACGGCGTACGAACGGAAGACCGAGCACATGAACGTGATCCAGGAACTCGAGGCGCGCCAGATGCGCCAGGTGCCGGTTTTCAAGGCCGGCGACACGCTGCGCGTCCACTTTCAGGTGATCGAGGGCTCGCGACGCCGCGTCCAGGTCTTCGAGGGCGTCTGCATCAAGCGCCAGGGCTCCGGCGCCCGTGAGACGTTCACCGTCCGCAAGCAGTCCTTCGGCGTCGGCGTCGAGCGCACGTTTCCCGTGCACTCGCCCAAGATCGAGAAGATCGAGGTCATGGCCATCGGCGACGTGAGCCGCGCCAAGCTCTACTTCCTGCGCGACAAGGTCGGCAAGCAGGCGCGCATCCGCGAGAAGCAGCGCTAGCGGATCCCGTGGCCGCTCCGGCCGAGGGCCAGGGGGGCGTCGAGCGGATCGAGCTGCACTTCCCGCTCGTCCGCAAGCGATCGCCGCTTGCGGCGATCGCCGAGCTGGCCGTCGTCGTCGTGCTCGCGCTGGGCCTGACCTGGCTCGTGCAGCAGTACGTCGTCAAGTCCTATCGCATCCCCAGCGGCTCGATGCGGCCGACGGTCGACGAGGGCGATCGCGTGCTCGCAGCGCGCTTTCTCTCCTGGTTCGGCGATCCCCGGCGGGGCGACGTGATCGTCTTCCACCCGCCGGGCATCGGCGACGTGCCCGTCGACGGCGCGCTCACGCAGGCGAAGGTCACGTTCATCAAGCGCGTCGTCGGGCTTCCGGGCGAGACCATCCAGGCCGTGGGCGGGCAGGTGCTGATCTGCCGCGCGCCCCGCGTCGCCTGCCGGGCGCTGAAGGAGCCGTACGCGCGCACCTACACGGACGATTTCGGGCCCATCACGGTGCCTCGCAACGCCTACTTCGTGCTCGGCGACAACCGCTTGAGCTCGGAGGACAGCCGCGTGTGGGGCCCGTTGCCGACGCGCAACGTGATCGGCACCGCCTTCGTCCGCTACTGGACGCCGAACCGCTTCGGCATCCTCTGAGCATGGACTGGCTGCGTAGCCGCTCGTTCGTCCAGCTCGCGCTCACGGTCATCCTCGCGCTCGGGCTCGCCTATGGGCTGCAGCGCTGGGTGGTGGGGATCTTCCGCGTCCCGACCGACTCGATGGCCCGCACGTTGCTGCCCGGCGATCGTCTGCTGGCGGCGCGCTTCTGGTACTCGATCGAGCGCCCGACGCGCGGCGACATCGTCGTGCTGCACCCGAACGGCCGGGGCGATCGCGTCTTCTACGCGGACACCGCCTCGCGGCGCGTGTTCGTGAAGCGCATCATCGGCCTGCCCGGCGACTGGGTGAAGGCCCGTCACGGGCACGTCTCGATCTGCACCGGGCCCGGGGGCACGGGCTGCGTGCCGCTGGACGAGCCCTACGCGCGCGGCAGCACCCAGCAGTTCGGCCCGATCGTCGTGCCCACCGGCCGCTACTTCGTCATGGGCGACAACCGCAGCGACTCGCAGGACTCCCGCATCTGGGGCCCGGTGCCGCGCAGCCAGCTGCTCGGCAGGGCCTTCGGGCTGGCCTGGCCGCCGCTTCGCATCCGCTTCTTCTGAGGCGCGTCTGCGCGCTGCGTGACGAGTTGCACCCGCGTCCGGCGAGCCGGGGGTTGCCGCGCTACGCTCGCCGGATGGCCGTCGCCGTCCGTCAGCGCCCAGCGCGCAAGCTGCTCCGGCCGGGCCACCGCCTGCTGCGCTACGACCGTGCGCTCGGCGCGCCGTTCGTCGCCGGCACCGACGAGGCGGGAAGGGGCGCGCTTGCCGGCCCGCTGGTCGCCGCCGCCGTGCTGTTCGACTATCGCCGCCTCCAGGGGCGCGTGTGCGCGCCCCTGGCGCAGCTCGATGATTCGAAGACGCGCACGATCGCGCAGCGCGAGGAGCTGTACGAGGCGGTGCTCGCATGCGCGACCCGCGTGAGCGTGATCGTCGCTCCTGCGCTCGAGGTCGACCGGCGGGGCGTGCACCGCGCGAATCTCTCCGCGCTCGCCCGGGCGCTGCGCAGCCTCGACGCACCGCCCGGCACGCTGCTCCTGTCGGACGGCTTCCGCGTTCCGCTCGAGCGCGAGCACCGGGCGATCATCGGCGGCGACGGCACGAGCGCCGCCATCGCCGCTGCCTCGATCATCGCCAAGGTCACACGCGATCGCCTCATGCGGCGCTTGCACGCCACCTATCCGATCTATGGCTTCGACGGGCATGTGGGTTACTCCACACCCGTCCACCGAGAGGCGCTCGTGAGCCACGGGCCGTGCCCGCTGCACCGTCGCTCGTTCGTGACGGTGCGGGCCATGCAGCTCTCGCTGCTCGAGGCCTGATGACCCGCGCGCACGCCCTCGGGCGGCGCGGCGAGACGCTCGCGACGTGGCTCGTCCGACTGCGCGGCGGCCGCGTGCTGGCGCGCAACCAGCGAGTACGAGGTGCGTGCGAGGTCGACATCGTCGCCCGCTACGGCCACACGCTGGCCGTCATCGAGGTGAAGGTGCGGCGGGCGGGCGGGGCCGCCGAGGCGGTGGGGCCGGATCGCGTCGCCGGGCTCTCGCGCTCGGCGCAGTGGCTGGCGGAGAGCCGCGGGTACGAGTGGGTCCGCGCGATCCGGCTCGACCTGGTCACGGTCGACGGCCGCCGCGTGCGCTACTTCGCGGATGCCTTTCATCCCTGAGCCATCGCTTTGACGCACTCGCGTTCGCGGCGGTGACGCTCCCGTCACGCTCACCGGGCCTAGCGTCCACGGTGTGATCGCGACCGCGAACAGTCAAACGGCCATCGGCGTCGAGGGCGAGCTCGTCGAGGTCGAGGCCCGCGTGAGCGGACGCGAGCACGGTGCCACGATCATCGTGGGCCTGCCGGACCGGGCGGTGACGGAGGCGCGGGAGCGGGTGCGTGCGGGCGTGATCGCGAGCGAGCTCTGGTGGCCTCAGGGGCGCGTCGTCGTCAACCTCGCACCGGGCAACGTGCCCAAGCTCGGGCCGCGGCACGACCTGGCGATGGCGGTCGCCATCCTCGCTGCCAGCGATCAGCTGCCTCGCGCGCGGGCGGGCAAGGTGCTCGTGCTCGGCGAGCTCGCCTTCGACGGGCGGCTGCGTCCCGTGCACGGAGCGCTGATCGCGGCCGAGACCGCCCGGCGCGTCGGCCTCGAGGCGCTCGTGTGCCCGTTGGGCTGCGCACCCGAGGCCGCGCTCGTGACCGGCCTGCCCGTGCACGGCGCGCGCCACCTGACCGAGGTCGTCGCCTGGCTGCGCGGCGAGCTCGAGCTTCCGCGCGCCGAGCCGGCGCGTGGGACCGTGTGCGCCGGCGGGCCCGATCTCGCGGACGTGCGCGGGCAGCCGCTGGCGCGCCGTGCGCTCGAGCTCGCGGCGGTCGGCGGGCACAACGTCCTCATGATCGGCCCGCCCGGTGTCGGCAAGACGATGCTCGCCAGGCGGCTGCCCGGCCTCCTCCCGCAGCTCGACGAGCAGACTGCGCTGGAGGTGACGCGCGTTCACTCGGCGGCCGGTGTACTCCGGCCGGGCTCGGGAGCGATCCGCCGCCCTCCCTTCCGTTCCCCGCACCACGGCGCCTCGGCGCCGGCGCTCGTGGGTGGCGGCGCCGCCCCTCGCCCAGGCGAGATCTCGCTCGCGAGCGGCGGCGTGCTCTTCCTCGACGAGCTCACCGAGTTCTCGCGCAGCGCGCTCGAGGCGCTGCGCCAGCCACTCGAGGACGGCGAGCTGGTGGTGGCGCGGGCTGCGGGCCGCGTGCGCTTCCCGGCGCGCGTGCAGCTCGTGGCGGCCGCAAACCCCTGTCCGTGCGGCGGCCTGGGAGGCTGCACCTGCACGAACGAGCGGGTGGAGCGCTACCGCGCCCGCCTCAGCGGCCCGCTGGTCGACCGCCTCGATCTCGTCGTGCGCGTCGACGCCCCCGACCCCGAGGCGCTCAGCCGCGATAGGCCCGAGACGACTGCGGTCGTGGCACTGCGGGTGGCCGCGGCGCGCGACTGGCAGACGGCCCGCGGCCAGTCGATCCCGAACGCGCGGCTCGAGCTCGCGGAGCTCGAGCGCCTGGGCATCGCGCCAGACGCGCGCGAGCTACTGGAGCGCGCGGCGACGTCCCAGCGTCTGAGTGCGCGCCGGCAGGTGCGGGTTCTGCGCCTGGCGCGCTCGGCCGCCGACCTTGCCGAAGCCGGCGGCATCGCACGCGAGCACGTCGGCGAGGCGCTCGCCCTGATCCCCCGCGGAACGGCGCTCGGGTGACACCACCGCCTGTGCGCCTGCTCGAGCGAGGCTCGCCGGGCTGGCCCGCGTGGCTCGCCCACCTCGGGGCGGGTGAGCCGAAGCGCCTGCACGTGCGCGGACCGCTCGCGCTCGCGGCGGCGTGCGCACCGCCGTCGGTCGCCATGGTCGGAGCGCGCGCGCCGTC
This sequence comes from uncultured Actinomycetes bacterium, assembly GCA_963842365.1. GTDB lineage: Bacteria > Actinomycetota > Thermoleophilia > Gaiellales > JALYLC01 > JALYLC01. The sequence continues at coordinate 519,011 of CAWJGA010000002.1, forward strand.
GGCCGCCGGCGAGCGCTTCGCCCGCACGCTCGCCCGGGAGCTGGCCGAAGCCGGCGTGAGCGTGATCAGCGGCCTGGCGCTGGGAATCGACGCAGCCGCTCACGCAGGCGCCCTGGACGGCCGCGGCCGCACGGTCGCAGTGCTGGGTTGTGGCATCGACCGAAACTACCCGCGCCGCAACGCGGCGCTCGCAGCTCGCATCGCGGCCACCGGCGCGATCGTCTCGGAGTGGGGGCCGGGCGTCGAACCCGCACCCTGGCGCTTCCCTGTCCGCAACCGGATCGTCGCCGCCCTGAGCCAGGCCACGGTGGTGGTGGAAGCGACGAGGCGCTCCGGCGCGCTGATCACGGCCGACCACGCGCTCTCGATCGGTCGCGACGTCCTGGCCGTTCCCGGAGCTCCCTGGCTGGAGCTCGGCGCCGGCACGCTCGCGCTACTGCGAGCGGGCGCGGCTCCGGTGGGCAGCGCAGCCGACGTACTCGACGCCCTCGGCGTGCAGATGGCCGTCGAGCCCGCCCGCCTCGAACCGCCGGCCGGCGTCGCCGGCACGCTGTGGTCGGAGCTTCGCCGCCGTCCCCGCAGGCGCGACGCTCTGGCGCTTGCAACCGGTCTGGGCGCCGACGTCACTGCGGCGGCTCTTGCCGACTTGGAGCTGGATGGCCTCATCGTCGAGGAGCGCGACGGCACGCTCTCGGCGCTCGAGCCGTGCCGTCAGCGCCGCTGAGAGAGCTCCGCTCGAGTCCCCGGCGGGTCGCCGTCATCCGCCGCTGCAGCATCGTCGCCGGCGGCGATCATCTCGCGCTCCCAGGCCTCGGCGGCAGCCCGTGTCCGGAACGACTTGGTCACGCCCTTCGCGCCGGCCTCGTCACTCGGGATGACAGCGCGATACACGATCTTCCGCTTCGTCTGGTGGACTTCGATGGGCATCCACGCCCGAGAGTGCCAGATTTTCGAGCGCAGCCGCGAACTTCGAGTCGGCTAAACTCGTCGGGCGAAGGGGCGTAGCTCAGCTGGTAGAGCGTCGGTCTCCAAAACCGAAGGTCGCAGGTTCGAGCCCTGGTCTCCAAAACCGAAGGTCGCAGGTTCGAGCCCTGTCGCCCCTGTCCCGTAACCAAGCCGTTTGTGGCTTGCCTAAGCGGTTCAGACAAGGAAATGGGGGCGCCTTCGCGCTGAGGCGTTCAACTCTCACTGTCGTATTCACGCAACCACCGGTCATGGGCGCGAGGGGGGCGGCGGCCTGTTTGCGATGCGGCCGATGGGGCCCTGTCAGGATGCCGTGCCGCGGCAGCGCCGTTCCGGTGGCTATGCTCGCGCGATGGGCGCGCCGGGAGGGCAGATTCTCGATCGTTCGCGGCTGCTCGCATGCGCTGCGATCGCGTCTGTGTGCGCGCTCGTGCTGTCCGCTTCGATCGCCACCGCCGCCGCTCCGGGCGACCTCGACACGTCGTTCAGCGGCGACGGCAAGCAGACGCTCAACTTCGGCGGGCAGGACCGCGGCACCCACGTGGCGATCACCCCGGACGGACGGATCGTCGTCGTTGGCTCGACGGACGCCGTGGGCGGCGGTGACTTCGCCGTCGGGCGCTTTACCTCGGACGGCACCCCCGACGCCACCTTCGGGTCCGGCGGCAAGGTGACGCTCGGGACAGCGGCAGCCGACACTGGTGGCGGGGTCGTGGTGCTCCCCGACGAGCGGATCGTCGTCTCCGGTCAGGGCTACGCGACCCAGGATTTCGTGACCAAGCGGCTGAACGCCGACGGCAGCCCGGACACGTCGTTCACGGGCGCGGGCACCTCGATCGTCGACTTCGGTGGCAACGACGCCGTGAACGCCATGGTGCAACAGCCGGACGGGAAGCTCGTGCTGGTCGGCTCGACGAGCGTCGGCGGCGACTTCGCGATCGCGCGGCTCAACGCGGACGGCACGCCGGACACGACCTTCTCGGGAGACGGCCGGCAAACGGTCGACTTCGGCGGCGGCGGCGACGTAGCGTTCTCGGTTGCGATCGCGCCCGACGGCAAGATCCTGGTTGCCGGGAAGGGCGGCGGCGCGATCAGCGACATGGTGGTCGCACGGCTGAACGCGGACGGCAGCCTCGACAGCACGTTCGGGGCCGGGGCATCGGCCAAGGCCTCGATCGATTTCGGCGGCAGCGATGCGGCGAACGGCGTCGCTCTCCAGCCGGACGGGAAGATCGTGATGGCAGGCACGACGACAGCCGGCGACGGAGATCTCGCCGTCGCCAGGCTCAACGCCGATGGCTCGATGGACACGAGCTTCAGTGGTGACGGGAAGTTGACGGCCGGCTACGGGGCGGCCAACGAGCTGGGCCTGGCCCTCGCCATTCAGCAGAATGGCAGGATCGTCATCCTCGGCACGGGCGACGTGAACAGCGACTTCCTCGTCCTCCGCCTCGCGCCCGACGGCACCCCCGACGCGAGCTTCGGGAACGGCGGCACGGTCGCTGTGGACTTCGGAGGCGCCGAGTTCGACGGCGACGTCGCGCTGCAGCCGGACGGGCAGATCGTCGTGGCGGGCTCGACCAACAACGCGACCGACGCCAGCGACGTAGCAGTCGCGCGCCTGCAGGGCGACCCCGTTGCGGCACCCGCCCCCGGCGCGGGTGCAGGCGGAGTTCCAGCCCCCGGCGGCGCGGCATGCGCGCCGAGCGTCAATGTCTCGGTGCAGACGCCGGCGGGCGGCCAGGGCGTGATCCTCCAGACGGCCCAGACGACCGGCGCGGCGCGGATCACCGTGGATCTGAACGGGGACGGCCACCCCGACTACAACGGGCCCGCGACACTGCCCCTCCTGAAGATCGCCTTGCCCACCACGACTCAGGCGCACATCGGCGTCACCGCGATCGGCGCCTGCGGAGCGACGTCCGCCACGACGGTGCAGCCTCGCGTCGTCGGCACGGGCCTGCCGGCCACGCAGATGGGCCCGAGGATCGTCGCGGCCGCGACTCCGGCCCTGCTCACACCCGCTCCGCTCCGCGCGACGTGCACCCAGGGCGCCATCGTCGAGGGCATCATCGACGCCCGCGGCTGCTTCGTGCAGGTGAAGTCGCCGAGCGTGCTGCCGGCCTCCGCGGCCGCCGTTGTCGCCAGGTACTACAAGGACCCCGTGATCCCGTTCTGGGTGACGGCGTTCTGCAAGGCCGAGCAGAGCAAGACGGGCAAGACCGTCCAGTGCGACAAGTTCAAGGCGACCTACTCGGATCAGCCGATCTATGTCGGCACGGGCGTCGTGCATCTCAACGGCTTGACGATCAACCCGGGCAGCGGCCTTGTCATCCTCTATCCCGATCAGTTCCGCGTCGTCGCCCCCCACGCGACGGTCAAGCTCGGGTCGATCACCCTCAAGTCCGGCGAGATCGACTTTGACGTCAGCAACCTCTACAAGGTGACCGGCAAGCCGAAGATCCCGGGGAACGTCAACGGGCAGACCCGGCCCGTACTCACGTTCGACCCGCGCAAGGGCCTGCCCGATGTCGGTGGCTTTCCGCTCAACGCCGGGGCGGAGCTCGCGTTCAAGTCCTTCGACGGCGTCCACGAGAGCCTGGTGACGGTTCACGTCATGCTGCCTCCGGTCTTCCAGGTCTTTGGCCCTGGGCCGCAGCCCAGCGCAGCCGGCGGCGCCGTGGCCACCAACGATCAGCCCCTGCATCTGGACACGCTCGACATCAGCATCCCCCACGCGTCGATCGGGGGCATCGGACTCGATCAACTTGCCTTCCACTACGCCGCCGCGGGCGACCGGGCCGCCAACTGCTCGCGCAAGTACTGGCACGCCACGGCCCAGATCCACCTCGGCAAGGGGCCTGACGGCGCGCCCGGTGCCGGGTTCATCCTCTCGCCGCCGCCGATCCAAAACGGCGTCGCCTTCTGCGCGGGATCGTTCAAGAGCGCCGGTGGTCAGATCCAGTTCGGCTTCCCGATCCCGCCGCCGCAGCTCTTCCCCGGCGTGCTGCTCAACGACATCAACTTCGCGATCCAGCTCAACCCCACGGTGATCCGCGGGGGCGGCACGATCTCAGCGGTCGACCTGACCAAGGTGAGTGGGACTCTGCTTGCCGCGTTCGCTACGCCGTGGGCGCCGTACACCCTTACCAAAGCCGACGCGGGCGTCAACTTGCAGGACATCGCCCCCCGCACCTTCACGAGCACGACTTTTGCGCTCGGCGGATCGCTTTCGATCAACGTTCCCGAGATCGGTGTCCTCGACATCGGGCACGGGGCGATGATGTACTCGTATCCGGACTACCTGCTCGCGGCCGCCCGGGGTGACTTCCAGCTCGGGATCTTCGTCTTCCACGGCGGTCTGGGCGCCCAGTTCAACGCGCGGACCCGGCTCTTCGAGGCCGACATCAATGCGTCCATCTGCCTGCGGGGCGTCAAGATCGCGTGCGCCGGAGGCCTCGGCGTGGTCAGCTCGAAGGGCATCGTCGCGTGCCTCAAGTTCGGCCCGCTGCACCCTGGGGTCGGCCTGGGAACCAACCTCCGCTATGAGGTGTGGCTGTTTGACGGCTGCAAGCCCAGCCACTACTGGGTGCGTAACATCGCGGCGGCTGCCGTCGGCGACGTGTCATTCACCGTTGCGCCCGGCGAGACGGTGAAGAACCTGCGTCTCGAAGGACGCGGCGGCGCTCCGAAGGTGCTGGTCACCGGACCGGGCGGCGAGACCCTTTCACTCGGTGAGGACGGCCTGACCCGCAACGGTGTGCTCGTCGGGCTGCGCTCCGATCAGTTCGGTGCGACCTTCATCGGCGTCGGCAACGGCAAGCCCGGTCGCTACACGATCACTGCCCTGCCGGGCTCCGTCCCGCTCGGACCGCTGTCGGAGACGCGGCCAGGGTACGACACCAACTTCAGCGGCAGCGTGACCGGGCACGGCGGCGATCTGACACTGCACTACGACGCCCGCAAGCGCGGCGGCGGGCAGAAAGTCACCTTCTACGAGGACGGCAAGAACGTCTCGCACGCGCTCGGCAGCTCGAGCGGCGGAAAGGGGACGCTGCACTTCACGCCTGCCGTCGGTGCGGGCGGGACGCGGACGATCGTGGCCCGTGCCACCGTCGACGGCACGCCCATCCCCTCCCAGGTCATCGCGCGCTTCCACTTCGCCGGCACCGGCCGGACAGGAACTCCGCACAAGCTGACCGTGCGACGCAGCGGCACGGCGCTGATCATCAACTGGAGCCCGGTAGCCGCCGCCGTCCGCTACGGCGTTGTCGTGAACTACAGCGGTGGTACGCAGAAGCAGGTCACCGTCAGCGCGCGCCGACACTCGCTGCGCGTCGCCGCCTTCCCCTTCACCGAGGGCGGGCAGGTCAGCGTCAGCGCGCTCGGGCCACTCGGCGACTGGGGCCGCGCCGCGCGCAGCCAGCCTGTCCGGGCAACGAAGGCGGCGACGACGATCTTCCTGGCGCGGACGCGCCGGCGCAAGGCATAGAGGCCGGGCAGGCTTTCTCGGCGGCTCTGCCGGCATGAGTGCGACCATCGGTTGTCGGCGAGGTGGGCTTGTGGTAAGAGGAGCTCCACTCGCGGCGACCGCTGCAATGCCGCCCTCGCAACCGCAGGAGAGACGCACCATGCCGAAACTCAGTCGCCCATCGCCCGCCCTCGTGGTCGCCTGCGCGGCGCTCTTCGTCGCCGGCGGAGGTGGCGCATGGGCCGCGAGCGGCTCACCTAGCGGTGCTCGGGCAAGTGGGGCCAAGTCACCCACCAAGAGGGCGCCGCGAGGGCCGCGCGGCCCTCGCGGATTCCGCGGGAAGCAGGGCTTTCCGGGCAGCCAAGGCCCGGGCGGAGTCCAGGGCCCGGCGGGAGCACCGGGCGGCGTTGGCGCGACCGGCCCCTCGGACGGATTCGTGGCGCGAGTGCCCCTCCCGACAACGCTTCCCCTAGGCGTCGACACCGCTCTCGTCCAGCTGACGCTGCCCACCGGCGGCGCCTACGTTGTGACTGCCGCCACCGAGCTTGGAAACACCAGCGGGAATGCTGGGCTCGCCTCCTGCACACTGCTTGAGGGCGGAGCTGCGATCGGGCGGGGATCAGCCAGCGCTCCCGCGGCGAATGTGTTCTACGGAACCGTCACCCTGACGGGCGCGACGACCGGCGGCGTGATCACGCTGACATGCAATCCGGACACCGCCGGGCAGGGCCGTAACAGCGTTCTGACGGCGATCAAGGTCGGCATACTGCACGCCCAGTAAGCCCACCCTGAGCAGGCATGGATTGGGGAGAGGCAGCAACCGCCGACGCTCACCAGTGGCGCTCCGGGTAAACCAGAGCGTCGGTAACCGCCTGGCGACGGCCTCGGCGTCTGCGGTCGCGTCGCGAAGGCGGCTTGAGCACGTAGGCCGAACCCCTGGACTCGCCGCGCGACCGACACGACACGCGCAACACACCGAGGTCATGACGCCGAGACAGCCGCCATCCGGCGCGCTGTCTCGGCATCCTCAGGCCGGCTAGGCTCGATCCGGGAGGACTTCCCGCCGCTCAAGACGCTCGGTCAGCGTGGAACCTCCGCCGATGAGGTGGTGTAGTAGCAGCATGGAAGACGGCTTGCGACGCAGCGTTCGGAAGCGCCGAGCGGGGCTCCTTGCCTCGGCCTTCTGCGGGCTTGTTCTCCTCATCGCTTGGCTGAGCGTGGTGGCAAGCAGCGCGAGAGCTCAGGCGGGTGCAACCTGTCACGCGGCGCTCGTGCACTACAGGCCCTACAAGGGCGTTGAAGCGGGGCTCGCGCCTCTGCCGTGGGTCGCCGCATCGCCTGCCTCGGCGGGCCTTGTCGGGCACCTCTTCTACTACGACAGCCTCAATACCTGGAAGCAGAAGCGGGTTCCGCGACTTCGTATCTATAGCGGTGGAGAGAGTCCCGACGGTCGTATCAACATGAAGATCCTCTGGGAGCTGCGTCGCGGCACCGCGATGGATCTGCGCGTGAGCGGCAAGATGCTGAACGGCGCCGGCTCGTTGTCCCAGCAGCTCTCCCCGGCGGGTGGGACCAAGTCGCTTCAGTTCCCGTCCATCCTCAGGGTGCCGGCGCCGGGGTGCTGGCGCCTGACCCTGATTGCAGGGAAGGCGACAGCACACATCATCGTTCTGGCCGAGCCAGGCAAGAACACCTAAGGCCGCCGCGGCCAACCGGCTCAGATCGGCCCGGTCGCGCGGTTCGCGCTTGCTCGAAGGCCCGATTGATCCAGGACGCGCTCAAGTAGTCCGGGGGCCGAACGTCCCGTCCGCAACCGCTGAGCCTCGCTGTTGCAGATCGTCCCGCTTACGAGCGAATGCGCGGAGTAAAGGTTCAAGGAACCGCCGCCCTGTCGGATGGATAAAAGGCTTGTGCCGCGTGCGCGGCAACGGAGGCGGCAATACGGCGCCTTCGAGTGTGTGATCAGTAGCCGCCGATTGCGCACCCGTCTAAGCGATCCGCGGCCTCGGGCTGATCCGTCACGACGACGTGTCGTCGCCCGCTCGGATCCAGAGAGAGGCGTGGGTAGGCTCGAGCGAACCCGTGACCGCACGCATCAGGCTACTTTCCACGCTGCCGAGATCAACCTCGTCGCGGAGGTGTGCAGCGAACGCCGCCAGCGTGGCATCGGCGTCGTACCGGGCACGGTTGAAGCGCCGGTCGACGAGCCGCTGGACGCGCGTTCGCAGTGGGTTGAAGAGCGCGGCGGCAACGAGCGTCGAGGCCGCGACGGCGACGGGTGAAGAGAGAGGCAGCGCGCGCGTCGTCAGCGTGACGACGCCGAGGTACGCAGCGACGAGCAGCCCCGTCACGATCGCGTAGGTCAGCGTGCGGCTGACGAGCCGATCAATGTCATACAGGCGGTGACGCAGGATTGCCACCCCGAGGCTCGCAGGCAGCGCGATCAGCAGCAGACTGACGACATGCGGCAGGCTGTTGCCGAGTCCGCTCAACATCAGAAAGAGCCCCGCCAGGGTCACCGCCGCGCCGAGCAGCATCCACTTCTGCTGCTGCCGCCTGGTACTGGTCGACTGGCGCCAGGTGACGATCTGGCGCGCCACGAAGCTCACCGTGCAGAGCGCGATCACGATCGCGGCGAGACCGCCGGCGTCCGAGAGGTGCGCCCAGTTTCCCGTCGGATGCGCGACCGTGTCAAGGTCGCCGTCCGGAGTGACCCTGATCGTGCCCCAGAAGACCGTATGGGCGGTCATCAAGAGGAGCCCGGAGAGCAGGAAGACGTTCGCGCCCGCGAACGCGCGCGCGATCCACTTCCAGCGTGGCGAGGGTAACCGGCCGTCCGGGAACAGCAGGATCGCGAGTGGGATCAACAGCAGGTAGAGCGGTGCCCAGGCCTCATTGAGGAAGATCGATACCGGCGCGAGTGGAAGCTCGGCGTGACCGTGACGGTAGGCGTGCTTCTCGTACAGCGTGGCGTCGAGATTGAGAATCCCGAGCAGCCCGATCCCGAGCATCAGCCAACTCATGACGGTGTGTGGCTGGCGGTAGGCCACAAGGACGCCCACAGCCGCGAACGCGAGCCAGAGGACAGGCGCGTCCAGGATGTCCGCGATCTGCGCCGACGGATCGCTGGCGGCGAGCGGAAAGAACGCGCTGGTGAGCGCGACGACCAGGCCGCCGAGGGCTACCGCGGTCCGCGGCGTGGCAAGGCGCTGCAGGCGGCCCATCAGCGCAGCACCCCCCGCAGCGCGGCGCGCGCGGCAAACCATCCGCACATCCCGTGCACGCCTCCCCCGGGCGGCGTCGACGACGAGCAGATGAAGAATCGCGGGTTGGGAGTCGCATATGGCACCGCGCGCACCGCCGGGCGCGTGAAGAGCTGACCCAGCGTCGCCGCACCGCCGTTGATGTCGCCTCCGACATAGTTCGCGTTGTGCGCCTCCATCGCCTCCGGGCCCATCGTGCTGCGAGCGCGAACGACCTCGCGGAAGCCCGGCGCGAAGCGCTCGATCTGCGCCTCGATCGCGTCGCCTGCGTCGACCGGGGAGCCGTTCGGGACGTGGCAATAGGCCCAGAGCGTGTGCGCCCCGGCAGGCACGCGACTCGGGTCGAAGAGGCTCTGCTGGGCGACCAGGACGTAGGGCCGCGCGGCATGCTCGCCGCGGGTCACGGCGGCTTCGGCGGCGGCGATCTCCTCGAACGTGCCTCCGAGATGCACCGTGCCGGCCAGCCGGCACTCGGCCGCGGCCCACGGCACCGGGGCGTCGAGCGCGTAGTCGACCTTGAAGACGCCGGCGCCGTAGCGATAGCGCCCGAGCGCGCGGCGATACCGCGCGGGGAGTTCGTCGCCCGCGATGGCAAGGATCTGCCGGGGCGTGAGATCGAAGAGCACGGCGCGCGCGCCGACGATGTCGCTTCGCGACCGCACCACGGAGTTCGTGTGGATCTCGCCCCCGAGTGAGCGCAGGAGCGACGCCATGGCATCCGCAATCGCCTGCGATCCGCCCACCGCCGCAGGCCAGCCCACGCCGTGACCGAGCAGTTGCAGCATCAGCCCGAAGCCGGCAGTCGCCGGCGCGGTCAGCGGTCGCATCATGTGTGCAGCGTTGCCTGCGAGGAGCGCGCGCGCCCGCAAGCCGTGAAAGCGCGAGCGCGCCAGGCCCGTAGCCGAGCGCACGCCGGCGCGGGCGAAACGCGCGCTCGCGAGCGGATGGCGCGGCGGCCGCAAGGGGCCGAGCAAGTCTTCGGCGAGCGCCTCCCAGCCGTCCGCGAGCGGCTGCATGAGCGCGCGGTAGGCGGGCCCATCGGCTTCGAGGCCTTCCGCCGTCTGCTCCACGGAGCGGTGCAGCGCAACTGCCTGGCCGCCGTCGAGCGCATGGACGAGCGGGATCTCCGGGTGGGCGAATTGAAGTCCGTGGCGGTCGAGCGGCAGGCTGCGCAGGAACGGTGAAGCGAGCGCGAGCGGATGAATCGCCGAGCACACGTCGTGCCGGAATCCCGGCAGCGTCAGCTCGGCGGTGCGAGTGCCGCCGCCGACCGTCGGGGCCGCCTCGAGCACGGTTACGGACCGCCCCGCCTGCGCGAGGGCGATCGCCGCCGCCAGGCCGTTGGGACCCGAGCCGACGACGATCGCATCCGAGTCAGCCACCTCGGCGGAAAGGTTTCCTCATCGCTCGGATCGGCGCTGCGCTCATGTGGATGCCGGAGCGGATGCCGGCGTTCTGCCACACGTTCGCTACGTTCGACCACTGCCGGCGCCTATCGACGCACACCGACTCGGTGCTGACCTCGCCCTCGGCGCCGACGAAGCGGGCGAGCTCCCGCAGCGTGTGCTCCCAGTGACGGTCCTCCTGGCCATGTCCGCCCATGCTCATTCCGATCTCATAGAGCGGGTCGGAAGCACGCATGAGCACCTGTGCTTGCGCGCACGTCACGCCGTCGGCGCCCTCGAACGTGCTGAACGTGATCCAGCCGGCGAACATGTGGCCCTGCGGCGTCATGAGCGTGAACGATTCTTCGTCGGCGTACATCACGAGCACGCCGGTCGAGAGCTTGAGCCCACCGGGCATGGACGTGTTGAGGGCCGCAACCTCGCCCGGTGCGATGCCCGCGAGGGGCGCGAAGAAGCGGGCGTTGGGAGGCCAGAAACTGCCGAAGCGCTCCTTCCAGATCGCAGTCAACTCCCGCGGGGTCGTCTCGGCGCCCACGAGGCGCATGCGATAGGTCTTCTGCCACATGCGGCCGAAGCCCTGGATGGGCGAGGTCGGCCGCTTGCCGGCGACGTTGATCGCCGCGCTGCCCTCCTCGACACCCGTGATCTCGAGGGCCCGCACGGGGCTGGCCCAGCCCTCACTCGTACGGGATTCAGATTCGCTCGGCATCGGGTTCGCTCCTCTCAGCCGCCGGCCGCTACGAGCGCTGCGGCCTCGTCGTCGTGGATGGCGATCGCCTCGTCGAGGCGGGTCAGGTCGAAGATCTGGCGGTAGTGCTCGTTGAGCCCGAAGGCGAGCAGCCGCTGGCGCTTGCGGTTGGCGCGCACGAGCAGCATCACGAGCAGGCCGATACCACTCGAATTCATGTACTCGAGCTTCGTGAAGTTGAGGATGATGGCTCGCGTCCCGCTGCCGGCGGCCCGCTCGTAGGCGTCGCTCAGAGCCGCGTCGCTGCGCCCCGTCACCTCGCCCCGGATCTCGATGATGCTCGTGGACGGGCTGGGCGTGCGGACGTCCATGTCCACGGTCGCCTCGGTCATGTCGGCTCCTCTTCGTCCTCGGCGGTCGCGCTCGCCTCGTCTGTGTGGATCGCGATGAAATCGGCCAGCCGCGTGATCTCGAAAATCTCGCGGTAGTGCTCCGAGAGGCCGCACGCGGCAAGCGTCCGGCCCTCGGCGCGGGCGCGACCGAGCAGCCCGACGATCAGGGCGATGCCGGTCGAGTTGATGTACTCGACGGCCGCGAAGTTCAACAGGACGTCGTCGGCGTTGCTCGCAATCGCGTGCTCGTAGATGGCGCCGAGCGCATCCTTCGCGCCGCCGTCGATCTGCCCGCGAAGATCGATCACGGCGCGCCCTTCGGCGCTGCGCACCGTGGCGTCAAAGCCCGTTGCCGGCATCGGCTTCTCCTTCCAGGTAGAGCGTCAGGGCCAGCGTGTGGTGGCGCTCATCGCCGCTCACGGCCATCGCGTCGACCATGCTCCGGATCAGGAACAGGCCCCAGCCGCGTGGCGTTTGCTCGCCGGCGAGCTTTGCGTCCAGGTCGGGCGCTGGGGCGTCGGGGATCGGCCTCGCGCCGCCCTGGTCGGTGATCCGCACGGTCAGCTCGCGGCTGCCAGCGGCCACGGCGAGGTGCACTGGCAGCTCGGCGTCGTAGCCGTTGCCGTGCTCCATCGCATTCATCGTCGCCTCGGCAACGGCCGTCTTCAGCCGCTCCAGCCGCTGTGCGGGGAGCGCCAGCGGCGCGACCGCCTCCTCGACCAGCCGCATCGCCTCGCGCTCGTTGCCGGGCTCGCTCGCGAGGCTGAACTCGGCCAGCTGCACGTGGTCGGCCGCGCTGCGCCGCAGCGAGACGAGCGTGATGTCATCCTCCTGCTCGACAGCGCCGCCCGTGAACTCGCCGAGCGATTCGAGCACGCGGTCGATCAGGCGCTCCCCGCGCCCGAGCGCGCCGAAGAGAGCGGTCAGACGCGGTGTGCCGAACATCTCGCGGTCGTCGTCGTGCGCCTCGACGAGGCCGTCGCTGTAGAGCAGGATCTGGGCTCCCGGCTCGAGCACGGCCTCGGCCTCGTCGTAGCGCATGCCGGGCATGAGGCCGAGCGGCATCCCGGTGGCCCGCAGCTCGACGACGCGGCTGCCGCTGCGCACGCAGGGCAGGTTGTGCCCGGCGTTCGCGAATCGCAGCCGGCCGGTGGACGGCTCCAGTACGCCGTAGAGGCAGGTCACGAACATGTTCTCGGGGATGTCCGGGCAAAGGTGCTCGTTGACTCGCTCCAGCACCTCGCCCGGATCGATCAGCCGCTGGGCTGCAGCGCGCAGCACCGAGCGCGTCGCCGCCATCACGAGCGCTGCAGGTACGCCCTTGTCGGTGACGTCGCCGATCACGAGGCCCACCTTGCCGTCCTCCAGTGCGATGAAGTCGTAGAAGTCGCCGCCCACCTCGCGTGCCGGGTGGTAGTAGGCATCCGCGTCCCAGCCCGGGAGGTCGGGCGCGGTGCGCGGCAAGAAGTGCTGCTGGATCAGCTTGGCGACCTGCAGCTCCTGCTCGAGGCGCTCGCGGCTGCGGATCTCGGCCTCCTGCTCGCGCACGAGCTGGCCGACGCGGACAGCCGGTGCCGCCTGGGCCGCGAGGCCCTCGAGCAGCCGGCGGTCGTCTCCCGAGTACTCCTGGTCGGAGAGCCGCGAGCCGAGGTTGAGCAGGCCGATCAGCTCGCCCTGCGTGACGAGCGGCACCACCATCTTCACCCCGGCCGTACGCAGCGCGAGAAGCGCGGGCGAATCGAGCTCGAGGCCATCGATGTCGACCGCCCCCCGAGCGCTCTGGAAGTAGGCGATGATCGGATCGTTCGGCGCGATGTCGAGCGGTGGCCGACCGGCGACCGCGGGAGCCGCCTTGGGGGACTCCGCGACGAATGCCCGCTCGATGCTGTCGGAGCGGCGGACGACGCGGCGGATGGTGTGGACGAAGGCCGGCATTGCAAGCCCTTTGTAGCGAGAGGTCGTTCGGAGATCGTTACGGCGGGGCTCCGTCACATCAGGCCCGATCGTGACGTAAACGTTACGAAGTACATGACACTCCACTCTGCCGTTGCGTTCTTGTGCGAAGCTGGCGGGGTGACGCTGACTATCGCGCTTCTCGGGGCCCCTCGTGTAGAGATCGACGGCCAGCCGCTGCGCGTCGACACGCGCAAGGCCGTCGCGCTGCTTGCCTATCTCGCCGTGACCGGGCACGCTCATGCACGCGATCACCTCACGGCGCTGCTCTGGAGCGACTCGGACGACGAACACGCCAGGGCGGCCCTGCGACGGACGCTTTCCGCGCTCAAGTCCGGGCTCGGAGGCGACTGGCTACGGATCGAACGCTCGGCCGTCGCGTTGGCGGCCGAGGCGATCGACGTCCGCCGCTTCCGCGAGCTCGCGGCAGTGCCCGTGGGCAGTGCCGGCGAGATCGACGCTTTGAGCGCCGCGGTCGGGCTGTATAGAGACGATTTCCTGGCCGGCTTCGGCCTGCGCGACAGCGTCGCCTTTGACAGCTGGCAGCAGTCCACCGCCGGGATCTTGCAGCGGGAACTCGCAACGACACTCGCGCGCCTGGCGGCCGCGCTTGCCGCCGCCGGGCGCTTCGACGACGCGATCCCGCACGCGCGCCGGCGCCTGCTGCTCGATCCACTCGACGAGCCCGCGCACCGACGGCTGATTGAGCTCCTGGCGGCGGTCGGAAAGCGCGCGGAGGCGCTCCGGCAGTACCGCGAGTGCGTCCGGCTGCTCGACCGCGAGCTAGGGGTCAAGCCCCTGCCTGAGACGACCGAGCTCTATCAGGCAGTCAATCAGGGACGGCTAGCGGCAGCAGAAACGCCGATCGCGCTGCCGCGCCCGCTGCCGCCGCGATTGCTGGTCGGACGTGATCGCGAGTGGGAGCAGCTGGCCGCCTCATACGCCGAAGCAACGATCGACGGACGAGTGGTTGCGCTCGAGGGCGAAGCCGGCATCGGCAAGACGCGGCTCGGCGAGGACCACGTTGCATACGCCCGCTCGCTGGGCGCGATTGCAGTGGCGGTGCGCCCGCACGCCGGTGAGGCTGCGCTCCCGTATGGGCTGATCGCCGACACGATCCGCGCGGCGCTCGCCGAGCGTGGCGAATGCGAAATCGATCCGCACGCGCGTGCCGAGGCGGCGCAACTCGTGCCAGAGCTGGCCGACGGTCCAGCCGCACCGCGGGTCGGCGGGCCGGGCGCGCGCCAGCGCTTCTATGAAGGGCTCGCGCAGACCCTCCTGGCGCTCTTCGAGGGCCCCGCCCCCGGCGTATTCTTCGCCGACGACCTGCACTGGGCCGACCATGCGTCGCTCGATGTCCTGGCGTACGTCGCGAATCGCCTCGCCGGCCGCCCCCTGCAGATCGTCGCTGCCTGGCGGCCCTCCGACCTCCCGCGTGCGGGAGGCTCGCCGCTCGCGCGCTGGCCGGGCGTCCGGCGGCTCGAACTCGAACGCCTCAGCCGCGCCGACGTCGCGCAGCTGGCCGAGGCCGCGGGCGCACCGGACGTTGCCGATCGGCTCTTCCTCGACAGCGAGGGGCTGCCGTTGTTCGTAGTCGAGTACCTGGCCGCGATGAGCGATGAGGCAGACACCGGGCTGCCGGTCGGCGTGCGCGAGCTCCTGCTCGCGCGCCTGGCCTCGGTGTCGGAGGCAGCCGGCCAGCTACTCGCAGCCGCCGCCGTGATCGGCCGCAAGTTCGACTTCGACGTGCTCCGCGAGACGAGCGGCCGGAGCGAGGACGAGGCCCTGGCCGGGCTCGAGGAACTCGGTGCGCGCGGCCTGATCGTGGAGCGTGCCGACGGGTACGACTTCAGCCACGAGCAACTCCGCAGGCTCGCGCTCGAGAAGACGGGCCTGGCCCGGCGCCGGCTCCTGCATCGACGCGCCGCCGAGGGCCTCGAGCGGCGCGCGGGCGACCCGGCGCTGATCGCTGATCACTATCGCGACGCCGGCAACACGTCCGCCGCCGCCCAGGCCTACGTTGTTGCCGGTGAGCGGGCGCGGTTGCTCTACGCCTATACCGAGGCGCTCGAGCACTACGCTTCGGCGCTCGCGCTCGACCATCCTGAGCCCGCGCTGCTGCACGAGTCGACGGGTGATGTCCATACGCTGCGGGGGGAGTACCGCGCGGCACTGGCGGCGTACGAGGCCGCCGCCGCACTCGCACCCCCGATCGGGTCGCACGCCTCGAGCACAAGCTCGGGCGCGTCTATGACAGGCGCGGCCAGTGGGAGCTCGCCGAGCTTCACTTCGAGGCCGCGATCGACCTCGGCGGCGAGCAGGCGCGCGTCTACGCCGATCGCAGCCTCGCGGCCCGCCACCGTGGTGCTGCTGCCGACGCACTTGCGCACGCGACCCGCGCGCTCGCTCTTGCGCAGGACTCGGATGACCCCGAGGCGCTCGCTCAGGCGCACAACATCGTCGGGATGCTACTGGGCGATCGCGAGCATCTCGAGTGGAGCCTCGCCCTGGCCGAGGCGTTGGCCGATCCGAGCGTCGCGGTCGCGGCGCTCAACAACCTCGCCCTCGCGTGTGCCAGCGGAGGAGACCCGGAGCGCGCTCTCGAACTCACGTCGCGTGCGCTCGCGCTCTGCAGCCTGCAGGGCGACCGCCACCGCGAGGCCGCGCTCCACAACAACCTCGCCGACCTATTGCATCGTGGCGGCCGTTCCGAGCAGGCGATGGCACACCTCAAACAAGCGGCCGGCACGTTTGCGGAGATCGGCGGGGACGCCGACGAGATGCAACCCGAGGTCTGGATGCTCATCGAGTGGTGAGGCCTCAGGTGTGTGGCCTGATCCAGACCGATGCGTGCGCCGGCTGCACCGTCACGATTCCGGCGAAGAGGGCGACCAGCGTCGCCGCCACCACGGCATACGAAATCGTGCGGCTGATCAGGCGATCGATCTCATAAAAGGCGCATTTCAGATCCCCACGCCGATGCTCAGGGGCAGGGCGGCGAGACCGCACAGCGCAAATAGCGCCATGAGCTTCTCGATGGTCGTCGCTCCGCGGCCGGCGGGCAAAACAGCAGGAGCGCGACGGTGAAACTCGCGATGCCACAGAGAAGCCACTTGAGCTGCAGCCGACGCTCACCGCGCGCACGGCGATAGGAGCGCACTTGCCAACCGAGCCAGATGACCCAGTTGGCAAAGAGCACGGGGAAGAACACCGTCTGGACGTCCGCGACGAGGTCGATCTCGGGCGTCTGGAGAGCAGCGTGAGCGATACGCTCACAGGCTCACGCGAGCCTACGCACGCCTCACTCTGGATCCGGGCGCGGACGACAGCGCGCGCTCGTGACCAGCTCAGGCGGCGCGCGCGGGCACGGCGCCGGAACCCAGGATGCGCCGGTCCTCCATCAGGAGCCCGATGGCGATTCCGGTGAGGACGAAGGCGTTGAGCACGTGCAGGCCGCCCCAGAACGCGCCGCTGTCGGAACCCGCACCCGCGAGCAGCATCTGGACGACGCCGAGCACGAAGAACACGCCCGACATGGCGATCTGACGGCGGCTGGCGCGCGAGGTGCCGGCGGCGATCAGCACGAGCAGCGTCCCGAGCACCAGCAGCGTCCCCGCGATGCGATGCGGGTCGAGATCGTTCGACTCGGCGAGCTTCGTCGATGTCGTCTTGGCGAGCTTCGACGTCCTTGTCGTCTCGAACACCCCAAGGCCCGCGAGGAACACTGTCACCGCCACGCCCGCGAGCCAGAGCATGACGAGGTACTGATGTGCGACCGTCCCGTTTCGCTTCATGAACGCGGACGCTAGCGATGAATGCGACAGCGTGCAACTGACGGAATGAGCCCGTAACGCTCTCGTGACGCCCGCCAGCTTGGAGCTTTGACGCGACGCCAGTCGCTCGCGCGGATCCCACATCAGTTGCTAGCGGTGTGGACGGTTTGCGACGGCGATCGCGAGGACTCCACCTGCGACCCACGTGAGGGAATCCGTGGCTGTACCCGGCGGCTGCGACTCGGTACCTACCTCAGCCTGCGTGTCCGTTGGGCGCGAGCAGCAGCCACAGGCGGGTACCGCCGGACGCTGTGTTTACGGCAAGGATTGCAAGCCGCGTCCGCCGTTACGAGGAGGCGCCGTAACGCTCCCGGAACGGTGAGCTGCGAGACTGGTCGGTATGACGGTGCCCGCGAGTCGGCGTCTTGCGTGGTCGTTGTGCGCCCTTGCCATCGCGAGCGCGCTTGGCGCGGTAGTGCTGGACGTACTGGATCGCGCGCGGATCCATTCGTTCCACGATGCGCAGCCTGGCGGGGTCGTGTTGGCGGTGTCCTTCTCCCTGCTGGGCGCGACCATCGTGTCGCGTCAGGGTGGCAACCGCATCGGCTGGATCTACTTGCTGATCGGCGTGCTGGTGCCCTGGCAGTCACTCGGTGTGTTGTATTACGAGCGGAGCGTGGCCTCTGGAGGCTTGCCCGGTGCGCGCTGGGCGGCCTGGACGAGCAACTGGGTGGTAGTGCCGGTGTTTCCGGCCGGGTTGTCGTTGTTCGCCTTCTTGCTGTTTCCGAGCGGACGACTGCCGTCGCTGCGCTGGCGGCCGTTTGCGTGGTCGGCAGTGGTGGTGACGTCGCTCATCATTGCGTCGACGTGGATCGACCCGACGCCGAGCGTCATCTCGCCCGGCCTGCCGCCGGTCGAGAGCCCGTTCGGCATAGGGGGGTTGGGGTCGAACATCGCTGCAGGCGCCGGCGGCGCGGCCTGGTTTTTGGGGTTGGCGTTGATCGCCGCAGCGATCGCCGGGCTGGTCATACGAGGCCGACGGGCGACAGGGCGGGAACGCCAGCAGGTGAAGCTGCTCGCCTACTCCGCCGCGCTCACGATCGGCTTCCTGGTCGTGGTCACGGCGGTTGGCTCCAGCAGCAGCTGGTGGGACGCGGCCGTGGTGCTCGGTTTTGGGGTTGCAGTACCGGTGGCGCTCGGGGTTGCGATCCTCAAACATGGCTTGTACGAGATCGACCGGCTCGTCAGCCGCAGCCTCTCGTACCTCATCCTCAGCGGGTTGCTGGTCGGCGTGTTTATCGGGATCGTCGTGGTGGCCACTAGGGTGCTGCCCTTCTCCTCACCGGTCGCGGTGGCCGCCTCCACACTCGCCGCAGCCGCGCTCTTCAATCCACTACGCCGTCGCGTCCAGAGGCTGGTCGATCGTCGCTTCAACCGCGCGCGCTACGACGCCGATGCGTCCATCGCGGCCCTCACCGCCAAGCTACGCGACGCGGTCGACCTCGAAACCGTCCAAGCCGATCTTCTCGACGGAGTCCACCAGGCCCTTGCCCCCAGACACGCCTTCGTCTGGATCAGACCCCGCGGGCAGTAGTCGAGTTGCTCGGCGGCCCAAGTCGTAGCAGGTCGGCTCGTGACCAAACACGCAGCCCGAGATCACTCTCGGCGGCCGAACGCCGGCCTGTCGCCTCGAGACCTGGCGGTCCGACGACCTTCGTGCCCCAGCCTGCGCCGCTGGCTGATCGCGGTTCGCCGTGGATGGCGGGCCGATGAGCGGGTATCCGGCCCAAGCCTCGCGAGTAGGGCCGAGCACTCGAGCTGGTTGACGCCGACGAAGTGCCCGCGGCAGCGCCTCCACCTCGCGCGAGGTGGTTCGGGAGCGGGAACCGGAGCGGGACGAGCTCGCGAACGCCGTTTTCAGGCCGGAGTAGGCGCGGTCTCCAAAACCGAAGGTCGCAGGTTCGAGCGCTGTCGCCCGTGTCCGCTGGTGGCGTCAAAAGACCTGCAAAACTGCTGCTTTATCAAGCATGATGTCGTTGTGCCATCCGGTCGCACGGTGACGCATGGCGACGCTATCGAAGGCAGTAGGTGCGGAGCCGCGGGAAGTCGGATGCGCCGCCGAGCTCGGGAAGACGGGGCGGCGACGACCGTCACCACGGTTTGGCGCGACGAGAAGCCAGCGTGTGCGCCAGGGAAAGCGGTAGGGCGGCGCCCATGACGACGACGCAGAGCGTCGATGCGGGCAGCGGCTCGCCGCACCGAGCGAGCCGGGAACCCGCCGAGCTGCACGGCGCGCTGTCCCAATGCCTCCCCGGGCATATCCCTGCCAGCGCGCGGGCGACCAAGGTGCGCGACGTCCTCGAGTACGAGGGCGCCGGCTGTGGGGTGCGGCGGGTGCGGCCGTTCTTCGCCGGCGTCCGAATAAGCCGTTTGGACTCGCCCATGCGGGGCAAGTAGGCGCTCGACGAGATCGCGATCGCGCAGGCCGGTACCGTCCGCGAGGCCGTCGGCAGCGATCCTCACCGCCAACTCGGGGAGCGTTATGACCGCGCAAATTGGAATCATCCTCGGCAGCACCCGCCCGAACCGCAATGGAGAGCAAGTCGCGCGCTGGGTGTACGAAAGGCGCAGCGCAGCGCAGCGACGCCGACTTCGAGCTCGTCGACCTGCGTGACTATCCCCTCCCGCATCTCGACGAGCCCGTGCCGCCTTCCCTCGGCCAGTACCAGCACGATCACACGAAGGAGTGGGCGGCGAAGATCGACTCTTTCGACGGATTCGTAATGGTCACGCCCGAGTACAACCACAGCACCTCCGGCGTTCTCAAGAACGCGCTCGACTATCTCTATGCCGAGTGGAACAACAAGGCCGTGGGGTTCGTCTCCTACGGCTCGGCCGGCGGCGCGCGCGCGGTGGAACACCTTCGTCTTGTCTGCGGCGAGCTGCAGATGGCAGACGTCCGGCAGCAGGTCGCGCTCTCGCTCGTCACCGAGTTCGAGAACTACAGCGTCTTCAAGCCCGGCGACTACAACCTCCCGGCTCTCGACACCCTGCTCGACCAGGTCATCGCGTGGAGCGGCGCGCTCGCGACACTCCGGAGCGAATCGGCCAGTGCTGCCCATGCCTGAATCAGACGATGTGGCGGCCCGAAGAACCCCAGCGCCCCTTGGTTGAGCGGTGCGCCCCAAGCTCGACACAATGAGGGTTGCGGGTGCCCCGATACGTGAGCTCGGCACTCTGATCGTGGCGCTTACCAGACATGGGGAAGGAGGCGATCGGTCGAGTTCGCGTACGCGGTGTAGTCCGAGCCGAACGCTTGCGCGAGTGCGCGTTCCTCGACTCGGATGCGCGGCAGGATCCCGGCGATGCCGATGAGGAGTGCAGCTCCCGCACTTACCCAGCTGCCGAACGTAAGCCCGAAACCGGTGAGGATGAGAAGGAGGCCGGTGTAGGAGGGATGGCGGAGCGCGCTATACGGGCCCAGACGCACAATCCGCTGGCCCGGCTCGATCGTCACGACTCGGCGGAAATAGCGGCCCAGGCTCAGGATCGCCCAGTCGCGAAGCGCGGCTCCTGCCAGGACAATCGCGACTCCCGATCCGAGCGTCCACCAGTTGTCGGCGTAGTTACGGAGATCTGACACGCGTGCGATCACAAGCGCCGCAGTGATGCCGAGGTAGCACGCGAGCGCGACGCTCAACACCGTCCCGCGGTCGCGCCTGATCGCGGCGCTGCGGCTATGCACGAACAGCAGCAGTGAAGCCTGCCGGCGGCTTGGCGCCCGATACCGCCGGTCGCGCGCGTGCGCCAGATGGGTGGCGACGAGCTCGCCGACTCCGACCGCGCCGGCGGCCGCGACGACGAGCCAGTGCGCGACCGGATCGTGCAAGAGCAACGGCATGATCGGTGCCAGTGTACGAGCCGCCAGCTTCGCGCTCAGAAGCTCTGCGGGGTTTGCGAACTGGCGAGCGAGAGGTCTCGTCCGAGACGACGTCGACCTCGGGTGCCGCAGTTCGCTGCTCGGGCGTGAGTGCGAGCTCGGCTCGGATGTGGATCCATGGAGTCGTCGCGGACATAGGCGCTCACTGGGGCCTTGTATGTGGCTGCCATTGTCCCAAGACCAGGGTGTCATGATGGTCGGGTTTCTTCTCGTTTGAGGCGCTACAGTCGCAACATGCGTAGGCTCATCCTCGCCCTCTTCGTCGCGGTGATCGCGGCCGGTGGCTTCGTGGGAGTCACTGCGGCCGACTCGCCGCCCGTGATCGCTCCACCGAACACCTGCACCGGAGATCTGAAGGCGGCGCGCCAGATGGCTGCTGATGTCGGCATGACGCTCCCGGCAAACCAGCAGGTTCCGGGAAGCGCGTGGTGCTTCTACCCGGCGCAGCCGCGCTAGCGCATACCACCAATGCGAATCACCTGACCTGGCACCCACACTGCGGAATCGAGCGCCATCAGCGCCCGCCATGGTCTTCCTGCCGAGCCGGGCGCGGATCCCTGAATGCGGGCGTGGCTGGACCCAGCTTCGCACTCCCGGTACGCCGATCAATGGCCGCACGATGCGCGTCTCGAATCGACTGTAGGGAAGCCTGAATGTCCACCCACGTGTCCAGATTCCCCCGACTCGCAGCTCTCACCGCAGCGGCGGCTCCCGCCGTCACGCCGGCATACGCCGACTCGACGCCGATCGGCGCGATCGCGCAAGGCCCCGTAGCATCGATCACTGCCCCCCGCGGCCTGCTCATCGCCGTCCTTCTGCCGCATCCGAGCGCCGACGTGCACGATCAGGCATCCTCCTAGGATGCCGGACTGGAGCGTCCGCCCTGGCTCGATCGCCGACCTCGACTTGCTGGCGCCGCTGTGGGTGGCGGTGCATCACCAGCACATCGAGAGCATGCCCGAGCTCGCGCCATATGTGGACGACGAGGAGACATGGAGCAAGCGACGAGAGCTGTATGTCGAGCTGCTCGCAAAGCCCGACACCATCCTCCTCGTCGCGAAGGTCGGAGACGACGCGATCGGCTATGGCTTGGCGCACGTCATGGAGGTCGACGAGACCTGGATTGCGGACACCTGGGGCACTGGCCGGCGGATCGGCGAGATCGAGACTGTCAGTGTGCTTCCCGCGTACCGCGGCGGCGGCCTCGGCACTCACCTCCTCGACGAGCTCGAACGACAGCTCGCGGCGGCTGGGATCGACGATCTCATCCTCGGCGTGCTTCCAGGCAACACCGATGCGATCCGCCTCTACGAACGAAGGGGCTACCGCTCGACTTGGCTCTATCTCTCCCGACTGCAAGGACGGCACAGGCATCCGGGTTGACGGAATCCGCGGTGACCGCGAGTAGCGGGACGCCGAGAGAGTCGGCCGGAACGGCTTACGCCATGCCGGTGTTGCCGGCCGAGGCGCGCGGAGTCCGCGACGCGTCGTTGCGGTAGTCAATCGCGGCTTTTTGCAGAGCGGACGAGGCGTTCCGTGGCTTGACTGCGCGCGTAGGCCCAGTGCTGCGAGCGGGCGGAAGGCACCGGAGCCGCCAGTTCGGACTCGGTGCTTCAGAGCGCGAGCATATGGCGGCAATAGCTGATTTGGCGCGCGGCGACACACGGTGCCGGGAGCCAGCGCGCCGGATGGCAGCTGTGGCGAGCGTCATGAACCTCGATTTGATGCGCGTGTCGTTGTCGTTCGCGCGGCGAGTCCAGGGTTCGGCCTACATGCTCATGCCGCCTTCGTCTCGTGCTCGGTCCCGGCATTCAGTAGTTGGCCGATGTGCTCCTGTAGTTCGGCGCGCTGCGCGTCGACTAGGTACTGCGCGAGCTTGAGGCGGAGTTCCTCGAGCGTCGGCGGCTCGCGGCGGGAACCGGAAGCGGGGTTGCGCGGGGTGCTCATTGCAGTGCTCCTCGTCACGTTGATCCGAACGACATCGGCATTTCCGCAGCGGGCTCAAGCCCAAGTTCGGCGTCGGTGCCCGATCAGCCGCCGCCGCGCCGCTTGGCCCCTCCAGGTAGGGCCTCATCCGAGTCCAAGTGCCGCATCGGCCGGAGTTGCCCAGAGAGCGCGCCGGACCGGATTCGTTCCACGAACCGCGGTGTTGCCGCGCAGGTCGTTCCGGCGCAGGGGGTGCGCACGTGACCGCCAACGCTCGAACTGCGAACGCGTCGGCAGGGCCCTACCGACCCAACTGACCGTCGGCGTGCGCCGCCGGCTCGAGGTGCCCCGCGCCGCAGTTCGCCGCGTCGAGCAAGAACATGCCGGCGGATCTGAATATCAGCGAGCAAGGTCAGATGCGGCGCCTGCTTACCGCGTGCATCGCATGGCTGACGGCACCGCCCGCATCTGCGTCGTCGACGTCTACGAGGCATCAATTCGTCGTCGGGTAGGCGAGAATGGCGCCGATGGAAGCGGAGACGCGGTACGCGCTGAGCGGTGACGTGCATATCGCCTACCAGGTGACGGGGCAGGGGCCCTTCGACCTGGTCTTCGTACCGGGCTTCGTCACGCACATGGAGTTGCAGTGGAAGATGCCCGGCTTCCCGGACTTCCTGAACGAGCTCGGGTCGTTCGCGCGGCTGATCCGGTTCGACAAGCGCGGCACCGGGATGTCCGATCCCGTCGGCGGTGCACCGAGCCTCGAGACCCGGATGGACGACGTTCGCGCCGTGATGGATGCGGCCGGCTCGCGGCGCGCTGCGTTCTACGGGCTTTCGGAGGGCGCAGCGATGAGTATCCTTTTCGCCGCGACCTACCCGGAGCGTGTCGCGGCGCTCGTTGTTCGCAGCTGCTCGCCCCGGACGCTGTGGGCGGCGGACTTTCCGTGGGGCCGAAGCGCTGAGGCCTACAGGCGCGAAGTGGATCAGGCACTGCGGGTCTACGCGGATCGCGACGAGGCTCGCGAAGTCGTCCGCGTCCTCGGCATGCAGTCCGACGAGGAGGTCGAGGCATTCATCGACCTCCTCCGCTACGGGGCGAGCCCCGGGATGCTCGCGGCGCTGTACGGGATGAACAGGGAGATCGACATCCGCGACGTCCTCCCGACGGTGCGTGTACCGACATTGGTCATGCACGGGGCCGCGGATCAGATCGTGCCGGTGGAGGTCGGGCGATACACCGCACAACGGCTTCCGGCGGCGCAGTTCGTGGAGCTCCCCGGGGTCGGTCACATGGCGCTTGGAGGAGCGTTCGCCAATCGCATCCAGGTCGAGCTCCGACGCTTCCTCGCAGAGGCCTGGCAGACGGGGGCCTGGGCGGAGGCCGAGCCGGAGCGCATGCTCGCAACCGTCCTCTTCACAGACATCGTCGATTCGACGGCGAAGACGATCGAGCTCGGCGACCGGGAGTGGCGAGACGTGCTCGAGCGGCACAACGCGCTCGTGCGTCGCGAGCTTCTGCGCCATCGCGGGCGCGAGGTCGACAGCGCCGGCGACGGATTCCTGGCGACCTTCGATGGTCCCGCGCGCGCGATCCGCTGCGCGTCGGCGATCGTCGACGGCGCGGGCGAGCTCGGCCTGACCATCCGCGCGGGGCTGCATACGGGCGAGTGCGAGGTCGCGGATGGGAAGGTTGCGGGAATCGCGGTTCACACGGGTGCTCGCGTGGCCGCGCAAGCGACCGCCGGGGAAGTGCTGGTCTCCAGCACTGTCAAGGACCTGGTGGCCGGCTCCGGCATCAAGTTCGATGCGCGAGGCACCTACGAGCTCAAAGGAATACCGGGCGAATGGCAGCTGTTCGCCCTCGAACGCGGGGGTAAGACTGGCCGCGCGGATGGCGAAGCGTCCTAGCCCCGCGGCCGCGTTGCAGACGCGGGCATGAAGGTCTGCACCAGGTAGTGCGATTCCCTTCAGTCGCGGTCGCGCCTTCGGGCACCGCGTCGATCCGCGCCGAGGACTCCGGAAGCCGCGGTTCGGCTACCTGGGCCTACGCTGATCACGCCTCCTCGTCTGGGATGGCTATAGGTCGTCTGTCGTCGTCGTAGAGGATCTCTCCGTCTTCGTTGCGCAGCGGCCGCATGAGGTACGGCGCGAGCTCCGCCTGGCACGCATCGAGCTGCGCGCGTTGGAACTGGCGGAGCTCTTCGACCTGCTCCGTCGAGGGTCCGTTCGCTTCCATCCACCGCTTCGCGGCGTCCGCGACGGTGCTCTTAGGCACGCCGACGATGGGGCTGATCTGGACGTATGTCCGGCCGTCGCGGCGCGGCTCGATGATCCTCGCGTCACGCGTGACGCGAAGCTCACGTGCTCCGTGCTGGGTGCGCCGCCGGGCGGCGAGTCCTTGGAAGCGGGACGTGCACCGCCGTGGTTGTGGCTCTCGTTGCCCCGCCGGCGTTCGCGGCGGTGACCTCGCAGCTGAGCGAGTGCCCTCGATCGGCCCTGCCCACTCGGTAGGCCGAGCGGTGCCCAGCGATCCTGCGGTCGCGGCGCCAGGTGAATGCGTAGCGGAGGGGGGTGCCATTCCAGTTTCCGTGGGCGCAGATCAGCGTGCGGCCGGCGCGGGGGCGGCCGGCGATCCTCGGACGGGTGCGCAGCGTCGGGCGCGCCTTTGCCCTCGTCGGAATCGGGCTCGACGGCGCAGTCGGCGCTGTTGTGTCGCTCGTCCACGACGTGGTCGCAGGCGTCGGATCCGTCCCGGAATCATCTGTGGCGGCGACCGTGAACACGTGCGTGCCGTCGACGAGCGTCGTGTAGAGCTTCGGACTCGTGCAGGCCGCCGGAGCTCCGCCGTCGATTGTGCAGAGGAACGTCGGCGAGCCGGTGACGTTGCCGGTCGCATGGAAGCTGATCATCATGGAGCTCGTGTTCGAGATTCCCGACCCGCCACTGTCGATGACCGTATCGGGCGAGCCGTCGAGGGTCGTTGCGCTTGCCGCGGCCGAGTCGTTGGTGTTGCTGGCGCTGTCTCTTGCGCGCACGACGTAGGAGTACAGCGTCGAGGGAGCGAGGGCGGTATCGGTGAAGCTCGTGACAGCCGGTCCGACCGTGGCGGTGGGCGTCGCCGCGCCATTGCGGTAGATGTCATAGCCGGCCAGGCCGCCGGCGTCGGTCGAAGCCGTCCAGTCGACCTTGATCGAACTCGAGCTCAGCGCCGTCGCCGTCGCCGCGGGGGCGCTCGGCGAGGTCGCATCGACGCTCCAGGTCGCGCTTGCGGGGGAGGCGTCGGTCGCGGAGCCCACGCTTGCGGCGACCGTAAACGTGTGGCTGCCGTCGGCCAGCCCCGAGAATGTCTGCGGGCTCCTGCATGGCGCCGGCACGCCGCCGTCGATCGCGCAGCTGAAGGTCGCGCCCGTGACCGTCGAGTGGAACGTGGCTTTCCCGGAGCCCGTGTTCGAAATCGGTCCAGGGGCGCTGTCGATCACGGTATCCGGCGTCGTGGCGTCGGCGAACGAGTACGTCTCAACGTCGAACGTGCGGCCGAGCGAGTCGGTCGGGGCCACGGTCACGCTCGTCCCCGAGACGGTCACCTTGAGAAAGTGGAAGACGCGCGAGGCCGACGTCGGCACCGACGCATCGCCGCAGGCCGAGCCCACGAGACTGCTCGGCGACCAGCCGATCCCGTAGGCATCGATCGAGCTGCACGGGCCGATCGGCTCGAGTGTCCCACCGCCGCCGCCGGTCACGTACGTCACCGGGTATCCGTTTGCCGCCGGCCGGTTGCGCTCGTAGACGTGCGAATGCCCGTTGAAGGCGATATCGACCCCATACGTCGCGAGCATGCCCTCGAGCCCGCCGGCGCCGTCGATGAACGTGTCCGACCCCTGGCTCTTGTCATCGCTATGGAACGGATAGTGCGAGAAGGCGAACTTGAGACCACCCGGGTGCGCCTTGAGATCCGCCAGCAACCACTCGTACTCCGGCGTTCCCGGCGACCAGTGCGCCGCAGCGTCGTTGGCATACACGCTGGCGTCGCCCGCGTTCGTGTCGCCCCACGCCGACGTCAGCACATAGAAACGCGCGGGACCGGCATCGAAGGCATACCACGAGCTCGAATAGTTGGCCGAACTGGTGCCGTTGACGCAGCAGTAGACGTCGTTCTGATAGCGGCCATGGGACGACGAGACGGCCTGATCCTGCGGCCAGTTCGTCAGATCGGCGTGCGTCGTACCACTCAACCCGTGATTACCCGCCGCCGTGAAGAGCGGAATTGTTGCCCCGGGAACCGGCCAGAAATTCGCCCCAAAAATCGCACTCACCCCATCCCCGACCTGCTGCAGATCGCCGTAATTCGTCTGGCTTCCCGACGGATACCCGTTGTCCCCCGTCGTGACCGCGAAGCGCACATCGCTCGCCGCGATCTGCGCAAGCAGGTTCTGCTGATCGGCGTTCCCCCCCGCATCGACGAGGCCCCAGTCGCCGAACACCGCAAACGAGAACGGCGCACTCGACCCGGCCGGCACCTGCGTCGTGAACACCGGGGAGGCTCCGGTTCCGAGCAGATCCGTCGCTCCAAGCCTGGGCCGATAGCAGTACTGGCCCGAGATCGGCAACGAAAGCGACGCCTTCCACTGGTACTCGCTGACGCTGCCGACCGTCACCGTGATCCGCGTGGCCGACTGCGTCGACGTGAGGCTGCACGAGCCGTCACTCGCCGGGCCGTACGCCACGGACGCCGCGCTGCCCGACTGATCGGTCGCGAAGTTGACGATCACGTGCCGATCGACGAGATCGGTCAGGTACGGCGCACGCGTGAGATGGGCGTCGTAGGTCGCCGCGCCCGCCGCGTCAACAGCCATCAGCCCGACAGCTACCCCCAATATGACAGTCAGCATCCTCAGAAATATCCGCATACCCACCCATCGCGCCGAACCGTGATCGACACCACGATTGAAAGCTCTGTTCCTGCTGCCCGCCCCCCCCAAAGGCACAGGTCCCATCCCGCCGCTCACCGGCGAGTTCAACGGGCGCCAGTTCGCCTCACGCCTCGGCGCGTCCACGGTACCGGCGATCCGTACCGCGATCCCAGCGGTCGCGAGAGGTTCGGTCTCTCAGCCTGACGGGGATCGAAGAGCGTCGGCGGGGATGAGGTCTCCTCGCTGAAGAGCGCGGGAATGCATTCGAGCCGGACTGCCAATCGCTGTGGTTGGTCGGCGGGGATGATGTCCGCGGCGCGGCCTAGCAGGTTGGCCGCGGCGGGAAGGTCACCGGAGGCCAGCGCGCGGCGACCAGCGGCAGCCAGATGGCGCAGATGACTCCGCGGCCAGGCCTTCGGCGCCGGCTGAATCACCGAGCTCGCGGCGGTACCCCACCGCCTGCTCGAGGTGATAACCGAGTAACTCGTCGGCTTCGCCGTCGTGGTCGCCGAGCGTCTGCTCCAGCCAAGACGCGTGGCGTTCGTGCAACTCCGATCGCGCCTGCTTGGCAAGACCCATGTACGCGGCGTCCTTGATCAACGCGTGCCGGAAGCGAAAGGCCGCGTCACCGGGCAAGGATGCGGACTCCGCGCGGATCAACTCCTTCCGCACCAAGCTCATCAAGTGCGACTCAACCGCCGCCCGGCTCTCTGGCCGCGAGAGCGCTACGACCGCCGCCGAGGTGAAACTTCTCGCCTCGATCGAGCCGTATTCGAGCACGCGGCGCTCGTCGGACTGGAGCCACTCGAGCCGCGCTGACAGCAGCGCTTGGATCGCGGGCGGCACACTGATCTCGCCGTCGCCGTTCTTCTCCTGTCGGAGCATGGCGAGCATCTGCTCGAGAAAGAGGGGATTCCCCTGCGCGGCCGCGGTCATGCGCGCCAGCGTCTTCGGGGCGAGTTCGACCGTGGTCGCAAGCCCGCGGATCAGCTCGGAGGACTCGTCAGTCGAAAGCGGGTCGAGGAGCAACGAGGCCGCGTTGAGTTTGCCTCCAGCCCAGGCTGGTGGCCCGTCCAGCATCTCTGGGTGGGCGAGACTCACAATCAGGACGGGGACATCCCGCACCCAGTCGGTCAGGTACTCGATCAGGTCGAGCAGCGTCGGCTCTGCCCAGTGGATGTCTTCGAACATGAGTAGCAACGGCCGCTCGCGAGCAAGCGATTCGACGAGCGTGCGCAGTGCCCGGAAACCTCCTCTTTGACTGCCTTCACCCCGTTACCGATGCCGATTGCGGCCTCGATCGACCTCATCACGACGTCTCGGTCAGTGCTGTCTTGCAGCAACGAGGAGGCTGCCCTCGCCTGCCGCCTGCCCGATGATCTCGCGCACGGGCCAGTAGGTGATCCCCTCGCCGTAAGACAGACAGCGACCCGTGAGTACGCGGGCCTCGCCCTCCAGCGAGTGGGCGAGCTCCTGAGAAAGACGCGACTTGCCGATCCCCGCTTGGCCGAACACCGTCACCAGATGGCAACGCCGCTCCCGCACGGCTCGCTGCCAGGCCTGCCGGAGCTGCGCGAGCTCGAGCTCGCGGCCGACCAGGGGCATCTCGAAATGACGGATCAGCGCCTCTGCGCGCGGTAGCACTTCCAGCAGCCGGAACGCGTTGACGGGCTCCGCCTTTCCCTTCAGCGCGAGCGGCTCGACGGCTCGGCCTGACGGCGTCCTCAACGAGCGCGTAGGTGGCCTCGCCGATCAGCACCTCGCTGGCTCGGCTGCCTCTCCAATCTGGCGGCAACGTTGACCGCGTCACGGAGGACGATCCGGTCGGATCGGGGTCTTGCACGATGACTTCGCGGTGTTGATTCGTGCGCAACCGCAACCTCAACGCGAAGTCTCGCTCCAACTCCTCATTGAGGATTTCCAGCGCTGGCGCATCTGGCTGCCGCACGAACGGCGCGGAGCGCATCGTGCTCATGCACGTGGCACACCGAACGCGCTATCACGCATCGCCGATCAACTGGGGACGTGCCTCGTGCCTCTCGCATACCGCTTCATCTCGTGTACCAACGCAGCATCAGCGCGCAACGCCTCGGGTCGAGCAACTCCCCGATCGCGTCGACCTGTCACATCCGAGAACAGCACCGTCACGTCTTGCGAAGCTCGCGCGCAGCGGAGCCTCGCCGAATCGAACACCGCAGGAGGTAGAAGCGGGTTAGGATCTCGCCTTCTCCAGATCACGCCGCTCAGGCAGAGCTCGAGCGCATGACGGAGGACGAGGAACCCCGCTGTCCGATCAATCCGGGTCGACGTTGCGGGAATCGAAGACCATCACGGACGTTGCCCCGTCGGCTTGTAATTCGTGCACGGTGAAGAAGTCCTCGAGGGCAGCCATCGCCGGACCACCCGTGACCTCGCCCACACCTTCCCAGCCGGCCACCTTGGCATCCTGAAGCGTCGCGTACCTCTCGCCGCCACCCGGGACGTCCGTGTTCCTGCAGAGTTCGAATCGCTTCATGGCGGGACGGTAGCGCGCTTGCGGAAGGTGCTTCCGACGCAACGCCTCGGCCAAACTTGCCGAGGCTCGACGCCACAGCGGCGTGCGAGCGACTCGCCCTTGGACCGGAGCGCAGGATCCCCGCAGAGCGGGTTGCAGGCCAGGCCGTCTGCCTGCATAGTCTGCATGTGGATGCCGCCGCTGTGGTCGCCAAGCTCTCCGACCTGTTCCGTTCCGGCGTTCGCGACTGGAGCGCGGTGCGAGCGCTCTATCACCCCGATGCACTCCTCTGCACCGTAACCGGCGGCCCAAAGCCGCTCTCGGCCGACGAGCTCGTCATCGAGCTCGAGCAAGCGTCGCGCAGCACCTGGTACTCCGTCAGCAGCGAGCCGCCAGTTGCCCTCGACGAGACTGCCGTGATGATGCTCGGACGCATGCGGCGAGACCTTCCCAACGCGGGCTTCGAGGACGCGGGCCACGTGTGGCTGCTGACCGTGCGGGACGAGCTCATCTACCGCCAGGGCGTCTACCGCAGCAGCGAGCAAGCCGCTGCTGCGTACCGCCAACACGGCATCGGCCTGGGAATGGGTGAGGAGGAGTCGCCTGGCGCGGTCACCGGCCGTGTTCAGAAGTCGCCGTTGAAGCAGATGCGACCCGCCCCCGGCGAAGGTTGAATTCCGGTCGCATCTGCACCCGTACCCGGAGTGAAAGGCCGATGGCGATGACGCAGCTGCAGAAGGTCGACCTGGACGAGGCTGCGGGGAGCCGGCCGGAGTACTGGTCGCAACAGGTCGTGGGAGAAGCGAACGGCAGTCTCTTCAAGGTCGCAAAGGGCATCCACGAGACCGTATGGCATGCGCATGAGGATCAGGACGAGGCGTTCGTGGTCACGAGCGGGCAACTCGTCGTGCAGTTGCGCTCGGGCGATGTCACGCTCGGCCCGGGTGAGCTGATCATCATCCCCCGCGGCGTCGAGCATCGTCCCAAGGCCGACAGCGAGGTGCGCTTCCTCGTCGTCGGCCCCGAGATCACCTCCAACGCGGCCGGAGGCAAGCCGGAATGGAGTTGCGGCTCGGGAGCTCCGCCGACGATCGTCTCTTGACCCGCCGCCGAAGGAGCGATGAGTGCCAGCGAAAGCGTGCTCGCGAACTTCCAGTTCTCCGCGTGCGACACCCGCTCGCACCTCATGCGCGATCCGCTGGAATGGCGTCCAGGCTCAAGCCCGCGCGCGGCCGTTGATGGGCTCGGGCGAAGCTCCCGCCGAACGCGGTCAGTTGAAGGTGACGTAGACGTCGTGGTCAGTGTTCGTGCCCGTGGAAGGGTTGGTGATCTGGATTGCAGCCTGCCCTGTTGCGCCGCAAACGATGATCACCGGTGCGTCGGGCGCAAGCGACGCGTTGACGATGATGTTGCCCGTGGTCGTCGCGTCCATGACTCCGGCGATGTTGTGAGGCGTGAAGCTGAGGCCCGAGAAGCAGACGACTCCGGCGGCCGGATGCGTGACGTTGGCCTGCGCCACGTTCTTTGAGCGCGTGGCGTCCACCGTCACGCCTCCGGCAGTGACGAGCAGGTGCGCGTAGCCGACGGCGCTCCCTGGCGCACCGGCCGCTCCTGCTGCTCCACTCGCGCCTTGGGCTCCGCTCGCTCCAGTTGCCCCGGCCGGACCTTGGGTGCCCCGCGGGCCCCTCTTGCCCTTCAGGGCCTTGAGTACTTTGGGATTGATCTGGCTGGTGGAATTGAGCATGTAGTGCTTCGCGGCGAACGCGGCCCCCGACATCGAGAAGAACAGCGCCACCAGCGAGATCAGGGTGGCCGGCGCAGGACGACGAAGCATGTGCGTGCCTCCAGAGCTTGATCGACGGCTGATGAGCACAGAACATACGGCTCGCTTCGGACGCGATCGTGTGGCGCGAGCCCGGCATGGAGGCTCACCCGAGAGGCGCTCGAGATTGGAGCGGCTCCTCGACTTCTCCGATGCGGACAACTCGCCACCGCTGTCGCTCAGATTGCCGAATATGACCTCGCTGCCCTGGCTTGGCGCGATACGGTTCGCGCGTGGCGATCTTCGACGTACCGAAGCGGTTCAGCCGACGATGGGTGGAGCGCAAGGTGCCGCAGATGGACTCGACTGAGTTCCACGCTATGTTCCATGAGGCTGCGACCCGCGGCTGGGACGAGGACGAGTTGCGGCAACTGGCCCGGATGTGGGCAGATGAGAGCGGGCCCGCCGGCGGCAAAGCCGCGCCCGAGCGGTAGCCGACGTCTCGGCTCGAGCGCGTCGCCCGTCTCGCCGCGCGTAGGGTCATCGCCGGCTCCTCGCGCGGCCGCTCAGATGTCGCCGTAGAGGCTCACCTTCGCGCTGACGTTCCGGGAGCCAATTCGAATTCCGCGTCGTGTCGGAAGTCGATGCCTCGGCGTGGTATTCGCCGACACCTCGAGCGCCTCGCCGTTCGGCCGTTTCGGCGAGCTGTCTCGGCGCCTCATTTGCGAGCCTCCGGCAAGAGGGACTTCGCGCGGTTGAGCAGCAGGCTCGCGGCCGCCCCGTCATCCCGCTCGAGCGCTTGCCGGCCCGCCTCTTCGAGCTGCTCTGCAGCCTTCGCCGCGACTGCCGGAGGGGCGTCGCGGGGACGCAACTGCATGCGCAGCCGCGCGGCCTCCTCGAGGTGGTAGGCGACCACCGCGGGCTCATGGTCGGCGTGGGCGCCGAGGCTGATCGCGAACCGCTCGTGAAGATCCGCACGTCGCGCCTTCGGCATCGCCGACAGCACGCCGTCATGAACGAGGGCGTGGCGGATGTGCAACCGCTCTCCCGCGAAGACGCCGGAGAGGCCGGTAGGTGCCGCCAGTGCCTCCGATCGGCCTCGCGCGATCAGTTCTTTGGCCTCGAGGCGCTCGAGACTCCGCCCGAGCGACGCGATCACCTCGTCACCGTCGAGCAGCCCTGCCAGCGCGCCGGGCCAGAACTCGCGTCCGACGATCGCTGCGGCTTCAAGGGCGTCTCGCGCCGGTGTTTCCAGTCGGTCGATGCGTGCGGCAATGAGGCTCGCGATGTCCGGCGGCAGGTCCTCGGCGCCGTCCACGACGGAGGCGCCGAGCTGTTCCAAGAAGAGCGGGTTGCCGTCGGCTCGCGCGAGCACGCGGCGCGCCTCGTCGGTGCTGAGCGCGTGACGCTGCACGACGAGTTGGGCGGCGGCTTGGGGCGACAGCGGATCCAGGTGGAGGGCTGCGTCAGCGAGGCCGGGGCGCTCTTCGAACAGCTCCTCGCGGGCCGTACCCACGAGCAAGACGCGCGCCTGCAGCGTCTCGCTGAGAAAGTCCAGCAACTCCAGGAAGGCCGGCTCAGCCCAGTGCAAGTCCTCAAACACCACCACCAGCGGCTCGCTCGCGGCCAGCGACGCGAGCAAGCGTGCGACCGCGCCGAACGCCTCCTCGCGAGTCACCGCTCCCGCCTCGTAGCCGGTCAGTCGTAGAAGACGTTGCGCAATCGCGCTCGCCTCTGCCTGGCCGGACAGCAACCCGGCGACGCTCTCCACCGTCGAGGACGGTGCGAGCGCGTCGATCAGCTCGCGCACTGGCCGGTACGTGTTCCCGCGGCCGTAGCTCGGGCAGGCGCCCATACATGCACGTCCCTCCCCAAGTTCCGAGAGCAGCTCGGCGACCAGCCGGGACTTGCCGATGCCGGCCTCGCCGCTCACGATCACGAGCTCGGCGCGGTGCTCCCGCGTCACTCGATCCAGCCTCTCCCGCAATTTGCGCAGCTCGTCCGCTCGCCCCACCAAGCGCGTCGCGACTTCGGCACGATCGGAGGCGCCGACACTCAGACCCCGGACGTGCCACGCGGACACGGGCTTGCTCTTGCCCTCTGCCGTGATCGGCTCGACTGCCTCAGCATCGATGCGGCCGGCGACCAAGCGTCGGGTGACGGAGCCCATCAAGATCCCGCCGGCTGGTGCCGCCTGCTCCAGTCGCGCCGCCGTGTTCACCGTGTCACCAGTCACGAGGACCTGTCCCGTCGAATGATCCCCGGCTACCACCTCGCCCGTGTTGATCCCGATGCGCACGGCGAGCTCGACGCCGAGCTCGGCGCGCAAGGCGACATTCAACTGCTCGATCGCCACCGTCACGTCGAGGGCGCCCCGGACGGCCCGCAGTGCGTCGTCCTCGCGCGCAGCCGGGAGTCCGAAAACGCACATCACGGCATCGCCGATGTACTTCTCGACCTGCCCGCCATGCGCGCGCAGCGCCCCTGCAGCTGCAGCGAAGTAGCGCTCCTGTACTTCGCGCAGCACCTCCGCGTCGAGCCGCTCGCCAAGCGCAGTCGAGCCGGCGAGATCGCAGAAGACGATCGACACGAGCGCGCGGCGCTCACGCCGACCGCCGGCGACAAGCTTCTGTCCGCAACGCGAGCAGAAGCTCGCATCAGGGGCCTCGAGCGAACCACACGCCGGACACACGCGAGCCGCATTCATCGTAAATGTCGCGCGCTGTTCACCAGCGCGGATCCCCCGTGACCGCGGGGGTAAGGGCGAAACGGCCTTGAGCTCGAGCCGGCACAGTCGCGAAGGATAGAGGACGAATTTCGACCTGCCGGAAAAGCTCTCGCTGCTTCAGCGCGTCCAGCGGTTGTGCACAACGCCCGAATTGCGGCCGGGGCGCAGAGGGCGCGTGCGACGCGCGGATCCGTTCGAGAGAAGCGGCGACGGCAGTATCTCCGGACGGCGGATTTCGCCGTCGGCGGCACCGAACATCCACCCCACGATCCATCAGGTGGACGTGCGCTCGACGCAGGCGCTCAGGAGAGCTCCGGGTGCCAGCCGTCGCTTCTCCGCACGATGCGGACGGTTGCACCGTTCTCGATCGCGATGACCAGCTCGCCGGCCTCTGTGTCGAGCTCCAGTCGCAGGGTCAGCCGGGTCCCCGGGGACTCGCCGTGCACGACGAACTCGGCCACCTGCGCAGCCTGTGGCTCTGCCACAGGGGCCTCCGGCGGCGGAGTCGCGGCTTCCGTGCCGGACAGGGGAAGCGTGGCCACGAAGAGGATCGAGCCGATTCTCAGCTCGTCCCCCGTTCGCAGGACGTGCGGACCAGCGAGGCGCTCCCCGTTGACGAACGTGCCGTTGCGCGAGTGCTCGTCCTCGACGGCGAAGGCGCCGGCACCGGTGCGCGTGATGCTCGCGTGCCGTCGCGAGATGCTGTGGTCGGGCGCGAGGGCTCCGTCGAGCGTCGACAGCCTTCCGAGGACGAGCTCGTCCTCGACGATCAGCGTCCGCCCACGACCGAGCCCTTCGCGGACGACGAGACGGAGCGCGCCCGGGGGCGTATCGCCGGCCTGGGCCGCAGCCTCGGGAGGCGGCTCTGCGCCGAGCAGAGCGCCAGCCTCGGCCGGCGCGCCTGCCGTCTCGTCCGCAGCACGGAGCCGCCGCCGAAGCCGGCGGCGCGACAGCCGCACCCTCCGTGGGGATCAGAGCCCGCACGGCGGCAATGAGCTCCGCGCAGGTCGCATAGCGCTCCGGAGGGGAGATGGCCATCGCCCTCGCGATCACATCGTCGATCCCGCCCGGCAGGTCCGGGC
Organism: uncultured Actinomycetes bacterium; assembly: GCA_963842365.1. GTDB lineage: Bacteria > Actinomycetota > Thermoleophilia > Gaiellales > JALYLC01 > JALYLC01. The sequence goes on from CAWJGA010000002.1 coordinate 554,764, forward strand.
GGGCCTGCGTCGCCTTGGGGCGGGGGTCGCCCACGTGTGCGTAGAGCACGTCGATGTCGCGCTCGCGAACGAACGGCGGCGTGCCCACAAGCGCTTCGTACAGGACGCAGCCGAGCGAGTAGATGTCTGCGAGATGATCCACGCGATTCGGTTGCGAGGATCTCCTCGGGCGCCGTGTAGGCCAGGGTGCCGATGAGCTGGCCCATGCTGCGTGAGCGCGATGGAGTCCGTTTCCGGATTCTTGCTGAGGCCGAAATCCGTGAGGTAGGCATGCGGACCGCCGGCGTCTTCGGCCACGATCACGTTGCCCGGTTTGACGTCGCGATGAACCAAGCCGTTCGCGTGAGCGCTGTCGAGTGCATCGCCGATCGGCCCCAGGATCGCGAGCGCCTGGTCAAGGCTCAGAGGCCCGTCCCGGCTTAGCAAAACTCCGAGATCCGGACCGTCGACGTACTGCATTGCGAAGAAGAGCGTGCCGTCCGGCGTCTCGCCTGCCTCGTAGAGCTCGAGCACATGCGGGTGATCGAGCGCGTCCGCATACTGCACCTCTCGCTTGAAGCGCGTGGCGAAGCTCGGATCGGCGCCGGCCAGCCGCCTCGAGAGCACCTTCACGGCGCAGAGACCGCCCTCTGGGCCGTGGGCGAGGTAGACGGTGCCCATGCCGCCCTCGCCGAGCACCGACTCGAGCCGGTACCCGGCGATCTCAGAGCCGAGCTCGGGAGCGCCGCGTGCCTCGGGCGGCATCATCCTTCCACCGGTGCGCAGGCGAGCGTGGATCGTGCGCGCGCGAGCTCGGCCTCGTCGATGCGCGCGGGCGCCCGACCCTCGTCGACGTTGCCACCGCTTTTCAGGAGTCGGTTCACGGCCATGTGCGCGAGCGAGGACATGATGTCCTCGAGCGGCCGCTCGAGTGTCCCCTGCGCATCGAGTGTACGCAACGCGGAGCCACCGGTCCGATGGCCAGGGAGCGATGCCGAAGCGTGCTGATCGACGGCTCTGCATCACGACGAGCAACCGGCGGCGGTCGATCGGGCCACCGGGAGCCGGCGTCCGGCAGAGACCTGTCTGCCCCGCCGGTGCGCCGTCCTCGCTCGGCGGCCGGCAGCCGACCTGCACGTTCTCGATCGTCCGCTCCGACCGCGCGGGCTCGCGGTCATCGACGCCGCACGCGACGCCTGACCGGGGTGGGATTCGTCAGGGCAGGAAGCGCGGCAGGCGCGCCCCGCTCGCTACCTCGATGTCACGAACCTTGCCGCATCCCACGCAGGTGAAGCGGTAGGTCTCCGTCGTCGCAGTCGCGGCGATCGCCCACTGCCCGAGTGGCCCCGGGTGGAGGCAGGTGCACGCCGGCAGTCCTACGCCGAGGCCGTCAGAGTTTCGGTCCATCAGCGTGGCCGCTTTCCTCGATCGTCGGCAGGAATCGGTCCGGGTGTCTGGCGGGCGCTCCAACGAGCGCTGCAGATCCCTCAGGTACCTCAGGTACCTCTCATACCCAGCCTCGCCGGATTCAAACCAGCGGCTGCCAAGTCGCCGATGCGACCATTGAAGAAGCCGCATCGGTGCTAGCGTGGCCGTGGGTGAGGCCGCTGTGCGGCCGGTTCCCCGTCTTTCCCAGCGCAGGGAGCGCGAACCGCTGGTCGTGTTCCTCCCTTGGGCGCTCTGCTCGGCTGATGGGCCTTTCGTGCCTCCACCTTCGGCTTGAGACAACCATCGGAGAGTGCGAGGAGAGGGCCGGATGACCAGCCTCGACGACCAGAGCGAGCCTGTCGGGCTGCACGAGGACCCGCGCGAGACGGCGACCCTGAATACGCTGCGCGAGATCTCGCGAGCGATGGTGCGCCTCTACAAGGAGCAGTTCGGCCGCGGCCCGGAGTCGGTCAGCACGCACTACAGCGGCCCGGACGTCATCGTCAGCATCCTCGGCAACAGCCTCTCCCCGGTCGAGCGCAGCATGCGCGACATGGGTGAGCAGCAGCGCCTGCGCGACATCCGCGTGATGTTCCAGCACGCGACAGAGCCACAGTTCCGTGAGGCGGTCGAGCGGATCACCGGACGGCGCGTGATCGGCTTCATGAGCGGCATCGACGTGGAGCACGATCTCTCCAGCGAGGTCTTCACCCTGCAACCCGCACCGCTTCGGCCTCAAGCGGGCTCGCTGCCGACCTGATTCGCGACGTGCTCTCTCGAGCAACCTCCGGTCACGCGGCCCTTGCGACTCGTTCCGTGATTGCCGTGATGAACGCCTCCACCACCGCGCGGTCGAATTGCGTGTCCGAATGTCGGCGAAGCTCCGCGAGCGCTTGCTCGAGCGGCATCGCCGGCTGGTAGGGGCGCTCGTTGGTCATGGCGTCGAAGGCATCGACCACGGCGATGATGCGCGAGCTGATCGGAATCTCGTCGAGCCGGAGGCCGTCGGGATAGCCCATCCCGTCCGGCCGCTCATGCACCGCCCGCACGATCGGAGCAATCGCCGTGAGTGACGGTGTGGCGGCCAGGATGCGCTCGCCGATCTCGCTGTGACGCTGCATGAACCACTGCTCTTCGGCGTCGAGAGGACCGGGCTTGTCGATGATCGCCGCCGGGATGACCAGCTTGCCGACGTCTTGCAGCTCAGCGCCCGAGCGCGTCAACTCGACCTCGGCGGGCGAGAGGCCGAGCTTGATCGCCGTGCTGGTCGCGAGCTCCGCGACCAGCGCCAGATGGCTGACGATGCTCTCGCTCTGCTCAGCGAGCAGTCGCACGAGGGCATCCCGGATGTCCGTCCGAAAGCCGGCCGGCGGGGGAGATTGGGAGCCCATCTCGCTCCGCCACGTCTCACTGGGCGACGTCACCTGGCGATTCCCCGCATAGGAACCGGTTCGGCGCTCAGGGCAGGCGGCAAGATCCCCCGTTGAGGCGAGCGTGGCGCCCTAGAGGGCGGTGTGCGAAAACTTGCGCATGCTGCGCTCACGGAAGCGCCGCAGGAGCGGCCCGTAGACGAAGCGACCCCCCTGCGTGCTCAGCCGCATCAGCGGGCTGCTGTCCATGAACGGCTGGAAGTGGTCGGGGAACCCGGGCATCGTGCAGGCGATACAGATGCCGCCGACGTTCGGGCAGCCGCCGACGCCGTTCACCCAGCCGCGCGCCGGGACATTGCACTTGGCCACCGGGCCCGCGCAGCCGACCTTGGCGAGGCAGGTGGCGTGGTCGGCGAGCGTCTCGGCGAAGCGGCCTTGCTCGGCCAGCCCGGCGCGATCGCAGGTCTCGTGAGCCGTCTGCTCGAACAGCCACCGCGGCCGGCCCTGCTCGTCGAGCTCGGTCGGCGGCGAGACGCCCGCGAGCTCGAGGCGATGCGCTGCAGCGTCTCGGTGATCGCATCGGGCTGGACGGGGCAGCCGGGCAGGTTGATCAGCGGGCGGCCGCGGCGGGAGACGAAGCGGCGGCCGAGGTGGTCGCGCAGTCCCATCGCGCCCGTCGGATTGTTGCGCATGGCGGGAACGCCGCCGTAGGCGGCACACGTGCCGAGCGCCATCACGGCCGCTGCGCGCGGAGCCAGCCAGTCGATCCAGGTGCTGGCCGTGATCGGCTGGCCCTCCTCGTCGACTCCGAAGCCGCTCCAGTGGCCCGCGCCGTTGATCTCCTCGTTCGCAACCGACCCCTCGATGACGAGTACGAACGGATTCAGCTCGCCGCGCGCGGCTGCGTGCCAGGCCTCGAGGTATTCGTCGCCGACGTCGTATGCGAGCAGCGGGTTGTAGAGGGCGATCCGCGGCTGTCCGGGGATTGCGCCCCGCAGCAGCTCCTCGAGGCTCGGGCTTGTCGCCGCGGTCAGCGAGACCGATTCGCCGTCGCAGCTGAGCCCGCTCGTCAGCCACAGGACGTGAATGATCAGACGCTCGACCTCGCAGCCGTGCCCTGCGAAATCGACCGGCCGCCTCACGCGCCGACGGCGGCGTCGATGTCGCAGGCCGTCCTCTGGCCGCGCGCGCCGGGGCGATCGGTGAGCGCCGTCAGGTGCTCGGCTGCCGTGCCGTGCAGGTGCAGCGCGCCGTCGCGGCTCGTGACGAGCCCCGCCTGCGAGAGCCGCGCCAGCGCGTGGGAGACGGAGGGCCGCTCGGCTCCGACGAGCCGCCCAAGCAGCCGGTGCGTGAGCGGCAACGCGAGGCGGATGCCGCCGTGCTCGACCCGTCCCCAGCGTCCGGCCAGGTGCCAGAGCAGCAGCGTCAGCCGGATTTCGAGGCGGGGCTGAGACGTGATCGCGCGCTGGACATCCAGGTCGGCGGCGCGCATGCAGGCGCGGGACAGCAGCTCGCGCGTGATCTGCGGCCACGGCTTGACGCGTTCGGCGAACGCGTCGTCGAGCAGCGCGAGACGCGCCGGCACGAGCGCGTGCCATTTCGATTCGCGTTCCAGCAGATCGTCGGCGCGCGCGGAGACGGGTTGCAGAACGTCGCCGTCGCCGATGATCTCGGTGGCCGTGCGGTCGCCCACGCGGACGTCGACGCTGAGCACGCCGTCGACGATCAGCACGCCTGGTCCGTGGCCTATCTGGCCGAAGCAGGGTGAAAGGTCGCAGGGGCCGGCGGGCGTCGCGAAGACGACCGCGGTCACGACCTGCCGGGCGACCAGCCGCATGCGCAGGTCGAGCTCCGCGGCGAGATCGTCGTCGAGATCGAGCAGGTAGCGGTAGGACGACGGGGGCAGTGCGTCGGTGCTCGAGAGCTCACGCAGCGCGGGCCACTGCTGATCGTTCCCTTGCGATGGAACTTCTTGTCGAGCGGAGATGCCGTGCTCCTCGCGACTCGGTGGAGAGCCGTTTCGGCTCCAGAGTTTTCTCGGCGGCAGCGTGATCCTACGCTTCGCATGACCCGCGCGAAAGGCCGGTAATCACGATTACCACAGCTACGCGGCGGGTGGTGGTAATCGCGATTACGGGGGCCTATTCGGCGCCCCCACGCGCTGATAGAACGCTTTCGACCGACCCGAAACACCGCTCTGCCGGCAGGCTCACCGCCGCCAGGAAAGGCACGGTGCGTATGTGCTTGGCAATCCCAGGTCAGGTGATCGAGCTCGTCGATGCGACCAACCGTCTGGCCCGCGTCGAGGTCGCCGGCGTACGCCGCAATGTCAACGTCGGCCTGCTCGATGACGACGGCGTAGGGCGTGCAGCCGGGCGACTGGGTGCTCATACACGTGGGATTCGCGCTCTCGAAGGTCGACGAGGAGGAGGCGCACGCCACGCTCGCGCTGCTGCAGGGCATGGGCGCCGAGTACGAGCAAGAGCTCGAGGAGCTGAAGGCGAGCGTGATCGAATGAATGCCGGGGCCGCGAGCTGGGGTGCGCCGAACTGCACCGACGAGCACTGCATCACCTGCGGCGACCAGGGGCTCCCCCTGCGCGTCGTCGCGCTCGACCCCGACGGGCTCGCGCGGTGCCGCGACGATGCGGCGCCCGCGCAGCCGGACGCCATCGTCGACGTGCAACTCGTGGGCGAGGTTGCTCCCGGCGACCTCGTGCTCGTGCATGCGGGCGTGGCACTCGTACACCTCGGCGAGGCGGTAGGGGCATGAAGTACGTCGACGAGTTCCGCGACGCCGAGCTCGGCCGGGCCGTCTCGGCGGAGATCGCCTCGACCGTCGACGCCGGCCGCCACTACAAGATCATGGAGGTATGCGGCGGGCACACGCACTCGATCTACAAGTACGGCGTCGACGACCTCCTGCCGCCCAACGTCGAGCTCGTGCACGGGCCCGGCTGCCCCGTCTGCGTGATCCCGATGGGGCGCGTGGACGACGGCATCGCAGTCGCGCGCGAGCCGGAGGTGATCTTCACCTGCTTCGGAGACATGCTGCGCGTCCCCGGGGCGCACGGCACCCTGCTCGACGCCAAGGCCGAGGGCGCCGACGTGCGCATGGTCTACTCGCCGCTCGACGCGCTGCGGATCGCACGCGAGAACCCCGACCGCGTCGTGGTGTTCTTCGCGATCGGCTTCGAGACGACGGCTCCGTCGACGGCGCTGACGCTGCGTGCGCGCGAAGGCCGAGGGGATCGCGAACTTCCTCTGCCTCTGCAACCACGTCACGATCGTGCCGCCGCTGCGCGCGCTGCTGGAGTCGCCCGACCTGCAACTGGACGGCTTCATCGGGCCGGGCCACGTCGCGACCGTCGTCGGCGCCCGGCCCTTCGAGTTCATCCCGAGCGACTACGGCAAGCCGATCGTCGTCTCGGGCTTCGAGCCGCTCGACCTGCTGCAGTCGGTGCAGATGATCATGCGGCAGCTCGCCGAAGGGCGCTGCGAGGTCGAGAACCAGTACGCGCGCGTCGTCCCCTACGAGGGCAACCCGGCGGCGCTGCGGGCGATGGCCGAGGTCTTCGAACTGCGGCCGCACTTCGAGTGGCGCGGCCTCGGCTTCATCTCGCAGAGCGCGTTGCGCCTCTCCGACGCCTACCGAGCGTTCGATGCCGAGGTGCGCTACGAGGTGCCGAACGTGCGCGTGGCGGATCCCAAGGCGTGTCAGTGCGGCGAGGTGCTGAAGGGCGTCATCAAGCCCTGGGAGTGCAAGGTCTTCGGGAGCGCCTGCACGCCCGAGCACGCGATCGGCACGTGCATGGTCTCGCCCGAGGGCGCGTGCGCCGCGTACTACACCTACGGTCGTTTCGCGCGCGAGCGGGAGGTGGTGTGACGGTGGCGAGCACTCGACCGTGAGCGAGCGCGAGCAGCGCGTGCTCGACGTGATCGCGAAGCAGCGCGCCCGCCGGCCCAAGCTGCGCGATGCGCACATCACGATGGCGCACGGCGCCGGCGGCAAGGCCACGCAGACGCTGATCGAGGGCGTGCTCCTCCCGGCCTTCGACTCGCCCGCGCTCGATGCGCTTGCCGATGTCGCGACGATCGAGGCCGGCGGCGACGCGCCTCGCGTTCACGACCGACAGCTTCGTCGTCAAGCCGATCCGCTTTCCCGGCGGCTCGATCGGCGAGCTCGCGGTCAACGGCACGGTCAACGACCTTGCCATGGGCGGTGCGCGGCCGCTCGCTCTGAGCCTCGCGATGGTGCTCGAGGAGGGCCTCGCCGGCGACGTCCTGCGCGCCGAGGTCGAGGCGATCGCGCTCGCGGCGGCCGGCGCGCCGGCGTGCAGATCATGACAGGGGACACGAAGGTCGTCGAGCGCGGCCACTGCCGACTCGATGTACCTCTGCACGACGGGGATCGGTCTCGTCGACGAGCGCGCGAGCTCGCGCCCTCGAATCTGCGCGCGGGCGACCGCGTGCTCGTGTCCGGCGAGATCGGCGACCACGGCACGGCGATCATGCTGGCGCGCGGCGAGTTCGACCTGGACGCCGACGTCGAGTCCGACACGCGGCCGCTGTGGCCCGCGGTCGACGCGCTGCTCGACGCGGCCGGCCCGCATCTGCGCTGCCTGCGCGATGCGACGCGCGGCGGCGTGGCGTCGGTGCTGAACGAGCTGGCGCGCGCCTCGGAAGCGGCGATCGTCGTGCGCGAGAAGGACGATCCCCGTCGCGGCCGCCGTCGCCGGGGCGGCCGAGTTGCTCGGCATCGACCCGATCTACATCGCCAACGAGGGCAACGTTCGTCGCGTTCGTGGGGCCGGAGGGCGCCGAGGCGGCGCTGCAGGCGCTGCGAGCGGTGCCCGGATGCGAGAACGCCGTCGAGATCGGCGAGGTCAAGTCCTCGCCGGCCGGGATGGTGCTGATGGAAACCGCGTTTGGCGGCAAGCGGGTGGTCGACCAGCTGGTCGGCGATCCCCTGCCGCGCATCTGTTGATCGAGCGAGGGAGCTGAGCATGTCGAGCATCGAGTTCGCGCCGAAGCAGAAGGCGACGGAGCAGATGACCGCTCACGTGCTCTGGATGACGACCGGCCTCTCCTGCGAGGGCGACTCGGTGGCCATGACCTCGGCCACGAATCCGAGTCTCGAGGACATCGTCCAGGGGATCATCCCGGGCATGCCCAAGGTCGTGATCCACAACCAGGTGATCGCCTACGAGGTCGGCGCAGGAGTTCATCCAGGCCTGGTACGACGCCGAGGAGGGCAAGCTCGACCCGTTCGTCCTGATCATCGAGGGCTCGATCGGCAACGAGCAGATCAACGGCGAGGGCCACTGGTCCGGCTTCGGCGTGAACCCGTCGAACGGGCAGCCGATCACGACGAACGAGTGGGTCGACCGCCTCGCGAACAAGGCCGCAGCCGTCGTCGCGATCGGGACGTGCGCCACCTACGGCGGCATTCCCGCGATGAAGAACAACCCGACCGGCGCGATGGGCCTGCCGGACTACCTCGGCTGGAAGTGGAAGTCCAAGGCCGGGCTGCCCGTGATCTGCATCCCCGGCTGCCCGGCGCAGCCCGACAACATGACCGAGATGCTGCTCTACCTCGTGCTGCATCTCGGCGGGCTCGCGCCGGCGCCCGAGCTCGATGATCAGCTGCGGCCGGTCTCGCTCTTCGGGCGCACCGTGCACGAGAGCTGCAACCGCGCGGCCTTCTACGAGCACGGAACTTCGCGACCGAGTACGGCAGCGATCACCGCTGCCTCGTCAAGCTCGGCTGCAAGGGGCCCGGTCGTCAAGTGCAACGTCCCGGTGCGCGGCTGGGTGAACGGCATCGGCGGCTGTCCCAACGTCGGCGGCATCTGCATGGCCTGCACGATGCCGGGCTTCCCCGACAAGTACATGCCGTTCATGCAGGAGGACGCCAAGGGCCGGATCTCTGCCGACATGGCCCGCTTCACCTACGGGCCGGTGCTGCGCTGGTCCCGATCGCGATCGATCAAGAAGGTCGGCGATCACGAGCCGGCCTGGCGCAAGCGCGGGCACAGCTCACCTCCGGGTACCAGAAGCGCTGGTAGGCCCGCCCGGAATCGCTGACGAAAAGAGGCAACGGTGGCTACGACGCAGACCCCCGAGGGGCAGAAGATCATCGTCAAGGAGATGTCGTGGGATCCGATCACGCGGATCGTGGGCAGCCTCGGCATTCACACGGAGATCGACTTCACGAACCAGCAGGTGCTCAAGTGCTACAGCACCTCGATGGTGTTCCGCGGCTTCGACATCTTCATGAAGGGCATCGACCCGCGCGACGCCCACTTCATCACGAGCCGCATCTGCGGCATCTGCGGTGACAATCACTGCACCTGCTCGTGCTTGAACCAGAACATGGCGTACGGCGTCAAGCCGCCGCAGCTCGGCGACTACGCCTACAACCTCGCCGAGTCGGCCGACTTCATGTTCGACCACGCGATCTTCAACGACTGCATGGCGAACGTCGACTTCTGCGAGCAGATGGTCAAGGAGACCAACCCGACGCTGCTCAAGACGGCCGAGAGCACGCCGTCGCCGCACGGCGACATCCACGGCTACAAGACGATCGCCGACATCATGCGGGCGCTCAACCCGTTCACCGGCAGCTTCTACCTCGAGACGCTGCAGGTGGCGCGCTACACGCGCGAGATGTACTGCCTCTTCGGCGGCCGCCACACGCACCCCTCGACGATCATGCCCGGCGGCGTCTCGGCGGACATCACCCACCAGACGTGCACCGACTACTACGTTCGCCTGATGCGCTACATCGAGTACGTCAAGCGCACGGTGCCGATGCACGACGACCTCTACGACTTCTTCCTGCAGGCAGTTGCCGGGGTACGACATGGTCGGCTACCGCGACACCGATCTCGTCTGCTGGGGCTGCTTCGACGATCCCGACTACGTCGACTACAGCTACAAGGGCATGAGGCGAGTGGGGGCGAGCACCGGTACATCACGCCCGGGCCTCGTCTTCAAGGGCGAGCTGATCACGACGGACCTCGTCGAGATCAACCTCGCGATGCGCATCCTGCTCGGCAGCTCGTACTTCGACGACTGGTCCTCCGAGGAGACCTTCGTCACGAATGACCCGCTCGGCAATCCCGTCGACAAGCGCCACCCGTGGAACAAGACGACGCTGCCGAAGCCGCAGAAGCGCGACTTCACCGAGAAGTACAGCTGGGTCGACGTCGCCGCGCATGTACGACAAGCGCAACGACACCTACGTCGCCTGTGACACGGGCGGCGGGCCGTTCGCGCGCCAGTGGGTCACCGCGAAGGCCGGCCTCGTGGACATCGGCTATCTCAAGGCGACCGGCCACAGCCTCCAGATGGTGCTGCCGAAGACGGCGACGATGCCCGAGATGGAGCTGGAGTGGCACGTCCCGGAGAAGTCCAACGCGATCGAGCGCGATCGCGCGCGCTCCTACCACCAGGCCTATTCGGCGCTCGTCGGCCTCTACTGCCTCGAGAAGGCCCTGGCCGAGATCCGCGCGGGCCGCACGAAGAGCTGGGCACCGTTCACGGTGCCGGACGACGCCGTCAGCGTCGGCTTCCACGAGGCCGCCCGCGGAGTGCTCTCGCACCACATGGTGATCCGGGACGGCAAGATCGCCAACTACCAGCCGTATCCGCCGACGCCCTGGAATGCCAACCCGCGGGATGTCTACGGCACGCCGGGCCCCTACGAGGACGCCGTGCAGAACACGCCGATCTTCGAGGAGAACGGGCCCGAGAACTTCAAGGGCATCGACATCATGCGGGCCGTCCGCTCGTTCGACCCGTGCCTGCCGTGCGGCGTGCACATGTACACGGGTGCGGGCCGCGTGAAGAAGGTCGTCCACCGCCCGACCGGCCTGAGCTAGGCCGTCGGCGATGGCAATCGAGGTACCGGCGAGCGAAGGGCAGGAGCTGCTCGACCGTGTCGAGCAGCTCACTGCGGCAATCGACGCGACAGCGGATCCGTTCGTTCGCGGCACGGTCGACGAGCTCGTCGCAGCGATCATCGAGCTGTACGGCGAGGGACTCACGCGCATCGTGCGCGAGCTCGGCGGAGCAGGGAGAGGAAGGGCTGCTCCTGCGGCTCGCGCACGACGGCGTGATCGGCAGCCTCATGTTGATCCACGATCTCTACCCGGTGCCACTCGCGGCCCGCGTGGAAGAGGCGCTCGCAAGCGTGCGGCCGTACATGGAGTCGCACGGCGGCGACGTGCATCTGCTCAAGCTGGAGGACGGCGTCGCGCACCTCGAGCTCGTCGGCCACTGCCACGGCTGCCCGGCCTCGGCGGCCACGCTCGAGCTCGCGATCAAGGAGGCGCTCGAGGAGGCCGCACCCGATCTGCTCGGCCTCGAGGTCGAGGGCGTGGCGGAGCCGAAGCCGATCCGCAAGCCGCTCTCCATGGCGCCGATCGCCGCTCCGGCGGGCGCGCCCGGCTGGCTTCCGTTCGAGCAGGCCGGGACGATCGGGCCCGGGACGTTCAGGGCGCTCACGCTCGAGGGCGTCGCGCTGGTCGTCGCGAACGTCGACGGCACCGTGCTGGCCTACCGCGACCGCTGCGCGGTCTGCGAGGTGTCGTTGCAGCGATGCGACGCTCGCCGGGCCGCTGCTCATGTGCGGCGGGTGCGGGAGCGCGTTCGACCTCACCCGCGCCGGCCGCGCCGCGGCCGGTCGGGGAGCAACTGGATCCCGTCCCGCTGCTGCGGCGAGGCGGGCGTGCCTACGAGGTCGCGCTCGCCTGATGCCGGGAGGCCCGGCACCGGCGGTTCGCCGCCTGCGTCAGCTGGCGCGGGCGCGTCCGCCTGCGCCGGGCTCCGCCGACGCGCGCCCGGCCGAGGACCACTGCGACCTCTGCGGCAGCGCGATCGACGCGGAGCACCGGCACCTCCTGCACCTGGTCGACCGGCGCATCCTGTGCTCGTGTGAGCCCTGCTTCGCCATGCGCTCCGGCGATGCGGAGCTGCGGCCGTCGGGCACTCGCGTGCTGCGGCTTGAACGGCTTCGCCCTCGACGACGACCTCTGGGCCAAGTTCCAGATCCCGATCGGGCTCGCGTTCTTCATGCTGCGCGAGCGCGGGCAGGGCGTCCTCGCTCTCTACCCGAGCCCGGCCGGAGCGACCGAGAGCGAGCTCCACCTCGCGGCCTGGGACGAGCTCGTGGCCGCGAACCCCGCGCTGGGCGATCTGGAGGCCGAGGTCGAGGCGCTGATCGTCGACCGCATCGTCCGAGCCGGCGCGCCACGCGATCGTGCCGATCGACCGCTGTTACGAGCTCGTCGGCATGATCAAGTCGCGCTGGGAGGGCATCTCCGGGGGCCGTGCGATCGACGATGCGGTTGCCGAGTTCTTCGAATCCATCGCCTGGGTGGACGCATGAGCTCGGCCGCGAGGCCGAGGGCCTGCCCGCGGAGGGCGGTGCGCAGGCGACGATCACGCCGGAGTTCGCGGTGCTCGGGGTCGAGGTCGTCGAGGATGCGGCCGCGCCGACGCTGCGCTTCCGCCTGGGCGTCTCCGAGGCGTCGGAGCGCGAGATCTTCACGATCGCGCTGACGGCGCAGATCAACATCGAGCCGGCGCGGCGCGATCACGACGCGGCGACGCGGGAGCGCCTGGTCGACCTCTTCGGGGAGCCCGAGCGCTGGCCGGCGACCACGCATCCGTTCGTGTGGGCGCAGGCGACGACGCTCGTCCCGAGCTTCACGGGCGCGGGAATGTTCACGCTGCCCGTGCCCACGACGTTCGATCTCGAGATCGCCGCCGCGCGCTACTTCTCGAGTCTGCGACGACGGCGACGTGCCGCTCGCGTTCCACTTCAGCGGCTCGATCCTGCTGCGCGGCGAGGACGGGCGGATCCAGGTGGTGTCGGTGCCGTGGTCGTGCTCGACGACGTGGCGCATGCCGATCGCGGCCTGGCAGGCGGTCATGCGACGCCACTATCCGGGCCGCGGCTGGGTGGGCCTGCAGGCGGACACCGTCGAGCGCATCACGCAGTACCGGCGCGACCACGGCCTCCATTCGTTCGATGCCTGCGTCGAGCGAATGCTCGCGCGCGATCCCGAGGAGAGGAATCGGTGAGCGACGCAGCCGGCGGGTTCGAGGCGCTGCTCCGCACGCTGCTGTGGGAGGGCTACGCCCTCTATCCGTACACGAGCGGCGCGACCAAGAACGCGACGCCCACGCCGTTCGGGATCGTCTATCCGCCCCTCTACGCCGCGACGAATGCGGGCGCGCAGGGCAGCCTCGCACTGCGGGGCATGGCGCATGCCGCGCCGGCGGCGCCACTCGCCGCCGAGGTGCGCTTCCTGCAATCCAGCGGCCTGCGCCACGAAGCCGCCGAGCGCCGGGTCTCGTTCGACGCCCGTCCGCTCGCCGAGCTCGCGCTTGCGCCGTGCGAGCAGCTGTTCTCGCAGGGGGACGTGCAAGCGGCCGTGCGACTCTCGGCCGAGGAGCTCGGCTCCGGTTGCTACGCGGTCGACCTGACAGTCGAGAACACCACGGCGTTCACGATGCAGGACGCGAGCCGCGGCGAGGCGCTCGAGGCGAGCCTGCTGTCGACGCTGCCCTTCCTGCGGCTCGGCGCCGGGCGCTTCGCCTCGCCGCTCGCCGAGCGGCGCGGCGCTGCGCAGCGAGAACACCTTCCCCGTGCTCGCGAGCGACGACGACGGCGTCCTGCTCGGCGCCACCATCATGCTGCCCGAGCACCCGCAGATCGCTCCCGAGAGCCGGGGTGACCTCTTCGACGGCACGGAGATCGAGGAGGCGCTCCTGCTGCACGTCCTGGCGCTCTCCGACGACGAGCGCGCCTCGATCGAGCGCGACGACCCTGCGGTGCGGGCCATGATCGAGCGCGCCGCAGCGGCCACGCCGGCCGAGATCCTCGCGCTCCACGGCCGCATGACGCTGAGCGACGTCCAGCATGAGGAGGCGGCCTCGTGAGCAGCCTCGACCCGCATCTCTCGGACGAGGTTCCGGGTGAGACCGAGGCCGTCGTGGACGGCACGACCTACCGCCTCGGCGACACGGTCACGCTGCGCCTCGTGGGGCGCTCCGATCCCTATGACCGCATCCTCGACGGGCGCACCGCCACGATCGAGCGGATCTTCCTCGACTACGACGACAAGCTCTACTTCGGCGTCACGGTGAACGACGACCCTGGGCAGGAATTGATGCGCGACACGGGCCGGTTCCTCTTCTTCTTCGCCGGCGAGCTCGAGCTACGGGAGGCGACATGACGGAGCGCAACGCGCAGATCCTGATCGCAGGCGTCGGCAACACGTTCATGCGCGACGACGGCTTCGGCGCCGAGGTCGTACGCGCGCTCAAGGAGCGCGCGCCAGAGCCGGGCGTGACAGTCGAGGACTTCGGCACCGGCGGCCTCGATCTCGCCTACGAGGTGATGCGCGGCTACGACTCGCTGCTCCTGATCGACGTCATGCGCGGCGACGGGCCGCCGGGCACGCTCTACCTCTTCGAGCCCGAGGAGTCCGAGATCGCAGCCGGCATCGAGGACGGGGAGATGATCGACCCGCACGCGATGGATCCGCAGACCGTCCTGCGCTTCGTGCGCGCGGTGTCGGGCTGGCCCGGGAGCGTCGTCGTGATCGCGTGTGAGCCCGTCGAGGTCGAGGAGTACGGCATGGGGCTCTCGCCGGAGGTGGCGGGGGCCGTGCCGCGCGCCGTCGAGCTCGTTGTCGAGACGCTCGGCGATCTGCGCCGGAAGGCCGAGCGGGCGAGCGCGCTCTGACGTGCACGAGCTCTCGCTCGCCGGCGCCGTGATCGACACGGCGGAGCGCCACGCCGGCGGCCGGCGCGTGCTGGTCGTGCGCCTGCGCCTGGGCGAGTTGCGCCAGGTCGTGCCCGACTCGCTCGCGTTCTATTTCGAGCATGTGGCGCGCGGCACGCTGTGCGAGGGCGCGGTGCTCGAGCACGAGGTCGTGAGCGCCGAGCTCACCTGCGCCGGCTGCGACGCGCGCTTCGGGCTGGACGGGGCCTCGTTTCGCTGCCCTCGGTGCGGCTCGGCCGACGTCGCAATCCAATCGGGGAACGAATTCGAGGTCGAATCGATCGAGGTTGAGGAGCCAGCATGCACCGGGTGAAGGTTCGCGTCGTCGAGGACGCGCTCGACGCCAACAACACCATTGCGCGGGCCAACCGCGAGGACTTCGACCGTCACGGCGTGGCCGTCGTCAATCTCATGAGCGCGCCCGGCGCGGGGAAGACGAGCCTGCTCGAGCGCGCGCTCGAGCGGCCGCTCGGCGACGGCATCCGGGTCGGCGTGCTGGAGGGCGACGTCCAGGGGGAGTACGACGCGACGCGCATCGCGTCGCTGCACGTCCCCGTGACGCAGATCAACACGGACTCCGGCTTCGGCGGCGAGTGCCACCTCGACGCCAACATGGTGCGAAGCGCGCTGCCGTCCGTGCCGCTCGCCGAGATCGACCTGCTCGTGATCGAGAACGTCGGCAACCTGGTCTGCCCGGCGGAGTTCCGCGTCGGCGAGGACGTGCGCGTGATGGTCGCGGCGGTCACCGAGGGCGAGGACAAGCCGCTCAAGTACCCGCTCATGTACCGCACCTGCGAGCTCGTGCTGATCAACAAGATCGACCTGCTGCCGCACCTCGAAGTCGATCTGGAGGAGTTGCTGGCGAACATCGACGCGGTGCATCCCGACGTCGAGACGATGGTCGTCAGCGCGCGCACGGGAGAGGGCGTCGAGGAGTGGCGCCGGTGGCTGGCCGAGCGCGTGGCGCAGCGCGCCGCCGCCCCGGTCGCATGAGCCCGACCGTCACCGAGCCCGCGGCGGAGCTGCTCGAGCGCGGCCTGGCCGTACGCCGCGAGGCGGGCGGGCAGTTGTACGCGCGCGAGGCGGTGCACATTTCCCGGTTGTGCCACGCGGTGGCCGAGCGCTGTGCGCGCGGTGGGCGCCTGCTGGCCTGCGCCTGCTCCCCTGCGGGTGCCTCCGATGCCCGCCACGTCGCGGTCGAGTTCGTCCACCCGGTGATTGTCGGCAAGCGCGCGCTGCCCGCGCTCGCGCTGCTCGCCGACGGGGCGAGGCTTGCGGACGAAGTCGGGCTGAGAGCGCGCGAGCAGGATGTCGTGCTCGCATTCGGCGAGCAGGCCGACTCGCCCGCGCTGGCGGCCGCGCTCGAGCGTGCGCGGGAGCGGGGGAGCCTGACGGTCGCGTTCGCGCCGACTCGGCGCCGACTGGGTGATCGAGCCGCCCTCGTCCGACCCGTTCGTGCGCCAGGAGCTCGTCGAGACCGTCTACCACATCGTCTGGGAGCTCTCGCACGTCTTCTTCGAGCACCGCGGCCTGCTGGCGGGGCGCACGGAGCGGCGCGGCCACGATGCCGGCGCGTCCAGCTTCCTCTACCCGTTCCTGAGCGAGAGCGAGAGCGATCTCGAGGCCGTGCTGGCCGACGTGCGCTCCTCGGTCAGCATGAAGGCGGGCGAGACCGAGGCGCTGCGCGAGCAGACGGTGCACGAGGGCGCCGAGGCGCTGGCCGCCGCCGCCGCCGCGCTGCGGGACTGCTTCGCGCGCGGAAATACGCTGCTCGCGCTCGGCAACGGCGGTTCCGCGACGGACGCCATGGACATCGTCGCCGACCTCGCGCGGCCGCTGCCCGGCGGCGCGGGCGCGCCGAGGCGGGCGCTCGATCTCAGCGCCGACCCCGCCATCGTCACGGCGATCGCCAACGACATCGGCCCGCAAGCGGTCTTCGCGCGTCAGGTCATCGCCTACGGCGGCGTGGGGCGACGCGCTGATCGCCTTCTCGACGAGCGGCGACTCGCGCAGCGTGATCGACGCCCTGAGCGAGGCGCGCAAGCGCGGCCTCGTCACGATCGCGCTCGTCGGGTACGACGGCGGCCGCGTCGCCGCGGAAGGGCTCGCCGATCACCTGATCGTGAGTCGCTCGCAACACATCCCGCGCATCCAGGAGGCTCAGGCGACGGCCTCGCACCTCCTGCGCGAGCTCGTGGAGCTGGAGCTGCCGTGACCGCCGCGCGCGTGCGTGCGCGGGTGCAGGGCGTCGTACAGGGAGTCGGCTTTCGTCCGTTCGTCTACCGGCTCGCGCGCGAGGAGCAGCTCGGCGGATTCGTGCTCAACGACGAGCGCGGTGTCCTGCTCGAGGTCGACGGTCAGGCCGGTGCCGTCGAGAGCTTCCTCGCCCGTCTGGCGCGCGAGTCGCCGCCGCTGGCCGTTGTCGAGAGCGTCGAGTGCGATCGGCTGGAGTCGATGGGCGAACGCGACTTCCGCATCGTCGAGAGCGTCTCGGGTGGAGACGCGGACGCGCTCGTCTCCCACGACGCGGCGACCTGTGGCGACTGCCTCGCCGAGTTGAGCGATCCCGCTGACCGCCGCTTCCGCTACCCCTTCACGAACTGCACGAACTGCGGCCCCCGCTTCACGATCGTGCGAGCGGTGCCATACGACCGGCCGGCGACCACGATGGCCGGCTTCGCGATGTGCTCCGCCTGTCAGCGCGAGTACGACGATCCCGGCGACCGCCGCTTCCACGCCCAGCCGAACGCCTGCGCAGCCTGCGGTCCGCGTCGTCCGCTTGCTCGACAGCGGGGGAGAGCCGATCGCCGTCGCGGCGCCTGCCGACGCCGTGCTCGCCGCGGCGCGCTGGCTCGCCGACGGCGCCGTGCTGGCGATCAAGGGCATCGGCGGCTACCACCTTGCGTGCGCTGCGGCCAACGCGGATGCCGTGGGAGAGCTACGCAGGCGCAAGCGCCGCGAGAACCGCCCGTTCGCGCTGATGGCTCGCGACACGAGGGCCGTCGAGGCGCTCATCGAGCTCGGAGATGCGGAGCGGGCGTTGCTCGCTTCGAGCGCACGGCCGATCGTGCTGGCCCCGCGGCGCCCGGGCGCAGGGGTTGCGGGCGCAGTCGCACCGGGCGTCCGCGAGCTCGGCGTCATGCTGCCGTACGCGCCGCTGCATCACCTCCTGCTGGCGGATCTGGCAGGGCTCGGCGTGGACGCGCTGGTGCTCACGAGCGGCAACGTGACGGATGAGCCGATCGCCTTCCGCGACGCCGACGCGCGGCGGCGGCTGGAGAGCATCGCCGACGGCTTCCTCGTGCACGACCGCCCGATCGAGACGCGTACGGACGATTCGGTCGTACGCGCGGTGGCGGTCGGCGCCGAGCGCCGGCCGCTCATGCTGCGCCGCTCGCGCGGCTACGTTCCGGCCAGCGTCGACCTGCCGTTCGCCGCTCCGCGGCCCGTGCTCGCCTGCGGTGCGCAGCAGAAGGCGACGTTCTGCCTCGCCCGCGGACGCCGCGCCTGGGTGAGCCACCACATCGGCGATCTCGAGCACTACCCTGCGCTGCTCGCGTACCGGCAGGGGATTGAGCATTTCCAGCGGCTGTTCGCACTCCAGCCCGAACTGGTCGCGCTACGACCTCCATCCCGACTACGCGTCGACGGCGCTATGCGCTCGAGCTCGACACGGCTGAGCTGACGGGCGTGCAGCACCACCATGCGCACCTGGCGGCCTGCCTCGCCGAGCACGGCCTCGAAGGTCCGGCGGTGGGTGCGATCTACGACGGCTCGGGCTATGGGCCCGACGGGGCGATCTGGGGCGGCGAGATCCTCGTCGGCGACCTCGTCGGCTTCGAGCGGGCGGCATCGCTCCGCCCGGTGCGCATGCCTGGCGGCGCGCGCGCGGTGCGCGAGCCGTGGCGGATGGCCTGCGCGTGGCTCGCCTCCGCGTTCGGCGAGCGGCCGCCCCTGCCCGGCGCCCTCGCCGGTGAGGTCGAAGCCGGCCGCTGGGACAAGGTGGCGCGCATCGCCGAGAGCGCGGCGGTGTCGCCCGAGACGACCAGCATGGGCCGCTTGTTCGACGCCGTGGCCGCGCTCTGCGGCATACGCGCACAGGTCTCGTACGAGGGCGAGGCGGCAATCGAGCTCGAAGCCGCTGCCGGTCCGCGCGACGGCTCGACCTACCATGTGCCCCTCGCCGGCGACGGCGGGCGCCGTGTCCTCGACCCGCGCGGCGCGATCCGCGCCATCGCGGACGACGTTGCGGCGGGCGTGCCGCCGGCGGTTGTCTCGCAGCGATTCCACGAGGGGCTGGCGGTTGCCACGGCCGGCGCATGCGTCGAAACCGCCGAGCGACACCGGCTGGATGTTGCCGTGCTCTCCGGCGGCGTGTTTCAGAATCGCCTGCTGCTCGAGCGCACGGCGGAGCTGCTGACGGCCGCCGGGCTACGGACGCTCGTGCCCGAGCGGGTGCCGCCCAACGACGGCGGCATCGCCTACGGGCAGGCTGCGATCGCCGCGGCGAGGGACCGCGCCGGCGTCCTCTGACTCTTCCATTCCTCCGGCAGGCGGCGAGGCCTTCACACGATCCGCCGCGGTCATTCTCCTCGTTCAATCGGATACGCCGCGCCGCTGATCCACCTTGGCCTGCTCGCAAGCGCTCTCGACACGCTCGTCCTCTCATGCGGAGCCGGCGGCATGGAAGTCGCGGGAGCTAGCTGGGAAGAGCCGCCAGCCCGGCCAGGGCGAGAAGGTAGGTGGCGAGCACCGCGATGCTGTCGATGCCGAGCCGGGCGTGCTGCTTGGCTGGTCGGAAGACGAGTCCGGCCATGTAGATGATGGTGAGGAGCGCGCCGAGGGCGGTGAGATAGAGGTCGCTGTTGCGTGCGTGCGGGAGGATCGCCTTGCCGCTGATCACTGTTGCCAGGAGAAAGAGGACGGGCAGGAAGGCGTTGCCGCCGAAGATGTCGCCGAAGGCGAGTTGGTAATCGCCGGAGCGCACCGCGGTCATGCCGGTAGAAAGCTCGGGCAGCGATGTCGCCGCTGCCAGGGCGGTCGCGCCGAACAGCACGCCTGACATACCGAGCGAGTGCGCAGCCTGACTGCCGCTCTCCTCGAGAAAGGCGCCGGCCACGAGCGTGGCTGCGGCCGCCGCGGAGAAGACCGTCACCACCTTCGCCGTGCTGACACCTGCCTTCGACGCGTCGCTCGCGCGCTTCCTGGACGAATGCCCGCGAGGCTCGGGCTGTGCATCCGGAGGGTTGCCGTTGTCGTGCCACGGCAGCTTTCTCGCTGCCTTTTGCGTGAGCAGGAGCCCCACCAGCCAGATCCCCGTGATCGTGATCACATCGGGGGTGAGGCGGAATGCAACGGCGTGCTTCGGCAGTTGGGCTCCCATCACACACGCGAGCAGCACGGCGACCACCACTGCACCCTCGAGTACGAGTGCCAGGTTCGCGGCCTGATAGCTGAGCGGCCGCTTGGCGCGGACGCCGAACGCGTCCAGCGCGACGAGCACGACAGTCTGGATCGCGATGCCGCCGAGAATGTTGCTGACCGCGATGCCGACCTCGCCGTTCGCGGCCGCCGTCGCAGTGATCGCAACTTCGGGGAGGTTGGTTGCGACGGCCAGCAGGATCAGACCGCCGAGCGCCGCTCCCAGATGCAGCCGCTCCGAGAGCACATCCGTGTAGTTCGACAAGGAGATGCCGGCCACCCAGATGGATGCTCCACATGTCACGAACACCAGCAGCGCAACGGCAAGCGGGACGTGAGGTAGAGCATCCTCTGCTTGTCCACCGAATCAAGCCCACCGAAACGCGCGGCCCCGGTGCAACGGACAGGCGGCAGGAGGTGGGGCGTGGGGGCCGCGTCGCTGGCGGTCGCGACGAGGATCGCCGTAGGCTTGTGGCGGCATGCGCTGCACAGCCTGTGGCGAGGACAACCCCGATGGCTTCCGCTGGTGCGGCTTCTGCGGCAGCGCCCTGACGGCGGCGCCCGCAGCGCCAGGCCGCAAGGTGGTGACGCTGGTCTTCGCCGACGTCACAGGTTCGACCGCGCTCGGTGAGCGGCTCGATTCCGAATCGGTGCGCTGGGTCATGTCGCGATTCTTCGAGGTGGCGCGCGAGGTGCTGGAGCGGCACGGCGGGACCGTCGAGAAGTTCATCGGCGACGCGGTCATGGCGGCGTTCGGCATCCCGCGCGTGCGCGAGGACGACGCGCTCCGCGGCGTGCGCGCGGCCCTCGAGTTGCGCGATCGCCTGCATGATCTCGGGCACGAGGTCGAGAGCCGCTACGGCAGCGGCATCGGGGTGCGCATCGGCGTCAACACCGGCGAGGTCGTCGCCGGCGCCGCGGCGGCGCAGCAGGCGTTCGCGAGCGGGGATGCCGTCAACGTCGCCGCCCGGCTCGAGCAGGCGGCCGCACCGGGTGAGGTGCTCATCGGCGAGGCAACCCTGCGGCTCGTGCGCGATGCCGTCGTCGTCGAGGAGATCGAGGCCCTGGCGCTCAAGGGCAAGTCCGAGTCGGTGCCGGCCTGGCGCTTGCTGGAGCGTCACGGGCAGGCGCGGGCGTCCTGCGACGGCTCGACGCCCCGCTGGTCGGACGGACTCGCGAGCTCGAGCGGCTCGTCGCGACGTGGCGCACGACCGTCGACGAGAGCGGCGCGCGCCTCGTGACGATCGCCGCTCCTGCGGGGGCGGGCAAGACGCGGCTGCTGGCCGCGCTCGCAGACGCCGTCCACCCGTACGCGGAGGTGCTGACAGGTTCGTGCCTCGCGTACGGCGAGGGCATCACGTACTGGCCGATCGCCGAGGCGATCCGCGCCGCGGCCCGGATAGGCGGCGACGACTCCGCCGCCGACGCGAACGCCAAGCTCGCGGCACTGCTCGCCGGCGAGCATGACGCAGGCGAGATCGCGGCGCGGCTCGCGCCGGCGCTCGGCCTCCCGCGAACGGAGTCCGGCGGCCGCGAGGAGACGTTCTGGGCCGTCCGCCGGCTGGTCGAGGTGCTCGCGCGTCGCCGCCCGCTCGTGTTCGTCCTCGACGACCTCCACTGGGCCGAGGAGACCCTGCTCGACCTGATCGAGTATCTCGCGCGAGGAACACGCGATGCAGCACTGCTGCTCGTCTGCGCCATGCGCCCCGAGCTGCTCGACCGGCGCGCCCTCGCCGGCGACTCGATCGCGCTGGCGCCGCTCAGCGCCGACGACGCCGGCGAGCTCATGCTCTGGCAGCTCGGCTCGGTCCCGCTGCCGGCCACGCTGCGCGAGACGATCCTCGCCACCTCCGAGGGCAACCCGCTCTTCGTCCAGGAGCTGGTGCGCATGCTCATCGAGGAGGGCCTGGTCGCCCGTGAGCAGGGTGGCTGGCGGGTCACCCGCGACATCGACCTCGCGATCCCGCCGACGATCCAGGCACTGCTCGCCGCCCGCCTCGACCAGCTCGGACCGGCCGAGCGCGACGTCGCACAGCGTGCGTCGGTGGTGGGACACGCGTTTACCCGGAATGCGGTTCGCGAGCTCTGCGATGCCCCCGCGCGCGAGGAGATCGGCAGGTACCTCCAGGCGCTCACGCGGTCGGAGTTGATCAGCCCCGAGGCTGGTACGAGCGGCGACGACTTCCGCTTCGGTCACATCCTCGTACGCGACGCCGCCTACGCCGGCCTCGCCAAGCGCACGCGCGCCGAGCTGCACGAGCGGCTCGCCGACTGGACGGAGTCGGCGCGAGCCGGGCGCCTGACCGAGTACGAGGAGATCCTGGGCTATCACCTCGAGCAGGCCGCGTCGTACAGCCGGGAGCTCGGGCATGCCGCCGACGCCGAGCGCGCAGGGCGGCGCGCTTCGGTCTACCTCGCAGACGCGGGGCGGCGTGCGCTCGCATCCGCCGACTTCCCGGCGGCCGCGAATCTGCTCACGCGCGCGGTGGACGCCCTTCCGCCCGCCGATCCCCAACGGCCGGCGCTCCAGCTCGAGGCGATCGCCCCACTCGCTGAGACCGGCGGCTTCGAACGCGCGATGGCGAGCCTCGACGAGGTCGTCGAGCATGCTCCGTCACGCCGCCTGTCGCTCGCCGCGCGAGCGTGGCGGGCCTTTCTGCGCCACCAGACCGAGTGGTCGGATGCCGGTGAGGGCGCGCTCGAGATGGCGAGGGAGTGGCTCCTCGATAGCGAGCGGAGCGACGACCACTCGGGGCAGGCGACGGCACTCGGCTTTCTCGCCAAGCTGACGTTCTGGGACGGGCAGGCGGCAGACGCGGAGCTGTTGTGCGCGCGGGCCGTCGAGCAGGCCGAGCTTGCCGGTGACAAGCGCGAGGAGTCGGAGTCGCTCGTCTGGCTGCTGATCGCGGGGATGTTCGGCCCGACGCCCGTCGAGGCCGCGCTCGAGCGCTGCGATGCGATCGCGAGCCGCCGCGGCGTCTCGCTCAAGGTGCAGGTCATGGCATCGATCGAGCAGGGCGTACTCGAGGCGATGCAGGGTCACATCGAGCGCGGCCGCGAGCGCGTGGCGGAAGGGCGGAGCCAGCTCGAGGCGCTCGGGCTCGTCCATCTCGCGACCGTCATGGGGCAGGAGGCAGCGACCATCGAACGCCTCGCAGGCGACCCGATCAGGGCCGAGGCCATTCTGCGGCCCGGGCTCGAGGCCTTCGAGAGGATGGGCGACGCCGGCTTCGGCTTCACGCATCTCAGCCTGCTCGGCCGCGCCCTTCACGATCAGGGACGGTTCGAGGAGGCGGCCCGCATCAGCGAGCTGCTCCTCGAACGCCTCGACGCGAACCCGGCGCTGACCGACGAGTCGGTGACAGGCGTGATCGCGCTCACCGCCGCTCGCGCGGGCGACGACGCGGAGGCGCTGAGGCTCGCCGCGACTGCCGTCGAACGCGAATCACGAAGCGACTACCTGCGCGACCTCGCCGATCGCTATGTCGACTTGGCCGACGTCCACACCTTCGCCGGCCGCCGCGACGAGGCGCTCGCGGCGCTCGCCAAGGCCGATGCGCTGTACGAGCGCAAGGGCTGCGTGGCCGCTCTGCGATGGACGGCCGGCCGCCGCGCGGAGCTCGCCAGGTGATCCGCCCCCGAGGCGAGACTGACTCTGTCCATGGCTTGGCGCAGGGAGCGCCGCTCGCGCGCGGCGCCTCCTGACTTCCCGCGCCGCCCGCAACAGCCCGGCACGTCCGCGGTTCCTGCGCACGACCCACGCAATCAGGCGGGACGAGGCCAGTGGCACCGCCGCGGTGGAGCCCTCACTCAGTCGGGGGAAGCTGCTCCTGCAGGGGTTGATCCCTGCGCCTGTCCGGGAATCACGCCTCGAGCGGCACTCGAGCCGTCCCCATACCTCCTGGAGGATTCACATGCGACGAGCAACCTTGCGAGGCCCCAGACTGCTGTTCGCTGCGCTCATGCTGGCGATCATCGCGGTCGCGTCATTCGGGTCGCTCGCGACCAGCGGCGCGGCTGCAAGCGGTCCCGCCAACACGGCGCCGCCGACGATCTCCGGAACCGCCCGCGAGGGCGCGACGCTGACGGCCGATCCGGGCACATGGACCGGAGCGCAGCCGATCACCTACGCCTACGAATGGCAGCGTTGCACCGCGACGGGTGGCAGCTGCGCCGCCATCAGCGGAGCCGTCGCCAAGACGTACGTGCTCACGAAGGCCGACGCCGGCGTGAGCCTGCGGGTGAAAGTGACGGCGACCGACAGCACCGGCGCCACCAGCGCCACGTCGGTGCCCACCGCCGTCGTGGCGAGCGCCGCGCCGGCAACCGGGTGTCCCGGCGGCAATGGCACGGTGGCCGTCGCAGCGGTCTCCCCACCGGCTCGGCTGGTGATCGACCAGTACCAGGTGACACCCGCGACCGTCACGCGCTCGACCGGCAGCGTGACCGTGCGCTTCCACGTCTCCGACACGTGTGGGCAAGCCGTGCAGGACGCGCTCGTCTTCGCCACGAGCGTGCCCTACAACCAGTTCTGCGATCGCGCCCGAGCAGGCGACCGACGCAAATGGCTGGGCACAGCTGGAGATGCAGCGGTTGGGCGGCTTCCCGGCTGCTCGTCGTCAGCAGCTGCTCGTCCTCTTCGCCCGCGCTCGCAAGCCAGGCGAGAAGGTGCTCGCCGGCATCGCCGCGCGACGGCTCGTCTCCACGCCCGTGAGGCTGCGATGACCGGTCGGACGACCTGAGCAGCCGCCGGCGCGCGCCGATGTTCGAAGGTGCGAGCATCGGCGCGCGCCCGGCGGTGCCAGGCCCGTTAGCTGCGCGCGGCGTGCGTTCTGCTGAGCCGGGTGGCTGCCTGCTCGAGCTTCTGAAGTGCGGCCTTCTCCTGCTCGAGGTTCTGCTGGAGCAGGTCGACGGCATCGCTCTCGCCCATGGCCTGCGCCATCGTGATGAGCCCCGTATAGGCGGCGATCTCGTAGTGCTCGGCGCGGGCGCCCGCCCCCGTCAGGAACAGGTCAGCGACCTCCGGCGAGGGCTGCTCCTCGCTCATGAACTCGTCGTGCTCCTTGGTGATCCCGTCGATGCCGGGGCACTGCTCCGCCTTCGCGGGCTCGCCGATCGCCTCGAAGACCTGCTTGAGGTTGTCGACGTGCTGCTTCGTCTCCTCCAGATGCGCCTCGAATCCCTCCTGGAGATCGGCATCGTTGGCCTCGCGGGCAAGCTTCGGGAGCGCCTTCACGAGCGTGTTCTCGGCGTAGAGCAGGTCTCCGAGCTCGTGCAGGAACAACTCGCGTGGATCGTCCATCTTCGTCGGCATGGAGTCCTCCGTTCGGAAGTGGTGGGACGGTTCTCCGTGTTCTGACCCCGTTGTGCGCAAGCGCGAAACCTGGATCCGCACCGGGTTCTTCGGCCCCACCGATCTCCCCAGGAGGCGTCCTTTGCGGTCGCTCGCTCTGGCTGCTCGCAGCGCGCGATGGTCCTCGCATTCCGCAGTCGGTGGCGCGACGCTTATCATCTGCTGGCGCGGGCGTACGGGCCCGAGATCAGGCCGCCTTCGCAGGGGCCCCACTGAAAGCGACGCTCGAAGGAGGCTCGCCCTGGCGCGTCTGACGCTGAAACCGCAGAAACGGGAATTCAACCGTTTCTTCCAGGCTGCTTCGTCGAACGCCGTCGAGACGGCGGTGGCCCTTGCCCGCTTGCTCGACGAGTTCCCGAACGACACGGATTCGCTGGTGCGAGCCGTGAAGGAGAAGGAACATGCGGGGGACGCCCTCACGCGGGACGTCGTCGCCTTGCTCAACCGCACCTTCGTCACGCCGATCGACCGCGACGACATCTATCGGCTGGCCGGCGCCATCGACGACGTCTGCGATCGCATCAACGATGCGGCTTCGCGGATCGGCCGGTTCGGCGTCGAGGCCATCCAACCCGTGGCGCTGCGCCAGGGTGAGCTGCTCGTGCGCGCGACGACGAAGCTCGAAGCCGCGGTCGGCAATCTCCACGGCTTCAAGGCCAGCGGCGTCCTCCTGGCCGAGCTTCGCGCTCTCGAGGAGGAAGGGGACGAGCTCCTCTCGGAAGCTGTCGGCACGCTCTTCAGCGGCAACGTCGACCCGGTCGACATCATCCGCTGGAAGGACATCCATGAGCGCCTCGAGGATGCCGTGGATGCGTGCGAGAACGCGGCCGACGTGCTCGAGGCGATCTTCGTCAAAAACCAGTGAGCCACAGCGACATCCTGCTCGGACTCGTCGTTGTCGTCGCACTCACGTTCGACTTCACGAACGGGTTCCATGACACCGCGAACGCGGTGGCAACATCCGTTTCCACGCGCGCGATGTCGCCTCGTGCAGCCGTTGCGGTAGCCGCCGTAGCGAATCTGCTGGGGGCGTTCTTCACGGTGGCCGTGGCGAAGACGATCGCGACCGGCATCATCGACGGGCATCTCGCAACCATGCAGACGCTGCTTGCGGCCTTGATCGGCGCCATCGCCTGGAACCTCGCGACCTGGTGGCTGGGCTTGCCTTCGAGTTCCTCGCACGCGCTCATCGGCGGGCTCGTGGGTGCTGCTCTCGCGCAATCCGGCACGAGCGGGGTGCAATGGCACGGGATCGTGCACAAAGTCGTGATCCCCGCCCTCGTCGCGCCCGGGATCGCGTTCGCAGTCGCATTCTCGCTGCTGCTGCTGATCTACTGGCTGTTCCAGTCGCTTCGACCGAGCCTCGCCAACCGCGCCTTCCGGCTCGGGCAGATCGCGACCGGAACCTGGGTTGCGTTCGTCCATGGCTCGAACGACGCACAGAAGACCATGGGTGTGATCGCGCTCGCCCTCGTTCTGCACGACCACGGCAGCCTCGCCGCGCTCACGGTGCCGACCTGGGTGAAGATCACGGCAGGCGTCGCAATCTCCCTCGGCACCTATATCGGAGGGTGGCGGATCATGCGCACGCTGGGTCAGGGCATCTTCAAGCTGGAACCGGAGAGCGGCTTTGCCGCCCAGGCGGCGACCGGCGCGACGATCTACGCAGCCACCAAGTACGGCTATCCGCTTTCGACCACCCACGTCATCTCCGGCGCGATCACGGGCGCGGGCGCCACGACGCGCCTCTCGGCCGTTCGCTGGGGGATCGCCGGGCGCATCGCGTTCGCCTGGATCCTGACGCTCCCGGCATCCGCCGCAACCGCTGCGCTCATGTACTGGCCCATCCACGCGCTCTCCTGAGACGACCGCCTCGGACTCTGGACGCCTTCGCAGGCGTCGCGCGTGGGAGGCTCGGCGAGGCCCCGTCAGGCGAGCCGTAGAACGACCTTGCCGAAGCGGTCGCCCTGCGTCAGTCGCTGCGCCGCGGCCGCGAACTCGTCCAAGGCGTACACCGAATCGATGGCCGGACGCCAGGAGGCACGCTCGACGTGCGCGCAAAGGGCGCAGAACTCGCGTGGACTGCCCATCGTCGTTCCGACCAGCGAGCGCCACTCCCAGTAGATGCCGGCTACGGGGATCGTCGCCTCCTCGCCTCCCGTGTCGCCGTAGTTGACGAGCACCCCGCCGCGCGCCAGCGCGGCCAGAGCTCGCGCCCACCCCGCGCCGCCGAAGGAATCGACGACGGCGTGCACGCCCTCGCCGCCGGTGGCCGCCCGCACGTGCCCGGGCCAGTCCGGGTCGTCGTAG
The DNA here is from genome assembly GCA_963842365.1 of uncultured Actinomycetes bacterium. Taxonomy (GTDB): domain Bacteria; phylum Actinomycetota; class Thermoleophilia; order Gaiellales; family JALYLC01; genus JALYLC01. The sequence goes on from CAWJGA010000002.1 coordinate 582,424, forward strand.
CGGAAGCCGCCGCGCGCTCCGAGCGCCGTGCAGCGAGCGATCTTCTCGTCGCTGCCGGAGGTGACCCAGACCTCCGCACCGAGCGCGCAGGCGATCTGGATGCAAAACGTCGACACGCCCGAGCCGCCGCCCGTGACCAGGATGCGCCGCCCCGGTGCTGCCCCCGCGCAGGTCACGACGGCACGCCAGGCGGTCAGGCCGGCCAGCGGCAGGGCGGCGGCCTCTTCCCAGGTCAACGCCGGCGGCTTGCGCCGGACGTTGCCGGCGGGCACGACGATGCGCTCCGCGAACGTGCCCTGCGAGGGCGCGCCGAGGATCTCGAAGCTCTCGCCCGCCGCGCGCTCGTCGTCGCCCCATCCCAGCGCCGGATCGATCACGACCTCGTCGCCGACGCCGAAGCCGGCGACGCCGTCACCGAGGGCGGCCACCCGCCCGGCACCGTCCGATCCGAGCACGACGGGCACGGGACTCGAGGGATCGCGCCAGATCCACCAGTCGCGGCGGTTGAGCGCCGCGGTGACGAGGTCGATCGCGATCTCTCCAGGCCCCGCGATCGGATCGGGAAGGCCGCTCAGCTCGAACTGCGGCACGGCGGCCGCGACTGTCAGTCGAATCGCGCGCATGCCACATGCTCGCGGATCTCGCGGCGTGCAGCGCAAGAGGTCGCGCTCGGGCGGGCTGAGGCAGCGAAGCGCGGGAGCTCTCGCCGCCGGCGAGAGCTCCCGCGTGGGAGTGACAGGCCGGAGATCGCCGGCTACTGCAGAGAGCTGCCGGTCTCCCCGCGCCACGCGCCGGTGGGCTGGCCGCCGCGCTTCTCGATCAGCTCACGGAAGCGCTCGAGGTCGCCCTTGACCCTCCGCTCGGGAAGCCCGACCGCCGCGCCGACGAGCTCGGCGACGCCCTCGGGCTCGAACGCCATCTCGACCTCGACGCGCGTCGAATCCACGCCGAGCGGCTCGAAGCGAACGATGCCGTCGTTGCGCTTGCCGCTGGTCGCCTGCCACGCGATGCGCTCGTCCGGGACCTGCTCGGTGATCTGCGCGTCCCAGTCGCGCACCCTTCCCGCGACCTTGCCGCGCCAGTGCAGGCGCAGGTCGTCGAGTTGCTGCACCTGCTCCACGCCGCTCATGAACGACGGAAACTCCTCGAACTGAGTCCACTGGTCGTAGGCGGAGCGCACCGGGACGTTGACGACCGTGCTCTGCCGGATAGCTCCGGCCTTGGCGGAGCGCGCGCGCAGGAGGTAGAACGCTCCTGCGAGCGGGGCGGCGATCAGCGCTACGCGCGCGAGCCGCAGCCCGCGCCGACGGCGCCGCGGCTTGGAGATCTCACGTAGGAGGTCGCCGCTCTTGCGGCGCGGAAGGTGACGAGCGACGTCGGCTGCGCTGACGATGCCGACGAGGCGGTGGCCATCGATCACCGGCAGCCGCCGAACCTGCGCGCGCTCCATGGTCGCAAGCGTCTCGCGAACGGAGTCGTCGGCTCCGATCGTGACGGGCTTGCCCGACGCGAGCTCGGACACGAGCGTGCGTGCCACGTCCTTGCCGCGCGCGATGGCGTTCACGACGATGTCGCGGTCGGTCAGCATGCCCTTGAGGCGATCGTCCTCGCCACAGATCGGCATCGCTCCGACGCCCTCTGCGGCCATTCGGCGTGCGGCGGTCTCGAGCGTATCGCCGGCCGAAACGCACTCGGCGCCGCTGGACATGATGTCTCGTGCCTTCATCGTTGTTCCGCCTTCCGTCGTAGAACATCGGCAGTCGCGCCGCATGGACGGCGACCTCCAAGGGCGTGCCCATACGCCCTGTGCGTAAACGCGGTCTGCGGAGTCCGACCGGTTGGAATCGATCGCAACCCGGAGAGCGCGGGCGGCTGCGCGTTTTGCAGACGGAGTGGCGGGTTAGAAGCCCTGGCTCGTAGACACATCGCTCGGCTCCGATCCGGAGCCGAGCCGAACCACGGAGGCCCGCATGGGCATCATCGCCTTCCTCATTCTCGGCCTACTGGCGGGTGCGATCGCCAAGGCGCTGCTCCCGGGAGACGACCCGGGAGGCATCATCGTGACGATGCTGATCGGCGTAGCCGGCGCGCTGATCGGTGGATTCCTCGCCGCCGCCCTCTTCGGCGCGCATCCGCTGGACGACTTCTTCGACATCTCCACGTGGATCACTGCGATCGTCGGCTCGATCATCCTGCTGCTCGTGTATCGGATGATCGTGAACGCGCGGCACGGCGGCGGTCACCGCCGCGTGCTCGGGTGACGTCGAGCTGATGCTTCTGCACGTCCGGCCGGACGTGCAGAACTGCGAGCGCATAATCCGGGGTCAGGCACGCATAATGCGTGCCTGACCCCGGATTATGCGCTGCGGCAGCTGTCGGGAACTGGCGCATCCGCGCGCAGGAGGCCCTCCTCCTTGAGCTCCCTCCACAGGTCCGGGGGGAGCGGCTCGCGGTAGCGGGCCGCGTTGCGCTCGACCTGCGCCGCCGACCGCGCGCCGACGCACACGCTTGCGACGGTGCTGTGGCCGAGCGGAAAGGCGAGGGCGGCGGACGGAAGCGTCGTGCCGTGCCGCTCGCAGACGCGGGCGATCGCCTGGGCGCGCGCGACGAGCGGTCGCGGGGCATCGGCGTAGTCGTACTTGGCGTCGTCGCCCGGCCACTCGCGGGCGAGCAGGCCGCTGTTGAAGACACCCGCCGCGACGACCGCGACGTCCCGCTCACGGCAGAGAGGGAGCAGGTCGTCGAGCGCGTCCTGCTCGAGCAGCGTGTAGCGGCCCGCAAGCATGACGACGTCGACGTCGGTCTCTCGCACGAGGTCGGCCAGCATCGACGACTGGTTCATGCCGGCGCCGATGGCGCCGACCACTCCGTCCGCGCGCAGCTCGTCGAGCGCGGCGTAGCCCGTCGCGAGCACCTCGCTCCAGTGGTCGTCAGGATCGTGGAGATAGGCGATGTCCAGCCGATCGAGGCCCAAACGCTGCAAGCTCTCGTCGAGCGACCGGCGAATGCCGTCTCGGCTGAAGTCCCAGCGGCGCCGATGTGTGGCCGGCACGACGAATCCCTGGTCATCCAGGCCGGCCACCTCGTCGACCGGGTCGAGCGCGCGCCCGACCTTCGTCGAGAGCACGTAGGCCTCGCGTGGACGGGAGGCGAGGGCGGCTCCGAGACGCCGTTCGGAGAGCCCGAGCCCGTAGTGCGGTGCGGTGTCGAAGTAGCGGATCCCGAGGGCCCACGCCGCGTCGACGGTGCTCCGGGCGTCGGCATCCGGCACCTCGCGGTACATGTTCCCGAGCTGGGCGCAGCCGAGCGAAAGCTCGCTCAGAGCGAGGGGCCGACCGGGAACGGGTCGCTTCGGGATCATCGTCATGACGGGGAACTAGAACATATGATGTTTGTCAGTGCAGGATCTCGACAGCCAGCTGAGTGCCCCGCCGCGCCCGGTGCTGGATGGGCAGCGAACCCGCAGGCCGGCGAGGATGGCCTCGGTCGTCGTCGAGGAGATCGCTCACCGGATTCTCGGAGGCGCTCTTCGCGAGGGTGCGGTGCTGCCCACCGAGCCGGCGCTGTGCGAGGAGTTCGGCTTCAGTCGCTCACCGATCCGGGAGGGTCTGAAGCTGCTCGAGGAGCGCGGACTGGTACGGGTGGAGCAGGGCCGCGGAACGACCGTCCAGGGCCGCGACTCGTGGAATCTCCTCGACCCCGCAGTTCTCCGGATCGCCCTCATCTACGACCACGACATGGTCCTGCTCGACGACCTGATCGCGGTGCGACGGCTCCTGGAGCGCGAGATGGCGCGTGCCGCGGCAGCGAGGTTGAGCGAGGACGAGCTCGCCGCTCTGGCCGAGAACGTGCAGCTGATGTGCGGATCGATCGGGGACTACACGCAGTTCCGCTCCCTCGATCTCGCCTTCCACGAGGGAGTCATGAGGTCGTCGGGAAGCGAGATCGGCCGCACGATCGTGCGCACGATCCATATGAACGCAGGACACGCCCTCCCGCTGAGCGCGCCGGGCGCGCGCGCGTCGCTCGAGGGCACCATCGAGGAGCATCGGGCCATTTACGAGGCGCTGGCCGCTCGCGACGGTGAGCTTGCAGCGAGCCGTACGGCGGCGCACATCGACTCGGCCTGGGCCGCACGCCGCACCAGTCAGTTCGGCGAGCGCCAGCGGTCCGCAGCGGGCGCGCGAACTCGCCTCGCTTGACATCTGCTCATCATTCGTATGATGATTCGCGCCAATGCGAATCGCCGCCATCGATGTCGACCTGATTCCACGCCCGGCGGTCACACCCCCGTTCGCCTGGCGGCGGGGCCTGCGCGGCTCACACGGTGCCCGCACGACCGCAGTGCTCCGCATCACGACGGAGGACGGCTCGGTCGGTGAGGCCTACCACGAGTGGAGCGGGCCGATGCTGGTCGACATCGTCGACCGCGTTCTCCGGGACGAGCTCGTCGGCGAGCGGGCCGACCGGCGCGAATGGCTGTGGCACCGCCTCTGGGAGCTCGACCGCACCGACGAGTTCCCGATCTGGCTGATCGGGCTCTTCGACGTCGCTCTCTGGGACCTCGAGGGCCGCGTTCTCGGCGTCCCTGTCCACCGACTGCTCGGCACGTACCGCGATGCGATCCCCGCGTGCGCGTCCACGACGACGTTCGCAACCGTCGAGGAGTTCCTCGACGTCGCCGACCAGTGCCTCGAGCTCGGCTATCCCGCCATCAAGCTGCACGCGTGGGGCGACGCACGCGCCGACGCCGAGCTCTGCCAGCGGCTGCGCGACCACGTGGGCCCGGACGTCGGACCTGATGTACGACGGATCGGCCGGCTTCGACCTCCCCGACGCCATCTACCTTGGGCGCGCCCTCTCGGAAGCGAAGTACCGCTGGTACGAGGAGCCCATCCAGGAGTTCAGCGTCACGGCCTACAAGTGGCTGTCCGAGCGCGTCGACGTTCCGCTGCTGGTGGGGGAGACCTCTGATGGAAGCCACCTCAACACCGCAGATTTCATCGCCTCCGGCTGCGCCACGTACGTCAGGACGAGCGCCAATCACCGCGGCGGCATGACCGGGGCGATGCGCATCGCCCATCTCGCCGACTCGTTCAGGCTCAGGGCCGAGGTACATGGCCCGACGGAACCCGCCGTGCACCTCTGCATGTCCATCCCCAACTGCACGTACTACGAGTCGCTCGTCACGTCGAACCCGGTGATCCGAGAAGCGCGTGTCGGCGCAGACGGCCTGGTGCGCGCGCCGACGCAGCCAGGCCTGGCCTTGCCGAGCTTCGTCCATGAACACCGCGCGACCCCGTTTTCGGTGCCCCACGAGCACGCCCCTGTGCTCGACAACGAAGGAGGAGCAGTCACGTGAAGATCAACCGCCGGTGGCTCGCCACCATGCCGCTCGTCGTAGCGGTCGTGATGGCGGTCGTCACCGCCTCTGCCGGTGGCGCCAGCACCAAGGGCGCTTCCGGCTCGATCACCGTCTGGGTGGACGCAGTGCGCCTGCCCGCGGCGAAGGCCTACGTCAAGGCGCATCCCAAGGTCAAGGTGAAGATCGTCACCTTCGACGGCGACGGAAACGGCGCGACCACGTTGCAGGCGAAGATCCAGCTCTGGAATCGCACCGGCAACGGCTGGCCGGACGTGATCTTCAGCGAGCAGGCCAACGACCCGGTCTGGATGGCGTCCAAGCCGTTCGACTACGCGGCGCCGGTCACCGGGCTCATCCCGGCGAAGATCCTCAAGGGCTGGCCTACCCCGTCGCGCCTCCAGTGCACCGTCAACGGCCGAGAGATCTGCGTCCAGGACAATCTCGCTCAGATCGTGCTCTGGTACGACAAGTCGCTCATGACCAAGTTCGGCTACGCGGTGCCCACGACGTGGCAGGAGTGGGCGGCGCTCGGCGCGAAGGTCGCCACCGAGCACCCTGGATACATCATCGGAAACACCGGCGACTCGTACAGCAACTGGACCTACCTGTGGGCGGCTCAGTGCCCGATCAGCCAGCTGAAGCAGAACGGCAGCCTGCTCATCAACTCGACCGATTCGCACTGCACCCGGATGGCCGCCCTGCTCGATCCGTTGATCAAGAACGGAACGACTCCGCCGGAGAACATCTTCACGCCGGCCTTCGCGCAGAAGTACGGCGGAGCCGACCCGAAGGTCCTGATGATGCCGGGACCGACCTGGTACGCGAAGGACGTCTTCAACGGCACGCTGAAGATCCCGGCCGGGCACATGGCCGCCGCGATGCCGCTACGTTGGAACAACGAATCTCCGACCACGACCGGCCAGATCGGCGGCGGCCCTTGGATCATCTCGCGGCATTCCAAGAACCTCGCGGCGGCCGCGGACTTCGTCAGATGGGTCACGACATCCCCGATCGTCAAGGACACCGCACCGGGCTACCCGTCGTACGGGCCCGCCGCCGTGCGCTGGCTGGGGAAGCTGGGCAAGGACCCGTACTTCGCCGCAAACCCGGCGAAGCCGATGAAGGCAGCCGCCGGCCTGATCTGGAAGGGCTGGAGCCTCGTCACCTATCCGGACCAGCCCGTCTGGTCGAACACCGTCGTCACGCAGCTCGTGGCGGGCAAGTCCCTGAGCTCGCTCCTGCAGCCATTCGGCGACGAGCTCGCAAAGGCCGCGCAGGCCGCGGGTTACAAGGTCGTCAGGCACTGAGATCCGGCGCTTGAGCCTGTCCAGCCCGAAGGCGTTCAACGCGGGGGCCACGCGCAAGCGTGGCCCCCGCGGCCTGCGGGGCTCCCGCAGCCTGCGGGGCTTGCCGTTCGTCCTTCCGTACCTGCCGTTCCTGATCGTCTTCGGCATCGCGCCGACCATCTACGCGCTGGACCTGGCCTTCACCAACCTGAATGGCAGCTGGGCCGGCTTCCACAACTTCGTTCGCACCTACGACGACTACCGCTTCGGTGCGGCGTTCCGGCACATCCTGGTCTACACAGGCATCTGGCTCGGCCTGCTCGTCGTCTTCGTCGTCGGCCTCGCGCTCCTGCTGCACGGCCGTGCGAGCCGCGTCTCGTCGATCTACCGCTTCCTCTTCTACATGCCGGGGGCACTGGCCGGCGCAGCGGCCGTCCTCGTCTGGCTCTTCATGCTCGACCCGTCGGTCAGCCCCGGTTCGTTCCTGCTGCGCGACGTTCTCGGCGCGCACGCCTTCGCCCAGTCGATCGCCCCCGGGAACCTGCCTTACATCTTCGCGATGATCGCGTTCTGGACCGGCGCCGGCGCCTGGATCGTCGTCATGTACGGCGCACTCAACACGATCCCGCTGGAGCTCGAGGAGGCCGCGCGCATCGATGGCGCGGGGCCGTTCGGAATCGCGTTCCACGTGAAGCTGCCGCTGATTCGCAAGTGGATCGCGTACATGGTGATTCTCTCCTTCGCGACGGGAACGCAGCTCTTCGTGGAGCCGCAGCTCGTCAACCAGGCGAGCCTCGGTCTCGTGCCGGACACCTGGTCATCGAACCAGCTCGCCTACCAGCTCGCCTTCAGGTACGCAGACTTCAACGGCGCCGCGGCCATCTCCGTCGACCTGCTCGCGATCGGGCTCGTCGGCTCAGTGCTGATCGTCAGGCGCACCGGGCTCTTCAGGACGGATGACTGATGCGGGCCCGGAATGCGGCACTCGGCCTGCGGCTCGCGATCCTGACGGCGTTCGCCGTCTTCTTCATCGCCCCGGTGCTGTGGCTGATCCTCGCGCCGACGAAGGGCGACAACGCGCTCGTCACGAGCAGCCCGTTCTCGTTCGGCAGCTTCCATCAGGTCGCGCTCGCGTGGAAGCACCTCAACGCGTTCAGCGACCACATCTACCTGCACTGGATCGCCAACACGCTGTACTACGCGCTGGCCGCAACCGCGATCACGCTCGTGGTGAGCATCCCTGCGGGGTACGGGCTCGCGCTCGGGCGCTTTCCCGGCCGCAAGCTCGTCCTCTCGCTGACGCTCATCTCGATGATCATGCCGGCGGCGGCACTCGTGCTCCCGATCTTCCTCGAGCTCAACAGCCTGCATCTGATCGGGCGCGCAGCATCGGTGATCCTGCCATTCGCCTTCTTCCCGTTCGGCGTGTACCTCGCCTACATCTACTACCTGACGGCGCTCCCGCCCGGCCTGCTGGAAGCTGCGCGGGCAGACGGGGCCGGCGAGCTGCAGACGTTCCTCCGCATCGCGCTGCCGCTTGCGAAGCCGATCGTCGCCCTCGTCTTCTTCTTCAGCTTCGTCGCCGACTGGAACAACTTCTTCCTGCCGTATGTCGTCCTCGCGGACTCGGATCAGTACCCGATCACGGTCGGGCTCTCCAACCTGCTCTCGTCGACCCCGTCGTTCAACCCGGCGGCCGGCGGCGGCGGCCAGTCGGTCAACATCTTCCGGCCGGAGCTCGCTCTCGCGACCCTCGTCGCCGTCGTGCCGGTGGCGATCGTGTTCCTCGCATCGCAGCGGCACCTGGTCGCCGGCCTCACCGGCGGCGCCGTCAAGGAGTGACCACGGGCCCGTACCGCGTCGACGGCAGCTCGAGCGGTCAAGGGAGCATCATCGAAGCCCGTGCGCGCAACCCGGCGCGCTCGCGCTGCGACGCGAGCGAATGACGCCTCGCCGCCGTCACAGCCTGGGCAATCGCGCTGCGCTGACGCTTCGCGCGCTGATCCTGTTCGGCTGTGCCATCTTCTTCGTGGTGCCCCTGGCATGGCTCGTGCTCGCGCCGACGAAGACGGACTCCGAGCTCCTGACCGCGAACCCCTTCGCGGTGGGCAGCCTCCACAACGTCTGGGACGCGTGGCAGCACGTCGACGGGTTCGGCAGCCACATCTTCCGCCGCTGGATGGCGAACTCGCTGCTGTACTCCCTGGGCGCATGCGCGCTGACGCTCCTGACGGCGATTCCGGCCGGCTACGGGCTTGTCGTCGGGAGGTTTCCAGGGCGCAAGCTGATCCTGAGCCTCACGCTCGTCGCCTTGATCATGCCCTCGGCGGCGTTGGTCCTGCCGATCTTCCTCGAGCTCAATGCGGTTCGTTTGATCGGCAGCAGCTGGTCGATCATCTTGCCGTTCGCGTTCTTTCCGTTTGGCGTCTACCTCGCCTACTTCTACTACGCCGGCGCGCTCCCGCCGGCGTTGGTGGACGCCGCGCGCATCGACGGCTGCGGCGAGTGGGCCGCCTTCCGCCATATCGGCCTCCCGCTGGCCAAGCCGGCCGTCGCGATCGTGTTCTTCTTCAGCTTCGTGGCCGACTGGAACAACTTCTTCCTGCCGTACGTGTTCCTCTCGGATGAACGGCAGCTCCCCATCCAGGTGGGACTCTCCGACCTGTTCAGGTCGTCGCGGCCGGCAGTCGCGCTGGCAACCCTCCTCGCCGCCCTGCCCGTTGCGGTCGTGTTCGTCGTCTCGCAGCGCGCGCTCGTACGCGGGCTCGTCGGCGGCGCCACCAAGGAGTGAGGCGCCGGCCGGGTCGCTGCCACGGCGAACCGGTTCCGGGTGACTACGTCAGCTCGTCGAACCTGCCCTCGGCCCACGCGACGTGCCGCTCGGCGGAGCGCCGGACGGCGTCCGAGGCACCTGCCGTGATGGCGTTGTCGAAGTTGCCGTAGATGCGCTCGTACGGCTCTTCGCCGAGGGCTGCGGCGAGCCGCCGGACGACCGCGGGGGAGAGGGGAATGTGGTTCGGGAAGCTGCGCATGAAGGCGACCGTCGCTCGATCCGGGTTGACGAAGACGGTGTCGCTCGAGAGCACGACGCCCGACCCGTCCCGTCCCTCGAAGCGAACGACAGCGCTGCCCGGGAAGTGGCCGCCGAGCTCGCGCAGCATGACTCCCGGGAGCGGCTCGCAGGCTCCCGCCCAGGGCCTCACGGCGGCGTCGGGCCGAGCGAGCCATGCGAGCTGGTGCTCGTTCACGTAGATCGCCGCGCCGTCGAGCGCCTGGCTCCAGGCGACCTGCACGCCGTACATGTGGGGATGGCTCGCGGCGATGGCGAGCACCGGCCCGAGCTCTCGCACCGTGGCGACGGCTGCCTCGTCGACATACCCGATGGGATCCCAGAGCAGGTTGCCGTGGGGCGTTCGAACCAGCTTGGCCTGCTGGCCGATGCCGACGCCGGGGGAGCAGGCGACGCCGTGGAGGCCCGGCTCGAGCTCGTTGATGGAGACGGCGCGGCCGTCCGCGGCGAGCTCCGCAAGCGTCGTCCAGCGCTGCCCGCCTGCCGGTACCCATTGGCGCTCGTCGGCGCAGATCGCGCAGACCTCGCGTCGGTCGGCGTGCTCGACCGCGCAGGTCGCGCAGATCGGAATCGTCGTGTCGATCATCAGAGCGGCTCCCTTCCCGCCGTGAAGGATGACATCCGGGCGGATGGCGCGAGCCTCCCACCCGAGCCCCGGTTCGGCACGACGCTCTCAGGCGACGACGAGCACGTGGCCCGCGGCGCCCGAGACCACTCGAGCCGCCACGGATCCGAGCAGCAGGAGACCGGAATCGCGTCCGTTGCGGCGGCCGATCACGATCGTGTCGTAGCCCAGCCGCTCGGCAGTCATGCAGATCGTCTGGGCCGGCTTGCCGGAGGCGGCGATCGGCGTCGCCTCGATTCCCTCCAGCCCGAGGAGCCGGCAGGCCTCGTCGAGCGCGGGAGCGGAGTCCGCCCCCGGGTCCTGCACGAAGATCACCCCGGCCCTGTCCCCCTCGCGATGCAGCTTGGCGGCGTGCTTCAGTGCCCTCACTGCCGAGACCGAGCCGTCATAGGCGATGAGCCTGCAGGTGGCTCGCGCGCTGGAGGTCCCCGGCATGACCCCAGCATGGCCGCTCCCGTTCGCGCGTCCATCGGCGAACGCTCGCGCTCCCTCTGCGGGAAAGCCGTACGACCGAGGCCGAGCCCGCGCGGTATGCTCGCCTTCCCGATGCCCGACAAGCTTGCTGAGGTGGTCGAAGCGGTCGGGGCGATCTCGCGTGGCCTCGATCTCGACGAGACGCTGCAGGCTGTGGTGAAGGCTGCAGCACGCGTCACGCAGGCCCGCTACTGCGCGCTGGGCGTGATCGGATCCGACCGCCGGATCGTCCGCTTCATCACGACGGGCATCACCGACGCGGAGCGCGATCTCCTCGGGCCCCTGCCGACGGGCCGCGGCATTCTCGGCGTCCTGATCGACGAGGCGCGTCCGCTCCGGCTGCGCGACCTGAGCCAGGATCCCCGTTCCGTCGGATTCCCTCCGAACCATCCGCCCATGCGCTCGTTCCTGGGAGTTCCGGTCGAGGGCCGCGACGGGATCTACGGCAATCTCTATCTGACGGAAGCCCCGGAGGGCGAATTCAGCGACGAGGACGAGCGCATCGCGCTCCTGCTTGCGGGAATCGCCGCTGTTGCGATCGAGAACGCCCGCCTCTACGAGGAGGCCACCCAGCAGGCGGAGCAGGCACGGCGGGCGGCACACGCTCGCGTCGCGCTGACGAGCGTGGCCGCCGCGATCCTGCGCGAGGCCGATCTGGCCGTCGCCATGCAGCGGCTCGCGGATGAGGCGGTCGGGCTGCTGAATGTACGTCTCGTGGCTGTCGGTGTGGCGGACGAATTCGCAGGAGTCGTTCGCTACGAGGTGACAGCCGGCCCTGCGGCGGCGGAGTTCGACACCTCGCCCGTGCCGATCGAGAGCTCCTTTGCCGGTTCGGTCATGTCGGCGGGCATCGCGATCCACCTCGACGGCCGGGATTCCGCGGCTCTGGCGAGCTTCCCGTCCGCACAGCGGCTCGCGGGTCGTGACGTGCTCGCTCAGCCGGTGATCGTGGGCGAGCAGCCGGTCGCGGTGCTCGTCGCAGTCGACCACCTGGACGGAAGCGATCTTGGCCCGGAGGATCAGGAGTTGCTCGAGGTGCTCGCAAGCTTCGCGGCGATCGCCGTCCGCACGTCGCGATCCATCGCGCGCGAGCGTGCACGTGGCGAGGCACTCGCTCGCCTGCGCCAGACGCAAACGGATGCCGAGGCCCGGCGTGAGACCCTCTCCCGGGTGGTGGAGACCCAGGAACGCGAGCGTCGCCGCCTGGCGCAGGACCTTCACGACCGCACCGCGGGGGGGCTGGCCTCGGTGCTCTTCGCGCTCCGCCGTCTGGAGCGCGAGGTGGAGGTGGAGAGTCAGCGCGCAACCCTGATCGAGGCGCGTGAAGGCGTTGCCGCGGCGATCGAGGACGTGCGCGACCTGATCGCCGATCTCCGTCCGAAGGTGCTCGACGACTTCGGCCTCGGCGCGGCGCTCGAGCGCCTCTGTCAGACCACCGAACGTCGCAGCGGACTGCGGATCCGTCAGGAGCTGGGCGATGGGCTCGACCAGCTTCCGTCCGATCTCGCGACAGCTGCCTACCGGATCACGCAGGAGGCTCTGGGCAACATCGTGCGCCACGCCGGTGCCACCAGGGCCACCGTCAGCGCGGTCGCAGGCTCGGGGCAGCTCGTGCTGACCGTCTCCGACGATGGCGCGGGGTTCGGTGCAGGCGCGGTCGGTCTCGGCGTGGAGGGGATGATCGAGCGCGCGCGGATGGTCGGCGGGCGACTCGATCTGGAGCGTCCTCCCGGTGGCGGGTCGTGCGTCCGCTTCGAGACGTGCGTGCCGGCGTGATCCGCGCCCTGCTCGTCGACGATCACCGTATCGTCCGCAGTGGCGTCCGCAAGGTCCTGGAGGCGAGCGGCCGCATCGACGTCGTGGGCGAAGCCTCTGGAGTGAAGGAGGCGCTCGAGCGCGCGCGTCTGCTCCGTCCCGACGTGGTGATCCTCGACATCGCCCTCGGTGACGGTTCGGGCCTTGACGTGATCGCGGACCTGCGTGAGGGCGGCGCCCGAGTCGTCATCCTCTCCATGCAGGACGAGCCCTCGTACGCACGCAAGGCGTTCGAGCTGGGCGCCCAGGGCTACGTCGTCAAGGACGCGGCCGATGACGAGCTGGCAGCAGCGATCGATGCCGTGCTCGAGGATCGCATCTACGTGCACCCGGCGATCGCGGCTCGCCTCGTGGTGCGGGAGCCGGAGGATGACCTGACCGAGCGCGAGCGCGAGATCCTGCGCCTGATCGCACTCGGCTACACCAATCAGGAGATCGCGGGCCAGCTCTTTCTGAGCGTCCGCACGATCGAGGCGCACCGGCGGCACATTCTCGACAAGCTTCGCCTGAACACAAGAGCCGACCTGGTGCGCTACGCACTCGAGCGCCGGATCGTCGGTCTCGGACCCGGCTGAGGTCCCCGGGGCCCGCCGGGAATGTCACGGCAGGCCCCTCGTTTCGCCTCTACACCGTCACGGGGGCGGTGGACGCGGCCGCGCTCTTGACGGCGGGAATGGCGGCGAGGCCAAGCGCGCCGAAGGCAGCCAGGATGATGAATCCGATCCCGCTCAGGAGGAGCGCGATCCCGACGACCACGCCGAACAGCGCGAGTTGGTCGGCCATGTAGCTCACGTTCAGGGCGGTGCTGAGAGCGGTCTCGTTGACCCAGACTGCGCGCGTCGGGTTGTCCAGCGGCTGACCGTTCGCGGTCTTCGTCGCCGCTGCGGCGTCATTCGTGCCCTTGCCGTCCTTGGTCGCATAGCGCGGCATCTGGGCGTAGGTCAAGCCGCCGGAGGCCTCGAGCGCGTGGATGCGCATGTAGGTCGCGAAGCAGCGCGCTTCGCCGCCACTCGCGATCGTCTTGCCCGCGACGCTGCAGGACGGCAAGGACACGTCCTTGAGCCCGGCGGCCTTGGCCTCGGCGGCAATGGCGGCCGGGATCATGTCGGGCGTTCCGACAATCCGCTCCTGGCGAAGAGTGTCATGCACGGTCGAGCGCCCGCTTGCTCCCATGTACATCGCAGCCGCCCCGAAAAGCACCAGAACGATGCCGGCGGCGAACCCGCCGTACTGCAGCCAACGCCTCATTGCAACTCCTTCATCTCGACCGTCGAGCCGGGCCATGCCCCTGCTCCTGTTGTCTGAATGGTCGCGTTCGCGCGCCTGCGGGGCATCGGTGGAGACCCGCTCGACGGCTGCGGGAAAGCCGACGCACCCAGGTGGTGGACCCGCTGTGGCAGCGGGTCCTCAAGTGGTCGCGACCACACTGCGAACGCTGTTCACAGCTTGGGCGCGGGCCGCCGCCAGCGGTGCCGACGGCACCACCAGGAGCGGGCGATGCGTGTGCTGAGCCACGGCATGGGAGACAGAGCCGAGCACGACGGAGCGGATGCCCGAGAGCCCGCGGGTGCCCATCACCGTGAGCGCGACTGCGTTGTCGTCGGCCACGTCGTTGATCGTCGCGGCCACGCCCGCGACGGCCTCCGCTACGAGCGGCGAGGCGGCGAGTCCCGCGGCGTGCGCGCGTGCGCTGCCCTCGGCGGCGAGTGCCTCGGCGCGGTCGCGCAGCGGCGCGGAGTCGATCGTGGGCCAGACCGCGAGCGGATACCCCACGTACATGCTCGAGAACGGCGTCCAGACCGAGAGCACGAGCGCGCGCCGGCCCGCGAAGAGCGAGCCGGCGACGTCGATCGCATGACGGGCATCGTCCGAGCCGTCGTAGCAGATCAGCATCGGATCACCTGCGGCGACGGTCATCTCGATCGCCTCACGCCGGGCTCGGAACGACCAGGACGGGGCAGTGCGCGTAATGCAGCAGGCGCTGGGGCACGCTGCCCAGCAGCAGGCCTGCGATCGCGGTGTGGCCCCGCGTCCCCGTGATGATCACGTTCGCCGACTGGCGCGCCGCCGCGTCGGAGATCACCTGTGCGGGAGCGCCCGCGTGCACCGAGTGAACCTCGAGATCCGCTGTGACGCCGGCGTCGGTCAGCGACTTCACCTGCTGCTCTACCTTGGCCTGGAGCTCGTCCTCGTTGACCCGGACGGGACCGGCACCCCTGCCGACGGCGATCTCGCGCACATGGACGACATGCACCGTGCTGCCCTGTCCCTTGGCCAGATCGCTTGCGTAGGCGAATGCCCGGTCGGACGAGTCAGAGCCATCCAGCGCCAACACGACGGATTTGAACATTGTCGTACCTCCAGAGTCGTGTGCAGCTCGCGGGCTGCGAACCACTGTGCTCATCGTCGAGCCCGGGAGGTGCGTGCGCCTTCGGTGGGAACCCTCGATCTGCGCGTCGGGTTTTCCGCACGCAGAGGATTGCGGGTTCTCCACAGCCAGGTTCCGCGCACTCGGTGAGCGCGTCGGCCGTCGCATCGTCCAGGTGCGCGTCCGGCTGGTCCTGCGCAGCGCACGCAAGGCGTTGCCGATGGCGGCGCGGGCCGGCCCGTCGCAGCGACCACCATGAGGATCGCGCTCGGGCCGATGCCGAGAGCGCGGTCGCCTGGCGGGCGATGCATGTTCGACACGAGCTACCGGACGGCCGCCGGTGCCTGGCGTAGGCTAGACGGGTGATCGTGCGCATCTCCGGCGAGGGCCGCTGGCGTCTGCCCGACGAGTTGGCCCCGCGGCTCATCGACGACGAGTTGCGCGTGATGCGCGCCGCGGGCGAGGCCGCAGGTGAGCAGGACGAGTCCGAGTACCGCTACCTGCTCCTCGCGCTCTGCCGGTACGTCCGTCAATGCGGCGTTCCGCTTCCGAACGCGGCTCAACCGGCGCACATGACGATCCCCTCGCCCGCCATGTCGCTCGAGGAGACGGTCGCCATGCTCGCCGAGCCTCCCGCCCTCTGGTGACCTGGCCGCGGCTCGCGATCGCCGGCCATTCAGGGCGGTAGCGCGAGCACGGTCGCGATCTGCGTCTCGCCACCCGCGCCGGGGCGCGGCGTTCCGGCCCCGCTGCGTCCAGGCGAGGGCGTCAAGCGGTGCGGCCGGGATCCCGCGGCTCGCGCGGGTCGGCGTCGCGTGCCAGGACGATGTCGTTCTCGAGCGAGAACCAGCGCGCAGCGACGCCTTCGGGCGTCCCGGGCTCTCCCGCCTCGTGCGGCACGAACGTGCGCAGCAACGACGGCTTGACGGCGAACACGGCGTCGGAGCTCAGGTACTCGCCGGCTGCGTCGAAGATGTGAGTCGCGAGCGTGCGGTGCCCGGCCGCCCGCGCGATCAGGTGGATGTGCGCGGGGCGCCAGGGATGGCGCCCGGAGGCTTCCAGCATCTGCCCGACTGGCCCATCGTCCGGGATCGGGTACGGCACGGGCCGGACCGCAAGGAACGCGTAGCTCCCGTCCGCGCGCGTGCGAAAGCGGCCGCGCAGGTGGTCGTCGGGCCCGTCCGGCACCTGGACGGCGTAGAGCATGTCGTCGCCGTTCTGCCACACGTCGAGCTCTGCGCCGGCGAGCGGCCTCCCCTCGGTGTCCAGCACGCGCCCGTGCACCCAGGCCGGATCGCCGGCGGGCTTCGCGGCCAGGTTCGCGCCGTACTCGCGCAGCGGCGCGCCCGGCGAGTAGAACGGGCCGAGCACCGTCGATTCGGTCGCCGCCGGCGGCAGCGGATTGGCGAGCGCGTCGACGAGCATGGAGAGGCCGAGCGCGTCGGACCAGAGGATGAACTCCTGTCGGCGCTCGTCGGTGATGTGCCCTGTCGCCGTGAGGATGCCGATGCCGCGCTCCCACTCCTCGAGCGTGAGGCCGACCTCGGCGGCGAACGCGTGCAGGTGGCGCGTCAGCGCCTGAAGGATCTCGCGCAGCCGCGCATCGGCACAGCCCGCGAAGCTGGCGACGACGGCCGCCGTGATGTCGGCGGGCGTTGTGCGCTCGCTCACGCTGAGACGCTACCGGCCCGGTGCTCGCACTCGAGCGGGCGCCGGCCGCTCAGCGCCTGCCGCCGCCGAAGATGTTCAGCAGCAGCAGGAAGACGTTCAGGATGTCGAGGAAGATCGACGCCGCCAGGAGCGGGGCGGCCTTGATGTCCGAGGTCTTGCGCAGGCGCTGGAAGTCGAACATCGTGAAGCCGGCGAAGATCACGAGGCCGAGGATCGAGTAGATCAGCCGGCCACCGGGGATGTTGATGAAGATCAGCGCGATCCCGAAGATGATCAGTGCGATCAGCGCGAAGAAGCAGATTCGGGCGAGCGCCGAGAGGTCGCGTCTCGTGGCGTATCCCGCCGCGCCGAAGCCGGCGATGAAGAGGGCGGTCGAGCCGCCCGCCTGCCAGACCGCCTGCGGGTCGGTCTTGGCGTAGAACGCGATCGTCGGGGCGACCGCGAGGCCGATCAGCACGCCGAAGCCGAACAGCAGCCCGACCGCGAGCTGCTCGGAGCGTGCAGTCGCGAAGCGGATGCCGATCAGGCAGGCGAACGCGGCGATGAACCAGATGATGCCGGCGCCGTGTGAGAGATTGCGCCCGAGGTAGGCGCCACCGGCGAAGAACGCCGCAGTGATCGCGACGAGCGTCATCGTGTGCGCGAACAGCGCGCGTGCGTCGTCGCGGGTGGTGGCGGTGGGTTGGAATGTGGTGTCGCGGAAGGACATGGCGGCGCTCCTTGCAGTCGTTGACTGCAGGGTACGCCCAGCGCGCGATCTGCGCGACCCGCTAGCTTCCGCGGATGAGCAGCACTCCCGCAGTCGCGCTCGTCACGGGCGCCAGCCGCGGCATCGGGCGGGTCGTGGCCGGACAGCTTGCCCGTGCGGGCTATGCGGTCGCGCTGGCCGCGCGCTCGGCAGATCCGCTCTCGGAGGTAGCCAGGGAGACCGGCGGGCTGGCGCTCGCGCTCGACGTCACCGACGGCACGGCGGTCGAGGCCGCGATCGCCGCCGTGGAGCGCCAACTCGGGCCGATCGCATTGCTCGTCAACAACGCCGGCATCGCGGGCGAGGGTGGCGCCACGTGGGACCAGAGCGCAGAGCGCTGGTGGGAGGTCTTCGAGGTCAACGTGCTCGGCACGCTCCTGTGCAGCCGCGCCGCGCTGCCCGGCATGCGCGCACGCGGGCGCGGGCGCATCGTCAACGTTGCCTCCAATGCGGCGTTCATGTCACTCGCCCAGGGTCCGGTCGACCGGATCGGCTCCGCCTACATGGCGAGCAAGGCCGCTGTCGTGCGCTTCAGCGAGGCGCTGGACTCTGAGGTTCGAGCCGAGGGCGTGCGGGTGTTCGCGATCTCGCCGGGCACGGTGAAGAGCGAGATGACGGCCTCGATCTTCCTTGAGGAGTGGGACGATCCCGCCTTCTGGACGCCGGCCGAGGTGTCGGCTGAGCTGATCGAGTTCATCGGCACGGGTGCGCTCGACGCACTCGGGGGTCGCTACATCCACGCCGGGAACGACGACTGGCGGACGCTCCCCGCGCAGGCGCAGGAGATCGTCGAGGCCGACCGCCACTCGCTGCGCGTACGATAGACCGAGGACGCCGCGATGGGATCAGCGATCGATGCCGAGCATGATGTCGGAGGCCTTCACGACCGCAGTGACCTCGGAGCCTTCCTGGATTCCGAGTTCGCGCACGGCCTCGACGGTCACGGAGGCGACGAGTCGCACGCCACCGGCGTCGAGAACGACGTTGGCGATCGCCTCGCCATGCGTGATGCTGGTGACGCGAGCCGGGATCTGGTTGCGGGCGCTGAGTTTCATGCGAGCAGCGTAGTCAACCGCGGAAGCCCGGCTCCAACGGTGACGATCCTCGCATTCGGGGCCCGCCGGCGCGCAGAGAATGTGCGGTGTCGGCGCCTCGTCGAGGCGCACGGCCCAGCGAACGAGCGAGCGGAGGAGCGAGCGATGACCCGGCCACCGGTTCCGCCATTCGACGAGGCGAGCGCGCGCCAGAAGGTGCAGGCTGCCGAAGACGCCTGGAACACCCGCGATCCCGAGCGCGTCGCCGCCGCCTATACCGCGGACTCGCGCTGGCGCAACCGCTCGGAGTTCCTCAGCGGCCGGCAGCAGATCGTCGAGTTCCTGACGCGCAAGTGGCAGCGCGAGCAGGACTACGTGTTGCGCAAGAGCCTTTGGGCCTTCACGGCGGACCGGATCGCCGTGCGCTTCCAGTACGAGTGGCATGACGCTGCCGGCCAGTGGTGGCGCAGCTACGGCAACGAGAACTGGGAGTTCGACGCAGAGGGCTACATGCGGCGGCGCGAGGCGAGCATCAACGATCTCGCGATCGCCGCGGACGAGCGCCGTCTCTTCGGGCCGCGGCCGGAGTCCGAGCGCGCGGAGCCTCTCCCGCTTCGCTGAGCGCGGTGCTCAGGTGAGCACGCGCGCCGCGTGCGCGGTCGTATAGACGTCCTTGCGGGCGATCAGGCCGGCGGCGAGCGGGAAGACGTCGACGCCGTCCCATTCCAGGCGACGGCCGTCCGGATGCGTGGCGGTGGCCGTCCACTCGCTCACGGCGAACTCCTCGCTCACGTTGAGCCTGCGGCCGCGGAAGCGGAGATCGGGCCAGCCGGCGAAGATGCCGGCGAGGTGCTCCCGCACGGCGGCGGCGCCGGAGGCCGACTCGCCGGCGTTGTAGTTCGTGAAGACGATGTCCGGCGTGTAGCACGCCATGATCGCGTCGAGGTCCTGGTTGTTCCAGGCCTCGTCGTGGCGCGCGATCAGGCTCCGGACGTCCTCGCGCTGCATGACTCACCGACCTCCTCCGATGGCGTTGCCGAGGCCGCTGCGCCTCGCAGCCGATCTTAGGGCTAGCTCGAGGCGCAGGCGGAGTTGGAGCGCTCGCAGCGGTCCGCGCGGCGGCGCAGGAAGCGATCCGCTTCATTGCGATCGAAGCCGGCCTGCTCCATGAGCTCGACGGGCGGATTGCCGCAGTGACCGTCGAGCAACTCCGAGAGCACGAATGCGGAGGGCATTGCGAACGGGCGTCCAACGTCGGTGGTCAGCATGGCGGTGCTCCTGTACACGTGAGTTCGGTGGCGGCTTTGTGCCTTGACGTACGAAACGCTTGCTGCAGCCTTGTCATTCCCATCTCCTGCCGTCGCTAGGATCTTCCGGTGCCGCAGCACCTCGCGCTCTTCCTGCTCGGATCGGTGGTCATCACGGTCGTACCGGGCGCTGACATGGCGCTGATCACGCGGCAGGTGGTGACGCGCGGGCGCGGGGCAGCGCAGGCCACGATCTTCGGCAACCTCTCGGGGCTCGTCGTGCACGGCCTGGCGCTGGCCGTGGGCCTCTCTGCTCTGCTCGTCGCCTCCGCGACGGCGTACACAGCCGTCAAGCTCGCCGGCGCGGCCTACCTGGTCTATCTCGGCGTCCAGTCCTTCCGCCAGGCGCGCGCGAGCCGGGCTCGGCAGGAGGAGCCCGTGCCGGGCTTCAGGAGCCGCGGGCGGCTGAGCGGCAATCCCTACCTCCAGGGCCTCATCAGCACTGTGCTCAATCCCAAGCCTGCGCTGTTCTTCCTCAGCTACGTGCCGCAGTTCATCGATCGCGACGGCTCGGTGGCGCTTCAGGTCGGGCTGCTCGCCGCGATCCACATCGCCGTCGGACTCGTGTGGCTGACGCTCTTCGCGTGGCTGGTCTCTCGAATGCACGCCGTGATCGTGCGCCCGCGCGTGAAGGCCGCGCTCGAGCGAGTCACCGGCGGAGTCCTGATCGCGCTCGGCCTGCGCGTGGCGCTCGAGAAGCGCCCGTGACCTGCGGCATCCCTCGAATGAGCGAGGTGAAGGCCCCGTCCGCTCGCCTATAGGTAGGAGCATGGGCGTGATCAAGCGAAAGCGGATCTGGAGAGAGCACGCGGGGATGGCCCATAACGACCCCCAACTGCACGAGCGCGCGCTGCGCTTCGTGGACACGCGCGGCGTGGTCCTGCGCATGGCCGAGGCCGACCTCCGGCAGGCCGTCGCCGATCACCGTGCGAAGCCGTCGCCGGAGCGTGAGCAGCGAGTCGCAGATGCGCGCCGCGCGTTCGAAGAGGCGGCCGCCGCGATCGGCGACAGCGACTGACCGAGGCGGGCCTCGTCAGCTGCGCGGGGAGTACCTGTGGTGCAGCATCAGATCGTTGCCGTCCGGGTCGCAGAAGAACGCCATGTGGCAGACGCCCGTGTCGAGCGTCTCTCCGCTGAACTCGACGCCCTTCGCCTCGAGCTCCGCGCGCGCAGCTGCGACGTCGTCGACGTGCAGCGCGAGCTGTGCGTTCTTCTGCGGCGCGAACGTTCCGCCGAGCTTGTCGGGCTCCCAGATGCCGAAGCACGTCTCGCCGACCCAGAACTCGAAGCGCGCTCGGTCGTCGGGCCGTAGGCCGAGGGTCTCGACGTAGAAGCGGCGCGTGCGCTCGGCGTCGCGCGAGGGAACTGCGACGAAATCGAGTTTGCTGATCATGCACGGCAGGCTAGCTTCCACGTCGTGACTACTCTGCGCGCGTGACGAGCGAGCCTCTCGAGACTCGGCCTGCACACGTTCGGCGACGTGACGGTCGACGCCGCGGGCGCGCCGCTCTCGCAGGCCCAGGTCATTCGCGACGTCGTCGCCGAGGGGGTGCTGGCCGACCAGGTCGGGCTCGACTTCTTCGGCATCGGCGAGCACCACCGCGCCGACTTCGCGGTCTCGGCGCCGGATGTCGTGCTCGCCGCGATCGCCGGCCAGACGAGCCGCATCCACCTGGGCTCGGCCGTGACGGTGCTGAGCTCGGACGATCCGGTGCGCGTCTTTCAGCGCTTCTCGACGCTGGACGCCCTCTCGGGCGGGCGTGCCGAGGTGATTCTCGGCCGCGGCTCCTTCATCGAGTCGTTCCCGCTCTTCGGCTACGAGCTGGAGCAGTACGACCGGCTCTTCGAGGAGAAGCTGCAGCTGTTCGCGGAGCTGCTCGAGGGAGCGCCCGTGACCTGGTCGGGCACGACACGGGCGAGCCTGACCGACCAGTCCGTCTACCCGCCGCTCGAGTCCGGGAGCCTGCGCACCTGGATCGCGGTCGGCGGCACGCCGCAGTCCGTCGTGCGCGCCGCGCACTACGGGCTTCCGCTGATGCTGGCGATCATCGGCGGCTCAGCCGCTGCAGTTCGCTCCCTTCGTGGAGCTCTACCAGCGTGCGCTGAGCGAGTTCGGCCGTCAGCCCCAGCCCGTCGGCGTGCACTCGCACGGCCACATCGCGCGCACCGACGCCCAGGCGCTCGAGGAGAGCTGGCCGCATTACTCGGCTTCGCACGACAAGATCGGCAGCGAGCGCGGCTGGCCTCCGATGAGCCGCGAGCAGTACGAGGCCGGTGCCGGGCCGGGGGGCGCCCTCTTCGTCGGCTCGCCCGAGACCGTGGCCTCCAAGATCGTCACGCTGGTGCGCGCCCTCGGGCTCGCCCGCTTCGACATGAAGTACAGCGCCGGCACGCTGCCGCACCCGCTGCTGATGCAGAGCATCGAGCTCTACGGCAGCGAGGTCGCTCCTCTGGTGCGCGCTCAGCTCGCCGGGTAGCGGCCCTCTTCGGGCCAGAGCAGTGCCTGGCCGACGATCGCCGTGTCGCCCTTTGCCGCCAGGGCCGGGCCCCCGTAGAGGTGGTAGCCGAGCTCGAGCGCCTCACTCACGCGGTGGCAGAAGGCGTCGTCGTCGGGGCCGGTCAGGATGCGGTAGCGAGGCAGCCCGCCGGGTGGACCGCTCGCGCTGTGCTCGTGGCTCATTCGCGTCTCCTTTCTCGCTGGAGGCCGACAGCGTAGGCTGGGCGCTCGCCGGCAGCGCGCGCGGGAGGATTTCGGTGATGGCACGGAATGGAGACGGCGCCCCTGCGGTCGCCGACGTGATCGTGGTGGGATCCGGATCCGGCGGGGCCGTCGTGGCCCGCCGCCTGGTCGATGCGGGAGCGAGCGTCACCCTGCTCGAGGCGGGCGAGAGCGACCACAACCCCGCCATCCACGAGCCTTCGCGGCTGTTCGAGCTGTGGGACAGCGAGCAGGACTGGGGCTACCGGACCGTGCCCCAGGCGTCCTGCGCCGGCCGCGAGCTGCACTGGCCGCGGGGCCGGGTGCTGGGGGGGTCCAGCGCGCTCAACGGGATGATCTACGCGCGCGGGCATCGCAGCGATTACGACGCGTGGGCCTACGTCGGCAACGATGGCTGGGGCTACGAGGACGTGCTTCCGCTCTTCAAGCGGTCCGAGGACTTCGACCGCGGCCCGTCTGCCTACCACGGGACGGGCGGCCCCCTGCACGTCCGCTCGCGCTACGAGCCGCACCCGCTCAATGCCGCCGTCGTCGCCGCCGCACAGGAGGCGGGCATCGCGTTCAACGACGACTACAACGGCGAGACCCTGGACGGCGTCTCCTTCTGTGCGCTCAACGTCAAGGACGGGCGTTCGCCAGAGCAGCGCGACTGCATTCCTCGCGCCGATCGCCGCCGCGCCGAACCTGACGGTGCTGACGGGCGCCCATGCCCTGCGACTGCTTTTCGACGGCGACCGCTGCAGCGGGGTCGAGGTCGCCCGCGACGGCGCGTCTCGGAGCTTCGCGCCGAGCGCGAGGTCGTCGTCTGCGCCGGCACGGTGGAGTCGCCCAAGCTGCTCCTGCTCTCGGGCATCGGGCCCGCCGAGCGAGCTCGCCGCGCTCGGCATCGAGGTGCGCGCCGATCTGCCGGGCGTCGGCCGCAACCTCCACGACCACCTGCTCTCGCCTGTCATCTACGGCTCCGCGCGCCCCATGCCGCCCGCGCTCGCCGGCCTCCAGCAGCTGCACAGCCACCTCTTCTGGCGCAGTCGCGCCAGGCTTGCCGGGCCCAGACATGCAGCCGCTGTTCTTCCACCTGCCGCTCTACCTCGAGGGCATGGAGGGGCCGGCCGACGGCTACACGCTGATGGCCGGCATCATCCGCCCGGCCAGCCGCGGCTCCCTGCGGCTCGCCTCGGCCGACCCCGCGGCAGCGCCGCTGATCGACCCGGCCGCGCTGAGCTGCGACGCAGATACCGGCGCGCTCGTCGCCGCGCTCGAGCTGTGCCGCGAGATCGGAGCGCAGGGCTCGCTCTCGGAGTGGCGCGGAGCCGAGCTCTATCCCGGCCCGGGCGTGAAGAGCCGGCAGGAGCTCGCCGAGTATGCGCGGCGCACGGCGATCACCTACCACCACCAGGTCGGCACCTGCAAGATGGGCGTCGACGCGGCGGCCGTCGTGGACCCGCAGCTGCGCGTTCGCGGGATCGAAGGCCTGCGCGTCGCCGACGCCTCCGTGATGCCGTTCGTCAGCTCCGGCAACACGCACGCGGCCACGGTGATGATCGGCGAGCGGGCCGCCGAGCTCGTCCTCGGCACACGCTCTCCACGGAGATCCGCAGCGCCGGCTTGATCACCCCGCCGCTCCGGCATCGCCGGCGGCCTCTCGAATCCATCCAGGTCGTGCGAGGCATGCGGCGGTCGGCCCTGGAAGCTCTGCCGAGCAATCCGCTCGATTGGCTGAGCCGAAAGCACGGTAGGTTGCCCGTGACCGTGCTCCGCCGCCGCTCCTACCTCGCCCTGTTTGCAGCGCTCGCCAGCCTGCTCGCGGCGGGACTCGCGGCGCAGCCCGCCGGAGCGATCGTCGGTGGCACCGACGACGTCGGCGACGGGCTCGTCGCACCGCTCGCGTTCATTCAGATCTCGGAGCCGAACGGTCTCGCGGGCTGCTCGGGCACGCTGATCGCGCCCGCCGTCGTGATGACAGCCGCGCATTGCGTCTACGAGACGAGCAAGAAGGGCAACTTGCTCGGCATCGCCCGCCCATCGGCTCTCACCGTCCGCGTCGGCTCCCGGGACGTGTCCAACCCGTCGCTCGGCGTGAGCGTGCACGTGGTGGCCGTGCTGCCCCAGCCGTACTACCGCTGGGACGGCGTCCACCACTTCCACGACATCGCCTTGCTGGCCCTCGATCGCCCGCTGCCTCAGACGCCGGCGGTGCTCGCCGAGCAGCGTCCGGGCGCCGGCAAGGCGCTCCTGATCGCAGGCTACGGGCGCAGCTCGACCAAGGATCGCTCGGGCCCGTCGAAGCTGCGGGTGGGACAGATCGACGCCGCCGACCCGGCCACCTGCCACCTGATCTCCGGGGCGTTCAATCCCTCCTGGCTGTTCTGCGGCAGCGCCTCCACGGACGCGCTGACCGTGCCGGGCGGGACTGCCTGCTTCGGCGACTCCGGCGGCCCCGCGTTCGCCTCCGAGAACACCGCCGGCAACGTCGTCGTCGAGGGCGTCATCAGCTACGGCTCCGGGCTCGATTGCGAGTCTTCGCGGTCGTATCTCACGCTCGTCTCGAGCGAGCGCGGGTTCATCGACCGGGCGCTCGCGACTGCCTCGGCATCCTGGAACAGGCTGCGCGACGATCCGCCCAGGGCCTCGGTCAGGCCCGTCAGGCGCAAGGCCGGTCACGCGGGCTACCTCTCCGTGCGCATCGACGACGACCGCAGCAGGCATTCGCGCGTCGACATCGTCTTTCGCTCCGGGGGCAGCTTCAGGGCGGAGGTCTTCCGCAGCGTGCCCACGAATCGCTGGGTGCGATTCAAGCTGAGCGGCGAGCCCCGCGTCGGATCGAGCTCCATCTGCGTGCAGGGCACCGACGGCACGAAGAAGCAGTCGAACAAGGCCTGCGCTCACGACCTCGTGCGCTGAGCGCGCGCAGCAGTCCTCAGGATTCACGAGCGAGAGGCGCGACCGTTGGAACTTGGCCTGCACATTGCAGATTTCACCTGGAGCGGGGGCGCCCCCGAGCTTGCGCCGACGCTCACCCGGCTCGCCCAGAGCGCGGAGCGCGCGGGCATCACGCGCCTGACGGTGATGGATCACCTCTGGCAGATCGAGAGCGTCGGTCCGCAAGAGGATCCGATGCTGGAGGCGTACACGACCCTCGGGTTTCTCGCGGGCGTGACGAAGACCGTACGGCTGCACGCGCTCGTGACCGCCGTCGTGTACCGCGACCCCGGCCTGCTGGCCAAGCTCGTCACGACGCTCGACGTGCTCTCGGGCGGACGCGCCGGCCTCGGCATCGGCGCCGCCTGGAACGAGGAGGAGGCACGCGGCCTCGGTTTGCTCTTCCCCTCGACCCGGGAGCGCTTCGAGCGGCTCGAGGAGGCGGTGCAGATCTGCGAGCAGATGTGGAGCGGCAGCGAGGCGCCGTTCGAGGGCGCGCACTACAAGCTGGCGCGCACGCTCAACTCGCCCGGGAACCTCAGCCGGCCTCGCCCGTACCTGATGATCGGCGGCTCGGGCGAGCGGAAGACCCTTCGCCTCGTCGCCAAGCACGCCGACGCCTGCAACATCTTCGCGAGGCCGGAGGCGGCGCACAAGCTCGACGTGCTGCGCGCGCACTGCGACACGGAGGGCCGCGACTACGACGAGATCGAGAAGACGACCATCCTCTCGGTCGACGGCTCCACAGTGCGCGACGAGCTGCTCGCCAGGCTGCGCGAGATGCGCGACGTCGGCTTCACGGTCGCGTACATCTTCGGCAAGAACGCGAACCCGCTCGCGACCGTGGAGCTGCTGGCGTCGGTGGTTCCCGAGATCTCCGGGTGGTAGGCGGGCTGCACGAGATCGATCGCGCTCAACTCGTGCCCCTGCCCGTCGACGAGGCCTTCGCGTTCTTCGCGGACGCGTTCAACCTGGAGGCCATCACCCCGCCGTGGCTGCGCTTCCGGATCCTCACGCCGCGGCCGATCGCGATGGGCGAGGGCGCGCTGATCGACTACCGCCTGCAGTTGCACCACGTGCCGTGCCGCTGGCACACGCGCATCGAGACCTGGGTGCCGGGACGGCGCTTCGTCGACCGGCAGCTGAGTGGCCCGTTCAGCCGCTGGGAGCACACGCACACGTTCGAGAGCCGTCCGGAGGGCACCGTGATCCGCGACCTCGTCGTCTACCAGATGCCGCTCGGGCCCCTGGGCGAACTGGCGCGCCGCATTCTCATCGGCCGCGACCTCGAGCGCATCTTCGACTACCGGTGCGAGGCCGTGGAGCGCCTGCTCGGCGCTGGCCGACCCTCTCAGAGCGAGAAGCCCGGCGGGCTCGCGAGCTCCGGATAGGCGAGTTCCAGCGCGCGCACGTCGGCGAGCGTGCGCGACCAGTCGTACAACAGCTCCTTGGCCGAGAGCAGCTGCACGCCCTCGGCCCGCAAGCGCGCGAGCCCGTGCGCGTGCGCCTCTCCCGGCGAGAAGAGCGCGTCCGTCACCGCGGCGACGCGGAAGCCGCGCTCGAGCAGCGAGATCGCAGAATGGGCGACGCAGACGTCGGTCTCGAGCCCGGCGCAGACGATGGTGCGACGGCCCGTGGCCTCGAGTGCGGCGCGGATCGGCGGATTGTCCGCGGCGGCGAACGTCGGCTTCACGAAGACGCGCGCCGAGGCGGGGAGGCGCGCCGCGATGCTCGCCGCCGTCGGGCCGTTCGTCGCCGGATCCTCCTCGGTCACGACCGCGGGGATCTCGAGCGCGCGCGCGAGCCCGGCCACCCAGGCGACTCGAGCGAGTGCGAGCGCGAATGCGGCGCGATCGACGTCCGTGCGCTCGGCGCCGTAGAAGCCCTCCTGCGCGTCGATCACGAGCAGGGCCGAATCTTCGCGCTGGAGCAGGCCCACGCCGCCGCTACCCGCCGGCCGCCACGTCCGGGCGCAACGCATAACCCGGGGTCAGGCACGCATAATGCGTGCCTGACCCCGGAGTATGCGCTCGCATGTCCGGCGCGGAGGCCGGACATGCACGAGCTGCAGCGCAGGCGACGGGGGCGCCTCGGCTCGAGCGATTGACGGCGGTCTCAGAGGCTTCGGGGAGCTGCGTGCTCATGGCTGAGCGCGAGCATAGAGCGCATTACGCGAGTGCCGGCGCCAGATCGAGCCGCGGATGCTCGAGCCGGCGGGCGGCGGCGGTGGCGACCTCTGCGCCCTCGAAGCGCTCCAGAAGGTGCAGGGCGAGGTCGATGCCGCTCGTGACGCCGCCTGCGCTGAGCACGCTGCCCGCGTCCACCCAGCGTGCATCGGCCCGGACGTCGATGCCGAGTGCTCGCAGGTCGTCCAGCGCGGCGTGGTGGGTGACCGCCGGGCGGCCCTCCAGAATGCCGGCCGCGGCGAGCAGCAGGGCGCCGGTGCAGACGCCGGCGACGATCGTGCCGCGGGCGTGGCGGGCGGCGATCGCCGCCGGGATGATGCCGCGCCGGTACTCGGCATACGTGCCCGAGTGCTCGTTGCGTGAGATCCAGCCTCCGCCGGGGACGACGAGCAGGCCCGGCGCCTCCGAGAGCGTGCCGTGCGGAGTCAGCGCGAGCCCGTGGGCGGCGGTGATCGAGGAGGCGGGCTCGAGGGTGACGAGACGCGGCGCGAGCGGCGCGAGCACTTCGAACGGCCCGATGGCATCGAGCTCGTCGAAGCCGTCGTAGATGAGGATCTCTGTCTGCATGAGCCGATCGTGACGCTGGACAGGACGCCGCGCCAGTGGCAGAATCGACACATGTCGAAAGTATCCAGCCAGGAGCATGCCGTCGTCGTTCTGGCGCTCGAAGCAGTCGTTCCGCTCGACCTCGCGGCGCCCGCCCAGGTCTTCGGCTACCCGCAGCTCGCGCCGTACCGGCTCACCCTCTGCGGACGCCGGCCGGGTGCGATCGCGAGCACGAGCGGGTTCGCGCTCACGGCCGAGCATGGGCTCGAGGCGCTGGAGGGAGCCGACACCGTGATCGTCCCGGGCTTCACGCCGCACGGGGTGGAGCCCGCAGCCGATGTGCTCGACGCTCTGCGCGAGGCCCGCCGGCGCGGCGCGCGCGTCGTCTCGATCTGCACGGGCGCGTTCGCACTGGCCGCAGCCGGCCTGCTCGACGGGCGCCGTGCGACGACGCACTGGATGCATGCAGAAGAGCTGGCGCAGCGGTGGCCGCGGGTCACGGTCATCCCGGACGTGCTGTACGTCGACGACGACCCGGACGTGCTGACGAGCGCAGGCGTGGCGTCGGGCATCGACCTCTGCCTGCAGATCGTGCGCTGCGACTTCGGTGCCGCCGTGGCCAACACGATCGCGCGGCGCATCGTCGTCGCGCCGCACCGCGCCGGGGGGCAGGCGCAGTACGTCGAGGCGCCGCTTGCCGGCGACCGCGTGGCGGCCGGTTCACTCGGGCCGACCCGTGCATGGCTGCTCGAGCGGCTCGGCGAGCCCGTCACCGTCGGCGACATGGCGCGGCACGCGTTCGTCTCGGAACGCACGTTCGCGCGGCGCTTCGCGGCCGAGACGGGCACATCGCCCCTGCGCTGGCTTCACAGCCAGCGCGTCCTCTGCGCACGCGAACTGCTCGAGCGCACGCAGCTCTCCGTCGAGGAGGTCGCGCGCCGCAGCGGATTCGGCACGTCGACATCGCTGCGAACGCACATGGGGCGTGCGCTCGCGACGACGCCGAGCGCCTATCGCGTCGCGTTCGCGACGGGCTAGGGTACCGGCGAGATGACGGATCCTGCCGTGACGGGAGGCTGCCTCTGCGGTGGGGTGCGCTTCCAGCTGAGCCAGCCCGCGACGGGTGCCGGCTACTGCCACTGCACGCGCTGTCAGCGCCGCACGGGCACGGCCGCCTCTGCGCAGGCGCGCATCGACGGGCGCACCTTCCAGGTGCTCCAGGGCGCGGAGCTGATCCAGGCCTGGAGCCCGCCCGGGGGCGGCTTCGACAAGTGCTTCTGCCGCAACTGCGGTGCGCATCTCTTCAGCCGCAACCCGGACGATCCGGGGCAGATGGCGATCCGCCTCGGTGCGTTCGACGGTGATCCGGGGGTGCGGCCGAGCTACCGGGCGTTCGTCGCCTACGCCGCGCCCTGGGAGGCCATTCCGGACGACGGGCTGGAGCGCTTCCCCGAGGGCAAGCCGCACTAGCGCGTCCCGTGGATCCTCGTTCGCGCGCCGTCCGGCCGGGGCTCGCCTCGGTCAGGCAGCGGGCTCGGGCGCGAACGCCCGCAGCACCGCGTCGACGGTGCGCTTGGCGAAGGCGCGGTTGAGCGGCTGCCCGGTCAGCAGGAGCCGGTAGTAGACGGGGCCGATGAGCAGGTCGTGAACGGTCGCCGGATCGGCATCCGGCCGGAGGTCGCCGCGGGCGATGCCGCGCTCGACGAGGCGCTCGACCTCGGCGTCCCGCACCGAGACGACCCGCTCGCGGAAGGCGAGCGCGAGCTGGGGGTCGGTGGCGAGGTCCGAGACCAGGCCCTGCATGACGCGGCCCATCAGCGTGGAGCCGAGCACCTTGACCGCCGCGTTCACGAATGCCAGCAGCTCGGCGCGCGTGTCGCCGAGAACCGGCAGCTTGACGACCTGCTCGACCATGTCGAGCACGACCGCGAGCGCCAACGCGTCCTTGTCGCGCCAGCGCCGGTAGATCGTGGTCTTGGCGACGCCCGCACGGGCGGCGACCTTCTCGACGGTGAGCCCCTGCACGCCACCTTCGACAAGCAGCTCGCGCGTCACCTGCAGGATCGCCTGCTCCGTCTCGGCGCTGCGCGGGCGCCCGCCGCGACGCGCGCTCGCAGTGGCTTGCCGGCCGGCGCCGGCGCCACTTGCCCTGGTAGCCATCGGCACGTTATAAACGATACGTAGCGTTTGTGTGGCGTGGGTCGGGTGACCGGCCTCTACTGCAGGTATCCCTCGACGGTGCCCTCGCTGCGCATCTGCACCTCGTCGGGATCGCCGCCCGCCTCCGCAGCCGAGCGCCGGCGGCGCAGCAGGTCCCAGTAGCGGTCCAGCTCGACCTTGATCTCGGCCAGCCGCTTCCGATCGTTGTCGCTACTGTTGCCGCTCGACTCGTGCTCCCAGAGCCTGTGCTCCTCGGCGACCAGCGCCTCGATGTGGTCGTGAACCTCGTCAGCCATCGCCCATCCTTCCGTCTCGGCACCCCTGGAGAAGGAGCACGACCCGATGGTACCGGCAGTGGGCGCTACGGTTGCCGTGATGCGGGCGGCGCCGTCGAGTCGGCGTCGGCCGGCCGGTCTTCCACGTCCGGTCCCGCTCGAGAACCGTCGCGACCAGGAGGGAACGCCCGTGCCGCTCTGCACTCACACCGACCACGTCAAGATCACGCAGCTCCCGGCATCGGTGGACGGCTGCGCGGACTGCCTCGCCGAGGGGACGCTCTGGCTGCACCTGCGGATCTGCCTCGAGTGCGGTCACGTCGGCTGTTGCGACGACTCGCCGATGAAACACGCAACGGCCCACGCCAAGGCCACCGAGCACCCGATCATCCGCTCGCTGGAGCCCGGCGAGGACTGGTGCTGGTGCTTCGTCGACGAGGTCGGGATGCTCATCCCGGACGTGCACGGCTCAACGCGCATCCCGCCCTCGCCGCTCCTCGGGTGAGCACAGGATCCCGAGGAGCGGCGGTGCCCGTCAGTGAGAGCGGGCGAGGCGCCTGCGCGCCTCGAAGCGTGCGACCTGACCGCCCTGCGACGCGCGGAACTCACTGCCTGTGTAAAACGGATGGCAGGCAGAGCAGACATCGACATTGAGGCGCTCGCGCGTGGAGCGCAGCTCGTGCTCGGCGCCGCAGTTGCTGCAGCGGACGAGTGTCGGGAAGGACTGGGGATGGATCGTGGCGTTCATGCAAGAGCCTCTCTCGGCAGAAGCGGCACACCGCCGCCTCTCGCATGGTTATAACGAATCCGAGGCGTTTTGCCTTCCCGGGAAGCTCTCGGGCCCGCACACCGTTTTCCTGATCGTCCACCCACCAGGAGCCGCCCGGTGAAAGGCACGACTTGCGCCCGCTGAGCACTGCACTGTCGGCGTCGCCGAGGCTCCAGGGCCGCAGCAAGCAGCTCGCGCTGCTGGCCGCGATCATGGGCTCGTTCGTCGCCGGGCTCGACGCGACGGCCGTGAACGTGGCACTGCCCTCCATCCGCAGCGACCTCGGCGGCGGGCTCGCCGGGCAGCAGTGGGTCTCCAACGCCTACCTGCTCGCGCTCGGCTCGTTGATCCTCGTGGGCGGATCGCTGGGAGACCTCTTCGGCGAGCGGCGCGTGTTCTCGCTCGGCGTGGGCGGCTTCGGGCTCGTTTCGGTGCTCTGCGCCGCCGCGCCGAGCATCGACCTGCTGATCGCCGGGCGCGCGCTGCAAGGAGCGTTCGGCGCGCTGCTCACGCCGAGCGCCCTGGCGCTCATCATCTCGGCCTTCCCGGTGTCGGAGCGGGGGATGGCGATCGGCTCCTGGACGGCGTGGTCGGGCATCGCGACCGTGATCGGGCCGCTGATCGGCGGCTACCTCGTAGACGCGGTCTCGTGGCGCCTGATCTTCGCGATCAACGTCCCGTTCGTGCTCTTCACGCTGATGCTGATCGCCGTGGCGGTGCCTGCGCGGCCGGCCGAGATGACACGGGCGCGGGTCGACTGGCTCGGTGCCGTGCTCACGTTCCTCGGGCTCGCCGGGCCGGTGCTCGCGCTCATCCGCCAGCCCGTCGTCGGCTGGGGCAGCATGGAGGTCTGGGGGCCGGGGCTCGCCGGTATCGCGCTGCTCGGCGTGTTCTTCCGGCACGAGCAGCGCACGCCTGCGCCGATGCTGCCGCTCGGGCTCTTCAGGCGCCGCAACTTCGCGATCGGCAACCTGCAGACGTTCGCCATGTACGGCGGACTGAGCGTGACGTTCTTCTTCCTGGTGCTGTTCCTGCAGCAGGTGGCGGGCTACGACGCCCTGCAGGCAGGCCTCGCGCTGATGCCCGCGACGCTCGTCATGTTCGCGCTCTCCAAGCGCGCAGGGCGGCTCGCCGATCGCTTCGGCCCGCGCCTGTTCATGGGCTTCGGCCCGCTGATCGCCGCGGCCGGCCTCGCGCTGATGCTGCGCATCGATGCGAACCTGAACTACGTCACCGATCTGCTTCCCGCGCTCGTCGTGTTCGCGATCGGACTCTCCTCGACGGTGGCGCCGTTGACCGCGACCGTGCTCGCCGACGCCGACGAGTCCAACGCGGGCATCGCCTCCGGCATCAACAACGCAGTCGCGCGCGTCGCCGGCCTGCTCGCCGTCGCCGCGATCGGCGCCGTCGTCTCGGCGCAGTTCTCCTCGGCGCTCGACGACCGGCTCGGAGCAAGGAGCCTGCCCGCTCCCGCGCGGATCGCAGTCGAGCGGGCGCGCACCGAGACGCTCGCGCGCGTCGATGCCGCGACCGCCGGACCCGAGGTCGCGGCCGCCGTCGAGTCGGCCTCTTCGCACGCGTTCAAGGTGGGCATCGGCATCTCGACGACGCTGGTCGCTCTCGGAGGCGTGCTCGGCCTGGCGGGCATCCGCAATCCGCGCCGGAGCGTGCGCTGCCAGGACTGCGCGGGCGGGCAGCTCGCGGGCCAGCCGCTCGACTCGGCGCGCGAGCGGCCGCCCGTGCCGGAGGCCTCCCGCGCGCCGGTCTAGTCACGCCGGCTTTCCGCCCGCGATCCAGCGCTCCAGCAGCTCGACCTGCGCGGGCGCCCACGCCCCGTCGCAGGGCATGCTGCCGGTCTTGACGGCTCCCAGGATCGCGTCGGCGTGCCGGCTCACGTCGTCGTGCGACCAGAGGTCGAACGCGTAGCTCATCGAACGCCGGTCGCGCTCGCGGAAGAGCGGCTTGACGTCCTGCTCGAAGCTGACGGTCTGATCGGCCACAGCTCGGTCCTCCTGCTCGGCATGGGTCCCGCTGGTGCTACGCGCGATTCTCGCCCGCGGTTGGGACTGTGGCCGATTGCCCACGCGCCCGGGGCGACTCCGGCGGCGGACGGCGCCTTTCGGTGGCAGCGCCTGCGCTGCGCCGCTACGCTCGGCGCACTCGACGAAAGGACCTGCGATGGCCGGGGAGATCGTCCACATCGAGCTCGCGGCAGAGGATGCCGATCGGGCGCAGCGCTTCTGGGAGGGCCTGTTCGGCTGGCAGTTCGCCGACTCCGGGATGCCCGAGATGGATTACCGCATGGCGCAGACGGGCCCTGCCTCGGGTGCGGCCATCTACCCGTCGGACGAGCGCGGGCACCCGAAGTACTACTACGCGACCGACGACATCGACGCTTCGAGCGCGAAGGTCCGCGAGCTCGGCGGCACCGCGGAGGACAAGACCGCGGTGCCGACGCATGGCTGGTTCGCAGCCTGCACCGACAGCGAGGGCAACCACTTCAGCCTCTGGCAGGTTGACGGCTCGGCGGCGTGAGGCCCGCCTCGGCTCGCGCGGCCATGCGCGCAGTCGCTTGCCATCGGAGCGGTGCTCGCGCCGGTCGCGGGGACGGCGGAAGCCACGGCCAAGCCCCCGCCGGTGGCCTACCTCGACTGCCTTCCGCCGCCCGTGGTCCGGCCCCCCGAGCTGGTCCTGGCCTGCGGTGACGGCACGGAATCCTTCACCGTCGCGCGCTGGACGCGCTGGAATCGGCAGAGCGCGCGTGCCGTCGGAACCGCCGAGATCGATGACTGCACGCCGTCCTGCGTGGCCGGCGCGGCGCACCGCTACCGCGCGATCGTGGTGCTCGACCGCCCGCGCTCGTGCAGCGGCAGGCTGCTGTTCACGCGTCTGCGCCTGTTCTCCCGGACGTCCACCGGGGGCGGATCGCCCGTGGGAGCGATGACGCTGTGCCGGCGCTGATGCCTCGGGTCGCGATCGTGACGGGTGCCGGGAGCGGCATCGGCCGCGCCACGGCCGCACGCCTCGCTCGCGACGGCTGTCGCGGTGGTGGTCGCCGAGATCGACGAGGCCCGAGCCGCGAGCGTCGCCGCCGAGATCGGCGGCGACGCGCTCCCGTTCGCGGTCGACGTGAGCTCCTCGGCGGCCGTCGAGGAGCTCGTCTCCGCCTGCGTGGAGCGCTTCGGCGGACTCGACGTGATGGTGGCCAACGCGGGCGTGCCGCACGGCGCGCCCTTCCTGGAGCTGGGCGAGGACACCTGGGAGCGCGTGCTCGCCGTCAACCTCAAGGGCGTTTTCCTGTGCGGTCAGGCAGCCGCGCGCGCAATGGTCTCGGCGGGCCGGCCGGGAGCCATCGTGAACGTCGCGAGCACCTACGCCGAGGTGACGGAGGGCGGTGCCTCCGCCTACAGCGCCTCCAAGGGCGGCGTGCGCATGCTGACGAAGTCGATGGCGCTCGAGCTCGGGCCGCACGGCATCCGCGTCAACGCCGTCGGCCCCGGCTGGATCCGCACCGGCATGAACCCGCTCGACGATTCCGCAGAGGTCGCGCAGCTCGAGCCCACGATCCCGCTGCAGCGGGTCGGCCTGCCCGAGGACGTGGCCGACGTGATCGCCTTCCTCGCATCGGACGATGCGCGCTACGTCAGCGGGCAGACGCTGTTCGTCGACGGAGGCTGGCTGACGAGCCGCGCGCTCTCCCTCGTGCGCTGAGCGCTCGCAGCCGAGACTCGCGGCGCGGGGCTGTAACGAACGCGCGCCGCCAGATGACGATCCGGGATGACTGAGACCTGGGACTTCAGCGGCCTGCGGGCGCTCTACGTCAATTGCACGCTCAAGCGCACGCCGGAGGTCTCCAACACGGGAGCGCTCGTCGATGCCAGCCGCGCGCTGATGGAGCGGCACGGCGTCGCGACCGACAGCCTGCGACTGATCGACCATGACGTCGCGACCGGCGTCTGGCCCGACATGACCGAGCACGGCTGGGCGAGCGACGACTGGCCGGCCATCCAGGAGCGGGTGTTCGCCGCCGACATCCTCGTGATCGCCGGCCCGATCTGGCTCGGCGACAACTCCTCGGTCACGAAGCGCTGCATCGAGCGGCTCTACGCGACCTCCTCTCAGCTCAACAGCGCCGGTCAGTACGCCTACTACGGCCGCGTCGCCGGTTGCCTGATCACCGGCAACGAGGACGGCATCAAGCACTGCGCCATGAACATCCTCTACAGCCTCCAGCATCTGGGCTATTCGATCCCGCCGCAGGCGGACGCGGGCTGGATCGGAGAGGCGGGCCCGGGCCCGTCCTACCTCGACCCCGGCTCGGGCGGGCCCGAGAACGACTTCACGAACCGCAACACCACGTTCATGACGTGGAATCTGATGCACCTCGCCCGCCTGCTCAAGGGCGCCGGGGGATTCCCCGCGCAGGGCAATCAGCGCTCGGCCTGGGACGACGGCCGGCGCTTCGACTGGGAGAACCCCGAGTACCGCTTCTAGTCCGGGACGGCGAAGCGCATCGTCAGGCAGGTGCCGAGCCCGCTGCTGCCCTCGCGCGTGTGCACGCCGCCCGCCAGTTGCAGCGCGAGCCGCAGGCCCAGGCCGAGACCGCGATTCGTGCTCGGCGCACCGATCCCGCGACCCTGGTCGTTCACGCTGAGCACGAGCACACCGGGCTCGAGAGAGACATGCACCTCGAACGTCCGCTCGCCCGGCGAGTCGCGGTCGTAGGCGTGCAGGACGACGTTCGTGCAGGCCTCAGTGGTGACGAGCTTGACGTCGTCGATCAGCGGCAGCGGCAGCCCGCGGCTCTCGCAGTACTCTGCCACGGCGCGCCGGGCGATCGGCACCTGATCGGCCTCTGCCGGCAGGCGCAGCGCGAGACGCTCTATCTGGCTGGGACGGCCGTCGCTCAGATTCACGGAGCCCCACCTCGTCGTTGCATGTCACGAGGCCGTTTTCCGGTCGTCGCAACCTGAGTACGGATTATTCCCCTGGCCCCGGGGCGCAAACACGTCTGGGTGGTCCTGCTTGCGGCAGCGCCGCGGCGGGACCATGCTTGTCCCATGCGCCCCCAGCGATCAGCGGCAGTGTGAGCTCCGCCGGAACGAAGGAGGCCTTCCGGCACGAGGCGCTCCTGTATGCCGGAGACGACGAGTTCCTGGCGGGCGTGCTGCCGTTCGTCGAATCGGCGCTCGTGGCCGGGGATCCCGTGGTGGTCGCCCTCGACGAGTCGAAGATCGAGCTCGTCCGGGGTGCACTCGAGTCCGACGCGGCGAAGGTGCACTTCAGCGACATGCGCGAGGTCGGCCTCAACCCGGCGCGCCTGATTCCGGCCTGGCGCGAGTTCACCGAGTCCCGAGCGGCGTCCGGCCATCGCGTCTGGGGAGTCGGCGAGCCGATCTGGGCCGGTCGGAACGAGGCCGAGCTCAGCGAGTGCCATCGGCACGAGGCGCTCCTCAACCTCGCGTTCGCCGGCGCGGGGTCGATGTCGTTCCTCTGCCCCTACGACGTCGAAGCGCTCGACGCGGGTGTGATCGCCGAGGCGCATCGCTCGCACTCGGCGATCGTCCAGAGCGGCGAGCGGCGCCCGAGCGACGACTTCTGCGGCTTCGCCGCCGCGGCGGCTCCCTTCGCCGAAAGCCTGCCCGAGCCGCGCGGGCCCGTGGCTGATCGCTCGTTCGCGGCGGGCGGCCTGGCCGGGGTCCGCGACTACGTCGCCCGCCGGGCGCGGGCCGCGGGACTCGGCCCGTCGCGCTGC
The DNA here is from genome assembly GCA_963842365.1 of uncultured Actinomycetes bacterium. GTDB lineage: Bacteria > Actinomycetota > Thermoleophilia > Gaiellales > JALYLC01 > JALYLC01. The sequence goes on from CAWJGA010000002.1 coordinate 619,516, forward strand.
GACGATCTCGTGCTCGCCGTCAACGAGGTGGCCTCCAACAGCGTGCGGCACGGCGGAGGGCGCGGCGAGCTGCGCATCTGGCGCGAGCGCGAGACGCTGCTCTGCGAGGTGCGTGACGGCGGGCGGCTCGACGATCCGCTCGCGGGGCGCCGGCGCCCACGGGTCATGGAGATCGGCGGCCACGGCCTCTGGATCGCGAACCAGGTGTGCGACCTCGTGCAGCTGCGCTCGTTCGCGGACGGCTGCGCGGTGCGCATCCACATGCGCGTGCCCTGACGCGCGGCGGGGCCGGGCGCTACGGTTCCGCGTCGTGGAGGAGTCGGAAGACCAGCGCCTCAACCGCAATCTCGATCAGCTTCTGCAGGAGCTTCGGATCGTGCTCCCGGGCGTGCAGGTGCTGTTCGCGTTCTTGCTGGCGGTGCCGTTCTCGACGCGCTTCGGCGACGTGGACGGCTTCGAGCGCGACGTCTACTTCGCGGCGCTGCTGCTGTCGGCGGTCGCCGTCGCACTGCTGATGGCGCCGTCGATGCATCACCGGATCCTCTTCCGCCATGAGCAGAAGGCCTATCTGGTGAGCGTCGGGAGCGTGTTGACGATCGCGGGCATGAGCGCGCTCGCGCTCGCCATCGTGCTCTCGCTCGTGCTGGTCGCGCACTTCCTCTTCGGCTCGGGGGCTGCCTGGGCTGCGGGCGCGCTGTCGTTCGGCGCGTTCGCGCTGCTCTGGTACGCGCTCCCGATCGAGCGCCGGATCACCAACCGGCGCCCCGATCACGAGCGCGTCCCGCCGCGCGGGCCCTGAGCCGCCGCCGCTGCGCGGATCTTCTCCCTGAGCGAGGCGATCGCCTGGCGGCGCTGCTCGATCTCGGGTGTGGTGGAGCCGGCCGAGCGAGTCAGCGCGACCGCCAGGCCGATCTGCTGGCGCTGCAGCTCCTTCGCCCTGCGCGCGCCGAACGCGCCCGCGAGCCGCTTGGCGGCACGCCGTTCGTGGCGGCGCCCGTGGAACGTCAGCAGCGCCTCGATCTCGCCGGGCGTGGCCGCGCCCGACGCGGTCTCCCGCGAAAGCACGTACTCGACCCAGCGTGACTCGCGGCGCCGGGCCCGCAGATAGAGGCAGATCAGCAGCAGGAAGCCCGGCAATCCCTTGCTCACGCTCTGGGTCGTGATCGTGCGCCAGAAGCCGCCTGCAGAGAGATTCTCGAGCCACGGCGAGTTCCAGACGAAGTGCATGGACACGGCACCGGCGAAGGCCAGGCAGGCGAGCGCGATGCGGCGCGCCCGGGGCACCTCGGGGCGGCTGACGAGGTAGCCGACACCGAGGCCGACCAGGCCGGTATAGGCGGCGTGGCTCCAGATGCCGCCGACCAGGCCGCGCACGAGGAAGAGCTCCCAGACGACGTGCGTCTGGCTCAAGCCGCTGCCCGAGAACGCGGGGTTCGTGAGGTACTGGAAATCCTCCACGATCTGGAATCCGAGCCCGATGAACGCGCCGTAGACCAGCCCGTCGATGGGCGTGTCGATCTCTGCTGCGGCGATCAGCACGAGCAGCATGAGCCCGAGCGCCTTGAGCGTCTCCTCGTCGATCGGCCCCGCGATCGCCGCACCCCAGCGGTCTGCCAGCGACTGGCTGCCGAGCTTCGCGATCAGGTCGAGCAGCGCCGTGTTGGCCGAGATCGCGAGCGTCGTCGCGGCCAGAGCGCCCCAGGCGAACGCCGCGGCGAGCATGGCGAAGGGCTCCTGCTCGAAGAGGTCGAGCGCGTGGATCACCACGACGAGCGGCACCGCCCAGACGATCAGGAGCGTGATCGCGAAGAGCGAGGACGCGGGGGCGGCGGAGACTCGCCCGGCGGTCACGCCGCCCTCACCGAGCGCGCCGATCGTGAGCAGGAACGCGAACATCCAGAAGGCCGGTGCGCGCGGCCGCAGGATCGAGCCGCGCTCCTTCCAGCTCGGGGCCGACGGAACCGCGCTCACGAGCGGGCCGCTGCGATCTCGACGGATCCGATCATCGCCCGCATGTCGTGCTCGACCACGTGGAACGCGGGGAGCGGGCTCTCGGCGAGCACCACGGCGAGCACGCCGTGCGCCGTGAAGACGGCGAAGTAGCCCTGCTCGCTCGAGGCGGCGAAAGCGCTCGCGATGCCGACGAGGCCGCTCGGCGTCGTGACGGTCTCAGGGCCCGCGGCGATCTGCACGCCGTCCTCGGCATCGATGGCCTGCGCGAGGCGCTCGTAGGCTGCCCGCGCGCTGCCCGCGTAGGAGGCGGCGTTGATGGTCACGAGTGCGCCGGCGCGCGTGAAGCGGACTCTGTGCGCTCCCGCGTCCTGCTGCGGGACCACGCTCCAGTCCGCGCTCGGCGTGATGCGCACTCCAAGCCCGACGTCGGTCACGGAACCGGCAGCGGTCGCGTGCTCCGTCGAGACGGCGGAGTCGGCCAGTGGCAGCCCGACGGCGAAGAGGAGGGCGATCGCGCCGATCGCAAGTGTCCACCCGAGTCCCTGCCGCTCGAGGCCGAACGCCGTCCGCCGGACGGGAGCGTCGGCTCGTCGGGAGGCGCCCGGCGACGGCGTAGCCACGCGGCGATGATCGGCGAGCGTCCCGCGGATGTCAAAGGCCTCACGCCTCGAGGCTTTTCGGGGACACACGCCGGGGACGCTCGCGCACTGGCGGCGAGAATGGCTCACGAACCGTGCGGCGGCGGACGATGCAAGAGGTGATGGCTCCTGCACGACTCACCACCTCACGCGGGCGCGCGCGGCTCGCGCTGCTGATCGCAGCCGGCATGCCGCCTCTGGCCGCCGGCGCAGTCGCCTGGGGGAGCGGCGGCCGGGCCGAGGAGATCGGGTTGCTGCTGATGTCCGCGGCGGGCTCGGCGCTCGTCGGCGTCGTCGGCTACCGGCTCGGAGTGACTGCGGGCTCGGGTGGCCGTGTCGTGGGGGCCGAGAACGACGCCGAGCGCGACGAGCTGGTCGCCGAGGCGCGCGAGGCGCGCGAGGCCTTCGCCCGCTCGGCGGGCATCATCGGCGAGTACCTCTACACCGGTGAGCTGCATCCCGACGAGCGTTTCGCCGTCACGACGCGCGGGCCGGGGCTCGCGGCGCTGCTGGGCGCGGCGGAGCGCGACAGTCAGCGCCTGCTGGACGGCTACGACGACTTCGTCCATCCGGACGACCGCGAGGCCTACGACCGCTCGTGGCGCTTCGCCGACCTCGTCTGCAGCGACGGCGAGATCGTGCAGCAGGAGTACCGCCTCGTCGGCCTCGACGGCGGCGTGCGCTGGGTGCGCGACCGCGCTGCCGTGACGGTGCGCGACGACGGCCGCGTGCTGCTGACGGGCGCGGCCTGCGACATCTCGGCCCAGCGGCGCGCCGAGGACGAGCGCAGCGAGGCGCTGCGGCGGCTCGAGTGGCTCTCGAGCGTCGATGCGCTGACGGAGCTGTTCAACCGGCGGCACTTCTCGGAGGTGCTGCGGGCGCGCCTCGCCGGGTCGGCCGCGGGCGCGGCGATCGCGCTCGTCGACGTCGACCACTTCAAGCGGATCAACGATCTGCCACGGCCACCAGACCGGCGACCTCGTGCTGCGCGAGATCGCGCAACGGCTCAAGGGCGCCACCCGTCCGTGCGACGTGACGTCGCGCTGGGGCGGAGAGGAGTTCTGCGTGCTGCTCGACGAGATCGGCGACGAGGAGCGAGCTCGAGACGCTCGTGGAGCGCCTGCGCTCCGCGGTCGGTGCGACAGCCGATCCCCATCGACGCAGACACGGGCGTGCACGTGACGATCTCGATCGGCGCGGTGCGCCCTTCGCCCGAGTGCCACACGCCGGAGCAGCTGCTCGCGAGCGCCGACGCCGCGCTGTACGCCGCGAAGCGCGGCGGCCGCAACCAGGCTCGCATCGCGCGCGGCGCGCCCGCTGCTCGTCCCGGTGGACGTCCGCCGAGGGCCTCGAGGGCGTCGTGCAGGCGCTCGCCGCCGCCGCCTCGATCCGCGGCGGCGTGGCGCCGATGCACTGCTCGCAGGTCGCCGCGCTCGCGACGGCCGTCGCCGTCGAGCTCGGCCTGCCCTCCACGACGGTGGAGCTCGCCCGCCTCGGCGGCTGGCTGCACGACTGCGGCAAGGTCACGGTGCCGACGGACATCCTCGCCCACCGCGGCCCGCTGGATGAGGGGGCGCGCGCGCGCGTCCGCCATCACGCCGATCGCCGGGGAGGCGCTCGTGAGCGTCGTCCCGGGCCTGAGCGACGCCGCCCAGATCGTGCGCAGCCACCACGAGCGCTTCGACGGCACGGGCTACCCGGACGGCCTCGCCGGTGAGGACATCCCGCTCGCAGCGCGCATCGTGGGCGCAGCGGATGCCTTCGTGGCGATGACGGAGAGCCGGCCGTACGAGGGGCCGCGCGGTCACGGCGACGCGGTCGCCGAGCTGCAGCGCAGCGCGGGGGGCCAGTTCGATCCGCGCGTCGTCGAGGCGATGCTCGCGGTGCTCGAGCACGAGCGTCGCGGCGACCAGGTGCGCGCCGGCTAACGGGTAGCCTGCCTCCGTGGGCGACGTCGAGCACAGCTTCGAGCCGACGCAGCGGCGCGTTCGCGTCCGCTTCGGCGGCGTGGACGTCGCAGACACCAAGCGCGCGCTGCTGATGATGGGCGGCTACAAGCCGCCGCTCTACGAGCTGTCGAACTACTACTTCCCGCGCGAGGACGTGCGCAGCGACCTGCTCGTCGAGAGCGCGCACCGCTCTCGCTGCGACACGCGCGGCGAGGCCACGCACTGGACTGTGCGGGTCGGCGGTCGCGAGGCGCTCGCGGACGCCTGGAGCTACGAGTCGCCGCCGGCCGGCTGGGAGGGAATCCGCGGCTACGTGGCATTCAGCTGGAACGCATGGACGCGTGGTTCGAGGAGGACGAGGAGGTCTTCGTCCACCCGCGCGACCCGCATCACCGCGTCGACGTCCTGCGCAGCTCGCGCCAGGTGCGCGTGCGCATCGACGGCGAGCTCGTGGCCGACAGCGCACGCCCCTGCCTGCTGTTCGAGACGGGCATGCCCACGCGCTACTACCTGCCGCGCGCCGACGTGCGCATGGAGCTCCTGCGCGACAGCGAGACGCGCACGCAATGCCCGTACAAGGGCATCGCCGGCTACTTCGCCGCCACGGTCGGCGGCCGCAGGCACGACGACATCGCCTGGACGTACGTCATGCCGGTGCCCGAGTGCCCGAAGATCGAGCAGCTCGTCTGCTTCTTCAACGAGAAGGTCGAGACCGAGGTCGACGGGGTCGTCGAGGCGCCGCCGGCGACCAAGTGGACGACGGGCATCCCCGACCGCGACCTGGTCTGAACGACCGAGGGAGGCTGCCATGCGAGTGATGGACGACGCCGAGATCCGCGCGTTCCTGACGTTCGGGACGCGGACCGGCAAGCTGGCCGTGACGCGGCTCGACGGGAGCCCCATGGTCGTCCCGATCTGGTTCGCGATGGACGACGACGGGACGCTGCTGTTCACGACCTGGCACGACACGATCAAGGGCAAGTCATTGCGCCGCGACGGCCGCGTCTCGCTCTGCGTCGACGAGGAGCAGCCGCCGTTCGCCTACGTGCGGGTCGACGGCACGACGACCATCCACGACGATCTCGACCTGCTGCGCACCTGGGCGACGCGCATTGCGGGCCGTTACATGGGCGCCGCCCTCGCAGAGCAGTACGGGGCGCGCAACGGCGTGCAGGGCGAGCTGCTCGTCCGCATCACGCCGACCATGATCATGGCGCAGGCGGATGTCGCCGGCTAGCCGCTGTTTGTGCGGTTAGGCTCGATCACTCCCCGGAGGCATCGAGCAGAGGGCTGTGCGCAGCCGATGGATGAGCATGATCCATCTGCGCCGCGCTGCCCTCACCGCCGTCCTGGCCACGGCCGCCTGCGGCCTCGCCGCCTCGCCCGCCTCCGCCGCCGATCCGCTCGCTCCCTGCGATGCGACGGCAGTGCCCGGCCTGCAGTGGTCGGCACCCTCCTTCCTCGCCTGGGGGCGTGAGGCGCGCATCGGCGCGAACGTCGGCGATCCGGGCGCGGGGCCTGGGTACGATGACGGCTCCGTCGCGCTGAGCGTCGATGCGGGCAGCGCGTCCGAGGCCGCCGATCCCGTCGCTTCGGATATCGAGTTCGTGCTCAAGGCGCCGTCGCGCGGCGCGATCGCGAATGCCGCCGCCACCTGGACGATGATCGATGAGGCGGGGACTGTGCGCTGTGGCCAGAGCACGGCGCTGAGCGTCCCGCTCGGCTCGGGCAAGGAGCTTCGCTTCCACGCCAGGGCGGTGGGCGGCAACGGCATCACGTGGCTCCCCGTCGGAGCCGGGGACTGCCACGACGTGGCGCTCGAGCCGATCAGCCTGACCGTCTCCCAGGGTGGCGCGACCCGCCGCCTCGGCGCGCCCGACGAGTGCCATCCCGCCGGTGACCGGCGCGTCGCCACGCCCGACTGGGAGCTCACCCTCTCCGGCGGGCAGTTTCACCTGCGCGCCCTCAAGCCGCACTCGTCCCTCAGGACGCGCTTGCGCTACGCCCTGCGCGTCGGCAGCCGGCGCGTCTCGTCGGGCTCGCTGTCGCTCGTGCGCGCGTTCCGCCCTGCACGGCTGATCATCGTCTCCGACCCCGCCTTCCAGTCCCAGTGCGTCGGCCACTTCGCGCCGCAGTGGTTCGGCGCGCAGGTGGGCTGCAAGATCCCGGGGTCGTTCAGCCTCCGCCTGGCACTCGCGTAGAGCTCCTCAGCGGGGTTTTTCAGAGCACCCCGCAGCTGCGTGCCGTCTGCGGCCAGGGCGCGAAGCCGCGCGTCTGGTAGGCGCGCTCGGCCACGACGATCTGCTCGGCGGGGGTCCAGGTGTCGGCCAGCCCGCCGCCGTGGCGCCGGATCATGTCGCCGCCGTAGGCCCGCATGAAGCCGCGATCCATCTGCAGCCCGCCCCAATAGGGATCGCCCCTGTCGTTCCAGGCAGCCTCGTGCTGGTGGATGCAGACCCAGGCGGGGAACCGCTGCAGCCGTACGCGCAGCGGACGACGGGCTTCGATGCGATAGCGGCCGAGCACGCGCGCCTGGTGGAAGAGCTGCTTGCGCAAGCCCTCACGGCGCCAGGTCAGCCGCGGGGGCGGGGGCAGGGGCAGGGCAACCCTGCGGGCGAGCGCGACGGTTCGAACGTGCACGCTCTGCAGCCGGCGCCGCAGCCTGCGCACCTGGCAGTACGCCGCGCAGGTGCTTCGGCCCCCCCGCGCGTGCGCGACGGCGGGGGAGGTGCGAACTGCTTGGGACTTGACAACGGGCGCTCGGGGATGCGCATGACTGCTCGCGACCGCGACCGCCGAAACGGGCACGGCGACGAGCGCCAACGCGACAAGCTGAATGACGAGCGATCGCATCGCTCCTCCTTCTCGTCGTGTGCACTTGGGGGAGTGCGTACGTGGCGGCGCGAATGCAGGGCGGCGGATGCCGCGTCGTGCCGCTCGGTCTCGTGCTGGGTGGCTCCGCTCGTGCTCCCGCTCCGTCCGCACGGTGCGGGTCGCGATGCCGTCAGGCTGGGGCCGGTCTCCTCGTCGGGCCGCTCGGGGGCAGCGGCCGTTCGGTGAACGTCCGTACTAATGGCACACCTGGCGGTGCTTTTCCAGGAAGACGCGCAATTCCCGATTGCGCATAGCCGGTGCCCGACGTGCGGGCGCTCGTCGCTACTCGTAGCTGAGTGCGTCCAGGACTCGCATGCGCGAGGCGCGCCAGGCAGGCCAGGCGCCGGCGAGCACCCCCACCAGGGCGGCAACGACGAGGCAGGCGACGAGCGTGCCCCACGGCACCTGGAAGACGAGGCCCTCGCTCGAGAGGCCCGCGCGTCACGATCCAGCCGAAGGCGACCCCGATCGACGAGCCCGAGCAGGCTGCCGATCACGGCTGTGATCGCGCTCTCGAAGCGGATCGTGCGGCGCAGCTGGCGACGCGTGATGCCGATCGCACGCAGCATCCCGATCTCGCGCGTGCGCTCGTGCACCGACAGGAGCAGGGTGTTGACGATGCCGAACACGCGAGATCAGCACGCTCACCCCGAGCAGACGCGTAGATCAGGGACAGGAGCGTGTTGACCTGGTCGCCGATCGACTTCTTGAACTCGGCGTTCGACTGCAGCTTGGCTGTCGGGAACTGCGCCGCGAGGCGGTCTTCGGCGCGCTTGGCGACCTCCTCGGGGTCGCTGCCGGACTTGGCCGTCGCGAGCACGGTCTGCACGCCGCTGACGTCGGTCAGGTGGCGCAGGAGGGTCGCCGTGATCATGCCGTTCTGAAGCAGCGTGTCGTCCTTGTAGATGCCGCGCACGGTCACCGTCGCCGTCTTGCGCGAGTTCGAGAGCAGCCGCACGCGATCGCCCACCTTGGCGTGCAGCGAGGATCGCCTCGCCCTTCTCGAGCAGGATTCCCTTGTCGGTCAGTCCGCTCAGGTCGGAGTCGTCGCCCTTGACCCACGTCGAACTTGTAGACCTTGCCGATCGTCGTCGGATCGACGCCGTTGAGGGCGCTGTCCGGGCCGCCGTGCCGGCCGTCGCGGCGGATGTCGCCGGCCGAGAGCGGGGAGGCGATGCCGATGCCCTGGATGCTCTCGAGCGCCTTGACGATGCGCGGCGAGAGCGTGCCGCCTCCCTGGGCATCCGTCGGGGTCACGATCAGGTCGCTCTTGAGCGAGCTGTCGAGAGCGCTCGTGAACGAGCTGCGAGGCCCGCCGCGAAGACGGCGACGAAGACCACGAGGCCGACGCCGATCATGAGCGCGGCGGCCGTGCGCGCCGTGCGCGCCGCGTTGCGCATCGCGTTGTCGCGCGCGAGCGAGCCGCTCGCGCGCCAGGCCAGCGGCGCACCGACGATGCGAGCCAGGATCGGCACCGCGAAGCGCGCGGTCATGGCCACGGCCAGGAAGATCAGCACCGCCCCTCCGGCCATGCCGAGCAGGCGCTGGCTCGCCTGGCCCGAGCCCGTCACGCCGTTGCGCGATCAGGGCGGCGCCGGCCGAGCGCGAAGAGGCACCGCGATGATCGGCGATCAGCGCGCGAAGCGCCCGCGCGGGAGCGTCGCGCCCTCGCGCAGGCCGGCCATCGGCGGGATCTTCGTCGCCCGGACTGCCGGGATCAGCGCCGAGACGAGCGTCACGCCGAAGACCGACGATCAGCCCGAGCACGACGCCCGAGGTCGCGAGCGCCGGCGAGGTCGACGGCAGGCCGAACCCGACCGCGTCGAAGAGCGCATTGATGCCGAGCGCGATCAGGAGCCCGGCGAAGATGCCGATGATCGTGCCGACCAGCCGCGGTGACGAGCGCCTCGACGAGAACGCTCGTGAGGATCTGCCGGCGGCTCGCTCCGAGCGTGCGCAGCATCGCGATCTCGCGGATGCGCTGCGCGACCGTGATCGAGAACATGTTGAAGATGATGAAGGCCCCGACGAGCACGGCGACGCCGCCGAACGCGAGCAGCGCCGGGCCGAGGAAGCCGTTGATCACGTCGGAGATGCCCTTCGAGTCGGCCTTGGCCTTCTGCGAGCCGGTCTGCACCTTGTAGCGGCTCGAACCGAGCAGCCGTGCGGATGCGGTCGCGCAGCGTCGTCTTCGATACGCCCGGCGCGGTCTGCACGTTGACCTGCGTGAACCTGCCGTCGAGCGAATACCAGTGCTGGGCGCTGGCGAGCGGGATCGAGCTGACGAGCGCGCCCCCGAGCGACGCGGTCGTGCCGATCGTGTAGATGCCGGCGACGCGCAGGCGCTTGAGGCCGTCCAGCGTGACGAGTCCGACGGTCGAGCCGATCACGGCGTGGGCCTTCCTGGCCGTGTCCTTGATCAGCGCGATCTGGCCGCTGCCGGTCGGCGCGGTGGCCGCGGAGGTAGGTGGCGGGGTCGAAGCGCGCGGGCGGGGTCGAGAACACGAGCGGAGGGCGCCCCGGTGCTCGTGCCCACGCGTTTGGGCTTGCCGTTCTCGAGCACGACCAGCGAGCCGAGCGCGTCGATCTCGCCCGTCGTCCGCGGCGACGCCGGGCACCGTGTCGGATCCGCTTGCAGCACGGAGCTCGGGAACGGCTCCGGGAAGCCGCCGTCGTTGCTTGCTCACGGTGCGCAACTCGACGACGACGTCGTTCTTGACGTTGACGGCCTCGAAGATCTGCGAGAACGCGCGGTCGATCTGCCCGGTCAGCGACGAAGGTGCCCGAGATCATCGCGACGCCGAGCACGATCGAGAGTGCGGTCAGGAGCGCGCGCAGCGGGCGCGCGCGCAGGCTTGCGAGCGTGAGTCCGAGCATCGCCGCCTACTCCAGCGACTTGATCTGATCGAGGATCTCGTCGTTCGTCATGCTGCCCGCGGTCGGCGACGATCAGGCCGTCGCTCAGGAACACGACGCGATCGGCGATCGCGGCGGCGCGCGCGTCGTGCGTCACGATCACGATCGTCTGGCCGAAGTCGGTCGTCGACTGGCGCATGAGCTCGAGGATCTCGGCGCTCGTCTTGGAGTCGAGGTTGCCCGTCGGCTCGTCCGCGAAGACGACAGCGGGCTTGTTGACGAGGGCGCGTGCGACCGCGACGCGCTGCTGCTGGCCGCCCGAGAGCTCCGAGGGCTGTGGCTGCTGCGGTCGGCGAGCCCGACGCTCGCGAGCAGGCGCTCGACCCAGCCCGTCCTCTGCCGAGCGGCCCGCCGAGCCTGAGCGGCAGCTCGACGTTCTGCGCGGCGCTGAGCATCGGCAGCAGGTTGAAGAACTGGAACACGAAGCCGATGCGGTCGCGGCGCAGCCGCGTGAGCTCGGCATCGGCCATCGCGGTGATCTCGCGCCCGTCGATCTCGACCGTGCCCGCCGTGGGCGCGTCGAGCCCGGCGAGCAGGTGCATGAGCGTCGACTTGCCCGACCCGGAGGGGCCCATGACCGCCGCGAACTGCCCGCGCGGGAAGGTCACGTCGACGCCGCGCAGGGCCTCGACGGCGGCATCGCCGCTGCCGAACGTCTTCCGCAGGCCGATGGCGCGCACTGCCGCGCCCGTCCCGCTCGGGCTGGTCGCCGTCTCCGTTGCCATCGCCTCGGTCACCCCTGCCTCCTGATCCCCGCGCCACCGCACGACGCCATCCGCGCCGCTCGACGCCGCCAGGCGCCGCGCCCTCGAGACGGCCCCTGACCGGCGGAAACCCTAACGGACCTTCCGTCCGCTGACCGGACCGCTCACTAGAGTGACGAGCATGAGCAGCGCCCCCGTCCTGCGTCCGCTCGGGGTCGGAGAGATCCTCGACGCGGCGCTCGCCGTCTACCGGCGCCACGCCGTCCCGCTGTGGCGAGTCGTGGCGGTCGTCGTGGCGCTGCCGGCCGCGCTCAACGGCGCGCTCTCCGTGGCCGAGCACCAGGTGCGCGACAGCAACGTCCAACTCGGGGTCGCTCGTCCTGTTGCTGCTGCTCGTCCAGATCGTGACGCTGATCGCCACGTTCCTGGCCACGGCAGCTGCCTACCGCTTGGTCGCCGATGCGTACCTCGGACGCCCGGTGGATCCCGCTGCCTCGCTGCGCTTCGGGCTGCAGCGCGTCGGTTCGGTGATGTGGGTGTCGGTCCTGGCCGGCGCTCGGCATCCTCGTCGGCCTACTGCTGTTCATCGTGCCCGGCGATCTATCTCGCGGTCGCCTGGGCGGTCGCGATCCCGGTGCTGCTCGGCGAGAACCTCCGCGGCTCGGCCGCGCTCCGCCGCTCACGCGCGCTCGTGCGCGGTCGCTGGTGGCAGTGCGCCGGCGTGCTCCTTCTCTCGTTCCTGCTCGCGGCGATCGTGGCCGCGGTGATCACGCTCGTCGTCGCGGCGATCGCGGGCTCGAGCGAACAACGACACGGTGATCTTCTTCGACCACGGCATCTCGACGCTGATCGCGGACACGCTCGTGCTGCCGTTCCAGGTCGCAGTCACGACGGTGCTCTACATCGACCTCCGCGTGCGCAAGGAGGGCTTCGACGTCCAGTTGCTGACGCACTCGCTCGAATCGGGCGGCGCGGGCGAGACGTGAGGCGCCTGGCCGTCGGGCTGCTGACGGCCTGCGCCCTCGCGGCGGCCGGGGCGCCGGCGGCGGCGGAGAGCGTCGATGGCGCGACCTACCAGCGGCTCTCGCTGCGGCGCAGCGCGATCCTGCAGCGCTCGCGCGGCTGCGGCGGATCACGGCCGTGGACGGCCGGCCGGCCGAGCTTCGGCGCATCCTCTCCGGCTCGTCCGGGCGCGTGCGCTCGCGTTTGCAAGCGCTGCGCGCGGCTCCCGGGGGTGCGGGAGACGCCGCTGCGGCGCGCCGCACGGCCGCGGAGATCCTGGCCGGCGCCGACTACCGGCACGCGCCAACCGGGGCTGATCGCGCGCGCGCTCTCGTGGCTCGCCCGACTTGCTGAGCATCCCGTCGGGAGCAAGTGGCGGTGGCCGGATTGATCGCGCTCGGCGGCGTCGCCGCGGCGATCGCGGCCCTCGCCGCCCTCGCGCTCGGATCGAGGCGCCGCCGCCAGGGACGTCACGCGCCGTCCGGGCGTGCCGGGCGGGGCGCTCGGCATGGGCTCGGCCGAGCCCCGAGGAGCTCGAGCGGCGCGCCGCCGCCGCCGAGGCCGCCGGGCGACTTCGAGGAGGCGATGCGGCTGCAGCTGGCCGCGGCGCTGACGCGGCTGGAGGACGGGGGCAAGATCCGCGTGCGGCGCGACACGACCCTGGGGCAGGTCGCGCGCTCGCTCGCGTCCGAAGACTTCGATGCGGCCGCCGATCGCTTCGCAGGCGTCGTCTACGGCCGCAGGACGCCGACGGCGGACGACACCGCCGTGCTGCGCGAGCGGCTCGCAGCGACACTCGAGGACGTGCAGCGACGGTGATCGGCTCCCGGCGCCTGATCGCGATCGGCGCAATCGTCCTGCTCGTGCTGATCGCGCTGCGCGTCGCCGGCGAGCTGAGCAGCGACGACCAGCGGCGCCCAGGACGCCGGCCGGGTCGTCGTACGCCTACGGCTCGCTACGGAGTCAGCGCCTACGCGACGCTGCTCGCTCGCTCGGGCCATCAGGTCGTGCGCCTGCGAGATCGCGTCCGCAACCTCGACCTCGACCCGAGGTTGACGGTTGTCCTGCTCTGGCCCGACGCGATCACGTCCGCTGACGCCGCCGCACTTCGCCGCTTCCTGCGCAGCGGCGGCCGGCTGGTCGTCGCGGATGAGCAGCCCGGATCCTGGCTCGGCGACGTCGTACCCGATCCCCCGCACCTGGGAGCCGGCGCCGCTCGGCGTCACTCGCCCGCTCGTGCCGGTGCCCGAGACGAGCGGGGTGCGTACCCTCGCAGCGGGCGTCTCCGGGCACTTCGCTGCAGCCGGCTCCGCGGCGGCGGTCGCGGGCAACGCCGCCGGCGACTGCTCGCAGCCGTGCGGCACGTGGGCAGGGGGCGCGCCGTGCTGCTGGCGGATGCCTCGCCGCTCGTGAACTCGCGCCTCGCCCAGCGCGATGACGCAGCCTTCGCGCTCGCGCTCGCCGGCCGCGGACGGCCGGTCGCGTTCGTCGAGAGCGTGCACGGGTACGGGCGAGCGAGCGGCTGGGGCGCCCTGCCTGCGCGCTTCCGGGGCGGCCTGGCCCTGTTCGGGGTCGCAGGCGCGGCGCTGGTGCTGTCGCGCGGGCGCCGCCTCGGCCCCGCCCAGCCGCAGGGGAGAGCGCTCGCCCCGGCTCGCTCGGAGTACGCCGACGGGCTCGCGGGAGCACTCGTGCGCACCGGCTCCACGGGCGAGGCCATTGCGCCGGTCGTGGAGGAGGCGCGCCGTCTGCTCGCCACCTCGGCCGGCACCGGCGCGGAGGGCATCCGGGCCGCCGCGCTGCGCGCGGGCCTGAGAGAGGACGAGGCGCGTGCGATCGCGTCGGGGGCGTCCGACCGCACGGCCGCGGTCGCCGCAGCTCGCGGTCTGGCACGCATCAACGAGCGGAGGGGAGAGGCGATGATCGAGGCCTTCGAACGGGTGCGCGCCGAGGTGCGCCGCGTGGTCGTCGGGCAGGACGCGACGGTCGATCTCGCGCTCGTGGCGGCGGCCACCGGCGGCCACGTCTTGCTCGAGGGGCCGCCGGGCGTGGCCAAGACGCTCGCGGTCAACGCCCTCTCGCACGCGCTCGGGCTCGATTTCCGGCGCGTGCAGTTCACGCCCGACATGCTGCCCTCGGATGTGACCGGCACGATGACCCTGCGCGGCGGGGAGCTCGCCTTCCGCCCGGGCCGCGTGTTCACCAACGTGCTGCTCGCGGACGAGATCAACCGCACGCCGCCGAAGACCCAGGCGGCGCTGCTCGAGGCCATGCAGGAGCGCCAGGTCACCGTCGACGGCGAGTCCCGGCCCGCTGCCGGCGCCGTTCCTGGTCGCTGCGACCCAGAACCCGATCGAGTACGAGGGCACCTATCCGCTGCCCGAGGCGCAGCTCGACCGCTTCCTCTTCCGCATCGACGTCGGCTATCCCGACGAGGCCGGGTGAGGAGCGCCATCCTGCGCCTCCCCCACCGCGGCGTGCGAGCGCCCTCGCTCGGCGCGATCGAGCGCGTTGCGAGCGCCGGCGACCTGGAGGCCGCCGGCGCGCTGATCGACGCGACGACGGTCTCCGACGAGGTCGCCGGCTACCTCGCGGCGGTCGTCCGCGCCGACGCGCGAGCTGCCGTCGGTCGAGCTCGGCGCGAGCCCGCGCGCTGCCGTCCACCTGCTGGCCGCCTGCGCGCGCGGCTGCCCGCCTGGCGGGCGTGCGTTCGTGACGCCCGACGACGTGATCGGCATGGCGGTGCCGGTGCTCGCGCACCGGCTCGTGCTGCGGCCCGAGGCCGAGCTCGAGCGCGTCACCTCGGCGGCGGCGGTGGCCGCGGCGATCGCGGCGGTCGCGGTGCCGCGGTGACGCCGACGCCGCGCGCCGCGGCGCTGCTGGCGTTCTGCGCCGCGGGTGCGATCCTCGCCGGCTGGCGCGTCGCGGTCGGTGCTCGCGGCGGCCGTCCTCGCCGCGAGTGCGATGGATGCGCTGCGCGCCCGCCGGCGCGCCCTGCGTCGAGCGCGTCCATCCGCCGGTGATCGCGCGCGGCGCTGCCGGCGCGAGCTCGCGGTCGCGGTGCGGGCCGAAGGCGCCGTGCGCGTCCGCCAGGCGCTGCCGGCCGACCTGGCGCTCGCGCCGCAGGAGGCGGACGGCGATCTCGCGGGCGAGCTGGTCGCGCTACGCCGCGGGCGCCACGCTGCTCCCGCCCGTCGGCGTGCGAGCGACGGGCGCGCTCGGGCTCGGCGCCTGGCACCACCGCGCGGGCGGCGAAGCCGAGGTGCTCGTCTACCCCGACCTCGTCGGCGCGCGCCGCCTCGCCGCTGGCGGCTCGGCGCGGCCGGCTGCCCGAGTCGGGACGCCGGGCGCGCGGCGACCGTACGGGCTCGGCACGGCGTTCGAGGCGGTGCGCGAGTACACGCCCGACGACGACGTCCGGCAGATCAACTGGCGCGCGACGGCCCGGCTCGGGCGCCCGATGTCGAACCAGTACCGCATCGACCAGGACAGCGAGGTGCGCTGCCTGCTCGACGCCGGCCGCCTGAGCGCTGCCGCCTGCGCGCGGCGGCACCCTGCTCGACGTGGCGCTGGATGGGCTCGTCGCGGTCTGCGCGACCGCCGACGAGCTCGGCGATCGCAGCGGCGCGCTCGCGTTCGCCGATCGCGTGCTGCGCGACGTTGCGCCCTCGCGGCTCGGTGCCTCCGCCGTCGCGCGCGCGCTCTTCGACGTCGAGCCGGTCGATGCGCGACAGCGACTACGAGCTCGCGTTCCGCACGCGTCGCCGGAGGCAAGCGCGCGCTTCGTCCTCGTGCTCGTCGACCTGGTCGACGAGGCCGCGGCGCGCGCGCTCGTCGCTGCCGTGCCCGTGCTCGCGCGCCGCCACTGCGGTGTGCGTCGCGAGCGTGCGCGACGCCGGCCTCGACGACTTGCTCAGCCGGCAGCCCGACCGGCCTCCGCGACGCCTACGCAATGACCGTCGCGCTCGAGATGCGGCGTGTGCGCGCGCTCGCCGCACGGCGCGTCGCGCGCCGCCGGCGCCACGGTCGTCGAGGCGCGGCCCGAGCGCTTCGCCGGTGCCTGCGTCAGCGCGTACGCGCGGGCGAAGGCGCTGGCGCGGCCGGAGCCGGTCGAGCACGAGACGAGGCCCCAGTAGAGCCCGCCCAGCGCGATCCCGACCGGGATCACGACCGCCGAGCGAGTACGTGCCGGTGACGAAGCCCTCGACGAGCCCCGCGAGCACGAGCCACGGCATCGTGCCGAGCACGATCCCGACCGAGCGCCCGGCCTCGGCCTTCAGCGCCTGGCCTCGCTGCCCGGCCCGGGCTCGACCAGCGACCAGCCGACGCGCAGCCCGGCGGCGGCGGCGACGGCGATGCACGAGAGCTCGAGCACGCCATGGGCGACGACGAGGCGCAGCAAGTCGCCGCCGTTGCCCGCGCCGGTCGCGAGGCCGGCGACGACGCCGAGCAGGATCCCGTTGGTGGCCAGCACGTAGCCGGTCAGCAGGCCGAGCGTGAGCCGCCGGCATAGGCCAGGAACGTGACCTGGATGTTGTTCACGAAGATGCCGACCGAGACGCCTGCGTGCTCGCCCGCGCCGTGCAGGACGAGGCCCGTGATGGTGCGGCTCGGCGACGCTCCGGCAGGTCGCCCGGCACGAGCCCGCCGGCCGCGGCGGGGTCGCTCGAGCGCCCAGAGGCCGGCCAGCAGCGGCGGGGACGAGCATCAGCAGCCAGGCGGCGAGCAGCGGCTTCGGGCGCTCGGCCACCGCCCGCCAGTAGCCGTGCGCGAGGTAGGCGCGCAGCGACCCGCGCCGC
Source organism: uncultured Actinomycetes bacterium (assembly GCA_963842365.1). Lineage (GTDB taxonomy): Bacteria > Actinomycetota > Thermoleophilia > Gaiellales > JALYLC01 > JALYLC01. The sequence goes on from CAWJGA010000002.1 coordinate 636,348, forward strand.
GGCCGGGGCGCCGTAGACCAGCGGCCGCGCGCGCAGCACGAGCGTCTCGAGCCGTCGCGTGACCGGGTCGTCGCCGAACCGCCGCCGGGCATAGGCGAGGTCGGCCGCGGCCTCGCGATAGCGAGCGCCGAGTCGCAGCACCTCGGCGGCCGGATGCCGCGCGCGCCGCGGGCCGAGGCGATGAGCGCCGCGAGCTCGTCCCAGGCCGGCCCGCGCGCGGCCGCAAACGCGTCCGGGTGCATGCTCGAAGCTGTAGCAGCGTGCGGCACACGGCCGCGGCACGGCATTAGGCTTGGAGTATGAGCACCGGCGTGCAGGAGACGCTTCGCATCGCGACGCCCGAGGGCGTGTCGCTCGAGCTGCCGCTCGCCGGCGTCGGCTCGCGCTTCGTCGCGCTGCTCGTCGACGCGCTGCTGCAGGCCGTCGCGTTCGTCGCGCTCGTGATCGTCGCTCTCGTCGTCAGCGACGCGGGTGGCTACGCGGCCGACGCGCGCTCGTGGCGGTCGCCGTCTTCGCGCTGCTCTTCGCCTATCCCGTCGCGTTCGAGCTGCGGCGCCGGCGGGACGCACGCCCGGCAAGCGCTGGAGCAGCCTGCGCGTCGTCTGCGACGGACGGCTCGCCGGTCACGTTCCGGGCGAGTGCGCTGCGCAACATCGTGCGCCTCGTCGACGTCGCTCCCGGGCGCTCTACCTGGTGGGCGCGGTCGCGATCTTCGCGAGCCGCAACAACCAGCGCCTCGGCGACCTCGCGGCCGGCACGATCGTCGTGCGCGAGCCGCGGTCGCCGAAGCGCGTCGTCGCAGCCGTCCGCCGCCGCCGAGCCGCCGCGCCGCCGAAGTCTCCCCGCCTGGGACGTGAGCGGCCTGAGGGAGGCCGAGCTCGCCGCGCTGCGCCGCTTCCTCGAGCGCCGCGACGACGCTCGACGCGGCTCCGCGCAGGCTGCTGGCCCGCGATCTGGCCGAGCGCCTGCGCCCGCAGCGTCGGGGGCGTCGGCGGCGAGATCGCGCCCGAGCGGTTCCTCGAGCTGATCGCGGCGCTGCGCGGCGCATCCGCACCTAGCCCACCGGCCGGGACCTAAGATACCCCGCGGATGGACGCCGCCGCCCGCCAGCGCCTCGAGGCCGAGACGCGCTACGACCCCGCCGCGGTCGAGCCCGCGATGTTCGCGCGCTGGCGCGAGGCGCGGCGCGTTCGCGGTCGAGCCGGACGACCCGGGCGAGCCGTTCGTGATCGCCGTGCCGCCGCCCAACGTGACGGGCTCGCTGCACATGGGCCACGCGCTCAACGGCACGATGCAGGACGTGATCATCCGCCTGCGGCGCATGCAGGGCCGCAAGGCGCTCTGGATCTGCGGCACCGACCACGCGGGCATCGCGACGCAGAACGTCGTCGAGCGCATGCTCGCGCGCATGAACCTGACGCGCGAGGAGCTCGGGCCGCGAGGAGTTCGTGCGCCGCGTCTGGCAGTGGCGCGAGGAGTCGGGCGCGACCATCATCGACCAGTTCCAGCAGCTCGGCTGCTCGCTCGACTACGAGCACGAGCGCTTCACGATGGACGACGAGTACGCGCGCGCGGTCGTCTCGTGTTCGTCGAGATGCACCGGCGCGGGCTACCTCTACCGCGCCAACCGCATGGTCAACTGGTGCCCGGTCTGCGACGACGGCGATCTCGGACCTCGAGGTCGAGCACGTCGAGGTGGACGACACGCTCTACTCGATCGACTACCCGCTCGTCGGCGGCGGCCACGTGACGGTCGCGACGGTGCGCCCCGTGACGCTGCTCGGCGACACGGCCGTCGCCGTCAACCCGGCCGACGAGCGCTACCGCGACCTCATCGGCCGGCGCGCGATCGTGCCGCTCGTCGAGCGCGAGGTGCCGATCGTCGGCGACGAGCACGTCGATCTCGACGTCGGCACGGGCGCGCTCAAGGTCACGCCCGGGCCACGACCCGAACGACCTCGAGATCGGCCGCCGCCACGGCCTCGAGGAGATCGCCGTGATCGGCTTCGACGGCCGCATGACCGCCGCGGCGGGCGAGCGCTACGCGGGGCTGACCGCCGAGGAGGCGCACGCGCTCGTCGTCGCGCGACCTGCGCGAGCGCGGGCCTGCTGCGCGACGAGCAGCCCTGGCGCCACAGCGTCGGGCACTGCTCGCGCTCGGGCAACCGCGTCGAGCCGCTCGTCTCGCTGCAGTGGTTCTGCGAGATGCAGGAGCTCGCCGCGCCCGCGATCGCCGCCGTGCGCGAGGGCCGCGTGCGCTTCTTCCCCAAGAGCCGCGAGCGCATCTTCTTCGACTGGATGGAGCAGATCCGCCCCTGGTGCGTCTCGCGCCAGCTCTGGTGGGGCCATCAGCTGCCGGTCTGGTACTGCAGCTGCGGCGAGACGATCGTGCAGGCCGAGCCGCCCGAGCACTGCCCGTCGCTGCCAGCTCGGCGCGAGCTGGAGCGCGACCCCGACGTGCTCGACACGTGGTTCTCGTCGGCGCTGTGGCCGTTCGCGACGCTCGGCTGGCCCGAGGACACGCCGCGGCTGCGCGCCTTCTATCCCGGGCCACGCGCTCTTCACGGCGCGCGACATCATCAACCTCTGGGTCGCGCGGATGATCATGACCGGCATCGCGTTCGCCGGGCGACGAGCCGTTCCAGGACGTCGTCATCCACCCGACCGTGCTCGCGAGCCGACGGTCGGCGCATGTCGAAGTCGCTCGGCACCGGCGTCGATCCGCTCGAGCTGATCGCGAAGCACGGCGCCGACGCGACGCGCTACGGGCTGCTCAAGATGAGCTCGACCCAGGACGTCAAGTTCGCCGAGGGCATGATCGAGGAGGGCCGCGGGCTCTGCAACAAGCTCTGGAACGCCGCGCGGCTGATCCTGCTCAACGTCGATCCGGAGGCGCCGCCGCGGCGCCCTCGCGCGGCCGAGCCCGCCGATGCCTGGATCCTCGGGCGGCTCGCCGACGCGATCGGCCGAGGTGACCGCGCGAGCTCGACGCCTACGACTTCGCCGCGGCGGTCAAGGCGCTCTACCGCTTCGTCTGGAACGACGTCTGCGACTGGTACCTCGAGGCCGCGAAGGCGCGCCTCTACGGCGACGACGCAGAGGCGCAAGCGCGGGCCGTCTCGGAGACGCTGCTGCACGTGCTCGCGCGCGACGCTGCGACTCGCGCATCCCGTGCTGCCGCACGTCACGGAGCGGATCTGGGAGGAGCTCGGCGAGGACCGGCGTGCTGGCGCGCGGCCGCGTGGCCCGCGGCCGAGCGCCGCCGCGCGCGACGCCGCGGCCGAGGGGGCCGTCGACGCAGGCCTTCGAGTTCATCGTCAAGCTGCGCCAGCTGCGCGCCGCCGAGAAGCTGCCGCCGCGCGCGCCGCTCGTCGCTCGAGGGCTGGCCGCTCGCGGCGCGTGCTGGCGCTCGTCGGAGTCGCTCGGCGGCGTCACGCACGGCTCCGCCGGACGGCGCCGGCGAGTGGCGGGCCGTCGACGTCTTCCCGGTCGGCGACGCGCCGGTGACGGTGCTCGCGGCGGGCGGCGGCCGAGGACGTGCGGCCGCGACTCGAGCGCGAGCTCGCGAAGGCCGAGCCGAGGAGGCGAGCGCGCCCGCCGCAAGCTCGGCGACGCGCGCTTCGTCGAGCGCGCGCCGGCCCACCTCGTGCGAGGACGAGCGCGAGAAGGCGGAGCGCTTCGAGCGCGAGGCGGCCGAGCTGCGCGCGCGCCTCGCCGACCTCGGCGCGTGACCGCGCACGGCTATCTGGAGTCGCTCGCCCCGTTCGGGATGAAGCTCGGCCTCGAGCGCATCACGCGCGTTGCTCGAGCGAGCTCGAGAATCCGCAGGAGCGGCTCGACGCGATCCACGTCGTGGGCACGAACGGCAAGTCCTCGACCGTGCGCTTCGCGCGCCGCCGCGCTGACGGCCTCGGGCCTGCGCACGGGCGCCTACCTCTCGCCGCACGTGATCGGCTGGGACGAGCGCGTGCAGATCGACGGCCGCCCGATCGGGCCGGCGCGCTCGCGCGTGGCGCTCGACCGCGTGCAGGAGGCCGCCCGCGCCGTCGAGCGCGCGCTCGGCGAGGGGCCGACGCAGTTCGAGGCGCTGACGGCGGCGGCGTTCCTCGTGCTGGCCGAGGCGGGCGTCGAGGCCTGCGTGGTCGAGGCGGGCCTCGGCGGGCGCCACGACGCGACGCGGGTCGTCGAGGCGCGCGTCGTCGGGCTCACGAACGTCGGCCTCGACCATCAGCGCGTGCTCGGCGAGACGCGGGAGGAGATCCTGGCCGAGAAGGTGGCGGTGCTCGAGCCGGGCGCCGCGCTCTGCGTCGGCGTCGTCGACGACGAGCTCTACGCGCGCGCGGCCGCGCTCGCCGCGCGCGGCCGGCGCGAGCTGCGAGCGCATCGCGCGGGCGCGGCGGCGAGGCGCTGCCGCTGCCCGCCGGCGTACCTGCGCGACAACGCCGCGCTCGCCCTGCGCCTCGCCGAGCTGCTGCTCGCGCCGCGCGCGCTCGACGCGCGAGGCGGCGATCGCGCGCGCTCGCCGGCCGCCGTGCCGCCCGGGCGCCTCGAGCTGATCGCGGGCAAGCCCGCCGATCCTGCTCGACGGCGCCCACAACGCCGAGGGCATGCGGGCGCTCGTGCGGGAGCTCGACGGCGTCGCTGGGCACGCGCCGGCCGCGCGTCGGCATGCGTCGCGCTGCAGGACGACAAGCCCGTCGCGGCCGATGCTGGACGCCCTCGCGCCGGCGCTCGACGCGCTCGTCGCGACGACGAGCGGCGCACGCGGGCCATGCCGCGCGCGCTGCCGGCCGCACGCGCTCGCCGACGCGGCGCGCGCGGCAGGCTTCGCGGACGTCGTCGCCGAGCCGGAGCCCGTTCATCGCGCTCGCGCGCGCGCGCGAGCGCGCCGGCGCCGGAGGCGCGGTCGTCGTCGCCGGATCGCTGTACCTGCTCGAGCGCCTGCGCGCTGCCGCGCTGGAGGCCCGCTAGCATGCGCCGCAGGCGGAGCCTCGGGCGCGTGTTCGTGCTGATCCTGGCGTTGATCCTGCTCACGGTCGCGGTCTTCTACGCCATCGGCTACGCGCTCGCGAAGGCGATCGTCTGAGAGGACTCGCGCTCCTGCGCCCGAACGACCGATTCGAATGCCCATCAGTCTGCCCCTCGCCGCCACGACCGACAGCACCGACAACCCGCTCGGGCGGTGTCTCCGACTTCTTCAGCTCGAGCACGTTCCACGCGATCGTGCTGCTGCGTGCTCTTCTTCGTCGGCGTGCTCTGGCTCGCGCTCGTGTTCTGGACGTACAAGGACGCCAAGCGCCGCGTCGACGATCCCGTGCTCGTCGGCGTCTCGATCGTGACGGCGCTCGTCTTCCCGTTCGTCGGCGCGCTCGTGTACACGATCCTGCGGCCGCCGGAATACCTCGACGACGTGCGCGAGCGCGAGCTCGAGATCCGCGCCATGGAGCGCCGGCTCGGCGAGGAGGGCATGTGCCCGGGCTGCGGCGGCGACGTCGAGCCCGAGTTCATCGCCTGCCCGCACTGCGCGCGCCGCCTCAAGCTCACCTGCTCAGCGCTGCCGCTCGCCGCTCAAGCCCGAGTGGCGGCTGTGCCCGTTCTGCGAGGCGCCCGACGCCGACGCAGGCGCAGCAGCGCACCATGACGCTGTACGAGACCCAGTCCTGACCCGCAGATAGCCGGAAAGCGCGCAATGCCAACCGAGACGACCCTTGTCCTGCTCAAGCCCGACGCCGTGCGCCGTGGCCTCGTCGCCGAGCTGATCGGCCGCTTCGAGCGGCGCGGCTTCCGCATCCGCGGCCTCAAGCAGCTCGTGCTCGCAGCGCGCGGTCGCCGAGGAGCACTACGCCGAGCACAAGGAGCGGCCGTTCTTCGGCGAGCTCGTCGCGTTCATCACCTCGGGCCCGCTCGTCGCGCTCGCGCTCGAGGGCCCGAGCGCGATCTCGACGGTGCGCACGATGATGGGCGCGACGAATCCGCTCGACTCGGCGCCCGGCACGATCCGCGGCGACTACGCGCTCGTGCTCAGCGAGAACATCGTGCACGGCTCCGACTCGCCCGAGAGCGCGGCGCGCGAGCTGCCGCTCTACTTCGGCGCCGGCGAGCTCCTGCCCGCGGGGGAATGACGCTCGTCCTGGCGTCGAGCTCGCCGCAGCGGCGCGCCATCCTCACCCAGCTCGGCCTCGACTTCCGCATCGTCGAGCCGTCGCTACGAGAGGCGCCGCTGCCCGTGCGCGCCGCACGAGCTGGCCGAGCGCCACAGCCGCGGCAAGGCGCTCTCGGTCGAGGCCGGGCGAGGGCGAGACGGTGCTCGGCGTCGACACGGTCGTGCGTGGTCGGACGACGCAGGTGCTCGGCAAGCCCGCCGACGCCGCGGAGGCGGCGCCGCATGCTCGCGCTGCTCGCCGGGCGCGCCGCACGAGGTCGTCTCCGGCCTGACGCTGCGCGACGAGCGCGGGCGAGCGCACGGCGCCACGCGCGCACCGCCGTGCGCTTCCGGCCGCTCGACGGCCCGGCGATCGACGCCTACGTGGCGCGCGGCGAGTGGCAGCGGCCGCGCCGGCGGCGTACGCGATCCAGGAGTCGGGCGCGGCGCTCGTGACGGGGATCGAGGGTGACTTCTTCAACGTCGTCGGGCTGCCGGTCGCGCTGCTCGTCGAGATGCTGGCCGAGCGCCGTCGCCCCGTTTCCGGGTGAGGAGTAGAATCGCCCTGCATCCGCGGCGCATTCGCTCGTCTCGCGCCGCGCTCGGCCAAGCCCCCGATGAGCATCCTCGACTACCTCCGCTCGTTCGGCGGCCGCGACATGGCCGTCGACCTCGGCACGGCCAACACCCTCGTCTACGTGCGCGGGCGCGGCATCGTGCTCTCGGAGCCGTCCGTCGTCGCGATCGACACGCGCAGCGGCGAGGTGCACGCCGTCGGCATCGAGGCCAAGCGCATGCTCGGCCGCACGCCCGGCAACATCCAGGCGATCCGGCCGCTCAAGGACGGCGTGATCGCCGACTTCGAGGTCACCGAGCAGATGCTCCGGCACTTCATCCAGAAGGTGCACCAGAATCGCTGGGCGCACCCGCGCGTCGTCGTCTGCGTGCCCTCGGGCGTGACGGGCGTCGAGAAGCGCGCCGTCGAGGAGGCGACGCGCTCGGCCGGCGCCCGCCAGGCGTACCTGATCGAGGAGCCCATGGCGGCCGCGATCGGCGCCGGCCTGCCCGTCGCGGAGCCGACCGGCAACATGATCGTGGACATCGGCGGCGGCACGACCGAGGTGGCCGTGATCTCGCTCGGCGGCATCGTCGTCTCGCAGTCGGTGCGCGTCGGCGGCGACGAGCTGGACGAGGCGATCGTCAACTACGTGAAGCGCGAGTACAAGGTGCTGATCGGCACGCAGACCGCCGAGGAGGTCAAGCTCGAGATCGGCTCCGCGGCGACGATGGAGGAGGAGATGCAGGCCGAGATCCGCGGCCGCGACCTCGTCACCGGCCTGCCGAAGACGGTGATGCTCTCGTCGCAGGAGGTGCGCCTCGGCCTCGACGAGCCGCTCCAGCAGATCATCGACGCGATCAAGTCGACGCTCGACAAGACGCCGCCCGAGCTCTCCTCGGACATCATGGATCGCGGCATCGTGCTGGCCGGCGGCGGCGCGCTTCTGCACCGCCTCGACGAGCGCCTGCGCCGCGAGACCGAGATGCCCGTGCACGTCGCCGAATCGCCCGCTGACCTGCGTCGCCGTCGGCTCGGGCCGCGCGCTCGAGGAGTTCGACGTGCTCCAGCGCTCGAGCCGCCCGGGCCGCAACAGCAACCGCCGCGACCTGAGCGCGGCTGCCGCAACGCTAGAGCGCACCGAAGGTCCGGAACGCCTCGGCCAGGGCGTCCGGCGCGACGCGTCGCGCCGCGGTCTCGCCCCGCGACCTTCGCGCTCGGCCGAGCGCGACTCGCCTGCCGGGGCTGACCGCCGCGTCGTTCGGTGGTCGAGCACGCCGTCGTCGTGGCCGAGGACGAGTCCCGGGGCGCACTCTCGACGCCGCCGCACTCGATCGGGACGTCCGTGCTCGACCGGATGCGCCGAGCGCTCGGCGCAGTGCCGCGCGCGAAGGTCGCGAAGCCCATGTCGATCAGCCGAGCGTGTCGCGGGCATAGGCGTCGGCGACGACGCCGCGCGCACCGCGCGCGCGAGGCGTGGCGAGCAGCTCGCCCAGAACGCCGCATCGCACGTGCGAGGCCTCGACCGGCCGAGCGCATCGTCGAGCCTCGATCTCCCGATGCCACTGTGTGGTCGCCGGGACGCGTCGACGGCCACGCAGCACGGTCGCGGCCACGCCCCAGGCGCATGTCCGTCGCGAGCGGTCGGATCGCCGGCGCCATCACTGGTGCGTGGCCGAGCGTCGAGGCAGTGGAGACGACCGCGGGGTGGCGGCAGGCGGCGAGGCAGCGCGGTATCGCCGGGGCGATCGGTCGCCCGGCAGGAGGCCGAGCGCGTCCGTCTCGGGCGTCAGCAGGCGGCGCTCTGCGTACTGCTCGAGCTTCGCGCGCGAGTCCTCGATGTCGAGGTCGCGCATCGTCAGCTGGCCGATGCGGTCGAGCGGGCCGAAGGCCGCGCCCTCGTTGCGCTCCATGCTCAGGCGCTCCGGCTGGTAGGTCAGATGCGGGCCGGTCGTCTCGAGGATCGAGTAGTCGTCGCCGCGGCGCAGCTCCAGGGCGACCTCGCCGGTGACGACGCTCGCGACCCAGCGCTGCAGGCTCTCGCGCAGCATCACGGCCTGCGGGTCGAACCAGCGGCCCTCGTAGAGCAGGCGCCCGAGCCGCCGCCCGGAGCCGCGGTAGCTGTCGATCGTGTCCTCGTTGTGGATCGCGTTGACGAGGCGCTCGTAGGCGATGTGCAGCAGCGCCATGCCGGGCGCCTCGTAGATGCCGCGGCTCTTGGCCTCGATGATCCGGTTCTCGATCTGGTCGGACATGCCGAGGCCGTGGCGGCCGCCGATCGCGTTCGCCTCGTGCACGAGCTCGACGGGGTCGGGGAACTCGCGGCCGTCGAGCGCGACGGGCCAGCCGTCGGCGAAGCGCACCGTGACGCGCTCGGCCGCGATCTCGACCCCGGGATCCCAGTGGCGCGACGCCCATGATCGGCTGCACGATGTGCATGCTGGTGCCGAGCTGCTCGAGATCCTTCGCCTCGTGCGTCGCGCCCCAGATGTTGGCGTCGGTCGAGTAGGCCTTCTCGGTGCTCGAGCGGTAGGGCAGGTCGCGCGCGAGCAGCCACTCGGAGAGCTCCTTGCGGCCGCCGAGCTCGTTCACGAAGTCGTCGTCGAGCCACGGCTTGTAGATGCGCAGGCCCGGGTTCGCGAGCAGGCCGTAGCGGTAGAAGCGCTCGATGTCGTTGCCCTTGTAGGTCGAGCCGTCGCCCCAGATCGAGACGCCGTCGTCCTGCATCGCGCGCACGAGCAGCGTGCCGGTGACGGCGCGGCCGAGCGGCGTCGTGTTGAAGTACGTCCGCCCGCCCGAGGAGATGTGGAAGGCGCCGCACTGCAGCGCCGCGAGGCCCTCGTGCACGAGCTGCGCGCGGCAGTCGACGAGGCGCGCGATCTCGGCGCCGTAGATGCGCGCGCGCTCGGGGACGTCGCGCGAGGTCGGGCTCGTCGTACTGGCCGAGGTCGGCCGTGTAGGCGCACGGCACGCCGCCGCGCTCGCGCATCCAGGCGACGGCGGCGGACGTGTCCAGACCGCCCGAGAAGGCGATGCCGATGCGCTCGCCGACGGGCATGCGGTGGAGCACTCTGGACATCGTGCGGATACTCTCCGATCGGCGGTGATGAGCGTTATGCAGCTAACGCACGGCTCATGCAGCCTACTGTATAGTTATGCAGCCATGAATCACCGTCAGCGCCTGATCGCAACCCTGCTCGAGCAGGACGAGCTGGGAAGCCAGGCACAGATCGTCACCGCGCTGGCCGAGCGCGGCATCGAGGTCACGCAGGCCACGGTCTCGCGCGATCTCGATCGCATCGGCGCCGTGCGCATCCGCCGCAACGGGCGCACGATCTACGCGCTCGCCGTCGACGAGCACGAGCCGGATCCGATCGGCCGCCTGCGCACCGCGCTCGGCTTCGTGCGCCACATGGAGGCGTCCGGCAACCTCCTGATCCTGCGCACGGCGCCCGGCAACGCGATGCCCGTCGCGCGCGCGTTCGACCTCGCCGACCTGGCCGAGGTGGCCGGCACCGTGGGCGGCGACGACACGATCCTCGTGATCGCGCGCGAGCCGGCCGACGGCGCCAGCGTCGCCGCGCTCTGCGGCCAGATGCAGAGCGCAGGGGCGCCGAGCTGACCGAGGCCTCGCGCCCGCTCTGGGCGGGCCGGGTGCGGGCGGAGCTCGACCCGGCGATCCTGGCGTTCTCGCGCTCGCTGCCGGTCGATCGCGCGCTGCTCGGCTACGACGTGCTCGCCTCGCAAGCGCACGTGCGCATGCTCGAGCGCGTCGGCCTGCTCGAGACCGCGGAGGCAGATGCGCTCGTCGACGCGCTCGCGCGAGGTGCCGGCGGTGCCCGACGACGCGCCGGACGAGGACGTCCACTCCTACCTCGAGCGCTGCCTCACCGAGAAGCTCGGCGCGCTCGGGCGCAAGGTGCACGCCGGCCGCTCGCGCAACGACCAGGTCGCCGTCGCCACCCGCCTCTGGGCGAAGGACGCCGCGCGCGAGCTCGCGCTCGGGGTCGCCGCGGCTCAGGAGGCGCTGGTGGCGTGTGCGCGCGCCAACGAGAGCGTCGTGCTGCCGGGCTACACGCACCTGCAGCGCGCGCAGCCGGTGCTGCTCGGCCACTACCTGGCGGCCCACGCCTGGATGCTCGAACGCGATGCCGAGCGGCTGCGCAGCGCCTACTCCGTCGGCGGACGAGTGTCCGCTCGGAGCGGGCGCGCTGGCCGGCTCGAGCCTGCCGCTCGACCCGCAATGGACGGCCGCACAGCTCGGCTTCGCCCGCTCGTTCGACAATACGATCGACGCCGTCGCCGACCGCGATTTCATCTGCGACCTGCTCTACGCCTGCGCTCTCGGCTTCGTGCACCTCTCGCGCCTGGCGGAGGAGGTCATCATCTTCACGTCGCAGGAGTTCGCGTTCGCGCAGCTGGACGACACGATCGCGCTCGGCTCGTCGATCATGCCGCAGAAGAAGAACCCGCAGGTCGCCGAGCACCTGCGCGGCCGGGCGGGCGTCGCGATCGGACGGCTCGCGGCGATGCTCGCCGTCTGCAAGGGCGTTGCCGCTGGCCTACGACAGCGACCTGCAGGAGGACAAGGAGCTCGCGTTCGCACAGGTCGCGGCCTTCGAGGGAGCGCTCGGCGCGACCGCGCTCCTGGTCGGCGGGCTGCACTTCGATGCCGAGCGCATGCGCGAAGCGGCGGCCGACGGAGCGACGGTCGCCACCGATGTCGCCGAGGCGCTGGTGCGCGGCGGCATGCCATTCCGCGAGGCCCACGAGCAGGTGGCCTCGCGCATCGCGGCCGGCGAGCGCTTCGCAGAGCCGACGCCCGAGCAGGCCGTCGCCGCGCGCAACGCGCCCGGCGGCACCTCGCCCGCAGCGGGTCGCCGATCAGCTCGCGGCTCTCACGTGGCGTGTCGCCGCGACGCGCGCCTGGGCCACGGGCGTGACGGCGCTCGGCTCGCCGTGGCCGGTCACGGCGCAGAGCCGCAAGGGGGCCCTCGAGATCGGAGGGGTGAGCGCGGCGGAGCTCGCCGCGCGCTTCGGCACGCCGCTCTACGTGTACGACGCCGCCACGCTGCGCGAGCGCGCGCGCGCCTATCTCGACGGAGTGGGCGGCCATCCGGACGCGCACGTCTCGTTCGCCTGCAAGGCCTGCTGTACGGTCGGCGTACTGCGGCTGTTGCGCGAGTGCGGCTTGGGCGCCGACGTCGCGAGCGCCGGCGAGCTGGCCGCCGCCCTGCGCGCCGGCATCGATCCGGCTCGCATCGTCGTGCACGGCAACGGCAAGATCGGATGGCGACATCGAGGCCGCACTCGCCGCGGGCTGCGGACTGATCGTGCTCGACAGCCTGGACGAGCGCGCCGCGCGTGTCGGCTGCCGCAGCTCGTCATGGCCGTCGTCAGGCGGTGGCCGTACGCGTCACGCCTGGCATCCTCGCGGGCGGTCACGAGAAGATCGCCACCGGCCATGAGCGGCTCCAAGTTCGGCCTGGAGCCCGCGGAGGCGGCGCGCGCGTGCCTCGAGGCGCGCGAGGATCCGCAGCTCGACTGGCGCGGACTGCACGTGCATCTCGGCTCGCAGGTGGACGACCCGGGTGTGCTCGAGGGCGTCGTGCGCTGGTTCCGGGAGTTCTGCGACGCCCATGCGCTGGAGCCGCGGCTGATCGACGTCGGAGGCGGTCTCGGCATTCCCTACGGCTACGAGTCCGCGCCCGATGCGCGTGCCTTGGCTGCGGCCGTCGCGGCGGCGGCGCAACGCCACTTCCCGGCGGCGAGGCTGCTGATCGAGCCGGGACGCTCGGTCGCGGGCCCGGCAGGCGTGACGCTCTACCGCGTACTCACCCGCAAGACGGCGGCCGACGGGACGCGCTGGGTGGCGCTCGACGGCGGCATGGGCGACAACCCGCGCCCCGCACTCTACGGCGCCCGCTACACGGTCGCCGCGGCGGCTCGCCTCGAGCGAGCCGGTGAGCGAGCAGGTCGGCATTGGCGGGGCGCCATTGCGAGTCGGGCGACGTGCTCGCGCCCGCTGTCGACCTGCCGGTGCTTTCCCCCGGCGACCTCGTCGCCTTCGCGGCGACGGGCGCGTACACGCAATCGATGGCGTCGACCTACAACGCGATCCCGCGCCTGGCCGCGGTGCTCGTCGACGAGGGCGAGGCGCACCTGCTCACGCGCCGCGAGACGATCGCGGAGCTGCTCGCGCGAGACCTCTAGTGGTGCGGCCCGAAACGGTCGACGCCGTCCTCGCGAAGCTCCGGATCGAGCGGCCCGAGCCGGACCTCGCGGGACTCCGGGAGCTCTACGGGGCGTGGTGCCGCCACGTTCCGTTCGACAACGTCCTGAAGCTGATCCACATCTGGGAGTCGGCGTCTGGGCCTCTGCCCGGAACGACGTCCGAGAGCTTCTTCGAGGCGTGGCTCGAATGTGGCGCCGGTGGCACGTGCTGGGCCGGCAATGGCGCGCTTCACGACCTGCTCGCGGCGCTCGGATTCCAGGCGCAGCGAGCGATCGCAACGATGTTCCCCGAGGCTCAGAGCGAGCCCAACCACGGCTCCGTCATCGTCAGCTTCGGGCAGGAGCGCTGGATCTCGGACGCCTCGATGCTGACCGGCGCGCCGATGCGACTGCCGGCGCCCGGGGAGCCCGCGGAGACGGGCGATCTGCCCAGGTTCGAGTGGCTGGACGACAAGCCGGCCGTGATCTGGCGCACGCTGCGCTCGCCGGACGGCTTCCCTTGCCGCTTCGAGCGGATCGGCGCCGAGGCCGGGGAGTGGGATGCGTTCCACCGCCGCAGCGGCACCTGGAGCCCCTTCAACTACGAGCTCAGCATCAGGACGCGGCGCGGCTCGCGGGTGGTCGGCGTCTCGCGCCTCGATCGCTACGAGTTCGAGGGCAGCGGCCCGATCGCCGTCGAGGAGCTCGATCGCGCCGGGCGCACGCGCTTCCTCGTCGAGGAGCTCGGCGTGACGGAGCAGGTCGCGGAGCGGGTTCCGGACGATCGTCCCCTTCCGCCGCGCCCGGCCGGCGACTGAGCGGTCGGGAGCGGAGCTAGGCTGCAGCGGTGGAACGGGGCAGATTCGGCGTCTGGACGAGTTGCCGCGCGATCGGCGAGGAGCACCTCGCCGAGGCGGCGAAGCTGGCCGAGCAGCTTGGCTACGGCACGTTCTGGCTCGGGGGATCGCCGCGGCTGCCGCAGGTGCGCCCCGTTCTCCAGGCGACGGCGGGCATCGTGGCCGCGACCAGCATCGTCAACGTCTGGGCTTACGACCCGGCACAGCTCGCTGCCGAGTTCTGGGAGCTGGAGAACGAGTTCCCGGGGCGTCTGCTGGTGGGCGTCGGGATCGGCCATCCGGAGGCATCGGGCGACTACTCGAAGCCGTACTCGGCCATGCGCTCGTTCCTGGACGGGCTCGACGTCGCCGAGCGACCGCTCCCTCCGGATCGCCGCTGCATCGCCGCCCTGGCACCCAAGATGCTCGAGCTCAGCGCCGAGCGCTCGCTCGGCACGATTCCGTATTTCACCTCCAGCGCACACACGCGCTCTGCGCGGGAGCAGCTCGGCACGGGACCGCTCCTCGCTCCGGAGGTCGCCTTCGCGCTGGACAGCGATGCCGAGCGCGCCCGCGCCACGGCGCGAGACTACGCGCGCCTCTACCTCGGCCTGACCAACTACACGAAGAACCTGCTGGCCTCGGGGTTCAGCGCAGAGGACATCGCAGGCGACGGCTCGGATCGCTTGATCGACTCCGTCGTCCCGCACGGCAGCGCGGAGGCGATCACGCGCGTGATCCTCGACCACGTGGAGGCCGGCGCCGACCACGTGGCGGTGCAGGCCCTGGGCGAGCCGGGGATCCCGCGCGCCGGCTGGACGGCGATCGCCGAAGCTCTCTTCCGGTAGGCGCTTGGGGCGTCTCCGGCCTCCGCCGCGACTCAGAAGTCGTCGTCGATCAGGCGGCTGGAGCCCTGGCCGATGTCCGTGGCGATGGCCGCGAAGATCGTGTTGAGCTGCCCGGCGTCTGCCTTGTTGTAGAAGTTCCCGGGCGAGGCGATCTCCGACAACGTGGTGTACGAGCTGATCTGCGGGCTCTCGGGCGAGCTCATGTCGGCGAAGTGGAAACAGCCGGCCGCCGGCGGAGCGCAGGCGTTCCCGCTCGCGTCGTGGAAGCCCCCATGCGTGCACAGGACGTTGTCACCGAGCGCATAGCCGATGCTGTAGATCGTCACGCCGTCCCGCTTGTAGCCGTCGGCGATGTTGACCGCCGTGTGGCACGGCTGCTGGTCATCGGCGTTCCCCGGCGGATAGACGGGATCGTTCGCCCCGTAGACGCTGCCGATGTTGGCCTCGCCGTCCGTCAGGAAGACGATGTAGTCGGGCGCGTCGGGGCGCCCGTTCGCCGCCAGCTCGGCGCGGGCCTGGCGGAGGGCCTCGCTGTACGACGTATTGCCGCCGGCTTGGATGCACGACGTCCGCGGGCCGTCCGCGGTGTGCAGGTAGAGGCCGGAGGCGTTGTTGAGCACCCCGGTCGGCAGCTTGTAGTCCCCGCCGATCGGGTCGGTGACGTAGCCGCGGGTCGGGGTGTCGTAGCCGTCGTAGCCGTTGCCGCCGAGTGTGTTCGCCGGAGCCGAACAGGGGTCGCTCGCCGTCGATTCGACGGGCGGGAAGGCGACCATGCCGACCTGCGCATTCGGCGGCTGGAGGATGCCGAGCATCGTCCGCACGCCGTCCTTCGCGTTGTCGAGATCGATGCACTCGCCGGCTGGGCCCCGAGGCGTGCACATCGAGCCCGTGCGGTCGATGGCGATCACGATGTCGACGGGCGTGGAGGAGCACGGGCTACAGGCAGACGCGTGGGCCGCGACGCTGAAGTGGTCGATACCGAAGAGTCGCGCGAACCACGCGTCCGTCTGGGCCGTTCCGGACACCTCGAGCGCGTTCGGGTTGACTGCCGCATCGCAGCCGGAGGCGATCACCGAGGTGTGCGTGCACTTCGCGTTGTAGGCGAAGGTGTACGTCGGGATGTTGCTCGGCATGTTGTCGGTTGCGTACTCCTGTGCGGTCTGCGTCGCGAGCGTGACGTTCGGAAGGTCCTGGGCGCCGGCCAGCGCGGCCGCATCCGTGGCCGCCTGGAGCTGGCGCTTGGCGAAGTAGGCGAAGCCCACGTCGATCGCGAAGGCCGAGACGCCGAGCAGCCCCAGCAGCGCGAGCACGACGATCGGCAGCATCTGTCCGCGCTCTCCGCGTGCCCTTCGCATGTGTCCTCCGAAGCCGGCCTGAGGTCGCAGGGATTGCGACCGGCGCCAGGTTCAACCCAGATCGGGTATGCGTCGATCACCCGACCGGGGTAGCGCGGTCACAAGCGCAGGCGTTCAGCCGATGACGACGACGGCGACCCGGCGCGGGCCGTGCGCGCCGGTGACGCGGATCTTCTCGATGTCGGAGGTCGCGCTCGCGCCGGTCACGAGCGTCATCGCGCGCGGCACCTCAGCCGGCGTAGACCCGCGCGATCGCCTCGTGCAGCGTCGGCAGGATGCGCTCGGCGGCGCAGCAGCGCGACGTGCAGGTCGGGCAGGAGCCCGGTGGCGCGCGAGCGGCCCTCGCCGTAGGTGAGCACGACGCGTGCCGGTGCGGCGCGACGCCGAAGTCCGCGCCGGTGATGCCGGCGAACGCGTCCGCGGCGACGGCGTCTGGCGGCCGAGCGAGGCGGGGTCGAGCGACAGCACGAGCGGGTCGCCCTCCCAGAAGCAGAGCGTGCGCTCGCTCGCCCAGGAGCCCGGCGACGTGCGTCGCGCGCGGCGGCGATGTCGGGGACGCGCGCGGCCTGGCCGCCGTCGGCCTCGACGGCGGCGATGAACTCGTCGATCACCCGCCGCCCTCGAGCTCGCTCCAGCGGCGGTGGAACGGCTTCGTGCTCGGCAGCGGCAGCGTGGCGCGCCCGTCGAGCCAGCTCGCGCCGGGCCCGAAGGCGCGTGCGAACGGCCCGGAGCGGGCTCCGGCGCGTGCGGAGGCGCGGTACAGGCGCGGGCTCGACCAGGCGCGCGACCAGGCGCCCCAGGCGGCGCGCTCGCCGCGCGACCGGCGAGGCCCGCGCGGTTGGCGAGCGCGCGATCGCGCACGAGCAGGTCGTGCAGCGGGATGCCGACCGGGCACGCGTCGGTGCAGGCGCCGCAGAGCGACGACAGGAACGGCAGCTTGCGGCCCTCGTCGGCCTGCATGTTCGTGAGCAGCGGCGTCAGCACGGCGCCGATCGGCCCGCCGTAGACCGAGCCGTAGGCGTGGCCGCCGACCTTCGAGTAGACCGGGCAGACGGTCTGGCAGGCGCCGCAGCGGATGCAGTTGAGGATCTCGCGCTCGTCGCTCTCGCGGATGCGCGAGCGGCCGTTGTCGAGCACGATCACGACGAACTCCTCGGGGCCGTCGTCGCCGTCGACCGCGCGGGCCGCTCGAGCCAGGAGACGTAGCTCGGCAGCTCGCGGCCGACGGCGGCGAGCGCGAGCTGCTCGACCATGAAGGCGGCGTCGGCGGTCGTCTCGAGCACGCGCTCCATGCCCGCGAGCACGACGTGGCAGCGCGGCAGCGACGAGACGAGGCGGCCGTTGCCCTCGTTCTCGAGCACGATCACCGTGCCGCTCTCGGCGACCATGAAGTTGGCGCCCGTGATGCCCATGCCCGGCTTCGAGGAACGACGTGCGCAGCTGCTCGCGCGAGTACGTGACGAGGCCCACGGGATCGTCCGACATCGGGCCGCCGCTGTGGGTCGCGAGCACCTCCGCGATCTGGCCGCGCGAGCGGTGGATGACCGGCGCGAGGATGTGCGAGGGCCGCTCGCCGGCGAGCTGGATGATCCACTCGCCGAGATCGGTCTCGACCGGCGTCAGGCCCGCGGCCTCGAGCGCCGGGTTGAGCTCGATCTCCTCGGAGACCATCGACTTGCCCTTGGCGATGACCTCGACGCCGCGGCGGCGCGCGATCTCGATCACGGCGCGCACGCGCCTCGCCGGCGTGGCGGCGTGGATGACGCTGCCGCCGCGGCTCGTCACGTGCTGCTCGAAGCGCGCGAGCAGCTCGGGCGCGCGCGCGACGGCGTCGGTGCGGATGGCCCGCGCCCGGTCGACGCGCTCCGCCCAGTCCGGGTGGCGCTCCTCGACGGCGCGCGCGGAACCCGATCAGGTGGCGCCGCGAGGCCCGCAGCGTCGTCGCCAGGCGCGTGTCGCCGAGCGCCTTGTCGATGCGCGCGCCGAGCGCCTCGTCGCCGCCGTAGACGATGCTCACGGCGCCCAGCCCTCGCGGTCGAGCAGCTCGGGCAGCGTGGTCGTCGTCGAGCCGGACGTCGTTCTCCTCGGCCACGCCGCCGAGGTGCATGAGGCAGCCGAGATCGCCCGAGACGAGCTCGCCCGCGCCCGCCTCGTGCACCGAGTCGACCTTGTCGCGTCCCATCGCCGTCGAGACGCCCGGGGAACTTGATCGCGAACGTGCCGCCGAAGCCGCAGCAGGCCTCGGCGTCGGCCTGCTCGACGAGCTCGACGCTCGGCAGCGACGAGATCAGCGCCGTGCCGGAGGTCGTGTCGCGCAGGCCGCGGCGCTGGTGGCAGGAGCAGTGGAAGGCGACCGGGCGCCGCGCGCCGACGGTCGGCGCGCGTGCCTCGCGAGCGGCGCCAGGAACGCGCCGAACTCGACGACGCGCTCGAGCACGCCCGCGAGGCGCGGGATCGCCCGCGAACAGCTCGGGCCAGGCGTGCAGCATCGTCGCCGCGCAGGAGCCCGAGAGCACGACGATCGGCCCCTCGCTCGCGGCAGCGCCTCGAGCGTCGTCGCCGGCGACGCGGCGGGCGTCGTCCGGGAAGCCCGAGTTCCAGGCCGGCTGGCCGCAGCACGTCTGGCCCTCGCGGGAACGTCACGCGATAGCCGGCGCGCCGCAGCACGCGCACCGCCGCTGACGCCCGCCTCGGGCCGGACGAGGTCGACGAGGCAGGTCGGCATCAGCGCGATCGTCCCGCGCTCGCTCACAGTCCGCGCTCCTGCGAGCGCCCGGGCGTGCGCGGGGAACTGCTCGTACTCGGCGATCACGCGCGCGGCCGGGCCGACGGCGGCGAGGCCCGTCGGCGCTCAGCTGCGGCGATCGAGCTCGTCGCCAGGAAGGTGCGCGCCGTGACGCCGCTGGAGACGGCCGCGTAGCCGCCCGAGGGCAGCGTGTTGGGCACGCCGATCGTGAAGTTGGCCGCCGCCATCGGGCGTGGTCTGCCCGATCAGGATCTCGGCGGCGTAGCTCGATGCGCGCCAGCGTGGCCTCGGGGTCGGCGGTCGCGATCTGCAGGTGCTCGACGGCGTACTCGTTGGCGAAGCGCGCAGGCCTCGGCCTCGTCCGCGCAGATCAGGATGCCGCCGAGGTCGCCGAGCGCTGCGGCGGCGTAGCGCGCGCTGCGTCGTCGGGCAGGGCCTCGAGCACGCGGCTCGACGGCGCTCGGCCACGCGCTCGGCGAGCGCGCTCGCTCCAGGTCACGAGCGTCGCCGCCGAGTCGGCGCCGTGCTCGGCCTCGGTCAGCAGGTCGAGCGCGAGCAGCGCGCGGATCGGCGGAGTCGTCGGCGATGATCAGGCTCTCGCTCGGGCCCTGCAGCATGTTCGTCGCCACGCCGTGCTCCGCCGCCGAGCAACTGTGCCACGGTCACGGCAGGGCTGCCCGGGCCGACGATCTTGCGCACGCGCGGGATCGAGGCGCTGCCGAGCACGGCGGCGGCGATGCCGCTCGGCCCGTTCGACGCGCCAGACCTCGCGCAGGCCGAGCTGGGCCGCGACGTAGAGGTAGGCCGGGTCGACGCGCCCGGTGGCGCGCAGCGGGGGGCAGCAGGACGACGACCTTCGGCACGCCGGCGACGACCGCGGGCACGCCGAGGTGCGCCATGACCGACGGGAAGGAGCCCTTGCCGCTCGGCACGTAGAGCGCGGCCGAGGCGATCGGGCGCGCGCGCTCGCCGACGACGACGCCCGGGCGCGATCTCCTCGCGCCAGTCGGCGTCGCGCAGCACGCGCTCGTTGTAGGCGCGCAGCGCGGCGAGCATGCTGTCGAGCGCGGCTGCGCAGCTCGGGCGGGAGCGCGCCGCCGGCCGCGTCCAGCTCGTCGTCGGGGACGCGCAGGTCGCGCGGCTGCTGCGTCGACGCCGTCGAAGCGCTGCAGCGCGGCGCAGAGGGCGCCGTCGCCTGCCGCGGCGACATCCTCGTAGAGCGAGCGCACGGAGGCCCACAGCTCGGGGTCGAAGATGCGGTCGAGCGAGCGGCGCATGAGCCGATCGCGTTCGTCCGCGCCGAGCTGCGCGAGGCGCCGGATGGTCGGCTTCATGCGCCGAGAGTCTAGGAGCAGCGCCGGATCCGGTCACGCCGCGAGCACCAGCTCGCCGCAGCGCAGCGCGTGGGCGAGCGCCGTCACCTCGGCCGAGAGCGAGCGGTCCTGCTCGAGCCGCGCGACGCGCGTCGCGCACGCGCGGCGAGCGCCGCCTCGAGCGCCGGCGTGGTCTCGAGCGGCCGGTGGAACTCGACGCCCTGGCAGGCGCAGACGAGCTCGATCGCGACGACGTGCGCGGCGCAGTCGACGATCTGGCGCGCCTTCAGCGCCGCCCACGCGCCCATCGAGTTGAAGTCCTCCATGCCGGCGGAGGTGGGCACCGAGCCGGCGCCGGCCGGATGGGCGAGCGTCTGGCACTCGTTGACGAGCGCCGCCTGGGTGTACTGCGCGATCATCAGCCCCGACGAGAGCCCCGGATGCGGCGTGAGGAAGCGCGGCAGCCCGGCGTAGCTCGGCGAGAGCAGCGCGTAGGTGCGGCGCTCGGCGAAGGACGCGAGCTCGCAGAGCGCGAGGCCGAGGTGGTCGAGCGCGAGCGACAGCGGCTGCCCGTGGAAGTTGCCGCCCGAGCACGCCTCGCCGTCGTCGGGGAAGAGCAGCGGGTTGTCGGTGACCGCGTCGAGCTCGCGCTCGAGCACGCCCTCGGCGTAGTCGAGCGCGTCGGCGATCGCGCCGAGCACCTGCGGCATGCAGCGCAGCGTGTAGGGATCCTGCACGCGCCCGCAGTCGGCGTGGCTCGCGACGATCGGCGCTGCCCTCGAGCAGGCCGCGCAGCCGCGCGGCGACCGCGTTCTGCCCCGGATGCCGACGCAGCTCGTGGATGCGCGCGTCGAACGGCGTCGTCGAGCCCATGAAGGCCTCGAGCGAGAGCGCCGCGGTGACGATGGCGGCATCCAGGATGCGGCGCGCGTCGCGCAGGGCGAGCCCGCCGCAGGCGGCCATCAGGTGCGTGCCGTTGATCAGCGCGAGGCCCTCCTTGGCCGCGAGCTCGACCGGGCGCGAGCCCCGCGCGGCGCAGCGCCTCCGCCGCCGTCCAGCTCCTCGCCGCCGAACGTCGCGCGGCCCTCGCCGCAGAGCAGGATCGCGACGTGCGCGAGCGGAGCGAGGTCGCCCGAGGCGCCGACCGAGCCCGCGGCTCGGCACGATCGGCAGGACGTCGCGCTCGAGCAGGCCGAGCAGCAGCGCGACGAGCTCGGGGCGGACGCCCGAGTGGCCCTTCGAGAGGCTGTTGGCGAGCAGCAGGAGCATGCCGCGCACGACCTCGGCGGGCAGCGGCTCACCGACGCCGATGGCATGCGAGCGCACGAGGTTGAGCTGCAGCTGGGCCGCATCGGCCGCGTCGATCCGCACCGAGGAGAGATCGCCGAAGCCCGTCGTCACGCCGTACACGACCGTGCCCTGCGCGACCATCGCATCGACCGTCTCGCGACCGCGCACGAGGCGCGCGCGCGCCTGCGGCGGAGAGCGGCGCGGGCGCGCCGCCGCGGGCGACGCGCTCGAGTTCGGCGAGAGTGAGCGAATCCACGGCGACTCATGGTACGGCTGCCTGGTAGCGTCACGCGCCGTGACCGCCGCACCCGTCATCCGCGCGCCGCGCGGCACCGAGCTCAGCTGCAAGGGCTGGCTGCAGGAAGCCGCGCTGCGCATGCTCATGAACAACCTCGATCCCGAGGTCGCCGAGGATCCCGCGAACCTCGTGGTCTACGGCGGCACCGGGCGCGCGGCGCGCTCCTGGGAGGCCTTCCACGCCATCGTCGCGACGCTGCGCCGGCTCGAGAACGACGAGACGCTGCTCGTGCAGAGCGGCAAGCCGGTCGGCGTCTTCCGCACGCACGAGATGGCGCCGCGCGTGCTGATCGCCAACAGCCTGCTCGTGCCGGACTGGGCCGACTGGGAGACGTTCCGGCGGCTCGAGGCCGAGGGCCTCACGATGTACGGGCAGATGACCGCCGGCTCGTGGATCTACATCGGCACGCAGGGGATCCTGCAGGGCACGTTCGAGACGTTCGCGGCCGTCGCGCGCAAGGCGCTTCGGCGGCTCGCTGCGCGGCCGCCTGGTGCTCACCGCCGGCTGCGGCGGCATGGGCGGCGCGCAGCCGCTCGCCGTGACGATGCTGGACGGCGTGTGCCTCGTCGTCGACGTCGATGCGCACCGCCTCGAGCGCCGCGTCGAGTCGCGCTACCTCGACCTCGTCGCGCCCGATCTCGATGCCGCGCTGCGCGAGGCCGAGGAGGCGCGCGCGGCGGGCGACGGGCGCTCGATCGGCATCGTCGGCTCGGCGGGCGAGGTCTTCCGCGCGCTGCTCGAGCGCGGCGTCGTGCCGGACATCGTCACCGACCAGACGAGCGCCCACGATCCGCTCGGCGGCTACGTGCCGGACGGCCTCTCGCTCGACGCCGCAGCCGAGCTGCGCGAGAGCGATCCCGCAGCGCTACATCGAGCTCGTCGCGCGCCTCGATGGCGGGCCACTGCGCCGCGATGGTCGAGTTCCAGGAGCGCGGGCTCGGAGGTCTTCGACTACGGCAACAGCCTGCGCGCCGAGGCGCGCACGGGCGGCTTCGACCACGCCTTCGACTACCCGGGCTTCGTCGAGGCCTACGTCCGGCCGCTCTTCTGCACGGGCACCGGGCCGTTCCGCTGGGCGGCGCTCTCGGGCGACCCCGACGACATCGCGGCGACCGATGCCGCCGTCGGCGAGCTCTTCCCCGAGAACGAGCACCTGCAGCGCTGGCTCGAGCTCGCGCGCACGCGCATCGCCTACCAGGGCCTGCCGGCGCGCATCTGCTGGCTCGGCTACGGCGAGCGGCACCGGGCCGGCCTGCGCTTCAACGAGCTCGTGCGCTCGGGCGAGGTGCAGCGCGCCGATCGTGATCGGGCGCGACCACCTCGACTCGGGCTCCGTCGCCTCGCCCTACCGCGAGACCGAGGGGATGCTGGACGGCTCCGACGCGATCGCCGACTGGCCGATCCTGAACGCGCTGCTCGGCGTCTCCTCGGGCGCGGCGTGGGTCGCCGTGCACCACGGCGGCGGGCGTCGGCATCGGGCGCTCGATCCACTCGGGCGTGCAGGTCGTCGCCGACGGCACCGACGAGGGCGCGCTGCGGCTCGAGCGCGTGCTCACGAACGACCCCGGCACGGGCGTCATGCGCCACGCCGACGCGGGCTATCCGCTGGCGCGCGAGACGGCGCGCGAGCGCGGGCTCGACCTGCCGATGCTGCCGTGAGCCGCACGCTGCTCGTCCCCGACCTCGTGCTCGAGCCCGGCGGGGTCGTGCGCGCGCGGCGTCGCCGTCGAGCTGGACGGCGCGAAGATCGCGGGCCTGGTCGATGCCGCGGGGGCGGGGGAGCGCGACGACGTCGTGCGCCTGCCCGGCCGCCTGCTCGTCCCCGGCCTCGTCAACGGGCACTCGCACGCCTTCCAGCGCCACCTGCGCGGCCGCGTCGAGGTGCGCGACGCCGAGCGTGCCCGAGGACGACTTCTGGTCGTGGCGCGAGGCGATGTACGCGGCCGCCGAGGCGCTCGATCCGCGCGGGATGCGCGCGGTCGCCGAGGAGTGCTTCGACGCCGGGCGCCGCGCCGGCTACACGGCGGTCGGCGAGTTCCACTACGTCCACCACCGGCCCGACGGCGACGCCCTACGAGGAGCCCAACGAGCTCGCGCTCGCCGTCATCGACGCGCGCCCGCGCCGTCGGCGTGCGCATCGTGCTGCTGATGGCCGCCTACGCCCGCGGCGGCGCCGGGCGCGGGCCGACGCGCGGGCCAGCGGCGCTTCTGCGACCCGAGCGTCGAGGCCTACCTCGACCGCGTCGAGCGGCTGGCCGCGGCCGTCGCGGGCGATCCGCTCGTGACCGTCGGCTACGCGCCGCACTCGCTGCGCGCGGTGCCGCGCGAGTGGCTCGTCGCGATCGCCGCGCACGCGACCGGCACGGGCTTCCCCGTCCACATCCACGCCGGCGAGCAGCCGCGCGAGGTCGCGCGAGTCGCTCGAGGAGTTCGGCCTGCGGCCCGATCGAGCACCTCGCACGACTGCGGCCTGCTCGGCACGGGCACGACGGTCGTGCACGCGACGCACGTCTCCGAGGGCGAGCTCGACCTGCTCGCCCAGACACGGAGTCGACCGTCTGCGCGTGCCCGACGACCGAGGCCAACCTCGGCGACGGCTTCCTGCCCGCCGCCGGGCTCTGGGAGCGCGGCGTGCCGGGTCTCGTTCGGCGCCGACTCGAACGTGCGCCTCGACCCGTTCGAGGAGGCGCGCGAGACCGAGGGCTGCGCGCGCCGGCAGAGCGGGCGGCGCAACGTGCTCGTCGCCGACGGCGACAGCGGGCCCGCGCCGTCGCTCTGGCGCTGCCTCACCGACCACGGCGCGCGCAGCCTCGGGCTCGCCGCGACCGGCATCGCGCCGGGCGCGCCCGCCGACCTCGTCGCGCTCGACCTCGAGCATCCCGAGATCCGCGCGGTCGCAGCGCGAGCACCTCGCCGCGGCGGTGCTCTTCAGCGGCACCGCCGCGCTCGTGCGCGAGACCTGGGTCGCCGGGGCGCTGGCCCTCTGAGCCCGCAGGCCGCGCCGATCAGGAGCGCGCAGGCGTGCTCGGCGCCGGCGAGCGATTCGCCGGGCCGGGCGAGCGCGAGTGCCAGGAGGCCGAGCGCGATGCCGGTCGTGCGGTTGCGGTCGCGCACCGCCGCGAGCGCGAGCCAGGAGCCGAAGACCAGCGAGACGCCGAAGTCGGGTGCGTTCCACTCCGCCTGCCAGGCGTGCGGCGAGTGGATGCGCACCAGCGCCAGGGCTGCGTAGGGAATCAGCGTTCCGGCCACGTGCGCGAGCAGGCCGGTGGCGGCGGCGAGCGTCGGCCCGGCGGCGCGCGCCGCCAGCATTCCGCCGCCGGCGAGCAGCAGCGCGGCCGGCAGCCATGGGCCGGAGACCGGCAGACCGCTGGTCAGGAGCTGGACGAGCTGACCTCGTCCGAGACCGCCGGGCGACGATGCGAGCGGGCGCACGTCGGCGCCGAGCAGGCCTGTCAGTGCGACCGCGCCGACGTAGGCGGCCATCGCCGCGGCCGCGGCCCGACCGGTCGGGCCGCGCGCCCGGGTCACCGCCGGGCGCGAGTGCGGGAGCGCTGCGGCTTGGAGATCGGCCGCACGCCGTTGATCTTGCGCTGCGGCAGGATCGCGCTCCGATCAGCGCTCGTCGTGCCCCCGGCCGCGAGCCAACTCGCGGCCACGCTGGCACGCACATAGGCGCCGGGCGCCCCCGGCTGGCCGCAGGTGCCGCCGAAGCTCGTGAAGCCGATCACGATGCCGCTCCCCGGCGCACCCGTGACAAGCGGCCCGCCCGAGTCGCCCTGGCAGGTGTCGCGGCCGCCCTGGGGCACTCCGGCGCACAGCATCGTGGTCGGATCGTAGCCCTCGCCGTATGCCTCGACGCAGGCCGCGTCCGCCTCGACGCCGAGTGACGTCTGCCGCATCGCGTCGGGAAAGTCGCCCGCGGCTGTCGCCGTCGTCGAACCCCAGCCGAGCGCGGTCGCCTCGCTTCCGGCCACGCCGGCGCTGCCATCGTCGAGCCGCGCCGCGCCGGTGACGGGGCGAGCCAGCTCGAGCAGGGCGAGGTCGTTGGCGAGCGTGCCGGGGTCGAAGCCGGGATCGATGCGAACCTCGACGACGTGCACGCGCGCCGCTCCGGAGCCCTTGAGGCGGAGCCGGCCGGCAACGACGTCCAGCGGGCGCTTGCGCGGACGCACGGAGTCCTCCACGGCCACGCAGTGAGCGGCGGTCAGCACCTCGCGCGGCCCGACGACGACGGCGCCGCAGATCTCACCAGCCAGCGTGTCGCTCGTGGAGGCATCGATCAGCGCCGCCGCAAACGGCCACGCGCCAGCCGGGGCCGTCTGGCCACCGATCACGGCTCCGGCCTGCGGCACGGAGAGGGAGAGTCCAAGGCAACCCAAGAGGACCGTGCAGAGGGTGGTGCGAGCCACCTACACACTGGTAGTGCAAGTTCCTTGGGTTGTGGGCGCCAAATGACATCTGCCGCCGATGTCATTTGGCCGCCAGGGCGCGCCGACGACCGGCGAAAGCATTCCCTACTTGTCCACTTGACAAGTAGGGAATCCGCGGTACACCTGTGCTCAGCCTCTGCCAGGCGCCGAGAGCGGCGGGAGGTCGGACGTGGCGGTCAGCGGGAGTCTCATCCACGCGGACGGCGGGCGAGCGCGCGCAGCGCCTCAGCCACCGTACGCGCCCGAGATCGTCCGGGCGCGGAGCGATGCTGCGCTGCGCGGACGGGACGCCTGCGCGCCGAGCCGCTACCTCGACTACGCCGCCACGGCGCCCGGCGCTCCGCGCCGCGGCCGATGCCGCGCTCGAGGTGCTGCCGTACTACGGCAGCATCCACCGCGGCGCCGGGCGCGGAGTCGAGCACCTCGACCGCCGCCTACGAGCACGCCCGCCGCGCCGTCGCGCTCGTTCCTCGGAGCGGCGCCCGACCAGCTCGTCGTCTTCGTGCGCAACACGACCGAGGCGCTGAACGTGCTCGCGCACTGCCTGCCCGGCGAGCGCGCGCGTGCTCTCGACGCCAGGCGAGCATCACGCGAACATGCTGCCCTGGCGCCGCCGCGAGGTCGATCTGCTGCCGTTCACGCGCTCGGCCGACGAGCTGCTGGCGCGCACGCGACGCCGCGCTCGCGCGCCCGCCGCTACGACCTGCTCGCGGTCTCCGGGCGCGTCCAACGTCACGGGCGAGATCATGCCGCTGCGCGAGCTCGCGGAGCTCGCGCACCTCCACGGCGCCGAGATCTGCGTGGACGCCGCGCAGCTCGCCCCGCACGTGCCGATCGACATGCACGCGCTCGGCATCGATCACCTCGCGCTCTCCGGCCACAAGCTCTACGCGCCCTTCGGCGCCGGCGTGCTCGTCGCGCGCGGGCGGCGCATCGCCTCGGCCGAGCCGCTCCTGCACGGCGGCGGCGCCGTCGCGCGCGTGCTCGACGACCGCGTCGTCTGGAGCGACGCGCCCGGCGCGCTTCGAGGCCGGCACGCCCAACGTCTTCGGCGCGATCGCGCTCGGCGCGGCCTGCGATGCGCTCGCGGCCCACGGCATGCACCTGCTGGCCGCCGAGGAGCTCGCGCTCGGCGCGCTCCTGCGCGAGCGGCTCGCCGCCGTTCCCGGCGTGCGGGTGCTCGCGCAGTGGGCCGGGGCGACGCGCCGCGCGTCGCGCTCACCTCGTTCCACGCGCCGAGCATCGAGGCCGGCGAGATCGCTCGCCGGCTCGCCGAGGAGCACGCGATCTCGGTGCGCTCCGGCGCGTTCTGCGCGCACCCGCTGGTGCGTCACCTGCGGGCCTCGTCGCGCGGGGCCGGGGCGGGCGCCGTCCGCGCGAGCCTCGGCATCGGCTCGGGCATCGACGACGTCGAGGCGCTCGCCGACGCGCTCGGCGCGGTGCTCGCGGGCCGGCCCAGGCTGATGCGCCGCCCGCGCCCCGTCGCCCGCTTCGCCGCGCCCGTCGCCGGCCTGCTCCACCGCTAGGCGGCCTCGCCGGCCGCGCTCGCGGCTCGACGGCCTGATCGGCCTGCGCCGGGCGACCGACCTGCCGTTGACGGGGGTGCATCGCCGTGCGCTCTGTGTATGCTCCCGGGCGGACGCGGAGAGCTCCGCTCCACATCAGGAGAGGTCGAGGGTTCCGGCCCGATGACACCTCGGCAACCTGCCCGCGAGGGCAAGGTGCCAATCCCGGCGAGCCATGTGGCTCGGAGGATGTCGAGCGTCGAGAGGAGCCCGTCACCCGCACCAGTGCCCGTACCCGTACCCCGGTCGAGCCGACCTCGGCATGGGCCCGCGCGGGCATCTGAGCACCCTCGCGTGAACGAGTTCACGCGAGCCTGAAACAACGCGAGAGCGTTCGTCGTTGCGGCTAGCACGCGCCGTCGCCGCCCGCCGGGGGCGGCGACGTCGTGCAACGCCGTATCCCGCAAGGGCGGCAGCCGCATGCCGTCATGGAGGTGTCCGTGAGCACGACCGTGCGACCGAAACGAGAGCGGCCCGAGGCCGATTGGGACCTCGTCTTCAAGCGCAACCCCGTCGAGCGCATCAAGCGGGACAAGGCGCCGCTCGGCATCCGCGACGAGCTGCCCGCGCTGATCGCCGCCGGCTACGAGGCGGTGCCCGAGGAGGACATCGTGCGCCTCCAGTGGTGGGGGCTGTACCACGACAAGCCCAAGATCGGCACGTTCATGCTGCGCGTCAAGCTGCCGGCCGGGTTCGTCGAGCCGGCGAAGCTGCGCGCGATCGGCGAGGTCTCGAACCGCTACGGCCGCGGCGTCGGCGAGCTTGCGACACGTCAGAACGTCCAGCTGCACCATCTGTCCTTGGAGAGCCTGCCCGACGTCTTCGCCGAGCTCGACGCCGCGGGCATCACGACCGCCGGCGGCTGCGGCGACACCGTTCGCAACATCACGGGCTCGCCCGTGCAGGGCATCGACCCGCTCGAGCTGTTCGACTGCAGCCGACGGTCATCCAGGAGGCCGCCGACTTCTTCTACGGCAACCCCGACTTCTCGAACCTGCCGCGCAAGCACAAGTACTCGATCGCGGCCACGCCCGATCGCGACAACGCGCCCGAGATCAACTGCATCGCGCTCGTCGGCGCGATCCACGAGGGGCAGGAGGGCTTCGGCGTGCTCGTCGGCGGCGGCCTCTCGTCGGTGCCGCGGATCGCCCAGGAGCTCGGCGTCTTCGTTCCCAAGGACGAGGCGGTCGAGGTGCTCGCCGCGATCACGGGCGCGTGGGCGGACGACCTCAACTACCGCGTCAGCCGCGTCAAGGCCCGGCTCAAGTTCATGATCGACGACATCGGCCCCGAGGGCATGCGCGAGCGCGTCGAGCAGCGGCTCGGCCGCGCGCTCGCCGACTTCGACCTGCCGGCGCCCGAGCTCGCGCTCGCGCGACCACCTCGGCGTGCAACGCGCAGAAGCAGCCCGGGCTCAGCTACATCGGCGTGCCGGTGCACCTCGGCCTGATCTCGGGCGACCAGATGATCGCGGTCGCCGACCTCGCCGAGCGCGCCGGCGCCGACGTCCGCATCACGCGGCAGCAGAACTTCCTCGTCGCCAACGTGGCGGACGAGCGCGTCGGCGAGGTCGTCGAGGGGCTGGCCGGCGATCGGCCTGCCGCTCGACGACAACCACCTGCGCGGCCGCGCGGTCGGCTGCACGGGCGAGCCGCACTGCAACTTCTCGGTGACCGAGACGAAGCAGCGGCTCGGCCGGCTGATCGAGCACCTCGAGGCGCGCTTCGGCGACGCCATCAGCTCGCTCGGGCTGCAGCTCGACGGCTGCCCGCACGCGTGCGCGCAGCACTGGATCGCCGACCTCGGCTTCCAGGGCACGACGGCGCGCGACGCCGACGGCAAGCGCGTGCAGGCCTACGACATCTTCGTCCGCGGCGGCCTCGGGCCGGACGCGCAGATCGGCAAGGCGCTCTTCCGCCGCGTGCCGAGCGCAGGAGCTCGACGCGGCGGTCGCAGGGCTCATCCAGGGCTGGCTCGACGGCCGCAGCGGCGAGGACGAGTCGTTCCCCGCCTTCGCGCGCCGCCCGAGCGACGAGGAGCTCGGCGCTCGCCGCCGGGCTCGAGCCCGTCAAGGGACGCGTACGCGAGGAGGCGGAATGAGCACGGAGCTGTTCGACGAGCTCGAGGCCGGCGAGCTGTCGGTCGAGTTCGAGGGCGAGGAGCCGGAGGCGGTGCTCGAGTGGGCGTTCGAGCGCTTCGCGACCGCATCGCGATCTCGACCGCGTTCCAGGTCGACGGCTGCGCGCTGATCGACATGGCTGCGCGCATCCAGCCCGGACGTGCGCGTGTTCAGCGTCGACACCGGCCGCCTGCCGCAGGAGACCCACGACCTCGCAGATGCGATGCACGCCGCGCTACCCGGAGCTGCAGCTCGAGCTGCTCTCGCCCGACGCCCAGCAGCTGCAGCGGCTGGTCGCCCGCCAGGGCGCGAACGGCTTCCGCGACTCGGTCGAGCAGCGGCTGATCTGCTGCAACGTGCGCAAGGTGCAGCCGCTGACGCAGCATCTGCAGGGGCTCGACGCCTGGATCTCCGGGCCTGCGCCGCGACCAGTGGGCGACGCGCACGAACATCCGCAAGGTCGAGATCGACCACGACCACGACGCGATCGTCAAGCTCAACCCGCTGGCCGAGTGGACCGAGGAGGAGGTCTGGGAGTACGTGCGCGACAACGAGGTGCCGACGCACGCGCTCTACGAGCGCGGCTACACCTCGATCGGCTGCGCGCCCTGCACGCGGGCGATCGCGCCGGGCGAGCAGGCTCGCGCCGGCCGCTGGTGGTGGGAGAGCGGCGCGCCCAAGGAGTGCGGCATCCACTGCGCGATCGAGACGGGCGGCTTCGAGCACGAGCTGCACGCGATCGTGGGCGGTGACACGCATGAGTGACGCGCCAGAAGCCGATCGCGCTGCAGGGCGAGGCGGCCGAGGTCGCGCTGGCCGAGGCCACGGCCGTGCTCGCGATGGTGCAGGACGAGGAGCGCCGCGGCCGCCTCGCCGACCTGATCGCCGCGATCGAGGACGGAGCGGTGGAGGGCGAGAGCGCGCAGGCGCTCGAGGAGCTGCTCGAGCTCGGCCTCCAGACCGGCCGGCTGCGCGCGCTCTACGGCCCGGGCGGCGAGCAGGCCGCGCTCAAGATCTACCGCCGGCTGCCCGGCGGCAAGGAGCTGTCCGAGAGCGCGCGCGAGGTCTCGCAGGCGCTCTCGGCCCTCGCCGGCGCGACGCTCGAGGCAGGTCTCGCTGAGCGCGGTCGGGCCCGGGCGCCTTTTCGCTCAACCTCGTCGTGGAGGGCCGTGAGCTCTCGATCCGCCTGGATCGCTCGGGCGCCCGCATCAACACCATCGTCGCCTGAGGCGGGAAGGTCGGTGCCAGGTGCGGGAACTCGGGGTCAGACCCCGAGTTCCCGCACCTGGCACCGACCTTCCCGCCCGGAGTGCTTGGCACCTGCGCAATCGGGCATGTGAGCTGCTGGAGTCAGGGCCGAGCTGCCGCAGCCAGCCCGAGCGCAGCACCATTCGCATCAGCTTTGCTTCTTACGAGTTGAGTGCTACTAATGCCGACGGCCGCCGGGAAAGCTCGCCTATCGACTAGGTGGACATCGACCCGAGCCGTCGTACACTTCCGGAATCCAAGGAGGACACGGAATGAGGTCGATCGTGAGAGTTGTGCATGACCGAGGTGTTGGACGGCCGTTTGCTGATCGCTGCCCTCGGCCTGACGGCCGTGTCTGCAGCCGCCTCGAGCGCCGCGCAAGCGCGCACGTCGTCCACCAATCTCTCGCTCGTCGCCTACTCGACGCCCGCGGGCGCCTACAGCAAGATCATCCCCGCGTTCCAGGCCACTGCGGCCGGCAAGGACGTCACCTTCAAGCAGTCGTACGGCGCCTCGGGCACGCAGGCCGCTGCAGTCCATAACGGGCTTCCGGCCGATGTCGTCAACCTCTCGCTCGCGCCCGACGTCTCCGTGCTCTCGCAGGCGGGCCTCGTCAGCACGAACTGGAACAAGGACTCGTTCGGCGGCACTGTCACCGACTCGATCGTCGTGTTCGTCGTGCGCAAGGGCAACCCGAAGAACATCAAGACGTGGCACGACCTGACCAAGCCCGGCGTCCAGGTCATCAACGCCAACCCGTTCACCTCGGGCGGCGCGCGCTGGAACGTCATGGCGGCCTGGGGCGCGCAGATCAAGCAGCACAAGACGCCCGAAGCAGGCCAACGCGTTCCTGAAGGCGCTCTACAAGAACATCACGGTGCAGGACTCGAGCGCGCGCGCCTCGATGAACACGTTCGTCGGCGGCAAGGGCGACGTGCTCCTCGCCTACGAGAACGAGGCCATCCAGGCCCAGCAGGCCGGCGCGGACATCCAGTTCGTGCGGCCCTCGGCGACGATCCTGATCGAGAACCCGATCGCCGTCCTCAAGGGCACGCAGCACCCGGCCGAGGCCAAGGCCTTCGTCGACTTCACGCGCTCCACCGCCGCGCAGAACATCTGGGCGCACGTACGGCTTCCGCCCGATCGTGCAGACGCGTCTTCAAGAAGTGGGCGAAGACGTTCCCGGTGCCGAAGCAGCTGTTCACGATCCGCGACATCGTCAAGGGCGGATGGCCGGTCGCGCAGCCGAAGTTCTTCGATCCGAACAACGGCATCCTCAAGCAGATCCAGAACGGCAGCTGAGCGAGCGTGGCGGCAGCTGACGCAACGCCTGAGCGCACCGCCCGTTCCGCGGGCAAAGCCGAGCGGCGCGCGCTTTGTGCCGCTCGGCTTCGGCCTGCTCGCGGCGAACCTACGCCAGCGCGCTCATCCTGCTGCCACTCGCGGCGCTCGTCTGGAAGGCCCAGGGACTCGGCCTCGGCGGGCATCTGGGACGCCGATCTCCGCGCCCGATGCGCGCGCGGCCTTCGAGCTGACGATCGTCTGCTCGCTGATCGTCGTCGATCGTCAACGCGATCTTCGGGACGATGCTCGCCTGGGTGCTCGAGCGCGACGAGTTCTTCGGCAAGCGCTTCGTCAATGCGGTCATCGATCTGCCGTTCGCGCTGCCGACGATCGTCGCCGGGCTCACGCTGATCGCGCTCTACGGCCAGCGCAGCCCCGATCGGCATCAACATCGCCTACACGCGCACGGCCATCGTCGTGGCGCTGGCGTTCGTGACGCTGCCGTTCGTCGTGCGCAGCGTGCAGCCGGTGCTGCGCGAGCTCGACCGCGAGGCCGAGCAGGCCGCGACGTCGCTCGGGGCATCGCAGTTCGTCACGTTCCGGCGCGTGATCCTGCCGGCGCTCGTGCCCGCGATCGCGAGCGGCTGCAGCCTCGCCTTCGCGAAGGCGGTGGGCGAGTTCGGCTCGGTCGTCCTGATCAGCGGCAACATCCCGCTCAAGACGCAGGTCGCGTCCGTTGCGATCTTCGGCCACCTCGAGCGCGGCGACACGAAGCGGGGCCACCGCGCTCGCCGTCGCTGCTGCTCGCGATCTCGCTCGGGATGCTGCTGCTGATCGGCGTCTTCGAGCGGATCGCGAGGCGCCATGAGGGCTAATGCGCCTCCGCTTCGGCGTGCGCTTCGTCGCGCTCGGCTATCTCGGCGCGCTCTTCTGATCCGCCGCTCGCGCTGATCTTCAAGGACACCTTCGCGCACGGCCTGACGCCGGTCTGGAACTCGCTCACCGAGGTCGACACCGTGCACGCGGCCAAGCTGTCGCTCTACGCGATGCTGATCGCCGTCGTCGCCAACACGATCTTCGGCGTCGCGATCGCGCTCTACCTCGCCCGGCGCAAGGGCTTCCTCGCGACGGTGCTCGGCGCCTTCATCGACCTGCCGCTGGCGCTCTCGCCCGTCGTCGTCGGACTCGCGCTCGCTGCTCGTCTTCGCCAATACCGGCTGGTTCGGCACGTGGTTCACCGATCACGGCTTCCAGGTCATCTTCGCGTTCCCGTCGATCGCGATCGCGACGGCGTTCGTGTCGCTGCCGTTCGTCGCGCGCGAGCTGATCCCGGTGCTGCGCGAGATCGGCGACGAGCAGCAGCAGGCCGCGGCGACGCTCGGCGCGACGCGACTGCAGACGTTCTTCCGCATCACGCTGCCGGCGATCCGGCCGGCTCTGACCTACGGCATCGTGCTCACCGCGGCGCGCGCGCTCGGCGAATACGGCGCGGTCGCGGTCGTCTCGGGTGCCATCCAGGGTCAGACGGAGACGCTCACGATGATCGTCTCAGCGCGATTGGAACAACTTCGACCAGACCGGCGCGTACGCAACCTCCTGTTGCTCGGCCGCGATGGCGGTCATCGTCCTGCTCGTCCTCAACGTGGTGAAGCCGGCGCACGAGCGCCAGGAGGCCGCATGACCATCCAGGCCCAGCACATCACGAAGCGCTTCGGCGACTTCACAGCGCTCGACGACGTCAGCGTCGAGGTGGCGGACGGCTCGCTGACGGCGCTGCTCGGCCCGAGCGGTAGCGGCAAGTCGACGCTCCTGCGCATCATCGCCGGCCTCGAGACGCCAGACGCGGGCAGGGTCCTGATCGGCGACCGGGACGTGACCAGCGTCATGCCGCAGCAGCGCGGCATCGGCTTCGTCTTCCAGCACTACGCGGCGTTCAAGCACCTGACGGTGCGCCGCAACGTCGCCTTCGGCCTCGAGATCCGCAAGCGCCCGAAGGCCGAGATCCGCGAGCGCGTCGACGAGCTGCTCGCGCTCGTGCAGCTCAACGGCTTCGCCGATCGCTATCCGGCCCAGCTCTCGGGCGGCCAGCGCCAGCGCATGGCGCTCGCCCGCGCGCTCGCGATCGAGCCGAGCGTGCTGCTGCTCGACGAGCCCTTCGGCGCGCTCGACGCGACCGTCCGCAAGGAGCTGCGCGTGTGGCTGCGGCGCCTGCACGAGGAGCAGCACGTGACGACCATCCTGGTGACGCACGACCAGGAGGAGGCCATGGACGTGGCCGACCAGATCGTCGTCATGAACCACGCGCACGTCGAGCAGACCGGCGATCCGCGCGAGATCTACGACCACCCCGCGAACGAGTTCGTCATGGGCTTCGTGGGCCCGGTCGCGACCGTCGGCGACGAGCTCGTGCGCCCGCACGACGTCGATCTCGCGCTCGAGCCCACGCACGATCACAGCGAGGCGATGATCCAGCGCATCGTCCACCTCGGCTTCGAGGTGCGCGTCGAGCTGCTGCTGGCGGACGGCTCGCTCGTCTCCGCCCAGATCACGCGCGAGGCTGCCGAGCAGCTCGAGTTCTCGCGCAACCAGATCGTCTACATCCGCCCGCACCGCACGCGCAGCTTCGCCGCCGCGGTCTGAGGCGTCGCTCAGGCAGCCACGGCCGCGTCGACCGGCGCTGGAGGAGCATCCAGCCAGCGGCACTGTGCAAACCAGCGCTGCATCGTGCGGATGCTCGGCACGTTGGCGTGATCGCGAGCATGCTGGTCGCGCAGCCGGGCGATCGTGGCGAGGATCCCATCGCCGCGAGCGAAGCACGCCTCTGCCTCGCGCCTCAGCCGCGGCCACGCATACGAGCCGGGGCGTGCACGTCGGGCCGCAGCTCCCATCGTGCGGATCGCCCGCAGATGCGCGTCGAGTGCCCGCGCACGCGCGCGGGTGAGACATCCATGGGCACCCCAGGTGCGCATGAGCGTCACGACGAAGTCGCGGCCGGCATTCCTGCGCATGAATGCGACGGAGTGGTGACCCTCGCAGAGAGATAGCTTCACCCCGTGAGTGAGTTCGCGAATGAGCGTCCGGCCTCGCGTGCGATCAAGGCAGATGGCACACACCGGCGAGTTCAGGGGCACGCCCCGGCATTTGTAGAGCGAAGGGAGATACGTCATGCCGAAAGCCTGCGCGGCTGCCACGCGAACGCATCTGTCACGCCTTGCGCCGTGTGCGTGACGATCGTCCAAATGGCAGGCGCTGCGCGTGCCAATCGGGCCGCTGCCTGGGGATGCCGACTCAACCTGATCAAGATTGATCGAAATGATCCGAGTGGGTCGGCGATGGGAGTGCACTTGGACTGCTCAGAGAGCCAAATGACACGCGCCGCACTCGTCATTTGGACGTCCACAGCTCGGCCCGCGCCCCGCGGCCGACCGCGGCCCCGCGCAGCCGCCGCCCCCGCGGGACGCTCAACTCGCCGCTACGCCTGCTCCAGCCGACCGAACGCCTGGCCGGGCGCGGGTCAGTGCGAGCTCCAGGCCTCCGGGTCGGCCGTCAGTGCCTTGACCTGCTCGGGGAGCCGGCCGTTGGCGAGATCGGCGACCGTGGTCGTCTCGAGCACTGTGCGCAGACTTGCGCGCACCGCGATCCACAGCTCCACGAGCGACTTCGCCGAGCCTTCGTAGGCGAGCGTCTCCGGGCGGTGGCCGCGGACGTTCGCGAGGGGGCCCTCCAGCGCGCGCATCACTTCGGCCAGCGTGATCTGGTCGGCGGGCTTGCGCCAGCCAGTAGCCGCCCTCGACGCCGCGCTGCGTCGCGACGATGCCCGCGTTCCGGAGCTCCGAGAGGATGTTCTCCAGGAACTTGATGGGAATCGCACTGGGCAGCCGCGATGCGGTCGCCCTTGGTCGGCCCCTCGGCCGCGACCGCGAGCTCGGTGCAGGCGCGCAGGGCGTAGTCGACCTTTGCAGAGATGCGCATACGCAGGAGATTGTGCGCGTCCGGCGCGCCTCGTGCCGCAGTTCCGGCCGTCTGCGCCACGGGGCAGGCGCGGCGCGATCGCCGCCGGCGTCCTGCGCGGCGCCCGGCCCGGTGCTGCCTCGCCGAGGGGGCATCGGCCGCGTGGCCGGCCTGTTCGCCGGCAGGCAGGCGTGGAGGGCCTCGCGGGTACGGCGGCGCCGTGTCTGCTTTGATCACGCCATGAAGACGATGAAGGGGCCGGCGATCTTCCTGGCCCAGTTCGCGGGCGACGAGGCCCCGTTCGACACGCTTCCCGCGATCGCCGGCGTGGGCGGCCGTGCCTCGGCTACAAGGGCATCCAGATCCCGACCTGGGACGCGCGCCTCTTCGACCTCGAGAAGGCGGCGCAAGTCGAAGGCCTACTGCGACGAGATCGCGGGCGTCTGCCGCGAGGCGGGCGTCGAGATCACCGAGCTCTCCACGCACCTCCAGGGCCAGCTCGTGGCCGTGCATCCGGCCTACGACGCCGGCTTCGACGCGTTCGCCCCGGCAGCCGTGCACGGCAGCCCGAAGGCGCGCCAGCAGCTGGGCGGTCAAGCAGGTGCTGGCGGCCGCCAAGGCCTCGCGCAATCTCGGTCTCGACGCCAGCGTGACGTTCTCGGGCGCGCTCGCATGGCCGTACCTCTACCCGTGGCCGCCGCGCTCGCCCGGCCTCATCGAGGCGGCCTTCGACGAGCTCGCGAAGCGCTGGCGGCCGATCTTCGACGCCTACGACGAGGCCGGCGTCGACGTCGGCTTCGAGCTGCATCCGGGCGAGGACCTGATGGACGGCACGACGTTCGAGATGCTGCTCGAGCGCGTCGGCGGCCATCCGCGCTGCGGCATCAACTACGACCCCTCGCACTTCGTGCTGCAGCAGCTCGACTACGTCGACTTCATCGACATCTACCACGAGCGCATCTACGCCTTCCACGTCAAGGACGCCGAGTTCAACCCGACCGGCCGCCAGGGCGTCTACTCGGGCTTCCAGAGCTGGGTCGAGCGCGCCGGCCGCTTCCGCTCGCTCGGCGACGGCCAGGTCGACTTCAGCGCGATCTTCTCGAAGCTCGCGCAGTACGACTACGACCGCTGGCCCGTGCTCGAGTGGGAGTGCGCGCTCAAGCACCCCGAGCAGGGCGCGGCCGAGGGCGCGCCGTTCATCCGAGAGCCACATCATCCGCGTCACCGAGCACGCCTTCGACGACTTCGCCGGCGGCGCCCCGGACGTCAAGGCCAACAAGCTCGCACTGGGGATCTGGTACGCGCGCGTACGACATCCCGGCGCGGCATGCGCCTGCATGCCGGTGCGGCGGCGACGCACGCGATGCAGACGTGTCAGGCGCAGCGGCGCTTACGGCATCCGCCTCGGCATGGTGGGCGGAGGCCAGGGCGCCTTCATCGGCGCCGTGCACCGCATCGCCTCGCGGCTCGACGACCACTACGAGCTCGTCGCCGGGGCGCTCTCCTCGGAGCCCGAGCGCGCCAAGCGCCTCGGGCGCCGAGCTCGGGCCTGCGCGAGGACCGCTCCTACGGCAGCTTCGAGGAGATGGCGCGCCGCGAGGCGAGGCTGAAGGACGGCATCGAGGCGGTCGCCGATCGTGACGCCGAACCACATGCACTACCCGGTCGCGAAGGCGTTCCTCGCAGCGCGGCATCCACGTGATCTGCGACAAGCCGCTGACCGGCGACGCTGAAGGACGCGAAGAAGCTCGCCGAGCTCGCGCAGAGCGTCCGGCGCGGTCTTCGCGCTGACCCACAACTACACGGGCTACCCGATGATCCGGCAGGCGCGCGAGATGGTCGCCGCCGGCGAGCTCGGGCGATCTGCGCCTGGTCCACGCCGAGTACCTGCAGGACTGGCTCACGACGGACATCGAGTCGACGGGCCAGAAGCAGGCCGAGTGGCGCACCGATCCCGCCCGCTCCGGCGCCGGCGGCGCGGTCGGCGACATCGGCACGCACGCCTACAACCTCGCCTGCTTCGTCTCGGGGACCGAGGCCGAGTCGCTCGCGGCCGACCTCACGAGCTTCGTCGCCGGCCGAGCGCTCGACGACAACGTGCACGTCATGCTGCGCTGCGCGGCGGCGCGCGCGGCATGCTGTGGGCGAGCCAGGTCGCGCCGGGCAACGAGAACTGCCTGATGCTGCGCGTGCACGGCACGAAGGCGGGCATCGAGTGGTCGCAGGAGGACCCGAACACGCTCTGGTTCGCGCCGTTCGGCGAGCCGAAGCGGCTGATCACGCGGGGCGGCGCCGGCTCCGGCGCAGGCGGCAGCGCGCTTGACGCGCGTGCCGCCGGGCCACCCCGAGGGCTATCTCGAGGGCTTCGCGAACATCTACAGCGAGGCCGCGGAGGCGATCTCGCCGCCCGCGAGGGCAAGGCGCCGGGCTCCGAGGTGATCTTCCCGACGATCGAGGACGGCGTGAAGGGCGTGGCCTTCGTCGAGGCCTGCGTGCGCTCGAGCAAGCGCAACGCCGCCTGGGTGACGCTCTACGGCGTAGACGCGGCTGGGCGACGAGCCGCCGGGCACACGACCTGCGCCTGGACGCGAGATCCCTCGGCACGGCCGTCGTCTCCCACTGTTCGCCGCGGCGCAGCGGACCGATCGTGAAGAGCGAATCCGACGGCTGTCCGCAGGCGTCTCGCAGCGCGCCGGGACACGCATCCCGGTCGCCGCACTCGATCAGCACGACGCGCGCGCCGCCCGAGCGCAGCAGCTGGCCGCGAGCAGGGTTCCACTCGCGCCGCCACCCACGACGGCGACGATGGGTCGAAAGCTCTGTGTCTACTAGTTTGATAGACATTACCCGTGGAGTATGCCTCGCCCGCAGTGGCGGCGCCCGTGTCCCTCGGGCCGCCGCCGCAACCGTTACCCGCGGCCAAGCCCGTCTGGCCGCCGCTTGGCGATGCGTTTCGGTCTACGCTCGGCAGGGGATGAAGTACGTGCGCTGATGATGGCTCACGCCGCGCCGTCCGCGCCAACTATTGTGACCGCGATGCACTCGACTGCTACCCACGGCCCGTGTCGCTGAACGAGCCAACAGATGCGAGCCTGATCGAGCGCTGGCAGCGGCAGAGGCGACGACGCGGCGCGCGAGGCGCTCGTGCATCGCTACCGCGGACTCGTACGCGCGCTCGCGGCGCGCTACGTCAACTGGGGCGAGCCGTTCGACGACCTCGTCCAGGTCGCGTGGATCGGGCTGCTCAAGGCGATCGAGCGCTTCGACAGCCGAGCGCGGCGTGCAGTTCCCGACCTACGCGACGCCCACCATCGTGGGCGAGATCCGGCGCTACTACCGCGACCGCGCCTGGGCCGTGCACGTGCCGCGCTCGGTCCAGGAGCTGCGCGTGCGCGTCAACGCGACGATCGACCAGTGGAGCGCCGAGCACGGCGAGGCGCCGACGACAGCCGAGCTCGCGACCTTCCTCGACGTCTCGCCGGACGCCATGCTCGACGCGATCCACAGCGAGAACGCGCGCTCTGCGCTCGCGCTTCCGAGCAGCGAGGACGATCGCGCGGCATCGGGCTTCGACGTGCCGACCGAGGAGCGCGGCTTCGATCAGGTCGATGCGAGCCTGCTGCTCGCCGGGCGGTCTCGACGAACCTCGCCGAGCGCGAGCGCCAGATCGTCGCGATGCGCTTCGAGGAGGGCCTGACCCAGTCGCAGATCGCGGCGCGCATCGGCATCTCGCAGATGCACGTCTCGCGGCTTCTGCGCCGCGCGCTCGCGCAGCTGCGCTCGCTTCGTGGGACGCCGATCGAGGACCGGTCGAGCCCGACGCGCCGGAGACGCCGCGGCAGGGCGGTTCGTCAGCGGCGCGATGCGCAGCGTGAGGCGCTCGGCTCGCCGTCCTGCACGACCTCGACCTCGCTGGCGACGCCGGCGAAGAGGTCGCCGCCGCCGGGGAGGCCGCCGGCGCGCCGCACGCGCGCCGCACCGCCTGGCGCGAACGGCCCGAAGCTGAGCTCGAGGCCGCCGTCGCCCGGTCGTCGCGACCACCTCGAGACGCCCGTCCGCCGACGTGCCGCCGGCGGCCGCGCTGACTGCGTCGCCGACCATGCGCGAGGTCGTTGAGGCGGT
Source organism: uncultured Actinomycetes bacterium (assembly GCA_963842365.1). GTDB lineage: Bacteria > Actinomycetota > Thermoleophilia > Gaiellales > JALYLC01 > JALYLC01. Next base: position 676,664 of record CAWJGA010000002.1, read on the forward strand.
CGACCGAGAGGTCGGCGCGCGCGGCGAGAGCCCGAGCAGGCGATCGAGGACCTGCGTGAGGAGCGGGCCGCACGCGATCGAAGCGCGGTACTCGGCGGTGCTCACGGCTCGGCATCGGTGGTCGTGCAGCGCGAAGGTCATGCTCACCTCGGTGCCGCCGGCCTCGGGCTCGGCGATCGTCAGGCGCGCTCGTGAGGGCCGCGATCAGCGGCAGCCCGAGCCCGAGGCCCTCGCCCAGCGGCGAGGGCGTCATGCCCGGCGCCGTGATCGCGCACGAGCAGGCAGCAGCTCGTCGCCCTCGGGCGCTCGCGTCGATCTCGATCATGCCCTCGCCCGTGCCGTCGTAGGCGTGCAGCACGACGTTCGTGCAGGCCTCCGTGGCGGCCAGCTTGACGTCGCCGATCACGCGCGGGTCGGCGCCGAGCGCCTCGCAGATGCCGGAGACCGTCTGGCGGATGACGGCGATGCTGTCCGGAACGGCGGGCACGACGAGCGCGACGTCCGCTCGATGCCTGATTGGTCACGCGCGCTCACCCGCCGCTCAGCCCGCCTGGGCTCCCGGCACGCGTGGGGAAGATCGGGAAAGACGTCGTGCAGGCCCGTGAGCTCGAAGATGCGGCGGATCGCGGGGTGCGCCGCCGTCGCCGAGCACGAGGCCGAACGGGACGTCGCGCTCGCGGGCGCGCCGCAGGCCGCCGACGAGGACGCCGAGGATCGAGGAGTCGACGAACGTCGTCTCGTCGAGGTCGATGATGATCGCGTCGGTCGTCTCGCGAGCTCGTGCAGGCGAGCGCGCAGCTCGGGGGCGGTCGAGAGGTCGTGCTCGCCGGACAGGGCGAGCACCGGCCAGCCCCCATCGACGTCTGGCGCCTCGATGCGTCCGCCGCCCGTCAACGGTCGGCGCCCCGGTGCGGGGTGCTATGTGGACTCTTCGCATCGTTCGCGACACCTATCTCCTGCTTGGCATGTCCTCAAACCTGCCGCCGTGAATCTCGCAACCGGCGGTGGCGCTCGCCAGCATGCTAGGGCGCGGCCCGGCGCGTCAGCGGCGATCACTGGCGGCGAACTGCGCACGGCCGCGCCCTTCGGCTGTCGGAGGAGCGCGCTCGAGCATGCCTCCGGTGGCGGGCTAGTGGTGCACGCCGTTCCGCTCGGCCGCCCGGTCGGCGGCCTTGCGAGCAGCACGCGCGGCGAGCCCGGCGCCCTCCTGCGCCAGGATGACCAGGCGGTGGCGGGCGCGCCCGCCGGCACGCGCGGCCGCTTCGGGAGTTGCGTTCGCGCCCCGCACGGTCGCCTGCGCGGCACTGTTCGCGCCGCGGGCGGCGCGCTCGATCGACTCGAGGGCCAGGCCGACAGCGGCGCCCCCGAGGGCTCCCAGCAACATGCCCTTCCAGGTGTTGCGCATGCTTGTCTCCAATCTCGGGGGCGGCGCCCCGCTCGGCACATGCGTGCTCATGCATCATCCCGCAACGGCGGGCCGGCCAAACATGGCGCAGCGCTCGCGGGGTACGTCAGATCGCCCATTGCCGGGTGCGGCGGGGGACAACCACGGCTGCCGGGCTCGCCACGCGCGGTTTCGCTCCGGCCCGCGTAGCATCCCGGTGCATGGGGGTGGCGAGAGAGCACGTCGACACAGAGGCGCTGGCCGCCAGCCTGGCCGACCTCAACCTGCCCGACGCGGCTGCCAACGCGGCCCGCGACGCCGTAGCCCGCGTCGTGCACGGTGCCGCCAGCGTGTTCCCGGGCTCCGGGGTAGGCCTCATGCTGATCGGCGAGGAGGGTCATTCCCTCCATTACGTCGCCTCGAGCGACGATGTCGCGCGCCGGCTCGAGCGAGCGCACGAGGTCTCCGGCGAAGGGCCGTGCGTCGACGCCTTCGTGCTCGACACGTGCGTCAAGACCTGTGACCTCGAGTCGGAGCAGCGCTGGCCGAATCTGCGTGCTGCTCTCGGCGACCAGCCGGTGCGCGCGCTCGTCGGGCTGCCCACCCGTCTGGGCAGCCCGGTCGGGACGCTCAACGTCTACTGCGTGCAGCCGCGCGACTGGGACGAGAGCGACGTCGCGGCCCTGGAGGCCTACAACGCCCTGCTCGAGGCCCGGCTTGCCGAGTGCCTGCTCTCGCAGCGGCACGACAAGCTCGTGCGATCAGCTGCAGTTCGCGCTCGACAGCCGCGTCACCATCGAACGCGCCATCGGGCTGCTCATGGGACGTGACGGCGTCGACGGCCCGACCGCCTTCCAACGAGCTTCGCCGGATCGCGCGCAGCTCGCGCCGGCGAGTCAACGCGGTCGCCGAGGAGGTGCTCGCGGCCCACGCGGACCCGGGCACCGAAGGCAGCTCCGTCCTCGACTAGCGTCCCGCGACCGCCGGGGACGAGATCGGGCTCGACGTGCTCGACCTCTCCAACGGCGTCCACGTCCGCGATCGGCCGTACCGCAGATGCGCGGCTCGACGAGCGCGAAGGCGAGCAGGAGCCCGCTCGTGAACGCCAGGATGGGGAACGACGGCGACCACCGGGTCAGCACGCTGTCGGGCAGGACGTCGTGCACCAGGTTCGTGAGCGCGGACGGCGTGCCGGCGCGCTGGGCGCAGATCGCGAGCGCGAGCAACGTCCACGGCACGAACGCGCCCACGAAGCAACGGCAGGTTGAGGTGGACTCCAGGCCGCCTGACGCCGCCGAGCTGGTAGAGCGCGCCCGCGACCAGGCCGGCCGCAGCAAGCAGCGCGGCGCGCTGCCAGAGCCCGCCGCCCTCGCCGCTGCCGGTGTCCGGCACGAGTAGCAGCAGGGCGGCGGCACACGCCAGCCCCGCAAGAGTGCTGAGTGCGCGGATCATCGCGCCATGACCGGGGTGTCGGGCGGAGGCGGCGGCAGCGGAGGCGTGGGATCGTCCGGACCGGGCGGACTCGGGTCCGGCGGGGGCGGCGCCGGGTCCGGGAAGCCCGGCGGCTGAGGACTGGGAAGCGGCCCGGGCTGAGGGTTGGGCGGGCCGGGCTCGGGCGAGATCGTCATGGGGGGCCTTTCGAGGAGGGTTGTCGGCGTGACGTGCCCGTTCGCCCGATTCCCCAATCCGCCGGCGGCGAGCAAACGGCTACGAGGACGCCCCGCGGGCGCCAGGCCGGACACGCGGAATCCTCCCGGCGAGGATTCGTCCGGCCAGGTTCGGGGATAGACGCATCGGCCCCATCCCGCTGTTACGGGCGCGAGTGACGGATAACTCCGGCGGCGCACCCGCGTCCAGGCGGGATGGGGCCTTCTGCTGCACCGCGTGGGCGCGTTTTGCAGGGTGTTTCGGAAGAGCCTCGGCGGGGAGAACGGGCCGTTCCGTCCCAAGCCCCGGAGAAAGGTCGTTCGTCATGCTTCCGTTGATCCTCATTCTTCTCCTGCTCGCAATCGTGCTCGGCGGGTTCTTCGTATTCACCCTGAAGGTCGCCGTGATCGTCGCGATCGTGCTCCTGCTCGTGGGTCTGTTCGGCGGCTACGGCTACCGCGGTCGCCGCACGGTCTAGCCTTCGCTCCCCCAGGCGCGGCCCCGCAACGCAAAGGGGGCGGCGCCAACCGCCACGGGCTACCGGCTCGCCGAGCCGGTAGCCTTGGCGCGCGTGCGGATCGTTCGAGCTCCACTTCCTCGCCGAGCCGTGGCGCAGGGTTGCCTTCGTGGCGATCGCGTTCGCGCTCGCATGGCTCGCCTCGCGCGTCTCGCAGCAGCTGGCCGAGCGGATCGTCCGTCGCTACGAGGCGAGGAACGTCGATCCCGCGGTGCCAGCACTGGCGTCATCACCTCGCTCAAGCGCCACGAGACGTTCGTCGTCGCTGGTGCAGACCAGCGTCCGCTACGTCGCCTACGTGCTGGCGACGCTCTTCGCGATCTCCCAGATTTCGGGCGTGCGCGGCAACGGTGCGCTCGCCGGAGCGTCGCTGCTCGTCGTCCTTCTCGGCTTCGCCTTGCAGCGCTTCCTGATCGACATCCTGAGCGGCGTCTTCATGCAGTTCGAAGGCTGGTTCGCGATCGGCGACTCCGTCGTCGATCGAGCCGCACGGGCCTGGCCGGCATCGTCGAGGAGACGTCGCTGAGGTCGACCAAGCTGCGCTCGCTCGGCGGCGATGTCATCTACGTCAACAACTCGCAGGTGCAGCCGTTCGCGTGCTGCCGCGCGGCGTCCGCCAGGTCAGCATCGAGCTCGTCGTGCGCGACGAGGCCGAAGGGCGGCGCCTGTTCGAGGAGGCGGCGCGCGTGATGCCCGTGGGGCCGACCCAGTTCGTGCGCGTGCCCTGGATCGACGTCGGTCGAGCGGCTCGGCGACGAGCTGGTGCTCGCTGCGCGGCCGGGCCGCCGTCGCCCCGGGTCGCGAGTGGCTCGCCGGGGATTCCTCGCCGACGTGCTGCGCGAGAGGGCTGCCGAGGGGCTGATCGTCCACGGCCCGGTCGTGATCGAGGTGGACGACCTCGCGAGCAGGCGCTACGCCCGCGCGACCTCCGGCGCCGAGCGCGACTGAGCTCTCGGGCCGCCGTGCCCCGATGGGGGTACGCGCGAGCGCCGCCGGCGCCGATACCAGCGTGTGGACGATCTCGCGGCGAGTCGCAGGCGGATCGAGGAGCTCGAGCGCGAGCTGCAGCGAGACGCGCGAGCGCTCGGATGCCTTCACGCGCATCGTGCGAGTCGATCGACCACCATGTCTACATCAACGAAGTGCTGCCCGGCGGCGGGCGCAGGACGCTGTTCGCCGGCCCGGGCCGGGATCGGCTGCTCGGCGGCACGCCCGAGGATGGCGACTGGGGTCGCGCCTGGATCGAGGCCGTGCACCCGGATGACCGCGCGCGCTATGCCGAGCACACCGCGCGCTACCTGCGCGGGGAGATGAGCGAGGTGCGCTGCCGCCTGATCGGCCTCGACGGCGTGACTCGCTGGATCGTCGGCGGCGGCATGCCGCGCCGCGATCGGCGACCGGCTGATCGTCGAGGGCATCGTGCGCGAGGCGACCGCGGAGGTGGTCGCGGAGCAGCGGCTGCGCGAGGCCGCGCGCACGGACGCGCTGACCGGGCTCTTCAACCGCCGCCACTTCTCCGACGTGCTCGAGGCGGAGCTCGAGCGCTCGCGGCGCGACGGGCTCACGCCTGGGCTGCTGCTGCTCGACGTCGACCATTTCAAGGCGTTCAACGACACCTACGGCCATCAGGTCGGCGATGCGGTGCTGAGCGAGATCGCCGAGCGCCTGCGCGGCGGCCGTGCGCAGGTACGACACGGTGGCGCGCTGGGGCGGCGAGGAGTTCATCGTGCTCGCGCCCTCGCTCGAGGGCGAGCGCTCGCTCTGGCGCATCTGCCAGTCCATGCGGCAGGCCGTGAGCCAGGTGCCGATCTCGGTCGGGCAGCGGCAGCCTCGATGTGACGATCTCGGTCGGCGGCGTGCTGGTCGATCCCGCAGGGTCGCAGGAGCTGCTCATCGACCAGGCCGACCGCGCCCTGTACGCGGCCAAGCGCCGGGGCCGCGATCGCACACGGCTCTACAGCGAGCTCACGGCCGACGACCTGGCCGCCGAGGAGCCGGAGGCGATCCGCCTGGCGCAGGCACTCGCGCTCTCGGCGGGCGTACGGGAGGGCGTCCCCGAGGAGCACGCCGAGCAGGTGGCCGAACTGGCCGGCGCGATCGCGGGGGGTCTCGGCCTGGGTGAGGACGCCATTCTCCGCTGTCGGCTCGGCGGGTGGCTGCACGACATCGGCAAGGTCGCCATCCCCGATCGCATCCTCACGAAGGCCGGCGAGCTCGACGAGCACGAGTGGCGCATCATGCGCACCCATGCCGAGATCGGCGAGCAGCTCGTGCGCCGCATCGACGCGGTGGGCATCGGCCGGCCTGGCGGTGCGCCACCACCACGAGCGGATCGATGGCAGCGGGTACCCGGACGGCCTCGCCGGCGAGGCGATCCCGGTCGAGGCGCGCATCGTCGCCGTCGCCGACGCGTTCTGCGCCATCACTGCGGATCGTCCGTACCGCCGTGCTCGCAGCGCGCTCGAGGCGCTCGCAGAGTTGCGGGCCGGGGCCGGGCGCTCACACGACGAGCGGGCCGTCGAGGAGCTCGTGCGGGTGATCGCGGCGAGCCCGGCGCCGGAGCTGGCTGCCGCCTAGGATCATCGGCCCGGGCTCTGCCAGAGCTTCAAGGCGGTGTCAGCGGCGCGTTCAGGCGCACGAGCGTCCAGCGCCCATCGTGCGCATGCAGCTCCGTGAGCGCGAGCGGTGAGGAGTCGATGCGCCAGAAGGCAGCGAGCGGCGCACCCAGCGCGTGCACGACCGCGGCCTTGACCACCTCGGCGTGCGTGACCGCCGCCACGCGCCCTTCCAGCTGCGCCTGCGCGTCGAGCCAGCCGGCGATGCGGGCCGAGAACACCGCAAGGCTCTCACCGCCGTGGGGAGCCGCCTCGGGGTCGAGCATCCAGGACTGCACCGCCCCCGGCTCTGCGGCGGAGAGCTCGGCGAGCGTCCGGCCGGCCCAGGCCCCGAAGTCGCACTCGGCGATCTGGGCGTCGGCGACTGCCTCGAGCCCGGCGGCCGCGGCCGTCTCGCGGCACCGCCGGGCGGGGCTCGCGAGTACCTGGGTGTGCCGGGGCAGCGACGCCGCGATCGCGGCAGCCTGGCTTCGGCCCCGGTCGTCCAGGCCCTCGCCGGCCGGGAATGCCGCAGCGCGGGTGGCCGATGTGGCGGCGTGCCGCACCAGCAGCAACGTGCGCACTCAGACCTCGGAGAGCTTCCCCGCTCTGATGCGGGCTGCCATGTCCTTGGACTGCTCGCGATAGGGGCGGCCGTCGGCCAGGACGATCGCGGGCAGCACGTCCTGCCCGGTCTGCTCGCGCAGCAGGTCGCGCCGGCTCTTGAGCTTGGAGTGGTGCACCAGCTCGTACGGGATGCCGGCCTCGTCGAGCGCCGTGCGCACCTTGGCGCACGGGTGGCCGGGCTTGATCCACATGAAGTTGCAGCAATGCAGGGTGACCTTGTCCATACGCTCCCTCTCGAGGCTCCCCGAGCATACCGGCGCGATATCGTGCTCCCATGCCGCCGAGCTACAGCGACCTGGCCGACACCGGCCGCGCGCTCGAACCGCAGGAGTGCGCCGAGCTCGCCCGCGCGGCGGCGGGGCGCATCGACACCTCCGTCCTGGCGCGCGAGGGCGCGGGCTCCTTCGAGCTGCTCTGGCGCAGCGAGCACAGCGAGGCCTGGCTCAACACCTGGTGGGAGGCGCGCGACACCGGCTTCCACGACCACGGCGGCTCGTGCGTCGGCGTCTTCGTGATCGAGGGCCACGCGGCCAACGAGGCGCTCACGGTGGGCGGCCCCCGGCGCATCAGCTCCTACGGAGCCGGCGAGTCGTTCGCCTTCCGCGCCGACGGCATCCACCGCATGGATCACGGCGCCGGAGCCGTCACGGTGCACGTCTACTCCCCGCCGATCGCCTCCATCGGCCACTACGAGCTGATCGAGGGAGAGCTCCGGCGAACCGCCGGCCCGGCCGACGAAGGCTCGCCGCCGAGTCCTCGGCTGCATGAGGCGCTCGGGCCGGAGTAGGCTCGTCTCGGGCGGCCCGTGCCGGCGGCGTCTGCGGTCGGCGAGCCGGCCTGCCGGCGGTATCTCGTCACCCGCGCGTCAGCGGCGTGCGTCGCGCCGCCAGACGCGCACCACGAGCGAGCGGCGGCGCTGGGCGCGCTGCCGGCGGTCGAGCTCCGCTGCCAGCTGCTGGTAGTACTGATCCTCCGTCTCACCGCGCATCCGCGGGCGCTCGCGGCGAATGTCGCGGAGCTCGCGGATGGAAGCCAGATGCGATGGTGGTGCCATACCCCCAGCGTAGTCCGGTTTTCTACTGATTTGCGGCGTCTTCACCGCCTCGTCTCCGCAGCGTTCCCAGAAGGTCACCGGGCGTCAAGCTGTCGGCGCCGCGCGCGGTCCGCAGCTCGATTCGCATCCACGCCGTGGGTGCGGGCGGCTCGGCGGCACGCACGATCTCGCTCAAGGCGGTGCACCGGCGAACGTGAGACGCGGCCGGGCGACTACCGTGGTGTGACACCGCTGTGCCCAATCGTGTCCTCATCGTCGCTGCGCTCGTTGTCTCCCTCGCTGCGCCCGTGGCCGTGCCGGCCGCGACGCACACCGGCACGATCGGCCACGTGGCCGACGGTGACACCGTGGTGCTCACGAGCGGCGAGACGGTCCGGCTCGTCCAGATCGACACACCCGAGGTCTACGGCGAAACGGAATGCTACGGACGAGAGGCTTCCGCGCTGACCGAGTCCATCCTGCCCCGGGGCACGCGCGTGCGAATCGCGACCGACCCCCGGCTCGACCAGCGCGACCGAGACGGACGCACGCTCGGATACGTCTGGAAGGGCAGGTCGCTCGTGAACCTGTGGCTCGTGCGCGAGGGCGCTGCGGCGCCGTACTTCTACACGGGCGACCGAGGTCGTTACTCGACGGCGATCTTCACTGCGGCCGTCGCGGCGCGCCGAGCCGGCAAGGGCCTCTGGGGTCACTGCCGCAAGGGCGCGGTGCCGCTGCGCCCCGGCCGCGGGGTGTCGACCGGGCCGGTGCACGCACCGAGGACGGCGGTGGCAGGTGGATCGTCCTCCAACTGCAACCCCAACTACACGCCCTGCGTGCCCAACGTCAACGGCGATCTCGACTGTAGGCAGGTCGGCCATCCGGTCAAGGTGATCGGCTCCGATCCGTACAATCTCGACGGCAACGGCGACGGCGCCGGCTGCGAGGGCTACTGACGCGTGCCGGGGCGGCGGGTCAGCCGACGCCGCCGCAATGGAGCCGCTGCGCCTCCTGAGCGCGGCTGCTCAGCTGCCGCTCGGTCATCATCGGCGCGAGCGGGGCCGCGGGGTGGGCGCCGTGCTCCGACAGTTCGCGGCTCGCGGCTGGCGTCTCGGGCAGGAACTCGTAGGTCGGATACGTCTGGCGGGCGACGATGCCGCCCGTGGAATCGAGCTTCCCGCCGCCCCATTCGTAGGCGACCGGGACGCCGGTAGCGGCCTCCACGTAGAGGATGTTGCGGCTCGCCGGATCGTTCGGGTCCGACGACGGCCAGGTGATCTGGGTCACCGGCTTGCCGTCGAGCATCGTGCTGCCTGCCACGTGGGCAGCACCGAAGTGCAGAGCGAGGGCGAACGAAACCGTGGCGTCGAACTGCGCACGCGCTCCGCCTGCGGGCACCGAAGCACGTTCCCTCGCCGGATCGAGCGGCATGCGGAGCACCCGTTCGTGGTCGGCGTCGAACCACTGCCGCTCGCTCGGCGTGGAGGAGTACTCCGCCCGATAGGTGCCTCCGCAGCTCGTGCTCGAGGTCTGGCGCCAGCGATACGTGAAAGGGTCGTCGGTCGACTGCCACGACTCCGTGGTGACCGCATGCGATCCCTGGTGCAGAACCATGACGATGTGCTGGATCGTGTGGGGCGGCGGGGTAACGGCGATTGCCACCCTCCTGAGCAGTGCCGCGCTCGCCGGCTCGCCGTCCCAGGGATGCGGCGAGAGCAACAGCGCGGCGACGACCGCCAGGGCGAGCGCAGTCCCGACAGCCGGTCGGCCAAGGGTGACGACGTGCCGCCGGAAGCGCCCTCGCGGTCGCGATGCAACGGTGCCGGCAGAGGGGCGGGCCGCGGCGGCGACCCGTGCCGCGACCGCCTCGTCGACGCGCCCCAAGGCGGCGATTTGCAGCTCGATTCGGCTCGTCATGGCGCCTCCGTCGGCAGTAGGTGCGTGGCTGGGATGCCCTCGCCGTCCGACTGCGCGCGCAGGCGGGCACGTGCTCGCCGCAAGCGCAGCGCGACCGCCACGCGCGAGCAGCCGAGTGCCCGCGCGCAGGCCTTCTGATCGAGCCCTTCCCAGACGATCAGCAGAAGTGCGTCCCGCTCGAGGGCCGGCAGGCGCAGGAGCCTCGTCAACAGCTCGGCGCGCTCGAGCGAGCCGTCGAGCGGAGCGGCGACGTCGTCGCGCAACTCGAGCGGCGCACGGCCTGCCTTGCGGGCGTGGCTCGCGTGCACGCGACGTGCCACGCCGTAGAGCCACGGCAGCGGATCGCCGCGCAGCTCGGCGCCGCGACGCCAGGCAATCAGGAACGTCTCGGCGACGATCTCCTCGGCGTCCTGCTCGCTGCTCGTCCGCCGCAGTGCGTACGCGGAGATTGCGCGAGCGTGCAGCTCGTAGATCCGCTCGAACTCGCGCGCTTCCATACCTCTCCTTGCCGCGAGAGGCACGGATGTTTCCACGGCGGTCTAGCCGCTGCGCGCGAGGATGCCGACCACCTGCAGCCACGCTGGCTCCGGATGCGGGTTCTGGAGGATACGCATGCCGAGGCGCCGCATGACTGCCTGAGACGAGCTGTTCGCGTGCTCGGTCGTCGCGATCAGACGGGTCGGGTGGAGCGCCTCGAAGAGATGGCGGGCAAGCTCTGCCGCAGCTTCGCTCGCATAGCCGCGCCCGCGGTGCTCGGCCGCGAGCGCCCAGTACAACCCGAGCTCGAGCGTCCATGGCCCGCCGGGGGGCGCGCCCTCGAGCTGGGCGAACGGGCCGAGCGCGGGCACGAGGCCGACAAGGCCGACGACCTCGCCGGTTGCCGCGAGGGCAATCGCTCGCTCGCCGAACGGCGGCTGGTGGAGTGCTGCGAGCGCGGCAGGAGCCGCCACGGCCCATCTGAGCCACTGCTCGAATGCCGTGTCGTCCTCCACGTCCAACACGGCGCGGCAGGCGGCCGCGTCCGAGCTCGCGAGCGGCCGGATCACGAGGCGTGCGCTGCGCAGGTCGGGCAGGGCGGTCCCGGTCGGCATCTCAGCCGCGCGCCAGCGCGTAGGCGCGCACGGCATCTCCGCCGCCCGCGAGCTCGTCGAGCGCAGCCCGCACCGCCGCAGGATGGTCGACGCGCACTGCGCGGTCGGCAAGCACGTCGCGGAGCGCGCCTGCGATGTCCTTACAGTCAGCGCCTTCGCGCGTGAGGGCCCCCGCGATGTCCAGCAGGACCGCATCCGGGAGGCGCAGGCGCTCGTGGCGCCGCCGCGAGCTGGTGACCGCCTCGGCGAAGGCGGAGTCTCCCGAGACCAGCAGCAGCTCCAGGCTGTGCGCCCCGCTGCGCACGGGCCCGGGGAACCTGGCTCGCAGATCGTCCAGGCCCGTCGCCTGCCTGAAGACGCCGCGACCCTCCTCGACCGCGAAGACGACTTCGTCGCCAGGAGCGAGACCGAGGGCATAGCGGACGCCCACCGGCACGGTGACCTGGCCTTTCGAGGTCAAGCGGGGCATGACAGAAGTATTACTCATCAAACACAGGTAAGAAACATCCACGTACCCGCCTCGGCAGTGGCAGCGTCTACCTACCGAATCGCACATCTGCAGTCCGAACACCGAACGTGTGCGTTGAAGGAGAGGATCCACCTGATGCGAAGCCTGTCCAGAATGCTCCTCGCTGTGGCGATCGGAGCCCTTGCCGTTCCGGCGCTCGCCGGCGCGGCTCAAACACCGACTCTGCGCGGAATCGTCGTGCAGCGCGACGCCAAGGCCGGCGTCGTCGTCATCGCCGGCAAGAGCGGCAAGCTCCAGCGCATCAAGGTCGCCGCTCCGGCCAAGATCGCCATGGGCAGCGTCCTCAAGGTCGTGGGCTCGAAGGTCACGGTCGTCGGCAAGGCCCATCGCGCGAAGCTGCGCGGCGTCGTCGTGCGTCGTCACGTGCACTCCTTCGCCCTCGCCGGCAACGGCTCCGTGCTCGCTGTCACCAGCCCCACTCCGCCCGCGCCCGGCCAGCAGGTTACGACGACCGTGCAGGTGAGCCCGAGCGCGCTGGACGATGACGGGAACGAGCAGGTCGACGCCGAGGACGTGGCCAGGGCCGAGGTGCGCGGCACCGTCGCGGCGCAGGACGCCACCTCGCTGACGCTCACCGTCGCGGGCTTCCCGACCGGGCTCGTGATCGCGCTCGGCACCGTGACCGTTGCCGCGCTGCCGATCGGCACGCCCGTCGAGGCCCATGTGGCGCTCGGCCCGGATCCTCTGAATCCGAGCGCCGTCGTGCTCACGCTCGTCTCGCTGCACGTCGAGAACAACGAGAACGAGGGTCACCACGGCGGCGACGTCCGCGCCGAGGGCACGGTTCTGGTCATCACCGAGGCCGGTCCGGCCGGCTCCGTGCCCGGCTCGATCACGATTCACGGTGAGCACGGTGACGTCACATTCGTCATTCCTGCCGGCTTCGGGCCGAGCGGCGTGATGCTGGGCGACATGGTCGAGGCGCGCGGTTCGGCGCCGGCGACCCCCGATGGCCAGCCGACCCTCGTCCGGCTCGAGAGCAAGAGCGACAACAGCGGCGCCGGCACCGGGGACGACGGCGTCGATGATGGCGGCAGCTCCGGCCACGGCTCCGGCGGCGAGGACTAAAGTCGGATCATGGCCTCCCCGGCCCTCAGGTCCGTCGACGCCCCGTCCCCGGTTCCATCGGGGGCGGGGCGGAGCCACGTCCTGCCCCGTGATCCGGGTCGCGCCACCGAATGGCTCTACCGGCGCCACGGCGACACGGTGTTTCGCTACGCGTGGCACCTGATGGGCCGGCGCGAGGACGCCGAGGACGCGACGCAGGCGACGTTCCTCGCCGTTCACAAGGCGCTCGCGGGTGGTACGGCCGTGATCGATTCGAGCGCCTGGGTGCTGCGGATCGCGCGAAACGAGTGCATGGGCCGGCTGCGTCAGACGGCGAGAAGGCCGGCCGTCTCGCTTGACGACGGCTTCGATCCGCCGGCCGCGGGAGGGGTGGAGCGCTCCGCCGAGCTGCGCGACGAGCTGCGGACTGCCCACAAGACGCTCGGCGAGCTGCCCGAGCCTGAGCGCGAGGCGTTCGTCCTGCGCGAATGGCTCGGGCTCGAAGCCGGCGAGGCGGCGCTTGCCCTGGGCATGACCGCAGGCGACGTTGACGGGCTCGCCTCGCGTGCGCGCCGGAGGCTGGTGCTCGCCGTCGGCGGGCTCGAGCCGGCGATCGGCTGCACCGGTACGCGCGCTGCGATGGAAGCCGGCTCACTCGACCGCGCTGCGAAGGTGCATCTGCTCCGCTGTCCCGTCTGCCGTGGCGTGCGCCGTGCGCTGCGACCGCCCGATGCGTCGCCTCGGCCGGTCGTCGTGGAGCGCCTCTCGGCGGCCATCCCGGGCTTTGCCGGGGGTGGCGGCGGGATTCTCGCGGCGCTCACGGCCAAGGCCGCTGCGGCGCCGGTGCTGGCAAAGACCGCCGCGATCGTGGTCGCTGCGGTTGCTGCGGGAGGCGCCGCGGAGCAGGCGATCCTGCGCGCCCAGCCCATGCACCACGGCAGGTCGCACGGCGGCCAGGCGCAGGTCGCCGAGGCTGCGACTCCGAAGCTCACGCACCGCGGTGCCAATGCGGCGCTCGTCGGCATCGCGCCGCCGCGCCCCACGCACCACGCCACGGGCTCACCGGTGCGGCTGGTCGTCGCACGAGGGTCCGCAGCGACGCCGACTGGCCGTCACGGGTCGAACCGCGGTCCCGGCAGCGAGGACGGGGGCCGCTCCTCCGGCCATGACAACGCGGGGGCTGCTCGCAACTCGGGTTCCGGCGACGCCGGCCGGGAACGGTCCTCCGGCAAGGGCTCGGGCGCCGACTCGACCGGCGCGACCAGCGGCAAGCACGGCGCCGGCGGCGACGCCGCGTCGTCCGGCAAGGGCGACGGCGCCGCGAGCGCGAGCGATGACACGGCAGGGGGCTCCGGCAGCGGCAACGCCGTCACGACCTCCGGAGGCGACACGAGTCATTCCGGCTCGGGCAAGGACGGCGGCTCTTCTGGCGAGACCTCCGGCTCGGCCAGCTCGGGCAGCTCGGGCAAGGACGGCGGGGGCACGGACGGCGGGGGCACCCGGGGGGGCGACGGCACGGCCGTCGTCACCGATGTCTCGGCTTCGGGCTCGGGAGGGGGTGGATCCAATTAGGCTCCCATTCCGCGAGGGCGCGGGCGCCTGGCCGCCCCAGACACCGCCGCGCGTCTGCAAGTGGGCGCTCCCCCGTAGGCCCGGACGGGCGACATCGTGCGCTCGCCTCCACCGGGCGCGGCGCTCGCCGTGCCCGGGCTCGCAGCGACGGCGCTAGGAGAGCACGCTCAACGGTCGGCTTCGGCGCGCCCCTGGCGATCGCCCGCCGGGTCCTGCTCGGCGTCTCGCGCGTAGCTGCCGGCCTGTGACTTCTCCTCCGTCGAGGGCCCGGCAGTGCCGCTCCCTCCTGCGTAGCTGGGCGGGTCGGAAGCCGGGAACGACTCGTCGCCCGCCTCGTCGACCTCGTCGTTATCCCGGTCGCTGCGTTCGATATCTGTCATAGGCGGGCTTACCCGAAGCGTGCGCGGCGAATCCCTCATGCTCTGGGTCGAGGTAACCGAGCGCCACGAGCCAGCTGGGGTGTCCGTGCTTGCAGATGCGGTTCCAGGTCACCCTGCAGCCGTCCGTGGCCAGCGACATCTTGCGCTCGCCGGCTCTCACCTGGCCGGCCCAGAGCGCCAGCTTCTCGGGTGCCGGCTGTTCTGCCGTCGGCGATGATGCTGCCTGCGAACGGGGGCGCGAGGCCGAAGGCGCTCTGGCCGGGCGTTCGGCTGCAACAGGCAGTCGTTCGGCTGCAACACGCTCCCAGACGACGTCGGCCGGCAGACGCGGCGTGATCGGCGTCGACGGCCGGGAAGCTGTCGGCTTCGGAGCGTTTCGCTCGAAGCGGCGTGTGCCCAGCCGCACGACAAAGAAGCCGGCGAGTGCGCAGGCCAAGCAGCCCGCGCTCACCCAGAGCCAGAAGAACGTCATGTTCCTGCGAACCTCAGGCTCACATTTTCGCACCATTGGTTTGCATCGATCGCCGTCTCTGCGCTGCCCCGTGCGATCAGCCACACGCAGACGCGCGCACGTCCGGGGTGGAAGCGCGTTGCCTCACGCGCCCGTGCCGTCACGAGCCAGCGCTCGCGCGAGCCACGGCAGACGCAGCGCACGCCGCCCTGTGCGACGGCGCCGCTGCTCCTCTGACTCACGGTCGCTCCGAGCGTGAAGCGCCGGCAGCCCGTGCAGGTCACGACGCCGGTGACCAGGACCGCCGACGCACGGGCGTTGAGGGTGGCGGAGCCGGCGATACGCGCGTGAGCAGGATCGCTCGCGCCCGCCGGCGACGCCCCGAGCACCACCGTGAGCCCGACGACCGCGAGCGACGCAGAAGCACCTCTCATGCGGTCTCGTGCCTGCGCGGGGAGAGGGCTCCGAGCGCCGCGCCGATCATCGCCGACACGGTGAAGAGAGCCACGACGAGCCCGGCGCGATCTCCGTCGCCGCCCGTCGTACCCTCCGACAGCGCGAGTGCGGGCGGAGCTTCGGGGCTGCCGGCCGAGCCGAGTGGGCCTGAGACCGCTCCCTTGACGTCGAACTGCGCGCGACTTCCGCGTGCGATCCCGGGTCGCTGCAGCGACGCGTCGATGGTGCCCGCGCTCACGCCTGCGGCGGTCGTCGACGGGGTCGTGGCGAGCGGGAAGCACGAGCCGGCCCAGAACGTGGTGGCGGCGTGGGCGAGGGCCGTCATCGTCCCGCCGTCCGCCAGACCGGCGGCCGCCGCGAGCTGGCGGATGCGCAGGACCGCGATGCCCGCGGCCCCGACCAGTGCGAGAAGCCCGAGGGCCGAGACGGGCGAGCTACCGCCCGACGGTGCAGGGCGCGCCTGCTGCGTGCTCTGCGCGGTGACCGGCGCGACGGGCGAGAGCGGCGAGAGCGGCGAGAGCGGCGAGAGCGCGGTCGGATCGGTCGCGGATCGTCGCACGGCGGGAAGCGCGCTCGACGGCTGCGCCGCGCCGGCGTCCTGCCCGGCGGGTTGCGCGACGAGCGCGGGAGAGGCGCCGAAAGCGGGAGCTGCGGATTGTGCCTGCGTCACCGGCGCGGCAACGGACCTGGCGGTGGGACCGAACGCCTGCATACCGGCTGCCGACCGTGTGGTCGCCCCAGCCGCCGGCGTGACGGACTTCCTGGCCGAGGTGACCGCGTGCGTGAGTGGCTTCGCTGCCGTGGCGACTGCCTGTGTGGCCGGCTTCGCGGTGCTCGCGACCGCTTGCGTGACCGGCTTGGTGCTCGTCGTGGCGGCCTGTGTCACGGGCTTCGTTGCCGTGGCGACTGCGTGTGTGGCCGGTTTCGTCGTGCTCGTGACCGCGTGCGCCACGGGCTTCGTTGTGGTTGCGACCACATGCGTGACCGGTTTCGTCGTGGCCGCGACTGCTTGGGCAGCCGGCTTCGTTGTGGCGGCGACTGCTTGCGTGGCGGGCTTTGTGGTGGTCGTCGCAGCTTTCGTGACGGCCTTGGTCGTGGTCCTGGCTGCCTGGGTGACGGGCTTCGCGGCGGTTGTCACCGCTTGGGTGACCGGCTTGGTCGTGGTCGTGGCTGCCTGGGTGACGGGCTTTGTGGCGGTCGTCGCCGCTTGGGTGACCGGCTTGGTCGTCGTCGTGGCTGCTTGGGTGACGGGCTTTGTGGCGGTTGTCGCCGCTTGCGTGACCGGGTTGGTGGTGGTCGCGGCTGTCTGTGTGGCGGGCTTTGTGGCGGTCGTCGCCGCTTGGGTGACCGGCTTGGTCGTGGTCGTGGCTGCCTGGGTGACGGGCTTTGTGGCGGTCGTCGCCGCTTGCGTGACCGGCTTGGTCGTGGTCGTGGCTGCCTGGGTGACGGGCTTCGTGGCGTCGTCACCGTCTGCGTCACTGCGGTCGTCGCCGGCACTGCCGAGGTGACGGGGCTGTTCGCGCGCGAGGTTCCGCTGACGACGATGGATCCTGCCGAGAAGGCCAGCGCAGCCGCCACCGCTACCTGCCGCCGTCTGCGGATCGTTCGCACGGTTGCATGATCTGCCGACATCGGATGAATCTCCCTCCAGATCTCCGTTGCTCGTGCCGCTTGCTGATTCGATACCCGGTCGGATATCGCTCAAACGGGCGGCGCTCGGCGGCGCGGAAGGACTTTCGCTCGCACACGGGGTACTTGGTGCTGGTGCACGCGACGCCGGCCAGATGACGAATCGCAGGAGCGCAAAGGCCGGACGCCGCGTCGGGCCGCTCGCCGGAGTCCGGGTGCTCGAGCTGGGCAGCTTCATCGCCGGGCCGTTCGCGGGACGCCTGCTCGGCGACCTCGGGGCCGAGATCATCAAGATCGAGGATCCCAACCGCCCGGACGTGCTGCGCGAGTGGGGGCGCGCCCACTACGAGGGACGGCCACTCTGGTGGCCCGTGCAGTCGCGCAACAAGAAGTGCGTCACGCTCGACCTGCGCACGGCCCGCGGCCAGCAGCTGCTGCTCGAGCTGATCGCGCAGTCCGACGCAGTCATGGAGAACTTCCGCCCCGGCACGCTCGAGCGCTGGAATCTCGGCTTCGAGCAGATGCAGTCCGTCAACCGCGGCATCGTGCTCGCGCGCATCTCGGGTTACGGTCAGACGGGACCGTACGCCTCACGCGGCGGCTTCGCGGTCGTGGCCGAGGCGATGGGAGGGCTGAGGCACATCAGCGGCTTCCCCGGCGAGCCACCGCCCCGCATGCAGATCTCGCTCGGCGACTCGCTGGCTGCGCTGTTCGCCGTGCAGGGCATCCTCTCGGCCCTCTACTGGCGCGATGCGAGCGGCGGGGGAGAGGGGCAGATCGTGGACGTCTCCCTGCTCGAGGCCTCCTTCGCCCTGCTCGAGAGCACGGTGCCCGAGTACGATCGCCTCGGCCTCGTGCGCGGGCCGGGCGGCACGAAGCTCGAGGGGATCGCGCCCTCGAACATCTTCAAGTCGCGAGACGACAAATGGGTCGTGATCGCTGCGAACTCCGACAGCCTCTTCACGCGCCTGTGCGAGGTCATGGAGAGCCCCGAGCTGGCCGTCGACGAGCGCTTCTCGTCGCATGCTGCCCGAGGTCGCAACCAGGACGAGGTCGACGGCATCGTCGCGGCCTGGGCCGCGCAGCACGATGCCGCCGCGATCGACGACCTGCTCAACGACGCCGGCGTGATCTGCGGCCCGATCTATACGATCGCCGACATCTTCGAGGATCCGCAGGTGCGGGCCCGCGACATGCTGGTCGAGCACGAGGACCCCGAGTTCGGCACCTACATCGGGCCCGGCGTGATCCCAAAGCTGAGCGCCACTCCGGGGTCGGTCCGGTGGTCGGCGACCTGGGTTCCGGGCAGCCACAACGAGGAAATCTACGGTGGGCTGCTCGGTCTCGAGGAGGCGGAGCTCTCGGCATTGCGCGCCGACGGCGTGATCTGATCGGGTTACAGTGGCACCGGAGGCAGCATGGCCCGATTCGAGTTGGCAGTCCGAGTGCGGTGTGGCCTCGCAGTCTTCGCGGCCTGCGCCGGGCTGCTCTTCTGCGGTGCTCAGCCGGCCGCTGCGATCGTGGGAGGGCAGGCCGCCACGCCCGGGTATTTCGGCTACGTCACGTTCGTCGGCGCCGCGGTCGGGGACGGCACCGCGTACTACTGCACCGGCGCGCTGGTGGCGCCGAGCGTCGTGCTGACGGCCGCTCACTGCGGCGTGCTGCTGCCACCCAGCTCCTTCTCCGTCGGCACGGGCCGGCTGAATCTCTACGACTCCAGCACAGGACAGGTGCTCGGGGTGAGCAGTGTCGCGATCTCGCCGACCTGGGATCCGGCGAGCTACCACGGCGATGTCGCCCTGCTTCAGCTTTCGCAGCCGTCGACGGCTCCGACGCTCCCTGTGGCGACTGCTGACGACGCGAGCTGGGTCTACCGGGCAGGCGCGCCCATGATCGTCGCCGGCTGGGGCCGCACGGTCCCTTGGGGGTCAGCTGCGGCCGACCTCAACTGGGTGGGCATGAGCGTTCAGGAAGACGGGTTCTGCCGTCGCTCGTTCAACGGCGCGAGCCCCGGCTACGACGCGTCGTCCATGTTCTGCGCGTCGGCCCCGGGAAGCGCGGCCGGCGCCTGCTATGGGGACAGCGGCGGCCCCGCAGTCGGCCAGTCCCAGGGAGGAACGTATGAGATCATCGGCGTCGCCTCGCTGATCTTCCTGCAGAACTGCGCACCGCCGGACGTGTTCGCGCGCCTTTCCTATTCGTCGGCCTGGCTCTCGGACGAGATCGCACGGCTGCAGGCGACGGCGCCACCGCCTCGTGCACCGGTGTTCACCGCTCCCACGCCGCTGCTCCTGCCGCTGCCGGCGACGGCCCCGATGCTCAAGCGCCCGACGCTCAAGACGCGCGTCTCCTCCGGAGTGCGGGGCAGGTTCGCGAAGCTCCGGTTCCTGCCCGGGAGCCAGTCGGGGCAGCAGGTGAGAGTTCGCCTGCGGGTCTTCAGCCGCGGCGCCCTGCTCTACGCGAAGACCACGCAGTACTTCACTCCCACCGCTCGCGCAATGTTCCTCTCCTGGCACGTCCCCCCGCGGCTCCCGCAGGCGGTGCGCTTCTGCATGTCCGCCACGCTGTATGCGTCGTCGCTCTCGTCGAAGACGTCCTGCTCGACATTCCGCGCCGAGCCGGGCCCTTAGAGCGCACCGTCGACGGCCGACTCGGCGAACGTCGCCATTCGGCGGTGCAGGGCGCCGGCGGCCTCGATGATCGGGATCGCCAGCAGTGCCCCCGAAGCCTCGCCGAGGCGCAGGCGCAGGTCGAGCAGCGGCTCGAGCCCCAACTCGGCGAGCACGAGGTCGTGTCCCGGCTCGGCCGAGCGGTGGCTCGCGATCAGCGCCTCGCCCACGGATGGATCGAGCCGCACTGCGAGCAGCGCCGCGGCCGAGACCGCATAGCCGTCGAGGATCACGGGGAGCCGGCGGCGCGCGCCCTCGCCGGCGGCGCCGACCAGGGCTGCCAGCTCGAGGCCGCCGAGGGAGCGGAGGATCGTCAGCGCGTCGGAGTCGCCGCCGTGCCGCTCGAGGGCGGCGCGGACGACGCCGCGCTTGCGTTCGAGCCCCGCCGTGTCCAGTCCGGTGCCGCGCCCGACCGTGCGCTCGGGGGGCTCTCCCGTCAGAGCAGAGACGAGCGCGGCGGTCGTCGCCGTGTTGCCGATGCCGATCTCGCCCAGCACGAGGCAGTCGACGCCGCGCTCGGCGAGCTCCCCCGCGAGTGCCGCTCCCTGCTGGACGGCGAGCGCGACCTGCGCGGGTGTGAGCGCGGCCTCCTGGGTCATGTCGGCTGTACCTTCGGCGACCTTCGCCTGCCGGACGCCGTCGGGCGTCGGCCCGAGCAGCCCGAGATCGGCGATCAGGAGATCGTGGCTCCCGTGGCGCGCGAGCACCGCGACCGCCGTCTCCCCGCGGCCGGCGGCGGCGGCGACCTGCGCCGACACGGCTGAGCCGAAAAGGCTCGTGCCGCGGTGCACGTGCCCGTGGTCGGCCGCGCACACGAGTGCACCCGCGCGGATACGGGCCGGAGGAGGCGAGCCCGTGATCGCCGCCCAGCGCTCGACGAGGCCCTCCAGGGCACCGAGACTGCCGGCCGGCTTGACGAGCCGATCCTGCCGGTCGCGCACGGCGGAGGCCGCGCCGTGATCGACCGTGAGGACAGGCGAGTCCCCCGGCCGGGGCGGCGGCCTGCCGACCCAGCGCTCGCGCATGACCACGGACTCGAGCGGAAGGCGCTCGGCCCAGCCCGCAGCTTCCAGCCCTGGCCGTACCGGGCGCTCGTCGGGCCAGCCCACGCAGAGGTAGGCGATCGGATCGACGCGGGCCGGGATGTCGAGCACGTCTCGCAGGTCGTCCGGGTGGTAGAAGCTGACCCAGCCGATGCCGAGCCCCTCGGCGCGCGCCGCGAGCCAGAGGTTCTGGACGGCGCAGGCGGTGCTGTAGACGTCCGTCTCGGGGATCGTGCCCCGGCCGAGGATCTCAACCTCGTTGTCGCCGTGGTCGCAGCAGAAGCAGATGCCGAGCGGCGCCTCGACGATGCCCTCGATCTTCTGGTCGAGAAAGTGACGCGCGCGCTCGTCGAAGCGCTCGGCCTGGCGCAGCCGCTCGCGCTGGGCAAGGTGCCGGATCGCGATGCGCGTCTCCAGTGCCTCGACGACGATCATGCGCCAGGGCTGCATGAGACCGACCGAGGGCGCTCGATGGGCCGCCTCGAGCAGGCGGCGGAGGACCTCTTCGGGCACGGCATCGGGCCGGAACCGCCGGATGTCGCGGCGTTCGGCGATCACGCGGTGGACGGCGTCGGCATCGTCTTCGGTGAAGCGCCAGCCACGGGGATCGGCGGCCCGCTCGCTCGCCCGCGAGGGGTCGAATCCTGGCGGCGTGGGCGGTCGGGCCTGACGATCCGAGGGGGACACCGCCCGAAACGTTAGACGCCTGCCCTCGCACGCGCGTCCCCGGGCGAGCAGGACAGCCCCGGCGGGCGCCGCGAAGTAGCTCAGGCCCTGGGGGCGCCCGGACCCGAGAGACGCACCGGCTCGGACCAGAAGAAGGCCCGCTGTCTGCCCTTGTCGTCCACGAAGACCCCGAAGGCCGACGCCGTCGCCGAGCCCGCACGGAAGTCGACCTTCTTGAAGCGATTCTTGAGCGGGAACGTCCAGCGGGCGTCGGGCGTTCCGAGCCCCTCCACCGTGAGACCGCCGTCCATCTCGGGCATGCCGGGCATATCCGGCATGCCCGCCATGTCCGGCTTGCCCATTGCGTTCGCGATCGCGTCATTGGTGCCGTTGCGCTGCAGCACCCAGACGCACAACTCGGTCACGGCCTTGACGGACGGGTCGAGCGGGCCCGTGGCCTTGACGATCCCGTCCTTGGTCACGTTCAGCTCGTCGTCGAAGTTCCCGGCAGGCACCTCTCACCACCCTCCGAGCCAGCGGCTCGCTCGATCACGGTTGCAACAGGACGCCAAGGTCCGAGCGGATCTTCGCGGCTGTGACGAGATTTCCCTTGTCCTCCTGGAGCCGCAGCCCGTCGCGCGCCGCGGCGCGGGCGCCGTCCCGGAGGCCCGCGCGGTCGAGGATGTGGGCCAGGTCGATCAATGCGTCCCCGCGATAGACGACGAAATCGGTCAGCTCCGCCAGCGCGACGGCCTCGCGCGCAACCTGCTCGGCGCGCTCGAGCTGCCAGCGGCTCGCCAGGACGCGCGCCTGCACGCCGCGCCAGAGCACGTGCGTGAGCAGGTCGCGGGTCTCGGCCAGCTGCGCGCTCTGCTGCGCGAGCTCCTCCGCCTCGTCGATCCGCCCCTGCGCGAGCACGGCGCGTGCGAGGAACGCGGCGGTGGTCGAGAGGAACGCCTGCTCTCCCATCTCCGTGAGCGCGTCGAAGCCGGAGCGCAGGCAGCGCTCGGCCGCCGCGTCGTCGCCGGCGAGCATCTCGATCAGTGCCTCGTTGTGCGACGTCGCCGCGTTCAGGCGTGAGGCCGAGGTCGGCGAAGACGCCGTTGCTCGTGGCGAGCATCGAGCGCGCCAGCTCGAAGTCGCCGTTCATCGCGTGCAGGCCCGCGAGGTGGCGGAGCGTCAGTGCTTCGGCATCGAGATTGCCGTCGACCTCGGCGCGGATGCTCCTCGCAGCGGCGGATGCCCTCGGCGATCGGCGTCGGGCCGAACCACAGCGACGAGGCGATCCAGGTGAGGATCTCGGCGCGCGCGTGCTCGTCGCCACCGTCGCTGGCGTGCCTGGCCGCGCGCTCCCAGGCCTCGGCGGCCGCGGCCGCGCGCGCCTCGTTCCAGTGCAGCCAGGCCTCGAGCCGCCGGGCGCTGCAGAGTCCGCGATGGTCGTCGTAGCGCTCGAAGATGGGAAGCACGCGCTCCACCGTCCGCCCGGCGTCCTCGGTGCCGCCGTCGGTGACCTGCAGCAGGCGCAGGAACTGCAGCTGCACGCGCACGTGGGCCTCCGCGCGGACGTCGCCCGTACGCAGCTGCGACGAGCCGCGCCTCGTCGAGCACCCAGTCGGCCTCCGGCAGCCGGCCCGCGGCGATCAGGGCGGCGCCGAGCTCGGGCAGCAGCTCGGCGCGCCTGGCGAGATCGTCGGCCGAGACCGAGGCAGCGCGCTCCAGGAGGCCGATCGAGGCGGGAAGATCGCCGCGCGCGAGCGCCCGGCGGCCGGCCGCCTCGAGGCGCTCCGATGCCCGCGCAGCGAGCTCGCTCGCGTCCCCGCCGAGCTCCAGTCGGTAGCGGTAGGCTCGTTCGAGGTGGTAGCCGACGATCTCCTCGAACTCGCCCAGGCGGTCGGCGGCGATGCGCTCGAGCCAGGCTGCGAAGCGCTCGTGCTGCTCGGCCCTGCGGAGTGTCGGGAGCGAGCGGTAGGCGGCGTCGCGAATCAGCGGATGCCGGAAGCGGTACGCCGCATCGCCAGGGAATGCCGCCTGATCGGTCCGGATCACGTCGCGGGCCGCGAGTGCCGTGAGGCTGCGCTCGACGAAGCTCTCGGGCAGCTCGGGCGCGAGCTCGGAGAGCGCGCTGCGGTGGAAGAGCGTGCCCTCCACCGAGGCCAGCGCGAGCAGGGCGCGCTCGTCACGCGGTAGGCCCTCGAGGCGAGCGGCCAGAAGCGTTCCGAGCGTCGTCGGAACCGGCGTCGACAAGAGGTTCTCGGCAACCACCCAGGAAGCGCCGTTCCACGTCAGCAGGTCGTCGTCGACGAGCATCGCGAGCAGCTCCTCGGCGAACAGCGCGTTGCCGTCGGCCGCCTCGGCGATCCAGTGCTCCGCAACCGCGGGCAGTGGTCCGCGGCCGAGCAGGTTCGCGATCAGCCTCTTGCAGTCGCCGTCGTCCAGCGGCTCAAGCAGCAGCGTCGCGGCCTCGTGCCTGCCGCCGCCCCAGCCGGGATGGGTCTCGAACAACTCGGGCGCGCCAGGCAGAGCAGCAGGATCGGCGCGTCGCGCGAGAGCTCGGCCAGGTTCTCGAGGAGGCTCGAGGAACGTCGGCTCGGCCCACTGCAGGTCGTCGAACACGATCACGAGCGGACGGCGCTGCGCGAGCGCCTCGAACAGCTTGCGCACGGCCCAGGAGGTCACCTCGCCCGTGCCGGCGCCGCTCGCGCCGAGGCCGAGCGCGTCGAAGATCAGCTCGGCGATGAGGACGGCCTTCCCCTCGCCCGGCAAGAGCTCCGCGAGCGCCGCGCTGGAGGACTCCGCCCCCGAGGCTCCCTCCCGCCGCAGGAGCTCGCGCACGACCTCGGTCAGCGGCCAGTAGGTGATGCCCTCGCCGTAGGGCAGGCAGTGGCCGTGCAAGCACCGTTGCCTCGGCTTCGAGCTCATCAGTGAACTCCTGGACGAGTCGCGACTTGCCGATCCCGGCCGGTCCCAGCACCGTCAGCAGCCGGCAGGCTCGGGCGCGGCGAGTCTGTGCGAACGCGCTGCGCAGCGCGTCGAGCTGGCTGCTCGCGTCCGACGAGCGGCGAATCGAAGCGGCGCGCGGGCGCCGGTGCGGCCGCGTCGGATCCCTGCTCGAACGGGCCGAGGACCGCCTTCTCCATCACCCTCCTTGGTGACCATCCCGCGCAGAGCGCGCATGTGCTTTCTAGCGCACGCGCACCCCTCGGCGCAATGGCACTTCCGGTCCGGCAGCCGTGCGAGCCGGGCGGGTTCCGGCCGCCGATTTGCACTGGGAACGGTCGAGCCCTTCGGCCGCGCGCTCCCGCGGCGGGCTTCCGCGCCTCCTGAGGGCGCGTGCGGCCATGTCTCTGGTGCCATGCTGTGCGCTCGATGACCGGCAACCCGGACGACGCGGCGGCTGTGCCGCCCGACACGGCGTTCGAGCTGGTGCGCTGCCGCGGACAGCTCCTGCGCGTGCGCCTCGGTGCCAATCAGGACGAGATCGAGGCAGCGCTCAGGGAGCGCGAGGCCCGTGCAGAGGCAACGGCGGTGCTGGCCGCAGGCCTACCGGAGTCGTTCAGTGTGGCCGACCGGCGGCCGCTGCTGCTGATCGACGTCGATGGTGTCGTCTGCCCGTATGCGCACGAGCTGGAAGATTGCGCTCCGCTGGAGATCGAGCAGGCGCTCGTCGGCTACTCGAGCGTCTGGCTCTCGCGCCACGTCGCCCGACAGCTGAAGGGGCTCGGCGAGCTCTTCCAGCTGATCTGGTGCACGGCCTGGGAGGAGCACGCGGCTGAGTATCTCGGCCCCTATCTCGCGCTGCCTGCAATGCCCGTGATCCACTTCGACGAGCCTTTGGCGGGTGACGGCTGCCACTGGAAGTGGCCCGCCATCGAGGCTTTCGTCGGCGATCGCGCGTTCGCCTGGATCGACGACGAGATCGGGAGTGCGGATCTCGCCCGTGCGCGGAGCCGAGCAGCGCCCACCCTGCTCGTGAGAGTGGAGGGGACGCGCGGGCTTCAGGCGACGCACGTGGAACAACTCGAGCGCTTCGCACGGATGCTCTGAAACGGTCGAGATTCACGGCCTCGCGCGACGCAGTCGCTCGCTCGCGATCGGCTGCAAGACCGGCTCTCTGCCCGACAGGTACGCTCGCCGCTCATCGCGGGCGCTGCTCGCGGATCAACCGCTTCGGAGAGAGACGAGATGGCGTACGGGGTTGTGCACCAGTTCGCGGGTGGCACCAAGGAGCAGTACGAGGCGTCGATCGCGGCGGTCCATCCGAGCGACGGGAGCCTGCCCGCAGGGCAGATCTTCCACGCAGCCGGCCCTTCCGAGGGCGGCTGGACGATCGTCGCGGTTCACGACTCGCAGGAGGGCTGGGAGCGATTCCGCGACGAGACGCTGATGCCGCGGATGGCTCAAGGCATCGAGGGCGGCTTTGCCGCGCCGCCGACGGAGACCGGCTTCGAAGTGCACAACCAGGTCTCGGGCTGAGGGCTCGGCGGGCCGGCGCCCTGTCCGGCCCGCCGCTCATCGCCACGGCGGAAGTCGGGTCTAGTCGAGCGAAAAGCCCTGCTGCACGACCGCGCCCAGATGCGTGCAAGCCGCGGCACCGGCGTTCGCGCCGGCGGCGAGGCAGGCTTCGAGCGATGCTCCCGCGAGCCGCTCTGCGAGGAACGCCGCGATGAACGCGTCGCCGGCGCCGCAGGTGTCGACGACCCGGCCGAGCGGCACGGCGGCGACCTCCTCGATCGCCTCACGCGTGGCCGCCAGGGCGCCCAGTGCTCCTCTCGTCACGACCGCGCATGCCGCTCCGCGTGCGACCAGGTCGGCAGCGGCTTCCGCGGGCTGCCGGCCGCGCAGCGCTTCGGCCGGCACGAAGACGACGTCGAGCCCGTCGAGCCGGTCGGGCACCGGATCGGTCGTGAAGTCGTACGAGACTCGCGCACCGCTCGTGCCGAGGGCGCGGAGATGCTCGAGGTGCTGCGGCATACGCGAGGAGTGGACGACGCCCATGGCCGCAAGCCACGCCCAGTCGTCCTTGCTCGGCGCGTAGGACTCCTGGATGGCGTAGTCCTCGTGCAGGAACCGGCGCTCCCCAGTGGCCTCGAGCAGGATGTCCGTGACCGCGGTCCGCGCGCCCGTGACGCGGCGTGCGTGGCTCGCATCAACACCGCGGTCGGAAAGCAGGGCGAGCACCCGGAGGCCGGCAGTGTCGTCGCCGATGGGTCCGGCGTACGCCGCCGCGACACCACGAAGCTGCAGCCCGACCGCGACGTTCAGGCAGCTCCCCCCGACAAGGACGCGACCCACGGGCGCGAGGTAGACGTCGAGGCAGCAGTCCCCGACGCAAGCGACCTCGGTCACTTCAGCGCGATCGGCGGCGCGGCGGTGAGGGCCGACGTCACGGCCAGGTGGCTCCGCCGGCCGCGAGCACGCTGTGGCCCATGAACACGCGGTCGTCGAGGTTCGTGATGCCGCGCAGGATGGCCGAGTAGACGATCAGCCACTGGGTGTGCGAGTTCATCACGAGCGGTGTGAGCAGCGGATGCACGTCGCCGTACTCGGCAGCGTCGTAGACGAGCACGCGTGAGCCGTTCTCCTCGCAGAAGCGGATCGTCCTCAGCGTGAGCTCACGCGAGGCGTCGGTGCCGAGAAGGGCGATGAACGTACCGCGAATGCGCTCGAGTGCCTCGGCAGGGCCGTGGCGCCATTCCGACGCATCCGAATAGGTGGCGCCGATCCGCATGTTCTCCATCACGACGCTCATTGCCAGCTTGTAGGCCAGCGGGCTCAGCGGCCCGGCGCCGAGCACGAACAGGTGGTCATCCTGCAGCAACTCGCGGGCGCGCTGCTCGGCCTTGGTCGCCTCCACGTCGAGGGTGCGCCGCAGCACAGCGGGTAGCGCGTCGAGGCCCTCGACGAGGGCCGACACGCCACCGGCCGCCGGCGTGCTCTCGACGAGACCGGCGACCATGAGAATCACTGCGGTGACGGGGATCTCGAAGATCGCGCCGTTGTCGTACGGGATCGTGACATCGGCCTCCCGTGCCATCGTGCTCTCGGGCTTGGCGACGATGGCCACGGTCCGCGCGCCTCGCTCGCGCGCGGCGCGGAGAGCCGCCACCGAGTCCTCCGTCTCCCCGGAGTACGAGACGAGCACGACGAGAGCAGCGGGGTCGAGTCGGGCCGGGCGACGCCACACGAGGTCGTACGAGGCGACCGCGTCGATCGGCATCTCGGTCACGGCGTCAAGGGCGTACTTCGCGGTCAGCGCAACCGCGAACGAGCCTCCGCTGCCGACAACGTAGAGCTGGCGCTTGCCACTCCGTGCGGCGTCGCGACCGACCGCGAGGCATGCCTCACGCTGATCGCCGAGGAACGAGCTGAGGTGCTCGTCGATTCTCGCGCCGCTGAAGTAGAGGCTCTCGAGCGCCTCCTCGACGTATCGCTGAAGGTCACGCACGCGCAGCTCCCAGAGTCGTCATTGGCGGGCGCCCTGCGGCGCAGGATGCCGCATCCGAGTAGCTGACCGTGATGGCCCAGTGGCTCGGCTTCGGAGAGATCGTCCTTCTCACCGTCAGTGGGGTCGACGTGCTCTCAGGTCTCCGGTGAGCGAACTCCCCGCTCGGCGACTCGTCGCCTGGATGCTCGTCGGGCATCGCCGGATGATATGAGCGGCGTCCTTGGGGCGGTTGCCGCTGCTCCGAGCGGCAACGCCGCGGGATGTGCGGCGGGCAGTTGATCCTCGGTCGCGACGCGCGATTGCGGGTGGCCGTCCGAGCACCGGACGAAGCCCTGGCCATCGCGCGTCGCCGAGGAATCAGCCAACTTTGGCTTAGCTACGAAGGAAAGGCGACGAGCGGATTTGAACCGCTGTATACGGCTTTGCAGGCCGCGCTAAAACGTCTATTTTGCAGGGAAAAGATGTCCAGGACCACGATGGGACCGCGCATCGGACTTGCCGTTTCCAGTATGAGACGTGGTCGCGCTGCCGTGGTCGTTGCAACCGCTTCGGCGCATGGCCACGTAGCGGCGGATGCGTAGGTTCTCGAGCTGCGGAGCCGCGGGACGAGACGGCTCCTCAGGCCGCGCCAAAACGCGCGAGGAGAGTGCGGGCCGCGTAACGCCATGGGCCTGACAGAACGTTGGTCATCCGCATGCCCACGGCGCATTCGAACGTCAAATGGTGCTGTCGCGCGATTCGGCGGCCTTGGCGGTGGCGTTTGCCGGAAGGTGCTGGTCATGGTGTGCCTCCGAAGAGGCGTTGTGTCCCACTGTGGGCCAGGGCGCGAGCAGGAGCAGAATTCTCGCGTCATCGAGGCCATGGACGGCATGGCGCTCGCCGGGTTCGAACGTCACCAATGCTCCCGCTTCGCACGTCACGGTCTCGTGGGCGGTCTCGATCGAAACCCGGCCGGAGACGACCTCGACGACGGCGCGCTCGCGGACGCGATGGTCGGCGAGGGACTCGCCGCCGAGAAGGTCGAGGATAACGATCCGGCATTCAGGCGATGAGATGAGCACGCGAGGCTTCTGGTGGGCAGTCGATGCTACGCGGGCCGCTTCGATGCCCGGGACGCGCTCGGTGCGCTTGTCGGTGGAGCCGGCTAGCGACGGAAGGTGCCAGTGCTTCACACGTTCCTTTCGTCCCGCTGCCGAAGCGCGCGGCTTGAGGCGGGTTCATTATCGCGCGGAGGGTCGCGCGCTTACAGTGACGTGAGCCTATCCCGTGTCCTAGCCGTGAGTGTCCCGCGGACGACTGCTCGGGTCGCTGACGTTGGCCTGCTGGGCGGTGATGAGTCGCGCGCCGCGACCACGGGTCACGAAGCTGAACGTCCAGCGGGTGAGCACGAGCAGTCGGTTCTGGAGACCGGCGAGGTAGAAGATGTGAACTTACGGAGGGCAACCCTCATCTCGAGCCGATGGGCGGAATGCCCGCAATGAGGCACTTTCGTTCGTCCGCTGGAGTCCGTCGGCGCTCGTGGTTGGCGGTCTGACTGTCACCAGACTGTCATCACTGCTTCCCGCGGTCCCGGCGGAAAAACTGTCGCCTGCCCCCACGCGCTTGCGGCTGCCGCTTGGCAGATACGCGCCGTGGGATGTCTACGCGGGCTCGTTCTCGGGCTCGGCGCGCCTGCGGTTCGAGCTCTGCGCACGCCAGTAGCCGTAGAGGCCGCCGATCACGGAACCTGCGCCGACGGCGACCTCGAACGGGTTCGCACCGAACGCGAGCGCGACCATGACGAGCCCGGCGGTCAGATCGACCGGGACGACGTCGCGCAGCGAGCGGAAGTAGATGGCAAGACCGATGCCGCCCGTGAGGATGCCGATGACCGTCGCGATGCCGACGTTCTTCTCGGCGCCGAGCGGCGGCAGATGCCGGTTCAGGAAGGCATGCACGCGGCGAGTCTACTCGCATGATCACGAAACTCGACTTCGTCGCCCTTCCGTCGCAGGATGCCGAGTCCTGAGTTGGCGAGACGTGTCGCGGAGAGATCGGTGAGGGATTCGCGGCCGCGCCGGCTGAGAGCGATCCTTTACGCCACGAGCGCCTCGAGACCGAGCTCGACGGCACCAGTGGGCGCCTGCTCATTCCAGCCGGCCTGAAACACGAAGCGGCGCTCCGGGGCGTGCTCGCCGAGAAACTGCATCGCCCGCGCCAGCCAGTCGCGAACGCGCGGGTCCTGCGGCCACGCATCCGGATGATCAAGCGTCTCCGAACCTATCGACGGATCATCGCGCAAGTCCTTCATCACGACGACGCCACGGTCCTCAACGCGCCTCGGCTGCGTGAACTCAAAGGGAGCGCCGACTACTTCGGCGCGACGATCGAGCTCAAGCCCCGCATCACGAGTCAGACCAGGCATGGAGATGGAGATCAAGCACGACAATGGGAATGCCCGCGACGCTCGCATCGCGCCCACGAGTGGCACGACCTTAGGCGCTCAACCGGCTCCCACCGACCTCCGGTGTGACAGGCCGATTCGCTCGCCGGAGCACTCGAAGAGAAACAGGCGACAAACGCGCCCAACCATGCGGGATGCAGGCGCCACAGCCGTCCGTACCTGGGACGGCGAATCGAGCACGTTTTGAATCGTTTGGGCGTTGAGTGGGCGTCAGGTGCTGCGCGAGGAGCGAGGCAACGACGACTCGTTCGGATATAGATCGAAGGCTCGGCGCCAGCGGCGGTCGGCGGCATCCAGCACGGCGGTTACCTCCTCCTTTGCCGCCCAGCGGTCGCCGCGCGGCGAGAAGTGCAATCGAATCCGCCCCGACGGATCGTCGAATTCGGGTCGATACCGCTGTTCGAGCGCGCTCAATACCTGCGCTCGGATTGCAGCCCGCTCTGCCGCGCGCCAGCGGCCAGCGCTTCGGCGAGATCGTGACGACATGGGGCACGCCGTCATTCTCACGCCTCATCGCGCAATTGGCCCGAAAAGCCGACGAGTCGAGCAGCGGCTTCATCCGGCCGGTCTCGTAATGCAGCTCACCGTTTCGCTCGCGAGTCTCGAGGTAGTCGGCGATGCCGCGCCTGACTGGGGAGACACGGAATTCGCCACGAACCGTGGCGATCGGACGTCGAACGAGCAGTCGAACGGCTCGAGCTCCCGCTGGATCTCAAGAACACCAACGGAGGTCGTCGTCCCCGCACCATTGCAGAAGGCGCGGAACGTGTAGTTGCCCGAGTCATGATGGAGGTCGGTGGCGACGAGCGCGCCCTCGGCGGACGCGACGATGCCTACCTCGTCGCCGAGGTTCAGGTCGAAGACCCGAACGGCACCGCGCAGACGCGAGCGCGGTCATCGCTGAGACGCCGGCCGAGCAGCCCTTCCCAACGCATGTCGCTGTCAGCTTCCGGTTCGAGCGGAACCAGATCGTGCAGTCGGCGGCCTCAGCGTCGGGCAGCACGACAAATCCGCCGTACCTCCACGCACCAGCCTTACTGGGATGCTCCTCAAACTCCGCCACACACCAAAGCTAGCGATTTCTCCGAGAACTGTCTGAGCGAGCGCGAGCACCTGCGCGAGACTGCCCTGGACCACAACCGAGCACTCGCGTGCACTCGCCACGGACAGCGTCCTTGGCGCAGCGATACTTCGCCGATGGGAGACGAACAGGTCGTCGTCGTGTCGTACGACCCAGACTGGCCGCGTCAATTCGAAGCCGAACGAGTGCTCCTGGAACGCGTGCTCGCCCCATGGCTTCAGGGTGGCATCCACCACATCGGCTCGACAGCAATAGCTGGCATCGCCGCCAAACCCATCATCGACATCATGGCCGGCGTGCGCGACCTCGAAGAGGCCCGCGCTGCTTTCGACCCGCTCCATCAGCACTCCTACCTCCCTGATCCTCACCGCCCGCGCGTCGCCCACCACTTCGCAAAGCCGTCGCTTCAACGGCCGACTCACGGCCTCCATCTCACGCAACCGGGGAGCGACCTCTGGCACGAGCGGCTCGCCTTTCGCGACGCACTCCGGAACGCGCCGACGCTGGCCGCGCGAGTACGAGACGCTGAAGCTCCGGCTCGCAGGAGAGCACCAGCGCGAGGATCGGCTTAGACGCGGGACAAGCGCGCTCTCGTCGCCCGCGTGCTCGCGAGCGCCGGCATACCGTTGGGCCGGCGCTAAGCGAGCCCACGGTCCACGAGGCCGCCGCACCACCGCCCAGATCACAACCGGGAGACGCCGTCAGTGCTGTACGGAGCGTGATGGAGTCGACCTCGCACATCGCGGAGCCCATCGCGGCGCATCCGAGATGCGGACAACCTGTGTCCCGCCTGGGTAACGCCTCCAGTAGAGGACGATGCAGCGGAGAAGCCTCCGATCGGTACCTCGATCGCCCATTCAGTTCGCAGATCGGTGGAGATGTTCTCCTCGTAGGACCCGCCCGGCGCGATGTGATCGCGGTAGTACGGCTCCGCGCATTTCGCGCTGTGGTCGCTGTGACATAGCGCCAAGACGACTGGCGACGAAAGATCGTTGTCGAAGCGCACCGCGAAGGCGTCCGGGTCACCCAGATCGCAGCCGGCGAGAAACGTCGATCCAAGGACGAGCACAAGAACGATCGAGCCAGCGCACCGAGTGAAACGCACGCGCCCACCGTATCCGGGACGACTTCGCCAGCTCCACGGACTGCACCCGCGCGAGCCTCCCGCTCGACATTGTCCCAGTGTCCGGCCACCCCTTCCCGCTCCAGCGTGTCCGATTCAAAGGACGGCCTGCCGCTTCCCGGCGTCTTCCAGGCCGACGCACACAGTGGCATTATCCTGGAACCGGGAGATCCGGGGCTGCCCGGTCCGGTGCGGAGGATGTGGGCGTCTTGGGGGTTGCTCGACACAGTGGTGCGCACGCCGGCTTGGTCGTGTCGCTTGCTCGTGGTGATTGCCACCCCGAGGCGCTCCCTAATCTCTCCCTTGTCGCCTACGCTCCGAGCATGAGCAGGACCGGTGCTACCGCCGTGGTGGTCTCGGTTCTGGCGCTGCTGGCTACGGTCGCGTGTTCAGGGCAGGCCACGACTGCGGCGAGGGTCGGCCGGGTGGTCATGCTGGGACGCTCGCTGGACGGCCGGCCTATCGAGGCGATCGAAGTCGGCGACCCGGTCGGCACGCGCTGCTCGTGGTCGGCTGCATCCACGGCAACGAGCCCGCCGGAATCGCGGTCGCGCAGCGCCTCGAGCGCAGCGCGCCGCGCGGCATCGATCTTTGGATCATTCCGGTCATCAACCCCGACGGGCGAGCCGCGGACACACGCGGGAACGCTCACGGGGTTGACCTGAATCGCAACTTCCCCTGGCGCTGGCGGCCGCTCTCCGGCGTCTACGAGTCCGGCCCCAAGCCGCTCTCAGAACCCGAAGCGCGGATCGCCTACCGGCTCATTCTGCGGCTGCGGCCGCACATCTCGATCTGGTTCCACCAACACCTCGACATGATCTGGGCTCCGGTGGCAACCGCCGCATCGAGCACCGCTTCGCACAACTCTCCGGACTCCCCTACCACGCGATGCCAGCACTCGCCGGCAGCGCGATCTCGTGGCAAAACCACACGCTTCGCGGAACCACCGCGTTCGCCGCCGAACTCCCCGCTGGCCGGCCCAACCTCTCGACCATCAGCCGCTACGTGCGGGCCGTCCTCGCCGTCGCCCATTCGTAGCCAAGCTCGCCACCGCCAGGCCGGTCGGCCGTCTATCGTGGCTTGCGTGCGGGTTGCGATCGTGACGGACTACTGTTTCCCGCAACTCGGTGGTATCAGCGAGGTCGTCAGGCCCAAGCACTTGGCCTGACCGAGCGCGGGCACGAGGTCACGGTCGTCACCGGACGTCTGGTGCGGCGGCCGGGAGTCGTCGACGATCCGCGACCAACGCTTGCCTGTCCGTATGACGTCGTGCGGGTCGGCCCCGCTCTGCCGCTGTTTGGCAACGGCTCGGCCACCTTGCACACGATCCCGCGCGCGTTGACCTTCACGCTTCAACGGTTGTTCCGCGACCGAAGGTTCGACGTGATTCATATTCACGCTCCGTACAACCCGGGGATGTGTCGATCGCACCGCTCGCGATCCCCGAGGGTGTTGTCGGCGTCGGCACCTATCACTCGGTCTTCGAGCCGGGCCGAGGGTTGAACAGCTTTGGCCGCTGATGTGTTGGTCACTCGCCAAGCTGCACGGTCACGTCGTCGTCGCCCCGGCCTGCGTCCAGTCGCTCAACAGGTACTTCCCGTTCGCCTACCAGTACATCCCAAATGGCGTGGACGCGGAGCGCTACCGGCCCGAGGGCGATCAGATCGCCGGACTACGCGACGACGGCAAGCCAGTGATCCTCTTCCTCGGCCGCTTTCGACCGCCAACGGCCTTGCGATCGCCTCAAGGCCTTCGAGCAGGTGCACGACGAGCGCGCCGGTGACGCGCGCCTCGCGGTGTGCGGCGACGGGCCGCTCAAGCAGCTCTACCGACAGCAGGTGGCGGAGCGCACTGGTGCTGATATCCACTGGGCCGGCGGATCACTGGTCGCGGCCGAGCACTACCGCAGCGCGCACGTGCTCTGATCCCATGCCAGCGTGCGGCCTGCAGCAGGTGCCGCTCGAGGGCATGGCGAAGCGGCGTGCCCGTTGTCGCCAGCCGAATCCCGGGTTTCGAGCTCGCCATCGACCATGGCCGGCAGGGCCTGCTGGTCGACGACATCGCCGATCCACTTGCGCGTTCGCGGGCTCGTGCTGGAACTGCTCGATCAACCCGACGACGCGCGCACATGGGACGGCGAGGGACGCCAGCTCGCTCGCAAGATCTACGCCGTCGACATCGTCACGCAACAGTACGAGGCACTCTACGAGCGCCTCCTCGAGCGCCCGTCGACAACACCGCTTCTGCACCAGCTGGTCACCGCACCCGCCTGAAGGCACCGCGACGCGAGCCTACAGCTCGAGGAGCCGCCGTGTACTGAGGGCTCGCAGGATGTAACGGCCCGGGAAGTGTGCCGAGCGGCGATGGCACGCGCATGACCGTCTCAGCGCGGATCGGTGGACACTCAGGCGGCGGTCAGGTTTGTCGCTCTAGCCTGCCGCCCTCATGTTCCTGTCGCCCCGTCCTACCTGTAGCAACTCGCGGTTACGGCGTTCGCTTGCCGGTCTATCGCCGGTTGCGATCGCGGATGGCGGCAATTCGTCCCGTTCAGCGGACGGCGTCCTCGGCAGGTCGGTCGATGGGCGGCCCATCGTTGCGAGCGAGACGGGCGAGGCCAGTCGCCGCAAGGCGCTGCTCCTCGGCTTCACGCCATCTGCGAAGCATGCGCCGGGACCGCGGATCACGGCCCGGCTCGTCACCCTGCGCGCGACGGTGCGGGTCGATCTCTGGGTCATTCGGGACATCAATCCCGACGGAGCGGCGCGAGGCACGCGAGAAAACGCACGCGGAGTCGATCTGAATCGCAATTTCCCGTGGCGCTGGCGAGCGCTCGAGGGCGTTTACGACTCCGGCCCTCGGCCGCTCTCCGAACCGGAGAGTCGGATCGTCTACAAGCTCATACGGCGTCTCCATCCGGTGGTGTCGATCTGGTTTCATGAGCACCTCGACCTAGTCGACGAGTCAGGGGGCAGCGTCGCCGTCGCGCGGCGCTTCGCTGCTCTGGCGAAGCTTCCGCTCGCCCGGCTGACGCGCGAGCCGGGAAGCATCACAACCTGGGAGAACCATGCCCTCGCCGGCACGGCCTTCGTGGTAGAACTGCCTCCCGGACAGCTACCTCCCGCTGCCGCGTCGCGACTCGCGCACGCGGTTCTTACCGTCGCCGCCTAGCCAAACGTGCTGTCCGTCCGGCCTGGGCAGGCGATGGGAAGACGACCATCCACATCAGCGACGAACGAACCTAGAGCCGACCTCCGTATCGATCCACGACGATGCCGAGACATGACGCCTGCGAACATCGCGAGATGAGCAGAGAGCGTTCCGCTGAATGGATCGGACCCGCGATCTCGGTCGGTCGCCGCGTCGTGGTCACTGGTATGGCGGGAGCGGGCAAGAGCACGTTCTCGCGAGCGCTGTCGACGAAGACCGGTCTTCCCGTCATCCATCTCGACGTCCACTTCTGGAAACCGGGCTGGGTGCCGACGCCCGAGGACGAATGGAGAGAGAAGCAGCGCGGACTGCTTGCAGGAGAGGAGTGGATCGTCGACGGCAACTACGAAGCCACTCTCGACCTACGGCTCGAGCGCGCGGACGCGGTGGTGTTCCTCGACACACCGTGGTGGATCTGCGCAGAGCGCGCGTTCGCGCGCGGGATACGCAAGCGTCCGGCTGACTTCGAGTTGCCAGTCGGCTGCGATGAGTCTGCCTGGCAACGGTTGCGCGACGAATGGTGGCTGGCCTGGCGCATCTGGCGAGGCCGCCACTCGGAGCGCGAACGAGAACTCAGGATCCTGTCGCAGCACGCGAAGCATGTGCCGCTGCACCTGCTTCGTTCCAGGCGGGCGATGCGCGGATTCCTCGACGGCGTTGACGGAGTCTGAAACTCCCCAAGGGATAGGCATACTCGTGAAGGCCGGAACGTCCGGCTTGCTCGCGTGCCACCGGGCGAGGTGGTCGATGCCCTGTGCGTTACGCCTGACACGCGGTTAGGGCCCCCCTAGTCTTTGTTCGCTGCGTACATACGGCGCCGACGAGCGAAGACTCCCTGAGGCCAGCTAGGTGTTGACGTAGCCGGCGCGCATGCCGAGCACGCAGACGGCGGCGACGCCGACGTAGACGACGGCGATCAGCACGCGCCGCGAGGCCGGCACGGTGTAGTAACTCGCCGCGGCGGCCTCACCGCGCGAGCGGTAGCGCGACCAGGCCTCGCGCGCGGCGAAGAACAGGATCAGGATCAGCAGCGCATTGGGCGCGACGATCAGCAGCGCGGCCAGGCCGGCAATGCCCGCGATCCAGAGCGCCGGATGGATGGCGGCCATCGCGCGCCCGCCATCGAGCGGCACGATCGGCAAGAGGTTGAAGAGGTTGAGCAGGAAGCCCGTGTGGCCCGCGGCGCGCAGCAGGTCGGAGTTGGTGTACTCCCCCAGCCCCAACACGATCGCCGCACCGAGCGTGCCCAGCACCGGGCCGGCGAGCCCGACCTTGGCCTCCACATAGGCGTCGCGCGGCATGGCCTTCATGCCGATCACAGCGCCGAGGAACGGGATGAATACTGGCATGCCGGCGGGAACTCCCTCCTTACGCAGCCACAACGCATGACCCAGCTCGTGCACGAACAGCAGCAGCACGAAGAGCGCCGCGAACGGCCAGCCCCAAAGCAGCGTGTACGCACCGACCGACACGACCATCGTCACCGCCGTGGTTACGAAGCCGAACTTCGCCGCCGCGAAGAACAGGAACTTCAGCTTCAGCAGCCACTGGAAGCCAAGCGCGAGCGCCGCGGCGATCGGCCCCAAGACGCGCCGCACCCACACCCGCAGGGAGCCCTGCGGGTGA
This sequence comes from uncultured Actinomycetes bacterium, assembly GCA_963842365.1. GTDB lineage: Bacteria > Actinomycetota > Thermoleophilia > Gaiellales > JALYLC01 > JALYLC01. The sequence goes on from CAWJGA010000002.1 coordinate 713,841, forward strand.
ATCGGCCGCTCGTCGAAGCCCGGCTCCTGCGGAGGCCGCGGCGGGAAAAGCGGCTCGTGTTCGGGTACGTTCGCGCTCACCCTTTCAAGGTAGCGCGACACCGGTTACACCCAAGTTAAGAGCCCAGCTCGCAAAGCAACGCTCCGACGAAGCCGGCGCGTCCCGTCGCACGAGCTCACACCGGCCTGGCCGACGCGCGCTCGTATACCAATTGCACCTCTAGTGCCACGGTGTGGGTAGATCGAATGAGGCGTTTTAATGGTGAGGGATTCGGAGGAGGGGTCGGCGCGCTGAGTCGTGGGTGAGGGATTTCGGCGAGGTTTCGCGAGATGCGGTTGCGAGGTCGTGCGGTCGTGCGGTGGTGCGTGGCGATTGGGGCGAGGGCGATTGGGGGCGCATTGCGGGGCGCTATCCGCGGAACTCCCGATATCGACTTACGCGGCGGCTCTTGGGGGATGGACGAGCCGTCCCGCGGGGCCGTGACGTCTGGCCAGCTCGTATGCTCGGCCGATGGACGAGCGAGCGTCGGGCTGCCCGAAGGTATCGACCGTCGTCCGTCGGGCCAGTATCGAGCGCGCGTCTGGGATCGCAAGGCAGGCCGGCGGATGTCGCGCACGTTCGCGACGTTGGCCGAGGCTCGAGCCTTCCGCAACCGCATGCAGGCAGCCGTTGACCGGGGGGTACGCGTTTCCGGGACGAGCCAAACGGCCTACCGGCGCGCCCGCAGAGCCTGGGCAGTTGCGAACCTCCAGCCGATCGGCCTGCACGAGGCGCGGCACACGTTCGCTTCGTACATGATCGCGGCCGGTACGAACATCAAGTCGATCACTGAGATCATGGGTCACGCGTCGGTGACCGTCAGCATCGACCGCTATGGCCACATGATGCCGGGCGGTCGCGACGAGGTCGTCGAGCGCATGGACGCGTACTTCCGACGCTCCCTCGGGGAGTAGCGACACTCGCACGGCCGTTTGGTCTGCGCAGACGCTGCGTCAGCCGCGATTCCTGGCCGCCTTCGCCGGCGCGTCCATACGTAGGTTCCGCCCGAGCTTTAGGGCGGACGTGGACCGCGTCACTAGAGCTAGTGGCGAGCGTCTACGAGACGGCGAAAATGGCGTGCGTGGGACCACGCCAGGACCACACCAGGACCACAAGAACCACGGCTGCAGCGGTAATCAGCGTACGTGAGCGGATTCGCAACGCTGCGAGTAACTCCGAGTAAGTCCTGCTCAGGCCCGCAAATCGAGATGGCTAGAAGGGAAGGCGACGAGCGGATTTGAACCGCTGTACACGGCTTTGCAGGCCGTTGCCTAACCCCTCGGCCACGTCGCCCCGCCCGGCCAGTCTAAATGGCCGCGCCTGCGGAGGCGTCCGCCGGGCACCCGAGCCACCCGCGGGCCATCCAGCCCGCCGGCGGTCTTAGCCGACGCCGTTGAACAGCTTGACGAGCTGCAGCATGGCCGGCCCGAGGATGACGATGAACATCGCCGGGAAGATGAAGATCACCGTCGGGAACAGCATCTTGATCGGCGCCTTCATGGCCTTCTCCTCGGCCCACATCTGCCGCTTGTTGCGGCTGTCCTGCGCCTGAGCGCGCAGGATGCGGGCGAGCGACATGCCGAGCTGCTCGGCCTGGATGATCGAGCGCGCGAAGGCGGTCGTCTCCGGCATGTCGAGGCGCTCGGCGAAGTTCTTCAAGGCCTGGATGCGGCTCTCGCCGATGCGCATCTCGTGGAGCACGATCGAGAGCTCCTCGAGCAACGGGCCCTTCGAGCGCTCCGTGATGCGGGCGAGCGCGCCGTCGAAGCCGAGGCCCGCCTCGACCGAGACGGTCAGCAGGTCGAGCACCTCGGGCAGCTGCACCAGCATGTTCGTGCGGCGTGTCCGCACGAGGCGGCCCAGGACGAAGTCCGGCAGCAGGAACGCGAGCGCGGCGCCGACCAGGCCGAAGATCAGGCCGTTGCCGACCGGCAGCAGGCCCGACGAGGCCAGCGTGATGCCGAGGATCACGGAGCCGACGATGCCGGCGCCCTTGATCGCCAGGAACGCGGTGGGCGTCAGGCGATGCCCCAACCCGGCCGAGATCAGGCGGCGCCTGATCTCGTCGGGGTTCTGGGTCATCGGCAGAGCGGTGGCCAGGTCGGCGAGCTTGCGCGCCGCGGGGGCGAGCAGGCGGTTCGTGACGTCGCGCGTGAGCTCTGTTTCGCGCAGCGACGCTCCGCCGTAGCGGCGGGCGCGGGCGAGCGAGCCTGCGACCTGCTTCTGGCGCACGGTGATCGCATCGAGGCCCATGTAGACCGCGACGGTGAAGAGGACGATTGCGAAGGCGAGAAGCATCTGGGCCTCAGTACTTGAAGTTGACGATCTTGCGGCAGACGAGAGCGCCCATGGCCATCGAGACCAGCCCGACGAGAACCATGATGTGCCCCGTGCCCTGAGCCCACAGCGGCCGGATATAGGAGCGATCCAGCAGGAAGATGATGCCGGCGAGGAAGAACGGCATGCCGACGAGCACGTAGGCGGAGGCGCGGCCCATCGAGGTCAGCGCGCGCACCTTGCGCGCGAACTGCACGCGGCCGCGCACGGTGTCGGAGACCATGTCGAGGATCTCCGAGAGCGAGCCGCCGACCTGGCGCTGGATGTTGACCGCGAGCACGACGAACTCGAAGTTCTTCGACGCCAGGCGGTCGGCCATCGACTGCAGGGCCTCGTCCGCGGGGCGGCCGAGGCGTGTCTCGGTCTCGACGCGCTGGAACTCCTTGGCCATCGGGTCGGGGCCGTCCAGGGCGATCGTGGACATCGCCTGCTGGAACGACTGGCCGGCGCGCAGCGACGAGGCCACCGCGCTGAGCGCGTCGCCCAGCTGATCCTCGAAGCGCTTACGGCGCGCATTGGCCTTGCGCCGAACGATGAACTGCGGGACGAAGCCGGCCACGAGCGCGAGGATCGCGGAGTAGAGGATGCCGAGGCCGATCACCAGCGTGAGCAGCAGCACGATGACCACGGCGCCCGCCTGGATCGCGACGAACTCCGCCGCGCGCATCGGCATGTCGGCGCGCTCGAGCAGGACGGCGACCTTCTTGAAGTAGGCCGAGCCGCCGAACGAGCGCTCACCGCGCAGAATCAGGAGGTTGCGCAGCGAGAGGCCGCGAGGGCGCTCGACGACGGCAACGCGCTCGCCTGTCGTGTAGCGGTCGAGCCGGCGAGCGAGCACCGTCTCGCGGGGGACGCGCACCAGGAAGAGCACCAGGCCCAGCACGATCAGGCCGATCACGAGCGCCAGGGCCAGACCGGCCGAGCTGCGCTTGCTGATCTTGGCGATCGTGCCGCCGTTGGCCACGATCTGGGCCGCGGGAGCCGTCAGGTCGATCTTCTGCGTGGCCGCGGAGTAGCCCGGCAGGCTTACCTCGAGCGGCACGACGCCGTCGGCGTGCGAGGTGTACTGGAGGCGGTAGGTGTTGCGGATCTCGGCTGCGATCTGCCGGTAGACGGCCGCGATGCCGGCGGCAGAGCGGTCGGATGCATAGACGTGACCGCCCGTCTGCCGTGCGAGCGAGCTCAGCGCGGCGTGATTGCCCTTGCCGATCGCGATGGCGTCGATGGCGACGTGGCCGGCCTTGGCGGCCTTGACCGCGTCCGCGAGCTTGGAGCTCGTGGTGTCGTCGCCGTCGGTCAGGATCACGAGCACCTTGGTCAGGGTCGGCGCGTTGCCGATTTCGCTCGAGGCCTGGATCACGGAGTTGTAGAGGGCGGTGCCCTGCACCGTGTCCAGCGTGACCTGGTTCATCGAGGACTCGAGCACGTTGACGTCCGTGTCGAGCCCCTGCACCGGGTTCGCCTCGTGGCCGAAGGAGTAGATGGCCATCGTGTCGGACGGGCGCTTGGCCCGCACGAAGGCGGCTGCGGCCTGCTTGGCAGCGGCCAGCGGGGCGCCCGCCATGGAGCGGCTGATGTCGATCGCCACGCCGATGGCCGCGGGCGAGCCGCCGCCGGTCTGCGTTGCGGTGACGGCGGAGCCGCCCTCCTTGACCGCGAGCTGCACCGAGCGGAGCTTGTTGCTCCCCGGAGCCACGACGACCGCGGTGATCAGCGGATAGCGCGAGCTGTCGACCTGCGCGATCCGGATCTGCGGGGCAGCGGCGCCGGCGGTACCCGCGAGCACCGTGAGGACGGCCGCGAGACCGGCGAGGAAGGCGAGCGCACGCCTCATGCCGAGGCCCTCCCGAACGCCGTCGGGCGGGTCGGAGCCGCGCCGTCGCGCTCGGGCTCGAGCTGGAAGAACTGCGGCGGCAGGTGCACGCCGTTTTCGCCCAGCTTGCTCAGGAACTGCGGCTTGATGCCGCTGGCCTTCATGGCGCCGAGCAGGCGGTTGTTCGAGCCCGCGGTCGCCTCCTCGCCATCCTGGATCGGCTTGGCGACGAACAGGTCCTGCATCGTCACGACGTCGGACTCCATGCGCAGCACCTCGGTGATGTGCGTGATGCGGCGCGTGCCGTCGACGAGGCGCGAGACCTGGACGACCATGTCGAAGGCCGAGGCGATCTGCTCGCGGATGGCCTTGAGCGGCAGCTCGACGCCTCCGGTCAGCACGAGCGTCTCGACGCGCGAGAGGGCGTCGCGCGGCGTGTTCGCGTGGATCGTCGTGAGCGAGCCGTCATGGCCCGTGTTCATGGCCTGGAGCATGTCGATCGTCTCGGGGCCACGACACTCTCCCACGATGATGCGGTCGGGCCGCATACGCAGGCAGTTCCTGACGAGGTCACGGATGTTGACGAGGCCCTTGCCCTCGATGTTGGCCGGGCGGGATTCGAGCGTGATCACGTGCTCCTGGCGCAGCTGGAGCTCGGCCGCATCCTCGATCGTGATGATGCGCTCGCCCTCCGGGATGGCCGCCGAGAGGACGTTGAGCGTCGTCGTCTTACCGGAGCCGGTGCCGCCGGAGATCAGGATGTTCAGCTTGCCGCGCACGCAGGCCTCGAGCAGCTGGGCTGCGCGGGGGGTGAGCGTGCCGAAGCGGAGCAGGTCCTCCATCGTCAGCGGGTCGCGGCGGAACTTGCGGATCGTGAGCGTCGGGCCCGTGACCGCCAGCGGCGGGATGATGGCGTTCACGCGCGAGCCGTCGGGCAGGCGGGCGTCCACCATGGGCGAGGCCTCGTCGATGCGCCGGCCGATGCGCGAGATGATCTTGTCGATGATGCGCAGGAGGTGCTGGTCGTCGACGAAGCCCGCGTCGGTGCGCAGCAGCTTGCCGCGGCGCTCCACCCAGATCGAGTGCGGCCCGTTGACCATGATCTCGCTGACCGTGTCGTCGCGCAGGAACGGCTCGAGCGGGCCGTAGCCGAGGATGTCGTCCGCGATCTCGCGGGTGACCTGAGCGCGCTCCTGCCGCGTGAGCGGCGTCTTGTCGAGCGCGATCGCCTCTTCGACCGCCTCCAGCACGCGCGGCTCGATGCTGGCGTCGCGCCCCTCGTCGCCACCGGCGGCGAAGAGGCGCGGCCCGAGCCGCGTGATGACGTCATGGTGGACGCGCGATTTGAGGTCGGCGAACGGATCGGTCGGGACGGGTGTCCGCGCCTCCGGCTCGGCGTGCTGCTCACGCGTGCTCGGCGCAACGGGATCCGGGTTGCGCGACTGGATGCGGTCCGAGAGGCTCAATTCACGCCGCCTTCTTGTCCTTCGACTTGTTGAACCTGGACATGATGCTCTGGCGTCCCTGGGACGGCAGCTTGGTCGCGCCGTTGTGATGGGCGGTCGCGTCGGCGTGCTTCTGCGACTTGCCCTCGGCCTTGCCGCCGGCCGCCTGCGGGAGCAGCTGCTCGGCGAGGTCGCGCATGGCCTTGGCGGCGGGCGAGCGCGAGGCCGAGACCGTGACCGGGACGCCGCGGTTGACCGCGGTCGCGATCTCCTTGTCGAGCGGGATCACCGCGGAGATCGGCATGTCGAGCGTGCGCGAGATGTCGCTTTCGCGCAGGTCGGCGCGGCCGAGCGGCCGGTTGACCACCAGCGCGATGCGCTCGCGGGGGTACTGCAGGAGGTTCAGGGTCTGCAAGGCGAGCTTGCAGTTCTTGACCGTCGGGATGTCCATGGTCGCCACGAGCACGAGGCGATCGCTGCGGTCGAGCGCGGCGAGCGTCGTCGCGTCGAAGTGGGGAGGCGTGTCGAGCACGACGATGTCGTAGGCCGACTTGGCCACGTCGACCAGCTGGCCGATGCGGTCCTCGGTCACGAGCTCGGCGTCCTCGGGTCGCAGCGGTGCGGCCAGGACGTCCATGCCGGAGCCGTGGTGCACGACGTAGCCGCCGAGCTTGTCCGGGTCGAGCTCACCCGTCGTGGTGACGAGGTCGACGATCGTCTGGGCGGGATCGATGCCCATCATGATCCCGACGTCGCCGAACTGGAGGTCGAGGTCGATCAGCAGCGTCGAGCGCTTCAGCCCGTGGCAGTAGGCGCCGGCCAGGCCGGTCGAGATCGTGGACTTGCCGACCCCGCCCTTGGGCGAGAAGACGGTGATCACGCGGCCGTCGCCGCCCGAGCGGGCAGGGCCCGCCGAGGGGGCCTGCGCACGCGGCGCGTTGTGGTTGAGCACGTGCGCGCGGCGCAGGGTGAAGACCAGCGACTCGGTCAGCTGCGGCAAGATGGCCACGTCCTGCACGCCGTGTGCGAGTGCCTCCTGGAGGAACTCCGGCGTGCAGCCCGAGGTCACGATCACGATCGGGGCGGCGCTCGCCGACTGCAGGGTGTGGATGTCCTGGGTGGGCAGGCGGTCGCCACGGCTCGAGCCGTGGAGCAGGACGTCGACCTGCTCCTCGCGCAGGCGGTCGCCTGCGCTCGGAGCGTCGACGGCCGTGCCGACGACCTTGATGGCTGCGTGCGACGAGAGTGCCTGGCGTACCTCCGCCAGGCCGGCGCACGAGCCGGAGATGAAGATGCGGATAGCGTCGGTCACTGCGAGGCTCCGGCCGGGGTGAGGAGGTTCTTGATCAACTTCTGGACTGCCGCCGGAAGCCCGTCGCCGAGCACCGTCTGCAGGGTCTCGACGGTCGGCGGCGAGTTGAGCGCGCCTTCCTGCGGCCGCAGCGCGAGCCACATGGTGTTGTCGCCGTCCTGGGCGAGCCAGAGCACCTTCTGTGCGTCCTTGTCGCTCAGCGCGAAGAGGATGTGCGCGTCGCTCGCGACCCCGCTCTGATCCTTCTGGCCGAGCTGGGAGTGCAGCACCAGCACGTTCGTGAGCACCTTGCGCACGATCCGCTGGTTGCCGGTGCCGATCTGCGCGTAGATGTCCACGTGGTCGCCGTCGTGCAGCGTGCCGACGAGGCCGTCCGAGGTCTTGACGTCGATGCCGACCGCGCGGGTGGTGCCGCGGATGGCGACGGTCGAGGCGGCTTCGCTCGCGGGCACGAAGACCTGGCTCGAGACCTGCTGGCCCGCGTACAGGTCCTGCTTCAGAACGGTGCCGTCAGCCGGCACCGCGGTGAGCACGCCCGGGAGCATGTCGTCCTGGACGATCTTCTGGGGCACGAGATCGCCGGCTGCGATGATGTCCTTGGCCGTTGTACCGGCAGGAACGTCGACCTTGGCGACCATCACGCTCACGCGCGCCTGTCCCTCTTTTGCGGCTTGCTGCACGTTGCTCGTGTAGATGAGCACCGCGGCGATCGCTGCGATCGCGAGCCCGCCTGCGATGACCAGGTTGCGGATGCTGTAGTTCATGGCCCCTCGTGTAGTCGGAAGACGGGATTAGGACGCGGCGGCTCGCGCCGCACATTGGCGCTCCAGGCCCCTCGTATTGGCACCATCGGTCGCAAGGGCCTCCGGGATTAGCCCCCCTTTCGGGGGATCCCCGGGAGGGGCCGGATTTGTCGCTCCGGCCGGTGACCCGCCGCGCATCCGCTGAACGGCGCGCCACCGGCCTGAGCTGCGCCATGGCTCCGCTGGGCCGGCGTGAGCGCAGTATCCATGCCCGATTGGCTATGTGGATCACCCGTTCGGTTGATCCACGGGGCACCTCCGAGGCGGCCGATCATCTACCCTCGCCCGCCATGAGCGCTCAGATTCTCGACGGCGTGGCCGTCGCCCGTTCGGTCCGCGAGCGCGTCGCCGAGGGCGTGCGCGAGCTCGTTGCCTCCGGCGGCCCTCAGCCGGGCCTCGCGACCGTGCTGGTCGGCAGCGATCCGGGGTCGCAGATCTACGTCCGCCGCAAGAACGAGCAGACGGTCGAGGCCGGCATGCAGTCCTTCCACCACGAGCTCGCGGCGACGGTGGCGCAGGCCGAGCTGGACGCGCTGATCGACCAGCTGAACGCCGACCCCGCGGTGCACGGGATCCTCGTCCAGAGTCCCTTGCCCGGCGACCTCGACGAGGCGCGCGCCTTCGCCCGCATCTCGCCGGCGAAGGACGTCGACGGCTTCCACCCGGAGAGCGTCGGCGCGCTCGTGCTCAACCGCCCCGGCTTGCGCTCGTGCACGCCCGCCGGCGTGATCGAGCTGCTCGATCACTACGAGATCGGCCTCGAGGGCAAGGAGTGCGTGGTCGTGGGACGCTCCAACATCGTGGGCAAGCCGGTTGCGCTGCTCGCGCTGCACCGCAATGCGACCGTCACCATCGTGCACTCGCGCACGCGCGACCTGCCCTCGGTCACGCGCCGCGCCGAGGTGCTGATCGTGGCCATCGGCCGCCCGCGCTTCGTCACCGCCGACATGGTCTCGCCCGGCACCGTGGTGATCGACGTCGGCATCAACCGGACCGACGACGGCATGGTCGGCGACGTCGACTTCGCACCGGTGAGCGAAGTCGCGAGCGCGATCACGCCCGTCCCAGGCGGCATCGGCCCGATGACGATCGCGATGCTGCTCTCCAACACGCTGCAGGCTGCGCGCGCGACCGCGTAGGGCGCGGTGCCGGGGCCGGGGAGAGCCGGTTACTAGACTCCGGTGCTCGTGAGCCTGACCCCTGAAGACGTGCGGCACGCGGCCGCCCTCGCGCACATCGCGCTCGAGCCGGACGAGCTCGAGGCGCTGGCGCGCGATCTCGCCGGCATCCTCGAACACGTCGGGCGGATCGCATCGCTCGACCTCGGCGACGTGCCGCCGACCTCGCACGCGCTCGACCTCGTCAACGTGCTCGGCGACGACATCCCGCGCGAGCCGTGGCCCCGCGAGGAGCTGCTGCGGCTGGCGCCCGAGCGCACGGCAGACGGCTTCCTCGTCCCTCCGATCGGCGCTTGATGGCGGCCGGCCTCGACGTCGAGCGCACGAGCGCCGAGCAGATCGCAGGGCTCCTGGACGCGCGCGAGCTGAGCTGCGAGGAGGTGGCGAGCGCCTACCTCGGCCGCATGGCTGCCCACAACGGCGAGCTCAACGTCTTCCTGCACGTCGATGAGGAGCGCACGCTCGGCCAGGCGCGAGAGCTCGACGCCGCCGGGCGGAGCGGCCTCGCAGGCATCCCGATCGCCTACAAGGACCTGTTCTGCATCCGCGACGTGCCGACCACGGCCGGCTCGCGCGTGCTCGAGGGCTACCGCCCCCCGTACACCGCCACGGTCGTCCGCCGCTGCCAGGCCGAGGGCCTCGTCGAGCTCGGCAAGACGAACATGGACGAGTTCGCGATGGGCTCCTCGACTGAGAACTCGGCCTACGGCGTCACGCGCAATCCGTGGGATCCCACGCGCGTTCCGGGTGGCTCGAGCGGCGGCGCGGCCGCTGCCGTGGCCGCCTCCATGGCGCCGCTCTCGCTCGGCACCGACACCGGCGGCTCGATCCGCCAGCCGGCGGCGCTCTGTGGCGTGGTGGGCATGAAGCCTACCTACGGCAACGTCTCGCGCTACGGCGTGGTGGCGTTCGCGAGCTCGCTCGACCAGGTCGGGCCCTTCGCGCGCAACGTGCGCGACTGCGCGCTGGCCCTGCGCGTGATCGCGGGCGCCGACCCGTGCGATTCCACCTGCATCGGCCCGCCCGAGCCGATCGTGCTGCCCGAGCGGGAGGATCTGCGCGGCGTGCGCGTGGGCGCGATCTCGCTGGACGGCATCGGGGGCGTGGAGGCGGGCGTGCGCGAGAGCTACGAGGCGGCGCTCGAGACCGTGCGCGGGCTTGGAGCCGAGCTCGTCGAGGCGAACCTCGAGTTCTCGCTGACGCCGCACGCGCTCGCCGCCTACTACCTGATCGCGCCTGCCGAGGCCTCGGCGAACCTCGCCCGCTACGACGGCGTGCGCTACGGCCTGCGCGTGACCGGCGAGGACGTCTTCGAGATGTACGACGCCACGCGCCGCGCGGGCTTCGGCCGCGAGGTCAAGCGGCGTTGCCTGATCGGGGCGTACGCGCTCTCGGCCGGCTACTACGACGCCTACTACGGGCAGGCGCAGCGCGTGCGCACGCTCATCCGGCGCGACTTCGACAGGGCCTTCGAGAGCTGCGACATGGTGCTCACGCCCACTTCTCCGACCGTCGCCTTCCGCATCGGCGAGCTCGTCGACGATCCGCTTGCGATGTACGCCTGCGACCTCTTCACGCTGCCGGTCAACCTCTCGGGCCTGCCCGCGATCTCGCTCCCGTGCGGGCTCTCCGAGGGCCTGCCGGTGGGTCTCCACCTGGCCGGGCCCGCATTCAGCGAGAACAGCCTGCTGGCCGCCGCCCACGCGCTCGAGGGCGCCTTCGCGTTCGATCCGCGCCCGCCGGCGCTGATGGGGGCGGCGTGAGCGTCCCCGCCGGCTGGGAGGCCGTGATCGGGCTCGAGATCCACGTGCAGCTGTCGACGCGCAGCAAGATGTTCTGCCGCTGCCCCAACGAGTCGGGCGGTGAGCCCAACACACGCATCTGCCCGGTCTGCACCGCGCAGCCCGGTGCCCTGCCGGTCGCCAACCGCGCGGCCGTCGAGCGCACGATCGCCGTCGGGCTCGCGCTCGGCTCCGAGATCGCGAGCCACTCGACGTTCCACCGCAAGAACTACTTCTATCCGGACTCGCCCAAGGCGTACCAGATCAGCCAGTTCGACGAACCGCTGTGCGTGGGCGGCAGCTTGGCGGTGCCGACGGCCGGCGGCGACGACGTCGTGGGCTTCGAGCGCGTGCACCTCGAGGAGGACGCGGCCAAGACCGTGCACGAGGGCGGGGGAGGCGGGCGGCTGGCGGGCTCGCACGGGGCCGTCGTCGACTTCAACCGCTGCGGCACGCCGCTCATGGAGATGGTCACGCGGCCCGACCTGCGCTCGCCCGAGCAGGCTTCGCGCTTCGCCTCGTTCCTGCGCGAGACGATCGTCGCCCTGGGCGTGTCGGAATGCGACATGGAGAAGGGCTCTCTGCGCGTCGACGCCAACGTCAGCCTGCGCCGACCCGGCGAGGACGAGCTGCGCACGAAGACGGAGCTGAAGAACATGAACTCCTTCAGCTACCTGGAGCGCGGCATCGCCCGCGAGCTGCGCCGCCAGGCCGAGCTGTACGAGGCCGGCGAGGAGCTCACGACCCAGACGCTCCACTACGACCCGTCCTCCGACGAGCTCACCGTGCTGCGCTCCAAGGAGCTCGCGCACGACTACCGCTACTTCCCCGAGCCCGATCTCGTGCCGCTCGAGCCCTCCGCCGAGCTCGTCGACGAGCTGCGCGCCGGTCTGCCCGAGCTGCCTGCCGCGCGCGTGCGCCGCTTCGAGGCGGAGCACGGGCTGCCGCTCGCACAGGCGCTCGACCTCGGCATCGGCAGCGGACTGGCGGCGTACTTCGAGGAGGTCGCGGGCGCCTCTGGCGATGCACGCGCAGCGGCCAACTGGGTGCTCAACGAGTTCTCGGCGCATCTCAACGAGACGCGCGCGAGTGCGGCGGAGTCGCCCGTGCGGCCCGCCGCCCTTGCGGCGCTGATCGGCCTCGTGGGCGACGGCACGCTCGGGTCGGCCGGTGCCAAGCAGGTCTTCGCAGCGCTTGTGGCGGGCGAGAGCGGGGGAGATCCCGCGGCCATCGTGGCCGCCCGCGGCCTCGGCCAGATCTCCGACACGGGCGAGCTCGCTGCGGTGGTGGCCGGCGTGGTCGCCGCGCATCCGGAGCAGGCCGGGCAGTTCCGCGAGGGCAAGGAGGCCCTCCTGGGCTTCTTCGTGGGCCAGGTCATGAAGACGACCGGCGGCCGCGCCGAGCCCCGGATCGTCCAGGAGCTTCTACGCGAGGAGCTCGCCAGTGGCTGACACCCCGTTCCTCCTCACGCCCGGCCCCGTGCCGGTGCCGCCCGAGGTGCTCGCCGTCCAGAGCGAGCCGCAGCAGCACCATCGCAGCGCCGCGTTCGTGGCGACCTACGAGGAGGTGCTGCGCAAGCTGAAACTCGTCTACCGCACCGAGAACGACGTGCTGCTCTTCACGGCCTCCGGCACGGGCGCCTTCGAGTCGGTCTTCGCCAACACGGTCGAGGCCGGCGATCGCGTGCTGTGCGTCACGGCCGGGGCGTTCGGCAACCGCTGGGTCGCGATGGCCAAGGCGTTCGGGGCCGAGGTGGTCAAGCTCGAGGGCGTCTGGGGCCGGCCGCCCGACCCGGTCGAGGTGGCCGAGGCCATGAGCGACGAGTCGCTCACGCTGGCCGTCGTCGTGCACTCGGAGACCTCGACGGCGACCGTTTCGGACATCGAGAGGATCGGTGAGCTCTCGCGCGGGCGCACGTGCCTGCTTGCGATCGATGCCGTCTCGAGCCTCGGCGCCATCCCGATCGAGACCGACGCCTGGGGTCTGGACGTGGTCGTGTCCGGCACGCAGAAGGGCATGGCGACCCCGCCCGGCCTCTCGTTCGCGAGCATGTCGACTGCCGCGTGGGAGCGCAGCCGGGTCACGAAGACGCCGCGCTTCTACTTCGACTGGCAGCGCACGCTGGACGCTCAGAACGGCGGCGGGAGCCCCTTCACGCCCGCCACTGCGACCGTGAACGCGCTGAACGTCGCGCTCGACCTCGTGCTCGCGGAGGGCCTCGAGGCGATCTGGGAGCGCACGCAGGCCATGGCCGGCCGCTTCCGCGCGCGGGTGCTCGCCTCGGGTCTCGAGCTGTACTCGCCCGACGACCCGTCGTGCTCGCTCGTGACCGCGGTCGCGGTGCCCGAGGGCGCAAACGCGGACGTCCTGCGCAGGGCGGTGCTCGAGGCCGGCTACATCATCGAGGGCGGCCGCGGCCAGACGGCCGGCAGGGTGCTGCGCTTCGGCCATCTCGGCGCGACCGACGAGGACGCTCTCAACGCCGGGCTCGACGCGCTGCTCGCCGCGCTGCCGCAATGACCCGGCCCGTCTGCGTCGTCGCAGAGCCGATCGCCGAGTCCGGGATGGCGCTGCTGCGCGAAGCCTGCGATGTGATCGAGCTGGAGCCGGGGGCGGAGCTCACGCCGGCCCTGGCCGATGCCGAGGCCCTCGTCGTGCGCTCTGCCTCCCGCGTGGACGCCCAGCTGATCGCGTCCGCGCCCAAGCTGCGCGTGGTCGGGCGCGCGGGCGTCGGCGTCGACAACGTGGACGTGAACGCCGCGACGACCGCCGGCATCGTCGTCTGCAACGCGCCCGAGGCCAACGTCGTCTCGGCCGCCGAGCACGCGCTCGCGCTGCTGCTCGCGCTGGCTCGCAACGTCAGCCCGGCCGAGCGCTCGCTGCGCGACGGCGCCTGGGAGCGCGAGCGGTTCGCGGGGATCGAGCTGGCCGACAAGACGCTGGCGCTGCTCGGCTTCGGCCGCATCGGGCGCCTTGTCGCCTTCCGGGCACGCGCGCTGGGCATGCACACCGTCGCCTACGACCCCTTCGTGACGGCCGAGCGCGTGGCCGAGCTGGGCGCCGAGCAGGCCCCGACGATCGAGGCCGCCCTGGCCGTCGCCGACGTCGTCAGCCTGCACCTGCCGGTCACGCCCGAGACGCGCGGCCTGATCGACTCCGAGCGCCTCGCGCTGCTGCGACCCGGAGCGTTGCTCGTCAACGCGGCCCGCGGAGCGCTGATCGACGAGCCGGCGCTGGTCGCGGCCCTCCGCTCGGGGCAGCTCGCCGGCGCCGCGCTCGACGTCTTCGCCACGGAGCCGCTGCCCGCCGACTCGCCGCTGCGCGACGCGCCCAACCTCCTGCTGACCCCGCACCTGGCGGGCTCGACGCGCGAGGCGCAGGACCGCGCCGGCGTGGTCGTGGCCGAGCAGGTCGTCGCGGCGCTCCGCGGCCTGCCGGTCGCCCACGCGCTCAACCTGCCGTTCGTGCCCGAGGACGAGCGCCGTGTCCTGGAGCCGTTCCTGCCCGTGGCCGAGCGCCTCGGCCGTCTCGCCATGGCGCTGGCCGAGGGCCAGGTCACGCGCATCGAGATCGCCACGGCGGGCCGCCTGGCCTCGACCGGCTCGCGACTGCTCACCTCCGCGGCGCTGCGCGGCGCCTTCGGCTCGGGCAACGAGAGCCTGAACGACGTGAACGCCCTCTCGATCGCCGCCGAGCTCGGAGTCGAGGTGGCCGAGCAGCACCGCTCCGGCGCCTCCGACTACACGAACCTCCTGGCCGTCACGGTGCGCGATCCCCAGGAGCGCACGGTCGTCGGCACGGTCCTGGGAGCCGACCACAAGGCCTGGCTCGTCCGCGTCCACGGCCTCCCGATCGAGATCGAGCTGGGCGGCCGGCTCCTCCTGCTCCGCAACGACGACGTCCCCGGAATGGTCGGCCGGGTCGGCAGCCTGCTCGGCGATGCGGGAGTCAACATCGCGAACATGACGCTCTCCCGCTCCACCGCCGGAGGCGACGCGATGATGGCCTTCGCCCTGGACGACGATCCGCCCGCAACCCTGCTGGCAACGCTGGCAACGCTTCCCGGTGTCGTGGCGCAGCCCCTCTACGTGCGTCTGAGCTGACGCAGACAGCGGGGTCGGGCCCCACGTGTGCGCCACCGCATAAACCGGGGTCAGGCACGCATTATGCGTGCCTGACCCCGGAATATGCGGTCCGCACCTGGTGCCTGACCCCGGTGTATGCACGGGCGCTCCGCGCGGTACAGTGAGCACCAATTCGCCCGTCTGGAGTGTGTTTGCATGCAGGAGACCGAGAAGATCTGGATGAACGGCGAGCTCGTGCCCTGGGCGGACGCCAAGGTGCACGTGCTCAGCCACGCGATGCACTACGGCTCGGGCGTCTTCGAGGGCATTCGCGCCTACGCCACCGATCGAGGCCCGGCCGTGTTCCGGCTGATGGATCACCTGCGGCGGCTGGAGCGCTCCAGCGAGGTCTACTTCATGCAGTTGCCGTACAGCCTCGAGGAGCTGCGCGCGGCCACGCACGAGGTCATCGCCGCCAACGCCATCGAGACGTGTTACGTGCGCCCGCTCGCCTTCCGGGGCTACGGCGAGCTCGGGATCAACCCGCTCGCCTGCCCGGTCGACGTGATCATCGCCGTCTGGCCGTGGGGCGCGTACCTCGGCGAGGAGGCGCTCGAGACCGGCGTCCGCGTAATGACGTCGTCGTGGCGCCGCATCGGTCCCAACACGCTGCCGGCGACGGCCAAGGCGAGCGGTCAGTACCTCAACTCGCAGCTCGCCAAGATGGAGGCGATGCACTCCGGGTACGACGAGGCGATCCTGCTCAACGAGCAGGGCTTCCTCGCGGACGGATCGGGAGAGAACGTCTTCATGGTGCACGACGGAGTGCTCTCGACGCCGCCCACGACGGCCTCCTGCCTGCCGGGCATCACCCGCGACACCGTCTTGCGCGTCGCCCGCGGCATGGGCTACGAGGTGCGGGAGGTAGACATCGTCCGCAGCGACCTCTACCACGCCGACGAGGTCTTCTTCACGGGAACGGCTGCCGAGATCACGCCGATCCGCTCGATCGACGATCACGAGATCGGCGCCGGGCCCATCACGAAGCGCATCCAGACGGAGTTTTTCGCGATCACGTCGGGCCGTTCCGAGCACTCCCGCGAGTACCTGGACTACCCCGCCGCGACGCCCGCCAAGGCGTGAACGTCCAGGCCGCGCGCCAGGTGCCGCTCTCGCGTCCCGACATCGGGGCGCAGGAGGAGGAGTACGTGCTGGCCGCGCTGCGCTCGGGCGTACTCGGGCTGGGCCCCTACGCGCGCAACTTCGAGAAGGAGTTCGCGGCCTTCTGCGACGTCGAGCACGCCGTCTCGGTCTCGAGCGGCACCGCCGGGCTGCACCTCTGCGTGCACGCCGCCGGCATCGGCGAGGGCGACGAGGTCGTGACCGCGCCCATCTCGTTCGTCGCCTCGGCCAACGTGATGCTGTTCGAGCGGGCGACTCCGGTCTTCGCGGACGTCGATCCCGAGACGTTCGTGCTCGACCCCGCTGCGGTCGAGGCCGCGATCACGCCTCGCACGCGCGGGATCCTTCCGGTGCACGTCTTCGGCTACCCGTGCGACCTCGAGGCGCTCGGCGCGATCGCTGCCAAGCACGACCTCGTGATCATCGAGGACGCCTGCGAGGCGGTCGGCAGCGAGCGCTCCGGTAAGCGCATCGGAGCCGCCGGCAACCCCGCGGTCTTCGCCTTCTACCCGAACAAGCAGATGACGACGGGCGAGGGCGGCATGATCACGACCGGCGACCCCGCGCTCGCCGCGCAGCTGCGCTCGCTCGCCAACCAGGGGCGCTCCGACAGCGGCGACTGGCTCGAGCACGACAAGCTGGGATTCAACTACCGCATGGACGAGCTCTCGGCCGCCGTCGGACTGGCCCAGACCGAACGGCTCGAGGAGATCCTCGCCTCGCGCGCAGCGGTCGCCGCGCGCTACGCCGAGCTGCTCGACGGCATCGAGGGCGTCACGCTCCCCGCCCCGACCGAGCCCGGCGACGCTCGCTCGTGGTTCGTCTACGTGATCCGGCTCGACGCCTCGATCGACCGCAACGGCGTGATGGCGGCGCTGCAGGAGCGCGGGGTGGCCTGCAAGCCGTACCTGCCGGCAGTGCACCTGCAGCCGTTCTACCGAAGCCTCGGGCACCGGCCCGGCGAGTTCCCGATCGCCGAGGCGGTGGCCGGCTCCACGCTTGCGCTGCCGTTCCACACCCGGCTCGGGAGCGACGACCAGGCCTACGTCGCCGCCTGCCTCGCCGACGTGCTCGGCTGAGAGTTGCTGCAGGCGCCGCCGCAACCGGCTGTCCTGGCGACGTCGGTCGCGAGCTACCTGGTCGCGCCGGCCGCCGGCAGGCGCGTCACGGCGTGGCTCGAGTACCCGGCCGCGCGCGCGACCACGCCTGACGCCGCGGCGCGGCGGCGGGCCAACCGCCTCCTCGTCGCCGACCGCGCGGGCCGCCGCGCCCACGTCGTCTACGACGGCGGCTGCGCTGCGGCGCAGGCCTGCGACACGGTCGCGGCCCCGCAGGCCGGGGCTGACACCATCCTCTACGCCGTTGCGGACGGCCGGCACGCGGATCTGGCCGCGGCCTCGATGAAGCTGCAGCCCAGCCGCCTGGTGGCGCAGATGTCGCAGCCGGCGGGTGGGGCGCCCCCGCCGTTCGCCCTGGCCGGCCCCGCCGCCGTCTGGTACACGCGCGGCCTTGTCCGCGAGCGGCCACCCGATCTCAAGACCGCGGCGACGACGCTGGTCGGAGCGCCGGCGGGAGGAACCGTGCGGGCCGTCGTCCGCAGCGAGCCGGTGACGGCGTGGATCGCCCGCAGCTCGCTCGGGCCAGGACACCGTCTACGAGCAGCTCGACGGCGGCAGGCCGACGCTGCTCTACCGCGAGTCGCGGCGCGGCACGCAGCTGACGGCGCTGGCCCCGCTCGACGGCGGCCGCGTCGCGGTTGTGGCGCTCCACAGCGCAAACGGCGCCCGCAGCGCGAGCGTGCTGCTCGTCACGCCCCGCGTCCCCAAGGCGCAGGTGCTGGCGACGACCGTCGCATCGCCGGCCGCGCAGACCTACAGCCCCGTCCTCTCGAGCTTCGGCCAGAGGGTGGCGTTTCGCCGGAGGGTCGGCTCCGCGCGGGGACTGGCCGACCAGATCGTCGTGCTCGACGTGCTGCGAGGCACGACGCGCGTGATCGCCACACAGCCTCTGCGCACGGGGCGCCTCTCGGATCCCTCGCTCGGCTTCGGGCGTGTTGTCTGGAGCGCGGCCGTGCTCTCGTCCGGCCGCCTCGTGCGCTCGAGCGTGCTGGCGACGCCGGCGTGACCGAGATCGCCGTCTGGTGCGCGCGCAGCAGCCTGGAGGTGGCGCACGACCTGATCGGGTCCGAGCTCTTGATCGACGGTGTCGGCGGCCGCATCGTCGAGTGCGAGGCGTACAGGCGCGACGACCCGGCTTCGCACTCGTTCCCCGGCCCCACCGCGCGCAACGCGGTCATGTTCGGGCCGCCCGGCCGTGTCTACGTTTATCTCAGCTATGGCATCCACTGGATGCTCAACATCGTCTGCGGCGAGCACGAGGGAGACGCCGACGCCGTGCTGATCCGTGCGCTGGAGCCCACCGCCGGCATCGAGCCGATGCGCGCGCGGCGCGGACGCGAGCCGCTGGTCGAGCTCTGCCGCGGCCCGGGCCGCCTCGGCCAGGCGCTCGCGGTCGGCCCGCACCTGAACGGCGCGGTGATCGGCGCCGGCCGCGTCGAGCTGCATCCGGCCCCTCCACCGGGGCCGATCGCGCAGACGCCCCGCATCGGCATCAGCCGGGCGCCAGGAGCAGCCGTGGCGCTTCCTGCTCGCCGGCTCGCCCTACGTCAGTCCGTCCCGTCGCTCACGATCAGCGTCACCAGCGCGCCCTTCGCCGCCAGCTTGAGCGGAATCGGGTACTGGGAGTAGACGCGGGCCGCCGGCTTGCCGTAGGAGCCGCGGGTCTCGCGCACCTTGAAGCCGGCGACGCGCAGCGCCGAGCGCGCCGCAACGACGTTGAGGCCGATCAGGTCGGGCACCGTCACCCAGGTGACGGGCTTTGCGATCGAGACCGTGACATGCCCGCCCAGCTGGATCGGCTCGCCCGGGGCCGGATCCTGCGCAAAGGCCTTGCCCGCCGGCTCGCCCGCGGTCGGCACGGACTGCACGATGGTCGGCAGGAGGCCGGCACGGTCGAGCGTGAGCGCCGCCTGGTGCGCGCTCGCGTTCGTCACCTCGGGCGTCGGGATCACCGTGCCCGTGCAGTGCGAGGTTCGAGTCGGCATCTTCGAGAACGCCATCACGACCGCGCGCGCACGCGGGCAGTTCGGCCCCGCCCGCTCGCCGGTGGCCGGATCGATCCGCACCTCGGCGCCGGCGACGGCGGCGGGCGCCGGCCAGTCGTGCACCTTCGTCCCGGCCAGGGCGGGCTGCATGAATGCGCGCCAGAGCAGCGCCGGGTAGGTGCCGCCGAATACCGGCCCGCCGTGGAACTGCTTGACCATCGGCACGCGGATCGTCGGGAACCCGTTCCAGACCGAGGTCGTCAGCGTCGGCGTCATGCCGACGAACCAGGCGTCGACGAAGTCCTCGGTCGTGCCGGTCTTGCCGGCAGCCGGGCGCGGGAAGCCCGCGATCATGCGTGCAGTGCCGATGCGCAGCACGGGGCGCAGCATGGAGATGGCCGTCAGCGCGCTCTCGCGCGAGACGACCTGCGGCGCGCTGGGGCTTGTTGCGATCGATGAGGTGGCCCGCGGCGTCCTCGACGCGGCGGATGGCGATCGGCGTGAGCGTCGGATCGGGCACCTCGCCCGGCCCCGGCTTGCGCACGGCGAGCGATCCGGTCACGCGCATGCCCTCGTTCGCGAGCGTCGAGTAGGCGAGCGCCATCTCGATCGGGGTGCAACAGTGGCGGAGGCCGCCCAGCGCGATCGCGGGATCGGCTCCGACCGGGCGCGCGATGCCCATCAGGTGGGCCACTCTGCGGATGCGCTCGGTGCCGATGCGCAGCGCGAGCTGGGCGAAAACGGTGTTGTCCGAGTAGGTCGTCGCGGTCGTCAGCGGGATGCAGCCCGCGGTAGGCGCCCTCGTCGTTCTGCACCGACCAGACTCCTCTGCCCGGCAGCTCGATCGTGAGCTTGTGCGAATCGAACTCCGTCTGCGGCAGGATGCCCTCCTCGAGCGCCGCCAGCAGCACGAAGATCTTGAACGACGAGCCAGGCTGGCGCACCGCCTCGGTGGCGAGGTTGAACTTGCCGTAGACCGGGTTCGTGTAGTCGCGGCCGCCGACCATCGCCTTGACCTCGCCGGTCGGCGGGTTGATGGCGACCAGCGCCGCCTCGGGCCGGCGCCTCGGCAGGGTCGAGCGCACGGCCTTGAGCGCCAGCCGCTGCATGCGCGGGTTGAGCGTCGTGTAGACCCGCAGGCCGCCGCCGAGCGCCTTCTTGGGCCCGTAGAGGTTGATCAGCTGCTGCCGCACGTAGTCGACGAAGTAGTTCGCGATCGTCTTCTTCTCGGGCGGGAAGCCGATCGGCGTGCTTCTCGGGCAGGAGCGGCTTGGAGTCGGCGAGCTGGTACTCGAAGGCGTCGATGTAGCTCCTGCTGCAGCAGCTTGCCGAGCACGAGGTGTGCGGCGCTCGAGCGCGCGCCTTGGGGTGCCGCAGCGGGTCGTAGGCGGTCGGGTTCTGCACGAGCGCGGCCAGGAGCGCGGCCTGGTGGGGCTGCAGATTCTTGGCGTGCACGCCGAAGTAGACCTCCGCTGCGGCCTCGACGCCGTAGGCCTGAGTGCCCGAAGTAGATCGTGTTGAGGTACTCGTCGAGGATCTTCTGCTTCGACCAGTGCTGCTCGACCTGGTAGGCGAGCGCGGCCTCGATGATCTTGCGCCGCAGCGACCGGTGGCCGGCCTGCGACGGGCTGCCAGCGGTTCTTGACCAGCTGCTGGGTGATCGTCGAGCCGCCCTGCGCGAGCGTCCCCGTCCAGATGTTGACGACGGCGGCGCGCGCCATGCCCACGGGGTCGATCGCGCCGTGCTGGTAGAAGCGCCGGTCCTCGATCGACGACGACGGCGTTGCGCATGACGGGTGCGATCTCGTTCCAGTGAGACGAGCACGCGGTACTGGTCCGAGCGCAGCGACGCCGAGCACCGTCTTGCCGTCGTCCGCGTAGATCACGCCGTTCGACTGCTGGGCGAGCTGCGCGACCTCGAACTGCGGCAGGTCCTGCGCCAGCGCCGTCATGAAGCCGTAGAACAGCGAGACCAGGCCGAGCGCGAGCCAGCACCAGCAGCGGCGATCGCTGAGCCGCGTCTTGCGCAGGCGCATCCGGCGCCGCGTCGCCGGCGGCGGCGCGTAGGCGAACGGGAGCGGCGGTGGGGGAGGAGGTGTGACT
>CAWJGA010000002.1:740000-1844769 GCA_963842365.1 uncultured Actinomycetes bacterium
CGGCTCAGCGCATCCTGGGGCCGAAGTAGGTCCCAAGGGTTGGGCTGTCCGCCCATTAAAGCGCTACGCGAGCTGGGTTCAGAACGTCGTGAGACAGTTCGGTCCCTATCTTCTGTGGGCGTTGGAGGATTGAGAGGAGTGGCCCCTAGTACGAGAGGACCGGGGTGAACGAACCTCTGGTGTATCAGTTGTCGCGCCAGCGGCACTGCTGACTAGCTACGTTCGGATTGGATAACCGCTGAAAGCATCTAAGCGGGAAGCCAACCTCAAGATGAATCCTCCCATCGCTTCGAGCGAGTAAGGATCCTGGTAGACCACCAGGTTGATAGGACGGCCGTGGAAGCGCAGCAATGCGTGCAGCGGACCGTTACTAATAATCCGAGGTCTTGATTTCTCACCCGACTTCGAGAGCACGACTTTGCCGCTGTGCAGTTTTGAGGGTACCCGCAGGGGGACCCGCGAGATTTCCGGTGGCCATGGCGAGAGGGTCACACCCCTTCCCATTCCGAACAGGGTCGTTAAGCCTCTCCGCGCCGATGGTACTTGGTGGGCAACTGCCTGGGAGAGTAGGTCGCCGCCGGGATTAACTTGCAGCACGCGCGGAGGGCGACAGCGGTCGCCCTCCGCCGCTGCATGCCGTCCCGTACGCTGACGC
This sequence comes from uncultured Actinomycetes bacterium, assembly GCA_963842365.1. GTDB lineage: Bacteria > Actinomycetota > Thermoleophilia > Gaiellales > JALYLC01 > JALYLC01. The sequence continues at coordinate 740,656 of CAWJGA010000002.1, forward strand.
CGGCAGCCGGGAAGGAGCTCCGTGGAGGACTACAGCCAGAAGTACAAGGGCGAGCACATCGAGCTCGCGCTGTTCGGCGGCGAGTACCAGGATGGCGTGCTGACGGCCTACTGCCTGCTCGAGGGCGTCCCGCACGTCGAGCTCAACGGGCACATCCTCGTGCCGCTCCAGAACGTGGCCTCGCTGCACTGCACGAGCCGCTGTGACGCCCCCGAGGGCGACTGGCCCCCGCAGGGCCTGCGCGACGACCGCCCGGAGTAGCGCGGCTGCTCAGCGCGGCAGGTGGCCGGCGTCGTTGAACGAGCGCAGGCGCCAGATGGGCGCCGTCGCGTCGATCGCCGTGATCGTCGCCGTCGGTCCGGTCGCGAGCAGCCGCCGCGCGGTCGGCGGCATTCCGAGCACGTGCATGACGATCGAGCGGATCACGCCGCCGTGCGTCACGCAGACGACCGGTGCCGGTTGCGCCGTCGATGCGCGCTCGACGACGTCGCGCGCGGCCTCGAGGCCGCGCTCGGCCATCTCGGGGTACGACTCGCCCTGCTCCCAGCCCGTGCCGCCGGCGAGCCAGCGCGCGAAGCCCTCCGGGATAGCGCGCCTCGCACCTCGTCGGGCGTCGAGCCCGACCCACTCGCCGACGTCGACCTCGCGCCAGCGCGGGTCGTAGGCCGGCTCGAGGCCGGTGCGGCGCGCGATCTCCTCGGCCGTCTCGCGGCGCGCGGGAGATCGGAGGAGTAGAGCGCGCCCGGGTGCATCGAGCGCGACGCGATGCGCGAGCGCCTCGGCCTGCTGCCCGCCCTTCGGGGCTGAGCGGCGCGTCGTAGTGGCCCTGCCAGCGGTGCTCTGCGTTCCACGCGGTTTCGCCGTGGCGGACGAGGAGCAGCAGCGGCATCGCCTCGCACTGTAGACGCGACGTCGCGGCCGCGCCCCGCCGGTACGATTGCCGCGATGGAGCTTGGGACTCGAGGGGCGTGGCTGCCTCGTCACCGGTGGCACGGCGGGCATCGGCCTCGCGACGGCGCAGGCGCTCGCCCGCGCGGGCGCGCGCGTCGCCGTCGTCGGGCGCGACGGCGAGCGCGCGGCCGCGGTCGCGGCGGAGCTCGAGCACGCTCGGGCGCCGCCGAGGCGCTCGGCATCGCCGCCGACCTCTCCGCCGCGGCGGGCGGCGAGCGAGGCCGTCGCGGCCGCGCGTCGAGCGCTTCGGCGGCCTCGACGTGCTCGTCAACAACGTCGGCGCGGCGCGCACCTCGCAACTGGTGGGAGCTCGACGACTCCGAGTGGATGCGTCGTCCTTCGAGCTCAACGTGCTCTCCTACGTCCGCTGTGCACGCGCGGCCCTGCCGCACCTGCGCGCCTCCGACCAGGCGCGCATCGTCAACGTCGCCTCCACGTCGGGCAAGCGCCCGTCTGCGGGCATGCCGGACTACAGCGTCACGAAGGCCGCCGTGCTGTCGTTCTCGCGCCTGCTCGCGGACGCGCACGCGCGCGAGGGCATCCTCGTCAACGCCGTCTGCCCCGGGCCCGACGCTGACGCCGGCCTGGCTCGCGCCCGGCGGGCTGGCCGACCAGAACGCCGAGCGCTCGGGCAAGCGATCGCGACGCCGCGCTGGCGGCCGCCGGCGCGGGCCGCCCGCTCGGCCGGCTGGCCGAGCCCGAGGAGATCGCGGGCGTGATCGCATTTCTGTGCTCGGCGCGCTCGAGCTTCGTCACCGGCGCGGCCTGGAGCGCCGACGGCGGCACCGTGCCGATCATCGTCTAGCCAAGCCGTCGCGCCGTGCCCGGCGCGGGCTGCGCAAGGTCCGGAAACAGCGCCAGACGTCCGGTCGGGGCGCGACTGGAGATTCCCGTAGAATCACCCGGGCGAATGCGTAGCACTGGACCAGTCGCCGACCACTTCCTCGAGCGCCTCGAGCGCGAGGAGGCAGAGCCGCCTCTCGCCGCTCGCCGTGCGCTCGTCGCAGACGCGCGGACGGCTCGTCGAGGAGGAGCCGTGCGGCCTCCGCAGCCCGTTCCAGCGCGACCGCGACCGCATCGCGCACTGCAAGGCGTTCCGGCGCCTGAAGCACAAGACGCAGGTCTTCGTCGCGCCCGAGGGCGACCACTACCGCACGCGGCTGACGCACACGCTCGAGGCGGTGGGCATCTCGCGCACGGTCGCGCGCGCGCTGCGCCTCAACGAGGATCTGACCGAGGCGATCGGCCTCGGCCACGATCTCGGGCACCCGCCGTTCGGCCACGCCGGCGAGGCCGGCGCTCGACGCCGCGCTGCGCGAGCGCTTCGACCGCAGCTTCCGCCACAACGAGCACTCGCTGCGCGTCGTCGACGTGCTCGAGCGCGACGGCCGCGGGCTGAACCTCACGCACGAGGTGCGCGACGGCATCCTCAACCACACCGGGCCCGGTCGCGCCCGAGTCGCTCGAGGGGCGCATCGTCAAGCTCGTCGACCGCGTCGCGTACATCAACCACGACATCGACGACGCGCTGCGCGCCGGCGTGCTCGACGCCGGCGAGCTGCCCGAGGAGCCCCGTCGCGATGCTCGGCGCGACCGGCTCCGCCCGCATCGATGCGATCGTGCACGACCTCGTCGAGACCTCGGACGCCGCCGGCGACATCCGCCAGAGCGAGCCGGTCGCCGAGGCGATGCTCGCGCTGCGCGCGTTCCTGTTCGAGCGCGTCTACGGGCAGGGGCCGCTGCGCGAGGAGGCCGAGCGCGCGGGCTTCGTCGTGCGCAGCCTGTTCGCGTACTTCTGCGACCACCCCGGCGACGATGGACGACGACGGCCCGACGATCGACATCGCGACGCGCGTGACCGACCACGTCGCGGGGATGACCGACCGCTTCGCGCTGCGCCGCTTCGAGGAGCTGCTCCTCCCGCTCGCGCAGGCGGGCCCGTGAGCGGGCGCCTGACGCCGGCGTCGGTCGAGGAGGTCAAGGAGCGCGCCGACCTGCTCGAGCTCGCGCGCGCGGACACCGAGCTGCGCAAGGCCGGCGTCGAATGGGTCGGGCGCTGCCCGTTCCACCAGGAGCGCTCGGGATCGTTCTACGTCAACCCCGTCAAGGGGCTCTACCACTGCCACGGCTGCGGTGTCGGCGGCGACGCGATCGCCTACGTGCGCGCCCGCCATGCGCTCGACTTCACGGGCGCGATCGAGTGGCTCGCCGAGCGCTTCAACGTGCGCGCTCGAGCTACGAGGAGGAGAGCCCGGAGATCGCGGCCAGCGCAGGCGCGGCGAGGATCGCCGGCGCGAGCTGCTGGCGCTGACGGCGGCGTTCTACCACCGCGTGCTGCGCGAGAGCCCGCTCGCCGAGGGCGCCCGCGACGTACCTCACCGAGCGCGGCGTGACGTGGGAGATGGCCGAGCGCTTCCAGCTCGGCTACTCCGCCGACGAGCGCCAGGTCATCGCCGGCGCGCACAAGCGCGGGTTCGCCGACCGCGAGCTGCGACGAGACGGGCATCGCGAGCCGCGGCCGCCGGGCCTGTCGACCGCATGGCGGGCGCCTCGTCTTCACGCTCTGCGACCGCCGCGGGCGCCCGATCGCGTTCGCGGGCCGGCGCCTGCCGCCCGACGAGTCGCGGCGCGAAGTACGTCAACTCGCCCGAGAGCCCGCTCTGGAAGAAGGGCTCGACGCTCTACGGCCTGCACCTCGCGCGCACCGCGATCGCGCGCGGCGAGGAGGCGATCGTCGTCGAGGGCTACACCGACGTGATCATGCTCGTCCAGGCCGGCTACGAGAACGTCGTCGCCTCGATGGGAACGGCGCTGACGCAGCCGCAGCTGCAGCGAGCTGCGCACGCTCGCGCGCAACGTCGTGCTGCTGTTCGACGCGGACGCGGCCGGCGGCGAGGCGGCGATGCGCGGCATCGAGCTCGCGACGAGCGCCGATGTCGGCCTGCAACGTGCGCATCGCCTCGCCACCGCGCGGCTCCGATCCCGCCGACGTCGCGGCGGCCGGGCGCGAGGCCGTCGATCGCCTGCTGCCGGATGCGCAGAGCGTGCTCGCGTTCCGGGTCTCGCGCGTGCTCGGCGCGGCCGACGCCGGCAGCGCGCGTCGGGCGCGACGAGGCCTATCGCCGCGCTGCAGGCCGGATCTTCCGCGACGCGCCGCGCGACGCCCGAGCGCGACGAGCTCGTGCGGCTCGCCGGCTCGCGCCTGTTCCTCGATCCGCTGACGGAGTCGCGGCTCGTCGCGCGCCGCGTCGCCGGCGGGCCGCCGAGTCGACCGGCAGCCGAGGAGCGCGGTGCGCCTGCCGATGGATGCCGGCGCAGCGTGACGAGCGGATCCTGCTCGCGCTCGCGCTCGACGCCGGGGAGCGCGGGCTGCGCGATGCTCGAGCGCATGCCGCCGGAAGCGCTGTCCCAGGCGGAGATGCGCGCGGCGCACGCCTGGGTGCGTGGCGCGGCTGAACCAGGATCGGAAGCTCCCGCCCGTATCTGAGGCAGCGAGCGTCTCGAGGCTGAGTTCCTGGCGCTCGCCGCGCGGCACGGTGGGCCCGAGGCTCTGGCGGAGGTTGCAGGGCGCGTCGAGTCGCGTTGGATCAAGCGCCGACTGGAACCGCTCAAGGAGAAGCTCGCCGCAGCCGAGATAACTCCCGAGGAGATGAGGGAGCTCGCGGAGCTCCAGGCGCTGGCGCGCAGCGCCGGAGGCGCGTACGCCCCACGGACGAGCGGAACCTGATGGCAGACTCCTTGACACGCGACGACGATCACGAGCACGAGCTCTCTGGCTCGCAGCTGCTCGGCCTGCTGGTCCGACGCACGGCGACGAGGAAGACGGCGCCGGCGCGCGACGCGCACGGCTTCGAGGTCATCACCGTCGACGACGACGACGAGCGAGGAGGCGCCGAGGTCGAGGGCCCGGCCCGACGATCGACGTCAACGTGCGCCATCGCGCGCACGACCCGGTGCGCGCCTACCTGCGCGAGATCGGCCGCGTGCCGCTGCTCACGGCCGCCGAGGAGATCGCGCTCGCGAAGCGCATCGAGCGCAACGACCCGGCCGCGCGCCGCGCGCTGATCGAGGCCAACCTCCGTCTCGTGGTGTCCGTCGCGAAACGCTACGTCGGCCGCGGCATGCTCTTCCTCGATCTCATCCAGGAGGGCAACGTCGGCCTCATGAAGCGCCGTCGAGAAGTACGACTGGCGCCGTGGCTACAAGTTCTCGACCTACGCGACCTGGTGGATCCGCCAGGCGATCACGCGCGGCATCGCCGACCAGGCGCGCACGATCCGCGTGCCCGTGCACATGGTCGAGACGATCAACAAGCTGCACCGCATCCAGCGCCAGCTGCTGCAGGAGCTGGAGCGCGAGCCCTCGCCCGAGGAGCTCGCGGTCGTGATGGAGACGACGCCCGAGCGCATCGTCCAGATCCTCAAGATCGCCCAGGAGCCCGTCTCGCTCGAGACGCCCGTCGGCGACGAGGACGACGGCTCGCTGGGCGCATTCATCGAGGACGACGAGGAGGCGCGCCCGCACCAGATGGTGATCACGAAGCTGCGAGGCCAGGAGCTCGAGGACGTCCTCTCGACGCTCTCGCACCGCGAGCGCAAGGTGCTCGAGCTGCGCTACGGCCTCGACGGCAGCGACGCCCGCACGCTCGAGGAGGTCGGCCGCGCCTTCGGCGTCACGCGCGAGCGTGTCCGCCAGATCGAGTCGCGCGCCCTGATGAAGCTGAAGAGCTACCGCGAGACGCAGCGCCTGCGCGATTAGGAAGCCCGCTGGTACGCTTTGAGCAGCCTTCCTCGGTAGCTCAATGGTAGAGCATCCGGCTGTTAACCGGAGGGTTGTAGGTTCGAGTCCTACCCGAGGAGCTCGTACAAAAGGCCCGCTCAGGCGGGCCTTTTGCATTTCTTGGTCGGCGCTTCAGGCGCGGCGTGCTACCAAATTGCTACCACGCTTTCTGATCGCCAAGGACAGCCGCCTCCGTCCGGCCAGCCGCATCGGGGATGAGCGTGCGCTCGAGGTGACCGTAGTTCCGGATCGTCGTCGCGATGTCGCGATGGCCCATCTGCCGGCGCACGTATTCGACCGGGAATCCCAGAGAGAGCCAGACGGCCGCGGGGAGGCCAGCACCGATTCGCAGCTCACTGTTTGGGTGGCTGGAGCGATGTGCCCATCTCCGGCCGGAACGCAGAGGACGTCGCTGAGGACGTCGCACGGCGCCATGTACGGCAGCAGAACGCAGGTTCCCGTGCCGCTGACTCGGAGGAGTCCGCGTCGAATGCTGGACTCGAGGTACGGGTGGGTTGCGTCGACGTCAAAGCCCAGCACGGCAACGACATCTTCAAGGGAGCACCAGGCGCCTTCGTAACGCCGTCTCGATGGCGGCTGACGCAGCCGCCTTCACTGAACGCGCCTCGACCTACTTCGCCGAACAACGCCTCAACGTGCTGGAGTTCGCCGATGTTGAGCGATCGACGGATCGCCGAACGGCGTACCACGTTCCTCAGCCGATGCTGGACCTCGGTTCGAAGGCGAGTGAGATCGGCGAGGTGCACATCGACACCTTTCAGATCTACCTCTCGGAAGACTGAAGGAGCGACGCCCCTTGCCCGACCGCGCGGCACGATTGCTACCGAATTGCTACCCGATACCCTGTCCAGACCGTCCGAGGCGTCCTAAACCGCACACGTTGGCTCAACGGAGCCGTATGTGCACGGTGCGCCGAACCCGGCCAGCTGTTAGCCGGGGTCGTAGGCTCGGTCCTACCCGACGCGTTCACGCAAACGCTCCATTCAGCGGGCTTGAGTCCGATTGTGAGCGCAGGGTACGCTGGAACGTGACTGGATCGCCGTCGTGCGCACCTAAGTGCATCCGAGGTGCAGGGTTCCTCGTCGCGGTCGCGCTGGTGCTGGCGAGCGTCACGTCCGCATTCGGCGCAGCGGGTTCGGCAGGCTCCTTTACGCGTCGTCTCTTGCAGCCAACCGACTTTTCATCGCTGAGGTTAATCGGCCACTCGCCTATTCGGATCGGCGGGGCGTCGAAGACGACCGTGAAATCCGCGGGCAGCGATTCATGGTCGCGGTCGATGGCACTCGGTCAAAGGTCAAGCTGCAGGATTCAATCGTCAGCTTTACCACGACGCGCGCCGCCGACGTCGCGTTAACGCAGGCTGCACGGGCGACACGCGCACGAGGCGACGGATCCGCCCACCCCTTGGCATTCGAGTCCGGCGGCAGCGGTCTGCGCACCCTCATGTGCACGACAGAATGCACCGTCACCCTCGTCTGGCGCAACGGTAGCGTAGTCGCTTTCCTGTCAGCCGCTGGTCTCAGCCGCGCGAGATCAGTACAGCTCACGAGGATCGCGTTGCGCCTCGCCGGCCGCCAGGACCGCCGCATCATCGGAGTGCCTGTTGACCCAGCGCCGCCCCTGGGGTCTAGCGTCACACCCCTCGTCGGCGCGTAGCTAGCGCTCTCGCGTTCGACCTTTGAGTGCGCCATGCGCTCTCCGGTTGTGATCCGGGCGGTTGTTGGATGGCGTGGGATCGTGTCTTGCGAAGCGGCGTTCGGGTCTCACTGTTTCAGGCGACGCCCGATCAGGCCGATGCCGACCCCCAGTGTGAACGCTACGAGCGCGATGGCGCCGGCCAGGAGGTAGATCGCGCCTACTGACCAATCGCCGCCTCCTGGGGGGCGAGCGTCGCCATTGAGAAATAGGCCGTTGGCTAGGAGTGCAGCGGTGGCGGCGGCGAATATGGCCGCGAGCGTCCACCTGTGTGTGGCGAGGGCTAGTCCAGAGGCAAAGGCGACGCTCACCATCAGCCATGGATTTATGTACATGACGCGACGCTCGATGCTGGACTCGTCACGTTGCGTGCACCCACGGCCCTTCGGCGCTAGCCCGTGCTCGGCGCGCGATGCCGGTCCTTCGAACGGGCGCTCGGGCGCCGCGTTTGGTTCGCGCCAGTCGCCGGGAACGCCGCAGAGCGGCAACGTGAGCGGGCTCCAAAATGAGCATGTGGCAAGTATCAACTGGCGAGGCCGTGCGATCCAATGCGGCTGCTGAACGGCACCCTCATGCCGGTAAGCGGGCCATGACCGCCTGACCCCGCTCGCCGTGGTAGCTCGTGCTACCAAATTGCTACCCGACACCCGTTCCAGCCTGTCCTAGAAGTCCTAAACCGCGCACGCTATTTGGGTCAACGGAGCCGTTCCCTCGCGACGCGCAGGGGCCGGGGCAGCTGTTAACCGGTGATGGCGGGTTCGCGACGGGCGTAGATCCGGCGCGTCTCAATCGATCTGATGGTTAGTGGCGGGCGGGCCTTCCACTCCGGCGGGGTTCGAGCACCCTGCGTCCGGGCATCACGAGCCGTGAGCCGTTACTTCGTCATCGCGATCATCGCGTTGGTCGTCATCTGCGTCGTAACGCTCGCGGCGAGACGCCGCTGAAGGCGGGTCGCGCGCCGGCGGCTCGGCCGCCGCGTGGCGGCTCTGGCGGCGAACACGACGATCACGCGTCGGCGCACGGCGATCACGAGCGTCCGGTTGTGATCCGGAGGGGCGGAAGAAGCCGAGGAGTCAGTCCGTCGCTTGTGAGAGCGCCTTCCCCGGCGTCGTACTGGATCGTGTCGGCTACGTTGATCGATCTCCGTGCGTCGCCCAGCGAGACCCCGTGTCGTGAGGCCCACTCTAAGGGATTGACGCAATCTCCGATGAATTTCATATTGCGCGGCCTGCTCGGATGGGGCATGGTCAGTTTCCATGGGGAGGCAGGAACGACCGCCGCCGCGGACCACTATCCCGGGAGAGCCGTGAAGACCGTCGACGGCGAGGCTGTATCGATGCAGGCCGCTGCTTTCGCTCGCTCTGGGGTGGCCGAGCGGTGTGTCAGGTCGCGTCGATCGCGGACGCAAATCGTCGTCGCACTGGCTGTCCTTGCCGCAGCCTTGTCTGCGACGTCAACGTCCGCCAAGGGAACGTCGCCCCCGACGAGCGTGCGGAGCCTTCTGGCGCCGGGCGCGAAGGTGAAACTGCTGGGCAGAGTCAGTTACGCGGAGGGTCCGCTCTGGCTACCCGATGGCCGTCTGATCGTGAGCGATGTCCATGGCGACGCCGTCGTCGAGTTCAATGCCGCAGGCAAGAAGAGCGTCTTTCGGCAACCCAGCAACGTTGCCAACGGGCACGCCCTCGACGCGCACGGATCCGTGATCGAGGCCGAGGCCGGAGATAGCAAGCATCGAGGCGCGATCGCCAAGATAGCCGCCGATGGCACCGCGACTGTGCTCGCCGACAGCTATCGAGGCAAGCCGTTCATCGAGCCGAACGATGTGATCGTCAAGCGTGACGGGACGATCTGGTTCACAGATCCGAACTTGGGCCTTACCCAACCGCTCGACAAAGCCGTGCATGGTGTCTATCGCCTGGATCCCAAGACGAAGGTCGTGACGCGCTTGACGACCGCGCTGAACGCACCGAACGGCATCGCCTTCTCGCCTGACCAGAGGACGCTCTACGTCACCGATACCGCCGGCGAGGGCCTCGTCTCATTCCCGATTACCGCAGGGGACACGCTGGGGCCGGCACGACATCTGCAAATCACGGGTTGCGACGGGGTGGGCGTGGACGAGAAGGGCGATATCTGGGCGACAACGTGTAGCAGCTCTATCCTGATCACGAACCCTGCGGGCAAGGAGATCGGTGAGATCGACGTCCCGGATACGACGACCAATCTTGCCTGGGGCGGGTCTCGCGGCAAGACCCTCTTCGTCACCACGCAAGAGGGTCGCATCTACAGCCTGGCGCTGACGGTGCGCGAGACGCACTGACGTCCAACTCATCGCCTGCTTCGAGGGCGTTCAAGAACGCTCCATCGTCAACCGGCGCCGCCAGAGAGCTCGACGTGCTGGCGGCCGAGCTCCCGGGCGCGCTGGATTCGTGCCGCTCCAGCGATGGAGGACGCACATGGCAGAGCTTGCGCGCGTAGCCACGTTTGAGGCCGACGATGCAGCCGTCAATGTGATGCTCAGGGAGCTCAAGGCCTCGGGCGGCCGACCCCAAGGCATCCCCGCTACGCGCATCAGTGTCTTCGCGGATCACTCTGCCGGGGAAGGTCGTCATCGCAGTCCCCTTCGCCTCGGAGGACGACCTGCGAAAGGGCGCCGCGATGCTGGAAGCGATGAGCCCGCCGAGCGGCGGCAAGGTGCTGCTCGAGCAACAGGCGTAGCCGCGCGAGCACCTCGGAAGTCCGGAAGAGCCCCCGGCCACCCCAGGCCGGCAGGAAAGCCCCCTCAGCGCGAAGGACCTGGGGTGAAATCGTGCGCCCGGGTGCCTCCTGACGTAAGCTGCCTGGCGTTCGGTGCCCAACGGCGACGGGGACGGCACTCCTGCAATTCAGCATGCGGGCTACGAGATTCATTGCGTTCTTGGCGTGCCTGGCGGCGGCCCTGGTGATGGCCGACCAGGCGATGGCGCTTCCGCCCGACTTCCAGGTGACGCCCGTGATCACCGGGCTGAGCCAGCCCACCTCCGTGCGCTTCGCGCCGGGCGGCGGCCCGATCTTCGTGACCGAGAAGCGCGGCGTGATCAAGGCGTTCGACAGCCTCGCGGATCCGACGCCGACGACCGTCGTCGATCTCCGCACCGAGACGCACAACTTCCAGGACCGGGGGATGCTCGGGCTGGCCGTCGATCCCGGGTGGCCCGGGCGGCCGTACATCTACGTGCTCTACACGCGCGACGCGGACATCGGCGGCCTGCGCCCAAGTACGGCACGGCCAACACCGACGGCGACCCCTGTCCCAACGCGAACACGTCCGGATGCCCTGTCAGCGGTCGCCTGGTGCGCGTCGAGGTCGATCCCGCCACCGATCAGGCGGTCTCCATGACGCCCCTCGTCGACGGCTGGTGCCAGCAGTTCCCGAGCCACTCGATCGGCGATCTGCGCTTCGGGCCCGACGGCATGCTCTACGCGAGCGGGGGTGAGGGGGCGAGCTTCAACACCGCCGACTACGGCCAGTTCGGCAATCCCTGCGGCGATCCGGTCGACGAGGGCGGCTCATTACGCGCCCAGGACATCAGAACGGGCGGCGACCCGCTTGGCTACAGCGGCGCCCTCATCCGTGTCAGCCCCGACGGCGGCACGCCCGAGATCGTCGCCTATGGATTCCGCAACCCGTTCCGCTTCGGCTTCCGCAACGGTGAGCTGTGGGTGGGCGATGTGGGCGCGGCGAAGTGGGAGGAGCTCGACAGGGTCGCCGCGCCGAGCGGCGCCGCGCCCGTGAACTTCGGTTGGCCCTGCTACGAGGGGCCCGCGGTCCACAAGCCCTGGGATACGCTCCAGAAGCCGCTCTGCGACAGCCTCTACGCGGCCGGCGCCGGTGCGTGGGCGGCGCCGTATTGGGCCTACGGCCACGGGGCCGCCGTCGACCAGTGTCCCGCGGGTGCATCGTCCATCTCGGGCGTCGCATTCGCCTCCGACGGTGGCGGCTACCCGGCCGCCTACCGCGGAGGCGTGTTCGTCTCGGACTACTCGCGCGACTGCATCTGGTACCTGCCGCGCGGTGCCGACGGCCTTCCGGACCCTGCACAGGTCAGCACCTTCCTGCGCGGCGGGGCGCACCCGGTCGAGCTCGTGATCGCGCCCGACGGAAGCCTCGTCTACCCCGACCTCAACGACGGCAGCATCGTCAAGGTCACCTACAACCGGCTGACGGCCGCAGCGATCGCCTCACCGACATCGGGCGTCGCGCCGCTCGCGGTCCAGCTCGACGCCAACGGGTCGACCGGGGCGGACTCACATATTCGTGGGATGTCAATGGCGACGGCCAGTTCGGCGACGCGACCGGCGCCAGCCCGACCTACACGTTCCCGGCCGGAACGTACAGCGTGCGTGTACGAGTCACGGATGCCGCCGGCGCCAGCGCGCTCTCGGCGCCCGTGACCATCAGCGTGAGCGCGGCTCCGCCCGCGGCTTCCGCCGCCGCCGCGACCGCGCCTTCCGCCGCCGCCCTAACGGCGGCCAAGCCCGCCGTAGCCCGGGTCAAGAGGCGGATCGTTCGCCGCCACGCGCCGATCGTCGCGGGCGCGGGCGGCATCGTGCGCCTGCGCGTGCACTGTCCGAGCCGGGTGGTCTGCACCGCGGCGATCCGCGTGCGAGCCGCGACGGGAGGGCCGACGCTCGCCCACGCGCGCATCAGGGTGCACGCCCGGAAGACGATGACCGTGCGCCTGCGCCTCACGCGGGCGGCGCGCCGGCGGCTCGCCCGCCTCGGCCACCTACGCGTGACCAGCGTGCTGATGCTCGCGCCCGCACACGGCACCGCGCAGCGCATCGACACGATCTTTACGCTCCGCTCACCGATCACCCGGCACTAGCCGACCAGCAGTTCTCGACGCGGTGCAAGCCGTACGGGCGCTCTGTTCGACTCCTGTCAACTGGAGGGTTCCGGCGTGCGTCGAGCGCGGGTGGAGCAGCTCAGGGCCGCGCGAGTGCGAGCGGCCGAGCGACGATCAGCCCGGCTCGGGCCACTGGTGCACGACGAGCACCGAGCGCGGTCGAGTGTGCGACGACGGCCGCCGCGACGCTGCCGAGCAGGCGCCCCACGAGCCCGCTGCGGCGGTGCGAGCCGAGCACGATCAGGCTCGCGTCGTGCTCGTCGGCGGTCTCGACGATGCCCTTCCAGGTCGGCGCCGCCCAGACCGCCGGCTCGTCGACCGAAACCCGGCCTGCTCGGCCAGCGCGGCGCCCCTGTGCGGCGACCTCCTCGGCGGCGCTCTTCACCTCGGGCGCCTGGGCGGCGTCGAAGTGCCGCTCGCCGGCAGGCACGAAGCCGACGTCGGCCGGCTGCCAGACGCAGACGACGAGCGCCTCCTGCCCGGGCGCCAGCTGCCTTCCGGCGTGCTCGATCGCGAGCGCCGCGAGCTCGGAGCCGTCGTAGGCGAAGACGACGGGACCGGTGGCGCCGTGGCGCTCAGGCATCTCAGTCGCCGCTTTCGTTGTGCCGGGCTCGCGACGGCCAGCGCCCGAGCGGACGTCGGCCAGCAGCGGCGGCGAGTCCCAGGCCGGGAGTGACGCCCTGCAGGAAGGTCTCGAGGTCGGCCGGCTGCGGGCGCGCGCCGCTGAGCGCGTAGATGGCGACGCCGATGACGGCGCCGCCGAGCGGCGAGGCCGAGGCCGATCCAGAGCGCGATGCCGGTGCCGCCGGCGAGGCTGCCGCCGGTCGTCGCCGCGAGGTGGACGAAGATCGGCGCGACCATGAAGGCCGCCACCGCGCGCAGGAGCTCGACGATGGCGAACACGCGCTGGAGGTTGGCGGCGGGCAGCGAGAAGCCCGCGACGAACAGCGCCGGTGCGACGGTGGCGCCGAGCCCGATGCCCGTCAGCCCCGAGCCGACGAGCGTCAGCGCCTCGCTGGAGGGCACCTCGATGCGGAAGACGGCGATGCCGGCGGCGAGCACGAGCATGCCGACCAGCGGGCAGGTAGTGCAGCGCGCGCCTGCTGATGACGAGGCCGAGCGCGACCGCCGAGATCACGGCGCCGCCGAGCTCCGGCACGTAGAGCAGCCCGATGTGGACGGCGCTGTAGTGCCCGACGAGGACGCCGGCGGTGAGCGCGGTCGCCGAGACCGAGGCCGCCGCCGCGAACAGCGCCACGATGATTCCCGCGACCGGGATCGAGCTCGTGAGCATCGTGCGGATCGTCAGCAGCGGCTGCTTGGCGCGGTACTGGTAGGCGACCAGGACGACGATCGTCGCGAGGCCGCCGAGCAGCGGCAGGATCGTGACGGCGTCGAGGAAGCCGTGGCTCGTGAGCTCCGAGGCGCCGAAGAAGGCGGCCAGGCAGCCGATCGCCGCGAGCCCGATCGCCGGCAGGTCGCGAGGCGAGTCGGGATTGGCGGGCGGCGCGTCCTCGAAGGTCAGCACGGCGAGCACGAGCGCGCAGGCCGAGACCGCCGGCGACGATCCAGAACAGCGGCCGCCAGGCATTCGACTCGGCCTGCAGGCCGCCGATGAACGGGCCGAGCGCGACCGCGCCGAAGATGCACATGTTCATGATCACGGCGGTGTCGCGCAGCTTGTTGGCCGGGTAGCCGATCGCGAGGGGCGGAACGGCGGCGATCAGCAGGAGGCTCGTGCAGAGCCCCTGGATCACGTGGCCGGCGATGAACATCTCGGCGTTCTGCGGCGGCCGCCGTCAGCACCGACCCGACGACGCAGCAGCACCGCGTAGCCGACGAGCATCCGGCGCTGCGGGAAGTGCTGCGCGAACTGGACGGCGAGCACGGTGCCCACGGCGTAGGCGGCGTTGCCGAGACCTTCGCCGAGGCTCATCGTCTGCAGCGCTCATGTGCAGCTGCCTGGCGATGATCGGCGTCAGCGGCCCGAGCGCGGCAGACAGCGCCAGGTAGGGGATCAGCGCGAGCATGACCATGCGCGGCGACCGCGGCGTAGCGGCCTGCGAGGGGGCCCTGGCGCATCAGCCCGCCCTCGACGGGCCTGGCGGGGAACGCGCGTGCGCGGCGGCTGCGTGTGAGCGATCTTGCATGACGAGTCCTTCGGGCGAGCTGACTGAGACGGTCAAGCGGAGACGGCACCTCCAGCAACATCCGGAGCTAACCTCCGGTTAATATACATGCAGACGGCTTGCCGGGACGCGCCCGAAGCAGAAACCGGGCCCCTGCCCGGTCGAGGTGCCTCGGGCATCGCCATTTTTCACCAAAGCTCCCCCATTGGAGGTGTGGGCACCTACCTCCGGCGAGGGGGTTGAAGCTGCGCCGGGAGCGTCGATAGGTCTTCTGTTCGCGACCGCCTCTGCGGTGGACGCGGCCTGAGCCGCAGTGCACGTTTGCCCCTAAGAGGAGTCCGTCTGTGAAGACCTGGAATCGCGTGGCCCTGTTCGTGGCGGTCGGCGCATGTCTCGCCTTCGGCGCAGTCGCATATGGCTACTGGACCCGCGGAGGGACCGGGTCGGGCAGCGCGACCGCCGGAACCGCCGCTGCGATCACCGTCAACCAGACCAGCACGCCGACGGGGCTCTATCCGGGTGGCACCGCCCAGGCGCTCTCGGGCACCTTCACCAACACGAATGCCGGCCCCGTCAACGTCAGCTCGGTGACCGCCGCAGTGCACGCCTTCACCTCGCACGTGGTGGACGCGACCAAGCCGGACTGCACCCAGGCGGACTTCGCCATCGGAGGCACCTCCGGCGCGACCGTCGTGCCGGCCGGGACGGGCGTCGGATCCTGGTCGGGCCTGACCGTCCGCCTGACGGACAACGGCCTGAACCAGGACAACTGCAAGAACGTGTCGATCACGATCGACTACACGGCGAACCCATAGCGAGAGCGGCTTCTCCGGGCACGGGGCGAGCGGCGGCTTGAGCACTGCAGCCCGCCGCCTCCTCGTGCTCGCAGGCGTCGCCCTCGGCGCCTGTGCGTTCTCACTCGCCGCCTCGGCCTGGTGGACGGGCGGGGGCTCCGGCAATGCCGCAGCCGCAGCCACGACGCTCGGCGAGCCCGGAACCCCGACGGTCTCACTCACGGGTCCGACCGCGAGCATCAGCTGGACTGCCGCGCCGGCACCCGGAGCGGGCACCGTCGGCTACTACATCGAGCGCCGAGAGGCGACCGGCTCGCTCTGGAGTGGAGCCTGCGGCACGGATGCTTCGAATCCGACCGCTGCACTCGACTGCACCGACGTTCTCGGCGACGGGACGTTCACCTGGCGGGTGACGGCGGTCTTCCACACCTGGACCGCCACGAGCGCCGCGAGCAGTTCCGTCACGGTCGACGAAACCTCCCCGACCGGCTCGCTCACGGCGCCGGCGAGCGGCGCGATCGTGAGGGGCACCGTGAGCGTGACGGCAGACTCGGCCGATCTCGGCACGGGCGTGGCCTCGGCCCAGTTCCAGACCTCGCCTGCGGGCGCCGACTCGTGGACGAGCCTCGGAGCTGCCGACACCTCGGCGCCGTACTCGGTGAGCTGGAACACGACGACGTTCAGCGGCGGTCTCTACGACCTGCGCGTGGTCACGAGCGACAACGCGGGCAACGCGTTCACGTCGCCGGCGGTGACGAGCGTCCTTGTCGACAACGCCGCTCCGGCCGTCTCGCTCGCGCTCGCGAGCGGTGCGGTCGGCGCCTACCTGGCCGCCGGCAAGATCTACTTCAAGGCCAATGCGGCCGGCAGCTTCGCCCTTGTCGCGACCGTGACCGATGCGCTCTCCGGAGCTCTGTCGGCGACGTTCCCGCTGCTCAGTGCCGCCGGCTGGACGAGCCACGCGGCCGAGATCGACACGACGCCGCCGGGCGGCCCCTACGGATCGACCGCCTTCACCTGGGCGAGCGGCGCGAGCGCACCCGCCACCTACACCGTCACCGGCGCCGACGCAGCGGGGAACACGGTTACGTCGGCCGTCACCTTCGCGGTCGACTCCACGGCGCCCACAGGGGCGGTTACAGCGCCCGTCGCGGCGGCGAACGTGCACGGCTCGGTCTCCGTCACATCGAGCTCCGCCGATGCGGGGTCGGGTGTGGCCTCGGTGCAGTTCCAGAGCTCGCCCGCGGGCGCGGGCACCTGGTCGAATATCGGCAGCGCCGACACGGCGGCTCCCTACGCGGTGACGTGGGACACGACGGCCGTCAGCGAGGGCCTCTACGACCTGCGCATGATCACGACCGACAACGTCGGCAACGTGCTCACGTCCGCGGCGATCGCGGCCGTCCGCGTCGACAACACGGCGCCCACCGGTTTGATTGCGTCCCCCGCGTCCTCGGCGATCGTCAAGGGCACGCTCAGCGTCACCTCGAGCTCTGCCGACGGGGAGTCGGGGGTCGCCAGCGCGCTCTTCCAGCGCTCGCCCGCAGGCGCCGGCGTGTGGACGAACGTGGCGACCGCGGACACGACCGCGCCGTATGCGGCGAGCTGGGTCACGACCGGCGTGAGCGACGGCCTCTACGACCTCCAGGTGGTCACGACGGACAAGGCCGGCAATACGTTCACGTCCCCGTTGATCACGGGCGTCCGCGTCGACAACACGCTTCCCACCGGTGCGGTCACGGCGCCGGCGGCGGCTGCCAACGTGCGCGGATCGGTCTCGCTGACGTCGAGCTCCGCCGATGCGGGGTCGGGCGTGGCTTCAGTGCAGTTCCAGAGCTCGCCGGCGAGCGCAGGCACCTGGTCGAACCTCGCTGCAGCGGACACGGCGGCGCCCTACTCGGCGAGCTGGGACACGACGGCATTCAGCGACGGGACGTATGACCTGCGCGCACTCACGACCGACAACGTCGGCAACTCGTCCACCTCGGCGACGGTCGCGGCCGTGCGGGTCGACAACACTGCGCCGACGGGGACGGTCACCGCGCCGGCGCCGTCGGCGGTCATCCGGGGCACGTTCAGCGTCACGTCGAGCTCGGCCGACGCGCGGCTCCGGTGTCGCCAGTGCCCTCTTCCAGCGCTCGCCCGCGGGCGCCGGCGTGTGGACGAACGTGGCCGTCGCCGACACGACCGCGCCGTACGCCGCAAGCTGGGTCACGACCGGTGTGAGCGACGGCCTCTACGACCTCCAGGTGGTCACGACCGACAAGTCCGGCAACACGATGACCTCGCCGCTGGTCACCGGCGTCCGCGTCGACAACACCGCGCCGACCGTGTCCGTCGTGGTCGCGAGCGGCGCCACCGGCGCGTTCCTGAGCGGCACCAAGATCTACTTCAAGTCGAACGCCGCGGGCAGCTTCGGATTGCTCGCGACGGTCACCGACAGCGGCTCGGGCGCAGCATCGGCGGCCTTTCCCCTGCTCAGCGCGACCGGTTGGACGCATGCGGCCGAGTCCGTGACGACCCCTTCCGGCGGGCCTTTCGCCTCGACGAGCTTCGTGTGGACGAGCGGGGCGGTCACCCCAGGCACCTACACCGTCACCCTGGCGGACGTCGCCGGGAACGCCCCGACGAGCGCGTTCACGTTCACCGCCGATGCGACGGCTCCGACCGGCTCCGTGACCGCGCCTGTGGCGGCGGCCAACGTGCGCGGCGCGGTCTCGGTGACGTCGAACTCGGCGGATGCGGGAGCGGGGGTGGCCTCGGCGCAGTTCCAGAGCTCGCCGGCCGCCGCCGGCACGTGGTCGAACCTCGGCGCGCCCGACCTCCTCACCCCCTACACGGCCGCGTGGGACACGACGTCGTTCAGCGACGGGCTCTACGACCTGCGCGTGACCACGAACGACAACGTCGGCAACACGTTCACCTCCGCGGCGGTGGCCAACGTCCGGGTCGACAATACGCCGCCGACGGGCGCGATCACGGCGCCCGCCGCCAACGCGTTCCTGAACGGCGCGAGCGTCGCGGTCACGGCCGGTTCGGCCGACGGCGGCTCGGGAGTCAGCTCGGCGCAGTTCCAGACCTCGCCGCACGGTGCGGGCACGTGGAGCAACCTCGGTGCCGCCGACACGACCTCGCCCTACGGCGTGACCTGGAACACCACGGGCTTCGCCGATGGCCAGTACGACGTCCAGGTCGTGACGACCGACAAGGCGGGCAACACGTTCACGTCCCCGGCCGTTGCCGTCGAGGTGCAGAACGTGGCTCCGCGCCCGACCGCCGTGCAGTTCCTGGACGGCGGCTCGACGGCTGGCAGGGCCGATCAGGGCGATCGCATCGTCGCCACGTTCTCGCAGACGCTCAGGGTCTCGACGCTCTGCTCGACGTGGAGCGGCGACTTCAGCGACCAGAGCCTCAGTGCGCTCGGCGACGTCACGGTCACCCTCGTCGACGGCGGGGCCTCGAACGACAGCCTGACGGTGACGAGCGCCTCGTGCGCGCTGCATTTCGGGAGCGTGAATCTCGGGCTCGACGAGCTTCGTGACCGGAGGCAACGTGACGTTCTCCGGATCGACGATCGCGGACCGGACGACCGCCGCCTGGAACGCAGCTGCGCATTCACTCACCATCGTTCTCGGCCACAGCGGTGGTGCGGGCGCTGCCGGCACCGTCTCGAGCAGCTCCGCCGTCTACTCCCCCGATGCCGCGATCAAGAACGGCTTCGGAACCGCGATCACGGGCACGCTCACGACCGGCGCGATCACGCTCTTCTGAGCCCGCCGCGTCGGCGTCTCGATCAGAGCGCGCCGGGAAGGACGGTGATGCGGCGCCGGGCGAGCGTGACGGCGCCGCGCTCCTGCTCGTCCTGGAGCACGCGGTTGACGGTCTCGCGCGTCGTCCCGGCGAGGCCGGCGAGGTCTTCCTGGCTGAGCGGGATCACGACCGGCGTCGCTGCCGTCGCCGCCGTAGATGCGGGCGAGGTCGCGCAGGCGCGCGCGCACGCGCAGGTGCACCGGCGTGTAGAGCGCTTCGACGAGCCTGCTGCTGGACGCGGTGAGCATCTCCACGAGCAGTTGCTCGGTGGCGGTCGCCACGCCGGGATACGCCCCCTTCAGCCGCACGAAGGCGCTCCGCGGGATCGCGAACGTCTCGGACGCCTGCAGCGCGATGATCGTCGCCGTCCGCCGCGCAGCGGGGTGGACGACCGCGAGCAGACCGAACACCTCGCCCGGGCCGTGCACTGCGAACGTCGCGACATCCCCGACCGGTGTCGTCACCCGTGCCGCGAACCGGCCGCTCGTGACGCGATGCAGGCTGTCGCCCGGGTCTCCCTCGTGGAAGACGACCTCGCCGCGGCTGAACTTGCGGCGACGCCCGGAGGCGCGCAGCTCGAGCTCGGGGACGTCTGCGAAGACATCGATCGGCACAGCTGGACTCTAGCGCCGAGTGTGACCTCCATCACACTCGAAGTGTGGCGAACCGCACCTCGGCGAACCGCGCGGGTGCCTACGCTCGAAGCCAGACTCGATCAACCGATCGCGCCGAGAGGAGCAGAACTCATGGCCGCCTGTGCCGAGCCCGTGTCCCGCAGCCGCCGGAGCCTCGCGGCGACGCTCGAGGTCGCGCTCGAGCCCGAGCATGCAGTCCGCATCGGCCTGCGCACCTGGCCGCGCATGCCGCGCCCCAACCGTGAGGCGATCGCCGAGCCGCTGCGCGAGATCGCGTCGCTGCTGCGCGACCCGGAAGTCGCGGTGCCCGATCGTGTGCTGCCGGAGATCATGGCGTTCGCGAGTCATCCGAGCTCGCCGGCCTTCGGCCGCTATCCCGTGCGCGCGGGATTTCTCGCGCAGGCGCTGGCGGACGAGCTCCGAGCGAGCCTCACGCACGCCGCGTAACGTCAGGACGGCGAGCACGACAGATCTCCTCTAGGCTCCCGCCCCGAGAGGAGATCCAGATGTCGTTCGTATCGCGTGGGTTCCACCGCCGCCAGAGCGCACCGGAGCAGGCCGGACGCGTGCCTCCCGGGCAGTACGTCACCTCGGACTTCCCCGTGCTCTCCGCCGGCCCGACCCCGCATCGGCCGCTCGAGAGCTGGACGTTCTCGATCTCGGGTGAGATCGATGCGCCGCGGCAGTGGACATGGGACGAGCTGCGGGCGCTTCCGAGCGAAAACATCACGACCGACATCCACTGCGTCACCAAGTGGTCGAAGTTGGACACGCGCTGGGAGGGCGTCTCCCTCGACACCCTGCTCGACGGCGTCGAGACGTCCGCCGAGTTCGTCGTCGCTCACAGTGACGGCGGCTACACGACCAACCTCGCGCTCGCGGACGTGACGGGCGGCAAGGCGTGGATCGCCTACAGCTACGAGGACGAGCCGCTCGAGCCCGAGCACGGCGGCCCGGCGCGACTGCTGGTACCGCATCTGTACTTCTGGAAGAGCGCCAAGTGGGTGCGCGGGCTGCAGCTGCGGTCTGAGGACGAGCCCGGCTTCTGGGAGGGCTACGGCTACCACAACCACGGCGATCCATGGCTCGAGCAGCGGTACACGGGCGACTGACCTGGCAGCTGGCCGAGGTCGTCGAAGCAATCGAGGAGACGCCGCGGGTGACGAGCCTCGTCCTGCGCGCGCCCGAGTGGGCCGGCCACCGGGCAGGACAGCACGTCGACGTGCGGCTGACGGCCGAGGACGGCTACCAGGTGCAGCGCAGCTACTCGATCGCCTCGGCTCCCGAGGATTCCTCGCTGGTGCTGACGGTCGAGCGGCTCGAGGACGGCGAGGTCTCGCCGTACCTCGCCGGCGAGCTGCGCGCGGGCGACAAGCTCGAGCTGCGAGGTCCGATCGGCGGCTACTTCGCCTGGGATGCCTCGCTCGGGGGCCCGCTGCTGCTCGTCGGCGGCGGCTCGGGAATCGTGCCGCTGATGGCGATGCTGCGCCATCGCGTAGCCAGCGGCAGTGACGCCGAGCTGCGGCTGCTCGCGTCGTGGCGCTCCAGCGAGGACATCATCTACGGCGCCGAGCTGGCGCGACTCGGAGCGCTCGCCGGTATTCAGATCGTCCACACGCTCACGCGGGCTGCGCCCGAGGCGTGGACGGGTCTCAGAGGGCGCATCGATCAGGCCATGCTGGCCGAGGTCGGCTGGCAGCCCGCAGCGGCGCCGCTCACGTTCGTGTGCGGGCCGACGGGCCTCGTCGAGGCGGTCGCCAGCGGCCTGGTCGCGCTGGGCCACAGTGCGGAGCGGATCAGGACCGAGCGGTTTGGGCCAACGGGAGGCTGAGCATGGACACGACGGAGCTGGTGCTCGACGGAAATGCGCTCGGGGGCGTGCTGGGCGCGCTCTTCCAGCACGACCTGACACGGGCGAACGCCACCTGCGGCGGCTGCGGTCGACGCGGGCCGCTGGCCGAGACGCGGGTCTACGCGCAGGCGCCCGGAGCGGTCGTGCGCTGCCCCGGCTGTGAGGGCGTGCTGCTGACGATCGTCAACGAGGCCGGGCGCTACTGGCTCGGCTTCGACTGCCTCCGCTGCCTGGAGATCCGGCAGTAGTCGATCAGCCGGTCGCGACGAGGTCGGGCTGCGGAACCTCGGAGGAGAGCGACAGCGCCGCCCGTGCCAAGGCGGTGCGCTCGAGCTCGACGCGCTCGCGCTGGCTGCGTGCCGCGCTCATGCAGGGCGTCGAGGTCGAGGTTGGCCACGGCCGCCGACTGCGGCGCCATGCGCAACGCCTCCCAGAGCGCCTGCTTGCCCGCGATGCCGAGCGACAGCGTTTCGAGCTCGTGCATCCGCAGCATCAGCGTGTCGCCGTGGCCGCGGCCGTTCGGCTTGAGGCGCGAGAGCCGTTCCGCCAGCCATGCGGCGCCGTTCTTGGCATGCGATTCCCGCACTCCGAGCTCTCCCATGAACGCGAGCAGGGTGTCGCGGTCGGCCTCGATCTCGTGGGTGATCTGCGCGAGCCGGCGCCCTGTCGGGGTGCCCGCGTTGTGCTTGGATGCGCGCCGCGCGAGGTTGACGGCGGCCGTCGCGCCCGCGAGGTGGTCCTGCAGGTAGATGGAGAGATAGGTTCGGGACATCGTCGCTCGGCGATACCCCGTCGGCGCTGCGCGAAACGCCGGGCGCACTCGTCCCGAATGCTTCCGTGGATCGCGCAGATGCCATCTATAGTCGCCCCGTAGCCGCGACGAGGAGGACAGCATGGCCTGGCGCACCGAGCCGCCGTTCCGCGCAGATCACGTCGGCAGCCTGCTGCGCCCGCCCGAGCTGCTGAAGGCGCGTGCAGACCTCGCCGCCGGCAGCCATCGACGCCGACGGAGCTGCGCGCGCGTCGAGGACGAGGCGATCCGCGAGGCGATGCGCATGCAGGAGGCCGTCGGACTCGAGTCGGCGACCGACGGCGAGCTGCGGCGCGGCTCATGGCACATGGACTTCATCTACCAGCTCGGCGGCGTCGAGAAGCTGGCGTCCGACCTCGTCGTCGAGTTCAGGAACCAGGCCGGCACGATCAGCTTCACGCCGGCTTCGATGCGTGTCGCCGCGCCCGTGCGGCTCGAGCACACGATCTTCGCCGACGACTTCGCCTTCCTGCGCGACACCGTGCACGACGGCGGTGCCGAAGCTGACGATTCCGTCGCCGAGCATGGTGCACTACCGCGGCGGCCGCGCGGCCATCGACGAGACGCGTGTACCCCGACCTCGAGACGTTCTGGGCCGACCTCACGGCGGCGTACCGCGAGGAGGTCGCGCGCCTCGGCGAGCTCGGCTGCCGCTACCTGCAGCTCGACGACACGAGCCTCGCCTACCTCAACGATCCCGAGCAGCGGGAGCACATCGCGCAGCTCGGCGGCGACCGCGAGCACCAGCACGAGGCCTACATCCGCTACCTCAACGAGGCCGTCGCGAGCCGGCCCGAGGGCATGCGGATCACGACGCACATGTGCCGCGGCAACTTCCGCTCCTCCTGGTACGCCACGGGCGACTACGAGTACGTCGCCGAGGTGCTGCTCAACGAGCTGAACGTCGACGGCTTCTTCATGGAGTGGGACGATGAGCGCTCGGGCGGATTCGAGCCGCTGCGCTTCCTGCCGCCGGGCAAGGTCGTCGTGCTCGGGCTCGTGACGACCAAGAGCGGCGAGCTCGAGAGCAAGGACGAGCTCAAGCGCCGCATCGAGGAGGCGAGCAGGTTCGCCGACATCGACCAGCTCTGCCTCTCGGGGCAGTGCGGGTTCTCCTCGACGGTCGACGGCAACGACCTGAGCGCTCGCCCAGCAGGAGGCCAAGCTGCGCCTGATCGTCGAGACAGCCCGCGAGGTCTGGGGCTGAGAGCACCGTGGCTCGCGGCCGCTAGGTCAGCCGCAGCGCCACGAGCGCTGCGGCCAGCAGCACGTGCGCGGCCGCGAGCGCGCGCAGCGAGGTCTCGGCGGGCGCCGTCAGCGTCGTCGACGCTCGAGCGCCTCGCGCGGCTCGCCCGCCTGCTCGATCGAGCCCTCGACGCGCAGGCCGCCGCGTCGCAGCCGCCGCGCCCAGTTGGAGAGCGAGCGCTGGGCGAGGCTCGTCGCGGCCGCGAACGCGGCGCCGAGCACGACCGGTAGCTCGACCGACCCCGTCTGCGCGAAGCCGCCGACGAGCACGGGGAAGGCGCCCCAGCCGAGCGCGAAGATCTCGTCGGTGTGCAGCGCGCCGCCGAACAGCTCGAGGTTGTAGGCGAGCACGAGCGCCGACTCCGATCGAGCACGAACGGCAGCAGCCAGAAGCCGATGGAGCCGACGCCCCAGAGGCCGATCGCCGCTGCGCCGGCGAGCGCGACGGCGCGCCGCGGTCGACGAGCGGGGAGGCGGGGAGGAGCGTGTCGAGCGGCCGGCCGTTGAGCTCGTCGAGGCAGTGCGCCGCGACGCCGACCGCGAGCAGGAACGCGACCAGCGTCCAGGCCAGGCGCGCGCCGTCGACGCGCTCGGCGAGCCCCGCGCCGAGCGCGACGTACGAGAGGTGCCAGGCGGTGTAGGGCGGGTGCAGCAGCGTGATGCAGTCGCCTCGCCCCGCCGGGGCGGAGCGCGTAGAACGCGACGCGCCGGGCGTCACCGGACAGCGCGCACACCCCAGGCGACGAGGCCGCCGCCGAGGCTCAGCTGCTGCACGTTGACGTCGCGCCGCCCGCTTCGGTCAGCAGCTCGCGCAGCAGCGGGCGGCGGATAGGCCTTGCCGAAGCGCCGAGATGCTCGGGCGCAGGTAGCGGCCGACCTCCGCCCAGCCCGGCGAGACGAGGCGGCCGAGCACGGGCAGCCCGACGCCGGTGTAGAGGTGCCAGAGGCCGCGCGCGGCGAGGTTCGGGGGCACGCCAGAAGTCGAGCAGCGCGAACGGGCCGCCCGGCTTCACAGCCGCAGCAGATCGGTCATCGTGGCCAGCGGGTCGTCCACGTAGCGCAGCAGGTAGCCGGAGGTGAGGGCGTCGAACGAGGCCTCCCGAGATGCGATCTCCTCCGCGCTCCCGAGGCGCAGCTCGATGCGGTCGGAGAGGCCTGCCTTGCGCGATTCGCTCGCGTGCGCCCTCGAGCATCTGCGGCGACTGGTCGAGGCCGACGACGCGGCAGCCATAGCGCCGCACGAGGCCGCGTGCGATCGCGCCCGTGCCCGTCGCCACGTCGAGCACCCGGGCGTCCGGCCCGACCGGCACGTGCTCGATCAGGAATCGCCGCCAGCGGGGGTCCTGCGCGAACGAGAGGATCGCGGCCCAGCGGTCGTAATCACCGCCGAGCGGGGCGAAGAGGGCACGCGCCGTATCGTTGATCGCACCGTGCCCGTCCACGTTCTGCTCCTTCGCAGGTCGTTGTGGATGCTACCCGCGCACGGGCTGCACGCGAGCGCGGGCGGGGACCTGACTCGTCAGTCAGACGTTCGGCTAGACTCGGCGCGTGCTCGACGCGATCGTCATCGGCGGAGGGTTCGCGGGCGTCACGGCAGCGCGCGAGCTGACGCTCGCGGGCCTCGACTGCACGCTGATCGAGGCGCGCGACCGGCTCGGCGGCCGCACCTGGCGCGCGAACTGGGGCGGCGACGACGATCGAGATGGGCGGCGGCTGGGTGCACTGGCATCAGCCGCTACGCCTGGGCCGAGCTCACGCGCGCCGGCCAGGGGATCGGCGAGAGCGACGGCGCCCGAGCTCGATGTCGTGGACGGTCGACGGCGTGCGCCGCAGCGGGCACTGATGGCCGAGCGCCACGCGATCACGCTGCGCGCCTGGGACAAGCTTCGTCGCGCCCGCCGCCGGCGTCCTGCCGCGCCCGCACGACCCGCTCTTCGCGCTCGCCGCGCTCGCGCCGCTACGACGCGCAGACGATCGCGCAGCGGATCGACGAGCTCGACCTCGACGCCGAGGAGCGCGACGTGCTCGGTGGCCGAGTTCGAGGCGCTCGGCCCACGGCTACCTCGACGACGCCGGCGCCGTCAGCGTGCTGCGCTGGCACGCGCTCTCGGGCTGCAGCCTCGAGCTCGCGAGGAGACGGGCGGCGTCTACACGTTCGGCGCCGGCACGGAGCGGCCTGATCGACGCGATGGCCGCGCAGGCGCCGTTCGCGCAGTGGCTCTCGACTCCCGTCGACTCGATCGGGCCGCGTCAGCGACGGGGTGGAGGTGCGTACGCGCAACGGCGATGTCCTGCGCGCGCGCACGTGCGTCGTTGACCGTGCCGCTGAACGTCCTGCCGCACATCCGGATCGAGGCGATCTCGAGCGCCAAGCGCGACGCGATCGCGCTCGGCCAGGCGTCGCGCGGCGATCAAGCTCTGGTTGAGGGTGAGAGGCGAGAGCGCGGGGAATCAACGCGATGGCTCCCGGCGCATCCCTTCGGCTACCTCATGACCGATCGCCTCCTGCCCGACGGCGGCGCAGCTGCTCGTCGGCTTCGGCCGTGACGCGGCGGCCTTCGACATCGACGACCGAGCCGCGATCCAGCGCGCGCTCGACGAGCTCATCCCGGGCCTCGAGATCGTCGACGCGACACTGTCACGACTGGCTGGCCGACGAGTTCGCGCGCGGCACCTGGGCGATCCACCGGCCGGGCTGGTACGCCAAGCACCACATGGCGATGCGCGAGCCCGGAGCGCGGGATCGTCTTCGCCGGCTCCGATCTCGCCGACGGCTGGAGCGGCTTCGTGGATGGCGCCATCGAGTCGGGCCTGCGCGCCGCGCACCAGGTGCAGGCGCTGCTGCGGCCCGAAGCTGACAGACTGCGGAGCGATGAGCGCACCCGGTCACACCGCGCTCGGCGCGTGGAGCGGCGGCCGCTACATGCACTTCGGCGAGCAGCTCGACGAGGACCGCCTCGTCCGCCTGCTGCGCCCCGACGCCGCCATCGACACCGTCGTCACGGCGGACGTCTACGGCGCCGGGGAGGCCGATCTCGGCGGTCGGCCGCGCGCTCGCCGGCCTGCCGCGCGCATCGTACTCGCTCGTCGGGGCGGTCGGCCACGACTTCTACGGCACCCGGCGCGACGGCTCCAAGGGCTTCCCGCGCTTCACTTCGCAGCGGAGCTGCGCGGCGAGGACGTACGCGGGCTACCTCCGCCAGGCCGCCGAGCGCAGCCTCGAGCGCTGCGGGGTCGATCGCTTCGACGTGCTCCTGCTTGCACAACCCCGACCGCATCGGCTACACCTCGCCGGCCGTCTGGGAGGCCATGGCCGGGCTGCGCGAGGCGGGCCTGTGCAGCGCGATCGGCGTCGCGCCCGGGCCCGCGAACGGCTTCACGCTCGACGTCATCGGCTGTCTCGAGCGCTTCGGCGACCTGATCGACTGGGCGATGCTGATCCTCAACCCGCTCGAGCCCTGGCCTGGCCGGCTGGCGCTGCCCGCGTGCGAGCGCCACGGCGTGCGCGTGCTGGCGCGCGTGGTGGACTACGGCGGGCTGTTCCACGACGACGTGCCGGACGAGGGCCTGCTGGGCGAGACGCGACCACCGCCGCTACCGGCGCGGCCGGCTGGGTCGAGGCGGGGCGGGCGCGTCTCGACGAGCTGCGGCCGATCGCCGACCGCCACGGGCTCACGATGCTGCAGCTGTCGTGCCGCGTGGACGCTCGCCCAGCCCGCCGTCGCATGCGTCGCACCGACGCTGATCCAGGAGGCCGGGCCGGCCGCGAAGCCGGTCGAGGCCAAGCGCGCCGAGCTGGCGGCGGTGCCGCGGGAGCCGGTGCTCGACGAGGCCGAGCTGGACGCGATCGCCGCGATCGGCGACAACACCGGATGCATGGAGCTGAAGGGCGCATCGCCCGCCACGAGGGTGCCGAGCGGCCCGACGCGTGGCCGCTCGACGAGGAGCTGCGCGAGCATCGGCCGCCGCTTCGGCATCGAGGCCGAGCGCGACCTCGTCGCTCCTAGCGGCGCTCCACCTTCACCTGGCCCGCGCGCGAGTGCTAGGTTGGAACTTCCCCGCTCTCGCCGGCCGTCTCGGCACGCGGGCTGGTGCACCCTCTTCATGCAGTGGATTCCTCGATCTCGGCGCGCGCTCGCCGCGGGCGCCCTCTTGGCGACGCTGGCCGCCGTGCCGGCGCATGCCGCCGACCCGGAGCAGGCGGCGCTTCCCGGCCGCCCGAGCGCGACGGCTCGCCTACACGGCCAAGATCATGATCGCGACCAACGTCTTCACGAAGCCCGGCAAGGGCGTCAAGCTGAGGCTGCCGACGCATGCGCAGTGGGGCGGCGGGCCGAACGTCCTGCTCGTGCTCGACTCGCGCATGTACAACGGCAAGACGTGGCTGCGCGTGGCGTTGCCCAACCGCCCGAACGGCTCGAGCGGCTGGATCCGCGAGGACTTCGTCCGCCTCAGCCAGACCGAGTGGCGCATCACGGTCAACCGCGCCGCCCACATGGTCACGGTCTACCGCGACGGGCGCAGGCAGCGCAGCTTCCGGGCCGTCATCGGCAAGGCGGCGACGCCCACGCCGCGCGGGCTGTACGCGATCTACGAGAAGCTGCCGCAGGCCGATCCGAAGGGCTTCCTCGGTCCCTGGGCGCTGCACCTGACCGCCTTCTCGGACGTGCTCTTCAACTATGGCGGCGGTCCCGGGCGCGTCGCGATCCACGGGCGTGACGGCTCGAGCCTCGCCGATCCGCTCGGCTCGTCCGCATCGCATGGCTGCGTGCGCGTCGACGACGCGAACATCATCTGGATGGCGCACGTCATCCCGCTCGGCACGCCAGTCCTGATCGTCTGAGCCGGAGCCGTCACCCCAACGGGTGACCGTCGGCAGCGCAACTGCGCCGATGCAGTGGAGATGGTGACCATCGCCCGATTCGGCATGTTCGCGATCGCAGCCGTCGCCGCCGTCGCGGTCGCGCTGCCGCGCATGCTCGCAACCGGCAACGCGGCTCCCGTGACGCACGTCGCCGTGCCAGCCGTGCCGCTCTTTGCCGCGAGTCCGCGACACCGCCGTGCGCCGCGCACGTCCGCCGCGTCGCGCCGGCTCGCACGATGCCGCCGCCGCGCGCACTGCGCACGGGAAGCCGCAGCCGGCGCCTCGGCACTCGAACGACTCGAGATCGACCACCTGCCGAAGCTCGCGCCGTACTCCCTCCCGCCGCGCTTGAAGCTGCGCGCCCGCGCGCACGCCCCGGCGGGCCGTCACCTGCTGGAACGGCGCGTGCTGCACAGCTCGCACCTCGCTCTCTCTCCGGCTGCGAAGCGCGCCGTGAGTCACCATCTCGTCGCACCCGGCGCGCTCGCCCTGCTGCTGCACACACCGCATCTGGGCTCGCCGCTGCTCGTCTTCTCCGCCGCGGGCGCTCGCGTCGAGGTGCAGGCGACGCGCATGTGGATGACGCGGAGCACGCTGATCGCGCTCGGGCAGGCTTTCCGTCGCCGCCCGGCCCGCCTCGCTGCGGCTGCAGCCCGTCACGAGCTCGTCGACCGATGTGCACGCCCGCCATGGCGGCATGCTCGGCCCGCAGGCGGTCGCGATCGCAAAGCGCTACCTGGGCATCCCGTACGTCTGGGGCGGCTCCACGCCGACGGGCGGCTTCGACTGCTCCGGACTGGTGATGTACGTCTACAAGCCAGCTCGGCATCACGCCTCGACCACTACGCCGCCTGGCAGTTCCTGGAGGGCACCCGCATCGCCGAGCAAGACCTCCAGCCCGGCGACCTCGTCTTCTTCGAGCCCAAAGCCGACGGCCCCGGCCACGTCGGCATGTACGTCGGCGACGGCAAGATGATCAACGCCCCGCACACCGGCGATGTCGTCCGAATCGTGAGCATCCAAGGCCGCGCCGGCTACGTAGGAGCAGTCCGCCCCTACTAGCGCAGACATTGGGGTCTGCCGACATTGGGGTCTGACCCGGGAATCCCGGGCCTGACCCCGAGTTCCCGCACCTGGCACCACACTTCCCGCTGGGAGGTCACGCCAGCCGCCGGCCGATCTGAGAATCGCTCACCCCGAGGTGCTTCGCGATAGCCAGCTTCGAGTAGCCGTGCTCGAAATGGGCGATGGCAATGCCTCGGTCCGAGTCCTCGGGAAGGAGGCTCGCCAGCGACGGCTTCGGTGGCGGCAGCGGAACCCCGTGCTCATCGAGGGCAGATTCACGGAGGCCTTCGCCCACCCAGCTGACAAATTGCTCGACCGAACCGAGCATCTCGATCAACTTGCCGGAGTCGAGAAACCAGGGTGGCTTCGAGAGGCCGGCCGTCGCTGCGTAGCTCGACCACGGCCAATCCGCGGGTTTGTCACACAATCCAGCACGCACTGGGTTCAGCGGCAGGTAGCGCGCGAGCTCGAGCAAGTACCTGTCGTCGGAGATGAGGCGCGAGCCGAAGCGGCTCTGAAAGAGGTGACCGGGCCGGTCGTATCGCTGGTTGAAGGCCTGTGCCATGCACATGCCGAGGTGGTGCATCGCCCGCGAAAGGTTCCCGAGCTCGGAGGTAAAGAGAAAGTGGGCGTGATTCGGGAGATAGCACCATCCATGGCAGCGAATCTCGAATCGAGACACCGTCCTCGCGAGAAGGAAGAGCGCGTGCTCGGAATCGGCCTGGTCGAGCGCGATCGGTGAACGGGCCACGCCACGCATGAAGACGTGGTGGGTCGCCCCTGGGTAGTCGAATCTCAGTTTCCTAGGCATGCAGGGACGTTCGCAGGGCCTGATGAACGCCGCCGCGCGCCATGTGCCGCGTCGGTGCCAAGCACGGGAACCTCGGTGCCAGGTGCGGGAACTCGGGGTCAGACCCGGGATTCCCGGGTCAGACCCCAATTACGGCGGTTCGGTTGCGACGGGTGCGTCAGATGCGTTCCAGCGGGTGCGTGCCCAGCACGAGGAGGTTGCCGTGTGCCAGCTGGATTCGGACCGGGCTCGAGACGATCTCGTTGCTGACTCCGCGGGTCGAGCCGGGGTGGAGCGTGTCGGCGGAAAGGGGCCAGCGGACTCCCGTGGCGGTCACGCCGGTCGCGGGACCCCCGAGGGCGAGGAGCGTGATCACTGCGCCGGGCGTGCCCGTCAGCGAGACGTCGTCTCCGGCGTGGATTGCGGCGGCGCGCGCCGGGCCGATGCGCGCGTCGAGTCGAAGTGGGGCATAGCGCTCGCTCGCCAGGAGCACGAGCTCGGCGAGATGATGGTCGAGGCGCTCGCCGCCGCCCCCGCTGACGACCGTCACGCGGGTTGCGCCTCCCGCCAGGGCGTAGTCGAGCGCCAGCTCGAGGTCGGTCGCGTCCTTGGCTGTGGGATGGCGCTCGACACGGACGCCCGCGGCCTCTGCGGCGTGCACGGCATCGGCGCTCGCCGAGTCGAGATCGCCCACGAGAACGTCCACCGCGAGTCCCAGGGCCGAGGCGTGCTCGAGGCCCGAGTCCGCTGCGATCACGAACGCGCCGCCCGGCAGCGGGCCCACGTCGGCTGCGTCGGGAGCCGGCCCGCCGCTGATGACGAGGACGCGACCCGCATGCTTCCGGCGGCGACTCCACGCGCCGAGTGTGCCAGGATCGCGGCGTGCTCGTGGTGACGCTCGGAGATCTGCTGCTCGACGTCGTCGTGCGTCTCGAGTCGGCGCCCGCGCCGGATGACGACGTCCCGGCCGCGATCTCGCTCGTTCCGGGCGGCCAGGCTGCGAACGTCGCTGCCTGGGTGTGCTGGCTCGGCGGCGAGCGCGCGGCTGATCGCGCGCAGGGCGGCCGACGGCGCCGGCCGCGTCGTCGCGGCGGAGCTGGAGCAGCTCGGGGTCGAGCTCGCGGACCCTGCCGCCGAGGGCGAGCGCTCGGGCACGCGTCGTCGCCCTGGTGGCGCCCGGCGGGACGCGCACGCTGATGAGCGATCGCGGGACGGCCGGCGAGCTCGGCACCGGCGATGTCGGCCCGGCGATGGTCGCCGGCGCGGACGTCCTGCACGTCGCCGGCTACACGCTGTTGCGCGAGCCCGGGGCGGAGGCTGCTCTGCGGCTGGCCGGCGCTGCCCGCCGCTACGGTGCCCGCGTGTCGGTCGACCTGTCCAGCGCCCATGGCATCACCGAGCTCGGGCCGCGAGGCCATGCGCAACCGCGTCGCGGCCCTCGTGCCGGACATCGTGTTCGCGAACGAGGCCGAGGCCGAGGCCTTCGGTGATCCCATCGGCGATGTCTGGGTGGTCAAGCGGGGCGCGCGCGGCTGCACCGTCGAGCAGAACGGCGAGCAGCGTCGCGCACTCGCCGCCCGAGGTCGCGCAGGTCGTCGACACGACGGGCGCAGGGGACGCGTTCGCGGCGGGCTTCCTGCTCGAGCGCGACCTTGTCGGCGGCCGCCCGGCAGGCACAGGCTGCGGCAGCGCGCTGCGTCACGCCGCGTCGGGGCACTCCCATGAGTGCGCCCGTGCGCGTCTCCCCCGAGGTCGGCGAGGCACTCGCGCGCCGCGGCCCGGTCGTCTGCCTCGAGACCACGCTCGTCGCCCACGGCTTCCCATCCGGGGAGGGCTTCGGCGTCGGCGCTTCCTCGGAGGCCGCGGTGCGCGAGGCCGGTGCGACGCCGGCGACCGTCGGCATCCTCGACGGCGATGCTCGTCGTCGGACTGAGCGAGGCCGAGCTGCGGCGCTTCGGCGATGCGGGCTCCGCCGCGCGCAAGGTCGGCGCGCGCGACCTCGCCGCCTGCTGCGTGCAGGGCGCGCTCGGCGCCACGACCGTCGGCGGCACGCTCGCGGCTGTCCGGTCGCTCGGCATCGAGGTCATGGCCACGGGCGGCCTCGGCGGCGTCCACCGCGAGTTCCCGAGCCCTCCCGACATCTCCTCCGACCTCGGCGAGCTCGCGCGCTCCCGCGTCGCGATCGTCTCCTGCGGCGTCAAGTCGCTGCTCGACGTCCCGGCCACGAGCGAGCTGCTCGAGACGCTCGGCATACCGGTGCTCGGCTACCGCACCGACACGCTGCCGCTTTTCTACGCGGCGACCGGGGGCCCGCCCGTCTCGGCGCGCGTCGAGTCCGCAGCCGAGGCTGCGGCGGTCGCGCGCGCGCACTGGCAGCTCGGCGCGCTGGGCGCGGTCGCGCTCACGCGGCCGCCGGAGCCGAGCCTCGACGACGTCGAGCCGTTGATCGAGGAGGCGCTCGCCGAGGCGGGGAAGCAGCGGAGTGCGCGGCCCCGCGATCACGCCGTTCGTGCTCGCGCGGCTGCACGAGCGCAGCGACGGCCGCACGCTGCGGGCGAATCGCGATCTGATCGTCGGCAACGCGGCGCTCGC
This sequence comes from uncultured Actinomycetes bacterium, assembly GCA_963842365.1. Taxonomy (GTDB): domain Bacteria; phylum Actinomycetota; class Thermoleophilia; order Gaiellales; family JALYLC01; genus JALYLC01. The sequence goes on from CAWJGA010000002.1 coordinate 773,578, forward strand.
CGGCGAGCTGGCCGTCGCGCTAGCCGCGACGACGTAGCGCCAGGCGCACGACCGTTCCTGCCGCATCGCGCACGCGCGGGTAGCTGACACCACCGGACGCGTAGTTCATGAAGACGGCGACGAGCGTGCCGTGCGGCGTGAACACGAGGGCCGCGTCGTGCTGCATCGTCGGGCAGCCAGCCCGCCTTGTGGCCGACCGGGAACGGTGAGGAGGGCCGCACGAGCCCCGCATAGCTCGCGTGCACGAGCAGCCACAGGGCGACGCGCGCCTCGCGCGCGGTGATCCCCTGCCGGAGCGCGGGCCCGTGGCCGGTCGAGGCGAGCACGAGCGAGACGAGCAGCGTGCCGAGATCGTGCGCGGTCGTGTACTTGCAGCACGGGAAGCTCGGCTGATTCGCGACCGTCGTGGGTGGCAGCGGCAGCCGGCGCATGCGCCGCGCCGAGTGCGAGCTCTCGCCCGGCTCGAGCAGATAGCCGCAGCAGGTGAACGTGCCGGTGCCGCCGAGTGCGCGCACCAGCGCGTCGACCGCCATCGCGCCGCCGGCTCGCGGCAACAGCTCGTTGGCCGCGAGGTTGGACGAGTCGAGCACGAGCGCGCGCTCGAGCGACCACGACGACGAGCGCGAGGGATCGGAATCGTCCCGTGAGAGCACGCCGAGCAGGATCCCGAGCTTGACGGTGCTCGCCGCCGGAAAACGGGCGCCCGCGTTGTAGGCAGCGGTGCGGCCCGAGCCGAGGTCGCGGATCCAGGCGGCCGAGGTGACGCCGGTACGTCGCCGGCAGCTGCGCGACGCTGTGCTGCACGGCGCCGTCGATGGAGCGCGGCGGCGCCACGCAGCGCCTCGCTCTTGGGCAGGCCGAAGACGTGGTCGACCTCAGCCGAGGCGAGCACCCGCGGAGCCTGCCAGCGCCTCGACCGTGAGGGTGAGGTCGCGCGGCGGCAGTCCGATGGGCCCGACCAGGAACGCGCGCTTGCCGCTCGTCAGACGCAGCACGCGCACGGAGTGGCCGTCGGCGAGCACCCGCAGCCGCGTCGTGCCCGGAGGCGCGATGCCCTGGACGATCCCGGGATTGGCCTCGTAGGGGAGCGGTGCCGTGAGCGTGAGCGCCATCACTCCGAGAAGGGTAGAGTCACGGCATTGCGCGAAGCGCGCTCCCCCTTCGCCGGAGGCAGTGGGTTCTATGTGGGCCGTCATCATCATCGTCGTCGTCATCGTCGTGCTGGTCCTGTTCCTGGTCGGGATCTACAACGGCATGGTGCGCGGACGCAACCGCGTCGACGAGGCGTGGAGCGGGATCGACGTCCAGCTCAAGCGCCGCCACGACCTGATCCCGAACCTGGTCGAGACCGTCAAGGGCTATGCCGCGCACGAGGCGGAGCGTCTTCGAGGCGGTCACGCAGGCCCGCGCCAACGCCATGAGCGCACAGGGCCCGCGCAGAGTCCGCAAAGGCCGAGGGCCAGCTGAGCGGCGCGCTCGGGCGCCTGTTCGCGGTCGCCGAGGCCTATCCGCAGCTGCGCGCGACCGAGAACTTCCAGCAGCTGCAGGCCGAGCTGACGAACACCGAGGATCAGATCTCCGGCGCGCGCCGCATCTACAACGGCAACGTGCAGGACTACAACACGCGCATCCAGACCTTCCCCGCGTGCGGTCTTCGCCGGCATGTTCGGGTTCACGAAGCGCGAGTTCTTCGAGATCGATTCTCCTGCCGACCGCGAAGTTCCGCAGGTCTCGTTCGGCCGCTCGGCGCCGCCGGCAGGCATCGACGCCGCCCCCGGCCGCCCCTGAGGCAACGACGCCGCCGCCCGCTCCGCCCGCGCAGCCGGCCTCCTAGCGCTCGGCCACCAGCTCGGAGGGGTGCGCGACGCGCACCTCGAGGTGCGCCTCGCGGAGCGCGCTGCGCAACTGCAGCGCGCAGCCGGGATTGCCGCAGCTCACCACGCGTGCGCCACTCGCCCGGATCGCCTCCACACGGCTCGCCGCGAGCTGCTGCGAGAGCTCTGGCTGCGTGAGCGAGTACACGCCGGCCGCGCCGCAGCAGCGGCCGTTCCCGGCGAGCTCGACCGGCTCGTAGCCGGCGCCGCGCAGCAGCTCGCGCGGCGCCTCGCGGACGCCCTGGGCGTGCAGCAGGTGGCAGGCGTCGAACACGGCCACGGGCCCGCCGCCACTGCCCTGCGGCGGATTGGGCGCGCGCACGAGCGCCTCGCTGAGATCGAGCACGCGCTCGTCGCGCTCGCGCAGCGCGGCGCCGCAGCCGGCAGCCGTCGAAACGAGGATGGCACCCTCCGGCAGGCCCTGCGAGCAGTGCCTCGCGCATCGCCTCCCCAGTCGCGAGCTCCCCGTTGTGCAGGTGCAGAGCACCGCAGCAGCCTTGTTCCGGTCCGGCCAGCACGTCGTAGCCGGCTTCTGCGAGCGAGTCGACGGCGGCCTGCTGAGCCCCGGCAAACGCCTCCCGCATGACGCAGCCGCGCAGCGACGACGGCAGGCGGGCCAGCCCGGCTGCCTGCGCTCCCACGTCACCTCGGCGTGCGCATCGAGCGACTCCGCGTTGCGAGCGGCCGGCCCGGGCAGCAAGCCGGCCAGCGGCCGGCCGGCGCGCATCAGCAGCGCCAGCAGGCGCGGGCGCCTGACGAGCGAGAGCAGCGACCGCACCTGGAGCGAAGGCGTCTGCGCGCCGCCGTCGCGTGCGATCTCGAGCAGCTCGCCGTAGTGGACGCCGGACGGGCAGGCCGTCTCGCAGGCCCGGCAGCCGAGGCAGCGGTCGAGCGGCCCGCGAGCCTCCTCGGCCGAGAGATCGCCCGCCACGAAGCGCTGCATGATGTGGATCCGGCCGCGCGGCCCGTCCGACTCGGCATGCAGCAGGTCGAAGGTGGGGCAGTGCGGCAGGCAGAGGCCGCACGACACGCACTGCCGGGCCAGTTCGTCGAAGCGCCCGCTGCGCGCGGCGCTGAGCTCGACGGCGGTCACGCCTGCACCGCGGCCAGCACCCTGGCGATGAGCTCGGCGCTCGCAGGCGGGGCCGAGCGGGCGGGCGAGGAACACCTCGCGCGCGGCGGGTGTGACGAGCGCGAGGCGCCGCCCGGCGTCGTAGGCCCATGGCGCCGTCGTGCTGCGGCAGAGCGACCCTGCGCGTCTCGTCCCGCCATCCGCACGCGCACTCCCCGGCAGCCCGGCGCAGATGCGCGAGCCAGCTCGCCTCGTCGAGCGTCTCGACTGCGGCACCCGCAGCCCGCGCGCATCGCTCCACGAGCGCGCGACGCCGTGGCTGCCTCGTCGGCCCCGCAGTCGTCGGCGATCGCGAGCAGCGCAGGCTCGAGCACCACGAGTGCGGCGCGGCGCCGCCGGGTCGGCGCGCAAGCGCCTCGGCGAGCGCGAAGGCATCCCCGCCGCGGGCGAGCAGCCGCTCTCGCCGCTCGGGGAGGCGCGCCAGGCGGAAGACGGCCCAGTCGACGGCGGCGTTGCCGAGCAGCATGCGCCGCAGGTCGTAGCCGGCGACGTCCTTGACGGACTCGGACCCGAGCGAGAGGCCGCCGATCCCGGCTGCCAGAACGCGGTCACGCAGGCGTCCGTACGCGCCTCGAGCGGGCCGCCATCGCGGCGCTGGAGCAGCTCGCGCACCGTCATGCGCCAGATCGGCGTCGACCGGCAGGAACTGCCCGGCCTCGGCGGCAGCGCGCTGCACGGCCTCGAGCGTCTCGTCGCCGCTCGCCCGCAGACTCGCATTGCCGGCCCGCAGCTCAGGCGACATCGGCGTACATCCCCCGGCGAGCGTCGACGCCGGCCTCGGGCAGCGCGCTTGCCCGGATTGAGGATGCCGGCGGGGTCGAGCACAGCCTTGACGCGGCGCATCGCATCGAGCTCGGCATCGCCGTACTGGCGCCCGAGCGCGTGAAGCTTCTCGAGGCCGATGCCGTGCTCGCCCGTCAGCGTGCCGCCATTCGCGAGCACCATCACGAGCAGCTCCTCGCTGGCCGCGAGCGCGCGGTCGAACGACCCAGGCTCACGCGCGTCGTAATGCAGCCGCGGGTGGAGGTTGCCGTCGCCGAGGTGCGCGACAGACGAGAGCACGAGGTCCGTGGCGCTCGGCGATGTCCGCTGCCGCACGCAGCGATGTCACGAGCTTGTCGCGTGGTGTGCCGAAATCGTGCGTATAGGAGTCGGAGTGCATGCGCCCGAGCGCGCCGTAGGCCGAGCGGCGGGCGTTCCAGGCGATCTCGATCTCCTCGTCGCTGCGCGCCTCGCGAGCGCTGCCGCCGGCCTCCTCGACGCACCCGACCACGATCGCGATCGACGGTCGATCCCTCGTTCAGCGCCTCGACCTCGATCAGGAGCGCCGCCTCGACGTTCACCGGCAGCACGCCCGGCGCCATGTGGTCGAGCGCGCGCAGCATCGCGTCGTCGATGAACTCGCAGGCCACGAGACCCGGGCGCCTCGAGCACCAATGCGCTCGGCGCACGCGCCGGCCTGCTCGAGCCGCTGGAAGCCCGCGACCACGACCGCCAGGCGCTCGGGCACCGGCAGCAGGCGGACGAGGGCGCGAGGTCACGATCGCGAGCGTGCCCTCGCTGCCCAGTGACGAGCGCGCGCAGATCGGCGAGCGTCGGTGTCCTCGAGCCAGGCGATCGTGCCGTCGCCGAAGCACGACCTCGAGGCCGAGCACGTGGTCGGCCGTGACGCCGTGGCCCAGGCAGTGCAGGCCGCCCGGCATTCGTCGCGATGTTGCCGCCGATCACCGAGGCCGCCCGCGACGACGGGATCGGGCGTGTAGCGCAGGCCGTTCCGCCGCGCCACCTTGTCGAGTCGCGCGTTCGGGTGCCCGGGCTGCACGAGCGCGGTGCGCTCGTCGAGATCGATCTCGAGAATCGCCTGCATGCGGTTGAACGCGATCACGAGGCCGCCGCGGTCGGCACCGTCGCCTCCGGTCAGGCGAGGTGCCACCGCCGCGCGCGACGATCGGCACGCCGTGCTGCTGCGCGATGCGCACGGCGGCGGCGACGTGCTCGGTCGTCCTCGGGATAGAGCAGCGCCTCGGGTCGCCCGATCACGTGCGAGGCGTCGCGCGCGACCGCGGCGAGCTCGGCGGCTTGCGTGTGCACCCGCTCGCCGAGCGCGTCGCGCAGCGCCGCGACCCAGGGCTCGCTCATGCAGCGACCATGCGCGGAACAGCCGGGTCGAAGCGCAGGACGAGCCGCGTCGATGCGGCCGTCTTCGGCGAACGTCCAGGTGCTCGTGCCGCGATTGCGGCCGGCCGTCCAGCCGCTGCCCTCCCAGTCGGCCGTGAGCACGCCGTCGCGGGCCAGCCGAAGGCGCCAGAAGCGCGCCACGGCGCCGTGCCGGCAGGCGCGCGAGCGGCATGTCGATCGGCCGCGGGTGCGGGCCGCCGGCGAGGGCGAGCGCCCCGCCGGGAGCGAAGTAGGCGAGCGCCGACGCGCGGCCGGGCGCGCAGAACGACGCGCTCGAACGCGCGCACGAACGGCTCGGGATCTGCGAACTGCGACAGCTGGGCGGTAGGGCAGGATCGAGCTCGCAGCCGAGCCTCGGGGTGCGCGGGGTCGACGGCGACGCGCAGCGGGCCCGCGGCTCGTCCAGCCCGCGGCGTGGGAGGGAGCGCTCGAGGCTCGCGCGCGCGGCCTCGAGATCGGCGCCGGCGCGCAGCGCCACGGCAGAGCGCGTCGCAGGCCTCCGCGCGCCGCGGCCTCGAAGCCGGGCGCGCCTGCGCCTGCCCGGGCACGCACGAGCGCGATCCGCCCGCGCTCGGCGTACCAGTAGGGGCGCAGCGGCAGGCTGACGCTCGCGCGAGCTGGGCGAGCGCCCCGGCGAGCTCGGCGGGCTCGAGCACGCGCTCGGCGGCGCTCGTCGCCTCGAGGCGGCGCGGCGTCGCGATCTCGCCGATCTCGCAGAGCAGCGCGAGGCGGTCGCTGAACGAGCCCCAGCCGCCGCGGAAGTCGGCGAGCCAGTCCTCGTTGCCCTCGAATCCGCGCTGCGTGACGCGCAGCTCGCTGCCGTCGCCCTCAGCGGCGAGCTCGAAGCGCAGGACGCCCCAGTACGGCGGCTCGAACTGCACGGCGAGCACCCGTCCCGGCGCGAGCTCGACGATCGGCCCGCCGAAGTTGAGCGCGGGGTGGTGCAGGCCGCGCGCCGACGGCCAGTGCGGGAACGTGAAGCGCCACGAAGCCGCCCTCGCGCACGTCCGCCTCGGCGCTCGGGAAGAGCCAGCGCCGCAGGTCGTCGGGCTCGCGTGAGCGCGCGCCAGACCCGCTCGGGCGGCGCGGCGATGTGCACCCGCTGGTCGACCTCGACGGCCATGGCGCGCTCGACGGTCGCGATCATCCGTAGCGATCGCCCATGAGCGCGCGCAGCTTCGCGCGGTGGTGGTGCGCCGTCGATCGTGCGGATCGTTCCCGAGCGGCCGCGCATGACCAGCGAATGCGTCGTCGCGCCCGTCGCAGTCGTAGCGCACGCCGCGCACGAGGTCGCCGTCCGTCACGCCCGTGGCGGCGAAGAAGCAGTCCTCGCTCGCGACGAGGTCCTCGGTCGCGAGCACGCGCTCGAGGTCGTAGCCCGCGTCCCGCGGCCCGCTTCGCCTCGTCTTCGTCGCGCGGCCACAGCCGCCCGAGCAGCGTGCCGCCGACGCAGCGGATGGCAGCGGCCGAGAGCACGCCCTCCGGCGTCCCGCCGATGCCCCAGAGCAGGTCGACGCCGGTGTCGGGCATCGACCGCGAGCAGAGCGCCCGAGACGTCGCCGTCGGAGATCAGGCGAACGCGCCCGCCCGCCTCGCGGATGCGCGCGATCATCTCGGCGTGGCGCGGCCGGTCGAGCACGACCACCATGAGGTCGCCGAGCGTCGACGCCGCGGCGCTTGGCGACGCGTAGCATCACGTCTTCGATCGGATCGGTCGAGTGAGAGCAGTCGGCCAGGTCGGGCCCGCCGGCGAGCTTCTCCATGTAGACGCAGGGGCCGGGATCGAACATCGAGCCGCGCGCCGAGATCGCGACGACGCGAGAGCGCGTTCGGCATGCCCTTGGCGGCCAGCGTCGTGCCCTCGAGTGGATCGACCGCGATGTCGACCTCCGGCCCGGAGCCGTCGCCGACGTGCTCTCCGTTGTAGAGCATCGGCGCCTCGTCCTTCTCGCCCTCGCCGATCACGACGATGCCGTCCATGCTGACGGTGTCGAAGAGCGAGCGCATGCCGTCCACGGCCGCCTGGTCGGCGGCGATCTTGTCGCCGCGCCCGACGAGCCGCGACGCCGACAGCGCGCCGCTCTCGGTGGCGCGGACGATCTCGAGTGCGAGGTCACGGTCTGGGATCGTCGTCATGTGCGCCAATCTATCCTGCGCTGCGCAACCCCGTCGCCCCGAACCACGAGGAGTCCCGTTGCCCGATACCGACGACCATCCGCCGCAGCCTTCACCTCCCTCTCCCGCACGGGCGCCGACGGCAGGCCGCTCGTCTTCCTCGACGGCCCGGGCGGCGCACAGGTGCCGGATGTCGTGATCGATGCGATGGCCGACTACCTGCGGCACTCGAACGCCAACATCGAGGGTGCGTTCGTGACGAGCGAGGAGACGACCGAGCTGGTCGACTCGACGCGGGTGGCGGCGGCGGACTTCCTCGGTTGCAGGCCCGAGGAGGTCATCTTCGGACCCAACATGACGACGATCAACTTCAACCTCGTGCACGCGTTCTGCCGCACGCTCGAGCCGGGCGACGAGATCGTCGCTGACTGCGCTCGACCACGACGCCAACGTCAGCCCCTGGCTGCTCTGCGCGAAGGATCATGGCCTCGTCGTGCGCATCGGCCGACGTCTGCGAGGGCGACCTGCAGGTCGAGCCCGCCGCGCTCGAGAAGGTGATCGGCCCCCGCACCAAGGTGTGCGCCTTCACGCTGGCCTCGAACGCAATCGGCACCATGCCCGCCGCGCGTGCCCTGGCCGACGTCGCGCATTCGGTCGGCGCGCTCGCGTGGATGGATTGCGTGCACTACGCGCCGCACCGCCGCATCGACGTCAAGGCGCTGAACGCCGACGTCCTGCTGTGCTCGCCCTACAAGTTCTTCGGGCCCCACCAGGGCCTCGGCTTCGCGCGCGAGGAGCTGCTCGCAGCCTGGCCGGCCGATCGCGTTCGCCCCGCCGGGCAGCTGCCGGCGGGTCACCGCTTCGAGACCGGCACGATGAGCCACGAAGCCCTCGCCGGCGTCAAGGCCGCAATCGACTTCGTGGCTTCCCTCGGCGAGGGCGCCGACCGGCGCTCCAAGCTGGATGCCGCCTTCCGCGACATCGTCTCCTACGAGTCGGCGCTCACGGCCCGCATGCTCGACGGACTCGCGGAGGTGCCGGGCATGACGCTCTACGGCATCACCGATCCCGCGCGCGCCGGCGAGCGCACGCCGACCTTCACGTTCACCTTGCCGGGCATCACTCCCCGGCAGGTCTGCGAGCAGCTGGCCCAGCGCGGCATCCTCGGCTGGGACGGCAACTACTACGCGCTCGGCATCATGGATCGCCTCGGCCTGGAGGGCCGCGGCGGAGCGACGCGCCTGGGCTTCCTCCGCTACACGTCGGAGGAGGAGGTCGACCGCACGCTGGAGGCCTTGGCCGAGATCGCGCGGGGCTGAGCCAACCCGGCGGCCACGCGCTCGGCCGGGCCCGTCCGGCGAAGCGTCCGAAGCCGCACGGGCGCTATGCTCTTGCTCCCCCGCGGATGTGGCGGAACTGGTAGACGCGCACGGTTCAGGTCCGTGTGGCCGTAAGGTCGTGGAGGTTCAAGTCCTCTCATCCGCACTTCTTCTCTTAAGCCCTGCGGTTCGTGGCGCTTTGGTCACGCTTTTTGGTCACGTTCGGGCCGCGTGATGGCGCGGAAAGCGTGCACGAGGGAGACGCACTGGAGGACTGCAGTCGGCTCGAGGTGCAGGGCTCGCCACAGGCGAAGGCACGCCGGCACCCCGCCGACAAGCGTTGAGACAAGGAGCGCCGTGAGGAACAGCGCGCCTACGGTGAGCTCCGAAGCTCGGGGCGTCGGCTCCGACCCGCACACGGCATGTCTGCGCCGGCATGAGCAACCGCATCTGCGTGCCCGCCGGCGGTGAGACGATAGAGATGCCTTGGGTGCCGGCCGGGTGGGGCGGGCGGCCGGGTGGGGCGATCTACCTCCCACTGCGACTCGAGCAGAGCTCGGTCGCAGAGGCGATTTCAGCCCCTGGATCCGCCACAGACTCTTAGTCGCCTATTAGACGCATCTTCTACGGTGCCGACTGTGAAAGCGCCGTACGCCAAGGAACGGCAGGCGCTCGATTTCACCGCGCCGATGCATGCCCGGTATAGGACTGACATTCAGGGCCTCCGCGCCCTCGCCGTCCTGTTGGTCGTCGCGTTCCACGCCGGAGTCCCGGGCATCACGGGCGGCTACGTCGGCGTTGACGTCTTCTACGTCATCTCAGGCTTTCTGATCACGGGCATGCTCGTTGACGAACTGGAGCGCTCGGGAACGATTTCGCTGCGTTCGTTCTTTGCCCGTCGTGTCCGGCGACTGCTTCCGCTCGCGGCGCTCGTGTTGGTGGCCGTTGCAATCTCGATGCAGTTCTTCACGCCGCCGGTGTTCCGGCCGGCCGTGCGGTTCGATGCCGTCTCGGCGCTCTTTTATTACTCGAACTGGCAGTTCGCGCTGGAATCGGTCAACTATCTCACGTTTGGCGGTGCTCAGAACCCGGTGCTGCACTACTGGTCGCTGAGCGTGGAGGAGCAGTTCTACCTGGTCTGGCCGGTGATTTTGATCCTCAGTGTGGCTGCCTGGCGGGGACGAGGACCGGGCGTCCGAGCCCGGTGTGCCATCATGCTCGGCGCGGCGGGCCTCGCGTCGCTCGTGTATTCGCTGCTCGAGACCTCCGCGCAGCCCGCAATCGCGTACTTCGAGACGACGACGCGCGTCTGGGAGTTCGCCGCGGGTGCTGTCACGGTGCTCGCCGCTCCCTTCTTGCGACGCGCACCCAGGCTTGCGTTCGCATCTGCCGGGCTGGTGGGGCTGGCGGCGATCGCTGCGAGCGCCGTCATGAACGGGCCGACGACCGCTTTTCCTGGCACGGCCGCGTTGCTGCCGGTGACAGGAGCCGCACTCGTGCTTGCCGGTGGCGCAAGGCCCTCCCGCTGGGGTGTCGGTGCGCTGCTCTCGCTGCGTCCGTTCCGCTCGATTGGGAAGCTCTCCTACGCCTGGTATCTGTGGCATTGGCCATGCCTCGTGTTCGCCCGGACTGCCCATTGGGCGCCGACCGACGGCCACATCGGCTGGGTGGTCACGACCGGCGCGGTCGTGCTCTCGCTCGCCCTTGCGGTCGTCAGCCACGCGTTGGTGGAGGAGCCGGCCAGGCGCGCGAGCTGGCTCGCATTCGATCGCCGGCGGGTGGCCGTGCTCGGCGGCTCCATGACCGCGGTCGCACTGACGGCGCTCGTCCTTGGGGGTGGGCCGCTCGTCCTGCCCAGCACGACTGGCTTCACCGGCCAAGCCGCGGCCAGCACCTTCGCTGCCAGCGCCGCCACGCCGCTCGCCGCCCAGAACTCGACGCCTTACGGTGCGATGCGGGGCTGCCACGTCGGGTACGGCACAGAGGCGCCCGCAACCGGCTGCGTCTTCGGCATGCGGAGCGCGCGACGCACGGTCGTGCTCGTTGGTGACTCTCACGCCGCCCAGTGGTTTCCGGCGCTCGAGCGCCTTGCGCTGCACGAGCATTTTCGCCTGATCGCCTGGACGAAGTCCGGCTGTCCGCTGGCCGACGACGTGCACCTCTACCTGCCGGCGATCGGGCGCGACTACTCGGAGTGCCGAGCCTGGGCCGCGGCAGTCATTCGTCGGCTCCAGGGGCTCCCTCGCCCCGCGCTCGTGATCGACGCCCGCACGTCGACGTACCTGCCTCAGGTCAGAGCAGACGACGGGGATACAGTCCCCGCTCCACGGGCCGCGCAGTTGTGGGGCCGCAACTTCGCAGCGAGCGTGGCCGAACTCCGGCACATCTCGCGTCACGTCGTGGTGCTGCGCGACACGCCGCATGCACCCCAGGACATTCCGGCCTGCATCTCGTGGAATCCCGAGCAAGGCGCGCGCTGTAACTTCGCCCGCCCGCGAGACGGTCACTGGGACGATGCCGAGTACGCCGCCGAGCGGGCCGCTGGAGTCGGGCGGAGCATCTACGCCAATCCCGTGCCTGCCGTGTGCGGAGTCACGACGTGCCGCGCTGTCGTCGACGGCACGATCGCCTACCGCGACGACAACCACCTCACGGCGGCGTTCTCCGCTTCGATCTGGCGCGGCCTCGCGCGAGCATTGATCGCCACCCTCGATGTGCGCCCCATCTGAGGAAGGAGTCCCATGACGTTGCGGCAGCGGTTCGGGTATGTTCGGCAGGTAGGACGCCAGCGGCTCGGGAGCCTAGGAATCAACGCCCTCGCACGAAGCCTGCGAACGTGCATCGGCACGAGCCTCGTCGTGATGTGCTTGCTCGCGCTCATCTGGAGCGTGTCGCTCGCGATAGCGCTGGTCATGACGGTGACGACCGGACCCGACATCCTCTGATCGCCCGGCGAGGCGTGGCGCAATTGCTCCGCCGTGGTCGTCCGAGAGCCGCCGGCCATGCCTCCGCATGCGCGGGCACAACATCATCAGAGGCGTTCGTTACACGGCCTCGCACTGGTTGTCGGCGGAGCGTTTCTTACGGCCGACCGACTCGAGGTGCCGATCGGGTCTCGTACTCGCCGGAGGACTCCTTCGCGCGCGGTGAGACCGCAAAGCCTCTCGGCGGTCGCCTCGGCGCGCAGTGAGCGGACGTACGGTCCGTCGCCGCAGGCATCCCTTGCCGAGGTCGCTGAGTTGCTCGCTGAGCGCCGGCGGCTCTGAGAGCTCGCTGCCCGGAGCTTGCTCGAGGCTTCTCTCTCCGCACACCATCGTGGGCACAGAGATACCAACTGCGACCAGGGGCTGCTCATCACGCCGGCTCATCCGCGAGCCTGATGCGCTCCGCCATCATCTCGCAGCCTTTCTGTACTCGCGAGGTGAGCGTTCAGGAGAGCATCAGGGCTTTCGGGGGACACTCATCGCGTGGCTCGTCTCCTGATGTCCGCCGCTTGGCTGGGCATGGCCTTCGTGCTGCTATCGGCCGTCGTGCCGAGCATGGGAGCGCGCTCTCTCGAAGCGCACGCATTCATGCGGCAGGCCCCGCCCGTCCGAGTCCGGTCTCCACTGCGACCAGAGCGCGCAATCGTCGCCCGATCGGTTGAGGGGCGACCCCTGCGTGCTGTTCACGTCGGCGGGACGCGAGGCCCGGTGATCTTGGTCGTCGGCGCGATCCATGGCAACGAGACCGCCGGCATCGCCGTTGCCAGCGATCTGCTTGCCGATGGGCGCGAAACGCATGCGAATCTTTGGATCGTCACGGATCTCAACCCGGACGGTGCCATGCTGGGGACGCGCCAGAATGCGCATGGCGTGGATCTCAACCGCAACTTCCCCTGGCGGTGGCAGCGCGCCGGACGCGTGGGCGATCCGGAATACTCGGGCCCTCGTTCTCTCTCCGAACCAGAGTCTCGATTCGCGTATGGGCTGATCAAGCGGATCCGCCCGACCGTCACCCTCTGGTTTCATCAGCCGTTTGGGGTGGTCGATGAATCCGGAGGCTCCCGCATCATCGAACAGACCTTCGCGCGCCGTGTGGGCTTACCGCTTCACCGCCTGACGCGCTACCGCGGCAGCGTCGCGACATGGCAAGATCACCGATTTCGCTCGAGCACCGCATTCGTCGTCGAATTGCCGCCTGGCCGACTCCGGAATTTGGCGATCGAGCGCTATGCGAACGCAGTCGAACTCGTGGCGACCCGCCCGACGACCCACGCGTGAGCTCGAACGCGAGAGCATCCGGTGTTCGTCCGCGTTCTTGGCCGAGGGGCTTTCCGGTGGCCCCGAGCTGCGCTTCCGCTCGAACCCAAGACCGTCCCGACCCACGACCGCGTCGTGGTTGTCGGACTGCGCGGCGGCGAGGGCGTCGCCCGGCGTACGCCGGGCGTACCTACGCGCTCGCCGGCAAGCGACAGCCGGCGCTTGTAGCGGTCGTCGCGTGCGAGCGCCGCGTTCGGACGACTCGTCGCGGTCGTCGGCTCGAGCCGCCACTGGCCACCCGGCCATGGACGATCCGAGTGAGTGTGCGGCCGATGCCGCATCCGTTTCGGCGCAGTGGGTAGAGGGAGAGCCATGGGCTCTTCTGATTCGGCCCCGGCGGGCTCGTCTGGCGGGAGGCCTGTGCACAGGTCCGGCATGAGGAGGTGGATGTTCGCAGGATTGGCGGTCGGCGTGATGGCGGGCGTCTTCGCGTTCCTGATTCCGCAGGTTGCCGACTACGGCCAAGCATGGGAGTCGACCCGCAGGCTCTCGTGGGGATGGGTCGCAGTTCTCGCTGCGTGCGCGGCGCTCGACGTGGCGACCTTCGCTCCGCCGTGGCAAGTCGCGCTTCCCGGCCTCGGCTTCTGGCCGGCACTCGGCGTGACCCAAGCGTCCACGGCCGCCTCGCTCGTCACGCCTGCGGGCTCGGCGGTGGGCATCGCCGTCTCGTATCGACAACTCCGCAGGCGCGGTATCTCTGCGGCGGCGACAAGCCGCGCCGTCTCACTGACGTCGCTTTGGAATCAGCTTGCGAATCTGGCGTACCCGGTAGTCGCACTCGCTCTGCTTGCCGCGGCCGGCCATGCCACCGCGGTTCTTGTGCCTGCCGCCGTCCTCGGTGCAGGCATCTTCGTGCTTGCAGCGTTGGGCGTGATCGTGGTCGTCGCGAGTGATCACCTCGCATCGCGAATAGGTGATGCCGCCGCGCGCGTGGCCAACCGCGTGCGCAGAGTGGCGCGCCGCGGCCCCGTTCGCTGGGGAGGACCGGATTTCGAGCGCTTCCGGCTCGAAGCTGCAGATCTCCTGCGGAGACGATGGCTGATGCTGAGCGTGACGACCGTCGCGAACGGCCTGGCGACACTACTCACGCTCACGGCGAGCCTGCGTGCTCTCGGCGTCTCTGCCCACCGGCTTTCGCTGGTGGAAATCTTCGCGGCTTGGGCGCTCGGGCGCCTCGTCAGCAGCATCGAGATAACCCCTGGCGGCTTCGGAGTCTTCGAGCTAAGCCTCACAGCGGCGCTGATCGGCTTCGGCGGGCCAAGCCCAGCGGTCCTCGCCGCGGTGCTTCTCTACCGCGCTCTCACGGTTTTTCCGACCGTCGCAACGGGACTCGTCGCCCTCGTGATCCTGCGCACTGCCCATCAATCCAGCGCTACCTACGCCGAGAGATCGGCATCTTGCAGGACATAGTCCTGGTTGATCGCCGCGACTTTGCGCAGCACGGCCGGCGATGCCTCGAGACCGTCGCGTACGGTCAGCGATCGCTACGCCACCCCGTGTCCCACGGAGAGCTCGAACCCCCGATACGCGGCCACGTTCCTCTTGCTCATCGTTCGGCGAGTCGATCTTGACCGCCGTGGTGCTCTCCATCGACTGCTGCGGGCGCCCTGTGCGAGTCTGGGAATAGGATCCACGCCCAGGCCTCGGCGCGCAGCGGAGCAGCTCTCCGTCAAGCTGCTCGCGCGCGGCCGTGGCCTGTCACGCGCCGAAAGCGCTCCCCATCCTCGCCAAGGGCTCGTCGCGACAGGAGCAGGGCACCTCTGGACGGGGCGCCGAGCAGTGACGCGCCGACACCGAACAGGCGGAAGCCACAAGCATGATCGGAACCCTGCGGCAGGAGCGCCGTGAGTAAACTCGTGGGGTGACCGAAGAACCCGCGGCGCCTGATCCGTCGACGACTCGAACGGCTTGCCTCGCTGCCTCACCGCCGATCTTCCGCTCGAGGAAGCTCGACCGCATGACGCGCGTCCAACCCGCGACGCCTGCACTCATCTTCGGCCCGGTCATCGGCATGCTTGCTGCGTTCAGCCTCTGGTCGATTTCGTCGGAAGAGGCGGCGGCGCTGTTCGCAGGCGGGTGGCTCTTGTGGACGCTGTGCGAATACTGGACGCATCGGATCGTGTTCCACTACGAGCCGGAGGACGGGTTTGGTGCGCGGCTGCACTGGATGATCCATGGGGTGCACCACGACCATCCCAACGATCCTCGCCGCCTGGTTCTGCCGCCCGTCCTCTCGGTGCCTTTCGGTGCAGCGTTCGTCGCGCTCTTCGTGGGCGTGCTGGGAGCGGCCGAAGGTTGCGCCTTCGGCGCGGGCTTCGTGACCGGTTACCTCGCGTACGACATGGTGCATTTCGCTCTTCATCACCACCGCCCTCGAGGTCGTCTCCCGCGTCTCATGCATCAGCTGCACATGCGGCACCACTTCGAGGACGAGCACTGCGGTTTCGGTGTGAGCGCCCCGTGGTGGGACGTTCTCTTCGGCACGTATTCGCCGCGTGCACGCCGGGCGCAGGCGCCCCCGAACTCCACTGGGACGCATCGTCGCACGTGAGCGCGAGCGGATCCGTGAAGCGCGTACTGATCCTGACGGCGAGTGTTGGCGCCGGGCACGATGTGCCGGCGGCTACGCTTGCAGCGCAGATCCAGGCCGAGCAGCCGAGCATGGATGTCGTTACCGCGGACGCACTCGAAGCCGTGGGCGGCATCGTCAAGGTCATGAGCGCGGACGCGGCCGCCATCGTGTTCTTCCGGTTTCAGTTGCTCTGGGACATCGGATTCTGGCTCTTCGCCGAATGCGGGTTCTCGAGGCGCGCCACTCAGGTCCTCCTGACGCGACGGAGCGCACGGAAACTGCTCGCGTTGATCGCAGCGTCGCAGCCAGACGTGATCGTTTCCACGTATCCCAACATCACCGAGGTGCTCGGGCGACTGCGACGGCATCGGAGGCTCGACATTCCCGTCTGCGCTGCGATCACGGATCTCGCCGCGCTCGATTACTGGGCGAGCCCAGGGGTGGACGTCCACCTCGTGACCCACCCCGAGTCGATTCCGGAGGTACGGCGCATCGCAGGAGCGTCGACGGAGATCCACTGCGTCCACGGCTTCTCGCGGGCGGAATTCCGCCTTCCGAGGTCGGCCGCGGCGGCGCGTGAGGCTCTTGGTCTACCCCGCCACGGCGCTGTCGTGCTCGTCTCGGGCGGGGGCTGGGGAGTCGGGGACGTCGTCGGCGCCATCGCTGAAGCGCTCCAGATCGAGGATGTCACTCAGGTGGTTTGCCTCTGCGGGCACAATCGCTCGCTCTACGAGCGAGTCCATGTGGCGTTCGCGAGCGAGCCGCGCGTGCGCGCAGAGGGCTTCACGACGCAGATGCCGGAGTGGATGGCCGCGTGCGACGTGCTCGTGCACTCGACGTGCGGGTTGACCGTGCTCGAAGCGCTGATGCGTGGGTGTCCCGTCGTCTCCTACGGATGGGGGCGAGGTCACATCCGTCGCAACGACGCGGCGCTCCGCCGGTTCGGCCTGGCCGATGTTGCAGCCGACAGGCGCGAACTTCGCGTCGCCGTGGCGCGAGCGATCTCGCGCCCTCGGCGGATCGATCCCCGATTCGCCGGGCTGCCGTCTGCGGCGTCATTCGTGATTGCATTGGCGGACCGCGCTACGGCTGCACCCGTCGCGTGAGGGCACGGGCTACCGCCGTCTGCGCTTCCGGCGCGGCGGCCTGGTGGTGCTGGCCCGCTCCGCTTCCGCTCGCGCCGAATTTGTCGGAGTGTTTGGGAGTTCCCTGTCGGCTCGCTTCCCCACGCGGCGTCGCCCTGACCTTCGATGACGGTCCTCACCCGCAAGGTACGCCGGCGGTGCTCGACGCGCTGACAGCAGTCGGCGCGACCGCAACGTTCTTCCTCGTCGGCGAGCAAGTTGTCCGCTGGCCGCGGATCGCCGCCGAGATCGTGGCGGCCGGCCACGAAATCGGACTTCATGGCTACCGACATCAATTGCTCCTACGTCGCACCGTCCGCGCGCTCGCAGACGACCTCGAGCGCGCGGTCGAGGTCATCGCGGCAGCGACAGGGCACGCGCCCAGGTGCTACCGGCCGCCGTATGGGGTGTTCTCGAGCGGCGCCCTGAAGCTCGTGCGGCAACGCGGATGGGCTCCGCTCCTGTGGTCACGGTGGGGGAGAGATTGGGGTCCGCGAGAGACCTCGTATGACATCGCGCGGCGTGTGACCCGCTGCCTTGCCCCGGGCGACGTCGTGCTGCTTCACGACGCCGATCACTACAGCGCGCCGAACTCCTGGCGCAGGACGGTCGGCGCGCTGCCCTCGATCTTGGCCGCAGTCGAGCGGCTCGGAGAGCCGTTCGTGCCCGTGAGTGAGCGCACGTAGCGACCCACGCCCTCGGCGAAGGGCGTGGTCGTTCGCCAGCCAAGCTCCTCCCACGCTCGCCGTCCCGAGATCTGGACGGGCGCGAGATCACTCTGCCGACTCGGCGTGTGCTCGAGCGTAGCGCTGCCAATGAGATCGCTGACGATGGTCGCGACCTGAAGCACGCTCACGGCCTCTTCTCCCACGAGGTTGTAGGTGCGGCCCCTCGCGACGGGATCGAGGGAAGCCACGATTCCGTCGGCGAGATCCTCCACGTACACGAACTGGCGCGCCTGACTGCCATCGCCGTTGATGCTCAGCGGCTGCCCGGCAAGCGCTCGGGCGACAAAGCGCGCGACGACGGTCGACTTGCGCGCCCCCGGCCCGTGCGGGATGCCGAAGCGCAGGATCGTGGGCGCCATGCCGTACATCGATGCATAGCTCCGGCAGTACATCTCTCCTGCGAGCTTGGTCGCCGTATACAGGTGATCGGGCGCGACGAGCAGAGCGTCTTCGCCGAGCACGCCGATGCCCGGAGCGTTCCCGTAGACCCAGATCGTGCTTCCATAGATGAAGTGCCGAACGGCCTGCGTGCGGACTGCTTCCAGCACGACGGCGGTGCCGCGTGTGTTGACGAGGTCGGCACGCAGCGGATCGCGCACGACGTCCTCGACATCGGCGACGGCGGCAAGGTGCACGACGGCGTCGCACCCGCGCAGCGCCTCCCCGACGGCGCGGCCATCGAGGATGTCCCCAACGACGCTGTCGATTCCGTTGGTGAGATGCCGGTCGGAGGTAACGAGATCGAAGACTCGCGGCTCGTGGCCAAGGCTGAGCAAGCGATCGACAACGTGCGAGCCTATGAAGCCCGACCCGCCCGTGACGAGGACTCTCACACATCCGTCCCTTCTTGCGGCCCCCCCAGGCGAGGCCGATAATACAGAGGAACGCACCAATGGTTGGTCGCAACCCAGTCGCTGTTCGGCAATGCGACGTGATGGCCCATGATGCGGTGGCATGGTTCGTCGTACACCTTCCCGGTCGAGCGTTCGATCTGCCGGAAGACGATGTACTTGTAGAGCCCTGAGATCATCCCGGTCGGTAGCTCAACGCGTTCAGGGTGGAGAGGGTCGAGCCACTCGCGGGCGGCGGCGTTCTTCCACGCCGTGATGTCCTCCAGGCGTTCGACGCCGACGATTCCGAGCGCGGCAGTGAACTCGTTCAGCCGGAGATTCAAGCCCGCCTGGGCGTAGGACGGCTTTCCATAGTCCCGATATGCCCGCGCGTACGAGAGAAGGTCGCTGTCGGTGGAGACGAGCGTACCGCCCTCGCCGGTCGAAATCGTCTTGGTCGCGGCGAAGGACCAGATCCCCGCATCGCCCCAGGTTCCGGGGCGACGACCGTGCCAGGATGCGCCGTGCGCGTGTGCGCAGTCCTCGATGAGGAAGATGCCTTCGGCACGGCAGAATTCGGCGATCCGCTCGACGTCAAACGCGATGTGGCCCCCTATGTGCACGAGGAAGGCGGCACGTGGGCGGTGCTTCAGCGCCTTCGCCTGGAAATCGTCGAACGACGCGCACAGATCCTCTCGGTTGCAATCGACGAACTGCACGTCGGCACCCGCGGCCTGTGCTGCCAGCGGCGTCGCCATGAACGTGTTCGATGGACACAGCACCGTCTGGCCGCGCACGCCGGCGTATTCGAGCGCAGCCATCGCGGCTCCCGACCAACTGCTCATCGCGACTGCGGGTACCTGGTTCCAGCGCTCCCACGCGGTCTCGAATGCCTGCACGAGCGGCCCCTGCGACCAGCGATGGGAATCCAAGGCCTGATCCCACAACTCGTGCAGGCGCACACGATCGCGCTCGTCGAAACCAATGGCGAAGGTATCCAAATCCGGTCGGAGGGGCGGCGGCATCGGGAGAGAGCGTAGTGCGACCTGCGGCGTCGCGGCTCCTCATCGCGCCATCCCGAATCCGCCCACGACCAGCAGCACCATGGCGGCTACGGTCAGTATCCCTGCGAGCACCGCGCCGCCATGCTCGAGCACCAAGGCACGGATCAAGTGTGGGAGCGGAACAAGCCTCGAGCTCGAAACCCGAGTGAGCAGGACGATCCCGAGCACGGGGGCGAGGAACGCACCATTGAAGACGCAAAGCGCGACAGCCTCGACCGGGAGGCTCGCGCGCGCGGCGGTGAGCGCGGCGATGACGCCGAAATACGGGATAGCCGTGGGAAGATCGATGATCGCGATCGTGGCGCCAAGAAGCAGAGGCGCGCGTCCGCCGACCGCGCTGCCATGCGCTGAACGCGCCCGAATGCCATCGCGCGCATACCACGCAACGAACGCCCCTGCGAGCAGGGCGACAGCGAGGCCGAGCTCCGCGAGATGTTGCGCAAGGGCTCCCAACTGCGGAAGCAGCCTGCGGAGAACGCGTCCCGGCCCCGCCAAGAGCGCGACGCCGCCAAGCAGATTCACCGCGACGATCCCGAAAGCGAAGGAGAGTGTCCGACGCGCCGCGTTGGGGCCTGTCGCCAGGAACAAGGCCGGCAGGACGGTGGCGGGATTCAGCGAGTCGAGCAGGCCGACAACGCCGGCGAGCAGCAGGAGAGTCACTGCGTCAGACATACGATCGCGAGGGTGTCACGCACAGCACAGGCTGGGCTTCAGATGCCCGGCGTGCGCCGCACTGGTCACGAGGATGATCGCCGAAGAACCGTTGGGAGCGGAATCCGGTCCAGGGACGACAGGTTGCTGTCTCGGAAAGCGGAAGGGTCGCCTTCCGCCCGACTGTACGGTTGTGATTCGGGAGGTCACCCGGATCTGTGCAGTTGCTGTGGGAGCGGCAGCGACTCCTCCTCTTACCTGGTCTCGGCCCGCTGGCTAGGTGTAGTTCCTGGGAGCGTTGTTCATCCGGGTCTCTCTGGATGCTTGTAGCTGCGAAGCACGCATCCCGAAGGAGACCCGGATGAATCTGCACCGTAACGCGCGGCTCACGCCGCGTGGGCGGCGGCTTCTGGTCGAGCGCGTCTGCCGACAGCAGGTTGCGTCGGCGGAGGCTGCTGAGGCTGTCGGGATCAGCACTCGCACGGCGTCGAAATGGGTCGCCGTGAGGGCCATCGCTCCCCGGCGCCCCACCGCGTCCCCACTCGCACCAGTGAGCACCCCGTCGAGGCGATCGCGGCGCTGCGGTGCGTGCGGATGACGACAAGGGAGTTCGCAAGTGCGAAGCGAGATCGCTGTGAGGCCGATCTGCATTGCCGGCTCAGGCCGGCGTGATGGTGCGCTCGGCGCGATCTCGGATGCGGCCGCGCTGGTCGATGAAGAGGTAGGTCACCCGCGTGCGTGCAATCTCGATCCGCAGGAAGCCGTAGGCCAGCAACGATCGCGCCGCGCCGGGCGACGCGCGCGTGTGTGCGGCGTCGCCGGCGCCCTCGCCGCCGGTGCCGATGGTGAATTCGAGCACCCCTGCGCGTACTTGCCGCTCGTAGCGGTGCAGATGGCCGGCCAGGATGCCGGGTGCGGCTTGGCTGCGCTTTGCCGGACGCTCACCGAGCGATCGCAACGGGACCTCGGTCCGATTTCGGTCGGCGGCGGAATCCTCGCCGGGCATCATCGACGTCCAAAAGCGCCCGTATGAACCCCACCTGTCGCCACCAAGGCAGGAGAATCCACGCCCGACCGTCGTCAGCCGCGCCCGCATGCCACCCGCGGAACGCGTCCGATGCGACCGACGGAGCGTGACGGGCGGATCAGGAGCCCCGCGGCCACGGCGAGCACCGGCGGCAACGCGATCAGCGGGAGCAGCGCGAACGCGAGCACTCCGGCGAGATCGCTGTTGCCGTCGGCCCAGGTGACCGCCGCGACGCCTGCGTAGACCAGGGCCACGAGCACCGCACCGGCACCGCTGAAGAAGAGCGCTGTGGTTGCCGCCGCGATCCGCTGGTCGCGCGGAGAGGCGCCTGCGAGCTGGAACGCGCGCGACTCCTCGTGTCGCTCGGCGAGTACGAGCATGGTTGCGACGCCGCCGAAGACGAGCCCGAGGACGGCGACGATCAGCGCCACGCCTGGGCCGGTGCCGGAGCTGATGCCGTTCTTCGGCCCGGCAGCGTCGGCGGCCAGCACTGCGGTGAGGCCTTGTGCGCGCGCGGCTTCGCGGAACGCACTCGCGCGGTCGCCGCTGATCGGCTTCGGAGCCGTCACGATCCAGGTCGGCACTCCTGCCGGCGCCGCCCCGAAGAGCGCCGCGGCGCTGCGCGTGATGAAGACGTGCGGCAACGCCAGGGGCCAGCTCGGCCGGGCGTAGACGATGGGCAGCCGTCGCGAGGCGATCGAAACCGCGGCAGCGCCGCGGGATTCCTCGCCGAGGACGACGACCGTGTCGGACGAGACGCCGGACGCTCCGGCCAGGTGTGCCAGGTCGCCGGAGGACACTACGTACGTGAGCCCGTCGGCGAATGGAAGGCTCGTCGATGCCGGCCCGACCACCGAGAGTCCCACGCCCCCGTCCGCGCGCAGCGGGTAGACCGGCGCGAGCCAAGTGGGGCGCAGTTGGCCGGCGGCGGCGATGGCGGCGCCGCGTGGGGAGACGAGTGCGCCGGTCGGCGTCGAGCGCAGATCGGGTGCGAGCGCGCCCGAGCGTGCGTCAGCGGGGGCGCCGCCGCTCGTACCGGGCGTTGGTGGCGAGACCGCCACGCCGGCCAGGACGAGGATCACGAGCAGCGCAGCCATCGCGAACGAGGCGACCGCGGGCACGGTCACCCAGCGGGCGCGTGCCAGCGATCGCGTCGCCATGCGCAGCTTCCCGGGCAGGGGGAGCATTCCGGAGAGGGCGATCAGTGCGCCCGCCAGTGACGGCACCGCGGCGAGCAGAGCGAAGACGAAGGCGAGCGCGACGAAGGTCGCTCCGGGGACGTTGCTCGCGAGAAGCGAAAGGAGGGCTCCGAGGCCGACGAGCGCGATGCCGGCCCGCGAGAGCGACCGGAAGACCTCGCGGTCTGTCGGCGGCCGGTTCGCTCTCGATCCCGCGCCCGAGAGCTTCGCGGCCATGCGTGCGGCGGCGAGACTGGCGACCATCGCGCCCACGACGGCGAGCGCCGCGGGCACCGCCACCGCGGTCGTCGTGAGCGTCGACCCGGTTGCCGCCCGGGCGATGGCGAGGGTGAGCACGGAGCCGCCCAGGGCGGCGACGGTCCCGATCGCGACGCCGCGCAGCGCGGCGATTGCCGCGAGGAGGCGCGCGTCCGCGCCCGCCAGCATCAGCAGCCGCGCCCGCCAGGCCCGGCGCTCGAGACCGATCGCGAGGACGGCGACCGTCAGGAACAGCGGCAGCGCGAGTGCGAGCACCTGGAGGATCGCGAGGAAGCCGAGCTCCACGCCCTGGTACGAGCCGGCGCCCTGGTAGGAGATGGCAATGCCGCTACCGGCGGTCCCACCCGAGGCGCCTGCGCCGAACGGGCTGCGCGCGAGACGGATCAGCCAGGTGCGGCCACCGCCCGTCGCACCCGTGAGCCCGCCAGGGCGCACGAGCGCCTCGACCACGGGCCCGCCGCCGCTCGACAGGCCCCGCCCGATCGAGCCGAGCCCCACGACGGCAAAGGTCCTCCGCGCGCGGGCTTCGATCGCAGACACGCGCCCGCCGAGTCCGACCCGCAGCCTGCGAGCGAGATCGCTGGTGAGCAGGATCTCGCCGGCCGTGCGCGGCCAGCGACCCGCCGATACGCTGCCCGCGGCCTGGAACGAGTGCGAGGGGTCGGCGTCGCCGATCGTCACGCCGGTGGTGCGCTGCTGCCCGATGAGCCGCACTCCGAGCGTGCGGAACGTTTCCACGCGACTGCCCGCCGGCACGACGGCGCCGGGAGCCGCAGTGCCTTGCGGCCGATCCGTCCACCCGAGTCCATGGGAGCGGAGCCTCACGGCGACACGCCGCCCGCCGCCGATCACCACGACGCGGCCGTCGGCGCCGCTGCGAACGACCGGTCGCGCGGTGTCAGCGCGGGAGCCTTTCGCGGCCTGCAGGTCGATGCGCAAGTCCGGTGCGCCGGAGCCCGGGACGGCGGACGCGAACGCGAGCATGCCGAGCGCGACGGCGAGCGCGATCAGCGCCGCGCTGAGCAGGACGCGCCACGCATCCGAGCGCAGGTCGCGGAGAGCGAGCCGGAGTGCCAGCCCGGCACGGGTCATGTGAGCTCCAGCGCCGTCAGCCCGGGAAGCATTCCCCTGCTCTCACCCACGGCGACGCCGTCGCGCAGGAAGACCACGCGGTCGGCGAAGGCTGCGACGCCGGCATCGTGTGTCGCCACCACCGCCGTCACGCCGCTCTCGCAGCGCGCGCGGATGAGCCCCATCACGAGCTCACCGGTGAGCGAATCGAGCGCGCCCGTCGGCTCGTCGGCGAGCAGCACGCGCCGCTCGCCGATGAGCCCGCGCGCGATCGCGATCCGCTGCTGCTCGCCGCCCGACATGTCTGCCGGAAAGGCGTCTGCGAGGTCGCGCACCCCCACCCGTTCCAGGGCGTCCTCGGCGGCGCTCTGTGCCGCGTGACGCGCGATGCCGGCGAGCTCCAGCGGGAGTGAGACGTTTTCGAGCGCCGTGAGGTCGCGCAGGAGGTTCAGCTCCTGGAACACAAAGCCGACCTGCCGCTGCAGCCGCAGCGCCCGCTCGCGCGCCCCGTAGCCGAGGGGCTGCCCGCGGATCAGGACGCTGCCGGAGTCGGGCGCCTCGAGACCACCCGCCAGGGCGAGCAGCGTCGACTTGCCGCATCCGCTGGCGCCCATCACGCACACGAGCTCGCCGGCTTCGGCGGAAAGGCTCACTCCTTGCAGGGCCGCGACGCGCGCGCGCCCCTCGCCGTAGATCCGCCAGACGTCAACGAGTTCGAGCAAGGCACTCATGCGTGTCCTTCCTGCGCGCGCTCGGCGCGCGCCTCGATCAGGTCGAGCCAGCGCACGTCCGCCTGCGCGCGCAGCATCAAAAGGTCGACGAGCCACACCTCCGGGCCGTCTCCTGCCACCTCGGCGGCATCGGCCTTGCGGCGTGCGAACACCTGCAGGCGCCCCATCGACGCCTCGCGCTGACGCTGGAGGGCATTGACGAACGCGCCGCTGCCAGCAGCGTGGGCGACCATGAGCTTGATCGCGAGCTCGTCCCGAGGTGGCGTGCGCGCATCCGATGCGGCCGCGAGCCACCGCTCCGCGACCTCGCGCCCGCGCGCCGTCAGCGTATAAGGCCGCCGTTCCTCATCGGAGTCCGTCGACTGGGTCACGAGATCATCGCGCTCGAGCCTGCGCAGCGCGTCGTAGACCTGCCCCACATTCAGCGGCCAGAGCCCGCCGGTCGAGCGCTCGAAGCGGAGCTTCAACTCGTAGCCGTGCGTCCCTCCCTGCATGAGAAGGGCGAGTAGCGCGAAACGCACCGCGGTGCCGGAGGAGAGGGCGGCGGATCTGACCGACATGCATAGACACTATGCAAAGCGACTATGTAAGTCAACCGCCCATACGAGGTGCTTGGAGTACCGGGACTCCGACGCGGCGCGGCTCACGGTGCGGCGCCCGATTTCGGCCGAGCCTCGTCTCAGTCAGGAACTTCGCATAACCGCCATGCCGCGGCCAGCCGAAGGCGCGCGCCGGGCTGACGATTCGCCACCCTGGTGACGTTGATGGCGACGCTGCGGGCCGCAGGGGCCGCGAGTATCGGAACAACGCCGCGCCAGCCGTGCCCGATCGCATGCGCCCCCGCGTGCCCAGGGAGACTGACTCCAGTTCTGCGCCGACCGGGCACTGCCTCGCAGCCTCGCACCGCAGGCGGCGCCGATGCGGACAGCCTGCTGATCTTTGGTCACGTTTGTAGTCACGCTTGTGCGTCCAAGGTGGCCGATTCCGTCCCTGAACTCATACGCAGAAGGGCCGAACCATGCGCCGTGGAAGCAAGGAGACGGCTTTCCGGCGAGTCCTCTCCTCCGTACTTCCTCTCTAAGCCATGCGTTCGTGGCGCTTTGATCACGCCTTTGGCCACGCGCGAGTCGCGTGACAGCGGGGAAAACGTGGACGAGGGAGACGCACTGGAGGCCCGAGAGCCTCCGCTCGGCAGTTGGCTCGAGCGCCACCAGGCCGCCTGTCCGCTGGGGCGTCGTGCGACGCTCGAGGCGCAGATCGCCTCGCCGCGCCCGAAGGTACCGGTCGTGCGGGACTGTGTCGGATCGCTGATGCGAGAACGGGACCTACCGCGGAAGCGGTGCTTGCCGCGGCCCGTCAGCTTCGATCGTTGAGTTGCCTGGTGCTTGACGTTTGCGACGCCACGAGCATCTGGAGGCAGCCGATCGCGAAAGCGACGAGCGGCACGATCACCAGCAGGGCGAGGCCTGTGCCCAGATCGTCGCCGACGGCGAAGGCCGCCAGGTCGTGCGAGCCGCTGTGGTGGAAATCGCGCAGAAGCTGGGGGTCGTACGGCCGGCCGTCGGATGCGTACGCGGCGATGACCCACACGATGAACGCGAGGAGGGCGCCGGTCAGTCCGGTCCACAAGGCGGTCTGCATTGCGGCTTGGGCGTCAGCACCCGATCGCCTCGCGAGCACGGCAGCGACGAGCGGCGCCAGGAGCGCGACGGCCAGCGGCAGAAAGATCAGGGTCTTGGATATCTCCGCAGGAGCGAGGATCCAGAGCCATGCGAGCCCCACCATGAGCCCTCCGCCGAAGCCATAGCGCCGCGCTGCGACGTGCCGCACGCCGGCTCCGCGCGACAGCGTGAGCGCAAGCGCGGCGTAGACGAAGAGAACAGTCGCGAACGCTGCGACCGACGCCCAGCCCCACAAGCCCGCGTGGAGTTGCGGGTAGCGGACGAGTCCAATGACTCCCAGCACGAATGCAGCGGCGATAGCCGCGAGCACACTGCTGCGAACACCGGCGCTTCCACCGGCCCGCAGCGCGAGGCACTCGCGTGATCGCATGGTCAGCGCTGCTCGCGAACATCCCAGGCTGAAGCGCCAGCGTGCACGCCGGTCATGCACCTGCGCGAGTTCGGCCTGCATCGCACGCGCCCAATCTGCACGATCGACGGGCATCCCCCACGTGGCGAGGATCAGCAGCATGGCCGCGCGGTCGCCGCGGCATTCGCGCTGCAGGGCTCGCCACAGGCGAACGCACGCCGGAATCGCGCCGCCGAGTGTAGAGACGAGGAGCGCAGCGAGGAACAGCGCGCCTACGATGAGCTCCGAAGCTCGAGGCGTCGACTGCGACGCGCGCGCGCGTCCGGTATGTCTGCGCCAGCATGAGTACTTGCATATGCGCGCCCGCTGCCGGTGAGACGATACAGATGCCTCGGGGGCCGACCGGGTGGGGGGTCTACCTCCCACCGAGACTCGAGCAGCGCTCGATCGCAGAGTCGAACGAGAATCGAATACAGCGAGCCCGAGCGAAGGCCGACCTCTGACGCGAGCTCGTACCCGTAACGCCACTGCTGCGGCGCGTTGGCGAACGCACGGAGTAGACGGATCGTCTGCGGCGAAGGGCGTCGGACGCGCATGAGTTAAGTCTACCTATGTAGAGATAAAGCGCAAGCCATGCCACCCGTAGCTGCCGTAATCGGGTCCGGGCACGGCAAGCGGAATCGTTTCGTGAAGCCGTGGGCCCGTCGCCGTGATCCTGAAGCAGCCCGTGCGGCCGATTCGCAGCTCGGTGCGGACGATCCGCCAGCCGGCGTGCGGCTCGAGCTGAAGGACGGGGGCGACGCGCAGCGAGCGCGTGCCGCAACGGACGTCAGACTGCGCGACGGTCGTGCAGTTCGTTGCGCCGTCGACCGAGAAGCCGAGGGTGGTGCGGCGACCCGCCTCGCCGAGACGTCGACCGCGGATCGTCAAGCGTGCGCTGTACGTGGGAGCGATCGCGACAAGGGCGCGGTGGAGGTAGTAGCCCGAGCCGTCGGTGCCGTCACCATCGCGCGAAATCGCGCTTCTGCTCGAGAGCGCTACGAGGTAGACAGGGCCTGACCGAAGACCCTTCGCCGTCGGCCGCACCCAGGGAAAGAAGCGCGACGCCGCGGCGCGGACTGGGCCCGGCAGCGTCTGCTCTGGAGGCGTCAACGGGCAGGTGAGCTGCCACGGGTTGGAGGCGTTGGCGCCGGGCACTGCCACCAGGAGCAACGCTGTGAGTGGCACGACGGCGCGCCCGGCCGCGACGGCGGTCGCGCGCGGCCGACGCCAGATGCGGGCACCGGAGCGGTTCATCGCGAGAGTTGCATGGCGTGGAGCTCTGCGTTCGCCGTATCGAGCTGGGCAAGGGTAGGATGCGCTCGTCCGAAGAGCGCCCACAGGTAGATGCCTTCGGCTCCGTACCGGCCCGCGCGCTGGAAGACGCCGTACTGGCTCGCGACGCCCTCGATGCCACTGAGATTTGAGCGGCGGATAGTCGGCGGCCACTCCCCGAAGGCGCGGCCCGTGGGCGGGCGCTCGACCGAGACCAGCACTTGAAGAATGATCCCGTCGGGAGGCAGCGCGCCCAGTGTCCTATGGGGAATGCACGCAGCGCAATCGCGTCTGCGGATGGTCGAGGCCCAACTCGCGGCCTGCACGCAGCGCGCGGCGGAAACACCCGGACAGGCTCGCACCGCCGTGTGTCCGGTGTGCCAGCCCGAATGCGGGGCGAAGACCGCGGGCAGGAGCGCGAGCGCCGTCACGATTCTCATCTCGCAGGTACGTCCGAACACCGACGAGAAGTCCCATCCGACCGGCGGCGACAGACGCTCCGCGGAATACGCGCACGTTTTGTGGTCAGGTCTCTCCCCGGGAGTCCGACTCCGTCCGCAGCGACATACGAAGTCGATCGCAAGGCGCGATACCGGAGCAGGTGATGAAGCCTCCCGACGGGTCCTGAATCCGCAAAAATCACCTACGGTCGCGTCGTCGTGGTCACGATGCGACGCCGCCGCGCCTTCCCCGCACCACCTGAGAGCCGGCATACGCGGCGCTGCTGCCGGGCGTCCGCACATGTACCATGCGCAACGAAGCCGTCGGCTACGTCCCTGGCGTGCGGCAAGCCGACCGAGGAGTAGTCCGGTGATCAAGCACAGCATCGAGATCGACCGTTCGCAAGCCGACGTGTTCGCCTATCTCGACGAGCCCGCCAGGCACAGCGAGTGGCAGGAGGGCCTGCTAGCGAGCAAGGTCGCGACCGAGGGTCCGGTGCGTGTCGGCACCCGGGTCGTCGACACCCGCAAGATGCCCGGCGGCCCCCGCGACATGACCTACGAGATCACGCAGCACGACTCGCCGTCCGGTAGCGGCTGGCGCGGCGTCGATGGCCCCGTGCGCGCCGACGGCACGTTCACGGTCGAGTCGATCGGCGAGGGTGCGCGCTCGCGGGTCACGGTCGAGCTCAATCTGACCGGTCACGGGATTGGGATGCTGCTCGTGCCGATCGCGCGCATGCAGGCCGCCAAGCAGGTGCCGAGGAGTCACGCCAAGCTCAAGGAGATCCTCGAGCGCAGCGCCTGAAGCCGGGCCGGCGGACAGGCCGCCGGGTGGCTCGAGTCGCCCGCATGCGGAAGGTCGTGGCAGCCGTGCGGCACCGCCCCGGTCGGCGGAACGCGCTCGAACCGGTGGCGATGCTCGTCGAGCCACGCCGTCGGCTCGCGTCAATTCGAGGCGCTGCGATTGACGACGATCGGCTCGATGTCCGCCTGCCGCAGCCAGCCGTCGAGCGATTGCAACGTGCCGTTGCGGACGACTGTCGTGCGCACGGGCATCCAGGAGGCGTGCGGCACGCGATTCGGGTCCTGCCAGATCGGCGAGCCGACCGCCACGCGCGCGAGCACCCGCCCGTGAACCGAGGGCGTCGCGCGCATCGTGTGCCCACCGCCGTTGGTTCGACGGAGGACGTAGTTGCCGGGGATGAAGGCACAGCGTCCGGCGAGCCTGCCCGCCGGACGGGTGAGTGCGAATGACGAGCCGGAGCCGCGCACGGCGAGCGTCCAGGTGGCTCGCTTCATCTTCGCTCGAAGGTCGAGCGACGGTCCGTTCTGACGGATCGACGTCGCCGTGCCCCAGGCACTCGGCGCGTGGTCGAATCCGCTGGCCGAGATGACAGCCGCCCACTGGTCGATCGCGATTCGGCCGCCGCCTGGAATCAGGCAGTCGTAGTTCGGCGCTCCGGCTGTCGCGATCGCCGGGAGCGCAAGCAGCGCTCCTGCGACGAGCCCGGCTGCGACGACATGCCTCATGATCGGAGTACAGCGTAGCGCCCGACGAGGTTCCCGAGAGCTCGCTGCTACTCGAGGATCGTGCTCGTCGTGACTCAGGCCGGAGCGGAAGCCGGCGGCGGCTGCCACAACTCGACCCGATTGCCTTCGCCGTCCAGGCACCAGCCGAACGCGCCGTACTCGGACTGCGTCACCTCGTCCTCGACCGTGACTCCGCCGGCACGCAGTTGCGCCAGGAGGCCTTCAAGATTCGGCAACCCGGAAATTGAGCATGCAGGGCTGCGCAGCATTGCCGAAGTGCGGCGTCTCGGCCGGGAACGCCGTCCAGAGCTGGTATCCCGGCTCATGCTCCGTGAACGGGAAGATCGCCCCGAAAGCTCCTCCGAAATCGTGCACCTCGAGGCCCAGATGGTCGCGGTACCAGGCAGCGAGTGCCGCCGGGTCGCGCGCATGAACGAAGACGCCGCCAAGTCCGAGCACTCCTGTGCCTCGCTCATCGCATATCCCCGATCCGATCCCGGCGCTCCCGTGCGTCACCCGGAAAAGGATGACGCCGAGCCGGGCGAAGAGGTGTCGCTGATATTCACGCGAGCTGCGATCCCGCGCTTGCTCAGGCAACCGCCTTGCCGTTGCCCCAGCCCCGTTGGAAGACTTCGCCTCACCCGCCGTGGATGCGCGCTCGACCTTCAATGCGCCATCTCGTCCGTGAACGAAGCGGTCCCAGGTCTAGAATCGCGGCCATGCCCCGACCCCAGCAGGGTCCCACGGCGTCCGCCGCCAGCTGGCGCGACGTCGATGAGCTCATGGCCTCGCCCGCCTACGCGGCGTTCTGCGAGGGGAGACTCGCCGATCCCTACCCGCTGCTCGCGTGGCTGCGTGCGAACGACCCCGCGCATTGGAGCCCCGTGCTCAGCTCGTGGATCCTCACGCGTTACGACGACGTGGTGGAGGGCCTGCTCGACCGCCGCTTCGCCAACGACCGCATCGCAGCGAGCATGGACGCGCTTCCGCCCGGGCTGCGCGAGACCTGCGCGCCGCTCGGCGTGCACGTGTCGAACTGGCTCGGCTACACCGACCCGCCCAAGCACACGCGGCTGCGCGCTCTCGTTCGCACGACATTCACCCCGGCGCGCGCAGAGGCCATGGAGCAGCGCATCGGCGAGCTCACCGATGCGCTGCTCGACGACGTGGTCGAAGCCGAGCGGGCCGACCTCGCCCAGGGTCTCGCGTTCCCGTTGCCGGCGCGTGTGATCTGCGAGATTCTCGGCATCCCCGTGCCGCGCGCCGAGGAGTTTCACCGCTGGTCCGAGGACATGGGCGGCTTCACGGGCAACCTCGGGCCCACTCTGATCGAGATCGCGCCGCGCGCGCTCGCGAGCTACGTCGAGCTCGAGGGCTTCATCGCCGACATGGTCGCGGAGCGGCAGCGCTGCCCCCACCACGACCTGATCGCGCGGCTTGCCGAGGCCGAGGCCGCGGGCGGCCTCTCGCGGCCCGAGCTGACGGGACTCTCCGTCTTCGCGCTGATGGCCGGCCACGAGACGACCTCGGGACTGATCTCGAGCGCGCTGGCGATCGTGCTCGCGGACGAGGAGCTGCGCGCGGAGCTCACCGCCGATGCCTCTCGCTATCCCGCCGCGATCGAGGAGATCCTGCGGCTCGAGGCGCCGATCCAGTTCTCGCCCCGGCTCGTTGCCGAGGACGTCGAGAAGCACGGCCGCACGATTCGCGCCGGCGACGTCGCGATGCTGCACCTGGGCGCGGCCAACCGCGACCCGGAGCGCTTCGCCGATCCCGACCGCCTCGACCTGGACCGCCCGAACAACCGCCATCTCTCGTTCGCGTGGGGACCGCACTTCTGTCTCGGGGCGCCGCTCGCGCGCACCGAGGCGATCATCGCGCTACGTCGCCTGCTGGAGCGCTTCCCCGACGTCCGCCTGACCGATCCCGAGCCGGGCTGGCGCGAGAACATGACGATGCGCGCCCATCCGCGTCTGACTGCCCAGCTCGTACCCGCGTGAGGAGAAGATGACCACACTCGAGGCCCGCCCGAACACCGCCCTGCTCGTCGTCGACGTTCAGAAGGGCGTCGTCGAGAAGGCTCACGAGCGCGCTGCGGTGATTGCGAACATCGCCGCCCTGGTCGAGAGGGCCCGGGCCGAAGATGTCCCGGTCATCTGGGTGCAGCACTGCGACGCGGGCCTCGTGCGCGGCAGCGACGAGTGGCGGATCGCCCCCGAGTTGGCCCCCCGAGACGCCGAGCCGCTCGTCGAGAAGAGCTACGGGGATGCCTTCGAGGACACGGAGCTCGAGACCGTGCTCTCGGAGCTCGCAGTGGGGCGGCTGGTCGTCGTGGGTGCGCAGACCGATGCGTGCATCCGCTCGACGCTGCACGGCGCGTTCGTGCGCGGCTACGACGCCACGCTCGTGAGCGACGCGCACACGACCGACGACTCGACGGAGTGGGGCGCGCCGACTCCCGAGCTCGTGATC
This sequence comes from uncultured Actinomycetes bacterium, assembly GCA_963842365.1. Taxonomy (GTDB): domain Bacteria; phylum Actinomycetota; class Thermoleophilia; order Gaiellales; family JALYLC01; genus JALYLC01. The sequence goes on from CAWJGA010000002.1 coordinate 805,542, forward strand.
GCGCATCAGAACCTCTTTTGGAAGTACGCCTCGGCGCCGGGCCGGACAGCGGGCACCGTCGCGACCCAGGAGGTCGACTTCGGCCGTCCCGCCTAGCGGACCACGCCAGGAACCGAGGGGCCGCCGTCAGATTCCGGCGAGCTCGTGCGCCTGGACGATGATGCGCAGCGCTGCCAGAGCGTCGCCGGGGTCGACAGGCGGCGGCGCGCCGTCGAGGATCGCCGCCGCCACGCCGGCGTAGAACGCCGCGTAGTCGCCGCGCTCGGTCGCAACGGGCACGGCCGACGATCCCGAGGCGTCGACGCCGAGCGTGCCCCAAGCGCGCTTCGGCGCGACGCCGAAATCTGCATCGCCCGGCCGGGCGCCCGCCACGAGCGCGTGCTCCTGCGGGTCGAGGCCATGGACCATGTAGCCGGCGGTCGAGCCGAGCACCCTGAAGCGCGGCCCGGCCTGCGTCGCGTAGCGGCTCATCGTCAGGTGGGAGCGCGTGCCGCTGTCGTGCAGGAGCGAGAGGAAGGCCTCGTCGGCGCTGACCGCTCCTGGACGAAGGATCGAGAGCTCGGCCGCGACCAGCGCGGCCGGCCCGAACAGCTGCAGCGCCTGGTCGACGAGATGGCTGCCGAGGTCGAAGACGATGCCCGCGCCCTGGCTCGTCGTCGTCGTGTCCTGCCAGCGCGGGCGAACATCGGGCGACCAGCGCTCGAAGGTCGACTCGAAGCGATGCACGCGACCGAGCACGCCCTCTGCGAGCAGCTTGCGCAGTGTCAGGAAGTCGCCGTCCCAGCGCCGATTCTGGAACACGATCAGCGGCCGTCCCGCCGCGGCTGCCGCCGCGATCAGCCGCTCGGCGTCGGGGAGCGACGGCGCGAACGGCTTGTCGACGACCAGCGCGGCTCCGCGGGCGAGTGCCGCGAGGCCCTGCTCGAGATGGACGTGCGCCGGCGATGCGAGCACCACCAGATCGAAGCTCTGCGCCAGCAGCTCCTCGGGCGAGCCGTAGATCCTGGCGCCGGGATGATCCTCGGCGGCGCGCGCCTGCCTGGCCGGATCACTGGTCGAGATGGCAGCGATCGAGAAGCGCGCATCGGCCGCGAGGAAGGGCGCGTGAAAGATGCGTCCCGAGAGGCCGTAGCCGATGATCGCCGCGCGGATCGGGGTGCTGTCGGGCATTGCGCCAGACTAGCCGGGGCGGATCAGGCGTTCGCCTCGAGCACGACCAGGAGCACGAGGGCGACGGCGCCCAGCAGTGCCGTGAGCGCGACCAGACGGGCGAGCGCGGTGCTCATGCGGCGAGCGGCAGGTCGCGCGCCGCCGGCTCGGCCTCGAGCAGCGCGCCGACCTCACTCGCAGCCACGGGGCGCGAGTAGAGATAGCCCTGCCCGTAGCTGCAGCCGAGCTGCCGAAGCCGGCTGTGCTGACCCGCGGACTCGATGCCCTCGGCGACGGTGACGAGGCCGAGCGTGCCTGCGAGATCGGTGATCAACCGGGCGAACGCCAGCTCGCGCCCGTCGCTGTGCTCGATCCCGTCGATGAACGGCTTCGCGATCTTGAGGATGTCCACGGGGAAGCGACGCAGGTAGCGGAGCGACGAATAGCCCGTGCCGAAATCGTCGATCGCGATCTGAATGCCCCGGCCGCGCAGCTCGGCGAGCAGGCCGAGCGCCGTCTCGGAGTCGTGCAGCAGGTTCGTCTCGGTCAGCTCGAGGATCAGCGCCGTGGGTGGGAGCGCGTTGACCGCCAGCGCCTGCTCGATGTCGTCCACCAGCGCCTGGCCAAGCTGGTCGGGCGAGATGTTGACGCTGATCTGGAGATCGGCGCGCTCGGGCTGCTCCGCGCGCCAGCGCGCGAGCTGGGCGCACGCCTCGTGCAGCACCGTCGATCCGATCTCCTGGATCACGCCCGGCGTTCTCGGCCAGCGGGATGAACACGTCGGGCGAGATCGGACCCTGCTCGGGATGCGTCCAGCGCGCGAGCGCCTCGAGCGCCTCGATGCGGCCGCTCGCGAGCGAGATGATCGGCTGGTAGACGACCGTGATCTCCTTGCACGCGACCGCACGCAGGAGATCGTTGCGGCGCTCGAGGTCGCGCACCGTGTCGGCCTGCATCTCGGCTCGAAGACGCAGACGCTCGAGCGCTTGCTCGTCTTGGCGCGGTACATCGCGATGTCCGCGTCGCGGAGGAGGCTCTCGGGCGTGTCGCAGCCGGTGGCGATGCCGATGCTCGCGCGCACCCGCAGCTCGTGCCCGTCGATGCGGAACGGTGCCGAGAGGGCCTCCATGATGCGCGCTCCGAGCAGCTCCGGCGGCGGCTGGCCGCTGTCGTTCGCGACGAGGATCGCGAACTCGTCGCCGCCCAGCCGGGCGGCGGTGTCCGAGCGGCGCAGGCACTTGCGGATGCGCTTGCCCATCTCGACCAGCAGGCGGTCGCCGGCCAGGTGGCCGAGGCTGTCGTTGACGAGCTTGAACTCGTCGACGTCGAGGAACAGCACCGAGACCTCTTCGCCGGCCCGCTCGGCGCGGGCCAGGGCATGCTCGAGCCGGTCGATGAAGAGGGAGCGGTTCGGCAGCCCCGTGAGCGGATCGGTCAGCGCCTGGCGGACCGCATCCGCGGCACGCGCGGTCGAGAGCGCCACGCCGGTGTACTCGGCGAAGAACGCGAGCGTGCCGGCATCGGCGTCGTTGAAGCGGCGATCGCTCCTCGTGGCGACGACGAGGCTGCCGACGACGGCGCCGTGGCCGTAGACCGGGGCGGCCATCGCGGCGCGCACTCCGCGGTCCGCGAGCACCGGGATCTCGGACGGGCCCTCGCCGTAGTCGTTCGTGATCAGCAGGCGCTCCTCGATGATCGCCCGACCGCCGATGCCCTCGCTCACGGGACCGCGGCGAAGGGCGCGGGCGATGGTGTCGTCGACGCCGGTGCTGGCGGCGAGCACGACGTAGCTCGGATCGTTCTCGTCGATCAGCCGCAGTCCCACGATCTCCGAGTCGAGCACTCTGGCGGCGGCGTGCACGATCGTCTCCAGGATCTCGTCGAGGCGCAGCCGCTCGGCGATCGCCCGCTGGATGATCGCGAGTTGCTCCATCAGCAGCTGGAGCGCGTTCTCCGCCTCCTTGCGCGCCGTGATGTCGCGCGCAATCGCGTACAAGGACCTGCTCGACTCGTCGGGGCGGATCATCCACTCGAGCCAGCGGTAGGAGCCGTCCTTGTGGCGGAAGCGGTTCTGGAAGTTGAGCGAGTCCGCGCCGCGCAGTTGCTTCGCGCGCTCGGCGAGGCTGGCCGCGCGGTCGTCGGGATGCACGAGATCGATCATCGGCCGTGCGACCAGTTCCTCCCGCGTGTAGCCGAGCGTCTCGCGCCAGGCCCCGTTCACCGAGGTGAAGAGACCGTCGAAGTCGGCGGTCGCGATCAGGTCGAGTGAGAGGTTCCGATGAGGCGCGAGCTCGCCCTCGAGCTTGCGGCCGCGATCGACGAAGCGCCCGACGACGACGCCGACGAGGATCAGCGCGCCTGCGCGCGTGCAGTAGCCGAACCAGGTCAGGGCGCCGTCCGTGAAGAAGCTCACGACCGTCGCCAGCGCGAGGCCGAGGGTCGCCGAGATCACGCCTCCCCTGACGCCGAAGCGCACGGCGCAGAGCGCGACCGGCACGATCAGCAGCACCCCGGGGGCGTCTGCCGGGTTCGAGTCGAGCACGCGCGCGACCCCGATGGCGGCGGCCAGGATCAGCGCGAATCCGATCACCCACGGCCCGTCCGATCTCCGCTGCCACCACGAGCCCGCGAGATCCGCCATCCAGCGTCGCCCCTGCAAGGCCCGTTGCATGCCTCAGCTATCGGGCTCGAAGCCCGAAACCTTGACTGATCGGCGCGCGGAGCTGTCGACGGTCCGGCGGGCTTGCCGGCCGGACGGCACCGCTGCACGGACGGCGAAGGCGCGCACCTGCAGCTTGAATGGGCCGCCATCCGGCGAGAGCCGGGCGCGCAGGTGCTCGCGCAGGGCCTCCCGCTGATCTGCCGGCAGCCCCGCGCAGTACCCGGGCGCCGGGCCGACGCCGGTGAGGAAGGGTGCCCAGTAGTCGTCGAACCCGGCAAACGCCGCGCCGGCGTCGATGGCGCGCGTCGTGATCGCGACGAGGCCCGCGTCCTTGAAGATCCGCTCCAGCGCCCCGGGCGCGCAGAGCGGGAACCGGAGCGCCTCGTCGAGCTCGCGCGCCGACGGGGCGAGCTCGATCGCCGCGTTCCAGAAGGCCCGGATCGGCTGCATGCCATCGGCGTAGTCCCAGACGTACGCGGCCACTGCGGCGCCGGGCCGCGCGACCCGCCGAAACTCGCGCAGCGCCGCGCCCGGATCGGGCAGGAAGTTGAGCAGAAGGCCCGAGACGACGAGGTCCGCGCGGGTGGCCGTGAGGGGGAGAGCGCCCGCGTCGGCGACGAGGAAGACGGCTCGGCGGTCGTGAACGTGAGCGGATGCATGCGCCACGAAGTCCGCCGAGCGGTCGATCGCGACCACGCTCGCCGGCTCGGCGTGAGCAAGGATCGTGGCCGTCAGTGCGCCCGTGCCACAGCCGACGTCGACCCACGCGGCGCCGGCGGGCACCGCCATCCAGCCGACGAACTCCTCGGCGATCCGCCTGCTCCAGCGGCCGACGTACGACTCGTAGTCCGCGCCTCCGGCCCAGCGATCCATCGCCCGATGATGCCACGGCGGTCTGCCGCAAAAAGATAGGTACCCATGCACCGGTGAGATAGGTACTCCTGCCGTTACCGCAGCGCTCTTCGCAGCGCACCCTTCAGCGACCACCGATCAAACGCCAGACAGGGAGCGAAGGAGAAGCAATGCGAATCATCGGAACGATCGCGGTTGCCGCGGTCATGGCCTGCGGCGCAGTCGCAGCAGCGGCGGCGTATGCGAGCACCCACTCTTCAACGAAGCCGGCTCATCACGGCACGATGATGATGTCGATGGACATGAACATGTCCGCGAGTTCGGACATCGCGACGCTGCCCGCGTCGAAGCTGGCTCTCGCGCGCGTCGCGACGGCCAAGTACGCGAACGACCTGGATGCAGCCAAGGCAGCCGGCTACGGCATCCTCACGCAGAAGATCCCGGGCATGGGCTACCACTTCATCAACCCTTCGGTGAGGGGCTTCGACGTGCGTCACCCGCCCATCCTCGTCTACGAGCGGCACGGCAGTCACTGGCAGCTCGGCGCGCTCGAGTGGGTCTTCCCGTCGAAGCCCGCCGCTCCGCCGCTGAAGGGCGCCACCTACGGCTCCTTCCCGGCCGCGTGCCACTACAAGGACGGCACCTTCGTGGTCGCCGCGAGCCAGGACGCCTGCGCGCCCAAGAGTCCTCAGTCGGGCGCGGCGTTCAACTTCTGGCATCCCGCGCTGGTCACGATGCACGTGTGGATCTGGTATCCGAACCCGGCCGGCCTCTACGCGAGCATGAATCCGCTCGTACCCGCCTTCAAGTAAGGCCTCGCCTCGGGGAGCGCCGCGCAGGCGGCGCTCCCCGCGTGCTCTGAGGCGCTACGGGGTTGCGGCGGGACAGCCAGGCTCGTCGGGCAGCAGCGGGCGCGCGATCACCTCATAGGTGCGTGCGGGGCGCCCGCGGACGAACCAGCGCGAGCGCTCGTCCGCCGCGCGCAGCCGGGCGAGCAGCGTCGCCGCATCCTTGCCGCGCACCGCGATGCAGCGGTACCCGATGCCGTTCAAGACCTTCGTTCCGGCGGTCGCGAGATCGCGCTTCAGCGGCCAGGCGACGCGACCGGCTCCCGCCGGCGGCTGCCCAGTGGCAGGAGCGACGTAGACGGCGATCGCACGCGGCGCGTAGGGCGAGCCGCCGGGCCCGCTCGGGAGGGCGGCCACGAAGTGCGCCAGCGCCGCCCGCGCCTGCATCTGCCGCGGCGACATCCGGCCGCCGCCGCGCCCGGCGCCGAGGGCGTACGCCGAGCGAGTGACGTGCCGGCCGGCGGCGTTGAGGAGGAGCGTCGTCGTCGGAGCGTCCGAGATGCCGACCGCGCTCATGTCGCCGTAGTCGACGCGCCCGCGCGCAAGCAGCCCGGCCGCTCGGGCGCGCCTCAGCAGCGCCTGCATCCGCGACTCGCTGAGATGCCGTCGCAGGAGCGGGCTGATCGCGGGCCCCGGAAAGATCTGCCGAACGACGCCGGGCACGATCACGGTGCCGTCCCCGTAGAGCGTGAACGAGGGCAGCAAGCGCAGATTCGTCTGAGGGGCCACGAAGCCCCCGCCCGTCGTCACGCGCAGGACGACCGCGTTTGCCGAGGTCGGGTGCACGATCGCCTCGCGCGTGATTGCGGCCCCCGCGACCGGAACGGCGGGGACGAGGAGTAGGACGGAGACGAGGAGGACGATTCGCATGGCAGTGCTGAGACTCCTCAGGGCAGCGCGTGGTTCCCGAGCGGCAGTGTGACGGCGGTCACGTTGCGACCGTGCGCGCCCGCACGGTGCGCGAGGGCGTGCCTGCCTACGCTCGTTGTCGAGGGGCCGGGGGGCCCTTCGCAACGAGGAGGAGGCCGGAATGTACCGCCCGCCATTGAGCTCAGATCTTCCGAGGTTCGAGCAGGCGCAGCACAGAGCGCCTGAGCGGGAGGATGCCGTCCTCCGGCGCCAGCATCGCGAGCACGTTGCCGCCGAGCGCGCGCAAGCGCGCGCAGAGCGAGAAGCGCCGAGCTACAGCGCGCACGGGCTCAAGCGCCCTGCGGCCGCGCTCTGGTCGCTCGTCACGCTGCGCCGATAGCTCATCCGGCCGCGGGGGTGCGGCCGGATGAGCGATCTTCTCACTGACGCGGCGCGCCCGCAGCCCGCATGCGATTGTTGCGCGGGTTGTGCTCGAGCTCGGCCAGTCCGAGCAACTCGAGCACGGGCGGGACGTACACGCCGAACCGGCCGCGCAGTCCTCGCTTGAGCCCGTACCAGCCGCCGAGCGGGTTGTCCTCGGACCGTGCCCAGGCCTCGACGGTGCCGTCGGCCGCGGGTCTCTGCTCGTCGGCGGCGCCGAGCGGCACCCACTCGCCGCTCGACTTCAACATCGCGTGCAGGTCGTCGATGCAGTGCAGGTCGTAGCGCAGCTCCGTCCTGCCGACGCGCACGACAAGGGCGGGAGGGTCGAGTGCCTCGTCGCGGTACGCCTCGTACTCCGACGAATGTGGCGGCGTCTTGAGAATCCACGGCTGCTCGCGGGTGCCGCTGCCGTCAGGGGACATGTGTGCTCCTCGTTGATTCGCACGATCCCTCGAATGGTAACATCTAGGTTACCTTTCAAGGTCGAGCGGCGCCTCCCCGAGGGCGGCCATGACGAGCTTCCAGGAACGCTCGAACTTGGGGGCTCCGGTCGCCCACAGCTCGCGGCTCTCCGGCTTCGGGCTGTGCTCGACGACGACGCGAGTGCCGCCGTCCTCTGCGCTGAAGCTGACGACGACCTCGGTCGGATGCCGCTCGTCGGTGCCGGGATAGAAGTCCAGCACGATGCGCTGCGCGGGCTCCCAGACGAGCACGCGCCCGAGCTCGACCTCGTGCCCGTCCGCGGCGCGCTCCCAGAAGCGCCCGTCCGCGAGCATGCGGATCTCGCTCTGGGGGTCACGGGTATGCCGCACGTCCTTCGGCCACCAATCGGACGCCCGCTCAGTGAAGAGCGTGAACGCCCGGGCCGGCTGACACGCCAGGTAGGCGGTCTTGCGGATCATTCCTTCGCCAGCTCCTCGAGTTGGGAGAGCGCCGTGTCCCAGAACTCGTCCAGGAACTCGCGCACAGATGCGAGGCCCTGCACGCGCACGGCGTAGACGCTGCGCACGCCCTGTGAGCGGTGCTCCACGAGCCCTGCGTCCTCGAGCACGCGCAGGTGCCGCGAGATGGCCGGCCGGCTCACAGGGAAGCGCGTCGCGAGCTCGCCTACGGCGAGCGGCGAGGTCCGCAACGTGTGCAGGATCTGCCGGCGAACCGGATTTCCGAGAGCGTCGAGTGCGTGCATATTGGTAGCCCAGATGTTACCATTAGCGCTCCGTGGTTCCCGTGTCGACGAGAGGATGCGCCCGATGGGAGACGTCGTGGTTCGCTACAAGGTAAAGGCCGAGCGGGTCGAGGAGAACGAGCGGCTGGTACAGGGCGTGTACGCCGAGCTCGCGGAGAGTGCCCCCGCGGGCTTGCGCTATGCGACCTTCCGGCTCGACGACGGAGTCAGCTTCGTCCACATCGCGTCGATCGACACACCGGACGGCAGCAATCCGCTGCGCTCGATCTCCGCTTTCGCCGAGTTCGGGCGCGAGATCGCGGAGCGCTGCGACGAGCCGCCCGTCGTCTCGGACTCGCAGCTCGTCGGCTCGTACGGCTTCTTCACGTAGGCCCGGAGGCGCTTGGGCGGTGATCTCGGCGCCCGGACCGGGGTCAGGGTTCGTCGCCTACGCTTCTCCGTTCTGAGCCTCGCGATCACGCATTTCACCGACCCCGCCTGTCCATTCGCGTTCTCGGCCGAGCCGGCGCGGATGCGCCTCCGCTGGCACTACGGCGACCAGTTGCGGTGGACGACCCGGATGATCGTGCTCACCCTCGAGGAGGGCGAGGCGGAGAAGCTCGCGCAGGGTGCGCCCACGCTCCAGCGGCTCTACGGGATGCCCATCGATCCCGCTCCTCATGTGCGGCCCGCGTCCTCGGAGCCGGCCTGCAGAGCGGTCGTCGCTGCCCGGCTGCACGCGCCCGCGGCACACGAGCCGCTCCTGCGGCGCCTGCGCGTCCGCGTCATGCAGCGCGGCCTGCTCGACGATCCCGCGCTGATCGACGCGGCGGCGCGGGATGCCGGCCTCGATCCGGCGCAGCTGCAGGGGTGGTGCGGGCGTGCAGACGTCGAGCAGGCCTTGCGCGAGGACATCGCCGCCGCGCGCACGCCGCTGCCCGCCGCGCGCGCTCTCGACCACAAGCTCGGCGGCCCGCCCGCGGAGCGTCGCTACACCGCGCCGAGCTACGAGATCGCGACTTCCGGCGGCGATCGCGTGGCCGTCGTTCCTGGCTTCAACGCGGTCGAGGTCTACGAGACGGTGATCGCCAACTTGGCGCCCGAGCTCCACCGGCGCCCCAAGCCGGTCTCGGTCGAGGAGCTGCTCGCCTGGGCGGGCGAGCCGCTGGCGACCGCAGAGGTCGCACTGGTCACCCAGCTCGGCGCGGCCGAGACGCGCGCGGCGCTCAGCCGCGTCGCCCGAGCGCAGCCCGCCGGCGCCGATCTCTACTGGACGCTCGGCTAGAGCCGGCGTCGACCAGCTCGAGCGCCCAGGGCGTCCCCCGAGCGAGGCACGCGGGCTGTCGCCAGGTCGGCGATGGTGCAGGCATGACGGACGTCTACGCCTTCGAGAACTGCCCGTTCCGCAACGTGGCCCACGCCGTTGCCGACCGGAGCTCCATCGTGCGCCACGCGGCCCGCGCGCTGTGGCCGTCGGCGCGCCGTGCCGAGCGCGTCGAGCTCTCCGACGACGGCATCGCGGCCTGGACGCTCGTGGGGGAGACCCACATCGGCTGGAACGAGGTCACGGCCGTCGCCTGCGAGCGCACGTTGCTCGGCCGCAAGACGCTCCGCATTCGCGGCTCGGGCGGGCGCATCGACGTGGCGCCGATCCTGCCCGGCTACGAGGAGCTCGCGCGCCGCGTCCTCGCGGGGCGGGCGTCCACCGTCGCCGCGTAGCCGCACGTCGACGCAGCGGTTCGGCGCTCCCCGCCCGCGCCGCTGCGCTGCCGCGACCGCACGAGGGCGGATCGCTGACGATTACCGCGTGGGCTCGCTTGATTTCCTTCGTGGCAAAGCGCACGATGCTCCGATCGTGAGCCCCGATTCCGCGACCGGTGAGCTCGCACTCCTCGAGCGCTCTGCCTTCAGCGGTGCGCTCGAGCAGAGCCTTGCCCGCGTGACGGAGGGGGAGGGCCGCGTCGTACTCGTCTCCGGTGAGGCCGGCATCGGCAAGAGCGCCCTGGTGCGCGAGTTCTGCGACCGTCAGGGCGACCGTGCCCGCGTGCTCCTCGGCGCCTGTGATGCGCTTGGCACCCCGTCGCCGTTGAGTGCGCTGAACGACATCGCGCTCTCGGTCGGAGGCTCGCTGCTGATGAGCGTGGAGCGCGGCGTGAAGCCGTATCCGGTCTTCGTCGCCCTGGCCGAGGAGCTGCGCGCCGTCAGCCCGACGATCGTCGTGCTGGAGGACGTTCACTGGGCCGACGAGGCGACGCTCGACGTGATCCGGCTGCTCGCGCGCCGAGCCGAGGCGCTCGGAGCACTGATCATCCTGACCTACCGCGACGACGAGCTCGACGCGACGCACCTGCTGCGCCTCTGCGTGGGCGAGCTCGGTGCCGCTCCGGGCGTCGTGCGCCTCCGCCTGCCCGCACTCTCGCGCGAGGCCGTGGCGGAGCTCGCCGGAGCGCACGGCGTCGACTCTGCCGAGCTCTACGAGCAGACCGCCGGCAATCCGTTCTACGTGACGGAGGTGCTCGCGTCGGACTGCACCGAGGTGCCGGCCACAGTCCGCGATGCCGTGCTCGCGCGCGTTCACCGCCTCGGCCCGGCGGCCCAAGGTGTGCTGGAGGCAGTCGCCGTCGTGTCGCCGCACGTCGAGCTCTGGCTCCTCAAGAACGTCGTGCCCGGGGAGATCGAGCATCTCGATGCCTGTCTGGCGGCAGGGATGTTGCGTCACGAGGGGCGCGCGATCTCGTTCCGCCACGAGCTCGCACGGCTCAGCGTGGAGGAGTCGATTGGGCCGCACCGGCGCCTCATGTTGCACCGCCGCGTCCTGGAGGCGCTCCGGAGCGCCCCGGAAGGCGCGCCCGACCCGGCGCGGCTCGCCCACCACGCCGAGGCCGCCGGAGACGCCGAGGCGACGCTGCGGTACGCCACCGCCGCGGGAGATCGCGCCGTGGCGCAGGGCGCCCACCGCGAGGCCGCCGCCCAGTACGCTCGCGCCGTCCGCCACGCGGGAAGCCTCTCCCCGGGTGATCTGGCCGGCCTGCTCGAACGCCAGGCGCAGCAGTGCTACGTCACCGATCAGATGGACGATGCCGTCGCGGCGCAGGAACGCGCGCTCGCCTGTCACCGCCAGCTCGGAGACCGTCGCGGCGAGGGCGCTGCGCTCGTGCGCCTGTCGGAGATGCTCTGGTGCCCTGGCCGCCTCGCCGAGTCCGAGCGCGCCGGCCGTGAGGCGGTCGAGGTGCTCGAGAGCTTCGAGCCCGGTCGCGAGCTCGCGCGGGCGTACGCCAATCTCTCGACCTTCGAGTTCGCGCAGACGGATCCCACGATTGCCTGGTCGTCACGCGCAGCCGACCTGGCCGAGCGACTCGGCGAGCGGGAGATCCTGCTTTCGGCACGCGCAGACGGGCTTCGGCGCGACTACGCCGACGGCGTTCCCGGTGCGCGTCATGAGCTCGAGAGCCTGCGGGACGACGCCGTCCGCGAGGGCTTCGACGGAGAAGCCGCCCGCATCTGGTTCGCGCTCGCGCTCGGGGCGCACATCCAGCACGACCACGAGGAGCTCGATCGATACCTCGAGGGCGGCATCGCATTCTGCGAGGAGCGCGACTTCGAGATGTACCGGCGCTACCTGCGCACCACGCGCGCGCAGACCGCGCTCGAGCGCGCGCGCTGGGGCGAGGCGACGGACGCGGCCATGCTCGTGCTCCACGATCCGGGCCCGTCGATCATCCCGCTGCTCTATTCCTGGCTCGTGCTCGGGCTCGTGCGCGCACGGCGCGGCGACCCGCGCCCCTCGGAGCTGCTGGAACGCGCCGCCGTGCTCGTCGAGCGCCAGGGACAGGCGCACGCACGCTCGGCACTCGCGGCTGCGCGGGCCGAGCTGGCCTGGCTGGAAGGTCGTCCCGAGGACATCCCCGGCCTCACGGACGAGGCGCTCGCGTATGCGCTGCTCCACGGTGCTCTGCGGGAGGCGAGTGAATTGGCACGCTGGAGGCGGCGCGCCGGCGTGAACGACCGCATCCCGGGCGTTGTCGGGGCCGATGCCGCCGCGCTCGCGGGCGACTCCCTGGAAGCGGCGCGCCTCTGGGGGCAGTGCGGCTGCCCGTACGAGGCCGCTCTGGCTCTCGGCGACGCCGGCGACAACGACGCGCTTGCTCGCGGGGTGGCCGAGCTGCACCGCATCGGCGCGCGCCCCGCCGCGGCGATCCTCACCCAGCGCCTGCGAGAGCGCGGGGTGCGAAGCGTTCCGCGCGGGCCCTACAGTGCCGCTCGCGAGAACCCGCTCAGCCTCACCGCACGGGAGCTCGAGGTGCTGGAACTGGTCAGCGAGGGCCTCCGCAACTCCGACATCGCGGCGCGGCTCGTGGTCTCGCGCCGCACGGTCGATCATCACGTCTCCGCGGTGCTGCGGAAGCTCGGCGTCCGTACGCGCGGCGAGGCTGCGGCAGTCGCACTGCGGGACGGCCTGACGACCAACGGCCCGTGAGCGAGCCTCAGCGCCTCGCGATGTCCGAGACCTCGATCGGCGCGCCGTCGGCCAGCGCATCGGCAAGCGCATTCATGCTCGCGGCGACTCGCGTCTCGTGCCGCGCCCAGACTGCGGCGGCGAAAGCGGTGGTGACGACGCGATCGCGGTGCCCGCATTCGGGACAATGGCGCTCGACGGTCACCCCCGTGTGGCAGTCGTCTGACTGCAGAGGGGCGATCAACCGGCTGCTGCAGCGGGGGCAGCGAACGAGTGGATTGACGGGGCGGACGCTCATGTCGCCCTCTCGGCCCCGGCGCGATGTGCTGCGGTCGCCATTCCCAGTACCTCCCGTCCGGCATCTCTGTCGCGCATGCGCGACTGGCGCCGCCGGATGTTTGGGTGGCGGTTGCCGACCGGTTGGGCTCGGGTCAGCCACCAGAGCTTAGCGCACGTCCGCCCGCACGCTCTCACGGCCCCGCGGCCGGCGTCGTCTCATCGGGTGGGGGCCCCTGCGCCGCCTGGGGCGCGTGGTCGGGCTTGGAACCGGGGGACGAGGGCAGCAGGAGGTGACCGTCGAGCACGGCCTGCGCGATGTGCACGAGCTTCTGGCCGCTGTGGCGCGCATGATCGCGCAGCATCGCGAAGGCTTGGCGCTCGTCCACCTGGTAGCGCTCCATGAGAATGCCCTTCGCACGCTCCGTCTGCGCGCGGCGGCCGAACGCGCCCTGCAAGTTGTGGTACTCGGCGAAGCGACGCAGCGTGATGTCCAGCGCGCTCTGCAATTCGTCCGGGGTGCCGTCGACGATGTACGCGAATACCCCGCGCTTCGCGGCCTCGTCGACGAAGCTCGCGTCGTGACCCTCGAGCACGGCGATCACCGGGCACTCGGCCTCGCGCACGATGCGCTCGATCAACTCGAGAGCGTGCGCAGTCGACGTGCCGAGACCGACGAGCGCAACGTCGGGATGCTCGCTCGTTGTGAGGGCTCCCACCTCGACGACGTTGGTCGAGCCCGCGATGACGGTGTGACCGAGTCCCGAAACGAGTGTGGTGACCAGCGCGATGCGGTCTTGTCGCTCATTCGCGATCAGGACTCGCAGGTGCTGATGGTCGATCGTCAAGACGTGCTCCTCTCAGAGGGGGATGATGGGTTGCCGGTCTCGCCACCCGGGTCGATGGCGTCGACCCAGATGTGGCGCAGGTTGCGTGCCAAGGCCTGGTGGCGGGCCTCTCCCGCCACCACCTCGATGACCGAGAAGCGCGCGCCTTCCTTCACGACTGCGGCCGTCTCGGGATTTTCGTGGTTCGGGTGCACGATGAAGCGACTGCCGTAGGCGCGCACCGCCTCGTATTCAATGTGCGTCGGCCCGATGCCCTCCAGGCACTCGGGATCACCACATTCACAGCGCAAGCCGAGCCGCTCCAGATCCGACGCCAGACTGACATTCAAGCGTTCGATCGCCTCATTTGCGTCGCGTATGAGGCACTGCTGGTCACCCTCGCGGGACGCGCGACGGCCGCACGGCCCTGGCGCATTTCGTCCCATGGGGCGGCTCCCGGCAGAGATTCGCTGCGCAGCGGTGCACTGCGCAATTTGCCGCCGTCCAGATATTTGGGAGGGCATCGCCGACCGGGAGTTGGGGCCAACGACGGCAGGGTATCAGTTCGGTCCGGGCACGCGGCCGAGACGGCCTGCGCATTTTGCGATGGCCGCCTGACGATGTTCGCGCCTGGCCGCTCGCCCGGGACGAGCTTCGCCTACTCGACGCCCGCTGGCCTGCAGGCATCCAGCTCTCGGTCGGGCAGATCGCCCTGCTCGCGAGCGCGCTCGTGCGCGCGCCGCCCGGCCTGAGGCCGATCCGGGCGCACCGCAACCGCGTCATCCGGGATGGCGGATCTCGAGGCTCGTACGCGCGGTGCGCGCTCTGCTCAGTCGGACCACCAGCCCTGGATGATCTCGCCGTCGCCGTCGTGGCGCGGGCCGAAGACGAGAACTTCCAGGCCGTCGGAGCCGGCTTCGAATGAGCGGGTCACGCCGGGTGCCACACGCACTGCGTCATGCGTGGCGAGCTCGACGATCTCATCGTCGAGCTTGACTCGCCCGGTACCGCCGATCACGACGTAGACCTCCTCGGCGGCGTCGTGCTTGTGCCCGAATGGCTGCCGCTTGCCGGGCTTGAGCGTGTGCAGGCTGAGGCCGGTGCCCTCTGCCTCGAGGTCGCCGCGGCAGAAGCGCGCCTCCTCGATCTCGCCCATGCCGAACTTGGGGGCGGAGTCCTCGACCTCTTTGAGGTGCTTGAGCGTATAGGGCGTCGTCACTGGGGCTCCTTCCGAACAGGTTCGCCGTACAACATCGTCGGCTCGTACGCCTCCTCGACCTCACGCCGGACGTCCGACTGGCGTCGGTTCCCCTCCGAGGCAGAAGCGGCGATCGACTTGCTCGGGCTGCTCACCTCGTCGGCGTCCGGCCAGAGCTCGGGCCGCCACAGATCCGAGCGGATGAAAGCCTTGCCACAGTGGCTGAAGACCTGCTCGATCTGGACGTCTGTCACGAACCACGGGTGGCGTCCGTCGATGCCACACTGCTCGAGCAGAGCAGGGTCGCGTGTCAAATGTGCGAAGCCATTGACGCGGAGTGTCTCGGAGATGCCGGGCACCACGAAGAGCAGCCCGATGCCACGCCGTTCGACGAGATTCTGAACGCCGTCGAAGCGGCGATTGCCAGGAAACTCGGGAATCAGCAGACGTGTATCCGAGAGCACCCGGACGAAGCCCGGCGGCCCGCCTTTGGGCCCGGCGTCGCACGAGCCGTCGGCGGCCGTCGTCGCCATCACGAGGAACGGCGAGCAGACGATGAACCCCCTGGTGGCCTCGTCGAGGGCGGGCATCTCCTTGGAGACCACCCGGGGCTGCGGCTCTCCGAACAACTCGCGCAGCTGGGCATGCGAGGAGATCGTGTGCCGGCCCGCGTCAAGCATGGGGGCAGTCTAGGCGACGCCGGCTCATCTCCCCTTCCCGGGGGATATCGGGTTTGGCATATCGAAGAGCTAATGGCGCCAGTTGCAAGCGGCGCCTCAGCTGGTGGGGCGCCCTGTCTAGGGGGCCCGAAGTGCGCAATCTGATTACCCGGCTGTACCTGCTCGGCAAGCGCGACGAGGGCCAGACGATGGCCGAGTACGCGCTTGTGCTGGCAGTCATCGCGATCGCCGTGTTCGTCGCTCTCGGCGTGCTCTCCGGCTCGATCAGCGGAGCGCTCGACACCGTCACGGCAGAGATCTAACCGAACACATGACCGCGGGCCTCGGGCTCGCGTCTTCTTCCGCACGGACGAGAGAGGCGCCGGATCGGCGCCTCTCTCCGTTTTCCCGGGCGTTGCATACTCACGGGCATGCCCGACCTCCACCTCACCTATCTCAATCGCCCGGCTGTCGAAGCGCTGGCGCTGACCGACGACGAGATCCTGACCGCCGTGGAGGCGGGCCTGCGGGCCCAGGGGCTGGGCGAGACGGTGATCGAGCCGCGCGTCCACCTCCGCCCCGAGCGAGGCGTTTCGCGGGCACTTCAACGTGCTGCGCGGTTACATCGCGCCGCTCGGCCTCGCCGGCATCAAGGTCGTGGGCGACTACGTGGACAACTACGAGCGCGGCCTGCCTTCGGAGAACGGCCTGCTGACGCTGTATGACCCGCGCACCGGCGTTCCGCAGGCAGTGATCGATGCGGCGGGACTGACAGACATGCGCACAGGGGCGGTCACCGCGCTCGGCGCGCGGCACCTGGCCCGAAGGGATTCCCGCGTGCTCGGTCACATCGGGGCCCGCGGCACGGCGTACTGGAACGTGCGCCTGCTGGCGCACCTGTTCGAGCTCGACGAGATTCGCGTCCACTCGCGCCGGCCCGAGAGCCGCGAGGCCTTCGGCGCGCAGCTCGAGCGTGATCTCGGCCGTCCGGTGCGCGTCTGCGACGACTGGGAGGCGACGGTGCGCGGCGCGGACATCGTCGTCGAGGCGAGCCGGCTCGAGGCACCGGAGCCGCTGCTCCGCACAGAGTGGATCGAGCGCGGAGCCCTCGTCGTGCCCTACGGCACGATGAGCGCGGTCGAGCTGTCGCTCACGGACATCATGGACAAGCTGGTCGTGGACGACTGGGGCCAGTGCCGTAGCGGCCCGTTCGGCTCGCTGCGCGCCCACGTCGAGGCCGGCAAGCTCTCGGAGCAGACGCTGCACGCCGAGCTCGGCGAGATCGTGGCGGGCGCCAAGCCCGGTCGGGAGCGCGATGACGAGACAATCCTCTTCTGGCACCGCGGCCTGAGCCTGAGCGACATCGCGCTCGGCCACGCGATGCTCGAGAAGGCGGCGCGTCTGGGCATCGGCCAGAACCTGCTCTACGCCTGAACCCCCACCGGCGGGGTCTGGTCACCCGCGGGATCTGACCACCGACACGCGCGGGGTCTGGCCCGACACGCGCCGGGCCAGACCCCAGCCGTGTCGAGCCTGACCCCGGCCGTGTCGAGCCTGACCCCGCGTGCTCCACGCCGCTGCTCAGCGACCGTCGCTCGAGCCCTTCGCTCGGCCCGACACGCACGGGGTCTGGCGCGACACGGGTCGGGCCAGACCCCAGCCGTGTCGAGCCTGACCCCGGCCGTGTCGAGCCTGACCCCGCGTGCTCCACCCGGTGCTCATCGACCTTCGCTTGGCGTTGCGGTAGCGTCCGGGAATGCGGACGGGGAGGGTCTGTGTGCTTGCGGTGCTCGCTCTGACGACTTTCTCGAGCGCTGCCGGTGCTGCGGGAGCCCCGCCGAGCTGGCCGTCGGCCGCGGATGTTCGGTCGTACACGCCGGGGCTTGGGGCCAAGGACGCGGCCTGCGTCGCGCGCTACTACCAGGGGCGGCTGTCACGCAAGGCGTGGCTCACGCCCTACTACGAGCTCACCCCGGCGCAGAAGGCGGTCACCGACGCCGGCTTCGATCACTGCCAGAGCAAGGCGCAGCGGATCGCGCTGATCGAGCGCCAGGAAGCCCTCTACTTCGGCAAGCACCCGGCCGACGCGTGCGTCGCGCGTGCGATGGACGCCCGCACGCGTTTGCAGCGGATCGCACTGGACTCGCTCCGGACGCAGATCCGGGAGGACGACAAGGTCTTCCGCCGCTGCGGGCTGATCGGGCAGCTCTACGTGGCGCTCGGAGCGGCGACGAAGCTCGTCCTGACTCCTGCCGAAGAGCGCTGCGTCAACCGCTTGGGCTCCGCCGATCCCGTTCGCCTGCGCACGAAGCCGCCCTCGACCGCCGCGCGCAAGGCCGTGGGTGCCGTCTTCGACCGTTGCGTCACGGCGGTCACGGAGGAGGCGATGTGGCGCGGCCTGCTCGCGACCTTCAAGCCGGCGAGCGCGATTCCCTGCATCGCGCGCCATTCGGTCGGCATCACGTTCGTGACGTTCTTCTCCGATGCGGCAAAGCTCGGGCGCCAGGCGAAGGCAGCCGCCGCCGCCTGTCACGTCACGACGAAGTAGCCACGCGACGGCAGCCCGCCGCCGGTCACGACGAAGGAGCCAGGCGAACTGCCGCCGCCGCCTACCACGCCACGACGAAGGAGCCACGCGAACAGCAGCCGCCACCGCGTGCCACGTCACGACGAAGAAGCGGCGGTCAGCGCGCGGCCACGCGCACCGGGGCCGGGGCGCGTAGATCCGTCAGGGCGGCGGGCCCGGCGTAGCGGCCGAGCATCGCGGCAACCGCCTCGACGGCAACGCGCAGGCGCTCCTGGGGCGGCCCCTGCAGCACGGCCCACGGTGCGCCCGACTCGACGGCGTGGCGATGGTACGTCGCGTCCATGAACGCTCGCGTGTCGCCGTCATAGCGCAGGCCCGTGACGTCCATCTGGAACGGCGTGTCGATGCTCGTCAGCAGGTAGAGGTCGTAGCGACGGAGATAGGCGTCGAGCTCCGGGGCCCGGTAGCCCACGTAGAGCTCGTGGAAGAGCGACGTCGCGAAGGCGTCGGTGTCGACGATCACGACGCGGTTGGCGTAGCGCGCGGCGCGATCCTCGTTCCAGTTCTGCCGCTTCGAGATGATCTCGAAGTCGGGCGTCGTCCAGACGTAGCGCAGGCGGTCGGGCAGCGTCTCGGTGTAGTCGCGCCCGTACTCCGGCACCCAGACCGTCGCCAGCGCGTCGGCCAGATCGCGGGCAACCGTCGTCTTGCCCGTGCTCTCGGCTCCGAGCACGCACACGCGGCGCACGACGGAGGCGCGCGTGCCGCCCGGCAGCTGGTCGAGCGCGGCCAGGGCATCGGCCCGCACGATCTCGCTGTCGATGCCGGGCAGACGCTCGATCTCCACGTGGCGCTCGGCGAGGCTCGCGCTCCAGCCGTCGTGCCCGGCTCCGGTGAAGCAGATGTCGGGGGGTGCGCCGAGCCGCGCGCGCACGGCGGCCGCGGGATCGTCGCCGTCCGCCACCGCGTGCACCTGGACTTGCGGGTGCTCGGCGAAGGCGTCGCGAATCCACCCCGTGCGCAGCTCGGGCGCCAGCACGTCCTCGGGCGCATGCATCACGACGACGTCGAGAGCGTCGACGAGCCCGCGCGCACGCTCGATGAGATGCTGATGGCCGCGGTGGAACGGTGCGAACCGTCCAGCCGCCACGCCGCGCGACAGGGGGCTCGCCATGGGCGGAACGATGCCCGATGGACCGGCGATGCGCCAGCGTGAGGCATCATGGCGCCGTGAGCGGCCCGCGCGTCATCGTGGTCGGGGCGGGCGTCTACGGGCTCGCGGCGGCACGGCGCCTCGCGCTCGAAGGCGCCGAGGTGACGGTGCTCGAGGCGCGCGAGGCGGGTGGCTCCTTCGCGGCGTCGGCCGGATCCTCGCGCGTGCTGCGCTTCGAATACGGCCCCGATGCGCACTACACCGAGCTCGTACTGCGTGCGCGCGTGCTCTGGCGCGAGCTCGAGCGCGAGCTCGGCGAGACGCTCTACGAGGAGACGGGCGTGCTCTGGTTCGCCGTCGAGGAGTCGAGCTACCTGCACGACTCGGTCGCGACGAGCCTCGCCGCCGGCCTGCCCGTGCGCCTGCTCGAGCCGGCAGAGGCCGTGCGGTCGTTCCCCGCGTTCTCGCCCGACGGGATCGCGGTGGTGCTGCACGACGAGGCCGGAGGGGTCCTGCACGCCCGCCGGGCCACGCTCGGCCTCGCGCGGCTCGCGCGTGCGGCGGGAGTCGACCTGCGCGAGGGCACTGCGGTGCGCTCTCTCGGCGCAGGGGTGGTCGAGCTCCCCGACGGCACGAGCGAGCGGGCCGACCAGGTGCTCGTGACCAGCGGCGCGTGGACGAGCAAGCTCCTGCCGGCGGCGCCGATCCGCTCGACCCAGCAGGTCAACGCCTACCTGCGCGTCAGGACACCGGCCCTGCCGGTGTGGATCTACGACCTGGACGTCTATGGCCTCGGCGACGACGGCGGTGCCGGGCTCAAGGTCGGCGGTCACGCCATCGGCCCCGATGTGGATCCCGACGATCCCGCGGCGCGCGCAGCGCCGGCCGCGGAGGTGCAGCGCCTGGCGGAGGCGGCCCGCCGGCGGCTGCCGGGACTGGCCTGGCCCGCCGGCGAGCTGCCCCTGCTCGGCGCCGACGTGTGCTGCTACGCGCTGACGCCGACCGAGGCGCCCATCGTCGACCGGATCGACGAGCGGACCGTCGTCTGCGCCGGCTTCTCCGGCCATGGCTTCAAGTTCGCGCCCGCGGTCGCCGGGGCCGCTGCCGATCTGGTGAGCGGGCGTGAGCCGGCAGTTGACATCTCGGCGTTCAGCTGGCCCGCGGGCGCCGTGCCTCAGGCGTAGCTGCCGCGCCACTCCCGCCGGCTGATCCGGACGTGGTGGCCGACCACGATGTCGCGCTCGCGCGTGATCTGCGACTTGATGGTCGGCTCGGCGTCGAGCGAGCAGTCCGAGCCCGTGACGAACGTGCCGGGAGCGAGCAGGCACTCCTTGCCGATGATGATGCGACCTTCTCGGTCACCTGCCCAGAGGTGCACGTGGTAGCCAACCCTGCTGCGATCGCCGGGCGTGATCCGCTCCGGATCGGCGAAGGGGACCGGCGAGAGCCGCACGCCTCGTCCGCAGCTCAGCAGGCGGCGGTGCGTGCCTGCGTTCGGTTGTACCAGTGCGGAGCCCCACGTAGGCGCGGGGTCCAGCGTCGATGGGGCGAAGGCGCGCACGGCCGGCGTCCAAGCCTGCCGCCTCGAGGGTCGCGCTGAGGGCACAGGCGTACGACGGCAGAGGGGCGCGACCGACGACCTCGTCGCAGGTCGAGGGATGCCCCTCTGCATGGATGCCGATGGCGGCCGCTACGCCGTGGCGTAGGCCTTGATCAGGATGTCGGCCACCTCGGCGCGCGTGAACTCGCTCCGGCGGGCGCTCGCCGCGGCGCGAGCATCTCGCGCACCATCGTGCCCGAGAGGAACACGTGCGCCTCGCGATCGTGCGGGCAGGTCTTGCCCGACGCCATCGAGCCGCAGACCTTGCAGTAGAACGAGTGCTCGAACATCATCGGCTCGATGCCGAGGGCCGACCGGATCGAGCTCGTCGAAGATCTGCTGCGCGTCGTACGTGCCGTAGTAGCTGCCGACGCCGGCGTGGTCGCGCCCGACGATGAAGTGCGAGCAGCCGTAGTTCTTGCGGCAGATCGCGTGCCAGACGGCCTCGCGCGGCCCGCCGTAGCGCATGGCGGCCGGGAAGGCCGCGAGCAGCGTGCGGTCGGCCGGGTAGTAGTTCGTCGAGCAGCGCGTGGTAGCAGTCGACGCGCACGGCCGCGGGCACGTCGTCGCCCTTGGTCTCGCCGACCAGCGGGTGGATGAGGATGCCGTCGACGACCTCGAGCGCGGACTTCGTGACGTACTCGTGCGCGCGGTGGATCGGGTTGCGCGTCTGGAACCCGACGACGCGCTTCCAGCCGCGCTCGTCGAACGCCGCGCGCGTCTGCTCGGGGTCGAGCGCGAGCTCGGGGAACGACGGCTTCGGGCGCTCGAACACCGTGACCTCGCCCGCGAGGTACTGGCCGGGCTGACCGTACAGGCGCGCGACGCCGGGGTGGGCCTCCTCGGTCGTGCGGAAGCACAGCTCGGCCTCGTGCCTGGCGTCGTAGGGGAAGACCTCGGCGACCTCGAGCATGGCGAGCAGCGTGCCGTCCTCGGCGGCCAGCGCAACGCGGTCGCCCTTGGGCGCCTCGGCGACGGCGAGCGTAACGGGCAGCGCCCAGATCGTGCCGTCGGCGAGGTGCATGCTCCTCGACCGAGCGCTCGTAGTCGGCCTTGCCCCATGAAGCCGCGCAGGGGCGAGAGCGCACCGCTCGCGAGCATGTCGAGGTCGGCGACCTCACGGCTGCTGAGCGTGACCCGCTCGAGCGACTCGACGCCCTCGGGGCGCTCCCCGGTGCGGGTGACGAGCTTGCCGCCGTGCGGGGCGATCAGCCCCGAGGTCACGCTGCCACCGCGGCCTTGACCAGGCCGCGCTGCTCGAGATAGGCGACGACGCGCGCGGCGCTCTCCTCGGGCGACTCGCCCTCGGTGTTGACGGTGAGCTCCGGCGCCGTCGGCTCCTCGTAGGGATCGCTGATGCCCGTGAACTCCTTGATCTCGCCGGCGATCGCCTTGGCGTAGAGGCCCTTGGTGTCGCGGCGCACGCACTCGTCGACGGAGGCGTGGACGTGGATGCAGACGAACGGGCCGAACTCCTCGACGAGCTCGCGTGCGGCCTGGCGCGTCTCCTCGTACGGCGAGATCGCGGAGACGACGACGACGCCGCCCTGCCGCGTGATGCGGCTCGAGACCCAGCCGATGCGCTGGATGTTGGTGTCGCGATCCTCCTTGGAGAACCCGAGGCCCTTGGAGAGGTGCGTGCGCACGACGTCGCCATCGAGCGGCTCGACCACGCGGCCGCGCCGCTCGAGCTCCGGGATCACGAGGTCGGCGATCGTGGACTTGCCGGCGCCCGACAGCCCGGTGAACCAGATCGTAAAGCCATGCGTCTCGCTCATCGTCCAGATCTCCTTATTGCGTAAAGAAGGCAAAGTAATACAATCTGGGCTCCTGGGTCGCCGTTCGCGACCCGGGCGAGCCGCGCGGAGCCGCGATCGCACGCCCATCCATGGCGTCTGCTCACCCTCGTGTGAAGAGGGCCAAGCGCCGAGGCCCCGATCCCCCGTCCTTCGTCTAGCCGCATGAGCGAGCACGCCGCCAACGCCACGCTCGAGATCCCCCGGCCGCGGATGAGCAGCTCGACGCGGTGCGCCCGCGCCTGCAGGCGCCGGCTATCTCGAGGAGGAAGCTGTCACAGCGTGGCCGTGCTCACGTGGCTCGGGGCTCGGGCTCAGGCGCGCAGCGAGAGAGCCGGGGACGTGTCGTCGGAGCGGACGAGCCCGTGGCGCAGCGCGTAGCGGCTGGCCTCGGTGCGGTTGGACACGCCGAGCTTGCGATAGATGTTCGACAGGTGGAACTTCACCGTCTGCTCGGTGACCCACAGCTGCTTGCCGATCTGCGAGTTCGAGAGGCCCTCGGCGACGTACTGGAGGATCTCGAGCTCGCGCTCGGTGATCAGGCGCTGCGGGCTGTCCTGCGAGGTGGAGCGCAGCGAGGATGGCGCACCGGCGCTCGTGAAGACCGTGCCGTCGACGGTATGCCGGATCGCGGACGCGAGCTCGCAGGGCTCGATCGACTTGACGATGTAGCCGCAGGCCCCGTCGGCGAGCGCCTGGTTGACGTGCTGGGGATCGTCGTGCATCGAGAGCACGACGACGCGGGTGTTCGGGGCCTCGCGGCGGATCTCGCGCAGCGCCCAGAAGCCGTCTCCGTCGGGCATGCGCAGATCAAGCAGGCAGACGTCGGGCTGCCGTGCGACGACGGTCTTGACCGCCGCGCGGCCCGTCGTCGCCTCGCCGACGACCTCGATGCCATCGGCGTCGGCGAGTGCTGCACGCAGCCCGCTGAGCACAAGCCGATGGTCGTCGGCGATCACGATCCGGATGCGTGCCCGCCGTTCCTGTGCAACGGATTCGTCCGCCATTCGTCCAGCCTCCTCAGCGCGTCGAGCGCGCATCGTCTCCCCCGCGGTTCCCGCCCGCCTCAACTCGTTCAGACCACACTCGTCTACAACCGATCCGTGCTGACTGTCAACCCTTTGTGTGGGGGGGCTAGCTAGACCACCCACCCGTGCGTTGTATCAAGTGGGCCCACGACGGAGAAGCTGCCCCCGAGCACTTTTCAGTAATCCTCGTGGTTCCTCCTCGTCTTGGGCGCTACGCGGCGCTGCACGACCGCGACCGCGACACCTTCGCCAAGCTGCGGCGGCAGCAGTCGCGCACCGCCTTCGCCGCGGCTCGCATCGGCGCCGTGCAGCGGGAGGTCTTGAGCGAGGATCCAGGGCTCCGCCGCCGCTTCGTTTGCCTGCTGCCGCCGATGGCGGTGGGCGAGCGGACGCTCGGCGCCTACGCCCTAGCGTCACGCGCTCCGGCCGCGGCCGCGCCTGCGCGACCAGAGCGACGGTAGTTCGCGCCTCACCTTGACAGGTGCTCCCTTGATCATTACTCTCTTTATCTAGTCAACTAGGTAAAGAGGGAAAGTGATCGAATTTCGCCTCGACGCTCGCTCGGGCGTCCCGACCTATCTGCAGCTCGTCCAGCAGGTCAAGCAGGCCGTGCGCCTCGGAATCCTGCATGCCGGAGACCAGCTCCCCACGGTCAAGGAGGTCGTCTCGCAGCTCGCGATCAACCCGAACACGGTGCTCAAGGCGTACCGCGAGCTCGACCAGGAGGGCTTCGCGGAGGGACGCCGAGGCCAGGGCACGTTCATCTCTGCAGCGCAGCCGCAGATCGAGCCGCCGATCGAGGCCGACCGCGTCGACGCGCTCCGCGCTTCGTTACGCGAGTGGGTGCGGGGCGCGCGTGCCGCGGGCCTCGACGAGGACACGATGGCCGCGCTCTTTCATGACACGGTGCGCCCGCCCGCCGCGGTGAGGGTGGCATGAGCGCCGCGCCTGCGGTCCGGTGCGATGGACTCGGCAAGCGCTACGGATCGCGCTGGGCCCTGCGCGACTGCACCCTCGAGATCCCAGCGGGCTCCGTCACGGCGCTCGTCGGACCGAACGGCTCCGGCAAGACGACCTTGCTGCAGCTCGCCGTCGGCCTGACGAAGCCGAGCGCCGGCAAGGTGAGCGTGCTCGATCACTCGCCGCGGCGCGATGCCGCTGCGGTGCTGCCGCGGCTCGGCTTCGTCGCACAGGAGCATCCGCTCTACAAGGGCTTCTCGGTCGCGGAGATGCTCGAGCTCGGCCGCAAGCTCAACCCGAGCTGGGACGCGGCCTTCGCGCGTGCTCGCGTCAAGGCGCTCGGCCTGCCGCTCGACCAGCGCGCCGGCAAGCTCTCCGGCGGCCAGCAGGCGCAGATAGCGCTCACGCTCGCGCTCGCCAAGCGCCCTGATCTGCTCCTGCTCGACGAGCCCGTCGCGTCGCTGGATCCGCTGGCCCGCCGCGAGTTCATGCAGTCGGTGATGGAGGCCGTGGCCGAGTCGGGCATGACGGTCATCCTCTCGTCGCACATCGTCGCCGACCTCGAGCGCGTGTGCGACTACCTCGTCATCCTCTCGACGGCCGAGGTACAGCTCGCGGGCCCGATCGAGAGCATCGTCGCGAGCCATCGCGTGCTGACCGGAGTCCGGGCCGATCCGGCGGCCGTCGCGCGCCTGCACGAGGTGATCCGCGTGAGCCATACGCCACGCCAGACGACCCTGCTCGTGCGCGCCAACGGTCATGTCTACGACTCGTGCTGGCAGCAGGGCGACGTTGATCTCGAGGAGATCGTGCTGGCGTACCTCGGCTACGACGGAGCGGGAGCCGGCGCTCCGCAGCCTTGGCGCGAGGAGGTGGCGACGTGATCTGGGTAGCCTGGCGCCAGCAGCGCGTCGAGACGCTGATCACGGTCGCCGTGCTCGCCGTGCTCGCCGCGCTGCTCGTGCCGACCGGGCTTGAGATGGCGTCGCGCTACGACCACGACGGCCTCTCGGCATGTGCCGCGGCGGCGAGCGGCGACAGCTGCCGGCAGGCGATCCAGACGTTCACCGGGCGTTTCGAATCGTTCATGAACCTGCTGCCGTGGCTCAACCTCGTCCCGGGCATCATCGGCATCGCCCTGGCGGCGCCGCTGCTGCTCGAGCTCGAGAGCGGCACCTACCGGCTCGCGTGGACCCAGAGCATCACGCGCCGCAGGTGGCTCGTCGTCAAGCTCGGCGCCGCAGTCGGCACCGCCGTGCTCGCCGCCGTCGTGATCTCGGCGCTCGTCACGTGGTGGCGGACGCCGCTCGACCACCTGCAGGGCCGCATGGACAATGTCTTCGATTTCGAGGGCACGGTCGGCATCGGCTACGTGCTGTTCGCGCTTGCGCTCTCGCTCGCCATCGGGGCCGTGTGGCGGCGGACGGTGCCCGCCCTGATCGCCGCCTTCGCGGGCTACACGGTCGCGCGGGTCTTCGTCCAGAGCTGGCTGCGCCAGCGCTACGAGTCGCCGCTCACGGTCACCTGGCCGGCCCGCTCGGGCTTCGAGAAGCCAGAGATCGCCAAGGCCTGGATTCTCGACCTGCGGCCGAGCGACCGCCTCGGCCACTCGATCTCGCGGCCCCTGAGTCCGTCGCGCGCATGCGAGGCGATCGGGAGCGGCAAGGGCGGGATCAAGGTGATCGATCCGTCGTGCCTGCCCCGCAACCTCTTCAACCACGCCGTGTATCAGCCGGCGAGCCGGTTCTGGCTCTTCCAGGGCATCGAGACGGCGCTCTTCGCGGGCACCGCCGCCGTCCTCATCCTCTTCGCCGCCTGGTGGATCCACGAGCGGTCGAGCTGAGGCAGGTCAGGTCGGCCGCACCGGCGCGGGGTGGAGCTTGACCGGAGCGCCGAAGCTGTGCAGGACCTCCGGGACGTCGACGCTGCCGTCGCTGCGCTGGTGGGTCTCGAGCACGGCGATCAGCGTGCGCGACGAGGTGACCGCGGTGCCGTTGAGCGTGTGCAGGTGGCGCACGCCCTTCTCGCTGCGGTAGCGGGCGTCGAGCCTGCGCGCCTGGTAGTCGGTCGTGTTCGAGCACGACGTGAGCTCGCGGTAGCGGCCCTGGCCCGGCAGCCACGCCTCGATGTCGTACTTCTTGGCCGCCGGCGCCGCCGAGGTCGCCGACGGCGATGTTCATCACGCGGTAGTGGAAGCCGAGCTCGTCCGCGATCTCCCGCTCGATCGAGAGCAGCTGCTCGTGCTCCTCCCACGATCGGTCGGGATGGCAGAACGAGAACATCTCGACCTTGTCGAACTGGTGGGTGCGGAAGATGCCGCGCGTGTCCTTGCCCGCCGTCCCGGCCTCGCGCCGGAAGCACGACGAGAGGCCGCAGTAGCGGAGCGGCAGATCCTCCTCGGGCAGGATCTCGCCCATGTGCAGGCCGGCCAGAGCGACCTCGGACGTGCCGATCAGGAAGAGCTCGGGCTCGGCGTTGGCGACGGCGTAGACCTGCTCGCGCGCCTCGGGGAAGAAGCCGCGTGCCGACGAGCGCCTCCTCGCGCACGAGCACGGGCGTCATGACCGGCGTGAAGCCCTTGCCGACGAGCTTGTCGAGCGCGTACTGGACCGTCGCGACGTGCAGGCGGACGAGGTCGCCCATGAGGTAGGCGAAGCGCGAGCCCGAGAGGCGGGCGCCGCGCTCGACGTCGATCATGCCGCCGGCGAGGTCGAGGTGGTCGCGCGGCTCGAATCGAACTCGGGCTTCGGGCGACTCCGACACCGCGTGCAGCTGCGCGTCGTCCTCGAGCATGCCGTCGGCGGCGCTCTCGTGCGGGAGGTTCGGCAGCGCGAGCATGGCCGATCTCGAAGGCCGACGTCGATCTCGCGCAGCTGCTCCTCGCAGCGCCGCCAGGCGGTCGCGCAGCTCGGCGGCAGCCGCCATCTCGGCGGCCGCGTCGCGGCCGGCGCGCTTGGCCTCGCCGATCGCCTGCGCAGCGGCGTTGCGCTCGGCGCGCAGCTCGTCGACCTCGGTCTGAAGCCCGCGCCGCGCTCGTCCAGCGCGAGCACCTCGTCGAGCAGGCCGTCGGCCTCCGCGGCGCGCGAGAGCGGCGCGCACGCGGTCGGTGTCGGAGCGGATCAGGCGGATGTCGAGCATGCTCGCCAGCCTAGATCGGCGGAGGACGCGGCGCGCAGCGGCGAGCGCCTCGAGCAGCTGCGCCACGCCGTCTTCGTGCACCGACGGGATGACGACGTCGGCCTCGCCGATCAGCCGCTCGTCCGCATTCGCCGACCGCGACGCCGAAGCCCGCCCAATCGAGCATCTCGCGATCGTTCTCGGCGTCGCCCGACGGCCACCGCCTGGCCGGCGGTGAAGCCGAGCCGCTCGGCGACGAGCGCCAGGCCGCTGGCCTTCGAGACGCCGGGCGCGGCGAACTCGAGGAAGTACGGCAGCGACTTCGCCACGAACGCGCGGCTGCCGAAGAGCGGCTGCATATGGTCGCGCAGCGCGTCCATCGTCTCGTGGCTCGCCGACGGTGACGATCTTGGTCGTCGGCCGCTCGATCCAGTCCGCCAGTGTCGCCGACGACGTGCATCGGGACGCCGGCGACCTGCGAGTAGCGCGCGCGTCGCCTCGTTCTCCTCCCAGACGTAGAGCTCGTCGTCGACGTAGAGGTTCGAGCGGCGCGCGTGCTGCTCGGGCATGGCGCGCAGGATCTCGCGCGCGAGCGGCGCCTCGATCGGCCGGTGGACGAGCACCTCGCCCGTGACGGGGTCGGCGACGAGCGCGCCCTGGTAGCAGACGAGCGGCCGCCGGATGCCGAGCTGCTCGGCGACGCGGCGCGCCGAGACGAACATGCGGCCCGGTCGCGATCAGGCAGGCGATGCCGGAGGCCTCCGCGAGCGCGATCGCGGCAGCGGTGCGCTGCGAGGGCTGGAACGTCTCGTCGAGCACGGTGCCGTCGAGATCCATCGCGACCGCGCGCACGGCGCGCGCATCGAGGCCGGGCGGCAGCTCGAGCACGGCTGGCGAGCCGGAACGGAGCGCTCTACTTGCCGGCGACCGACGCCACGTACGCGGCGACGTTGGCGGCGTCCTTGCCGGTCAGCAGCTTCGGCGGCATCGGGCCGCCGCCGTTCTCGATCTGCGTGCGCGACGCGTTCGGCCGTGAGCGGCGCGAGGCTGTCGAGATCGGGCCCGACCTTGCCGTTCGTGCCCGCGTCCTTGAGCGTGTGGCAGCCGCCGCAGGTCGCGGTGAACGCGGTCTTGCCCGCTGCGAGGTCGGCGCCCGAGCCGCCGCCCGTCGTCGCCGCGGTCGTGCCGCCGGTGCTCGCCGCCGGTCGCTCGGCGGTGGTCGCCGGCCGGTGCTCGTCGTCGCGGTGCTGGTCGTCGTCCGCCCGAGGTCGCGCCTCCGGCCGTGCCCGGGTTCACCGTCTGTCGCGGTGGTGCCCTCGCCGACGGTGATCTCGCCGGTGATGGTCGTGCTCGCGACCTTCGACGAGAAGCAGCCGGTCGCCACGAGGGCGACGGTGGCGAGGACGAGAAGCAGCGGGAGGACTCGACGTGCGCGCATGCCGAATAGCCTACCGTCCGCCGCGGCGGACAGCGTCGGTGGCGTCTCGCGCACCCCGCGATCGCGGGTAGGATCCAGGTCGTGGACGACCTCGACGACGCAGCTGCTGGATCGCATCCAGACCGAGTTGCCGCTCGTCGAGCGGCCCTACGCGGCGCTCGCCGAGCAGCATCGGCAGCGACGAGGACACGGTGCTCGAGCGCGTGGCCGCGCTGCGCGAGCAGAAGGTCATCCGCCAGATCTCGGCGATCTTCGACTCGCGCCGGCTCGGCTACCGCGGCATGCTCGTCGCCGCGCGCATGCCCGCGGAGCGGCAGGACGAGGCCGCCGCCGTGTTCTCGACGCATCCGGGCGTGAGCCACAACTACCTGCGCGAGCACGAGCTGAACGTGTGGTTCACGCTCACCGTGTCGCCGCGCTCGCAGCTCGGCCTCGATCGCACCGTCGAGCTGCTGGGCGAGCTCGCCGAGGTCGACGTGATCCGCCCGATGCCGGCGCTGCGCTTCTTCAAGATCGGCGTCGACCTCGACGTCAAGGGCGATCGCGACCCGGCCGCGAAGCTCGTCAAGGCGCAGCCGGCGCGCAAGGCGCCGCCGGCCGAGTCGCTGACCGATCGCGACCTCGATGCCATCCGCGCGCTGCAGCGCGACCTGCCGACCGAGGCCGAGCCGTTCGGCGCGCTCGCCGCGCGAGTGCGGGCTTCGAGCGTCGACGGAGCTGCTCGCGCTCGGCCACGCCTTCATCGAGACCGGCCAGATGCGGCGCTACTCCGCCGTGCTCGCCCACCGCAACGCCGGCTTCGTGCAGAACGGCATGGGCGTCTGGAAGGTGCCCGAGGAGCGGCTCGACGAGTGCGGCGCGGCGATGGCCGCCTTCCGCGGCGTCTCGCACTGCTACCAGCGCCCGACCTACCCCGACTGGCCGTACAACCTCTTCTCGATGACGCACGGCCGCACGAAGGCCGACTGCGAGGCCGTGCTGGCGGCGATCGTCGGCGCCGAGACGGGCCTCGACGACTACTCCGTGCTGTACTCCACGAAGGAGTACAAGAAGACGCGCGTCTCGTATTTCACGCCCGAGGAAGCGGCGTGGGAGCAGGCGCACGCCGCGCTCGTCCGTCTAGGCCTACTCGCGCGCCGCGTCGGCGCTGTCGCTCGGCCGTCCTCGCGCTCCTCGTAGCGCTCGAGGCGCTCCTCGACGCGGGCGAGCGTGGCCTCGATCTTGCCCAGCGAGAGCCGCGACGCCGCGAGCTCGCGGGCCAGGAACTCGGCCTCGGCACTGCGTGCGCTGGTTGACGAGCCGGTCCTCCTCGGCGCGCAGCGCGGTCGCGCTCGGCCTGGCGGTTCTGCGCCAGCAGGATCAGCGGCGCGGCGTAGGCGGCCTGGGTCGAGAACGCGAGGTTGAGCAGGAACAGCGACGGGTGGTGGTCGAAGCCCGAGCCAGAAGTAGCCGACGGCGATCCACGAGATCACCATCGCCGTCTGGAAGACGAGGTAGCGCGCGGTCCCGAAGAAGCGCGCGATGCCCTCCGACAGCCGGCCGAACGCGTCGGGGTCGTAGTGCGCGCCGATGCGCGCGGGGCTGCGCGGCGCATCGAGCCGGCGAGCCTGGAAGCGGCGGCGGAGGCCCTCGATCACGCGCCCGGCCCCGTGTGACCTCGTCGGTCGTCGTCCTCGGGCTGCGCGCGCCAGCCGCGCGGCAGCAGGTAGTCGATGACGTCCTCGACTGCGACGGCGCCGAGCAGGCGGCCCTCCTCGTCGCAGACAGGCAGCGCCGTCAGCGAGTAGCGCGCGAGGCGCGCGGCGACGGCGGCGCCGTCGAGGTCGGGCGCGCACCGGGTCGATGTCGCGGTCGAGCAGCGAGGCGACCGTCTCGGACGGGCGCGCGCGCAGCAGCGCCTGCAGGTAGGCGACGCCGATGAACTGGCCGGTCGGCGTCTCGGCGGGCGGGCGGCAGATGTAGGCCTGCGAGGCGATCGCGGGCGTCAGCTCGCGGTCGCGCAGGCGCGCGAGGGCCTCGGCGACCGTGTCCTGCGGCCGCATCACGACGGGATTCGACTTCATGAGGCCGCCGGCGCTGTTGCGGGCGTAGGCCAGCAGGCGGCGCACGGGAGCGGCCTCGTCGGGCTCCATCAGCGAGAGCAGCTCGTGGCGCCGCGTCGTCGGGCAGCGAGCCGAGCAGGTCGGCCGCGTCGTCGGCGTCCATGGCGTCGAGAACGTCGCCGACGTGCTCGTTGTCGAGCGTCGCGAGCAGGCGCGCGGCGTCCTCGTCCTCCATCTCCTGGAGAGCGTCGGCCGCGCGCTCGACGTCGAGCGCGGCGAACAGCCGGGCGGCCTCGGCCAGCTCGAGCTCGAGCAGCGCCTCGGCGACGTCGGCCGGGCGCGCGCTCGCGAGCAGCGCGGCGCGGCTCGCCGCGGTCTCGGCGACGCTGATGCCCGGTCAGCCGCGACCAGGGCAGCTCGCGCGTGCGCCCGCGCCCGAGCGCGCGCCGGGCCTGCAGCACGTCGGCCGAGACGACCTCCCAGCCGGCGTGCGAGGGGGCGATCGCGACGTCGTTGATGCGCACCGCGAGCGTTCGCCTCGCGGTCGACGGCCGTGCGGTCGAGCAGCTCGCCGAGCACGCGCAGCTCGCCCGGCTTCTGCTGGTAGCGGCGCAGGTTGAGGCGCGCGCTCGAGAGCTGGATGCCCGGCCGCGGTGATCGAGCTCGATGCTGCCCGCGCCGACGAAGATCGGCTTGCCGACCGACCGAGACGAGCAGGCCCGTGAGGCGCGGCGGGCGCGCCCGGGAGCATCGTCACGACGATGTCGTGCACGCGGCCGATGCGCTCGCCGAGCGGGATCGTTGACCGGCAGGCGGCGCAGCTGGGAGGCGAACATCCTCACGGGCGGATCACCGCCTTCAGCAGCCCGTCGCGGGGCGCGAGGCCGGCGCCGCGGCGCAGCGGCTCGACGACGTCGGCGAGCGCGAACTCGTGCGTCAGCATGCGCGCGATCGACGCCGCCGCGCGCTCGAGCAGGGCGAGCGCGGCGCGCACGTCGCGCGGCCGGTGGTGGAAGGAGCCGCGCAGGGTCAGCGCCTCGTAGTGCAGGCGGTAGCTGTCGACGCGGCACGACCGTCTCGCGCGGCAGCCCGCCGAAGAGCACGACGGTGCCGCCCGGGGCGGCCAGATCGATCGCCTGCTCCCAGGCCTCGGGCGTGCCCGCGGCCTCGATCACGGTCTCGTAGCTGCGGGGCGTCGCCCTCGCCGCGGCCGAGCAGCTCGGCGGTCGCGCCGCGCGCCTCGCAGGCGAGTGCGAGCAGGCGCCCGAGCGGGCCGCGGCCGAGGATCGCGATGCGCTGGCCGGGGCTGCGCGCCCGCGTCGTCGGCGCCGTGCACGGCGCAGGCGAGCGGCTCGATCGCCGCCGCGACCTCGTGCGGCGACGCCGTCGGGCACGCGATGCAGGTTGACGCGCGCGATGCGCGCGGGCACGCGCAGCAGCTCGGCGTAGGCGCCGTTGAGCAGCGGGTAGAGATCGACTGCACAGCTCCTCGCGGCCCGCTGGCGCAGGCAGCGGCACGCGCCGCAGGGCGCCGAGTTGACGCCGCACACGAGGTCGCCCTCGCTGAACGGGGCGTCCTCGCCGCAGGCCACGACGACGCCGGAGTACTCGTGCCCGAAGGGCGCGGGCGAGGGGCCGAGCAGCACCGGATGGCCGCGGCGGTAGCACTTCGCGTCGGTGCCGCAGGTGAGCGCCGCCTCGACCCGCAGCACGACCTCGC
This sequence comes from uncultured Actinomycetes bacterium, assembly GCA_963842365.1. GTDB lineage: Bacteria > Actinomycetota > Thermoleophilia > Gaiellales > JALYLC01 > JALYLC01. The sequence goes on from CAWJGA010000002.1 coordinate 838,308, forward strand.
CGGCGCCGGGCTCGCGGCTCGGGGACGTGCTCGACGCGGACGTCGCGCGGAGCCCAGAAGCGCGCGGCGATCATGGCGCGAACACCACCTTGAGCGCCTCGCGGCTGCGGTAGCGGGCGAGCCCGTCGGCGAACGCGTCGAGCGCGAGCACGCAGTCGACGAGGCTCTCGCAGTCGACGGCGCCGCTCGCGATCAGCGCGAGCGCCTCGCGCAGGTGCCGCGGGGTGGACGAGCGCAGCCCGCGCACGACGAGCTCGCGGCGGTAGACGAGCTCGACGTCGAGCGGCTGGTCCGCGCCGCCGCTGAAGAGCACGAGCTCGCCGCCCGGCGCGAGCAGCGCGGAGCGCATCGGCCGGAAGCGGCCGCGAGGCCGTGAGGAGCGCGCCGCCGAAGCGCTCTCCCGGCGCCGGCGGCGTCGAAGCCGAGCGCATGCTGCGCGCTCGCGCGCGCGCCGGAGTCGGGCTCGAGCATGCGCACGTGAGCGCCGCGCGCGCGCAGCGCCTGCGCGGCGAGCAGGCCGATCGAGCCGGCGCCGGCGACGAGCGCGTCGCCGGCGAGCCCTTCGATGCCGCGCAGCACGCAGGCGAGCGGCTCGACGAAGACGGCGGCGAGATCGCCGACGTGATCGGGCAGCGGCAGCGCGGCTGCTCGACGTGCGCCTGCGAGGCCGCCGTCAGCTCGCAGAAGCCGCCGGGCTCGAGCGCGCTCGCGACGAAGGCGGCGCAGAGCGGCTCGTGGCCCGCGGCGCAGCGCTCGCAGTCGCCGCAGGGCACGTGATGGGCGAGCGCAACGCGGGTGCCGGCGGGCAGCGCGCCGTCGACCACGACGCCGGCGATCTCGTGGCCGAGCACCGAGCCGGCGGGTGCTCCGCCCGGCCGCAGCTTCTCGACGTCGCTGCCGCACAGCCCGCATGCGCGCACGCGCACGAGGATGCCCCCGGGGGGCGCAGTGGGGGAGGGGAGCTCGCGCAGTGCGGGCGACCCTCCGGGCGTGACCGTCACGGCGAGCATGAGCCGACAGAGTCTAGTCGCCCGGCTGCGTTCTCCAGCCCGATCGCGCCGGACAGCGAGCGTGCCGACCGCCGTGGCGCAAACCTCCTAGCGGGGCGGGTCCTCGGCCGCCGGCTCGCGCTCTGCGAGCTCGGCCACGGTCGCGCCGGCGGCCTGGACGAGCGCGTGCGGCTCGACCCGGAAGACCGCGTGGGGCGCGCCCGCGGCGGCCCACACGTACTCGTGCTGCGAGCAGGTCCGCGTCGCAGAACACGGGCAGCGGCTCGAGCGAGCCGAGCGGCGCGACGCCGCCGATCGCGAACCCGGTGTGCGCGCGCACCCTCGCGGCGTCCGCGCGCGTGATGCTTCCGCCCGCGAGCTCGGCCGAGCGCGCTTCTCGTCAAGGCGGTTGTCGCCCGCGACGAGCGCCAGCACCGGGCTGGTCGTCGCACAGGAAGACAGCGACTTGACGATCTGGCCGACGCGCGCGTGAACGGCCGCAGCCGCTTCGACGGCGGTGCGGGCGGAGTCCGGCGTCTCGACGATCTCGCAGTCGAGCCCGGCGGCGATGCAGGGCGTTGCGGACGCGCTCGCGGGAATTCGGGGCTGCCGGAGTGCTCATGCCGCGCATTCTCGGGCCACCCGACCCCGGCGTGCCGCAGCTAGGCGGCCTGGGGCAGGGCGTCCGCGCCCTCGGCCGTGAGCACCGACTCGAGCGCCGCCACGACGGCGTGGTCGAACTGCGTGCCCGCACAGCGGCGCAGCTCGTGCAGCGCTTCATCGGCGGTGCAGGGCAATGCGTAGGGGCGCACCTGCGTCATCGCCGAGAACGTGTCCGCGACCGCGACGATGCGCGCCTCGATCGGGATCTCCATGCCACTCAGGCCGTCGGGGTAGCCGCTGCCGTCGAATCGCTCGTGGTGGTGGCGGATCGCGGGCGCGGCAGAGCGCAGGGCGGGGATGCGCTCCACGATCCGCTCGCCCAGCTCGGGATGCTGCCGCATGATCGCCCACTCATCGTCGTCCAGCGCATCCGGCTTGAGCAGCACGCGCTCGGGCACGGAGAGCTTGCCGATGTCGTGCAGCCAGCCGCCGAGCTCGCAGCGCAGAGCGGTGCGCGAGTCGAGGTGGAGCGCAGCGCGCGATGCGCGCGGCGAGCGAGGCCACGTAGGCCGGGTGCTCCGCGGGCGCTCCCTCGCGCACGCCGACCGCGACGGCCAGGGCCTCGGCGATGCGGATCGCCTCCGGCCGCTCCGCGATCAGATCGCTCTCGGTGATCTCGTTCGCGAGCAGCACGCGGTTGCGGCCGCGCCGCTTGGCGGCGTAGAGGGCGCGGTCGGCCTGCTCGACGAGCGCGTCCAGGCTGGCTCCCGGCACGAGCGGCGTGACGCCGCCCGAGACCTCTACGGTCAGGTGCTCGCCGTCGACGACGATGGGAGCGTGGTCGATCGCCCGCTGGAGCTCGATCGCGCGGCGGGCGAGCTCGCCTCGTCACCCACCTCGCGCAGCAGTACGGCGAACTCCTCGCCGCCCCAGCGCGCGACGCAGTCCTCGGGCCTCGCCGCAGAGCGCAGCCGGCGCGCGACCTCCACCAGCACGCGGTCGCCGGCGCCGTGACCGAGCGCATCGTTGATCTGCTTGAAGTGGTCGAGGTCGAGGAGCACGAGGCCGCCGTCGTGGCCGGACTCGAGCGCCAAGCGCGACGTGCTCGCTCAGCGCGAGCCGGTTGTGTGCGCCGGTGACGACGTCGGTGCGCGCCTGCTGCTCGGCCTGCATGCGCAGCTGGCCGAGCTCGGCGTTCGCGCTCGCGCAGCTGATCGACGCTCGACTGCAGGCGGCGCTCGAGCTGCCGGCGGTCGCTGACGTCGAGCACGAGCCCGAGCCGCACGTTGCGGCCGTCTCCGGTGTCGTACGGGCACGTTGCGATCCAGCACCCAGCGCTCGACGCGGTCATAGCCGACGAGCCGGTAGGACGCCTCGAACTGCTTGCCGCTCGCGAACGTCTCGGCCTGCATGTCGAGGAAGTCCTGCTTGTCGTCGGCGTGGATCAGGCCGATCCACTCGCCGCGCGAGCGGGGCCTCCGGAGACGCCGCCGGTGAAGCGCTCGCGGTTGGGACTGCCGCTGACGGTGTGCCAGACGCCGTCGCCGTCCTGCTCGACACGTAGACGTAGGCGTCGACGGCCTTGAGGACGTGCTCCAGCTTGGCCTCGCTGGCGGCGAGCGCAGCCTCGGCGGCCCGGCTCGAGGAGATGTCCGTGGCGATGCCGATGACCTCGATCAAGCCGCCTGGCAGCGCCTGGCTCTTCGAGCGCTCCCGCAGCCAGCGCGTCACGCCGTCGGCCCCGCACAGGCGGAACTCGATGCTCGCGTTCGCGTTCCCGACATCTGCGAGGCCATGAACGCCTCGTAGGCATCCCGGTCGTCGGGGTGCACCGCGGCCATCCAGTTCTCGGCGTTCTCGTCCGCCTCGATGCCGCCCAGGAGCGTGTGCGCCGTTCGGGCTCTGGTAGGTCTCGTGGTAGGTGCCCTCGCTGTCGAACCACCCCGTGTAGAGATGCTCCTCGAGCTCGATCAGCAGGCGCTCGATCGTCTCCGCCCGCAAGAGGCGCTCGTGCTCGCTGCCGACGTCCTCGATCACGCCGACGACGGTGCCGTCGCGGTCGGACGCCGCGCGCTCGCGCACGGAGAGCGCGCCCTGCTGCACCGCGGATGCGGTACTGCACCTCGCCCCGGCCGTTCACGCGCACATCGGTCGCGAGCCGCGTGAGCTCGATCATGTCGGCCGGCTCGACGGCGGCGGCATAGTGGCGCGGATCGACTCCCTCGCTGCGCAACCGGCCCGCCTCGACGAACTCGCGCACGAGCCCGGTCTCGGTGAGGCGTGCGCGGTAGGTGCCAAGCGCTGTCAGCGCGGCAGCGAGCGTGGGCAGCGTGCCTGCACCAGGCGGTCTTCCGCCGGGGTGATCGACGAATGGGCGCACCATGTGGAACATCGGCTCCGCGGCTCGAGCGCTTGAGCACCCGTTCGGGCACCGACCGTCACCGGATATTCACCACCACTTCACCAGATCGCGGCCCGCGCCCGCGTCCGCGGCGGATATGAACTGTCCCTGGATGACTGCGGTGCTCGTGATCGAGGACGACGGTGTCATCGCGAGGGCGATGGGGGCGCATCTGCGCACCTGCGGATTCGACGTGGAGTGGGCCGACGACGGCATCAAGGGCCTGCGCAAGCTGCGCTTCGAGCGGCCGGATGTCTGCGTCGTGGACTTGATGCTGCCGGGCCTGGACGGCTGGGGCCTGATCGAGCGCGCACGCGAGGAGGGCCTGACGACGCCGATCCTGGCCGTCAGCGCGCCGCGGCAACGAGCACGACAAGGTCGCGACGCTCATCGCTCGGCGCCGACGACTACCTGGCGAAGCCGTTCGGGATGGCGGAGTTCCTGGCGCGCGTGCAGGCGCTCGCGCGCCGCGCCGGCATCGCGCCGCCGTCGGAGCGCGAGCAGGCGCTCGAGTTCCCCGGCCTGCGCATCGACCCGGCCCAGCACCGGGCCTTCCTGCTCGGATCGGACGGCTTCGCGACGGATGCGCGGCTCACGCGCACGGAGTTCCGGCTGCTTCACCAGTTGGCGCGCAATTCCGGCGCGCGTGCTCAGCCGTGACGAGCTGCACCAGCGAGTCTGGGACGTGCCGTACCGCCACCGCGACCGCACCGTCGACGTCTTCGTGCGCAAGCTGCGCGAGAAGCTCGATCGCCGCTCGACGCTTCGCCTACGTTCACACGCACTATGGCGTCGGCTACCGCTTCGGCGCCGAGCTGCGCGGCTCGGACGTTGCGTAGCTCGTACGCTGCGGCGATGACGGAGCTCACGCTCGAGGACGTCCGCCCGCTGCTCGAGGCACCGTCGCCCGCCGTGCTGACGACCTACCGCAAGGATGGCAGCGCTCTGACGACGCCTGTCTGGTTCCGCTGGACGGGCGAGGCTTTCGAAGTCGTGATCGCGATCGGCGACGTCAAGCTCGCGCATCTCACGCGCGAGCCCCGCTGCGTGCTCGTGATCTTCGAGGCGGTGCCGCCCTTCCGCGGCGTCGAGGTGCGCGGCGAGGCGACGCTGCAGGAGGGCGACGTGGCCGACAGCCGGCGCTCGATCGCCGGACGCTATCTGGGACACCGCGATGGGGAGCGCTTCGCCGCCCAGCGGGCCTCCAGGCCCGGTGTGCTGATGCGGCTGATCCAGGAGCAGCCGCGAGTCTGGAGCCTGGCGGGCATGCTCGCCGAGTGACCGGGCTAGCCGCCGGCGTAGTCGAAGGTCGTTCCGTAGCCGCAGGTGCCCGTGAACGCGAACTGCAGCGGGCCTGATCCTCGACGACGAGCTCGTCGGCGATCAGCTCCTCGCCGCCCCGCTGGTGGCCGGGGATGCCGCAGCTGACGATCTCGTCGCCCTGGTAGCGGTCGCGGATGCGCACGCTCACGCGATCACGGATCTTGAGCCACTCGCGACGGCGCGTGTGGTCGACCTCGATCGTGACCGCCCGCACGCCGGCGAACCGGCTCTCCTTGCTGGCCCAGGGGAAGTGCGCTTCGGCGTCGAAGCCGAGCGCGCCCGTGTAGATCGCTTCGAGCGCCTTGCGCTGCTGCTCGCTCGCCGCCGTGTCGAGGTAGCAGGATCCAGGTCCAGGGCGAGCCCGGCTCGTCGTCGCTGTAGCTGATGGCCAGAGCCACCGGCAGACCTGCAAGGTCGACCTCGCCGGCCGCGCCCTCCTCGATCAGCCACGACAGCACGCCCATGCAGACGCCGTGTGTCGAGCGACCGCCCGGAACGCCGTCGATGCGGCGGCAGGGGCAGATCGCGTCGCAGTTGCACGACTCGAAATACGTGCCCTTGATGTGCCAACTCATGGTCGCATCCCCATATCCGTGTTCATGTTCGCCTTCACGTCCATTCCCGTGTGGGTGGACTTGTCGGTTCTGTGGTCACCGGCCGAGTGGTGCATCTGCATCGCGCGCGGCTGGGTCAGCCCGGGCACGCTGCCGGGGGAGAGCGCGACCCAGACGCCCAGCCCGAGCAGCGCGACCGCGAGCGCGCGCCCGAGCGCGTCGCCGCGCGGCAGCGTCTTCTCGATCAGGATCGCCAACGCGACGACGCCCATCCAGACGAGGCTCATGACGCCCAGCGCGAAGAGCGAGAGCATCAGTCCGAAGCAGCAGCCGACGCAGACGGCGCCGTGCTCGATGCCCATCTGCACAGCGCCGAGCCGGCCGGGCCGGCCGCGCAGCAAGAACTGCAGCGGCGAGCGGCAGTGGCGCAGGCAGGCGCTCTTGAGCGGTGTCAACTGGTAGATCCCGGCGGCCGCGAGCGCGCCCCCGCCGATCCACGGCCCGGCGTGATCCCAGGCGAGGAACGCGGGATCCGCCGCCCTGATGCCGCGGTAGAGCGCATACGCCGCGAGCCCGTACGCCGTCCAGGCGATCAGATAGCCGGTCACGAACTCGCCGATCTGAGCGCCCCCGCGCGCGCGACTGAAGATCAGGATCGTCCGCGATTCCGTCGGCAGCATCATTGCCGCCGTCATCGTCGTCCAGATGCCGAGATACGGCACGAACGCGCCGAGGTCGGTGCCAGGCCCTGCGTCCATGCCTCGCATGCGCTGGGCGGTCACGATCCAGGCGGCCAGCGCGGTGCCCAGCACAGCCGCGAGCAGTGCGGTGCGAGCGAAGGGGTCCGACGGGCGCGCGGGGCGCTGCTCGTGGTGTGCGACGGCTCCTTCGGTGATGCGGTGCATTGGCTCCGTTCCTTCTGCATTCGCTGTGCCACCAGGGACGCTAAGGCCGGCCGGGAACCGCGGCAACCGGGAACGTGCCGTACCGCACGCACGGCGCCTGCCGTAGCACCGTCGCCGCATCCGAGGCCACGGGCCGGAGAGCATCCTGCTATTGTTAACCTAATGGTTAATGATCCGTTCAGGGCGCTGTCGCACCCGATCCGCCGCGGCATCGTCGAGCGCCTCGCCGCGGGCCCGGCGACCGTCGGCGAGGCCACGAGCGGCTTCGGCGTGTCCAAGCCCGCGATCTCCAAGCACCTGAAGGTGCTGGAGGAGACGGGCGTCGTGACGCGCGTGGTCGAGGGCCGGACGCACCGGCTCTCGCTCGAGCCCGACCGTGCTCAGCGAGGCGGCCGACTGGATGGATCGCCAGCGCGCCCTCTGGGGGCGCCTGTTCGACGTCGTCGACGAGTACCTGAAGGAGGAGCACGCCATGAACGCGCCACCGATCGTCTCGCCGCAGGAGTGGAAGGCCGCCCGCGAGGAGCTGCTGGTGAAGGAGAAGGAGCTGACCCGCGCCCGCGACGCGCTCGCCGCCGAGCGCCGCCGGATGCCGCGGATGGCCGTGGAGAAGGAGTACGCCTTCGAGGGCCCGGACGGGCCGGCGAGCCTGCTCGACCTGTTCGAGGGCGCCGCCAGCTGATCGTCTACCGCTTCTTCTTCGAGCCCGGCGTGGCGGCTGGCCCGAGGGCGGCTGCCCGGGCTGCTCGTTCGTCGCCGACCAGGTCGCCCACCTCGCGCACCTCAACGCCCGCGACACCACGCTCGCGTTCGTCTCGCGCGCGCCGCAGGCCGACATCGAGCGCTGGAAGGCGCGGATGGGCTGGGAGGATCCCGTGGTACACGATGACCGACGACTTCGACGCCGACTTCGGCGTGGACGAATGGCACGGCACCAACGCGTTCCTCCGCGACGGCGACGACCGATCTTCCGCACCTACTTCGTCGACAACCGCGGCGACGAGGCGATGGGCAGCACCTGGAGCTACCTCGACATCACCGCGCTCGGCCGCCAGGAGAAGTGGGAGGACTCGCCCGAGGGCTACCCGCAGACGCCGCCCTACGAGTGGTGGAACCTGCACGACGAGTACGACGAGCGCGACCGGTCGAGGAGGCCTGTCGAGCCGCCGCCTCAGCAACGACGGCGGGCTGCGGCACGTGATCGACACGGCGACGACGCTGCGCATGGAGCGCACTTCCAGGCGCCGGCCAGGCGGTCTTCGACGCCTGGACGAGCGCGGAGGTGATGCGGCGCTGGTGGCAGGCCGAGCTCGGCTGGGAGACGTCCGAGGCCGAGGTCGATCTGCGCGTCGGCGGCGCGGTCCGCGTCGTCATGCGCAACCCGCGAACCGACGCCGAGCACGGCGGCGGCGGCAGCTACACGGAGATCGAGCCGCCGACCCGCCTCGCCTTCACCTGGATCTGGGACGGCGGAGAGCCGCGAGACGCTGATCGAGATCGACTTCGAGGAGTCCGACGGCGTCACCACCGTCCGCTTCACCCACAGCGGCCTGTGGGACGAGGAGGCGGTGCGCATGCACGAGGACGGCTGGAGCACCTGCTTCGGCAACCTCGAGCGCCTGCTGCGAGGCCCCGGCTAGGCGGGGCTCCGAACCGGGCGCATCGGCGTGCGTGAGCGGCGAGCGGGTCCAAGGTGTGCCGGATGCATCGCGGGCACTCGTGGGCACGCGACCTCGCGTCACCGAGAGATGGAGCTAAGCGGGCTCGAACCGCTGACCTCCTGGGTGCGATCCAGGCGCTCTCCCAACTGAGCTATAGCCCCGACGCGTCCAATCCTAGCAATCCGGCCCGAGCGGCCGGACGCTCTCAGGGGCCGTCGTTGCCGGGCGTGCCGGACTGCGCGCCGACGCTCGTCGAACCGTTGCCGCCGCTCGCGAGACCGGTGTCGCCGTTCGGACCGCTCGAGCCGCCGATGGAGGCCGGGCGCTTCGTCGTCGCCTTCGCCGTGGTCTTCGGCGGCGGCGTGCTCGCAGTGGAGTTGCTCGAAGGGGTCGGCGTCACCGTCGAGGACACGTGGGGCGCCGGGGGCGGGATGCGGAACCCAACGCTGCCGGAGTCCCCGCTGACGGGTGGCCTCGTCGTGCTTGCCTGACCGCCGCGGTTCGAGAGGGCGGCGGTCTGAACCGATCCCGCCGTGCCCTGGTCGATATTGAGGCTGACCGGCTGCTCGGCCTTCGCCGGGACGGTGGACGTGACGGCGACCTGCGGAGCGAACGTGCACCGGGCTGGTGAGCGAATCGGTCAAGGGGCCGAGCGCCATGAGGCCGGCCACGCTGACGCCGGCCAGTGCCCCTGCGGGGATCCACGCCCGGTTCATCGCTCTGTCTCCATCATCGTCCCTTGCACCTGCCCGGCACCGACCCTAATCTCGGTCTGTTGCCGATTGTTCGGCATGCGAGCCCCGAACCTTGAGGGTTGGCGTACCCTGCGAGTGGGAATCCTGCATGGCCTTCAAGCTCCGGCTTCAGATCTTCTTCTTAATTCTAACGGTACTTCCACTCCTCGTGGGAGGGTGGATGATCCAACGCACGGTGATCGAGAGCGAACGCTCCTCGATCGACCACCAGTTGGCCACTGGCGTAGGGAACCTCGCAGCGCAGTACGGCTCGATTCTCGGGCAGGCGACGACGGCGCTCCAACAGGTGCCGCACTCGGAAGAACTGCAGAAGGCGATCGTCGAGAACGCCGGCGCAGCCACGCGCAAGGCCGATGCGAGCCGCGTCGTCAAGCAGGCGTCGGCGGACGGGGTGCAGATCACTGTCGAGCAGGGCAAGACGCTGCTGACGCCCGCAGCGGATGATGGATCCCAGACGATCGGCGACCGGATCGTGAAGACCTCGCCGCCCACGACCGTGACGGTCTACATCAGCACCAGCACGCTGATCTCGCGGCTGCAGCAGGCCGATTCGAAGGTCTATGCTCGGTCTCGCGACGGGGAACCAGCTGCAGCTCGGCGAGGAGGCCATGACCTTGCCGCCAAACCTTCCGCTCGGACGGCCGTTCCGCATCGATCTGCAGAAGACGCGCGCTACCGTGCGGCCATCCGCCGCATCGCGGACTCGAAGGCCGTCGCTCTCTATCCGCAGCGCAAGCCTCGACTCCTACGCGCGCTAGGTCCGCCTGCGCGTCGGCGCTCCTGATGGGCCTCCTCCTGCTGCTGATCGGCGCCGGCGCCGCACTCGCCGTGCGCTCGCTCACGCACACGCTGCGCGGAGTTCGCCGACGGCATCCGCGCCGTCGCCTCGGGGCGCTTCGACGAGCGACTGCCGGTGCGCGGAAGCGACGAGTTCTCGCAGTTCGGCGCGGTCTTCAACCAGATGTCGAGCCAGCTCGAGCAGCGGATCGAGGAGCTGGACTCCGAGCGGCGGCGCGTGCAGGAGTTCGGCCAGCGCTTCGGCGCGGCGCTGGCGGCCACGCACGACGTCGCGGGCCTGCTCGAGATCGTCGTCGACTCGGCGGTGCAGCTCGCACGCGCGCAGGGCGCGCGCCTGCTCGTGGCCGACGAGGGCACCGATGTGCTCGTCGAGCAGCTGCGGCGCGGCGACCTGGGTGCCGCGGCGGGCCTGCTCGACGCTCCGGTGCGCTACGGCGAGGGCATCGAGGGACGCGCGCTGCAGACGCGCCAGGCCGTGATCGGCGACGAGCCCGTGCCGCTGCTCGCAGCGCCGCTCGTCGCCGAGGAGCGCGTGCTCGGGCTGCTCACGCTCGTGGGCGACCCCGAGCGGCCGTTCGGGCGCGACGATGCCGAGCGCGTCGGCTCGCTGGTCGGCCAGGGCGCCGTCGCGATCGAGAACGCGCGCCTCCACCGGCTGATCCAGAAGCAGGCCAAGACCGATCCGCTGACGCAACTGCTCAACCGCCGCGAATTCGAGGAGCAGCTCGCGCGCGAGGTCGAGCGTGCACAGCGCTTCGGCACGCCCGTGGGGCTCGTCGTGCTCGACCTCGACGACTTCAAGCTGATCAACGACCGCTTCGGGCACCTCGCGGGCGACGGAGTGCTGAAGGCGGCGGCGGGCGCGATCCGTCAGTGCACGCGCGAGATCGATCAGCCCGCGCGCTGGGGCGGCGAGGAGTTCGCGGTGATCCTGCCGCACACCGGCCTCGACGGCGCGGCGCGCCTGGCCGAGCGTCTCCGGCAGGCGATCGCGGAGCGCCAGATCCCACTCCGGACGGCCGCAGCGTCCGCGTGACCGCCTCGTTCGGCGTCGCCGCGCTGCCGGGCAGCGGCACGACGCAGGTCGAGCTCACGGCCGCCGCAGACGACGCCGTCTACCGCTCCAAGACGAGCCGGCAAGAACCGCGTTTCGCTGGCCGATACCCAAGAGGGGGAGGACGGGCAGTGCCCGGCGAGCTATCAATAGCTTCCGCAGGGTTCTTCTCGCTGAACCCCTCGCGGTACGGTTGTCAAACCAATGACGGCTGCGGTACAGTGAAGCCTGCTTGAGGGGATACGGCCTGTTCACAGGACCGAGGGTGGTGTGATGTCTGAATCCAAGTCGTTGTTCGCTGCGGTCATCGAAGAGCATCTTGCGCTGAAGCGCCGGAATGCTCATCTCAATGGTCAGCGCCCGCTTGTCGGCGTACGAGGTCGCGGACCCGTTCGACAACCACGCGCTGTTCAAGAGCGAGGCCGAGGCGCGCCGCGAGGAGGAAGAGACCGGCGATTACCCGGCGCTCGACACGTCCGAGTTCGAGCCCGCGATCGTCGGCCAGTCCGAAGAGGTCTGGCTCGATCAGCAGCAGTGCCAGGACTTCGACTGGGGCGACTGAGCGCGACCCGGGCGCATCTGCCCGGTCTGCTCGTCCTGACCGTCGTGTGACCCCGCCGCTTGCGCGGCGATCTGCATCCTGTTGAGACGCGCTGCTCCTAGCCATGGCGGCGGTCGCCGCCGTCCTCGCGTTGCCCATGCCGGCCGCCTTCGCCGATGCGGGGCCGTGTCCGCGTGCTCCCGCCCGCGGGCGCGCTGCTCGATCGAGTTCTCCGACGGCTCCGTCGTCGTTCCGCCAGACGGTCTTCGGCCGTCCGGGCGATCACCGTGGCGACCTCCGGCACGGCGGTCGCCAAGGCGCTCCGCGACGCGGGCGCCTCGACCGCCTACTGGGAGATGCAACCTGCCGGGCCTGGTGGGCTCCCCGAGCTCGCCCGCCGATCCGGCGGCAATGGACGGCGTGGCGGCCGCCGAGCTGCAGAAAGCGCAGGCCTCGACGGGCTGCCCGAATCCGATCATCGCACTCAACGAGCTGATCGGCTCCGAAGCGGCCGGTCCGCTGCCCGCTCCCGCGCAGCAGTACCGCGACGCCGTGCTGGGGCTCATGCGCGCGCTGGCCGCCGACGGGGCAACGCCATTCCTGCTCGCTTCCGCATCTCTTCACCACGCAGGGCACCGAGGACTGGTGGCGCCAGGTCGGCCAGGTCGGTTGGCTCGTGCCGGAGGCCTACACGCCCGCGCCGACGTTCTGCGAGCATCGGCGACCCCTTCCTGATCAGCCGCGCGATGCGCGTCGGCCTCCGGAGCTGGGCGGGGCGCCTTGACCGCGATCGGCATCCCGGCCTCGCGCATCGGGCTGATGCTGGGCTTCCAGTCGGGCGATCCATCAGCTCGGCAGAGAGGGTCTTCAGCCGACCGCAGCGTGGCTCGAGATCGTCAAGCTGGAGTCAGCAGGCCGGCGTCGTCGTCGCCCGCAGCTCGGGCTCTCGACGCTCTGGTCGTGGGGGTGGGGGACGTACGCGACGCTTCCGGGCAGTGCGGACGCCGACAAGCCCGCCGCCGCCTGCACGTACCTGTGGGCGCGCGACGCCGACGCTCTGCAACGCGCCGGGGCTCCCGATCCCCGGCTTCGATCCCGACCTCACGGCCGGCGCGTTCCAGCTCCCGGCGCGCGTGCAGTGCCGCTTCACGGGCGGCTCGTTCGCGACGTCCGAGCTGACGGCGCTGGCGAGCGCCGGCGTCGTCCCGCCCTGGCGCGCTCACCGCCCTGCTGGAGCGCAGCATCGCCCGCAGCAAGGCGACGGATCGGCCCGACGGCGCTCTTGCGTGCGCAGCGCAGCGTGATCGCCGGCCAGTTCGACGGCGACGCGGCCAGTACCGCCAGTTCCTGCAGGGCGAGGGCGCGACGCCGTCGGTCGCGCTGCGACGTGGTGCGCGATCAGTTGCTCGAGGCCAAGATCGCCCGCGGCTGCGCGTGGCGCCGATCACGACGGCCGACGTCAAGGCGTTACATCAAGGCGCACGCGGGCACGCGCACGCGCCGCGTCGAGACGCGCGGCCCGTGACGCTGGCTCGTCGGCCGGAAGCAGCGGCGTCGCGGTGCCCGGGCTGGCGCCGCCCGCGGTGCTCGCCGCGTCGCCCGGGACGACCGTGCTCGTGCACGCGAGTCGACGGGCCGGTGCAAGCGTGCACGTGCTCGGCGCCAAGCTGCGCCTGCCCCTCCAGCCATTGCGTCAAGGCCCGGCTCGCGGTCCGCGCGCTGATCCTCTGCCGAGGAGCGTCGCTCGGCGCTGAACGCACGTGGCTCGCGGGCGCCGAGCAGGCTGCCGTGGACACGGCGCTCTGCCGCGGCGACGACGTCCCGGTGACGGGCCGCAGCAAGCTGCTCGCGCGCTGGCCGCAGCTCCGGCTGCAGTTCTGACGGGCGGCGGCGGCGCGGCTACTCGATGATCGCCTGGGTCGTCGGTCGTCATCGTGCCCTGCCAGAGCGGACAGCCCGATGACGTCGAGCTTCCACGGATAGGTGACCGTGACCTGAACGCGGTCGTGGGCCTCCCAGAGCGTGCCGTTCGGCGACGAGTTGCTGTCGAGGCCGGTCACGGTGATGCCCATCGACGCCGGGTCGAGGAACGTGCCGGCCTGCTGGACCGCGGTCGTCACGGCCGAGGGGACCGACGCGCGTCGGCGTTGCCGGTGCCGCGCGTGACGGAGCCCTTGCGCAGCCGTCGCGCGCCGCGTGCTGCAGGGCCACGTAGTCGCCGTAGATCGTCGCGACCTTGAGCAGGCCGAAGACGATCATGAAGAAGACCGTCGCACAGAGCGCGAACTCGACCGCCGTCTGGCCGCGCTCGCGCGCTGCGAAGGCGACTCATGCGCCCTGCCGATGCACGCGCATGTCGTCGTGCACGCTGATCGTCGCCCGAGGCCACCGGAGACGCCGAAGAGGCTGAGCGAGTACGGCGCGGTGACGGTCGCGCGCACCTTGCCGCCGGCGATCCACGGGCTGACCGCCGCGATCGAGACCGTCATTCCCGGCACGCTCGCCGAGTTCGACGCGGCGAAGTTGCCGTTGTTCTGCGCCGCGGTGTTAGCGACGCGGCGTCGCCGGCCGTCGTGGGCGCGCCGGAGAGCGCAGCCGCGCGGGCGCCTTCGCGCGCAGCCTCGGAGAGGTCGATGTAGTTCGAGAAGATCGGTGCCGACCTGCCAGACGGCGAGCAGCATCAGGCAGAGGAAGCCGACCGTAGAGGCTGAGCTCGACGAGCGCCTGGCCCTCCTCGCGGCGCAGGCGGCGTCGCAGATTAGAAGCCATCGTCCACCAGCCTGCTCGAGCCCGGGCCGATGTCGGTCGCGATCGCGGCGAAGATCGTGTCCAGCTGCCCGGCGTTCGGCTGGTTGTAGAAGTCGCCGGGCGAGGCGATCTGCGAGAGCGTTTGTACGAGGTGATCGCCGGGACTCTCGGTGTTCTGGTCGGCGCTTGTGGTAGCAGCCCGCCGTGAACGGCGTGCACGGATGGGCGGGCGTGACGACCACGCCCTTCACCTTGACGGCGGGCACGTCGTGTGCCCGAAGTCGCCGCCGCGTGCAGTTGACGTTGTTGCCGAGCGCGTAGCCGATGCTGTAGATCGTCATGCCCGGCGACTTGTAGGCGTTGGCGAGATTGACCGCGGTGTGGCAGGGCTGCGTGTCGTCCGGATTGCCCGGCGGTAGTAGGTCGGGTCGTTGGCGCTGTAGACACTGCCGATGTTGGCCTCGCCGTCGGTCAGGAAGACGATGTAGTCGGGCACGTTGGGGCGGCCATGCGGCGACCAGCTCCGCCTTGGCCTGTCGCAGGGCTTCGCTGTAGGAGGTGTTGCCGCCCGCCTCGATGCAGGCAGTGTCGGGCCCGTCGTCGGTGTGGAGGTACAGGCCCGAGGACGTGTTGAGGGCTGTCCGCCGGTCTTGTAGTTGGCGCTGATGGTGTCGGTCAGGTAGCCGCGCGTGGCCGAGTCGTAGCCGTCGTAGCCGTTGCCGCCGAGGGAGTTGTAGGGCGCCGCGCAGGCGCTGGTCGACGTCGTCTGCACCGGCGGGAACGCGACCATGCCGACCTGCGCGTAGGGCGGGTTGAGGATGCTCGAGCATCGTGCGCACGCCGTCCTTGGCGTTGTCGAGGTCGGTGCAGTTGCCCTGTGCATGCCGGTCGGCGAGCACATCGATCCGGTGCGGTCGATGGCGATCACGATGTCGACGGGCGTCGACGAGCACGGGCTGCACGCGTTCGCGTGCGCCGCGACGATCGAAGTGGGTGATGCCGAAGAGCTTCGCGAACCAGGTGTTGGTCGTTCCCGAGCCGGTGACGACGAGCTCGTTCGGGTTCACCGAGGCGGTGCAGCCGGTCGCGATGATCGCGGTCGTCGTGCACTTCGTCGTGTACGTGAAGCTGCAGGCGAGAGGTTCGAGGGCGTGTTCGCCGCGGCGTAGGAGGTCGCCGTAGCGACAGCCGTCGCGGCCGTGGGGAGATCCTGGGCGCCGGCGAGCGCGGCGGCGTCGGTGGCGCTCTGGAGCTGGCGCTTGCGCGTAGTAGGCGTAGCCGACGTCGATCGCGAACGCGGCAATGCCGAGCAGCGCGACGAGCGCGAGCGCCACGATCGGCAGAATCTGGCCGCGCTCTCCCCGTGCCCTTCGCATCCGGTCTCCTTGCGACGCCCCCGATGGCGGAGCTGCGTCGAAGACGCGGCCCTGTTCCCAGATTCGGTCAGGATTCGGTCGGACGTCATCACCCCTATGGGGGTTCAGGTGCGCATCCGGGTACGACGGGAGTTCGCTAGACGGCCGTCCAGAGCGCGTCGTGACCGAGCGACCGGCGCCGCGCGCCGCCGGCGACGCTGAGAGCTGATGAGCGCGTCCTCGGCCGCCGCCGGGGTCGGGATCGGTGGTCGTGTCGGCGAGCACGCGCGCGACCTCGGCGGTCGTCAGGCCGCCTGGGTAGGCCGCCAGCAGGTCGGGAAGCCGAGGGCACGGGCAGGCGCTCGAGCCTGCGGCGCGAGGTTGATGACGAGGACGTCGAGCGACCTCGAACGGCTGGAAGCCCGGGGCGACGAGCTCGCCGTCCGTCCGCGCGCAGGACGAGGCTCGGCGCCGTGTAGCGGTCGGGGCCGTCGCTCGCGGCCGTGCGGCCGAGCGTGACCGCGAAGCCGCTCGGGCGAGCGCGACTCTGCGCGGTCGCGCTGGTAGGCCGTCCTCGACCTCGGGCGTCGCGAGCATCTGCCAGGGCGCGCTCGGCGTCGAGGCCCTCGATGCTCTCGGCGACCGCGCGCAGCGCCTCGTCCTCGTCCATCACGAGGTCCGTCGTGAACCAGCGCGAAGCGCAGCGCGCGCAGCAGCGGCCTCGGCCTGCGGCACGCCCTGCAGCTCGGCCGCCTTGACGAGCCGGCACGCGCGGCCGGTGCCGAACGGGCGCGTGCGCGGACCCGTGGCCATCGGCATGCCGCGCCAGCGGAAGCGGCGGCGCGAGAGCGACGCGCCCTCGGCGCTGTAGCCGCGCGCTACGTACTCCTCGTACGTCTCCGAGAGCCCGATCATGACCGTGCGGCACGTTCAGCTGGTCGCCGTAGCGCGCCTCCAGCGCGCGCAGGGCGGGCTCGAAGTTGTAGGCCCAAGGACACGCGGCGTCGGTGTAGTGCGAGACCTCGACGAGGCCGGGCTGTGCGGTTGGCAACGGGGATGCGCCAGGGGCGCCGGGATGCGGGGGAGCGACATCCCGTAGCGTTGCACTCCTCGCGCTACGCGGGCGAGCCCTCCGGCTCACGACCGCGGCTGCGCGCGGCGTCGGCGAAGATCGTCGCGAGCGGGTCGCGCCAGAGCTTCTGCAGCGTGGGCGTCGGCGGCGAGTAGCCGAGCGTTGCGCTTCGCCGGGCCGACCTCGATGCGCTCGCGGCCGCCCCAGATGCCCGGGAACGACATCGGCCAGGGCAGGCGGTTGACGAGCGCGAGCGGGAAGGCCTGGGGCGCGCCGCTGCCCGCGCGGTCGAGATCCCGAGCGCGTCGTCGAGCCGGCTGCCGATCGCGGCCGCGGCGACGGCGCCGATCACCGCTCTCGACGCGCTGGTGCACGAACGCCGCCGACGCGCGGGTCGCAGCGCCACCAGCGCGGGCGCTCGGTCGAGGGCGTCGGCAGGTTGGCGTGCGAGCCGAGCGCGACCCACGACACCGGGTGGGTGCGCTCGCCGCCGGCATCGGCGACGAGCGTCGCGCCCGTGAAGGGCCGCCACTCGCCGGCGCAGTGGGCGCTCCAGTCGACGAACAGCGGCTTGTCGGCCGACAGCGCCGACCGTGATCGCCTCCCAGTCGCCCTCGTGGTGCTGGTGGACGACCGGCAGCGGAGGCTACCGGCCGCCCGGGAGCGGCGACGGTTCGCGGCGTCGAGCGCCAGTCGTCGACGAGGGAGTACATCCAGTACTGGACGACGACCTCGAGGTCCGGGTACGGCATGCGCGGGTTCGGAGTCGGCGATCCAGCCCGGCGCAGCTGCCCGCTGACCGGGTGCCGGCGCACGACGCGCGCGTAGATCAGCGCGCGGCGTGCCCGCAGGCGCCGGGCACGGCTTGGCAGCGGCGAGGCCGCAGCCGAGGCGCAGCGCGTAGGCGCACGGCAGCCCGCCGCTGCAGCTGCTGCCGGTCGGCAGGGCGGCAGCCGTGAGCGGAGCGGCGCGCACGAGCGCGCCGGCGCGGTTGACGAGCGTCGCGCCGAGCGCGAGCAGCTCGTCCGTGCTCGTCGGCGTGTAGCGCTCGTCGGCATGAAAGACGAGCCGGGGGGCGAAGCGCGCGGCGATCTGGGCATCCGTGAGGCCGTCGACCGTGCCGGCGGAGGCAGGCTGCGGCGCGCCAGCGCTGCGAGCAGCGCGCAGAGGCCCACGATGACTCGGCGCGCGCCGCATCCCGGCAGGATACGGCCGCACCTCAAAGGGGGTACCGGCGAGCCTAGGCGCGGACGGCTGCCGATAGGGAGAGTGCGGGCGACGCCGCCTGCACCTGAAGCGTCATGGACGAGACCCGCCGAGCATCTGCGGGAACAGCGCTTCCGAGCGCTGCTCGAGGGCGTGCCCGTCGCGCGCCTATCGCTGGGAGGCGGGCACGGCCGGCCGCTGCCTCTACGTCAGCCCCCAGATCGAGGCGATGCTCGGCTTCAGCCCGGAGCAGTGGATGGACGACCCCGAGCTCTGGCTCGAGCGCATCCATCCGGACGATCGCGCCCGCGTCATGAACGAGGAGGGCGACGCGCAAGCAGAGCGGCTTGCTCGACAACGAGTACCGCTTCCTGCATGCCGACGGGCACATCGTGTGGGTGCGCGACCAGGCGCGCTGGGTCGTGGACGAGGACGGCCAAGCGTGCTTCGAGGGCGTCTTCGCCGACGTCACCGAGCGCAAGCGGGCCGAGGCCGAGCTCGACGCACACCGCGCAGCACGATCCGCTCACGGGCTCGTCAACCGGCGTCAGTTCACGCGCCAGCTGGAGCACGAGCTCTGCACGCCGCGACGACGCGCCCTACGCCGTGCTGTTCGTCGACATCGACCGCTTCAAGCTCGTCAACGACGGTCACGGGCACGAGGCAGGCGATGCGCTGCTGCGCGAGGCCGGCTCGCCGGCTCCAGGCGGCCCTGCGCGAGGGCGACGTGCTCTCGCGCTTCGGCGGCGACGAGTTCACCGCCTACCTGCCCGACTGCGACGCCGCCTGCGCGGTCGTCGTCGCGCGGCGCGTGCTCGCCACGCTGGCCGGCCGTTCCCGGTGGCGCGCGGCGAGGTCTACGTGGGCGGCAGCGTCGGCATCGCGCTGACCGGCGGCGACTCCACGAATGCGAGCGATCTGATCCGCGACGCCGACGTGGCCATGTACGCGGCCAAGCAGGGCGGGCGGGGGCGCCACGCCGCTCTTCGACACGAGCCTGCGCGAGGCCTCGGCCCGTCGAGTCGAGATCGTCAGCGCCCTGCACCGCGCGCTCGAGCTCGAACGAGATCGAGATGCTCATGCAGCCGATCGTCGACCTCGGCGACGGCCGCCTGGCCGGCGTGGAGGCGCTGCTGCGCTGGCGGCGCGCGAGACCAGGTCGTGCCGCCCCTCGAGTTCGTGCCGCTGGCCGAGGAGGCCGGGCTGATCGGCGAGATCGAGCGGTTCGCGCTCGCCGAGGCCTGCCGCATGGGGCAGCGAGCTCGCAGCGCTGCATCGGCGAGCCCATCGCCGTGAGCGTCAACATCTCACCGCGCCACGCGCTCCAGGGCGACCTGCCGGCGAGTGTCGAGCATGCGCTGACCAGCACGGGATTCGACCCGGGCAACCTGCTCGTCGAGCTCACCGAGAGCGAGCGCATCGACGACATGGACGGCCTCGCGAACGTCCTCGGCGCCGTCCGCCAGCTCGGCGTCTCCGTCGCGCTGGACGATTTCGGCACAGGCTGGTCGACGCTCGGCCTGCTGCGCCGAGTGCCGTTCGACGCGCTCAAGATCGACCGCAGCTTCACGGCGGGGCTGCCTGGCGAGCCGCAGCGACCGCGCGCTCGTGGCGGCGATCGTGACGCTCGCGCGCAGCCTCGGCGTCCCGGCCGTGGCCGAGGGCATCGAGCGGGCCGAGCAGCACGCCTGGCTGCGCGAGATCGGCTGCGATCTCGGGCAGGGCTACCTGTTCGCGCGGCCGAGCACCGTCGCAGCAGCTCGGCGCCTGGATCGCCGGACGGGCCGACGACGCCTGCCTCGAGGTCACGCGTCCGCCCAGAGCTGCTTGACGTTCTCCCACTCGCGAGTCCGCCGGATTGCGGCTCGGAGGCAGGAAGCGCGCAGCCCGGAAACGCCTGCGCCGGCGGCGTGAAGGCGCCGCGCTCGATCAGGCGCTCGATGTTGCCCCGGTAGATCTCGTCGACGGCTTCGTGCTGGAGCGGATCCTGCTCGAGCCAGAGGTTGGGCGGATGCACGGGCTGCTCGTACATGCGCCGGAACAGCTCGCTGCGCAGGTCCTTCATCCAGTTGGAGTTGAGATTCATGACGCGGAACTGGCGGAGCGCCTCGATGTCGACGATGCCGGCGACGAAGCTGTTGGCGCCCGAGACGGTGTGGCCGATCACGGCTGCCCTGGTAGTCGACGATGTGCGAGTTGCCACCGCCGATGTCGTAGGGGTGCTCCATGCGCGGGTGCACGTAGACGGGCCCGACGTTGGGCGCCACGACGTAGAGGCTGTTGAAGTGGGCGTGCGCGCGGTTCTGCAGGAGCCAGGTGCCCCCCGGCTCGCCGGTCTGCGTCATCGGCACTGCCTCGCTCGGGCGGTAGACGACCTCCGCCCCGCCGAACGCCAGCGCCCGCACGGCCTCGGGGTACTCGCCGTCGGAGCAGCAGATCGTGCCGAGGTTGCCGATGTCGGTCGTACGCAGCACGGGGTAGAAGGCCTCGATGCCGTCGCCGAACAGCTCCACCCAGCGGTCGTAGATGTCATGCGGCGTGCACGAGCGCTCGCGGCACCAGAGGTGGTTCTTGGCGGCCTGGTGCACGACCTCGCCCTGCGGTGAGAGCACGAACAGCGTGTTGAAGAAGCGGTCGGGCATCACCTCGGGCCAGCGCGCCTTGCACTGCACGACGATGTAGGTCTCGTACAGGCGCGCGAGCTCGGCGAGGCGGTCGCTCTCCGGGCCTGGGATGTCGATGAAGAGCTCGCGCGCCGCCGTGACGTGCGGGATGTCGAAGATCTCGTCCGTGAAGCCGGTCAGGGCCCCCTCGGCCAGGGCGATCAGCTTGACCGGCATGTTGATGCCGATGATCGAGACCGCGGCGTGGATCGCATCCTCGACGATGTCGAGGTTGCGCTGGATGTGCCGCCGCTCCGCGACGCCGTGGACGATGGTGGAGAGGCCGACTGCCATGTAGGGCGCGACCGGGGCGCGTTCGCTCATGGCCGGATGCTACGGGGGCGCCCGCGCGCCGGCGCCCGGCCCGCTGCGAGCCGCCGCGCCGACCTGATGCGAGAAGCCGTACGTGAGGGCTGCCGCGTAGATGATCCAGACATCGCTCCGGTCGTTGACGAACAGCAGCGGGAGGACGACCACTGCGGTCGCCAGGTCGTTGCCGGGTCACATGGCCTGCGAAGAGCAAGCGGAAGTCGCGGTGGCGTGCGAGCCGCCTCATCGAGCTCACTGATGCAGTCAGACGTGCGGCATCACGTGCTGCGCGAACATCTCCTGATTCTTGATCGCCATCCAGTGCGGCGCGCCGCCGGCGTTGACCGTGATGCCGATCTCGGTCACTCCCTCGCACAGCTCGCGCGTGGCGGCGATGCGCTCGAGGATGTCCTGCGGCGTGCCCACCCAGACGTAGTCCTCCTCGACCAGTTGCTCGAACGGGATCTGGACGAGCGACTCCATGATGCCCGCCGCATAGAAGCCGTAGCCGGCCTTGACGAGGTCGGCCGCCGGGGGCGTCTCGTACTCGGTCAGGGGCGACGCGTTGCCCGAGATGAACCCGAGCATCCAGTCGCGTGCCTCGCGCATCGCGGTGTCGCGATCGTGGTCGAGGTGGCAGGCGTGGATCCAGACGATGTCGGGCGCCGTTCCGTGCCTGGCGCACTCGGCGCGATAGAGATCCAGCTGCGTCTGGAGGGCGGCGTAGGGCAGCAACGGCGGCACGGCGACACCCCAGCCGTTCTGCGCGGCCAGCTCGTAGGTGCGGTCGGATGTGCCGCCGAGATAGATGCGGAACTTGCGCGCGGGAAACGGTACGACGTGCGAGTCGCCGACGTCGTAGTACGTCCCATGGTGGGAGAACCGTTCCTTGGCGAGCGCCTCGAAGAGCAGGTCGACCGCTTCCTCGTAGCGGGGCCGCGCCTCCTCATCCAGTGCCACTCCGGCCTTGGTGGGGATCCAGCCGTGGCCGCGGCCGACGCCGAACTCGTAGCGGCCGCCCGTGAGCAGGTCGGTGGCCGCGATAGCGGATGCCAGCACCAGCGGGTTGTGGTACGGCAGGGCGTGCAGCATCGTGCGGAACGTGATCGCGCGGGTGCGCTGGGCGGCGGCGGCGAACATCGCGGTCGGGTTCGTCGAGATCGAGAACTTCGGGAAGAAGAAGTGCTCGATCAGCGCATAGGTGTCGAAGCCGAGCCGGTCGGCGTTGACGATCTGCTCGAGCACCTCGGCGTAGAGCTGCTCGGGCGCCTGCCCGTGCTGCTGAATCTCCGAGTAGATGCTGAACCGCATGCGCTGCCCGTCCCTCCTCGAATGTGGCCGGAGACGCGGCCGCCCAGAGACCTGCGCCGGCGAGGCAGCGATGATGGCTGGCGCCTTCCCGCGCTGTCAAACCGGCTCAGGCGGCGCGGGTCGAGGCGGGTGCGGGCTCGGCCGCTTCGCCGAGTGCCTGGCGCACGAGCCAGCGCAGCTGGTCGCCCGAGTACTTGCGCTTCTCGAGCACCGAGGCGTTGCGCTCACGCAGGAGCCGCCGCTCGGCGCCCGTGAGCTCGCGGCCCGGTGAGCACGACGACGGGCATCTGGCGCGTCTCCGCGCGCTCGAGCAGGCGCTCGAGCACGCCGAAGCCGTCGAGCTTCGGCATCGCGAGATCGAGCACGAGCACGTCGGGCGGGCGCGCCGCGATCATGGCGAGCGCCTCGATGCCGTCGGCGGCCTCGCGCAGCTCGCCGCCGTCGCGCGCGAGCGTCTCGACGACGAGCCGCCGCAGCGCGAGTCGTCGTCGACGACGAGCACCGACGAGCGCTCGGTGGAGAGCTGGCGAGCGACCGCTTCGCGCAGCTGGTCGCCCGTGAACGGCTTGGCCAGGAACTCGGTCGCGCCCAGCGTGCCGGCGGTGCTGCGGCCCGTTCTCGCCCGTGCAGACGATCACCGGCACGTGCGCGGTGAGCGGGTTGGACTTGAGCTGTACGAGCACCTGCCAGCCGTCGAGGGCGCCCGGTAGGTGGACGTCGAGGCAGATCACGGCCGGCGGCCGGGCGATCGCACGCTCGAGCCCTGACTCGCCGGTGGCGGCGGACTCGACCTCGAGGCCGTCGAGCGCAAGGCACTCGGCGAGCAGCGTCGCGAGCGCCGGGTCGTCCTCGACCACGAGCACGCGAGCGCGGTTGTCGGCGGCGCTCGCGCGCCAGGCGCTCGGGAGCTCGAACCAGAACGTGCTGCCGACGCCCTCGGTGCTCTCGAAGCCGATGCGCCCGCCGTGCGCCGTCACGATCTCGTGGCAGAGCGCGAGGCCGAGGCCGGTGCCGCCGATCTGCGCGCGTGTCCGAGGAGTCGACGCGGAAGAAGCGCGTGAAGACCTGCTGCCTGCTGGTCGGCGGGGATGCCGAGGCCGCGAGTCGCTGACCATGCACGCGGGCGAAGCCTTCGCGCGGCGATGGCGGTGATCGTCACGGCGCCGCCGGCAGGCGAGTACTTGATCGCGTTCGAGAGCAGGTTGGCGATGACCTGGCCGATGCGGTTGCGGTCGCCGACCATCGCGAGCGGCTCGTTCGCGGCGTCTCGAACTCCAGCCGGTGCTCTGTGGACTGTGCGGCGAAGAGCTCGACCTGCGTGCTCGCAGCAGTGCCGCCAGCTCGAACGACTCGAGCGCGAGCGTGAAGCGCCCGGCCTCGATCTTCTGCACGTCGAGGAAGTCGTCGACCAGCGCGGTCAGCCGCTGCGCCTCGCTGTGGATCGTCCGCAGGTAGCGGTGGCTCGTGGTCGCGTCGAGGTCGTGGTGCATGAGCAGCTCGGCGAAGCCGAGCACGCCCGTCAGCGGCGTCCGCAGCTCGTGCGAGACGGTCGCGACGAGCTCGGACTTGAGCCGGGCGGCCTCGCGCTCGGCCGTGATCTCGCGCACCACGATGATGCGGCCGATCAGCTCGCCGGCGGAGTCGCGCACCGGGCCCGGTGTGGCGCTGGAAGGCGCGCCGCACGTCGGCGAGCTCGAAGTCGTCGCTGCGTCGCGCAGTCCGGGCCGTGCCGCGATCGTCTCCATCGTGGCGAGATAGGACGCCGGGTCGGTCAGGCGGTCGGCGATCGCGCGAGCCCTCCTGCAGCGTCGCGTACTTGGGGATCCCGAAGATCTCGGTCGTGAGGTGCTCGATCACCGAGTTGGCGAGCAGCGTGCGGCCCGTCGAGGTCGACGAGCCGGATGCCGTCGACGCTCGCGTCGAGCAGCGCGCGGTTGATGTCGACCAGGCGCTCCAGGGTGACCTGGTGCGCCTCCATCGTGACCTGATGGGCCTCCAGCGTGACCTGATGCGCCTTGAGCTCGTCGGATTGCAGGCTCGAGCGCGGTGTTCTGGCGCTCGAGACTGGCATTCCGGCCCGCGTCGGGCCCTCGGGACGTGCGCTCGTAGGCTGCGCGCGCGCTCGTCAGCCGCCGCAGCGGGAGCAGGACTGCTCGCGACAGGTAGACGGCAAACGCCACGATCAGGAGCGCCGAGCCGATCAGGCCCGCGATGCCCGCCCACTCGGCCCGGCGCCCTGCGGAGCCGGCCTGCGCCCGCGCGCGAGCGGCAGACGCCCTCGCGTCGCTGACGAGCGCGCTGAAGTGCGCGCGCAGGCCGTCGACGCGTCGCTTGCCCTCGCCGCCGCTGACGATCGCCGAGGCAGCGCGCGGATCGTGCCGGGCCGTCGCGATCAGGCCCTTCGAGTAGTCGTCGATGTAGGAGCGGATGCCGGCGACAATGGAGCGCTCGAGCCTCTGCTCCCGCGGCCGGCCGGCCAGGAGGCCGTCGAAGTGCTTCGCGGCGGCCGGGAATCCCGCCAGGCTGCGGACCCACGGCGAGAGGAACGGCTCCTCGCGCGTGATCACGTAGCCCCGGGAGCTCGTCTCGAGGTTGAGCACCAGCGTCTGCAGCGCGCTCGAGGCGGCGATGACCTGTTCCGATCGGCGTTCCTGGCGGCCGGCGCCGCGCAGATCGCGGATCGCCAGCAGCATGCCGCCGAAGATCAGCGCAAGGGCCAGGGCGAGCACCGCGCTGGCGGAGATCAGCCGCCGGGCGAGACTGTCGCTCACGCGCCGAGGACTTCCTCGACCAGAGCGGCCAGCCCGACCGGGCTGAACGGCTTGGTGAGGTAGTGATCGGCTCCGGCGAGGTTCATGGCCTCGCGATCGGCTGCCTGGGCCCGGGCCGTCAGCATGATCACGGGCGTCTCTGCGGTGGCCGCGTCGGCGCGCAGCTCGTGCAGCACGTCGCTGCCGCTGCGGCCCGGCATCATCATGTCGAGCAGGATCAGGTCGGGCTGCGCGGCGCGTGTCCGCGCAAGTGCCTCGTCCCCATCGCTTGCCTCGAGCACCGTGTAATCGCCTTGCTCGAGCGTGGCGCGGACGAGCATGCGCAGCACGGGCTCGTCGTCGCACACCAGCACGATCGGTCGCCGGGGGCCGGGAGGGGTGCAGGGTTCGCCCATCTTGCTGCCATCGGCACGAATCCGGCAAACGTGAGGGTTGTCGCGCTCAGCTCCCCACAACAGCGAGGACGTCTGCGAAGCGGTGCGCCGCGAGCGCCCCGTAGAGCTCGTGGCGCGTGAGCTTGGCGCGCGTGGTGGCCGGGCTCGAGAGGCCGCAGAGGAAGCGCGCGAGCTGGCGCGGCTGGCCGAGCTCGGCCGGATGCTCCACGCGCAGGAGCGCGATGCGCGCGGGCGCGATCACGGCCGTCGGCTCGGGCAGGGGAGTCGCAGGCGGTAGCTCGACCGCGCCCGAGAGGCAGTGACTGCAGTGCCCGCACGGCTCCTGGCGCTCCTCGCCGAAATAGGCGACCAGCGCGCGCACCTGACATTCGTCCGCCGTCACGAGCGCCAGCACGCGCTGGATGCGCTCGATCTCGGCGCGTTCGCGGCGCTCGAAGCGCGCCAGCATCTCGTCGACGAGCGCGGCGCGGTCGTCGCGCGGCTGCGAGCACCGCATAGCGCTGGCGCGGCTCGGCCGGCTGCAGCTCGACGAGGCCCTGATCCTCGAGGTAGCCGAGCGCGGCGACGATCCGCGAGCGCTCCTCTCCGAGCTCCCGGGCGACGTCGTCGGGCGCCAGCGTGATCCACACGCGCCCCTGCTTGCCCGCCAGCGATGACGCGGCTCAGGAAGCCCGCGCGCGCCGCGTCGAAGCGCGACGAAGAGCTCGTCGAAGCCGCCCTCGTCAAGGGGGCGTATGCGGTAGCCGGCGTAGAAGGGCGTGCCCTGCCGCAGCAGGCCTTCGAGCTCGAGGTAGGTGAGCAGCGTCTTGAGCACGAGCTGCCGCACGTCGAAGCGGGTCGAGAGGTCGTACTCGGCGACCACGAGCTCCTCGCCCGGCGCCGCGAGCAGATCGTCCAGCAGCGCGCTGAGCGCCTCGCGGCTCGGCGTGTCGCCGTAGGCGAAGTTCTCGAGCACCGGGACGTCGTCGGGGCACGCGAACAGCTCGCAGACCGAGGGCCGCGCCGTCGCGGCCGGCGCGCCCGATCTCCTGCGCGTAGCTCTCGAGGCCCTTCGGCAGGTTGTAGTGGTAGACGTAGCGGACGTCAGCCTTGTCGATGCCCATGCCGAAGGCGATCGTCGCGACCACGATGCCGCTCGGCGATGCCGCCCACCATTCCTGCACGGCGGTGCGCTCCTCGTCCTTGATGCCCGCGTGGTAGGGGCGCGCCGGCAGGCCGTGCGGAGGCCAGCAGCTCGGCGACGCGCAGCGCCGTGCGCTGCAGCGTCACGTAGACGATGGCCGAGCCGGCGGGACGAGACGCAAGCCGCTCGACGAGCAGTGCGTCGCGCTCCGCGGCGGCGACCGGCGTCGTCAGCAGCGTGAGATTGGGCCGGTAGGCGCCGGTCGCAACCGCATCGGCCCGCGCGATGCCGAAGCCCGCGCAGATGTCGTCGACGACGGCGGGCGTCGCCGTTGCTGTCAGCGCCAGCACGCGCGCGGCGCCGAGCTCGCGCGCCCGCTGAGCGAGCTTCAGGTAGTCGGGGCGGAAGTTGTGGCCCCACTCGGAGATGCAGTGCGCCTCGTCCACGGCGAAGAGCGCGATCTCGGCGCCTGCGAGCTGCGCCACGAAGCGCTCGTTGTTGAAGCGCTCGGGGGCGACGTAGAGCAGACGCAGCTCGCCCCGGCGCAGGCGGTCGGAGACCTCGCGAAGCTCGTTCAGCGTAAGGCTCGAGTCGATGCGCGCGGCCGGCACGCCGAGCGCCTCCAGAGCGTCGATCTGATCCTTCATGAGCGCGATCAGCGGCGACACGACGACCGTGACGCCATCCAGCAGGAGTGAGGGGAGCTGGTAGCAGAGGCTCTTGCCCGAGCCCGTGGGGAAGACGGCCAGCGCGCTCCGCCCTGCGAGCAGCGCTGAGATCACCTCGGCCTGGCCCGGCCGGAAGGCCTGCGAGGCCGAAGCGCTCGGCGAGCACGCGGCGCGCGTCGTCCAGCGTGGGCGAAGCGGAAACCATTGGGCCCGACCGTAGCGGCTCATCGCCACTACTGTGCCCTTCGGCACGGTGTCGGCGGTTGGAGGTGGAGATGGCACGATTGGCGATGGTGACCGGCGCTTCGTCCGGGATCGGCGAGGCGTTCGCGGAGCGGCTCGCCGCAGATGGGTGGGACCTGGTGCTGGTGGCGCGGCGCCGCGACCGGCTCGAGCAGGTCGCGGCACGCCTGACGAGCGCCCACGGAGTCTCGGCGTCCGTGCTCGACGTCGACCTCGCCGACGGCGTCCAGCTCGAGGCCCTCTGCGCGGAGTCGGCCGACCTGCCGCTCGGCCTGCTCGTGAACAATGCGGCGCTGGCGCATTACAAGCCGTTCGCGAGCCTCCCGGCGGCAGAGGCGCACGAGCTCGTGCAGCTCAACGTGCTCGCGCCCGTGATGCTGACACAGGCTGTCATCCCGGGCATGGTCGAGCGCGGGGAGGGCGCAGTGATCAACGTGGCATCGCTGCTCGCCTTCAGCGGATCGTGGGACAGGCCCTACCTGCCGAAGCGCGCCGTCTATGCCGCCAGCAAGGCGTTCCTGGTCAGCTTCACGCAGATCCTCGCGCGCGAGCTCTCGGACACGGGCGTGCGCGCGCAGGTTCTCTGTCCCGGCGTCGTGCGCTCCGAGTTCCACTCGCGTCAGGGCCTCGACATGGGTGAGGTTCCGCGCATGGAGCCGCCGACCGTGGTCGAGGCGAGCCTGGTCGACCTGGAGCGGGGAGTGGTCGTCTCCATCCCTGGCGCCGAGGACGACGCCGCGCTGCAGGCGGTCGACGCCGCGTCGGCGGAGCTGATCTCCGCCACGCGCAGGGTCGAGCTGCCCGCCCGCTACCGCTGAGCGGAGATAGACTCGCGGCGGCCCAGGGGGAGGCAACGCATGGCAGAGCGCACAGCACTCGCACGGCTGATCGTCGACGGCAGCGGCAAGAGGCCCGCGGATTCGCCCGCGGCGCCTGCGAGGCCGGCTGGTCGCGACGCGATCGACCTGATCGCCTCGGTGCCGCTCTTCGCCTCGCTCTCGCGCCGTCACCTCGCGCATGTGGCGGGCGTTGCCACGACCAAGCGCTATGCGCCGGGCAGCGCCCTGGCGCTGGTCGGCAAGCCGGCCGACGCGTTCTTCGTCATCCTCGACGGCCGCGTGCGCGTCGAGGCTCCGGGCCGGCCGATCGAGCTCGCCGCGGGGGACTTCTTCGGCGAGATGGCGCTGATCGACGGCGAGCCGCGCTCGGCGACCGTCGTCGCCCTCGCGGACGTCTTCGTGCTGATGGTCCCGCGCTCGAAGTTCCTCAAGCTGCTCGAGTCCGAGCCGAAGCTGGCGCTGGCGATCATGGCGACGCTCTCACGGCGCCTGCGCGCGGTACAGGCGGCCGCGGCCACCTAGGGCAGCGCCGGGAGCAGCGACCCCGAGCCTCAGGTCGTGTTGAGCGCCACGGCGGCGCGGATGAGGGCCGTGAACGCCTGCTCGTCGATCTCCTCGCCCTCATGGATGTCGATCGCGCGCCTGACGTTGCCCTCGAGGCTCGAGTTGAAGAGGCCCGACGGGTCGTCCAGGGAGGCGCCCTTGGCGAACGTCAGCTTGACGACGGCCTTGTAGGTCTCTCCCGTGCAGAGGATCCCGCCGTGATACCAGGTCGGCACCCCTCGCCACTTCCACTCCTCGACCACCTCGGGATCGGCCTGCTTGACGAGACGCCGGACCCGGGCGAGCATTTCGCCCCGCCAATCGCCCAGTTCCTCGATGCGCGCGTCGATCAGCTCAGAGGGAGAGTCTCCTCCCGTACCGCTCTTCGGGCTGCTCATGTCGTCTCCAAGGGTTGCTGATTCGCCCTGGAATGATGACGGAGCCGAGCGTCTCGTGCGCTTCAGCCCGTGAGCTTCACGATACGCACGATCGTCCGGGTCGTTCCCGCTGCGTCCGCGATCGTCACGGTGATCGCGGTGGTGACGCCGGTGCCCTTCGCGATGGCGGCCTTGATCCTCCCGACAGCCGCGCGTGCAAGAGCGGCGTTGCCGCTGACCGCGATGCGCAGCGTGGCCGTTCGACCGGCGGCGACGGCCGCGCCCGCATGGGTGAGCTTGATCGTCTTGCGGGCGCCCTTGATCCGGACGATGCCCTGCGCGCCGGCGAGCACGCTGCCGCCGATCGGCGCCGTCACCCGGGTCGCGAGCGAGAGCGTGCGGCCCCTGACCCTCTGGTTGCGACTGCCGGCGATGGTCGTGGCCGCAGCGGCGGTGGCGCCCGCGCTCGCCGCCGGAGGCGTGAGGAACGGCGGAGCCGGCACGAAGATCTGCTCGCACGCCGGGCGCCGCGGGCGGCACCGCCGGCGCGGTCGGGACGGTGGGCACGATCGTCAGCGTCTGACCGGCGATCCCATCGTTGCCCGCGGGGTCCTGAGCGGACGCGGAGACGGCCCAGACGCCCTCGCCGAGCGAGGGCGGCGTGGCGTTCCAGGTGCCGTTGGCCTGGAGGATCGTCGTCATCGTGTGGCCCGCCACCGCGACCGTGACGGTCGTGCCGGGTGCTGCGTCCGACGTGCCCGTGATGGTCGGGGCGAGCGACGTGGTCGACGCGACAGCGCCGCCGGTGATGGCGATTGCCGGCGCCACCGTGTCGACGGTCAGGATCTGCGTGAAGGTCGCGGGGTTCCCGGCGGCATCGGAGACCGCCGCGATCACGCGATGAGGGCCGTCGGCGAGCGCGGCTGCCGTCACGGAGAAGCTGCCGTTCGCCAGCGTCACTGCGAACAGCGTCTCGTCGGCGAGGCTCACGGTCACGGGCGTGCCGGCCGCGACGGCGGCGGTCCCCGAGATCTGCGGCGTGGCGTCGCGCGTGAGCGCGCCCGCGCCGCCTGCCAGCGTCAGAGCCGGGGGGATGGTGTCGATCGTGAGCGACTGGCTCGCGGTGCTCGGATTGCCGGCGGGGTCCACGACCGAGGCGGTGACCGCGTAGGTGCCGTCGAGCAGGGCGGGCGGGGTGATGTTCCATGCCCCGCCGGGCTGAACGAGCGCGGTCAGCGCCTGGGACCCGACGCTCACATGGACGATCGTGCCCGATGCGACGTCGCTCGTGCCGGCGATCGTCGGGGTCGTGTCGCCGGTGGTCAGGGACGCTCCTCCCTCGAGTGAGATGAAGGGAGGCACCGTGTCCACCGTCAGCGACTGGGTGGCGCTCGACGCGTTCCCGGCGCCGTCCACGACCGTGGCGACCACGCTGTAGGTCGCATTCGCGAGGATCGCCGAGGTGACCGTCCATGCACCCGCGGCCGGAGCGGCGGTCAGCGTCTGCCCGTTGATCGTCACCGTGACAAGCGCCGGTGCCTCGACATCGGTCGTGCCGCTGACCGTCGGCGTCGTGTCGGTCGTGAAAGCGGTCGCGCCGCCATCGAAGGCGACCGCCGGTGGAGCGCTGTAGAACTCGTCGTCGTCGAGCGTGAGCGCGCCGTTGCGAGCGAAGGCGCGGCCGTTGACGATCGATCCGTTGCCCACCGCCACGGCATCCAGAGCCATCAACGTGCCGGCGAAGCTCGCACCGGCGCCGATCGCCCCGGCGCCGTTGACCTGCCAGAAGACGCGCGATGCGCGGGCTCCGCCGATCAGCACCACGTGGCTTCCCGCCGCCATGGCCATCGCCCCGTTGACCTGGAAGACGAAGACCGCGTTGGCGTCGCCCCCGGCGTCGAGGGTGACCGTGCTCGTGTTCGAGACGGCGCCGGCAATGTTGTGGAGCCCGGGCCCGACCGTGGTGCCGGCCAGCGCGCCCGGGACCGTGTCGCCGCCTGTCCGGCTCGCGACCTCGTCGTAGGCGGTCACGAGGTCGGCGTGTGCCGCAAGTGCGGCTGGGGTGCCGACATCGATGGTGCCGGTGACGACGCCGGGCGGGAAGCCGGTCGGCTGAGTGTTCGCTTTCACCCCGAGGCTGCCACGCAGCGTCGTGTGCGGGGTGCCGGAGGCACTGACGGTGTTTCCCACGGACGCCCCGCTGAGCACGGCGTAGGCCGAGGCCGTACCGAGGTTCACCATCGGCGTCGCGGGAGCAGCCGCAGTCGCGATCGGCGCGGCTGCCGCGACGACGCAGAGCACGGCCCAGCCGGACAGCAAGCTCGCGAGGCAGGAGGTTCCCCGCCTGTGCCGCAAACCGGAACGCGCGCCCCCTGGCCTCGAAGGCAGGTACGGACTGGACATCGAAGAGCCCCCCAACGGTGGCTGAAGGCTGTCCGAGCCGAGCGGCTGACTTTGTCGTCATTGTTGCTATCGGCAGGGCGGGCAGATCCATGAGCGGCGATCCGGTCATCGGCGGGCCTGCGCAGCACCCCTGCGCAGAGTCCCGCAGCGGCCCCGTCCCTCGCCCGGGGGATCGAACGCTTCGCCGACGGGTCGATGACCCCGGTCATGCGAACCCCTCCGATTGGCACACAGCGACTGCTGCTGGGCCTTTGCCTTGCCTGCGCGGTGCTCGGAAGTGTGCCGTCGGCGGCATGGTCGGCGCCGGCGATCAGCGAGTTCGTGTCGGGGAGCGGTCCTCAGGATGTGACGGCGGGGCCCGATGGCAATGCGTGGATCGTCGAGTCGGGTGCGAACAAGATCGGGCGAATGACGCCTGCCGGCGCGCTCACGGAGTTCTCCGCCGGCCTTTCGGCCGGGGCCGGCCTGACCAGCATCGCCGCCGGTCCGGACGGGAACCTGTGGTTCACCGAGATGACGACGAACCGGATCGGCCGGATCACGCCCAGCGGCACGATCAAGGAGTTCTCGGCCGGGATCTCAAGCGGTAGCGCCCCACGCACGATCGCTGCCGGGCCGGACGGCAACCTGTGGTTCACGGAGACGACCGGCAATCGCATCGGGCGCATCACGACGGCAGGGACCGTCACCGAGTTCTCGGCCGGCATCAGCGCGGCACGCCATCCGTACGGCATCACTGCCGGGCCCGACGGGAGCCTGTGGTTCACGGAGAACACCAGCACGGGTGGCATCGGTCGCATCACGACGAGCGGTTCCGTGACGGAGTTCACGCCGCCGATGGTCGGCCAGCCCGCAGGGATCGCGACCGGGTCGGACGGCAACCTCTGGTTTGCCGAGAGCAAGAACCCAGGTGCGATCGGGCGATTGACGCCGAGCGGGGTGCTGACGGAGTTCAGCGCCAATCTCACCCACGACGGCAATCCCGAGGACATCACGGCCGCGGACAACGGCAACCTCTACTTCACGGAGAACCACGGTGCCGGAGAGGTCGGGCAGATCACGCCGGCAGGAGTGATCACGGAGTTCAGCGCGGTCTTGAAGAGTGCACCGTTCGGCATCGGAACGGGCGGCGACGGCAACGTCTGGTTCGCCGAGAGCGGGGGGAACCGCGCCGCCAGGCTGACGGTCGCCCCTGGTGCCGCTACCACCCCGGCTGTCTCCCTCAGCCCGACCGGCGCGAGCCTCGCCGCATCCGTGTCCCCGAACTCGCAGGCGACGACCTATGTCTTCGACTGGGGCCTGACGACGGCATATGGGAACACCACGACGCCCGCCTCGGCAGGCAGCGGAGGGTCGGCGGCCGCGGTCACCTCGCCCCTGTCAGGCCTGTCCCCTGTGACGACGTATCACTTCCGCGTCACGGCGACCAATGCGGCCGGAAGCACCGTCGGAGCCGATCAGGCCTTCACGACGCCGCTCACGGCGCCGGCCCCACCGCCAGGCGTCACGCCGCCGTCCGTCTCGGTCCAGCCGCCGCTCGACCGGCCGGTGCTCGGGCGTTCGGCGACGATCACCACGGTCGCCGGGATCGTCAAGGTGAAGGTGCCGGGCAGTCCGAGGTACGTGACTCTCGATGCCGCGGTCACCGTGCCTGTCGGAACGACCATCGACGCGCGCGCCGGCAAGGTGCGCCTCAAGAATGTCCGCGACAGAAGCGGCACGCTCCAGACCGGGACGTTCTGGGGCGGCGCCTTCACGTTCCGTCAGGCGCGCACGGGCCTGACGATGACGGTGCTCACGCTGACCCCCCCGATCTGCACGCGCGCACGGCACCTGGCCGCCCTGAATGTCGCCTCCGCGCGTGTCCGGCGTCTCTGGGCGAAGGACGACCACGGCCGCTTCGTCACGCGCGGGCGCTCGGCCGTCGCGACCGTGCGGGGAACGAGCTGGTTCACGCAGGACGATTGCAGCGGAACGCTCGTGCGAGTGCGGAGCGGCACCGTGTCGGTGCGGGATCTCGTGCGCAAGCGCACGGTCACGGTCTCGGCCGGCAAGAGCTATCTCGCGCGTCGGTGATCGCACGTTGCTGCCACGTCGGCGACCTGGGCGGAGGCGTGAGCCGCGAGCGGCCGCGAGCCGGAGGCTCCTGCTGGAATTGGCGTTCGCCGCGGCTGCCGCGGTGGCGCTTGCCGGCGTCGCCGACCTGACGGGAGCGCTGGGATCGCTCGAGCGCAGCAGCGTCGCCACGCGCTTCGAGCTCCGCGACGTCGCACGACCGACCGGAATCGTGATCGTGACGATCGACGACGCGTCGTTCGGCGAGCTCGGGAGGTTTCCGTTCCCGCGCTCGGATCACGCCCGCGTGATCGACCGCCTGCATGCGTATGGGGCCAAGCAGATCGTCTACGACGTGCAGTTCACGGAGCCCACGAGCCCTGTGCAGGACGCCGCGTTGTACAGGGCGATCGGAGCTGCCCGCGGCGCCACGCTGGCGACCAGCGAGAGCGACGGGCACGGCCACACGAACGTGCTCGGAGGAGACGCGAACCTCGCCGCCGTGCACGCCCGCGCCGCGGCGGCCAATCTCAACACCTCGGCGGGCGGCGTGATCACCCGCTACCCGTACGACGTCGCTGGTCTCAAGAGCCTTGCCGTGACTGCCGTGGCCCGCGCGACGGGAACGCCCGTGCCCGCTCGCGCGTTCGACCACGGCTCGGCGCTGATCGATTACCGCGGCGGTCCCAACACCTTCCCGCATGTCCCGTTCTGGAAGGTCTTCAGGGGCAAGGCCGACGCCGCAACCTTCCGCAACAAGATCGTGGTCGTCGGAGCGACGGCACCGAGCCTCCAGGATCTCCACTCGACGCCCACGAGCGGCAGCGATCTGATGACCGGCCCCGAGGTGCAGGCGAACGCGATCTGGACCGCTCTCCACGGGAACCCTCTGCGAAGCGCCCCTTCGTGGCTGACCATCCTCACGATCCTGCTCGCAGCGCTGATGGCGCCGATGCTCGCGCTCCGCCTCACCGTCACCTCGTCCGCGCTGCTCTCGGCAGCCGCGGGCGTCGGATACGCAGGCGCTGCCCAGCTCGCGTTCGACCGCGGCACCGTGATCGTCCTGGTCGCGCCGCTCACGGCGCTCGTGCTCGGCACGGCTGGCATGCTGACCGTCAGCTACTTCGTCGCCAGCTCCGAGCGGCGGGTGCTCGGATGGATCGCCAGCCGGCGCACGGAGCAGCTCCGCGACTCGCAGCTCGAGATCATCACGCGCCTCGTACAGGCGGCGGAATCACGCGACGGCGATACCGGCGACCACATCAACCGGATCGGCGATCTCTGCGAGCGCCTTTCGCTGCAACTCGGCTTCGACGCCGCCAAGGCCAGGATGCTCCGCTACGCGAGCATGATGCACGACGTCGGGAAGATCGGCATCCCCGACCATGTCCTGCTCAAGCCCGGCAGCCTCGACGAGGCCGAGTGGGCGACCATGAGGTCCCACACCGTCATCGGCGCCGAGATCCTCGCGGGCTCGACTTCGCCCATCATCCAGATGGCCGAGGTGATCGCGCGCACCCATCACGAGCGCTGGGACGGCAGCGGCTACCCGGCGGGACTCAGAGGCGACGAGATCCCACTCGAGGGGCGCATCTGCGCAATCTGCGACGTTTTCGATGCGCTGGGCTCCGAACGGCCCTACAAGGACGCCTGGTCGCCCGCAGACGTCCTCGCCGAGATCGCCCGCGGCAGCGGAACCCACTTCGACCCCGCCATCGTCGCCGCGTTCCTGGCCATCGCGCCGCAGCTCGAGCAGCCACGATTCACGACCGCACGCGAAGAGCTCGACCTCGCGAGCCTGCCCGCGCTCGAACAGCCGGAACAGCAAGCGGCGTAGCACCGGGGCCGCGCACGCACGAGCCGCCGACCACGGGCGGCGCTTCCGGAGCTTCCGACTCTGCTCCTCACGGCGCTCGCACGGGAGAAAATGGATCGTGCTCCGGCCTCGTGAACCTTCCGCGGGGGAGCGTTTGACGCGGTGCCCCCACCGGCGTTACGATGGTCGTCCCGCGACGCTCATCCGGCGCACGCAGGCAGCGCTTCCCGCCTCAGCTCCTGCCTCCCCACGGGCCGCAGCTCCCACGGAACGTTCTCGTCGGTCTCTGCTCGAAGGGGGAATCCGCAATGAACTCGGCCGAGCACCCGCGGCGGCCTCAGCAGTCCGCAGACGGCGGAGCTCGCCATGAGCCGGATTCGAGCGAGAGCGCGCCGGGCACCGACGATGCGCTCACGGATGTGCTCAGGGCCATGCGCGACGCGGTGGAAGAGCACCGAGAGCCGTCCGGAGAGCGAGAGAACGAGAGCGAGAGAGTGATGCTTCCGGCGCGGATTCGCAGGCCACCTGCCGGTGATTGATCGAGACTGAGCAGCGCTCGGCGGTCGGCGGACCACTGGAACGGCCGGCAGCGCTCACAGCAATACGAGCTGCTCGGCCTGGGGGCTTTGCCAGGTGGGCGTCGATCACCCGTCCGGTGGCCTCGAACCTCAGCAGCGCATGCTTGCAATCACCGGGCGTCGTGGAAGATGATTCCGAGGGCGGTGCGGCTTCCCGCGGTGACGGTCGAGACGCCGTGGCGCAGGCCGATGCGGTGGTAGCCGTTCTTGCCCTTGTTCGGCCGCTCGCGCGTCGGGAAGATCACGAATGCGCCGCGCGCGGGGCGCAGGACATGCGCGCGGCTCTGCGCGCGCGGGCGCTGCTCCATGAGGACGAACTCGCCGCCGGCATAGTCGTGGGCTGGGTCGGAGAGCACCGTGAGCACCTGGAAGGGGAAGTAGACCTCGCCATAGAGATCCTGGTGGAGCGCGTTCCAGTCGCCTACGCCGTAGCGAAGCATCAGCGGGGTGGGGCGCGTCTGGCCGGCCGCTCGGCAGCGCTCCAGAAGCAACTCGTGCGTCGCCGGGAAGGTCGCGTTCTCGCCGGACAAGAGATCCGCCCACCGGTTCGCGATCGGAGACAACTGCTCGTAGAACGCGACGCGCGCAGCTTGGATCAGCTCAGGCAGCGGATGCGCGAAGTAGCGATAGCGGCCGTCTCCGAAGCGATGGCGCGCCATGTCGATCGTCGAGCGAAAGCGGTCGCCGTCGAACAGGCTCGCAAGCTCGAGGCACTCCTCGGCGTCCAGAATCGGTTCGGTGACCGCGAATCCGCACTCCTCGAGTTGGCGCTCGGTGTCGACCCAGTCGAGCCGCGCAATGCGCTCGGCGATGCTGGCAGAGACGGTCGAGGACATCGGTGAAGTCCTTCCTGGTTCGTTTCGATCCTTGAACGCGTTGCGCCTCGCACGGCCCGGGGTCGTGCTCCAGCGATCAGCCCGGTAGACGTGCGTGCGTCACGGAACGTGAGATCGAGCTCGCACAGTCACCGTCACGAGCTCTGTCGTCGCACGTGCGCCCCTAGGTGCGGGAGACGTCTTGGCCCGGTTCGACGAGGCCGCTCTCGTACGCGAACACGACCGCCTGAACGCGGTCGCGCAGACCGAGCTTGCCGAGGACGTGGGAGACGTGGGTCTTGATCGTGCCCTCGCCCAGGTAGAGATGGGCTGCGAGCTCGGAGTTGCTCTTGCCCGTGGCCAGTAGGCGAAGGACTTCGAGCTCGCGTTCGGTCAGGTGATCGAGCCTGTCGTCTCGCCTGGTCGCCGCCGGGTGCCGCGCGTAATCCTCGATCACGCGGCGTGTGATCGACGGGGCGAGCAGCGCCTCGCCGGCGGCAACGATCCGCACCGCGCGGACGAGCTCCTCGGGAGTGGCGTTCTTGAGCATGAACCCGCTCGCGCCCGCTCGCAGCGCCTCGAAGACGTAATCGTCGCGCTCGAACGTCGTGAGGATCAGGACGCGCGTGTGGATCGCTCGGTCCTGCGCGATCCGCCGCGTGGCCTCGAGGCCGTCGACGCGAGGCATCTGGACGTCCATCAGCACGATGTCCGGCTTCAGCCGTTGTGCCGCAGCGACGGCTTCCTCCCCGTCGCTTGCCTCACCGACCACGGCGACGCCTTGCTCGGCCTCGAGGATCAGCCGGAAGCCGCCGCGGACGAGCGGCTGATCATCGGCGAGGACGACCTTGATCAATGGGTGGCGCCGTTGAGCGGGAACGTCGCATGCACCGAGAACCCGCCCTGTGGCGTGCGTCCCGCGCGCAGATGGCCGCCGTGCAGGCCGACGCGCTCGCGCATGCCCATCAGTCCGTGCCCGCCGACGGTGCGCGCGGATCGCCCGTTCCCGCTGCCGTCGTCGAGCACTTCCACCTCGAGCACGGCCGGCTGGTAGTCGACGCGCACCCTGGCAGTCGTCCCACCGGAGTGTCTGAGGGCATTCGTGAGCGCTTCCTGGATGACGCGATACGCCGAAAGCTCGAGCGTGCGAGGTAGCGCCCGGGGCTCGCCCTCGATCGAGAGCACGACCGTCAGGCCGCCCTGCCCGGCCTTCGCGATGAGCTCGGGCAGCTGGGCAAGATCCGGCTGCGGCGAAAGCTCGTCCGGTTGATCGGCACGGCGGAGCACGCCGAGCAGGCGGTGCAACTCGAGCACGGCCTGCCGGCTGGAGTCCTCGATCGAGCTCAGCACCTCCTCGGCCTTGGCGGGCTGCTGCGCCATGACGCGCCGCGCGGCGCCGGCCTGCACGCCGATGACGCTGACGTGGTGGGCAACGACGTCGTGCAACTCGCGTGCGATCCGCACTCGTTCCTCGAGCACGGCGCTGCGGGCGTTTTCCTCGCGCTCGCTCTGGAGCTCCCGCGTCCGGGCTGCGAGCTCGCGCTCGCGATCCCGTCGTGACCTGACTGCCAGGCCGAGCAGGATCGGCAGAGCGATGGAAACGGCGTTGTACGCGAGCAGAAAGGCCTCGTTGAGGGGCAATCCTCCATACGCACCGCCGCCGTAGAAGAACGACCTCCCGCACGACCTCGCCGGAGAGCAGGGCGGCGAGCAGGAACGACGACAGCGCCGTGCGCCGTGACCTGCCGCCGTGAACGACCGCGCTGTAGAGCGCGATCCAGCACGCCCACACGGTCATCGTGCTCTCCCATCCCGCAAGGACGGGTATGTCGGGATGGCTCACGAGGCGACCGATCACGAATGCGCCGATCCCGACGCACGCAACCGCGCGCGGAAAGCGCCGCCGCAGCGCGAGCGGGAGCATCACGGCGACGACCGTGAGGAGGATGCCGGGCCTCGCGGGCTCCTTGAACGCCGGATCCTGCCGCAGCAGCTCGAAGGTCGCGTACACGGACACCAGCGCCGCTGCGGACAGAACAGCTGCGAATCCCGCATCCGCCGCAGTCGGGTGGCGCTGGAGCGTCGCCGCCAATCGCGGGACTCGGGTTCTCATGCCTTCGACCGTATCCGAGAAGCCGGGGGCTTCCTCTGCCGCCCGCCAGATCGAGCTCTGCCGGAAGGAGGAGATCGACCCGCGCGCGACCTGACTCGCGGCAGAGCCGGAAACAGACCTCCGGCCGACGAAACTGCAGCGCCGTCAGCGCAGAGTGGTGGGGACGAATCGACGGAAAGGTTCCCATGACTGCGATCCAGATCGAGAGGTTGTCCAAGCGCTTCGGCAACGTTGCCGCCGTCGACGACCTGAGCTTCAGCGTGCGCGAGGGAGCCGTCACCGGCTTCCTCGGCCCAAATGGCGCGGGCAAGTCCACGACTCTGAGGATGCTGCTTGGCCTCGTGATGCCGACGCATGGCACGGCGATGATCGGCGGTCGGCGCTATGCCGACCTCGACGCGCCTTTTCGCCAGGTCGGCGCGATCCTCGAGGCGGACGCGTTCCATCCGGGCCGGCGGGCGCGCGATCACCTCAGCGTGCTCGCCCTGGCGGCAGGGCTCCCGCTCAGCCGCGTCGACGCCGTGCTCCAGGAGGTGGACCTCGCCGAGGCCGGCGACCGCCGGGTCAAGGCCTTCTCCCTCGGCATGCGCCAGCGGCTCGGTCTGGCCGGCGCCTTGCTCGGCGAGCCCCGGGTGCTCATCCTGGACGAGCCCGCCAACGGGCTCGACCCCGAAGGCGTGCACTGGCTGCGCCAGTACCTGCGCGCGTTCGCAGATGCGGGAGGAACGGTGCTGATCTCGAGCCACGTGCTCGCCGAGGTCGCGCAGACGGTCGACGACGTCGTGATCATCGCCCGCGGGCGCCTCGTCACGCAGTCATCACTTGCCGATCTGGCCCGTCGCAGGCAGACCGGCGTGCGGGTGCGGACTCCTCAGGCCGAAGCGCTGCGCTCGGCACTCATCGCTCAGGGCATCGCCGCGGAGGTCGTCGCGAGCGACGTGGTCATGGCTTTCGACACGACGACCGACGCGGTCGGCCTGACGGCCGCCGGCGTCAACGCCGTCATCTACGAGATGGCGCACGAGCAGTTCGACCTCGAGGACCTCTTCCTCGAGCTCACAACCTCGCAAGGAGTGGTCGCGTGAACATCCTCATCCGCGCAGAGCTCTTGAAGCTCCGCACCCTCCGATCGTTCTGGTGGACGGTCGCGGCAACACTCGCGTTCGTACCCCTGAGTGTCGCGATGGCCATGAACGGTGGCTCAGGAAGACCGGGAATCGAGACTGCCGAGGGATTCCGCAACGTCATCGCGGCGGCCTCCTCGGGTGCAGTCCTGATGCTGATCATCGGCATCCTCATGATGGCGGGAGAGTTCCGCCACGACACCATCACGTCCACCCTTCTGATCACCCCCGACCGCAGGCGCATGGTTGGCGCGAAACTCGCGGCCTCGGGCATCGTCGGCATCGCGATCGGCATCATCGCGTCGCTGCTCACGCTCGCAATCGCGCTGCCCTGGCTGGCACAGCGCAACATCGACCTCGGCGCTCACGGCACCGACATCCTCGTTGTGCTCGCGGGCGGAAGCGCAGCGACGGCACTTGGAGCGTTGATGGGAGTCGGCCTCGGCGCTCTGATGACGAACCAGACGGTCGCGGTGACGGCCACGCTCGTCTGGGTGTTCGTCGTCGAGACGCTGCTCGGGAGCTTCGCGCCCGGCATCGGGCGCTTCTTCCCAGGGAGCGCCGGCTCGGCCATGAGCAGCGTCGTGCCGCCAAGCGGCGACGCGCTCCCGTTCTGGATCGCGGGGCTGCTCTTCGCGGGCTACGCGTTCGTCGTCGCCGAGACGGGAACCCGCCTGGTCGTGCGCCGGGACATCACGTGAGACGTCGCGGCCGGCTGGACGGGACGGCTGCACGCGCGGCGAGAGCGGCGTTTGCTGCGCTCCGCGGCGGGGGTTGTGCCCCCGGCTGACGCTGCTCGTCCGGACGATTGCTGATGAGCGCCCGGGACACCGCGGTTCTGGCGACCAGCACGGGCGTCTCTCGGCTTGGCCCGGTCGTCAGGAAGGCTGCACCATGACCTTGATCGACTCGCGGTCGTTCATCGCGCGATAGCCGTCGGGCACGCCGTCGAGGCCGACGGTGCGGTCGAAGACGCGACCGGGCTCGATCCGGCCCTCGAGGACGTCGGGCAGGAGCTCCTCGATGTACGCGCGCACGGGCGCCGGCCCGCCGCCGACGGTCACGTTCTTGTAGAAGATCGGCTGCGCCTGCGGGATCGCGTCGTAGTGCGGGACGCCGACGCGCCCGACCGCGCCGCCCGGGCGCGCGATCTCGACGGCGGTCTGCATCGACTGCTCGCGTGCCGACGCACTCGAGCACCGAGTGCGCGCCGTAGCCGCCGGTGAGCTCCCGCACGCGCTCGACCGCCTCCTCGCCGCGTTCGCTGACGACGTCGGTCGCGCCGAACGCGCGCGCGAGCGCGATCCGGTCGGGGTGCCGGCCCATGATGATGATCTGCTCGGCGCCGAGGCGCTTCGCGGCGATCACGCCGCACAGGCCGACGGCGCCGTCGCCGACGACCGCGACGCTGTTGCCCGGGCGCGACGCGCGCGACGACCGCCGCGTGGTGGCCGGTGCCCATCACGTCGGAGAGCGTGAGCAGCGACGGCATGCGCGCGTCGTTCTCGCTGACGTCGAGTGGGGTAGAGCGTTCCGTCGGCGAACGGGATGCGCAGCGCCTCGGCCTGCGCGCCGTTCATGCCGCGATTGCCGACGAAGCCGACGTGCACGCACGCGGTCGGGAGCCCCTCCTGGCAGAACTCGCAGGTGCCGTCGGAGATCGCGAACGGCATGACGACGACCTGGCCCGGCTTCACGTGCGGACGTCGCTGCCGACGGCTTCGACGACGCCGATGGCCTCGTGGCCCATGCTCTGCCCCGTCTCGCTCTTCGGCATGTCGTTGTACGGCCACAGGTCGCTGCCGCAGATGCAGGCGCGGACCACGCGGAGGATCGCGTCGGTCGGCTCGAGATCGGGGGTCGGGGACGTTCTCGACGCGGACGTCGCCCGCGCCGTACATGATGGTTGCGCGCATCAGGTGGTCCCTCCTCGTGGTCGGCGCCTGGCCGTACTGCTCGTCGGTGACGTGCTCGCCCCAGGTGACGACGCTGCCCTCTCGTCCGCCTGCTGAATCGCGATGTGCGTCATGAAGCCGGTCGGCGCGGCGCCGTGCCAGTGCTTCTCGTCCGGCTCGAAGAAGACGCGGTCGCCGGGGCGGATCACCTCGATCGGCCCGCCCCCGCGCTGGCAGAGGCCGCACGCCCGCGGTGACCCAGATCGTCTGGCCGAGCGGATGCGTGTGCCAGGCGGTGCGGGCACCGGGAGTGAAGTGGACGGCGGCGGCGCCGAAGGAGCCATCGGGTGGGGCGGCGATCGAGTCGATGAAGACCGAGCCGGTGAACCACTCGGCGGGGCCGGCGGCGGTCTCGAGCGTGTTCCTCGTGATCTGCATGTTGCTTGCCTTTCTCGTGAGCGTCCGGTCATCAGGCGGCTTGATCGAGCGAGTGGTTCTCGCGGGCGTTCGTCACCGCACGCGCCGGCAAGCCGGTGCCTACGGGGCAATGTCGCGCCCGACATGAGCGCAAGGAGTGCCGCTCCGACGATGGGGATGGCCATACCGGCATGGAGCCCGTGGACGGTCTGCGCCGCAGTGGCGCCGGCTGGGATGTGCGTGGTAGTCACGGCGGTGGCGATGGCGAGTACCACGGCGCCCGCCGATCTGGAACGAGCTGCCGACGAGGCCGGCGGCGAGTCCTTGCTCGTCGTCTGCAACGCCGCGGAGCGCCTGGATATTGAGCGCGGGGTACGCGAGCGCGAAGCCCGCCCCGGGAGCGCGAGCGATGCGAGATCGACGGCGTAGTTCGTGTTTGCGCCCGTTTCAAGGAAGAGCGCGTAGGAGGCGATCAACGCGAGCGCGCCCGCGAGAGCAGTCCCTGTCGAGCCGATGCGGGCGACGATTCCCCCGA
Source organism: uncultured Actinomycetes bacterium (assembly GCA_963842365.1). Lineage (GTDB taxonomy): Bacteria > Actinomycetota > Thermoleophilia > Gaiellales > JALYLC01 > JALYLC01. The sequence goes on from CAWJGA010000002.1 coordinate 881,266, forward strand.
CCCGCGGTGCCAGCGCCGCGGTGGTGAGGCTCGCGGCGAGGAAAATGAGGCCGGTCTTCAAGCGGCCCCCAGCCGAGCACGTCCTGCGCATAGAGCGTCCGCGTGACGTTGAACACCGTCGCGCAACCGAAGAGGAGCAGGGCGCCGACATTGGCACGCGACGAGCGGTGCCGAGCGGAAGATCGCAAGCCGGACGAGCGGACGAGCGACTGTCCGCTCGATCGCCACGAACGCGCCGAGCAGGATGGCGGTGAGCGCGAGGCTGCCGAGGGTCTGCGGCGAGATCCAACCGACCGCCGGCGCCTCGACGACGGCGCGGACGAACAGCAGCGCCGCGGCGGTGGCGGTGATCGCTCCGGCGAGGTCGAGCCTGCCGCCGAGCGGGTGCGTCCGCCTCGACGACACGGAGCGCCGCCAGCGAGCAGGACGACGGCCGCGGGCACGACGATGGCGAAGGTCAAGCGCCAGCTCAGCTGCGGTCAGCAGGCCGCCGCTGACGAGGCCGAAGGTGAACCCGCCGGCAGCGGCAGCGGTGTAGATGCCCAGCGCCTTGTTCCTCCGCGGGCCTTCAGGAAACGACGTTGTCAGGATCGCGAGCGCGGCCGGGAGCGGTGAAGGCGGCGGTGGCGCCCTTGATGAAGCGAGCGGCGATCAGGAGTGTCGGGTCGCTCATGGCAGACCCCAGTGCCGAAGCTACGATGAAGGCGACGAGCCCCCAGATGAGCACACGCCTGCGGCCGAACACGTCCGCACAGCGCCCACCGAGCAGCAGAAAGCCGCCGTAGCCGAGGACGTAGGCCGAGACGATCCACTGAAGCTGCGCCTCGGCGAGATGCAGCGAGGCGCCGATCGACGGAAGCGCGACCTGCACGAGGGAGCCGTCGAGCGCGTCGAGAAAGATCACGCCGGTAAGGACGGCGAGCAGGAGTGCCTCGGCCCGAGTCCATCGCTGCGGCGCGCCAGAGGTCGTGGTGGGTGTCTTCTGCATCATCACGGAATCAGGATTGCGCTCCCGATCCACGCAGCTAGAGAAGGTTCTTCCTGGGAATACTCTTCCTAGGAAGGAGCTTGCTACTTGGAAGCTGCGCCAGCGCGGCGACAAGAGAGGGCGATGACTGTCCGTGATGACAACGAGCTTGGCTCCTTCCTGCGCGCCCGCCGCTCCGAGCTGACGCCGAGCGACGTCGGCTTGGCCGAGGGCGGGGGTCAGCGGCGCGTGGCCGGGCTCCGCAGGGAAGAAGTCGCGCAACTCGCGGCGATCTCCAGCGATTACTACACGCGGCTCGAGCAGGGCAGGATCGCCCCGTCGAAACCCGTGCTGGCATCGCTGTCGCGCGTGTTGCGGCTCAACGACGATCAGCGCATCTACCTGAACGAGCTGGCCGGCGCGCCTGCCCAGTCGCGCCGTCGGCCAACGCAGAAGGTAAAGCCCTATCTGCAGCGCATCCTCGACCACATCGACGCTCCCGCGATCGTCATGACCCCCATCCACGACGTGCTCGCCTGGAATCCCCTCGCCGCCGCGTTGATGGTCGACTTCGCTGACGTCCCCGAGCGCGAACGGAACTTCGTGCGGCTCCTGTTCACCGACCCGCGCATGCGCTCTCTCTACCCCGAGTGGGAAGAGCTCGCTCGCGCCGTCGTCTCCTACCTGCGCATGGAGGCAGCACGGAAAACCCGACGACCCCCGCCTGGCCGAGCTCGTCGGCGAACTGTCCATCAGAGACCCGCACTTCCGCCAGTGGTGGGCCGGCACCCACGTCGCGATCAAGCGGCGCGGCACCCGCCGGTACAACCACCCATCGTCGGCGAGATCACGCTCGAGTGGGACGCCCTCACCTCCGACGCGGAACCCGACCAGCAACTCGTCATCTACACCGCGGAGCCCGGATCCCCATCCGAGCAAGCCCTGCGCGAGCTCGCCGTAGCTCGGGCGGACGGCAGCGACAGGTGGTGATGCTCACCTCGGTGCCCGCGTCGCCCAGCATGACGTTGGCGCCGGTGCCGAAGCGGCAGGCCTCGGCCGGGTCGAGTTCAGTGCGGAACCAGAAGCTCGACGGCACGGCTAGCGTCTCGCAGGCGACGCCGTCCTTATCGCGATCGAGCGTGCGCGGCTGCGCCGCATAAAGCTTCGTGCCGACGAACGGCCGCCCGGTCAGTCCATTGGCCATCTTGAACACCTTGAAGTTCTTTGCGATCCCGTGCGGGTAGACCTCGTTGACGGCCGCGCAGTTGTGGAACTCGTGCGGCTTGGCGGCTTCCGCGGCGGGAGCGCTGATCGGGACGGCAGCAACGACCACGAGCCCGGCACGTGCGATGCGCTCTTTCGTGCGCCGAGCCTACGCCGGCGCCGGGGTGCGCCGCTCTGTCGCCGCACTTTTCCCGCACCGGAATGCAGGTCCCTCGCCCGTAAGGGGCTCTCAAGACATAGCTTAGGAAGGGCGCCTGGTAGGCGCCTCCGGTTTGTACCTGAATCCCTGTGAACAAAGCGATTGCGGCGATGGAGCCGAGGGGTCTCGAACCCCTGACCTTCTGGTTGCAAACCAGATGCTCTCCCAGCTGAGCTACGGCCCCTCTCCGGCTCAGGGTAGTCGATCCGGCCTCCGTCCCGGAAGCCCTCCGACTGGCACGTTCCGTGGGCGGCAGGCGCTCGACGGCGCCGACGGCGGCGCTGCTCCCGGCCACGGACGCAGTGCCCGGGACCTGCGCTGTTTGCCTGCAAACCGCTACCATCCGACGATTCCGATGCCGTCCACCGCCCACGAGCCCACGAGTGCGCGATCTGCCGGCGGAGCTTCCTCGCCGGCGAGACCGTCCGCCTCTTCCGCGACCATCCGAGCCGCGCGGCGGTGCAGCGTCTGCGAGCTCTGCCCGGCGACCGCCGAGGCGCGCGGCTGGCAGCCTGCCGAGCTCGACCGGGCGCCGGCTGCGCATGCCGGCCGATCCCGGCGCGGCTCGAGCTGGCGGAGCGGCGCGACGCACTCGTCGAGCGGCTCACGGGCCAGCTTGCCGACGCTCGAGGAGGAGCTCGAGCAGGCGCGCGGGGTGCGCGAGGAGGCGGAGGCCGCGCAGGCCGCCCTGGCCGCCGCGCACGGCGAGATCGACCGCCTCACGGCGCGGCTCGCATCGACCCGCAACGAGCTCGAGGCGACGCTCGCCGCACGTCAGAAGGACGCCGAGGAGCGCATGCGAGCTGAAGGCCGAGCTCGCCGCCGTGCAGGACGGCGGCGCCGGCGATCGCCCGCCGACGTCGGCAGCGAGATCGATCGCATGCTCCGCGCGCGTCAGCGCGAGGCGACGAGGGCGAGTTGCTCGGCATCGCCGCCCGCGCGTTCAACCGCTCGCCGCACGCCGAGCGCGTGCGCGAGCTGATGGGCCGCCACGGGCCGACCCAAGGTCTCGCTCGGCGTCCAGGGCGTCGACCTGCCGCGCCGCGTGCTTCATCACGTTCGCCTTCGGCGGCGAGCCGCCGCACCTTCGTCGTCTCGCTCGACCTCGTCGCCCGCACCGCCACCGTCGCGCGCGCGTCCGCAGAGCAGCGCGCTGCGGCATCGGATCGCGCGGGGCGCTGGAGCCCCGAGGGCGGCATCGAGCTCGCGCGACTCAGACGCGAGCCTGCGAGCAGCGCGGCCAGCAGGGCCTTCTGCGCGTGCAGCCGGTTCTCGGCCTGATCCCAGACGGCGGAGCGGGCGCCGTAGAGCACCGACTCGTCGATCTCCTGGCCGTAGTGCGCGGGCAGGCAGTGCAGCACGATGCCGTCGTCGGCGAGCAGCGCCGACGCGGCGCTCGTCCACGCGATAGCCGGGCATCAGCGCGTCGAGCCGCTCGGCGGCCTCGACCTCCTGGCCCATCGAGACGAACGCGTCCGTCGCCAGCGCCTGAGCGCCGCGTGCGGCCTCGTCCGCGTCCTCGGTGAGCGTCAGCGACGCCGCCGCCGGCCGCCGTCACGGCGGCGCGAAGTGCACCGTCGCCTGATCGAGCTGGTAGGCCTCGGGCGCCGCGACGACGACGTCGACGCCGGCCAGCACGGCTGCGCACACGAGCGAGCGGCAGACGTTGTTGGCATCGCCGACGTAGGCCAGACGGATGCCGCGCAGGTCGGGGCCGAAGCGCTCGCGCAGCGTCAGCAGGTCGGCGAGCGCCTGGCACGGATGGTGATCGTCGGAGAGGCCGTTGATCACGGGCACGCGCGCGAACGTCGGCGAGCTCGTCGATGTCGGCCTGCGCGTAGGTGCGGATCATGATCGCGTCGAGGTAGCGCGAGAGCACCATCGCCGTGTCGCGCACGGTCTCGCCGCGGCCGAGCTGCAGCTCGCCCTGCGCGAGGTTGAGCGCGTTGCCGCCGAGCTGGCTGCATGCCGACCTCGAAGGACACGCGCGTTCGCGTCGAGGCCTTGTGGAAGATCATGCCCCAGCGTGCGGCCCGCGCAGAGCGGGATGGGGGAGCCGCGCCGCCTGCGCCGACTTCAGAGCGAGGCCGAGCTCGAGCAGGCCGTCGAGCTCGCTCCGCGACTTAGATCGCGGGCGCGCAGGAAGTCGCGCCCGGCGAGCGAGGGCGGGGGCTCCGGAAGCGTGGTTGCATGATCATTCACGCGAGATGCAAGAGTATACGAGCGCCGACGACTAGACTGAGGTGCGTGCACACTGCCGGCGCGTCGTCCGAGAGCCTTGATGATGCGCTTGCTGCGGCGCTGGCGCGTCACTTGACGCCTGCCGAGCTGTGCGACATCACGTGTGCTCTCCTGCATCGCCGCCTGGCGGTGCCGGTGGCCGTGTGGGTGCAGCGCGACGACGGCCTCGCGCTCTGCGAGCAGCGCGGACACGACTGGATCGTCGAGCGCGCGCTCGCGTGGACGTGCCCGGCGCTCTGATCGAGCCGCTCGGCGACGCAGGGGCCGCGGCCGCTGCTCGTCGCGAGCCCCGGCGCCGAGCACGAGCTCGCCTCGCTGCGCAGCGCCGCGCTGCTGCTGAGCGACGCACTCGGCGGCGAGCCGCCCGACACGGGCCAGCCGGCCGGCGGCACGCTGGCTCTGGCAGGCCTTCGCGCGCCTCGCAGAGGCGCGCGAGCACGGAGCGGTGCTGAGCGTCGTCGCGCGCGCGATCGGCAGCGCGCTCGGGCTCGCGTGCGTGCAGGTGGGAGAGATCGTCGAGGGCGAGCTCGAGCTGGCCCAGACCTGGCTGCGCGACGACGCGCGCGCGCGAGCACGCGCTCGACGGCGCGGCGCTCGCCGCACTGGCCGAGGCCGGCGGCTTCGAGCGCAGCATCGAGCTCGAGGGCTGCCGGCTCGGACTGCCACTGCGCACCTCGACCGGCACCCACGGCTACCTCGTCGGCTTCGGCGGCGGCACGGCGCACTGGCCGCGGACGTGGTCGACGACTCGGCGCTGCTCGTGGCGCACGCCGCCGTGGCGCTCGAGAGCCTGCGCGCGTTCGAGCGCAAGGAGGCCGAGGCGGCGACCGACGCGCTCACGGGTCTCGCCAACCACCGCAGCTTCCACGAGACGATGCGAGGCCTGGTCGCCGCGCGCTCGGCGCGGTTTCGCGCTCGTGCTGGCCGACATCGACGACTTCAAGGAGCTCAACGACACGCGCGGGCACGTCGCGGGCGACGACGCGCTGCGCGAGGTCGGCGCGTTGCTGCTGCGCGGCATGCGCCCGGCCGACAGCGTCTTCCGCATCGGCGGCGAGGAGTTCGCGCTGCTGCTGCCCGAGACGACGAAGGCGAACGCGCGCACCGTCTGCCGGCGCCTGCAGCGCAGCCTCGCGGGCATCGACCTCGGCGGCTGGCGGCTGACGCTCTCGTTCGGCGTCGCGAGCTGGCCCGGCGACGGCAGCGATCTGCGCGACCTGCTGCAGGCTGCCGATGCCGCGCTCTACGAGGCCAAGCGCCTCGGCAAGGACCGCATCACGTTCGCGGACGAGCGCCTGATCGCCCGCCGCTCGCCCGACGATGTCCGCGCGCACGCGGCGCTCGTTCGAGCAGATGCGCCACCTGCAGACGCTCTCGCGCACGCTCTCGGCAGCGCAGCGCCCGCCCGATGTCGCGCGCGCGCTGCTGCGCGTGCTGCGCGAGACGCTGCCGCACGACCGCGCAGCGGTCTGGGCGCGCAGTCGGCGACGAGCTGGGGGAGGCGCCGATCGCGTCGTCCGGCACGCGCAAGCGGACGGCGCTCGACGAGCTCGAGCCCCGGGCGCTCGAGGCCATGCTGGGCGGCCAGGCGCTGCTCGTCGACGTGGCACGGGCGCGACGCTGCTGGCCGCGCCGCTCGTCGGCGAGGAGACGACCGTCGGGGCGCGTCGTGCTCGCGGGCGACGGCGAGGGGCGCTTCGACCGCGACGACGTGCGCATGCTCGAGGTCATGGCGCACGTCGCCGGCCTCGCGTTCCAGAACGCCGTGCTGCACGAGCAGGCGGCCGAGGAGCGCGCGCGCACGCAGGTGCTGCTCGACCTCGCGCGCGAGCTCGCGCACAGCGCGACGCCCGACACGATCGGCGAGGCGCTCACGCGTGCCGTCGCTGGAGCGCGTGCCGTGCGACCGCTGCGCGCTCTGGGTGTACGAGGACGGCGACAGCGTGCGCTGTGGCAGTCGCCGGCGTCGTCCGCGCACGAGGCCGGCGCCGAGCGCTACGAGCGCGACCGCTCGCTCGTCGCCGAGCTGCGGCTGCTGCGACGGCGAGACGGTCGTGCTGCCCGCCGGCGAGCGCGGTCTGCCGCCGGGTTCGCACTATCCGCCGCGGCCGCTCTGTCGGCCGACGTGCCGGTGCAGCTGCACGGCGCCCAGGTCGGCACGCTCAGCCTGCTGCGGCTGGCGGGCACGCCGTTCGCGAGCCGCCGAGCTCGCGCTGCTCGAGGGCATGGCGCTGCAGGCCGCGCTCGCGCTCGACGGGCAGCGCATCGCGAGCGAGCTCGAGACGAGCTTCCTGGCGACGATCGACGCGCTCGTGCGCGCGCTCGAGGCGCAGGACATGTACACCTCGGGCCACGCGCTCTCGATCGCCGACCTCGCGCGGCGCGTCGGGCGGGTGCTCGGGTCTCGACGCAGCCGCCCTGCGCGACGTCGAGCACGCCGCCGTGCTGCACGACATCGGCAAGATCGGCATCCCGTCGGAGCTGCTGCGCAAGCGCGGGCCGCTCGACTCGGGCGAGCGCGAGCACATGCGCGAGCATCCCGAGATCGGCGCGCGCATCCTCGAGCCGGTCGAGCGTCTGCGCCAGCTCGCCCCGCTCGTGCGCTTCTCGCACGAGTGCTGGGACGGCAGCGGCTACCCCGACGGGCTCGCGGGCGAGCAGATCCCGCTCGGCGCGCGCATCATCTCGGTCTGCGACGCGTTCGACGCGATGGTCTCCGACCGCCCGTACCGCGGCGGGCGCAGCACGGCCGAGGCCCTCGTCGAGCTGCGCGCCCACGCGGGCACGCAGTTCGACCCTGCCGTAGTCGAGGCGTTCGAGCAGGCGGTGCGCGACTACCGCGCGCCGACGCAGCGCCTGAGCGTCGGCGCGTAGCCCTCGAAAACAGGAAAGCGGTGCGACCGGGGCAGGCATCCGGTCGCACCGCGTGTCTGATCAGCATGCTCGCCGGGGAGCATCAAGAGCGCGGCAAGACGCAGCCTCGCGGGTGTCAAGATGCTGCGCATGACCGAGCTGCGCGACATCGACCTCGCCCTCGCCTCGTATCCCGAGAGCGACTGGGCCGAGCTGGCCGGGCCTCCCCTGCTGGAGCGCCTGCGCGGCGATGTCGGCATCGACGAGGACGAGGTGCGCGGCGCGGTGCGGCGGGCGCTCTGCTGGCGGCCGCCGCCGGCGATCCGAACGAGGCGCTCGGGCGAGCGACGCGCGCGCGGTGACGCGCGCTCGCCGAGGAGCTCGCCAGCGGCGAGCGGCGCCGGGCGCTGGCCGATGCGATCCGCGGCGACCTCGCTCGCGCGACGGGCGCCCACCTCCCGCGCGCGGCCGCCGTGCTGCGCGAGCTGGCGGCGCCGCAGGACGGATCCGCAGCTCGCCTGGCGCCTGTTCTGCGCGGCGCTGCTGGCCGCCGCGGCGCTCGAGGAGTGACCGCCCGCGCGGAAACCGTGCGCAGCCCGCTACCGGCTGCTCGTGCTGGCCCTCGCCTGCCAGGCGTCGATCTCGATCGTCCAGTGGGGCCTCGGCGTGATCGCGCCCGACCTGCAGGCGCGCTACGGCCTCAGCGCGGCGAGGCTCGGAGCGCTCGTCAACGCGACGGCGCTCGGCAACGCGTTCGCGCTGATCGCCGCCGGGCGTGATCGTCGACCGCTCGGGGCCGCGCAAGCCCCTGCTCTACGCCGGCTCGGCGTGCGGCGCTCCTGCTCGTCGTCGGCGCGCTGCTGACCAATCCGTTCGGGCTCGGCGTGGCGCTGTTCGCGAGCGGCGTCGCGGGCGCCGCTCGTCGCCGTCGGCGCGACCGTCTCGGTCTTCCACGGCTTCCCGCCGGAGCGGCGGGGCTTCGCGATCGGCATGCGCCAGATGTCGGTCGCGCTCGGCGGGCTGCTCGCGGCGCTGCTCCTGCCGCTCGCGGTGCACTCGGCGGCGTGCGCCTGGCGCTCGGCCTGAGCGGCGTGCTGACAGCCGTCACGGCGATCGTCTTCGCGCTGGACACGCCGCACGGGCCGCTCGTGCGCATCCACGGCGGCGCGGCGCGTGGTCGCGCCCTTCGCGGTCTTCCGAGCGCCGGGCATGGGCCGTCTGCTCGTGGTCGCCCTCTGCTACATCGTCGCGCTCACGACGGTGCTGACGTTCGGCGTCCCGGCGCTGCGCGACGGCGGCGCGAAGCAGGGGAGACGGCAGCCTGCTGTTCGCGTTCGTCAGCCTCAGCGCCATGGCCGCGCGCATCTGCTGGGGGCGCGTGGCCGATTCCGGCGGCGGGCGAAGGCGCGTGGCGACGCTGCGCGACATCGGCGTGCTGGCCTGTGCGGCCGGCGCTCGCGACGTGGCTCGCTGTGGCCCGAGGGCACGATCGTGCGCATCATCCTGCTGGTCGTGCTCAGCCTCGGCGCGCTCGGCTTCAACGGGGTGCTCTACGTGATCGCCGGCGAGATCGCGGGCGCGGCGCGCGCCGGCCAGGCCGTCGCGCTGATGTCGACGGCGCTCTTCGGCGGCGGTGCGATCGCGGCCGTGCCGCTCGGCGCGCTCGCCGATGCCGAGGGCTACCGCAGCCTCTGGATCGCGACCGCGATCGCCGCCGGGCTCGGCGTGCTCGCAACGCTGCGCCTCGCAGCCCTCGCTTCACGGCGAGCCCGCAGGCGCAGGCCGACTAGGGGGCCGGAGACGACAGCGCCCCTATGCTGCTTTCCGTGGCTGCGCCGTTTCGGGTTGGACAGGAGCTCGAGCTCACCGTCGACTCGCTCGCAGCGGGTGGGCGTGGCGTCGCGCGCCACGAGGGCGTCGTCGTGTTCGTCGACCGCGCGCTGCCCGGGCGACCGCGTCATGGCGCGCATCCAGAAGGTCAAGCGCCGGCACGGCGAGGCGATCGCGTTCGAGCGGCTGGCCGGCGGCCCCGACCGCGTCGAGGCGCCCTGCCCGCACTTCGGCGTCTGCGGCGGCTGCCGCTGGCAGGACCTGCGCTACGAGCGGCAGCTCGAGCACAAGCAGCAGCAGGTGCTCGACGCCCTGCAGCGCATCGCCGGCCTGCCCGATCCGCCGCTCGAGCAGATCGTGCCGGCCGTGCGCGAGTACGCCTACCGCAACAAGCTCGAGTACGCCTGGACGAGCACGCGCCGAGGGCGTCTGCACTCGGCTTCCACAAGGCCGGCCGCTGGGAGGAGATCGTCCCGATCCAGGTCTGCCTGCTGACGGGCGATCGCGGCAACGCCGTGCGCGACGCGTTCGTGACGTGGGCGCGCGCCGAGGGGCTCGAGGCGTACGACCAGCGTGCGAACACCGGCTACCTGAGGCACCTCGTCGTGCGCGAGGGCGTGCGCACGGGCGAGCTGCTGTGCATCCTCGTGACCGTCGGGGGCGATGTCCCGGGCGTCGAGAACCTGCAGGCGCTGCTCGAGCCGAGCGCGCGCCCGGCGTCGTCGGCGTCCTGCACGCGGTCAACGACGGCGTCGCCGAGGTGGCGAGCGGCATCCCGACGCGCGCCGCTCTTCGGCCGCACCTGGTTCGAGGAGGAGATCAGCGGCCTGCGCCTGCGCGTCTCGGCAGGCTCCTTCCTGCAGACCAACACCGAGATGGCCGACGTGCTCTACGAGGACGCGATCGAGCAGGCGGGGCTGACGCGGCGGCGAGATCGTCTGGGATCTCTACTGCGGCACCGGCTCGATCGGGCTCGCGCTGGCGGGCTCGGCCCGCCGCGTGATCGGCATCGAGATCGTCGAGGAGGCCGATCGAGCGCGCGCGCGAGAACGCGCTCGCCAACGGCGTCGCGAACATCCAGTTCCACGTGCGCCGACGCCGGCAAGGCTCCGCGCGACCTGATCGCCGAGGGGCTGCCCGCGCCCGACGTCGTCGTGCTCGACCCGCCGCGCGCCGGCATGACGCCGAAGGCCGCCCGCCGCGTCGCGGAGCTCGGCGCGCAAGCCGCATCGTCTACGTCTCCTGCAACCCGACGACGCTCGCCGGCAACGCGCCGATCCTGGCCGAGGGCGGCTACTCGCTCACGCGCCTGCGGCCGTTCGACCTCTTCCCGCACACGCCGCACGTCGAGTGCGTCGCGTGCTTCGACCGCACCGCCTGAGCGTCAGTACGGCGGCAGGGCCGCGTACCACTCGCCGAGCGCGCGGAAGGCGGCCCAGAAGCGGCGCTTGGCGGCCGCGTCGTCGAGCGAGGGCTCGAGCGGCGGGGTGAAGAGCGCCTCGATCGTCGGCGTCAGGTGCTGGATCACCCCGAGCTTCGGCTCGAGCGGCTGAGCGAGCGCCAGGTCGAGGCCGTTGACGACCTCGAGCGTGTCCTCGCCCATGACCACGACGATCTTGGGCTGCACGATGTGCAGCTCGCGCAGCAGCCACATCGGGTAGACGCGCGTCGGCCAGCTCGCTCTCGTCGCGGCCATGGTCGCCGCCGAGCTTGACGACGTTCGTGCCGTAGACGAGCAGCGGATCGATGCTCGAGCCGCTGCACCGACTTGAGCACCGCCTGGCCGACGCGGCCGTAGAACGCGACGCCCTCGGTGAGCTCGGCCGGAGTCGGGTCGTGCTTGAGCAGGAAGATATCGCCGAGCGGGTGCCCGGACCCGAGGACGGGCTGGCGCGAGGGCGCATCGCCGCGGCGGGCGATCTCGTCGCCAAGTGCGTTCACCTCGCTGATCGCACGCGCCAGGTAACGCTCGTAGAGCTCGTCCGCGGGCACCGCACCGGAGTTCGACCGCCGCCGCGCCGATCCCTGCGGTCCTCCGCACGAACCACGTGCGCGCCGCCTACGCGCCGTACTGCGAGCGGCGTCACGAGCGGGGTCTGGCGCGAAGCGTGTCGCGCCAGACCCCACGCATGTCGCGCCTGACCCCACGCATGTCGCGCCTGACCCCGCGCATGTCGCGCCTGACCCCGCCCGTGACGCGCCTGACCCCGCGCATGCCGCCCGAGACCCCCAAGCCTGCGGATTCCGCGCCAAGCGGGCGCAGGCCTGACCCCACGGATGTCGCGCCTGACCCCGGCCGTGGCGCGCCAGACCCACCGCATGGCGCAGCTGACCCCGGCCGTGGGCGCCCGACCCGAGCGACCCCGCGCGCTGCGTACCAGGGGCAGACCCTGGGATGTGTGGCGCTAGCTCGGCCTTGCCCGCTGGCGGCGGCGCTTCTCGACCTGGAGCCGCAGCATGCTGCGGGGGCGGCGCACGATCTCCGCGTCGTCGAGGGCGCGCAGGAACGAGGTGGGATCGTCGAAGGGGGCGAGCCGCAGCGCTCCCGTGCCGATGCCGGCCGGGCACGTGGGCATCGGAGCCCGCGCCGCGGCGCAGGCCGTGCTCGCGTGCGAAGCGCTCGGCCGCACGGTTGTCGCGCTCCAGCCAGAGGCGCGCGTTGGCCGTCTCGACCACGTCGATGCTCGCCCGCGTGCTGCTCGAGCAGGGAGCGCGTCGGGCGTGGTGTGGAAGCGGTCGAACGGATGCGGTACGTAGACGACGCCGCCCTGCGAGCGGATGCGCTCGATCGTCTCGGCGAAGGTCAGCCCGCGCGGGATCTCTTCGTGCAGGAACAGCCCGATGAGCTCGCCGTCGGCCGCTGTCTTGATCTCCGATCCGACGACGACGTGCAGCGGCAGCCCGCGCTCGATCGGCTCGCGCGCGCGCCTCGACGCCGCCCGCGATGGTGTTGTGGTCGGTCACGGCGAGCGCGCCGAGGCCGGCCGCGAGCGCCGCGTCGAGCAGCTCGTCGACGGGCGTCGTGCAGTCCCACGAGTGCTCGCTGTGCATGTGCAGGTCGGCCAGCAGCGCCGGCTGCCGCATTCATGAAGAGCTCAGCGGTTCTCGGTAGCACGACCGTCGACTCGGGCGCCGCGGGCACGGGCGCGCCGGGGCGAGCGTTGACGCGGATGAAGTCCTCGACCTGCTCGCGGGCGAACTCGTCGGGGTGCTGCACCGGGGGCGACTTCATGAGGTAGGCCGACGGGAACTCGAGCGCGCCGGCGAGGCCGTTGTCGAGCGCCAGCTTGGCGAAGCGCACGGCGTCGATCACGATGCCGGCCGAGTTGGGCGAGTCCCAGACCTCGAGCTTGAGCTCGACGTTCAGCGGCACGTCGCCGAAGGCGCGGCCCTCGAGGCGGATGTACGCCCACTTGCGATCCTTCAGCCAGGCCACGTGGTCGGAGGGCCCGATGTGCACGTCGTCCGGGTCCATCTCGTAGTCGAGCGTCGAGGTGACGGCGTTGGTCTTGGAGATCTTCTTCGACTCCAGGCGCTCGCGCTCGAGCATGTTGAGGAAGTCCGTGTTGCCGCCCACGTTGAGCTGGTGGGTGCGCTCGAGCAGCACGCCGCGCTGCCGGAAGAGGCGCGCGAGCTGGCGGTGGACGATCGTGGCGCCGACCTGCGACTTGATGTCGTCGCCGACGATCGGCAGGCCGGCCTTCTCGAAGCGGTCGCTCCAGTACTTCTCGCGCGCGATGAAGACGGGCACGCAGTTGACGTAGGCGACGCCCGCCGCGAGCGCCTGCTCGACGTACCACTTCGTGGCCTCCTCGGAGCCCACCGGCAGGTAGCTGACGAGCACGTCGGCCTTCGACTCCTTGAGGATCGTCGCGATGTCGGCGGTCGGGCCGTCGGCCTTCGTGATGATCTCGCTGAGGTACTTGCCGAGCCCGTCATGCGTCATGCCGCGCTGCACCGTGACGCCGGTGTGCGGGCACGTCGGCGAAGTTGATCGTGTTGTTCTGGCCGCTGACGATCGCCTGACGAGAGATCCTTGCCGACCTTGTCGGCGTCGACGTCGAACGCGGCGACGAACTCGATGTCGCGCACGTGGTAGCCGCCGAGGTTGACGTGCATGAGACCCGGGACGAACTCGTCGTCGGCGGCGTCGCGGTAGTAGTGGACGCCCTGGACGAGCGAGGAGGCGCAGTTGCCGACGCCCACGATGGCGACGCGGACGCGCCCATCCTGGGCGCGGCCGTTGCCGTTGCCGTTGCCATTGCCGGTCATGCGTGCTCCTTGGACTGCTGCTCGCGCTCGGCGAGCTGACTGGTGGACGGAGAAGATGCGCTGCGAGGACGGTCGCGCTCGCCAGGGCGGCGAGCAGCGCGATGCCGTAGGGCAGGGCGCCCCAGGGCGCGGCGGCGAGGATCGCCGCGAGCAGCACGACGCGCTCGGCGCGGCCCATGAGGCCGGCCTTGCCCTCGAGGCCGAGGGCCTCGGCGCGCGCGCGGGTGTACGAGACGAGGAACGAGGCGACGAGCGCGACGAAGACCGCGGCGATGGGCCAGGTGTCGCCGTGGCGCGCGAACACGAGGCGTCGCCGCGCAGAGCACGGCGCCCTCGGAGATGCGGTCGGTGGTGGAGTCGATGAAGGCGCCGAACGGCGTCGCCTGCCCGCGCGAGCGGGCCAGGGCGCCGTCGAGGATGTCGATGATCGAGCCGACCAGGAAGACCGCGGCGGCCGCGATGTAGTCCTCGCTGGTAGAGCAGCACGGCGGACACCAGGTTGAGCGCGAAGCCGAGCGCGGTCAGCTGGTTGGGCGTGACGCGGCTCTCGCGTGAGCACGCGAACGGAGCGCGAGGCGAGCTGGCGCGCGCCATCGGTGTAGCCGGTCTTGATGCGGTCCAGGCGCATGGGCAGCGTCTCATCGACCGGAAGGTGGCAGGCCGCCGCTAGGCCGTCGGCGCGCCCGGTCGACGAGCGGTCGGTTCGCGCCGGTGAGCGGTCGCCGCGCGCGAGCGGCGCGATCGACCAGCCCTGGCGGCGATGCAGCGTCGAGCACGATCGTGAGCGCGACCGCGAGCACGCCCGCGCCGGCGATCGCGTCGAGGAAGAAGTGGTTGGCGGTCGCGACGATCGAGAAGACGACGAGCGCGGGGTAGAGCATCCACACCAGCCGCACCAGCGAGATTGCGCGTGACGAGCACGCCGGTCGTGCCGACGAGGATGGCCGTGCGCGGTGTGAAGGCTCGGCATCGCGGCGTAGGGGTTGCCGAAGAGCGTCACGAGCGAGCCGCTGCTGGTTGAGCGCCGCGCTCTGCGAGGGGATCGACGAAGTGCGGCTCGGGCAGCAGCCGCGGCGGCGCCGTCGGGTAGAAGACGTAGCCGGGCACGCGAGCATGAAGAGTCGCGAAGAGCGTGTTGCGCAGCAGCGTGTAGGCGTGGTGCCGGCGGAGGTAGACCCAGATCACGAAGCCGAACGTGATCGTGAACTGGCACTGGAAGTACGTGAACTTGGCGACTTCCATGACGAAGCCGGGCGCATCGAGCGCCCAGCTCTGCACGGCGTGCTCCTGGAAGATGCCGAGCGCGCGCTCGGCGCTGACGACGTCGCGCGCGTGCTGCAGCGCCGTGGCGCGGCCTCCGGCGCGACGGTGCGCGAGAGCCTCGTAGCCGATGTCGAACGGGACGAAGACGGCGAGCTGCCGGGAGAGCCCCTTCCAGCCGTCCGGCAGGAACGCGCCGAACGCGCGCACGGGCCAGAGCAGGAGATTCGCCACGGCGGGCATGCTAGCGAGCCGTCACCGCAGCTCCCTCCGACGTGAGCGCCGGGGTCAGGCCCGGCAGCCGGGGTCAGGCCCGAGCAGCCCGGGCCTGACCCCAGGTGCTCACGCTGCGGCCGAGCCTACTCCGTGTCGGCGGGGGCGGCCGGGTGTCGATCTCGGGTGGCGCGTCGCTCTCCATGGCGGCGAAGGCACCGCTCGAGACGCGGTGCGGCCTGCGCGCTCGTGCGAGTCGCTCGCTCTCGGGCGCCTGACCGTCGAAGCCCTCGAAGTCGTCCTCGACCTCGTCGCAGCTCGTCCTCCGGCAGCAGCGCGGGCCCACGGGCAGCACACGGGCGCGCACGCCGCGGGCCCGCTCGGCCACCGTTTGCCTGCGCTGTCCGACCGGCCGCTCGGGTGCGGGTGAAGAGTCGGCACGCCGTCGTAGGAGAGATCTTGAGGTCCTTGGCGGCCCAGCCGTAGGAGCCGCACCAGCGTCGGCGCGGCCGGCCAGGGGATCGTCGCGCCCGCCAGATGCACGAAGCCGACGTGCGGGCGCTCACCGCGCACGAGCGCGACGGCGCAGGCAGCGCAGGAGCGCACGGGCACGCGCTGGAGTGCGATGCCCTCGAGATCGACCTCGACCGTGGCGAAGCCGTGCTCGGCCGTCGAAGAAGCAGGTTGCCGGCAGGCCGGTGCGCGCGGCTGCAGCGGCTCGACGAACCCGTCGAGCCGCGCGCGCAGCACGCCGATCAGCCACTCGGCCTCGTCGAGCTCCTGGTGCGCCTTGGCCATGCACGCGCTGGCCCGCGACGTGCGGCCGATGCGCCCGCGCGCCTCGGTCACGACGTCGAGCGCGCGCAGGTGGCTGCGCGTCGCGCCCTCGTCCTCGCGCTCGGCGACGACGTCGGCGAGCGTCGGTCAGCTGCTCGGTCACGCGGCGCCCGCGGGCGATCAGGAGCTCGCGCCCGTCGGCGATGTCGGTGACGCCGTGGGCGCGCGCCGGCGCAGCCCGCCGCGCAGGCGCACGCAGCGTGAACAGCGAGCACGACTGCCGCCGATCGCCGCGAGCACCCAGACCCACGTGCTCGTGCCGGCCGCCCGGGCCTGCGGCGGCCGAGGAGGGGAGGGCGGCGCCGCCGCGAGCGCCGCGGCGGCCAGGGCGCCGGCGCGGCGGACTGCGGGCTCGCGCGGCGGGATCGTGGTCGACCGGAGGTCGCTCACGACTTCGTAACGTCGGCGCGCGGAGAGGAGCGGCGTGTCCTCCACTAGAGGGATTTGCGCTCGCGATCGATGCCGAGGAAATTCTTGCTAATGAGCCACTCATGTTTTAGACTGCGCAGACACTAAGGATTCGCGGGGGCGCTCGTGCCTCCCGCACGAGAACAAGGAGCACCACGCGGTATGAGCAAGGTCATCGGTATCGACCTCGGTACGACGAACTCGTGCATGGCCGTCCTCGAGGGCGGCGAGCCGACCGTGATCGCGAACGCCGAGGGCGGCCGGACGACCCCCTCCGTGGTCGCCTTCGCGAAGGACGGCGATCGCCTCGTCGGCGTGACCGCCAAGCGGCAGCGCGAGACGAACCCCAAGAACACCATCTTCTCGATCAAGCGCTTCATGGGCCGCAAGAAGGCCGAGGTGTCCGAGGAGATGACGATGATCCCCTACGACGTCGTCGCGGGCCCGAACGACGACGTGCGCGTGAAGGCCGGGCGACGAGGAGCTGGCACCGCCGGAGCTCTCGGCGATGATCCTCCAGAAGCTCAAGGCCGACGCCGAGGCGTATCTCGGCGAGACCGTCACGGACGCCGTCATCACGGTGCCCGCGTACTTCAACGACGCGCAGCGCCAGGCCACGAAGGACGCCGGCAAGATCGCCGGGCTCAACGTCCTGCGCATCATCAACGAGCCCACCGCTGCGGCACTCGCCTACGGCCTCGACAAGGACCGCTCCGATCAGACGATCCTCGTCTTCGACCTCGGCGGCGGCACGTTCGACGTGTCCGTGCTCGAGCTCGGCGAGGGCGTCTTCGAGGTCAAGTCGACCTCGGGCGACAACCACCTCGGCGGCGACAACTTCGACAAGGCCGTCGTCGACTGGATGGTGGCCGAGTTCAAGCGCGAGCAGGGCATCGACCTCTCGAAGGACCCGATGGCGCTGCAGCGGCTGTACGACAAGGCCGAGGAGGCCAAGATCCAGCTCTCCTCCGCGCAGTCGGCGCCGATCAACCTGCCGTTCATCGCGCTCGCGAGCGACGGCCCGCGCCATCTCGAGCTGACGCTCACGCGCGCCAAGCTGAACGAGGTCACGCACGACCTCGTCGAGCGCACCGTCGGCCCCGTGAAGCAGGCGCTCAAGGACGCCGGCCTCGAGGCCAAGGACATCGAGCGAGGTCATCCTCGTCGGCGGCATGACGCGCATGCCCGCGGTCGGCGACAAGGTCAAGGAGATCCTGGGCAAGGAGCCGCACCGCGGCGTCAACCCGGACGAGGTCGTCGCCGTCGGCGCCGCCATCCAGGCCGGCGTGCTCAAGGGCGAGGTCAAGGACGTCCTGCTGCTCGACGTGACCCCGCTCTCGCTGGGCATCGAGACCAAGGGCGGCGTGATGACGAAGCTGATCGAGCGCAACACGACGATCCCCACGCGCAAGTCGGAGACCTTCTCCACGGCGGAGGACGGCCAGACGTCGGTCGAGATCCACGTGCTGCAGGGCGAGCGCGAGATGGCCGGCTTCAACAAGACGCTGGGCAAGTTCCAGCTCGTCGGCATCCCGCCGGCGCCGCGCGGCGTGCCGCAGGTCGAGGTCACGTTCGACATCGACGCCAACGGCATCCTCTCGGTCTCGGCGAAGGACCTCGGCACCGGCAACGAGCAGAAGATCGAGGTCCGCTCGGGCTCCGGGCTGGCCGACGAGGAGATCGAGCGCATGGTCAAGGACGCCGAGGCGCACGCCGACGACGACAAGCGGCTGCGCGAGCTCGCCGATGCCAAGAACCAGGCCGAGACGGCGATCTACTCGGTCGAGAAGTCCCTGCGCGAGCACGGCGACAAGGTCGACGCGGACGTCAAGTCCACGATCGAGGGCGCGGCCGGCGAGCTGCGCAGCTGCGCTCGAGGGCGACGACGCGGAGGCGATCCGCACCCGCACCCAGGCGCTCCACGAGGCCTCCTACAAGCTGGCCGAGGTCGTGTACCAGAACACGGGCGCGACCGGCGGCTCCGCGGAGGGCGGCGGCACGCCGCCCTCGGACGAGGCCGAGGCCGAGGAAGAGGTCATCGAGGACGCCGAGATCGTGGACGAGGGCGACCACGCGCGGTCGTAACGCATGACTGCCGATCCCAAGCATCCCGATGAGGCCCTCGTCGCGGGCGCCGGCATGCGCCGGCGCCCGCGCCCGGCCCGACTGCCGCTGTCGAGCCCGAGCCCGAGCTCGACCGCATCGCCGATCTCGAGCGCCAGCGCGACTAGTACCTCGACCATCTGCGCCGGCTCGCGGCCGACTTCGACAACTACAAGAAGCGCCAGGCGCGGCTCGCCGAGCAGCAGACGGCGCAGGCCGGCGCGCGCATCCTGCGCTCGCTCCTGCCCGTGCTCGACGACCTCGAGCGCTCGCTCGACGCGCTCGCGAAGGCGGGCGTCGAGGAGTCGCTGCGCCGCGGCGTGGCGCTGACCGCGAGCGCTCTGCGCGACGTGCTGGGCCGCGAGGGCCTGGCGGAGATCGCGCCCGACGGGCGCGGCGTTCGACCCGCGCGAGCACGAGGCACTGATCGCGCAGCCGACGGCCGAGGTCGCCGAGGGCACCGTGCTCGCGGTGGTTCAGGCGGGCTGGCGGCTCGGCGAGCACGTGCTGCGACCCGCCCGCGTCGTCGTGGCGACGGCAGCGGAGGGGGCCGAGCAGTGAGCTTCCGCGCCCGCACGCCTCGATCTCGCGCTCGCACGCTCACGGGCATGTTCTTCTGCGCGCTCTCGCTCGCCGTGCTGCTGGCGATCGCGGGCCCGCGCCCGCTGATCGGCCTGGCGGCTGCGATGGCCGGCATCGCCGCCGGCTGCGCGCTGCTGGCGCCGCGCGCGTACGTGATCGAGGACGGCGGGCTGACCGTGCGCCGCGCTGCTCGGCGCCCTGCGCGTCGAGGGCCCGCTGCACGTGGAGGCGGTCGAGGCCGCGCCAGCTCGAGGGCGCGCGCCTGCTCGGCTCCGGCGGCCTCTTCGGCTATCAGGGCCTCTACCGGCCCGAGGGCGCGCGCTATGCGGCCGCGCTGACCGCTCGCGACCGGGCCGTGCTGGTGATGCGGCCGCGAGGGCGGCGCCCTCGTCAGCCCCGAGGACCGCGAGGCGCTGCTGGCGCTGGTGAATCCCGATGAGTGACCATTACAAGACGCTCGGCGTCGCCCGCAACGCGAGCGCCGACGAGATCAAGAAGGCCTACCGCAAGCTCGTGCGCGAGACGCATCCGGACAAGCACCCGGACGATCCGGCGGCCGAGGAGCGCTTCAAGCAGATCGCTCAGGCCAACGAGATCCTCTCCGATCCCGAGAAGCGCAAGCAGTACGACCTGCTGGGCGAGGCCGGCATGCGCGGCGCCGCGCCCGGCGGCGGGTTCGACCCGCGCGCGTTCAACCAGGACGGCATCGACATCTCCGACCTGCTCGGCGGCATCTTCGGCCGCGGCGGCCGGGGCGGCCCGCGCGGGCCGCAGCCGCAGCGCGGCCACGACCTCGAGGCGAGCGTGACGATCTCGTTCCGCGACAGCCTGAACGGCGCACGCGTCTCGATCGCGGTCGAGGCGCTGGCGCCCTGCACCGTCTGCCACGGCTCCGGCGCGGCGCCCGGCACAGCGTCCCGATGACGTGCCCCGACTGCGACGGCCGCGGCGTGCGCGCACAGGCGCAGGGCTTCTTCTCGCTCTCGCAGCCGTGCCTGCGCTGCGGCGGCACCGGCCACATCGATCGAGCATCCCTGCCTCAACTGCGGCGGGCGCGGCTCGACGCAGCGCCTGCGGCGCTACGCCGTGCCGATCCCGGCCGGCATCAAGGACGGCGCGCGCATCCGCCTGCGCGGCAAGGGCGAGGCGGGGTCGCACGGCGCGCCCGCCGGCGACCTCTACGTGCAGGTCTCGGTCGAGCCGTCGCCGATCTTCACGCGGCGCGGCGACGACCTCGTCGTCGACGTGCCCGTGCTCTTCAGCGAGGCCGCGGGCGGCGCCGACGATCGAGGTGCCCGCCCCCGACGGCGAGCGCGTCCGCATGAAGCTGAAGCGCGGGCACCGCCGATGGCGTGCTGCTGCGCGCCCGCGGGCGCGGCGCGCCCAAGGGCGGCGACTCGGGCAAGCGCGGCGATCTGCTCGCGCGCGTGCACATCTCCGTGCCGCAGCAAGCTCAGCCGCGCGCAGAAGGAGGCGCTGGAGAAGTACGCCGCGCTCGACGGCGACGATCCGCGCGCCGACCTCTTCGCGCGCGCGGCGGAGGCATCGTGAGCGACCACACGCCCAAGTACGCCATCTCGGTGGCCGCGGAGTTCGTCGGCATGCACCCCCAGACGCTGCGCCTCTACGAGGCGCGCCGGCTGGTCGTGCCACGCCGCTCGGCCGGCGGCCGCCGCCTCTACTCCGACGCCGATCTCGCCCGCCTGCAGAGCGTCAAGGCGCTGACCACGGCGCTCGGTCTCAACCACTCGGGCGTCGAGCACGTGCTCGCTGCTCGAGCGGGCGCTCACCCGGCTGCAGGCCCGCGTCGCCGAGCTCGAGGGCGAGCTCGGCGAGCTCCGGCGGGCGCATGCGCGCGCCGTGGCCGAGCGCGACCGCAGCGTCCGGCACGAGCTCGTCGTCTGGCAGCCGCCCTCGCAGGCGCTCGCGCCTCGTTCCTGACTCCACTCTTCCTGAAGGATCCTGCACATGGCAACGAACGATCAGTTCACGATCAGGGCACGGGAGGCGCTTGCGGCCGCGGCCGAGCTCGCCCGTGCCAACGGCAATCCCGAGATCACGCCCGAGCACCTGCTGCTCGCGCTGACCGCCGAGCCCGACGCCACGGCGTCGGTGCTCCTGCGCGGCGCAGGCGCCGACCGCGACGCCGTGCGCTCGCACGCCGAGGAGCGCGGTCGCCAAGCTGCCGACCGCCAGCGGCGCGACGACGACGCAGCAGCCGTCGCTCGCGTTCCGCGAGACGCTCGATCGCGCGCGCAAGGAGGCGCGCGAACTCGGCGACCAGTTCGTCGCCGTCGAGCACCTCCTGCTCGCCCTGGCCGATCGTCTCGGGCGCGGCGGCGCGGGCCGGGCGGCGCTGCTCGAGGCCGCGAGCAAGCTGCGCGGCGCCCAGCACGCCGACGACGAGAACGCCGAGGAGCGCTACGACTCGCTCTCGCGCTTCGGCCGCGACCTCACGGCGATCGCCGAGAGCGGCAAGCTCGACCCCGTGATCGGGCGCGACGACGAGGTGCGCCGCGCGATGCAGGTGCTCTCGCGCCGCACCAAGAACAACCCCGTCCTGATCGGCGAGCCGGGCGTCGGCAAGACCGCGATCGTCGAGGGCCTCGCGCAGCGCATCGTCGCGGGCGACGTGCCGGAGAGCCTCAAGGGGCGCCGCATCTGGGCGCTCGACCTCGGCGCGCTGCTGGCCGGGTCGAAGTACCGCGGCGAGTTCGAGGAGCGGCTCAAGGCCGTGCTCGAGGAGATCTCCGCGGCCGACGGCCGCATCATCCTCTTCATCGACGAGCTGCACACGATCGTCGGGCGCCGGCGCGGCCGAGGGCGCGGTCGACGCGGCCAACCTGCTCAAGCCCATGCTCGCGCGCGGCGAGCTGCGCGCGATCGGCGCCACGACGCTCGACGAGTACCGCAAGCACATCGAGAAGGACGCGGCGCTCGAGCGCCGCTTCGCGCCCGTGCTCGTGGGCGAGCCGTCCGTGCCCGACACGATCGCGATCCTGCGCGGCCTGCGCGAGCGCTACGAGGTGCACCACGGCGTGCGCATCCAGGACGCCGCGCTGATCGCCGCCGCGCAGCTCTCCGAGCGCTACGTCGCCGACCGCTTCCTGCCCGACAAGGCGATCGACCTCGTCGACGAGGCCGCCAGCCGGCTGCGCATCGAGATCGACTCCGTGCCGCACGAGCTCGACGTGCTCAAGCGCCGCGCCCAGCAGCTCGAGATCGAGGACGCCGCGCTCGCGCGCGAGACCGACGCTGCCGTCCGAGGAGCGCCGCGCGGTGCTCGCCAGCGAGCTCGAGGGCGTGCGCGCCGAGCTGGCCGCGCTGACCGAGCGCTGGCAGGCCGAGAAGGCCCGCATCGCCGCGATCCAGCACGCCAAGGCGCAGATCGAGGAGGCCCGCGAGGAGGCCGAGCGGGCCGAGCGCGACGGCGACCTGCAGCGCGCCGCCGAGCTGCGCTACGGCCGCCTGCCCGAGCTCGCGCGCGAGCTCGAGGACGAGCAGGTCGCGCTCGAGGCGCCTCGGCGCCGAGCGGCTGCTCAACGAGGAGGTCGGCCCCGACGACATCGCCGAGGTCGTGGCGGCCTGGACGGGCATCCCCGTCTCGCGGCTGCTCGAGGGCGAGATGCAGAAGCTCGTCGCGCTCGAGGCGCGGCTGCACGAGCGCGTCGTCGGCCAGGACGAGGCCGTCGAGGCCGTCTCGAACGCCATCCGGCGCTCGCGCTCCGGCCTCGGCGATCCCGACCGCCCGATCGGCTCGTTCCTCTTCCTCGGCCCGACCGGCGTCGGCAAGACCGAGCTCGCCCGCACGCTCGCCACGCTGCTCTTCGACGACGAGCGCGCCGTGCTGCGGATCGACATGTCGGAGTACATGGAGCGCCACTCGGTCTCGCGCCTGATCGGCGCGCCGCCCGGCTACGTGGGCTACGAGGAGGGCGGCCAGCTGACGGAGGCCGTGCGGCGCAAGCCATACTCGGTCGTGCTGCTCGACGAGATCGAGAAGGCGCACTCGCGACGTCTTCAACGTGCTCCTGCAGGTGCTCGACGACGGGCGCCTGACCGACGGCCAGGGCCGCACCGTCGACTTCCGCAACGCGATCCTGATCATGACCTCGAACGTCGGCTCGGAGGTGATCTTCGCCGAGACCGACCCCGAGCGCATGCGCCAGCGCGTCGAGGACGTGCTGCGCGGGACGTTCCGGCCCGAGTTCCTGAACCGCATCGACGAGACCGTGATCTTCCACCGCCTCGGCGCGCGCCGAGCTGGCGGCCGTGGTCGACCTGCAGCTCGAGCGCCTGCGCGCTCGCCTCGCGAGCGCGCGGCCTCGGCGCTCGTCGTGAGCGACGCGGCGAGCGAGCTGATCGCCGAGGAGGGCAACGACCCGGCCTTCGGGGCGCGGCCGCTCAAGCGCGCGATCCAGCGGCTGATCGAGAACCCGCTCGCGAAGCTCCTGCTCGAAGCAGCCGCCCGCGGGCGATGCCGCCGTGCGCGTCGATGACGGTCGACGGCGGCGGTCGGCTGCGCGTCGAGCCGGCCGTCGCAGTGGCCGCCTGAGCCGCTGCAACTGACGTCCGCGGAGATGTAAAACCTGGGAGAGGGTGCCGAAAGGTGCCCTTTCCCCCGGCCGGGTGATCTAGAGCACCCCGTTTGGGGCGATGAGAGAGGCATGAATCGCCTCTTCGCACGCCTCGTCGCGCTCACGCTCGCGGCAGGCAATCCTCGTTGCGCCTGCCGATCGCCCAGGCCAAGCCGGCGGCGCCGAAGGCCACGGCGCCCAAGGCCGGCACGACGGTCTCGACGATGCCGACGCTGACGTGGAACGCCGCCAAGGAGCGGTGTCGTACCAGGTGCAGATCGGGACGCACCGCCGGGTTCAACCCGGCGCTCGTCGACGTGACGACGCAGAACCTGCGCTACATCAACGCAAGATGCTGTCCGAACGGCGCCTATTACTGGCGCGTGCGCTCGGTCGACACGGCCGGGCGTGACGTCGAAGTGGTCGGGCGTGCGCAAGTTCACGAAGAAGTGGAGACGCCATCGCGACGCTGCTCTCGCCCGCGAACCTCGCGCTCCGTCGCGTACCCGCAGCCCGCGATCCTGACCTGGGCGCCCGTGCCGGGCGCCGCGACCTACGAGGTCCGGTCGGCGGCGGCGCCTCGGGCGGCGGCGTCGATGCGCCGCGCGGCATCATCTCGAACGGCGCGCTCGCGTGGAGCAACGGCGGCCAGCCGATCGGGACGTCGAACACGAACCTCGCCATCTCGACGGCGCTGCATCCCGGCACGTACTACTGGCAGGTCATCCCGGTCGACGCCGAGGGCCATACGGCACGCCGTCGGCGATCTTCTCGTTCGCGTGGATCTGGGCGGGCGTCGACGACGCCGACCGTGACCGACATGGTCGACGGGCGTCGAGATCTACGACCCGCTCTTCCAGTGGGCGGCGATCCCGGGCGCCGCGAGCTACCAGATCGAGATCAACACCGACCTCGGGCTTCGCGCCGGGCTCGACTCGTGTTCGCGGCGATCGACCACGGCGAGGCCAGTTCGCGCCGCACGAAGACGCTGCCGAACAACACGTACTACTGGCGCGTGCGCGGCGTCGACCCGCAGGGCCAGGCGGGCCCGTGGAACAACGGTCCCGCGTTCACGAAGACCTACGACGAGACCGCGGTTCCGGGGCCGCCGAACCTCCACATCTACAACACGAAGCTCCAGCTCGGTGGCGCACGGCGGCAACGTCAACGAGCCCGTCTGATCCAGTGGAGCACGGTGCCCGGCGCGCGCACGTACGAGGTGCGAGATCAACTGCGGCGGCACGTCGAAGACGTACTTCACGGCCAACACGGCATGGACGCCGTCTCGTCGACAACGGCGGCGCTACCGCGCCCACGATCTTCAGGAGCCGGCGGGCTCCAGACAGGCAGCCCGCCGCCTACGTGCGGGACCCTGCACCGTCGCTCGTGCGCGCCTACGCGGACAACGCGATCGACGGCTCGGCTGATCGCCGGGCTACTTCGCATTCGATCGACTTCACGTACGGCGGCGAGACGTTCAGCAATCCGCCCGCCGACCTGCACTGCTGCGCAGCCGGGTTGCGCGGGCCGCTCGAACACGAGCGACGTGATCACCCCGAGCGAACGGCACAGATCGTCGGGCAAGAGCCCCGCTCCTCTGCTGGAAGCCGGCCGACATGGACGCGCACGTCTGTGACGTCACCGCGAGCGACCGGACTACTGGGTCTACCATCGCTCGAGACCCGACCTTCACGACGATCGTGCAAGCCGCCTATACGAGCGAGCCGTGCTGGGCGCCGCGCGGCCGATGGTCGACGAGGGCACGCTGCTACTACTGGCAGGTCGTTCCGACTGCCGGCGGTCCGAGCCGCTGGGTCTCGGCGCCGCGAACGTCGTCGGCGGCTTCCACGTCCTGCCGAGCTTCCAGCACGCCTCGGTGCCGCCGACGCCGATCCAGCCCGGTGGGCGGGGCGGCGGTCAATCGGGCTCGGTCGTCGTTCCAGTGGAGCGCCGGTGCCGGAGCAGGTCAAGAACTACACGATCGAGATCGCACAGGACAGCTCGTTCTAGACCGTGCTCGAATCGGCGAACAGCACTGATGCGACGGCCTACGCCGCGCACGCAGACCTTCCCGGTCGGCGCGACGCGTCTACTGGCGCGTGCGCGTCAACAACGACGACAGCAAGGGGCTCGCCTGGTCGGCGACGTCGACGTTCGTGCAGACGCTGCCCGCGCCCGCGATCACGACGGCGCAGGCCGTTCACGGGCGCGACGTTCCCCGCGCTCAGCTGGACGCCGGTCGACGGCGCCACGAGCTACGAGGTGCAGGACGTCTAGCCGGACGGAGCGTGCACGTCACCTCGAGCATCCCGAGCACGCGCGGTCAGCTACACGAAGATGACCGGCACGGGCACGGCACGGTGCAGGTGCGCGCGGTCTTCAACAACGGCTCCGCAGCGCCTACACGCCGGTGCGTGACGTCGAACCACACGATCCCCGAGCCGGGCGGCACCAAGACGTCAGCTGATCAACAAGCGGGCAAGCTCGCGCTGACGTTCGCCTGGAACACCAAGACCAACGTCAAGCAGTACAAGGTGCAGGTCTCGCGGACGGCCGGGCTTGCAGGCTCGAACTTCCTCGACGACACCACCGACCAGTCGAGCTACACGCCGCTGCTGACCCAGCAGGACTTCGCTCGACGGCGGCACCATGTACTGGCGCGTCGCCGTGATCGATCCCGACGGCAACACGGGCGCGTTCACGAAGGCCAAGAAGTTCACGCTCCTGGCGCGCCTGCAGGTGCAGCTCACCGGGCAGCCGGCACACGGGCAGTGCCGACGTCGTGATCGTGAGCGTGCTGAACGCCAAGGGCAAGCCGGTCAAGGGCGCCGCCGTGCAAGCTCGGGGGCGCCGGCGATCAAGACCGAGGACAAGAAGACCGACGACAAGAAGGGCTCGCCTGACCTTCTCGGTCAAGCCCACGAAGGCCGGCAACCTCACGGCCGACCGTGACGAAGAAGCTCTTCAAGCTGGGCTCCACGGTCGTCGCCATCGCCTAAGCCCGCCGGGGTGCCGGGTCGCGCGACCCGGCACCCCCGAGCGGCCCGCGCCGCCACAATGGCGCGGTGAGCGATTCCGGCAGCCGAGGAACGAGCGAGACGCGCGGCCACGAGATCCGCACGGCCGATCTCGTCGCGACCGCGCTCACGCGCTATGCGCAGGCATTCGCGACCTTCGGGCTGATGGCGCTGGTCGCGGCGGCTCTTCCCGGCGCTCGTCGTGATCGCGCTGCGCGAGGCGGATGCCGCGCGCAGAGATCATCGTCACCGTCGGCTCGTTCGCGGCGGCTGCCGCCGCGCTCGCGCTCGCCGGCGCCATGACGGCCTTCATCGGGCAGCGGCTGCGCGCGACGCTGCCGGGCATCGTCGCGACGGCGCTGCTGGTCGCACCGCCGTTCGGCGCTGATCGCGATCCTGCACCTGGCGGCGATCTTCCTCGTGCCGCTGCTGCTCGCGCCGCTCGGGCTCGCGCCGATCGCCGCCGGCGCGGGCGACGGGGCCGGGCTCGCGGCCTGCGGCGCTCGCTGTCGCTGTGCGCGGCCGGCGGCTACCGCCGCTCGCTCGTGCCGTGCGCGATCACGGCGTCGTTCGCGGCGATCCTCTTCCTCGCCTTCGGCATCGCGCTCTCGCCGCTCGGCGGGCGCGCCCGCGTGATCGCACGCTGATGCGTCTGGGCG
The DNA here is from genome assembly GCA_963842365.1 of uncultured Actinomycetes bacterium. Lineage (GTDB taxonomy): Bacteria > Actinomycetota > Thermoleophilia > Gaiellales > JALYLC01 > JALYLC01. The sequence goes on from CAWJGA010000002.1 coordinate 908,508, forward strand.
GCCGTCGCGTGGCCGATCGCGGGCCTGATGTTGCGCTCGCTTTACGGCGCGCTCTCGGGCCGTCTGGTCGTCCGCCTGCGTGCCTGAGACTCGCGGGCCGCTCCGAACCTGCAGGATGCGGAAACGAGCGTTTACGCTCGGGTCATGTCCGCGATCGAGGAGGAGGAGCGGCGCCCCGCTGCGCCAACCACCCGAACGTCGAGACGCTCGTGTCGTGCTCGAACTGCGGCAAGCCGATCTGCACCGACTGCATGGTGCACGCGCCCGTCGGCGTGAAGTGCCGCGACTGCGCGCGCATGCCGCGCAGCGCGCTCGTGCGGCTCAAGCCCGCAGAAGGCTGCGGCGGCGATCGCCGCGACGGTCGGCGCCGCGCTCGCCGTCGGCGTCGCGCTGGCCGCGCTCAACGGCACGGGCTTCGGCTTCTTCGGCTTCCTCGATCGCGTTCGGCGTCGGAGCCGTGATGGCCGAGGTCGTCACGCGCACGAGCGGCTACTACCGCGGCCGCGAGTCCGGCGCGATCGCCGCCGGCGGCAGCCTGCTCGCCTACGTCGTCGCCTGGCAGGCCGTGCCGCTGCTCTACGCCCACACGCACCTCGGCAGCAACTGGGTCACGCTGCAGTTCGTGTTCGGCGTCGTCGCCGCCGTCGTCGCCTACCGCCGGGTCGCAGTGACGAGCGGCGCTCGCGGCTGCCGCCGCGCCCGCCGCGTCGTCGCGGGCGGCATCGTCGGCGGCGCCGTCGTGCTCGCCCGACCGCGCGCCGCAAGCGCGAACCGCTCGTCGCCGCTGCCGCGGCGCGCGATCCGCTCGCCGCGTTCGAGGACGCGCCCTGCTACCGCGAGGCCGCGGGCTCCCGAGCGCCGACGGCGCCAAGCCAGCGGCTGACGTCCAGGTCGCGGACGACTCGCCGCCGCGCACCCACAGCGCCACGCCGCGCGATGCTGCGCCTGGCGCGCCGTCAGCAGCTTGAGCTGCACCGAGCGGTCCGACTCGACCCAGGCGTCGCTCGCCGGCGAGCGCGCCGTAGGGCCGCTGAGCGCCGTCTCGCGTGGCCTTCGGGAAGAGCTGCGCCTGCGTCGCCTGCTGCGGCGCCCGCGCCCGTCGGGCCGTTCCACTGCCAGCCCCAGGTCGGCACGCCCATCAGGATGCGCGAGCGCGGCGCGGCGCGCAGCACGGTGCGCAGCGTCTGCTTCCAGAAGGCGAGCGACGCGACCGGGCCGGGCGTCGCTGCGCGGGCCGTGCTCGTTCCAGGCCAGCACGAGCAGGCGTGCCGGGCGCGCCAGCGCGCGGAGGTCGTAGGCGCCCGGTCCGCAGCGCGCGCTTCGTGCGCACCGGCGGCACGGTGACGACGATCTGCGCCTGCGCGCCGAGCTCGACGCGCAGCTCGTGCGGCGAAGGTCGGGTACGCGCGCGCGTGCCGCGCAGCGGCAGATCGCGCCAGTCGAGCACGACGCCGCGCGCGCCGAGCGCGCGCAGCGCGACGCCGAGGCGCACGGCCAGGCGCCGCCGCAGCGCGCCGTCGGCGAGCAGGTCGCCGGCGAGGTGGTCGGGATCGGCGAGCACCGGGACGAGCCGCGCCCCGCGCGCCGCGAGGCCCGGCGTGAACGCATCGGCGGCGTTGTAGGCGAAGCGGCCGCCGGGCTGCGAGCGCGAGCCAGGCGGGCGCGAGCAGGCCGATCGACGAGAGGTGCGCCGAGAGCGACCCGAGCGCAGCGGAGGTCGGGTGCGTCGCCGTCAGCGCGAGCACGATCGGCCCGCCCGCCGGCCGCGCCGAGGCAGCGCGGCAGCGACGGACGCTGGCCGCCGCGGCGCTCGCGCCGCGGTGCGCAGAGCGCCAGCCGACGGCCAGGGCGAGCAGGGCTCTAGCCCGCACGGGAGACCTCCGGGGCGGTGGCGGCGATCGCGAGCTCGAGGCGCTCGAAGAGCTGGCGCGGCGTGAGCGTCGGCACGATCTCGAAGCGCGAGATGCGCATCGGGTCGGTCTGCTTCGTGAGCAGTCCGAACGTCGTCTGGCCGTCCTCGTTGAAGCCGAGGCTGTAGACGCGCCGGGCCTCGCCGGAGGTTGATCGCCGGCGACGCGCGGGATCGTTCGTGCGCGTGTCGGCGCCGTAGGCGCCGAACGGCCAGGCGAAGGCCACGACCGGCCGCTTCGCGATGCTTCTGCGGCGGCGCTGCGGGCGTCTGCGGTACTCGCGTCGCCGCGCGCGTGCGGAACTGCTGCCAGCGTCTCGAGCTCGCCGTCGATGCGAGCGGCGCGCGCTGAGGTACGGGAGGCTCTTGCCGCCGCCGGCGTCTCGACGCTCGCCGAGCGGGGTGGAGGCAGTGGGCCTCGATCGACCAGCCCTGCGCGCTGCAGCGAGCGCAGGTCGCTCGGGCGAGGCCTCGTACAGCGGCGAGCGCCGTCCAGGCGCCGCCGATCGCGAACACGGTCGCGCGCATGCCGACGCGCTTGAGGATGGGCGCGGCGTTGAGCACGGTGTCGGTGCGCCCGTCGTCGAACGTCAGCAGCAGCGCGTCGATGCGGCAGGTCGAGGACGCCGGCGCGCCAGGCCGTGATCTGCTCGGGCGTGACCGTGTGGTAGCCGGCGTCGCGCAGCATCTGCATGTCGGCGCCGAACAGCTTGACCGGGAGCACGCGAGCTCTCGGGGTTGCCGCCCCTCGCCGCTGTCGCCGTCCATCACCGCGTGCACGTTGAGCATCAGCACCGCGTTGCGGTAGTGCAGGTGGTTGGCCCTGACGTAGCGGACAGTCGGCGCCGTTCAGGCGCGTGAAGGCCGGGCCGCGGAACGTGCGGTCGACGTGCAGCGCGATCAGCCGCCCCTCCTGGCTGTAGTGCGCGTAGGCGACGAACGGCACCGCCGTGAGCGGGACCGCGACGATGTCCGACGACCCAGGCGAGCGTGCCGCGCACGAGGTTGAACGGGAGCTTGCGCTCGATCACGCGGCCACCAGCTCGCCGGCGGCCGCGGCGCCGATGCGCTCGACCTCGTCGCAGAGCGGGATGCCCGACGGCTGCAGGCGAGCCGATCGTGCCGATGATGCGGAAGCCGAGGCCGTCGTCGGCGCGGCCGGAGCGCGTGCCCCAGGCCGTCTTGCGCGCCGTCGCGATCGCCCAGTAGGTCTGCCAGATCAGCACGGTCGCGTAGAGCAGCACGAAGGCGATGCCCGCCCACCAGTACGGCTTGCGGCGCGTGAGCCGTAGTAGAGGCTGTAGAGCACGGCCATCGCCGTAGAGGCCGACGAGGTACATCCACGGATCGGAGCCGTGCGCGAGCGGGTTCCAGATGCAGGCGTGGAAGATCACGACGGGCGCGACGATCGGGAAGATGTTCGAGGCGTAGGTCGGGATCGACGCGATCGGGTTCTTCGTCCAGAAGAACGTCGAGGCGATCAGCGACTCGCGCAGCCAGCTCTTCTTCCAGCGCGTCTGCTGGACGAGGAAGCCCTTGAACTGGTGCGGCACGTTGGTGGCGCAGCGCGCGGTCGACTGGTAGACGACGCGGCCGTCCTTGAGCAGCATGTTCGTGAGCGCGCGGTCGTCGCCGAACGTCGCCTCGCGGCCGAGGAACGACTGCGTCTCCCAGGCCGGCAGCACCTCGAGCAGGCGGTCGCGGCGGTAGGCGCTGAAGCAGCCCGACGCGCACGTGACGGCGCCGAAGATCGACTCCGAGCCCTTGATCACGCGGAAGGCGACGAAGTAGCGCACCTGCTGCAGCAGCGTGAGCACGTTGTAGGCGCGGTTCTGCACGTCGGCGTGACCGGTCACGGCCGAGCCACGCGGCGGTAGCGGAACGGCTTGATGATCTCGCGCAGCGCGTCGGGCTCGAGCGTGGAGTCGGAGTCGACGAAGCAGACGATGCTGCGCGTCGGTCGGCGCGGATGCCTGCGGCCATCGCGGCGCGCTTGCCGCGGTTGTGCGAGAAGCGGATGGCGTGCAGGTTCGGGAAGCGCCGCGCGGCGAACGCCATGCGCTCCCACGTCGCGTCGGTCGAGCCGTCGTCGACCGCGAACACCGAGAGCAGGTGCTGCGGGTAGTCGAGCGCGAAGATCGAGGCGAGCGTCGTCTCGATCGCCGCCTGCTCGTTCATCGCCGGGATCACGACGGCGACCGCCGGCAGCTCGTCCGGCCCGCGGCTGGACGGGCCGGTAGAGCAGCGAGAGGCTGAAGCGCGAGAGCAGGTAGACGGTCACGCAGAGGCTGTAGAGCCCGAACACGGGGTCGAGCCAGAGCGCGGGCAGGTACGAGCTCTTGATGAACCAGACGATGCCGGCGAGCAGCAGGAAGTAGCCGCCGAGCAGGCTGCGCCAGCAGAGCCCGGCGAGCATGTCGGCGACGCGCTTCACGAGCGTGAGTGAGGGAATGTTCCATGTCTCCTGGTCTTCGTCGCCGAGGCGCCAGAGTCCGACGCCGAGCCCTGCCGCCCGCGCCTGGCCGAAGCCGGCCCTGCACGCTCTGTGCGTTCGCGAAGTACGCCGTGTGCGAGACGCTGCGCCGCGTCCGTGTAGGTGAAGTACGGCTCCTGGCGCGACCGGGTCCCAGCTGCGCGGCGCGCCGAGCGACGCCTGCAGCGCGGTCATGTCGTCCCACTCGAGCGGCGTGGCGCGCGCGCCGAGCGGGCCAGTCGAAGCCGTAGAGCTGCGTGCCGATGATGAAGCGCGAGGAGTTGGGGAGTCGTGAGCAGGTAGGCGATCACGCGCTGCACCCAGGTCGCGTCCGAGATCGGGCCCGGCGGCGCTGCCCGCCCAGTGCAGGTCCCAGGCCATCACGAAGAGGTGGTCGCAGACGGCCGCGAGGGCCGGATAGGTCGTAGAAGCCGTTGCGGCCGGTGAGCGTGGCGCTGGTCATCGCGCCCACCGCCATCGTCAGCGTCGCGCCCTGCGCGTGCAGCGTCTGCGAGAGCTCGCTCGCGAACGCCGCGAGGCTCGGGCGGTCGCGTCGCGGGGCCGGCCTCGAAGTCGATGTTGACGCCGTCGTAGCCGTAGGTCGGCGACGAGCGCGGAGATGCGCGCGACGAGCGCGTGGCGGTTCGGCAGCGCTCGCGAGCAGCGCGTGCAGCGTCGTCGGCGTCCTGCGTCTCGATGCGCGGCTCGACCGCGATGCCGCGCAGGCGCGCCCAGCCCGTCACGAGCGGGTCGTCCTGCCCCGAGATCGAGAGGTTGCGGTCGACGTGGTAGTAGGTCGGCGAGAGGGTCGCGATCTGGCGGTAGTGGGCCTGGAGGTCCTGGAAGCTCGCGCTGGTCGTCGCGAGCATGTAGGCGTAGGCCGGGCCGGTGGCGGGCAGCGGCGCTGCGCGTGGTGGCGCGTCGAGCACGGCCTCGCGGAGCGATGGCCGCCGCCGTCGATCGCGATCGACGGTGAAGTGGTACGGCGGTCGTGGGCGCGAGGCTGCGCGGCGAGGAACCCGGTGCTCTGCGACTGCCCGAGCAGCGACGCCGTTGCGGTAGACGGCGTAGCGCGTCACGCGTGCCGTCCGAGTCGTGAGCCGGGTCCCACGCGAGCGCGATGCTCGTGTCGGCGATCGTGAGCGCGCGCACGTTCGCGGGCGCGTCGGGACGGCAGCTGGTCGGTGCACGGGTGCGTGCTTCGCATGCGCGACCGGGCGACGGCCTGCGAGGCGTGCCGCAGCGTCGAACGCGCGCACGCGTCAGCGTGTAGATGCGTCGCGCAGGCGAGCCGATGCGCCGTCAGCGGCGCTGCCGGGCCGCGCGCGAGCACCTTGCCGTTGCTCGCGAGCAGCTCGTAGCCGTGACGGCGTGATCGTCCGTGCGAGGCCCGAACATCACGGTGAGGCGTCGGCTGGCGACGGCGGTCATCTGCAGTGGCGGTCGGGCGCGTCGGCGGGTAGGCGTCGCCCGTCGGCGCGCACGACGAGCTGCCTGATGTTCGACCAGCGGGAGTTGATGCCTGCCCGTCGAGCGGACCTTCCAGAACCAGCGGCCGGGGAGGAGCACGAGTGCGCCTGCCGGCGACCCGCACGTGCACGGTCTGCATGCTCGTGGCCTTGAAGCCGCGGTCGCGGGCGATCCGCAGGTCGTAGCCCTGGCGTGCCTCGCGGCTTGTCGCCAGCGGAACGGCACCCGCGCCGTCGCGATCGACGGCGCGCGGCTTCGGCGCCGCCTGCGCCGGGCCCGGGCGGCCGCCTCGCGGCGTCAGCCGGCAGCGGCGATCGCGGCCGCGGCGAGCGACGACGGCGAGCGCGCCGCGACGCGCCGATGCCGGGTGGAGGAGGGAGCGTGCCCATCTCCGGCATATCGACGCTGATATACGCGGCTCGCTCCCCCGCGTGAGGGGACGTGCGCTCCGAGAAGTCCACAAACGTGCCCCGGAAGGGTGAACCACCCGTTTGGGCCGGACCGGGACGGGCCTCAGTCGTCGGTGCGCAGGCCGCGCACCTCGGACAGCGAGAGGCCCTCGCGCGAGAGGAACCAGAAGCCGAGGCCGACCCCGAGCGAGACCTCGATCACCTGCAGCCCGACCGCGAACGCGATCGCGTGGGGGAAGTCGATCGGATAGGCCTGCACCAGCACCTGAGCGACGGCGCCCTGGAAGAGGCCGATGTTGCCCGGCCAGAACGGGAAGAGCTGGACGAGCGTCGAGACGAGGAAGACGAGGCCCGCGCGGCCGATCGTCGGGTGGATGTCGGCGGCAGCGAGCGCGGCGTAGATGCCGCCGATCTGCGCGGCCCACGAGAGCGAGCGCCGGCGACCGAGCGCGAAGAGCGGCCGTGCGCGGGCCGGCGCAGCACCGTCTGGCCCTGCTGCATGCCGCGAGCGATGCCGTAGCAGCATCGCGAGCGCCTGGTGGCCGCGCGCGAGCGCGAGGTCGGCGCGCGAGCGCGCCGCCTGCGGCTCGCGGCGCGAGAAGGCCTCGAGCGCCGATCACGGCCAGGAGCACGCACGATGATCACGCCGCCGAAGGCGAGGATCATGTGCTCGAAGCGCGCCGGGATGTTCACGAACGGCAGCTGCAGCGCCATGATCACGACGAGCGCGATCGCGAGCACGATCTGCTCGGCGACGACCGAGCCCGCGAGCGTGGCGTTCGGCACCTCGATGCCGCGTCATGCGCAGGCGCCGGCGCAGCACCGAGACGCGGCCGATCTCGCCGAGCCGCGCAGGCAGCAGCGTGTTGAGCAGGAAGCCGATGAAGAGCGCCGGGATGACGTGGGCGTAGAGGAACTTCGGGTGGTCGGGGATGGTGTCGAGCGCCGCCTTCCAGACTGCCGCCTTGAGCACGATCGAGAGCAGGTTGAGCAGCGAGCGCGACGACCGACCCACCACCAGGCGATGTTGACCGCGCTGACGGTGCTGATGTCGACGGTGCGCAGCGCGAGCTCGAGCAGCACGGCGAAGAGCACGAGCCCGGCGACGATGCGCCAGGTCGCCGTGCGCTTCGCGGGCGCGCGAACGGCCAGCTCCGAGACGGTCACGAGCTCGTAGCCCGCCGCGTGCGCGCGCTCGACGATCTCGGGCACGGCCTCGACGGTCTGGCTGCGCTCGTCGTTCGCGCCGCTGCCGTCGGCGTCGTGCAGCAGCAGGATCCCGCCGGGGCGGAAGCCGCCGATGGTGCGCCGCACGATCGTCTCGACGCCAGGCTTCGCCGTGTCCCAGACGCCCTTCGTCCAGCCCACCACCTCGTAGCCGCGGCGCGAGGTGACGCGCGCGACGAACGGGTTGCGGAAGCCGTGCGGCGCGCGGAAGAGCAGCGGGCCTGCGGCTGCTCGCCGAGCGCCGTCGGCGAGCGAGCGCTCGGTGCGCTCGAGCTGGCGCTCGACGTCCGCCTGCGAGGCGAACGTCAGCAGCGCGTGGTCGTAGCCGTGCGACGCGATCTCGTGGCCTTCGTCGCTGATGCGGCGGATCAGCTCGGGGTGGGCCTCGGCGTGGCGGCCGAGCACGAAGAACGTCGCGCGCGCTCTGCCCGTCGCGCAGGGCGTCGAGCACGGGCGGCGTCCACTCGGACGAGGGCCCGTCGTCGAACGTCAGGGCGAGCACGCGGTCGTTCGTGCCGCGACCGGTCACGACCCTGCCGAAGAGCGGCGAGTTGGGAGTGAACGAGGCGTAGGCCCAGAGCAGCACGAGCAGGCAGACGAGCGCCGAAGAGCGCCCAGCCCGCCCAGCCGGCGAGCGCGCTGCCGACGACGAGCGGCGAGCGCGCCGCCGGCCGCGATCGACGACGGCCGACGGCCCGATGAAGCGCCGGAGGACCGCGAGCTTCTTCATCTGCGCGCCCCGCTTGCGGCCGAGCAGCTCCGCGTACAGCCCCTCGAGCTGCTCGGCGACGCTCGACCAGGAGTAGCGCGTGACGGCCGTGATGCGGCCCTCGCGGCCCATGCGCGCGCGCTCGGCCGGGCGGTCGAGCAGGTACAGGAGCGCCTGCGCGAAGCGGTTCGCGTCATCGGCCCCGCTCACCATCAGCCCTTGCTTGCCGTGCTCCATGAGCAGCTGGAAGCCCGAGATGCGGCTGGCCACGACCGGGCGCCCGGTCGCCATCGCCTCGAGCAGCACCATCCCGAACGAGGCGCGCTGGCAGGGCGTGCAGTGGATGTCGGCCGACGCGTAGTAGCGCGGGCGCGACCAGTCGACGCGGCCGGCCCAGATCACGTCGTCGGCCACGCGCGCCGGGAGCTTGCGCCGGTAGACGTTGCCGAGCGGCCCGTCGCCGACGACGCACAGCCGCACCGATCCCTCGTGCTCGGCATGCACCTGCTGGAACGCCTCGAGCATCGTCGGCAGGCCGTTGCGCGGATCGAACCGCCCGAGGAACAGGATCAGCGGCTTGCCGCCCTCGCGCAGCTCGGGCAGCGGCTCGGCGTCCGGCGAGAAGTGCCGGTCGTCGATGCCGTTCGGGATGATCCGGTAGTCGTAGGGGAAGTACGGCGCGAGCGAGCCGATGCACGCCTCGGACGACGACGACGTGCGCGTCGAGGCTTGCCGAGCCAGCGCCGCAGGATCGGCGCGAAGACGTCGAGCAGGACGCCGGGCGCGAAGACCGAGTGGTAGGTCGCGACGCCGATCGCGTCCGTCGGGGATCGCGAGCGGCGCGATCGCGCACATGCTCGGGTTGTAGGGCGCGTGCAGGTGCACGACGTCGACCTCGAGCCGCTTGAAGAGCCTCCGCAGCTGCAGGACGAGCCCTGCCGGCACGGTGTGGATCGTCTGTGACGCATTGCCGTAGAGCGGCACGCCGAGGCCGAGGCGAACGACGTCGAAGCCCTCGTCGGCGTGCGGCCTGGCGTCCTCGTCGGCGATCGTGGGCGTGTGCAGCAGGTGACCCGTCACGACCGTCACCTCGTGGCCGCGCCGGGCGAGCTCGCGCGCCTGTCCGTGGACATGCTCCGTAATGCCGCCAAGCATCGGGTAGTAGTAGTCGGTGACGATGGCGATCCGCATGCCGAGCGCGGGCCAGCATAGCCGTGTCTCCCCGCTTGGCACTCTCGATGCGAGAGTGCCAGTGTGCGGGCGAAGGGTCTGGATATACTTGGCCAGCGATGCCGATCTACGAGTATCTCTGCCCCGAGGGCCACCGCTTCGAGCGTCGTTCAGCGGTTCTCCGACGACCCCGTCACGGTCTGCGAGGTCTGCGGCAAGCCGGTCCAGCGCGTGCTCTTCGCGCCCGCCGTGCACTACAAGGGCAAGGGCTTCTACTCGACGGATTACGGGCGCAAGGGCGCCAACGGAGCCAAGCCGGATTCGGGCGGGGGGTCCGAGACGTCCTCCAAGGAGGGCGGGTCCGACTCGGGCAGCTCGGACTCGGGCTCGAAGTCGGAGTCCAAGGGCTCGGAGTCGAAGGGCTCGGACTCGAAGAGCTCCGACTCGGGCTCGAAGGGCTCGAGCGGCGAGCGCTCCTCCACGAAGAGCGACAGCTCCTCCAAGCCCGCCGCCTGAGCGCCTGCAGCGCGGCTCAGGTGCAGCCGGCGGCGAACGTGTCGCCAGGCGCGGGCGCGAGCGGGGCCGACCTGCCCAGCACGGCGAGGATCACGCGGCGGTTCTCGTCGCCGCCGATCAGCTCGCTGGCGCCGCCGACGGATGTGATCGTGCCGCCCAGGTGGCAGTGCAGCGTGCTCGACGCCCGCAGCTGACGCCAGCCGAGCTCGATCAGATCGTCGGCCGAGAGGTCGGTCGTGAGAGGCTTGCCGATCGCGTTGCCGACGCGCGGGCAGGTGCAGGAGCGTGCTCGGCGTCGCCAGGCCGTTGCCGATCGCCTGCAGCACGCGCTGCTGCCTCAGCCCGCGCGTGAGATCGTTGTCCGCCGGGTTGTCCCTGTTCTCGCGCACGCGCGCATACGCGAGAGCGTGCCGGCCGTCGAGGTGCAGATGCCCGCGCCCGAAGCGCCAGGGGTGGCCGTCGAAGCTGTTCGAGATGATCTTCGTCGGGATTGTCGATCGTCACGCCCCCGAGCGCGTCAACGAGGTCGCGGAAGCCCGAGAAGTCGACCAGCACGACGTGGTTGACCGGGATGCCCGTGAGTGCGCGCACGGTGCGGATCGCCAGTGCGGGCCCGCCGAGCGTGTAGGCCGTGTTGATGCGGTCGTCGCCGTGCCCCGGGATCGTCACGCGCAGGTCGCGCGGGATCGAGAGCTCGGCGATGCGGTTGGCACCCGGATCGACGCGCACGAGCAGGATCGAGTCCGAGCGGCCCGCGCCGCCGTCAGGCCTGCGGTCCGACCCGAGCACGAGCGTCGTGGAGGGATCGGAGAGCAGCGATCCGCCAGGAGTGAGGGCCGCTCGCGTGCGCGCATCGATGCGGTCGTTGGCGTCGCTCAGCGAGCCCCGGAACTGCCAGTAGCCGTAGCCGACCCAGAGCGCGAGCACGAGCAGGATGCCGAGCAGCGTCAGCACGATCACGCGCCAAGGGCGCAGCCGTCGTCGTGGACGCGGCGGCGGACGGCGCCCGGGGGGCGCTGCAGGCGGGCGCCGAGGCGGCTGGTCCTCCGGCAGGACGACGACGCCGGGACGGCTGCGCGGCGCCGACGGGCGAGTCGGCGGTGGCGGAGCGGACGGTTCGCGAGGGGGCGCATCAGGCCTCGCCGGCGCCTCCGGCGGTACCACCGGGGAGGGGGGCGGATCTCCCGCTGCATCCGCTCGAGCGCGCTCCTCGATGGGATCGGAGGAGTTCGAGCCCCGCCCGCGATAGACCCGGAACGGCGGCTTGGCATCGTCCCCGGCCACGGCGTCACCCTACCAGCGGGGGAATCGTCCCTCCCGGTGAGTGTGCTCCCCGGTCTGATCCAAGCTACCGTCGGGCCGTGCTCACGGTCGTCCCGACGCCGCTCGGCAACCTTCGCGACATCACGCTGCGCGCGCTCGACGCGCTCGGCCGCGGCCGACGTGATCGCGTGCGAGGACACCCGCCGGACGCGCGCGCTGCTGAGCGCCCTCGAGATCCCCGCCCCCGAGCTCGTGGCCTGCGACGAGCGCCGCGAGGCGAGCGTCGCCGAGCGCCTTCTCAAGCGTGCGCTGGCGGGCGAGCAGGTCGCGCTCGTCTCCGACTCGGGCATGCCGCTCGTGGCCGATCCCGGGAGAGTGATCGTGTCGCGCGCCCTTGCCGCAGGCTGCCCGGTCGTCGTCCTGCCCGGGCCGAGCGCTGTCGAGACGGCGCTCGTAGCATCGGGGCTGGCGGCCGAGGGGTATGCCTTCCTCGGCTGGGTGCCGCGCGCCGCCGGGGAGCGCCGGCGCTTCCTCACGGCTGCGCTCGCCCAGGCCTTGCCGAGCGTGCTGTTCGAGTCCCCGCGACGGCTGACGGGCACGCTGGCCGAGCTCGCGCGGCTCGCTCCGGAGCATCCGGTCGCCGTCGCGAGGGAGCTGACGAAGCTGCACGAGGAGGTCGTGCACGGCTCGGCCTGCCGAGCTCGCGGCGCGTGGAGTGGCGGAGCGCGGGGAGATCTGCCTGGTGCTGGCCGCCGCGCGGCGCGCCGAGCGCGGAGCACCGTCGCCGGAGGCGCTCGAGGCGGTGCGGGAGCTCGTTGGGCGAGGGCCTCCCGGCCCGCCGCGCGAGCGAGCTCGTCGCGCGCCTCACAGGCGCGCCGAGGCGAGCGCTCTACGACGCCGCCGCCGCTGCGCCGCGACCTACACTGCCCTGATGCCGCGCCCCGGTGAGCCCTACTACGTCACGACGCCGATCTACTACGTCAACGGCGAGCCGCACCTGGGCCACGCCTATACGACGATCGCGGCGGATGTCGCCACGCGCCACGCGCGCCGCTCCGGGGCCGACGCCTTCCTGCTCACGGGCACCGACGAGCACGGCTCCAAGGTGCAGCAGGCGGCTGCCGCCGCTGGTCTCACGCCCAAGCAGTGGGCCGATCCCGATGGCGGAGCGGTTTCGCGAGCTGGCGCGCGAGATCGAGGCCACGAACGACTTCTTCATCCGCACGACGGATCCCGAGCACGAGGCCTTCGTGCAGCGCTTCGTCGAGCGCATGCGCGAGCGCGGCGACCTCTACGAGAGCACCTACTCGGGTCTCTACTGCACCGCCTGCGAGGCGTTCTACGGCGAGGCGGACCTGATCGACGGCCGTTGCCCGGAGCACGGCACCGTGCCGATCTTCACGGAGGAGCGCAACACGTTCTTCCGGCTCTCGGCCTACGCCGAGCCGCTGCTCGAGCGCTACGCGCAGGATCCGCCCTTCGTGCTCCCGCAGACGCGGCTCAACGAGGTGCGCTCGTTCGTGGAGGGCGGCCTCGAGGACGTCTCGATCACGCGCGAGTCGGTGCACTGGGGCGTCCCGCTGCCCTGGGATCCCGACCAGGCGATCTACGTCTGGATCGACGCGCTCATCAACTACACCTCGGCGCTCACCTATGCGCGCCCGGGCGAGGATCTGACCGAGCGCCTGTGGCCGGCGCGCTGGCAGCTGCTGGGCAAGGACATCCTGCGCTTCCACGCCGTGATCTGGCCGGCCATGCTGCTCTCCGCAGGCTACGAGCTGCCCCGCCAGCTGTTCATCCACGGCATGCTCGCCGGCCAGGACGGCCACCGCATGTCCAAGACCCGCGGCAACGCCATGGACTACCGGCCCGCGGTCGCGGCCTACGGCCCCGATGCGCTGCGCTACTACCTGCTGCGCGAGGTCGCCTTCGGCCAGGACGGCGGAGTGGGCTATGCGGGCATGCACGATCGCTACCACGGCGAGCTCGCCAACGAGCTCGGCAATCTCGTCTCGCGCAGCATCGCGATGGTGACGCGCTACCGCGGCGGGGTGATCCCCGAGGTCCCGCCGGCGCCCGAGGCGGCTGCGCTGGCCGCCGAGGTCGCGGCGGCCTACGAGCAGCGCTTCGAGCATCTGGACTTCACGGGGGCGCTCGAACGCGTGTGGGAGCTCGTGCGCGCGCTCAACCGCTTCGTCGAGGCGCGCGCCCCGTGGGAGCTCGCCAAGAGCGACGAGCCCGAGGCGGCTGCGAAGCTCGACGAGACGCTCGCGACCCTGTGCGAGGGCGTGCGGGTGCTGGCCGTGCTCCTGTGGCCGTTCCTGCCTTCGAAGTCGCCGCTGATGCTGGCGGCCGTGGGCGAGGCGGCCGACGACGTCGGCTTCGGCCGCACGGCGCTCGGCGCGGGCAGTGGTCGCTCGGTCGACGCGTCGGGCGGGTCGCTCTTCCCGCGCATCGACGCTGCCGTCGCGTGATCGACGCCCACGCGCACCTCCAGGGGCTCGAGGGCGGTCCCGACGCGGCCATCGAGGACGCCGCCGCGGCCGGCGTCGACCGGATCGTCTGCGTCGGCGACTCGCCGGAGCTCGCCGAGCAGGCGATCGCCCTCTCCCGAGAGCACCCCGGCGTCTTCGCGACCGTCGGGCTCCACCCACATCGCGCCGAGCTCTGGAGCGAGGGAGTGCGTGCTCGCCTGGACGCCCTGCTGGGCGACCCGGCGGCCGTCGCCGTCGGCGAGTGCGGCCTCGACTACTACCGCGAGCGCGCCTCCCGCCCGGCGCAGGCGGCGGCCTTCGCCGGCCAGGTCGAGCTCGCGGAGCGGCACGGCAAGCCGCTCGTCATCCACACGCGCGAGGCCGCAGACGACACGCTCGCCGTGCTGCGCGAAACGAGCTGCGCAGTCGATCCTGCACTGCTTCTCGCTGCCCGAGCACCTCGACGAGGTCGTCGAGCGCGGCTGGTACCTCTCGTTCGCGGGCAACGTCACCTATCCGTCCGCGGCGCCGCTCGCCGAGGCGGCGGCGCGCGCGCCGGCCGAGCTGCTCCTGCTGGAGACCGACTGCCCCTACCTCTCGCCGGTGCCGCACCGCGGCAAGCCCAATCGCCCGCGCTTCGTGCTCGAGACGCTGGGCGCGGTGGCGGCCATGCGGGGCATCGCTGCGCGGGAGCTGGCGGAGCAGGTCGAGGCCAACGCGGCCCGCGTCTTCTCCCTGCCGTGAGCATCCCGCGTCAGGTCACGCTGGCCCGTCTGGCCGAGCTCGGCCTGCGGCCCGACAAGCGAGCTCGGGCAGCACTTCCTCGTGGACGACAACCTGCTGGGGGTGATCGACCGGCTGGCGGCGCTCCGGCCGGATGACGTGGCGCTCGAGATCGGCGCCGGCGTCGGCACGCTCACGGCCCACCTCGCCGAGCGCTGCGCCCACGTCCACGCCGTCGAGATCGACCGCCGGCTCGAGCTCGCATTGATGCGCACGCTGGAGGGCCACGGCAACGTGACGCTCCACTGGGGCGACGCGATGCGCATCGCTCTCGCGTCCTTCGAGCCGCCCGCGAGCGCCTTCGTCGCCAACCTGCCCTACCACGTGGCCGCGCCGCTCGTGCTCGACTCGATCGGCGGCCTGCCAGCGGTGCAGCGCTGGTGCGTGCTCGTGCAGCGGGAGATCGCCGAGCGCCTCGACGGCCGCGCCGTCCTCGCCGCTCTACGGCGGGCCGAGCGTGCTCTGCGCGCTGGCGCTCGAGCAGACAGGGCGACACGCGGTGTCGCGCAGCGTCTTCGTGCCGGTGCCGAACGTCGACTCGAGCCTCATCGCCTTCGGCCGCCGGGCGGAGTGGGGGCAGCTCGCGGCCGACTGGCCCGCCATCGTGGCGACCGTGCGCGCCGCGTTCGGCCACCGCCGCAAGACGGTTGCCAACGCGCTCGCCCTGGCGGGCTGGCGCGAGGATCGCGCGGCGGTGGCCGATGCCCTTCGGTCCGCCGGCGTCGACCCCCGTGCGAGGGCCGAGACGCTCGAGCCGCGCGGCCTTCGCAGCCCTCGCGCGGACGGAGCGGCGACCCTGATCGCGGGCGCCAAGATCAACCTCTGCCTGCGCGTCGGGCCGAGACGCGACGACGGCTTCCACGACGTTGCGAGCGTGCTCGTCGCGCTCCCGCTCGGCGACCGGCTGGAGCTCGAGCCGGCCGCTCAGACCCGGGTCGACGCGCCCGGCCTCGCCGGCGGCGACACGCTCGTCACGCATGCGCTCGCTCTGCTCGCCGCGCGCGCCGGGCACGGTGGGAGCTGGCGGGTGCGGATCGAGAAGCGAGTGCCGGTGGGCGCGGGCCTGGGCGGGGGCAGCGCCGACGCGGCGGCCGCGCTGGGTCTCGCCAACGCGACACTGCCGGAGCCGCTCCCGCACGAGGAGCTCGTGGCGCTCTCGGCCGCTGTCGGCTCCGATGTCCCGTTCTTCGTCTCCGAGTGTCCCAGTGCGCTCGCTCGGGGGCGAGGTGAGCTGCTCGAGCCCTGCCCGCTGCGCGCTCCGGCCTGGGTCGTGATCGGGTGGCCCGGGGTGGCGCTCGCCACGGCGGAGGTCTACGCGCGCTACCGGCCGGAACCCGGGGCCGCGACTCGCGTCGCCTCGCTCTCTGCGGAGCCGTTCGCCACCGCCGATGCCGAGGGGCTTGCCCGCCTGGTCGCGAACGACCTCGCCGCGCCGGCCGAGGAGCTGTGCCCGCCGGTCGCGGCGCTGCGCGCCGGACTGCTCGCAGGCGGTGCACTGGCGGCGTGCGTGAGCGGCTCCGGCTCGGCGGTCTTCGGGCTGTTCGCGAACGAGGACGCGGCCCGCGAGGCCGACGGGCGCCTCCGGCGCGACGCGCCCTGGGTGGCCGTGGCCCGCCTGACTCCCGGCGCCTGCCGGGATAGGATCACGGTGTGAGCTACAAGGTCGGACCCGAGGACGTCGTGGTCGTCGATCGCGAAGGGCGGCGCGTGCCGCCTCCCGGGCCGCGCGGCCTGCACGCCAAGCTCCGTCAGCGCCGCGTGATGCTCGCGGCGGGGCTCGCGGCGATCGAGTTCCTGGGGGTTGCCTTCTGGCACGCGGATCTGCTGGCGCTCGTGCTCTTCGCGCTACTCGCGGTGGCCGCCTACTGGTTCGCCGGTCGTCAGCTGCCGCCGGGCTCGATCCGGGAGGGCGCGTGGATCGTGGCGTTCGCGCAGGGGCTCCTCGCGCTCGTCGCCGTGGCCATTCCGGTGACCGTGTTCTTCGTGTTCCTGATCGCCGTCGTCGTGCTTCTGGTGCTGCTCATGCGTCTGCTTGGCGACCGCAGCCGCGGCTGACGCTTCCACCCTTCGTAGACTGGCGGGGCGGTGGGGCGTGGCCAAGCGGTAAGGCAACGGGCTTTGGTCCCGTGATCCCAGGTTCGAATCCTGGCGCCCCAGCCTTGAACGCGCAGGACCCGTTCATCCGCTCGCTGAGCGTCGATCGTGCGTCCATCGGCGATCCCCGGGCGTATCCCTTCTCGATCCCAGCGCTGGCGGACCTGAGCGAGCTCGAGCTGGATCCGCACGTCACCTTCCTGGCGGGCGCGAACGCCTCGGGCAAGTCGACGCTGATCGAGGCGATCGCCGTCGCAGCCGGCCTGAATCCCGAGGGCGGCGGGCGCAACTTCACGTTCGAGACGCGTTCCACGCACTCGCCGCTCGGCGACGTCATGCGCCTCGTGCGCGGGACACGGAGGCCGCGCACGGACTACTTCCTGAGGGCGGAATCCTTCTACACGCTCGCGAGCGCCATCGAGGAGCTGGGCGTGGAGGAGGGCTACGGCGGCCGCTCCCTGCACGAGCAATCGCACGGGCAGTCGTTCCTGGCGATCCTCAGCGAGCGCTTCTCGCCCGACGGCCTCTACCTGCTCGACGAGCCGGAGTCGGCGCTCTCGCCGCAGGGCCAGCTGGCGATGCTGCGGCGGCTCTACGAGCTGGTCGCCGACGGCAGCCAGTTCGTGATCGCAACCCACTCGCCGATCCTCCTCTCGTTCCCGCTGGCGCGCATCTACGAGCTCTCCGAGCAGGGGATCTCGACCGTGAGCTACGACGAGGCCGAGAGCGTCGAGCTCTACCGCTCGTTCCTGGCGGCGCCCGACCTCTTCCTGCATCACCTCAGCGCGGACGAGCCATGAGCCGCCCGCAAAATCGGGGTCTGACCCGGGATTCCCGGGCCTGACCCCGAGTTCCCGCACCTGGCACCGGTGTTCCCGCTCGTGGCTGGAGGCACGTGCTCGGATTTGGGAGCTGCAGTGGCCCTGGTCGGTGCTCTCGCCGGCGAGGATCGGGGTCTGACCCGGGATTCCCGCACCTGACCCCGAGTTCCCGCACCTGGCACCGGGGTTCCCGCTCGGGGCCGGGGCGCGGGGCTCTCAGCCCGGGCGCTGCCCGACGAGCAGCATGCTTCTCTCCCGGAGTCGCAGGTACCTCGTCGTCAGCGCCAAGGATGCCCGTTAGACTGCCCGCGCGCTCCCACGGGCGCCGCGCCGATGACTGCCATCTCCACGATCATCATGGCCGGCGGGCTGGGCACCCGGATGCGCTCGCCTCTGCCGAAGGTCCTGCACGAGCTGTGCGGGCTGCCGATGCTCGCCTGGGTCGCGCGGGCCGCGCGCGAGGCCGGCGCCGAGGACGTGGTCGTCGTGGCGGGCCCCGAGACGTCCGAGGCGATCGCGGCCGCGCTGCCCGATTGCCGGGTCGTCGTGCAGTCGCCCGCCAACGGCACGGGCGATGCCGTGCGCGTCGGGCTCGAGGCCGTGCCCGCCGGCGCGCGAGCTCGTCGTCGTGCTCTCGGGCGACACGCCCCTGATCGAGCCCGGCAGCATCCGCCGTGCGATCGAGGCGTGCGGCGACGGTGCCGGCGGAGCGCTCGTCAGCGCCCGCCTCGCCCCGCCGCACGCGTACGGCCGCGTCGTGCGGGACGGCGTCCGCGTGACCCGCATCGTCGAGGCGCGCGACGCGACGCCGGAGGAGCTCGCGCTCGACGAGTTCAACGTCGGCCTCTACTGCTTCCGGCGCGACGCGCTGGCCGCGGCCCTGCCGCGCCTGACGCGCGCACAACGCGCAGGGGGAGCTCTACCTCACCGACGTGGTCGAGCTGCTCGCCGACGACGGCGCGCGCGGTCGTCGCGGTCGACGAGCCCGCGCCCGAGATCGGTCGAGGGCGTCAACACGCTGGTCGAGCTGGCCGAGCGCGAGGCGCGGCCTGCGCGCGCGCATCCTGCGCGAGCACATGCTCGCCGGCGTGCGCATCGTCGACCCCGCGACGACCTACGTCGACGGCACGGTGCAGCTCGCGCCGGGCTGCCGGCTCGAGCCGAACGTGATGCTGCGCGGCGACACGACGGTCGGCGCGGGCAGCCTGATCGGCCCGAACGCGATGATCGACGCCGGCACGATCGGCGAGCGCTGCAAGCGTCGGGCCCTTCGCCTACCTCCGGCCCGGCTGCGACGCTGGCCGAGGGCGCGCAGGTCGGGCCGCTTCGTCGAGCTCAAGAACACGACGCTCGGCGCACGCGCCAAGGTGCCGCACCTGAGCTACGTCGGCGACGCCGACATCGGAGCGGGCAGCAACCTCGGAGCGAGCACAATCACCGCCAATTACGACGGCCGGCAAAAGCACCGAACGACGCTCGGAGAGGGTGTGAGCACGAGCGTGCACTCGACGCTCGTCGCCCCGCTGACGATCGGTGACGGCGCGTACGTCGCAGCCGGCAGCGTGATCACCGACGATGTCGAGGCGGGGGCACTCGGCATCGCGCGCCCGCGCCAGACGACCAAGCCTGGATATGCCGCGCGGGTCGACGCGCGCCGGAAGGAGGGCGAGCACTGATGGATGACAGCCTGTTCGGCGCCGGCGAGTTCCTCCCCCCGCGCGACGGGGGCAACGGCGCCGACGAGCCGCGCAGCAGCTCGCGCGACGGCGCCTCGTTCCGGCGCATGATGCTGTTCGCCGGACGCTCCAGCATCGATCTGGCCGAGCGCATCGCCGATGACCTCGGCGTCTCCCTGGGCGAGTCGACGCTCAAGACGTTCCCGAACACCGAGACCTACGTGCGCTTCAACGAGTCGGTGCGCGGATCGGACGTGTTCCTGATCCAGTCCTGCTCGCGGCCCTGCAACGACAACCTCGTCGAGCTCCTGATCATGATCAACGCGGCGCGCTTGGCCTCCGCCAAGCGCATCACCGCCGTCGTGCCGTGGTTTCCCTACGCCCGCCAGGACAAGAAGTCCGCGCCGCGCGAGCCGATCACGGCGCGCCTCATGGCCGACATGCTCGAGACCGCCGGCGTCGATCGCGTCCTCACCATGGACCTGCACGCCGGGCAGGTGCAGGGCTTCTTCCGCGTTCCCGTCGACCACATGACGGCGCTGCCGATGTTCCAGCAGTACTTCCTCGACCTCGGCCTGCCGCGCGAGGAGATCGTCGTGATCTCGCCCGACACGGGCCGCGTCAAGCTCGCCAAGAAGTTCGCCGAGATGCTCGGCGGCGAGCTGGCGGTGCTGACGAAGGAGCGCCCGTCCCACAGCCAGGTGCAGGTCACGAACGTGATCGGCGACGTCGCGGGGAAGACGTGCGTGATCTCGGACGACATGATCGACACCGCCGGAACGCTCGTCGCCGGCGCCCAGGCGATCCACGAGGCGGGCGCGCGCTGCATCTACGCGTGCGCCACGCACCCGGTGTTCTCGGAGCCCGCGCTGCAGCGCCTGGAGGACTCGGTGCTCGAGCAGGTCGTCGTCTGCGATACGATTCCCGTCGATCCGACGACCAGGCCCGACAAGGTGCGGGTGCTGTCGGTCGCGCAGGATCCTCGCCGAGACGATCCACAACGTCTTCACCGACGACTCGGTGTCGGCGATCTTCAAGGGCGAGAACCAGCTTTTCTAGGCGACGGCGCGGGCCGCTCCCACGAACAACGCGAGAAGGCAGTCATGCTCGAGATCGAGACACGAGAGATCGGTGGGACTTCGAGCGGCGCGCGCCGTCCGCCGCACGGGCAAGATCCCGGGCGTGCTGTACGGCAACGGGCGCGAGGCGCTGCCGTTCGCGGTCGAAGGCCGCCACCTGCGCGAGACGCTGAGCGAGGCCGGCGGACGGCATGCGGTGATCGAGGTCAAGGTGCCCGGGGCCGAGCACGCCGATCCACGCGATCATCAAGGACATCCAGCTGCACCCGCTGCGCGACACGCTGACGCACTTCGACCTGCTCGAGGTGCGCATGGACCGAACGATCCAGGCGACGGTCTCGATCGTCTTCGTCGGTGAGGCCGAGGGCGTCAAGACCTACGGCGGCATCCTCGCCCAGAACGCGCACGAGCTGACGATCGAGGCGCTGCCGGGCGATCTGCCCGAGCACGTCGAGATCGACATCTCGGAGCCTCGGCATCGGCGACTCGATCAAGCTCTCGGATCTCCCCGAGCGGCAAGGGACTGACCTACATCGGCGATCCCGACACGATGCTCGCGAGCGTCGCGGAGCCCAAGGGCCCGACGGCCGAGGAAGAGGCTGCCGAGGCAGAGGCCGAGGCGCTGCAGAGGCCGCCGAGGCGCGTGCCGAGGGCGGCGAGGGCGAGGCCGAGGGCGGCGAGGACGGCGCTTCCGCGGACGCGGAGTAGCCTTCCTCCGCTGGTTCCGCCCGCGGCGCACGCCCATGGACCTGCTCGTCGCCGGGCTCGGCAATCCGGGCTCGCGCTACGCCTGCACGCGTCACAACGCTCGGCTACATCGTCGCCGCCGAGCTGGCTGCGCGCTGGTCGGCGCCCGCCCGAGCGCGAGAAGCACGGCGGCGCGCTCAGCGAGGTGCGCCTCGACGACGGGACGACGGTCGCGCTGCTGCGCCCGCTCGGCTTCATGAACCTCTCGGGCGGCCCGGTGCAGAAGGCCGCACGCGCGTACGGCCTCGCGCCGGAGCAGGTCGATCTGCGTGCACGACGACGTGGAGGCGCGCTTCGGCCAGGTGCGGGCCAAGCTCGGCGGCGGGCTGGGCGGCCACAACGGCCTGCGCTCGGTGGCAGAGCGGCTCGGCACGCGCGACTTCGGCCGCGTCCGCCTGCGGCATCGGGCGCCCAGCGCCCGGGCGAGCGCCGCGACCTGGCCGACTGGCTGCTCTCGCCCTTCGAGCTCGACGAAGACCCGGGGCCGATGGTGAGCATCGGCGGCCGACTGCGTCGAGCTGATCACGCGCGAGGGCATCGAGGCGGCACTCGCCGCCTATCCCTGAGGCCCGTGCGCGACGCCGGGCCCTGGCGTCAGCGTCGCGAGCGCGGCGTAGAGCTCGCGAGCGGCGCGCTCGCCGAGCGCGAGGCTCTCGAGGCGGTAGCTCTCGTCGGGGCCGTGGATGCCGTCGGCGTCGAGCGCGAAGCCCGACAGCACCGTCGGAATGCCGCGCTCCGCGCAGCGCTCCGAGGATCGGGATCGAGCCGCCGCGTGCGCACGAACAGCGGCCGGGCGCCGGCGGCGCGGCCGATCGCGTCGCGCGCGAGCCCCAGCACCGGATCCGCGGCATCGAAGCCGGCGGGCTCGCCGGCCTCCACCTCGAGCTCGATCTCCGCGCCGGCGAGGCGCGGCTTCGCGCAGGATGCGCTCGAGCGCCGCGGCGATCTGCCCGCCGTCCTGGCCGAGCGCAACGCGCACGCTCAGGCGCGCGCTCGCCGTGCAGGGAATGATCGTGCGCCGCTGCATGCGCGTCGCCGCTCTCGATGCCGTTGATGTCGAGCGCTCGCGTCGGCCCAGGTGCGTGCATAGAGACTCGGCCGCGGCGCCCGGCGCGATCTCGTGCGCTCCGGCATCGGCCAGCACCTCGGCGCCGGCCGGCAGCTCCTGCCCAGGAGGCGACCTCCTCGGGCGCTGGGCTGCGCAGACCGGCGCGCAGCTCGTCGCGCACGCGGCCCGAACGCGGCCGGGAATGACCTGTGCGAGCATGCGACGTGAGGACGTGCGCGGCGTTCAAGGCGCGACGCCGCCGTAGACGCCCGAGTGCAGGTCGCGCTCGGCCGTGCGCACGCGCAGGTGCGCCATCACGACGCCGCGCACGGCGATGTGCAGCGCCGGGCGCGCCTCGTCGACCATGCCGCCGTCGAACACGATCGCGCAGTCGGCTCCGCGCTCGTCCTCGGCGACGTAGCGCAGGACGTTCGAGCCCCCGACCTCCTCCTCGCCCTCGAGCACGACGCGCACGTGCACGGGCAGCTCGCCCGCCCGCGCGAGCTCGCAGGCGACGTGCAGGAGCGGCAGGAAGTTGCCCTTGTCGTCGCTCGCGCCGCGCGCATAGAGCCGGTCGTCGCGCACGACGGGCTCGAACGGGTCGCGACGTCCAGAGCTCGAGCGGATTCGGGCGACTGCACGTCGTAGTGGCCGTAGATCAGCACGGTCGGCGCGTCGGCGCGCGTGGCGAGCGCAGCTCGCCGACGCAGAGCGGGTTGCCGTAGCCCGACAGCACCTCGCCCGCGCCGCCCGCTGCGACGATGCGCTCGCACGCCCACTCGGCGGCGCGCCGGAGGTCTGCGGGATCGCCGCCGCCGGAGGAGATCGAAGGGATGCGGAGCCAGTCGCAGAGCTCGTCGAGAAGCGTGTCCTTCACGCCGCCGGAGGCTATCCTGCAGGACGCCGGCCCCGTGTCGGCCAGAGCCGCGGACCCGCGGCGCCCAGCATGAGCAAGACAGTCGACCTCAACCTCGCGAACCTCGCGTCCGTCACGGACGAGGTCGCCGCACAGCCCGGCGTCGCTCAGCTCGCGGGCGCGCTCGAGTCCGGCGCTGCCGGCGCGCGCGCGCGTGCCCGAGGCCGCTGCTCGCGCCGCTGCTCGCAGGCGTCTGGCAGCGCCGCCGCGGGAGATGCGCGCGCCGGGCTCGCCGTGATCTGTCGACGACGACGAGACCGCCCGCGAGGTGGCAGACGAGGCGGCCTGGTACGCGCCGCCGCCGAGGAGGTCGGCTTCATCCCGTCGCGCGGCGTCGCCTACGGCTCGGGCCTCGAGCCGGCGCCGCACCTCGTCGGCGAGCGCGCCCGCGGGCTCGGCCTGCTGCGCGCCGGCGGGCATCGTCGCGATCTCGGCCGCGGCGCTCTGGTCGAGCGCATGCCGCCGCCCGAGCGGCGCGCCGCGACGCTGCACGTCGAGCGCGGCGGCGAGCTCGTGCGCGACGAGGCAGTCGCGGCGCTCGTGAGCGCCGGGCTACACGCGCGTCGAGCGCGTGGGGGAGCGCGGTGAGCTGGCCGTGCGCGGCGACATCCTCGACGTCTTCCCGACGACCGGCGCCGAGCCGGTCCGGATCGAGCTCTTCGGCGACGAGGTCGAGCGCATCTCGCGCTTCTCGGTCTTCACGCAGCGCTCGCTCGCCGAGCTGCAGCGCTGCGATCTGCAGCCTGCGCGCGAGGCGCACCGCTCGCCGGTCGACGTGGAGGAGTGGACGCACGAGGAGGACGTGCCGATCCCGGGCGACCTCGTCGCGCTCGCGCCCGAGCTGATCGCGTATCGGCGTCGTCTGCGCCTGGCAGCCCGAGCGCGTCCTGGAGGCCGCGCGACGACCGCCTCGCGGAGGCTGCCGCCGGCCACTCGAAGGCCGCGCGCGAGCGGGCGTACGTGAGCGAGGCCTCGGTCGCGAGCTGCTCGAGGGCGTCACGGCGCTCGACCCGCTGTCAGGCGGCGCGCCGGCCTTCGAGGCCCAGCGCCCGGCGCTCGCCGGCCGCGGCATCGCCGAGGCCGAGGCCGAGCTGCTCGGGCTCGTGCGCGCGGGCCTGCGCGTCGTCGTCGCCTTCCCGCACCGCGGCGACGCCGAGCGCACGCAGGCGGCGCTGCGGCGCGTGGAGGCGACGCTGCTCGCGACCGGGCAGCCGCTGCCTTCCGGGGCCGGCGTCGAGCTTCGCCGTCTCGCCGCTGCGCCGCGGCGTGATCTGGCAGGGCGCGCGCCTGGCCGTCGTCTCGGCGCAGCAGCTCTTCCGGCGTCGCGCCGCCGGCGCCGCCGTCGCGGGGCGCCTCGGGCGCGCGCTCTCGAGCGCCGCCGACCTCAAGCCGGGCGACTACGTCGTGCACGTCGAGCATGGCGTCGGGCGCTTCCTCGGCTTCGACACGAAGACCGTCGGCGGCGTCACGCGCGACTACGTGAACCTCCAGTTCAAGGGCGAGGACCGGCTCTTCGTCCCGCACGACCAGCTCGCGAAGCTCTCGCGCTACATCGGCGCCGACGGCCGCCCGCCGGCGCTCTCGAAGCTCGGCGGCAAGGCCTGGCACACGCTGCGGTCGCGCGCGCGGGCCGCGGTCCACGAGCTCGCCGGCGAGCTGCTCCGGCTCTACGCCGTGCGTCAGACGCGCACGCGGCCGGCCTACGCCGACGACGAGGGCTGGCTCGAGCGCATGGAGCGCGCCTTCGCCTTCACGGAGACCGAGGATCAGGCGCGCGCGATCGACGAGGTGCTACGCGGATCTCACCGGCGAGCAGCCGATGGACCGGCTGATCTGCGGCGACGTCGGCTTCGGCAAGACCGAGGTCGCGATGCGCGCGGCGTTCCTGGTCGCGATCTCGGGCAGGCAGGTGCTCGTGCTGGCGCCGACGACGCTGCTCGTGCAGCAGCACCTGCAGACGTTCCGCGACCGCTTCCGCGACTTCCCCGTGCGCGTCGAGGCCGTCTCCCGCATGCGCGACGCCGCCGACGTCAAGAAGGCGCTGAAGGAGTTCGGCGACGGCAAGATCGAGGTGCTGATCGGCACCCACCGGGTGCTCTCGCGCGACGTCATCCCGAAGCAGCTCGGGCTGATCGTGATCGACGAGGAGCAGCGCTTCGGCGTGCGCCAGAAGGAGCTGCTGCGCCAGCTGCGCCTCGAGGTCGACGCGCTCTCGATGTCGGCCACGCCGATTCCGCGCACGCTGCACATGTCGCTCGCCGGCTTGCGCGACATCTGCGTGATCGCGACGCCGCCGCGCGGGCCGCCAGCCGATCCGCACCCACGTCGCGGAGTACGACGAGGCGCTCGTGGCCTCTGCGATCCGCCGTGAGATCGCGCGCGAGGGGCAGGTCTTCTACCTCCACAACCGCGTCGAGACGATCTACGAGGCAGCCGAGAAGATCCGCAGGCTCGTGCCCGAGGCGCGCGTCGGCGTCGGCCACGGGCAGATGGACGACAAGCAGCTCGAGCAGGCAATGGTGGAGTTTCTGCGCGGCGATCTCGACGTGCTCGTGGCGACGACGATCATCGAGAGCGGGCTCGACATCCCGCAGGTGAACACGCTCGTGATCGAGCGCGCCGACGTGCTCGGACTCGCCCAGCTCTACCAGATCCGCGGTCGGGTCGGCCGTGGCGAGAACGCGGCGCACGCCTACCTCATGTATCCCGACGGCAGCGAGCTCTCGGAGGAGGCGCGGGCGCGCCTTGCCGCCCTGGCCGACTACACCGAGCTCGGCTCCGGCTACCGCGTCGCGCTGCGAGACCTCGAGCTGCGCGGCGCGGGCAGCCTGCTCGGCGACGAGCAGTCGGGCCATGTCGCGGCGGTGGGCTTCGAGCTCTATTGCGACCTGCTGGCCGAGGCCGTCGCCGAGCTCAGCGGCAACCGGGGCGCGCTCATGCGGCCCGTGCGCCTCGACCTCGCGCTGGACGCCTACGTGCCCGCTGATTACGTCGCCTACGAGGCGGCCAAGCTCGACGTCCACCGCCGCATCGCGCTGGCCGAGACCGTCGACGAGCTGCGCGACATCCAGATCGAGCTCGACCGACCGCTTCGGCGAGCCGCCGGAGCCCGTCGAGAGCCTGATCCTGGCCCAGGAGGCGCGCGTCAAGCTGGCGGCGCTGGGCGCCGACTCGCTGACCGTGCGCGGGGCGCGCGCGACGCATCGCTCGCATCGCGCTCGGGCCGGTCGACCTCCGCGAGCTGCGCGAGCGCCACGGCCGCGTGCTCTACAACGCGGCCGCCGGCGAGCTCGGATTGCCGCTCTCGCCCGGAGCGGCCGCTGGCCAGGTGATCGCTCTCGTCGACACGCTCGGAGACCTCATGTCCATAAGCCTCGATGAAGGGCCGAGCGCAGCCATTGCGTCTCCACCCGCTTGCGGCGCGATGCTGTGGTGGAGGGCGCCGCTGCTGCTATAGATGAGTCGCGGTGGCTCACCCGAACGGGGGAGCGCAGCTCCCGCGCCGTTGAGCCCAAGCGAATTCTCACAAGGCTGTCCCATGCATCTGCCTGCTCCGTCTCCGCGTGCCGCTCGCCGGCCTCGCCCTCTGCTCCGCCGCGCTCCTGATCAGCGCCTGCGGCGGTGGCTCCGGCTCCGACGCCTCGTCGTCGAGCGGCCCGACCGCTGCCAGCACCAGCACGACCGTGCCCGCGAACGCGGTGGCCGTGGTCGGCGGCGAGACCGTGCCGCGCAGCAAGCTGGACACGCTCATGACACAGGTCTGCGTGCAGTACAAGGCCGCCAAGAAGGCCTGCCCGAAGCCCGGCATCCGCCGCGCGCAAGCAGCTGCAGGCGAGCTTCGTCGACGCAGCTCGTGCAGCAGGCCGAGTTCGACGCCGCGGCGAAGCAGCTCAAGGTCGCCGTCCAGCAGACGGCCGTCGACTCGAACCTGCAGAAGCTCAAGCTGCAGTACGCCAAGGGCACGAACGGCAAGGTCGACGACGACGAAGTGGAAGAAGGTGCTCGCCGACAACCACACGACGCAGGCGAACGTCTCGAGAACATCCGCAACGGCCTCGAGCGCTCCGCGATCTTCGTCAACCTGACGAAGAACGACTCACGGTCTCCGACGCCGACGGTCCAGGCGTACTACACCAAGAACAAGGAGACCTACGCGACGCCCGCGAGCCGCGCCGTCCGCCACATCCTCGTCAAGACAAGGCGCTCGCCGACCAGATCTACCAGCAGCTCGCGAGCAGCGACGCGCAGTTCGCGGCGCTCGCCAAGAAGTACACGATCGATCCCGGGCTCCAAGAAGAACGGCGGCAAGCTGGGCACGATCCAGAAGGGCCAGACCGTGCCGACGTTCGACAAGGTCGCATTCAGCAGCCCGACCGGCAAGGTCGCGAAGCCCGTCAAGAGCTGCTACGGCTGGCACGTGATCGAGGCCACGGCCGATACCGTCCCGGCATCGCAGAAGCCGCTCGACACCGCGCTCAAGTAGACGATCCGCACCAGCCTCCTGACCACCAAGAAGCAGGGCGTCGCCAACAAGTGGTTCACCGACCTTCCAGAAGAAGCTCGAGAAGACCGTGCGCTACGCGCCGGCATGGCGCCCCCAAGACGACGAGCACGGCGGCATCGACGCGGCATCGGCCGCAGACCACGACCGGCGATGATGCGGCGCCCGAGCGGCGGGACTGGCTCTGGGCGTCGGCCTGCTCGCCGCCGTGCTGCTCGCCGGATGCGGCGGCTCCAGCGCGAGCTCGAAGAGCGCCGTGCCGAACGGGCAGCGTGATGGTCGTCGACGGTCAGAGCATCACCGTCGCGCACCTGCAGACCACGATGAACATCGCCAGGCTCACGCTCAGGACGACCTACCCGGAGCCGGGCACGGAGGACTGGGTCTCGCTGCGCTCGCGCGCGCTCGAGTCGCTCGCGCACGAGGCCGAGCTGCGCGCGTGGGCGCAAGAACCTCGGCGTCACCGTCAAGCCGAGCGCGGTCGACGCAGCGGTCAAGCCGACGCTCGTCGAGCGCGTTCCCGGGCAAGGCGGAGGGCACGATCGACCAGGCCAAGGTCGATGCCGAGTTCAAGAAGACGGGCATGACGCGCGCGCTGCTGCGGCAGCCGCATCGAGACGAAGCTGCTGGCGGCGGCGGCGGCCGAGAAGGTCGGCGGCCAAGCCGACCGTCACCGACAAGCAGATCCAGGCGCAGTACGACAAGGACAAGGCGACGACCTACACGCTGCCCGAGCGCCGCAAGGTGCGCCACATCCTGGTCAAGACGAAGGCGCTGGCCGACCAGCTCTACGCGCAGCTCTCGTCGCTCGGACGCGAGCTTCGCCGAGCTCGCCAAGCAGTACTCGACCGACACCGAGCGGCAAGACGCGCGGGCGGCGAGCTCGGCGTCGTCGACGCGCAGCAAGCCTCGTCAAGCCGTTCGCCGACGTGGCCTTCAGCGATCCAGCAGGGCGTCGTCTCGAAGCCCGTGCAAGAGCCCAGTTCGGCTGGCACCTGATCGAGGCCGAGGGGCCCGTCCTGCCGAAGAGCGACCGACCCCTCGACGCGGCGCTCAAGGTGCAGATCCGCAGCCAGCTGGTCGAGAAGCGCGTCAGAAGAGCATCGCCGACAAGTTCGCCGCGGCTGTGGACCAGCTGAGCCAGAACATCAAGTTCGCGCCCGGCTACTCGCCCGCCCTCGCGACGTCGACGCAGTGACCGGCGGCGCCGCGCAGGCGCCTGGCGCGCTGATCGTCGCGCTGGGCCCCGGTGAGCCGGAGCTCGTGCCCGCCGCCGCGCTCGCTGCGCTGCGCGCGGCCGGTCGCCGTCGCGCCGCGCGAGCTGCCGGAAGCGCTGAGCGCCGGCGCTGGCCGCCCTCGGCGTCGCGCTTCGACGACGCCGCTGCGACCGTCTGCGCGCCCGACCGGCGGCCTACGCGCTCGCGCGCAGCCTGCCCGGCGTGCCCACGCTGCCCGAGCGCCCGCTGCTCGCGCGCCAGGCCGCCGCCGGCGGCCGCCGGGCGCGCTGCTCGAGCTGACCGCCGTCCTGCGGCGCGAATGCCCCTGGGATCGCGCGCAGACGGCGACCTCGATCGTGCCGCACACCGTCGAGGAGGCCTACGAGGTGGCCGATGCGGTGCGCGAGTCGGGGCTCTCGCCGAAGCTGATCGACGAGCTCGGCGACCTGCTCTTCCAGACGACGTTCCTGGCGCTGCTGTGCGAGGAGGCGGGCGCAGGCGCGTGGGTGGACGTCGCGCTCGGCGTGGCCGCGAAGCTGCGCGTGCGCCACCCCTGGGTGTTCGGGCGCCGAGAGCGCGGAGACGGCAGGCGACGCGCGCAACCGCTGGGAGGACGTCAAGGTCGAGAGCGAGGGGCGCGAGGGGATCTTCCACGACGTCCCGGGCTGGCTGCCGGCGCTGCTGCAGGCGCGCAAGCTGCAGCGGCGCGCCGCCGCGGTCGGCTTCGACTACGCGACCGCCGCGGAGGCCTTCGGCGATCTCGAGAGCGAGCTCGAGGAGCTGCGCGCCGAGCTCGCGGGCAGCCCGAGCCGGAGGCGGAGCGCGAGCCGCTCGCGGGCGATCGTCGGCGAGATCGGCGACGTCCTCTTCGCCTGCGTCAACGTCGCGCGCCGCTACAACTGCGATCCCGAGCTCGCGCTGCGCGCGGCGAGCGCCCGCTTCCGCGAGCGCGTGGAGTGCGCCGAGCGGCTCGCCGAGGCCAGGGCGTCGCCTTCCGGGCGGTGGGGACGGCGCAGCAGGAGCACTACTATCAAGCGGCCAAGCAGTCTCTCAGGGAAGCTCAGTGACAACGATCGCATCCGTGCACGCGCGCCAGATCCTCGACTCGCGCGGAAACCCGACCGTCGAGGTCGACGTCGTCACCGACGACGGGCGCGCGCGGCCGCGCCGCCGTGCCCTCGGGGGCCTCGACCGGCTCGCACGAGGCGATCGAGCGCCGCGACGGGGGCTCCGCCTACGGCGGCAAGGCCGTGCAGGGCGCGGTCGCGAGCGTCAACGACGAGCTCGCAGCCGCGCTGATCGGCCAGGACGTGCACGACCAGCGCGGCGTCGATCGGCTGCTCTGCGAGCTCGACGGCACGCCGCGACAAGGGCCGCATCGGCGCGAACGGCGTGCTCGGGCGCGTCGCTGGCGGTCGCCAAGGCGTCCGCCGCCGCGCTCGGGCTGCCGCTCTGGCGCTCGCTCGGCGGGCCCGTCCGCGCACGTGCTGCCCGTGCCGATGATGAACGTCATCAACGGCGGCGCGCACGCCGACAACGCGCCTCGACCTGCAGGAGTTCATGCTCGTCCCGCACCGGGCCGAGAGCGTTCGCCGAGGCGCTGCGCATCGGCAGCGAGGTCTACCACGCGCTCAAGGCGCGCCTGCACCGCGACGGCCTCTCGACGGCCGTCGGCGACGAGGGCGGCTTCGCGCCCGAGATCTCCTCGGCCGAGGCCGCGATCGAGCTGATCCTGGCCGCGGCCGGCGACGCGGGCCACGCCGATGCGGTCGGCATCGCGCTCGACCCCGCGATGACCGAGCTCTACCGCGACGGCGCCTACCACGCTCGAGGGCCGCGAGCTGAGCTCCGAGCAGCTCGTCGACTGGTGGAGCGAGCTCTGCGGCCGCTACCCGATCCTCTCGCTCGAGGATGCGATGTCCGAGGACGACTGGGACGGCTGGCGCCTGCTGACCCGAGCAGCTCGGCGCCGCGCGTCCAGCTCGTCGGCGACGACCTCTTCGTGACGAATCCGAAGCGGCTCGCCGAGGGCATCGAGGCCGGCGCCGCGAACGCGATCCTCGTCAAGGTCAACCAGATCGGCACGCTCAGCGAGTCGCTCGACGCGATCGCGCTGGGCGCGCGCGCCGGCTACGCTCCGTGATCTCGCACCGCTCGGGCGAGACCGAGGACGCGACGATCGCGGACATCGCCGTCGCGACCAACGCCGGGCCAGATCAAGACCGGCGCGCCGTGCCGCTCCGAGCGCGTCGCCAAGTACAACCAGCTGCTGCGCATCGAGGAGCAGCTCGGGCTCGCAGGCGACCTACCCGGGCCTGCTCGCGTTCGCCGGGCGCAGCGCATGAGCATCGCCCCGCGCCGCACGAAGATCGTCTGCACGATCGGCCCCGCGACCGCGCGAGGAGCCGATGATCGAGCGGCTCTTCGCCGCGGGCATGGACGTCGCGCGCGTCAACTGCTCGCACGGCGACGCCGGCGGAGCTCGAGGCGCTCGTGCGCGTCGTGCGCGCGGTCGAGAAGCGGCTCGACCGGCCGCTCGCGATCCTCGCCGACCTGCCCGGCCCGAAGCTGCGCGTCGCGCCGCTGAGGAGCCCCGCGCCGGTCGCGACGACGACGAGCTCGTGCTCGCGAGCGCGGGCGCGGCGAGCGGCGGACGATCTCGAGCTCGGCTTCGAGCTCGACTTCGCGCGCGTCGTGCGGCCCGGGCTCGCCGGTCATGATCGACGACGGCCGCGTGCGGCTGCGCGTGATCGAGGCGCTCGGCAAGCGCGTGCGCTGCCGCGTCGAGACCGGCGGGCTGATCCGCTCCCAGAAGGGCGTCAACCTGCCCGGCAGCTACCTGCCGATCCCGTCGATCACCGATCGCGACCAGCGAGCTGCTCGAGCTCGCGGTGAGTCGTGGGACGTCGACTACGTCGCGCTCTCGTTCGTGCGGCGCGCCGAGGACGTCGAGGATCTCAAGCGCCTCATGCAGGGCCACGGCGGCCGCCAGCGCGTGATCGCCAAGATCGAGAAGCTCGAGGCGATCGAGCAGCTCGAGGCGATCGTCGCCGTGACGGACGCGCTGATGGTCGCGCGCGGCGATCTCGGCGTCGAGATCGGCGCGGCCGAGGTGCCGATGCTGCAGAAGCGCCTGATCCGCATGGGCCGCGAGGCGGGCAAGACCGTGATCACGGCGACGCAGATGCTCGAGTCGATGATCGACGCGCCCGAGCCGACGCGCGCCGAGGCCTCCGACGTCGCCAACGCGATCCTCGACGGCACCTCGGCGATCATGCTCAGCGGCGAGACGGCCGTCGGCAAGTACCCCGTCGAGGCCGTCGACACGATGGTGCGCATCGCAGCCGCGGTCGAGCCCGAGTTCGCCTACCGCGACACGCCCTTCGAGGCCACGCGCCAGGGCGCCGCGCTACATCTCCGACGTCGTCGGCCACTCGGCCTGCGACATGGCCGAGATCATCGAGGCCGCTGCGATCATCGTCCCGACCGTCTCGGGCGAGACCGCGCGCGAGGTCTCGCGCCACCGGCCGCACCGCCCGATCGTGGCCTGCACGCCGAGCTGGGACGTGCAGCGCCAGCTCATGCTCGACTGGGCCGTCGTGCCGCTCGCGCTCGATCCGACGAAGGACGTCGAGACGCTCTGGCTGCGCTCGATCGACGCCGTGCAGCGCGCCGGCATCGCGGGCCCCGGCGATCGCGTCGTGATCACGAGCGGCACGAACGTCAACCGGCCCGGGCGCCACGAACACGATCCTCGTGCAGACGCTCTGACGGACGCCTGTCGGCGCGCGCGCCTACGGCGTGAGCGCGAACGGCTTCTCGCCCGGGCGGATGTAGCCCGCGGCGCGCGCCTGGGCGATCATCGCCGTGCGTCCGCGAGGCGCTCTTGAGCTCGGCCTGCAGCTTGCGCGTGCTCGCGGTCGAGCTGCGCGACCTCGGTGCGCAGCTTCTGCGGTCGCGGTGCGCGCGTGCAGGTACGAGCGCACCGGGCCGATGCAGAGCACGAGCGAGCAGCAGCAGCAGCGCGCCTGCGCCGAGGCGGCGGGCGCGATGGAGGCGCGCGCTGCGGGCGGGGCGGGGGCGAGGCGGCATCCGCACGGCTTCGCCGTCTGCGCCGGTGCTCCTCCCGGCTGCCACACTTCCGCGCGTGGAATGCCTGCGACCGCACGTGATCGCGAGGCGATCGAGCACCAGCTCGGCCGGCCGCCGCGCGCGCTCGCGGGCGTGGCTGCCCGCTGTCCGCACGGCGGTCCGAGCGTGATCGCGCAGCGCCCCTACGACGAGGCCGGCACGCCGTTCCCGACGACGTTCTGGCTCTCCTGCCGCGTGCTCGTGCGCGCCGTCGGCGAGCTCGAGTCGGACGGCGGCATCGCCGCGCTCGAGGCCGAGCTGGCGGAGCGGCCCGGCGCTGCGCCGCAGCCGCGCGGCGCGCCGATCGCCGCGCGTCGCCGCGCTGCGCGCGCGCGCTCGCCGCCGGCGGGCCCGCGCGCTCGATCGGCGGCGCCGCGCTCGCGGCGAGCCTCGACGGCGGGCCGCCGCGGGGCGCCGCTGAAGTGCCTGCACGCCCACGCGGCGGTCGCGCTCGCGTCGCCGCCCTACGCGCTTCGGCGCGCTCGTGCTCGAGCGCGCGGCGCGCCGATGCCGGAGCGGTGCTGCGCATGGGCGTGAGCGAGCTCAGCGTGCGGCTGGCGCGCGAGGACTGGCGCAACGGCGAGCGCTTCGTCGAGCGCATCCTCGCCGATCCGAAGCGCGCGCCGATCGCGCGCGTCGTGATGCAGGAGCTCGAGCGCGAGCTGCGCCGCCGGCTCGGCCAGACCTACACGCTCGCGATGCTCGTCGCGCTCTACGAGCGATGCCGACCGCTGGGCGCCGCGACGCCGCGCAGCGCTCGGCCCCGGACGTCGGCTGGGCGCAGGACGCCGCGTTCGCCGACGCGGCGTGCGCGCGCGCCGCCCGCAACGCGCGCGACTGGAAGCCCTCGACGTGAGCTACCACCCGCCGCCTGCCGCCGCCGCAGCCGACCCGACCGAGGAGCTCGTGCGCATCGAGCGCCGGCGCAAGGCCGTCGTGCGCCAGCGCCGCCGCTCGCGCATCGCGCAGGTCTTCGTCGTGCTTCGCCGCTGGCCGGAGCCGCGGCCGGCGGCTTCCTCGTCGGGCAGGGCGCTCACGGAGGCGCCCGGACGAGCAGCTGAGGACGTCCGATCGCGGTCTCGCGCGCGTCACCGTCACCGAGACGGTCGCCGTCGCGCACGGTCACGGTCGTGACGCGCGGAACGCCCTGAGGCGCGCCTGCCTGCGCTCCCGCGAGGGTTGCAAGGGATGGATCGCGGCAGCGGGCGCACCGGATCCCGCGGATCCGGGCTACACTGGGACGCATGAAGGGAGACGCCGACTCCCCGCACCGGCGCACGGGTGCGCGTTCTGCCGAGCCGACGTGGTTGACGCTCGGTCAGGCCGCAAAGTATCTGGGGATCGCGCAGAGCACGGTGAGGGTCTGGACCGATAGCGGGCGCCTGCCGGTGTTCTACACGCCGGGCGGCCACCGCCGCTTCCTGCGCTCGGACCTGGACGCGTTCATCCAGCGCAACGGCGCCGGCTCGCGGCCTCGCGGCGACGCCGTCGTGCTCGTCGTCGACGACAACCCGAAGCTGCGCTCGTTCATCCGCGTCAACCTCGAGTTCGACGGCATGGTCGTGCGCGAGGCCGCCACGGCCGAGGAGGGCCTCGCGGCGCTCGACGAGGATCCGCCGGATCTCGTGATGCTCGACGTCAACCTGCCGGGCATCGACGGCTGGGAGATGCTGCGCCGCGTGCGCGAGCGCCACGGCATCGAGACGCTCCCGGTGATCATGTTCTCGGGCGAGAGCGAGGACGATCACGCCGAGGAGCATGGCGCCAACACGTTCGTCGGCAAGCCGCTCGACCCGCTCGCGCTCGTGGAGCAGGCCAAGGCGCTGCTCCGCGTGCGCGTCACCCAGTTCAACTAGCGCCGAGCGCGCGCTCGGCGCGTCTTCAGCCGTGCGTGTGGTCGGGCTCGGCCTCTGCCGCCGCGCGGCGCAGGACGATCGCGTCCGCGCTGATCTCGACGCGCAGCGGTCCGGCGTCCTGCCAGTGCTC
The DNA here is from genome assembly GCA_963842365.1 of uncultured Actinomycetes bacterium. GTDB lineage: Bacteria > Actinomycetota > Thermoleophilia > Gaiellales > JALYLC01 > JALYLC01. The sequence goes on from CAWJGA010000002.1 coordinate 943,128, forward strand.
CTGGAACGCGGGATCGGCCGTGACCGACGGGTCGAGCAGCAGCACGCTGCCAGGCAGCAGGCGCGCCTCGAGCCCGCGCGCGCCGCGACCGCGCCCGCGGCGGCGTCCGCGCTTGCGCGCGCGCGCGGGCTGCGCCGCCGGCTCTTCCTCGCTCGTGACCTCGGCGTCGTCCGGCACGGCGCTCGGGCGCTCCGTCCGCCTCGGCGTCTGCGCTCGGCAGCGGCAGTTCGCCGTGCGTCGGTGACGGCGGCAGCCTCCGCGCGGCCGCGCGCCGCCGCGTGCGCTGCGGCGGCGGGCGGGCTTCGCCGGCGCATCGGCCGGCGGCGACTGCTCGGCGGCCGCGGCGGCCTGCTCGCTCGGCGGCCGGTGCCGTCTCGGCGTCGGCGTCATCGGCCGGCTGGCGCGCGTCCGCCGGCGCGGCGCGCGACGGCGCGGCGCGCGGTGCGGGCGCGGGCTCCGGCTCGCGCTCGTCCGAGCGCTCGTCGAGCGGGGGCGCGCCCGACGCGGCTGCCTCCAGCGCCGCGGCCTCCTCGGCGAGCATCGCCTCGACGACGCTGTCGGGCGTGATCGGCGCGAGCGGCGCCGGCCCGCCGCGCTCGATCCCGTGCTCCTGGCGGAACGCGCGCACGGACGTCGGCCGTCGTCTCGAGCTGGTGGGCGATCCAGGCGTCCGTCGAGCCCTCGTGCGCCCAGGCGCGGATGCGGTTGAGCTGCGGCTTGAGAGCGGCGATGCGGCGGGACATGCGCGGGGATCCTATGCGATCGCTGCGGCGGCGCCCGGCCGGCGCCGGGGTCAGCCGAACAGCGAGCGGGCCACTGAGAGGGCGCCGTAGCCGATCGCCGCTGCTGCACCAGCCGTCAGCAGCACGAACAGCCAGATCACCCAGCGCGAGCGCCGCTCCTGTGCGCGGCGCTGGCGGTCTTCCGCGCGCGCGCGCCGGCGACGATCGAGCTCCTCGATGAGCTCGCGCTCGAGCTCGGGGTCGTCGGCTCGATCCTTCCAGCGGGTACGCCTGCCCGGGGGCACGCTCACGGCCGCAAGGGTAGTTCATCGGCCCCGGCCGCCGTCATCCGGCGCGCTCTATGCTGAGCGCCGTGGTCGACGAGACTGCCCAGGCCGAGCCACCCGGCCTCGCGCTGCTGGCGGAGCTGCGCGCCTCGCTGCTCGAGCGCTGCTCGCTCGTGCGCACGAGGTGCTCGCGCCCGAGGGCGTGCCGTTCTCGCGCGTGCGCGGCGGCTGCGAGCAGGCGCTCGAGGCGCTCGAGCGCTCGCTGCGCGACCCGCATCGCGCGCCGTTCTCCTCGCTCGTGCTCGAGCGCGAGGTCGCGGGCTGCATCCAGGGCGGGCTCAGCTTCGTCTCGCTCGTGGGCGCGCTGCAGCGGGCGTTCGTCGAGCTCGGGACGCAGGTCGCGGGCGCGCCGCTCGAGGCCGCCGAGGCGGTGCTCGGAGCGGCCGGCGGCGTGCTGGAGCGCGTCGGCACCGCCGCCGCGGCCGAGCTCGACACGACGCACCGGGCCTCGCTGCGCCGGCGCGCCGCGATCGCCGACCGCGTGCGCGCAGCGGCCAGCCTGCTGGCGGGCGTCGCGCTCGACCTCGACCGCGTGCTCGACGCGATCAGCCGCGCGACCGCCGAGGGCCTCGCCTGCGACTGGGCCGCCGTCGCGGTGCGCGAGCCCGACGGCCGGCTCGTGATCGCCGCCAGCACCGGCCGCGGGGCGGGCTGGGTGCAGCGCTGGCATCTGCGCGCCGACAGCGGCTTCGCCGGCCCGGGCGCTGACGAACGAGGGCGCCGCGATCGCGAGCGATCCGAGCGACATCCCGTTCGAGGGCGACGGCGGGCCGGCCGCGGTGCTCGCCTTCGCGCTGCGCGACGCCGATCGCGCGAGCGTCGCCGTCGTGTTCTGCGGGCGCGATGCCGGCGAGGCGCTCGCATCCGAGGACCTCGCGCTCGCGGACGGCATCGCCGAGATCGCGGGCCGCGCGCTCGAGGCGGCGCATGCCGCGGTCGGCGCACGCCGGCTGTCGGCGCAGCTCGCGGCGCTCGACCAGGCGGCGTCGGCCGCGGGCGAGGGCGACGACGCCCGTGCGCTCGCCCTGCTCGCGCGCGTCGCGGCCGAGCTCGCGCGCGCCGACGCGGTGCTCGTGCGCATCCTCGACACCGCCCGCGGCGTGCTCGTGGCGCGCGCCGTGCACGTCGACGCACCCGCGCTGGAGGCCGAGCTCACCGGCACGAGCCTGCCGCTCGACGGCGGCCTCGAGGAGGCCATGCGCGGCCGCGAGACGCGATCTCGACGCCGCGATCGAGCCCGCGGTCGCGCGCCGGCTGCAGAACCGCGGCGCGACGACGGCTCTGGCACTGCCGATCGGCGGGGCCAGCGGCGCGGTCGGGCGTGCTCGAGATCCTGCGCGCGGGCCCCGACCGTTCAGCGAGTCCGAGCGCCAGCTGCTGCGCCACGTGGCGGCACAGGCCGCGCTGGCCGTCTCGCGCGCGGGCGCGGGCGTCGAGACCGGGCATGCAGGAGCTGCTCGACGTCGCGGGCGAGGCGCTCTCGGCGACGGGCGACGCCGCGGCCGTCGCGCGCGTCGCCGCGCGCCTCGCGAGCGGCGCGTGCCGCGCCGACAGCGCCCTCGTGCACGCGCTGGACGAGGACGGCCTGCACGTGCTCGCGGGCTTCGGCGCGCGGCTCGCCGATCCGCTCCGCCAGGGCCCGCTCGATGCGCTCGCGCTCGAGGCGCTGCGCCACGACGATGCCATCGTCACCGGCGGCGACGGCTCGCCGGCGCTCGCCGGCGGGCTCGGGCGTCGGGCGCCGTGCTCTCGGTCGTGCTGCGCGCGCGCGGCGAGGCGCATGGGCGTGCTGCAGCTGCTCTTCGCCGAGCGCGAGCGGGCGGACTCGGCGGCCTCCGACGTCGCGCTCACCGTCTTCGCCACGCGCGTCGCCGAGGCGCTCGCCGCCGCCCGCGCCCAGCGGCGCCTCGCGCGTCGAGCTCGCCGACGCGCGCGCTCTCTGCGATGCCGTGGCGCCCCGGCCGGCGAGCCCTCGACGCAGCGCGCGCTCGAGGCCGCCCTGCGCCTCACGCGGCCTGACCGCCGGCGGCGTCTGGGCGCGCGTCGGCCGACGGCTCGCTGCGCGAGGTCGCGACGGCCGGGGGAGGGGAGGCCGCCGCAGCGCTCGTGGCGGCGCTGCTCGACGAGGCGGGCAGCGCGCCCGCGCTGCGCGGCGATCTCGCCTCCGACACGCGCCTCGCGCCGCTCGCGCGCGCCGTCGACGCCGGCAGCGCGGTCATCATCCCGCTCGCGCTGCGCGATCTCGATGTCGGCGTGCTGGCGCTGCTCTCGACCGCGTCGCAGCCGCCGGCGGGGGCTGCGGAGGTGGCGCTGCGCGTCGCCGGCGTGACGGCCGCGGTGCTCGCCGCCGACGAGCAGCGGCGCATCGCCGAGCAGACGGCGCGCGGCGCGAAGGCCAGCGAGATCACCGCCCGCTCGGTGGCCGTTCGCCTCGAGGCGCACGAGGCGCTGGCCGACGCCGCGCTCGAGGGCGCCGACCCGGACGGCGCCCTGGCCGTCGCCGCGGCGCGCATCGCAACCGTCTCGACGTGCGCGGTGCAGCGGCTGCGCGCCGACGGCACGCTCGAGCCGGCTGCCCTGCACGTGGAGGGCAACGCCCTGCGCGAGCCCGTCGGCCGCGTGCTCGGCCGTCCGCTCGACGTCACGACGGCCGTCGTCGCGCGCGCGCTCGGCGGCGAGGTCGTCGTGCTCGACGCCGACGATGCGGACGCGGGCCCGCTCGCGCCGTTCGTGCAGTCCGGCTCTTCGGCAGCGCTCGTGCCGCTCGGACCGCCCGGGGCGATCCGCGGCGTGCTCGTGATGGTCTCGCTCGACCCGACCCGGCCGGTGACGATGGCGGCCGCGCAGGCAGTGCGCCGCCTCGGCTCCCGCTGATCTCGATAGCGCAAACCGGCGCGGTTACGGCGTCGTGCAGGGATATCACTCGACTGGTGGAATCGCGGGCGCCCGCACGCGAGACATGCAACACTGCCTGCGTGCTCTGGTCGCGCCGCCTGCTCGCCGCTGCCGCAACGCTCGCCTTGTGCGTTCCGCTGGCCGCCGCGCAAGCCGCCTCCGAGGGACGATTCCTCGCCGATGCCGCGCCGGCGTCATCGCGCCTGGCGTGAGCGTCGCCGGCGTGCCCGTCGGCGGCATGACCGTCGACGCAGGCGCAGACCTGGGTCAAGCCAGAGCGTGCTCGGCCAGGTGACGGTCACCGTCGGCACGCAAGTCCTGGACGGTGCCGGCCGCGCAGCTCGGCCTGCACGCCTACCTCGAGCGGCCGCTGCGCGTCGCTCTCGCCGAGGGACGCACGACCGCGTCGACCGGCGAGGACATCCCGGTCGTGACGCGCATCACGGGCAGCGCGCTGCGCGCCTGCGTGCGCTCGCTCGCGCCGCAGGTGCGCGACCGAGCCCGTCGACGCGACGCTTCCGGCTCGTCGAGCAGCATGCCGGTGGTCGTGCCCGATCGTCTGGGGCCGGCAGCTCGACACGCTGGCAGCGACCGCCGCGATCGCCGCGGCCTCAAGGAGCCGGACCGCGCGACCGATCGCGCTGCCCACGAAGGTCGTCAAGCCCGCGGTCACGGCGCGCACGCTGCCGCCGGCGCTCGTCGTCGACCGCACGCTGCACCGCGTCACGCTCTACCGAAGCACGGCCGGCCAAGCTGCGGATGCTCGGCGTCGCGGTCGGCCAGTCGCAGTACCCGACGCCGGTCGGGCGCTTCGAGATCATCGACGAAGCAGGCGCAACCCTGGTGGTATCCGCCGAACTCCGCCTGGGCCGCGGGCGAGAAGCCGGTGCCGCCGGGTCCCGGCAATCCGCTCGGCACGCGCTGGATGGGCATCTCGGCGCCCGGCGTGGGCCTGCACGGCACGCCGGATGCGGCGTCGATCGGCTACAGCGCCTCGCACGGCTGCATCCGCATGCGCATCCCGGACGCCGAATGGCTGTTCACGCACGTGCGCGTGGGCTCGCCCGTGTGGATCATCCACTAGGTGGCTGGTTCGGCGGGCGCGGGCCCGTGTCGGCCCGACACCCGCGCACACGCAACCATCTAGCACGGCCTGACGGGACGAGCGGCCACCTCGCGCGCCCCGATGACCGATCATCCGTGCTGTGAGACGAGCACTCTCCGCCCCGCCGTCGCGCTGCTGCTCGCGCTGGTCGCGCTCTTCGTGTGGCAGCTCGCGAACAGGACGACAACGCGTTCCGCGACGCGCTGCGCGCGGGCCAGGCAGCCGGCGGCGCCCGCCTTCACGCTCCCCGGCTCGACAGGCCGGGGACGATCTCGCGTCGAGAGCCTCGTCGGGGCACGCCGCGGTGCTCAACTTCTGGGCGTCGTGGTGCCCGCCGTGCGCTGACGAGGCGCCACGACCTGAATGCGCTCGTCGGTGCGCTACGAGCGCGCAGGGCGTGCGCTTCGTCGGCGTCGACTTCAACGATGCCGTCGACGAGGCGCGCGCGTTCGCGAAGCGGCACGACGTGCCCTACGCGCTCGTGCACGACACGCGCGGCGTGCGCCAGGCGTTCGGCGTCACGCGGCCCGCCCGAGACCTACGTGCTCGATGGCTCCGGTCGCGCGATCGTGCGCATCGAGGGGCCGGTCGACGGCCTCGCTGCTCGAGCCCTACCTGCGCGTCGCGATCGCGCGCAGCGGCGGCGCCGCCGCCGCTCGACCCCGACACGCCGCTCGCGCGGCAAGAAGCTCTCGTCGCTGCGCGGCACGCCGCTGCTGGTCGCGTTCGTGACGCCCGATTGCGGCGACTGCGCCACGTTGCTGCAGCGCGCCTCCGCGACTGCCACGGCGGAGCGCGCGCGTGATCGCGCTCTCGGAGGGCGGCGCGGTCAGCGGCGCCGACGCCGATCCGCCCGATCGACAGCGGGCGCGGGCGGCGGGCGGCGCAGCGCGCGCTGGGCGTGACGCGTTCCCGGCGCTGCTCGCGATCGACGCGCCGCGGGCGGCTCGTCGCGGCGCTCGACGGGCTGCCGCCGTCGGCAGCCGCTGCGCGCGGCGCTGCGCAGGGCGGAGGCCTCGTGAGGCGGCTGCTGGCGCCGGCGCTCGCGCTGGTCGCGCGCGCTCGCCGCGGCGGCGCTGATCGCCGGCGCGCTCGGCGCGTTCCGGCCGGGTGCCGCGCCGGAGCACGACTGGACGATCGCGCAGATCTCGACCGAGCTGATGTGCCCGACCTGCAAGACGCGCCTCGACCAGTCGAGCTCGCCGCAGGCGAACCAGATCCGCCGCGAGCTCGGCGCATGCAGGCGCGCTCGGTCGAGACGCGCACGGCCGCGAAGCGGATGCTCGCGGCGGAGTACGGCCCCGAGGTGCTGGCGGACACGCCGCACTAGCGGCTTCGGCGTCCTCGCCTGGCTCGCGCCCACCGTCCTCGTGCTCGCAGGCGTCGGCGCTCGCGGTGCTGCTCGCGCGGCGCTGGCGCGGGACGGCGCCGCCCGCGCCGGCGCTCGCGAGCGCGGAGCGCGAGCAGGCTCGAGCGCCAGCTCGACGACGAGCTCGCGCGGCTCGAATGAGCCCGGCGACGCTCGCAGTCGCCTTCGGCGCCGGCGCGCTCTCGTTCGCGACGCCGTGCGTGCTGCCGCTCGTCCCCGCCTACCTCGCGGCTGTCGGCGGGGCGTCGGTCGACGATCTCCGCGCGCGCCGCGGCGTCGCTCGGACGCTGCGCGGCGTCGCGCCGTTCGTGCTCGGCTTCGGCGTCGTCTTCGTCGTCTTCGGCGCGCTCGTGGGCGCGGCCGGCTCGGCGCTCGACGACTGGCGCGGCGAGGTCGCGCAGGGCTCGGGAATCGTCGTCGTCGCGATGGGCCTCGTGCTCGCCGGCGCGCTGCCGCTGCCGTCGCTGCCCGGCCTCACGGGTGGCGCCGCGACGGCCGCACTCCGCGCTTGCTGCTCGGCGGCGCGTTCGCGCTCAGCTGGACGCCCTGCGTCGGGCCGGTGCTCGCGGCCGTGCTCGCGCTGGCCTCCGTGCGCGGCGGCGCGCTGCAGGCGGCGCTGCTGCTCGGCGCCTACGCGGCCGGGCTCGCCGTGCCGCTGATCGCGAGCGCCATCGCCTTCGACCGCGCGCTCGGCGCGGCCTCGTTCCTGCGCGACCGCTACGACGTCATCCGCGTCGTCTCGGGCGTCGTGCTCGTCGCGCTCGGGCTGCTCGTGTTCTTCGACCGCACGTGGTGGCTGTCGGTCGCCGTCAGCCACGTCCTGCGCGCCGTGGGCCTCGACGCCTCGACTGACGGCCTGCGACCGGCAGCGCGCCGAGTGAGACTCCTCGGCGTACCCTCAGGTGCGATGGCAGTCATCCACGTCCACGGCGCCGACCTCATGATGTTCAGCCGCGTCGAGACCCAGCTCGCCCCGCTCGGGCACAGCGTGCAGCGCGCCCGCGCCGGGCTCGCAGGGTGCCGCGCCGGACGTCTGCATCTGCGACGTGGAGAAGGTCGAGCCGGGCGCCGCGCGTGGCCGATCTGCGGCCGGCGAAACTGCTCGGATTCGGCTCTCACGAGCAGCCGGACGCCCTGCTGGCGGCCCGTCGCGCGGGCTTCGATCGCGTCGTCGCGCGCTCCGCGATCGCGGAGCGATGCGCGGCGCTCGTCGACGAGCTGATGATCTAGGGTTACGGATCGATCGACCCCCGACCGGAGTTCCCGATGACCTACATCATCACCGAGCCGTGCATCGACCTGAAGGACAAGTCGTGCATCGACGTCTGTCCTGTCGATTGCATTCACGAGACGGACCGCATGCTCGTGATCGATCCCGAGGAATGCATCGATTGTGGTGCCTGCGAGCCGGAATGCCCGGTCGAGGCGATCTACCCGGAGGACGCGGTGCCCGACAAGTGGGAGCCCTTCATCCGCATCAACTACCTGTACTCGGACGGCATCGACGCGGTCAACGCGGCGGTCGCGAAGCAGATCGAGGACAGCCCGCCGCCGCAGCTCGACGGCCGACTGATCCGCCGGTCGGCCAGCGGCGCGTGATCGCGCGCGATGACGCTCGAGCTCGTCGTCGGGCCCGTGCGCTCGGGCAAGCTCGGCGTGGTGCTCGAGGCGCTTCGCAGACGGCCTGCGCGTCGGGCGCGAAGCCGTTGCTGCTCGTGCCTGCGGCGTTCGAGCGCGACGCGCTCGAACGCGACGCCTGCCGGCGCGGGTGCGCTCCTCGGCGGCGAGGTGGTCACGCTCGACACGCTCGTCGAGCGCGTGCTCGGCGGCAGGGACGAGGTTGCCTCCGAGGCGCTCGACCGGGTGCTGCGGCGGCGCATCGGCCAGCGCGCACGGTGCGGCTCTCGGGCTGCGCCCGGTGGCGCTCGCCTCCGCTCTCGAGCGCCTGGCGCGGGAGTGCGACCGCGCCGGCGCCGTGCCGGGCGCGCTCGCCGCCGCAGCAGGCGCCGGACGCACGCCTGGCGCCTGCGTACGCGGCCTACGAGGCAGGCCTCGCCGCAGACGGGCCGCGCTCGCCGCGGGGCAGCTCGCCTCGCGGGCGGCGGAGCGGCTCGAGAACGAGCTCTCCGCCTGGGACGGCGCGCCGGTGCTCGCGTACGGCTTCGACGACCTCTCACCCGCGCAGCTGCGCCTCCTCGCTGCCCTCTCGGGGCGGCTGCGAGCTCCTGCTGGCGCTGCCCTACGAGCCCGGGCGGCCGCTGCTCGGGTCGCTCGACGTCGCCTTCGAGTGGCTCGCCGCGCGGGCCGACCGCGTGCGAGGAGCTGCGCGCCGCGGCCTACGGCGCTCCCGCGAGCATCGTCGCGCTGGCGCGCGGTGCGTTCTCGGCGCGCAGCGAAGCGCGCCCGCGAGGCCGACGGCGCAGTGCGGCTCGTCGAGGCCGCGGGCAGCGATGGCGAGGCGGCACGCGGTCGCCGCGGAGGTCTGCCGGCTCCTGCGGCTGCGGCCTGGCGCCCGACGACGTGCTCGTCGTCGCGCCGGACGGCTACGACTGCGAGCCGCTCGGCGATCGCGCTCGAGCGCGCCGGGGTCGGCGTCGCGGTCGACACCAGCGAGCGCCTCACGAACCTGCCCGCCGGCCAGGCGCTGCGCGCGCTCTGCCGCGCTGCCTGGTCGGATGGCGATCGGGACGACGTGTTCGCCTGGCTGCGCCTCGCCGGCTCGACCTGGGACGCGTCGCGCGCGCACGACTCCGAGGCTCGCCTGCGCGCACGCAGCATCACCGACGTCGCACATGCCGAGCGCGAGCTGCTGACCTGCCGAGCCGCCGCGCGCAGTCCCGGAGCTGACCGCGCTGCGCGACGCGCCCGACGCCGCAGCAGCAGTGCGGGCCGTCGCCGGCGCCGCGCTCGCGCGCGCCTACGGCAGCCTGCCGGTCGTGACCGAGACGCGCACGGGCATCGCCGCCCGGCGCGCCCTGGCCGCGGCCTCCGAGGTCGCCGACGAGCTCTCGGGCGCGCTCGCAAGCGCCGCCGGCGACGACGTCCTGGTCGCGCTCGACGCCGTGGAGGTGCGTCTGGGCGACGGCTTGCCGCGCGGGCGCGTCCGCATCGTGCGGCTGGGACTGGCCCGGCTGGCGCCCGTGCGGGCCGTGGTCGTGTGCGGGCTGGAGCAGGGCGTTCTGCCGCGCCGCGAGGCCGCCGGAGGCAGCCGGCTCGGCCGACCTGCGGCGCAGCGCTCACGCCGGCCGGGCTGCCCGGCGACCGCCCGCGGCAGGAGGAGCGCGACCGCTTCCTCTTCGCGGCGGCGCTCGCGCGCGTCGACGAGCAGCTCGTGCTGATCCGGCGCGCGAGCGACGACGACGGGCTCGAGCTCGCCGCCTCTCCGTTCTGGGACGAGGTCGTGCGCGTCCTGGGCGACGCCGCCCCCGTGGCCGCGCAGCGCCGCCGTTGCATGCGTTGCCGGCCACGACGAACGCGAGCGGCTGCAGGCACTCGCCGCGCTCGCGCGCCGCGACGCGCCTGCGGCACTGGCGCTCGCGGCGGCGCACGGCGGGCGCGCCAGGCCGCGGGTCGAGCGCGCGCTGGCGGCCTGGGAGCGGCCCACGCGGCTGCGGGACGGTCAGGTGCTCGCGCGGCTGGCGGGCCAGGAGACGTACTCGGTGACCGAGCTGGAGACGTTCCAGACCTGCTCCGCGCTGTGGTTCGTCGAGCGGCAGCTGCAGGCCGCGCGACATCGAGCAGCCGCTCGACGCGCGCGTCGGCGGGCAGCGGTCATGCACAACGCGCTGCGGCTGTTCTTCAGCGGCATCGGCTCGGAGCTGCGCGTCTCGCGGCTGCGTCCGGAGCATCTGCCGGCAGCGTTCGAGCTGCTCGACCGCTGCATCGACAGGCCATCGCGAACGCAGGCCTAGCGAGGACGAGGACGTCGGCTGGGAGGCGCTCCGCCGCGAGCTGCGGCGCAACCTGCGCACCGTCGTGCGCATCGAGGCGGAGCAGGCTCGACGAGTTCATGCCGCGGCACTTCGAGATCTCGCTGCCCGACCGGCGGCGTGCGCGTCGGGGGCGTCTCGATCACGGGCCGCATCGACCGCGTCGACGAGCGCGAGTGGGTGGCCGAGGCGCTGATCTGGGACTACAAGTCCGGGCAGGTCGGGCCGCTCGGGCGCAACGTGCTGGAGCAAGGGCCGGCTGCAGATGCCGCTCTACATCCGGGCCGCGTCCGAGCTGCTCGGGCGCGACGTCGTGGGCGGCCTCTACCAGTCGGTCAAGGGCGACGAGGCGCCGCGCGGCGTCCTGCGCGCGACGTGCGCGCCGCGGGCGCGCTGGACGGGTTCGCGGCCCACGACTACGTGGAGCCCGAGCTGTTCGAGCAGCTGCTCGACGAGGCGGGAGACGCGCGCTGCCGAGTCTGCCGGGCGCATGCGGGTGGGCGACGTCTGCACGATCCGCCGGACGGCGAGTGCCCGCCGTGGTGCCGCTGGCACGGCGTCTGCCGGGTGGCGAGCCCGTGAGCGCCCTCGCTCAGACCGAGCAGCAGCAGGTGGCCGTCGACGCGCGCGGCGAGGTCGTCGTCGCGGCCGGCGCGGGCACGGGCAAGACGACGCTCGTGATCGAGCGGGTGCGCGCCGCGCTCGAGTCGGGCACGGCGCCCGAGCGCGTGCTCGTCGTCACGTACACCGAGGCCGCGGCGCGCGAGCTCTCGGCCTTGCGCCTCGAGCGTGCGCTGCCCGCGGGCAGCCGATGCCGCACGGCCCCAGGTCGGCACGATCCACGCCCTCGCCGCGCGCCTGCTGCGCGAGTACGCCTCGGAGGCCGGGCTGCCCGCGGAGCTGCGCGTGCTCGACGAGGCGGAGGCGCTCGTGCTCTCCGAGGCGGCCTTCGGCGATGCGATCGCGCGCGAGCGCCGCGACGGCGACGTCCGTCGCTGCTCGACCTGCTCGGCGAGTACGGCGTCGACGGCTCGCGCGCGCCTCATCCGCGCGCCTCGATGCGCGCCTGCGCGGCCGCGGGCGCAGCCGCTCCGAAGCTGCCGCCGGCGCCTGCGGGGGCTCGCAGCTGCTCGCGCCGCTGCTCGAGGCGGCGAAGCACGCCGCGGCTGCGCTGGCGGGAGACGACCGGGTCGCAGGCGGCGACGCGACCTGCCGGCGGCTCGCGCGCATCGAGGCGCTGCTCGCGGGAACGCGCCGACCGAGCGCGATCTGCTCACGCTCGGTCGCCGCTCGCGGAGGCGAGGCGGCCGGTCAGGTCGGCGCACTGCTCGAAGCGCTGCAGGACGAGGCGCGGGCACGGCTCGAGCACGAGGTCGGAGCGGCCGTCGCAACACTGCTGGAGCGCTACCGCGAGGCCTATCGCGCGCGCAAGGAGGCAGAGCTCGCACTCGACTTCGACGACCTCCAGGAGCGCGCCTGCGAGCTGCTCGCGCGTCCCGAGATCGGCGCTGAGGTGCGCGAGCGCTTCGACCTGGTGCTCGTCGACGAGTTCCAGGACACGAACGGGCTGCAGTGCCTGCTCCTGGACGCGCTCGCCGGCGCGGACTGCCAGCGCGTCTACGTCGGCGACGCCTGCCAGTCGATCTACCGCTTCCGCTACGCGGACGTCGAGCTCTTCCGCGCCCGCGGCGAGCAGCGCCGAGGTGCGCCTCCCGCTGACGGGCAGCTATCGCTCGCGCCCCGAGCTGCTGGCGGTCATCGGCCACGTCTTCGGCACAGCGCTTCGGCGAGCGCGACTTCGAGCCGCCGCACGCGCTGCGCACGCGATCGAGCCGATCGAGCGAGCCGGCGGTGGAGCTGCACCTCGTGGCGAGCACCGAGGGCGCGGCGCGCGCCGGTGCCGCGCGCGAGATCGAGGCGCACGCGCTCGCGCGGCGCCTGCGCGAGCTCGTGGACGAGGGCGTGCCGGCCGGGCGACATCGCCGTGCTGCTGCGCTCGGCGCGCGACGCCTCGACCTACGCGGCGGCGCTCGAGCGCGTGGGCCTCGTCGGCGCGCAGCCAGCTCGGCCGCGGCTTCTACCGCTCGCAGCAGGTGCGCGACCTGTGCGCCTACCTCGCACTGCTGCGCAACCGCTTCGACGATCACGCGCTGCTGGTCGTGCTCGCCTCGCCGCTCGTCGGCGTCTCCAACGACGGGCTCTCGGCCCTCCGCGGCGCAGCGCAGCGCGCGCTCTACTGGCCGATCGAGCTCGGCCAGCTCGAGGGGCTGCCGGAGCGGGACCGGGCGCTGGTCGAGCGCTTCAAGGAGCTCTACGACCGGTCTCGTGCGCGCGGGCGGCGAGCTCGGCCTGGCGGCACTGCTGGAGCGGATCGTCGCCGACCACGACTACGACCTCGCCTGCCTGCCGCGCCCGACGGCGAGCGCCGCTTCGGCAACGTGCGCAAGCTCGTGCGCGCCGCGCGCGCCTACGAGCGCGACCACGGCCCCGACCTGGCCGGCTTCGTCGAGCAGATGCGCCTCTGCGACGCGCGCGACCTCAGCGAGGCCGACGCCCCGCCCGGCGGCGGTGAGGAGGCGGTCGCGCTGATGACGATCCACGCCGCCAAGGGCCTCGAGTTCCCCGTCGTCTGCGTGCCCGACCTGTCGCGCGGCGCTCCGGCGGAGAGCGGCAGCGGTCGCGGTCGGGTCGCGACGGAGCAGCTCGGGCTGCGTCTGCGCGACGCGCGCGGGCAAGTCGATCGAGGGCCCGGTCTACGCGCGCCTCGCCAAGGCCGGCAAGGAGGCCGACGAGGCACGAGAGCGACCGCGTCGCGTACGTCGCGTGGACGCGCGCGCGCGACCGGCTGCTGCTCGGCGGCTGGCTGGGCGGCCGCGCGCGGCGAGCTGCAGCGCGTGCTCGGCCAGCTCGGCATCGTCGGAGCGGCAGCTCGAGCCGGGCGTGACCGACGCCGACGTCGGCGGCACGCCCGTGCGCGTGCACGTCCACTCGGCAGACGAGGTCGAGGCCGACCGCGTCGCCCCGACCGCGCCCGCCGAGCAGCCTGAGCTCCCGCCCGCCGGTCAGCTCAGCCTGTTCGACGTCGCTGCGGTCACGGCTCCGCCGCTGCGCGGGCCCGCACCGCCCGAGCCGCTGTCGCCCCTCCCCGCCTTTGCGCTGCACGTGCCGCGCGCGCTCTCCTACAGCGCGCTCGCCCTGCACGAGCGCTGTGGCTTCTCCTACTACGCCCAGCGCGTCGTCGGCCTGCGTTCGCCCGCCACTGCCGAGGGTCCCTTGCGGGGCGCGCGCCTCGGCGACGCGCTGCATCGTGCCGTCGCCCTCGGCGTCGAGCGCGCCTGCGCTGAGCTCGGCGCCCGAGGAGCGCGCGCTCGTCGAGGGGCTCGTGGCGGCCTGGGAGCGTTCGTCGCTCGCGGCGCGCATGCGCGCGGCCGGCCCGCTCGCGCACGAGCTGCCGTTCGCGTTCCTCGAGGACGACGTCGTGCTGCGCGGGTCGCTCGACATCTGCGTGCGCGAGGCCGGCGGAGCGCTGCTGGTTGCCGATCTCAAGACGACGGCGCTCGAAGGACGCGAGCCTGCGGCCGCCGTCGAGAGCGAGTACGCGCCTGCAGCGGGCGATCTACGCCCTCGCGGCCCTGCGCAGCGGAGCGCCCGGCGGCCGAGATCGCGTTCTGCTTCCTGGAGCGCCCCGAGGACGTCGTCAGCCGCCGGTACGCCGCGACGGACGCCGAATGCGCTGCGGCCGAGGTGCGCGCCGCGATCGAGCAGCCTGAGGGCGTCGAGCTTCAGCGCGCGCTCCGGCTACGCATTGCGCGACGCTGCCCGGCGCTCGATCGGCTGTGTCCGGCGCCGGGCTGGCAGCGGGCGCACCGCTTGAGCCGCCTGACGCCTTCGTCGCCGCCGGAGAGCCGCGTGCGCGCGATCCTGCGCCGCCTGCGCGCGCTCTATCCGGATGCGCGCTGCTCGCTCGACTTCACGACGCCGTGGGAGCTGCTCGTGGCCACGATCCTCTCGGCCCAGTGCACCGACGAGCGGGTCAACATGGTCACGCCCGGGCTGTTCCGAGCGCTATCCGGGCCCGCAGGCGTTCGCCGACGCCGCCGAGGGCGAGATCGCCAAGGCGATCTTCCAGACGGGCTTTCACAACCAGAAGGCGCGCTCGCTGCACGGCGCGGCGCGTGGCCGTACTGGAGCGTCACGACGGCAAGGTGCCGCGCCGCACGGAGCAGCTCGTGCGGCTCCCGGGCGTCGGCCGCAAGACGGCCGCCGTGGTCAGCGGCAATGCCTTCGGGCGGCGGGAGGGCATCGCGGTCGACACGCATGTCGGCCGCCTCACCCGGCGGCTCGGCCTCTCGGTCGAGACCGACCCGGTGCGGGTCGAGCGCGAGCTGATGGAGATCGTTCCGCGCTCGGCCTGGGTCGAGTGGTCGCACCTCCTGATCTGGCACGGGCGCGCGATCTGCAGCTCGCGCGCGCCGCGCTGTCCGGAGTGCGTGCTGCTCGACCTCTGCCCCGAGGGGCAGATCGCGAACCCGCAAGCCGGCACGCCCCCGGCGCACTGCGTGACGGACGCGGCGCGGGTGCGGGGCCTAGGCTCGCGGGCATGGATCGACTCGACCTCGAGCTCTACGCCGACCGCCTCGCGCGGCACGCGTCGCGGCTGGCCGACGAGCTCGCGGCCGCGCGTCTGCGGCTGACCTGGGCCGAGCTCGAGCAGGCTGCCCGCGTCGAGCTCGGGCGCCGGCCGGTCGCTGTTGCTGGAGTCGCTCGGGGTGCTCGCCGCGCCCGACGCCAGCGGGGCGGACGAGGCGCTGCTGACACGGCGGCGCGAGCAGCTCGAGGCACTCGCGGCGCTGCAGGTCTACGTCGAGCGTGGCGATCACTTCGCTGTGACGCCGAAGACCATGCCCTTGGCCTCGTGGGAGTCGGGGGTGCCGGCGAACAGCGAGCAGAAGAGCTGCACCGGGCCCGCCGCGCACGTCGACGTCGAGCACCGCGTCGGCGCCCGAGGCGAGCGGCACCGTGTGCAGCACGCCCTGCGCATCGACGAGCGGCGAGGTCGTGATCGTCCATGCCGCGGTTATAGACGTGGATCTGCAGGCGTCCGGCCGCGACCTGGAGATGGGTGCCGCGCATGCCCCATTCGAACTCGTCGAGCGCGATCGACTGCGGCAGGGCGGGCACCGCGGGGGGTGGCGGGACGTGCAGCCGGTGCGTGCGCTCGCCGGCCGAGCCCGCCACTCCCGGTGCCGCTGCGAGGGCGAGCACCAGGAGGGCGAGCAGGGTCGGGCGTCCAGCCATGCCGGCTGGTCAGGCTGCCTTGAGCAGGGTCGTGCCGCCGTCGTAGCGGTGCGATGCCGGGGAACGGGCCGCCCGGCAGGATCGCGTTCGGGTCGCCTCCCAGCCACTCGGCGATCAGCGACTGGTAGACCGTGCGGAAGTCGGTCTTGACGACGAGGTCGCCGTCCTGGTTGACGTTGACGCCGGGGTGCTCGCCTGCGAGCCCGCCCTTGACGGCCGAGCCGCTGAGCATGATGGGGCCGCCCGAGCCGTGATCGGTGCCCTTGGAGTCGGACTCCTCGAGGCGGCGGCCGAACTCGGAGAAGACCATCGTGACGACGTTCTGCTCGACGCCCCGAGCGGTCAGGTCGGCCTTGAAGGCGGCCAGGGCGCGCGAGAGCGTGGTGAGCTGCGGATCCTGCCCGGCGAGCTGGTCGCCGTGGGTGTCGAAGCTGCCCCAGTCGATCGTGACGACACGAGTGCCGAGACCGGCCGAGAGCAGGGTCGCCGCCAGCTGCAGCTTCTGCGAGAGGCCGCTGTTGGGCGGATAGCCCGGCGCGGGGGCGCCGGGCGGAATGGCTGTCGAGGCGATTGGCGACGTCGACGGTCAGGCCCCACATGCCGCGCGAGCGCCCGAGGGCGTCGTTGCCGGCGCCGGCCGGGATCGTCGCGAGCTTGCCGACCTCGCTGTTGACGTCGCCGGTCACGCCGGGCACGCTGAAGCCGACTCCCTGCAGGCCCTCGAGGGCGCACACGGGCGCCTTCGCCGAGCGGATCTGCTTGGAGAGGTTCGAGTCGAGCGAGACGGCCTGCAGCGGGTTGACGTCGAGCCGTAGGCGTCGAGCCAGCGGCCGAGCCACCCCGTCTGCAGCTGCGAGAGCGCACCTGCGAACCAGTAGTCGCGGCTCTCGAAGTGCGATCGGTTGGGCGGGTTGTAGTCGGCCGCCGGGATGATCGCGAGATCCGATCCGGCGCCGCCCGTGCCGTCGCCGTAGAGCGTGTCGAAGCCGATGACGTCGCCGTTCTGGTCGGCCCCGGTGCCCGAGACGAGCTTGTTCGAGAACCCGAGCGTGCTGCCCGTTCCGGGCATGATCGTCGTGCCGACCTGCTGCCCCGACGCCGGCGCCGAGGGCGCGCGCGATGGTGGGGCGCAGCGTCTGGTACTTGGCGAACTCCGGTGCGCTCGTCGGCACGAAGCAGTTGAGCCCGTCATTGCCGCCGTTGAGGTAGATCACGACGATGCTCTTGCCGCATCGGCTCCGCCGCCTGGGCGACCGCCGACTCCCAGACGTCCTCGAACGACAACTGCGTCGCGCCGTAGACGGCCGCGAAGCCGAGCACGCCGTTGCGCAGCAGCTTGCGGCGGGTCACGCCGGCGGTGCCCGGCTTGCCGTCGCGCCAGCCGGAGAGCGCGTCCGCCGGGAACGGCAGCAGCGAATCCGGGCTGCAGATCGGAGACGGCGCTGTCGGAGCGTGCGCAGTCGGCGCACTTGAGCGCCTGGATCTCGCTCTGGATCGTCATGTCACATCACCTGTGCGTCTGGGCCCGCGAGCATGAGCGTTCGCAGCATGACCTGGCGGGCGATCCGGTCCTTGCTGGCCTTGGCCGAGGCGCGCGCGGCGTAGTCCTGGATCGCAGCACGCGTGCCCGCCAGACATCCAGGGCGACCCGACGGCGCCGAACGCACGGTCGAAGGCTGCCTGCGGCGTCTCGTTCGGGACGTCGACGACCTTCGCCGGCGAGCCGTTCGGCGCGTTGGCGATGACGTCGGCGACGAAGCCGAAGCGGGCGAGGGCGGTGTTCGTGTTGAGCCACGAGAGACCGCCCTCCCAGCCGGCCACGGTCGGCGGGAAGTAGGGGAGCTGGCCCATCGAGTCGAGATAGTCGGCCGGCTCGGACGGAGGTGACGCCGAGGCCGAGCGCGCGCAGCGCGCCGCGCGACGAAGACGACCGGCGGCTTGATCATGTTCGGCTCGTCGATCGACTCGAACAGCTGCGGGTTGGTGAGGATCGCTGCGCACCAGCGGCTTGAGCTTGCGCCCGCTCGCCGACGTAGTCGGCCGCGAGCTTCTGCAGCGTCGGGGTCGGAGGCGGCGTCGGCATGAACTCGCCCCACAGCTTGTTGACGATGTAGGGCGCGTGGCCGTCCTGGCTGAGCACGAGGTCGACGGCGCTGTCGGTGTTGTAGTTGCCGAGCTTGCCGAAGACCGACTTCGGGCCGTTGAACCAGCGGCGCGGAGTCGAAGCAGCGCAGTGACGATGATCCGGATCGTTGTCGTCGATGTACCAGCCCGGTGAACGACTTCGCGAGCTGGGCGACGTCGTTCTCGCTGTAGTTCTTGGCGCCCGTGACGACGTGGTTCACGCCGAGCGTGAAGAGCTCCATGAACTCGCGGCCGTAGTTCTCGTTGGGCCCGCCCTTGACGTTGGACTCGCCGTTCAGGTAGCGCAGCATCGACGGGTCCTTGGACACCTCGAGGGCCATGTCGCGGAACGAGACGTCCGGGTTCGCGGCCAGATCGCGCGTACTTGCGGAGCAGCGTGTTCTGGGTCATCCAGCAGCTGCGTCGGCGAGACCGAGACGCGCGAGTTCGCCCAGTGCCGGTGCCAGAAGAACGTCAGGCGCTCGACGAGCGGGTTGTGCGTGCGCACCATGCGGTCGACCCACGTGAGCACGAGATCCGTGTCGTCTGCCGGTCGGATCGAGCGCCTTGCCGTCGATCGCGGCCGTCGGGCCCGACAGGGCGCCCTGAGGCGTGTTGAGCAGCGAGTCGACGGCATCCTCGATGGGCTTGCCGATCCAGGTGGCGCGGTCGGCGGCCGCTGGGCCCGAAGCCCGCGCGCCAGAACAGGCGATCGACCATCGCCTGCGTCATCGACGTCGGCGGAGCCGTTGAACGCGCCGGCCGGGCGGAACGTGCAAGCGGTGCTTGCGCGGCTTCACGGTCTGCGCCCTCGCGGGCTTGTGCGCCGCGTGGCCCGTGTGGGCCTTGTGTGGCTTCTTCTTCGTGGCCGTCACCGGCTATTCCCCCTCGACGAGGATCTCATGGCTGCGGATGCCGAGCTACTTGCAGGCGCCACGGACGAACGCCTTGAAGGCGGCCGCGGCTGCGCCTTTGCGCGGCACGCGGAAGTCGCCGGTGCTGTCCTTGACGTCGTACCAGACGACCCCGGCGAGCTTCGGCATGGTCTTGCCCAGCTGGCCGAGCGCGCCGATCCAGGCGCCCTCGTCGCCGCCGCGGGCGGTCGAGCCCGTCTCGGAGATCCAGAACGGCTTCTTGCGCGAGCTTCTGGATCGTTCCGTAGGCGGGTGCGAAGAGGTCGGCCGGGGCAGTCCACGTGAGGCCCTGGGCGTTGCCGAAGTTGTAGGCGTCGGCGCCGACGAGGTCGACCTGCTTGGCGCCCGGGAAGTAGACCGCGAGCGCGTTCTTCTTGGTGTCCGGCACGCTGCGCGCGTAGACGCTCCACATCAGCTTGACCTTCTTGCCCGCGGCCTTGACGAGCACCGCGCGCACGTGCTTCCAGGCGCTTGCGCGTAGTCGCCCGGCCGGTTGCCGTTGGCGGTGCCCGACCAGGCGTACCAGGGCGTGTTGGCATCCGGCATCGGGCGCACGATCGCGCCGTGCGGCAGCGCCTTGATCTGCTGCGCCGAGCTGCCTCAGCTCGGCGTCGAACTTGCCTGCGGCGATCGCGATCAGCCGGTAGCCCGGGCGCCTTCGCCGTGTCCGTGCCCTCGTCGGGCAGCCAGCTGATGAGCAGCTTGACGCCGCTCGACCTGCGCGAGCTTGACGAGCTTCGGGTCGAGCGCGCGGCCGACCGTGAGGTAGGTCGAGACGGTCTTGACGTTCTTGCCGGCGCTTCTTCTGCAGCGCGGGCAGCGTCTTCGCCGGCTGATCCTGGTAGACGCCGACGTTGACGCAGGCGAGCGCTGTCGGGGCGCCCAGCGCGAGCGCTCCGAGCGGCCAGGCAGAGCGAACGGGTAGATGCGGTTCACTTCTTCACCTCCAGGGTGAGCGTGCTCTTGGATCGCGCCTTGCCGAGCGGCGCGGTGCCCGTCACGGTCACGGTGAACTTCCCGCGCCTTGCGGAGCTTCTTCGGGATCGTGAGCGTCACGCTGACGTTACGGCGCGTCGGCGCCGAGCGGCTTGTCCGCGGTCACGATCTTCTTGGCCTTGCGCGAGAGCACGACGTGGGCGAGTGCCCATGCCGTCGCCAGGAAGCGGATCGGCAACATGCCACTTCTTCTTCTTCAGCGCCTTCGAGCTTCTTCTTCAGCTTCTGCACGCCGAGCGTGACCTGAGGCGCGTCCGTGCAGGCCTGCGTCGCCGACGGCGGGTTCATGACGCTGACCGGCCCGATGGGGTCGCTCTGCCAGCCGACGCCCGTATGGAACCCGAGTCAGCGAATATGCAACCGCGACGCACGGCGCGACCTTGGGCAGGACGGCGCTGGCGGTCTTCGTCGTCAGCATCGCCTTGGCCGGCGCGCCGGCCACGCTCGCGAAGACGCGGTAGCCCTCGGCGTCCGGGGAATGCGTCGTGAATGCGAGCGTGCTGTGTCTTCGCGATGACCGAGAGACCGGACGGCGCGGACTCGTCCATCTGCGGTCCGTCGGCGCCGTTCGGGGAGCCCTGGCCGCCCGTCGGAGTCGACCAGCTGGAGCAGGATCAGCGACGGCACCTGCGCCCACACGCGCACGCGGCCGCCATCGCCGCCGCTGCCCTGAGGGCCGTTCTGGACGCCCGAGTTGCCGCCGTTGCCGCCGCCGCTGAGCACGCCGGTCGACGAGGCGATCGACTGCACGACGAGCTCGATCGGGCCGCCGTTGCCCCACTGGCGCCCGCGGCAGCTGCCGGAGCCCCCGTTTCCGCCTTCGGAGCGCAGGCGGCCGCCGAGCGTGAGCGGGCCGTGCGTACTCAAGCACCATCGACCCGCCTGCGCCGCCAGGATTGCCGCTGGCGCCCGCGCCGCCCGAGGTGTCGACGGCTCCGCCGACGAGCAGCGCGGTCTGGGCAGCGAGGGTGACGCTGCCGCCCGGAGCGCTGAGGTTCTCGCCCAGCGCCGTGATCGAGCCCGTCGTCACGCGATCGCCTGTGATCGCAACCGTGCCACCCGCGCCGCCGCCGCCGAGAGCGCGTCCGCTGCCACCTCGCGCCGAGATGGCGCCGACGCCGGCATTGCCCGTGGCCTTGACCGTCACCGCGCCGCCGATCTCGCCGCTGCCGTTGGACGGATCCGAGGTGGCGTCGCCCGCGTCGGAAGTGATCGTGCCCAGTGCGACGGAGGCGCCGGAGACGCTGACGGCACCGCCGTGCCTGCCCGCCCTGCGGGCTACCAGCGCCGGCTCGTGTTGATCGCGCCGGCGCTGAGAGCCGCGCCCGCGCCGAGCGTGACTGTGCCGCCCGCGCCCGCACCGAGATTCGGGCTCGCGCCGCCGGTCGAGCTGACCGAGCCGAGCGCCAGCGAGCCCGCGGCCGTCATGCGCGATGGCCGCGCCGTCGGAGCCGTTGCCGCCCGTCGACGCGTCGCCCGACGCGTTCACCGCTCCCGAGACGACGAGCGCCCCGCGAGCGGCCAGGCTGATCGCCACCGGCTTGGCCCGCCGAGAGGTCGACGCCGCGACCCGCGGAGCGAGTCGATGCCGCCGGAGATGCGAACGTCGCCGCCGACGACCGTGACCGGAGCCGCCGTTGCCGCCCACGATCGCGCCCGCGCCGGCGACGTCGCGCCCCGGGCTCGCGATCGATCCGAGCACGCTGACGTCGCCGCCCGAGGAGGCGAGGTCGACCGGCCGCCGCTCGTTGGCGACGGTCGGAGTCGCCGTGTCGCTGCCGCGCTCGAGACGTCGCCGCCGATCGAGACGCCGCCCGCGCCGTGCACCGAGATGGCGGCGCCGGGCGCGTGCAGGCCCTGCGTGACGACGAGGCCGGGGGAGTCGATCACGATCACGCCCGAGCTGGCGCGCCGTGCCGGCGGTCTCGACCGCGCCCCCGAGCGCCACGCGTGCGGCGTGGATCGCGAGCGCGCCGCCGGGGCGGTTCGCGCCGACAAGCCCGCGCAGGTCGATGGCCGGTGAGATCGCGACTCCGCCGGAGGCGTTGAACGTGAGCGAGCGGCCGTTCGTGCAGTTGTTGCCGTCGCGTTCGCGGTCGAAGCACGTCTGCAGCTGGGCATCGGGGCCGATGAAGACGTCGGTTGCCGTGATCGACGTGTCGCCGCTGAGGCGCACGTTGCCGTCCAGGTACAGCAGCCCGAAGCTGTAGTTGCCGGCCAGCGTGACGGGCAGGTCGCCGTTGAGCTGGATCAGGTCGTCGGCCTGCGCCGCGGGCACGGCGAAGAGCCCGATCCCCGCCAGCGCGAGCACGAGCACGAAACGCAGCAACGGATGTCCGGAGGGCGGGGTGGCGTCCACCGGCACACAGTGGAGGGCATCTCCCGCGGTGCCATCACCCGTTTGGCGGCGCAGCGCGGGAGCCGCCGGAATCTTCACCTATCTTGGGGGCCTCGCATACCACATTCGAGGTGCGCCGCCCCTGCAGTTCCGAGCCGTGCCTCAGTCGTCGAACGTCGCCGCGCTCGCGTGCGGCGCGATGCAGGCGAGCAGCCCGCCGTCCTCGTCGTAGGCGGGGAAGAGGTCCGCGCGAACGAGCTTGACGAGCCCGGCGCGGTGCTTCAGCTCGAGCGTCTGGTCGAGCTTGCGGACGCCCCATTCGAGCACCGTGGAGACGGGATCCTCGCCACCGGGGCTGTGCAGCGTGAGGGCTTCCCGCAGATCCTTGCCGAGCAGCTCGCCCTCCTGGAAGCCCGTCAGCTCGAACACGCCCTTGCCGACGGCGAGGATGCGGGCGTCGCGGTCGCAGGCGAGCATCCCGGCGTCGGGCCCGGGGTAGAAATCGTCGAGCAGCTCGAAGACGAAGCCGAAGCCGCAGCGCGTGCAGCCGACGGCCTGGTGGGTGAGGCCGTCACGCCCGTCGGAGTCCATCGAGCGCAGGCCGCAGTTGGGGCAGATGAAGTACGCCATCGCCTTGAACAGTACGCGCGAGGCGCCCTGCGGATGCCCTCTTCACGGAGGGTGAACGGCGGCTTAACGGCTACTGGTCGCCGTGCGTCAGCCAGCGCTCGGCGTCGAGCGCCGCCTGGCAGCCGGAGCCCGCCGCCGTGATGGCCTGGCGGTACACGTGGTCGGCGACGTCGCCGGCCGCGAAGATGCCCTCGATCGTTCGTGCGCGTCGTCCCGGGCTCCACCTCGAGGTAGCCGCTCTCGTCCATGTCGAGGATGCCGCGGAAGAGATCGGTGTTGGGCGTGTGACCGATCGCGACGAAGAAGCCGTCAGACTCCTCGACGCGCTCCTCGCCCGTGATCGGTGTTGCGCAGCCGGGCACCCGTGACGCTGGCCGGTCTCGGCGCCCAGCACCTCCTCGACGACGTAGGGGGTGAGCACCGAGAGGTTGGGCTTGGCGTGCGCGTAGTCCTGCATGATCTTGGAGCCGCGCAGCTCGTCCCGCCGGTGAACGAGCACGACGTCCTTGGCGAACTTGGTGAGGTACGTCGCCTCCTCGAGCGCGGAATCCCCGCCGCCCACGACGAGCACCTTCTTGTCGGGGAAGAACGCCGCGTCGCAGGTGGCGCAGTAGCTCACGCCGCGCGCCTGCAGGGCCTGCTCGCTCGGCAGCCCGAGCTGGCGCGCAGACGCGCCGGTGGCGACGATCACGGCGCGTGCACGGTGCTCCTGGGATCCGACCGAGACGCGGAACGGGCGCTCGCTGAAGTCGACCGAGGTCACGTCGTCCGTGATGAACTCCGTACCGAAGCGCTCGGCCTGCTCACGGAAGCGCACCATGAGGTCGGGGCCGAGCACGCCTTCGGGGAAGCCGGGGAAGTTCTCGACGTCGGACGTGATCATGAGCTGTCCGCCCGCCTCGAAGCCCTCGATGCAGAGTGGGTTGAGATTCGCGCGTGACGCGTAGACGGCGGCCGTCAGACCTGCGCAGGCACCGCCGATGATGATGAGCTCACGAACGTCATCGTTCATGGCCCCGAGCGTAGAACATCGCTGCGCGTGCTGTCGCCAGGCGGCAGAGGCGGCGGGAAGGGGCCCTGCAGGCGGCGGAAAGGGCCGCGCCGGAAGAGGCGCGGGACCAGCATCCAGCGCGATGCCCGCATAGGCCGCGCCGACCAGGATGTCGGCCACGTAGTGGTCGCCGAGGTAGACGACGGTGAACCACATCCCGAGCGTGTAGGGCGCTGCCCACAGACCGCTTGCGCCCCCGCCAGGCGTACGGCGAAGAGCAGCACGAGCAGCGCATAGGCCGCATGGAGCGACGGGACGGCGGCCACGGGATTCGGCAGGAGGTTCGACTCGATCCACGACTTCGACGTCGCAGACCGGGCGAGTTGCCGCCCTCGATGTAGCCGATGCGCGCGACGTGCGGGATCAGGTGATGCTTGGAGGCGAGCCAGGGCGGCGCCGCCGGGAAGGCCAGCGAACGTCAGGCCGCGCCGGCGAACGAGACGGCGACGAGCGTGGCTGCGCAGCGGTAGAAGACCTCGCGGCGCTCCAGCCAGATCAGCAGGAGCAGCGTGGGGGGCACGATGAAGTGCAGGCGGTCGAGCAGCGAGAAGGCGTGGTCGTACCACTCGAGGTGCCCGTGCCAGAGCCAGCCCTGCAGCCGGATCGTCGGCACTTGCCCGAAGCCGATCCACCTGTCGAAGGTGAGCATCGGCTCGTAGAACGGGTGCGGATGCAGCGAGTGCGCCAGGCCGCGCGCTTCCTCGTAGACGAGCATGAGCGCGATGAAGGGCAGGAAATCACGCACGTACCCGCGTCCCGCGCCCAGCGCGACCGCCGGCACGAGCAGGATCAGGAAGTAGCGGTCCGCCGAGAGGAAGACGCCCTTGACGAGGATCATCCCGCCGAGGCCGAGCGCATAGCCGAGGACGAGCGTGATCACGCGCCGACGCGTCCAGAT
Organism: uncultured Actinomycetes bacterium; assembly: GCA_963842365.1. Lineage (GTDB taxonomy): Bacteria > Actinomycetota > Thermoleophilia > Gaiellales > JALYLC01 > JALYLC01. The sequence continues at coordinate 967,744 of CAWJGA010000002.1, forward strand.
ACCGGGCTCGACCGCCGCTCGCACCGCTGGATCCTATGCGGCCAAGTGGCACTCGCCGGCAGTGCCATTTGGCGCTCGCGCCGGCGTGCCCTCCCGGCGTGCCCTCCCGGCGGGCCTCCCGGCGGGGCTGTCCGGCGTCAAGTGACATCGGCTGCGAGTGCCATTTGGCCGTGCCCTCCCGGCGTCGGCTGTCCGGCGTCAAGTGACATCCGCTGCGAGTGCCATTTGGCCGTGCTCTCCGGACGCCGGCTGTCCGGCGCCAAGTGACATCGGCTGCGAATGCCATTTGGCCCCTGCCCCCGGCGGGGCTGAGGCCGCGAGCCGCCAATGACATCCGCTGCGAATGCCATTCGGCCCCCACCGCCGTCACGGCCGGCACGAACCGCGCTGCAAACGGTACGCCGAGGCACGCCCGCCCGCGCGATCGCTCACGCGCACGGGCGCATGGCCGCGCGCCTCCGGCCGCCAAGCTCGCCGGCGCCAGGGGCGCGGGGGACCGCCGCGTAGACTGATCGCGTGCTCGAGCGGCTGTTTGCGGCAGGCGGGCCGCTCGCCCGCGCGCATCCTGCGTACCGCGAGCGGCCGGCGCAGCTCGCACTCGCCCAGGGGGTCGAGCGACGTGCTCGCGCAGGGCGGCACGCTCGTCTGCGAGGCCGGCACCGGCACGGGCAAGAGCCTCGGCTATCTCGTTCCCGCCTGCGCTCTCGGGCCGGCGCGTGATCGTCTCGACCGCGACGCTCGCGCTGCAGTCGCAGCTCCTGCGCGACGACCTGCCGCTCGCTGCCGCGGCGCGCGGCAAGCCGATCCGCGCAGAGCTGCTCAAGGGCCGCTCCAACTACGCCTGCAGGCGCATGGTCGTGCAGCTCGGCATGCGCCTCTTCGACCCCCTCCACGGAGACGCCATCGAGCGCCTGCGGCCGTGGCTCGACGCGACGCTGACCGGCGATCGCGCCGAGCTCGACCACGAGCCGCCCGCCGGGGCGTGGGCGGAGGTCGCAGTCGGTCCGGAGCGCTGCCTGGGCGCGCGCTGCCACTATCTCGGCCACGTGCTTCGCGGAGGAGGCGCGCGAGCGTGCCGCCGACGCCGAGATGATGATCGTCAACCACGCGCTCTACTTCGCGGATCTGGGGCTCCGGATCGCTTCGGACGGGGCGATCGGCGTCCTGCCCGAGCACGACGCCGTGGTCTTCGACGAGGCGCACGAGCTCGAGGATGCGGCCGCCGAGTGGCTCGGCGCGCGGCTCTCGCTGCGCGACGTCACGGCCAGCTGCGGCGCGACTGCGAGCGCGCCTGCCGGCTCGACAACGCCACGGCGCCGGGCGCGCCTGCTGCACGAGCTCGAGCGCGCGGCCAACGCAGCTCTTCAACCGTCTGCCCGCGGCGCGCGGGCGCACGCGCCTCGGCGAGGCCCGAGCTGCGCGACCTCGCCCCTCGCGAGGCCGCCGCCGTGCGACATGCGCTCGGCAGCCTGACTGCGCAGCCTCGGCGGCATGGGGGAGGAGCGCGACGTGATCGCCCGGCGCGCCGAGCGCTTCCGAGTCGCGCTCGACGCCTGCCTCGGCGCCGATCACGGAGCAGCGCGTCGTCTGGAGCGAGCGCGCAGGCGCCGGGCCCGAGCTGCGCTCGGCGCCCGTCTCGGTCGCGCCGCTCCTGCGCGAGCACCTCTGGGGCCGCCTGCATGCCGCGGTGCTGACCTCGGCCACGCTCTCGATCGAGGGAGATCTCTCGTTCACGCGGGCGCGCCTGGGGCTCGCCGGCGTCGAAGGAGCTCGTGCTCGCGTCGCCGTTCGACGTGCAGGCACAGGCGCGCCTCTATCTCCCGCGCGACGCCCCGGATCCGCGCTCGGGCGGGCTGGGATCAGGCGATCGCCGACCACATCGCGGCGATCGTGCGCGCCAGCGAGGGCCGCGCGCTCTGCCTCTTCACGAGCTGGCGCGCGCTCGAGGCCGTGCGCAAGCTCGTGGCGGCAGAGACTGGCGCCTACCCGCTGCTCGTGCAGGGCGAGGCTCCGCGGGAGCGGCTGCTGGAGGCGTTCCGCGCCGACGTGCACTCCGTGCTGCTCGCGACGCAGAGCTTCTGGCAGGGCGTCGACATCCGCGGCGAGGCCTGCTCCTGCGTGATCATCGACCGCCTGCCGTTCGCCGTGCCGAGCGACCCGCTCGTCGCGGGCCGCTGCGAGCAGATCGTGCGCGACGGCGGCTCGGCCTTCGACGACTACGCATTGCCCGCAGGCGGCGCTGATGCTGCGGCAGGGCTTCGGCCGCCTGCTGCGCTCGCACGACGACCGCGGCGTCGTCGCGGTGCTCGATGGGCGCCTCAGCACCGCTCGCTACGCCGAGCCGCTGCTGGCGGCGCTGCCGGCCGTGCCGCGCGTGCACGAGATCGACGAGGTCGAGGCGTTCTTCGCCGGTCGATCGACTGATTCGCATCAGCCTCGCAGTCTACCATGGGAATCGATGAGCAAGCGCAAGCTCGAGGCCACGCGGCGGAACCAGGAACGGAAGGCAGCGTCGGGACGCCGCACTCCACCGGGGTACAAGGGGGGCGCCAAGCGCCGCCGCTCGTTCGGCGGACGCCGCGTGCTCGCCGGCGGCGGAGCCCTGCTGGTCGTGATCCTGCTCGGCGCCGTGCTGTTCGCGACGAACGTCTTCGGCAGCGACAAGCTCGCCGGCATGAAGACGCTGATCAAGAACGGCACCTGCACCGAGACCGACTTCAAGAAGAGCATGGGCCGGCGAGCACACGACGAATCCGAAGACGAAGGTCGTCTACACGCAGTCCGATCCGCCGACCTCCGGCAAGCACTACCAGGTGCCGCCGCCGCTCATGATCTACGACGAGCCTGTGCCGCAGTGGATCCTCCTGCACGCGCTCGAGCACGGCAACGTGCTCGTGCAATACGGCGACAAGGTCTCGGCCGCCGACCGGGAGGCGTTGCGCGCCGCCGTGCTGAGCCACCGCGCCCGCACGCTGATGGCGCCCTATCCCAAGCTCGGCGACAAGGTCGTCTACACGGCCTGGCAGCGGATGCTGCGCTGCACCGGGTTTCCAGAAGGACGCCCTCACCGGCGCGCAGGCCAAGTGGGCGGGCATCAAGGGCATCGCGCCCGAGGCCGCCGCGTTCAACACGCCCGGCTCGGGCGTGCTCGCCGGCACCGGCTGGTAGACGCAGCGCTAGAACGCCGCGAGCGCGAGCCGCAGCAGCGCGGGCTTCTCGGCCAGCGGTGGATACGTGACGAGCGCCTGACCGACGTAGCGACGATCGACGTGGAAGCGGGAGCGCGACTCGACGCGGCCCTCGCGCAGCTCCAGCGCGCGACCCTCGGCGATCTCCTCCACGCGCACCGTGCGGCCCGTGGCGCGCGCGGCGAGCTCCAGCGGCTCGGGAGTGGACGCGAACAGCACGAAGCCGTCGCCGTGGCCGAGGCAGAGCGGCCGTGAGGCGCGGCGGGCGAGGGTCAGCCGTCCGGGCTCGTGATCCCAGAGCACGCCGACGGCGGCGCTGCCGCGTACCTGCGTGAGCGCCTCGGCGATGTCCCCGGTGCGGTCGGCGAGCATCGCGATGGCCTCCGAGTCGACCGTGATCTGTGGGGTCGAGCGCGAGACGCCGTAGCGCCGGAAGAGCGCGTCGTCGTTGTCGAGGTGGCCGTTGTGGACGACCACTGCCCGCCCGTAGCGCACCGGGTGGTTGTTGTCGTTGACCGTAGGGACGCCCTTCGTGTACCCGCGCACGTGGAAGATCGCATCGCCCGCGGTCTCGGGGACGGCGACGTGCTCGACGAACTCGCGCAGGCGCAGCGACTCCTTGTGCACCTCGACTCGGCCGTCGGGCCGGTGATAGCCGTAGCCGGTCGCGTCGGTGCCGCGCTCCGCGATCCCCGCGAGCAGGAGGCGGGCGAGCGCCGTCCGGTCGAGCTCGACGCCCGGAGCGATCGTGAAGCCGGCGATTCCGCACATGACCTCAGGGTAGCTCCGTCGGCCCCGAATGCCCGCCGGACTCCTCAGGGATCGCGCCCGAGCACGTCGTCGAGGCTCAGGCGGCGCGAGACGGGGAGCAGGAGCGGCAAGGCCGAGAGCAGGACGAACATGAGGTAGCCGTAGAGCCACTCGCCCGGAGCGTTCGCGAGGAAGAGCGCGATCATGATCGCCTGAATGAGCCCGAGCGCAGCGCCGAGCCGGGTCGCGAAGCCGAGTACGAGCGAGAGGCCCGTCAGCAGGCCGACGAGGAAGACGAGCCAGCCGACGGCCGTGGCGTGCGGCGCCAGCACGTGGACGACCAGGCTCCGGACAGGCGGCGAGATGCCGTAGTGCGCGCGCGCGCTCCAGTACGTGCGCGGCAGCCCCAGTAGCCACCCCCGCCGAAGTCGGTCGGGAGCCTCCAGAGCAGGTTGACGAGCCAGAACATCGCCCATGAAGACGCGCATTCCCGCCAGGGTCAGCAGGACGCGCTCGCGCTCGTCCATCCGCGCCACGCTAGCAGGGTGTGAGAACGCCGGTGCCCCGGCGTAAACTGGCGCCGCCCGGGTGGTGGAACTGGTCAGACACGGCCGGCTTAAACCCGGCTGCCTTCGGGCATGCGGGTTCGAGTCCCGCCCCGGGCATAGGCGCTCCTCGACGTCGCGGCACACCTTCGGGCGATGGCTGAGCAACCTCGGCCTGTGGCCGAAGTGCGCGGCCGCCCAACGGGTGAGTTGGACTTGGGATCGCAATGGCTCCACTGGCGCGATGCGCGCTTGTTCCAGGGCGCGGCGCGCCGCCGTCTATGGAGTGGTGAGGGTGAGGCTGGTCGGGAGGGCGGCGGTCATGGCGATCCACTGGTCGCCCTGGCCGACGTAGAGGCGGAGGCGGAGCTCATGCCCTGCCGCCAGTGTGCGGTTGACGGTGCCGACGGTGAAGTCGTGTTGGGCCCATTGGCCGGGGCCGTTCCACGGTTTGGCTGCGAGTTGCCCGTACGGCGATCGGGTACAGGTCGCGCCGCCGGCGGTGCAGTCGTAGAGGTAGGCGTATGCGGTGCCGTCGCCGGGTGCGCCGGGTTGTGTGCTCGAGAGGTGGAGGGTGACGGGGCCGTTGAGCGTCAGCGGACTCGCGAGCGGGTAGCGCCAGGTCTGGGATTTGGCGGCTTCGCCCTTGTCCTTGCCGTCGCTGGATTTGATGCTGAGGCCGGGCGCGAGGTCGAAGTCGTAGTCGGGTACGAGCAGGGAAGGCGCCGGGCGCGGTGGTACTGAGGTTCCAGAGCTCGCTCGATGGGCCGGCTGCCGGTCAGGTAGAGCAGCGAGGAGCTGGAGGTCGCGGCGATGGTGATCGTGACCACGCCGTTCGAGGAGAGGCCGGTGGTCGAGCTGACGGCGCGGTAGGTGAACGTGTCGCTGCCGGTGTGGCCGGGGTTCGGGGTGTAGACGAATGAGCCGTCGGCAGCGAGGCTGAGGGTGCCGTTGCTGGGCGCGACGACCGGGGTGGTGTCGACGGTCAGAGGGCCGCCGCCCGAGTCGGAGTCGTTCGCGAGGACGCCGGGAGCTGTCTGTGTGAGGGTCGTGTCCTGGGGCGTGAGGTATGCGTCGTCGGCAGTCGCAGGCGGGTCGGGGACGGGTGTGACAGTGATGGTGACCAGCGCTGTGCTGGTGCCGCCGTTGCCGTCGCTGACCGTGTAGGTGAAGGTGTCGGTGCCGGTGAAGTGGGCCGCGGGCGATGTAGGTGAAGCTGCCCCCGCCGTTGCTGGTCACGCTGCCGTTTGCGAGCGTCGAGTCGTCGTAGGAGGCGATGCTGAGGGGGTCGCCTTCGGGGTCGGTGTCGTTGCTGAGAACGTTGAAGATGACACCGGCGGGGTCGTTCTCGGCCACGCTCGGTGGTGTCTGCGATTGCGGTCGGCGGCAGGTTGGTGATCGTGATCGTGAATGTCTGCGCGGAGCTCGTGTCGATGCCGCCGTTGGCGCGTGCCGCCGTCGTCGATTGCGTGATGGTGACGGTTGCCGTGCCGTGCGCGCCCGCGGCGGGCGTGAACGTGAGCGTGCCGTCGCCGGCGACGGCGGGCTGGCCGCCGCCGGTGAAGAGCGCGGGGTCGCTGCTCGTGAGGGCGAAGGTGACGGTCTGTGCTGCTTCGTCGGCCGGGCCCGGCGCTGATCGCGCTCGCCCATGCCGGCACGCTCTGTGCGCCGGTGTTCTCGAAGAGGGTCTGGTCGGCCCCGGCGGTGAAGGAGGGCGCGTCGTTGACCGCGTGTCAGCGCTGATCTGCAGCGTCTGGGGCGACGCTCGAGTCGATGCCGCCGTTGGCGGTGCCGCCGTCGTCGACGGCCTGGACCGTCACCGTGGCCACTCCCGTTGCATCGGCGTGCGGGCGTGTAGGTGAGCGTGCCGCTGGGCGTTATGGCCGGCTGGCCGCCCGCCGTAAACAGCGCAGGGCTGGTGTGTGGAGGTGGTGAAGTGACGCTCTGGCCGACTTCGTTTGCCGGGCCCGGGGAGATCCCAGTTGCCCAGCCCGCGATGCTCTGGGGGCCGGCGTCCTCGAGTGACGTCTGGTCGGCGCCGGCCGCGAACGTCGGCGCGTCATTGACGGGGACGACCACGATCGAGAATGTCCGGGACGCCGCTGGTGTCCACGCCGCCGTTTGCCGTACCGCCGTCGTCGCCGGCCTGGACGGTGACGGTGGCGACGCCGGCCGCGTCGGCTGCCGGCGTGTAGGTCAGTGCGCCGCTTGCAGCGACGGCGGGCTGACCGCCGGCGGCGAAGAGTGCCGGGGTTCGTGGTGACGGTGGTGAAGGCCACGCTTCTGTCCGGCTTCGTCGGCGGGGCCTGGGTCGATCGCGCCGGCCCAGCCGGGGATGGTCTGGGCGCCGGCGTCTTCGAGCGACGTCTGGTCGGCGCCCGATCGTGAAGGACGGCGGGTCGTTGACGGGTGCGAGTGTGATGGTGAACGTCTGCGGGGCACTCGTGTCGCTGCCGCCCAGGGCTGTGCCTCCGTCGTCGACGGCGCGGATCGTCACGGTCGCGCTACCGGTGGCATCGGCAGCCGGCGTGTACATGAGCGCGCCGCTCGACGTGACCGCGGGCTGACCCCCCGCGTGAAGAGTGCCGGGTCGGTGTTGGAGGTGGACAACGTCACGGCTTGCCCCGCCTCGTCGGCCGGGCCAGGGCGGATGGCGCTCGCCCACCCTGCGAGACGTTGTGGCCCTGCGTCCTCGAGCACCCTCTGGTCGGCGCCGGCGGTGAAGGACGGTGCGTCGTTGACCGCGGTGATCGTCACCCTGAAACTGCGCGCGAGCCGATCGTGGCCGAGCCGTCTGCGGCGTGTCCCTGCGCGGTAACGGTCACGCGGGCGGTGCCGTTGGCGTCGGACGCCGGAGTGAAGGTCAGTGTCCCATCGGGTGCGAGCGCCGGCTGGCCGTCGGGTGCGAAGAGCGATGCCGAGTCGGTCGTGGCCGAGAACGTGGTGTGGTCGCGGATCGCGGTCGCCCAGTCGGCAACTCGCTGCGGCGCCGCGTCCTCCCCCACCGTCAGATTCGCGCCCGCGGCGAAGAGCGGAGCGGCGGGAGCCGCGGGTGCCGGGTTCGCGGGTGTGCTGGGAGGCGGGTCAGGCGGCGGGACGATGATCGCAGCGGCATTGATCGGGTCGGTGGCTGCGGCGATCTTGGGCCGGTGGACGACGGCGCGGAGCGCGCGAGCGCCTCCACCACGAGGCCCCACGAGGACGATTCGGCCGCCTGCTGAGGTGGAGGCCGTGGCGGGCGCCGCTTGCGTGGTTGCGGCCGCCGCGGCGGGGGTTATCTGCGGCACGTGAGGTGGTGACACGACGAGACCCGATGCAAATGAGCCGGCGACAGCGACCGCCGAACTCGCGAGCGTCGCGACTCCAGGCGTGAGCGGGATGCGCCCCAGGATCGGCGCCTGAGCGAGCCACGAAAGCGGTCCCATCGCGAGCCGCAGGCGGCCGAGCGAGATTCCCAGGAACGCCCGCACGACGCGCGGGTCGAACTGGACTCCCGCGCAGCGAGCGATCTCGTCCCGCGCCGCCGCTGGATCCTGCGGCTCCTTGTACGAACGCGCAGAGGTGATGACGTCGAAGACGTCGGCGACGGCAACGATGCGGCCCGCGAGCGAGATGTCCTCGCGCTCGATGCCCTTCGGGTACCCCTTGCCGTCCCAGCGCTCGTGATGATCGGCGATCGCTCCCGACCACTCACCGAGCCAGCATGCAGCGGCGCTGCAAGCTGGGCGCCGACGCTCAGGGTGGCTGCGAATCGCCGCCCACTCCTCGTCAGTCGGCCGCCCCGGCTTGTTGAGGATCTCCGCCGCCACTTCCAGCTTGCCGATGTCGTGCAGCAGCGCTGCCCAGTTCAAGCGGTCGACCTCGTCGTGGTCGAGCCGAAGCTCCTTCGCGATCAGTTGCGAATACGCGCGCACCCGCTCCGAATGCCCCCGAGTCACGTGGTCGTGCGCACTGAGTGCGGCCGCGAACCCGAGCAGCCGCTCGGCGGCCTCGACCGGCGTCTCATCGTCCAGTCCCTGCCGCGCCTCGGCAAGACGATGCTCGAGATCAGCCGTCGTGCCCGCACTCAGCGCCGCGCGGAACCGCGACGGCGCCTCATCCGGAAAGACGAGCGCCAGCTTCAAGAGCGCCGCCAGCGGCAGCAGCCGACGCGTCACGCGATCGATGCCGATCAGGACCACGGTCGCGAGCGCACTCAAACCGACCCACCAGGCGACGTACAGCACCGTCGATCCGCTCGGCGGAGCGACCAGCTGGCTCGCCACGTGCACAAAGATCACCGATGCCACGATCGGCGCCACCAGCACGAACGCACGCACGACCCCGGCAACCCACGGCCGCCCGACCCACCTCGTCCCGCTCTCGCCACTCGCACTCATACCCACCCGGCGATATCGGCAGCCAACGGCCAGAACTAGAGGGTAAGTCTCTCCGGCCGGATTCGACCTCGGCGTGGCGATCCCGCGGTGTGCCCTGACGTATCCGACAGCGGCTGCCGCACAAGCTGGCCCGGACCGCAACCCCTCGTATGCGACGCCGTCCACGTGGCATGGGACGTCAGCAACGGCACGACGGGAGCGATCCCGAGGGAATCCAAGCGCGCATCGCGCGTATCACCCCACTGCCGTTCGGCGTGCGGAAGGTCACAGATTCGAAACCGCCGACTCGGCCCAAGCTGCTCGCATCCATGCCTAGGCCCAGATTGGCTCCAAGAACACCGGCGACGAACACTCAACCGGCAGAACCCCCGTCGCCGGCTCCCACCGAAGGTCGGCGGTCAGGGCGGAGCAGCCGCGAACGAGGCAGCGAAGGGTTTGAATGCCGCCCTCACAGGTGCACACGCGCTCCTGTAGCGCGGCCGCGTGCTCAGGATTCGGCGGCGAGTAGCGCGGCGCCGTGCAGGATGTCGCGCTCGGAGACCGTCGCCTCGCCCAGCCCAAAGCGGTCGAGCACGCTCCCGAGCACGACGAGCCCGGCGACGATCACCGGGGCTCGCGCCGGCTCGAGCCCGGGCACGCCCCGGCGTTCGACCAGTGACATGGCGGCCAGCCGGGCTTCGAGATCTCTCGTGTCCTCCCGCGTGATGCGCGCGCCGTGCACGGCGTCCGGCTCGTAGCCCCCGTGCAGGATCGCGGCCAGCGTGGTCGCCGTGCCGGCGACGGCGACGGCTCGGCGGGTGGCGGCGACGATCTCGTCGGGGACGACGTCCAGCAGGTCGTGGACCGCGTGCGCGCACTCCTGCAGACGGCTCGCCGGGACGGCCTCCTCGCCGAGCAGGCGCTCCGTCATACGGACGCAGCCGGCCTGCAGCGAGCGCGCCCAGGCCACGCCCTCGGCAGCGCCCAGCACGAGCTCGGTCGACCCCCCGCCGACGTCGATCACGAGCGTGCCCTCGGCGGACACGGCGTCGCCGCCGGGCGCGCGCGAACGGACGCCCGCGAACGTCGTCGCAGCCTCCTGCTCGCCCGTGAGCAAGCGTGGCTCGAAGCCCGCGGCGGCCACGCGCGCGAGGAAGTCCTCGCGGTTGGAGGCGTCCCGCACGGCGCTCGTGGCCACCGCGACGAGGCGCTCGGCGGCCTCGGCGCGCGCTCGGGTCGCGTAGCGGGCGAGCACGTCCGTGACGCGGCCCATCGGCACCTCCCCGAGCGTCCCCCCGGCATCGACGCCCTCGCCCAGACGCGTGATCTCGAGCAGGCGCTCGACCTCCGCCACAGAGCCGTCCGCACCCACGTCCGCGACGAGCAGTCGCGTCGAATTCGTGCCGATGTCTGCGGCCGCGACACGCATGCGATCATGGTGCCACGTCTTGCATCGAGAGGGGTGCCGCGCTACCATCCGGAGACCGACGCGGGGTGGAGCAGTCCGGTAGCTCGTCGGGCTCATAACCCGAAGGTCGCAGGTTCGAATCCTGCCCCCGCTATCCGAAGAAGGGCGCGCGCGACGCGGCGCCCTTCTTCTTTTTCCATCTTGCGGCCTTCGCCTCGTCGGGGTCGTTTCCGGATCCGCGGGTAAGGTGCTCGCATGACACCCCGCGGGAAGCTCGCCGGGCTGGTCGACGCGGCACTCGAGGCGAGCGTGATCGGGGGCTTCTCCCGCATCGGCCCTGACCTGCGAGGCCGCATGGAGCACTGGAGCGAGCCTCCGTCCCTCGACTGAGCGGGTCTGCCTCGTGACCGGTGCGAGCGGCGGGCTCGGGCTGGCCGCCGCCACCGCGATGGCGAGGCTCGGGGCGTCGCTGCGCCTGCTCGTGCGCGATCCGGCGCGCGGCGAGGACGCTCGACGCCGCATTGTCGGAGGAGACCGGGAACGAGGACGTGCGCTGCGAGCTCGTCGACATGTCGCTGCGCCGGTCGGTGCGCGCGTGCGCCGAGCGCCTGCTCGCTGGAGACGATCCCGTGCACGTGCTCGTGCACAACGCCGGCGTGCTGCCGTCCGAGCGCCGCGAGACGGCGGAAGGCCTCGAGCTCACGTTCGCGACCAACGTGCTCGGGCCTCACCTGCTCACGCGCCTGCTCCGTGAGCGGCTCGTCGCGAGCGCCCCTGCGCAGGGTCATCTTCGTCTCCTCGGGAGGCATGTACACCCAGGGCCTGCACGTCGACGACCTGCAGTCGCGCAGCGGCTCGTTCGACGGCCGCGTCGCCTACTCGCGCAGCAAGCGCGCCGAGGTCGTGCTCGCCGAGCGCTGGGCGGAGGAGCTCGCCGGCACGGGCGTCGTCGTGCACTCGATGCACCCCGGCTGGGCGGACACGCCCGGAATCAAGAGCTCGATCCCTGCCTTCCAGCGCGTCATGCGGCCGCTGCTGCGCACGCCGGAGCAGGGCGCCGACACGATCGTCTGGCTCGCGGCCGCTCCCGAGCCCGCCCAGACGACCGGGCGCTTCTGGTGCGACCGCCAGGTACGGGCGACGCACCGTCTCGGGCGCACCCGCGAGAGCGCGGTCGACCGCGATCGCCTTTGGCATGCACTCGATGCCATAGCAGCCGGTGCGTCGGCGCAGATATGATCGTGCCTCGCGGCAAACGACTGACTAGGAGCCACGCGTGGCTGGTATCACACTCGACGGCGTCAGCAAGGTCTTCGCGGGCGGCGTGCAGGCGGTCGACAACGTCTCGCTCGAGATCGGCGACGGCGAGTTCATGGTCCTCGTCGGCCCGTCCGGGTGTGGCAAGACGACGATCCTGCGCATGGTGGCCGGACTCGAGGAGGTCACCGACGGCGAGATCGCGATCGGCGATCGCGTCGTGACGGACCTCGCGCCCAAGGATCGCGACATCGCGATGGTGTTCCAGAACTACGCGCTCTATCCGCACATGACCGTCGAGCAGAACCTCGGCTTCGGACTCAAGCTGCGCAAGACGCCGAAGGTCGAGATCAAGCGCCGCGTCGACGACGTCGCGCAGATCCTCGGCCTCGATCCGCTGCTCAAGCGCAAGCCGGCCGCGCTCTCCGGCGGCCAGCGCCAGCGCGTCGCGATGGGCCGCGCGATGGTGCGCGAGCCGCGCGCGTTCCTGATGGACGAGCCGCTCTCGAACCTCGACGCCAAGCTGCGCGTGCAGATGCGCGCCGAGCTCGCCCGCCTGCGCGACCGCCTCAAGACGACGACCGTCTACGTGACGCACGATCAGGTCGAGGCGATGACGCTCGGCGACCGCGTCGCGGTCATGCGCGACGGCGTCCTGCAGCAGTGCGACACGCCGCAGAACCTCTTCAAGCTGCCCGTCAACCTGTTCGTGGCAGCCTTCATCGGCTCGCCCGCGATGAACCTCGTCGAGGCCAAGCGTGAGCGGCGGCAAGGTCGAGTTCGCGGGCTTCAGCCTGCCGCTCCGCCACGCCGGGCCTCGGCGGCCTACGAAGGGCAAGACGTCATCCTCGGGCATCCGCCCGTCCGACTTCGACGACGCATCGCTCGGTCGCGACCCGCGCCTGCCCGACGATCTGCGTGGCCGCCTCGGTCGTCGAGGAGCTCGGCTCCGAGGTGCACGTGCTCTTCGCGGTCGACGCCCCGCCGGTCTCGAGCGACGCGGTGCGAGCCGCGGAGGAGTCCGACGAGGAGGGCGGCGCCCGCCTCATCCACGACGAGGCCGAGCGCTCCACGTTCACGGCCCGCGTCTCGGCTGCGTCCACGGTCAAGGCCGGCGATCCGATCACGCTGACGGTCAACACCAGCGCGATGCACGCCTTCGATCCCGCCACGGGCGAGTCGATCGGCATCACGCGCCCTGGCCTCCGCCGCGGGCTGAGACGCGCCGGGTGCTCGGTCTCAGCCGCGGCGGGCCTTATTCACGGCAGTACACGACGCAGTCGATCTCGACCTTGATGCCGCCCGGCAGTGCGGCGACCTGCACGGTCGTGCGCGCCGGCTGCGGCGTCGGCGAAGTAGGTCGAGTAGACGCTCGTTCATCGCGTCGAAGTCGTTGATGTCGGCGAGGAAGCACGCCACAGCGCACGACGTCGCTGAAATCGGCCCCGGCTCGAGGCGAGGATGCGCCCGACGTTCTCGAGCGTGAGGCGCGTCTCGTCCTCGACTGCGAGGCCGGCTCGTACTTCCCGTCGACCATCGGTCCCTGGCCGGAGACGTAGAGAAAGCGGCCCTTCGGCGATGATTCCGGGGCTGTAGGCGCCCATCGGCGTGGTTCCTTGCACAGGCGTTCGAGTCATGCGCGCAATCGTCGCAGATGCGTCGCGCCCCTGCGAGAATCTCTGTCGACCGTTTCCCGCGACCCGGAGAGCACATGACCCGCGCAGTTCGTTTCCAGGGGCCCGGCCCCGGCATCCGCATCGGTCGTCTCGAAGACGACGCAGTCTGGGATGTCGGCGCCGCGCCGGCCGTCGGCTTCGCGCCGACGGCTGAGGCCTGGGAGCGCGTGCGCGGGGCCTAGCGGTGCCTGCTTCCGCCTCGATCAGGTCAAGCTGCTGGCGCCGGTGGTGCCGCAGAAGCTGATCTGCATCGGGCTCAACTACCGTCTGCACGCCGAGGAGAGCGGCGCGGCGATCCCGACCGAGCCCGTGGTGTTCTGCAAGTTGCCGAACTCCTACAGCGGGTCCCGGCGACGAGATCGTGCTGCCCAAGGACGAGACGACGCCCCGACTACGAGGCCGAGATGGCGCTCGTCATCGGCACGCGCATCCGCCGCGCCGACCGCGCGTCGGCGCGCGCAGCGATCGGCGGCGTCACGGCTCTCAACGACGTCTCTGCCCGCGTGGCGCAGCGCAGCTCCGGCGGCCAGTTCGTGCGCGGCAAGAGCTTCGACACGTTCGCGCCGCTCGGTCCCTGCATCACCGACGCGAGCGGGCTCGACCCGAACAACCTCGGGGTTCGCCTGACGCTCTCGGGCGAGCTCATGCAGGACTCGAACACGGCGGACATGATCTTCGACTCCGAGGACCTGATCGTCTACGTCTCGGCCGCCATCACGCTGGAGCCGGGCGACGTGATCGCCACCGGCACGCCGAGCGGCGTGGGCATGGGCCGCGACCCGAAGCGCTGGCTGCGCCCGGGCGACGTCTGCGACGTGGACATCGAAGGCGTCGGAGTGCTCAGCAACCCCGTGGTCGCCGAGGCCTGAATATTCCGGGGTCAGGCACTCAGACTGCGTGCCTGACCCCGAGATGTGCAGAGGCTAGAGGACGCCGACGGCGGCGACCAGCGCGTTCAGCGACGCCTTGGCGTCGCCGAACAGCATCGAGCAGTTGGGCTCGTAGTAGAGCGCGTTGTCGACGCCGGCGAAGCCCGTGCCGAGCGAGCGCTTGAGCACGATGACCTGCTTGGCGCGGTCGACCTCGAGGATGGGCATGCCGTAGATCGGGCTCTCCGGCGATCGTGCGCGCGGCGGGGTTCGTGACGTCGTTGGCGCCGACCACGAGCACGACGTCCGTGCGGGCGAACTCGGGGTTGATGCGCTCCATCTCGTAGAGCTGCGGGTAGGGCACGTCGGCCTCGGCCAGCAGCACGTTCATGTGGCCGGGCATGCGCCCGGCGACGGGGTGGATGGCGTAGCGGACGTCGATCTTGCGCGCCTCGAGCAGGTCGGCGAGCTCCCGGGCGACGTGCTGGGCCTGCGCGACGGCAAGGCCGTAGCCCGGCACGATCACGACGCGGCTCGCGTACGCGAGCAGCACGGCGGCGTCGGCCGCGCCCAGCGAGCGCACGCTGCCGCCGGTCGCGCCCGCGCACCTGCGGCGGCCTGTCCTCCGCCGCCCGTGCCGAAGGCCCCGAAGAGCACGTTGGTGAGCGGGCGGTTCATGGCCTGGCCCATCATGCGCGTCAGCAGCGTGCCGGAGGCGCCGACGAGCGTGCCCGAGACGATCAGCAGGTCGTTGTGCAGCACGAACCCCGAGGCCGCCGCGGCGATGCCCGTGAAGGAGTTGAGCAGCGAGATCACGACCGGCATGTCGGCGCCGCCGATCGGCAGCACGAAGAGCACGCCGAGCAGCAGCGCGAGCGCCCCGGCGGCGACGAGGCGCGTCTCGCCGTCGCTGAAGCTGATGCTCGCGGCGAGCAGGAGCACGACGGCCGCGGCGATGAGCGCATTCACGCGCTTCTGCGCGGGATAGGTCAGCGGGCGGCCCGCCGATCAGCTCCTGCAGCTTCGCGAAGGCGATCAGCGAGCCGGCGAAGGAGATCGCGCCGATCACGAGCGAGAGCGCGATCGCGATCGTCTCGGCGAGCGGCGCGCGTCCCGGCTCGGGCGCGAGGCGATGGTACTCGGCGAGCGCGATCAGCCCTGCGCCGCCACCGCCGACGCCGTTGAAGAGCGCGACCATCTGCGGCATCGCGGTCATCTTCACGGCACCGCGCCGAGACGACGCCGATGAGCGCCGCCGATCACGATCGCGACCGCGATCGCCCAGTAGCTGACGACGCCTTCGTCGGCGAGCGTGGCCGCGATCGCGGCCAGCATGCCGCCGGCCGCGAGCGTGTTGCCGCTGCGCGCCGTGGCGGGATGCGAGAGCCGCTTGAGACCGACGACGAACGCGATGATCGCGAGCAGGTCGATCAGCTGGATCGCCTCGCTGCGGCTCAACTGCCGTCCTTGCGCTTGAACATCTGCAGCATGCGGTCGGTCACGACGAAGCCGCCGACGACGTTGATCGCACCGAAGGCCACGGCGATCAGGCCGAGCACGGTCGCGATGCCGCTGCCGCCGACGCCGGCGACGAGGATCGCGCCCACGATCACGATGCCGTGGATCGCGTTGGTGCCCGACATGAGCGGCGTGTGCAGCATCGTCGGCACCTTCGAGATGACCTCGAAGCCCACGAAGACGGCGAGGGCGAGCACGGTCAGCTCATGGATCAGCTGTGCAGTTCACGCGAGGCGCTCCAGGACGGCGGGGTGGACGACCGGCGCCACCGCGGCAGACGAGGCAGCCGGCGATCACGTCGTCGTCCTCGGCGAGCGTCGACGCGGCCCTCGTGCAGGCAGACGCCGAGCAGCTCGGTGAGATTGCGGGCATACAGGCGGCTCGCGTCGTAGGGCATCGCGGCCGCGGGATTGCGGTCGCCGACGATCGTGACGTTCTCGCGCACGACGGTCTCGCCCGGCTACGGTCAGCTCGCAGTTGCCGCCGGCCTCGGCTGCGAGGTCGACGATCACGGAGCCCGGCCGCATCGAGGCGACCATGTCGGCGCGCGATCAGCTGCGGCGCGGGGCGGCCCGGCACCAGCGCGGTCGTGACGACGACGTCGCTGCGCGGCGACGTGCTCGGCGAGCAGCTCGCGCTGGAGGCGCTGCGTGTCCTGCGAGAGCTCCTGGGCGTAGCCGCCGCTCGCCTCGCCGGCCTCGGGCAGCTCGACCTCGAGGAAGCTTGGCGCCGAGGCTCTCGACCTGCTCGCGCACGGCCGGGCGCACGTCGAACGCGCTGACGACGGCGCCGAGGCGGCGCGCAGTGGCGATCGCCTGCAGCCCGGCCACGCCCGGCGCCCAGCACGAGCACCTTCGCCGGCGGCACGGTGCCGGCCGCAGTCATCAGCAGCGGGAAGTAGCGCGGCAGGAGCGTCGAGGCGACGAGCACTGAGCGGTAGCCGGCGATGTTGGCCTGCGAGGAGAGCGCGTCCATCGTCTGCGCGCGCGTGATGCGCGGGACGAGCTCGATCGCGAGCGCGCTGACGCCCGCGCGCGGCGAGCGCCTGGACGCAGCTCGGGCTGGTCGAGCGGGCGGAGGTAGGAGAGCACGAGCGCCGCTCGGCGGCAGCAGCGGCGATCTCGTCGTCGCTCGGCGGCGCCACCCGCAGCACGACGTCGGCAGCGGCCGAGCGGCGCGCGGCGTCTGCGGCGAGCTCGGCGCCCGCGAGCGCGTAGCTCTCGTCGGGGAAGCCCGCCGGCGGCCCGGCGCCGCGCTCGATCCGCACGCGGGCACCGGTCGCGATCAGGCGCTTGGCCTCGTCGGGCGTGAGCGCGACCCGTCGCTCGCCGTCTGCGCGCTCGCGGCAGACGGCGACGAGCACGCCCGGCGCAGTGGAGTCCTCGGCCTGCTCGGTCACGCGCGGCGAGTCGGGCTCCATGTGCGGATAGCCGATGCCGAGCGGCGAGACCGACGTCTCCTTGACCGCGCGCGGCGACGACCAGCGCATGAGGTTGTTCGACCAGCCCGGCTTGTCGTTCGTGCCGGACGCGCGGCCGCCGCCGAAGGGCTGCTGCCCGACGACCGAGCCCGTGGGCTTGTCGTTGACGTAGAAGTTGCCCGCCGCGTGGCGGAGCTTCTCGTGCGCGAGCGCGATCGCGCGCGCGGTCGTCGGCGAAGATCGAGCCGGTGAGCGCGTACGGCGAGGTGCTGTCGCAGAGCTCGAGCGTCTCGGCGTAGCGCGCCTCCGGGTACGGGATAGACGGTCAGGCAGGGACCGAACAGCTCGCGCTCCATCGTGTCGAAGTGCGGGTCGGTGGTCTCGATGATCGTCGGCTCGACGAACCAGCCGACGCTGTCGTCGGTGCCGCCGCCGCAGAGGATGCGCGCGCTCGGCGAGGACTCGATGCCAGCGCGAACGCCTCGCGCAAGCCGCGCGAACGCACGGCCGTCGATCACGGCGCCCATGAACGTCGAGTCAGATCGGACGGGTCGCCCTGGCGGATCTCGCCGACGAGCGCGAGCGCGCGGTCGCGCACCTCGGGCCAGAGCGTGTCCGGGATGTACGCGCGCGAGGCGGCCGAGCACTTCTGGCCCTGGTACTCGAAGGAGCCGCGCACGAGCGCGACGGCCACCGCCTGCGGATCGGCCGAGGCGTGCATGACGACGAAGTCCTTGCCGCCGGTCTCGCCGACGAGGCGCGGATAGCCGCGGTAGCGGTCGATGCGCTCGCCGACCTCGCGGAAGAAGCGAGCGGAAGACGGGGCTCGAGCCCGTGAAGTGCACGCCCGCGAACTCCGGGTGGTCGAAGCAGGCCTCGCTGATCGGCTCCGGGATCGCCGGGCACGAAGTTGATCACGCCGTCCGGCAGGCCGGCCTCGCGCAGGATCTGGAACACGAGCCAGTTGGAGAGCATCGCCGTCGCCGACGGCTTCCAGACGACGGTGTTGCCCATCAGCGCCGGGGCGGTCGGCAGGTTGCCGCCGATCGCGGTGAAGTTGAACGGCGTGACGGCGTAGACGAAGCCCTCGAGGCCGCGCTGCTCCATGCGGTTGTGGACGCCCGGCGTCGAGATCGGCTGCGCTCGCGCGATCTGCTCGGCGAAGTAGACAGTTGAAGCGCCAGAAGTCGGCGAGCTCGGCGGCTGCGTCGATCTCGGCCTCGCGCACCGTCTTGCCCTGGCCGATCATGGTGGCCGCGTTGACGCGCTGCCGCCAGGGGCCGGCGAGCAGGTCGGCCGCGCGCAGCAGGACCGCCGAGCGCGGTCCTCGAGCGGCCAGGAGCTCCAGTCGTGCGGGCGGCGAGCGCGGCATCGATCGCCTGCGACGTCTCGGCCGGCGCCGGCGACGCTCCAGGTGGCGCAGACGCGCTCGCGCAGGTGCGGCTCGCGCTGCTCGCGCACGTCGTCGGTCGTGCGCTCGCGGCCGCCGATCACGAGCGGCATCTCGGGCTGCTCGCCGCGCAGCGCTCGCGAGCGTCGCGCCTGATCTCGGCGCGCTCGGGCGAGCCGGGCGCGTAGGTGAGGACGGCTCGTTGAGGACGGGCGGGACGCTGCTCATGGCTGCATGGTGGCTCAGTCGGCCGCGATCATGCGCCGCAGGACGAGCGGCAGGATGCCGCCGTGCCGCAGGTACTCGGCGTCGGCCGGCGAGTCGACGCGGGCGAGCACCTCGAACGCGGTGCGCGCGCCCGTCGTCGGCGACGGCCTCGACCGTCAGCCGCTGGTGCGGCGCGACGCCGCCGGCGATGCCGCGGATCGTGAAGCGCTCGCTGCCGTCGAGGCCGAGCGAGGCGGCCGTCTGGCCGTCGACGTACTCCAGCGGCAGCACGCCCATGCCCACGAGGTTGGAGCGGTGGATGCGCTCGTAGCTCTCGGCGATGACGGCGCGGATGCCGAGCAGCAGCGTGCCCTTGGCGGCCCAGTCGCGCGAGGAGCCGGAGCCGTACTCCTTGCCGACGAGCGCCACGAGCGGCACGCCCTCGGCGCGGTAGCGCTCGGCCGCCTCGAAGATCGTCAGCTCGTCGCCGGAGGGCAGGTGGCGCGGTGTAGCTGCCCTCGCGGCCGCCGGCCAGCGCGTTGCGCAGGCGGATGTTCCCGAACGTGCCGCGCACCATGACCTCGTGGTTGCCGCGGCGCGCGCCGAACGAGTTGAAGTCGCGCGGCTCGACGCCGTGCTCGGTCAGGTAGCGGCCCGCGGGCATGTCGCGCGGGATCGCCCCGGCGGGCGAGATGTGGTCGGTCGTGACCGAGTCGCCGAGCACGACGAGGCAGCGCGCGGCCTCGATGTCGGCCAGCGGCTCGGGCTCCGGCTGGAGATCCTGGAAGAACGAGGGCTCGCGCACGTAGGTCGAGTCGGGATCCCACGCGAAGAGCGCGCCCTCGGGCGCGGGCAGCGCCGCCAGCGCTCGTCGCCGTCCCAGATCGTCGGCGTACTCGCGCTCGAACAGCTCGGGCGTGACGCTCGCCTCGACGGCGTCGCGCACCTCGGCGTTGCTCGGCCAGAGGTCGCGCAGGTAGACGTCGGCGCCGTCGCTGTCGGTGCCGAGCGGCTCGTGCTCCGAGGTCGACCTCGATCGAGCCGGCGAGCGCGTAGGCGACGACGAGCGGGGGCGAGGCGAGGTAGCTGGCGCGCACGAGCGGGTGGATGCGGCCCTCGAAGTTGCGGTTGCCGGAGAGCACGGCGCAGACGGCGAGCTCGTCGTCGCGCACGGCCTCGGAGATCTCGTCCGAGAGCGGGCCGGAGTTGCCGATGCAGGTCGTGCAGCCGTAGCCGACGAGCTGGAAGCCGAGCGCGTCGAGCGGCTCCTGCAGGCCGGCGGCCGCGAGGTAGTCGGTGACGACGCGCGAGCCGGGCGCGAGGCTCGTCTTGACGTGCGGCGCGGACGGCAGCCCGCGCGCCACGGCGTTGCGGGCGAGCAGGCCGGCGGCGACCATGACGGAGGGATTCGACGTGTTCGTGCAGGACGTGATCGCTGCGATGACGACGTCGCCGTCGTGCACGGCCTGGCCGTTCGCGGCGTCGCGCGGCGGGTAGGCGGCGCGGAAGCTGGCGGGCACGTCCGCCAGGCGTCACGCGATCCTGCGGGCGGCGCGGCCCGGCGAGGCTCGGCGCGACGCCGTCGAGCTCGAGCTCGACGAGCGTGCTGAACGTCGGGCGTCGGCGTCGCCGTCGCGGCGGAAGAGGCCCTGCTCCTTGCTGGTGCGCGTCGACGAGCGGCACGAGGTCGCCGCGGCCGGTCGCGCGCAGGTAGCGCAGCACCTCGTCGTCGACCGGGAAGAGCGCGGCGGTCGCGCCGTACTCGGGCGACATGTTGGAGAGCGTCGCGCGGTCGGCCAGCGAGAGCGCCGAGAGGCCGTCGCCGCAGAACTCGACGAAGCGCCCGACGACGCCGTGGCGCCGCAGCAGCTCGGTCAGCGTGAGCACGAGGTCGGTCGCCGTGACGCCCTCGCCCAGGCGCCCGTCATGCGCACGCCGACGACGGACGGCGTGCCGAGCTCGAGCGGCTCGCCGAGCATGACGGCCTCGGCCTCGATCCCGCCGACGCCGAAGCCGAGCACGCCGAGCCCGTTGATCATCGTCGTGTGCGAGTCGGTGCCGACGAGCGTGTCGGGCACCGCGACGCCGTCGCGGATGGCGACGACCCGGCCGAGGTGCTCGAGGTTGACCTGGTGGACGATGCCCATGCCCGGCGGCACGACGCGGAACGAGCCGAAGGCGCCCTGCGCCCAGCGCAGCAGCAGGTAGCGCTCGACGTTGCGCTCGTACTCGCGCTCGATGTTGCGCGCGTAGGCGCCGACAGCGTTCCCGACCTCGTCGACCTGCACGGAGTGGTCGATCACGAGGTCGCAGGGCACGAGCGGATCGACGCGGCTCGGATCGCGTGCCGGCGCGCGCCATCGCCGCGCGCATCGCGGCGAGGTCGACGACCGCGGGCACGCCGGTGAAGTCCTGCAGGAGCACGCGCGCGGGGAAGAACGGCACCCGCTTGCCGCTCACCCGGCGCATCCGGCCAGCCGGCGAGCGCGAGCACGTCCTCCTCGCGCACGTGCAGGCCGCCCGCGTTGCGGAGCAGCCCCTCGAGCAGGATCCGCACGGTGTGCGGGAGGCGCTGCGTGTCGGCCGCTCCGGTCTCGTCGAGCCGGTTGATGCGGAAGAGATCGGGATGGCCCGGGAGGCTCGCCCGGGCGCCGAAGAGGTCGCGTGCCATCGAACGGACTCTATCGTCGGCGGAGGCGGCGGGACTCCGCCCAAATGGCACTCGCGCGCTGTGCCACTTGGCGGCGGTCAGCCCGCCAGGCGAACGAGGTCGGCCAGTACCTCGTCGATGCGCCCGACGAGCGAGACGTGGCCCTCGTCCTCGAACAGATGTGCCTCGGCGCCAGGGATCTCGGCAGCGAGCCACTCGCCGTGCGCGTAGGGAACCATGCGATCCTGGCGGCCCTGCCAGACGGCCACCGGGACCGCGATGCCGGAGAGCTCGAATCCCCAGTCGGTCGTGAAGGCGAGGTCGTCGTCGCGCCAGCCCGCGATGTCGACCTCGACCGCCCGCTGGAGCGCGAGCGCCAGCTCGTCGGCCAGGAGGCCGGTCAGCGCCGCCTTGTCGACGTCCGAGAGCAGACTGTCGAGGCCGTCGGCGACGGAAGCGCCCGTGACATTCCGGAGACCGTCGCGCAGCGGGCGCAGGTAGGCGTCGATCGAGTCGAAGCCGGCCAGCGCCGCGCCGAACTCCTCGACGTTCGACTCGTCCATCCCGGCGAGGAATTCGATGCCCCGGGCCGGATAGGGCGCCACGCCGGCGAGCAGCGCCGCGGCCCGGCAGCGACCGGGCAGGAGAGCCGCACAGGCCAGCGCGTGCGGCCCGCCGCCCGACCAGCCCAGGGTGAGGAAGTTGCCGACCCCGAGCTCGGCCAGCAGTGCGGTGACGTCCCCGACGGCGTCGGCGACGCTGCGCCCGGGGCGCTCCGTGGACTGGCCGTACCCCGGTCGCGAGTAACCGATCGTGCGCAGCCCGAGGGCCGCGCCGGCACGAGTGACCTCGCTGAAATCGATCGTCCCGCCCGGAGTGCCGGTGTGGAACAGCAGTGCGGTGCCGTCATCCGGGCCGGTGCAGAGGTACTCCAGCTGCCGCCCGTCGGGAGTCGTGAGAAGCGAAGGAGCCGGTGCCATCGGGCGATCGTACGGGGTTCGGGGGGCGCGCCCTCGGCCAAGTGGCACACC
Source organism: uncultured Actinomycetes bacterium (assembly GCA_963842365.1). GTDB lineage: Bacteria > Actinomycetota > Thermoleophilia > Gaiellales > JALYLC01 > JALYLC01. The sequence continues at coordinate 990,011 of CAWJGA010000002.1, forward strand.
TCGTGAGTGCCACTTGGCCGCGCCCGCCCTTCACCTACGCTGCGCGCATGTCCGCACTGGCCGGAAAGACGCTCGCGACGCTCGCCACCGAGGCGACCGATCCCCAGCAACGGGGCCTCGCCGCCGGTGCGGCGCTCGCGGATCGCGCAGCGCTCTGCCTCGCTGCGTACCTGCCGCTCTTCGCCGACCTCGGGCACGGGCTGGACGACGTGCGGCGCTTCGGCGGGCGCGTGCTCGAGCGCACCCAGGCCTGGCATTCGCCGCTCGCGGTGGAGCTCGAGGCGTTCGCTCGCGGGGCGCGCATGGAGCCCGAGCTGCTCGCGGCCCTCAACGGGCGCACCGAGCTGCTCGCGCTCGCCGAGTGCACCACGGTCGCGCGGACGGACGGCGCGGACGGGCCGTGGCTCGCGCAGAACTGGGACTGGTACGCGGACGCGCCGGAGCGTTGTCTCGTGTGGTCGGCAGCCGTCGAGGGCGGGCGCTTCGCCACCATGACCGAGGCCGGGATCCTGGCGAAGGTCGGCGTCTCGGATCGCGGCCTCGCGGTCGCGCTCAACATCCTCTACCACGCGCAGGACGGCACGAGGCCCGCTCGGCGTGCCGGTGCATCTCGTCCTGCGCCGCCTGCTCGGCGAGATCGCATCGGTCGATGAGGCCTGGGAGCTGCTGCGCGAGACGCCGTATTCGGCGTCGAGCTGCATCACGGTCGTCGACGCCGCGGGCGGGGGAGCGTGCTTCGAGCTGTCACCGGCGGGCGTGGCGCGCGTCGAGCCGCAGGACGGCCTGCTGGCTCACACCAACCACTTCCTCGACGGCGCGCTGGCGGAGGGCGAGGCCGAGCAGCCGCGCGACTGGCTGCCGGGCTCGCGCGCGCGGCTGGCGACCGCGCAGCGCGCCGCACCGCAGGAGTTGGACGCGGCGCTCAGGCTGCTCGGCGACCACGCCTGCGAGCCCCAGGCGATCTGCCGGCACGACGAGCCGTCGGGCGAGCCCGGCCGGCCCGCGGTCGACACGGTCGTCTCGCTGGCGATGCGTCCAGGCGTGCCGGAGCTGCGCGTCGCGGCGGGTCAGCCGTGCGAGTGCGCCTTCGTCGGCCTACGCGGTCTGACAGCGCGTCAGGCGCCAGACCGAGCGAACCTCGGGCGGCACGGACGGGCAGCGGGCGCGGGTCGCGCCGAGATCACGCCAGCCGGCGCGTTCGCTCCAGCGGAAGCGCTCGGTCACGATCTCGCCACCCGGCGACGCGAAGCGGGCGAGCGCCCACAGCACGAGCGGGTGCGTGGCCTCGCGCAGGCCCATCGGCGCCACGGCCGCCGCGCCCGGATGGGCGCGGGCGAAGGTCTGCTCGACAGCGAGGCGGTGCGCTCCGGGCGGGGTCACGACGTGGGCGCGATAGGAGAGCGCTCCGTCCACACCGCCGCGATCGTGCGGATCGAGCGGGCTCGCCCGACCGGGGGCCGCGCGCGTGGCGAGCATCCCGAGCAGGAGCGCGGCGGCAGTGGCAGTCGTCGCCATCGCCAGGATGCACCTCATGCATCGGACACTAGTGGCAGATGACACGAATATGCGGAGTCGAGCGGTGGCTAGAGCGTGGCCACGGCATCGTCGGTGGCCTTCGTGCAGGCCGGGCGGTCTGCGGCAGGCGCGAGCCGGCAGAGCGCGTCCGCCAGCGTGCGCCCGTGCCGGTCGTAGACGGCGTTCGCGGCTGCACCGGCGATGCACTCCCAGCGATGCGCGGCGGCCCCCATCGCGCACTGCGAGACGACCGTGCCGGGATCGAGCAGCGCCGCCCCGGAGATGTCGCGCCCCATGCTCCGGTAGCACGTGCCCACGTAGCGGGCCTCGACGTCATTGCAGATGCCGAACGCGACGGGCAGGTTCCAGTTCTCGACCCGCAGGACGTACGAGGTCTGCATGAGATAGCAGGACGGCTTCTCCTGCTCGGTCACCGCATCGCAGGGGTAGATGGGATCGCTCGGCTTGAGGTCGATGGCGCGGTGCATGCCGCTGCCGTCGGCCACGATGTTCTGCATGAAGACGCCGCTGTAGCACGACTGCCGCTCCCAGCTGCGCGTGATCACGTTGCAGAAGCGCAGGGCGTGGAAGATGTCCTGCGTGAAGCGGATCGTGAGCCCGTGCCCCAGCCCGTGCCAGCAGTTGTAATAGGCGAGCGAATACGGGTGCGAGGCATCCGGCTTGCAGATGCCGTTCATCTTCGTGCGCAGCTGCTTGTCGCTGAACTGCGAGATGTAGCTCTCCATGAGTCCATGGTGGTAGCCCGACCAGCACGTCTCGCGCGCATACTGCTCCGCGGCCGTGACGCTCTTGTACTTGGCGTAGGCCAGATGCCCGATCTCGTGCGCCAGCGGATGGCACTCGCGCTTGACGTAGGCGTCCGAGTTGTAGAGCGCGTCGAGGTCGTCGAGGGCGACGCCGGGGTCCTGGGCGTCGACGATGCTCCTGAAGCGCGCTGGTAGCAGACGAACGTCTCGTCCTTCTTGCACGCTGAGAAGGCGGCGGTGCGGCTCGCCCCGGTCGTGGCGGGCGGGGCGGCGCGAGCGCTGCGGTGGCCGCCGGGTGCCCGATCGAGAGGTGCGAGGCGCCGTAGCCGATGCCGGTGCCGACGACCAGCGTGCAGAGGACGAGCAGAGCGACGCGGACCGGGCTCATGCTGCGCAATCTAGCCGCGCATGACGTATCCGAGCTCTCGCGATCAGGACGTTCGCAGCTGTGTCCAGGCCTGCTCCCACTGCGCGAAGGGCACGCAGCGCCGCCCGCCGCCGCAGTTCTCGACCGGCGTGTGCCGGAATGCGATGCGCTTCAGGAACGCGGCCGGTCGCGTCGGCGTGCACGGCACCGCAGATCGCGTTCCCGAGTTCGGCGCAGGCGCCGGCGCTGACGGGCGTGGCGCCGTAGAAGCGCGCGACCTTGGCCTGCACGCCCGCCGCCGAGGCGTAGCGCATCCAGCGGTACGCGCAGCCGGGATGCAGCGCGTGCGCGCCCGAGCATCCAGAGGTCGATCTCGCCGGGGGCGCCCTCGCGCGGCAGCGTGAGGCCGACGTCGACGTTCTGGCCGCGGATCTGCGCGGCCGTGTACCAGTCGCCCTCGCCGACGTCGACGAGGCCGCCGGCGAAGGCGTCGATCTCGTCGCCGGGCAGCTGCCAGAGCGCGCCGGCGAGGTGGATGCGCCGCTTCGTCGAGCGCCACCGCGGCGGCGAACTGGGTCTCGTCGAGCGCGTAGGGATCGGTGATGCCGAGCTGCGGCGCGAGCGTGCGCAGCGGCATCGCGGCGTCACCGATCTCGAGCGGCGTGTCCTCGAGCGCCACGCGTCCGCGCGCGCGCCTTGGCGTTGTAGGCGAGCGGCGCCCAGGTCGCCGGCGCGTGCTTGCGGAGGCTGTGGCGCCAGATCGAGGCGCGGCGTCCAGAGGAAGGCGATGCCGTAGCGGCGTGCGCCGGCGCGGCCGGCGGCGGGGTCGCGGAAGGGCGCCCGGAACTCCGCGCGCTGTGGGACGAGGGCGGGGTTGATCGCCTGCGCGCGGCGCCGTCCTGCACGACGGCGTAGGCGAGGCTGCCCGGGATCGACGCGACGTCGAAGGCCCAGCCGTCGGCGCCGCTGCGCAGCCCCGCCGGCGTGTCGGCGTAGCGCACCTCGACCTTGCAGCCGGTGCTGCGCTCGAACGGCCGCGACCCAGGCCGTCCTCGGCGTAGCCCTGGCGCACGAGCAGGCGCAGCGCGCCCTCGGCGCGCGGCAGGGTCGTGGCCGGCCCCGACGGGCCTGCCGACGGGCTGCTCGGCGCGTCGAGCCGCTCGTGCCGCAGGCCGCTCGCCAGCGCAGGCGAGCAGGCGCGAGGGCGCGCCCGCCGGGCGCCGCGGACGCCCATCAGGCCGACTGACGCGCCGGCGACGGCCGTCGAGCGTGCCCGCTTCGTCCGTCGCCGAGCGGGCTGTCTCCGACGCCGCTCGTGAGCCGCTGCGCGACGTACACCGGCACGATGCTGAGGACGACGACGACCGCGGCGACGACGTTGATCTCGGCGCCGTTGCCGCCCGTGCGCAGCCCCGTCCAGATCCAGATCGGGATCGTCGGTGTTGCCGCCCGCGGTGAAGATCGTGACGATGACCTCGTCCCAGGAGAGCGCGAAGGCCAGCAGCGCGCCCGCGACGAGCGCGCTGCGGAGTTCGGGCAGGAGGACGTAGCGGAACGTCTGCAGGCCGTTCGCGCCGAGATCCATGGACGCGTCCTCGATCGACGGCGACATGCGCCGCAGGCGCGCGATCACGTTGTTGAAGACGATCACGATGCAGAACGTCGCGTGCCCGATCATGATCGTCCAGAGCGAGAACGGGATGCCGGCGACGGCGAACGACGACTGCAGCGCGATGCCGGTGATCACGCCCGGCAGGGCGATCGGGATGACGACGAGGAACGAGACGGAGTTGACGCCGAAGAAGCGGTAGCGCGCGACTGCGAAGGCGGCGGCGGTGCCGAGCACGAGCGCGACGGTCGTGGCCGCGCACGGCGACCTTGAGCGAGAGCGCGAACGCGTCGCGCACCTCCTGGTCGTGCCAGGCGACGCTGAACCAGCGCGTCGAGAAGTGCTTGATCGGCCAGGTCTGCACGTTCGAGCGGTTGAACGCGTAGAGCACGATGACGGCGAGCGGCACGTACAGGAAGGACGACCAGAGCATCGTCCAGATGCGCAGCAACGAGCATGTCGCCCGCGATTCCATCTCAGAGATGCTCGAACGCGCCGAGGCGCCTGGCGGTGAGCGAGGTAGATGCGCCATGATCGCGAGCGGCACGGTCGCGAACGCAGCCGCGAAGGGCGCGTTGTTGGCGATGCCGAAGTTGCTGTAGACGACCGAGCCGATCAGCTGGTGGTTGTCGCCGCCCACGATCGTGGGCGTGATGAAGTCGCCGAGCGTGAGCGAGAACGTGAAGATCGAGCCCGCCACGATGCCGGGGAACGCGAGCGGCAGGACGACCGTGCGGAACGTCGTCGCCGCCCTTCGCGCCGAGGTCGCGCGAGGCCTCGATCAGCGATCCCGGCACCCGCTCGAGCGCCGCGTAGACGGGCAGGATCATGAACGGCAGCCAGACGTAGGCGAAGGCGATCGCCATCGCGAGCTCGGTGAACCCGATCTGCACGTCGAGCCCGAGCCTTCGCGAGCAGCGCGTGCAGGATGCCGCCGTCGTCGAGGATCAGCCGCACGCTGTAGAGCCGCACGATCAGGCTCGAGAAGAGCGGCACGGTGATCAGCACGAGCACCGATCCGCCGCGTGCGGGGCGAGGCCACGCGCGTGAGGTAGTAGGCGAGCGGGAACGCGAGCACGATGTCGACGATGGTCGTGATCGCGGCGAAGCCGAGCGTGCGGGCGACGATCGAGCGGTAGACCGGGTCGCCGCGTCAGGAACGAGCGGTAGTTGTCGAGGTTCCAGACGTGGACGGGGTTCGGCGAGAGCTCGTCGGCTCGCCAGAACGACTGGATGAGCAGGCTGCCGAGCGACGCCAGGTAGACGCCGACGAGCCACGCCAGCGGCACGGCCAGCAGCAGCACCAGCTTGAGCCAGCGGTGGCGGAAGAAGAAGGCGGAGAGCCGCGTGAGCGGGCTCTCCGCCTTCGGCATGACGTCAGCGGACGTCGCTCAGCCCTTGATCGACGTCCACTTCGCGACCCACTCGGAGTAGGGCGCGCAGTCGGTCTTGCCGTTGCCGCAGTCGCTGAGCGGCGTCTTCCAGAACTTGATGCGGTTCAGGTAGGCGATGTCGCCGTCGGCGTGCAGCTGCTTGCAGAGCGTCGCGCCGAGCGCCTTGCACGACTGCAGGTTGGCCGGCGTGTAGGTGTTGAACTTGGCCACCTCGGCCTGCACCTTCGCGCCCGCGGCGTACTTCAGCCAGGCCTGCGCGCAGGGCAGGTTCTTCGGGTTCTTGGCGAGCATCCAGACGTCCGACCAGCCGGTCGCGCCTTCCTTCGGGAGCGTCTGCGAGACCTTCACGCCCGCGCGCGTGAGCTGCGCGACGGCGAGCGGCCAGGCGGCGCCGAGCGTCGCGCCGCCGGTCTGGAAGTTCTTGACCTCGTCGGTCGCGAAGCCCCAGTAGGCCTTGATCAGCGGGCGCTGCGCCTTGAGCAGGCGCGACGGCCGCGTCGCAGCTGGGTCGACGTCAGCTCGTAGGGATCCTTGATGCCGAGCGCGGGCTTCGTCTTGGAGAGGTAGAGCGCGGCGTCGGCGATCTGGATCGGGTTGTTCGGGATCGTGATCTTGCCCTTGTTCGCCGGGTCGTAGAGCGCCGACCACGAGTTCGTGACGCCCGTGTACTTCGCCGTGTTCCACATCAGCACGTTCGGGCCCCACTGCCACGGGCAGGCCGTAGTACTTGCCGCCGACGTAGTGGTTCGGGCCCTTCACGAGCTGCGGGGTCAGCTGCTTCCAGTTCGGGATCGTGCTCGGGTCGATCGGCTGCACGAGCCCGCTCGCGATCAGGCGGTTGGAGGCATCGCCCGACGCCGAGACGAGGTCGTAGCCGGCGTTCTTCTTCATGAGGTTGTACATCTCGTCGGAGCTGCCGGCGTACTGGTGCTGCACCGTGCAGCCCGTCTGCTTCTCGAACGGCTTGACCCACTGGGCCTCGGTGTAGCCCTCCCAGGCGACCACCTTGAGCGTGCCCCCGAGCTTCGTGGCCGCGGGCTTCGCGGTCGCGGCGGCGCTCGTCGCGAGCAGGGCGGCCGTCGCCAGCGCGACGACGGCGAAGCGCTTCTTCATCCGGTCTCCTCATTCAACGGTGACGTCGTGATGGCGACGGCGCTGACTCGCCGTGCCAGACGACCTGTACCGGGCGCCCCTGGGCGGCCCGTACCTGCGTAGACGTCTGCGCGAGGTTCTGAGCTAGTACGCCGAGCGCGGAGCCGTCCTGCGAGCCGCACGACGTAGCGCGTGATCGGGCCCGAGGTAGACGACGTCCTCGATCGTGCCGCTGCGGGCCTCCTCGCCTGCCGCGCGGCGGTATCCGGTGTCCTCGAGGCGCAGCTTCTCGGGCCGGATCGCGACGCCCGTCGCCGAGCACGTTCGACGTGCCGACGAAGTTCGCGACGAACTCGCGTCGCCGGCCGCTCGTAGACGTCCGACGGGCGTGCCGAGCTGCTCGATCCGCGCCCTGGTTGAAGACGGCCAGGCGGTCGCTCATCGAGAGCGCCTCCTCCTGGTCGTGCGTGACGTAGACGAACGTGATGCCGACGCGTCTGCTGGATGTGCTTGAGCTCGATCTGCATCTCCTGGCGGAGCTTGAGGTCGAGCGCGCCGAGCGGCTCGTCGAGCAGCAGGACGCCGGGCGGTTGACGAGCGCGCGCGCGAGCGCGACGCGCTGGCGCTGACCGCCCGAGAGCTGGCTCGGCTTGCGGCCGGCGAACTCGCCGAGGCGCACGAGCGCGAGCGCCTCGCCTGCGCGCGTCGCGCCGCTCCTGCGCGGCCGACGCGCTTGACGCGCAGGCCGTACTCGACGTTCTCCTGCACGGTCATGTGCGGGAACAGCGCGTAGTCCTGGAAGACGGTGTTGACGTCGCGCTCGTAGGGCGCGCGCCCGGTGACGTCGCTCGCCGGCGAGGAGCACGCGCCCGCTCGTCGGCCGCTCGAAGCCGGCGATCATGCGCAGGCAGGTCGTCTTGCCCGAGCCCGACGGCCCGAGCAGCGAGAAGAACTCGCCGCGCTGCACGTCGAGATCGACGCGATCGACGGCGACGAAGCTCGCCGAAGTGCTTGGACACGCGCGTCCAGCCGGACGCTCGAGGTCGCCGGCCGGTGCGCCCGCCTGGGCGGTCCCGATGGTCGCGGCCTCCTCCACGGTGGCGCGACGATAGCAGCGAGGGGCCAAGTGGCACTCGACGCGAGTGTCACTTGGCGCACTTGCCGCGACGCGCCCGCCGGCCACCGCCTCACGTCGCAGACCGGCGATCTCCGTCGCCTGGTGCGCCAAGTGGCACTCGCTGCGAGTGCCACTTGCCGCCAGCCCCGGACCGCGGGAATAGGAATCCGCCCCTCAGCGCTTAGACTGGAAGCAATGGAGATCGTCACCGTCAGCGAGCAGGCGCGCATCAAGGCGATCGCCCTGCGCGAGACCGAGGGGCGATCTCGGACGCGGTCCTGCGCGTGGGCGTCCAGGGCGGCGGCTGCTCCGGCTTCCAGTACCTGCTCGAGTACGACGAGCGGCGCGACGACGATCACGTGCTCGAGCTCGACGGGCTGACCGATCGTGATCGATCCGTTCTCGGCGCCGCTGCTCGGCGGCACCGTGCTCGAGTACGACGGCGGCCTCGGCGGCAAGGGCTTCGAGTTCCGCAATCCGCAGGTCGAGGCCGGATGCGGCTGCGGCCGCTCCTTCCAGGTCAATCCCGAGGCCCTCGAGGCGCTCGGCTGATCACTCGGCCCAGGGCGGCGTGAACCGGCCTCCCTGAGTCACGGCCTGCCCGCCGACGGGCAGGCACACGAGAGCTTCGAAGCGCTCGCCGGCTCCCGCGAGGCTGAACTCGACGCCGGGCGGGAGCACGAGAGAGTCGCCGCGGCGAACGCGCTGTTTCACGCCGTCGAGCGTCGCGAGCGCTTCGCCTTCCAGTGCCACGAAGATCTCCTCGCGCGTGACGCGGTGCGGGACCGGCTCAGCACCGGCGTCCAACTCGAGGCGCCAGACGCTCGTCTCGCTCGAGCCGAGGCGCGGGCTCGCCAGCGTGGTGAAACGAGCGCCGGGAATGGCGTGCGTGGGGAACTGGGATACGGACAGGACGGGCATGTGAGCCTTTCGTTCAAGATCGTCAACTATGGGTGACCAATATAGTCACCTATAGTTGACGGTATGTCAAGCGAACTTCCTCCCGAGGCGGACTTCGGCTTGCTCTTCGCGCTCGCCTTCCGCTGCTATGTCGACCATCTGCATGTGCAACTCGCGGAGCGCGGGTTCCCGCCGCCGCGCTCGGCCTTCGGACCCGTCCTGCGCGCACTGCATGCGCGAGACGACGCTCACTGCGCTTGCCGCCGAGCTCGACGTCAGCAAGCAGGCGGTGGGCCGCGTCGTCGACGACATGCGAGAGGCCGACCTCGTCTCGCAGCGCCCGGACCCGTCCGACCGCCGCGCGCGTATCCTCGCGCTCACCGAGCAGGGGAAGGCCATGGTCGAAGCGGCCATCGCGATCGGCACGGAGTACGAGCAGGCGCTCGCCGCAGAGCTCGGTGTGCAGGCCGCCCGAGAGCTGCGCACTGCGCTGCAGTGTGTCGTCGAGCGCTCCGGCGCCGGCGCCGAGTTGGCCGCCCGGCGCGTGCGCAGCATCTGACGCCTGCCGCGTCGTCGCCTCACCGGCGCGTGCGGCGATAGCGGTATGTTCGCGGCGTGCTCCTCGCCTCGATCCCGAGCCCGTCCGATCCGTTCATCTTCCATCTCGGCGGCGCTGGCGCCGCGCTGGTACGGCGTGCTGCTGGCGGCGGGGATCCTCCTCGCGATCCTCGTCACGCGCCGGCAGCTCGCGCTGCGCGGCTGCGATCCGGCGCTCGCGGGCGAGGTCGCGATCTGGGCCGTGCCGTTCGGCGTCGTCGGGGCGCGGCTGTACCACGTCGTCACCGACTGGTCGGCGTTCTCGGGCCACCTCGAGAGACATTCCGCTGATCCAGCAGGGCGGCCTCGGCATCTACGGCGCGATCCTCGGCGGAGCGCTCGGCGCAGCCATCGGCGCGCGCCAGGCGGGCGTGCCGCTGCTCGTGATCCTCGACTGCGCCGCACCCGGCACGGCACTCGCGCAGGCGCTCGGCCGCTTCGGGAACTACGCCAACCAGGAGCTCTTCGGCGGCCCGACGAGCCTGCCCTGGGGCCTCGAGATCGACCGCGCCCACCGGCCCGCGCAGTACCTCGACGACCCGACGTTCCACCCGACGTTCCTCTACGAGTCGATCTGGAACCTGATCGTGATGGCGATCCTCCTGCGCGTCGCGCGGCGCTGGCGCCGCCAGCCCGCCGGCTACGTGCTCGCGCTCTACCTCGCGCTGTATTCGCTCGGGCGCTTCTTCGTCGAGGGGCTGCGCGTCGACCCGGCGCACGAGCTCGGGCCGCTGCGCCTCAACCAGGTCGTGGCGGCGGTCGTCTTCGCCGCGTCGCTGGCTGCGCTCTGGCGACTGCGGGCGCGAGGCCGCAGCGCCGCGCAGCAGCTCGGCGTCAGCCTAGGCCGCGCGCAGGTGCTGGTCGGCGGGCGCCTGGCCCGTCCGCCGCCGGGCGCGGGCGGCACGATCACGCGCACCGTGCAGCCGCCGCCGCTCGTCTCCTCGAACGTCATCGTGCCGCCGACGCCCCAGGCGCGCTCGCGCATCGCGTCGACGCCGCGGTGCATGCCGCCGCGCAGCAGCTCGTCCTCGCTCGCGCTCCCGGCCGTCGTCGGCGATCGCAAGCTCGATGCCGCCCTTCTCGAGCATGCGCGCCGTGACGTCGATGCGCGATCCGCCGGCGTGCTTGACGGCGTTCGTGGTCGCCTCCTGCGCGATGCGGTAGAGCGAGACCTGCGCCTGCCGGTCGAGCGCGTCGATCGCGCTCGCATCGACCTCGATCGCGACCTTGTGCGATTCGGAGAGCTGCTCGGCGAGCTCGCAGAACGCGGCCGTGAAGCCATGGTCGCGCAGCGTGATCGGCTCGAGCGCGAACGTCAGCGTGCGCAGCGAGCGCGACGACGGTCCTGCAGTGCTCGAGCGCGCGCTCGAGCGAGCGCAGGCCCTGCGTCCACCTCGCCGGCGCGGATCGTGTCGTGCGCGGCCTGCACGATCAGGCCGATGCCGGCGATGCTCTGCTGCGGGCCGTCGTGCAGTGCCAGCGCGAGCCGGCGGCGCTCGCCCTCCTCGACGCGCAGCAGGCGATCGGAGAGGCGGCCGCGCTCGCGCTCGCGCAGCTCGGCCTCGACGCGCAGCGTCTCGGCGAGCGTGAAGAGGCGCGCGTTGTGCGCAGTGCGCACGGCGGCAGCGGCGAACACGCGCAGCTGCGCGCGCTCGACGGCGCTGAAGGGGTGGTCGGCGGGCGCGCAGGACGACGAGCGCGCCCGCCTGCAGCGACGGCACGGGCAGCGGGGTGACCTCGACAGCGCCGCCGTGGGCAGCGGCGAGCTCCGCGGCCAGCTCGGCGACGTTGGCGGCGTCGAGCGGCGCCCGGGCGCCAGGCCTGGCCGAGCGGGGCGCTCGTGACGACGGTGCAGCGGTTGCCGGTGCGCTCGAGCACGAGGCCGCAGTCGGCCGAGACGAGCTGGAGCGCCTCCTCGGCGATGCGCTCGAGCAGGCGGCCCTCGTCGAGCTCGTCGGCGAGGCCGGTCGTCGCGGCCAGCAGGTGGTCGAGCGCGTCGGCCTGTGCGCCGAGCTGCTCGCGCAGCGCGCGCTCGGCCTCGACGTTCGCGCTCTGCCGCGGCGCGCGAGCTTGCGGGCGCGCACGGCGAGCGCCGCGAGCACGCCGAGGGCGACCGCCAGCAGGGCGTCCAGAGCGATCTCGTGCATGCTCATGTCGGCGCGACCTGCCCGGTGCCCGGCGATCACTACTCGATGATCGATTCGCGCAGCGCGATCGCGACGGCCTGCGTGCGGTTGTCGGCCTCGAGCTTCGCGAGGATGTGGCGCACGTGGCTCTTGACGGTCTCCTGGCTGATGAACAGCTTCTGCGCGACGTCGGCATTCGACATGCCGTCGGCGAGCAGCTGCAGGATCTCGCGCTCCCGGCCGGTGATCAGGCTCTCGCGCGAGAGCTCGAGCAGCGACGGCGCGAGGGCAGGATCGATGAAGTCCTCGCCGCGCGAGACGCGGTCGATGGCGCGCACGATCGTGTCGTGGCCGGCCTCCTTGAGCACGTAGCCGCGGGCTCCGGCCTCGCGGCCGCGCTGCAGCAGGTTGCGCTCGGCGTGCGCGGTGAAGAGCACGACGGCGGTTCCGGGAACGCGGTCGCGGATGCGGCTCGCGGCGGTGACGCCGTCGACGTTGCCCATGCGGACGTCCATCAGGACGACGGCCGGGCGACGGCGCTCGGCGAGCACGACGGCGGCTTCGCCATCGCTGGCCTCACCGACGACGCGGATGTTCGGCTCGCGAGACAGCGCCATGCGCAGACCCTCGCGAACGATCTCGTGGTCGTCTGCGATGAGGCAGGTGATCGGCTGGTCTGCGTTCACGGTCACGGTTCGGGTACCCCCAGGGCGGGTCTGCGGCGCTCTCTCCGATTCCCGTATCGGCAGCAGGCCCGAAAGCGTTAGTGCTGATTCACCCTGCAGGAGAATCGTAGCACGTACTGGACCGTTCTGCAAACGATCTGGCAGGTGGGGCACCAATGCACCGTGCGCGCCTCGTCGCCCTGGCCGCGGCGGCGCACCGCAGCGCCGCAGCGACGGCAGCGCCGCGCGCCGTAGACGACCTTCGGCAGCGCTCCGCCGGCGCGCACGCCGGCCTGCAGGACACGCCGCGAATGCTCCAGCAGAGCGGTCAGCGTGGCGTCGGAGAAGCCCGCCGAGCGGCGCCCACGGATCGACGCGCAGCGCGTACAGCGCCTCGCAGCGCACGACGTTGCCGATGCCCGCCGCGACGGTCTGGTCGAGCAGCACCTCGCCGATCGGCGCGCGACCGCGGCGAGCGCGCGCGGGCGCGCTCGACGGCGACTGGGATCTGCGGATCGTCGTCGAGCAGGTCGGGGCCGAGGCTGCGCAGCGCGGGATGGAGGGCGACGCGCGCGCGGTCGAGCAACTCCAGCACCGGCCCGCCGAACTGCACGGCGGCGAGGCCGCTGGGCGCTCAGCGTCAGCCATGCGCTGCGCGATGCGCGGCGCCACGGCTGGCCCTCGCCGTAGACGTGCCAGGCGCCGGTCATGCGCAGGTGGGAGTGCAGGAGCGCCCGTCTGTCGAACGCTCAGCAGGAGGTGCTTGCCGCGCGCCTCGACCGACTCGAGCACGTGGCCGTCGAGCTGCCTTCGCCAGGCCGTGAGGCGACTGGCAGCCAGGGCCAGCGCGCGACCACCGCTGGCCGACGAGCGGCGCGATGCGCAGCGCCGCGACCTCGAGCGTGTGGCCCTCGGGCAGCGCGCTACCGCCTCGCGCGCAGCGTCAGGCGGCGTGGGCCGGCGACGAAGCCCGGCGGCCGTGAAGGCGCCGCCGACAGGGCGTCCCGGTCGCGGGCTCGCCGTCGATGCGCTCGAGCTGAAGCGAGCCCACGCGCCCCTCGAGCGAGGCCGTCGCCAGCGCGCCGGCGACCGCCTGCCCAGTCGGCCGGCGCGAGCGGCTGCAGCGAGAGCAGCGTGCGCGCGCCGCGCTCGAGGAAGGCGAGCGGCTCGCCGTTGCGCAGCACGACGAGCGGCGCCGGCCGCACGCGATGCCCGGCCGGCGGCGTGCGCCGGCCAGCGCAGCGCGATGCCGTAGGGGTTCGCCGGATCGCTGGCCGCCAGGGCGATCGCCGGCGCGTCGGAGGCGGGGTCGCGCACCTCGCGCAGGCGCTCGATCGCGCCGGGCAGCGCGTGCTGCGAGCCGCCGAGCCCGTCGACCAGGTAGCCGCGGCGCGACACGCCGAGCGTCTCCAGCTCGCCGAGTGCCCGTCGCAGCCCGGCGGGCCCGCCCGGCACGCCCTCGGCGACGATCGCGGCGCGCACGAGCATGCCGTGGCGCTCGAGCAGCAGCTCGGCGAGCGCGCGCCGGCGGTCGGCCTCGTCGATCGCGGCGGCGAGCAGCGGCGCGGTGGGGGCCCAGCGGCCGAGCGCGGCGCCGCGCGGCGGCAGGCGCCGGCGCGTCAGGCGGCGCGTTCCCGCGCGCGGCGCGAGCTGTCGCGGCGCGGCGCGCGCCGTGCGCGTGCGCCGCAGCGGCTCCCAGGCGTCGTTCGTGGCCTCGCCCGCGGCTACGAGGCGCCAGAGCGCCTCGATCACCTCGGTCTCGGGCAGGCCGGTCTCGCGCCACGAGCTCGGCGAGGTGGCGTGCGCCCTGCAGGGCGGCGCGCACGGCCTCCGGAGGCGGGATCGGCGGGCGGGGGCGCCTGCCCGGCCGGCGGGCCGAGCAGCGCCGCATCCTCGCGGAAGGCGATCGCGACGCGGCCGGCGTCGGCGCCCAGCCAGACGACCTCGCCGCTCGTGCACAGCTGGTCGAGCAGCTCGGGGCGGTAATCGGCATGCGCAGCGGCAGCACCTGGCGCTCCCAGACCTCGGGCGCGAGCGGCAGGCGCTGGAGCGGGAAGAGCACCTCGCGCAGGCGCTCGATGCCGCCGCGCCCGCCGTGCGCCCGATGCCGTGCCAGGCGAGCGCGAAGCGCGCGAGCGCAGGCTGCTCGACCGCCTCGACCTCCCGGCGCAGCCGGGCCACCGAGGCCCGCCGGATGCGGCGCAGCACCTCGACGTCGCACCACTCGCGGCCGCTGCCGCCGGGCCGCAGCGCGCCGCGCACGAGCTCGCCCTCGCGCTCGAGCGCCGCCAGCTCGCGCTCGGCGACGGCGGGCTCGAGGTCGTAGCGCGCCGGCCAGCGCCTGCGACGGTGAACGGCCCGCGCCAGCGCGCGAAGCGCGCGCACGAGCGAGCGGCAGCGCATGCGGGCACGGCCTCGAGGAAGGCCGCAGGGATGCCGCCGGGCGGCATGGCGCCGAGGGCGTCGCGATAGCGCCCGATGTCCTCGGCGGCGATCAGGCGCTCCTCGCCGCCGATGCGCACGCGCAGCGCGCGGCGGTCGGCGAGCAGGCCCCGCAGCGTGCTCGGCGGGCATCGCCCGGCAGCCGCTCGGCCAGCTCTTCCTCCGCCAGGTCGCCGACACGGCGGAGCAGATCGTGCAGCGCATCGACGCCGCCGCGGCGCTCGCTGCCGAGCTCCTGCTCGACCTGCTCCAGGGCGTCGGCGTCGAGCAGGTCGCGCAGCTCGTCCGAGCCGGCGAGCTCGCGCAGGAGGTCGCGGTCCAGCGTGAGCGCGGCGACGCGCCGCTCCGCGGCAGGAGCGTCGTCCTCGTAGAGGTACTGCGCCACGTACTCGAAGTTGAGCGAGGCGGCGAACGGCGAGGCGGTCTGGGACTCGACCGCGACGAGCTGCGCGCGTGCCGTCCCGCAGGCCGGCCAGAAGCTCGCGCAGCGCGGCCAGGTCGAAGTGGTCGGCGAGCAGCTCGCGGTAGGTCTCGAGCAGGATCGGGAACGAGCCGTAGCGCTCCGCCACCGCCAGCAGGGACTGGGCGCGCAGACGCTGCTGCCAGAGCGGCGTGCGCTGGCCCGGCCGGCGGCGCGGGATCAGCAGCGCGCGCGCGGCGCTCTCGCGGAAGCGGGCGCCGAACAGCGACGAGCCGCCCAGCTCGCCGACGACGAGATCCTCGATGGCGGTCCGGATCGATCGCGATCAGCTCGTCGGGCGGCAGCGCGTCGGCGTCGGGGAGGTGCAGGATGATGCCGTCGTCCGACCACAGCGCGTGCGTCTCGATGCCGTGCTGCTCGCGCAGCAGCGAGCGCAGCGCGAGGCGCCCAGGGCGCGTGCACGCGGGCACCGAACGGCGAGAGCACGCACAGCCGCCAGTCGCCGATCTCGTCGCGGAAGCGCTCGACCACGATCGTCCGGTCGGAGGGCAGCACGCCCGTCGCGCGCTCCTGCTCGCGCAGGTAGTCGACGAGCGTCCTGCGCAGCTCGCTCGTCGCAGGCGTGGAGCGCCGATCAGCCGCTGCACCGCGCTCTCGTCGTCGAGCGCGGCGAGCTCGCGCTGCAGGCGACCGACGGCGCGTCCCAGCTCGAGCGGCCGACCCGCCTGCTCGCCGCTGCCAGAACGGGACCTGCGCGGGCTGGCCGGGGGCGGGGGAGACGATCACGCGGTCGCGCTCGATCTGCTCGATGCGCCAGGCCGAGGCGCCCAGCAGGAAGACCTGGCCCTCGCGCGCCTCGTGCACCATCTCCTCGTCGAGCTCGCCGACGCGGCTTCCGCCGTCGGCCAGGAAGACGCCGTAGAGCCCGCGGTCGGGGATCGTCCCGGCATTCGCGATCGCGATGCGCTGGGCGCCCTCGCGTGCGCGCAGGGAGCCGGTGGTGCGCTCCCAGACGATGCGCGGCCGCAGCTCCGCGAACTCGTCCGACGGGTAGCGGCCCGGCGAGCAGGTCGAGCACGTTCTCGAGCTGTTCGCGCGTCAGCTCCCGGTACGGGTAGGCGCGGCTGCACGAGCGTCGTGCAACGCGTCGACCTGCAGCTCCTCGACCGAGGCCATGGCGACGATCTGCTGGCAGAGGACGTCGAGCGGGATGCGCGGCACGCGCGTGTGCTCGACCTCGCCGTCGAGCATGCCCTTCGCGACCGCGGCGGCCTCGACCAGCTCGCCGCGGAAGCGCGGGAAGATGCGACCGCGCGACGGCGCTCCGACGCTGTGGCCGGCGCGCCCGACGCGCTGCAGCCCGCTCGCCACCGAGCCCGGCGAGGAGACCTGCACGACGAGGTCGACGGCGCCCATGTCGATTCCGAGCTCGAGCGACGACGTCGCCACGATGCACGGCAGCGTGCCCGCCTTCAGCGCCTCCTCGACTTCGCCGCGCGCCTCGCGCGAGAGCGACCCGTGGTGTGCGCGCGCGATCGGCTCGCTCGGCAAGCTCGTTGAGGCGCAGCGCGAGCCGCTCGGCCATGCGGCGGCTGTTCACGAAGACGATCGTCGAGTGGTGCTCCTGGACGAGCTCGAGCACCTCGGGGTAGAGCGCGGGCCAGATCGAATGCTCGCCGCCGTCATTCGCTCCCTGCACGTACGCGACCGGATCGGCGGGTGGCCTCGCTCCGGCGGCAGCTCGATGCGCAGGTCGAGCTGCTTGCGCATGCCCGCATCGACGATGCGCAGCTCGCGGTCGCCGCCGACGAAGCGCGCGATCTCCTCGAGCGGGCGCTGCGTCGCCGAGAGCGCGACGCGCTGCGGATCGGTCTCGCAGAGATCGGCCAGGCGCTCCAGCGAGAGCGCCAGGTGTGCGCCGCGCTTGGTGGCGGCGACGGCGTGCACCTCGTCGACGATCACGGCCTCGACGCCCGTGAGCATCTCGCGCGCGCGCGAGGTGAGCATGAGGTAGAGGCTCTCGGGCGTCGTGATCGAGGATGTCCGGCGGCGTGCGCAGCATGCGCCGCCGCTCCTCGGCGGGTGTGTCGCCGGTGCGCACCGCGACGCTCGGGCACGGCAACTCACGCCGGCGGCGGCAGCCGTCGCGCGAATGCCGGCGAGCGGGGCGCGCAGGTTTCGCTCGACGTCGTAGTTGAGCGCCTTGAGCGGCGAGATGTAGAGCACCCGCAGGCCCTCGCCCGGCTCGGTCAGCAGCGCGGTCGAGGAACCAGAGGAAGGCGGCGAGCGTCTTGCCCGACCCCGTGGGCGCGCACACGAGCACGTGCTCGCCCGCCGCGATCGGCGGCCAACCCTGCGTCTGGGCAGGCGTCGGGGTGCCGAGCGCCCCTTCGAACCAGCGGCGTGCGTGGGTCGAGAAGCCGGCGAGCGCGTCAACGGTGGCGATGGACATCGCCGCCGCACCATACGACGACTCGCTAGCGCAGCAGGAGATCGAACGAGAGCAGCGCTCCGGCGGTGACGACCATGGCCGCAGTCAGCGTGACCCGCGCCGCCGTCAGCTCGTCGCCGGCGACCTCCCGGCGCTCCCGCGCTCCGAGCAGCGCACAGCAGCGCGGCCACCGCGAGCGCGACTGCGGCGACGATCATGGACGGATCGGGAAACGTCGCCCAGACGAGCAGCGGAACCACGGCCCAGACGGCGATGTACTCGGCGCTGCGCGCACGCACGGCGATGCCCGCGAGGATCAGCACCGCGAGCCCGCCCGCGAGCGGCCCCGTGCCCGCAGACACGCCGAAGGCTCCGGCGACGACACCGAGGACGATCGCGAAGACGTCGAGCCGCCGCATCGACCGACGGTAGTCGATGGGGTTCCAATTGGCACACGGCGCGAGTGCCACTTGCCGCCCGGGCCGAAATCGCCTCAGCTCGCAGACCCGCCGGATCATCTTGATCGAGGAAGATCCTCGCGCATCGTGACTCTCGTGCGGTGTCTCCCGGCGAAGCGCCCGAATGACACTGCGAGCGAGTGCCACTTGGCCCGCCGCGCCCTACCCAGGCGGCACAGGCGGCCGCTCGCCGTCCTGGTAGTCGACGGCGTCCTGCAGGCGGAAGACCTCGAACAGCCCCGGGCCGCGCGGGAGCCGCTCGAATGCGCCGAGCTTGTTGGAGTCGGGGTAGACCACGAGATCCGGCGTGCCGCTGGTCGAGACCGCCAGGAAGCGAGCCGTCACGTCGGCCCAGTTCGCGAGCTGGTGCGCGCCGGCCCGGCCGCGCGGGAACGAGAGCACGTCGCCGGGCGTCAGCTCGCGCCACTCGCCGTCGGTGCGGACGCTCGGGCGGCCGAGCAGCACGATCACCAGCTCCTCCTCGGCCAGGTGGTAGTGGTACGGGTAGGCGGACTCGCCCGGCTCGATCTCCCACACGCTCGCGCCGAGGCGCTCGGTCGCGAGCTCCCAGCCGAGTCGCGCCCGCAGCGCAGCGAAACCGGGGTGCTCCCGCCGCTGGTCGAAGTCGGGCTCGAAGATGTTCGGCATGGGCACCGCGTTCGCGCCGTCGCGTCATGATCCTCTGCCTGTCGTAAAGTGCGGGACATGCGTGACTCGACGCGCCCACTACCTCCGCCGCGCCTCGTGGCGCTCGCCGTGCTCGCCCTCGCGGGCGTCGTGCTGGCCGGCTGTGGAGGATCGGACAAGTCCGCGGCCTCCGCGGGGGCCGCCGGAACCGACGGCCGCGCGGCGCTGGCCTATCCCGCCTCGACGGTCGCGTTCGTCGACGCCAACATCGACCAGAGCTCCGATGCCTGGAAGCGCCTGCTCGCGCTGGGCGCGAAGTTCCCGAGCTTGGCCGAAGCTCGTCACGCAGTTCGACAAATCCGCCAACCAGGCCACCGACGGCGGCCCGACGCTCGCTCAGGTGCGCTCCTGGCTCGGCTCCGAGGCCGCGGTGGGCGTGCTCGACGTGCCCACCGACGGCAAGGATCCAGAGGTGCTCGGCTTTGCCGAGGTCTCCGACCGGAGCGGCCTCGAGGGCGCCCTGAAGAAGGAGAAGGACGTCAAGCCGGCCGGCACGCACGGAGGCTTCGACCTCTTCCAGGGCACCGCCGGAACGGGCGGCGGCGCTGCTGTCGTGGCCGTCTCGGACGACACCGCGCTCGTCTCGAACACGCAGGCCGTGGTCGAGGCTGCGATCGACCGGCTCGCCTCCTCCAGCGACCGGCTCGCGGACTCGAGCGCGTTCAAGGACACGATGGCGACGCTCCCGAGCGACAACATCGTCGTCGGCTACGCGCCCGGATCGACGCTGCAGAAGCTGGTCACGCTCTCGCAGACCCGCGGCCCCGAGGCGACTCGCGGCACGGTGCCGCAGGCGCAGGTGAATCAGATCTCGTCGAAGCTGGCGGGCATCCGCAGCCTCGGCTTCTCGCTCGATGCGACCGACGCGGGCTTGCGCCTGCGCGGCACGACGCTGCTTCAACGGCGACGACAAGGACGTGCCGCAGCCGTTCTCGCCCGACCTGCTCGAGCGCGTTCCCGGCAACTCCTGGTTCGCCTCCTCGTTCGGCGGCCTCGACGCGAACATCAAGCAGGCCGCCGACGAGGCGCTCAAGAGCAATCCGGGCGCGCAGAAGCAGGTCTCGCAGGTGGAGGCGGTGCTGGGCGTCAAGCTGGACGACCTCTACGCGCTGCTCTCGGGCGATCAGGCCCTCTTCGCAGGACCGGGCGCGCCGCTCTCGGCAGGGCTGATCCTGCATCCGGCCGACGCCGCCAAGGGCGCAACGACCCTGCGCGCGCTGACCAAGCTGCTCGCGACGCAGGGCATCGCCGTGACGAACACCGCGGACGGCCAGCAGGCCACGATCCAGGGCTTCGTCGGGCGCTGGCGCGCGGTCGACGACGTGATCGGCATCGGCAGCGATGCGGCCGTCGGCGACAAGGCCACGGACTCCATCGTCGGCAGCGACAAGTACAAGCGCGTGCTCGCGGAGGACGGAGTCGCCAGCGGCGCGAAGACGCTCGGCCTGGCCTACGTCGACGTGCCGAGCCTCGTCAACCTGGCCGCGGCCTTCGGCAGCTTCAACAGCGCCGGCGACAAGGAGACGCTCGACAACCTCCGGCACATCGGCGGCGTGCTCTTCTGGGCCGGTCGCGACGGCGATACTGTGACCAGCGACGTGTTCGTGGAAAGCACGTAGCGGAACGATGGTGGAGGACTGGGTCGTCGTCGAGCTGGAGCCGGCTGGTGCTGCGCGCTCCGGGCTCCCTGCGCGCCTCGCGGTGCCCCGCGAGGTGGCGGAGCGGGCAGATCCGATCGAGCGCGTGCGCGCGGCCGAGTGGGCGCGCGCCTTCGTCGCCGGGCACGCCGATCACGAGCTGGCGGCCGACGCTGCTCGCGATGACGACGGCCGAGCCGTACCGGCGCCTCGGCGAGCGCTTGATCCGCGAGGATCGCTTCGAGGAGGCCGTGCCCGCGCTCGCGCGCGCGATCGAGCTGACGCCGTTCGACGCGGCCTCGCGCTTCAACCTCGCGGTCGCGCTGCGCCGCGCGGACGAGCCCGAGCTCGCGCTGCAGGCGCTCGAGGATGCCGAGTGGGCCTACAGCGCCGAGTCCGCCTACCACGTCCTGCGCGGCCGCATCTGGGAGGCGCTGGACGAGGGCACGCGGGCGGTGCTGGCCTACGAGCGTGCGCTCGAGCTCGCGCCCGGCGACGGGTTCGTGCTCGAGCGGCTCGAGCATCTGGGCGCCCTCCTGCGGATCGAGGGCCCCGACGGCGAGGTGTTCTGGCTCACACCCGGCGATTTCGAGCGCGTGATGCGCCACGAGCTCGCCTCTGCGAGCAACGACCCCGATCAGCTCGTGCTGCTCGGCGACCGCCTGCTGGGTGGCGGCCACGTCGCGCTCGCAGCCTCCGCAGCAGAGCTCGCGCTGGCCGGCAGCGAGGATCTTCCGGGCGCGTGGGCGCTGGCCGGCCTCACGCGCGCCGCCCTGGGCCGCGAGCTGCAGGCGCGCGAGGCACTCGGCCGCGCCGCTGCGCTCGATCCCTCGAACGTCGCCGTGGCGCGGGCGCTCGTGCAGCGCGAGGACGACCCCGATGGCGACCTGCCGCGCGCGCACGCGGAGGTGCAGCGGCGTCCCACCTCTGCGGCCGCCTGGATCGTGCTCGGCGACTACCTGGCAGCCGCCGCGCAGCCGAACGAGGCGCTCGGCGCCTACGCGCACGCACTCGACCTCGATCCGGCGCTGCCCGGCGCCGAGCATGCGCGCGAGGCCCTGCGCGTGCTCGGCTGACCACCGCCGTCGCTATGCTCCCGTCCAGGTGACCCGAAGCGGTCGATCACGTCCGAGCAGGCGCCGGCAGCGGGCTATGACGCCGCTCGGCGCCCCTGGCAGGCAGATGATGCGCGTCGTCCTCATGGACGACGTCCTCCTCGTGCTGTCTGCGCGCGCAGCTGAGGCTCGCGCATGAGCATCGTGACCGCGATCGAGCTCATCCTGATCGTCTTCTTCGTGCTCTGGAACGCGTTCTTCGTATCCGCGGAGTACGCGTTCGTGTCGGTTCGCCACACGCGCCTCGACGAGCTCGCGGCCCAGGGCAACCGACGAGCCCGCACCGTGCGCAAGATCGTGGCCGACCCGTCGCGCTTCATCGCCGCCTTCCAGCTCGGCATCACCCTCTCGTCGGTGGCGCTCGGCGCACTCGGCGAGCCCGCGGTCGCGAGCGTGCTCGACAGCATCTTCGGCGAGCGTCTCGAGCGGGCCGCCGCCGCCGTCTCCGTCGCGTTCGCGTTCGTCCTGATCTCGATCTTGCACGTGGTGCTGGGCGAGATCGTGCCGAAGTCGTACACACTGCCGCGGGCCGAGCAGGTGGCGCTCGCCGTCGCACTGCTGATCGGCGTCTTCTTCTTCCTCTTCGCCTGGTTCATCGCGTTCCTCGACTGGCTCGCCCAGGCGGTCATGCGCGCGCTCGGCATCCCCACCACCAACGAGCTCGAAGCCTCCCACAGCGAGATCGAGCTGCGCATGCTGCTGCGCCAGGGCGAGCGCGCCGGAGTACTCGAGACCGACGAGCAGCAGATGATCGACAAGGTCTTCGACTTCTCGGACACGCCGGTCGAGGACGTCATGGTGCCGCGGCCGGACATCGTCGCCCTCCCGGTGTCGCTCACGCCGCAAGCGGCCATGGAGCAGGTCCTGCAACACCCCTACACGCGCTACCCGGTGTACGAGGAGGAGTTCGACAGCGTGCTCGGCGTGCTGCACGTGCGGCGGCTCTTCGTCGCGCTGCAGCACGGCGAAGCGGACAGCTCCGACCTGCGGGAGCTGCTCTATCCCGCTCACCTCGTGCCGGAGACCAAGCGCCTCGGCCACCTGCTGACGGAGATCCGCAGGCAGAAAGGCCACATGGCGATCGTCGTGGACGAGTACGGCTCGGTCGCCGGCCTCGTCACGCTCGAGGATCTGCTGGAGGAGATCGTCGGCGAGATCGACGACGAGTTCGACCCCGAGGACGCGCCCATCGTGCGGCTCGGGCCCGATCGCTACCGGGTCGAGGGCAGCCTGCCCGTCGAGGAGTTCAACGAGCGCTTCGAGCGGAAGCTCTCCGACGACGACTACCACACGGTCGGCGGCATCGTCTTCGGCGAGCTGGGCCGCGCGCCCGCCGTCGGGGACAGCATCGAGATCGGCCACGTCAAGTTCGACGTCGCGGCCGTCGACGGCAATCGGATCCTGCACACCGACGCCACGCTGCTGCCCGTGCCGCCGCCGTCGGACGACCGCGAAGACGGCGACGAGTGATCAGCGCCGGCGCGACGAGGCCGCGGTAGCTCGGAGTTCCTGCGGTCGGCGCCGCTGACCGCCGCCCTGATCGCGGCCAACGTCCTCATGTACATCCTGCAGATGCGGGACACCGCTTCGGTGGTCGTCCGCAGCGGCACGAGCGGCGGAGCACTGCTCGCTGACGGCCCGGTCGAGGCGCACCTCATCCTCTGGGGCCCGATGGTCGCGACGGGGGAGTGGTGGCGCCTGATCGGCGGAGGGTTCCTGCACGCGAACATCCTCCACATCGCGACGAACATGCTGTCGCTCTTCTTCATCGGGCGGATCGTCGAGCCGGCCATCGGCTCCCTGCGCACGTGCCTGATCTACGGCGTGTCACTCGCCGCGGGGTCGCTCGGCGTCATGCTGGTCGACCCGAGCGGGGCCACCCTCGGCGCCTCGGGCGCGATCTTCGGACTGGCCGGGGCGCTGCTCGTGATCTCGCATCTGCGCGGCGCGGCGTGATGCAGAGCGGCATCGGGCCCATGATCCTGCTCAACCTGGTCTTCACGTTCGGGATCCCGGGCATCTCGATGGGCGGCCACATCGGCGGCCTGATCGGCGGCGCGAGCGATCGGCTGGCTGATCCTGGAGCTCGACAAGCGTCGGCCCCGCCACGAGAGAGCCGACGGCGCGATCGCCGGCGTCGCCACGGCCCTCTTCGTCGTCCTGCTGCTGATCTCGTTCGCGCTCGCGCGCTCAAAGTTCCCGAGCGTGAGCTGACGCGCCTGGACGCGTTCCGTACGCTGGCGAGCGCGCGCCACGGCGGAACTGGAGGCGCGCGGCTCGCGCTTCCTGGCCATCGCCGAGCCGGTCGAGGATCGCTCCGCGGCAGAGGCCTTCCTGGCCCGGGAAGCGCGCGCTCACCGCAATCCGACGCACGTCGTTCCGGCCTTCCGCCTGAGCGACGGGACGTCGTTCTCGAGCGACGCCGGCGAGCCCGCCGGCAGTGCCGGTGCTCCGATCCTGGCGGCACTCTCCGGTGCCGGCCTGCACGACGTGGCGGCTGTCGTCGTGCGCTGGTACGGCGGCACCAACCTCGGCGTCGGAGGTCTCGTGCGCGCCTACGGGAGTGCGTTGGCTCGCGCGCTCGAGGGAGCGCCCACGGTGCGCTGCGAGCGCGCAGCGCGAGGTTCGCCTGCGCCACGCGCACGCCCTGACAGCGGCCGTGATGCGCTGCGTGACCAGCCATGGCGGCCGCGACCTCGCACACGAGTACGGCGAGGCGCGGCGCCGAGTTGCGCTTCCGGGTGCCACTTCCCCGTTACGAGTCGCTGGAGCGGTGCCTGCGCGACGGCACGCGGGGCGCCGTGACGCTCGAACGCACCGGCGACGCCGTGATCCGCAGCGCGTCGGGTCCTGCACGTGGAGGCGGGTCATCGAGGCCGGGCAGATGACAGCAGTGACGAGTGTCATTTGGCGGGCGGACTACTCAAGTCGCCGACCCGTGCCGATCAAGATTGATCGCACAAGATCCATCGAGTCGGCGACGCGAGTGCGTGTCGCTTCTGACTCCAAATGGCACTCACGCCGCGTGCCATTTGGATGCCCGGCACGAACCCGTCACGACCCGTCACAGCGCCGCGCGCCGCCCCCGTGGCACGCTCGCGTCATGACCCGCCTCCCGTCGCTCTACAAATGCCGTGGCATCCCGCTCAAGTCGCCCATCTGCGCGATCTGCGTCGATCGCACACGTGGGCGGACGCAGATTCGCGAGCTCACACACGGGATGCGGGTATCGCTCTGCGAGGGTCACAACTCGCTTGCGTTCATGCGCAAGAACGCGGGCAGGGACTTCGTTGTCAGCCTCTCGCGCATCTGGGGCGCGCAGGGTTGTCTGACGCTCGCGCGCACGCACGCGCTTGCGAGTCATCTGCAAGCTCTGAAGGCCGGCGGCACGCGCCTCGCGAGAGCGCGTCCAGGCTCCTACGCCTGGCCCAAGCTCCGCCGCGAGGCCGAGGAGCGCTTCGCTCGCGGCGACGGCGTCGTCGCCACCATCCTCGGCTTGCGGGAACGCCATTCCGCCGATCACGCACAGGTGCCGAGCATCCGCACCATGCGTCGCTGGTTCTCACAGGGCCGCTGGCTGCGGCTGCCGGAGCCCGAGCCCGGCCTGCCCTGGGGCTCTGGGCCTCCAGCGGCGACTCAGACGATCTCGAGCGGAAGCTCCTCGGGCGGCCGGCCCTCTGCCAGCCGCCAGGCGCGGATCTCGGGCGGGTCGCTCTTCAGCGAGACGATGACGTAGGCGGCCTCGGGCCAGGTCGCGAGCTCCATGTCCGTGCGCGACGGGCTGGCGGGCGACATCGTGTGCGAGTGGTAGATCGCCGCGACGTCGTCGCCGCGCCTTCGATCGCGAGCGCGATGCGCAGAAGGTCGTCGGCGTCGACGCTGTAGCGGTACGGGCTCGCGTCGGCGTTGCGCGCCGGGTGAAAGGTGCGCAGCCGCCGTCGAGCGTGCCGCCGAAGATGCCGCAGGCCTCGTTCGGCAGCTCCGAGCGAGCGTGGGCGATCATCTCGTCCGCCAGCGCGCGCGGCAAGCGTCACCACCAGATGCCCTGCTCCATGCGCTCGAGCGAGCTCGGTCCTCGGGCGTGTCCCAGAGGCCGGCGGAGAGGTACTTCCAGCCGCCGTCGGCGAGCACCATGACGATGTTGGCGGGCCGTCGAGCGTCGCTGGGCGACCCGCATCGCGGCGTGCAGGACGCCGCCCGAGGAGACGCCGGCGAAGAGGCCCTCCTCGCGCGCGAGCGCGCGCAGCCCGCGCACCGACTCTTCGTTGCTCACGAGCAGCTTGCGGTCGAGCAGCGAGAGGTCGAGGATCTCGGGCGTGTAGCCGTCCTCGAGCGAGCGCAGGCCGTCGATGCCCTCGCCGGGCAGCGGCTCGGCGGCGACGATCTGGAGGTCGGGCCGGTCGCGGCGCAGGCGGCGGGCGCAGCCCATGAGCGTGCCGCCCGTGCCGAGCCCGGCGACGAAGACGTCGATCTCGGGGCAGCACGCGCGAGGATCTCCTCGGCCGTGCCGCGCTCGTGCGCCAGCGGGTTCGCGGCATTGCCGTACTGGAACGGCATGAAGAGCGTCGGGATCGGCCGCGGCCAGCTCCCGCGCCAGCAGCACGGCGCCGTTCGAGCCCTGAGCTCGGCGGGCGAGAAGATCACATCGGCGCCGAACAGCCGCATCAGCTGCTCGCGCTCGGGCGTCGAGCCGGCCGGCATCACGATCGTGACCTCGAAGCCGCGCATGCGCCCCTGCATCGCCAGCGCGATGCCGGTGTTGCCGCTCGAGGGCTCGAGGATGCGCCGCCCGGGCCAGAGCTCGCCGGCCGCGGCTGGCGGCGTCGAGCATCGAGCAGGCCACGCGGTCCTTGACGGAGCCCGTCGGGTTGAACCACTCGAGCTTCGCGAACAGGCGCACGCCCGGCGCGGGCGAGAGCCGCGACAGCTCGACGAGCGGCGTGTCGCCGACCGTGCGGCACAGAAGATCCGCGCGTGGCGAGACGGCCACCACGCGCTCAGGCTCCGGATGCCGCCGGCCATCGCCGGCAGCACGATCACGCTGGCGCCGGCGGCGAGCGGCGTGTCGAGCCCGCCGCTCACGCGCACGTCCTCGCCCTCGACGTAGACGTTCACGAAGGCGTTGATCTCGCCGTCGTCGTCGAGCAGGCGGGTGCGCAGCGCCGGGATGCTGATCGGTCAGGTCTCGAGCGCGGCGCGCAGGCTGTCGCCGCCGGCCTCGACGGTGCGCGCACCGCCGGCCATGCGGCCGCAGGACGGGAGGGAGGCGGAAGCTGGCCATGTCAGGTCGTCGCCCGCGCGGGCGGCAGGCAGAACTCCTCGTAGTCGATGTACTCGATCGGCCCGGCGTCGGTCGCCGCAGACCGGGCAGTCCGGGTCGCGGCGCAGCCGCACCTCGTGGAAGCTCGTGTCGAGCGCGTCGAAGAGGATCAGGCGCCCGACGGGCGGCTCGCCGATCTCGAGCAGCAGCTTGAGCGCCTCGCTCGCCTGCAGCGAGCCCATGATGCCCGGCAGCACGCCGAGCACGCCGCCCTCGGCGCACGACGGCGCGAGCTCCGGCGGGGGCGGCTGCGGGAAGAGGCAGCGGTAGCACGGGCCCTCGTACGGCTTGAAGACGGTGAGCTGGCCCTCGAAACGGAAGATCGACGCGTGCACCACCGGGATGCGGTGGCGCAGGCTCGCGTCGTTCAGGAGATAGCGCGTGGGGAAGTTGTCGGTGCCGTCGACGATCACGTCGACGCCCTCGAGCAGGCGGTCGATGTTCTCGGACGTCAGGCGCTCGCGGTAGGTGAGCACCCGGACGTCGGGGTTGAGCTCCTCGATGCGCTGCTTCGCCGACTCCGTCTTGGGCATGCCGATCGAGGCCATCGAGTGCAGCACCTGGCGCTGCAGGTTCGACTCGTCGACGACGTCGGCGTCGACGATCGCGATCGTGCCGACGCCCGCGGCGGCGAGATACAGGCCGGCGGGCGAGCCGAGGCCGCCTGCGCCGACCAGCAGCACCGTCGAGTCGAGCAGCTTCAGCTGTCCGGCCTCGCCGACCTCGGGGATCAGCGTGTGGCGCGAGTAGCGGGCGCGCTGGGCCTCGGTGAGGACGCGCGGCGTGCTCCAGGGGAGGCCGTTCTGCTTCCAGCCGCCGAAGCCGCCGGCGAGCGAGGCCACGTCCTCGTAGCCGAGCTCCTCGAGCGAGCGCGCGGCGAAGGCCGAGCGCTGCGCCCGACTGGCAGCGTGATCGACGATCGGCGTCGGAGAGGTCGGGGACGACTCCCGCCGATGCGCGACTCGAGGTAGCCGCGCGGGATGTGCACGGAGCCGTCGAATCGCGCCCTGATCGAACTCGTCCGGCTCGCGCACGTCGATCAGCACGGGCGGCTCGTCGGACGAGAGGCGAGCAGCCGCATCGGCGGCGCTGATCTCGTGGATCTGCGTCTTCACCTCGGCAAGAAGATCCTGGTAGGAGGCCACGTTCCTGCGAACGCTACGTGCACCGCGGCTATTCCGTCGCGCCTACCCTGCGCGGGTGATTGCCGCGGATCGACAGGAAGCGCGCGCTGCCGGTCGCGGCAGCGGGCGCCGTCGTCGTCGCTCGTCTCCGTGATCGGCGCGCTGGCGCTGCGCAGCCCGGCGCCCGCCGCCGGCGCCCCGCTCGTCGGCGCCGCTGACCGGCGCGCCGCCGCTCGTGCTCGACCTCCCCGCGAAGCCCGCGCGGCGGCGAGGCAGGCGCTCGCCGCGGTCGCGGCCGACATGCGCGCGAGGCCGGCGGGCGCAGGCCGCCGCCGCGCTGACGCGCGCGCGCGTGCGCTGCTCGGCGCCGGCGATCTGCGCGTGCAGGTCGCCGGAGCGCTGCTGCGCTACCGGCCGGGCGAGGAGAGCACCTCCATCGGCGTCCTGCGCGCGCTCGTCTCCGACGACGACCGCGCCCCGGTGCCGACGCTGCACCTCGGGCCTCGCGCTGCTCTGGGCCGGCCAGCGGGGCGAGGCGACGGCCGCAGCTGCAGGCGACGCGCACGCTCGACCCGGACGGCCTCTACGGCCGCACCGCCGACGACGTCCTGCACCCGACCTACCGCAAGGGCGATCCGCTCTGGGTCAGCTCGCGCCTCGTGCACGGC
Source organism: uncultured Actinomycetes bacterium (assembly GCA_963842365.1). GTDB lineage: Bacteria > Actinomycetota > Thermoleophilia > Gaiellales > JALYLC01 > JALYLC01. The sequence goes on from CAWJGA010000002.1 coordinate 1,018,463, forward strand.
TCGCTCGCGCAGTTGCGCGCCAGGGCGGCTGCCAGCCCGCGCTCGCAGCCTGCGCAGCTCGACTACGCCTACGCGCTGCAGTTCAGCTCGCGCACGCGCGCGCGCCTGGTCGCCGAGCGCGCGCTGGCGGTGGACGCGAGCCAACATCGATGCCGCAGGTCGCCGTGATCGTCCTCGGCTTCGACAAGGATGATCCGGCGGCAGCGGTCGGGCAGCTCGGGCCAGCTGATGCAGAGCCGCGCGGGCGAGCCGAGCCCGCGCTTCCACTTCGGCGAGCTGCTCTCGTGGATCGGTCAGGACGCGCAGGCCAAGGACGGAGTACAGGCAGGCCTCGGCACTCGATCCGACATGGCCTGATCGGCAAGCTTCGCGCGCAGCGTCCTCGAAGGCCTCCGCCTCGATTTCGCCATGACGAGAAGGAGATCGCCGGACGAGCGCGAACCCGGCGGGCATGAGCACTATCTCCTCGCCCGTGGACCTGGACGAGCGCGTCCTCGCGGCGCTCGAAGACGACGACGCCATTCGATGTCGCGTCGCTCGCCCTCAGCCCGGTCGACGAGATCGAGGACGACGACGAGTCGGCGAGTGCAGGCCTATGCAGACGCCGAGGCGGACGCCGATGCGGAGGAGGAAGACGAGCCGGTGCATGCGGTCGAGGTGCTCTCGAGCGACTCGCTGCAGCGCTTCCTGCGCGACATCGGCCGCACGAAGCTCTTGACGGCCGCGCAGGAGATCGAGCTCGCGAAGCGCGTCGAGCGCGGCGACATGCGCGCCAAGCGCCACATGATCGAGGCCAACATCCGCCTCGTGGTGTCGATCGCCAAGCACTATCGCGAGCAGGGCCTGCCGTTCCTGGACCTCATCCAGGAGGGGACGATCGGCCTGGTGCGGGCGGTCGAGAAGTTCGACTACCGGCGCGGCTACAAGTTCTCCACGTACGCGACCTGGTGGATCCGTCAGGCCGTCGCGCGCTCACTGGCCGACAAGGGCCGCACGATCCGCATGCCGGTGCACGTCGTCGAGAAGCTGAACCGCATCGGGCGCGTCGAGCGCAAGCTGCGCACCGAGCTCTCGCGCGACCCCTCCACGACCGAGATCGCCGAGCGCGTCGAGCTGCCGGTCGAGGAGGTCGAGCAGATCATGCGCGCCGCCCAGACGCCGATCTCGCTCGAGAAGCCGGTCGGCGATGAGGACGATTCGCAGCTCGGCCACTTCATCGCCGACGTCACGACGCCGAGCGCCGAGGACGAGGCCACGCGCAAGATGCGGCTCGAGACGCTCGGAGAGATCCTGGGCGTGCTGAGCTTCCGCGAGCGCCGCGTGCTCGAGATGCGCTTCGGCCTGGCGGCTTCGAGCCGTGCACGCTCGACGAGGTCGGAGCCGCCTTCCACGTCACGCGCGAGCGCATCCGTCAGATCGAGAACCAGGCGCTCAAGAAGCTCTCGTCGCTGTCCGAGGCACAGCGGCTCCGCGACATCGCGTAGTCGCTACCCTGCGCGCCGTGCGCCAGGAGCACACATTGCTCGCGGACGGCGTGCCTGCCGGGCACTCGCGCTGCGACTCGCGCGCCAACGGCGCGGGTCTCGCCCTCGAGTTCGAGGGCGCCGTCGGGGCGCCGCGCCCGCTCCCGGGTCGTGGCCGGCGAGGCCTGCGCTGGACGCCGCCGGTCGCTGGTCGCGCGTGCGCCTCGAGATCGACGAGCAGGTGCTCGCCGGTCGACGTGCCGCCCGAGGCCCTGCTCGACGTCGAGGGGGCGCCCGCGCTCGTCGGCGCGACCGCTCAGCGCCTGATTCAGAGCGGCCTGCGCCCCGGCCAGTCGCGCGACCTGGAGGTCGTGCGCGTGCGCTCGGACCGCAGCGTGACCAGCCTCAAGGGCCGCTGCATCTGGGTCGGCGGCCGCGATTGGCGGCTGCTCCTCCCGCTCGAGTCGACGGGCTTCTCGGTGCGCCCGGACGGCGCAGTCGCGGGCGTCGAGGCGGCCGCCCTGCTCGTCGAGTGAGCACTCGTCCCGCGCGGCTCGCTGCGCGAGCTCTTCGGCACCGCCGACCCGCGCGATCGTGCTGGCCGGGCTGGGCGCGAGCTTCCTCGCGTCGTTCGACCTGCTGATCGTGGTCTCGGCGCTGCCGAGCGCCGCCCGCGACGTCGGCAACATCGACAACTACGCCCTCGCCGCGGGCGCGTACTCGGTCGCGAGCGTCGTCGGCATGCCGCTCGCGGGCATCGTCAACGACCGCATCGGCCCGCTGCGCACGCTGCTCGTCGGCTCGGGCGTGTTCTTCGTCGGCACCATCGTCGGCGGCACCGCGACGAGCATGGATCAGATCGCCGCCGGCCGGCTGCTGCAGGGCTTCGGCGGCGGCTTCCTGCTGTCGGTGCCGCTCGTGCTCTGGACGGCGTACCTGCCGCGCCACCTCGAGCGCTACGGCTTCGCCGTCAACGCCGCGGTGTGGGCCATCTCGGCCGTGATCGGGCCGCCGACGGGCGCGCTGCTCGTCGCGCTCGTCGACTGGCGCGCGGTCTTCTGGGTCAACCTGCCGCTGCTCGCGCTGACCCTCTATCTTCGCCCTGCGCGGCTTCCGGGGCAGGGCGTTCACGCCGCACGAGCACGCGCGGGCCAACATCCTCGGGCCCTGCCTGCTCGGCGGCTTCGCGCTCGGCCTGCTGCTGCCGTCGCCCTGGCCGCGTGATCTCGATCCCGCTCGCGCTCGCGTTCCTGTGGCAGGAGACGCACACCGACCGGCCGCTGATCCCGCGCCACCGCTCCGGCTACGCGACGTGCCTGATCGCGCTCTCGGCCGGCGTCGCGTTCACCGGCGGCACGACGGTGATCACGCTCGCGCTGCAGGCGGGCTCCGGCTGGTCGGTCTTCTGGGCGTCGTTCCCGCTGCTCGCGTCGAGCCTCACCTGGACGCATCGGGACGGGCCTCGTGACGCACCTCGACTGGTCGCTGCGGCGCATCGTCACGATCGGCACCGCCGTCGTCGCGGTCGGCACGCTGGCGATGGCGATCCCCGTCTCGAGCGGGCTCGCGATCGCGATCGGCTTCACGATCTCGGGCTTCGGCATGGGCTTCGCGAGCCCGGCGCTGTTCCCGGCCGCGCTCTCCGACGACGAGGGGCGCGAGGGGCGCGACACGAGCGCGGTCACGACGGCGCGCCAGCTGGGCGCCGGCATCGGCGCGGCGCTGGCGGGCTTCGTGCTGCTCGAGACGGTGCCGCACGCCGTGCTCAGGGCGGCCGAGAACGGCGACTCGCCGCTGCCCGAGCTGCACGACGCCGCGGGCCTCGCGTTCGGCCTGCTCGGCCTGATCGTGCTGCTCTCGCTGCCCGCGACGCGCGCGCATCCGCGTGGCGCCGCGGCGCGCGACGCCGCGCTCGAGCCGACCGAGTAGAGCGGCCTCACCAGGGCGGGCGGCCGTGCACCCAGCGCCCGCCGACCATCGTCGCGACGACGCCGATCGAGCCGATCTCGTCCGGCGGGCAGGTGACGCGGGTCGCGCTCGAGCACGACGAGATCGGCGGCGTAGCCCGGCAGCAGGCGGCCGAGGCGCCGCTCGGCGTGACGGGCGTGCGCGGCGCCGCTCCAGAAGCCGTCGAGCGCCAGCTCGACGGCGAGCGCCTCGCTCGCCGGCCAGTCGCGCGTGGCCGCAGCCTGCACGCCGGCGAGCGGGTCGAGCGGCTCGATCGGCGCGTCCGAGCCGAAGCACAGCGCGGCTCCGCCGGCCGCGAGCGAGCCGAGCGCGTAGGCGCCCGAGCAGCGCGCGCCCCACACCGCCTCGGCGACGGCGCGATCGGAGGGAGCGTGCGACGGCTGCATCGAGGCGGTCACGCCGAGCGCTGCGAAGCGGCGCGAGATCGTCCGGATGGAGCAGCTGCGCGTGCTCGATGCGCGGCCGCAGGCCGCGGGGCGCCCAGCGCTCGCGCGTGGCCGCGAGCGCATCCAGGACCGCGCGGTTGGCTGCATCGCCGATCGCGTGCACGGCGAGGTCGAGGCCTGCATCGGCGCAGCGCCCGGCGAGCTCGCGTCAGCTCCTCGGCGCTCAGCAGCGCCTCGCCGCGCCCGCCGTCGGCGAACGGCTCGAGCATCGAGGCCGTGCGCGAGCCGAGCGTGCCGTCGGCGAACGCCTTGACGGGCCCGATGCGCAGCCACTCGTCACCGAGGCCGCTGCGCAGGCCGAGCGCGATGATCTCGTCGAGGCGCTCGGCCGGCAGCGACGCCCAGACGCGCAGCGAGAGCCGCCGGTCGGCGTTGCAGCCGCTGCCAGGCTGCGAGGCCGAGCTCGCGCTGGAAGTCGTGGATGCCCGTCACGCCGCGCGCGTGCGCAATCGCGCAGCCCGCGCGCGAGCGCCGCGTCGAGCTCGCGCTCGCCGGGCGGCGGAACGGCCGCGGCCGCGTCCCAGGCGGCCGTCTCGCGCAGCACGCCCTCGGCTCGCCGCGTCGCGTCGCGCTCGACGACCGGCGCCGATCGCCGATGCGGCAGGCGAGCGAGCGCCGCCGACGAGAGCCACGCCGTGTGGTGGTCGTGCGCCCAGAGCAGCACCGGTCGGTCGCCGCAGGCGGCGTCGAGGGCGTCGCGGTGTGGCGCTGGATCGCCGCCCGGCCAGCGCTCCGAGCGCCAGCCGGCGCCGAGCAGCCAGCCGTCGGCCCCCGGCCGCGGCTGCGGCGACGGCGGCCACGACCTCGGCGTGCGAGCGCGTCGGCGAGAGATCGAGGCGCCCGAGCGACGAGCGACCACTCGAGGAAGTGCACGTGGGCATCGGTGAAGCCGGGCACGACGCAGCGGCCGTCGAGGTCGACGCGCTCGTTGGAGACGAGCGAGCCGCTCGCCCTCGCGCACGTCGACGCCACCGCCGATGCGGTCGCCGGCGATCGCGAGCGCCGCGTGCGCAGCGGGAGCCGCGGGTCGCCCGTGCGGACGCTGCCGTTGTGCAGGATCACGCGGCTGAGGGTAGCCCGTCGCTATCGTCTGCGTCCGTGCTGCCGCCTCCTCCGCCGGCCGACGAGATCGATCGCCGCATCGCCGCGTTCCAGGCCGGTCTGCGGCGCGACGGGCTCGACGCTGCGCTGATCGTGCAGTCGGCCGATCTCGTCTACCTCTCAGCGGCACCGCCCAGAACGCGCACCTGGTCGTGCCTGCGTCGGGCGAGCCTCTGCTGCTCGTCCGCCGCGACCTCGAGCGCGCGCGCGCCGAGAGCGCGCTCGCGAACGTCGAGCCGTTCAGCTCGCTGCGCGGCCTGCCGGCTGGCGCTCGCATCGCTCGGCCTCAAGGGCAAGCGTCGCGGCTGGGTCTCGAGCTCGACGTGCTGCCGGCGGCGTCCTACCTTCGCTACCGCGAGCTTCTGCCGCGGGCCGAGCTCGTCGACTGCATGCCCGCGCTGTGGTCGGCGCGCTCGCGCAAGAGCGAGTGGGAGCTCGACGCGCATCCGGCTCGCCTGCGAGCAGACGCGCCTGGCGATGGAGTACGCGCCGAGCTGCTCGTGCCCGGGCCGTGCTCGAGTGCGACGTGCTCAGCGAGCTCGGGCACCACATGCGCCTGCACGGCCACGAGGGCACGATCCGCTTCCGCGGCATCAACAGCGAGTTCCTCTTCGGGCAGGTGCTGGCGGGGGAGAGCGGGGCGGTTCCCGGGCCCACGGACACGCCGCTGCACGGCCCCGGGCTCTCGACGGCGCAGGGCCGCGGGCCGTCGCGGCGGCCGCTGCGCGGACGGCGACGTCGTCCTGATCGACGTCTCGGGCCTCGCGGAGGGCTACGTCTCCGATCAGACGCGCACGTTCTTCGTGGGCCGCGCCGATCCCGTGCTGCTGGCCGCCTACGAGACGTGCCGGCACGATCCTCGCGGAGTGCGTCGCGCTGCTGCGCCCGGGCACGCCCGGGCAGCGCCGCTCTACGAGCGCGCGCTCGAGATCGCGACCGAGGCGGGCTACGGCGAGCAGTTCATGGGCGCGGGCGAGGGGCGCGTGCGCTTCGTCGGGCCACTGCATCGGGCTCGAGCTGAACGAGCCGCCGTATCTCGCGCGCGGCTACGCCCAGCCGCTCGAGGAGGGCAACGTCGTCGCGATCGAGCCCAAGCTCGCGTTCGCGGGCCTGGGCGCCGTGGGCGTCGAGAACAGCTACCTCGTCGGCGGCCGACGGCCCCGTGCAGCTGACGGGCGCGACCGAGGAGCCCGTGATCGTGTGATCGACGCCGGCCTCTACCGCCGCCTGTTCGCCGAGCTCGCCGCGATCGGCCGCGAGCCCGGAGGCTGGAACCGCATGGCCTGGGGGCCGGGGGAGGACGCCGCGCGCGAGTGGTTCCGCGCGACGGCGGCGGCGCTCGGGCTCGACGCTCGTGCAGGACCCGGCCGGCAACCTCTGGGCGATCGAGCCGGGCGGGCGAGCAGGGCCCGTTCGACGCCGTCGGCTCGCACCTCGACTCGGTCGCCGACGGCGGCGCCTTCGACGGCGCGCTCGGCGTGGTCGCCGGCTTCGTCGCGGTCGAGGCCGCGCGCCGCGCCGGCGGCGCGCCGCGGCCCGCTCGCCGTCGGCGCCATGGTGGACGAGGAGGGCCCGCGCTTCGGCGCGGCGATCTTCGGCTCACGCGCGCTCGGCAGGCGAGCTCGACGATCGACGAGGTGCTGGCGCGCACGGATCCGGAGGGCAACGTCCTGCGCGACGTCGCTGCGCGTGCGCGGCGTGACAGCCGAGACGGTCCGCGCCGCGCCGGCCTTCCTGCCGCGCGTCGGCCTCCTGGATCGAGGTGCACGTCGAGCAGGGACGCAGGCTCGTCGACGTGCCCGCGCCGCTCGGCGTGGCGACCTCGCTGGCGGCGCGGGAGCGCTGGCGCTGCACGCTGCGCGGCGAGTCCGATCACGCCGGAACGGCCGCCATGGCCGGGACGGCGCGACGCGCTCGTGCCGGCTGCGCGCGCCGTGCTGGCCGCGCACGACCTCGCCACGTGCCGAGCCCGGGCGCGGTCGCGACGGTCGGCCGCATCAGCGCGCTGCCCGGGTCGACCAACCAGGTGCCGGGCGAGGCGCGCCTCAGCCTCGACGTGCGCGCGCCCGCGCAGGCCGCGCTCGAGCGCGTGCGCGAGGCATGCACGCCGCCGCGCACGCGGAGGGCATCGAGGCGGAGTGGCTGCGCGAGACGCGCCGACCCGGGCTGCGTGTTCGACGCCGGATCTGCGCGCTGCGCTGCACGCGGCCGCGCGCGCGGAGGGCGCTCGAGGCGATCGACCTCGCGGCCTACGCGGGCCACGACGCCGGCGTGCTGGCCCGTCACCTGCCGGCGGCGATGCTGTTCGTGCGCAACCCGACCGGCATCTCGCACAACCCCGCCGAGACGGCGTCCGAGGAGGACTGCCTGGCGGCCTGCGCGGTGCTCGCGCCGCGTCGCTCGCTGCCGCAGCCGCGGCTGACGCGGCGCTGCGAGTCAGGCGGCGAGGCAGCGCCGCCGGCGCGCCGCGCACTAGCGCTCGCGCAGCGCGGCGCGCTGCCAGGCCGCCAGCGGCAGGCGGCGGATCGCCGCCGGCGGCGCGCGGCGCAGCGCGCCGGCGTCGTCGCGCGCCGAGTCGATCAGCTCGCAGGCCGCGTCGAGCACGTGCGGATGCGGCTGCGGCAGGCGCCGGAAGGCCTCGACGCAGGCCGTCCGCGAGGCCGCCAGCACCTGCGCGGTGCAGCCGAAGCGCTCGGCCAGCTCGAGCGCGCTGTCGCGCAGCTCGAGCAGCGCGACGGCGTCGTAGGCGGCGTAGTCGAGCTGCGCGCGCCGGCAGCGCGCTCGGCGCCCCACCAGGCGGGCCCGATAGTCGCCCTTGGGCGCGCCCAGCAGCCGCCGCGTGACGGTCGCGAGCGTCGCGTCGCGCCGCTCGTAGGCGGATCCTGGATCGACCAGTGGCGCTCGAAGACGCGGAACGCGCAGCTCGTGTCCATGACCGTGCGCCAGGCCGGCAGCCCGAACTGGAACGTCAGCCAGGCCTGCTCGTAGCGCGCGTTGTGGGCGATGATCTCGCGCCCGTCGGCGAGCAGGCGCAGGAGCGGGCGCGGCGCGACGCGGTAGCAGTCGACGACGCCGCAGACGATCTCGCCGTCGATCCGCGCCGCGACCTGGAGCAGGCGCACGGCGCCGTCGGCGGGCGACCAGTCGGCGGGCGCGCCGAGCGGTCCGCAGTCGGTCTCGATGTCGACCGCGAACGCCGTGGCGGGCGCGAGCCGCTCGCACAGCGGGGCGAGCTCGCGTCGGCGTCCTCGACGAGCGCGAAGCGCGGGTGGGGGAGCGGGGCCTCCGGCACGTCGAGCGGCGGTGGCACGCGCCGTGCGGGCGGCGGCCTCGGGCAGCTCGGCCGGCGAGCTCGGCGCGCGGCGCGGGGACCCTCGAGGTAGGCCGACGTCGGCCAGCCCGTCGGCCGCGGTCTCGAGGATGCCGGCGTAGGAGCGCTCGCGCGAGGTTGCGCTCGAGCAGCGCGCGCTGCTCGTCCAGCGAGAGCGCGGCGATCGTCTCGGGATCGCTGTCGCAGAGCAGGGCGACGCGGCCCGTGGAACCACTCGCGGGTTGGACTCGGGCCAGAGCCGCAGCTCGGCGTGGACCCCGGCGGCGGGGCCGTCGGCGGCGCGCAGCGTGACCGCCCAGAACGGCGCGCGCGCGACGGCTCGAGAGGCCGTCGCGCAGCAGCGCGCCGCCGTGCGGCACGGCGGTCAGCAGCGCCCGCGTGCGCGGCTCGATCCCGACCGTCGCGTAGCAGCGTGGATCGAGCGCCTCGTCGGCCTGCACGCTGCACACCATAGGCTCGCGCGCGTCGGCGCGGTCGCGGCAGCGCGCGTTACTGTGTGGGACATCGACGCATCCTGACTGCACGCCCGCGCGCTCTCCGCGCGCGCCCGTTCCTGCTCTCGCTGGTGGCAACCGCCGCAGGGCCTCGCGGGGCTCGTGTCGGTCGTCACGCCCGCCTGGGCGGGGCGGCTCGCAGATCGTCTCGGAGCTGCTCAGCCCCGCGGCCCCGCACGTGGCCGACGGCGCTGCTCGTCGGCGTCGTCGCTCGGGCTCGTGCTGCTCGGGCGCGGCCTCGCGCGGCGTCGCCACCGCTCCTGGCAGGCGGCGCTGTGGCTGCTCGCGATCTCGTTCTTCGGGCACCTGCTTCAAGGAGCGCGACGTGATCGACTCGCGTCGTCAGCGCCGTGCCGTTCGCGCTGCTCTGGTGGAAGCGCGCCGACTTCGACGCCGCCGGCGATCCCGCACGGCCCGCCGCGCGCGCTGGCGGCGTTCGCTCTGGGCGCTCGGCCGGGCTCTACGCCTACGGCATCGCGGCGACGCTACATCCATACCGAGGTGCGCGGCAGGTGGCCGTTCGTCGCTCGGCGACACGCTCGTCAACGTCACGATCGGGCTTCGTCGGGATCGACCCGAACGGCACATCCCGGCCGCTTCGAGCACGGCCTCACGATCAGCCTCGCGAGCGCCGCGATCATCTGCGCCGCCTACGTCGCCTGGCTCGCGCTGCGGCCGCGCGACAGCGCCGTCAGCCAGGTCGCCGCCGACCGCCGCGACGCGCGCCGCCTGGTCGAGCGCCACGGCCGCGACTCGCTCGCCTACTTCGCGCTGCGCCGCGACAAGTCGTACTTCTTCAACGAGCGAGCGCACGGCGTTCCTCGCCTACCGCGCGGTCGGCGGCGTGGCGCTCGTCTCGGGCGACCCCGTGGGCGACGCCGCGGCGGCCCCGGCGCTGCTCGCCGACTTCGCCCGCCACTGCCACGCCCACGCCTGGCGGGTCGCCGCGCTCGGCGTCGCGCGCGCGCACCTCGCCGACTGGCACGCGATCGGCCTGCGCACGATCTACATCGGCGACGAGGCCGTCGTGCACCCCGCGCGCTTCTCGCTCGAGGGGCGGCCGATCCGCAAGGTGCGCCAGTCGGTCACGCGGCTGCGCAAGGGCGGCCACGTCGCGCGCATCGTGCGCGCGCGCGAGCTGACGCTCGAGCAGCGGCGCGAGGTCGAGCGCGTCAGCCGCTCGTGGCTGCGCGGCCAGCCGGAGCGCGGCTTCACGATGGCGCTCGACGACATGCACGCGCCCGACCACGGCGACGCCGTCTTCGCGCTCGGCTACGACGCCGAGCAGCGCCTCGTCGGCTTCGTCCACTTCGTGCCGGCGCCGGCCAGCGGCGATCTCTCGCTCTCGGCCATGCGGCGCCTGCATCACACGCCCAACGGGCTGATGGAGTTCCTGCTCTGCGAGACGTTCGCGTGGGCGGGCGGGCGCGGGATCGAGCGCATCTCGCTCAACTTCAACGCCTTCGGCGACCTGCTGCGCAGCGACGCCAAGCTGCCGGCCTGGGAGCGCGGCCTGCGCTTCGTGCTGGCGCGCGCCGACCGCTTCTTCCAGGTCGAGCGGCTGCTCGACTTCAACCGCAAGTTCTTCCCCGAGTGGGAGCCGCGCTACGCGGCCTTCGAGCGCTACTCCGACCTGCCGCTGGCGGCGCTCGTGCTGCTCTCGATCGAGAGCCTCGTCGCCTGGCCGGGCGTGCTGCGGCGGCTCTGGCCGCATGCCTCGCAGGTGCCGGTCGCGCCGATCGCCGGTCGCACGCTCTGAGCCGGCTCGCCGACCGCGCGCGAGCTCCGTCCGATGGCCCTCGTACCCTGTCGTCGATGGCCGATTTCGCCTCCACCTCGCCTGCCGGCACCCCTGCCGGCGTCGCGCGAGCAGCTCGCGTCCGTGCTCGACGCGCGCCTCACGGAGATCTGGGCCGAGCTCTTCCAGGTGCCGCGCGAGCGCTGGGATCACGAGCTGATCGGCTGGTTCCTGCGCGCCGCCTACGGGCAGGGCTATTGCGATGCGCTGCGCGAGCCGGCGGGCGGGTCGCTGACCCGCGAGCTCGGCTACGACCCGCAGTAGTCCGGCAGCGGGACGGCGGGGTTGCGGCGCGGCGACGCGCGGGTATGCTGAAGGCGCTGATGCGAGGAAGCAATGTCCGCCTGATCGTCGCGCTCGTCGTCGCCTCGACGCTCGGCGCGGCGCTGATCTACTCGACCGTCCTCGGCGGCACGGTCGACGTCGTGCAGGTGCAGCAGGTGCTCGCCGCCAAGGCGAGCCCCGGCGACGTGCGCCTCAACGGCACCGTCGTCTCGCACGAGGGCGACGCCTCGAGCGCCGGCCGGCATGCGCATCCAGCTCGCCGACAACGCCGCCTACACGCACGACGCCGCGACCGCGCGCAGAGCTCACGATCGTCTACCACGGGTCCGTGCCGTCGGCCTTCCGCGACGGCCGCGCGATCCTGATCGACGGCAAGGTGCAGGGCACGGCCTTCAGCGCGCGCCACGACACGCTGAGCACGAAGTGCCCGTCGAAGTACTCCTCGACATCCGTCGCGCCGACCCAGTGAGCGCCTGATGGAGTTGCTCGGCCGCGGCGCGCTGCTGCTCGCGCTGCTCGCGGCGGTGTATGCGCCGATCGCGGCGCTCGTCGGGCGCGCGCATGCACGACCAGCGCCTGATCGCGAGTGCGCGGCGCGCGCTCGCCGGCTGCTTCGTCTGCGTCGCCGTCGCCTCGGGCGTGCTCGTGACGGCCATCGTGCGCCACGACTTCCGCTTCGCGAGCGTCGCCGAGCACTCCTCGCGCGAGGTGCCCGAGCCGTACCTGATCTCGTCGTTCTGGTCGAGCCAGGAGGGCTCGCTGCTGCTCTGGCTGCTCGTGCTCAGCGGGCTCTCGGCGCTCGTCACCTACCAGCACCGGCGCCGCTCGCGCGAGCTGATGCCGTACCTCGTCGCCTTCCTCGGCGGCGCCTGCGCGTTCTTCGCGTTCGCGACGAGCTTCGTCGCGAGCCCGTTCAACACCGTCGCCCAGGTGCCGCGCGACGGCGCCGGCCTCGTGCCCTCGCTGCAGAACCCGTACATGCTCACGCACCCGCCGCTGCTCTACCTCGGCTACGTCGGCTTCACGATCCCGTTCGCGTTCGCGATGGCCGCGCTCGTCAGCGGCCGCACCGACGGACGCTGGCTGCAGGCCGTGCGGCGCTGGACGCTCGTGCCCTGGCTCGCGCTCGGCGTCGGCATGCTGCTGGGCGCCAAGTGGGCCTACGAGGAGATCGGCTGGGGCGGCTTCTGGGGCTGGGACCCGGTCGAGAACGCCGCGCTGATCCCGTGGCTGACGGCCACGGCCTTCCTGCACTCGGTGATCGTGCAGGAGAAGAAGGGCATGCTCAAGGTCTGGAACGTCTCGCTCGTCGCGCTCACCTACGTGCTCTGCATCGTCGGCACGTTCCTCACGCGCTCGGGCTTCACGTCGTCGATCCACACGTTCGTCGTCTCGAGCGTGGGGTGGTGGTTCGTCGGCTACATCGCGATCGTCGCGACCGTCGCGATCGTCGTGATCATCGCGCAACCTCGACCAGCTGCGCTCGCCGCACCGCATCGACTCGCTGGTCTCGCGCGAGGCGACGTTCCTGTTCAACAACCTGCTCTTCGTGGCGCTCGCGTTCGCGATCCTCTGGGGCGTCCTCTTCCCGTCGATCTCGGAGGCGCTCTCGGGGCATCGCGTCGCGACGCAGTCGCCCTACTACGACTTCTTCGCCGTCGTGCTCGGCCTGCCGCTGCTGCTGCTGGCGGGCATCGGGCCCGTCGATCGCGTGGCGGCGCGCGTCGGTGCGCGGCGTCGTGCAGGCGTTCCGCTGGCCGTTCGCCTCGGCGCTCGCGGCCGGGCGCGCTGCTCGTCGCTGCTCGGCTACGCCTCGAGCGTCGCCGGCGTCGTCGCGCTCAGCCTCTGCCTCTTCGTGACCGTCACGATCGGGCTCGAGCTGGCGCGCGGCACGGCCGCCCGCCGCGCGCTCGCGCCCGGCACGTCGTGGCCGGCCGCGCTCGCGCAGCTGATCGGGCGCAACCGGCGCCGCTACGGCGGCTACGTCGTGCACCTCGCGGTCATGATCGGCGTCGTCGCGATCGTCGGCACGAGCGCGTACGCGACGAGCCGCACGCTCGTGCTGGCGCCCGGCCAGATGGTGCAGTTCCACGGCTACGGCCTGAAGCTGCGCGGCATCGAGTCGCCGATCACGCGCGCCTACATCTCGACCGAGGCCGTCGATCGACGTCTACCAGGGCGGCCATCGCGTCGACACGCTGCGGCCCTCGGCGCGCACCTACCTCGACTCGGGCGAGCCGACCAAGCAGATCGCGATCCGGCCCGCTGCTGCACACCGGCGAGGATCTGTACCTCGTCTTCGACGGCTCGCCGCGCCCCGGCGTCGTCACGATCAAGGCGTTCCTGAACCCGCTCGTCAACCTGCTCTGGCTCTCCGCCATCGTCCTCGTGCTCGGCTTCGCCATCGCCATCTGGCCCGATCCGCGTCTCGCGGCTCGGCTGGCGCGGCGGACGAACGAGGCGTTCGCGCGCGCTCGTTGATGCTGATCGCCGTGATCGTGCTCGCTGGTGCTCGCGGTCGTCGTCGTCGCGCTCGTCGCGCTGCCGCTCGTGCGCGAGCGCGCAGTCGAGACGACGTGCCGCCCGACGCCCGCCGGCTCGCGCTGCTCGAGCGGCGCGACGCGGCGCTCGCGGCGCTGCTGGAGCTCGAGCTCGACCACCGCGCCGGCAAGCTCACCGACGAGGATGCCGAGCGCGAGCGCGCGACGCTGCGCGACGAGGCCGTGGCGCGCTCGCCGAGCTCGAGGCCTCGACGGCGCGACGCCGCCGCGCCGTCGAGCCGGCGGTCAGGCCGCCCGCGTGAGCGCGCAGATCTCGCCGAGGCGCTCAGCTCAGGCGCACGCGGTCGCGCGCGTAGAGCGCGTAGCAGCGCACCTCGGGGTGCATCTCGTGCAGCCGGCGCAGCTTGCGGTTCTTGCGCGTCACGTGGCACTGGCGCATCGCGGTGACCTCGAGGTAGAGCCGCGAGGTCGGGGAGGTGGAAGTCGGGCGTGATCGCCTCGCGCACGCGTCCCTCGTCGTCGCGGCTGAGCACGAACATGTGCGGCTCGTAGGCCCAGCGGATGCCGAGCGCGTCGAGCGCGCGGGCACACTCGACCTCGGCCTCATGGGCGAAACGCGTCACGGGCACTCAGGCTAGGGACGGCGTCGGACGACGCTCGCGCGCGGGGCGGGTGTGATTCAATTCCCGCGATGGATCTCGGCGGAAGGAATCGCATGCTGCGCACGCTCCTCGTGTCTCTCGTCGCGCTGCTCGCGCTGCCCGCCGGCCGCGCTCGCCGCCGACGGCTCGACGGCGGCGGCCACAAGGACCGCACGACCGAGATCATGCTCGGCATCATCTTCGTGCTCATGCTCGCGATGGTCCTGATCGGCGTGCTCGAGGCGCGCAAGCAAGCACTAGCGCGGCCGCCTCCGGCCTCCGCGCGGCGGACGTCGTAGAGTGCAGGCATGACCACTACCGAAGCCCTGCGCGAGGCGCTGAACGCCGTCGAGGATCCCGAGATCGGCATGGGGATCGTCGACCTCGGCCTGGTCTACGACGTCGCCGTCGACGGCGAGGCCGTCAAGATCACCTACACCCTGACGTCGATGGGCTGCCCCGTCGGCCCGTGGATCGCCGAGCAGATCGAGACCGTCGCCGCGGGCTGCGAGGGCATCGAGAAGGTCGAGACCGAGCTCGTCTGGACGCCGGCCTGGTCGCCCGAGCTGATGTCCGAGGACGCCAAGTTCATCCTCGGCTACTGACGCTGAGGCGCTGCGCGGCCTCGCGCGCGAGCACGGCCAGCACGTCGGCGCGCTCGTTGAGCTCGTGGCCCGCGTGGCCCTTGACGAGCTCCCACGTGATCTCGTGCGGCTGCTCGGCGGCCAGCAGGTCGATGCCAGAGATCCTGGTTCTCGACGGGCTTCTTGGCCGCGGTCTTCCAGCCGTTGCGCTGCCAGTTGCCGATCCAGCCCTTGCGGTGGGCGTTGACGACGTAGGCCGAGTCGCACTGGATGCGCACGCGCGAGGGCCGCTTGAGCGCCTTCAGGCCCTCGATCACGCCGCGCAGCTCCATGCGGTTGTTGGTCGTGTGCGGCTCGCCGCCCGAGAGCTCGCGCCGGTGCTCGCCGCTGACGAGGATCACGGCCCAGCCGCCCGGGCCCGGGATTGCCGGAGACGGCGCCGTCGGGGACGAGCAGCACCTCCGGCGGTCCCGGCGGCGTCAGGCATCGGCGATCTCGAGCACGAGCTTGCCGTTCTGCTCGGCCGGCCTCGAGCCGGACGCTGCGCGTCGCGCACCTCCTCGAGCGGGCGCACGGAGTCGACCAGCGGGCGGATGCGGCCCTGCGCGAAGAGGCGCGTGACCGCCCGGAACTCGGAGTCGCTGGCCATCGTCGAGCCGAGCACGTCGAGCTGCTTCCAGAAGATGCGGTGGAGGCGAGCAGGCGGGTTGCCGCCGGTCGTCGCGCCCGTCGAGCACGAGCCGCCCGCCGCGGCAGAGCGCCTCGATCGAGGTCGCCCAGGTGTCGGCGCCGACATGCTCGTAGACGACGTCGGCGCCGCGCCCCCCCGTCAGCTCGCGCACGGCCGCGAGCACGTCGTCGCTGCGATGGTTGATCGTCGCGTCGCACCGCGCTCGCGCGCCACCGCGAGCACGCTCGTCGCGCGAGGCGGTCGCGATCACGCGCGCGCCGAGCGCGGAGGCGAGCGTCACGGCCGCGCTGCCCGACGCCCGACCCGGCGCCCCAGACGAGCACCCACTCGCCCGGCTGCAGGCGCGCGCGCGTCATGAGCATGCGCCAGGCGGTCGCGAACACGAGCGGATAGGCCGCGGCCTCGGCGAAGCTCAGCGGCTCCGGCTTCGGGTGCAGGTTGCGCACGGGCACGACGCAGTAGTCGGCGTGCGCGCCGGCGAGGTGCTCGCCGAGCACCGCGAAGCGCTCGCAGAGCGACTGCTGCCCGCGCAGGCAGGCCTCGCAGGCGCCGCAGAAGATGCCCGGGTTGATGACGACCTCGCTGCCCGGCTCGGGGCCCTCCGTGTCCGGGCCCGAGCGCCTCGACGACGCCGGCGCCGTCGGCGCCGAGCGTGTGCGGCTTGGGCCGCGACGGCTTGCCGAGGCGGATCCAGATGTCGATGTGGTTGAGCGCGCTCGCGCGCATGCGCACGAGCGCCTCGCCCGGCCCGGGCTCGGGCACCGGAGGTCGGTGATCCACGAGCGACGACCTCGGGGCCGCCCTCCTCGTGGATCCGCACGGCACGCACGCGCGCAGGGATCGCTATTAGGCTGACTGCGCGATGCAGGACGAGCTCGCCGTGGACGGCCTGCTGCTCGGCGTCGCGCGCGCCGAGGCCGTACGCCGAGACCGAGCGCGCTGATCGCAGAGCGCCGCGCGCGCGGGCTCTTCGGCGACCTGCGCTTCACGCTCACGAACACGCCGCGCTCGTGCCATCCCGGAGCGGCTCGTGCGCGGCGCGCGCAGCGTGATCGCCGCGGCGCATGCCGCTCTGGCGCCCGGCCGCGGCGCCGCCCGGAGGGCCGGTGGGCCGCATGCCCCGCTACGCCTGGAGCGATCCCTACGGCGCCGCTGCGCGAGCGCCTGACGGAGCTCGCCGACCGGCTGCGCGCGCGCGGCGCGCGCTGCTCGGTCTTCGTCGACTCGAACCACCACGTCGATCGCGACGCCGCCGTGCGCTCCGGTCTCGCGTTCTCGGCCCGCAACACGATGGCGATCGTGCCCGGCGAGGGCTCCTTCGTCGCGCTCGGCGCGATCGTCACCGATGCCGAGCTCGAGCCCGCCGCGCGAGCTCGTGCCGCCGGGCTGCGGCTCCTGCACGCTCTGCATCGACGCCTGCCCGACGGACGCCCTGATCGAGCCGGGCGTGCTCGACGCCACGCGCTGCCTCTCGACGACGACGCAGTCGCGCGGCCGCGTGCCCGAGGAGCATGCGGCCGCGCTCGAGGATCGCGTCTACGGCTGCGACATCTGCCAGGACGTCTGCCCCTGGAACGCCGGGCCGGCTGCTCGGCGGGCCGAGCTTCCCGAGGATCCGGGCGCCTGGGTGTCGCTCGCGGACTGGCTCGAGCTGCCGGACGAGGAGCTGCTGGCGCGCCATGCGCACCTCTACGTGCCCGACCGCGATCGTGCGCTACCTGCGCCGCAACGCGCTGATCGCGCTCGGCAACGGCCCTGCCGGAGTAGCGCGAGCTCGCGCGTGCCTACGCGGACGATCCGGATCCGCAGCTGCGCGACGCCGCGCGCAGGCGCGCTCACGGGAGTGACGAGCGCGCCGATGCCGTCGCGCTCGGCGCGCGTCGAGCACGGCGCTGCCGAAGACGACGTCGTGCGCTCCGACGCCCAGGTTGGCGACGACGACCTGGCCGTCGGGCCGCGCGCGGAGCGCCGTCGGCGAGCCAGCGGCCGACCGGGCCGTCGAGCGGGCGCCAGCCGATCGAAGTGCACGCCGCGGTAGCCGTCGAGCTGCGCGACGTCGTCCGGCGAGCAGCAGCGCCGCGCCGTTCGCCGTCTCGGCCGGGATCGACGTCGAGTAGTCGATCGGCAGGGCGAGCACGTCGGAGCGCAGCGCCTGCGGGATCGATCGCGGCCGCCCGCGGCCCCGATCGGGATGCCGGTGATCACGATCGCAGCGCCCGTCGGCGGCCTCGCTCGCGCTCGCAGCCGCGCGCAGCGAGATCTGCGGGAACGTGCTCGGACGCCCAGATGCGGAGAGCCTCGAGGTTGGACGCGCGGTGATCCCAGACGACGACGTCGCGGCGGCGCGAGCGCCTCGAGAGCGAGCAGGTGCGTGCGCGCCTCGACGCCCGCGCCCGTGAGCGCGACGTGGCCAGGGGCAGCCGGCGCGAGGCGCGCGGATGCAGGCCGCGGAGGCCGCGGCGGTGCGGCAGGCGGTCAGCGCCGTCGCCGCCGAGCAGCCCCGCGCGACGAGGCCGGTCTCGCTGTCGAGCACGATCACGAGCGCGTGACGCGCGGGCAGCCCGCGCGCGCGGTTGCGCGGGAAGACGCTCACGAGCTTGACGCCCGAGCCGTCGACGGCCGCCGACGTAGGCCGGCATGACGTTGACGAAGCCGTCGGGCGAGGGTGGATCGCCGGCTTCGGCGGCAGCTCGATCGTTCCCTCGGCGAGGCCGACGAGCACGGAGCGCGCGAGCTCGGCGGCCTCGGCCGGCGGCGGCAGCAGCTCGGCGACCTGAGCGTCGCTCAGCCAGCGCGCCTGCGGGGCGCGTCACTGACGTGCGGGCGGTGGCGTGCGCGCGCACGATCGCCGCGAGCTCGCGTGCGCGCGCGGCGACGCGGGCCCGCAGCGGCTCGGGCTCGAGCAGGATCGCCTCGCCGAGGTAGCGGCAGAGCTCGGCGCACAGCCAGCGCTCGGAGCCGTAGGGCACCGATGCGAGCGCGGCGCCGTCGGCCAGGCGGCCGGTGTCGGGACGGCCCTCGAGCTCCCAGCGCGCGACGTCGGCCGAGAACCACACCGAGGCCGTGCCCGCGTGGTCGCCGAGCGCGCCGTCGACGCGCGCGCTCACGCTCTCGCGCCGCTCGAACGTCTCGCCGAGCGCGCGCGCCTCGCGGATGCGGTCGACGCGGAACGTGCGCTCGCCGTCGCGCGTGCGATCCCAGGTGTCGCAGTACCAGTCGCCGCGCACGCCGCGCAGGTAGTGGGGCTCGACGACGCGCCGCTCGACGGCGTCGGCCTGGCGGGCGAGGTACTCGATCTCGACGAGCGTCGCGGCTGCGCACGGCGGCCGAGAGCACCGAGAGGACGTCCTCGTCGAGCGGCGTCGGCTGGGGCGTGGGCGCGCCGCGCATGTCGTAGCGCCCGAACGCGGCCTCGAGCTTGGCGCGCACGTCGTCGAGCGTCGTGCCGGCGTCGGCGGCGACGAGCGGGCCGACGAGGTCGAGCGCGAGCAGGAGCGCCTTGGCCTCGAGCGGCGAGAGCCGCGCGGGACGGCGGAACTCGTCGCCGTAGAGCTCCTTCTCGACGTGGATCGTGCGGCCCTCGTCGACGCGCTCGGCGTAGACGGCGTAGCAGCCGCCGCCGAAGTTGACGAGGTTGAGCAGCTGGAGGTGATCCTCGAGCTCGTCGTCGGTGAGCTTGAAGCGCGCGGCCAGCTCGGCGGCGTCGATGTTGGCGTCGTTCTGCTCGCCGCAGGCCGCGAGCACGTCGGCGAGCATCGCCTGCAGCACCGCGAAGCGCTCCGGCGTGACCGGCGACTCGCCGCGCTCGGGCGGCGCGAGGTCGGTCGACGAGCTCGAGCGGCACGGCGTGCGGCTGCGGCTCGCCCTCGTGATCGGAGGCGACGCGCTCGAGCGCCGAGGCGACGCGCTCGACGAGCTCGGGCGGCGAGAGCGGAGTAGGCGAGGCCGTCGCAGGCCGATCAGCCAGCCGGCGAGCTCCTGCCAGTCCGCGACCGCGTCGTGTAGAGCAGCGAGCGGTCGTCGCGATGCTCCATCGTCCCGTACTGGCCGACCGCGCGCTCGGCGAGCCAGGCGGCCTCCGGCTCGACGAGGATCGTCGCGTGCTCGTCGCCCTCGCCGAGCTGCCAGGGGGCGCGGTTGCGGTAGGCGCTCGGGTCGAACTCGGGCGGCACGCGGAAGTCGCGCTCACGCCGCGTGGCGAAGCGCACGTCGCCGCGCACGCGGTCGAGGCGGAACGTGCGCACGTCGTCGCGGTCGTGGTCGCGGCCGATCACGTACCAGTGGCCGCCCATGAGGTACAGGCTGTAGGGGTCGACCGTGCGCACGGCCTCTTCGTCGGAGGAGATCGCCCAGTAGCGGAAGACGACGGTGCGCTGCTTCGAGATCGCCGTCTCGAGCTTCTGCAGCCGGATCGCGACCTCGGCGGTGAAGCCGCTGCCGAGCAGCCGCACGAGACCTCGGGCGCGGCGTCGTAGGACGGGTTGGGCCGCCCGAGCGCGAGGTTCTGGAGCGCGAGGCGCAGTGGCTCGGCGTAGGCGAACTGGCCGTCGAGCAGGTGCACGGCGGTCGAGAGCGCGGCGAGCTCGGCGTCGTTGAGGTTCGAGCGGCGGCAGGAAGTAGTGCTCCTGCAGCAGCGTGTAGAGCTCCTCGCCCGTGAAGTCGTCGCGCTGCGACTGCAGCGGCACGCCGAGCGCGAGCAGCTCGCTGCGATCGGCGTAGAAGCGGCGCGCGAAGGCCTCGTCCGACATCTCGGAGTAGCCCTCCACGGCCTGCTTGACGTCGCGGGCGGACGCCGAGCGCCGCTCGGCCATCAGATACGCCACGAGCGAGAGCTGGCGGACGAGCTTGTCGGTGTCGGGCGTCACGGAACGGAGGAGTGCTATGTGAGGTTCGGGCCTCTGGCGGACGCTCGCGAACGCCCACTTTGGGCCAATATCGTTCCTGTCGATGCCGGTTGTGCCGCGCGCCGGCGCAGAAGCTGCGGCGTAGGGGCGGCTCTACGATGCCGGCCATGGCACCGCGCCGCCTGCCGTTCCTGCGCGCCCTCGCCGCGGTCTGCGCCGCCGCCTGCTCGGCGGCGGTCGCCGCACCAGGGCTCGCGGCGCAGCCGCGCCGCGGCCGGCGACCCGTCCTGGTGGGCGCCGCGCGCTCGACTGCTGACGCAGACCGCGCTGCCGTCGCGGCCCGTCCGCGGCGCGCTTCGCCTCGGGTCTCGACGGGGTGGACGCTGCTCGGCCCCGGCGCGGTGAGCGTGCGCAGCCGGCGGGCCGGGCGGCCACTACGCCGCCGTGCGCGACAACACGACGCTCGAGACGCCGCCGCTGACGATCGCTGCGTGCGCAGCAGGTCGTGCTCGATCACGCGCGCGCGCGCCGGTCGGCTCGCCGCTCCTGCACGTCGCGGCCGTCACCGCCGACGGCGCCCGCACGTCCTCGGCGACCTCCGCGCCGTCCGCGAGCTGGGACAGCTACGCGTTCAACGCCGCACGGGCTCGCCGGCCAGAGCGTGCGGCTCGTGCTCGATCCCGTGATGGGGCGCCAGGACGCCGTCGATCTCGCGCGCGTGGGGGAGAGCGAGCAGGTCGCCGGCAGGGCATGACGCTCGTGCGCGGCGCGGCGCGGCGCGCGGCCGGACCGCCGGCCGGCGCGCTGCTGACGGCGGGCCCCGGCGCCTTCGAGCTGCGCACGGCGGCGTTCACCCTGGCGCCGGACGCGGCCACGGTGAGCGTCTGGATCCGCGGCCTCGCCGGCCTGCGGCCCGAGCATCGCGCTGAGCGCGGGAGGGCGCAAGCCTCGGCACCGCCATGGCCGGCAAGGCGCTGGCAGCCCGTGCGCGTGCCCGGTCGCGGCGCTGCGCGGCCGGCGCGTCGCGCTGACGATCGCGAGCGCGGACGCCGACCGGGCTGCAGCTCGCCTACATCGGCACCGTGCAGCGCGCCGCGGCCGCTGCGCGTCCGGCGTTTCGTCGCGGCGCCGCCCGGCTCGCCGCCGAGCGCGCCCGTCGGCGTGGTCGTGACGGGCTCCCGCGCCCTCGGCGGCGTGCGCATCGACGCTCGAGCAGCGGCGCGGCGCCGAGTGGCGGCGCGTCGGCGCTCGCGATGCTCAAGCCCAGCGACGCGCGCGCCAAGCTGACGGTCAAGCTGCCGCGCCGTGCGGCGGTGCGCGCGGTGTTCAGGCGGAAGCGAGGCCGTCGCTGCCGGCGACCTCGCCCGTGCGCACCCGCCGGGCGTGATCGCCCACCTCGACCTCGACGCGTTCTTCGCCGCCGTCGAGCAGTTCGACCGCCCCGAGCTGCGGGGCAAGCGCGCTCGTCGTCGGCGGCGACCCGCGCGGCCGCGGCGTCGTCTCGACGGCGAGCTACGAGGCGCGCCGCTTCGGCATCCGCTCTGCCATGAGCGCAGCCGAGGCGTACCGGCGCTGTCCGGGCGCGATCTTCGTCAAGCCCGACATGGAGCGCTATCGCGAGCGCTCGCGCACGGTCTGGGGCGTGGTCGAGAGCCTCGTCGAGCGCGTCGAGCAGGTCGGCATCGACGAGGGCTACCTCGACCTCACGGGGCTCGTGCGCTCGAGCTCGGACGCACGCGCGCTGCTCGGTGCCGTCCAGGCGGCGGTGCGGGACGCGACGGGGCTCTCGTGCTCGCTCGGCTGCGGCACGGGCAAGACGGTCGCCAAGATCGCCAGCGACCACCGCAAGCCGGGGGGCATCGTCGTCGTCCCGCCCGGCAGCGAGGCTGCATTCCTCGCGCCGCTGCCGTTGCGCGCGCTGCCCGGCATCGGGCCCCGCGGCGAGCAGCGGCTGCTGGCCGCCGGCATCGTCACGATCGGCGACCTCGCGCTGCTGGACGAGGGCGAGCTCGCGGCGCTCGGCATGGGCAAGGTCGGGCGCGACTTGCGCGAGCGGGCGCGCGGCATGGATCCGCGGCCCGTGGCGGTCGAGTCCTCCGATCCCGTGACCATCGGCGAGGAGACGACGTTCGACCACGACCTGCTCGACCCGCTCGCGATGGCGGCGGAGCTCGCGCCGCATCGCCGAGAACGTCTTCGCCCGCATCGAGCGCAACGGCTTCGTCGCCAGCACGGTCACGACGAAGCTGCGCTACGACGACTTCGCGATCGTCACCCGCTCCCGCACGCTCGCGTCGCCCGTCGGCAGCGCGGGCGCGCTCGCGAGCCTCGCAGTCGAGCTGCTCGAGAAGGCGCTGACGCGACCGGCGCGCGCCGGTCCGGCTGCTCGGGGTCTACGCCGGCAAGCTCGCGCGGGAAGCGCAGCTCGAGCTACCGCTGGAGTAGCTCAGGCCGCGACGAACCCGGCCGCGATGCGCTCGTCGAGATGCGCGTGCGACGGGCAGTACTCGCTCTCGGGCATCGCGCCGCGCTGGCAGGGCTGGCCCTTGCGCGTGAGGGCGCGGCAGCGGCCGAGCAGATCGCTGCGGCGCTGGAGCTCGGCCTCGGCCGCCTCGACGACGCGCGAGATCACCTCGTCGACGGCCACGTAGACGCGGGCCTGCTGCGTGATCGGGAAGTAGCGCCGGATCTCCTCGAAGAGGCTGCGCGTCGGTCGCGCGAAGTAGCGCGGGTCGGCGGCGAGGCGCTCGACGGCCGCCTCGCAGGCAGTCAACACGCGCCGCTGGGCCTCGACCCGGCCGACGCCGGGCTGCGATTCATCCACAAGGTTCTTGACCGCGAGGAAGATCGCGCGGCTGTACTGGTACATGCATTCTCCTGCCGGGTGGCCGCTCTCGTTCCGTGCGGCCGAGGTTCGCCACGGGGCGCTCGTTTCCCTGCGAACGATTGTGGAGACTCGAGCGGCGAGAATCAAGGGCTCGAAATGAGGACGTCGGGGGCCGGATGGCGGCTCGCCTCGCGCTCCAGGCGCTCGCACGTGACGCCGATCGCCCGGATGAGACGAATCTCCGGCCGTGAATCGCCTCCCGAGCCGCTGGGCGGCGACCGCCGTCGTGCCGCTGCCGACGAAGGGGTCGACCACGAGCGCGCCCGGGCTCGTGGTCGCCGCGAATCACGCGCTCCAGCAGCGCGAGCGGCTTCTGCGTGGGATAGCCGGTGCGCTCCGCGGCGGTGGGCGCCAGGCTCGGGATGTCCCAGACGGAGTCGAACGGCTTGCCGCCCTTGAGGTAGTAGCGGCGCCCGTGCGCGTTCTGGTAGCGGCCGTGCTCGTCGCTGTGCGCGTACTTCGCCGCCATCGCGGGCGTCACGCCGCCGCGCAGGCGGTTGAACGTGTTGGCCGGCCCGCGCGCGTAGAACAGCAGGACGTCGTGCTTGCGGGCGAACGCGTTGACGGGCGCACGGCCGCCCAGGCCGTAGCGCCACACGATCTCGTTGCGAAAGGCGTCGCGGCCGAACACCTCGTCGAGCGCGATGCGCGCGTGCGCGCTCATGCGGTGGTCGAGGTGCAGGAAGAGCGACCCCGTCGGCGCGAGCACGCGATGCACCTCCGCGAGGTGCGGCTCGAGCCAGGCGCGGTAGGTCGCCGGGTCGTCGAGCGTGTCGTCGTAGCGGTGCTCGGTGCCGCCCGCTCCGGGGCCTCGGCGCACCTGCCCCGTCGCGAACGGCGGATCCGCGTAGGCCAGGTCGACGCTCGCGTCCGGAAGCGTGCCGAGCAGCGCCAGGGCGTCGGCGAGCAGCAAGCGGTTCGGCTCGCTGTCGCCGGCACCCAGCGCCAGGCGTTCGGGCAGGTCCTGCACGCGCCAATCATGGCGCGAGGGGGCGCTAGCCCGTCAGGCAGCTGCGCCGACTCGCGTGGGGAGCGTGGACGGCTCCTCCAGATGCGAGTGCGACGGGCAGTACTCACGGCCCGGCAGCGGGGTGCGCTGGCAGGCCTTGCCCTTGCGGGTGGTCGCCCGGCAGCGGGCGTTGGCCTCGTTCAGGCGGTCGAGCTCGATCTGGATCGACGCTCGCGCCAGACTGACCATGCGCTCGATCGCGTAGAACACGCGGGCCTGCTGGGAGATGGGGAAGTAGCAGCGGATCTGCTGGAAGAGGCTGCGGGCAGGCTGCGGGAAGTACCGCGGATCGCTCGCGAGCCGCTCGACGGTGGACTGCGCCGCATCGAGCACGCGGCGACGCGCCTCGGCCACGCTGATCGTGTCCGGGTGCGGGTCGACGAGGTCTTTGAGCTCGAGATAGAGGGCGCGGCTGAAGCGGTACATAGGATGCTCGCTCGTGACGGTCGGATTGGCTCGTTTCCCGGAACTTCGTGCTTGCACGGTTCGGGAAGCGGACCATTAGCGTATCGGATGAGCACGCGAAAAACCAGTAACGCGCCGACCAGCTTGCACGATTGAAAGCCGACTTTGTGACGCGCTGCGCGCGATCACATCGATGAGCTTGTGACAGCTTCGCACGGGGGGCGCGACGAGCTCGGCCAGGCGGACTCCGGCGCGTCCGCCCGTCGGCTGCTGCTCTACGGTTCACGCCCATGGGAGCGATCACTCGCGTAGGAGTCGCCGGCCTCGGGACGATGGGGGCGGGCATTGCGCAGGTGCTGCTCGAGGGCGGCTTCGAAGTGGTCGGCCGCGACGTCGACGATCAGGCCCTCGAACGCGCCCGTGCGCGTATCGAGGCGGGGCTCGCCCGGCGCGTGGAGAAGGGGCTCCTCGGCGAGAGCGCGCGCGTCGCCGCGCTCGCGCGCCTCACGCTCGGGCGGGAGCTGTCGGCTCTCGCCGGCAGCCAGCTCGTGATCGAGGCCATCGCGGAGGAGCTCGACGCCAAGCGCGAGCTGTTCGCTGCGCTCGACGGCGTCGTGCGCCGCCGACGCCGTGCTGGCGACCAACACCTCCGCCATCTCGGTCAGCGCGATCGCACAGGCGAGCAATCGGCCTGAGCGCTGTCTCGGCCTCCACTTCTTCAACCCGGCGCCGCTCATGCCGCTCGTCGAGGTGGTGCGCGCCGAGCGCACGGCGGATGGGCCCTACGCCGCGGCCGCGGCACTCGTCGAGGCATGCGGCAAACAGGCGGTGCGCTGCAGCGACACGCCGGGGTTCGTCGTCAACCGCCTGCTCATCCCCGCCCTCAACGACGCCGTGCGGGCGCTGGACGAGACCGGCGTCTCCCCGGCCGAGATCGACGTCGCCATGACTGCCGGCGCGGGCTGGCCGATGGGCCCCTTCCGCCTGCTCGACCTGATCGGCATCGACGTCCACGTGCACGCGGCCTCCGCTCTGCACCGTGCGCTGCCCGAGCCCCGCATGGCACCCCCGCCGCGCCTCGTGCGGATGCGCGACGCGGGTCGCCTGGGGAGGAAGGCGGGCCGGGGGTTCTACGACTATGACGCAGCGCCGTAGGGCCGAACCCCCCTGAACTTACGAAATCCTTACCGCCGCTCCACTCCACCGTGATCTCCCGCAGCAATAATCGAGGCATGCGCCCCCCCAGCGACCAGCCTGCGCGCGTCCGCCGCGGCCTCGTGCTGCGAGCTGCGCTCGGTGCCGTACTTGCGGCACTGGTCATCGCGCCGGCCGCCGATGCGGGCAGTTCGGCTGCGCGGGCCACAGCCGATCGCGGCGTCTTCGTCTCCAAGGGCGTGGGCCGCCAGATCTTCACCGGCGGCGGCGGCGTCGGCTACGGCGTCGTCTTCTCCGGTGCCTCGCTCGTCGTCGCCGACTACTCGCCGAATCACGACATGCGCGTCGACTCGCCCGTGACGGCAACCGTCAACGCCGACGGCACGCGCACGTTCGTGCCCGCCGGGGGTACGAAGAGCACGGCCTTCCGCATCTCGGGCACGCTCTACCGCGTGACCGTCACCGGCGCCAGCACGTTCAACGGCGCGGGCGTGTACGGCCGACTGCTGGTGCGCGGCAAGGGCGTGCTGATCGTCAACGGCGTGCGCGGCCGCTGGAACGGCCCGGTCACGAACCTCGGCGGCGTCCCCCGGGACGTCAGGAAGCTCTTCCGCCTCGCCCTCACCGGCGCGCCGCCGCCCGCGCCGCCGATCCCGCCGCCCACCGTGCCGATCACGACGACGAGCGCGAACCCCTGATCGCTGCTCCGGTGCGGGCGAAGTGCCTCGCTAGAGTGGGAGCATGAGTGAGCGCATCCTCGTGGTCGAGGACGAAGCGAACATCGCGAGCTTCGTCAGCGCCTATCTCGAGAAGGCCGGCTTCGTCGTCGACCGGGCGGTCAACGGCGCCGAGGCCAAGGAGAAGGCCGTCAGTTCCGGCCCGGCGCTGATCCTGCTCGACCTCAACCTGCCCGACATGGACGGACTCGAGGTCTGCCGCGCCGTGCGCGCGACGAGCACCGTGCCGATCCTGATGCTGACCGCGCGCGACGACGATGTCGACAAGATCGTCGGTCTCGAGGTCGGAGCCGACGACTATCTGACGAAGCCGTTCAACCCGCGCGAGCTGGTCGCGCGCATCCGCTCGATCCTGCGCCGAGCAACCGCGCCGCCGCCGGTCTCCAAGGGCCGCCGCACCCACGGCCTGATCTCGATCGACGCCGGCCGCCGCGAGCTCCTGGTGGACGGCGCGCCCGTGCAGCTGGCGCCCAAGGAATTCGACCTCTTCTGGGAGTTGCTCGACCACAGCGGGCTCGTGCTCACGCGGGATCAGCTGCTCGAGCGGGTGTGGGGCTACACGTTCGCCGGGGACACGCGCACAGTGGACGTGCACGTCCGCCAGCTCCGGCGCAAGATCGGCGAGACGTGCCCGATCGTGACGGTCTGGGGTGTCGGCTACAAGGTCGCCGACGATGCCTCTGCGGTCTCTTAGAACGCGACTTGTCGCGCTCTTCCTGGTCAGCCTCGCGATCGCTGCCTTCCTCTTCGCCGCGGTGGCGGTGCGGCAGTTCTCCCAGGACGAGCGGTCGCGCGCGCGCTCCGATCTGAGCCGCCAGTCGCTGCAGATCGTGAAGCTGATCGAGGAGTTCGCCGAGAAGCGCTTGCACGGCGAGGCAGGCGCACCTCCCGACTTCGCGACCAGCCTGGGTGGGATCACGAATGCCCACGTCTACTTCGTGGGCCGCGGCGGCCTCTCGCCGCCGATCGACGAGGTGAGCTTCGGCCAGGCTCCAAAAGGCACCGAGGCGCGGCTCAAGTGGTCGCTGCTCGGCAAGAAGGATTTTGCGCAGACGCTCAACCTGAAGCTCGGCGACGGCACCTCCACGATCGCCGCGGCCGCCGGCTTCCGCTACGGCAAGCCGTTGATCGGAGCGATCGTGGTGGCCCGGCCCGTGCGATCGATCAGCACCTCGACGCTCGTGCAGGGCCGCCGCTTCGTACCGCCGCTGCTGCTTGCGCTGGCGGCGGCGGCGCTCGTCGGCCTCCTGCTCAGCCGGCGCATCACGCGCCCGGTGCGCGAGCTGACCGCCGCGAGCGAGCGCATCGCGCTCGGCGACTACGACGTGCGCCTGACCTCCAAGGGCCCTGACGAGCTTGGCCAGCTCGCCCTGCGGTTCGAGCAGATGGCGCGGCAGCTCAAGGAGGCGAGCGAGCACGAGCGCAACTTCCTGATGCGGATCTCCCACGAGCTGCGCACGCCGCTGACCGCGATCCAGGGCCACGTGCAGGCGATCGCCGACGGCGTCATCGACGGGGAGGACGAACGCCAGGCGTCGCTCGAGATCGTGCTTGCCGAGGCCGGCCGTCTGCAGCGCCTGATCGGCGACCTGCTCGACCTGGCGCGCCTCGAGACGCGCAAGTTCTCGCTCAACGTCGAGGAGGTCGACCTTGCCGGCCTGTGCGACCAGGTCGTTGCCGCTCAGCGCGAGCAGGCGCGCGGCCGGCGTATCGAGCTGCACGCGAGCGTCTCCGCGCAGCCCGTCGTGCTCGGCGACGGCGACCGCATCCTGCAGATCGTCACGAACCTCGTGGCGAACGCGCTGAACGCCACCCCCGTGGGCGGCGAGATCGCCGTCCAGGTGGCCGCCGGCGGCGGCTCCGGCAAGGTGACCGTGAGCGACACCGGGCCCGGTATCCCCGAGGAGGAGCGCGTTGCGATCTTGCGCCCGTTCGTGACCAGCAGCGTGCGCCACGGCATCGGCCTCGGCCTGCCTGTCTCCTCGGAGCTCGCGCAGGCGATGGGCGGCACGCTCGTCGTCGGGGAGCGGCCCGGAGGAGGGGCGGCGCTCACGCTGTCGCTGCCGCTTGCCGGCGGGCAGTCCAACATTGCGGAGCCCGACCCCGCCTCCGAGCTCGTGATCGAGTAGCGGCGGGGCGCGCCCGGGGAGCGCGCGCCCCGCCGATCCCGATCAGCCGTGCTTGGCCGTGCCGACCGTCTTCACGGCCTCCTGCAGTCGCTGGACGAGCGCAGTCGCGATCGGCCCTCCGACCTTGTTGTCGATCGCTGCGGCGACGGCCACGAGCAGCGCGGCGACTGCCAGCACGATGCCGACATACTCGACCGTGCCCTGGCCGCGTTCGGCCTGCAGGGTGCGGGACGCGATGTGAGACGCGATGGAACGGAACATTGGAGATCTCCTCCTCTCGGCCCGCCGGGTGGCGAGCAGTGTCTGCCGGGCATGGGTGCCCTCACGCCCCGATCGCCTCGCCGATGACCGCGAGGCCGCGCGCGCCGGGTCGCAGGAACACGAGGTGCGTGTAGTCCTGGACAAGGGGTGCGACGCCACCGTGCGTGAGTGTCTTCGGAGCCGGATCGAGGTCGCCGTCGCGCCAGGCCGTGCGGTGCACGGTCCAGGAGACGATGACGTCGCCCGCCCGGTCTCCGGCCGGTATGCCGGCGTCGTGCGAATCGACGACGCTGAAGGCCTCGAACGTCAGCTGCGCGGTGTCGAGCAGGCCGCGCGTGCCGGCGAGCGCGACGTGCCCGAACGAGCGAAGGCCCGAGCGCGCGGCCACGCGCAGAAGGCCGCCGCTCGGGATCAGGCCAACCGCGTCAAAGCCCAGGCCCACGAGGTTCACGTGATGTGCGAGCGCCTGCGCGACGGCGCGCCGCTGTGCGGCGACGGTGACCCAGACCGCGACCGGGGAGCCGGTCGGCACTTCGACATCGCGATCGTCGGCCGTGGCTCCGTCGGACTCGTACGGACCGTCGCCCGGTCCGAGCCACGCCCGGTAGGTGCGGCTCTGGCCGATGCCGGGCACCGCCGAGCGCACCGCGGCGAGCACGACCGCCGACGCGATCTCATGGGCCCTCCCCGGCGCGTGGCGCCCTTCCAGAGCCACGATGGCGGAGTCGGGCGTGGCACCGCCCTCGCGCTCGAGCGCAGAATCGACAGCCGCGATGTCGGCCGCGCTCACGGCGACCGCGAGCGGCGCTCGAGAGGTGCGAGAGCGCCGCGACGAGCGCATCGCGCACCGCGCCCGCGAGCGGAGGACCGGCCGTGAGCGCGAGGACGGCGCCCAAGACGGCGGCGAGTCCGAGCAAGCCGGCGTATTCGACGGATGCCTGGCCCGAGTTCACGGCCGCGACCGCCCCGGGAAGAGGGCGCTGACGATTGTCAGGCCGGTGCCCGGTCGGCGCCGCAGGACGAACAGCTCGCTCGCGTGATCGACGGCGACCAGGAGATCGCCGGCTTCATGACCAGGCTTGATCCCGTCGATGTCGTCGGGAAGCAGCCCCGAGTCGTGAACGATCGAGACGACCGCACCGGGCGGACCCGCGTTGTCGACGACGAAGCTCGCGGCGCGACGGATGAACGATGGGGAAAGGCGATCGCGGAGCCAGGAGTCCTCGGCCTGCCGGTCGACGACCACCACGTCCCCGGGAGTGCCGGTGATCGAGTGATCCTCGAGAGCGCGGACGACGAGTGGCCGCACGGTCGCGTCGAACGCCTCGTCCCCGGCGCTCTCGCCCAACCGTGCGCGTAGGCTCGTGCGGACGTCGAGCAGCGTGGCCCCCTCGGCTTCGGCACTCGTCGCGCTCGTGAGCAGGAGGCGCTCGAACGGGCTCAGGCCCGGCGCCTCGGGCGTGCCGCCGCCGAACGCGCCCGAGAGCGCCTGGCCGAGCGAGCCGGCGACCGCCGGCCCCAGCTGCACGACGCCGAACGCGAGGGCACCGGCCAGGGCCATGACCGCCACCACGAGGCCGATCGTCTCGGCGCTTGCTTGGGCTCGTTCCCGCATGCCGCCACGATTGCGGCGCGGGTGGTGACGAATCTAGGCGCGGGTGTGACGAGGGCGTATCAGGATGCGTCGGGGCGCGAGGCTGCGGACGCTGCCGCATCCTCGACGCTCGCCCGCACGCGCAGACCCGCCGGATGGGCGTCCGGCCCGCCGGCGTCGGCGCCGCCCTGCTCGCGCGCGACCGTGAACTGGAGCGGCTGGCCGACCACTGCCTGCAGCTCGGCAAGCTCCCGGCGCACGGATCGGAGGTCGGCGCGGAGCGCGCTCAGCCCTCCGCCGACGAGATCGACGAGCACCTCGAGATCCTCGACGCGCGCCATGCGCTCCGCCAGCAGGTCGCGCTCGACGCGGTCGACCGCAGCGGTGAGCTGCCCGCTCTGGTCGAGCACCGTGTCGAGGCGGCGTCCGAGGCCGCCCTCGTCCTCGCCGAGCGCTCGGGCTACAGCTGCCTCGACACGCGTCGGCAGGATCGCGGCGAGCTCGCTCGCCGAGCGACGCAGCTCGTCGACGTGGCGCTCGGAGCGAGCGAGCAGCGTGCGGAGATCGGGACCCGCGGCCTCGGCGGGGCCGAGATTCCGCTGTCGCATCTCGCCGATGCGGCGCAGGGCCGCCTCGCGCGCGTCCCGCAGTGGATCGTGCTGACTGTCCTCGGCGTCCATGTTGCCCCCTTGACGGCGCCAAGCGTAGATCATCGGCCCCACGCCGCCGGGTCCGCGCGCCGCCGACGGACTACGGTGGGTCGGATGGATAGCTGGCATGAGGTGCGCTCGTCCGACGACCGGCTGCTCTTCGATCGCATGCGCTTCGCGCGCGGGCTGGCGACGCGCACGCGCGGACTGCTCGGTCGTCGGGCGCTGCCCGAGGGCGAGGGGCTGGCGTTCAGGGAGAAGTCGATCCACATGTTCTTCATGCGCATGTCGCTCGACATCGTCTTCTGCGACGCGCGCCTGGAGATCGTGCGCGTCGTCCGCGATCTCCCTCCGTGGCGCATGGCCGGCTGCCGGCGCGCGCGCTACGTGCTCGAGGTCGGGCCGGGGGAGGC
Organism: uncultured Actinomycetes bacterium; assembly: GCA_963842365.1. Lineage (GTDB taxonomy): Bacteria > Actinomycetota > Thermoleophilia > Gaiellales > JALYLC01 > JALYLC01. Next base: position 1,049,850 of record CAWJGA010000002.1, read on the forward strand.
AGCCAGGCTTGGGCTGCACGAGGGCATGGTGCTGCGCGTCGACCCCCCGTTCTGACCGGAACGCGCGCGACTCGCACCGCTCCGTCGTAGAGCGTGACGAAAGTGTGTCAATCGTCTCGACCAGGTTGTCCGATCTGCGTGTTTGCGCTTACGGTGGCTCCGGGAGCACGGAAGGCTGCGACGGGGGAGCGGAGATGCAGAGGACGGTATTACTCGTCGAGGACGAGGCGAAGCTCGCCGACGTGCTCGCGGAACAGCTTGCGGAAGAGAATTTCGAGGTCCGTCAGGCGCGCTCGCTGCGCCAGGCGCTGAGGATGCTGGACGAGCTTGTGCCCGACCTGGCCGTGATCGATATCGGGCTGCCGGACGGATCCGGTCTCGACGTCCTCCGGCGACTTCGCTGCGGGGCCGACCGGCTCGACAGCGGTACGCCGGTGCTCGTCCTGACCGCGCGCAGCGAGGAGGCCGACGTGCTGCGGGCATTCGAGCGCGGCGCTGACGACTATCTCAGGAAGCCCTTCGCTCTGCCGGAGCTGATTGCGCGCGTGCATGCGTTGCTGGCACGCGGACGCCGCGTGCACGCGGACATCCGCGTGGGTGATCTGCTGCTCGAGCCGGGTGCGCGCCGAGCGAGCTGGGCCGGATCCGCACTGCCGCTCTCGGGCCGCGAGTACGACCTGTTGCTCGAATTGGCGCGCGATCCTGGAGCCGTGCGCTCGAAGGCGGACCTGCTGCGTGAAGTCTGGCGCATGCCGGCGACCTTGAGGACGCGCACGGTCGACTCGCACGCGAGCAGGCTCAGGCGCAAGCTGCTCGCAGCCGGCGCTCCGACGGATCCGATCGTCAACGAGTGGGGGCGCGGGTACCGCCTCGAAGTCTCGCGTGCGCTCTAGCTCCTCGCCGCGGACGGTTCCGCTCGAGGCACGCCTGTCGATCGCAGTCGCACTGGTCGTTGCGCTCGCACTCGCAGCGATCGGGCTGGTCGTGGTGGCGCGCGTGCACGACCGCGTCTCGAGCGAGGCCAGGGCAAATCTCCGCCACACCCTCGACGCAGCGTCACCCGCGCTTGCGGCCGGTCGTGTTCCGCGGGTGCCCGGGACGCGTCTGGCCTGGCTCGAGGCGGGAGCGGCGGGCGGCGACAAGGAGCTGGTGGCGGCGGCGCGCAACGGCCGTGCCGCCGAGCTCGGCACGGTCGCCGAGGCGCGAGTGGGGGCGAGGCGCGTGCTCGCGGTGAGTCGCGCGCCGCAGCACGTGGAGCGCGATCTCCTGCTGATCGAAGCCGAGGGCCTCGCGCCCATCGGGCTCGTGCTCGTGCTCGTCGGCGTGCGCCTGTTCGAGCGCGCCGGACGCCGGCATCGCAAGCAGCTTGAGACGATCGAGCTGGCGGCGCGGCGGATGGGCGAGGGCGAGCGAGACGTCACACTGGTCGCCGGCCGCAGCGAGGTCGGGCGCGTTGCCGGTTCGCTCGAGCAGCTGGCGAATGGCCTGCGCGATCTCGACCGCGAGCGCGGGCTGTACGTCTCCCAGGTGAGCCACGACCTGCGCAACCCGCTTGCCGTGATCGGCGCGCACGCGTCGGTTCTGCGGCACGGCGAGTCCTCCCTGCCGCGGGCGGAGAAGCTCCAGACGATCGAGGACGAGGTCTCGCGCCTGGCTGTCATGGTCGACGACCTGCTCGCGCTCGGCCGCACGCACGCGCTGTCTCTGCACATCCAGCGCGCTCCGGCCGACGTGCGTCTCCTGGCGCATGATGCGGTCGCGGCGGCACGTGCCCGCTCGGGCCGCATCCGCGTCCTGCTGCTCGCTCCCGCTGCGCCCATGACGGCGGTGGTGGATGCACAGAGGCTGCGCCAGGCGCTCGACAATCTTCTCGACAACGCGCTCCGCCACGCCGCCGGCGAGGTGCGGGTGGAGCTCGTCCGCCAGTCGCCCGACGAGCTCGTGCTCAGCGTCGAGGACGATGGGCCGGGGATCGACCGGCTCCTGCTTCCGCACCTCTTCGATGCGTTCGCGCACGGCGGCGACCGTGCGGACGGCAGCGGCATCGGCCTCTCGACCGTGCGAGCCGTCGCCGAGGCGCACGGCGGGGGCGTGAGCGTTGGAGGTGCGCGCGGGCGAGGGGCGCGCTTCATGCTGCGCCTTCCTCTCGCGTCCGCCGGGACGGTCGTCTCGTGAGCCGCTTCGCCGCGCTCGATCGCCTGCGCGAGCAGTGGCTCGCAGCAGCCGGCCTGGCGCTTGCTCTGGTGGCGCTCGTGCTCTCACTCCTTCCGGCGGGAGGCGGCGCGCCAAGCACCGCGGTGCTGGCACTCCGCCACGCGCTGCCGGCTGGGCAGATCGTGCGCGCGCGCGACGTGGTCGCGGTGCCGATCTCCACGTCCGATCGCACTCCCTCGATGGTCAGCCGGCTTGGAGAGCTGGAAGGGCGCCGCATGCTGATCGGGCTCGCGGCCGGGGACTTCGTCGTGCGCGGGGCGCTTCATGCGGGCGCGCCCGCCCCGCTGCTGCGCCGCGGAGAGCGCGCCGTGGCGCTCCGGCTGTCGGAAGGATCGGCCCCTGATTCGCGCCTGCTCCAGCGTGGCCGCGTCGTCGACGTGGTCGCGCTCGGTGCCGACGGCGCGCACGTCGTCGCGCGCGGGCTCCAGTTGCTCTCTGCCGCTGTCGAGCGCCCGGGCGGCGTCTCGGTGACGCTGCGCGCGCCGTCGGCGGTTGCCTTGGCGCTCACGGCCGGGCGCCGCGGCGGCGAACTGCGCTTGCTCCTGCGGGGCGGTGGTGCATGATCGTCCGGCTCTCGTTGCTCGGCGGCGATCTCGCGCTCGACCACGAGCTGCGGAGCGCACTCGCGGGCCTGCCGGAGGTCGCGCTGCTGCCGCCTGAGCGATCGGGCGACGCCGACGTGCTGCTGGCCGCCGATTCCGCGCTCGCGGCGGCGGGCGACCTGGTGCGGAGCGAGCGCTCCCGCCGTCCGGAGGCCCGCATCCTGTTGATCGCTCACGCGGGCGCCGAGAACCTGGCGCGTCAGGCGCTCGACTGCGGCGCCGTCGGCTTCGTCGAGCGACCGCTCGACGCCGCGGGTCTGCGATTGGCGCTGGCGGCGGCGGGCTCCTTCGACGCGCCCGCTCAGCTCCGCGCGCATGAGGACGAGGGCCACGTTGCGCTGCTCGGCGCTGCGGGCGGCGTCGGCACCACGACCTGCGCCGTTGCCCTGGCCGGGGTTCATGAGCGGTCGTTCGTGCTCGACCTCGCACTGGCGAACGGCGACGCGGCCGACGTCGCCGGCGTGCGCGTCGCGGTGCCGGACGCGCTCCTGCGCATCGCCTGCGGGCCGGTTGCCACTCCGGCGGAGCTCGCGTCGGGTCTGGCGCAGGGCGAGACGTGCACGGTGCTGGCGGCTCCGACGCTGCCGGAGCACGCGGACCTCATCGACGAGCGAGGCGTCGCCCGCCTGCTCGACCTCGCCGTGGCGAGCGGTCTGCGTGCGATCGTTGACTGCGGGGCTCGCGTCGGGGTCGAGACGATTCCCGTGCTCGAGCGTGCGAGCCTGCTCCTGATCGTCGCCGGCGCCGACGCGCGGGGGGAGCGCGGCGCTCGCAGGACGTCCCTGCTGATCGCACGGCTCGGACTCAGCTCGCGCTCCTCCGGGATCGTCGCGACGGGTTGCCGCAACCTGCGGGCCGCTCGCTCCCTCGCGGTCGAGGCAGGGCTGCCGCTGCTCGCGATGGTGAAGCCCGACGGGCGGGTGGCGCGAGCGCGCGAGCGCGGCCTGCCACCGCCGGCCGCGGCGTTCGCAGCGCTCTCCGAGCTCGCCCGCGCACCCATCTCGTGAGCCTCTGGGAGCGCGCGCAGCTCGGAGCCGCGGCCGCGGTGGAGGGGACGGGCGTCGCGGACCAGCCTGCGCGCCGCGATCCGCTGGCCGCCCTGCTCGGCGATCCGACGATCTCCGAGGTGATCGTCAACGGGCCGCGCGAGATCTGGATCGAGCGCCGCGGCCGCCTGCAGCGCGCTGCCTTGCGCTTCGACGATGCGGGTGCGCTGCGCGATGCGTGCGTTCGCCTCGCTGCTCGCGCGGGCCGGCGCCTCGACGATGCCCAGCCGATGGTCGACGCCCGCCTGGCAGATGGCTCGCGCCTCAACGTCGTGCTGCCGCCGCTCGCGCCGGACGGGCCGCTGCTGACATTGCGGCGCTTCGCTCCCCGCCCGTTCACGCTCACCGAGTTGGTCGAGCTCGGCTCGTTGTCGCAGCTCGACGCCGATCTGCTCGACCGGTGTGTGCAGCAGCGGCTCTCGATCGTGATCAGCGGGGGTACGTCGAGCGGCAAGACGTCGCTGCTCGGCGCGCTGGCCGCCCGCATCGACGCGAGCGAGCGGATCGTGACCGTCGAGGATGCGGCGGAGCTGCGCATCGACCGACCCCACGTCGCGCGCCTCGAGGCGCGCGGGGCGAGCCTCGAGGGCACAGGCGAGGTCGGCATCCGGGAGCTCGTGCGCAACGCGCTTCGCATGCGGCCCGACCGGCTGGTCGTCGGCGAGGTGCGCGGCGGCGAGGCGCTCGACATGTTGCAGGCCATGACGACTGGTCACGACGGCTCGCTCACGACGGTGCACGCCAAGAGCCCGGACGACGCGCTCCGGCGGATCGAGTTGCTCGCCTTGATGGCCGGTCTCGAGCTGCCCCATGCCGCCGTCCGCGAGCAGGTCGCGTCTGCCTTCGATGTCGTCGTGCAGGTCGCGCGGCGAACCGAGGGCGAGCGTCGCGTGGTCTCGATCAGCGCCGTCCGGAGACGCGGCCGGGAGTGGGAGCTCGCTCCCCGCGCGGCAGTCGAAGCCCGCTGCGAGGACGCGGTGCCCGCATGAGCGCGCCCCTCGTCGCCGCCTTCGCAGCGCTTGCCTGCGTAGCCGGCGTCCTCCGCGACGCGGGCGCGCCTGCGGTGGTGCTCCAGCGCCTGCGGGCAGCTCGAACGGGACGCGCGCTCGAGCGAGAGCTGCCCGACGCGCTGCGCCGCGTCGCCGCCGAGCTTGGCGCGGGGCGCACGGCCGACCGTGCGCTCGTCGCTGCCGGGGAGGCTGGAGGAAGCGCCGGCGAGGCATTCGCCCTCGCGGGCCGCCGCGCGGCCGCGGGCGAGGACATCGCGGCGGCGCTGGCCGCTGCCCTGGGTCCGCGCGCCCGCTTTGCCGCAGCCGCGATCTCGTTGCAGCTGCGAGCCGGCGGGGATCTCCCGGCGCTGCTGCGGTCGCTGGCTCGCAGGCTGGACGAGCGGCGCGCCGTCAACGCTGAGATCCGGGCTCTCACGGCTCAGGCGAGGTTGTCGGCCCGCGTCGTTCCGCTGCTGCCCGTGGCGGGCCTGGCGCTCGCCGCGCTGCTCGACGCCGGCGCGGTGCGGCTCCTGCTGACGACGCTGCCCGGCCTCGCCATCGTCGCGGTCGGTGCCGCTCTCGACCTCGTGGGCCTGCTCGCGATCCGCGCGATCGCGCGCGGCATCGGGTGAGCGGCGCGCTCGGCGCGCTTGCCGCGGTCATGGCGCTGGCTGCGCTCTGGCCGCGTGCGCGGACGGCGCTCGCGCTCGCCTTCCTGACTGCGTGTGCCGTCACCTGGAGCGAGCTCGGCGCGTCCGCCGCGGTCGTGCAATGCGCTCTGGTGGGTGGAGCGGCGCTGACCGTCAGGCGACGCGGGTTGATGGTGGATGCGCGCGCCGAGGCCTCACTCGCAGTTGCCCTGCCCGACGCGCTCGACCTGCTCGCTGCCTGCGTCGAGGGCGGAGCGACGCTCGACGGGGCGCTCACAGCGGTCGCCCCGCACGTCGAGGGCGCACTCGGCGTGCGCCTGGCCCACTGCGCCGCCGAGCTGCGATCGACGCGGCCGCGCCGCGAGGTCCTGCGAGCCCTCGGCGGCGAGCCGGTGCGCGCTCTCGAGCGGGCGGGGCATGCGCTCGCCTCCGCGGACGAGCTCGGGTCGCCCTTGGCCGTAACGCTCAGCGAACAGGGCGCGTTGCAACGGGAGCTCACGCGACTCGGCGTGCGCGAGCGCGCGGCCGCCGCCGGTCCCAAGATGGCGCTCGTCGTCGCCGTGACGCTCGTCCCCTCGGCCCTCGTCCTCGTCCTCGGCTCGCAGGCGCTCGCGCTGCTCGCCGGCGTCTAGCTGCAGGACCTACCGAGCCTTCGAGACGTCCGGGCCTCGCAGGAGGCTTGCTGAAGAGTCCACGACTCGCCGGAGCCCCGAATCGGGCTAGCTCTGCGATCCGAAGCGACGGCCGCGCACGACCTGCGTCTGAGAGCCGCGCCGCACCTGCAGGTCGACGACGTCGCCCTTGTTGTAGACGCCGACGCCGAGCGAGAGCATCAGCTTGCCGAGGGCGGAGACGGACGTGCGCACCCGGAGCGGGGTCGTGAGCTGGATGCGGTCGTCGAGGACCTCGTAGTCCTGCCCCGCGACGAGCGGCACGCCGTTCACGAACACGCCGACGACCTCGGCGCCGGCCGGCCGCACGAGCTCGTCATAGGTCTCCTGCTCGGCCATCCACGGCGATGGTATTACGCTGCGGCGTGCACATGGCCATCGACGTCGACGAGGCAGGGTTCGAGCAGGCCGTCATCGAGCGCTCGCGCAGCGTGCCGGTGCTGGTCGACTTCTGGGCGGAGTGGTGCGGACCGTGCCACATGCTCGCGCCCGTGATCGAGCGCGCCGTCGACGCGACGGCGGGTGCCGTCGAGCTCGTCAAGATCGACATCGACGCCAACCCCGGCATCGCACGGCGCTACGGCGTCCAGGGGATCCCCAACGTCAAGGCCTTCCGCGACGGGGAGCTCGTGGACGAGTTCACCGGTGCGCAGCCGCCCCTGGTCGTCGAGCGCTTCGTCCAGGGCCTGCTGCCGAAGGCCTCGGACGCGCTGCTGGCCGCCGGCGACGAGCAGTCGCTGCGCGAGGCGATCGAGCTCGATCCCGGCCGTGCGGACGTGCGCGTGCAACTGGCGCGCATCCTCCTGGCGGACGGCCGCGAGAGCGAGGCGCTGGAGCTGCTGCGCGCGGTCGACCACGATCGCGAGGCCGACGGACTGCTCGCCCGCAGTGAGCTCGCCGGAGACGCCGACGCGCCCGCCGTGGCGCGGCTCGGGCTCGAGGCGCTCGCGCGCGGTGAGCACGAGGCGGGGCTGCGTGCGCTGCTCGAGGGCGTCCAGGAGGCGGCGGGCGACACCCGCGACCGCATCCGCCGCGTGATGATCGGGACATTTGCGGAGCTCGGCGACACGGATCCCCTTGCGGCGGCGATCCGCAAGCGGCTGGCCGCCTCGCTTTACTGACGGCGTCGGACGGGATCCGCCAGACTGCGACCTTCGTGAGCGCGGCCGACTCCAGCTCCGCACCGCCCGACGCGCCGACGGCGCACTTCGACCTGCTCGCCATCGGCGGCGGCCCGGCAGGGCAGAAGGCGGCGATCCAGGCCGCCAAGCTCGGTCGCCGCAGCGCCATCGTCGAGGCGCAGCAGCTCGGCGGCTGCAGCGTCTTCAGCGGCACGATCCCGTCCAAGACGCTGCGTGAGGCCGTGCTCTACCTGACCGGCTTCAGCCAGCGCGCGATCTACGGGCAGAGCTACCGCGTCAAGGACGAGATCACGATGGACGACCTGCGCACGCGCTCGGCCGGCGTGAGCGAGCGAGAGACGGACGTGATCCGCGATCAGCTCGCGCGCAACCGCGTGACGGTCTTCGAAGGCACCGCCCGCTTCCTCGGCAGCGACACCGTGGCCATCACCCACCCGGACGGCCGCCGCCAGGTCGTCGACGCGGGCGCGATCGTGATCGCGACCGGCAGCCGGCCGGTGCGGCCCGCCGCCATTCAGTTCGACGAGGAGTCGATCCTCGACTCGGATGGCATCCTCAACCTCGCGCGCATCCCGCAATCCCTCGTCGTGGTCGGAGCCGGCGTGATCGGCATCGAGTACGCGTCGATGTTCGCCGCAGTCGGCACGAAGGTCACCGTGATCGACTCGCGGCGCGAGCTGCTGCCGTTCTGCGACTCGGAGATCGTGCGCGCGCTGCAGCTCTCGCTGCGCGACCTGGGCGTGATCTTCCGCCTCGGTGAGACCGTCGAGGCCGTGGAGCGGCACGAGACGGGTGCACTGATCCTGCTCAAGAGCGGCAAGCGCATCGCCGGCGAGACGGTGCTCTACTCAGCCGGTCGCCAGGGCGCGACGGCCGGGCTGGGGCTCGACCTGATCGGCGTCGAGACGGACGTTCGCGGCCAGATCGAGGTCGACCAGTTCTACAAGACCTCCGTCGAGGGCGTCTATGCCGTGGGCGACGTGATCGGCTTCCCGGCGCTCGCCGCGACGGCCATGGAACAGGGCCGCATCGCTGCGCTCTCGGCGCTCGGCCGCCCCGCGGAGGCCATGGGCGAGCTGCTCCCGATCGGCATCTACTCGGTACCGGAGCTCTCGTTCGTCGGCAAGACGGAGGAGGAGCTGACCGAGGCGGGCGTCCCCTACGAGGTCGGCATCTCGCGCTATCGCGAGCTCGCCCGCGGGCAGATCCTGGGCGACAGCCACGGCATGCTCAAGCTGCTCGTCTCGCTCGACGACCGCACCCTGCTCGGCGTGCACGTGCTGGGCACGGGCGCCACCGAGCTCGTCCACATCGGCCAGGTCGCGATGGGCGCCGGCGCGACCGTGGACTACCTGGTCGGCACGGTCTTCAACTACCCGACGCTCGCGGAGGCCTACAAGGTCGCCGCGCTCGACGCGCAGAACCGGCTGCAGACGCTGACGGACGTCGGCCCGCTGCGTTCCACGACCTAGCCGGCGTCGAGAAACCCGGCCACGATCGGGTTGACGAGATCGGGCCGAGTGAGCGGCGCCATGTGGCCGCCCTCGTCCAGGAAGCGGAACGTCCAGCGCGGGCAGGCCTGGCGGAGGAGGGCCACGATCTCGCGAATCGAGGTGCGCGTGGAGCGATCGCTGAGCACGAGCGTGCGCGCGCGGATGGCCGCGTAGCCCGCGACGCTCGTCTGCTCGTTCAGCGCCGCATCCCACTCGTGGAAGTTCGGCGGCAGGCCCTCGATGAAGGCGGCGCGGCGGCGAGGGGGCATCGCCTCCCATGCCCCCTCGCCCAGCCAGTAGTCGGCGAACGGCGGCGCGGCGCCTTCCCAGTCGCCGAGTGCCATGCGGCCCGTCACCTGCGCGTGCAGCGCCAGCATCTCGCGCCAGGCATCCGACGGCCCGGCCTGTGCGAGCAGGTGAAAGGGATTGGGCTCGAGCAGCACCAGGCTGGAGACGCGGCTGCCCAGCAGGAGCGCGGACTTGAGAGCCACGCAGCCGCCGAAGGAGTGGCCCACGATGTCGACGGGCCCCTCAACCGTCTCGCAGACGTGGCGGATCAGCTCGGCCTGGTCGGCGAGCGACTGCGGGGCGACCGCCGGCCAGGGCGAGGTCTGGCCATAGCCGAACAGGTTGACGGCGAGCACGCGATAGCGGTCGCTCAGCTCCTCGCTCAGCGCGCGCCACTGCCGGTTGCCGCTGACCGAGCTGTGGATCAGGACGACGGGACGGCCGTGACCTGCGTCGGAGTAGTCGATCTGAAGCCCCGCCCGCGAGAGAACCGGCATGGGGCCGAGCTTAGGGCGCATTCGGATGTGGGGCGAACATGACGTCTTGGTGTTGCAATGTGGGGTGTGGTGGGGTAAAGTGGTGCGCATTGGGAGCTCGGGCGCCATTTCCGGCGCGGACGGGGGTCGTGTGTGCTGCTTGGGGAGTTCGAGCAACGGTTGGACGACAAGAACCGCGTCACGCTGCCCGCGCGCCTGCGCGAGCACTTCGCGGACGGCGTCGTCTGTGCTCGGGGCTTCGACGGCTGCGTGGCTGTCTGGCCGCGCGGGGCATGGGACGACTACGTCGGCGAGCAGAACGCGCGCCTCGACGGCTTCTCCCGTGAGGGCCGCCTGATGCAGCGCTACCTCTTCGGCGGCGCGCAGCCCGGCGAGCTCGACAAGCAGGGCCGCGTGGCCCTGCCGGCGCCGCTGCTCCAGCACGCGCAGCTCAGCAAGGACATCGTCATCGCCGGTCTGCAGGACCGGCTCGAGATCTGGGACCGCGAAGCCTGGGGCCGCCAGCTCGCCGAGGTCGAAGGGAGCGCCGAGAGTGTTGCCGAACGTCTTGCCCAGCCCAAGCCCTGACGCGCATGTACCGGTGCTGGCGCACGAGGTCGCCACGCTGCTCGACGTCCATCCGGGCGACCTGATCGTCGACTGCACCTTCGGCGCCGGGGGTCATTCGCGCGTGCTCGCGCGCGGTCTCGACGGCAGCGGCCAGCTCGTCGCCATCGACCGCGACCCGACCACGCAGCCGTTCGTGGACGCCTTGCGCGCGACGGTCGGCACGGGCGTGCAGATCCGCCCGATGCACGGCTCGTTCGCCTCCTGCCTGCGGCGCCTGCTCGAGGAGGACGCGCACGCCGGCGCCGTACTGATGGATCTCGGCATGTCGTCCATGCAGGTGGACGCGCCTGCGCGCGGCTTCAGCTACATGCACGACGCGCCGCTCGACATGCGCATGGATCCGAGCGAGGAGCTGACCGCCGCCACGATCGTGAACGAGTGGAGCGAGCGCGATCTCGCGCAGATCTTCCAGCGCTACGGCGAGGAGCGCTTCTCGCGCCAGATAGCCCGCGCGATCGCCCAGGAGCGGAAGGCGACGCCGTTCGACGGCACGCTGCAGCTCGTCGCCACGATCAAGCGCTCGATCCCCACGCCCTCGCGCTTCGGGCACGGCCATCCGGCCAAGCACGTCTTCCAGGCGCTGCGGATCGCGGTCAACGACGAGCTCGGCCAGCTCCAGGACGGGCTCGAAAGCGCGCTCGAGCTGTGCGAGCCCGGCGGTCGCGTGGCGGTGATCGCGTTCCATTCGCTCGAGGACCGCATCGTCAAGCAGCGCTTCGTCAAGGCTGCCAAGGGCTGCATCTGCCCGCCCGACCTGCCCGTCTGCGGCTGTGGACGCACTCCCGAGTTCAGGCTCGTGACGAGCAAGGCCGTGCGCCCGGGGAGCGACGAGGTCGCGGCCAACCCCCGCTCCGCCTCCGCCCGGCTGCGGGTCGTGCAGCGCGAGGTGACCGCGTGAGCGCCGTTGCCGCGCCCTATCGGCGCGCGCGCCCGGCGCGACGTGCGCCGGCACGCGTCGGCGTGACCTCGGCGCTCCTGATTCTCGCCTGCGCCGCGGTCCTGATCGGCATCGTCACGCTGCAGGTGTCGGTGCTGCGCCTGAACAGCGAGCGCGGCGACCTGCAGGCCAAGCGCGATCAGATGATCAGTTCCAACAGCGAGCTCATCGGGCAGCTGGGCGGCAGGCTCGCGCCGGGCGTGCTGGCGCAGAGGGCGCTCAAGCAGGGCCTCGTGCTCGCTCCGGTCGACGTCGTCTCCACCGGCTCGCTTGGCCGCTAAGGCGCGTTCGCGCGGGCCCGTGGGTCCTCGGCGGTCCGACAGGCGCATCCGCCTGATGCTGGCGTGCGTCTGCCTCGGGATCGGCGCGCTCGCCGTGCGCACCGTGCAGGTGCAGGTGCTCGACGGCGCCGAGCTCGCCCGCGCGGCCGAGTCGCAGCAGCGGATCACCGTCCCTCTGTGGGCGCCGCGCGGCCCGATCGTCGACCGCACGGGGCAGACGCTCGCGCTCTCGTTCCGGGCGGTGACCGTCGGCGTGTGGCCTTCGCGCATCCCCGACCGCACGGCCTTCGCGCAGGCGCTCGCGAGCTACACGCGCATCACGCCCGCCGAGATCGAGCAGCGCATGAGCGGCAGCGCGAAGTACGTCTTCGTGGCGCGGCGCATCGAGCAGAGCACGTGGGCCCGCATCAAGCGCGATGCGACGCTCGGGCCGCTCGTGAAGTCACAGGCGATCGAGCCCGAGCAGGAGCCGCGGCGCGTCTACCCGAACGGCGGCCTCGCGGCACAGGTCGTGGGCGTCGACGGCTCGGGGCTGTCCGGGGTGGAGTTCTCGCGCAACGACGTCCTGAGTTCCCGGGATGGGCTGGCGGCGGTCTCCAAGTCCAATTCGACGGGCGACACGCACTGGGCGCGCGTGCTGCACGTGCGCGAGCCGGTGCCGGGCAAGCAGGTCCAGCTGACGCTCGACGTGCGCATCCAGCGGCTCGTCCAGGAGCAGCTCAACGCGCGCCTCAAGCAGTGGAAGGCGAAGGCCGTCACCGCCATCGTGCTCGACACCCGCACCGGCGGTATCCTCGCGATGGCCTCGGCGCCCGGCGTCCCGCCGGCCGGCTATCGCGCCGGCAACGCCGAGGAGTGGCGCCTGCGGGCGATCACCGACCTCTACGAGCCCGGCTCGACGTTCAAGCTCGTGACGTTCATGGGCGCGCTGCAGGAGGGCGTGATCCTGCCGAGCACGCCGTTCCTCGTACCCGACACCTACACCAAGACGTTCGAGAACCCGCATTTCGTGCGCACGATCCCGGATGCCCACCCGCACGCGCCCGAGAACTGGACGGCGACGGACATCCTCGCGCACTCCTCCAACGTGGGCACGATCACGATCGCCGACAAGCGCCTCGGGCAGAGCAACCTGCAGAAGTGGATCAAGCTGACGGGGTTCGGCACGCGTACGGGCGTCGACCTGCCCGGTGAGGTGCCCGGCAAGGTGCTTGCGCCCGAGAAGTGGTACGGAACGGGGATCATGAACGTGCCGATCGGCGAGGGCATCGCGGTCACGCCGCTGCAGATGGCCTCCCTCTACGGCGCCATCGCGAACAAGGGCACCTGGATCCAGCCGCACGTCACCGCCTCGATCGGCGGCAAGGCGGTGACGGGCTGGAAGCACAGGAAGCTCGTCACGCCGCACGTCGCCGCGGAGCTGCGCACCATGCTCACCAAGGTCGTGGAGACCGACGGCACGGGCGTCCTGGCGCGCGTCCCGGGCTACAACATCGCGGGCAAGACCGGCACGACGCCCAAGTACGACGCCAAGCACGACAACTACTGCGATCCGTACAAGGGCCACTGCGAGTACCAGACCTCGTTCGTCGGGTTCGCGCCCGCGGGGCACCCGCGCTTCGTGGCGCTCGTGATGGTGGACGAGCCGCATTCGAAGAATCCCTACGACATCGAGGGCGGCACGGTCGCGGCGCCGATCTTCAAGAGCATCGCGCAGGGCATCCTGCAGATCCTGCAGGTCAAGCCGGACAACCCCAGGCAGCTCACCACCTAAGCTTTCGCCCCCGTGGAGCTCGCCGCGCTGTGCACGGACGCGGGCGTCGCCTCGCGTGTGACCGGCGCGACGACTGGCGTCGACGTCCTCGACATCGCCTACCGCTCGGAACGCTCCGGGCCGGGCTCGCTGTTCTGCTGCCTGGTCGGAGGCCGCGCCGACGGTCACGACTTCGCAGCCGCCGCGGTCGCCAACGGGGCAGTCGCACTGCTCGTCGAGCGCGAGCTGCCGATCGACGTGCCGCAGATCGTCTGGGACGACGCCCGTGCCGGCATGGCCCTGATGGCCGATGCGCTCTACGGGCATCCGAGCCACGGTCTCGATGTGGTGGGCGTCACCGGCACGAACGGCAAGACCACCTCCACGTTGCTGCTGGCCGCGATGCTGGATGCGGCGCAGCGCCCCTGCGGCCTGCTGGGAACGGTCGAGCGCCGGATCGGCGGCCGCCGCGAGCCGGCGGGCCTGACCACGCCGGAATCGCCCGACCTCCAGCGCTCCCTGCGCTCGATGCTCGAAGCCGGCGACCAGGCCTGCGCCATGGAGGCCTCCTCGATCGCGATCGCGCAGCGGCGGCTCGTGGCGACGCACTTCGCGGCCGTCGGCTTCACCAACCTCTCGCAGGATCACCTCGACTTCCACCGCGACCTCGAGGAGTACTTCGCGGTCAAGGCAAGCCTCTTCGACGGGCGCTTCCCGCGTGCGGTCAACGCCGACGACGCCTACGGCCGCCGCCTGGACGCAGAGCTGCGCTTCGGGGTGGAGTCGGACGGGGCCGACGTGGTCTGCGAGGCCTACGAGCTGCGGCCCGACCGCACCGAGTTGTTCGTGCGCACGCCGGGGGGCGCTCTCTCGCTGGAGCCGCGCCTGCGCGGCCGCTTCAACGTCGACAACGTGCTCTGCGCGGTCGCGCTCGCGCTGCTGCTCGATGTCCCGCTGGGAGCCATCGAGTACGCGGTGGCGACGACGGACGCGCCGCCGGGCCGCTTCGAGCCGGTCGCCGCCGGTGCGGGCTTCGGCGTGATCGTCGACTACGCGCACACGCCCGCGGGCATCGCGGCCGTGCTCGCGTCGGCGCGCCCGCTGGCGACCGGCCGCCTGCTCTGTGTGTTCGGCGCCGGAGGCGACCGCGATCAGGCCAAGCGCCCGCTGATGGGCGCGGCTGCCGAGGCCGCCGCGGACCGCCTCTACGTCACGAGCGACAACCCGCGCTCCGAATCCAACGAGCTGATCGCGAGCCAGATCCTGAGAGGCCTCGAACGGCCCCGTGAGGCCTGCGTCGAGCACGACCGGCGCCGCGCCATCGCCCGCGCGCTGAGCGATGCCGAAGCGGGCGATCTGGTGCTCATCCTGGGCAAGGGGCACGAGCAGGGACAGGACATCGGAGGAGTCGTCGAGCCGTTCGACGACCGCCGCGTCGCCGAGGAGCTGCTCGGGGGCGGCGAGTGATCCCGCTCGCGGCGGGGGACCTGCAGGGAACGCGCTTGCTCAGCGGAGATCAGGCGACTCCGATCACGAGCATCGTCACCGATTCGCGCGCGGCCGGGCCCGGAGCGCTGTTCTGCGCGCTCGAGGGCGAGCGCAGCGACGGCCACGACTACCTGGACGACGTGCGCGCGGCCGGCGCCGTCGCGGTGCTCTGCCGCACGGGCCGGTCGCGGCCTCTCGACGGGGTCTGCGTCCTGGAGGCCGATGAGCCCCTGAGGGCCCTCGGCGCCATCGCCCGGCAGGTACGCCGTGCATGGGGCGGGAAGGTGATCGGCATCGCCGGATCGAATGGCAAGACGTCCACCAAGGACATGCTCGCCGCGCTCTGCGCCCCGCACGTGCCGACACTCGCCACTCACCGCAACCACAACAACCGCCTCGGCCTGCCGCTGACGCTGTTCCGGCTCGAGCCAGGACACGAGCTCTGCATCTGCGAGCTGGGTACGAGCGAGGTGGGCGAGCTGGCCGATCTGGCCGCCATCGCGGAGCCCGGGATCGGCGTTGTCACGAACATCGCGCCCGAGCACCTGGAGTTCCTCGGCGATCTCGAGGGCGTCGCTCGCGAGGAGGCGTCGCTGCTGTGCGCGCTGCCTTCCGGCGGCGATGCGGTCGTTCCGGTGAACGAGCCGCTGCTCGCGCCCTACGCCCGCGGGGACCTGCGCACGACGACGTTCGGCTCCGCGGGCGACGTGCGCTGCCTCGCCTGGGAGCCGCGCGAGGCCGGTACGCGCGCCGTGCTGGACGTCTTCGGCGAGCAGGTCGAACTGACGGTACCGCTGCGCGCGTCCCATCACGCGTCGAACCTGGCCGCGGCCGCCGCGGCCTACGTCCGCGCCGGGCTGCCGCTCGCGGGGCTCGCCGAGGGCGCCTCGGCGATCGAGCTCTCGCCGCTGCGCGGCCAGGAGCTGCGCCGCCGCGGTGGCGGCGTGCTCGTGAACGACGCCTACAACGCCAACCCGGTCTCGCTCGAGAGCGCGCTCTCGGCGCTGATCGAGCGGGCCGCGGGAGCTCGGACGGTCGCGATCCTCGGCCACATGGCCGAGATGGGGCCTGCCACGCCCCGCTGGCACGCCGAGGTGGGGCGCGCCTGTGCGCGCCTCGGCATCGACGTCGTGATCGGCGTCGGCGCCCAGGCCGCCGACTACGCGACCGCCGCCGAGGGCTGCGAGTGGCACTGGGCTCCGACCCTCGCAGAGGCGGCCGGGCTGCTCCCGAGCGTCCTGCGCCCCGGCGATTGCGTGCTGCTCAAGGGCTCGCGCTCGGCCGGCGTGGAGCAGCTCGCCGAGGCTGCGCTATGACCCATGTACTCGGTGCAGGCGTGCTCGCCACCTTCTTGACGGTGCTCTTCGGCGGCGCGTTCATCAAGTTCCTGCGCGAGCGCTCGCTGGGCCAGAACATCCGCGAGGAGGGCCCGGCCGGGCATCGCGTCAAGCAGGGCACGCCCACGATGGGCGGGCTGCTGATCCTGACCATGGCGACGCTCTCGTTCCTGATCTTCACGGAGCGCAGCGCCCAGGCCCTGACCGTGCTCGGCGTGACGCTGGCCTGCGCGGCGATCGGCTTCGCCGACGACTACGCCAAGATCTCCAACAAGCGCTCGCTCGGGATCTCCGGCCGCTACAAGCTGCTCCTGCTGGTGCCCGTCTCGGCCCTGCTCGGCTACGTCGCCCACCACGAGGGCCTCTCGACGCGCCTCTACCTGCCGCTCATCGACGCGCACGTCGACCTCGGCTGGGGCTGGTACGTGCTCGTCTTCCTCGTGCTGGCCGGCTCGACCAGCGCTGTCAACCTGACCGACGGGCTGGACGGCCTGGCCGCGGGCACCAGCGCGATCGCGTTCCTGGCCTACACGGCGCTGGCGACGGTCGGCTGGCAGCTCTCGCGCACAGCCTGCGCCGCGAGCGCGTCCAGCTGTCTCTACGTCGGGCCGCGCGGCGACTCCGCGCGTCTCGACGTGGCCGTCTTCGCCGCCGCGATGCTCGGCTGCTGCATCGGGTTCCTCTGGTACAACAGCTTCCCCGCGCAGGTCTTCATGGGCGACACGGGCTCGCTCGGCTTGGGCGGCGCGCTCGGTGCGCTGGCGGTGCTCACGAAGACCGAGCTGCTGCTGCCGATCATCGCCGGGGTGTTCGTCGTCGAGGCGCTCTCGGTGATCATCCAGGTCATCTCGTTCCGCCGCTACGGGCGGCGCATCTTCCTGATGGCGCCGATCCACCATCACTTCGAGATGAAGGCATGGTCCGAGACCACGATCATCGTGCGCTTCTGGATCATCGCGGCGCTGCTCGCCGGCTCTGCCTTCGTGCTCGCCTACCTGCGCTTCAGCGAGTACGCCTGAGATGGATGCCGTGCTCGCCGGCGCGCAGCGTGCCGTCGTGCTCGGCGCCGTGCGCTCCGGTCTCGCGGCAGCCGAGGCGCTGCGCCGCTGCGCACCGCACGTGCACGTCGTACTGGCCGATCGGCGCACGGATGCAGGGGAGGCCCCGGCGGGCGTCGAAGCGGTGCTCGGACGCGACGATCCCGAGCTGCTCGCGGACGCCGACCTGCTCGTCAAGAGCCCCGGCGTCCCGGAGGAGGCGGCGATCGTGCGCGCCGCACGTTCGGCCGGCATCCCGGTGTGGGCCGAGGTGGAGCTCGCGTACCGCCTGCTGGAGGAGCGCAATCCGATCGTCGGCATCACCGGAACCAACGGCAAGACCACGACCACGCTGCTGACCGCCGCCATGCTCGAGCGCGGCGGCGTGCCGTCGGCCAGCGCCGGGAACGTCGGCAACGCCCTCTCGGCGCTCGCCGGCCGCATCGAGCCCGGTCGCACGATCGTCTGCGAGCTTTCGAGCTTCCAGCTCGAAGGCGTCGAGCGGTTCCGGGCGGATGCGGCTGCCTTGCTCAACGTCACGCCCGACCACCTCGACCGCCATGGCTCGTTCGAGGCCTACGCCGCCTCCAAGCTGCGCGTCTTCGAGCGCCAGCGCGCCGGCGACACCGCCGTTTTGTGCGTCGACGACGCCTACGTCGCCGCGCTGGACGACGGCGACGTGCCCGGCGCGGGTCGGCGGGTGCGCGTCTCCGGCACGGAGCTCGGCGGCTTCGAGGAGGCGTTCGCGGATTCCCTTCTGCGGGGCCCCCACAACCGCTCCAACACGGCCTGCGCGATCGCGGTCGCTCGCGCGCTCGGCGCCGACGAGGCCGGCGCCGCCGAGGCCCTGCGCGACTTCGCAGCTCCCCCGCACCGCCTGGAGCTCGTGCGCGAACTGCGGGGCGTTCGCTACGTCAACGATTCCAAGGCGACCAACGTCGAAGCTGCGCTGCAGGCGCTCGCGTCCTTCGACGCGCCGCTGCACGTGATTCTCGGCGGCTCGCTCAAGGGCGCCGATTTCGCGCCGCTGGCCCGGCCCCTGGCTCATGCGGCCTCCGCCGCGTACCTGATCGGCGAGGCCGCGCCGGAGCTGCGCCGGGCCTTCAAGGCCACGGGGCTCGAGCTGGTCGACGCGGGCACGCTCGAGCGCGCGGTGCGCATCGCCAGCTCGGTTGCGGGCGCGGGCGACGTCGTGCTGCTCTCGCCGGCCTGCGCCTCGTATGACCAGTTCCGGGACTACGAGGCGCGTGGCGCGCGCTTCCGCGAGCTCGTCGAGGGGCTCGCGTGAGCCGCGCCCGCAAGGAGGCGCGGGGCCCCGAGCAGCTCCTCGTGATCGTCTCCATGGGCCTCGTGGCGTTCGGCGTCGTGATGGTCTACTCCGCGTCGACCTCGCTCGCCCTGCTGGAGCACCACGCCGTCTACGCCGGCATCGGCCTCGCGCTGCTCTGGATCCTCGCACGCAAGGACTATCGCCGGATAGCGTCGCTGGCGCCCTCGATGCTCCTGATCGCGGGAGGCCTGCTCGTGCTCGTGCTCGCCTCGGGGGTGCAGCGCAACGGCGCGCAGCGCTGGCTGAGCCTGCCCGGCGGCTTCACGCTGCAGCCGTCCGAGCTCGCGAAGGTCGCTCTCTGCATCTTCGGTGCGGCCGTGCTCGCGAGCAGGCGTGACGCACCGCGCGACTGGCGCGAGGCGATGCGGCCGGTGGGAGCCGCCGCTGCGATCCTCTGCGGCCTCGTGGTCATCAGCGATCTCGGCTCGGCGATCGCGGTGGGACTTGCTGCGGCGGCGGTGCTGATCGCGAGCGGCGCCGCAGCCGGGGCGCTCGCGCGGCTCGGGCTCGCGGCGGCCGGGCTGGCAGGCGGCATGATCGCGGCGCAGCCATACCGCACGCAGCGCCTGACCGCGTTCCTGCACCCGGGCGACACCACGATCGCGGCGGGCTTCCAGCTGCACGAGGCGCAGCTCGCGTTCGGCAGCGGCGGCTTCTTCGGCGTGGGCCTTGGACAGAGCGTGACCAAGCTGAGCTACCTGCCTGAGGCGCACACCGACATGATCGTCCCGATCGTCGGCGAGGAGCTCGGCGCGCTCGGCGTGTTCGGGCTGCTGATCGCGTTCGGGCTCCTGGCCTGGTGCGGCTACAGCGTCGCTCTGCGCGCGAAGGATCCGTTCGGCAAGCTGCTCGCGGCCGGTCTGACGACGCTGATCGTCGGCCAGGCGCTGCTCAACATCGGCGGCACGCTCGGCGTGCTGCCCTTCACGGGCGTTCCGGTGCCGCTGATCTCCTACGGCGGCACGAGCCTGATCGCCACGCTCGCCGCGATCGGTCTCGTGCTCTCGGTGGGCACCTACGGGGGACAGGCGTTGCGGGTGCCGGTCAAGGCGGCGCCGCGCAAGCGCGCTGCCAAGCGCCCACTGCGGACGCAGACGGCAGTGCGCCCGGCGCAGGCGGGCGCGGCGCGCGCTCGGCGCCGCCGGGCGATGTGAGCACGCGGGTTCTGGTCGCGGCAGGCGGCACCGCCGGCCACGTGATGCCCGCGCTGGCCGTGGCCGAGGAGCTCGTGAGCGCGGGCGCCGAGGTCACCTTCGCGGGCACGCCCGATCGCGCCGAACAGGCTCTGGTCACTGCAGCCGGCTACGCCTTCGATCCCTTTCGCGTCCAGGGACTGCCGCGGAGGCCGTCCCTGCGCCTGGCGACGGCTCTCGCCTACGACATAGCGGCCCCGGCCGCCTGCGCACGCATCCTGCGCCGGCGCCGGCCGCACGCCGTGCTCGGGGGCGGGGGGTACGTCGCCGGCCCCATGCTGCTCGCTGCGCGCGCGCTGCGGATCCCGCGCGTGCTGACCGAGGCCGACGCGCACCTCGGCCTGGCAAACCGTCTTGCCGCCCCGCTCGCCGACCGCGTCTTCCTGGCGTATTCCCTGCCGGGTCGCGAGCCGCCGCGCTATGAGGTCGTGGGCCGGCCGGTGCAGCGCGCCTACTTCGAGACGACGCGCCCCGAAGCGCGCAGCGAGCTCGGGCTCCCGCCCGACGCCTTCGTGCTGGCCGTCTTCGGTGCGCTGGCAGGCGCGCGCCGCATCAACGACGCATGTGTGGAGGCCTACGGCGCGACGGGCCTCGAGCGGCGGCATCGTCCTGCACGTCACGGGCGCCCGCGATTACGCCCGCGTCGTCGCGGCCGTGAGCGCGCCGCCGGAGCGCTACAG
This sequence comes from uncultured Actinomycetes bacterium, assembly GCA_963842365.1. Taxonomy (GTDB): domain Bacteria; phylum Actinomycetota; class Thermoleophilia; order Gaiellales; family JALYLC01; genus JALYLC01. Next base: position 1,070,087 of record CAWJGA010000002.1, read on the forward strand.
GGTCGTCGCGACGACCGACCGCTTCTGGACGGTGCTGGCGGCAGCCGACCTCGGCGTGAGCCGCGCGGGAGGCACCGTCTGGGAGCTCGCGGCCGCCGGTCTGCCCGCCCTGCTCGTACCCTACCCTCATGCCACGGGCGACCATCAGCGTGCGAACGCAGAGCATTTCGCCGCCGCGGGCGGAGCGGTGATCGTCGACGACTCGGCGCTCACCGGCGCGTCGCTGCGGGCACTGGTGGCCTCGCTGCGCGGGGAGCCGCTGACTGCCATGCGCAAGGGCATGCTGAGCTGCGCGCGGCCGGATGCCGCCGCTGCGGTCGCGCGTGAGCTGCTGCGCCTCGGCCGGGGCCGCGCGTGAAGGTGCACCTGATGGGCGTCGGCGGCGCCGGAATGTCCGGCATCGCCCGCGTGCTGCTCGGCCACGGTCGCAGCGTGTCGGGGTGTGACCGCTCGCCGTCCGCCGTCGCGCAGTTGCGGGAGGACGGCATCGACGCCCGCCTCGGCCACGATCCGGCGCACCTCGAGGCCGACATGGAGGTGATCGTGTCGAGCGCGGTGGATGAGCACGAGCCCGAGCTCGTCGCCGCGCGCAGCCGCGGCCTGCGCGTGCGGCATCGCGCCGACGTGCTGGCCGACATCGTGGCGTCGGGCGACGGGATCTGCGTCGCAGGCGCGCACGGCAAGACGAGCACGACCGCGCTGATCGCCTACGTCCTGGAGCAGTGCGGCGAGGAGCCCACCTTCCTGGTGGGCGGGGCGGTTCCGCAGCTCGGCTCCAACGCCCGCGTCGGCCAGGGGCGCTTGATCGTGGCCGAGGCCGACGAGTCCGACGGGTCATTGGCCCGTCTGCGGCCGCGCGCTGCGATCGTGCTCAACGCCGAGCTCGACCATCACGATCACTTCGAGTCGCTGGACGACCTGCACGCGCTGTTTCGCGAGTGGGTCGCCGAGCTGCCCCACGAAGGCGCGCTCGTCCTGCACGACTCGCTCGACTATCCGACTCCTGCGGAGCTGCGGCGCTTCGGCGCCGGCCCGGGGGAGGGGTGGAGGGCGCTCGACGCCGAGGCCGACGGCGAGGGCACGCGCTTCGTGCTCTCGTCTCCGGGACGCGACGATCTGCAGCTGCGCATCGGGGTGCCGGGGGCGCACAACGCGCTCAACGCGACGGCGGCCTTGGCGATGCTCGATTGGGCCGGCATCAGCCCCGAGCGCGCCGCCGCGCCGCTTGCGGACTTCCGCGGGGCCTCGCGGCGCTACGACCGGAGGGGCGAAGTCGCGGGCATCCGCCTGGTCGACGATTACGCCCACCACCCGAGCGAGCTCGCCGCCACCCTCTCGGCCGCTCGCGGCGAGGCCGCGCCCGGCCGTGTCCTGGCGTGCTTTCAGCCGCACATGCCCTGGCGCACGCGCATGTTCGCGGACGGCTTCGGCGAGGCGCTGCGGCTTGCCGACGCGGCGTGCGTCTGCGACGTCTACGTCGCCCGCGGCGCGGCCGATCCCGCTGTCACCGGCGAGCTCGTCGTGGAGAGCACGCTGCGGCAGGACGGGGGCTTTCCGGTCGCCTGGACTCCGACCTATGACGACGCCGCCGACTGGGTGGTGCGCACGGCGCGTCCCGGCGACCTCGTGCTGACGCTCGGAGCCGGGCCGGTCGACAGCGTGCTGGAGCTGGTGCGCGAGCGGCTGGCATGAGCCCGCCCCCGCCTGGGGTCGAGGCCGACGCGCCGCTGGATCGGCTGACGACGATCGGAACAGGAGGACCGGCGCGCTTCCTGGCGCGCCCGAGCTCACCTGCAGAGCTCGAGGCCGTCCTCAGCTGGGCCGCGGCCGACGAGCTCGCGGTGGCGGTGATCGGGCTCGGCTCGAATCTCCTGGTCGCCGATGCCGGCTACGACGGCGTCGCGCTGCAGCTCGGGGGCGAGCTGGCGGCGATCGAGGTCGACGGACCTGCGGTGCGTTGCGGCGGCGGCGCCTCGCTCGCTGCGGTCGTGCGCCGCTGCACCGAGGCCGCGCTCACAGGAATCGAGTTCGGCTGCGCCATCCCGGGGACCGTGGGCGGTGCGGTGCGCATGAACGCCGGGGCCTACGGAAGCGAGATCCGCGACGTTCTGCGCTCGGCCGACGTGGTCTCTGCGAGCGGCACCCGGAGTGGTGGGCCCGCAGAGCTCGAGCTCAGCTACCGGCACTCCAACGTGCGTGTTTCCGAGGTCGTGGCGCAGGCTGTCCTGCAGCTCGCGCCCGGTGACCGCGACGAGATTCGCGCGCGCGTGCGCGCGCTGCAGCAGCGGCGGAGCGAGAGCCAGCCGCGCAAGGCCCGAACCTTCGGGTCGGTGTTCAAGAACCCCGACGAGGGCCTGGGCGCCGGCGCGCTGATCGAGGCATGCGGTCTCAAGGGCCACACGATCGGCGGTGCGCGCATCTCGAGCGTGCACGCGAACTTCATCGAGAACGCCGGCGGAGCGAGCTCGGCCGACGTCGCGGCCCTCGTTTCGCACGCGCGCGCGTGCGTGCGAGAGCGCTTCCAGGTCGATCTGCAGCACGAGGTCGAGTTGCTCGGCCCCGTGAGCCTGTCCTGAGCCCACCCATGTGGGTGGCAGGAGGCGCCGCGGGGGCGGCGAAACCGGGCGCGTGCAGCCTGTCTTCCTACGCCGCCGTGCCGCCGCCGTTCTCGCGGCCGCGGTGGTCTGCGCCGCCGCCGCCGGGGCGGTCGAGCTCGGCTATCTGTGGCTCAAGGGCTCGGGCACCTTCCAGCTGCGCAGCGTGGCCGTGCGGGGCGGGAGCGAGAGCGACCGTCTCGCAGTACGCGACGCCGTCGCCCGCGCCGCCGCCGGGCGCTCGCTGCTGGCGCTCTCGCCGGCTCGCGTCGCCGGCGCCATCGAGCACGTGCCGACGATTCGCCTCGCCACCGTCGATCGCGACTTTCCCCACACGCTGCGGATCCATATCGTCCCCGAGCGCCCGGTGGCCCTCGCTGTCGGCCCCGGCGGCTATCGCAGCCTCGTTGCCGCGAGCGGCCGCGTCTTGCGGGTGTTCCAGCCCGGCGAGGCCGTGCCCGTGCTGCCGCACGTGTGGACGCAACGCGAACGCCCCATCCCGGGCGGGAGCATGCGGGCGGCCGATGCCCAGGCCGCGCTGGAGACGCTCGCGGCGCGCCCGTCCGACTTCAGCGCGCACGTGGCCAATGTCAAGGTGGATCCGGAGCGCGGGCTCGTGATGAGGCTGCGCGGAGGCCTCGACATCGTGCTCGGCCCACCCCTGCAGCTGACGGAGAAGCTCCGCGCCGCGGCCTGGGTGCTCCGGCGCTACTCGACGAGCGCCGAACGCGCCCAGCTTGTCTATGCAGACGTCACCGCACCGGAGCGCCCTGCGGTCATGCCGCGCGGGGGGTACGCAGCCACTGCCGGGCTCGGCGAGAAGACGAAGAAGACCCACAACGGCTCCCAAACCGCTCAGAATGGCGCATGATGGTTTCCTGTAACGTGAAAAGAGGACTCGTCGCCCTCGACGGGGCGTTGCCGTCTGAGTTTTCCGAGAGAGGGTGAATCGGTGTCGATGAAGGAGACCGGCGGGTCGTATCTCGCGGTCATCAAGGTAGTCGGAGTCGGCGGCGGTGGTACCAACGCCGTCAACCGCATGGTCGACAGCGGCTTGCGCGGCGTGGAGTTCATCGCCGTCAATACCGATGCCCAGGCGCTTCTGATGACCGATGCCGACGTCAAGATCGCGGTTGGCCAGAAGGTCACGCGTGGACTCGGCGCGGGCGCGAACCCCGACGTGGGTCGCGAGGCCGCCATCGAGAGCCGTGATCAGCTCAAGGAAGCGCTCAAGGGCGCGGACATGGTCTTCGTGACGGCGGGCGAGGGCGGCGGCACCGGTACGGGCGCCGCGCCGGTGATCGCCGAGCTCGCCCGCGAGCTCGGCGCGCTGACCGTCGGCGTCGTCACGCGGCCGTTCGGATTCGAGGGCAAGAAGCGCCAGGAACAGGCCGAGCAGGGCATCGAGGACCTGTCCGCAAAGGTCGACACGCTGCTCGTGATCCCCAACGACCGCCTGCTGCAGGTCGTGAGCCCGTCGACACCGATCATGGAGGCGTTCCGCGTCGCCGACGACGTGCTGCGCCAGGGCGTGCAGGGCATCACCGACCTGATCACGGTGCCGGGCCTGATCAACCTCGACTTCGCCGACGTGCGCACCGTCATGCGCAACACCGGCACGGCCCTCATGGGCATCGGCGCAGCCGCGGGCGAGAACCGCGCCGCCGAGGCTGCCCGCGCAGCCATCTCCTCGCCGCTGCTCGAGTCGAGCGTCGAGGGTGCGAAGGGCATGCTGCTCAACATCACGGGCCCGAGCGATCTCGGCCTCTTCGAGGTCGACGAGGCAGCGAAGATCGTGCAGGGGGCGGCCGACCAGAACGCCAACATCATCTTCGGCGCGGTCGTCGACGATGCGATGGGCGAGCACGTGCGCGTGACGGTCATCGCGACCGGCTTCGAGCGCGGTCAGCCCACGGTCACGCGCCGTGAGCGCCCCACCGAGGCCGGCCCCGGCGGCGGCAACCTCTTCGACGTCCCGTCGGACATCCTCGACGTGCCGTCGTTCCTGCGCGAGGACTAGCTCCGGCCGCGCCAGTTCGGAGCGCGCTTGCTCAGAAAAGCGTCGATGCCCTCGCGTCCGTCGGGAGCTACGACGTTGGCCGCCATGACCGCGGTCGTGTGCTCGTAGGCCTCCGGCAGGCCGAGGTGGATCTGCTCGTAGAAGGCGGCCTTGCCGACCGCGAGCGCATGCGAGGAGGCAGTGGCGATGCGCGTCGCCAGATCGATCGTCTCCTCCGACAGGCGCTCGCGCGGCACGACGCGATTGACGAGACCCCACTCGGCGGCCGTCGGCGCGTCGATCATGTCGCCCGTGAGCAGCATCTCGAGCGCGCGCTTGCGCCCGATGGAGCGGGAGACCTCGACCATCGGCGTCGAGCAGAAGAGGCCGTAGCGCACGCCCGAGGTCGCGAAGCGCGCATCCTCGCTCGCGATCGCCAGATCGCAGGCCGCGACGAGCTGGCAGCCCGCGGCGGTCGCGATGCCGTGCACCTGTGCGATCACGGGCTGCGGCAGGCGGTGGATCGCCAGCATCATCTCGCTGCACGTCTCGAACAGGCTCTGCGCGCTCGGCAGTGAGCAGCCGGCCATCTCGGAGAGGTCGTGCCCGGCGCAGAACCCGGGTCCCTCGCCGCGCACGATCACCGCATGCACCGACGTATCGGCCGCGGTCTCCGCGAGCGCGGCGATGAGATCGCCGAGCAGCGCGTGCGAGAGCGCGTTGCGGCGCTCCGGGCGGTTGAGCACGAGCGTGCGCAGACCCGCTGCGTCCTCGATCAGGAGTGGGGCGGTGGAGACGGTTGCCATGCCCCGAGGATACCCCTCAGACGGCCTCACCGGTCTGCGGCGTCGGATCGAAGCGGTAGCCGACGCCGTACTGCGTCTGGATGTAGGAGTGGGTCGAGCGGCGATCCAGCTTCTCGCGCAGCTTGCGCACGCAGACGTCGACGGAGCGGTCACGGGAGCGATGGGGGATGTTCCAGACGCGCTGCTGCAGCTCGTCGCGGTCGAGCACGCGCCCGGGCTGGCGCGCGAGCGTGAGCAGCAGCCGGAACTCCGTCGGAGTCAGCTCGGCGTCGACCCGCTCGCCGGCGGCATCGAGCAGGAACGCGCGCCGCGTCGCGGGGTCGATCAGGAGGCCGGGTACCGTGATCGACTCGGTCGGCTCGCCATGCTCGGGCGTGCGCGTGCGGCGCAGAAGCGCCTGCACCCGCGCCACCAGCTCGGCCATGCCGAATGGCTTGGCCAGGTAATCGTCGGCGCCGATCTCGAGCGCGTGCACCTTGTCGTGCTCCGCGCTGCGCGCCGACACGATCAGGATGGGCGTGGCGATGCCCTCGCGGCGTGCCTCTGTGGTGAGCGCCCAGCCGTCCACCCCGGGCAGCATGAGATCGACGACTGCGACATCGTGGTGCTCGTAGCGGAGCTTGCGAAGCCCCTTGTCGCCGTCCTCCGCGAGCACGACATCGAGCCCGGCGTGCCGCAGATGCGCAGCCATTGCGCGTGCGATCACGCCGTCGTCCTCGACCACGAGCACGCTCGGCATCTGCGAAGCCTGACACGTTCGTCGGCGGAAGGCACCGGCTCGCGCGATACACTGGGCCTGCCGAGAGTCCCGCGAGGCGGGGAGCGGCGCGTGGTGAGAGTAGCTCAGTTGGTTAGAGCCCCCGGTTGTGGTCCGGGAGGTCGCGGGTTCGAATCCCGTCTCTCACCCCTTGTAGGGAAGCCATTTCTGGCGCGCATGGAGTGGCCCGTGGTTTTAATTTGGTTCCAATGCGCTGCCCTTGTGTGGCGCATTGCGGCAGCGGCTCCCGCTAGCGCGTGGCCCATGTCCTACGACTACGACGACGACCGCCACAGCGACTACTTGCAAGAGCAGGCAGAAGAGGCGTGGTTTCAGGAGCGCGTTCAGGCAAATATCGAGGAACTCTTCGACGAGTACCTTCCTGATCTATTTCGCGCAAACGTAGATTTCGCGCAAACGTAGCGGCCTGGAGCGAAGTGCGTTGGCTCCGGCGGAACAGCTCGTCTATAGGGCCAGCTCCGATGCGCGCAGTTTTTCACGCGGGGGGCCTCATCGAACCAGCAGTCGTCAGGCCGTCCAGGGTTGCTTCATCCAGGCTGGATCGACCCGAGCCGCTCCCAGCGCGAAACCGTTGAGACTGACGCGGGCGGCGCCAGACCGGCGTAGGGAGCGCCCATCGCGGTGCGATCAGGCACCGAATCAGGCGTCATTCAGGGGCGCCCTGAAACTCGAGCAGATAGTCGGGGTGACCTCGAAGAATCGCGCCAGCGCGATGAGGTGCTCGAGGCTCGGGTCGCCCCGATCGCCCTCCCAGGCCGCCACGGATTTCGTGGATACCTCGAGACGTGCGGCGAGGCGTTCATGCGATAGGCCGCGCTCGGCTCGGAGGTGGCGCATGCGTTCTGCCAAAACCTGATCGGGCGGGCCTTTCGCGCGGGATTCTCGGGTGGGCTACGTCCCACCGTAGGCACCTCGGGGGACGATCGACCCGCGTGACTGGCACATTTACTGGCACATTTGTGGCATCACGGCATGCAGACGGCTTGTTAAGCGGTGTTTGTGCTGTTCGCCCCCATTCGTTGACGGTGGGTATGGCCGAGCGCGATCATCGTGACCGGAAGCCGCGCGCATGTCCCCGGGTCGCACGGGGTGGTGTCGCTTGGGCTGGTCCATGTCCGATGCTGCGCGAAGGGCGTCCCGATGCATCGGATGGGGGTGTTGGCTCCTGTCGCGATGCGTTTGATGTATCGCCGGCTGAGCCCGGTCTCGCGAGCCAGTCGCGACATATAGAGGCACCGGCTAGTAGCGGCAGGATCTCGCGCGTGAACTCGACGGGATCCGGCCGAGCCGGGTTGGCGCGGTTCCAGTCGTTCACGGCACGTGTTCGCCGAGATAGCGACTCCCGGCGCCGCTGCGGGGCGCTAGGCGGTGGGCACGCTGGGCACAGCTGCTCACGGCTCCCCGCCGCTGGCTGCAGGAGCGCGCCGCAGGCCTCGCACGCGTGCGAGGCGCGCTAGGCGTCGAGGTCGCGCGTCAGCGCGGCGCGGTTGGGGAGCGGTCGCGCCGACCGCACCGAGCACGGACACACCCGCGTGCAGAATTCCCCCTATCTCAGCTAGGACGCCTATCCGTTCGGACGATCAGCCGGGGCACGTCGAACGGACGGGTATCTGCGAAAGCCCGTCGACGAGGTGAAGACGTCGGCCACGGGCGCATCCGCGACCGGGATTCGGAATGATCCGGGGCGTCAACCGGTGCTAAGGAGGAGTGATGGGCGCTCGGGATCAGATCGTATGGCAGCCGAGCGCCGAGCGCATCGAGGCAGCGACGCTGACCCGCTATCGGCGATGGCTCGAGCAGGAGCGCGGACATTCGTTCGCCTCGTACGCGGAGCTCCGGCGGTGGTCGGTCGATGACCTCGAAGGATTTTGGAGTTCGATCTGGGAGTTCAGTGACGTGCGGGCGTCCGCGCCGTACGAGACTGTGCTTGGCTCCGCCCGCATGCCCGGCGCCCGGTGGTTCTCGGGCGCCCGCCTCAACTTCGCGGAGCACGTCTTCCGCGATCGGCCTCCCGCCGAAATCGCGCTCGTGCACGCGTCCGAACTGCGCGACCTCACCGAGCAGACCTGGCACGACCTCGAGCAGGCCACGGCCCGGGTAGCATCGGGGCTGCGCGCCCTGGGCGTCGGGCCGGGCGATTGCGTTGTCGCCTATCTACCGAACATCGCGGAGACCGTTGCCGCGTTCCTCGCATGCGCCGCGATCGGCGCGATCTGGTCGAGTTGCTCGCCCGACTTCGGCGTCCGCACGGTTGTCGATCGGTTCGCCCAGATCGAACCAAGAGTGCTGTTGGCGGTTGACGGCTATCGCTATGGCGGCCGCGACTTCGACCGGCGCGATGTTCTGCAACGGTTGCAGGAAGCGATTCCGTCGCTCGAGCACACCGTCGTGCTCGGCTACCTCGATCGATTCCCCAGCCTGGAATATCTGCAGAACGCGCTCTCCTGGGAAGATCTGCTCGCGCACGCGAGCGACGAGCCGCTCGTGTTCGAGCAACTGCCATTCGATCACCCTCTCTGGGTGCTCTACAGCTCAGGCACCACGGGCTTGCCGAAGGCCATCGTTCAGGGACACGGTGGCATTCTCATCGAGAACCTCAAACACCTGGGGCTGCACCTCGATCTGCAGCCTGGCGACCGGCTCTTCTGGTTCACCACGACCGGCTGGATGATGTGGAACTTCGTCGTCGGCGGGCTACTGACCGGCGCGGCAATCGTGCTCTACGACGGCAGCCCCGGGACGCCTGACCTGGACGTCCTCTGGGACCTCGCCGCGAGGGCGCGCATCACATGCTTCGGTGCGAGCGCCGCCTTCCTCGGTGCGTGCCTCAAGGCCGGTGTTGAGCCCGCGCGCAGGCATGACTTGTCGGCGCTCTCGAGCGTCGGCTCGACCGGATCACCTCTCGCACCGGAGGGCTTCGACTGGGTCTACGACCAGGTCGGCGAGGACGTCTGGCTGTTCTCGACCTCCGGCGGAACCGACATCTGCACCTCGCTCGTCGGCGGCGTGCCCACGCTCCCGTCTACCGGGGCGAGCTGCAAGCCCGGCTGCTCGGGTGCAGCGTCGAGGCCTGGGACGAGAGGGGCCGATCGGTCATCGGGCAGGTCGGCGAGCTCGTGGTGACGAGGCCGATGCCGTCGATGCCCCTCTACTTCTGGAACGACCCCGACGGCCGCCGCTACCGCGAGAGCTACTTCGAGAAATACCCGGGCATCTGGCGCCACGGCGATTGGATCGAGATCACAGAGCGCGGCACCGCCATCATCACCGGCCGCTCGGACTCCACGATCAACCGCGGCGGCGTGCGCATGGGAACGGCCGAGATCTACCGCGCGGTGCTCGCGCTCGACGAGGTCGTCGACGCGCTCGTGGTCGAGTTGCCGCGCGACGGGGAGACGGGATTCATGCCGCTGTTCGTCGTCCTGCGCCCCGGGCTCGCGCTCACGGACGAGCTCACGGCATCCATCCGCGCGCGCATTCGCGAGGACTGCTCGCCGCGGCACGTGCCGGACGCCGTCCGCCAGATCGAGGCCGTGCCCCGGACGCTCTCCGGCAAGGTGCTCGAGGTGCCGGTCAAGCGAATTCTCATGGGGCAGGATCCGGAGACGGTCGCAAGCCGTGACGCACTCGCGAACCCGGCCGCGCTGGACTACTTCGTACTGCTTCAGCGCGACGGGCTATAGTCAGCGCCGATGCCCGAGGCCGCTGTGATCGTAGAGGGCGCGCGCACCGCGATCGGACGCTTTGGTGGGAGCCTCAAGGACATCGAGGCCCACCAGCTCGGTGCGCTCTGCATCCGCGACGTGCTCGACAAGGCCGGCGTCGAGCCCGGCGAGGTGGACGAGGTCGTGATGGGCCAGGTGGGCCAAGTCGGGCCTGACGCCTACAACGCGCGGCGCTGCGCCCTGGCCGCCGGCCTGCCACCTACGACGACCGCGATGAACGTCAACCGCCTCTGCTCGTCGGGCCTGCAGGCGATCGTGACGGCCGCACAGCAGGTGCAGCTCGGCGATGCCGGCATCGTCGTGGCGGGCGGAGACGAGAGCATGAGCCGGCAGCCCTTCCTCGACTGGCAGGCGCGAGACGGCTGGCGCCTCGGCACGCATCAGCTGGTCGACGGCACGCTTTCGCTGCTGACGGATCCGTGGGGCGGCTACCTGATGGGCGTGACGGCCGAGAAGGTCGCTGAGCGCTACGGGGTCGATCGCGCCGAGCAGGACCGCTTCGCCGTCCGCAGCCAGGCGCTCGCACAGGTTGCCCTTGCCTCGGGCGTGCTCGAGCCCGAGATCGTGGCCGTCGAGGTTCGCGGTCGCGACGAGCCGTTCGCGGTCGACGAGCATCCCCGCGTCGGCGTCACCGTCGAGTCCCTCGCCAAGCTCAAGCCCGCGTTCGCGGATGACGGCACCGTCACGGCCGGCAACTCGTCGGGCATCAACGACGGCGCGGCCGCCCTGCTCCTCATGGGCGAGGCCGAAGCTGAGCGCCGAGGGCTGGAGCCGCGCCTGCGCTTCCGTTCGTGGGCCGTTACGGGGATCGAGCCCGAGGTCATGGGCTATGCGCCTGCCCAGGCCATTCCCAAGGCGGTCGCGCGCGCCGGGCTCGCGCTCGACGACATCGACCTGATCGAGCTCAACGAGGCCTTCGCGGCCCAGGCCGCCGCGGTCGTCCGCGACGCTGGGCTGGACGAAGACAAGGTCAACGTGTGTGGCGGGGCGATCGCGTTCGGGCATCCCGTCGGCGCCACGGGCGCAATCCTGACCGTCCGGCTCATGCACTCGCTCGAGCGCTTGGGCGGCAAGTTCGGCATCGTGACGATGTGCATTGGAGGTGGCCAGGGGATGGCTGCCGTGTTCGAACGGCCCTGAACGGCCGAAGGAGACCCGTATGAAATTCGGTGTCGCGCATGGAAATGCCCCCGCCTCCCGCACGCTCGAGATCATGCGCGCCGCCGAGGAGGCAAAGTTCGACCAGTTCTGGATGTACGACTCGCACATCATCTGGCAGGACTGCTACAGCGTTCTCGGCTGGCTGATCGGCAACAGCCGGAGCGACTCGATGCAGTTCGGGACACTCGTCACGAACCCAGTCAGCCGCGACCCCACCGTGACGGCCAGCGCCTTCGCGACACTGGCGGAGATTACCGGCAACCGCGTGATCTGCGGCGTCGGGCGCGGTGACAGCGTCGTCCGGGTGATGAAGCGCAAGCCCGCCCGCCTGGCCGACCTCGAGCACCTCATCGACGTCGTGCACACGCTCACGGCCGGCGAGCACATGGAGCTCGAAGGCGTCGACGTGCAGATCGAGTGGGCCGGCTCGCGCGTCCCGGTCTACGTCGCCGCCTACGGGCCGAAAGCGCTCACGCTGGCCGGCAAGGCCGGCGACGGCGTGATCTTCCAAACCGCCGACCCCTACTTCATCGAGTGGGGCATGGGGTGGGTGCGCAAGGGCGCGGAGGAAGCCGGCCGCGACCTCTCCGAGATCACCGTGCACGTGTCGTCCGCGACGTACATCACGGGCGATCGCGACGAGGCGCGCGAGCGCACCCGCTGGTTCCCGGCACTCGTCGGCAACCACATCGCGGAGGTGCTGCAGCACAACAACGCGGAGAACTTGCCGCCCGCCCTCGACGAGTACATCCAGAGGCGCACGGAATACGACTACCTCCAGCATGGCCACCCTGGAGCGGATCACAGCAAGTACGTCCCGGATGAGATCACGGACCGCTTCTGCGTGAACGGCACCGAGGAGGAGATCGAGGCGAAGCTCCACGAGCTCGCCGCACTCGGGGTTACCGAGTTCAATATCTATCCGTACATCCCGAACCTGCTCGAGACGATCGACGTCTACGGCCGCCGCATCGTGCCCAGCGTCAACTCCGCAACCTCTGCGTAAGGGAGCCGACCAGATGAAAGTCAAGTGCGCCCTCGTGCAGATGAACTACTCGACCGACGTCGCCGAGAACGTCGCAACGGCCGCGGAGCACGTGCGTGAGGCGGGCCGGGGCGGCGCGAAGATCATCTGCCTGCCCGAGCTCACGACGACGCAGTACTTCTGCATCGGCATGAATCGCGAGTTCATGCAGTACGCCGAGCCGATGGGAGGCCCGTCGATGGAGATCATCGGCGCAGCCGCTCGCGACGCCGACGCCTACGTCGTCTTCCCGTTCTACGAGAAGGTCCAGGAAGGCGAGCTCTACAACTCCGCGGCCTTCCTCGACCGCAGCGGCAAGCCCGTAGGGCTGTACCGCAAGAACATGATCCCGCTCGTGAACGTCAACGGCATCGAGGGCAACGAGAAGTTCTACTTCCGCCCCGGCAACCTCGGCTACCCCGTATGGGACACGGATCTCGGCGTCAAGGTCGGCGTCACGATCTGCTACGACCGCCACTTCCCCGAAGGTCCTCGCTGTCTCGCGCTCAACGGCGCCGACGTGATCTTCGTGCCGACGGCGACACCGCTCGGCGGCGAGATGTGGGAGATCGAGCTGCGCGGGCACGCGGTCGCAAACCTCTACTGGGTCGGCGCGGCCAACCGCGTCGGCAAGGACCGCAACGGCTTCGACCTCGAGTTCTACGGGCGCTCGCTCTGGAGCGCGCCGAACGGCGAGCTGGTGGCGACCGCCGGCACGGAGGGCGACGAGATCGTCTACTGCGAGATCGACACCGACCTCAGCAAGCGCCTGCGCGAGGAGTGGGGCTTCTTCCGGGATCGGCGCCCCGAGGCATATACCGAGATCACGGCGCGCTAGTGATCGGAAGAAACCTCGACGGGCGCGTGGCGATCGTCACCGGCGCCTCCGACGGGCTCGGCAAGCAGTTCGCACACGGCTTGGCTGAGGCCGGCGCAACGGTCGTCTTGGCCGCGCGCCGGGCCGGCCTGCTGGAACAGTTCGCGGCCGAGCTGCGTGAGCAGCACGGCGTTCAGGTGCTCGCCGTGCCCACCGACGTCACGCTCGAGCCCGACGTCGGGGCGCTCGTCGAGAGCACCGTCGACGCCTACGGGGCAATCGACGTGCTCGTCAACAACGCCGGCGCGACCAGGATGCTGCCGCTGCTCGAGCACACGCTCGCCGATTGGCAAAAGGTCGTCGATGTGAACCTGACGGGCTCGTTCCTGATGGCCCGGGAAGCGGCGCGGGTGATGGTTCCGCGTCGATCGGGGTCGATCATCAACGTCAGCTCGGTGTTCGCGCTGGGCGCGACGAAGGCGTTCCCCGTGATTTCCTACTACGCGGCGAAGGGCGGCATCGAAGGCCTGACGAAGGGCCTCGCGGTCGAACTCGGCGAGCACAACGTGCGCGTCAACTCGATCGCACCGGGTTTCTTCCCCTCGCCGATGTCGGCCGGCATGTTCAGCGAGAGCGAGTCGGGCGCCGCGCTGCGACGGGAGGTGCTCGAACCGCGAACGGCGCTGCCGTCGCTGCCGCGCAGCGAGGACCTGCGCGGCACCGTGCGCTACCTGGCAAGCGATGAATCCGCCTTCGTCACCGGCCACACGCTCGTCGTCGACGGCGGCTGGCGCTCGATCTAGCGCCAGATTATGGTCACGTCCGAAAAGAACCGGAGGAGTGTCTAATGTCCCCTGCATCGATCGCCGAGACCTACGCCGCCCGTACGCCGAAGTCCGCAGCGCTGAACGTCGAGGCGAAGGCCTCGATGCCCGGCGGTGACACGCGCTCGACCGCGTGGTTCCCGCCCTACCCGCCGTTCGCCGGCCGCGGAGCGGGGGCGTACTTCGAGGACGTCGACGGCAACCGCTACATCGAGCTGCTGAACAACTACACCTCGCTGATCCATGGCCACGCGCATCCGCTCGTGGTCGAGGCGATCCACGGCCAGCTCGCCGAGGGCGCCTGCTTCGCGGCGCCGCACCCGAATACGCTGCGGCTCGCTCAGATGCTGTGCGAGCGCGCGGACTCGATCGAGCGCGTCCGCTTCGCCAACTCCGGCACCGAGGCCGTGATGATGGCGATCCGCGTGGCGCGCGCCTTCACCGGCCGGCCGCTCGTCGCGAAGGCCGAGGGCGGCTACCACGGCACGTGGGACGATGTCCAGATCAGCGTCAGCCCGCCGCTCGACCGGGCGGGCTCGCTCGAGCGCCCGATCGGCGTGCCCGACTCGCCCGGCCTGACGCCGGGGGCCAGCGACTCCACCGTGATGATCCCCTTCAACGATCTGGAGTCCGCGCGCGCCATTCTCGAGCCACTCGGCGGCCGCCTGGCTGCCGTCGTCGTGGAGCCGATGCAGGGGTCGGGCGGCATGATCCCGGCCGACCAGGAGTACCTCGACGGCCTGCGCGCACTCACGAGCGAGCTCGGCGCGCTGCTGATCTTCGACGAGGTGATCACGTTCCGAATCACGCCCGGCGGCATGCAGACGCTCTACGGCATCACGCCCGACCTGACGACGATCGGCAAGATCATTGGCGGCGGGCTCGCGGTGGGCGCGTTCGGCGGCCGCGAGGACGTCATGGCGGTCTGCGACCCGAGCCGGCCCGGAGCGATCCCGCACTACGGCACGTTCAACGGCAATCCCGCCACGATGGCCGGAGGCATCGCGAACCTCGAGCTGCTCACGCCCTGGGAGTACGACCGCGTCAACGCGCTCGGGGACAGGTTGCGCGACGGCATCAACGCGCTCGGCCCGGACCTCGGTCTGCCGGTTTGCGCGACCGGCGTCGGCTCCCTGCTCAACATCCACCTCCAGGAGCGCCCGCCGCGCAACCACCGCGAGGTTCTGAAGAGCAAGGAGATCGCGCAGTTGCTGCATATCGCGCTGCTCAACGAGGGCCTCTTCCCTGCCCGGCGCGGCCTCATGGCGACGTCGACGCCGATGGACGACGCCGTCATCGACGACGTGCTCGAGCGGACGCGGCGCGCCGTGCTCGCCGTTCACGCGGAGCAGCCGCTCGATGCGCTTTCGGCGGCGGTCTAAGGCCGCTCGCCCGAAGCCACCCAGGCGAGCGTCTTCGAGGCCAATCGGTCGAGCGCCTCGACCGACGCCTCGATGTGCTCCGTGCGCGTGTCCTCCTCGCGGTTGTGACTGAGGCCACGCAGGCTCTGTACGAACAACATGACCGTGGGGATGCGGGCACTCGCCATCTCGGCGGCATCATGCAGCGCGCCGCTCGGCATCTCGAAGGTCGCGCCGGTCGTCTCCCGTATCGCCTCGCCGGCAAGCTCGATCAGGTGCGGGTGGAAGGGGCGCGGCGGGATGCGCCACTGCGGCTCCCATTCGACCGAGCAGCCTTCCTCGTCGGCGATGCTCCGGCTCGCCGCCATGGCCTCGGAGAGCATCGCCTGAAGCGTGTCGGCGCTCAGATGCCGCTGATCGATCACGAGCTCGGTGACGGGCGCCACTGCAGTCACGATGCCACCGGGCGTCGCGACAGTGCCCACCGTCGTGACCGAGCCTGCCGCTTCGGCGATGCGCCGGCCCTCGAGCACGAGGCGCGCGGCGGCAGCCACGGAATCGCGGCGCATGTCCATGGGCGTCGCGCCCACGTGCGCGCGCTCGCCGGTGAAACGGACGACGTGGCGCTCGACGCCGTAGGTTCCGAGCACGGCGGCCAGGGCCAGGTCGCGGCGCTCAAGCACGGGCCCCTGCTCGATGTGCAGCTCCAGGTAGGCGGCGACGCCGGCCAGTCGCCGGCCGGCGTCCAGGGCATGCTCGAGATCCACGCCGTGCTCGGCCAGCACCTCTGGCAGCGCCGCGCCCGAGGCGTCGCGCAGGCCGCGGAAGAGGCCGGGGTCGAGATTCTGAGAGACGGCGCTCGAGCCGAACAGGCTGCGGCCGAAGCGGAATCCTTCCTCGTCGGCCCAGTCCACGAGCTTGACAGTCACGGGCGGCCGCCCCTCGGCCGCGACGCGCCGGAGCACCTCCAGGCCGCCGAGCACGTTTAGGCAGCCATCGAGCCAGCCGCCGCTGGAGACGGAGTCGAGGTGACCTCCGATCACCACGGCGCGCTCGGAGGTGCCGGCGAGCGTCGCCCAGAGGTTGCCCGCCTCGTCCATCTCGACGTCCACGGGCAGCGCTGCGAGCCGCTCGCGGTACCAGCTGCGTGCCGTCGCCCACGGCTCGCTCCAGCACACGCGCTGCGCTCCGTCTCCGTCACCGGTGAGCGCCTGGAGCTCGCGCAGCTCGGCGACGGTGCGGGCGGGATCGAGCGCCATGGTCGACACCCTAGCCATGCCGAGGGGCCCGCGCAATCACGCTTCAATCGTTTAGACTCGCAGCCGCTGTAGTCCGCGATCGTAAGGACCCGGCCCGCCGATCCTGCGAGCGATTCAGGCTCAGGGCGGGGCAGCGTCCGCAGAGGCGATCGAGAGCTACGGCCCGGATTGATCCGGCGTTGATGCCCGTGACCCCAGCAGCCGACGGAAAGAGGACGCCAGCATGAAGGCGAAGACCGCTTTGATCCAAATGCACTTCTCCGACAACACGGAGGAGGTGGTGGCAAACGCGGCGCGCCTGACCAAGCAGGCGGCGTCGGAGGGCGCGGAGATCATCTGCCTGCCCGAGCTCGCGACCAACATCTACTTCCCGTTCGAGATCAACCCCAAGTGGTTGCAGCTCGCCGAGACGATCCCGGGGCCGTCGACGGAGACCATGCAGGCCGCCGCGCGCGAGGCCAACGCGTACGTGCTCTTCCCGATGTACGAGAAGGTCCAGGACGGCGAGCTCTACAACACAGCGCTCTTCCTCGACCCCAACGGCAAGATCATCGGCAAGTACCGTAAGCACCACATCCCGCTCGTCCAGGTCGCCGCCATCACCGGCCTCGAGAAGTACTACTTCCGCCCCGGGAACCTCGGCTACCCCGTGTGGCCGACCGAGACGGGCGTCAACGTCGGCACGGTCATCTGCTACGACCGCCACTTTCCAGAGGGCGCGCGCGCACTGGCGCTCAACGGCTGCGACCTGATGTTCGTGCCGACGGCCACGGCTGCGGGCTCCACGATCTGGGAGCTCGAGCTCAAGGGTCACGCGGTCGCGAATTGCATGTGGGTCGCGGGACTCAACCGCGTCGGCGTCGAGGCCCCCGACGGCGGCGGCCCGGCCGACTTCTACGGCCGCTCTTGCTACGTCGCACCGACGGGCGAGGTCGTCGCCCAGCTGGGCGACGAGCACAACGCGATCCTGCACTGCGAGATCGACACCGCGATCGGCGCCGTCCAGCGCAACGAGTGGGGGTTCTTCCGCGACCGGCGGCCCGACGCCTATTCGGCACTCGTCGCCCCGTAACCCACGGTCGAATCGAAGAGGGAGGAATTCATGTCGATCTTGATCAAGGGCGGCCGCATCATCACGGCGGCCGATGACTACCACGGGGACGTGTTCGTCGACGGCGAGCGCGTGACGCTGATCGGTGAAGCGCTCGACGTCCAGGCCGACCGCGTGGTCGACGCTAAGGGCAAGTACGTGCTGCCTGCCGGCGTCGACGTGCATACGCACATGGACACGCCGTTCGGCGGCACCGTCACGGCCGACAACTTCTATGACGGCTCGGTCTCCGGCGCGTTCGGCGGCGTCGGCACGATCATCGACTTCTGCATGCAGCAGGGCGGCCAGAACTTCCGGCAGGCGCTGGATACGTGGCACGGCAAGCTCGCAGACCAGAAGCCGCTGATCGACGTCGGCTTCCACATCGCGATCACCGACCTCAAGCAGCACGGCACGCTCGCCGACCTGGCGAAGCTGCCCGACGAGGGCGTGACGAGCTACAAGCTCTTCATGGCCTACAAAGGCGCCGTCATGGTCGACGACGAGACGCTCTTCCAGAGCATGCGCGTGGCGGCCGACAGCGGCGCCGTCGTACTCGTGCACGCCGAGAACGGCGACGCCATCGACATCCTCGTCAAGGAGGCGCTGGCCAAGGGCAACACGGCGCCGAAGTACCACGCGCTCACGCGCCCCCCGGAGCTCGAGGGCGAGGCCACGAACCGCGCCGTCCAGCTCGCGCATGTCGCTGGCTCGCCGCTGTACGTCGTGCACGTCTCCTGCACGGATTCCATCGGGCCGATCGAGCGCGCCCGCGAGGCCGGCTGGAACGTGTGGGGCGAGACCTGCACGCAGTATCTGATGATCGACTACTCGTACATCGACCAGCCCGGCTTCGAGGGCGCGAAGTACGTGTACACGCCCCCGCCACGGGAGAAGCACCATCTCGAGGCGCTCTGGGACGCACTGCGCACCGACACGCTCTCGGCGGTCTCGACCGACCATGCGCCCTTCAACTTCCACGGGCAGAAGGACATGGGGAAGGACGACTTCTCCAAGATCCCGAACGGGCCGGCGGGCATCGAGGAACGGCTCAAGGTCATGCACACCTTCGGTGTCCGCGCGGGCCGGATGGATCTCAACCGCATGGTGCAGCTCTGGGCCACCAACCCGGCCAAGCTGTTCGGCCTCTATCCGCGCAAGGGTACGATCGCGATCGGCAGCGATGCGGACATTGTGATCTTCGATCCCGAGAAGAAATCGACGATGTCGGTTAAGACGCACCACTCGACCTGCGACTACAACCTCTTCGAGGGCATGGAAGTCACCGGCATGCCCGAGATGATGATCAGCCGCGGAACGGTGCTGACCGAGGGCGACAAGCTCGTGGGCCAGGCAGGCCACGGCCAGTTCATCAAGCGCGCGGGGTTCCAGCAGCAGTTGGCGCCGCGGACCTAGGACGCTCGTAGGCAGGCGGGGGGCCGGCCGCGCGTCGCGGCCGGCCCGCCGCTCCCCAACCCCTGGAGGAAACGATGAGCACGTTGCGCCTGGCGCTGATCCAGATGCAGAGCAAGGAAGGCGCGCGTGACGAGAACGTCGCCCAGGCCTGCAGCTACATCGACGAGATCGCCGGTGAGGCCCCCGACCTGATCGTCCTGCCCGAGTTCTTCAACCACGAGTACGTCTTCCAGTTCCGCGACTACGCTTACATCGACTGCGCGGAGCGAGAGAGTGGCCACACTATCTCGGCCATGCGTGACAAGGCGCGCGAGCATCGCACGACGATCTGCGCCACGATCTTCGAGGAGCAGGGGCCGGGCGTCTACTTCGACACCGCGTTCTTCATCGGGCCTGACGGCGAGATCATCGGCAAGTACCGCAAGACGCACCCGGCCGCCGTTCAGAGTCTCGAGAAGATCTACTTCCGCGGCGGCTCACGCTTCCCGGTGGTGAGCGTGAAAGGGTTCGCCGTGGGCGCCGTGATCTGTTACGACCATTGCTTCCCCGAGACCGTGCGCTGCTGCGCCGTGAACGGCGCCGAGCTCGTCGTCGGGCCGTTCGCCGCCCCGAGCTTTCCGACCTGGGACTCCCTCATGATCACGCGCGCGTGGGAGAACGGCGTCTACATGGCACCCTGCAACAAGGTGGGCCTCGAAGGCGAGTGGGTCTTCGGCGGCCGCTCGCACATCGTCGACCCGACCGGCGAGATCATCGCGACGGCAAGCGGCGCGAGCGACGACACCATCATGGCCGAGCTCACGCGCGACAAGGTGTACGCCGCGCGGCGGCGCTGGCCGATGCTGCGTGACCGGCGCCCCGAGGTCTACGGCCCGCTGACCGCGAACGACGAGGACGCGCGCGGTCTGCTGGTGACCGCCCCGGCGGCCGGCGCGGACGCGGTGACGATCTAAGCGTCTGCAGCCGGAGCTTGTGCCGCGGGTGGGCCCGGATCCGCGCCCACCATGGCGGCCACCGCCCCGACGCCGAGGTAGGCCTCGATCACCTTCGGGTCGTGCCGCACCTGCTGGGGCGTGCCCTCGGCCAAGGTCTTGCCTTCGGCGAGCGCGTGGATGCGCTCGGACACGCGCATGATCAGGCGCAGATCGTGGTCGATGATCAGCATCCCACAACCCAGATGCTCCCGCAGTTTGTGGATGATCTCCAGCAGTTGATCCGACTCGCTCTCGTTCAAGCCGGCGGCCGGCTCATCGAGTAAGACGAAGTAGGGCTGCGTGGCAACCGCTCGTGCGATCTCCACGCGCCGCTGAACGCCGTACGGCAGCGTGCGCACGATCGTGTCCGCATGGCGCTCGAGCCCGAGCATGGCGATCGCCTCACGGCTGCAACGGCGCGGCCGAACGAAGCCTCGTGCACGAGGACTGCGCGAGGCCGCCACCTCGACATTCTCGAGCACTGTGAGATCGCCGAACAGCCGGATGTTCTGAAACGTGCGGGCAAGCCCTGCGCGCGCGACCCGGTGGGACGGGAGTCCCGTCAGCAGCCGCTTGTCGAGGTTGACCCGGCCGGCAGAGGGCCGAATGACTCCGGAGACGCAATTGATCAGCGTCGTCTTACCGGAGCCATTCGGCCCGATGACAGACAGGATCTCGCCTTGGTCGAGGTGCAGACTCACGTCGGCGAGCGCATGCACGCCGGAGAAGTCCTTACTGATCGATTCGACCTCGAGCCGCATTGATTCTGCCGCCCTCCTCTGCTCGCCTCCTCGCTACTTGAGCGAGTTCACCTTCTTGGGATAGAAGTCCGTCTGGCAGACCTGCTTGCCATTGACGTAGCGGATGATGAACACGTTCTTCTTCGGCACGCCCTTCTCCGGCGATCCCGCATAGCTGATCACGCCACTCTCGCCCTGCACGTTCTTGAGGCTGGCGAAGGCGTTGCGGACCTTCGTGGGGTCGACGCTGCCGGCCTTCTTCAGCGCCGCTTGGATGAGCAGCCCCAGGTCGCCACCCGTGGCCGGGAGGGCGCCGTCGGCTGCCTTTCCGGTCTTCTTCTTGAGCGCGGCGAAGAACGGCCCGAGTCGTCGGGCCCGTCGGGCACGCGTGGGTCGTGAAATAGACGTTGTTGAGAGCCGGACCGGCGCCCAGCATCGCCTTGCCGTCGAACGAGTCAGCGCCGAGCACTGGGCCCTTGTAACCAGCGGAGCGCAACTGCTTGAGGAACGTCGTCGAGCCAGGCAGCACTATCGTCGAGGTCACGACGTCCGGCTTGAGGCGAGCGATCTGCGTGACGAGCGCGCGGAAGTCGACATCCGCAAACTTATAGAACCCTGTGCCCACGATCTTGCCGCCGAGCTGCTTGTAGCGGGCGGCGAACGTGTCGCCAATGTTCTTGCCGTAGAAGTACTCGGTCGAGGAGAGGTTGTACGCGGTCTTCCAGCCCTTCTTCATTGCGTACTCGGCCTGCGCGGCTCCGAGCGCCGCGGTGCCAAATACATTGATGAAGGCGTAGTCGCCGACGATCGACGGGAATGTCCAACCAGATCCACACGCCATCACGACGGGGATCTTCGCGGCCTGGAATTTGGCGGCGCCGGGAATGCCGATGTCGGCATCGCACGGGGTGATGCCGAACTGGACCTTCTGCCCGATCAGGTCACTGGCCACGATCGCGCCTTGAGCGGGATCGCTCTTGCCGTCTTCGGTCACGATCTGCAGCTTCAGCTTGCCGTCGACTCCGCCCTTGGCGTTGATCGTGTCGACCACCTGCTTGAGCCCCTGATAGAACGGCACGTCGTAGAAGGCGAGCCGGCCGGTCTTGCTGAAGACGAACCCGATCTTGTATGTGCCGGACGGCAGCGCGCTGCCCTTGCCCGTCTTCGCCACGCTGGCGGCGGTGCCGACCGCGAGCATGCAGCAGACACGCTCCAATCAGGAGCGCCATCCGCACTGGAACGTTCTTCATCTAACTCCCCTTTACTCCGTTGCCCCTGGATGGGGCCGTCTTCCCTACCCGCCGACGGGCTGCCTTGCTCCCGAGCGGGTTGTGCGCCGCGCCGGGCTGATCGCCACCAGCGCATCAGAAGCTCGTCGATCTCCCAGCGTCCGAAGAGCCCTTCCGACCGGTAGATCATGGTCAGAGTGAAGATGATGGCGAGGCCGATCGTCTCGATGCCCGTGCGCTGGAGATCATTCTCGATGCGCTTGAGCAGCTCGTCGACGATCGCCACGAGCGTTGCTCCGGTGACGACGCCGGAGACGCTGCGTCCGCCGACGATGAACATGACCAGCGTGATCACGATGACCGGGGTGAAGCTGAACGTGGTGGGTGCCAGGGAACCGAGGAACTTCATGTAGAGCACGCCGCCGACCGCCGCGAACGCGGCCGCAAGCACCCAGCCCGCGAGCCGTGCCAGCGGCAGGTTGACGCCGACCGCACGCGCGACCAGCCCATCCGAGCTCGTCGCGCGCAGCGCGAGCCCGAGCCCCGAGTCACGGAACAGCCGGGCGACCACGATGGCGACGACGGCCCAGGCGATCATCCACCAGAAGAGCGTCTCGTTGGAGTACGTCGTGACGCCGTAGAGCGTGAACGTGCCGTGCGTGACTGTGGCCCAGTTGGAGATCACTGTGATCGCTATGACGTAGCCGGCGAGCGTTGCGATAGCGGCCGCTGCTCCGGAGAGGCGCGCGAAGATGAAGCCGAACGGCAGCGCGATCAGGCACGTCACGCCGATCGCGATCAAGGTCGCAGGCAGGAACGCGAAGTGAGCGTTGACGATGAAGCCGGGCGCCGACCCGATCTGGCTCTCCTTCACCGACGGGCTCAGGTTCATCAGCATGCCCGTGTAGGCGCCGGTGGCCATCAAGGCAACCTGCCCAAACGAGATCACGCCTGAGTTGCCCGTGAAGACCTGGAGACTGAGCACGACCATCAGGTAAGCGAGGAAGATCAGCACGACCTGATCCGTGCGACCCGAGCCGAACTGGAAGATGGCGATGATCGCCACCGCGAAGATGGCGGCAGTCGAGCTGCCGCCCGCGAGCGCGCGCACGACCCAGAGCTCGCTCGCCTGCACCTTGTCGCCCTGTTCGGTGGGCGCCGCCGCTTCCGCGCTCACACGCGCTCCGCCCGCGCGCCGCGGGCGCCGATGATGCCCTGCGGACGGAACAGCAGCACCAGGATCACGATGCCGAACACGATCGCCGCCGAGTACGGCGTCTGGTCGGCCGGCAGCGTGATCTGAAGGAAGACCTCGAGTGCGGCCACAATGAAGCCGCCGAGCACGGCGCCGCTGAGGCTGCCGAGGCCTCCGATCACGGCCGCGACGAAGCCCTTGAGCAGGAGATTGAATCCGTAGTCGTAGCCCACCTGGCCAGTCGTTCCGCCGAGATAGAAGAACGCCGCGATGCCCGCGAGCACACCCGAGACCGCGAACGACGCGGTGATCACGGTGTTTGCCCTGACGCCCATCATCCGCGTCATCGTGAAGTCCTCGGATGACGCGCGCATGGCCAGGCCGCGTACCGATTTCCGCAGGAAGAGATTGAGCGCGCCGAGTGCAACGAGCGTCGTGAGGATCGTGGCGATGTCGAACCAATGGACGATCACGCCGCCGACGTTGAGCGTGGAATCGACGAAGCCCGGCATGCTGATCGTCTCGGGACGCGGCCCGCGCCAGAGTTGGAGGGCATTCTGGATGATGAGGCTGAGCCCGAGCGACGTGAGCAGCAGCGTCACGGGCGGCGCATTGCGGACCGGTCGGAACGCGATGCGCTCCATGAGCACGGCCGCGAGCGCGCCGGTCACGATCGCCACCGGGATGAACGTCTCCCACGGCCAGCCGGCATTGGCCGCAAGCAGCATCGCGACCCCGGAGAGCGTGAGCACCTCCCCATGGGCGAAGTTGATCAGGCCGACGACCGCGAACACGGCCGCGATACCGATCGCGAGCAGCGCGTACACGCTCCCCAGCGAAAGGGCGTTGACGAGCTGCTGCACGGCTTCGGTGCCGGTGTAGGCGAACAGCATCAGATATCCACCGCAAGGCCCAGGTAGGCCTCCTCGATCGACTGCGACTCGCGCAGCTCCTGCGCAGTACCCGAAAGCTCCAGCCGACCCGTGTTCAGGACGTAGGCCCGGTCGGCGATCATCAACGCTGCTCGCACGTTCTGCTCGACCAGGAGGATCGTCACGCCTTCGCTGCGCAGCTGTAGGACGAGCTCGAGGATGCGCGAGACGATAGCGGGCGCGAGGCCGAGCGACGGCTCATCCAGCAGCAGGAGCTTAGGCTTGCTCATGAGCGCCCGCGCGACCGCCAGCTGCTGCTGCTCTCCGCCGGAGAGCAAGCCCGCGGTCGTGTGCTGAAGCCGCTTGAGCACGGGGAACAGGTCGAGCGCATACGCGAGGCTCGTCTCGTACTCGGCGTGCGGCCGGAATCCGGCACCCAGCCGCAGGTTCTCGTCGACGCTCATGCGAGCGAAGATCCGCCGTCCTTCCGGGCACAACGCGATGCCGCCGTTGACGCGCGACTCCGGTGCGACGCGGGTGATGTCCCGTTGGCCATAGAAGATTCGGCCGCCGGTCATCGAGACGAGGCCCATGACAGTGCTCAGAAACGTCGTCTTGCCCGCGCCGTTGGCACCCAGCATCGCGACGATCTCCCCCGGCATGACGTGCAGGTTGATGTCGTGCAGCACAAGGTTCGCGCCGTACCGCGCGCCGACGTGACAGGCGCTCAGCAAGGCGCCCTCGACAGGGCGTTCAGGGCCTGCGACCTCGAACGTCTCTCGGGCACGGCCAGGAAGACGGAGCTTCTGAAATCTCGAACTCGCTGTCATCCGGCGAGCACCGGGATGCCGGCTTCGACGTCTACGTTCATCTGCTGGGGGGCCTCCCGACCACGCGTTCGCTCGCCGCTCGCCGGTCCGGCTCGCGGCCCGGATAGTACGGCGACGAGAAGGGAGCCGTCAACCGGGATGGTGTGGCGTTAGAGTTGCCGCTTCGGGGAATCGAACGAGGGAGTCGCCATGGCCGTCGAGGCGCTGAAACCGTCGGGAGTCGCACTGCCTCTGGGCCACCTCTCGAACGTAACGCGCTCGGGGCGGCGGCTCAGCGTGGCGGGACTCGTGGCGCTTGACGAGACCGGTGAACTCGTCGGCGTCGGCTCTATGCGAGAGCAGACGCTGCATGTCTGCCGGACGATCCAGCATGTCTGTGAGCAGTACGGTGGCGACCTCACCGCGGTCGCGCGCTGCCTGATCTTCATTACGGATCGATCCCGTTACGGTGAGATGGATACCGCCTTCGCCGAGGTCTTCGGCGACCATCGGCCGGCGCGGGCGACAGTCATCGCCGAGCTCGTGAATCCGGGCTTTCTCGTCGAGATCGTCACCGACGTGGTGCTGCCGGAAGCCTGACTAGGTCAGCAGCTCTTCCAGGGCGCTCGCGAGCACGCGCGCGCCGAGCTCGCAGTGCTCCGGCTCGGTGAACTCTTCGGGGTTGTGGCTGATGCCCTTGCGGCTGGGCACGAACAGCATGCCGGTGGGCGCGTGGCGGCCGACTTCCATGGCGTCGTGGCCGGCGCCGCTCGGGAGCCGGCGGTGCGTCGCGCCTTGCTTGACCGCGGCTCGCTCGACTACGTCGACGATCTCGGCTGCGAGCGGCAGCGGCTCGAGCCGGTAGACCTCGCGCAGATCGAGCTCCAAGCCCTGATCCGTCGCAATCCTCCCGAGCGTCTCGCGCACCATCGGCTCGAGCGAGGCATAGCCCTCCGGCGTCGCCGAGCGGACGTCGATCGAGAACTCGGCTGCGCCCGGCACGACGTTGAAGCCGCCGGGCTCGGCCGAGACGATGCCCACATTGGTCGTGATGTCGTCGCGCGCGAGCGCGGCGTCGCGCAGTGCGAGGATCGCCGTAGCCGCCCCGCACAGCGCGTCGCGGCGCAGCCCCATCGGTGTCGTGCCGGCGTGGTTGGCCTCACCCGTGAAGCGGGCGCGAAAGCCGATCAGGCCCACGATCCCCGTGACGATGCCGATCTCGATGCCCTCTGTCTCGAGCACCGGCCCTTGTTCGATGTGCAGCTCCAGATACGCGCCGACGCCGTCGATCCCGCGCGCCTCGGGCAGCGCGTCGAAGTCGAAGCCGAGCCCGGCCATCGCCTCGCGCAGGCTCATGCCGTCGGCATCCCGGCGCTCGCCGAGGTCGGCGAGGTTCTTGCCCACGAACGCGCGGCTGCCGAACAGCGCGGCGCCGAAGCGCGCGCCTTCCTCGTCCATGAACGAGACCAGCCAGAGCGGACGCTTGGGCTGCACGCCCTGTTGCTTGAGCAGGCGGATCGCCTGCAGTCCGCTCAGCACTCCGAGCGCACCGTCGTAGCGGCCGCCGCGCGGCACGGTGTCGAGGTGCGAGCCGACCACCACCGCGGAGCCCGAGCCCGCCTCCCAGCGACCGATCAGGTTGCCGGCGGCGTCGAGCTCGACTTCGAGTCCCAGCTCCTCCAATTGCGCAGTCAGCCACGCCAGCACGTCGCGGAGCTCGACCGACCATGCAAGGCGCGTGACTCCGGTTCCCTCGCCGCCGAATGCTGCTGCCGCCTCGATGTCGGCGACGACCCCCCTGCCCATTCCAATAACGTACCACTCCGATGACGACCCCAGCGTCTGACCGCGAGCGCCGAGTGGGCCTTGCTTTCCTCGGTGCGCCGCGTGTTCCCGAGATGGTGCGGCTCGCTCGCAAAGCCGAGGCGAGCGGCTATGAGTCGCTCTGGATCGCCGAGACGAGAATCACTCGCGACGCCATCGTGCCGATGACCGCGATCGCCGCGGCGACCGAGCGCGTCCGGCTGGGCACCGCGATCCTCAACGTCTACACGCGTAACCCCGTGGTCCTTGCCATCACGTTCGTGAGCCTCGACGAGGTTGCTCCCGGGCGCATCGTGATGGGGCTCGGCGCGGGATCCCCCAGGGTGCTAGCTCCCCAGGGACAGCCGTTCACGCGACCGCTCACGCGGCTGCGCGAGTACGTCGAGGTTCTGCGTCCGCTGATGCGCGGCGAGAGCGTGAGCTACGCGGGCAAGACGATCGAGCTCGACGGCGTCCGCATCGAGGACCTGCTCTCGGGCGATGGGGAGATCGCATCCGAGGCGACCTCGATGCCGCTCTATCTCGGGGTCACCGGCGCGCCCGCGCTCGAGCTAGCTGGCGAGGTGAGCGACGGCGTGCTCTTCAACGTCTGCCTTCCGACCGAATACGTGACCCGCGCGCGCGGCCTGATCGAGCAGGGTGCGCAGCGTGCCGGGCGCGATTTCTCCTCCATTGAGATCGGCATGATGCTCGTCGTCTCGCCCGACCCGAATTCGCGCCGCGGCAAGGATCGCGCGCGCCGCTTCATATCGCTCTACCTCTCGCTCTTCCCGAACATCGCCCGCGAGACCGGACTGCCCGCGGAGTGGCTGGAGCGCGTCAGCCAGGCATTCTTCGGGGAGGGCATCGAGGCCGCCGGACGCCTGGTCGACGACGCGACGGTCGACATGCTCACGGCCGCCGGCACGCCCGAGGAGTGCCAGGCGCGCATCGAGGAGTACCGGCGCGCCGGCGTCGACCTCCCCGTGATGGTCGCGCTCGACGGTGCGATCGAGCAGACGATCGATCTGCTCGGCCCGGCCTCCTCGTAACCGATGAGCGACTCGCGCGCGATCGCCGGCGGACTCGTCATGGGCTGCGCGGTCGGGGCGAACGTCGCCAACATCGGGGCTGTCGCGAGCGAGATGAGCGTCGCCTACGGCGTCTCGCTGACGGTCGTCGGGCTGTTCACGACCGCGCTCTTCCTCACACACACCGCCGTGATGATTCCAGGCGGTCAAGCGATCGATCGTTTCGGGGCCAGGCGCCTGGGCCTGCTCGCGCTGCTCGTGATCCTGACCGGCAACGCCGCCTCGATGATCGCCTCCAACCCGGCGCTCGTGATCCCCACGCGCGCATTGACGGGCATCGGCACGGGAGTCGGCTTCATCGCCGCCAGCGACTACGTCCGCAGCGCCGGCGGAAGCGCCTTCGCGCAGGGCATGTTCGGGGGTGTGGCGACCGCCGGCGGAGCGCTCTCGCTGGCCGCCGTGCCTCCGCTCGAGCACTGGATCGGCTGGCGGGCGCCGTTCGCATTGATGATCGCGCTTGCGGCCATCGCTCTCGTCGCTCTGCTGCTGGCGCCGCTGCGTGGCGCCACCCGTGAGGCTGCGCAGGGTCCGCGGACCACTGCGCTACAGGTGCTCGGCGACCGCCGGCTCTATGGGTTTGCGGTCATGCAGGCGGCCGCCTTCGGCCTGAGCGTCGTCGTGGGGAACTGGGTCGGCACGCTGCTCGAGCATCACGGCTACAGCACGTGGCTGGCCAGCGCTCTCGGCGCCCTGACGCTAGCGCTGAGCGTCTTCAGCCGGCCCTTCGGCGGCTGGATCGAGCGCAGCCATCCTGAGCACGCGCGCGCGTCCGTCGCCGTCAGCCTGGCCGTCGGCGCGGCGGCCTGCGGCGGCCTGGCTGCCTCGGGGCCTGTGGCGCTGGCCGTCGTCTCGGTCGTCGCCCTCGGGATCGCCGCAGGGATTCCCTTCGCGGCAGGCTTCGCGGGCGCGGCGCGGGTTCGTCCCGACGCGCCCGGCGCCGCAATCGGGCTGGTCAACATGGCCGGAGGCGTGACAATCCTGGTCGTCACGCCGCTGGTCGGCCAGACATTCGACCTGCCCGGCGACGGGCGGATCGGCTTCGTCGCGATGGGTGTGCTCTGGGCGTCGTCGCTGCTCTGGCTTCCGGCGTTCTTACGCCCGGCAGTGGCGGGCGCGTGAGCGCGCGCGGGGTCGCCGGAGCGTCGCTCGCCGTCGGCGCGGTGGGCTGGAACTTCTCGAGCATCTCGGCGATCGCCGACCCGATCAGCCGGGCTTACGACGTCGACCTGACGACGGTTGGCCTGATGACTGCGGCACTCGTCGCCTCGCACACACTCTTCAACATCCCCGCCGGGCAGGCGGTCGACCGCTTCGGCCCTCGCCGCGTGATCGTCCTCGGCCTGTTGATCGTGGCGCTCGCCGACGCCGCAATGCTGATCACTCCGTCGGTCGGTCTCGTGTTCGTCGCGCGGTTCCTGATGGGCGTCGGCACGGCCCTCGGGTTCGTCGGCTCGATCGACTACGTTCGTGCACTCGGTGACAGCTCGACGCTGGGAGAGGGCCTCGTCGGAGGCATCTCGATCGGCGGCGCTGGCCTTGCACTGGCCGCGGTTCCGCCGCTCGAGCCGGCGCTCGACTGGCGCACGCCCTTCGTGACGGGCCTTGCCGTCGCCCTGATCGCGCTGTTCGTGGTCGTCGTGCTCTGGGACGGCGCGACCAGCCCGGCCAGGCACGCCGGCGTCCACGAAGCGGGCTCCGGCGTCCGCAGGCTGTGGCACGACTCGCGGCTCTACCGCCTCAGCGCCATGCACATGGCCTCGATGGGCCTGAGCGTCGTGGTCGGCAACTGGGTCGTCACGCTGCTCGTCCGCTACGACGGCTACAGCCAGCGGGCTGCGGGGGCCGTCGGCTCGCTGACGCTGCTGCTGGCGCTCGTCAGCCGTCCGGCGGCAGCCGCGTTCATGCGCAAGCACCCCGCGCTGACGCGCCGATTGATCGGAGCGAGCCTCCTCCTGGGCGCCGCCGGGACCGCCGTGCTGGCCACGGCTCCGGGGCTGGTGCTGGCGGTCCCGGCTGCAGCGGGGGTCGGCATCGCATCGGGCATCCCGTTCGGGCAGGTGATGCGAGCCGTCGCGGCCGCGAGGCCCGAGGCTCCCGCCACCGCGGTCGGCCTGACCAATATGCTCGCGAACCTCGTGGCGCTGATCGCCACGCCGCTGATCGGCCTCTCGTTCTCGCTGCCGGGAGGTGGCCGCCTCGGCTTCGCGATCATCGCTGCCCTGTGGGCTCTCGCCTTACTCGCGCTACCGGCGCAGCGGCTGATCGCCGGCGGCGCCGACGCTAGACTCGCACTCCGGTGAAGCTGCTCGTGATTGGCAGCGGCCTGCGTGAGATCTGCGGTGATCAGAGCGCGCTCGGCCTCACATTTCTCGAAGCGACCCGGACCGCGCCGAGGTACCGCCTGTACAGCATCGATGATGCCTACGCGGTGCTCGTCGAGGACGTGGAGAGGGGCGCTGCGATCGCCGGCGAACTCGTCGAGGTCTCGGAAGACCGGCTCGCAGCGCTGGTCGCCGCCGAGCCTCCGGGCGTTGTGCAGGCTCCTGTTGAACTGGAGAATGGCAGCGTAGTTGCGGCGGCGTGCGCGGCGCCCGGCGCGCTCACCGGGCAGGTCAAGGAGATCACTGCGTACGGCGGCTTCGCCGCCTACCGCCGGGCCGCGCCTGATCCCTAGGCAGCGATCTCGCGGGCGAGCTCGGCGAGCGCGAGCGCGATAGCGTCGACGATCTCGTCGATTTCCGCCCGCGTGACCACGAGTGGCGGTGAGACGATGAACTGGTCGCCGACGATCCCGTCCCCGCCCGCTCCCGGATAGACGAGCACGCCGCGATTGCGGATAAGCCGGTGGAGCCGTGTTGTGACGCCCAGGTCTGGCGCCAGCGGCGTCCGCATCTCGCGATCTGCAACCAGCTCGAAGGCGGTCAACAGGCCCTTGCCCCGGACGTCCCCGATCAGCGGCTGCTCGTCCGCGAGGCGCTGTAGGCGAGCCAACAGGTATTCGCCCTGGGCTTGCGCATTCTCGACCAGGCCGTCACGCTCCACGATTCGCAGTACCGCAAGCGCAGCCGCTGCCGCGACCGGGTGCGCTTCGTACGTGTAGTTGTGGACGAATGGGGTGCCGGCCTGCTCGAAAACCGCGGCGATGGCATCCGAGAAGATCACGGTCGAGAGCGGCATGTAGCCGGCCGCGAGGCCTTTCGCGCTCACGATCATGTCGGGCTCGGCGTCCCAGTGTTCGATGCCGAACATGCGGCCGGTGCGTCCCCAGCCCGTCACGATCTCGTCGGCGATGAAGAGAATGTCATTCGCATCGCAAATCTCGCGGATGCGCTCGAAGTAGCCAGGTGGCGGGATCTGCGCCGGCGCGGCGGCCGCCCCGATCGGCTCGGCGATGTAGCACGAGACGGAATCGGCGCCGACCTCGGCGATTACCCGTGCGAGGTCGTCGGCGCAGGCGAGGTCACAGCACGGATGACCCGCCCCGAAGGCGCAGCGGTACGGGGTGCACTCGACCTGCTTCGGGGTTGTTGACAGGTACGGGCGGTATGGCTGCTGGCGGCTTGCGACGCCGCCCACGCCGAGTGTGAAGAGCGTCGCGCCGTGATAGCTGCGCCGCCGCGAGAGCACGAGGTGCTTCGACTCGCGACCGCGCATGAGGTGATAGTGGCGCGCCAGCTTGATGGCTCCCTCCACGGCCTCTGAGCCGCCGGAGTAGAACACCGCACGGTTGAGCGAGCCGGGCGCCAGCCGTCCGATCTGCTCGGCGAGCTCGCGGCTTCCGGTGTGCCCGAACTGCATGCTGTGGACGTACGCGAGCGTACGAGCCTGTTCGGCCATGGCATCGGCGACTTCGTCGACGCCGTGGCCGATGCTGATAACGGAGATCGCGCCTGAGCAGGCGTCGAGGAACTCGTTGCCGTGCTCATCCCAGATGCGCACGCCTTTGCCCCTGACCGCGACCGGCAGGTCGGTGTTCTGCGGAAAGAGTCGTGCGGCGGGTTCGGGCGTGACGGCCATCGGCAGATCCTAAGTTACGTAGGTCTCGGCGGCGAGCGTGCATGACGCCGCCGACGAGGCAAAGGCCGAATCGCATCCCCGCATCCCGGCAGTGATCGAGCGGCGTGCACGAATTCGTCGAGGGCGTCGAGCGGACGCGCAGCGCTGGGGCGGCCAGCGCGTCGGTGGACGCGCGAGATCCCCGACGGCTTCGAGGCACAGGCGCGCCAGACCTTCGAGAACCTTGAAACCCCCTCGTCGGCAACGTCCTCGCCCGAGCGAGAAGCCGCGATGGCCTTGACGGCGGGCATGTCTTCCGAATCGGGCGGCACGTATCTCCCGCGCCACCCGAATCCTGACGACGCGTCGTAAATCAGGCATCGCCAGCGGCGGGTCTTCGGCCGCCTCATGCGAGCAGGGTGAGAACAGCGAGCGGCACCCGTTAGATCGGGGTCACGGCCGCCTCTCAATGAACGCGGCGCGGAGGGCGCTCGCCTGCGGCGCCGCCGCCGCTCATGCCTGCCGCTGCCGCAGCGCGCGCAGTGGGTCACAGCGTTACGGCGGAGCGGACGCGGCTTGCGCAGGCCGTCGAGCATACGCAGGCGGTCGGGTCATCCGTCACAGGAACCGAGCTGAGGCCTACTCGCACGAGGGTAGGGAACCTCGTGGGCTAGACATCTCCTCTGGTGGTCTGCTTCTGTAGGGCGCGACGTAGCTGCGCCCTTGCGGCGTCGAGTTTGGTGTGTGCGAGGGCCAGCCGGCGCTCGCCCTCCGCGCTGAGTGCGAGGTGGACGACACGGGCGTCCTCAGCCGATTGTTCGCGCGTGACGAGCGCGAGGCTCTCTGCTCGCTGCACGAGTTCGGTGACGCTGTTCTGCGCCAGCTGCAGTTGTGTCACGAGCTGGGAAACCGTGGAGCGCTCGCTGCCGTCGGGGGCGCCTTTGATCATCAGCAGGAGCAGGTGCTGCTGCGGCGTGAGACCGCTTGCCCGCGCGAGGCGGTCGCTGTGTGCGAGGAACGATCGCAGTGCCGCACGGAACGCGGCTACCTCCATGATCTCGGCGGTCTCGAGGTGCGGCGGGCTCTTCATCCGCTTCGGGTGGCGGGTTCGTGCGTGACAGCGGTGAGGACGTGCACGGCGCTCCTTGGTCTTCGGGCGCGGGTTTCGGATCAGAGCGGCTGGAGAAAGAGCAAGGACCACAACACATCGTAATCCGATGTGGTTATTGGAGTTCCGGCCGAGAAGCGCGGCGGGGACACGTGAGGCGCGTGCGATGAAAGGGCAAGGCGATGGCTGAGGTGGTGGCCGACTTCCTGTTGAAACGCCTGCGCGAGTGGGGCGTTCACCGCATTTTCGGATATCCCGGGGACGGGATCAATGCGATTATCGGCGCGTTTGATCGCGCCGGCAGCGATCCGGAGCTGATCCAGGTGCGCCATGAGGAGATGGCGGCGTTCATGGCCTGTGCGCACGCGAAGTTCACGGGTGAGGTCGGTGTCTGCATGGCGACCTCGGGACCTGGCGCGATCCACCTGCTGAATGGGCTTTACGACGCCAAGCTCGACCATCAGCCGGTGGTTGCGATCGTCGGCCAGCAGGCGCTCTCGGCGCTGGGCGGCTCGTACCAGCAAGAGGTCGACTTGAAGACACTGTTCAAGGACGTCGCGCACGAGTTCGTGGAGCTCGCGGCCTCACCTGCGCAGATCCGGCATCTGGTCGACCGCGCGCTGCGGATCGCGATCGACCAGCGGACGGTCACGTGCTTGATCGTTCCCAACGACGTCGCCGCACTCGCGGCGGTGGAGACGCCGGCGCGTGCCCACGGGACGGTGCATTCATCGCTCGGCTACTCGCGCCCGACGATCGTGCCGTCGCAGGAGGATCTCGCGCGCGCCGCCGAGGCGCTGAACGCGGGCGAGAAGGTCGCGATGCTCGTCGGCGCCGGCGCCTTGGGCGCTGCCGAAGAGGTGCTCGAGGTCGCGGAGCTGCTCGGCGCTGGCATCGCCAAGGCGCTGCTCGGAAAGGCCGTGCTGCCGGACGATCTGCCGTTCGTGACGGGCTCGATCGGGCTGCTCGGCACGAAGCCGAGCTGGGACATGATGACCGAGTGCGACACCTTGTTGATGGTCGGCTCGAGCTTCCCCTACTCGGAGTTCCTGCCCGAGGAGGGCCAGGCGCGCGGCGTGCAGGTCGACATCGACGGCCGCATGATCGGCATCCGCTATCCGATGGAGGTGCAGCTGATCGGCGACGCAAAGGCCACGCTGCGCGCGCTGGTCCCGCTGCTCGCGCACAAGGGCGACCGTTCCTGGCGTGAGCAGATCGAGCGCGGCACGGGCAAGTGGTGGGAACTGATGGAGCAGCGCGCTCTCGAGAGCGCGGATCCGATCAACCCTCAGCGGATGTTCTCCGAGCTCTCGTCCCGGCTGCCGGACCGGGCGATCTTGAGCTCCGACTCGGGCTCGGCAGCCAACTGGTTTGCGCGTGACGTCAAGATCCGCGAGGGCATGAAGGCTTCCCTTTCGGGCAATCTCGCGACAATGGGGCCTGGCGTGCCGTACGCCATCGCCGCGAAGTTCGCCTATCCGGATCGTGTCGCGATCGCCCTCGTCGGCGACGGCGCCATGCAGATGAACGGGATGGCGGAGCTGATCACGATCGCCAAGTACTGGCGGCGCTGGTCGGATCCACGCCTGATCGTCCTCGTGCTGCACAACGACGACCTCAACCAGGTGACATGGGAGCAGCGGGCGATGGAGGGCGATCCGCGGTACCGGCCTCCCAGGACATTCCCGACTATCCCTACGCCCGCAATGCGGAGCTCGCCGGGCTGAGGGCATCCGCGTCGATGACCCGAGCAAGGTCGGAGCGGCCTGGGACGAGGCGCTCGCCGCCGACCGGCCGGTCGTGCTCGAGGCGATCACCGATCCGGCGGTGCCGCCGCTGCCGCCACATATCACCTTCCAACAAGCCGCGCACTTCGCGCATTCGGTGATGGGAGGCGACTCCGGATCGTGTCGCGATGATCCGCCAGTCGGTGAAGCAGATGCTGGCGGGCGTGGTGGGATAGATGCAGCGAATCACGACGGATGTCCCCGTCGAGCGTCTCGCCACGTCGGTGTACACCGTTCCCACCGACAGCCCCGAGTCGGATGGAACAGCCGAGTGGGATGCGACGACCATCATCGTTGTCGAGGCCTCCGCGGGCGGATGTACCGGAATCGGCTACTCGTACGGCGCGGCCGCGACCGGCGCGCTCATCCGCGACAAGCTCGCTGAGATCGTCGAGGGGCGCGATGCACTCGCGGTCACCGAGAGCTGGCAGGCGGTCGCTCGCGCGTGCCGCAATCTGGGACGCCCGGGAGTCGCATCGATGGCGATCGCCGCAATCGACGCCGCCTTGTGGGATCTCAAAGCGCGTCTCCTCGCGCTGCCGCTGGCGACGCTGCTTGACGCGGCGCACGACGCTGTCCCGGTCTATGGCAGTGGCGGATTCACGTCGTACTCCGATGGGGAACTGGCCGAGCAGCTCGGCGGATGGGTCGCAGACGGCATTCCCCGGGTCAAGATGAAGGTGGCACGCCATCCCGAGCGCGACCTGCGCCGGGTCGAGGTCGCGCGCGAGGCAATCGGCGCCGGCGCCGATCTGTACGTGGACGCGAACGGCGGCCTCACCCGTAAGCAGGCGCTGCGCTTCGCGGTCGAGTGCGCGGAGCGCTTCGGCGTGAACTGGTTCGAGGAGCCAGTCAGCTCCGATGACCTCGAGGGCCTGCGACTGCTCCGCGACCGGGCGCCTGCGGGTATGGACGTCGCCGCCGGCGAGTACGGCTACATGCTGACGTACTTCGAGCAACTGCTCGACGCCGGCGCCGTCGACTGTCTCCAGGCCGACCTCACCCGCTGCGAGGGCATCAGCGGCTTCCTCCGTGTGGCCGCGCTGTGCCAGGCGCACTCGCTCGAGCTCTCTGCGCACTGCGCTCCTGCGATCCACGCGCATCCTTGCTGCGCGGTCGTTCCCCTGCGCCACCTCGAGTACTTCCACGACCACGCCCGCGTCGAGCAGCTCCTGCTGGACGGCGTCCTCGAGCCCGTGGCCGGAGAGCTGCGGCCGGATCTCTCCCGGCCCGGCAACGGGCTCGAGTTGAAGCACGCCGATGCCGAGCGCTACGCGATCTGACCAAGGAGGCGGAAGATGGCTGAAGGAATGAAGCGTCGGAGGGGCACGGGATTGCTCGCGAACCTGCGCGGGGGGCGCATGCAGCGCACGCTCGCCGCCGCGACTGCTCTCAGCGCGCCGCCGCTCGCGTTCGAGATCTACCTCGAGCACTACAAGGGCTCGTTCGGGAGCAAATGGATGTGGACGCCGATCGTCCTCACCCCACCGCTGACGCTGGCCGCGATCGCGGCCGTGTTCTCGGAGCGCGCCGCGCGCACCGTGCTCCCGGCGCTCTCGGCGCTCTACTGCGCGGACGGCCTGATCGGCGTCGCCACGCACGTCAAGGGCGTGGCCAAGAAGCCGGGCGGCTTCTCCGAGCCGACGTACAACCTCGTCATGGGACCGCCGCTGCTCGCCCCCGGCTCGCTCGTCATGGTCGGTGCCTTCGGGCTGCTCGCACCCTTGATGGGCCGGGAGCGATGATCGTGCCTCGCAACTTCCGTGATGCCGCACCACCTTCCCAAGGTGCGGGGCGACGAGGGAGCGGCTCCGGCGGAGCTGCCGCGCCAGCGGCGCGGAACCACCCCGCAGATGCACGGCCGCTATCCCGACTACGACTGTCTGGAGGAGACGCGCCACTGGGACGAGCGCACGCGTGCCGTCGTCTTCGGTCGGATTGAGCGGGTGCCTGCGCTGCGGTTCTTCGGACCGGACGAGGCCGCGGCGCTCGCCGCCTTCTGCGACGTCGTCCTCGCCCAGGACGGCGAGCCGCGCATCCCCGTCCTCGCGTTCGTCGACGACAAACTGGCCGCGGGCCGCCTCGACGGCTACCAGTACTCTGACCTCCCCGACGATCGCGAGACCTGGCGACTCGTTGCGCGTGGGCTCGATGAGGCCGCTCGCGCGCAGGGCGCCGCCTCCTTCGCGAGCGCGAGCGGCGAGGATCAGCGACGGATCGTGGATCGCCTCGCCGACGGGCGACCTGTCAGGCGGAGTCTGGGACGGGCTCGACAGCGCCCGAGCCTGGCAGGTCGTGATGCGTAGCGTCCTGGCGGCCTACTACTCGCACCCGTGGGCCTGGAACGAGATCGGCTTTGGGGGCCCCGCGTACCCTCGCGGCTACGCCCGCCTCGGGGCCGACATGGGTGAGGCGTGGGAAGGCGCCGAGGCATTCGACCGCGACCCGGCCCGAGGCCGCGAGCGAAGCGACGGCTGATGAGGCGCCGGGTCGTCCTCAAGGGCTCGCTGGCTCCGCGCGAGAACGACTCCGCCTTCCTGCTCGACCCGCATCGGCGGGCCGTTCCGGGGCGCGATCGGATGCGCCGGTTCCGCACTGGCGAGGAAGTCGATCTGCTCGTGGTCGGGTGCGGCGCCGGCGGCTCGGTGCTGGCACAGCGCCTGGCACGCGCCGGCTGGCGGGTCGTCATCCTCGAGCGCGGACCGTTCTGGGATCCCGACGCCGACTGGGTCTCGGACGAGGAAGGCTCGCACCATCTCTACTGGACGGACAAGCGGATCGTGGGTGGCGACGACCCCGTCGAGCTCGGAAAGAACAACTCGGGGCATGGGGTCGGCGGGTCGATGGTGCACTACGCGGGCTACGCGCCGCGCTTCCACCCGTCCGACTTCGAGACGCGCACACGCGACGGCGTGGGATTCGATTGGCCGATCTCGTATTGGGACCTCAAGGCTCACTACGAGCGCGTCGAGCGCGAGCTGCCGGTGGCCGGCCAGTACTGGCCGTGGGGCGACCCGCATGGCTACCCGCACGGGCCGCACCCGATCTGCGGCGCTGCCGCACGGGCCTGGGCGGGAGCGCGCGCGCACGGCGTCGAGATGCGCGTCGGGCCGGTCGCGATCACCAACGGCGTGTTCGGCAACCGCCCGCACTGCATCTACCGGGGCTTCTGCCTGCAGGGTTGCAAGGTCAACGCCAAGGCAAGCCCGCTCGTCACGCACATTCCCGATGCGATCGAGCATGGCGTCGAGATCCGCGCCGGCTCGATGGCTGTCCGCATCGAGGTCGACGACGCCAGGGGCGCGGTCACCGGGGTCACCTACGTCGACGTCGCGAGCGGTCGCGAGCGCTTCCAGCCTGCCGCGGCGGTCGCCGTCTGCGGCTATGCGATCGAATCGCCCCGGCTGCTGCTCAACTCGACCAGCCGCCGCCACCCGCACGGACTCGCAAACGCGACTGACCAGGTCGGCCGCTACGTCATGGTGCAGGGAGCGCCACAGGTCGCCGGCCGCTTCCCGGAGC
The DNA here is from genome assembly GCA_963842365.1 of uncultured Actinomycetes bacterium. GTDB lineage: Bacteria > Actinomycetota > Thermoleophilia > Gaiellales > JALYLC01 > JALYLC01. The sequence goes on from CAWJGA010000002.1 coordinate 1,108,067, forward strand.
TGCTGCGGATGTACAAGGCGCCGCCTCCGGAAGTCTCCTCGGAAGCACTTCTACGAGACGGACGAGAGCCGCGGGTTCGCACGCGGATTCTCGATCCAGACCGTCAGCCCCCTCCCGATCGGGTGGGCCGAGCATGTGCTGGCCGATGGCCACCGCGGGCGCGCCCTGCGCGAGTACATGCGCGACTACAACCACTGGGCCGTCCTGGGAGCGCTCTGCGAATTGCTCCCCCAGCCGGAGAACCGCGTGACGCTCGCAGACGAGCGCGACCAGTTCGGCATGCCGGTCGCCCGGTTCGACTACAGCCAGTGCGACAACGACCGCGCCAACATCGCCTACGCGAAGCAGACGATGCACGCGATCTGGGCGACCGCAGGCGCGCAGGACGTCCTCACGATCGATCGCTACGCGCACCTCGTCGGAGGCTGCCGCATGGGCACCGCTCCGGAAACAAGCGTCGTCGACTCGCAGCACCGCGCCTGGCGCGTGCCGAACCTGTTCCTGTGCGACGGCAGCGTGATGCCCACCCAGGGCAGCGCGAACCCCGCACTCACGATCATGACGCTCGCATCGCGCCTCGCCGAACTGCTCGTGGCGAAGGGACTGCGGCCCTCGCGAGGCAGTGCGGACGCGGCAGGGCGGGGCGCCGGACGTACCGCGACGCCCAAGCGTGCGATGAGCGCGGACGCGCGGGCCGAGGCGCCGTGACCGCGCTTCCCGCCGCACGCGCACGAGTTTGCAGTGCCTGAGCTTCCGCGTGCGGAGCCGCGCTCCTTGCGCGAGTACGCGCTGCTTGCCGACGGCGAGCGCGGAATCCTCGTCGGGCCCACGCGGCGACTTCGAATGGATGTGCTTCCCCCGCTGGGACAGCGACGCGGTCTTCGCGTCCCTGATCGGCGGCTCCGGCGTGTACGCGGTCACCCCCGCTGACACGTTCGTCTGGGGCGGCTACTACGAGCCGGGCAGCCTGATCTGGCGCAACCGCTGGGTGACCCGCAGCGCGGTCATCGAATGTCGAGAGGCACTCGCCCTACCGGGGCACTCCGGGCGCGCGATGATCCTGCGCCGCGTGATCGCCCAAAAGGGCAGCGCGCGCGTGCGCGTCGTGCTCAACGCGCGCGGCGCCTTCGGGCACGTGCCGCTACGGCGGCTCGAGCAGAGCGACGGAGGTGACTGGACCGGCGAGCTCGGCGATCTGCGCCTGCGGTGGGCCGGCGGTGCGCGCGCCCGCGCAGAGAGCGACGGGCATGGCGGCAAGACCTTGCGCCTCGAGCTCGAACTCTCGCAGGGAGACCACCACGACCTCGTACTCGTTCTCACCAACGGGGCCGCGGAGACGCAGCGGCCGGATCCGAACCTCGAATGGCTGGCCACCGAAGCGGCCTGGCGCACCCGCGTACCGGAACTCGCGGACTTCTCGCCCCGGCGTGACGCGCGCCATGCGTTCGCAGTACTCAACGGGCTCACGAGCGCCAGCGGCGGGATGGTCGCAGCGGCCACCATGTCGCTACCCGAACGCGCACGCCAGGGTCGCAACTACGACTACCGCTACTCGTGGATACGAGACCAGTGCTACGCCGGTCAGGCCGTCGCCGCGATCGGGCCGCACCCGCTCCTGGACGATGCGGTGCGCTTCGTCTGCGACCGGCTGCTCGCAGACGGCGCTGCCCTGCGGCCCGCCTACACCACGGTCGGTGGGCCCGTTCCAGACGAGCGCGCGATCGACTTGCCAGGCTACCCAGGGGGTACCGACATCGCGGGGAACTGGGTCAACCAGCAGTTCCAGCTCGACGCGTTCGGGGAAGCGCTGCTGCTGTTCGCCGCCGCCGCCCGCCACGACCGCCTCAATGCCGACAGCTGGAGCGCCGCCGACGTGGCAGCGAGCGCGATCGCGGACAACTGGCGACGCCCGGACGCTGGAATCTGGGAGCTCGAGCCAGACGAGTGGACGCACAGCCGGCTCACGTGCGTCGCGGGCCTGCGTGCCATCAGCTCCCTCGGACCCCAAACCGCGTGCGGCTCGCTGGCTCGCGCTCGCAGACGCGATCACGGCGGACACCTCAGCCCGCGGCATCCACTCGTCCGGTCGCTGGCAGCGCTCGCCCGGCGACGATCGCATCGACGCCGCGCTTCTGCTGCCCGCCATCCGGGGCGCGATCCCGCATCGTGACGCGCGCTCGGTCGCCACCCTGCAAGCCGTCATCGACGACCTCACCGAGGACGGCTACGCGTATCGCTACCGTCCGGACGCGCGACCACTCGGAGAGGCCGAAGGCGCATTCCTGCTGTGCGGCTTCCTGATGGCGCTCGCGCACGGCCAGCAGGGCGACCACGTGGCCGCAGCGCGCTGGTTCGAGCGCACGCGCGCGGCATGCGGCCCGCCCGGGCTGCTCTCCGAGGAATACGACACGATGCAACGCCAACTGCGAGGAAACCTCCCGCAGGCGTTCGTCCATGCGCTGCTGCTCGAGTGCGCCGCCCAGCAGCACGTCCGGGAAGACCCATAGCTGATGCCTCCGTCGCAACATGCTCCGAAGCGGCACGTGACTTGGCGCCCGGGGTTCAGCGGGGAACCAGGATGGCACCGCCGGCTGCTCGTTGCCGGGCTGGCGTCAGCGGGCTGCGCGGTCTCGTTCTACCTCGCCCTCTTCCAGCTGCGCGTGCTCGGCCGCGTCTGGGAGCCGCTCTTCGGCAACGGCAGCCGGGCCGTCCTGCGCTCCTCCTTTCGCGCAGCCTGCCCCTGCCCGACGCCCTGCTCGGCTCACTGAGCTATCTCGTCGAGGTAATCCTCGACCTCAGCGGCCCCGTCGACCGCCGGCACACACGTCCCAACGGCGTGCTCGCGTTCGGTGCGGTAGCAGCAGCCATGGCGGCGGTTGGTCTCGTGCTCGTCGGCCTCCAGGTCGCCGTCTACCACGCCTTCTGCACACTCTGCCTGGCGTCCGCTGCGCTTTCGTGGGTGATCGCAGCGCTGGCGGCGGACGAGATCAGGGCCGCCTGGCGCGCGCGCGGCGAGCGCACGTAGACGCGCGGCGGGGGCAGGGTGACCGCCCGCCTCGCACGACGCCGTTCACGGCGACGATGGTCGCGGTTTCAAACTTCCAATGATGGGTTTAGATCGTGATACGATGCAATCACGTACCGTAGACGCAGGAGGCGCCATGAGCCGCACGAAAGCCATGCCTCACCCTCGAGTCGGCGCGAAGGCGACGGGATCTGCCATTGGCTTGGTGGTCTGCCTCGTCGCGGCGGGCGTCATGCACGTCCTGGTTGCCGGAGACGAGACCGGACTGTTCGCCTGGCCGGCGACGCTCGCCACCGCGATCTTCGTCGGCATCATGGGCGGGATGATGTTCGGAGCGATCGTCGCGGGCGGCCGCGCCGACGATCTTGCAACGCGATCGGCCCGAGAGGCCATCGCCCGGGCCCGAGAAGCGAACGGCGACGCGGATGCGTCATCGCGAGCAGGCGGGCCGAAGCGGACGGATGTGTCCGCATGATGATCCAGCCCGTCTCGGCGCGAGAAATCGGTTGGTGGGCAACGCGCGTCCGCCGCCGGGCAGCGACGGGTGTCACGTGAAGCCCGCGGATCGGAAGCGCTGGCTGACCCCGTCACCGGCCTTGGCAGTGGACGACGTCGGCACGCGTTCTAGCGCCACCCATCGGCGCGAGAGCGCCAACAGGCAGCGGAAGACCCGCGCGGCGCCGGCCGAGGAGTCCGCAGCGACGGAAAAAAGGGTCGCAGCGGTTCTTGTCGAGGAGACCCAGAAGCGTCGGCGCGGGTAGTCTGAAATTGACGGCGAGACAAGTTACGGACGAATGCGGATGATCGTCTTTCCTGTCACCCGGCCAGTTGGGTTGAGGGCCGCGACGGCATCGTCGAGGGTCGCGATGGTGCCGATGTTCGTGCGCAGTCGTCCGTCCCGCACACGCTGGACGATCTCACCCAGCTGGGCACGATCGGATTCCACAACGAAGTCGATCGCCAGGCTGTCGGCGGTCCGCGCCTCCGGCGGTCCGACCACAGACACGAATGTTCCTCCGGCCCGGATCAGACCCGCAGACCGCTTCCCGATGTCGCCGCCGATGACGTCGAAAACCAGGTCGACGCCGCCGACGTCCTCCAGGGCGTCGTTCTCGAGGTCGACGAATTCCTGCGCGCCGAAGTCGAGCGCCGTCCCACGGTCGGCAGCTCGTCCGGTGCCGATGACGTAGGCGCCCGCCTCACGTGCGAGCTGCGTCACGATCGACCCGACCGCGCCGGCCGCACCGTGCGCGAGGACGCTCTGCCCCGCATGCAGGCGACCGTGCTGGAACAGCCCCTGCCACGCAGTGAGGCCCGAGATCGGCAAGCTCGCGCCCACCGTGAAGTCGACGTCGCCCGGCAAGGGCGCGAGGTTGCGTGCCTCGACAGCCGCATACTCCGCCAGCGTTCCATCGCGAGTCCAGTCGGTGAGGCCGAACACTCGCTGTCCCACCGACAGTCCCGTCGTGCCATAGCCGAAAGCGGTAACCACTCCGGCCAGCTCGTGCCCAGGGATCGACGGCGTTCGGTCACGGTCGAGGCGATCGGTCCAGGTCGAGGGCCACGCCATCTCGGTCGGGACGAATCCCGAAGCATGAATCCGAACGATCACATCGTTGATCGCCGGCTGCGGCGCGGGCCGCTCCACCAGCTTCATCCCGGCCGTTCCTGCAGCCTGGTCCGTCACCACGATCGCCTTCATCGTCCGCCTCCCTGCTGCGCTCTCGGCCGTTTGGTCACCGATGAGTCCGACGCGATTCCGCCGTAATGGATTAGTAACGGATGCCCTCTCCGTTCCGTCCATTCGGTTCCGCGAGTACCCACGAAGGGCGCATGCGTCCGTTCGTAAGCACCGGCTCGCCTCCGAATGCGGTTGTGGTCCGGGAGGTTGCGGGTTCGAATCCCGTCTCTCACCCTCACGAAAGCCCTGCAGAGAGCGGTTTCTTCGGGAGCGACCAGTCCACGCAAGGCGCTTTAGTAACAGCCGTGATAACGGTCGTGCAGACGAACCCCGGATAGGCCGCCTTCTCGAGCGTCGGCACGTGCCTGCGCCTGCGCACGTTCCCCACGCCCAGTGGGGTGCTGGTGGCTCCGAGCGCATTGCGCTGGTCTGCCACAGCGGCGTCATTCGCGTTCTCGTCGCACGCGCCCTTGGTGTCGGGCCCGCCGACCGCAGCCGAATCGGCGGCCACGAGCATGGCGCGCTCAGCGAACTGCGCGTGCGCAACGGCAAGTGGTCACTTCGCGTCTACAACGATGTTTGCCACCTGCACGCGAACTATGATTCCTGGACGACCAGCGAGGGGCGGAAGCCTCACGCTGCAGGCAAATGACTACTCGATCTCGGCCCTGCGCCGGATCACGGTCGGCAGCCGCTTTCGCTCGGTTGCGCTCGTCAGGCGCTCGACCCGCAACGCGCTCTGGCCGACGCGGATGACGTCTCCCGGCTCGAGCCGCAGTGGCTGGCTGCCGACGCGCACATCGTTGACGAACGTCCCGTTGGCCGAGTCGAGGTCGTAGAGCTCGAGGCCGCCGTCGTCGAGCGGCCGAATGGTGGCATGACGGCGCGATACCTCGAGGTCATCGACGGCGATCTCGGCACTGTCGCGGCCAATCACCAATTTGCGGCCGATCGTGTGGCGCTCGCCTGTCGAGTCGATCACGAGCGCGTAGCCAGTCGGCGCGGGACGAACGTTCACAGGTGCCTCCTTCGTTGGTGATTGGCTCGCCTCGCGGCCGTTGACCAACGCGGTCCTCCCGGGGAGTCCGATGGTCTCACAAACGCTCGTCGCGCGCACGGCTCGAGCGCTCTACCCGTGAGGTCGGACGAGGAATGCGCACTGGCAGCGCGCGCACGAGGAAGGGCGGCCGTGTGAGCCGCCCTCCTCGGGGCCTCGCGGCGTGAGCGCATTCGCGTCAGTCAGCGGTCGACTCCTGCGTATCCACGGAGTCCTGCGCGCTCTGGGAAGCCTGGCCTCCTGCCTGGTCTGCCTCATCGCGCGGGGTGGTGGCGATCACCAGGACGCGGCTGGCGGCGAATGTCGCGATGACCTGGCCGTCGTCGTCCAGCCGCCAGGCGCGGCGGGGAAGCATGGCTCCCGTTACGCGGGTGGTCGCGTCGTCGAGCGGAAGGCGCACCCGCTGGCCGGCGCGGTTCGTGACCTTGGCGCGGGCCACCAACACGCGCACATCGCGGTCGACGAGCATGCCGTTCTGGCGGACGGTGATCTTCAACTCGAACGCGCCCGTGTCCTTGTGCGAGAGCTCACCCGTGAGCCTCTGCACCGGCTCCGTAGCCGTCTGCGTGTGCGCCACCGACGGCTGCGCGTATGCGACCCCCGGAGTGACGGTGGCCGCAGCAGTGTCGAATGGATTGCTGGATGCGACGGTGACGCCTGCGCCGGCCAGCGCGATGCCGCTGATGATGCCGATCAGGAACTTCATGATGCTGCCTCTCCGTGGGGGACTTCGAGCTGACACAAGCCACCCTAGGAGTGGCGATTGCCGCCCACCACGAGCATTTCCCCAGTCCGCACCCTAGGGTCAGCCGCCGAAGTCGCCCCTGTGCTGGCCCCACCAGACTGAGAGCTGCGGCGCCGATCCTGCGTGCGGCCCGGCTACGGTCGCGCGAACCGCGACGTGCGACGGCTCGTCGTACCAGTAGATGATCGCGCATTCGGCAGCACCGAGGCCCTTGCAGCCCTCGACCGTGTTCTTGGCGACGAAGCAGGCGCGCCGCCCGCGCGCCCAGGGGCCCTCGCCACGCCAGGTCGTCGTCGTGCAGGCGCCTGCGCCGAGCGTGCCACCCGCAGCCTTGTACGGGCCGAGGGCGTCGTCGTTGTAGTTCTTCTTGACGACACTGTGCGAGCCGAAGAGGTCGATGTGCAGCCTGACGGTCTGTCCGCCGCGCGTCGTCGAGGTGCAGTTGAGCGTTACGAGACCGCCGGGATGCCGCGACTTCGAGCAGGTGCCTGCGATCGCCGGATCCTTGAACTTCTTCACGAGCGCCGCTGCAAGCCCGGTGAACGCTCCCGTCCCCGTTGTGCCCGTCGTCCCGGTGGTGCCCGTCGTTGCCGTTGTGCCCGTCGTCGCAGTGGTGGCGGTCGTCCTCGTTGTCGCGGTCGTGGTTGTGGTCGACGCCGAGCCCGCAGGAGCAGAGCCCGAGTTGCGCGTCGCCAGGTACGTGGCGAAGCCACTCGCCACGGCCGCGACGACTGCGATGGCGACGATGAGCGGGGCCGACAGTCCCCTGCGGCGTCCGCTGCGCTGAGGAGGCTCGACGGGCGGTGGCGGTTGGGCCGGCGGCACCGCTGCCTGGGGTGGGCCGCCGGACTCGCTCGTGGCGGGTGCGATCTCCCCCGTAGTTCCTGCCGCCTCCGAGCCGGCGAGGGGCGCGACAGGCGCGACAGGTGCGACAGGTGCGACTGCCACGATGGCCGGCACGGCGGTCGATCTGCGCGAGAGGGCGGCCTGGCGTGCAGCCGTCACCAGGTCGCCGCAGGTGGGATAACGGTCGTCCTTGGCCTTCGCCAGGGCTCTCGCGATGACGGCGTCGAGCCCCTTCGGGACTTGGAGCGCACTCGACAGCACCGGCGGCGGCTGGACGAGGTGCGCGTGCAAGACCGCCACTTCGCCGTCGCGCTCGAATGGTGCCTGCCCTACGAGGCACTCGTAGAGCACGCAGCCGAGCGCATAGACGTCGGTGCGCGCGTCCACCGGCAATCCCTCGATCTGCTCGGGGGCGGCGTAGTCGACGGTGCCGAGAAAGAAGCCTGTCCGGGTGAGCCCCTGCGCGGCCGTATGCTTGACCACGCCGAAGTCGGTCAGGTAGACACGTTCGGAGGGCTCGGCGATCAGGATGTTGGCGGGCTTGACGTCGCGATGGATCAGGTTGCGATCGTGCGCCGCGTCGAGGCCGTCGGCGGCCTGCTCGAGGATGAACAACGTGCGGCCGACTCCCAGCGTGCCTTCGCGACGGATCAGGGCCTTGAGGTCGCATCCCTCGATGTAGCGCATCGCGATGAAGAGTTGGCCGTCGGCCTCGCCCGCGTCGAAGATCGGCACGACGTTGGGGTGGTCGACCTCGGCGGCGCGGCGAGACTCGTGGACGAAGCGCTCGCGGAACTCCGGATCGGCGGACAGTCCCGGCGCGAGTAGTTTGAGAGCCACCTGCCGTCCGAGCTGCACGTGCTCCGCCAGGTAGACGATGCTCATCCCGCCGCGGCCGATCAGCGACTGGATCCGGTAGCCGGCCACTGTGGCACCGATGCGGGTGTTGTCCGTCATTCTCCCTCGCCAACGAAGCTGTCGAATGATCTTCGCAGATCGCCCGGATCGATTGCACTGGGTAACGCTACGGGTGCGCGAAAACGACGGAGGCCCGCGCACTCCCGGGGGTCTCCGCTCGCCTGCGGGAAAAGCTCGATCAGCGATCGAGCTCGAGGACGACGATCCGCTTGGCGACGATGGTGGGCACGCGGCGGCCTTCGTCGTCGACTCGCCAGGCGGACGGGGCTGCGATCGCGGCCTCGACGCGAACCATGGGGTCGTCGAGCAGGAGGGAGGGTCGAGATGCGGCGGCCCGCGAGGTCCTTGACCGGCGTGGCCCGGCTGACGACCATGCGTGCGTCGTGGTCGGACAGCAGGTAGCGCTGCGTCAGGAAGCGGGAAGGCAGGTTGACCTGATCGATGTCGAGGGAGAGAGCGCCGAACGCATCGCGCTTGGCCTTGCCGAGGAACGTCGAAGTCCTCTTCGCCGTCGAGGGCCGAGTCCGGTGCACGACCCGGGCGGCCGTGGTCGCGGAGGAGTGCGACGAGACGCTCGCGGTGCTCGCCGCCGCCGGCGTCTCGGCCCTTGCATCTCGGGCGCCTGGGGCGTGTCCACCGGCATCGTTTCGGTCGCGGACACGGCGGCGCCCTCCAGGTTGGTAGCTGGTGAACATTTTGCGAGTTCCCTTCTGGTTGATGAGAGCAAGCTACGAGCGACGAGCCCGCCGGGACACGGGAGGAACCCGAGTCCCGAGCTTGGGCTCTGAACATCGCTGACCGCCTAGGCTTGCCCACGCGAATACCGCTCGGAGCGGAGGCCTCGGTGCGACCAGATCGGACTCAGATCCCTGACGACCAGGCGCTGCCACAGATCGAGCGCCTCCTCGACGCGGACGCCGTCGTGCCTGCCCTCGAGCGCATGCTCGGACGCGAAATGAGTATCTCGTCCGTCCGCGTCGCCTACGTGCGCTACAGGCCGGCGAAGCGGCTGCTCGTGGTCTACGAGCTTCGGTGCGGAGACGAGACGGTGAGTGCCGTTGCCCAGGCCAACAGTGGCGGGCGCGACCTCGCGGAGCGCGCAACTCGAGCCGCGAGCGTCGCGCTTGCGGCGCGTGTCGGGGGCCGCGCATTGGCGCGCACGCCGCTCGCCTATGACACCGACCTGCAGGCGCTGTTCCAGTGGCCGCCGCTCGATCTCGGCCTACCGGCGCTGGCGGAGACGCCCGAGCAGCTGCGCCGGGAGATGGTCGAGGCCGGGCTCGAGCTCGAGCGCGCCGACGATCTGCCGCGTCTCGTCAAGCACAAGCACTCACAACGGGCAGTGCTCCGGCTCGACCGCCACGTCGCGAAGGTCTACCGCAACGACGCTGCCTTCGCAGAGGCAGTCGCCGCCCTGTCGTTGGCCGAGGCGCTTCCGGTGCGCACCGCCCGCTGCGCAGCCGTCGTGCCCCGGCTGAGGATTGCCGTGCAGTCGCTCGTGGCGGGCGGCTCGCCCGAGGGCGTCCTTCAGGCAGCCGCGCGGGCAGGTGTCGTGCTAGCGGCTTTGCACGGCGCGCCGGCAAGCGGCCTGGAGTCCGAGACTCCTCGCGATCGCCTGCGGCGAACCGGCGACTCGGCCGACCTGCTGTCCAGCATCGCGCCAGAGCTCGCGCCGCGGGTCGCAAGGCTGATGGCCCTGCTCGAGGCGAAGATGCCTTCCGACGACCTCGTCACCTCGCACGGAGGCTTTCACGTCAGCCAGCTGCTCGAGTCGGCAGGCGAGCTCTCCGTGATCGACTTCGACGGCATCTGCAGCGCCCCGGCCGCCCGAGACGTCGCGAGTTATGTCGCCTCGCTGCTGGACGCAGCGGAGGATCTCCCGGCGGTACGAACCGCCCTCGATTCGCTGTGCGACGGATACGGTCGACGCCCGCCGGGTGTCGGCTGGTACCTCTCGACGCTCGCCCTCCGACGCGCACGGGGGCCGTTCGCCGCATTCGCGCCGCACTGGCGCGAGGACACCGCGCGGCGCCTCGCTGCCGCGGAAGCCGCCCTCGCGCTCTGACAGCCGCGGTCAGCGCGTCCGCGCCGCCGCGGCATCGACGAGCGATGCCTCGGAGTGGATGCAGGCGAGCCGGAGCAGCGTGAGCGCACGGCAGCGCTCGAGCAGCAATTCGTCCAGGCCCGGCCCGCGCTCGCGGTACGCGTCGAGGAACGCGGCCGTCACAGCCGCCAAGTCGAATCCCGACCGACGCTCCATCAGCAGTAGGTGCCCGAGCAGGTTGCCGACATCGAGCTCGGGCGGACCGAGCGCCGAGTCGTCGAGATCGATCAGGCCGATGCACTCGCCGACCATGATCTGCTCCTCGTACAGGTCCCGGTGGACGATCGTCGGCCAGCCCCAGTCGCCGTCGGCCATCAGCGGAGGCAAGGCAGCGCGGACGGCCGCCGCCAGCTCCGGGGGCGTGCGCGCGAGACGCGCCTCGAGGATCTCGATCTCGCGTGGCGCAGTGTGTGGCCGGTGCGCGCCCGGAGCCGTTCCACGCCAAGCCGCATGCCACGCTCCGAGCGCGCCGCCGGCGCGCGCACACGCATCGCGGTCGCCGGCCGTCAAGGAGCGCGTCAACGGCTCGCCGGGGACCTCCGACAGCACGACGAGATGGAGGGTCTCGTCCAGCAGCAGTACTTCCGGCACAACGGGCTCGTCCGGGCCACCTGCTATCCCGCGGACGCGCGCGGCGACCGCGGCTGCTCGCTGGGACGCGTACGTCTTGACGATCGCGCTTCGTCGCGACCCGCGCGCACGCATGGTCGCGCGGCGTCCTGGTTTGTCCTTGAGCATCTCGAGCGCGATGGGCGCCCCGAGCAGCGGGCCGAGCAGCGGGCCGAGCACGGCATCCACCCGGTCGCGGTCGATCACAGCCGGAGGGCTGCCTCGGCAGCGCCGATCATGCTCTCGGTCTGCTCCGGCCAGTCTGGCTCGAAGTTCCGGAACGGCACGCGCGCGCGCCGCAGGATGGAGGCCGCGAGATACCACTCGAGCCAGCGCGGGCGGCGGCCGTAACCCTCGACGAGACCGTCGAGGACGGTCAGGGCGGCCGAGACGTCGGGCGCATCCTTCGGGATGAGGTGGCCGGCGTAGTTGGCGAGATCGAGCGCCGGTGGCGCCGAGCCGAGCAGGTCGAGGTCGATCAGGGCGGGGCCGCCGGGCAGCTCGAGCAACTGCCCCCCATGGAAGTCCCCGTGCGAGGTGACGAGCGCGTCGCGGGGATCGGGCGCCCGTCGCTCGAGCTCACGCAGCGCGTCCTCAGCGCGTCGGGTCAGCGCGGGGGAAATGGCAGACACGAGCTTGACGGCGGTGGCGGCAGCGTCGAGCCGCTGAGAGGGGAGCAGCGGCGTGAGGCCGTCGAGCTTGTGAGCATGCAGCTCGCGCAGCACCTCCCCGGCCTCGCGCGCGAGCTCGGCCCGGCGGGCCGGGGGCGCGCCGGGGAGCCACTCCTGGGCGGTGAGCCGAAGGTCGCCCAGGATGGCCTCGCCCCGGGCGGTTCGCAAGCCATCGAGGCGGCTCGCCGCCTCGAGCCCAGCGACTCCATCGGAGAAATCCCGTTCGTACCGGTAGACCTTCAGGACATGATCGCCGAGCCGCAGAGCGGCGCGTCGGCGAGGCCGATACTGGAGCAGCGTCAGCTCCGCGCGATCGGCCGGGACGTCGACGCCGCAGGCGACGAGCCGTTCGCGCAGGGCAGACGGCGGCTCGGCGAGGGCGGGCATGTCGATATCGAACGGGAGCCACTGCAGGAGGGCACGCGCGCCGGCGTCGTAGAGCAGCGGCCGCGTTGCCGGTGCACGCCCGGCGACCAGCGCGATGCGCGCGTCATAGGCAGGATCTGCGGCAGCGAGCGACAGGTCGTACTTCGAAGACGCCATCGCGACGGCGTGCTGCTCGCAACCGTCGACATCGACGGCGTAGTGGACACACATGTTCTTGCCCGGTCGATACCGGATGTAACGCACATCGACTCGTCCGAGCGCGTGCTCGCGGCCCAGCGAGCGTGCCAGCGTGAGCGCCATCGCGTCGGCATTCAGAAGCACGGCGATCTGCGGCAGGCGCGCGTCGGGAGGGATCGCGACGCGCACGCTCTCGGCGTTCTGCCGTGTCACGAGTCGAGCGCCATCTCTGCGCAGCGCACGCGCTCCTCGACCTGCTCCGGCCAGTTTTCGCGGAAGACGCGGAACGGGATCGACGCGCGACGCAGCAGCACGCAGGTCAGGTACCACGGCACGCCGGCCGGCTGTCGCCCATACGCCTCGCTGAGCACGTCCAGCGCTGCCATGCCGGCGGGCAGGTCGTCGATCCCCCGCACGAGCGAGGAGATGTAGGTGGCCAGGTCGAGTGCCGCCGGCGCACGGCAACTCGCGTCGAAGTCGATCACGCCGTAATCGCCGTCGAGCTCCAGCATCTGGCGCGCGTGGAAATCGCCATGCGCGAGCACGAGCGGTTCGTCGGGCATGCGCTGCTCGAGACGGCGCAGCAGCACTCCCAGGCGCTGCTCGAGCTCTGGCGCGATCGACGCCAGCAGCCGCACTGACGCAGTCGCCGACTCGAGGCGGTGCGAGGGCGGCGTGAGCCGCACCGTGTCATTGGGCGTCTCGTGCAGCATCGCGAGGAACGCACCTGCATCGGGGGCGGCCTCAACGGGGCCCGCCGGTGGCGCGCCCTCGACGAAGGATTGCGCCGTCAGCCTGAGCTCTGCAATCGCTGCTTCACAGCGCGCGCTGCGCATTGGGAGCGCGTTCGCCGCCAGCATCCCCGCGACGGCACGTTCGTAGGCGCGGTCGTCCGCGTAGATCTTCACGAAGTGGTCGCCGTAGCGCAGGACGGCGCGCCGATTGGGTTTGAAGTGCACGAGCTGCGGAAGCTCGCCGTGCGCGCGCGTCCGCACGCCGGCGTCCTCGAGGATCTGCCGAAGGCGCTGAGGCGGCTCGGCCATCGCCGGCAGCGCAAGGTCGACCGGCGTCCACTGCACGAGGACCCCGAGATCGTCTTCGAACGCGAGGGGCGCGCGAGCGGGAGTGCGGTCCGCGGCCTTGGCTGCGAGCTCGAGGTTGGCCGGCCGCTCGGCTTTCTGCGCCAGCTTCGCTTCAGGTTCCGCCAGTGCCACGACCCCGTGCGCCTGGCCGGCAATCTCTACCTCGTAGCGCACGAGTAGACTCCGCTCCTGCTTGTAGCGGAGGTAGCGGATCGTGACCGAATCGATCGAGCGACCCCCGCCGAGCGAGCGCTCGAGCACGGGAGCCATGGCATCGACGTCGAGCATCCGCGGCATAGCGGGCAGCGCGTCGTCGCGGGGGACGGGCGGCCGTGTCACGCTCACAGGTGCAGCGCCTCCTCGGCATCGGTGACCATGCGCTCGATGCGCAACGGCCAATTGGGCTCCATGAAGCGGAACGGGAACGGCGCGCGACGGAGGATCGAGGTGGAGAGATACCAGGCGAGCGCATGCGGACGGACGCCATAGCCCGCTACGAGGCCGGCGACCGCCGCCGACGCAGCCGTCATGTCGCCCTCCCCGCCGTTGACGTGGTGCGCGGCATAACTCGCCAGGTCGAGTGCCGCGGCGGCCGCGCACATCTCGTCGAAGTCGATCACCGCGAGGGTGCCGTCGACCTCGAGCAACTGGTTGGAGTGGTAGTCGCCGTGCGCCGTCAGAAGCGACGACTGGTCCGGCATCGTCAGCTCGAGCTTGCGCAGCAGGTCCGCCAACCGCTGCTCGAGCTCCGGCACGACCGCTGTCACGCTGCCGGCGGATCCGGCGGCAGCGCGCAGCTGGTCGGCGTGCGTGAACGGGCGTAGACCGGGGAGACGCGCGCGGTGAAGTGCCATGAGCACCGCTCCCGCCGCCTGCGCCGGATCTCCGGCAGCACCTGGCGGCCGGCCGGGGAGCATGGCCTGGCAGGTCAGGTGCAACTCCGGCAGGACAGCCTCGCGCCGCGGGATTCGCAGGCGCTCGAGACCGCTCGAGGCCTCGAGGCCCATGACGGCACCGGCAAACTCAGCATCTCCGGCATAGATCTTGATGACGTGGTCGTCAAGGCGCAGGACGGCGCGACGCCCCGGCTTGTAGGCCAGTAACCTCAGGCGCTCGCCATCCGAGGCGATCTCGACATCGGCGCGCTGGAGATACGCCCGGAGCTGAGTCGCGTCATACGCGAGCGCGGGCATGCTGATGTCGAGTGGCAGCCATTGGATCAAGGCCTTGAGCTCGGACTCGTAGTTGAGCGGGCGAAGCGCGGGCGACCTGCCGTCGACCATCTCGGCGAGCCGGCGGTACTCCGGCTCGCCGGCCCAGGCCTCGAGGTTGCGGCGAGCGGCGATCGTCGCAACCGCATCGAAGTCACCGTCGCCGATCCTCACGTCGTAGTGCACGACGAGGCTCTTGCGGGGCTTGTAGCGGAGATAGCGGATCGCCACGCGCGAGAGGGGCGCATCCCGGCCGAGTTCGCGCTGCAGTACGAGCGCCATGGCATCCGGGTCGAGCAGAGTGCTCATCTGCGTGAGTGCGGCGTCGCGCGGAGGCCCGATCCGAGAGGCCGTCACGGCCGCTTCCGCCGAGGCGGCGTCACGAATGTTCCGCAGGTCGCGGTCGAGCTCCTGCGGCGTGCCCTGACGCGAGATGCGCCCATCTGCCATCTCGATCACGCGATCCGCGGTACGCGCGAGCGCCGGCGAATGCGTGATCATGATCGCGGTACGCCCGCGCATCAGTGCATCGAGGCCTTCCATCACTGCCGCCTCGCTCTCTGCGTCGAGCCCGGTCGTCGGCTCGTCGAGCACGAGGATCGGCGGATTGCGCAGGATGGTGCGGGCAATAGCGATCCGCTGACGCTGGCCGCCCGAGAGGCCCACCCCTCGCTGCCCGAGCATGGTCGCGTAGCCGTTGGGGAGCTTCTCGATGAACTCATGGGCGGCCGCCGCCTTGGCGGCCGCCACGATCTGCTCCGGCTCCGCCTGGACGCCATAGGCGATGTTGTCTGCGATGGTGCCCGTGAAGAGGACGCCCTCCTGCAGCACGAGCCCAACCTGGTTGCGAACCCAGCGCAACCGGCACTCGCGTAGATCATGCCCGTCGATCCGCACGCTTCCCTCGAACGGGTCGTAGAACCGGGCGATGAGCGCCGCGAGCGTCGACTTGCCGGCACCCGAGCGACCGATCACCGCAACGCGCTGGCCTGCGGGGATGAAGAGCGAGAGTGCGTGGAGCGTCGGACGCTCGCGGTCATAGCCGAAGACGACGCCGTCAAGCTGGACCTCGCCGGTGGCACGACGTCCGTCGTAGCCGTTCGGAGGGTCGTCGAGCACGTCGTCGGCCGCGAGGATCTCGGCCACGCGATCGGCCCGCGCGAGCGCCTTCGAGATCCGGCTCCCCTGGCGCGCGATGGCGCTGAGCGGACGGTAGACCTTCCCCGCATACATGACCATGACCGTCAGCAGGCCAAGCTTGAGATCGCCGGTGTGAACGCGTAGGGCGCCGACCACGAGCACGAGAGCGATCCCGACCTCGCTGGCGAAGTCGATCATCCCGGCAAAGCGGCCCTCGAGGCGAGAGGCGCGGATCCCGGCGTGCCAGCGCTCGGCGCTCTTCGCCTCGAGCCGCGCCCGCTCGTACTCCTCCGACCCGAACGCCTGCACCTCGCGGATGGCGCCGAGCACCTCGCCGCTGATCGAGGCGATCTCGCCCTCGCGGCTACGCATCTGTTTGGAGGAGACGCGCGCACGCTTGCGGTACCAGAAGCTCAGCAACGCGAGCACGGGCGTGACTGCGAAGGCGCAGAGCGCGAGCAGCGGATCGATGTACACGCTCGCACCCAGCATGAGCAGGAAGATGAGGAACGAGGACACCAGTGCGCCGAGCGAGCCGGCGAAGATGTCGCCAATGGCGTTGACGTCGCCGGTGACCCGCGTGACGAGGTCGCCCGTCTGCAGCCGGGCATGGAACGCGATCGAGAGGCGCTGCAGCTGCGAGTAGATTGCGAGCCGGAGCTCGTGGATGATGCGCTCCCCGGCCAACTCGAGCCGCAGGTCCGACTGATACGTCGCAATCGCCTCGGCCGCTGCAATCCCGAGCACCGCCAAGGCCACGTACGCGATCGTGAAGTAATCCGACCTCGAGAAATCGCCCAGATCGACCTCAGTGCCCTTGCCCCCGACCGTGAGCACATGGTCAATGAGATACGCGAGGGGCAGGGGGGAGGCGACGTCGGCCGCGGCGATCACGAGCGTCGCGATCGCTGCGACGACGAGCGGTGGCCACTGCTGCTTCACATACGGCCTCAGCACGGTCAGCGTCGTCGGGGAGTCGACCGCCCGCTTGCGGCGCCTACGAGTCATAGGACTGGTTTCCTGAGGTGCGTTCGCGATCGCCGAAGACCACGGCAGTTCATGGAGCCACCCGTTCTTCCGAGAGCTCCCTGACAGCTTCGATGATGCGCTGCCCGCGCCGCTGCCAGGTGTGCTCTGCGGCCAGGGCTCGAGCTGCAGAGCCGAGGCGCGCGCGCGCGCCGGAATCGCCCGCCAGCGTTGCCACCTCCCGCGCAAGCGCCGGGGCGTCTCCCGGAGGGATGAGCACCGCTGCCTCGCTCCCGGTCACGTCACGTACGCCGGGGATGTCCGCGGCGACGATCGCAAGGCCGGCGGCCAGGTACTCGAAGAGCTTGAGCGGCGAGAAGTAGCCCGGGGCGTCCGGAGAGTACGGCGCCAGCCCGATGTCCGCCTCGCCGAGCAGACGGGGTACCTGTTCATGGGGCACCGCTCCGAGCATCTCGGCGCCCGCGGCGGCGACGATGTCGCGGGCCGGGCCATCGCCGATCACCCTCAGGCGGGGCGCGTCCCCGCCGAGCAGCGCCCATGCCTGCGCGATCGTCTCGATGCCGTGCCACGGCCGCAGAGCCCCGGAGAACACGGCGACCGGCGGCGCGGACGGATCGCGAGGCGGCAGATGCGAAAAGCGCTCCGGCGCGACCGCGTTCGGCGTCACCTCCACACGCTGCGCGCCGCGTTCCTGCGCATAGGCGGCGAGCGGACTCGACACCGGCAAGACGAGGTCGGCGTGAGCCAGCGTGGTCCGCTCGAGCAGGTAGGCATCCTCGGCTCGCTCGAGGCGCCGGTAGCGCGCCGCCTCCTCGGGGAGCGGGGCGTTCAGCTCCACGATGTGCGGGATCCCGAGGGCGCGAGCGGTCGTCGAACCGGCCGCCGAGTGCAACGCGATGCGCTCGTAGAGAGCGTCCGCGCCGAACTCCCGGAGGCGGTCGACGAGCCAGGCAGCGAGCGCGCTCTCGCGCGCCAGGAGGGCATCGACCGGGATCCCCTTGCGAGCTCCGGGAAGCGATTCGAGGGTGACGCCAGGGGCCGGGGCGGATGCCTCGCCGGCGACCTGGCTCACGAGCACGAGCACCTCGACGTTCTCCGCGCGCAGCGCCTCGACGATCTCCGCGAGATGCACCGAGGCACCCTTGGCGCCGCCCCACGCGATCCCCGGATCGGTCGACAGACAGGCGATTCGCACGTCAGCCGCGCTCCGGGAACAGCGTGCGCAGGACCTTGACGCTCTGCTCGAGCGAGAAGCCCTGCTCGACGTGCGCCCGGGCCTGGTCGGCGAGCCGTGTTGCGAGCTCAGGATCGCCGAGGACGCGCTCGAGTGCATCGGCGAGTGCGGCTGGATCATGCTCGGGGACGCTCAGCCCGGTCTCGCCGTCGATGACGGTCTCGCTCAGCCCGTTGACGTCGGTGGTCACCACCGGGACGCCGAGCGCCATCGCTTCGAGCACCGACGTGGGCAGCCCGTCGCGATCGCCGCTCGAGGCGACCACGCACGGCAGGCAGAACACGCTCGCCCGCCGGAACAGCTCGCGCACCTGCTCATGCGGCAGCGCCCCGCGCAGCACGTCGCCGAGGCCTGCGGCCGACGCGGCGGCTGCGAGCTCGGCGCGCAGCGGACCGTCGCCTGCGATCTCGAGCCTCACCGGGACCTCGCGGGCGCGGAGGATGCCGCAGGCCGCCACCAGGTCGTCGAGGCCCTTCTTCTCGACGAGCCGGGCAACCGACACCACCAGCAGCGGCTCGGGTACTCGGACGAGAGGTTCACCCATGCGCCGCAGGTCGACGGAGTTCGGCACGACCTGCACACGCACTGCTCCGTCGAGAATCGAGGCCAGGTAGCCGCGGTTCTGCTCGCTCACCGTCGCCACGAACAGCGCACGGCCGAGCTTCCTGCGCAGATCGTCGTGCCGGACCTGCTCGTGCCAGATGTCCTTTGCGTGCGCCGTCACGCTGTAGCTGGGCCCGTCCATGTGCCAGACGAGGCTCGCCAGGTCGGCCGCCGAGGTCGCGAAGTGCGCATGGGCGTGATCGATGCCCGCTTGCTCCATCTCGTCGCGCAGCACGGTTGCCTGCAGCACCAGGCGCCACGCTCCGAGGCTCGGGCGCCGCATACCGGCACCGGCGGCGCGCAGCCACGC
Source organism: uncultured Actinomycetes bacterium (assembly GCA_963842365.1). Classification (GTDB taxonomy): domain Bacteria; phylum Actinomycetota; class Thermoleophilia; order Gaiellales; family JALYLC01; genus JALYLC01. Next base: position 1,126,854 of record CAWJGA010000002.1, read on the forward strand.
CCGCGGCCGGCGGCGCGCCTGCCGCGCGAGCGCGCGCGCGACACGGGCGGGTTCCCTGATCGGGCGGTAGGGCAGATAGATCACGCGGGCGCGCAGCTCGTCCAGGAAGCCGTGGCTGAAGGCTTCGGCCGGCTTCGACACCGCGTACACCGTCACGAGCTCGCCCTGGCGCTCCAGCTCGATCAGCTCAGCCGCCACGAAGGTCTCCGAGATCCGCGGAAAGCGCTTGAGAACGTATGCGAGGTGCCGCCCGTTCGCGCTCATCGCATGCTGACTGCGGGAGGGCGCGTCTCGTCCGGCGTCGCGAGCTCCAGCAGGAAGGCCGCGGCGCGCTCGGCGCCGTCGAAGCCGAGGCGGGCCTGCGCCCGGGCCCGCAGGTCCGTGCGCGAATCACCCAGTGCCGCGCGCACCTCCTCCCGCAGGCTGTCGCCCGTCAGGCGGTCGGGATGGACGTAGCGCATGAGTCCGAGCCGCGAAAAGGCCTCGGCGCGGATCAGCTGCTCGGTGCGCGGCACGATGCGCGGGACGCAGACCGTCGGGGTGCCGCGTGAGAGCGCCTCGGCAATGGTGTTGTACCCCCCCATGCAGACCAGGCAATCGACCGCGAGGAACCAGGCGTCGAGTCCGCGCACGAAGGTGTGGTAGGTCACACCGGCGCGCTCCGCGGACTCGCGCAGGTGCTGGCGCTTCTCCGGCGAGCTCTGCGATCCGGCGACGACGATCGCGTGCCAGTCCGCACCGGCCGCCGCCTCGATGAACGCCTCGAGGATCGCGAACCCGTCCTCGCCTCCGCCGGCGGTCGCCAGCACGGTCGGACGGCCGTCGGGCTTGATGAGGGACAGCGGGAAGGCATCGCGGGTCATCTGGTCGCGGGGCGGCGGGTTGCAGACGTAGCCGGTGAAGCGCGTTCGCGAGGCCACCTCGGCCGGCAGCCCGTACTCCTCGGCGGGATCGAGAACTGCCGGATGCCCGTACACGAGCACGCGGTCGTAATGCTCGATGATCGCCGCCGGGATGCCGGCCTGCTGCCACTCCGCGCGTACCTGCTCCGGGCTGTCGAGGATGTCGCGAAATCCCAGCACGGTGCGCCCGCCAGCGCTGCGGATCGCCGCGATCGCGGGCACGAGCTCACCGCGCGCGCCGAGGGGGTGCTTGTCGACGAGGAGCACCGATGGCCTGAACGACTCCACCGTCGCCTGGAGGAGCGAGTTTCGTACGTTGAGAACCCCGGTCCCGCCGATCCGCAGGCGACGACCTGTGTATTGCTCGTTTGCCACCTTGCGCAACCCCGGCAGCTTGACCACGTCGACGCGTGGCGGTACGCCGAGGCTGTGGATCTCGTCCGCGCTCGTGGCGAGCAGGACCGAGGCGCGCGATGACACGACCGTAAGCGCTGTTGCGATCGCGAGATTGCGGCGGGCATGGCCGAAGCCGAGCCCGTCATGGGAGTACATCAGGAAGCGTTCGGCGTCCACAGCCATTCCGGGAAGGATCGTGCTAGTAAACGTGCCCGGCGCCGCCGAATCAAGTCCGGCGGCACGCGGTGGCGGGCAATCCCTCGCGGACCTTGCACGATTCCTTCGCACTTCGTACTATCGCCTCGCCGCGAGCGACGCCCGGGCGCCGTATCCACGGACACGCCTGGCAGAGAGGAAGCCGTGAGCACAGGCGACAGCACGCGCATCGGGACGGAGATAGCGGGTTACCGCGTGGAGTCGCTGCTCGGCCGCGGCGGCATGAGCGTCGTGTATCTGGCCGAGCACGTGCGCCTCGGCCGCAGGGTCGCGCTGAAGCTGCTCGCCCCGATGCTCAGCGACGACGAGACGTATCCGCGACCGCTTCCAGCGCGAGTCGCGACGGGCAGCCGAGCTCGACCACCCGAACGTCGTGCCGATCTACGACGCGGGCGAGGTCGACGGACAGCTCTTCATCGCAATGCGCTACATCGAGGGATGCGATCTCAAGACCCTGATCCGTCGCGAAGGCAGCTGGGGATGGGGCGCACGCTGTTCATCCTCGAGCAGGCCGCAGACGGCCTCGACGCGGCGCACGAGCGCGACCTGATCCATCGCGACGTCAAGCCCGCCAACATCCTGATCGCGGAGCCCTCCGAGCAGGTCTACCTGACCGACTTCGGCGTGGTCAAGCACACGGCTTCGAAGGGCCTCACCCGGACGGGCTTCTTCATCGGCACCGTCGACTACGCCGCCCCGAGCAGATCGAGGGCCTGCCGGTCGACGCGCGCACCGACGTCTACGCGCTCGGCTGCGTGCTCTACGAGTGCCTCGTCGGCAAGCGCACCGTTCGACCGGGAGGGCGAAGCCGAGGTAAACGTCATGCACGCCCATCTGATCGATCCGCCCCCGCTGCTCACCGCCTCGCGCCCCGATCTGCCCAAGGCACTCAATCGCGTGCTGGCAAGCGCCCTCGCGAAGTCGAAGGATGACCGCTACGACACGTGCGGGCAGCTGATCGAGGCCGCCCGGGTCGCGGCACGGCAGCGGTCGACCACGACCGTCCACGCCGACCGAGAGGATGCCGGCGCCGGCGCCGAAGCGCCCGCAGCCTCCTCCGAGGAAATGACCACGACCGAGCCACCGACCCCAGCGCTGTCCAGCGCGGGAGCGCGCTGTGGCCGCGACACCGGTGACCGTCGACTCCGCCGCCGCCGCGGCGCCTGTGAAGGCGGAGGCCCCGCCCGTCCAGCCGGCGGGAGCCCCGCCGCAGCCACCCGCGTCAGGCGACAGGGGCGGGGGGCGGCCGAGACCGGCGGACCTGGCTTGCTGCGGGAGCCGCGATCGTTGTCGCCGCGCTGCTGGCCGCGGTCGCGGTCTACGCGGTCACGCGCGACTCCAACTCGAGCGCGAAGCCCCCGCCAACGACGGGGACGACCACGACGTCGCCCCCGTCGCCGGCCGTTGCAAAGGGTCTCGCCGGCGTTGTGCAGAAGGACGTGTGGGACAAATGCGCGGTGTCGTCGACTCCGCAGCCCGGCGCGGTCGAGAGCGCAATCTGCCTGCCGCCCTCGAGCAGCGCGGTCTTCTTTCCTGACCGTCTCGACCTTTCCATCTACCCCGACGCAGCCGCACGAAAGAAGGCGTTCGATGAGCTGAGGGCATCGGATCCGGCCAGTGCGGCGCTCGTCGCCGGCAAAGGCGACTGCAACAGCAACAGGTGGAACGGGTTCGGTATCTGGCGGCACGCGCTGGACAACAAGCTGGGCGGCCAGCGCTACTGCTACGTCGACGCCAAGCACGATACGGTGATCGTCTGGACGCACGATCGGCGCGACACGCCGAGCCACCTCGACTTCATCGGCGTGGCCCGCGTCGGCGGGCGCGGTAACGGCTCCAGCCTGTTCAACTGGTGGAGATTCTGGCACGAGCACCTGGGCAAGTGCCCGCTGCCGGGGTGCGTTGCGCGCCTGCCCTGACGCGTCTCAGCGAGCCGAGCAGAGGCTCACGTCTCGGTGCGTTCGTCCAGCTGGCGGTCGAGGTTGCTGGCCGCGGAGATCAGCGCGAGGTGCGTGAAGGCCTGGGGGAAGTTGCCGAGCGCCTCGCCCGACGGTCCGATCTGCTCGGCGTAAAGCCCGAGATGGTTGGCGTAGGTGAACATCTTCTCGAGCGTCAGGCGCGCCTCGTCCAGCCGCCCGGCTCGGGCGAGGCACTCGACGTACCAGAAGGAGCACATCGAGAACGTGCCCTCGCTGCCCGTCGAGGCCGTCGGCCGCCGCGAGCGCGCGGGTCGTAGCGGTAGACGAGGCAGTCGGAGACGAGCTCCGCTGCGACTCGCGTCGAGCGGTCGAGATCATGCGCGGGTCGCGTGGGGCGATGAAGCCCACCAGCGGCATCAGCAGCATGCAGGCGTCGAGCGACGTCCGTGCCGTAGTGCTGGACGAACGCCGCCGCTGCGGGGTGCCAGCCGCGCTGCATGATCTCTCGTAGATCTCGTCGCGGGTCGACTGCCCAGCGCGTCGCGGTCGGCAGGGCAGCGCGCTGTCGCGGGCGATCCGCAGGGCCCGATCGAACGCGACCCAGCTCATCAGCTTGCGAGTAGGTGAAGCTGCTGGCGCCCGCCGCGCACCTCCCAGATTCCCTCGTCGGGCTGCTGCCAGTGCTCGGCGAGCCAGTCGACGAGCCGGCGCAGGTCGCTCCAGAGGTCGTAGGAGATCGGCGGCCGCCGTGCTTGTTGAAGAGGTACACCGAGTCGATCAGCTCGCCGTAGATGTCGAGCTGCAGCTGGTCGGCGGCGGCGTTGCCGATCCGCACCGGCTTCGAGCCGCAGGTAGCCCTCGAGATGGTCGAGCGTGCTCCTCGGGGAGCTCGTGGCGGCCGTCGATCCCGTACATGATCTGCAGCGGGCCGTTCGCCGCCGGCGCGCGTCGCGGACGCGGGCCTCGAGCCAGTCCATGAAGGCCGCCGCCTCCTCGGTGAACCCGAGCCGCAGCAGCGCGTAGCAGCGAGAACGCCGCGTCGCGCATCCAGGTGTAGCGGTAGTCCCAGTTGCGCTCGCCGCCGATGACCTCGGGCAGGCTGGTGGTCGGCGCGGCGACGATCGCGCCGGTCGGCGCGTAGGTGAGCAGCTTGAGCACCAGCGCCGAGCGGTGCACCATCTCCCGCCAGCGCCCGCGGTAGCCCGAGTGTCGAGAGCCAGCGCCGCCAGAAGGCGAGCGTGTCCTCGAAGGCGGCCGCGGTCTCGCTCGGGCTCGATCGGACGTCGCGGTGGTGGCCGCGCGTCGACGCGCTCGAGCACGAAGGTCACGGTCTCGCCCGCCGAGAGCGTGAAGTCGCGCGAGCACGCCGTGCTCGCCGCGCTGTGAGCGGCACGGGCGAGGCCAGCGAGAGCGTCAGCTCGCGCGTGTGGAAGTCGCGCCGTGCTCGCCGATCACCGTCTCGTGCGCGCGCGCGCCCGTAGTCGAAGGCGCGGCGCGCACTCCATCCGCAGGCGGAGCGTGCCCCGCACGCCGAGCACGCGGCGGATCAGGCGGTGGCGCTGGCGCTCGGCCGAGTCGCGGCTGGATCGGCATGAAGTCCTGGACCTCGCCGACGCCGTCGGCGTCCAGGAAGCGCGTGATCAGGACGTTCGTGTCGGGGAAGTAGAGCTGCTTGTGGTTGCTCCGCCGTTCGCGATCGCCCCGAACGACGCGCTCAGCACCGTCGCTGCGAGCTCACGATCTCGATCGGCGCGATGCGGAAGAAGCCGCCGCGGTCTGCGTCGAGGATCGCGGCGAACACGCTCGGCGAGTCGAAGCTCGGGCAGCAGTACCAGTCGATCGTGCCGTCGACGGCCACCAGCGCGACCGTGTGCAGATCGCCGATGACGCCGTGCTCGGCGATCGGCGGGTAACGCATGCGCGGGTTGCGTGCGTGCGTGCTCGCCTCTGTCACTGAACTACTCCCGATGGTTCACGACCACCATATCCGGGAGCGGCGGCTTGTGCCCCCCCACCGAATGCATAGGATCGCCTTTGCCGTGTTCGTCGGACGGATCCCCGAGCGACGACGCGTCGGAGAGTTGCTCGAGGAAACTCGCAACGGCCGCGGTCGGGCGCTCGTGGTGAGCGGCGAACGAGGGATCGGCAAGAGCGAATTGCTCGAGCAGGTCTCCGCAGACGCAGACGGCATGGCGCGTGCTCTCGGCACAAGGCGTGCCCGCAGAGTCGGATCTGCCGTTCTCGGGGCTGCACCAGCTGCTCGCGCCAGTCCTCGCGGGGCTGGATGTGATCCCGGCAGTACAAGCGCGCGCTCTGCGCGGCGCGCTCGGACTCGGCGACCCCGAGCCCGGCCATCGCCTCGAGGTGCTCGCAGGCACACTCAGCTTGCTGGTCGCGGCGGCAAGGAGCACCCGGTTGTCGTGCTGATCGACGATGCGCACCACCTCGACGCCGGGTCGGGGGACGCGCTCGGGTTCGTCGCACGTCGCCTTCATGTCGGAGGGGTCGCTCTGATCGCCGCGAAACGGTCGTGACCGGCCGAGCGCGTTCGATGCCGGCGGCCTCGAGGAGCTGCGGCTCGGCGGGCTCGAGCTCGACGAGGTGCGCGAGCTGCTCGCAGGCAGCGTGGATGCGGAGGACGTGGTCGAGCAGCTCTGGCGGGACACGGGCGGCAATCCCTTGGCGCTGACGTCGCTGCCGGACCGTCTGGCAGCCGCGGAGCTTTCGGGGCGCGAGCCGATCGTCGGCCCGCTGCCAACTGCCACGCGCGTGCGCCGCATCTACGAGAGCCGCATCTTCGCGCTCCCGCCCGAGACGCGGCGAGCGCTGCTCGTCGCCGCCGCCAGCGACGAGGCTTCGATGGCGACCATCAACGATGCCGTCTCCGCGCTTGGCGCAGACCCTGCGCGCCTGGCGGCTGCCGAGCAGGCAGGCATCGTCACGATCCGTGACGGCGCGATCGAGTTCCGCGATCCGTTGCTCCGGTCGGCGATGTACCACGACGCGCCGCCGGACGACCGGCGCGCGGCCCATGACGCCCTCGCCGGGGCGCTCGAGGAGGAGCGTGACGCCGACCGGCGGGCGTGGCATCGCGCATCTGCCGCCTCGGTGCCCGACGAGGACGTGGCGCTCGGCCTCGAACAGGCAGCCCTGCGCGCGCGGCGCCGGGGCGGCGTAGCCGTCGAGGCTATGGCGCTTGCGAGGGCGGCGCGTCTTACACCCGAGGGCGAGCGTCGCGCCGCCCGGCTGCTGGCGGCGGCGCGCTCGACCGCCCATGCCGGGCGACTCGGCCCGGCAGCCGCCATGCTCGAGGAGGCGCTTGCGCTCGTCGCGTCTGCGGACGTCGCCGCCGATATCGACTGGAGCGCGCCCGCCTGCTGGCCGCGGCTGGAGGCGAGCGCGCTGCGGGCGAACTGCTGCGGCGAGCAGCCGACGATGTCATGCCGCACGATCCCGCACGGGCCGCGCGGTTGCTCGCGGAGGACGCGATGCTGATGCTCGGCGAGCACGAGCTCGCGACAGCAGCAGCGAGCGCCGAGCGCGCCGAGGTGGTCGCGCCCAGCGACTCTCCCAACGGCCTGGCGCTGGAGATCGCGCTCGCGGCAACGCGGCTCGCAGCCGGAGCGACGCGACGCAGTCGCTTCGCTGCGGCGGGCATGCGAGAGCGCCGAGGTGATCACCGATCCCTCGCTCGTCGGCTGGCTGGCGCAGGCCCTCGCGGTCGTCGGCGAGGGCGAGGCGGCACGCCCGTTGCTCGCCCGCCATGTGGAGCAACACCGGGTTGCCGGCGACGTGTGGTCGCTCCAACAGGAGCTCCTGGGGCTCGCCGATCTCGAACTCCGGGCGGGACAGCTGACCGCGGCGCTCGAGGCGGCGCGCGAGGCGGTGCAACTCGCCGAGGAGCTGGGCAGCGTGCATGCGCGTCGCCGTAGCCTGCTCGCACTCGCACTCGTGGAAGGGCTGCTCGGGCGTGAAATCGACTGCCGGGAGCACGTGAAGCAGGGGCTCGACGGCCTCCGCGAAAGCGGCGCGCGCGCACCCGAGGCGATCGGCGGGCTGGCTCTCGGGCTGCTCGAGCTGAGCCTCGCGCGGCCCGCCGAGGCGATCGCCGCGCTCGAGCCTGTCCGGCGGCACACACTCCAGGCCAAGCTCCAATGTCCCGGGTGGCTGCCGTGGGAGGCGGCGTTGATCGAGTCGTATGCCGCGGCCGACCGGCCGGAGGACGCACGCGAGGTGCTCGACGGCTTCGAGCACCGGACGCGAGGCATCGAGCGAGGCACGCCAAGAGCCGCGGTGGCGCGCTGTGCCGGACTGCTCGCGCCTGACGATGCCTTCGCCGCCCACTTTGACGACGCACTCGTGCTGCTGGAGCGTGATGGCAACGCATTCGAGCTCGCTCGTACCCTCCTCTGCTACGGCGAGCGCCTGGTTCGAGTCGACAAGCACGAGCCCGCGCGCGAGCTGCTGCGTCCTGCGCTCGACGGCTTCGAGCTGCTGCGCGCCCTGCCGTGGGCCGAGCGCACGCGATCGGCGCTTGCGTCGTGCGGCGAGATCGCCCGCCGCCAGTCACCGCGTGCGGTCGACCTGCTCACGCCGCAGGAACTCCAGGTCGTGCGGCTCGTCGCCGAGGGCGCAAGGAACCGCGACGTTGCAGCGCGGCTGTTCCTCAGCCAGAAGACGGTCGAGTACCACCTGCGCAACACGTTCCGAAAGCTTGACGTGCGCTCGCGCACTGAGCTGGTCAGTCGCCTAGCGGCGGAGGGCAGCCTTCCCGCAGCGGCGCGGTCTGAATCCTCCTGAGATTCGCCCAGGCGACGCTACTCTCGTGCTCGATCGAAGCGCGCGCATGCGTCCGAGTGCAATTTCGATGTCTCCGCGTGTGCGGAAGATGCCGGCAGCAGCGAGCGAGCACGAGAGAGCAACGCACTCGCCGCCGGGCCGTCGTCGAGCGCGAGTGCTGCAGAGCGGCCTGTTCGAGATGGGGGCGCCTGGCGGCGACTCATTCCGTGGCGCAGTTCGCTGCGGGGCGCGCAGCTTGCTCCAGGTGGTCCCAACCGGCGCCGGATCATGGCCGTCGCGCCGACCGAGCCTAACCGCGAGCGCTCGTGGAGCGTCTAGCGGTGCGGCGGGTGGCGATTTTCGCCGCGCCCGACGCCTTCGTAGGTGAAGCCGGCGGCACGCACGGCGGCGGGGTCGAGCTGGTTGCGGCCGTCGATCACGAGCGCCGTGCGCATGACAGACAGCAGCGTGCCGTCGGCGAACGGGGCGGCGAACTCGGGCCATTCCGTCACGATCACGACGGCGTCGGCGTCCTCTGCGGCGGCCAGGGCACTGTCTGCGAGCTGGATGCCGCGCGGCAGGAGCCCGGCGGCCTGCTGCGGTGAGACGACGGGGTCGTAGCCCGAGACCTCGGCGCCCTCGGCGATGAGGCGCGCGGCGAGTACGACGCTGGAGGCCTCGCGCATGTCGTCGGTGTCGGGCTTGAAGGCCAGGCCCCAGAGCGCGATGCGGCGGTCGCGCAGCGAGCCAAGGTGGCGCTTGAGCTTGGCAACGGCGCGGCGCTTCTGCAGTTCGTTGACCTCGATCACGGCGCTCAGTAGCTGGAAGTGGTACCCGCTGTTGCCGGCCAGCTGCTTGAGCGCGGCGACGTCCTTGGGGAAGCAGGAACCGCCGAAGCCGAGGCCCGGACGAAGGAAGCTCGACCCGATGCGCGCGTCGAGGCCCATCCCGCGGGCTACCTGGTCGACATTCGCGCCGACCTCCTCGCAGACGTTCGCGATCTCGTTGATGAACGAGATCTTGGTCGCCAGGAACGCGTTCGAGGCGTGCTTGATCATCTCCGCGGAGGTGACGTCGGTGATCAGCTCGGAGCCGCCGAAGGCGCGGTAGAGGGCTGCGATCCGCTCGCCGACGTCGGGGTCGTCGGCGCCCACGACGACCCGGTCGGGCTGCAGGAAGTCCTGGATCGCGCTGCCTTCGCGCAGAAACTCCGGGTTCGAGGCGTAGGCCACGCCGACCAGGCCGCGCTCGTCGAGCGCGCGCCGCAGGCGCGCCCCCGTGCCCGGCGGCACCGTCGACTTCATGACCAGCACCGCGTTGGTCGTGCCGGCAGGGATGGCCTCGAGCACCGATTCCACGCGGCTCAGATCGGCGTCGCCGGAGGAGCTCGGCGGCGTGTCCACGCACACGAATGCGATGTCGGCGCGCGCGAACAGGTCGGCAGCCGAGGATGTGAATGTCAGCCGCTCGCGCGAGCCGGCGAGCACCTCCTCCATGCCGGGCTCGTGAATCGGTGTCTCTCCCGCGCGCAGTCGCGCGAGCTTCGCCTCGTCGATGTCGAGGCACGTGACGTTGTGACCCGACTGCGCGAAACAGGCCGCGGTCACGAGGCCGACGTACCCCACGCCGATGACGCCGAGCCGTTCGCTCCTCATGCTGTTCCCCCCTTCTCGAGTACAGGCCACCAACGGTGTACGGAACGCGGCTGCGCTGCGCGCGATCGCGAGCCACGGTCGTCTCGCACGGCGGAACCGAGCGGCGAGACGTTATTGGCGGGCTCCTTCGAATGCAACCTTGTGCGAGCCATCGCGGCGGGGGAGGCCATAATGCACGTCGATCGAGTTAAGTCGAACCTACGAGAATCGGTTACACCAAAGAAGCTCGCGAGCGGCGAAGCGCTCCCACTCAGGGGTGAAGAACTCGTCCTCCATGGTGGAGATCAACTCGATCGCCACATCCGGCGGCCGCGGCGCGCGTTCTCCGGTTGTGGACAAAGATCGCGCGCGAGAGCGGACCGTCGCCTCGGCCGATGTGCTCGCGCGCGTTCCGGCGGGCCCCTCCTTATCGAAGAAGCGCGCCTCGCGCGTTCTTTCCGCGAACCTGGGGTGGGGACTAGGGTAATCCTCGTGGTGGTGCTCGGCGGCGGTGCTTAGGGTGGCTCCCAACAGCACGGAGTCATCCCAAGAAAGGGCAACGTCATGAAGTTCCTGATCGGCATCCTCAGCGGCATCACCCTCGCGGGCGCCGGCTTCGTCATGGCCTCCGGCGCGCTCTCCACCGCGACCGCCACGGCCGGCACCCCCAGCGCGCAGACGGCGCTCACGTCGCAGAGCGTGCTCGCCGTTCAGAGCACACCCCACAAGCCGCACGCCGTCAAGCGCTTCCGCGCCTTCACGGGCGAGCTCTCGCGCAGCGACACCGGCGCGATCGAACTCAAGCTCACGAGCCTCCAGAACGGCGAATCGGTCGATCGCGACGTGCGCATCCTCCTCGCCCACGCCATCGTCACGACCCGCGCCGGAAGCCGCATCCGCGTCCCGCTCGGGGACGCGATCGCGCGCGTCAGCGGTGTGCTGCTCGCCCGCGGCGACTGGCGCCTGGATGATGACGGCCAGCCGCTCGCCACGATCGCCGCCAAGCGCATCGTCATCACCGCCCGCACGGCACCAGACTCGACCGACGCCCAGGACGTGAGCACCCAGGACACTCCCGAGGCACAGGACTCCAACGCCGACTAGAACCACACCCACACCGAGCACCCGACCTACGGAGGGGCGGCTCAGAGAGCCGCCCCTCCCGTATATGCAGGACGTGACGCTCAGCCGAAGGCGGTCTGATCAGCTCACGACGGCCATTGCACCGCTTGCGGGGCGGTCAGAGGAGCGCAAAACTCGCGGCTCGGGGGCCCACTCAGTCCGGTTCACCTACACCGGCGTGCAGATGGCAGGCGTCGTTGTAGAGCCGGAGTGACCACTTGCCCTTGCGCACGCGCAGGACGGTCAACGCGCCGTGCTCGTTGCCGCCGATGCTGCGACGATCGGCCGGCGTGAGTCCCAGGGCGTGCATCACAAGGACGCGGATCACGCCGCTGTGGCAGACGAGCGCGATGTGATCCCCGCCGCGCGCGCCGTCGACCAATCGGTCGACGTAGACGCGTACGCGCGTGGCCATCTGCTCGTAGGACTCGCCGCCGTTCCAGCCGGTGCCGCCCGATCGTCGACGCGCATAGCCCTCGGGGAAGCGCTGTTTCGCTTCCGCGTGCGTGAGGCCGGCCCAGTCGCCGACGTCGACTTCGCGCAGCGCGCGGACGACGCACACCTCGACGCCGCACGTCTCACCGATGATGTGCGCGCTCTCGGCGGCGCGCTTGAGGTCAGACGCGTGGATCTTCGAGATGCCCTCGGGAGCCAGGCGCCTCGCGGCGGCTGCCGCCTGCGCTCGCCCCGCCGCAGACAGCGAGCGATCATAGTGGCCTTGCCATCGCCCCTCGCGATTCCAGTCCGTCTCGCCATGCCGGACGAGATAGAGCAGCGTCATCGTGCGATAGTCCCACACGAAACCTGAGAGCAACCTGATTGTCTCGGAACGCTCGACGCCGATGCAGATTCGTAGTCGACACCGCACTCAGGAGGCCGGACGGACCGTCGGGCCGGTGGTACATGATTGCTTGCGTTCGTGCTGGTTTGCGTCCGAGTGCTCTGGAGGGTGATTCGGCCTGCCACGCCGGTGGTCGGGAGAAGTGGAAAGCGTTACGGAAGATGGTTGGCGACGTCCCACGTCCAGAGTTCGACGACGTTGCCGTCGGGATCGTCGGCGTAGGCGGCGCGTGAATGGGCGTAGCTGGCGAATGTGTGCTCTTCAAGGTCGAGGCCGTGGGCCCGTAGGCGCGTGATGGCGTCGTCGTAGTGCTCTTCGGGCAGGTGCATGGCGTAGTGCACGTGGATCCCGCCGCGTCCGCGCGCGAGTCCCACCTGTGGTCTCCAGAGTCCGATGCGGGTGCGGTCGCCGGCCATGACCCAGATCGCCTCGCGGTCGGGCCAACGCTCGACCACGGGCAGGCCGAGTGCGCCGGCGTAGAACGTCTCCGCAGCCGCGAGGTCGACGACTTCGAGCACGAGTTCGCTCACGCCAGTCACTGGGATGCTGCCCATGCGAGGGATCATGCCGAGGACCCGCGGGCGGCGACGGTAGAGCTACGTCAGCTCGGACTCATTCGCCGCGTGGCCATGGGCAGAACGCCGTTGACGTCGACGGCGTGTGGGAACGTGTGATCGCCGCGCGCGCGGCCGACCGTCAGGCGGGAAAGCCCGGCGGGCCGAGGATGTCGATGCCGAACTGCTTCGCGGCCGCGACGAGCGCGCCCATGTCGGGCGGCCCGTCCGGTGGGGGCGGCAGCGTCAGCGTCTTCGCCGGCTCGGCCACCATGCGCACGAAGCCCTCGAAGCCTGCGGGATCGGTGCCGAGGAGGAAGCGCGCCTGCGATGAGGTGACGTCGAACGTGTGCGGAATCTCTCGTGGGCCGTAGACGAACGATCCGGCCGGCGCTTCGATGACGGCGCCTCCAACCCAGAACGCCATCTCGCCCTCGAGCACGAAGAACCATTCGTTGTCGTTGTGGTGCACGTGCAACGGCGCACCCGGGCCCTGCCCGGCCACAGCCTCGATGAGGCTGAGGCCCCCGCCGCTCGTTTCGGCTGAGGCCTTGATCGTGAGCAGTTGGCCGAGGAACCAGAAAGCTTCGCCCTCGCCCTTCTGCAACGCGATTGGATCGACTGCGTCGCTCATCTGGCGAGTTCCTCCGATAGGGCAGTAGCGGATACGAAACCGGATCCGCATGCGGACGGTATCCGAGGGAGCAAGCGTCCGTTCGAAAGATCAGCCCCGCGCTTGAATCCGTGGTACTGCCGTCGATCGGCAGAGCGCGACTGCTGCTGGGTTGTGCGGGGCGTCTGCGCAGTCGATATTCAAGCGCGTGACGGCACGGCGCCAGACAGGCGCGCTTCCCCTGTCTCTTCCCCTCGCAACCTAGAAGAGCTGCAATTGCTCGCTTTCGTGCTGGTCACAAAACCGGCAGCGTGCCGCGCGTTAGGCTACGTCAGTGGGCAAGGTCTACCCTGAGATCGATGCCAAGCTGGGGCGGTGGATCGGGAGCCAGCTGATGTTCTTCGTCGCGACCGCGCCGGAGCTGGGTGGCCACGTGAACGTGTCACCGAAGGGCCCCATCGAGAGCCTGTGCGTGATCGACGGGCACACGATCGCCTACCTCGACCAGATCGGGAGCGGAGCGGAGACGCTGGCTCATCTGCGTCAGAACGGCAGGATCTGCGTGATGCTGTGCGCGTTCCAGAAGGCGCCGCGGATCATTCGGCTGCATGGTCGTGGCGAGGTGTTGCTCCCAGGGTCGGACGGCTACGACGTAGTGCACCGCCGCTTCGACCTCACCGCGATACCCGGGGCGGAGCACGCTACCCGTGCGATCGTTCGGGTCGAGGTGGAGCGGATCGCAGACTCCTGTGGCTACGGCGTGCCGTTGCTCGCGTTCGAGGCGCATCGACCGCAGGCCGAGGATTGGGTTGCGCATATGCTCGCCAAAGGTGAAGCATCACTGCCCGCGTATGCGGCGAAACACAATGCTGAGAGCATCGACGGCATGCCCGCTCTCTGAACGAGAAGGGCGCTCCGTACCAGCGGCAGTGACGGTGGCCGCGCTGAAGCCCTCGTCCCGAGCATCGAAACTCGGCGAGGCCGCGTTTTCGGCGCTTCGTCAGCTTCCAGGGAACTGGCCCAGCTTGACGCTGAGCGTGGAGTGCCTGCCTCCGGCGCGGACGATGGTGACCCGCACCGTCTGGCCGGGCTTCTTGTCGGCGAGTGCGGCGCCGAGCGCGTCGACGCTCTTCGTGGGCCGGCCGTCCAGTGAGATGATCACGTCGCCGACGCGGATGCCACGTCGGGCGGCGGGGCCGTTCGGGGTGACGCCGCCGACGTAGACGCCGGCTGAGGTCTGCCCGATGCGGATGCCGAGATACGCGCGGTGACTGTTGACGACGCGGCCGTGGGCGATCAACTGCTGGGCGTAGTCGCGCACATCGTTGCTCGGGATCGCGAAGCCGATGCCAGGGGCTGCGCCGCCCATTTGCGGGTCGCTCGCGGCCAGTGTCGGAATTCCGATCACGCGCCCGCGTATGTCGACGAGCGCGCCACCCGAGTTGCCGGGATTGATCGCTGCGCTCGTCTGGATCGAGTTGCGCAGGGTGACGCCGTTGCCCTCGGACTCGTCTCGGCCGAGCGCGCTGACAACGCCCTGCGTGAAGCTCGACTGGAGCCCGAGCGGGTTGCCGATCGCGAGCGCGATCGCGCCGACCTGAAGTTGGTCGGAGTTTGCGAAGGTCGCCGGCGACACGCTCACCGCGCCGGCCCTGATCACGGCGAGGTCGTCCTCGACGAATCTGCCGACGAGTCGGGCACTCAGGCGCTTGCCGGTCGAGGTCGTGACTCGGAAGTTCTTCGCGGAGCCCACGACGTGCGCGTTCGTCACGATGTCGCCCTTTCCGTCGAAGACGATCCCGGAGCCGAGGCCCTCGTTCGTCTCGATCTGGACGACGGACGGCGAAACGCTCCGGTAGACGTTCACGAACGCGCTCTGCAGGCCAAGCGCTCCCGCCTGTGCCGAGACCGGCTGCGTTGCGGAGGACGCCGATCCGACCTTCACCGAGGTCGCCTGCTTCGCATCGCCCGAGTCGCCGGCTTCGAGGCGCGCAGCGTTGCCGAGGGCAAACGCGCCGACGATTGCGCGCCCGGTACACGCGCCGCCGGCAGCTAAACCTTCCCGGTCGCTGGTGCGGTCGTGCGGCACGCCCTCCATGCCGCCGAGCTGGACGCCGGCGGGGTCGGCGCTTGCGAAGTGAGCCTTCGTGACGCGTCGATCAAAGCTCGGCGCGCGCCGGCGCATCTGCATGCGTCTCTGGCGGAGCGGGTTCGAGCGCGAAGACCTCGCACGAGACGTCATGATCGACATCGATGCCGCTCATGAAGGCGACCACCCGGCGCCCGGTGGCCTGCTCGACGGCTTTGCGGAACTGCTGCTCGGTGGCGTACTGGAACATCGTGCGGATGTCGCGCAGCCGCGCCTGCTCACCGATGGTTCGCATGCTCCGCTCGACCGGTGAGAGCGAGTTCGTGAGCAGCCTGAGGATCGTGTCGGGGCCGCTGTAATGCGTGGAGACGTGCTCGGGGCCGCGTCCGAACTGTTCCTTGTAGAGCCGCACCATCGCCCGCGAGACGTCACGCAGGGCGTCGGTGTTCGCCCCGTCGCGGGGGGGGTCTCCGTGCAACCTGGCCGATCCGCCGTGCTGAGGCCGCTCGTCCCGTCGCTCCGTCGCCACGATCCCGTCCTGCACCGGTCTCCTGGGAATAGGAATCCGACGCAGGTGGAGGGCATCGACCCGACGACGGAACCCATCCGCCGGGAGCGCAGGTGTTTGGGCGCGCCAAGCGGACGGCCCAATGGGAGCAACGCGACCGGTGATCGCGACGCCCTGTCGTGGGAGCACAGAGCGTCTGCCGCACCTCATCAGCGGCGTAGGACTCACGAGCACCCTAGCGCACCTCGCAAGAAGTGAAATCCTCGGTTACGGCACGAGACGCGCGGCATGCTCGAGCGCGGCGAGCGGTACCGCTTCGCACACACCATGTGGTCACGCGCTTGGTCGGGTATGGGTTGCGGCCCAGGAAGTCGCGGGTTCCAGGCCCGTCTCTCACCCCCACCAGAGATCTGCATATACGCGGCTCGGGTAACGCCGAAGTATCCGGCGCTCGTACTCTCGTAGGTGCGGCTCTACGGCTCGTGAGCCACTGGGCGTGCTTACCCCTCGCTCAACGGTATCCCGGCGCTCGCGAGCACGCGGGCGACGAAGGCGCGCTTGCTCCGGGTGTACGACGCGGCGTCCCAGCGGTGCTCTCCAGCGAGTCGCAGCTTCAGCGTCTCGTACTCGGCGGCCAGCGTCCGACCGTTACGGAGTGCGTCGCGAATCCCATCGGCGGAGTATCTGCGGCCATCAGGGCGCCGCGGGGGCTGCCCACGTGGTTTACTCGCCGGCGGAGGTGCGGAATGCAGGAAGAGCTCGGACGATTGATGGTCGGCTCGGCGCTCGGGGTGTGGGACGCGCCCGTCAGCCGGCAGGAGATCCAGCGTGAGGCGGAGGCCTTGCTCCCCCAGGTGCCGCTCTTCAGCGGCCTCTCACGGCGCCACGTCGGGAAGATTGCGAGCGTCGCGGTGCACCGGCATTGCCTCTCGGGCACAGCCCTGGTGCATTCCGGTGCGCCTGGCGACGCGTTCTACGTCATTCTCGACGGCGAGGCACGCGTGGAACTCCCGGCGGGGCCGATCCCGCTCGCCGCAGGTGCCTTCTTCGGCGAGATGTCCATGATCGACGGAGCGCCGCGCTCGGCGACCGTAACGGCGGCGACGGATGTGGTCGTGCTCGTGATCCCGCGCGACAAGTTCCTCGCGGTGCTCCTGGCTGAGCCGACCGTCGCGCTCGCGATCATGACGACGCTCGTCCAGCGACTCCGCGAAGCGCAGGCCTGACCCTGCATCGGGGCCGTGGCCCTACGCGCCGCGGCCCGCCGATCCGGCAGGCCGCGGCGACGGTGGGGGCTGGTCTCCCAGACTTGCTCGAGGCCCGGCAATGGCCATTGCGGATCGGCTGTGCCCGGGCAGAGGCCATTTGAAACGGCGGCTCCCCGGCTCAGGCCACACGTTCGACGGCGTGGCGATCACCGTCGACCTCGATCCGCCAGCGGCCGCCGAACGCGGGCACGTGATCGAGGAGCAAGCGGGCCCCGTGCGGGATCGTGGGCCTGACGCTGAGCGTCCTCTCCTGGACGTCCGGCTCGAGCCCCAGCATCGTGCGCAGCGAGAGGATCGTCGCGCCCGCCGCCCAGGCCTGGGGAGAGCAGGCAGTCGGGTAGAGGACGGGGAAGTCCGTGTAGGCGCGCGCGTAGCCGGCGATCGCCTCGGGGAGGCGCCCGCCGAAGTGCTCGGCGGTCTCGAGCAGCGCCGTGACCAGCAGAAGCGCCTCCCTCGCGAACCCCTCGCGCCCGAGCCCATAGGCGATGATGCTCGTGTCGTGAGGCCAGGCGCTGCCCGTGTGATACCCGATGGGGTTGTACCCGCCGCCGTCGCTCGAGAGCGAGCGGATCGCCCATCCCGTGAAGAGGCGATCGGACATGAGCGTCTCCACGAGCGGCTCGCGACGGCTCGCGTCGGCGATTCCCGTGAACAGGAGGTGGCCCGCGTTCGAGGAGAGCGCGTCGACCTGCCGTTTCTCGCCGTCGAGCGCCAGCGCGTAGTAGCCGATGCCGTCGCGCTCGAGCCAGAACGCCTCGTCGAAGCGCCTGCGAAGCTCGTCCGCGTCGGCCTCGAGGCGCGTTGCGAGAGCGCCGTCGTTCCACACGGCACGCGCGATCTCCGCTGATCGCAGACGCGCGTCGTACGCGTAGCCCTGCACCTCCGCGACTGCGAGCGGGCCCTCGGCGATCCGTCCATCCTGGAAGCGCATGGAGTCCCACGAGTCCTTCCAGCACTGAACCTCGAGGCCGCGCGGCGCCCGGCGGCGGAATTCGACGAATCCGTCGCCGTCGAGGTCGGCACTCTCCTCGAGCCAGCGGATCGCGCGCCGCGCCGGCTGCTCGAGCTCGCGCACGAACTCTGCGTCACCGGTCCACCGCCAGACCTCAGACAGCAGGATGAGGAAGAGCAACGTCGAGTCGACCGATCCGTAGTAGGGGAATTGCCCCGTCAGCGCGGCGACCTTGCCGAAGCGCATCTCGTGGAGGATCTTGCCCGGCTCTGCGTCGCGCGAGGCGTCGTCGGCGGTCGCCTGCGCCGCTGCCAGCACGCGCAGCGCGGCCCGTGCGAGCTCGTCGCCGAGCGGCATGATCTGGAGCGAGGTCAGAAGCGTGTCGCGCCCGAAGACCGTCATGAACCAGGGGAGCCCCGCCGCCGGCACCGTCTCGGCGGTGTCACTGCCGGGTGCGAGCATGCGCAGAGCGGCGAGATCCCCGAGCGACGTGCGGTACGCACCGGGAAGGCGCTCCAGCGTCGTCTCGACCGTGGGCGCATCCCGCAACCACCGGCGGTGCGATGACGCGACCCGCGCTCGCGCATCCTGAAACGACTCGGTGAAGCGCTCCGGCTGCGGCCGCTCCTCGGCCGGCTGCAGGACGGTGACCTGTGCGGAGAGGCTCCACGTCGCGCGACCCGCGAGCTCCACCTCGAAGTGCATCTCCCGGTCGCCGGGCACGCCTTTCTGGTCGAAGGCGACGAGGCTCGAGGCCTCGAACCCTGCGCCGCTCGCCGCGAACCTGAATGAGCCGTCCGCGTCGTCGTACCAGCGACTTGTGTGCAGCGGCGTGATCGACTTCGCAAAAGCCAGGTCCCGCTCACCGTAGCTCTGCGACTTCACCTCGAAGATGTCGAGGAAGTCCGCGTCGAACTCGTACCCGACCACCACCTCGCAGGGCCGGCTGCCGTAGTTCTCGAGCGTCAATCGCTCGTGCAGGGCACCCGCGGACGTGAACAGGCGGCGAATCGCTCCGATCTCGGACGGGCGCGACGGCGTGCCGGAGTCGTGCCGGAGATAGATCGTCGCGGAGGCGTAGTCGCCGGTTCCCGAGGCCAGCAGCATGGGAACGCGTCCATCGAGCGTCATCCTCCAGCGCGACAGCTGCCTCGTATCGTCGGCGTAGAAGCCCTCGAGGCCTCCGGACACGTTGCCGATCTCGTCCGCGACCAGGAACCGCGCTCCCTCGAGAATCGTGATGCCGGCCGGCGAAGCCTGCATCAGAAGGCTTTGGAGGCGAGCACGGGAAGGAGGACGGAGCCGTCCGTCTCGTCCTGCCCCTCTCGACCGCTGCCGATGATGGCCGAGGTGAATGCGCGGAGGTAGCGATCGACCATGACCCTGGGCGCAAATCGCCGCTCTGCCTCCGCCCTGCAGGTCACCGGGTCGATCTCGGCCACGAGAGGAAGCATGCGGGCCATCTCGCGGTAGTCCTCCACGAGAACGCCGGTGACTCCGCTCTCGATCACCTCCGGCGCGGCTCCACGACGCGTCGCAACGACCGGCACGCCGCAGGCCATCGCTTCGATCATGACAAGCCCGAACGGCTCCGGCCATTCAATCGGATTGAGGAGTGCGATCGCGTCGTGCAGGAGCGTCACGAGCGTTCCACGATCGGCTTCGCCGACATACCGCACCGTTGAGCCGAGTCGTGGCTCGACGTGGCGTTCGAAGTACGCGCGTTCCGCGGGCTCGCGCATCTTTCCCGCGAGCATCACGGGGAGGCCGGCCTCGAGGGCAACCTCGATGGCGCGGTCCGGGCCCTTGTCCGCGCACATCCTGCCAATCCACAGAAGGTGCGTCCCCGCAGCCCGGGTGCGCACGGTATAGCGGCTGAGATCCACCGCGTTGGGGATGTTCGCGATCCACGGAAAGGCGGGGCGCGGCGTTCGCTGGGCGAGGGACAGCGAGATCATCGACGTGCGCGGAGCGAACGCGAGCGCGTCGTCGTAGGCGGCGGCGAAGGCCTCGTCGAGCGCGCCGTGCAGCGTATGCACGATCGGCGTCCCGATCGCCCCCGAGAGCGCGCACGCGAGCGGCCCCGAGTGATCGGAAATGACATCGAACCGACCTGCCTGACGCAGACACGACAAGGTGTGGCGCAACTCCGGCACCATCTGACCAGAGCCGGTGAGGTCGGCCTCATCATGCAGGGCGACGAGCTTCGCGCGGGTGGTCGACCCCTTCGCCGCGAACAGCGTCACGTCGTGCCCTTGCTCGACGAGACCGTCGGCGAGCAGAGACACGACCGCTTCGATGCCGCCGTAGCGCGGGGGAGGAACCCGCAGCCACGGTGGGCAAAGCACTGCGATACGCACCGCATCCGCCTGCGCGTCGAACGCGTCGTCGGGCGTCGTCGCGAGGGTCATATTCATCTACCTGACCGATCGGCGGAGGAACGAAACGTCGGCTGCCTTACGACCTCCTCTGGGCGGCGGCTGGGCCCGACCAGGACGACGAACACGACCGGCCCGCCGGACCGCGCCGGTCCCGCCCCGGCGGCGATTTTGGACGGACGGCCTGCGCACTCGCATTTTCACCAGGCCGTCGTCAGTTTCGATTTTGCGCTGTGCGCGGCTGTGAAGTTTTCATCGTTGGCTTCCGGTCAAGCACGCTGTTGAATTGGCTCAGGCCTGATTCGCGATGCGTACCAATCGCGGGGGCCGACGGTCAGTTCACGGATTAGGATCGAGAAGGCCATGAGGTCGTAGTGGAGCTATCCGGCTGCCGCCAGACGACGCGCCGGCCTCTCGACTCCATCCTCTCACTGGCCGTCCCCGACCTGCATCGGGCTCGACGTCAGGCGTCTGCGGGTCGTCGTCAGGCGATCTCGTTGCGCCACGCGCCCGCCAGTG
This sequence comes from uncultured Actinomycetes bacterium, assembly GCA_963842365.1. GTDB lineage: Bacteria > Actinomycetota > Thermoleophilia > Gaiellales > JALYLC01 > JALYLC01. The sequence goes on from CAWJGA010000002.1 coordinate 1,147,544, forward strand.
AAGGGCGGTCCAGGCGGAAGCGCGTCAGGTCGCCGCCCGGCGCCTCGCCGACCGCGAGGGCCGCGAGGATGCGGCCGATCTCGATGCCGAACTTGAAGCCGTGGCCCGAGCAGGCCGAGGCGATCACGATCTGCCGATGCTCGGGGTGCGTGTCGATGATGAAGTCTTCGTCGGGTGTGAGCGTGTAGCGGCAGCTCGTGGCCTGGAGAACGCGCCCGGTCAGGCCGCGCACCATGCCGGCCGCGTAGCGCTCCAGCGTCGTGAGGATGTCGCGCTCGATCGTCCTGTCGGGATCATCGGGTGCGACGACCGGCCCGAGGCGGTCGAGGAGGAGCTTCACGCCGGCGGGCTCACCGAGCAGGGGAAAGCCGGAGCCGAACGTGCGCGAGCCCGGGAAGCGGTGGATGAAGAGCGGGAAGCGGCCGGGGGCGAAGCCGGCCGGGTCGGCGGGCTCGAAGTAGGCGAGCTGCTCCTTCAGCACCGTCAGCGGCAGCGGCACGCCGAGGGCCGAGGCGAGCGGCCCGATCCAGGAGCCGGCCGCGAGCACAGCGCTTTCGGCCGCGTAGGTCGCTCCCGCAGTTCGCACCTCCACGCCGCTCCCGCTCGGCACGACCGCGAGCACCGGCTCGTGCTCGCGCAGCTCCGCTCCGGCAGCGCGCGCGCCCTGGGCCAGCAGCTCGAGGCAGCGGTCGGCCGGGAGCATCGCGTAGTCCGCCTGATAGAAGCCGACCACGTCGTCGGGCGGCGTGAGCAGCGGGAACCGGCGCTTGATCTCGTCGGCGTCGACGGCCTCGTGAGCCACGCCGGCGCGGGTCATCGCCTGGCCGAGCGCCGCGAGGTGCGTGGCATCGGGCGGGCCGAAGTCGAGGCCGCCGCACTGGACGACGAGCTGCTCGCCCGCCTCGTGGCCGAGTGCCCGCCAGAGCGCGAAGGCGGCGCGGGCGAGCGCGATGTACTCCTCGCTCTGGTAGGTCAGCCGGATGATCCGGGAGGGCCCGTGCGAGCTTCCGTCGGTGTGCCCGATGGCGCGCGCCTCGAGCAGCCGCACGCGATGGCCGTCGCGGGCGAGGTGATACGCGGTGGCGAGGCCCATCAGGCCCCCTCCGACGACGATTACCTCATCCATCGGCCGGACGCTAGCGCGCGCGGGCGCTCACCTCACCCGACGTCGCCGACTGTCCCGCGGAGCTGACGGCCGCGACGGTGTAGAAGTAGGTGGTGCCGCTCGCGGCGGAGGTATCGGCGTACGTCCTCACGTCGCCGACGGCCGCGAGCAGGGTCTCGCCTCCTGCGCGAGTTCCGCGGAAAACGCGGTAGCCCGTGATCGCGCTGCTGCCCTGCGCTGCCGGGGCCGTCCAGGCGAGCGTCACGCCTCGCGTCGCGGCCGTCGCCGCGGTCGCTCCTGTGGGGCTTCCGGGGACGATCGGGGCGGGCCTGACCGTCACGCCGGCGCTGGCCGTGAGCCCTCCCGCCGCGGCCGTGATGCTGCCGCTCGCCGCCGTAGCCCCGGCGGTGAAGGTCGTCGTGGCGCCGGAGGCGGGGGCGAGCGTGCCCAGCCCCGCCGCTCCCACGGACCAGGTCGCGGCGCCGAGTGCGACGGCATTTCCGTAGGCGTCGCTGCCCGCGGCCGTGAAGGCCTGGGTCGCACCGGCGCCGATCGTGACGGTGGCCGGCGAGACGCTCAGCCGGACGAGCGCACCCGGGCTGACGGTCTCGGACTGCATGGCCGCGATCGCGCCCGAGGCGCCGGCCGAGATCACGGGGCTTCCCGCCGTGGTGTCCCGGTAGGAGAACGCCGGAGCCGTGGAGGAGCCGGCGGGAATCGTGACCTGCAGCGTCGGCGTCCAGGTGACGCCGTCGAGCGAGAACGTGCCGCCGGCCGAGCTGGAGCCCGAGCGACACGACGAGGTTGCCGGCGGCCGGCTGAGCCGCACCGGAGGCCTGCAGCCGCAGCGCGATCGGCGCGGACGAGGCGCCTGCGCCGATGCTCTGCGAGGCGCTGGTGAACGCCAGCCCGAGGGGTCCCCAGTAGGCGAAGCCCTTCCAGCCGGCGTTGAACGCCGCGCCGGAGATCGAGGTTGCGCACCAGTTCTGGCCGATACCACAGGCGTTGCGACCGGGATCGGCAGGGTCGGCCGAGTGGTCGGAGTCGTGGATCGCGCTCGCGATGCGATCGATCAGCTGACCGCTCTGAGTGGCGAAATCGGCGTCGGACAGGCCGCCGGCATTCTTCGGCGACCAGGCGAAGCCCCAGTGGTCGGTGCCGTTCGGCTGCGTCGTCGCGTCGTAGGAACGCAGCGCGTAGATCTGCGCCGAGACGAAGTCGTCCATCTGCGCTGCCGACACGAGCGTCCAGCCGAAGGCGGCGTCGTACTGCCAGGCGGCGTTCGCAAGCGGGCTGTAGGCCCCCTGGAGGTAGGACCTGGCGGTCGCCGCGGCCGCCGGGCCGGCGTTGGCCTGGGCGATGACGTGCTCGAGATAGTCGTTGAGAGCGCTGCGCCGAGTCGCCAGATCGGCGGACGCGACGCCGTAGTCGCGGTAATCGCCGAACACCTCCTGCGACCAGTCGCCGACGTAACGGCTCATGTCCGCCCAGAACGCGGAGTCGCTCAGCCAGCCGTCCAGGTTCGTCTTGTAGACGGAGAGGTCCTGCGTTCCCTGTCCCATGCCGATCGTGAAGACTGCGCCGCGCACCGGCCGCGTGCCGTCGCCGTCGTAGAGGCCGTGGACGAAGTTGCGCGCGTCGGCCCGCGCGGTCGTCGTGCCCTGGCGCACGGCCGAGGAGAACTCGTTGACCGCCCAGCTGTCACCGGCAGCGACGTCGTAGCCGGCGGCGGCCATCCGCCGCCGCGCCTCGACGCCGGCCTGATGCCACGACTGTCCCGTGCTCGTCACCCATTTCGCCCAGGCGCCCATGCTGATCTCGGCCATGGCGTGGAACTGCGGGCCGAGCGCGCGGATGCGCCAGGCCTGGTCGGCGCGCACCTGCGTGTGATCGGCCGCGAGCGACGGGATCGAGAAGAAGTACTGGGCGCAGGGGGAGCTGTTGGCCGCGAGCTTCGTGGCCAGGCGCATCCAGTCCGTGGCCGTGTAGAAGACCGCGCGCAGCGGTCGGCAGCTGCCGACTGCGGAAGGCCTGAGGACGCGTGTTCCGCGGGCGCCGCGAAGGCGGGTCCAGAGCCTTCGCGTCAGCATCGGCTGCAGCGACGCGACGGGTTGGCTCTGCCCGCATTGCGGATCGGACAACGTGACGGTCGCGCAGACGTGCGCCGGTGCGCTCGTGCGCGCCTCCGCCGGGCCGGCGAAGGCGACGCTGAGGACGGCAGCCGCGAGCGCGACTGCAAGCAGAGCTGTGGGCGAATCCCGTCGCATGTCCCGCCTCTCACGGACCGTGGAGGTCCGGCGGCAGGCTAGCCAGGCTGACACGCTCCGTCAACCATGCCGCTGGTCATCCCACTCAGGCGGCGGGCGCGAGCTGAAGTCGGCGGCCGCTAGCCGGAGCGGTGCGTGCGGCGCACCTGCTCGACCTCGCGCTCGAGCGCCGTCTGGGCGCGCCGCGATGCGACGCAGAGCACGACGCCGAGCGCGAGCGCGACGAGGACATAGCCCCACGCGAGCCAAGGCCAGAGAAGCTCGAGCACCAGCGCCGTGCCGCCGATCACCGCCGTGACGAGGAGCGCGCTCCCCGCGCCGCGCAGGGCGCCGACGCCGATCACGTCTCGGTCCGTACGCGTCAGTTGCAGCCGGGAGCTCATGGACCGACTCCATTCGCCCTCCCGGGCCGACCCTCCTGCCTGCGGCCTCGACGCTGCATAAACCGGGGTCAGGCACGCATAATGCGTGCCTGACCCCGGTTTATGCGGTCCACCGCGTGCCGCCTCGCGCGGTGGCACCTGCGTGCCGGAGGTCCTGCGCGTCTCGACGGTGGCGGGCGCGTGGCGTCGCGGCCCGCTGTCCTACTCGCGGTCGGCGCTGGCGAGCACCACGAGATTCTGATCGGGATCGCGCAGCTGCATGATGAAGTAGTCGTCGGCCTGCTCGATGGGCCCCGGCTCGAGGCCGGCCTCGAGCAGTCGCCTCCGCTCGGGCTCCATCGGCAGGACGCCGAGCGTGAGCGTGCTGTGCCCGGCGTGCTCCTTCTGCTCGGAGAGCTGCACCTCGGCGCTGTCGCTGAACTGCCATTCCACGAGGTCCGGCATGGACCGGCGGAGCGGCGGCTTGCCGAACAGCTTCTCGTACCAGGCCGTGCTGCGGGCGAGATCACTGCAGCTGATGTGAGCGAAGACCGTTTCGATGCCCATGGGCTCATCCTCTCGAAGGTCGCCATTCTTGATCTCCCTACGGGAGCGAGCTGCAAACGTCGCTGCGCTCGCTGCGTAAGCGAGTCTGCCGTGACGCGTCGGCCCCGTGGCCGGGGACATGCCAGGACGCGGCCGCGTGGATGTGGCGCCCCTCGTCTTGCCGCGGCCTGCACAAGAGCTACGGCGGGCACGTGGCGCTCCGCGGCGTCGACCTGCGCGTGGAGCAGGGGGAGATCCTCGGCTTCCTCGGCCCGAACGGCTCCGGCAAGACCACGGCCATGCGCATCGCGCTGGGCTTCTTGCGCGCTGACTCCGGCGAGGTGCGAGTGCTCGGCGTCGATCCGTGGACAGAGCGCGCGCACAGGCGCCGGGTCGGATACCTGCCGAGCTCGCCGCGCTTCTACGAGCGCATGCGAGGGGGCTCGCTGCTCGCGCACCTCGAGACAGTCGGCGGCGCGCCCGCGGTTCTCCGCGACGACCTCTGCGAGCGGCTCGCGCTGAGCACGGCCGATCTCGCGCGACCGGTGCACGCGTACTCGCGCGGCATGCGCCAGAAGCTCGGAATCGTCCAGGCGCTGCAGCACGATCCCGAGCTGTGCGTGCCCGACGAGCCGAGCGAAGGCTCGATCCGCTTGTCCAGGAGGCGTTCTTCTCGACCCTCAGGGATCGGCGCGGCGCCGGTCGGACGATCCTCTTCTCGTCGCACGTGCTCAGCGAGGTCGACGCCCTCTGCGAACGCGCGCACGCTGCTGACCTCCGTCGTCCCGGGCCTGGTTCCCCGATCGGCTTCTATCGCCGCTGCGGCTTCGAGTTGACGGGGCAGGTGTTCGAGGGCGAGATCGTCCTCGCACTCGAACTGAGGGCGGGAACCGAGGCGGGCTATGCGTGAAGGCCGGTGGAGCGGCGCACTGCCGCCATCACGGCACGGCACGGGGCGGTCGTCGGTCGTGCGCCGGCCGAGGGGGCGGCGAGGAAGCAGGGCGCGCGCGCGGCGAAGCTCACCCCGTTCGCTGGCTTCGCCGTGAGGACCGCTCCGACGATGCGGCCGTTCCGGCTCGTGACGACCCCGCTGAGCGCGTTCGGCCCCCGGCGGGCGGGAGCGACGATGAGGGTCCGCGGCGACGCTGCGAGCGTCAGGCGGACGATTCTGCCGGCTTGCACGCGTCCGGCGGCCGAGACGAGCCACGCGTGGTCGATCCTGGTCGCCATGCCGATCACGACACCGAAGGAGCGGGGGCCGAAGAGGAACAGGTTGTTCGTCGACGGCGGCGGAATGCGCGCGTCGAGCGCGGCCGGATAGGCGCATTCCAGTGACGTCGTGCCCTGGGCAGCGACGAGTCCCCAGCACTGCTGTCGCTTCCACCCGAGGCCGGGAGCCGAGAGGCGCAGCTGAACCCGTCCCGACCCCGCACGGATCGTCGTCAGGAGCCTCGACCCCCGGTCGTCCAGCCCGGGCGCCGGCGGCTCCTTGCCGCCGTAGTTCCAGGGGTCGAGCCGCTCGCTGGCGAGGGTGCGACCATGGGCGCCGAGCGCCTGCTCGAGGATCGGGCGGTGCCCGGGGCGGCTCGCCGCGCCCTCGAACGCGACGATTGCCCATCCGTGGCTCGGCTCGATCGTCTGCGTGCGGCCGTCCTCGAAGCTCACGCGCAGCGAGCGCACGCTCGCGGGCAGGTGCCCGTACTCGACGTGCACGCCGCCGAGGCCCTGCCCGTGATCGAGGCCCGCGTCCTGCGGTCCGACCGGGGACGGGCGACTGCCGCAGGTGATCCCGTTGTCGGCGATCGCCCCGCCCTCCAGCCGCTTGACGCCGGCATCGCCGAAGGCGGCCTCGAGACCGGTGCACTCCGTTCCGTCGCTGCGGCGCCCGGCCCAGAGCAGCACGAGCCCGCGTGAGGTCTGGACGCCGGCGACGTAGCGCGGGGGAGTGGCGAAGGCGTTCGCGCCGCGTAGATGGAGCACGCGCCCGATGTAGTCGCGCAGCGCCAGGTCGGCCGGCTGCCCGAAGAAGTGGTCGAGCAGCGTGCGCGACAGCGCGATTGCGGGCACGGCGGCGAGCGCGGCGAGGAGGACGGCCAGCAGCAGCGTCAGCCGCCGCCGCGTGCGCCGCCGCTCCAGCTGGGCAGCGCGGGAGCGGACGAGCTCGAACGCGGGCGCGCGCTGCAGAGCAGCGTCGTCCTGCGCCGCGAAGCGGGCGGCGAGGCGCTCGTCGAGATCGGTCATGGGCGTACCTCCGTGATCTCGGTCAGGGCCGCGTGCAGCTCGTCTCGCGCCTGTGCCAGCGTTGCCGACACCGTGCCCTCGGCGATTCCGAGCACCTCGGCGATCTCCCTCAGCGGCAGGTCGGCGAAGTAGCGGAGGAACACGACCGTGCGCCTGCGGGGCGACAGCGCCAGCACGGCGGAGGCGAGATCGGGGTCGCGCTCGGGGAACGGCAGGCGGAGATCCGGCAGGTCGTCGAGGGCCGCGCTCTGCGGCGCGCCGTGGGCGTCGAGCGCCGCACGCAGCACGATGCGCCAGACCCATGCGGCGAGGCTCCCGCGGCCTCGATAGGTGCCCCGCCGGGCATAGGCGCGCGCGAAGCCCTCCTGTACGGCATCGGACGCCGTGCCTGCGCCGGCGATCGCGGCCGCCATGCGTCCGAAGGCAGCCGCCTGCTCACGGTAGAGGTGCTCGATCGCGCGACCGACCTTGTCGTCGCTCTCCACGTGCGCAAGACCCCGAATCCGCGTCAAACCGTTAGTGGCAGCGATGACACTGCGGCGCCGGCGCGTCTCGGGTGCGAGCCGCATCCGCAGCAAGAGGAGTAAGTGTGTCCGACCGCGTCACCCGCCGTTCCGCGCTCCCGCTGTGAGAGCCCGCCGCTGAGGCTCGGCGCGGCCGCCGCGGTCTACGCTGCCGTGCGTGAGCAGCGGCCCCGACGACGGCATCTGGTTCGAGCTGCGCCCGAACGGGCACCTCGGCGTGGGCGTCAAGAACCCACGGCGCTATCGTGACCAGCCCACGGCAGAGGAAGCCGCGAAGGCACTGCGGGAGCGCTTCGCCGACTTCAAGTTCGTCGAGATCGTGACCTACGAGGAGCGCCGGGGGGAGCGCACCCGGGCGCGGCCCGTCAGCCGCGTCTAGGCGGCTCCACTGGTGGGGCCGGACGCACCCGAGCAAACGGCGGCCGGCGAGGCCGGCCTGCAGCGCGCCGTGCGCGCGGTCTACTACGTCTTCTTCGGCGCCGGCTTCGCCTTCGCGAGCTGGGCATCGCGCATCCCGCAGGTGCGGGACGGGCTCGACCTCAGTCCCGCGAGCCTCGGGCTGCTGCTGCTCGCGATTGCAGCGGGCTCGCTGGTCGCGCTCCCGCTGGCGGGCACCATCGTCGCGCGACTCGGCGCGGCGCGCACGATCACGGCGATGGCGGTCGTGATGCGGCGCCGGCCTGACGATCACCGCGCTCGGCTTTCGCGTCGGCATCCCGCCGGTCGTCGTCGGGCTCTTCCTGCTCGGCGTCGGCAACGGCACCTGGGACGTGGCCATGAACGTCGAGGGCACCTACGTGGAGCAGCGGCTCGGCCGCTCGATCCTGCCGCGCTTCCACGCGGGCTTCAGCATCGGCACCGTCGCCGGAGCGCTGCTCGGCGCCGCTCTCGTCGCGGTGGGAGTCTCGGTCACGGTGCACCTGCTGTTCGTGGCGCTCGTGATCGGCACGGGCGGCCCGTGGGCCGTGCGGGGGTTCTTGACCGTGACTGCGCCGTCCCACCCCGATCACGAGCCCTCGGGCCATCCGCTCGAGGCCTGGATGGAGCCGCGCACGCTGCTGCTCGGCCTGTTCGTCTTCTGCATGGCCTTCATGGAAGGCACCGGCAACGATTGGCTGGGCGTCGCGGTGATCGACGGCTACGACGCGAGCCCGGCAGTGGGCTCGCTGACGCTCGGCATCTTCCTCGCGGCCATGACCACCGGTCGCTGGTTCGGTCCGGCGCTGCTCGATCGCTTCGGCCGCCTCGCCAGCGTGCGGGCATCTGCCGTGATCGCCTGCAGCGGGGCGCTGCTCGTCGTCTTCGGCGGATCGCTGGCGCTCGCCATGGCCGGCGCCGTGCTCTGGGGGCTCGGGAGTGCGCTCGGCTTCCCGGTGGGCATGAGCGCCGCAGCCGACGAGAGCAGATTCGCGGCCGGGCGGGTCGGCGTCGTCACGTCGATCGGGTACGTCGCCTTCCTGGCCGGGCCGCCGTTCGTCGGCCTGCTCGGCAACGCGTTCGGCACGCTGCACTCGCTGATCGCCGTCGCCGGTCTCGCCGGCGCCGCGCTGCTGCTCTCGCGCGTCCTCCGCCCGAGGCCGCTCAGAGCGGAATCGTGAGGCTCTCGAGGTCGCTCGGGTAGTCGGTCAGGATCTCGATGCCGCCGTCCTCGCTCACGGCCACGGTGTCGGAGTGGCGGAAGCCGCCGACCGACGAGTCATAGAGGCCCGGCTCGATCGTGAACACCATGCCGGGCTCGATCGGCGTGTGATCTCCGAGGTCGAGGAATGGCGCCTCGTGGTTGCGCAGGCCGATGGCATGGCCGGTGTGCTGGCGCCAGTAGCGCGTCAGGTCGTGCTGCTCGAGGTACCGCATGACCGCTCCGTCGACCTCGGCACAGGTGACGCCCGGGTCGAAACGCCGCGAAGGCCGCCTGCTGCGCCGCGACGGTGTGCTCGAAGAGCCGGCGCACCTGGTCGCTCGGGGGCCCGATGACCATGGCCCGCTCGAGCTCGGCGTTGTAGCCCCAGATCGGGGCGCTCGTCTCGCTGACGAGCACGTCCCCCGGCCGGAGCTCGATGTTGTGCGCGACCGCGTGAGCCCAGGAGCTGCGCAGCCCGATCTGACCGCGGTAACCCGCAGAGGCGCCATCGGAGGAGGCCTGACCACCGACCTCGCCGAGCGCCTCCAGCATCGCGAGCGTGGCCTCGTGAGCCGCGCGCAGACTGGCCTCGGCCTCCGTCGCCCCCGGGCGGGAGTACTCCTGCAGCAGCTGGTGCGCGTACTCGCACCAGCGCGCGCTCTCGCGGATCAGCTCGATCTCGGCGGGGCTCTTGCGCACCATCATCGACTCGATCACGGCCGAGAGCGGGCTCACGGTGGCCGCCGCGACCTCACTCAGCGCGGGGCCCTGATAGCCGAGGATGCCGGGGTAGCCGTCCTGGTCCGCGCCGATCGAGCCGCGCATCCCGAGCTCGCCCGCGAGCCGGGCGAGGATCTGCATCGGGTGCTCGATGCCGGGGTACTCCGGATAGCGCTCGATGCGCTCGAACGCCGTCTCCGCGCGCACGCGCTCGACCTCGAACTCGGGCACGAGCACTGCCATCTCGCCGTCTGCGCTCTGCACGTAGACGACGGGCCGCTCGGTCGAGAGGAAGCCGAAGCCCGTGAAGTAGCGGATGTACTGCTCGTCGAAGAGGACGTAGCCGCTCAAACCCCGGCGGCGCACGTGCTCGAGCAGCCGCCCGCGCCGCGACTCGAACTCGGCCGGTGCAATGCCCGCGGGCCGCTGCGTGCTCTGCTCCACCTGCTGCTCCTCGACTCGGGCTCCGCGGAGAGAGCAGCCTAGCGAGCGCGGTGGCGCCACAATCCATGACATGACGACGAACTTCGAGCAGGCCTTCGCCGAGCGACCCGAGATCCTCGAGGCCTGGATGGCGCTCAACGGCGCGATCAAGGAGCGCATGGACCTACGTCGCTACGAGCTCGCGACGCTGGCCGCGGCGCTGCGGCTGCGCTCGAGCTACTGCTGCCTGGCGCATGGAACGGTGCTGATCGAGCGCTTCGGCGAGCCCGTCGCCGAGATCGCCCGCGACCACCGCAACGCCAACCTCGGCGAGCTCGACGTGGCCGTCATGGACCTCGCCGAGCGGGTGGTCGACGACGCGACGTCGATCGGGGACTCCGACACCCGCCGGTTGCGCGAGCTCGGGCTGAGCCAGGCCGAGATCATGGACATCGTGCTCGCCGCGGCGGCGCGCTGCTTCTTCTCCAAGGCGCTCGACGGGATCGGCGCGCTGCCGGACGCGCACTACCGCACGCTCGACCCGGAGCTGCTCGACGCCCTGGTCGTGGGCCGGCCGATCGCTGCGGAATAGCGCTGCGAGCCGGTGTCCCGGGGGGAGGCATCGCTCGAGGGGGTAGCAGCCCTCACGCTTTGACCGCCGCTGCCGATGGGGGCTTAGGCGTTTATGTCAAGCGAGCCCCGCTGGACACTGCGACGTCGCGAGGGAGCTCGAACATGCCCGATCAGGCCGCCGTGCACGAAGACGCGATCGACGCAGCAGCGCTCCTGGCCGTTCTGGCCCAGGTCAAGGCCGGTGACTTCGCGGCCCGCATGCCGCTCGCCTGGACCGGCGTCGCAGGCAAGGTGGCGGACGGGTTCAACGACGTGATCATCGCCAATCAGGCGCTCGCGGCCGAGCTGGCGCGAGTCAGCCGCGTGGTCGGCAAGGAGGGCAGGCTCTCCCAGCGCGTCGTGCTCGGCTCCGCGTCTCAGAGCTGGGGCCACAGCATCGAATCGGTCAACAACCTGATCGACGACCTCGTGCGGCCGACGATCGAGATGCAGCGCGTGATCGGCGCCGTGGCCGACGGAGACCTCAGCAAGAAGATGTCGGTCGAGGCCGCGGGCGAGATGCTCGACCTCAAGAACACGATCAACGCCATGGTCGATCAGCTCAACGGCTTCGCATCCGAGGTCACCCGCGTCGCCCGCGAGGTCGGCACCGAGGGCAAGCTCGGCCAGGCCGCAGCGGTCACGATCGAGGTCGGCGGCGTCTGGAAGGATTTGACCGACAACGTCAACCTGATGGCGGGCAACCTCACCGGCCAGGTCCGCAACATCGCCGAGGTGACCACCGCGGTCGCAAACGGCGACCTCAGCAAGAAGATCTCGATCGACGTCAAGGGCGAGTTCCTCGAGCTCAAGAACACCGTCAACGCGATGGTGGATCAGCTCAACGCGTTCGCCGGCGAGGTGACGCGCGTGGCGCGAGAGGTGGGCGTCGAGGGGAAGCTCGGCGGCCAGGCGCAGTCGACCGAGGTCGAGGGAGTCTGGAAGGACCTGACCGACAACGTCAACCAGCTGGCTGCCAACCTCACCAACCAGGTGCGCGCGATCGCCGAGGTCGCGACCGCCGTGACCGAGGGCGATCTCACCCGGCAGGTCTCCGTGGAGGCGAGCGGCGAGGTCGCGGTGCTCAAGGACACGCTCAACGAGATGATCCGCAACCTGCGGGAGACGACCCGGCAGAACATCGAGCAGGACTGGCTCAAGACCAATCGCGAGCGCTTCACGCGCATGCTGCAGGGCCAGCGCGATCTCGAAGCGACCGCGAGCATGATCCTCTTGGAGCTCGCGGCCCTCGTCTCGGCCCAGCACGGGGTCTTCTACACCCTGACCTCGCCCACGGATGGCGCCGAGCCCGTCCTGGAGCTCGTCGCAGGCTACGGCTACGAGGAGCGCAAGCACCTCTCGACGTCCTTCCGGATCGGCGAAGGCCTGATCGGGCAGTGCGCGCGCGAGAAGAAGCGCATCTTGCTCACGGACGTGCCCAGCGACTACGTCAAGATCAACTCGGGCCTGGGCGAGTCGACGCCGCTGAACATCATCGTGCTGCCGATCCTGTTCGAGGGATCCGTGCGCGCGGTGGTGGAGCTGGCGTCGTTCTCGCTCTTCAGCGTCACCCACAAGGCGTTTCTCGACCAGATTACCGAGAGCATCGGCCTCGTGCTCTCGACCATCGAGGGCAGCACGCTGACCGAGACGCTGCTCGAGCAGTCGCAGTCGCTGGCCGACGAGCTCCGCGCGCAGCAGGAGGAGCTGCGCGAGTCGAACGAGGATCTCGGCCGCCAGGCGAGGCTGCTCGCCGAGCAGAACACCTACGCGGAGCAGAAGAACCAGGAGATCGAGCAGTCCAAGCGCCTGCTCGAGGAGAAGGCCGGCCAGCTCGCCGTGTCGTCCAAGTACAAGTCGGAGTTCATCGCCAACATGTCGCATGAGCTGCGCACGCCGCTCAACAGCCTGCTGATGCTCGCCGAGCAACTCGGGGACGACCCCGAGAAGAGGATGTCGGACACCCAGCTCGAGTACGCGAGCGTGATCCTCGCCTCGGGCCGCGACCTGCTGGGGCTGCTCAACGGCATCCTCGAGCTGGCGAAGGCGGAGTCCGGCACCGTGATTCTCGAGTTGGCGCAGGTCTCGCTGGGCGAACTTCGCTCGGTGCTCCTGCGCGAGTTCGAGCACGTGGCACAGGCCAAGGGCGTGACCTTCTCGATCGAGATCGGGCCCGGCGTGCCGGCGGAGATCCTGTCCGACCGCCAGCGCGTGCGCCAGGTGCTCACGAACCTGCTCTCCAATGCCTTCAAGTTCACCGAGCGCGGCGGGGTGGAGCTGCGGGTCGGACTGGCGGAGAGCGGTTGGAGCTCCGAGCTCGAGAGCCTGAGCACGGCGCCGGCCGTCGTGGCGTTCACCGTGAGCGACACGGGCATCGGCATGGAGCACGACGAGCAGCAGCGCGTCTTCGAAGCGTTCGCCCAGGGCGACGGGTCGACGGCGCGGAAGTTCGGCGGCACCGGGCTCGGCCTCTCCATCAGCCGTGAGCTGGTCGGCTTGCTGAGAGGCGAGATCGCCGTCGTCAGCGCACCCGGACAGGGCAGCGCCTTCACGGTCTACCTGCCTCTCCCCGACTCCCAGCCCGAGAGCCTCGAGGGGGCGGCCGGCACGCTGCACAGCGCTCCCGCTCGGACCACCTTCCCCGCCAGGCCGGAGCTCGCGGATATGGACTTCACCGGCGCCACGATCCTCGTCGTGGACGACGACTTCCGCAACATCTTCGCGATGACGGCCCTGCTGGAGCGCGGTCAGGCACGCGTGATAGCCGCCGAGAGCGGGGTCGAGGCACTCGTGGCACTGCGGGACGAGCCCGGCGTCGATCTCGTCCTGATGGACATCATGATGCCCGAGATGGACGGCTACGCGACGGTGCGCGCCATCCGCGCCGATGCCAGGTTCGCCGCCCTCCCGATCATCGCCGTGACGAGCAAGGTCGTCGCCGGAGAGCGCGAGCGATGCATCGTCGCGGGCGCCAACGACTACGTGACGAAGCCCGTCGACACCGATGTGCTGTTCGCCGCGATCGAGCACTGGCTGCCGGCGGCGGCAGAAGCCGCAGCGTGAGCGCGCCCGTGCATCCGGCCGCCGGGAACCGGCGCGACCTGCGGATCGAGACTGCGCTCCCGGTTCCCGTGCTGATCGTCGATGACAACCCCGCGAAGCGGCTGGGGATCAAGGCCGCGCTCGCGCCGCTCGGGTATTCCATCGTCGAGGCCGATTCGGGCCTCGCGGCGCTGCGCAGGATCTCGGCGCAGGATTTCGCGGTGATCCTGCTCGACGTGCGCATGCCGATCATGGACGGATTCGAGACTGCGGCGATGATCCGCACCCGTCGCCAGTCCGAGCTGACGCCGATCATCTTCCTGACTGCGCACGCGGTCGACGACGTTCGCACGTCGGATCTCTACGCCCAGGGTGCCGTCGACTTCATCCTCACGCCGTTCAGCCCCGACGAGCTGCGCGCCAAGGTCAAGGTGTTCGCGAACATCTTCGCGCGCGCGGAGGACCTCGCCGAGCAGGCCCGGGAGCTCGCGCGGGAGCGGGCCGAGCTCGAGGGCCGTCACAACGCGCTTGCGGCAGTCTCCCGGCGCGATCCCCTCACCGGGCTGGGCAACCGCAGGGCGCTCGAGGAGGACCTCGAGTTGCTCGAGGCGCGCGTTCAGCGCTACGGGCATCGCTACTGCATGGCGCTGATCGACGTCGATCACTTCAAGTCCTACAACGACACGTACGGTCATCAGGCCGGCGACCACGTGCTCGCCGCCGTGGCGAACGAGCTCGGCCGTCAGGCGCGCGGAGGCGATGCCCTCTACCGCTACGGCGGCGAGGATTTCCTCTGCATCCTTCCCGAGCAGTCGCTCGAGACCGGCCTGACCGCCATTCAGCGGATGCGTGCCGGGGTGGAGGCGCTGGGAGTGCCGCACGCCCGCAATCCCGCCGGCGTGCTCACGATCAGCGCCGGCGTCGCCATCCTCGACTCCGGCACTGCGGGGTCGTCCGCGGAGCTGCTCAAGGCGGCCGACGACGCGCTCTACCGCGCCAAGGAGCTGGGCCGCAACCGCGTCGAGCAGGCCGCCTGACGTCAGGCGGCGCCGAGCGCCGCGGCGATCTCGGCGATCGCCGCCTGCTCGGCGGCGCTCGCCGGCTCCGTCGTTGCCGCGTTCGCGATGGGCAGTCGGCGACGTTGTGTCGCCAGGCGCGAGCATGAACTGCTTGTACGCCTCGACCTCGGCGGGGGCCTTGGCCTCGAGCAGCGCGACGGCGTCGCGGAGGTGCTGGAGGCCGTGCTCGCGCAGCTCGGCGGGCGAGTGGGCGCGCGTGCGGTCGAGCTCGGGCCGGTGACGCGACGATGTCGTCGATCAGGAGCTCTCGCCGTGGTGCCAGCTGCCTCGCCTCGACGTAGGACTTGGCGAGCGAGAAGCGTCTCCCGCAACGGTGCCGCCCCGCTGTGCGGTGATCACGATCATGCCCGCGGTCGGCGGCCCCTGAGAGATGAGGTGCCACTCCTCGTCGCTGAAATCGGCCCTGCCGGTCATCTGTCGTCCTCGTCAGTTCTCGATCGTCACGAGCGTGCCGATCGGCGTGTACGGCCAGACCTTGGCCGCCGCCTTGAGCGGCAGCTCGACGCAGCCGAGGCTCTGCGGTGTGCCGAACGAGCTGCGCGTGAAGGCGTGGATCGCCTCGCCGCTTGTGGAAGTAGCTAATGAACCGGATGCCGGGATCGTCGTAGTGACTGCCGTCGGGATTCGTACCGCGCATCTCGCCGACCGGGACGTGCTCGAAGACGGGGAACGTGCCGAGCTGCGTCGGCGCGGCCGGCACGCCCGTGTTGCCCGGCGAGCTGAGGATCACCCGGCCGTTGTGCCAGAGGTTGAGCGACTGCGGCAGCTTGCGATGCACGAAGACGTAGCTGTAGCCCGCCGTTCTGCGTTTGCCCGCGATCGCATCGCGGATCAGGGCCTGCCAGAAGACGGGGCCCGCGATGCCATCGACCGCAAGGGCGTGCCTGTGCTGGAACATCATCACGGCGCCGCGCGTGAGCAGCTTCGCCCTGCCCGGGCGCCAGAGCCGGCGGAGCTCCTTGGGCGTCTTCTCGAAGCGCCAGCTGAACTGCCCGGGAGGCGGCGCGCGCGCGGCGACGAGCTCCGCGCCGAGCGAGCTCGAGACGGCCGCGGCGCTCGGGTGCCAGTCCACCGGGAGATAGCCGAGCTGGGCCAGCAGCTGCTGCAACCGCAGCACCGACCCGGCCGGCACCTGCCACTGCAGCGTCTTCGTGAGCTTGGCCCCGGTGCTGCCGGGCAGGTGCACCGCAGCGGGCAGCTCGACGCTCACCTCCGTGCCGAGGCCGAAGCCGAGGCCGCGCGGCTGGAACGCGAGCGTGTGCTCGTCGAGCAGGTGCCAGCTGCCGGGGAGCGCCGGCGTGATGCGCGGCCGGCGGGCGCCGAGAACCTCGCTTGACGGGCCTCGAGAACGTCAGCGTGAACTCGCGCTTGGGCCCGATGACGGTGCCCGGCGCCGGTTTCGCGAGCAGCTGCGGGAAGGGCCTCGCCGGGAACCAGTTGACCCGCACGGGCGCGGACGGACGCTCCCAGCTGCGGGCGGCGACCGCGACGTCGACGGCGCCCGTTGCGTGCGTGCCGCTGGCGACGAGCCCGATCGGCACGGCGCTGCGCGGCTGCGGGAGCTGCCGCGCCGGCTTGCCTGCCAGCGAGACGACGCTGACCGGCTTGTCGAAGGCCACCGTCACCGGGCCGCCGGGCCTGACCTGCAGCCACCGCCCGAGCAGGTGCGCGGTCGGAGTCTCGACGGTGAAGCTGCGGTGATCCGTGTCGCCGACGAGCCAGGCCGCCCACGCGGGCCGGTGCACCGTCAGCTCCACCTTGACGCGCTCGCCGCTGCCCACGGTGCCCCGTGGCACGACCTCCCCGTTCTGCAGCGCAACCGGCACCTCGCGTGCCGTCGGCGGCATGCACCTCGACGCCAGAGAGCTTCCCGGCGAAGCGCGGGAGCTCGACCCGGGCGAGCGCGTCTCCGGGCTCGCCGAGGCGCGCGCTCGGCCACAGCAGGAAGGCCGCGACCCCGCCGCCGACGACGGCGGCCGCGAGCAGCGCCGCCGAACAGACCCAGACTCGCGCTCGCACTCCGGCACCACCCCCGATTCCCGTCTCGGCCGAGCCGGGCTCCGTCACTAGTAGCAAGCCTCCGCTCGAGGCGTCGCGCGTCTCACCCGTTCGGGGTCGCTGTCGCCCGTCCTCTCGCAGCTCGGCGACGGCGGCGTCTACAGTCGCAGGGATGACGGATGCCTCGAGAGGAATCTTCCGGCTCGACCCGGCTCGCGTGGCGAGCGAGCCGCAGCTGGTGGAGGGCCCGGCGCTGACGCGGACGGCCAGCCTGTTCGAGCCGGGTGCCGGCCTGTCTGCGGGCGTCTGGGAGGCCGAGCCGCACACCGAGGACATCGCGTCCTATCCGTGCGATGAGGTCTGCGTGGTGCTCGAGGGGACGATCCACCTGCGCCTGCCGGACGGCACGACGGAGTCGTTCGGGCCGGGTGAGGCGCTCGCGATCAGCGAGGGCACCGAGTGCACCTGGCACCAGGACGTGCGCGTGCGCAAGTTCTATGTCATCCGCGAACGCTCCTGAGGAGCTCCCCGGGGCGGAGCCTCCGGCGCGCCGCGGCACCGGCACCGGCAGCCGGTGTGAGCACCCGGGGCCTGACCCGGGCTGCTCGGGCCTGACCCCGGCTGCTCGGGCCTGACCGCAGGTGCTCGCCGTGTGAGCATTCGGGGCCTGACCCGGGCTGCTCGGGTCAGCCCGGGCCTGATGGCGGCTGCTCGCCGTGAGCCTCCCGCTGCCGCCTTCGAGCTTCGCCTACGGTTGTGGTTCGGGCTCCCTCCGGGAGCCGCACCCATCGGAAGGGCAGCATGCCGGACGAAGACAAGGCGCCCGCCTCGAGCGACGTCGTGATCGAGAGCTTCCGCACGCAAATGGAGATCCTCCAGCTGATGCGCGCAGACGCCAAGAGCAGCCAGCCGGACCCTGCGCAGCTGCTCCAACTGGCCGAGGCGTAC
Organism: uncultured Actinomycetes bacterium; assembly: GCA_963842365.1. GTDB lineage: Bacteria > Actinomycetota > Thermoleophilia > Gaiellales > JALYLC01 > JALYLC01. Next base: position 1,165,032 of record CAWJGA010000002.1, read on the forward strand.
GCGTGGCTGCGCGATCCTGGACAGGCGCACTGAGCGCAGCGCGCGCACTCCCGCGGTGAGCGCACCGCCGGCCGGTCGCCTGCCGATCCAGGACGCGCCGCGCTTCCAGATCGTGCTGCTGCATCCCGCTGATCCCGAACAACACGGGGTCGATCGGCAGGACTGCCGCCGCCACCGGCTGCCGGCTGCACGTGATCCACCCGATCGGCTTCGACATGGGGGAGAGCGCTCGGCGCCGCGCCGGTCTCGACTACTGGCGGCTCGTCGATTGCGTCGAGCACGAGAGCTGGGAGGCGTTCGTCGCGGCGCGAGGGCCTGGAGGCCCCGGGCGCCCGCGCCTGGCTCTACTCCACCACGGCCACGACGCCCGCACTGGGAGGCCGCCTTCTGCCGAGGGCGACTATCTGCTCTTCGGCTGCGAGACGACAGGGCGCGCCCGAGGCCGTGCGGCGCTGGGCGGGAGCGGAGCGCAGCCTGACGCTGCCGATGATCGACGACCCCGCCGCGCGCAGCCTGAACCTCGGCAACGCCGTCTGCGCCGCGTCTACGAGGGCCTGCGCCAGCTGGCGGCGCGGTAGAGCGCGCTACATCATCGGGCCGTAGTACTCGGTGGCGCGCGTCGCGATAGGGCGCCGTAGCCCGCCGACTTGTCGAACTCGGGGGCGTCCTTGATCTGCTGCTTGGTGAGGTCGATCTGCACCGTCTGCGAGTCGTGGTTGACGACGCGCACGGCGGCCGCGGGTATCACCGACATGCGGCCGAACAGCCAGCCGCCCGGTGTCGACCACGATGATGCGCCTCGTCGGGCGCGATCGCGAACGAGTCGATGTGCCCGATCTCGCCGTCGTTGGCGACGACCTTGTAGCCGGCGTAGTCCTGGGCCTGCGGCTCGCCCTCGGCGGGCGGAGCGAGCTCGGAGTCGGGCAGCGGGTTCGGCCAGTTCCAGAGTCCGGGCATCGGCGGCACGGCCATCGTGCTCTCCTCGGATCGGCAGGGTCGGACGCTTGATTGTTCCCGCCGGCGGAGACGGTCTGAAACGGCTAGGACTGCCGCGACGCGCGAGTCGCCGAGCGCCGGCTGCCGCGGCCGGGAGCCGGTCGGCGGCGGCGTGCGCAGGAGCGCCAGCGCGAGCACGAGCGCCCAGCGCGACGCAGGCCGCGCCGACGAGGAATGCGAGCTGGTAGCCGCCCGTCAGCGCGCTGGCAGAGACTGTGCCCGTCCGGCGGTGAGCGAGCGGGCGTGGTCGGTCGAGATCGTGCCGAGCACGGCCAGGCCGATCGCGCCCGACATCTGCATCGAGACGTTGACGATGCCGGACGCGAGGCCGGCATCGGCGCGTCGGCACGTTCGCCATCGCGATCGCGAGCAGCGGGATGAAGGCAAGTGCCCGCGCCGAGACCGAGGATCAGGAGCGCGAAGAACATCGTCGGGAAGTAGCTCGAGTGCTCGCCGAGGCGCGCCATCAGCAGCAGCGCCGACGCCCGCCAGCACGAGGCCGGGCAGCATCACGCGCGCGCGCGCCGAAGCGGGCCATGAGCCGCGCGGTGATGCCGGCGGAGAGGGCGCCGACGACGAGCGAGAGCGGCAGGAAGGCGACGCCCGTGCGCAGCGCGCTGTAGCCGCGCACGCGCTCGAGGTAGAGCGCGCCGAGGAAGAACGTCGAGAACAGGCCGCCGCCAGCAGGCCGCGCACGAGGCTCGTGCTCACGAGGCCCTTCACGCGCAGGATGCGCAGCGGCATGATCGGGTTCGGCGAGGCGCGCCTGCAGCGCGCCGAAGAGGCGATCAGCACGAGCGAGGCCGGCACCGCGAAGCCGAGCGTGTGCGCAGAGCCCCAGCCGTGGTCGGGCGTGGTGACGATGGCGTAGATGCCGAGCATCAGCGCGAGCCGTGATCGTGACCGAGCCGAGCACGTCGATGCCCTTGTCGAGGCCGATGCCCGGGCTCTCCTCGAGCAGCGCGCGGCCGAGCAGCAGCGTGACGAGCCCGATCGGGATGTTGAGGAAGAAGATCCAGTGCCAGTTGATCGCGTTGCGTGACGAGCGCCGCCGACGAGCAGGCCGATCGAGCCGCCGCCGACGGCGACGAAGATGTAGGCGCTCATGGCCTTCGCGCGCTCGCGCCGGCTCGGGGAACTCCGAGACGATCATGGCGATGATCACCGAGGACGAGACGGCGCCGCCGAGGCCCTGCACGAAGCGCGCGGCGATCAGGAAGTTCTCGTCGCTCGGCGAGGCCGCAGAGCACCGAGGCGAGCGTGAAGAGCGTCACGCCGCCGAGGAAGACGAGCTTGCGCCCGACGAGGTCGCCGAGCCGCCCGGCCAGCAGCAGGAAGCTGCCGAACGAGATCAGGTAGGCGTTGATGACCCACGTCAGGTCGGCCTGCTGCGATGTCGAGGTCGCGCTGGATCGCGGGCAGCGCGACGTTCACGACGGAGCCGTCGAGCGTGTTCATGAGCATCGCCATGCAGACGATGCCGAGGGCGAGCCAGCGGCGGCGGTTGCCGCGGCGAGTGCGGTGTGGTCGTCCGGCCATGTCCCTCCCCGGGATCGACGGCGAGTCGGCACGATAGCAGTGATCATCCCTGAATCGTGACGATCTTGCGAAGTGCGATCATCATCGAGAGTGATACGATCAGCGGCAGATGGAGACGACGAACGCATCGGGCTCGATCGTGCTGCTGACGCGGCTTGCGCGCGTCGTCTACCGCCGCAGCACCGAAGGAGCTGCTCGGCATCCACCTCAAGGAGCTCGCCACGCTGGCGTACCTGCGCGACCACGAGGAGGCCTCGCAGCAGGCGCTGACCCAGGCGCTCATGCTCGACGCGAACAGCTGCGTGCTCCTGCTCAACGAGCTCGAGGACGGCGGGCTTCGCGGAGCGCCGGCGCGACGCCGGCGACCGCCGGCGGCACATCGTCGCGCTCACGCCCGCGGGCCGGCAGGCGCTCGAGCGCGCCGAGCGCGCGCAGGAGAGCATCGAGGACGAGGTGCTCGCCGAACCTCGGGCCGGACGAGCGCGCGGCGCTTCGCGCCCTGCTCAGCCGGGCGCTCGAGGCGCCGGTGCCCGCATAGACCTGAGGCGGAAGTGCGCGTCCCGCCAGCGACCGGGCTTCCGACCTCGGAGCTAGCTCTGCGCGGCCGCGATGAGGTCAGCGGGTCGACGCGAGGGCGTCGAGCCGGCCGCGCCGGCAGGTAGAGCTGCTCGACGTAGTCGCGCACCATGCGCGTCGCGAGCAGCTGCGGTGCGAGCTCGGAGATCGTGCGGCGGACCATCTCGAGCCACGCGCGCGGCAGGCCCTCGTCGCGCGTCGAAGAAGCGCGGCGCGAGCTCGTGCTCGATCAGGTCGAGGATCGAGGACGCCTCGCGCGCGTCGCGCGCGGCCGGGTCGATGCCCGCCTCCTCGGCCGACGGGATCGCCCAGCCGAACGCCGGCGCGTAGCACTCGTCCCACCAGCCGTCGAGGATCGAGAGGTTGAGCACGCCGTTGAGCGCGGCCTTCATGCCGCTCGTGCCGCAGGCCTCGAGCGGGCCGCAGCGGCGTGTTCAGCCAGACGTCGACGCCGGACACGAGGTAGCGCGCGATCGCCATGTCGTAGTCGGCGAGCATGATCACGCGGTGGCGCACGTCGCGGCCCGCGGCGAACGCGCCGAACTCCTCGATCAGGCGCTTGCCGTCGCCGTCGTGCGGGTGCGCCTTGCCGGCGACGATCAGCTGCACCGGGCGGTCGGCGCTCGTGAGGATGCGCGTCAGGCGCTCGCGCTCGTTGAGCAGCAGCGTCAGGCGCTTGTAGGTCGGCACGCGGCGCGCGAAGCCGAGCGTGAGCGCCTGCGGGATCGAGCAGCCTCGGCGAGGTCGCGCTGCGGTCGCAGGCGGAGTCGCCGCCCGCTCCTCGGCCTGCAGCGCGAGCCGCCGCCGCACCTCGCCGACGAGCCGCAGGCGCGCGTCCGCGCGGGCCTCGAAGAGCTCGGCGTCGGTGATCGACGCGAGGCGGTTCCAGCCGTCGCGCGCGCGCGCCGTAGCCGTCGCCGAGGCGTCGCGCGGTAGAGGGCGCGCGAACTCGGGCCCGACCCAGGTCTCGGCGTGCACGCCGTTCGTGACGTGCGTGATCGGCACGTCGTCGGGCGCGACGCCCGGGACAGAGCGGCGCGAACATGGCGCGCGCGACGCCGCCGTGCAGCCGGCTGACGCCGTTCACGCGCGCGGCCATGCGGATGCCGAGCGCCGCCATGTTGAAGACGCGCGGGTCGCCGCCCGTCTCGGCGCCGAGCGCGAGCAGGCGGTCGAGCGGGAGGCCGGTGGGCACGCCGCCGGCGCCGAAGTAGCGCGTCATCAGCTCGTGCGAGAAGCGGTCGATGCCGGCCGGCACGGGCGTGTGCGTCGTGAAGAGCGTGCGCGAGCGCACGACCTGCAGCGCGTGCTCCGGGTCGCTGCCGCTCTCGACGAGCACGCGCACGCGCTCGAGCGCGAGGAAGCCCGCGTGCCCCTCGTTCATGTGGAACACGGCGGGCTCGATGCCGCAGGCGGCGAGCGCCTTGACGCCGCCGATGCCGAGCAGGATCTCCTGCCGCAGCCGGTGCTCGCTGTCGCCGCCGTAGAGGCGGTCGGTGACCGCGCGCTCGGCGGCGGCGTTCGCGGGCACGTCGGCGTCGAGCAGGAGCAGCGTGACGCGGCCGACGTCGACGCGCCAGAGCGCGGCGTGCAGGCGTCGCTCCGGGGAGCGGCACGATGATGCGCAGCTGCGCCGCCGTCGTCGCGGCACGGGCGTGATCGGCAGGAACGCCGGGTCGAGGTCGGCGAACTCCTCCGTCCTGCGCGCCGCGCGCCGTGAGCAACTGCCGGAAGTAGCCGTTGCGGTAGAAGAGGCCGATGCCGACGATCGGCACGCCGAGGTCGCTGGCGGCCTTGAGGTGATCGCCGGCGAGGATGCCGAGGCCGCCGGAGTACTGCGGCAGCACCTCGGTCAGCCCGAACTCGGGCGAGAAGTAGGCGATCGCGCGCGGGCGCGCCGGGCAGCGTGCCGTACCAGCTCGGGCCGTCGAGGCGCTCGTCGAGCCGCGCATCGGCCGCGTGCGAGGCGCTCGCGGAAGCCGTCGTCGGCGGCCAGCTCCGCGAGCCGCGCCGGGCGCGACGCGCGGCGAGCATCGCCGACGGGGTTGCCGCGCGGCCGGCGGCGAGCCCGGCGGGTCGACCTCGCCGAGCACGCCGGCGATCTGCTCGTCCCAGGTCCAGGCGAGGTTGTAGGCGAGGCGGGCGAGCGGCTCGAGCTCGTCGGGCAGCGCGCTCGTGCGTCACGGAATGGTCGGACGGCGGGGTCATGTCGAGTCTCCCCGCTAGGGACGTGATGGGAATCGCCGCGAGCGCGACGTCGCGCGGCGTCGCTCGACACGCGCCGCCTGGCACGGCTAGCGTCAGGGCATCGCCGAACACGACTCCCAGGCGCGAGCGGTCCAAAGATAGCGCGGGCGAGCCGACGCGCTTCCAGATGCTCGTGCGCCCGGGCAATCCCGACTTCCTCGACCTGCCCTGGCGCGAGCCGCTCGAGCGAGTGGCAGTCGCGAGCGGATCGTCGAGGTCACGCGCGGCATCCACCGCCACGTCGTGCGCTTCGTCAGCTACGGCGAGCGCGCTCTACGCGCTCAAGGCGCTGCCGCCGCGCATCGCGCGCCAGGAGTACCGGCTGCTGCGCGAGCTCGACGACGCCGTCGTGCCGGTGGTCGACGCCGTCGGCGTCGTGACGCGCACGCCCGAGGCCGACGGGCACGAGCCCGAGGCCGTCCTGATCACGCGCCACCTCGACTTCTCGCTGCCCTACCGCAGCCTCTTCAGCGGCCCCGGCGTGCCCGATCTGCGCAACAGCCTGCTGGACGCGCTCGCCGAGCTGCTCGTGCGCATCCACCTCGCGGGCTTCTTCTGGGGCGACTGCTCGCTCTCGAACACGCTCTTCCGGCGCGATGCCGGCACGCTCTCGGCCTATCTCGTCGACGCCGAGACGGGCGAGCTGCATCCGTCGCTCAGCGACGGGCAGCGCGCGCACGACCTCCAGATCGCCGAGGAGAACGTCGCGGGCGAGCTGCTCGACCTCGAGGCCGCCGAGGCCGGCCTGCCCTCGGGGCTCGACCCGATCGAGACGGCCGCCGAGGTGCCGCGGCGCTACGAGTCGCTCTGGTCCGAGCTGACGCGCGAGGACGTCTTCGGGCCCGACGAGACGTATCGCATCGACGAGCGCCTGCGACGGCTGAACGGGCTCGGCTTCGACGTCGAGGAGGTGCGGCTCGTCGGCGACGCCGGCGGCCGCAGCCTGCGCCTCAACCCGCAGGTCGTCGAGCCGGGCCACCACCGCCGCCGCCTGCACACGCTGACCGGCCTGACGTGCAGGAGAACCAGGCGCGGCGCCTGCTCAACGACCTCGCGACCTACCGCGCGACCGGCGGCCGCGCGCGGCACGCCCGAGTCGGTCGTCGCCTACCGCTGGCTGACGGAGGTGCTTCCAGCCGGCGATCGAGGCCATGCCGGCCGAGCTGCGCGGCAAGCGCGAGCCCGCCGAGCTGTTCCACGAGATCCTCGAGCACCGCTGGTTCCTCTCGGAGGCGGCGCAGCGCGACGTCGGCCTGCCGGCCGCGGTGGCCTCCTACGTCGAGAACGTCCTCCGCCACCGCCCCGACGAGAAGGCGGTGCTGGAACCCGGAGGACGAAGCCGACCTGCTCTAACCGCGGGAACTCGGGGTCTGACCCGGGAATCCCGGGTCTGACCCCGAGTTCCCGCACCTGGCACCGGGGTCCCGCTCGTGACGCGCGACACGAGGCCTCCGCCGTCGCCGGCAGGCGCTTGACGCGCGCGGCGGCGCGTACGCCGCGGCGGCGGATTCCGGTCTGGCACCGGCTTTGCCGCTCGTGACGCGCGGCACGGGTCGCAGCCGTCGGCGGGCAGGCGCTCGATGCCGGCGCGCGGCAACGTGGTGCTCAGACGCGGGTCTGACCCGGGATCCCGGGTCTGACCGCCGAGTTCCGCACGTGGCACAGGGGTCCCGCTCGTGACGCCAGGCACGGGTCAGCGGGCGTCGAGCAGGCGCAGGATGCCGGCGAGCGGCACGTGCACCCAGGTCGGGGCGGTTGTCGAGCTCGTAGCGCAGCTCGTAGAGCGCCTTCTCGAGCTCGCAGGCGGCCAGGAGGCGCTCGCGCTCGCCGGGCCGCGTCGCGGGCAGCAGGGCGGGGTCGATGACGCTCGACGTAGCCGCTCAGGAAGGCGTCGCGCGCTGCGCGCTCCCAGTCGGCGGGCGCGCTCGACGCTGCGGCTCGCGCCGTCTCGGCGGCGTAGGCGAACGAGCGCAGCATGCCCGCGACGTCGCGCAGCGGCGAGCTCTTGCGCCGGCGCTCGGCGAGCGGCCGCGCGGGCTCGCCCTCGAAGTCGAGCACCACCCAGTCGCCGCGCCGCCCACAGCACCTGGCCGAGGTGGTAGTCGCCGTGCTGGCGGATGACCTGCCGCCGCCCTCGGCGAGCAGCGCGCGCAGGTACTCGAGCACCTCGCTCGCTGCGGGCGCGCACGGCCTCGGCCGGGCCGCCGGGCTGAGCTCGGCGAGCAGCGCGCGCGCGTCGGCCTCGGCCTCGCGGCGGCCCACGCGAGCGTGTCGCCGGCGAGCGGCTCGGGCGCGAAGGACGGGTCGAGCCCGTCGCTCGCGAGCACGGCGTGCATGCGCGCCGTGACCTCGCCGAGCCGCCGCAGGCGCGCGAGGAACGGCGCGGGGTCGGCGAACGAGGCGAGCGCGCATCTCCCAGCCGTCGCGCGCGTCCGGCACGAACGCCTGCAGGATGCCGAGCGTCGCCGTGATCGGCGGCGCCGGCATGGCGGTACCAGCCGAGCAGCCGCGGCGCGTGCTCGAAGCCGTGCGGCGCGAGGAAGCGCAGCAGCTCGAGCTCGGGGCTCTCGCCGGGCTCGAGCCGCCGGTAGGCCTTGAGGATCGACGCGCTCGCCGTAGACGATCGAGCTGTTGGACTGCTCGCCGCCGACGGGCGCGCGCGTCGCCGAGCTCGGGCAGCGGCGCGGCGCAGCTCGAACTCGATGCTGCCGCCGCTCGGTCTCGACGGCGCGCCGCGCGCGCAGCGCGCGCAGCAGCGCGCGCGCCAGCGCGGGATCGGCGAGCGACAGCCTCGAGCGCGCCGTGCCGGCGTCGAGCGGTAGGGCAGCTGGTAGAGCTCGCCGCGGCCGTCGGCGAAGGCGACGTCGAGCAGCGCGAGCGTGCAGTCGCGCGCGAGCTGCGCCGCTGTCGGCGATGCGCACGCCGCGCGAGCGGCGCGCGACTTGGCAGCCGAACCAGCGCTGCTCGCGCACGAGCGCCGCGAGCGCCGCGCTCGTCCGGCGTCACAGCTCGACGCGCAGCACGTGGGCCTGCTGCAGGCCGGGCTCGAGGCGGACGTAGTTGCGGCCCTCGCGCCACGTGAAGGCGGCGTCGCCGAGCAGGTCGGAGACGTCGAAGGCCGCGGGCAGCCCGAGCTCCGGCGGGATCACGACGACGCCCTCGCGCGGCGCCGGCGGGATCGAGGTTGACGCAGGTGATCACGGCGTTGTCGCCCGTGCGCTTGAGGTACGCGATGAGCTGGTCGTTCTCGGTCTCGAGGAACGTGATGTTGTCGATCTGCCGGAGCGCCGGGTTGGCGCGGCGCGCGGCGTTCAGGCGCGCGATCATCGGCAGCAGCGGGCCGCCGAGCGTGCGCTTCTTGACCTCGTACTTCTCGGAGTTCGAGGTACTCCTCGCTGCGACTCGGTCAGCGGCACGTTCTCGCAGCGCTCGAAGCCCGAGTAGATGCCGTAGACGCGGCGAGAGCGTGGCGGCGAGCACGAGCCGCGCCTCGAACGCCGGGCGGCCGCCCTGCACGAGGTAGGCGTGCAGGATGTCGGGCGTGTTGGCGAAGAAGTTCGGCCGGAAGTACTGCGGCAGCTCGGAGCTGCGTCAGCTCGTCATGTACTCCGTCAGCTCGGCCTTCGTGTTGCGCCACGTGAAGTAGGTGTAGGACTGGCTGAAGCCGACCTTCGCGAGCAGCGCCATCAGCGCCGGGCGCGTGAACGCCTCGGCCAGGAAGACGGTCTCGGGATGCGCGCGCCTGCACCTCGGCGATCAGCCACTCCCAGAAGCCGATCGGCTTGGTGTGCGGGTTGTCGACGCGGAAGACGCGTCACGCCCTGCTCGACCCAGTGCAGCGACGACGTCGCGCAGCGCGCTCCAGAGCGCGCGCCAGTCCTCGGTGTCGAAGTTGACGTTGTAGATGTCCTGGTAGCTTCTTGGGCGGGTTCTCGGCGTACTTGAGCGTGCCGTCGGGGCGGCGGTGGAACCAGTCCGGGTGCTCGCTCAGCCAGGGGTGATCCGGCGAGCACTGGATCGCGAAGTCGAGCGCGATGGCGATGCCGAGCTCGCTGCGGCCGCGCGACGAGGCTCGCGAACTCCTCGCTGCTGCCGAGCTCGGGTGCAGCGCCGTGTGCCCGCCGGCCTCGCCGCCGATCGCCCAGGGGCTGCCCGGGATCGGAGCGGCGTGCGGTGGGGGCGTTGTTGCGGCCCTTGCGGTGCGTCACGCCGATCGGGTGGATGGGCGGCAGGTAGAGCACGTCGAAGCCGAGCTCGGCGAGCTCGGGCAGCTGCTTCTCGACGCCGGCGAAGCCGCCCCACGAGCGCGGGAAGAGCTCGTACCAGGCGCCGAAGGACGCGCGCTCGGCGTCGACGACGAGCTCGAGCGTCTGCTCGGCGCTCACCGGCTCGGAGCGGTCGCCGACCGCGGCTGCGAGGGCCTGCTCGACCGTCAGCGACGGCACGCCGAGCAGCGCGGCGCCCTCGGAGAGCTCGCTCGCGAGATCGCTCTGGCCGCCCGCGACCTTGCGCTCGAGCTCGTGCTGCCAGGAGGCGATGCGGTCGACCCAGGCCGACGACGCCGAACTGCCAGCGGCCGAGCGCGTCGACGGTGAACGAGCCGTGCCAGCGGTCGGGATCCTCCGCGGATGCGCCGTCATCGGCACCTCGCGCCAGCGGCGCGTGCCCGGCGGCGCGAGTAGCGCAGCGCGCCGCCGAGCACCTCGTGGCCGTCGCGCACGAGCGTCGCCCAGACGTCGACGCGCTCTCCGAGCGCGCGCTTGACCGGGTAGCGCCCGCAGTCGACCTGAGGCCAGATGCGCTCGATGCGGATGCGCGCCGGGCGCGTGCGGCGGGAGTCGTCACCGGTCACTCTCGACGCCGCGGTCGTGCGGGTGCCGTGCAGAGGTGTAGGGTAGCCGCCACCCCAGCAGAGTACGCGGCACGGCCACGGCCGAAACCTGTGTTTACGCCGCGTGCGTCGGCCGGGGGAGAGCATTCGCGCCCGGGCGGACCGGGATCGAGAGCGAGGGGACGCATGGCCGGAGTGACGTTCGATGGGGTGTCGAAGGTGTACCCCGACGGCACGCGCGCCGTCGACCACCTCGACCTCGACGTCCAGGACGGCGAGTTCATGGTGCTCGTCGGGCCGTCGGGCTGCGGCAAGACGACGGCGCTGCGCATGCTCGCCGGGCCTCGAGGACATCAGCGAGGGCCAGGTCAAGATCGGCGAGCGCGTCGTCAACCACGTGCCCTCGCGCGACCGCGACATCGCGATGGTCTTCCAGAGCTACGCGCTCTACCCGCACCTCTCCGTGTACGAGAACATCGCCTTCGGGCTGCGCGTCAAGAAGGTGCCGAAGGCCGAGATCGACACGCGCGTCAAGGACGCCGCGCGCATCCTCGACCTCGAGCAGCTGCTCGACCGCAAGCCGCGCAACCTCTCGGGCGGCCAGCGCCAGCGCGTCGCGATGGGCCGCGCGATCGTGCGCCAGCCGCAGGCGTTCCTGATGGACGAGCCGCTCTCGAACCTCGACGCCAAGCTGCGCGTGCAGACGCGCGCCGAGATCGCGAAGCTGCAGCACGACCTCGGCGTGACGACGCTCTACGTCACCCACGACCAGGTCGAGGCGCTGACGATGGGCGACCGCGTCGCCGTGATGAAGAAGGGCGAGCTCCAGCAGGTCGACGACGCCCAGGTGCTCTACGACCGGCCGCTCAACCTCTTCGTCGCCGCCTTCATCGGCAGCCCGTCGATGAACCTGCTCGAGGCGAAGCTCGAGAAGTCCGGCGAGCGACTTCGTCGTGCGCCTCGGCTCGCAGACGCTCGACGCTCGACGACGAGGCGCTCGCATCGCACACGGCGCTCAGGCGGCTACGAAGGGCGCGAGGTCATCGTCGGCATCCGCCCCGAGGACATGGAGGATCCCGGCGCTCGCGCCGGACGTCCCGGCCGACCGCCAGCTCAAGGGCAAGGTCGAGCTCACCGAGGCGCTCGGCTCCGAGATCATGGTGCACTTCTCGATCGACGCCACGCACGCCGTGACCGAGGACGTCCACGACCTCCAGAAGGACATCGGCGCCGACCGCGCGCCGGGCAGCGGCATCGGGACCGGAGCGCGGCAGGCGCCGTGATCGTCGGGCGCTTCGGCCCGCGCTCCCGCGTGCAAGCGTCGGCGACGACGATCGACGTCGCCGTCGACACGCGCTCGCTTCACTTCTTCGATCCCGAGACCGCTCTCGGGATCTACGACTAACCCTCCCGAAAGGAGCCCATGTGAGCAGGTTGCGCATCTCCGTGCTCGTGCTCGGCTGCGGCGATCGCCTCGCTCACGGCGCTGGCCACGACGGCCAGCGCCTCCTCGCACCACAAGTACGCGGTCAGCGGCAATCTCTCGTGGGTCGGCGTCTGGAGCGGCGCCGAGCAGAAGCACTTCCAGGCGCGTCCTGACGCCTTCCAGAAGAAGTTCCCGGGCGTCAAGGTGAAGTACACCTCGGCCGGCGACAACGTGCCGACCGTGCTCTCGACGGCGGTGCAGGGCGGCAATCCGCCCGACCTCGCCTCGATCAGCCAGCCGGGCCTCGTGAAGCAGTTCGCGCAGCGCAAGGCGATCAAGCCGATCGACTTCGCGAAGGCCGCGATGGCGAAGAACTACACGCCGTCGTGGATCACGCTCGGCACCGTACTCGGGCCACCTCTACGGCATGGTCTTCAAGGGCGCCAACAAGTCCACGGTCTGGTACTCGGTGCCGGCCTTCAAGAACGCCGGCGTGAAGCCGCCGAAGACGTGGACGCAGCTGCTGGCGGCCGCCAAGACGCTGCGCGCCTCGGGCACGCCGGCGTACTCGATCGACGGCGGCGACGGCTGGCCTGAGACCGACCTGTTCGAGAACGTCTACCTCCGCACGGCCGGCCCGGCCAAGTACGACCAGCTGGCGGCGCACACGATCAAGTGGACCGATCCGTCGGTCAAGACGGCGCTCAAGACGCTGGCTCAGATCTACGGCGACACGGGCAACATCTACGGCGGCACCATCGGCGCCCTGCAGGCGCTGCTCGCCGATTCCGTCAACAACGTCTTCAGCACGCCGCCCAAGGCGGCCATGACGTTCGAGGGCGACTTCGTGCCCGACCGCCGCGACGGTCAAGGCGAAGCCGATCACGGGCTACAACGAGTTCCCGTTCCCGTCGATCAACGGCTCGCCGCCCTCGGTCGTGGGCGGCGGCGACACCGTCGTGATGTTCAAGGACACCCCGGCGGCGCGCGCGCTCGTCACGTACCTGGCGAGCCCCGAGGCGGCCACCATCTGGGCCAAGCTGGGCGGCTTCTCCTCGCCCAACAAGGGCGTTCCGGCGAGCGCCTATCCCGACGCGCTCACGCGCACCACGGCGACGGCGCTCGCGCAGGCGAAGATCTTCCGCTTCGACATGTCCGACCTCGCGCCGGCGGCCTTCGGCGGCACGGCGGGCCAGGGCGAGTGGAAGATCCTGCAGGACTTCCTGAAGAACCCCAAGGACGTCAACGGCACCGCCTCGAAGCTCGAGACGGCCGCAGCGGCGGCGTACAAGAAGTAGCGGCGTGAGCAGCCCGGTCATCAGCGCGGAGCCCCCGTACGCGGGGGCTCCGCCCGATGGCCGCGAGCCGGGGCGCAGGCGGGCGTACGTCGTCACGGCCATGTTCCTCGCGCCGGCAGTGATCCTGCTCGCCGTCTGGATCGTCTACCCGCTCGCTCTACACGATCTGGCGGAGCTTCTACGACCGCTCGGGCAGCAACTTCATCTGGCTCGACAACTACCAGCACGCTGTTCTCGACCGACACGACGCGCACGGCGATCAAGAACAACGCGATCTGGGTCGCCGTCGTGCCGGCGCTCGTGACGGCGATCGGGCTCGTCTTCGCCGTCCTCACGGAGCGCATCCGCTGGGCGGTCGCGTTCAAGATCGCCGTCTTCATGCCGATGGCGATCTCGCTCTTCGCGGCCGGCGTGATCTGGCGGATCATGTACCAGCAGGAGCCCTCGCGCGGCGCGCTGAACGCGGTCGTCGGCGCCGCTGCACGACGACTTCTCGCCGCCCGGCCCGCTCTCGGACGCGTTCCCCTCGGGGACGAAGCTGACGGGCACGCCGGCGACCGGGATCGTGCTCAAGACGGCGCGTGCGGCCGGGCTCGGTCGCGCTGCTGCCGCTGACCGGGATCCCGCCCGACCAGGTGCCCGCGGGCTCCGTCCAGGCCAGGCAGCCGACGCCGCAAGGCGGGCGCGATCACGGGCGCCGTGTGGCGCGACTTCAAGCCCGGCGGCGGCACTCCGGGCAAGCTCGAGAAGGGCGAGGTCGGGCTCCCGAGCGTGACGGTCGAGCTGCGCGACGCCTCGGGCAAGGCGATCGGCTCGACCAAGACGTCGAGCCAACGGCGATTTCGTCGTTCACAGGCCTCAAGGCCGGCACGTACACGCACGGCGATCGGCATCGGACACGTTCCGCAAGCCCTACGGCGGCATCTCCTGGCTCGGCTCGAAGCTGATCAACCCCTCGATCATGATCGCCTACATCTGGGTCTGGGCCGGCTTCGCCATGGTGGTGATCGGCGCCGGCCTGGCTGCGATCCCGCGCGACGTGCTCGAGGCGGCGCGCACCGACGGCTCGACCGAGTGGCAGGTCTTCCGCCGGGTCACCGTGCCGCTGCTCGCGCCCGTGCTCAGCGTCGTCTTCATCACGATGCTGATAAACGTGCTCAAGGTCTTCGACATCGTGCTCTCCGTCGCGCCGTCGTCGGTGCAGGCGCAACGCCAACGTCATCGCCCTCGCGATGTGGCGCACGTCCTTCGGCGGCGTCAACGACTTCGGGCTCGGCTCGGCGATCGCCGTCTTCCTGTTCCTGCTCGTGATCCCGGTGCTCGCGCTCAACATCCGCCGCTTCCGGAGGGAGGTCTGATGGCAACCGTGGCCAGCGACGACGCCGTCGTCGTGCCCGACCCGCGCGAGACCGTCGCGGCGCGCATCCTGCGCATCCTCGCCAAGGCGCCGCTCAACCTGCTGCTGATGGTGATCGCGGTCGTTCTGGCTCGTGCCGACGCTCGGCCTCTTCCTGACGTCGCTGATGAGCGCCAACGACTTCGCCAGCTTCGGCTGGTGGAAGGTCATCTCGCACCCGCACCTCGCGACCTGGAACAACTACTCCAACCTCATCCACCACACGAGCATCCCGCAGTCGCTGTGGATGACGATGCAGATCGCGATCGGCGGCACGGTCCTGCCGATCATCATCGCCTCGCTCGCCGGCTACGCCTTCGCCTGGCTCGACTTCCCCGGGCGCGACTGGGCCTTCATCGCCGTCATCGGCATGCTCGTCGTGCCGCTGCAGATGGCGCTGATCCCGATCTTCTCGCTCTACAACCACCTGCACCTGTTCGACACGGTCTTCGGGCTCGTGCTCTTCCACACGGCGTTCGGCCTGCCGTTCGCGATCTTCCTGCTGCGCAACTTCTTCATCGGGATACCCAAGGACATCCTCGAGTCGGCGCGCATCGACGGCGCGTCGGAGATCAGGATCTTCGTGCGCCTGATCCTGCCGCTCGGGCTGCCGGCGATCGCCTCGCTCGCGATCTTCCAGTTCCTGTGGACGTGGAACGACCTGCTGGTCGCGCTCACGATGGCCCGCAACACGCAGCCCCTGACCGTCGCGATCTTCTCCAACCTGCGCCAGTTCGGCTCCAACATCGACCTGATCGCGCCGGCGGCGTTCTTCTCGCTGGCGATCCCGCTGGCCGTCTTCCTGGCGTTCCAGCGCTACTTCGCTGAGGGTCTGCTGGCCGGCTCGGTGAAATGACGGCGGAGGACGCCGGCGCCGAGGCTCGCGCAGCACCACCAGGGCACTGGTTTCAGGCCGACCCGCTGTGGTTCAAGCGGGCCGTCTTCTACGAGATCCACCTGCGCGGGTTCTACGACGGCAACGGCGACGGCTCGGGCGACCTGCGCGGGCTGACCGAGAAGCTCGAGTACCTCAAGTGGCTCGGCATCGACTGCATCTGGCTGCTGCCGATGTATCCCTCGCCGCTCAAGGACGGCGGCTACGACGTCGCCGACTTCCTCAGCGTGCACCCCGACTACGGCGCGATCGAGGACTTCACGCCGCTTCGTCGACCAGGCCCACCAGCTCGGCATGCGCGTGATCGCGGACTTCGTCATGAACCACACCTCGAGCGACCACCCGTGGTTCCAGGAGTCGCGCTCGAGCCCCGACTCGCCCAAGCGCGACTGGTACGTGTGGTCGGACACCGACAAGCGCTACGAGGACGCGCGCATCATCTTCACGGACACCGAGATCTCGAACTGGACGTGGGATCCGGTCGCGGGCGCCTACTACTGGCACCGCTTCTTCCACCACCAGCCCGACCTCAACTTCGAGAACGCAGGAGATGCAGCAGGCGATGCTCGACGCGCTGCGCTTCTGGCTCGACCTCGGGCTCGACGGCTTCCGGCTCGACGCCGTGCCCTACCTCTACGAGCAGGACGGCACGAACTGCGAGAACCTGCCCGCGACGCACGCGCTTCCTGCGCAAGGTGCGCGCGCACCTCGACGAGTCGCACCCCGACACGGTGCTGCTGGCCGAGGCCAACCAGTGGCCGGCCGACGTCGTCGAGTACTTCGGCGACGGCGACGAGTGCCACATGGCGTTCCACTTCCCCGTCATGCCGCGCATGTTCATGGCGCTGCGGCGCGAGGAGGCGAAGCCGATCTACGAGATCCTCGCGCAGACGCCCGCGATCCCGGACAACTGCCAGTGGGGGCTCTTCCTGCGCAACCACGACGAGCTGACGCTCGAGATGGTGGCCGACGAGGAGCGCGACTACATGTACGCGGAGTACGCCAAGGATCCGCGCATGCGCATCAACGTCGGCATCCGGCGGCGGCTCGCGCCGCTGCTCGACAACGGGCGCGACGAGATCGAGCTCGTGCACGCGATCCTCTTCTCGCTGCCCGGCAGCCCGGTGCTCTACTACGGCGACGAGATCGGCATGGGCGACAACGTCTACCTCGGCGATCGCGACGGCGTGCGCACGCCGATGCACTGGACGGGCGACCGCAACGCCGGCTTCTCGCGCGCCGACTTCGCCCAGCTCTACCTGCCGCCGCTGATGGATCCGGTGACCGGCTACCAGGCGGTCAACGTCGAGGCGCAGCTGCGCTCGCCGACCTCGCTCCTGCGCTGGCTGCATCGCTTCATCGCGCTGCGCAAGGAGCACCCGGTGTTCGGCCTCGGCACGCTACGAGCCGCTCGCGCCCGACAACCCGCGCATCTTCGCCCACGTCCGGCGCTACGAGGAGGACATCGTGCTCTGCGTCCACAACCTGGCGCGCAGCGCGCAGGCCGTCACGCTCGACCTCTCGGAGTTCGCGGGCTGCGTGCCGGAGGAGCTGCTCGGCGGCGCGGCGTTCCCCGCCGTCACGAGCGAGCGCTACCTGCTCACGCTCGGCTCGCGCGGCTTCTACTGGTTCGGGCTGAGGCGCCCCGATGCTTGACCTGACCCGTCTTCCCGAGGCCGAGCTGAGCGCGTTCGTCGCGCGCCAGCCGTGGTTCCTGCCGCACGGCCGCGAGGGCGCGGCCGCGCGCGTCGTCGAGGCGACGTACGTGCACACCGTCGCGCCGCTGCTCGCGATCGCGCTCGTCGAGGTCGCGACCGAGCGCGGGCCTGAACGAGATCTACCAGCTGCCGATCGCGCTGCGCCCCGAGGGCGAGGCGAGCGCCGCCGACGCGATCGCACCGCTCGACGGCTGGACGGCCTACGACGCGACCTCCGACGCCGAGGTGGCCGGCGAGCTCGTCGATCTCATCCGCACGGCGGCCGCGGCGCACGGCGAGGACTCGGCGATCGAGTTCCAGCCCGCGGGCGGCCCGATCGGTCCCGTGCCGCCGCTCGGCCGACGCTGCGCGCCGATCGGCGAGGGGCACTCCAACAGCTCCGTCGTCGTACGGCGAGGAGCTCGTGCTCAAGGTCTACCGCCTGCTCTCGGCCGGGCGACAACCCCGAGATCGAGCTGCTGCAGTTCCTGACCGCCACGGCTTCCCGAACACGCCGCGCGCTGCTCGGCTCCTTCGAGCACTCCGGCCGCCTGATCGACTCGACGCTCGGCATCCTGACGCGCTTCGTGCCGGCCGAGTGCGACGGCTGGACGTTCGCGCTGTCGTCGCTCGCCGGCGATCCCGTCGCGCTTCCTCGAGACGCTCACGCGGCTCGGCGAGGTCACCGGAGCGATGCACGTCGCGCTCGCATCCGACTCGAGCGATCCCGCGTTCGCCGCGGAGGAGCCGAGCAGCGAGTCCTACGCGCTGCTCGCGGCCACGCTCGACGAGGAGATCGAGACCGTCTTCGCGCATCTGCCCGAGAGCGAGGCGCTCGCGCCGATCGCCGGGCGCGGGGAGGAGGTGCGCGAGCGCGTGCGACAGCTCTCGAGCATGAGCTCGACGCGGCCGCGTGATCCGCATCCACGGCAACCTCCACCTCGGCGACCTGCTCTGGACGGGCAGCGACTGGCTCGTGCTCGACTTCGAGGGGACGCCCGACCACAGCTTCGCCGAGCGGCGGCGCAAGCAGTCGCCGCTGCGCGACGTCGCCAGCATGCTGCGCTCGCTCGCCTACGCCGCATCGGCGAGCGTGCTCTCGGGCGGCTCGCCGCCGCCGGAGGGCTGGGAGGAGCAGGCGCGCGCGAACTTCCTGCGCCGGCTACTTCGCGGCGGTGGAGCCGAGCGGCCTCGTCCACGGCGGGCAGGCCGGATCGCCGCGCAGCTGCTCGAGATCTTCGAGCTCGAGAAGGCGGTCGACGAGGTGCGCCACGAGCTCGCGGTGCGCCCCGAGTGGGTCTCGATCCCGGTGGCGGCGATCGAGCGCCTGCTCGCGCAGCCGCTCGGCGGAGTAGAGTCGCCCGATGGCGGTCGCCGGCATCTTCGGGATCGTGCTCGCCGGCGGCGAGGGCAAGCGCCTGCTGCCGCTGACGCTCGACCGCGCGAAGCCGGCCGTGCCGTTCGGCGGCAACTACCGCCTCGTCGACTTCGCGCTCTCGAACCTCGTCAACGCGGGCTACCTCAAGATCGCGGTGCTGACGCAGTACAAGAGCCACAGCCTCGACCGCCACATCACGACCACGTGGCGGCTCTCGCCGCTGCTCGGCAACTACGTCACGCCGGTGCCCGCGCAGCAGCGGCGCGGCCCGCACTGGTTCTCGGGCTCGGCGGACGCGATCTACCAGAGCCTCAACCTGATCTACGACGAGCGCCCGGAGTACGTGTGCGTCTTCGGCGCCGACCACATCTACCGCATGGATCCCGCGCAGATGGTCGGCCAGCACATCGCGACGGGCGCGGGCGTCACGGTCGCCGCGCTGAACGTGCCGCTGGCCGAGGCGAGCCGCTCCGGCGTGATCGAGCGCGGCCGCGTCGGGCCAGCGCATCGCGGCCTTCCGCGAGAAGCCGCAGGACGCCGTCGGCGGATCCCGCGACGCCCGGGCAGGTGCTCGCCTCGATGGGCAACTACGTCTTCACGACCGAGGCGCTGATCGACGCGGTCACGCGCGACGCGCGCAACGAGGACTCGCGTCACGACCTCGG
Source organism: uncultured Actinomycetes bacterium (assembly GCA_963842365.1). Lineage (GTDB taxonomy): Bacteria > Actinomycetota > Thermoleophilia > Gaiellales > JALYLC01 > JALYLC01. Next base: position 1,183,976 of record CAWJGA010000002.1, read on the forward strand.
CGGCGACATCATCCCGATGCTCGTCGAGCGCGGCGAGGCCTACGTCTACGACTTCACGAACAACGAGGTGCCCGGCGACCTGCCGCACGACCGCGGCTACTGGCGCGACGTCGGGACGCTCGACGCCTACCACGACGCGCACATGGACCTGACGTCCGTGACGCCGGCCTTCAGCCTCTACAACGCCGAGTGGCCGATCCTCAGCTGGCCCGACCCGCTGCCGCCCGCGAAGTTCGTGTTCGAGGAGGAGGGGCGCACCGGCTCGGCCGTCGACTCGCTCGTGTGCGCCGGCGTGATCGTCTCGGGCGGCCACGTGCGGCGCTCGATCCTCTCGCCCGGCGTGCGCGTGCACTCCTACGCCGAGGTCGACTCCTCCGTGCTGCTGCACGGCGTCGACGTCGGGCGCAGCGCGATCGTGCGCAACGCGATCATCGACAAGCACGTGCAGATCCCGCCGAGGGCGCGCAGATCGGCGTCGATCTCGAGCGCCGATCGCGAGCGCTTCACCGTCTCCGACGGGCGGCATCGTCGTGGTCGGCAAGGGCCAGAAGGTCGAGCCGCAGCTGAAGGTCGCGCTGCTCACGCGGGAGTATCCGCCCGAGGTCTACGGCGGGGCGGGCGTGCACGTCGAGTACCTCGCGCGCGAGCTCGCGCGGCTCGTCGAGCTGACGGTGCACTGCTGGGGCGGCGAGCGCGCCGACGCCGGCCGGCGGGCCGGCGGTGCGCGCCTACCGGCCCTGGGAGCGCGCTCGCGGGCGGCGCCGGCGCATGCCGCCGCGCTCGAGGCGGTCTCGGTCGACCTCGCGATGGCCGCCGGCGTCGAGGGCGCCGAGCTCGTGCACAGCCACACCTGGTACGCGAACCTCGCCGGCCACCTCGCCAAGCTGCTGTACGGCATCCCGCACGTCGCGACCGTGCACAGCCTCGAGCCGATGCGGCCGTGGAAGGAGGAGCAGCTCGGCGGCGGCTACGCCGTCTCGAGCTTCTGCGAGCGCACGGCGCTCGAGGCGGCCGACGCCATCATCGCCGTCTCGCGCGAGCAGGCGCGCGACGTGCTCGCCTGCTATCCGGCGGTCGATCCGGCGCGCGTGAGCGTGATCTACAACGGCATCGACAGCGAGCGCTACCGGCCCGACGCGGGCACGGACGCGCTCGCGCGCCACGGCGTCGACGCCGCGATCGCCCGCTCGTCGTCGTTCGTCGGCCGCATCACGCGCCAGAAGGGCGTCACCTACGCGCTCGACGCTGCGCTGCAGTTCGCGCCGGGCGCGCAGTTCGTGCTCTGCGCCGGCGCGCCCGACACGCCCGAGATCGCGGCCGAGATCGAGGCCAAGGTCGAGCGCGTGCGCGCCGCGCGGCGGCGACATCGTGTGGATCGCGAGCATGCTGCCGCGCGAGGACGTGATCCAGATCCTCAGCCACGCGACCGTCTTCCTCTGCCCGTCGATCTACGAGCCGCTCGGGCATCGTCAACCTCGAGGCGATGGCCTGCGAGACGGCGGTCGTCGCGACGCGCACCGGCGGCATCCCCGAGGTCGTCGAGGACGGCGAGACCGGTCTGCTCGTCCCGTTCGAGCCGCGCGACGACGGCACGCGCGACCCCGTCGATCCCGGCGCGCTTCGCGCGCGACATCGCCGAGCGCGTGAACGCGCTGCTGGCCGACTCCGGCGCGGGCGCGGGCGATGGGGGAGGCCGGCCGGCGCGCGCGCCATCGAGCGGTTCGCGTGGCCGGCGATCGCGCGCCGAGACCGCCGCGCTCTACGAGACGCTGGCAGGAGGCGCGCGCGCTGACCGTCTGGCGCCACGCCGGCGGAGCTGCTCGAGCACGGCGCTCGGCCGCTCGCGGCTGGTGCTGATGAACGAGGCGCACTCGGGCCTCGCCCGCTGCCTGCGCACGCGCGAGCTCGGGCGGGAGCTGCTGCCGGTCGCGCACGTGCGCGGCGTGCGCCATCTGGCGATGGAGGCGCTCTCGGTCGCGCGTGGCGGCGCGCGCGAACGCCGCGCGCGAGCTCGAGCAGCGAAGCCTGGATGGCTATCTCGGCCAGCCGGACATGCGAGCGCTGATCGAGGCGGCGCTCGCGCTCGGCTGGACGCTGCACGCCTACGAGGCCGACTTCGCCTCGGTCCCGCACGCGACGGTCCCGAGGATTGGACGGCAATCAACTGGCGCGAGGATCAGCAGGCCCGCAACCTCGGCGCGGTCGTCTCTTCGCTGCCGCCGTCGCGAGCGATGCTCGGCTGGTGCGGCAACGGGCATCTCAGCCGTCAGGCGATGACCGCGGCGGTGGATGGCGAGCGGCAGACGTGGACGCCGATGGGCAGCCTCGTCGGCGGCTACTGCGGCGTCGAGCCGTTCGCGATCGACCAGACCGTGACGGTGGGATTGGGACGGCGCCGAGCGCGAGTGGCTCACGCCGCGCCTGATGTGCCGCACTGCGGGCTCAGGGCGGCACCGCGGGCTTCCTCGCAGCCGAAGCTCCGGCGGAGGCCGAATGGCTCGGCGTCGGCGCGGATGCCTACGTGCTCTCGCTCGACAACTCGCTCGTCGAGTAGCTCGAAGTGACACTCGCTGCGTCCTGCGCCTGCGGCGGCACGGATGCGGCACACGTGCTGGCTGTGGCTGGGCGGTTGCGGGGCTGGGGGAGTGGCTGGGGGTTTGGCTGGGCTGTCGGCCAATTGGCAAGCACTGCGGATGTCATTTGGCCGCGTCCCGAGGTACGACACCGAGGTACGGGCTGGGAATGCGCTGCCGGCGCGGCCGGGAAGCCTTGGACGTATGCGCGCTGTCGCCGGTGGATCCGCGCGTCCAGAAGCTGGAAGTGACACTCGCTGCGCCTTGCGCTTGCGGCGGCACGGATCCGTCACACAAGCCGGATCTGGCTGTGATTGGGCCATTGCTGGGGCTCGGGGTGTGGGCGGGGGGTCTGGCTGGGCTGTGGCCAACTGACAAGCACTGCGGATGTCATTTGGCCGCGCCCGAGGCGCAAGCCGGGGATGGCGCCGGCTGCGCGGCCGGCAGGCCTTGGGTTCATGCGTGCTGTCGTCGGTTGATCCGGGCGTCGAGTAGCTGGAAGTGACACTCGCTGCGTCCTGCGCTTGCGGCGGCACGGATCCGGCACACATGGCGAATCTGGCTGTGGTTGGGCGATTGCGGGGCTCAGGGGAGCGGGCGGGGGTTTGGCTGGGCTGTCGGCCATTTGACAGGCACTGCGGATGTCATTTGGCCGCACCCCCCAGAGATCCCCGAGCCCCAACGCCGAGGAAGGCGTTCCGCGCGCGTGCTGGAATCCGGAGAGCATGCGGATCGCACTCGCGCTCACGGCAGCCGCGCTCGCGTGCGTGGCCGCCGGCACGGCGCCGGCGGCCGCGCCGCGACTCGCGATCGTCGACTGCGACGACGCCGGCCGCGCGACGGCGCAACCGACCGGCACGCTCTACGCCGGGCGGCTCGGGCTGTCCTGGGGCACACGCGCGCGCAAGCTCGTGCTCCAGCAGAACGCGCGCTACCCGTTCACGACCCAGCTGCCGGTCTTCATCCGCGCCGGCGGGGCGCCGTTCACGATCCAGATCGCCCCCTCATGGCATCGGACCGCCGGGATGGCATGGGACAACCGGGGCGACGCGAAGCCGCCGATCGCGCGCGGCGTGCGCGTCCTGCCCTGCCCGGGCGGCGACGGCCAGACTGTCTGGCTCGCCTATCCGGGCGCGTTCTACGTTGCGCGGCCGGCCTGTCTGCCGATCGTGATCACGATCGGGGAAAGGCGCTACCGGGCGCGCGTGCCCCTCGGCCGCGCCTGTCCCTGAGGGAGGCGCGCGCCGCGTGCCGTCGCCTCTCGCAGCCGCAGCGCAAGCTGCTCGGTCAGAGCGCCCTCGTCCAGGCGCCAGCGCCAGTTGCCCTCGCCGATGCCCGGGAGGTTCATGCGGGCCTCGCTGCCGAGGCCGAGGACGTCCTGGGCAGGCACGATCGAGAGCACCGGCGGGCGAGCGCGAGCGCGAGCTCGATCAGCGACCAGTGCGGCTCGGCGGGGTCGAGGCCCGTGGCGCTGCCGCGCCTTCGGGCTCGAGGGCGTCCCACCAGCCGACGCGCGGTGTCGGTGTCGTGGGTGCCGGTGTAGACGACGAGCAGCTCCACGTGATTCTCCGGCCGGTGCGGATTGCGCGGCCCGCCGCCGAAGCCGAACTGCAGCACGACCATGCCCGGGCAACCCGAGCTCGAGGCGCAGCCGCTCGACCGGCTGCGTGATCACGCCGAGATCCTCGGCGATCAGCGCGTGCTCGCCGAGCTCGCGTTGCGCAGCGTCGAAGAGCGCCTTGCCGGGGCCGCGCCGCCAGCGCCCCGCGCGCGGCGGTCCGGGCGCGCGCCGGCACCGACCAGTACGCGACGAGGCCGCGGAAGTGGTCGATGCGGTAGAGGTCGGAGAGCTGTGACGCGCGCCGCAGCCGCTCGATCCACCAGCGGTAGCCCTCCTTCCGCATCGCCGTCCAGTCGTACAGCGGATTGCCCCAGAGCTGGCCGACGGCGCTCAGCGCATCCGGCGGCGCGCCCGCCACGAAGCCGCGCTGGAAGATGCTCGGGATGGGCGAGGTGGTCGGCGCTGCGCGGCGCCGACGTAGAGCGGGATGTCGCCGATCAGCCGCACGCCGCGCGCGGCGGCGTAGGCGCGCAGCGCGCTCCATTCGCGCTCGAAGCGCACCTGGGCCTCGAGCGGCCTCCGCGTCCGCCGAAGCGCTCCCAGTCGGCGATCCAGTAGGCGTGCGCGGCCCGGAATGCGGCGCTCTCGGCCGGCCCGACAGGGGCGCTCGGGATCAGCGAGCAGCCGGGCCAGCCGGCGAACGCGGAGGTCGAGGTGTAGGGCGAGCCCGAGCGATCGGGCGGGCGCGAGCGGGAGCATCTGCCACCAGGATTGCCCGGCCGCGGCGAGCCAATCGACGAAGGCGTACGCCGCCGTGTACCCAGCTTCCCGCCGGGAAGGGACGTAACGTGGAGCAGGATTCCGCTCGAACGGGGAAGATTCACCATGGCGATGTCATCTCGGCCACTTCCGTGCACGCTACCCGCCGCGGCTGCCGGCTACGCCGGGAGCGGCATGACGGCGACAGAGATCGACGCGCGTCGTCGCGGGCGAGCACGCAGATCCCGCACCGCGTGCTGGGCGCGCACCGGGTCGAGGGCGGCCTGCTCGTGCGGGCCTTCCGTCCGGCCGCGACCTCCGTGCGGGTGCTGCCGCAACGAGGGCAGCCCGTCGAGCTCCGGCAGACGCACCCGGCCGGGCGTCTTCGAGGCAGTGCTGCCCGGAAAGCGCAGCGCTGCCCGGCTACCGGCTCGAGGTCGGCTACCCGCGACGGCGCGACGGTCACCGTGCGCGACGCGTACTCCTTCCGCCCACGCTCGGCGAGCTCGACCTGCACCTGATCGCGCGAGGGCCGCCACGAGCAGCTCTGGAACGCGCTCGGCGCGCATCCGCGCGACGCTCGACGGCGCCCGCGGCACGTCCTTCGCCGTGTGGGCGCCGGCCGCGCGGGCGGTCGGCGTCGTCGGCGACTTCAACGGCTGGAACGAGCGCGCCCACCCGATGCGCTCGCTCGGCAGCCGCCGGCGTCTGGGAGCTCTTCGTGCCCGAGGCCGCGGCCGGGCAGGCTACAAGTTCGCGATCCGCGGGGCCGACGGCGCCGTCCGGCTCAAGGCCGATCCCGGTCGCGCTGCGCACCGAGCTGCCGCCGCAGACGGGCTCGATCGTCTTCGAGACCGAGCTACGAGTGGAGCGACGCAGGCCTGGCTCGAGCGCCGGCGCGAGGCGCAGCCGCACGCCGCGCCGATCTCGATCTACGAGGTGCACCTCGGCTCCTGGCGGCTCAACCCGCTCGAGGGCAACCGCTCGCTGACCTACACCGAGCTCGCCGACGAGCTCGCCGACTACGCGCTCGAGCCTCGGCTTCACGCACGTCGAGCTGCTGCCCGTCATGGAGCACCCGTTCACCGGCTCGTGGGGCTACCAGGTGACGGGCTACTACGCCCCGACCTCGCGCTACGGGGCGCCCGACGAGTTCCGCGGCCTTCGTCGACCGCCTGCACGAGCGCGGGCTCGGCGTGATCCTCGACTGGGTGCCCGCGCACTTTCCGCGCGACGAGTTCGCGCTCGTCGCGCTTCGACGGCACCGCGCTCTACGAGCACGACGACCCGCGCCGCGGCGCGCATCCCGACTGGGGGACGCTCGTCTTCAACTACGGCCGCACCGAGGTGCGCAACTTCCTCGTCGCCAACGCGCTGTTCTGGCTCCAGCAGTACCACGCCGACGGCATGCGAGTCGATGCCGTTGCCTCGATGCTCTACCGCGACTACTCGCGCAAGGCGGGGGAGTGGATCCCGAACGAGTACGGCGGGCGCGAGGACCTCGAGGCGATCGCCTTCCTGCGAGCAGCTCAACGAGGTCGTCCACGGCCGCGAGCCCGGCGTCGATCATGGCCGCCGAGGAGTCGACGGCCTGGCCGGGCGTCTCGCGCCCGACCTACCTCGGCGGCCTCGGCTTCGGCTTCAAGTGGAACATGGGCTGGATGCACGACACGCTCGACTACTTCCGCCACGACCCGGCGCACCGCAGCTACCACCACGGCGAGCTGACGTTCAGCCTCATGTACGCGTTCAGCGAGAACTTCATCCTGCCGCTCTCCCACGACGAGGTCGTGCACGGCAAGGGCTCGCTGCTCGACAAGATGCCCGGCGACCGCTGGCAGCAGTTCGCGAACCTGCGCGCGCTCTACGGCTACATGTGGGCCCACCCGGGCAAGAAGCTCCTCTTCATGGGCGGCGAGTTCGCGCAGGAGCGGGAGTGGAGCCACGACGCGAGCCTCGACTGGCACCTGCTCGAGCGCCCGGAGCACAAGGGCGTGCAGACGCTGGTCGGCGATCTCAACCGCGTCTACCGCGACGAGCCCGCGCTCTGGGAGGTCGATGGCGAGCCGGAGCCGGCTTCGCCTGGCTCGAGCTGAACGACGCGGCCGCCAACGTGATCGCCTTCGCGCGCTTCTCGCAGGACGGCGAGCGCACGCGTCGTGTGCGTCTGCAACTTCTCGCCGGTTCCGCGCCCGGGCTACCGCGTGGGGCTGCCGCGGCCCGGCCTCTGGCGCGAGGCGATCAACACCGATGACGGCAGGTACGGCGGCTCCGGCGTCGGCAACGGCGACCCGATCGAGGCCGAGGAGCTCGGCTGGCACGGCCAGGAATGGTCGGCGGACGTGCACGCTGCCGCCGCTCGGCGTGATCTGGCTGACGCCGCAGACCCGGCTAGACTCGGCGCGCTTGGAGAGCGAGGGGCATCCGATCTGGCCTGGCCGGCCGTTCCCGCTGGGGGCGACGTGGGACGGGAGGGGCACGAACTTCTCGTTCTTCTCGGAGAATGCGGAGCGTGTCGAGCTCTGCCTGTTCGACGACGGCGGGCGTCGAGCAGCGCTATCCGCTGAGCGAGCGCACGGCGTTCAACTGGCACGGCTACGTCCCGGGCGTGGGGCCGGGCCAGCGCTACGGCTGCGCGTCCACGGCCCGTACGCGCCCGAGCGGGGGCACCGCTTCAATCCGGCCAAGCTCCTGCTCGACCCGTACGCGAAGGCGATCGGCGGCGGCGTGCGCTGGGAGGCCGCCAACACGCTGCCCTACCGGCCCGGCGCGCCGGGCGCCGGTGATCTGCCCGACGGCTCCGACGATGCCGCGGCGATGCCTCGCTGCGTCGTGATCGATCCGGGCTTCGACTGGGAGGGGGACTCGCCGGCTCGAGACGCCCTGGCACGAGACGGTGATCTACGAGCTGCACGTCAAGGGCTTCACGCGCCTGCACCCGGGCGTGCGCGAGGATCTGCGCGGCACCTATGCGGGGCTTGCCTCCGAGGCGGCCATCGCACTATCTCCAGGCGCTCGGCGTGACCGCCGTGGAGCTGCTGCCGGTGCACCACATCATCGAGGAGCGCTTCATCCACGAGCGCGGGCTGACCAACTACTGGGGCTACTGCCTCGATCGGCTACCTCGCTCCGCATGCCGCGCTACGCCGCGACGGGCACCCAGGGTGAGCAGATCAAAGAGTTCAAGGGCATGGTCAAGGCGCTCCACCGCGCCGGCATCGAGGTGATCCTCGACGTGGTCTACAACCACACCGCGGAGGGCAACCACCTCGGGCCGATGCTCTCGTTCAAGGGCATCGACAACGCCTCGTACTACCGGCTGATGCCGGACGACCCGTAGCCGCTACATGGATTTCACGGGCACGGGCAACAGCCTCAACCCGGTGCACCCGAGCGTACTCAGGCTGATCATGGACTCGCTGCGCTACTGGGTGATCGACTGCCACGTGGACGGCTTCCGCTTCGATCTGGCCTCGGCGCTGGCGCGCGAGTTGTACGACGTCGACCGCCTCTCGGCGTTCTTCGACGTGATCCACCAGGACCCGGTGCTCTCGCAGGTGAAGCTGATCGCCGAGCCCTGGGATCTCGGGCCCGGCGGCTACCAGGTCGGCAACTTCCCGGTGCTGTGGACGGAGTGGAACGGCCTCTACCGCGACACCATGCGAGACGTCTGGCGCGGCCAGGCGAACGTCGCCGCCTTCGCCTCGCGCTTCACGGGCTCGAGCGACCTGTACGAGTCCGACGGCCGCCATCCCTCCGCCTCGATCAACTTCATCACGGCGCACGACGGCTTCACGCTCGCCGACCTCGTCTCGTACAACCAGAAGCACAACGAGGCCAACCGGGAGGACAACAGCGACGGCACCGATGACAACCGCTCCTGGAACTGCGGCGTCGAGGGCCCGACCGACGATCCCGAGATCCTCGCCCTGCGCGAGCGCCAGCAGCGCAACTTCCTGACGACGCTGCTGCTCTCCCAAGGCGTGCCGATGCTGTTGGGAGGCGACGAGATCGGCCGCACGCAGCACGGCAACAACAACGCCTGGTGCCAGGACAACGAGCTCTCCTGGGTCAACTGGGACGTCGGCGAGGCGGGCGAGGAGCTTCTCGCCTTCACGCGCCGGCTGGTGGCGCTGCGCCGCGAGCACCCGATCTTCCGCCGCACCCGGTTCCTGAGCGGGCAGCCCTCGCCCGCGGGCCTCCCGGACGCCTGGTGGTTCCGGCCCGACGGCCGCAGGATGACCGCCGCCGATTGGCAGAACTCCGGCGCGCACGCGCTCGGCGTCTTCCTCAACGGGCGCGCGATCGGCAGCGCCGGCGACGAGGGCGAGCCCGTCGTCGACTCCTCCTTCACCCTGCTCGTGAACGCCCACTACGAGGACGTCACGTTCAGCTTGCCGCCGCGTCGCTTCGGGCCGCGCTGGCAGGTGGAGCTCTCGACCGCCTATCCCCAGGCTCCGGCGACGGTGCTGACCGCGCGCGGGGCGGCCATCGTCACGTCGCGCTCGCTGCTCCTCTTGCGGCAGCCGAAGGCGTAGCTCTCTTCACGCCGAGTGCTGTGGAGGCTCGCCACTAGGCGGCGCTCGTGCGCACCTCCCGTTCGCGGCAGATGCGATACGCGTCCCGCCACGGCCGCAGCCGCTCGAACGCCGCGCTCGCCGCGAGTACGTCGGTGTCGGCGTAGCGACGGCCGATGATCTGCATGCCGACGGGTAGGCGATCGTCGATCATGCCGGCCGGGATCGAGGCAGAGGGATGGCCCGTGAAGTTGGTGAAGTACGTCAGGCACCAGCCGATCAGCCGCTCCACCTCCTGGCCCGCGACCGTCGCCGGGCCGAGCGTGTTGCCGTCGGTGCCGTTCTCGACCTGCTGGGCGGCCACCGTCGGCGTGACGATCAGGTCGTAGCGGTTCAGCAGCCCCTGCACCGCGTCGAGGATCTCCGTGCGCATCTCCTGGTCGCGGTAGTGATCGATCATCGACGCCGACCGTCCCTGCTCGACCCAGGCGCGGAACTCCGGTGGCAGATCGTCGCGGTGGTCGCTCATGATGTCGAGGCCCTGCAGCTTGAGATCCTCGAACGCGAGCACGCTGAGCGGGATGATGAGGCGGCACCAGAGGTCGGCGAGCTCGCGGTGATCGCGCGTGATGGCCACCTCCACCTCCTCGACGCGTGCACCGGCCTCCTCGAAGGCGCCGACGGCCCGCCGCACCGTCTCGGCGACGGCTGGGTCGACGGGGAAGACGCCCCAGTCGGGGCTGTAGGCGATCCGCATGCCCTCGAGCGAGCGCGTCGTCGCCCCCATGTAGTCGGGCACCTCGTCGAGGCTGAAGACATCGCGAGGGTCGTAGCCCGAAAGCGCGGTCATGGAGAGCGCCGCATCGTCGACGGTTCGCGTGATCGGGCCCTCGGCGATGAACGGGGTTGCGCCGCCGAAGCCGTTCGGGCGCATCACGAGCGGCACTCGCCCGAACGAGCCCTTGAAGCCGTAGACGCCGCACCACGCGGCGGGAATGCGGATCGAGCCCCCGCCGTCGGTGCCCTCCGCGAACGGGACGAGCCCGTCGGCGACGGCTGCGGCGCTGCCGCCGGAGGAGCCTCCGGTGTTCCTGGTGAGATCGAAGGGGTTGCGCGACGGCCCGAAGAGGGGGTTGTCGCAGATGCCGCGGAAGCCCATCACCGGGCTGTTCGTCTTGCCGAGCAGGATGGCGCCGGCGCGCTCGATGCGCTCGGCGAAGACGCAGGAGAAGTCCGGCACGTAGTCCTTGAGTGCGCGCACCCCGCCGAACGTGCTCGGCCAGCCGGGCTTGAAGTCGAAGAGGTCCTTCATGGCCGTCGGGACGCCGTGCAGCGGCCCGAGCTCGGCGCCCGACATGACGGCGCGCTCGGCGGCGCCCGCGCGCTCGCGCGCGTCGTCGAAGCCGAGATGGACGAACGCATTCAGGTCGGGATTGCGCGCTTCGACGCGCGCGATCGCGGCCTCGACCGCCTCGACCGGCGAGAGCTCGCGCGAACGGATCCGCCGCGCCGTCTCGGCTGCGGAGAGGTATGCGAGCTCGTCGCTGGGGGCCATGTGGTGCTCCTCTGTTCCGGTGCTGCCTTCAGATGTCCTCGGGGCGTCCGCTCTCGAGCGAGCGGTTGGCCGCGAGCGCCACGCGCAGCGCCATCGTGGCCTGCTCCCCTGTGGCCTCCGTGGGTCCCTCGCCCCGCTCGAGCCAGCCGGCCACGGCGGCAGTCTGTCCGGCCCAGGGATCGGCGGCGGCCACTTCGACCAGGCGCATGGGGCCGTCGGCGGGATACACCCGCAGGCGGTTCGCGGCCTGGTCGACGCCTCCGATGTTGCCGCCGTCCTCGGCCGGCGCGGCGCTGAAGGGGTACTCGACCACGCCGCGCTCGCAGAGCACGCGCAGGTTGCTCGAGAACGGATACGACTCGGGCTGCATGAGCCCGCCCTCGACCGTCGCCTCGCCGCCCTCGTGCTCGACGACGGCCACGCAGTGCTGCGGCGCGCCGTAGGGCCCGCTGCGCAGGGCGCGCGCGAAGACGCGGCGCGGCAGCCCGAGGACGGCGGCGACGGCGTCGAAGTCGTGCACCATCAGATCGATGCAGACGCCGCCGGATCGCTCCGCGTCGATCATCCAGTCGTTCCATGCCGGCGGCGGCGAGAGACGCTGCGCGCTCGCGGCGATCGGGCGGCCGAGCTCGCCCGACGCCGCGATGCGCCGCAGCTCCGCGTACTCGGGCCAGAAGCGCAGCACGAGCCCGATGACGAGCAGCTTGCCCGCGCGCCGGCCCGCGTCCACGATCGCCTCCGCGTCCTCCAGCGTGAGAGCGATCGGCTTCTCCAGAAGCACGTGCTTGCCTGCGGCGAAAGCCCGCTCGGCCGCCTCGCGGTGCTGCGGCGTCGGCAGGCAGATGTCGGCCACGTCGACGTCCGCGCGCTCGAGCGGAGCGTAGAGGTCGTCAGTCGCCTCGGCTGCGCAGAGCGCCGCGACTCGCGCCGCGCGCTCGTGTGTGCGCGACGACACCGCGACGACGCGCGCACGGCCCCGGAGCCCGGCCCAGGCGCCTGCGTGCGTCTGGCCCATGAAGCCGCCGCCGAGGATCGCGACGCCGATCATCCCAGGCCGAGCGCGTTCAGGTGCGCGCAGGCACGCTGCATCGAAGCGTTCACCTCGCTCAGCGGGGGCCACGGGTCGCCCTGGAACTCGACCTCGACCGAGAGCGGACCGCGGTAGGAGCCCTCTTCGAGCAGGCGCAGAACCGCGCCGAAGTCGACGGTGCCGTCGCCGGGCGCCGGGAAGTCCCACACGCCCTTGCCGCCGCGATGATCCTTGAGGTGCACGTTGGCCAGGTAGGGGACGATGCCCGCGATGTCGTCGACCGCCTTGACGTCGCCGTAGAACTCGCAGTTGCCCGTGTCGTAGGCGACCTTGATCCGGGGATGACCGATCCGCTCGAGCAGCGGCAGCGTGCGGGCGCCGCTCGCCATGATGTCGCCGTGGATCTCGAGCGCGACGTCCACGCCCGCATCCTCGGCTGCGTCCGCGAGCGACTGGATGTTGGACAGGAACGCGGACTCGTTTTCATCCTGGCTCGCGTGCCCGCCGATGGCGGTGTTCATGACAGGCAGCCCGTAGTCCGCGCACCAGCGGACCGCCTTGATGCCGTAGGCGACGCCGTCGGCGGTGGTGAGGTCGGAGTGGCCGGAGAGCGCGACGGGCTCGAGGCCGTAATGCTCGAGGCGGGCGCGCAGCTCGCCCGTGTCGGCGTCGAGGTCCACGTGCTCCGTCCAGCCCTCGACGGCCGTGAGCTCGACCGCGCGGTACCCGGCCTCCGCGATCCCCGCGAGCGCTTCCTCGCGGCTGTACGTGTGGAACGAGTTCGTGTGCCCCGCCAGCGCGTTGCGCATCTAGAACCAGCCCTCCTCGTCGGGATTCCGGTACTGCATGAACTCCACGACCACGCCGTCGATGAGCACGAAGGCGACGCGGCAGAAGCCGCCGCCGACGGCGAACGGCGGCAGCAGGATCTCGTGGCTGTCGACTGCGGCATCGATGTCGTCGACGCGGTAGGCGACGTGGGGATCATGTCGCAGCGGCCCGGTCACCGTGCTGTCGGGCTCGAAGCGCAGGTATTCGACGTGGAACGGATGGTCGCGTGGGCTCGTGACCCACACGCGCGTCGCCTCCACGAAGGACTCGCCCGCGTGCCGCTCGTCCGTGATCACGCCGATGTGGTCGAAGCGCGCGCGCTCGATGCCGTCCATCCGTCCCTCCGACTCGTGGGCCTGCCGTGCATTGAATCGGCCGACGGGCTGCGCCGTCAACCACGGCGTGCGAGGATCCCCGAATGCGCTTCGCGGGCATGACCGTAGCGATCACCGGCGGCGGGGGCGGAATCGGCAGCGTGCTCGTGCGACGCTTCGCCGGCGAGGGCGCACGGGTGCGCTGCATCGACATCGACGCCGATCGCGCCCGCGCCGCCGCCGAGGCTGCGGGCGGCGAGGCGGAGGCGATCGCAGCCGACGTGACGGTCGCCGGGGACGTCGAGCGCGCGCTCGCGGGGCGCGTCGACGTGCTCGTGAACAACGCGCTCTCGGCAACCAGCGACAACCTCGTCACGGTCGACGAGGAAGCCTGGCGCCGCGACCTCGACGGCACGCTCACGAGCGCGTTCCTTTGCACGCGTGCGGTGCTGCCCGGGATGATCGAGCGGGGCGCCGGCAGCATCGTCAACGTTGCTTCCGTGAACGGCCTCGGCTACTACGGGAACGAGGCCTACAGCGCCGCCAAGGCGGGCCTCATCAGCCTCACGCAATCGGTCGCCGGGCGCTATGGCCGCCATGGCGTGCGCGCCAACGCGGTCGCGCCCGGCAGCATCCGCACGCCCGTGTGGGACCACCGCCTCGAGCGCGAGCCCGATCTGCTCGCCCGCCTGGCGCGCTGGTATCCCCTCGGGCGCATCGGCACGCCCGACGAGGTCGCGTCCTGCGTCCTCTTCCTCGCCTCCGGCGAGGCGTCGTTCGTGAGCGGCGCGATCCTGACCGTCGACGGCGGCCTCACGTCGGGACAGGTGCGCATGGCCGACGAGCTGCTCGTCGAGAGCCGCGACGCGGAGGTCTGACGATGCTCGATCTCTGCTTCCGGGGAGCCTCCGTCGTCGACGGCGCCGGGAACCCGTGGCACCGCGCCGACGTCGGCGTGCGCGACGGCCGCATCACGGCAGTCGGGGTCGTGGACGAGCCCGCACGCCGCACGCTGGCGTGCGACGGCCTCGTGCTCTCGCCGGGGTTCATCGACATGCACACCCACTCCGACGTGCAGTTGCTCGCCCATCCGGAGCACACCTGCAAGGTGCACCAGGGGGTGACGCTGGAGGTGCTCGGGCAGGACGGGCTCGCGCTGGCGCCCGTCGATGACGCCACCATGGCGCTGCTGCGCGCGCAGCTCGCAGGCTGGAACGGCGCCGAGCCCGAGCTCGATGACAGCTGGCGCACCGTCGCCGAGTACCTGGCGCGCTTCGACGGCACGACAGCGGTCAACGTCTGCTACCTGCTCCCGCATGCGACCCTTCGCCTGCTCACGGTCGGGGCCGAGGACCGCGCCGCGACGCCCGGCGAGCTCGCCGCGATGCGCGCACTCGTGCGCCAGGGCCTTGCAGAGGGCGCGGTGGGGCTGTCGGCTGGACTTACCTACGCGCCCGGCATGTACGCGAGCGATGACGAGCTCGTCGAGCTCTGCAGGGAGTTGCGGGGCGGCGCCTATTACTGCCCCCACCACCGCAACTACGGGCTGCACGCGATCAAGGGCTACGCGGACTCGATCGAGATCGCGCGGCGCGCCGGCGTGCCGCTGCACCTCGCGCACGCGCACCTCGGCTTCGCCTGCAACCGGGGCCGTGCAGGGGAGCTCCTCGCCCTCATCGACGCCGCCCGCGACGACGGGGTCGACATCACGCTCGACACCTATCCCTACCTCGCGGGGGCGACCTACCTGCACGCGCTGCTGCCGGGCTGGGTGCACGCCGGCGGCCCCGAGGCGATCGTCGCGCGGCTGCGCGACCCGAGCCTGCGCGAGCGACTCCGCCATGAGCTCGAGGAAGCCGGCTCGGACGGCTTCCACGACGTCCCGGTCGAGTGGGACAAGCTCGTGCTCGACGGCACTTCGATCGCGGAACTCGCCACCCGTGAGGGCAGGCGGCCGATCGACGTCTACTGCGAGCGCTGTGCGGATTCGGGCCTCTCGGCCTCGGCACTCGTGCACTTCGGCAACGAGGAGAACGTGCGCGCGACGATGCAGCACCCGGCCCACACCGCGGGCAGCGACGGCATCCTGGTCGGCGCACAGCCGCACCCCCGCGGCTGGGGCACCTTCGCGCGTTACCTCGCGGTGTACGTGCGGGAGCTCGGGGTGCTCAGCCTGCCGGAGTGCATTCGCCACATGACGTCCCTGCCCGCGCAGCGCCTCGGCCTCGGCGACCGCGGCCTCGTGCGTCCCGGCATGGCGGCCGACATTGCCGTCTTCGACCCGGACGGCGTCCAGGACCTGGCCACGTACGACGAGCCGCGCCGCCTCGCGCGGGGCTTCCACCACGTCGCCGTCAACGGCGAGCTCGTGCTGGACGGGGGCGTGCACACCGGAGCGACTCCCGGCCGCGCGCTGCGGCGAGGGCGACAGCCTTAGGCCGTCAGCGCGATCGCCTCGCGCACCCGGTCGAGCGCGCTCAGCGGCGCCAGACCGTAGTGATAGATGTCGATGCGGTCGACGCCGGCGTCGCCGGCGGCGCGCAGCTTCGCCGCGAGGTTCGCGGCGGAGTCGCAATCCGGCGGGCACGGTCGCAGCGCAGCGACGAGCGGCGCTGACGGCGCAAGCGCGCGATAGGCGGCCAGGTCGAGCGCCACGCGTGCCGGATCCGCGGCGTAGGCGATCGCCCCGATCGCCGCACCCGCCCGCGCACACGCCTCGATGTCGACGCCGTGCCGCCAGGCGATATCCGGCGCAGGACCTCCGGCCGGGCTCCCGTCCGCGTACCCCTTGATCGCGCCCGAGGCGTCGAGCAGCTCGAGGCGGACTCCGTGCTCGCGCGTCGCCTCGGCGAGTTCCCCCACGAGCGCCGTCACGGTCGCGCAGCGGGCATCCAGCAGCGCGCCGAGCTGACCGCCGAGCAATGCTGCGGCCTCGTCGCGTGCGAGCTCGGCGGAAGACTGCGGCTCGCCGCCCGCGAGCGCGCGCTCGACCTCGGCGCGCGCGCGCCGCAGCAACTCGCCCGGATCCGCGCCGCGGTCGCGAGCGCCCTCGAGACAGTGCGGGCAAAAGCAGAGGCCGAGCAACAGGCGCGCCGCGCTGCCGAGCTCCACGAAGTAGCGCTCGTGATGGGCGCCGTGCTCGAGGCCGTGATGATGCAGGGACTCAGCGAGCACGGACGTCACACCCCGCTGGGCGATGTCACTCGCCAGCGCCCGCGCGTACGCTCGCACGTCGGGATTCGCCGGGCAGAGCTCCGTCAGGCAGGCATCTCCGAAGCACGTCTGCTCCGCGAAGCGCGGGTCGCCGTCCTCCGTCCAGTCGACGTGCAGGACGACCGTCCAGGCCTGCACGTCGAGGCCGCGCGGAGCCGCCGCCGCGACGAGCTCCTCGAGCGGGTCGCCCGTCCGTGCGAGCGCGCTCGGCCGGGGCTGCAGCGCGAGACCGCCCCAGATGCCCGGATCCGGCCGGAAGAAGATCTCGCCACCGGGCTGGAAGCGCAGATGCCGCGTCCGCGCATGCGGGAAGAGGTCGCGCGAGGCATGGTAGGACGCCGCCATCGTCACGCCGCCCAGTCCGGCGCGGCCCTGGATGTTGCCGAGCACGGTCTCGGCACCCTCGTCCGCCAGGTCGCCGGCGAAGCAGAAGGCCGACGTCCTCACGCGACGCCGCACCATTCGCAGATCGCAAGCGCAACGACGGCGGTGACCTCGACCAGTTCGTCGACGCCGACGTACTCGGCCGAGGAGTGCGCCTGGGCGAAGTCGCCGGGGCCGTAGAGCACCGCCGGTATGCCCGCCTGCGCGAGCCAGGCGAGATCGGACACCGCCTCGAAGCCGGCCAGCCGCGGCTCGCCGGCGACGGCGCGGAAGGCGCCGCCGAGCGCATCCACGAGTGGATGGTCGGAATCGACCTCACTGGGCGGGAACGACACCCCGGCAATGCCCCACTCGATCTCGGGCGGATGCTCGCGCAGCCACGGGTCCGCCGCCGCGACGCGGGCGACGTACTGCTCGAACTCGGCCCTGACGTCCTCTCGGCGCTCGTCCGGCAGGTACTTGAGCGAGAGGCCGAGCGCGCAGTAGTCGGCGAAGTTGGAGTACGCGACCATGCCGTTCGGCATGCCCTCGGCGCCGCCGCCCGAGCCGCCGGCGATCACGCCGGGGTTGATCGTCGTGATGCCGCGCGGCATGAGGGGGTGCACCTTGTGCACGCCCCAGTGACGCTCGAGCTCGGCCACCGCCGCGAGCAGCTTGACCGCCTTCTCGATCGCGCTCACCGCCTCGCCGCGGCCGCCGGCGTGCACCGAGCGGTAGCGGACTGCGGAATGGCCGGTGCGCCCGCGCACGACGACCCGCACCCATTCGAGGCCCCCTTCGACCGTGACGATCTCGCGCGCCGTCGGCTCGAGCACGATCGCGGCGTCGGCCGTGTGGCCGCGTGCGAGCGCCGCGCGCGTGCCGGGCCCGCCGGTCTCCTCGTCGACGACGGACTGGAAGACGATGTCCCCGGCCGTCCGCAGCCCGAGCGCCTTGAGGACACGCAGCGCAACGATGCCGCACGCGATGCCGCCCTTCATGTCGCAGGCGCCGCGTCCCCAGAGGCGATCGCCATCGAGCTCGCCTCCCCAGGGGTCGTGCGGCCAGGCCGACGCCTCACCCGCCGGCACCACGTCGACGTGACCGTTCAGGATCAGCGAGCGCCCACCGCCCGTGCCGGCGAGGCGGCCGACGACGTCGTCGCGGCCGGTCAGGGCCTCGAAGCGGTCGAGGGCGAGGCCGAGCGCCGAGAGGTGCGCTGCGACGGCGTCCTGGCAGGCCGCCTCGGCTGCAGTCGCGCGCGCCTGCGCAGCGGCTCCGGACAGGAGCTTCGGGTTCTCGCTGGGGTGCGAGACGAGCTCCTGCACGAGTGCAACCAGCTCGCCGCGGTGCTCGCCGACGGCCCCCCGGAGCGCTTCCACATCGACCATCGCAGGCGATGCTACCCGCCAGCCGGAGGGCGCGAGATCCGTCGATTGACGGACTATCCCCGCCGGGGCTCAGGGTGTATCGTCGGCCATCCGCGACAGACCCGCCGCGGTGAGGGACTGCTGCAACTCCGGAGGAGACACATGGAGAATCGCGTGGACACGCCATCGAGCGAGGGAAGCGCGCTCTCGCGCCGCGGACTGCTGGGAGCGGCCGGCGCGGCGGGGTTGGCCGCCGGGGTGCTGGGCGCGCCCGCAGCAGCGAGCGCCGGCATGCGCCGTCGCTCGGCCGGCACGGGCTTCACGATCGGCTGCTCATTCCCGCTCACCGGCCCGCTCGCATCCGACGGCGCCCAGATGAAGAACGGCGTCACGCTCGCTGCCGACGAGATCAACGCCGCGGGCGGGATCGCCGGCAAGAAGATCAACCTCTCGATCCTCGACACCGACGTCACAGATCCGGCGAAGATCAAGACGAGCCTGCAGAAGCACGTCAACGACAAGGTCGACGCGCTCTACGAGGGCTACCTCATCCAGTGGCCGGCGTCGATGGACATCAAGGCGAACTACGGAGCGCCGGCGCTCAACGCCTCGACCTCCATCGATCAGGTCAAGCAGATCAACAGCTCGCCGAAGTACGGGAACATCTTCCAGATCGACCCGCCGGAGTCGTACTACGGCCTCGGCTTCCCGCCCTTCCTCAACAACCTCAAGAAGAGCACGAAGTGGAAGCCGCAGAACAACGAGATCTTCATCGTCGAGGGTGACTCCGTCTATTCGCAGACGATCTCGAAGTTCGCCCAGCAGCAGGCCAAGAAGGACGGCTGGAAGATCAAGGGCGTGACGAAGGTCACGAGCGGCGCGGCCGACTGGTCGCCGTCGGCGAAGGCTGCCAAGGACTCCAAGGCCGCCGTGGTGATGGTCACGCACTTCGCGCCGGACGACCTCGCCAAGTGGACGAAGGCGTGGGCCGCCAACCCTGGCAAGGCGCTCGTCTACCTGCAGTACGGGCCGTCGATCCCGGCGTACCTGACCCTCGCCGGCAAGGCCGCGAACGGCATCGTCTGGGCCACGGTGACGGGCGTGTACAACGATCCGGTCGGCAAGATCTTCCGGGCTGCCTACAAGGCCAAGTTCAACCAGAGCGCCGGCTTCTCGAACTCGGGGTCGGGCTACGACGGCGTCAACATGCTCGCGCGCGCATGGGCCATGACGGGCGACGGCCAGAACTTCAAGGCCAACATCGCCCAGCTCAGGAAGATGATCCACCGCGGCGTCAACGGGGGCTACTGGCTGACGAAGAACGCCGGTCTCGCCTATCCCGCCGAGAGCCCGGATCCGGGCATCAGCCAGGCGCACCTGTTCTTCCAGATCCAGTCCGGCGTGCACCACATCATCCAGCCGGCGCCGTACATCGAGGCGCAATTCCAGCTCGCGCCCTGGATGTAGGGCGGTCGGGCTGCATACGGGATGACCGCACTCGCCTGCGGCGGCGTCCGCAAGACATACGGGGCCTTCGTGGCCCTCAACGACGTCGCCATGACGGTCGAGGCGGGAGAGATCCTCGGTCTTGCCGGCCCCAATGGGGCCGGCAAGACCACCCTCTTCGACGTGCTCTCGGGTCGGACGCGGGCGGATCACGGATCGGTGACGCTCGGCGAGCGCAGCATCACCTCCCTGTCGACGCACTCGCGGGCGCGCCTCGGGCTTGCGCGCACATTCCAGGCGCCGCTCGTACCGACGTCGCTGAGCGTCGGCGAGACGCTGCGCGCGGCGCGCGACGCCTACAGCCCGCAATGCACGGCCGAGGCCGTCGCGCACGCGCGCGAGCTCGTGGGCCTGGCGGCTGCCGATGGCGCCCTCGCCGGAGGGCTGGACACGCTCGAGCGGCGCAAGCTCCTGCTGGCCTGCCTGCTCCAGCGCCCGACGAGCGTGCTGTTGATGGACGAGCCGTGCTCCGGGCTCCTCGCCGACGAGATCGACGAGATCGATGCGGTCATCCGGCGCATCGTCGATGAGCGTGGGTGCGCAGTCGTGGTCGTCGAGCATCGGCTCGAGTTGCTGCTCGCGATCGCGCGGCGGGTGGTCGTGCTCGATGCGGGAAGCGTGATCGCGGAGGGTGCCGCAAACGAGGTCTTCGATCTGCCGATCGTGCGCAAGGCGTACTTCGAGGACGCCGGGGAAGCCGCGTGAGCTCGGCGCTCTCGGTACGCGGGCTCTCCGCCGGCTATGGGCCCCTGCAGGTGCTCGACGGGATCGACCTCGACGTGGCGGAGCGGGAGCGCGTGGGGCTGGTCGGGCTCAACGGCCACGGCAAGAGCACGCTGATGCGGTCGGTCGTCGGTCTCGTCGACTGGCGCACGGGCTCGATCGAGTCGGGTGGCCGCGATCTCATGAAGACGCCGACCTACCGCCTGGCGCGCGACGGCATCGTCCTGATACCCCAGGGCGACTCGCTCTTCCCGGGGCTGTCGGTGCGAGACAACCTCGATGCGGGCGCCTTCGCGCCCGCGAACTGGCGCAAGCGCGCTCAGAGCCGCGAGCGCGTGGTCGAGATCTTTCCGCGCCTGGGTGAGCGCATGCGGCAGATCGTCGGCACGCTCTCGGGCGGCGAGCGGCGGATGTGCTCGATCGGCCGCGGCCTCATGGCCGAGGCGCGCATCTACCTCGTGGACGAGCCGTCGCTCGGTCTCGCGCCGGGGATCGCCGAGACGATCGTGCGCACGCTCTGCGCGCTCGACCTCGGCGGCGGGGCGCTCGTGCTGGCCGAGCAGAACCGCACGCTCCTCGAGGGACGCATCGACCGCATCGTCCGCATCCACGCCGGCAAGGTCGCCGGCATCGAGCCCGGAACCTCCGCCCAGGAGCCTGCGTGATCGCCGTCCTCATCACGACCATCTTCCTCGCGGCCGTCTACTCGCTCGTGGCACTCGGGCTGTCGCTGACCTGGGCCGGTCTCGGCTTCCTCAATCTCGCCCACGGGGTGACGTATTCGGCCGCGGCGGTCGGGGCATACGAGGCGTCCGTCCACATCGGAGGCAACGCCTTCGTCGTGCTCGCGGGCGGCATCGTCAGCGGCGCGCTCGTCGGCCTCGTCATCTTCGTGGTCGTCTTCCTGCCGCTCGACGGGCGGCGCAACTTCGATCTCCGCACGCTGATCGCGACCCTCGCGCTGGCGCTCGGCGGCGAGAACCTCATCCTCGACAAGTTCGGACCGCAGCCGCAGACGTTTCCCGAGATCTTCGGGTGGCTGCCGTCGATCAGCGTCGGCGGCACCAACGTGACGAGCGACCAGGAGGGCGCCGTGCTCGCGGCGATCGTGCTCGTGACCGCCTTCGTCGGCCTGCTGGGCGGCTCGCGCATCGGGCTGGGCGTGCGCGCGCTCACGCAGAACGTCGAGGGCGCCCGCCTCGTCGGCATCGATCGCCGCACCGCGGCCTTCGCGATCCTGCTGACCTCGGGCGCGCTCGTCGGCGTGGCGGCCGTCCTGCTCGGGCCCGTCTACTTCGTCTCCTACGACAACGGCCTGCAGCCGATGATCAAGGGCCTCACGGTAGCGATGCTGGGCGGGCTCGGCTCCGTCCGCGGCACGGTGCTCGCGGCGATCATCGTGGCCTTCGTCGAGGCCACGACCGCGACCTACATCGGCGCGCAGTTCGTGCTCGTCTCGCTCTTCCTCCTGATCGCCGTCGTGCTCCTCGTGCGGCCGAGGGGTCTCGCCGGGATCCTGGAGACGACGCGTGCGTAGAGTCCTCGATCTCGCGTTCTGGCCCGTCGTGATCGTGCTCGCGGTGGCCCTGCCGCCGCTCTACAACGACTCCTACGTGATGGCCGAGCTCGTGCTGTTCGGCATCTACTTCGCCACCAACCTGATGTGGTCGCTCGTGCTCGGCACTGCGGGCCTCTACTCGTTCGCCACGCTCGCGTTCGTGGGCGCGGCAGCCTATTCGTGCGCCTGGCTCTCGATCAACCACGGCCTGCCGTGGTGGCTGTACGCGCCGATCGGCATCGTCGTCGGCGGAGTCGGCGGACTGCTCGTGGCGCTCCCGGCCGTGCGCCTGCGGGGCGTCTACTTCGCGCTGCTCACGATCGGGCTCGTCGAGGCGTGCAACCAGTACGTGACGGGAGACACGGCCAACCTCGGCGGTGCCCAGGGCCTCGTCGGAGCCGACTCGATCATCCCGCCCAGCAAGCAGGGCCTGATCGAGGGCTACTACTACGCGTACGCGGCGATCGGCGCGATCGTCATCGTCGCCCTGCTCGTGTACTGGTGGGTGTCGTCCGGCCGGCTCGGCCTGCGCCTGAGGACGGCACGCGAGTCGGAGCCCGTCGCGCAAGCGCTCGGCATCGACATTCCCCGCGCGCGGCTCGCGGTGTTCGTGATCACGGCCGCCGTCCTGGGCCTCGTCGGGGCCTTCCGCGCGTCGTACGATGCGGGCGCCAACAAGAGCGTGTTCGACTTCTCGACGCTGCTCCTCCTGTTCGCGATGATCGTCGTCGGCGGCATCAACTCGCCGAAGGGCATCCTGCTCGGCACCGCGCTGCTGCAGTTCATCGAGCAGCACTACGTGAGCTGGGGCGCTCCTCGGCTGATCCTGCTGGGCGCGATCATGCTGCTGATCACGCTCTTCACCACCGACGGCCTGGCCGGCATCCCCGAGCAGATCGGGCGGCTGCTGCGGGGCCGCGGCGCACCGGCAGGCGACGACGCCGCACCCGCGGCGATGGGAGGAGGAGGGGACCATGAGCGACGACGCCACCGCCGCCCGCGTGACCGAGAGGATCGACGCCCTGCGCGACGAGCTCGTCGACGCCATCTCGCGCGCCGTGCGGATCCCGAGCGTCAACCCGAAGTACCCAGGCCAGGTGTACGACGAGGTGGTCGGCCGCGAAGGCGAGGTCTCCAAGCTCGTGGCGGAGGTCTACCGCGGGCTTGGAGCGGAAGTCGACCTGTGGGCGATCGAGCCTGGCCGCGAGAACGCGGTCGGCGTCGTGCCCGGTACGGGCGGCGGGCGCTCGCTGATCTACAACGGCCACGTCGACGTCGTCCCTCCCGGCGATCCCGCGAAGTGGAAGAGCGGGGATCCGTTCTCCGGCCGCATCGACGCGGATCGCGTCTGGGGGCGCGGCTCGACCGACATGAAGGCCGGCATCCTCGCGCAGGCCTTCGCGGCGCGTGCGCTCGGGGAGTGCGGCGTGAAGCTGAAGGGCGACCTGATCCTCGAGGCGGTCGTGGGCGAGGAGGTCATGGATCACGAGTGCGGCGTGACCGCGACCGTCAAGCGCGGCTACAAGGCCGACGCCGCGGTCGTGTCCGAGCCCAGCGCGCCGCCGGCGCCACTCGCGGTCATCCCCGTTTCCCCGGGCCTGCTGTGGTTCTCGGTGACGGTGCCCGGAAAGGCCACGCACGCGTCGATGCGCGGCGCGACCATGCGTGCCGGCGGCGACATGGGCGTGGGCGTGAATGCGATCGACAAGGGCGTCTTCATCTTCCAGGCGCTGCGCCAGCTCGAGGACGAATGGGGCCTTACCAAGCAGCACCCGCTCTTCGAGCCCGGGCACTTCACGCTCCATCCGGGCGTCGTCACCGGGGGGCCGTACGGCGTGCTCGTTCCGTTCGTGATCTCCGAGTTCATGACGATCGAGTACTGCGTCTGGTACCACCCCGAGGAGGACCCGGAGGACGTCAAGCGCGAGATCGAGCAGCACATCAGGCGCGCCGCGAGCATGGACGTCTGGCTCCGCTCCAACCCTCCGGTCGTCGAGTGGAAGATGAACTGGCCGGCCAACACGCCGGCGGCCGACGAGATCACCGCGGCGACCTGTGCCGCGCACGAGCGCTCCGCGGCCGGCACGCGCTTCGAAGGCCCCGCCGTCGTCTGCGGCTTCGCAGCCGTCGAGGATGCGAGCTGGCTGACGATCGGCGGGACGCCCGCCATCAGCTACGGGCCGGGCGACCTGCGCGTGGCGCATGCCGACGACGAGTACGTGCTGATCGACGAGGTCATGTGCGCGGCGCGCACGTACGCGCTGCTCGCCATGGACTGGTGCGGCGTCTCCTGAAAGGACACTGGTCGTGCAAGCGGTCGACAAGCAGGTCGAGGTCTATCTCGAGTTCCAGAGGCGGCTGCGCGCGCGCGTGCGTGAGCTGCTCACGCCCGCTCTCGTCGCCGAGCACGCGGCGAACCCCCTCGGCCCGCACTCGGACGCGCTGCAGCGCGTGCTCAACTACTTCCGCCAGCAGCCGCAGCCCGGCAAGTACATCCTGGTCGCGGTGAAGCCCTGGGAGGAGTACCGCATCGCACTGCTCTCGGGGCAGCGCGGCCGCTTGCACAAGGTGCTCGACGACGAGCGCTTCGCGAGCGAGGAGGAGGGGCTCCACGGCATCTTCCTCCGCCGCGTGCGCGATCTCGGGGAGGCGGAGACGTGAGGCCTGCGACCATCCACGGCTACGCGGACAGGCTGTCCGTCGCCCCGGGCGAGCAGATCGAGTTCAAGCTGTCGACGGACGCGCCGGGAACCTATCGCGCCGACGTCGTACGCCTCATCCACGGCGACGCCAACCCGGCCGGCCCCGGCTTCAAGGAGCGGGTCGTCGATTCACCCGTGAACGGCGAGTACGAGGGCCGCCACCAGGAGATCCGCTCGGGATCGCACGTGACGGTGGCCGACCCCGGCGGGCGGCTGGCGCTGGGCGGCGCCTTCGCCGTCCACGTCTTCGCCTTGCCGACGACGCCCGGGGCAGGGGTGCAGCGGATCATCGGCCGCATGGCCGGCGCGGGCGGCGCCGGGTACGCGCTCGAGCTCGCTGACGGGCGCGTGCGGCTGACCGTCGGCGACGGCTCCGCCACGGCGCAGGTCGAGTCGGACGCGCAGCTGCACCCGTCCTGCTGGTACTCGCTCGGCGCCACGTACGACCCCGCGACGGGCGAGGCCGCCGTCTACCAGGCGCCGGTGCGCAACTCGTACAACAGCCTGCTCTCGCCGATGGTCGCGATGCCCGGCCGCTCGCTGGTACGCGGCGGCGCTCCGATCGCGGCGTCCGCCGCCGGCGCGCCCTTCGTGATCGCGGGCGATCCGGACGGCGGCGGGCACTTCAACGGCAAGCTCGACAGCCCGAAGGTCTGGGAGCGCGCGCTCACCGGCGATGAGCTCGACGCGCTGACCGCCGGCGGCGAGCCGCCCCGCGGCGGCCTCCTCGCGCACTGGGACTTCTCCGTGGGCATCGGCGCGGAAGGCGTGCCGAGCGACAGCGTCTGCGACGTCGCGGGCGACCTGCACGGCGTCTGCGTCAACCAGCCCGTGCGCGGCATGACGGGCTGGAACTGGGATTGCAGCGAGGAGTGCTACCGGCACGCGCCGCAGCTCTACGGCGCGATCCACTTCCACGACGACGACCTCGACGAGTGCGGCTGGGAGACCGACGTCACACTCGCCGTTCCCGGCGACATGCGCAGCGGCGTCTACGCACTCCGCGTCCAGCAGGGCGAGGCGGCCGATCGGATCCCGTTCTTCGTGCTCCCGCCGCGAGGCACGGCCACGGCGAAGATCGCCTTCCTGGCGCCGACGGCGAGCTACCTCGCCTACGCGAACGATCACATCGTGCACGACGTCCCGGTCGCACAGTCGATCCTGGGTCACACCTCCTGCATCTCCGAGCAGGACTTCTACCTCTACGGGAATCTCGATCTCGGGCTCTCGACGTACGACGCCCACTCGGACGGCAGCGGCGTGTGCTTCTCGTCGGCGCGGCGCCCGATCATGAACATGCGGCCGGACTTCCGCCACGCCACGGGGTCGGTGTGGCAGTTCCCGGCCGATCTCCACCTCATCGACTGGCTCGACGAGAAGGGCTTCGAGTACGACGTCGTCACGGATCTCGAGCTGCACGAGGAGGGACGCGCGCTGCTCGACCGCTACCAGGTCGTGCTCACGGGCTCGCACCCGGAGTACTACTCCGAGCGGATGCTGGACGCCTGGGAGCAGTATCTCGCGGACGGCGGGCGCGGGATGTACCTCGGCTCGAACGGGTTCTACTGGGTGACGTCGTGGCACCCCGAGAAGCCCTGGCTGATCGAGGTGCGCAAGTGCGAGCAGGGCTCGCGCGCGTGGCAGGCCAAGCCCGGCGAGTACTACCACGCGACGAGCGGCGAGCGCGGCGGCCTCTGGCGCGCGCGCGCGCGTGCGCCGCAGAAGCTCTTCGGGGTCGGGTTCACATCCGAGGGCTTCGATCGCTGCAGCGGTTTCCACCAGATGTCCGACGCCGCGGACGAGCGAGCCGCCTTCATCATGGCGGGGATCGCGCCGGATGAGGTGATCGGCGATTTCGGCCTCGCCGGCGGAGGCGCGGCCGGGTACGAGATCGACCGCTACGAGCTCGCCCTCGGAACGCCTCCGAACGCCTTGCTGCTCGCTGCCAGCCTCGACCACTCGGTCAACTACCCGCACGTGAGCGAGGAGATCTTCTTCAACTATCCCGGCCTGGACGGCACGAACGACTTCATGGTGCGAGCGGATCTCGTCTACTTCACGACGCAGAACGGCGGCGCCGTGTTCTCGACGAGCTCGATCTCGTGGTGCGGCAGCCTCTCCCACAACGGCTACGACAACAACGTCTCGCGCATGATGGAGAACGTCCTCGTGCGCTTCGCGGACGAGGTGCCGCTGCCCGCCCTCGAGTGACGAGGCGCGTGCCTCCTATCTCGCGGTAGCGGCACGGCGTCATACTCGTAGGCATGGCCCCGGCTATCGCGAGCATCGCCCGAGTGGCGCAAGCCGCCTCCGAGCCGCTGCCTGCCGCGGAGCGCGCACGCGACGTCCTCGCGGCGCTGCGCGTCGTCGTGCCGTACGACTGCGCCGAGCTGTCGTCGTGGAACCCGGTCACGGGCGGCCATTCGGCGCTCGCGAGCGTCGGCTATGACACGCGGCTGCTCGACTGGCTCAACGGCAGCGACCGTGTGGAAGAGCTCGACGACATCGAGGTCCGTACGAGCGGACAGCCCATGCGCCTCAGCGATCTTCCCGCGCACGGGCTCACGGCCCGCACGGTGAGCGAGTTCCTGCTGCCGGCCGGCTTCCGCGACGGGCTCACGATCGGCCTGCGCACGAGGGACGGCCGCTACGCGGGCGTGCTCGACCTCAGCTCGTGCGATGCGCGACACCCGAGCGACCTGGAGCGGGAGGCGATCACGCTGCTCGCGGGCACGCTGGCGAACGTCGTCGATCCCGCACGAAGCCTGCGCCTGCTCGCCGGCATGCTCGAGCCCGGCAGCTCCGCCGTGACAATCAGGCAGGACGAGATCGAGCCGCTCGAGGGCTTCTCTGCTGGACCCGTTCTCGCGGACGGGCATCCTGCTCTGTCTGCGGCGCGACGCTTCGCGAGCTCCGGCCGGGCGCAGAGCTTCCTTGCACTGGGTGGCGAGGACGGCTCGTGGTTCCGCGTCCGGTTGTGCCGCTGCGAGCTCGATGACGCGTGGGTCGTCGCGGCCTCTCCCACGGTGCGGCCCTACGAGCTCACCTGGCGCGAGCTCCAGGTGCTGACGCTGGTCGCGACCGGGCGCTCGAACCCCGAGATCGCGGCGGCGCTGGTCGTCAGTCCGCGCACGATCAGCTCGCACGTCGAGCACATCCTGGAGAAGCTGGGCGTCCCGACACGTGCCGGAGCAGCAGCGCTCGCGACCTCCGAGGGTCTCCTGCTGCCGGCCGCCTAGAGCCTCAGCCGATCCGCTCGACGAGGGCCGCGGCCGCATCGATGACGGCTGCCTGGTGCGGCTGCAGGTCCTGCCCGGCGGTGCCCGCGATCAGCGGCAGGTACGGATCCTCGACCCCGGTGCGGATGCCGCTCATCTGCTCGAGCACGGCGAGGCCGCAGAAGGGCACGACGGACGGCGAGTACCCGCCCTCGTGCGACATCACCAGACGCCCGTCGCAGCATTCTCGGGCCACGTCCAGCATGACGCGCGTCAGCTCGCGGTAGCTGTCCGAGTGCAGCAGCTGCCGCCCGAGCGGATCCATGCCGCTCGCGTCGAAGCCGCTCGCCACGACGATGAGCTCGGGCCGGAACGCCCTGAGTGCCGGCAGCACCACGCGCTCGAAGGACGCCAGGTAGGCGCCGTGCCCCGAGCCCGGCGGAAGGGGGATGTTGATGTTGTAGCCGGTCCCGGCGCCGGTTCCCGTGTCGGTGATCGGACCGGAGCCGGGCGGGAAGCAGTTGTCCTGGTGGAGCGAGATCGTGAGCACGCTGGGGTCGTCGTAGAACGCCGCCTGCGTGCCGTTGCCGTGATGCACGTCCCAGTCGACCACCGCCACGCGCGCCAGCCCACGGTCCTGACGCGCATGGTGCACGGCGATCGCCACGTTGCCGAAGAGGCAGAAGCCCATGCCCGAGTCGGGGATGGCGTGATGGCCGGGCGGTCGCACGAGGGCGTAGCAGTTGTCGACAACGCCGTCGAGCACCGCGTCGACGGCGGCGATCGCTCCACCGGCGGACCGGAGCGCAATCTCATAGGAGCCCGGCCCGAACGCCGTGAGGAAGCCCGCATCGCCGCCGTTGTCGTCGGAAAGGGCCTTGATCCGGTCCACGTACTCGCGCGAGTGGAAGCGGCAGAGCTCGTCGATCGTGGCGTCGCGGGGCTCGACATGGACGAGCTGCCCGAGCAGCCCGCCGGCGTCCAGCAGGTTCCGCAGCCGGCGCTTCGTGTCCGGGTTCTCGGAATGGACGTGCGGCTCGATCCAGCCCCCCGCCGGCAGCGGCCCGCCCGCGTGCCGGGTGTCGTGCCACATGTAGCGCTCGTGCCAGACCAGGCCCGTGGGCATGCTGCTCCCTCTCGTTCGACGGCAGAGGATCACGCACACGGGAGGCCGGCGCAATCCGTCAGTTGACCCATTCAGCGTGCGCATCGCTTGACCGCGGCGAGCGCGGCATGGTACCTAGCTCAGCGGCGAGACAAGCAACGGGAGGCGTGATGGAGCGGCTGCGCATCGGGGTGATCGGGCTGGGCTGGTTCGGCGAGATCCACTGCGAGACCATCGCGGGCGTTCCGAATCTCGAGCTCGCCGCCCTGTGCACGCGCACCCCCGAGCGGCTGGATGCGATGGCAGCCAAGTTCGGCGTGTCCACGACCTACCGCGACTACCACGACCTGCTCGCGGATCCCGACATCGACGCGGTCTCCATCGTGACCATGTGGGATCAGCACACTGCTCCCGCAGTCGCGGCGCTCGAGGCCGGCAAGCACGTGTTCCTCGAGAAGCCGATGGCCTCGACCGTCGCCGACTGCAACGCGATCATCGACGCAGCCGAGAAGGCGCGCGGCATTCTGCTCGTCGGCCACATCTGCCGCTTCAATCCGCGCTTCCGGATGGCGAAGCAGGCGATCGAGAGCGGATCGATCGGCCGCATCGTCTGCCTCAGCTCCCGGCGCAACATCCCCGCGGCGTGGACGCCCGAGATCCTCGGCAAGATCGGGCCGATCGTGGGCGACGCGATCCACGACACGGACCTCATGCTGTGGTTCACCGGCGATCGCATCGTCAGCGCCTACGCGCAGACGGTCGACGTGCGAGGTCTCGAGAACCCCGACATCGGTCAGACGATGTACCGCTTCGCGGGTGGCGCGACGGCCACGCTGGAGACCGTCTGGTGCATGCCCGAGCGCACGCCCTTCGACATCGACGAGCGTATGACCGTGATCGGCACGGAGGGGTTCCTGCACGTCCAGGACACGTTCCCGAACCTCGGCATCGTCTCGCCGGAAGGATTCCGCAGTCCCGACACGACCTACTGGCCCGAGTTCGAGGGCGTGCGCGGTGGCGCCCTGAGGGAGGAATTCACCTACTTCGCGACCTGCGCGCTGACCGGCGCCCGTCCGCAGGTCGGGCGGCCCGAGGACGCCATGGCAGCGCTGGCCGCGACCCTGGCGGCGGAAGAGTCGGCACGCACAGGCGAGGTCGTGCGGCTGGGCTCGTAGTCCGATCCCGGCGCGCCGCTCGCCGCGTCGGTTCATTCAGCCTCGTGCTCGCGGCGCGCCGGCGAGGGCGAGTCCCGAGCGGTGCGCCGTGGCGGCTCGCTCTCGTCGAGTCACGGCGCGCAGGGCACGACGAACCGCCCCTCGCGGGCTCTCAGGACGGCACGTAGAGGCCGCCGTTGACATGCAGGATGTCGCCGGTGATGTAGCCGGCGCCCTCGGAGGCGAGGAACGCGACGGCGGCGGCGACGTCTTCGTTCGTCCCCGCGCGGGCCGCGGGGATCGTCTTGATCATGTCCTCGAGCATCGGCCGCGGCGTGTGCACGGTGTGGAAGGCGTTGTCGATCAGACCCGGCGCGATCGTGTTGATCGTGATGCCGGCTGCGGCGTACTCCTTGGTGAGCGAGCGCGCGAGGCTCGTGAGCGCGGCCTTGGCGGCGGCGTAGTGGTGGTTGGTCGGATTGCCGGTGTGCGCGGCGACGGAGCCGATGTTGACGATGCGGCCGTAGCCGCGCTCGGCCATCCCGGGGATGAGCGCGTGGCAGGCGACGCTCGCGCTCAGGAAGTTGAGCCGGAGCGTCTCCTCCAGCAGCTCGGGGGTGACCTCGGCGAAGGGCGAGCGCCGGACGAGGCCTCCCGCGTTGTTGACGAGGATGTCGACGCGGCCGCCGCCGAACTCCTCGGCCGCAGCGGCGAGCGCTTCCACCTCCGCGGTCTCGCGCACGTCTGCCGCGACGGCGAGTCCGCGCACGCCCAGCGACACGATCTCGCCGACGGTCTCGTCGGCGGTGGCGGCGCTCGCGTGGTAGCCGATCGCGACGTCGGCGCCGCGCCGGGCGAGCTCCAACGCAATCGCTCGCCCCATGTCCCGCGCGCCGCCGGTGACGAGGGCGACGCGCCCCTGCAGATCTCGCTCGCCCATAGGCGCGCAAGATACCGCGGCCGGGGCCTCACCGGGAACGCCGGTGCCAGGTGCGGGAACTCTGGGTCAGACCCAGAGTTCCCGCACCTGGCACCGACGTTCCCGCACCTGGCACCGAGGTTCCCGCATCGCGCCCGCTGCACCCGCCGGCGGTCTCGCGGCGAGAGCGGACGGCGGTGCTGTACGGTCGCGCCTGAAAGCGGCGAGGAGGGATCAGGTGACGGAGGCGACGGTCGTACTCGTGGGGACGCTCGACACGAAGGGCCGCGAGTACGCGTTCCTGCGCGATCGGCTGCACGCCGCGGGCGTCGGGACGATCCTCGTCGACGCCGGCATCATGGGGCCGCCGCTCGTCGAGCCGGACGTGACCGCGAGGAGGTCGCGGCCGCCGCCGGTGCGGACGTCGAGGTGCTGCGGGCCGCCGGCGACCGCGGTCAGGCCGTGCTCGCGATGGCGCGCGGCGCGACGGCGGTGATCTCGCGCCTCTACGCGGAGGGCCGCTGCGACGGCGTGCTCGCGGCGGGCGGCTCGGGCAACACCTCGATCGCCGCGGAGGCCATGCAGGCGCCTCCCGGTCGGCGTGCCCAAGCTGATCGTCTCCACGATCGCGGCGGGCGACACGCGGCCGATCGTCGGCGCGAGCGACATGCTGCTCGCGGCCTCGGTCGTGGACGTCGCCGGCATCAACTCGGTCTCCGCGCGCATCCTCGCGAACGCCGCCGCGGCCATGGCCGGCATGGTGCAGGCGGCCGCCGCTCGAGCTGGGGGAGAGCAGGCCGCTGATCGCCGCCTCGATGTTCGGCGTCACGACGCCCTGCGTGACCCATGCCGCCGAGGCGCTCGACGGGCTCGGCTACGAGGTGCTGACGTTCCACATGACCGGCACCGGCGGGCCGCTCGATGGAGGCGCTGATCGCGGGCGGCTTCATCACGGGCGTGCTCGACGCGACGACGACGGAGCTGTGCGACGAGCTCGTCGGCGGCGTGCTCAGCGCCGGGCCCGACCGCCTGACGGCGGCGGGCCGCGCCGGCATGCCGCAGGTCGTCTCGCTGGGCGCGCTCGACATGGTCAACTTCGGGCCGCGCGAGACGGTTCCGGCGCACTTCGACGGGCCGCAACCTGTACGTCCACAACGCGCAGGTGACGCTCATGCGCACGACGCCCGAGGAATGCGCGCGAGCCTCGGCGAGGAGATCGCGCGCAAGCTCTCGGCCGCGACCGGTCCCGTCGCGCTGTTCGTGCCGCTCGGCGGCATCTCGATGATCGCGACGCCCGGCGGGCCCTTCTACGACGCAGCCGCCGACGAGGCGCTCTTCGCGGCCGTGCGCGCGAACGTCGGCCCGAACGTCGAGCTCGATCGAGCTGGACATCGACATCAACGATCCGGCGTTCGCCGACGCCATGGTCGCGAAGCTCCGCGAGCTACGTCGGCGAGCGACCGCGATGAAGCGTGCGGAGGCCCTGGCGAAGCTCCAGGCGACGATCGCGAGCGGCCGGGCGGTGATCGGCGCGGGCGCCGGCACAGGGCTCTCCGCGAAGTGCGCCGAGGCGGGCGGCGTCGACCTGATCATCATCTACAACTCGGGCCGCTATCGCATGGCCGGCCGCGGCTCGCTCTCGGGGATGATGCCCTACGGCGACGCGAACGCGATCGTCGTCGACATGGCGCGCGAGGTGCTGCCGGTCGTGCGCGACGTGCCGGTGCTGGCGGGCGTCTGCGGCACCGATCCGTTCCGGCTCATGGACGTCTTCCTCGACGAGCTGATCCGCATCGGCTTCTCGGGCGTGCAGAACTTCCCGACGGTCGGCCTGATCGACGGCCTCTTCCGCGTCAACCTCGAGGAGACGGGGATGGGCTACGGCCTCGAGGTCGACGCCATCCGCATCGCGCACGAGAAGGACATGCTGACGGCGCCGTACGTGTTCGACGTCGAGAGCGCCGTCGCGATGACGAGCGCCGGCGCCGATGTGATCGTGCCGCACATGGGCCTCACGACCAAGGGCACGATCGGCGCGAGTACCGCCAGGACGCTCGACGAGTCGCGTCGTGCTCGATCCAGGAGATGCACGACGCGGCCGTCGCCGATCAAGCCCGACGTGATCGTGCTCTGCCACGGCGGCCCGATCGCCGAGCCCGAGGATGCGCGCTACGTGCTCGAGCGCACGCACGGCGTCAAGGGCTTCTTCGGCGCGTCGAGCATGGAGCGCCTGCCGACCGAGGTCGCCATGACCGAGAACATGAAGCGCTTCAAGGCGCTGACCGTCAACCCTAGGAGAGTGCGATGAGCAAGTTCGTCATGCAGTCCGAGATGACCACCGACCACGTCGACTGGGGCACGATCGGCTGGCGCACGCGGCCCGAGAACACCGCCTGCAAGACGTTCGTCGTGATGGACGTCGGGCTGGAGCCGGGCTTCGGCCACGACTTCCACAAGCACCCGCAGCAGGACGAGCTGATCACGGTGCTGGCCGGCACGCATCGAGCAGTGGATCGACGGCGAGAAGCGATCCTCGAGGTCGGCGACTCCGTCTACCTCGACAAGGACGTCGTGCACGCCTCCTTCAACGTCGGCGACGTGCCGCGCGCCTGTTCGTGGTGCTCGCGCCGAGCATCGGCGACGAGGGCTACCAGCTCGTCGACGTCTCGTCGGAGGAGCCCTGGGCCTCCTGCGTTGCGCTGATCTCCAGCGCTCCGTCGCGAGCCGCTCCGCATCGCGCATCGCGGCTATCGCGCCGGAGCGACCGAGAACACCCTCGAGGCGTTCGCAGCCGCGATCGAGCACGGCGCGGACGTCCTCGAGGTGGACGTCCGCCGGCGCCGCGACGGCACGCTCGTCGCCCATCACGACCGCGCCGACGCGCCCGACGCGCCGCTGCTCTCGGCCGTGCTCGCGCTCGCGGCCGCAGTCGCGCGTGCAGCTCAACCTCGATCTCAAGACGAGCGGCATCGAGCGGCCGCTGATCGCGCTCGTGCGCGAGGCGGGCCTGACCGGCCGCGTCACGTGCACGGGCGGCAACTGGGCGCTGCTCGCGGGCATCCACCGCGCCGAGCCGGGCATCCGCGCCGGCCTGACGATGCCCCGCCGCATCTGGCCGCGCGCGCTGCAGCCCGCGCAGCGGCTCTGGTACGCGTGGCGTGCGCCGGGCATCCTCGCGGCCTACGACGCGCAGGTCGTCTCGTGCCACCGCGAGCTCGTCAGCCGCCTGCTCGTGCGCCGCCTGCACGCCGCCGGCGCGGAGATCTGGGTCTGGACCGTCGATCGCCCGTCCGAGATCGTGCGCCTGCGCGAGCTGCGCGTCGACGGCATCTGCTCCGACGACCCCGCGAGCCACGGCTGGGGCGAGCAGGTCGCGGAGTCGCTGCCCTAGCCAGTCAGATCCGGGCTAGATGCCGGCGCTGGGCGTAGCCCTCGCCGATGCGGTGCCAGTGCGTCACCGCGTGCTCGCCGTAGAGCCAGCAGAGCTCGACAGCTCGCCGTCGCGCTCGCTCGGGAAGTCGAGCAGGCCGCGCTCGGCGTCCTTGACGCGCACGCCCGCGCTCTGCAGCTCGCCGATCGCGTCGTCGAGCGCGCCGAGGTGCTCGCAGGCGTGCGCGGCGGCCTCGGCCTCGCGCGCGGTCGGCTGCACGCCGCCCATCTCGTCGGCGCGCCGGGCGAGCTCGTCGAGCACTCGCCTGCTCGGCGCGCAGCGCCAGCGCGTGCTCGCGCAGGCTCGCGACGACGGGCAGGATGTCGGGCAGCAGCGCGTTCGCCTGCTCGACGGTGAAGAGCCGGGTCGGGTTCGGCAACTCGGCCACGAA
The DNA here is from genome assembly GCA_963842365.1 of uncultured Actinomycetes bacterium. Lineage (GTDB taxonomy): Bacteria > Actinomycetota > Thermoleophilia > Gaiellales > JALYLC01 > JALYLC01. Next base: position 1,218,768 of record CAWJGA010000002.1, read on the forward strand.
GCCCGGCATGGTACCCGTGGCAGCCGCGGTGGCACGGCGCGCACTCGCCTACGTCAGGCCGTTCCTGGCCCTCGGAGGGGCCATCAGTAGCGCCAGAGGTGGGCGGCGATGATCTCCTCGGCGCTCTTGCCCTCGGCCCAGTCGGCGTCCGAGCGGCGTACGCCGACGAACGCGTTGGCGAGCGGATCGCCGAACGCCTCGCGGATGCGCGGCGCGGCCTCGAAGTTCGCGATCTGCTCGTCGGTCGTCTGCGCGAAGCGCTGGATGCCGCGGGCCTCGCGCTCCTCGGGCGTCCAGCCGCCCGGATCCTCGCGTGATCTGCTCGGGCAGCTTCAGGCCGTCCTCGATGCCGCCGAGCCCGCAGGCGATCATCGCGGTCAGTCCGAGGTAGGGGTTGCCGGAGGCGTCGGAGGCCTTGAGCTCGATGTTCGCGTTCTGCGCGCCGATCGCCTCGGCGCCCGGCACGAAGCGCAGGGAGGCCTCGCGGTTGTCGGTGCCCCAGAAGCGCGTAGGCGCTCGCGAAGTAGCCGGGCCGCAGGCGGATCAGCGAGGGCACGCTCGGGGCGGTCACGGCGACGACGCCCTGGAGGTCGCGCAGGATGCCGGCGACGAACGCCTCGCCCTCGGCGCGTCATGCCCTCCGGGCCGTCGCCGCCCGAGAGCAGGTTGCGGCCATCCTTGAGCAGCGAGAGGTGGAAGTGCCAGCCGTTGCCGACGCCGTCGGGCGTGATCAGCGGCGCGAACGACGCGCGCAGGCCGTTGGCGCGCGCCGCGCGTGCGGATCGTCTCGCGCGCGAGCAGCTGGTCGTCGGCGGCCGTCAGCGGATCACTTGGCGTCGAGCGAGAGCTCGAGCTGCGACCAGCCGTACTCGGCGTGGATCTGGCCGATGCCGAGGCCGTTGGCGTCGAGGTCGGCGAGCAGCTCGGAGAGGAACTCGCTCACGTCGAGCATCGCGTTCGGGCTGTAGACCGGGCCGTGGTGCGCGGCGACCGGCTCGTCGGAGTCCTGGCCGATGAACCACTCGAGCTCGCAGCCCGGCCTTGAACTCGTAGCCGAGACCCGCGGCCTTCTCGACCGTGCGCTCGAGCGCTGCGCGGTAGCAGTGCTCCCAGCGCGGGCCCTCCTGCCTCCACAGCTGACCGGGCGCCCAGGCGAAGGCGGGCTGGCCCGCGAGCTGGACGATGCGCTCGGGCACCGCCTTGAGGCGGAAGTCGCCGGTCGCGGTCTCGAGGCCCTCGACGCCCCAGTGGATGTGGTCGTGCGAGTCGAAGACGGCGAACAGGAAGGAGCAGCCCATGCCGCGCTCGACGGCCGAGGCGAGCTTGTCGATGGGCGCCGTGCGCGAGCGCTGGATGCCGTTGCCATCGCCCCAGGCGACGGTCAGCGCGCGCACGCCCTTGGCCTTCAATTCGGCAGCGAGAGCCGCGAGATCCGTGGTGCTCACGGGTGCTCCTTCAGACGGTTGCTCGACGGTCGGAGCCGGGAGGGTATCCCGTGTGTGGCGCGCAGCGCGCGAGCCCGGAGCTACGATCGCGGCGTGGGGGAGCCATGACGCTGCGCGCACTCGTCGCGGACCTGGTCGCGATCGACTCGGTCAATCCGCAGCTCGTGCCCGGCGGCGCGGGCGAGCTCGAGATCGCGCGCTTCATCGCCGGCTGGCTCGAGGCGCCGGCGTCGAGGCGCGCATCGACGAGGTCGCGCCGGGGCGCGCGAACGTGATCGGCGTCGCGCGCGGCACGGGCGGCGGGCGCACGCTGCTGCTCAACGGCCACACCGACACCGTCGGGCCACGACGGCTACGAGCGCCCGCTCGAGCCGCGCGTCGAGGGCGACCGCCTCTACGGGCGCGGCGCGCTTCGACATGAAGGGCGGCATCGGCGGCGGCCATCTGGGCGTGCGCCGAGGCGGCGCGGCTCGAGCTCGCGGGCGACGTCGATCGTGACGGCGGTCTGCGACGAGGAGTTCGCGAGCATCGGCACGCAGGCGCTCGCCGGGCAGGTGCACGCCGACGCCGCGATCGTGACCGAGCCGACCTCGCTCGAGGTCTGCGTCGCGCACAAGGGCTTCGCATGGCTCGAGATCGAGGTCGCGGGCCGTGCGGCGCACGGCTCGCAGCCGCAGCTCGGCGTCGATGCGATCGCCAAGGCCGGCCGCGTCCTGACGGGCATCGAGGAGCTCGGCCGGCGCCTCGCGGCGCGGGCCCGGCCATCCGCTGCTCGGCACCGGGCTCGCTGCACGCCGTCGCTGATCGAGGGCGGCCAGGAGCTCTCGAGCTATCCCGAGCGCTGCCTCGTCGCAGCTCGAGCGCCGCACCGTGCCGGGCGAGGACGCCGAGCTCGTCGAGCAGCAGGTGCGGCGACCTCGTCGCACGCGCCGCGGCCGCCGATCCCGAGCTGCGCGCCGAGGTGCGCACGACGGCTCGTGCGGCCGCCGTTCGAGATCGCCGCGGACGCCGAGATCGTGCGCCTCGTGCGCGCGCACGCCGAGCGCGTGCTCGGTCTCGTGCCGCCGCGTGATCGGCTGGGCGGCCTGGATGGACTCCGCGATCCTCGACGGCGCGGGCATTCCGACCGTGATCTTCGGGCCGGCCGGCGAGGGCGCGCACGAGACGCTCGAGTGGGTCGATCTCGCCTCCGTCGAGCGCTGCGCGGAGGTGCTCGTCGGCGGTCGCCGCGGAGTTCTGCGCGTAGCCACCGATGAGTTTCGCGACGGACCGGAGTCGCTGTCTGCGCGCAGCGGGGTAAGTGTTGAAGCATGGCTCGAGCAATCTGGAGTGGAGCGATCTCCTTCGGGCTCGTCATGGTGCCCGTCAAGGTCTATTCGGCGGTCTCGCGCAAGGACGTGCGCTTCAACCAGCTGCACGGCGCCGACGGCGGCCGCATCAAGCAGAAGCGCGTGTGCTCGATCGACGGCGCCGAGGTGCCGTACGACGAGATCGTCAAGGGCTACGAGATCGAGCCCGACCAGCTACGTGACGATCACGCCCGCCGAGCTCGAGGGCGTCGCCGCCGAGCGCACGCGCCGGATCGAGATCGAGGAGTTCGTCGCGCTCGACGACATCGACCCCATCCACTGGGAGTCGACGTACTACCTGGCGCCCGACAAGACGGCGGCCAAGCCCTACGCGCTGCTGCTCGCGGCGCTCGAGAGCACCTCGCGCGTCGGCCTCGGCCGCGTCGTGCTGCGCTCCAAGGAGTACCTGGCAGCGATCCGGCCCGGCGCAGGACGCGCTGATGCTCTCGACGATGCTGTTCGCCGACGAGATCGTGCCGCGCGCTGCGGTCGAGGAGTTCGCCGAGGAGTCCGCGGAGGTCAACGCCGAAGGAGCTCGCGATCGCCTCGCAGCTCGTCGACTCGCTCTCGGCCGAGTGGGATCCCGAGCCGCTACAAGGACACCTACCGCGAGCGCGTGATCGAGCTCGTCAAGGCGAAGGCCGACGGCCGCGAGATCGTGGAGACCGCGGCGGCCGAGCCGGCCGCACGGGTCGACGACCTGATGGCCGCGCTCGAGGCGAGCCTCGCGGCCGCGACCAAGCAGGCGACCGCGAAGAAGGCCCGCGGCGCGCCAAGAAGCCGCGCCGGGCGGCCGCGCCCGAAGCCTCGCTCGTGCCAGATACGCTCCGCGCTGCCGTGAAGCCCATCCTCGCCATCGAGCAGGATCCGACGCTCCCCGGGCTCGGTCTGCTCGGGCGCTCGTGCGCGGCACGCGGGCTGCCGATCGTCTCGGTGCACGCCTGGGAGGGCGACCTCGACGGCCTGCGTGCGCGCGACTTCGGCGGCATCGTGCCGCTCGGCGGCTCCATGCAGTCGTGGGAGGAGGCAGCGGCTGCCGTTCCTCGCCGCGAGCGCGAGCTCCTGCGCGAGGCCGTCGACGAGGGCGTGCCGGTGCTCGGCATCTGCCTCGGCGGCCAGCTGCTGGCGCGCGCGCTCGGCGCCGAGGTGCGGCCGCCGAGCGTCCCGAGGCGGGCTGGGTGCAGGTCGAGCCGACGCCCGAGGCCGCCGGCGACGCCGCTGCTCGCGCACCTGCGCGAGCCGGTCGGCGTGTATCAGTGGCACCTCGACGTCTTCGACCTGCCCGAGGGGGCGGTGCGCCTCGCACGCAGCGAGCAGAGCGAGAACCAGGCCTTTCGCTACGGCGAGCGGACGTGGGGCCTGCAGTTCCACCCCGAGGTCGACCTCCCGCTCTACCGCGGGCTGGATCGAGAACTACGACGGGCGCGCCCGCAGCGGATGGGCCTCGACCCGGCCGCGCTCGAGGCGTCGGTCGCCGCGGGCTCGCCGGAGTTCACCGAGCCGCTCTTCGGGGCGTTCTGCTCGGTCTGCGCGGCTGCCGCGCGCTGATCAGCTGCGCGGGTCGCGCTCCCGCCAGTTGCTCGGAGGGCTCCACGAGCTGTTGGGCAGCGGCTGTCGACGCCGCTGCGGATGGCCAGCAGCGGCAGTGCCGACGAACGCGACCAGCGCGAAGATGACTCCGGCCATGTCAAGCTCCTTCGCCTGATTGACTTCCTTCTGTAGTATCAGGCGGTGCGATCGATAAGGGAAATGCCGATAGCGACTGGAAGCGATCATGAATCTGCTGATGGACTCGTCGGGGTCGAAGCGCGCCACCTCGCCGCGCTCCAGGCCGTGGCCGAGGAGTCGCTCGTTCTCGCGCGCGGCTGACGCGCCTCGGCTATGCCCAGTCGGCCGTGTCGCAGCAGATCGCCGCGCTCGAGCGCGCCGTCGGCCTCAAGCTCGTCGAGCGCCCAGGCGGTCCCGAAGCCCGGTCTCGCTGACCGAGGCGGGCGAGGTCGTGCTGCGGCACGCCGACCGCCTGCTCGCACGCCTCGGCGCGCTGCGCGCCGATCTCGACCAGCTCGTCGCCGGCGAGGCCGGCACGATCCGCGTCGGCACGTTCCAGTCGGCCGGCGCGCGCATCCTCCCCGGGCGTCGTGCGCGAGTTCCGCGCGCGCTGGCCCGAGGTGCGCGTCGAGATCCGCGAGGAGCTCGACGAGAGCATCCTGCTCGATGGCGTGGCCGCGGGCGCGCTCGACCTGACGTTCGCGTCCATCGGCGGCCGCTGTGCCCCCGCAGCTCGCGCAGCGAGCTGCTGCTCGAGGACCGCTACGTGCTGCTCGCGCCGCCCGGAAGCCCCTACCGCGGGCGCGCGAACGTCGAGCTGCAGGAGCTCGACGGCCTCGACGTGATCGAGCCGCCCGACGGCGTCTCCTGCGCGCTGACGCTGGAGCGCGCCTGGGCGGCAGCCGGCGCTCGCCGGCAGGCCGTGTTTCGCACGGACGACAACCTGACCGTCATGCGCATGGTCGGCGCGGGCATCGGCCACGCGCTCGTGCCCGAGCTCGCAGCCGAGCCGGGTCTCGACGCCGACGTCGAGTTCGTGCGGTCGGCGGGCGAGTACATCGACGCGCCGCGTCGGGATCTTCTGGCACCGCGACCGCTATCGCTCGCGCGCCGCCGAGACGTTCGTCGAGATCGCGCGCGAGGTCGGCGCTCAGATCATGCAGCCCCGGTCGTCTGAGCGCTCGCTGCGACGGCGCTGGCGCGGCGGCCCGGGCGTACGCTGCTCGGGTGGACACCCTGCAGGCGATCGTGCACGGCTTCGCGGGGGGCAGCTCGGGTCTCCTGCCGGTGCCGACCCGCTCGAGCTCCGGGTTCGTGGTCGCCCTGCCGCTGCTCTCCGCGACGGAGACCATCTCCTGATGCTCGTGATCGTCGCCGCGCTCGGCGCCGCTGCTGGCGTGGGGCATCTCGGCAGCCTGCGACAACCGCTCGACCCGCCTGATCGGCTCGCTCCAGGCTCTCGCCTGGGTGCAGCTGATCGGCTTCGTGCAGGTGCTGCCGTTGGCCCTCTGGGAGGGCGTCGCCGTCGCTGCCGTCCCAGCGGCGCGTGTCGCCTGGATCGTCGTCGGCGGCATCGGCTGCTCAGCGTCGGCCTGACCCTGCCTACGCGGCGATCGGCCGCGGGCGCGGTGTCGGTCGTCGCGCCCGTCACGGCCGTCGACGGGGCACTGGCTGCGCTCGCGAGCGTCGCGCTCGGCGAGCACATCGCCATCGCCACGGCGGCCGGGCTCGCGCTCGTGATCGTCGGGCATGCTCGTCGTCCTGCATGCGACCGCCGCGCAGGAGCGCGCGGGCGTCGGCGGGCCACTCGCTGGCGGCCGTGCTGCTGGCGGCCGGCTCGGCCTGCGGCGTTCGCGCTCTTCCTGCTGGCCGCGATCCGCGTCGGCGATGCGCTTCGGCGACGCCGGCTGCAGCTGATCTACCGCGTCGCGCCGTTCGCCGTCGTCGGCGTGCCGCTGCTCTGTGCGCCGCGAGCTCGGAGTCCGGCCGGGCAAGGCCTGGAAGTTCGTCACGGCTGCCGCCGGCCTGCAGTTCGCGGGCTTCGTGCTCTATCGCGTCGCCGGGCGCTCGGGCGGTGTGGCGATTCCCTCGGTGCTGTCGTCGCAGTTCGCCGTGTTCGCGATCCTCGGCGGCGTGCTCGCTGCTCGGCGAGAGGCTCAGCCGGCGGCAGATCGGCGGCTTCGCAGGCTTGCTCGATCGGCGTCGCGGTGATCGCCGGGACGCACGCGTGACGGGAATCGTCGGCGGGCTGCTGGCCGCGCTCTTGTGGGGCTCGTCGACCGTCACCGACGCCAGGGCCACGCGCATCGTCGGCGCGGTCGGCGTGCTCGGGATGGTCGAGCATCGCGGGCTGCACGCTGACGCTGCCGGTCGCGCTGGTCGTTCGCGCACGACGACGAGCGGGCGTCGGCCAGCGCGGCCTGCTGTGGCTGACGATCTCGAGCCTCGCGGCGGTGGCCGCCTTCGCGCCCTTCTACCGCGCCGTGCGGCTCGGGCCGGTGCCGCTCGTGGCCGGCCTCGGCGCGACTCGAGGGCGGCGTCGCGGCGGCGATCTCGTTCGCGACGGGCGAGCGGCTGCCGGCGCTCACGCTGTGCGGCCTCGTGATCGCGCTCGGGGGCATGACCTCGGTGCTCATCTCCGTGCGCGCGCCGGTGCCGCACGGGCCAGGGGCATCCGCTGCAAGGCCGGCTTGCTGGCGACGCTCGCGGCGTCGCTCTTCGGGCTCTCGCTGTTCGCGGGCGCGCGCGCGATCGAGCAGGTGCCGGAGCTCTGGCTGCCCGCCGGCAGCCGCACGCTCGGGCACCGTGCTGATCGCGATCCCGCTGCTCTTGCATCGGCAAGCTGCCGCGCCCCGGGCCGTTTCCTGCGCTTCGTCTTCTACTCGGCGCTCGCGCAGTCGAGCGGCTACTTCGCCTTCCTCGATCGCGGCCGACTCGAGCGGCGTCTCGGTGCCCGCCGTGCTCGCCTCGCAGGCCTCGGTCGTCGGCATGGTGATCTCGTTCCTCGTGCTCGGCGAGCGACTCTCCAGCCGTCAGCTCGCCGGCATCGTCGCCCTCCTGACCGGCGTCGCGCTCGTCGCGGCGACGCGCTGACCCGTGCTGATCGGCATCCTCCTCGCGACCGTTCACCGCCGTGCACCTGGGGCAGCATCTCGGTGCTCGAGGCGCGCGCCTCGCGGGCGCTCGGCGGGCCAGAGCGCGCTGGCCTGGATCTTCGGGGTCGGGCTCGTGGTGATGCTGCCCGTCGCGCTGATCCACGGCATCCCCGATGCGAGCGGCAGCGCGTGGGGCTGGGCGATGGTCGCCGCGGGCGGCTCGCTCGCCGGGCTGGTGATGATGTTCACGGCGCTGCAGTACGGGCGCGTCGGCCTCGTCACCGCCACGATCTCCGTCGCAGGGCGCGTTCGCGTCGATCTTCGCGGCCATCGGCGGGCGAGTCGCTGCACCCGCTGTCGGTGGCCGCGATCGGGGTCTCGGCCATCGGCACGTTCGTGCTCATGAGCGGCGACGGCGGCGCGGAGGCACCGCCGCGCGAGCGCCGAGGCATCCTGCTCGCGCTCGGCGCCGCCTCGCTTCACGGGGCTGTCGCTGTTCGCGCGCCTCGCGCGGCGGCTCGGGCATCGGCGCCGACTGGGTGCTCGTCTGCGTCCGCCTCTCGAGCGTCGGGCTGGTGCTCGTGCCGCTGGCGATCACGCGGCCGGCTGAGGAGCCCGCGCGGCGTGCTCGTGCCCGTGATCGTCGCAGGCGTCGGCGAGGTCGTCGGCCTTCAGCGCCTACATCGAGGCGTCGGACCGCATCGGCGTCGCTGTGCCCGCCGTGATCGCGTCGCAGTTCGCGTTGATCGCCGCGACCACGGGCTGGCTCGTGCTCGGCGAGCGTCTGGGGCGGCGGCAGCTGGCCGGCGCCGGCGCGATCCTCGCGGGCGTGACGGCACTGACGATCCTCCAGGCCTAGAGCCAACGACCTTCGGCAGGCTCCCGACGGAGGCCGGCGCCGCGTCCAGCGGGAGCTCGAGCCCCTATTCAGCCGGGAGCGCATCGGGGTCGAACCCCGCCGCGCGCATCGTCTCCTCGAGCAGGGCGAGCACCCGCAGCTGCACGCGCAGCGACGCGGGCCGCTCCCCCCCGGCGGAGTGCGCCGCGACGAGCCGGCCGAGCGGGCTCGAGTCCGCGCCCGGACGTGTCTCCGCCGCAACGGCCTCGTAGCGCCAGCGACGCTCGAGCGCCTCCCAGAGCCGCAACGCCTCCTCGTCGCCGCCCACCTCGCCGAGCTCCTGCAGCGTGGCCGAGAGCAGATCGCCGAGCGTGGGGTAGACGCGTGTGATCAAGTCGTGCGACGTCGCGCTCAGCGAGGCCTCGCCGAGCACGCTCTCGAGAAGTGGGTCACCCATGGCAGTGACCGGAGGCTAGGTCGTCTCGGCCTGCGACATGACATCACCCAAAGAGACCGGGCGCCCGGGCGAGCCCCGGGGACGTGCGGGGGGCGGGGCTCGGCGCCCGGGCGCTCGCGCCATCAGAAGCAGCCGGCCTTTTAGGAACCTTTGGCCGCTGCGGGCGCGGTGGTTGAATCTGCGGCGGGCGCAGAGCGATACTCGCCCGTGGCCGACCTCGTCGCAGCCCTGGTGCAAGCGTTTCTGGAGTTCGCGCTGATGATCCCGGAGAAGCTGGGGGAGATGCTGCGACGAGCACGCCGGCGGGTGCGCAGCCTGCTGAGACGACGGATCTGACGCGAATGGTTCCTTCGCCCGCACCGTTGCTGCCGGCGGGAGCCGTTGCCGCCATGCTCGCGGCGACACTCGCCGGGGGCCGGAGCGCGCTCGCACTCGCCTCGTCGCACGCGCTGCCGACGGGCCACGGAGGCGTGGCACCGGCGATCGCCGATCCTGCACGTTTAGCGTTCGCCGGGGTGCGAGAAAGGAGCTGTCCAGGGCGATCCCTCTCGCGCCCCGACGGGTAGCCCGTCTCGGAAGGCAACCAGGCGCGAGGGGGATTGCCTGGCTCGCGCGGGCCGCCGCCCACTGCCGCGCGGATCGGTGCTCAAGCTTCCGGAGATTGTGTCGATGGCAACTTCGTGGCACCGTCTTCCGCATGCCGTGCACCATGACCGCGCCCATCCGCGTGCTGATCGCCGAGGACGAGGGCGAGGTTCGCGACGCACTTGCTCGGCTGATCGCGTCTGATTCGTCACTCGAGCTCACCGAGGCCGTGGCCGACGCGGCTCAGGCGATCGCCTCGGCGGCCCGCCGTGCACCGGCAGTGGCCCTGCTGGACGTGCGCATGCCGGGTGGCGGTGCCGCCGCTACGCGTGGCATCAAGGACGCTTCGCCGGCCACCCGCGTACTCGCGCTCTCCGGCTTTCGCGACCGGGCAATGGTGCTCGAGATGCTGGAGGCCGGAGCCGACGGCTACCTGGTGAAGGGCGACGCAATCGAGACGATCATCGCTGCGATCAAGCGCGCCGCCTCCGGCCAGGGGTGTCTCTCGACAGAGGTCACTGCCGACGTGATCCAGGAGCTCGCGACGCAGCTGCACGCGCGCTTGCGAGACGAGAATCACACACGTCGCTGCGAGGAGCGGGTCAGAAATGCGCTCGCACCCGGCGTCCTGAGCGTCGTCTTTCAGCCGATCTGCACGCTTGGGGGCGAAATCGTCGGTGCAGAGGCCCTGGCCCGATTCGCATGCGAGCCGCTCAGGGGTCCAGATCTGTGGTTCGCGGAGGCTGCGCACGTGGGCCTGCAGCTCGAGCTCGAGATCGCTGCAGTGCGCGCCGCGTTGGCTGCGCTGACCTCGCTGCCCGAGCACCTCTACCTGACGATCAACGTCTCCCCGACGACGGTCGCAACAACCGCGCTCCGGAAGCTGCTCGAGCGTGAGGATGCCGCGCGCGTCGTGGTCGAGATCACCGAGCACGCGCGCATCGACGATTACGACGAGCTCGGCGAGTCGCTTGCGACGCTGCGCGCCTTCGGGGCGCGCGTGGCCGTGGACGATGCCGGTGCCGGCTTCGCGAGCCTTCGCCACATCCTCCGGCTCGCGCCGGAGTTCATCAAGCTGGATCGCACGCTCATCGACGGCATCGAAGCCGATGGGTCGCGGCAGGCGCTCGCGGTGGGTCTCATCTCCTTTGCGGAGAGCATCGGCGCCGAGATCATCGCCGAGGGCATCGAGCGCGTCGAGGAAGTCGAGAAGCTCATGGAGCTCGGCGTGTGCTTCGGGCAAGGGTACTTCTTCGCCAGGCCTGCGCCGCTTCCGCTGGCGCTCGTGGCTCCCACGGCCCTCGCTCACAGGCCAGAGGCGGAGCGTCGACGCAATGCTGCGTGAGTCCACCGCGACGCCCGCCGGGGCGGGCGTGCGCGTCCTGATCGCGGAGGACAACCTCTCGGTCAATCGTGCGCTCGCCTCGCTGATCCTGAGTGAACCGGGCCTGGAGCTCGTGGCGGCGGTCGCCGACGCGGCGGCTGCGATTGCCGCCGCGGCCGCGGAGCGACCCGACGTCGCGATCGTCGACGTGCGCATGCCGGGAGGGGGCGCCCAGGCGGCGCGCGAGATCCGGCGCGTCTCTCCGGGCACATCCGTGATCGGCTTCTCCGGAACGAACGATGCGGCGACGGTGCGAGAGATGCACGCCGCCGGCGCCTCGGGATACGTGGTCAAGGGCGCGTCGACTGCAGCGCTCCTCGCAGCGATCGAGCAGGCTCGGGCCTAGTGATCCAGGTTCCCCCGGGCAGCCCGGATCAGGAGGAGCAGCTCCGCATGCGGGTGCGCACGCTGGCCGCGATCGTGGAGTCCTCCGGCGACGCGATCATCGGCAAGACGCTCGACGGTGTGATCACGAGCTGGAACCGAGGTGCCGCGCGGATCTACGGGTACACCGCAGCCGAGGCGATCGGGCAACCGATCTCGATGCTGGCCGGCGGCGACCAGCGGGACGAGTTCGGGCAGCTGCTCGAGCGCTTGGGGCGCGGCGAGGCCATCGACGGCCTGGAAGCGCGGCGGCTGCACAAGGATGGGCACGTCATCGAGGTCTCGCTGACGATCTCGCCGATCGAGGACGAGGCCGGGACGATCGTCGGCGCATCGACGATCGCCCGAGACATCACGAGCCGGCGCCGTACGGAGGCACAGTTGCGCCAGGCACAGAAGATGGAGGCGATCGGCAGCCTCGCCGCCGGCATCGCGCACGACTTCAACAACATCCTGATGGTGATCCGGACGTGCGGCGCGCTTCTTCTCCGGCGCCTTGACGACGAGGAGCTACGGGCCGACGTGATGCAGATCGACGACGCGGCCCGGCGTGCCGCGGAGCTCACGCACCAACTGCTCGCCTTCAGCAGCCAACAGGTGCTTCGGCCGGCGGTGACGGACCTGAACGTCGCGGTCGAGGACACGCTTGCGCTCCTCAGCAGGCTGATCGGCGAGAACATCCAGATCGAGTGCGATCTCGACCCGCTGATCCAGTCCATCGTCGTAGATCACGGTCAGCTCGTGCAGGTGATCATGAATCTGGCCGTGAACGCACGCGACGCCATGAGCGCCGGCGGGACGCTGAGGATCCACACCGCGAACGTCGCACTGGATGAGCTCTTCGCTTCCGGCCACGCCGGCATCTCCCCGGGGCCGTTCACGCTTCTCCAGGTGACCGATTCCGGGGTCGGCATGGACGAGGAGACCAAGAACCGCGTCTTCGACCCGTTCTTCACGACGAAGAGCACCGGCACCGGACTCGGGCTCGCCACCGTCTACGGCATCGTCAAGCAGAGCGCCGGGCATATCTGGATCTACAGCGAGGCGGGCATGGGGACGACGTTCAAGTTGTACTTCCCGTGTGGCGACGCGATGGCCGTCGCGCCGGCCGCGCCGCCCGAGGTCGGGTCGCTCGACGGCCGCGAGACGATCTTGCTGGTGGAGGACCACGCCGCGGTCAGGCCGCTCGTCGCCTTGGCGCTGCGCTCGTTCGGCTACACCGTGCTCGAGGCGAGCAACGGCCTGGAAGCGATCGCGATCGCCGCGCGGGAGGGCGAGGCGATCGCCCTTCTGCTCACGGACGTCGTCATGCCGGACATGAATGGCCGCGAATTGGCCGAAGACATCCACGCCGAGCTGCCGGCGCTGCACGTGCTCTACACGTCCGGCTACCCCGCAGACACGATCATCCGCCACGGCATCACCTACGAGGGTGCGTCCTATCTCGAGAAGCCGTATCTCCCGGAAGACCTCGCTCGGAAGGTGCGCCAGATCCTCGACGCGCCGATCACTACCTGAGCGGTCGCGAGTCTGTGCCTGCGCGCTTCTCGCTCTCGTCCGGGCGTCGGGACCCTTCTCAACTCGCACCTCGCGACAGGGCGGTCCACGCTGCAGCACGGTGGGCGCTTGCGATAACTCGGGAGCGCAAGCGCCCACGTGCCTCCGAACCACCACCGGTACCCCAGTGGTGCGCTGCGGCCCGAGGGGATTGGAGAGGAACAACGGGCAGTAGCGCACTTCTGAGATACGCAAGCGTACTCCCCTCACCAGAGAAAATGCAACGGCCTGGATACGCCATGCCAGGTGGCAGGAGCTACCCCCGCATCCCCACAAAAGCGGAGGCGCACTCCGACGCCTCCCACGCGCCAGATCGAAGCCGCCGCGGCCCTCGGGTCTCCGAATCCTCCTCCCGCCGCTACGTGCTCCCGAGCTCCGCGTCGACCAAGCCACGCCCGACGAGCACGAGCCCTGCGCCTGCAACGACCTTAGACCAGATGACGTCGGCGAGGAGCTCCACGCCTGCCGGGTCGCAGTGGCTGGAACCCGTCTGGTCGTGCCTCGGACATCACGTCAGAAGCGGTGGGTTCCGTACCTGTACGGACGGCTAGCCCGGGTTCGGACTTTGTGGGGTGGGTGAAGTGGGGTGGGTGGGGTTGTTTGGTGGAGCAGCGCACCGTGTGAGGTCAGCGCTCGACCCCTTGTCAACCTGCGTTCAGGAGTGATACGTGTCTCATTCGATTGAGCGAGGGCGGCGCTTGCGCACCGTCGCGCTGACGCTTGCTCTCTCCGTCGGCAGCCTTGCCGTTCCTGCGGCTGCGCTGGCTGACGGGGGGATCGACTCGACCTTCAACGGCAGTGGCTACCACTTCGGCAGTGATGGCGCCGGGATCGATCTGGATCCGGTTGTCGATCGCGTGCCCACGGTGCGCGTGCCGGTCGTCGCCCAGAGCGACGGCAAGATCGTGATCGGCGGCCGCTCGGCGGATGATTTCATGACGCTCGTGCGCTACAACGTCGACGGCACGCTGGATACGACGTTCGGCAGTGGCGGTGTCGTCAGGCAGCAGTTTCCGGTCACGCCGGGCACGGCGGCCAATCCGCCGGCGCTCGGCCCAAGCGGCGCGGTTGCGATGACGCAGGATGCGAGCGGCAACTTGCTGGTCGCCGGCATCGGCGGGGGCGCATCGGAGTTCGTCGCCCGGTTCAGCGCGGCAGGCGCCTACGTCTCGAGCGCGGTGTGCTACGCGCCGCAGAACATCGCCTACACGCCGCGCTCGCTCGCCGTGCGGCCCGACGGCTCGATCGTCGTCGCGGGCGCAGCCCGCGACCGCCGCCAAGACGCCACCGGCACCGCGGCGAGGACGATGTACGGCGCTCGCGCGGTCGTAACGCTCCCCGCGAGCGGCAACGACACGACCGGGTGCGGGGCACGCCAGCCGCTGCTCGGCTCGGACGGCGTGACGATCGACGGCCTCGGCCACGACGGCACGGTCACGAACGCCGCGCTCGAGGGCCGCTGGTACGACGGGGTCGCGGCGCTGCCTGACAACCGCTACGTCGTCGTCTCGACGAACGGCCCCGATGGGAGTGGCACCGGCACCGATGCGTGGGTGCAGCGCTACACCGCGTCGGGCGCACCCGACCCGTCGTTCAACGGCGGCGGCCGCCAATCGATCGCCGGTGCCGGCCTGCACGCAGCCGCACTGCTGCCCGACGGCTCGCTGCTCGCTGCAGGCGAGATCAACAGCCAGATGCTGCTCGCGCACATCGCCGACAGCGGCGCCGTTCTCGGGCTCTCGACGCTGAGCGCGGGCGCCGGCAGCAACACCGGCCAGGCGCTCGCCGTGCAACCCGACGGCAGTGCGATCGTCGGCGGCGGCGCGCTGGCCGGCAGCAAGTCGGCGCTGGCCCTGGTGCGCTTCACGGCAGCAGGCGCGATCGACACCACATTCGGGAACGCCGGGCAGACCCTCACGCCAATCCCTAGCACGCACGACGCCTACATCACCGGCCTCGCACTCAATGGATCGATGATCGTCGCCTCCGGCCGCGCGCGCACCCCCGTGCCCACCCCCGGCGCGAGCGGTCACCTCTACTCCGTGGCCGCTCGCTATTACGCCAGCGGGGCGCCGATCGTTCCTCCCACGCCGCCCACGCCCGTCACCCCGGTGACCGCGCCGTTCGTGGCGCCTCTCACCGTGGCGCCGAAGACCACCGTCGTCACGACCGTCGCGAAAGCCAAGAGCTGCGTCGTCCCGAAAGTGACGGGCAGGAAGCTCAAGAAGGCGCGCCAGATCGTCTTCGCCCGAGGCTGCAAGACGCGGGTCAGGTACCTCGTCTCGAAGAGGGAGAAGAACACCGTCCTCGCGCAGTCTCGCAAGGCCGGTAAGAAGCTCAGCTTCCGCTCGGTCGTCCAGCTGACCATCGCCAAGCCCAGGAAGCGCTGAGCACCGGCGGAGCGCGGCCGGCCGACAGGTGTCGGTGTGAGGTCTCGTGTGATGTAGCCGGATGGCGTCGCCCGCGGGCGGCGCCATCCGGTGTGCTGCTCACGCTTTCGGCGTCCTCCAGGACATCGAAAGGGAGCGCACGTGACGGATGATGACGTGCTGTTCGGCTTCCGCCCGCAGCTCTTCGCGCACGCCGCGAGGACGAGCGTGAGCGAGGCCGGCCGGGTGTTCGGCGTGCAGTCTCAGAGGCCGCCGCCGCGATCTCGACCGCTCCCTCTGGACTTACGACTACGACCGCGCCCCGCACCGGACGCCTGCCCCGCGGCAGAATCCCCGCAGACATCATCGACCCCGCCCGAACGATGCGACCCGCATGAGCCCCAGCTGTCGCAACCAAGATCGGAGAGTCCACGCTCGCCGCGCTACCGTGCCACGATGAAGCGGAAACGGGCTACCGTAGCGATCGCGGTTGTGGTTGTGCTGACGGCGATCCTCGGCGGCTCGGCCGTCAAGGTGCTGCTTCACAGGGGCGCGGCTCCGGCCCAGTCCGCGGCGACCCCGAAACCGGTCTTTGCGATCTACTACCTGTGGTGGACGACGCTGCATTGGCACGATCTGCTTGGCCCGTCGTACCCGTACGCGAAATCGCCCAGTCCGCTGCCCGCGCGGCTCGATGCGAACGACAAGGCAACGAGCCTCTACAGCGGCAACAGGCTGACGGACGTGAGCCAGAAGCTCGCGTATGACCAGAACCGGCCGAGCGTGATCGAAGCGGACGTGCGCGCAGCAGCTGCGCACGGCATCAGCGGGTTCTCAGTCAACTGGAAGGGCGCCGGCACGACCAGCCAGACACCCACCAGCACCACCTTCAACAAGCGGCTACAGGTGCTGTTCGATGTCGTGAAGAAGGTCAACGCGGCGGGCGTGCCCTTCAAGGTGCAGCTCAACTATCAGGCCAGCGCGCAACTGCTCACGACGACGTGGATCGTGAACGACTTGAACTACTACGTTCACAGGTACGGCGCCGCCGCGAGCCAGGACCACTCGTTCTCGGCGAAGCCGACGGTAATCTGGGTGGGGAGCTGGAAGTACCCCGACGCCACGGTCACATCCGTGTCGAAAGTCATCCGCTCCAAGGTCTACCTGATGGGCGACGAGGGGCAGACGAAATGGGATGCGAACGCGGCCGCAAACTTCGACGGCGACACGTATTACTGGTCGAGCCAGGATCCATACCGCAACCCGCGATCGTTCAGCCAGATCTCGAATCTGGCCGCACGCGTGCGGGCGACGAAGAATCCTGACGGGAGCACCAAGACGTGGCTCGCGCCGTTCACGCCCGGCTTCAACGCCGCGCTCCGCTACGGATCTGGCCGTGCGGTCCCGCGTAAGCGCGGCGCGACGATGCGGAAGCTCTACGATGGCAACCAGGCGTCGAACCCGGACGGATGGACGTTCATCTCCTGGAACGAGATCTCCGAAGGCACGTACATCGTGCCGCTGACGCGGTTCGGCGACTACTACCTGAAGCAAATCGCGAGCGTCATCGGCTCGACTGCGGCGCCCGCGGCCCGTGGCTCCTGAAACGCTCCCATGGAAGCACGGTGCCCGCGTAGGAAACGCTTCGCTATGGTCCGACGGTCAGTCCGAATGCGGCTGCCATGTCCGGCGCGCCGGCGGCGTTGTTCAGCGAGGGCGTGACGCCGGCAACCTGCTCCTGCAGCTTTGTGAGGCTGTAGTGATTCAGTGGGGTCGTGACCACTGATCCGTTGAGGTCGGGGTGGATCACGACCGTGAGGACGGCGTTGCCCGACGTGCGGCTGTCGGCCTCATCGGCGGTAACGACGATGGCGAGAGTACCCGATTGCCAGTCGGGTCCGGCGAAGACAACTGAGAGCATCTGTTGCAGCCAACTGTCGGCGCGGGCGAGCGAGCATCCCGCGTTGTGCGCGTCGTTGCAGAGGTTCGGTATCAGCCAGCCGATGGCCGGCAGTGTGCCCGCGGCGACATCGTTCTTGAAGTTGCCGCCGACGTAGGTGCCGGACGGCACCTGGTTGGCGTTGCAGTTCGCGCGGGACGTCGGATCCGTGAAGTACGGCCATGCGGTGTGCCGTGCGGAGTACAACCCGGCTCCCGGGCCCGAGGTCTGGCAGTTCGAGGTCATATCCTCGGCATAGACCTTGGCCGTGCGCCCGGCGGCGATGGCCTGGTCGAAGACCGTGGGGCCCGACTGCGGGCAGGACTTCACGTTGCAGTCGATCGTGACCCCGAATGTCGAGCCCGATGCCATGGCGAGATAGTTCGGGAGCGAGGGGTGGAGGAGGGCATGGTAATTATTGGCGTAGGCGTATTGCAGCGCCAGGCTTCTGAGGTATGGCATGCCGGACCACATCGATGCAAACCCGTGGTTTTCCTCGATGATCGTCAGGATCTTGCTGATCTTGCGGGTCACGGGCACGACGGACGTCGTGAACGTGGCGTTTGCTCCGTCCGTGGCTCCGGCCAAGTTGCTGCAGTGCAGCCGGAAGTCGTGCTGGGTCCCTGCTGCGAGGCCGGTGACGGCAGCCGTCAGCGACCTCGCGCCGCCTCCGGCCACGAGCGTCTGCGCAGGAGTCTGACTCCCGTAGGTCGTCGCCGTGCCGTATTCGAAAAGCAGGTGGTCGTGGCCAGCCCATCATTGGCCATCCCGCTCAAGACGGCACCGGATGCCGTAACGGCAGAGGCCGTTCCGGTCGTCACCGCCGGCGGCGTCGGCGGGGTTGCGCCTGCGGTGGTGGTGAAGGTCGCGTCGGCACCGTTGCTGGTCCCGGCCGGGTTGGTACACCTCGAGCGGTAGTGGTAGGTGGTCGCTGCGGCCAAGCCCGAGAGCGTGGCGATCAGCGGTGTCGAGCCAGTTCCCGCGGCGATGCTCTGGTCGGGCGACGAGCTGCCGTAGGCGGTGGTCGTGCCGTACGAGAAGCTGCAGGTCGTGGCCGCCCCGTTGGCGTTGGCGGTGCCGCTCACGGTCGCGCCGGAACTCGTCACGCTGGAGCTCCCGCCGGTGGTGGTGGACGGCGGCGAGACGGCCGATCCCGTCGTGTAGTCGACGACCAACTGGGGCGGGGTCGCGCTCTGACGGCTGGCGACGCTCACGATGATTCCCGCGGTCGTGTAGCTCAACCCGAAACTGCTCAGGCCGCCACGGGTGATGGCTGAGGGCGGAAGGGGGATTGGAGTCCAGCCATTGGCAGTGGGCGTGGCAGAGGTCGCCAACACCGTCGAGCTCCACGCCGGCTGGGTCGCCCACGTCACGCCGCTCTCGATCCACGAGCCGGCCGCCGGCCTGACGGCCGTGCCACCGCTGGCGGGAGAACTCAGGTAGTACAACCTCAAGCTGACCGAATTGACGGTGCCGCCGGCGGGAATGCCACTCGTGTCGAAGGTGATGAGCCCGCGGTAGGTACTCGCTGAGTGCTTCAAGACCACCTCCGCGCCGTAGTTCGCGCCGGTAGCACCCGAATACACATAGCTGTCAGCCACTGCGGGGAGGGTGGAGGTGTCGGCGCGGGCCTGACCGGCCCCGAGCACCAGAAAGGCCACGGCAGCGAGCGCCATGACCGCTGGGCGGGGCCAGCCGGTATCACGGGGCGAGTCCTCGCGTATGAATCTCCCGACCATCGTTCATGCACCCCCTTACTGCCGGCCGTTGCGTATCACAGGAGCGGCTGGAACCTCGTAACGCGGCTGCCTGAATCGGCTCAACCTCCCGAATGCGCGACGTAGCTCAAGACGACCCTCGTGTCCGATAAACGTCGTGCACGCGCGAAACGTTGTGCACGCGCGCTTCGCGACCCAAACCCGCTGATCCAGGTCGAGCTGGTCGGCTGACCGAAGGCTCGACCCGGCAACCGCCGCCCGCCCTGCCGAGCCACATGGCTACCCCTCGACGCGGGGCGCAGAGTCGAGCCCGGTCGCGGGTTCGGCGGCTGCAATGAGCCGTCATCGCACTGAATAACGGCGGAAACTCCCCGTTCGGGTGGGATCGCACGCCGGCCGTCGGCGTGGAGGATAAGCGTGGCTAGCTGAACGCCCAGTAAACGGCGTCGACTGGAGGGGCCGGGGTAGGTTGGCGCGGTGGCTGATGGTGGTTGCGAGCGGCGGCGGCGCCGTCGCTCAAAGCGAGCAACGGCCCACGAGGAAGGCGGAGTTGCCGGGGGCAGCCGGTACGTCGACGAGCACCGCCCGATGAGACGACAGGCCGCGTCGCAACGACGTTTACAGGGGGCAACGTGAGACGAGCGCACCAAGACACACTGAACGGGGCAGCTGCGGCGAGTGCACACGAGACTGCGGTCGCCGGCGGTATTCCTGAGATCACCATCGTTGCGCCTACGCGCAACGAGGAGGCGGTCATCGGCGAGTTCATCAAGACGCTCGATAGGGAGCTCGCGGGCATCCATGCCGAGCTCATCGTGGTTGATGATTCGGATGACGGCACGCCTGGTGTCGTGGTTGCGTGCGGTCCCGGCGCCGAGATGGATGTCGCTCTCATTCACCGCGCGCCCGGCGAGCGCGACGGAGGGCTCGGCGGCGCGGTCGTTGCGGGCCTGGCAGCGGCACGCGCTCCCTGGGTGTGCGTGATGGATGCGGACCTTCAGCATCCGCCCGCGACGATCGCCGAAATGCGTGCGCACGCGGAGGAGTCCAAGAGCGACCTCGTGGCCGCTTCGCGCTTCCGCGGCGGCGGTTCGGTCGCGGGACTCAGTGCCGTGCGCAGGCTTATCTCGAGCATGCTCGTGCTGCTGGCGCGACTGGCGTTCCCTCGTCGCCTGCGGGACATCAGCGATCCGCTTACCGGCTTCTTTCTCGTACGGCGCGAGGCGCTCGACCTGACGGCCCTGCGGCCGAACGGTTTCAAGATCTTGCTCGAGATCCTGATCCGCACGCCCAAATTGGCGGCCTCGGAGGTGTCCTTCCAGTTCGGAGTGCGGCCGGCGGGGGAGAGCAAAGCCTCCGGGCGGGAGGTGGTGCGCTATCTGACGCTCGTGTGGCGTCTGCGCATCGGCGCTGTGGGGTCGCGCTTCGGCCGCTTCGGGGTCGTCGGGCTCAGCGGGATCGTCGTCAACTCGCTCGCGCTCGCGTTGTTCCGCGGGAGTCTCGGGTTCAGCGTGCTCGCGGCGGCGCTGCTTGCCACCCAGTGCTCGTCGCTCTGGAACTTCGCGTTGGTCGAGCGATTCGTCTTCCGGGGCGCGACGGGCCGTCGCTCGCTCGGCGCACGGGCGGCGGCGTTCTTCGCGGTCAACAACCTCGCGATGCTCGTGCGCGGCCCGATCATCCTGGGACTCACGGGCTTCTTCGGCCTGCACTACCTGCTGGCGAACCTGTTCTCGATCTGCGCGCTCACCGCGGCGCGGTTCGCGCTCGCCGACCGCTGGATCTGGGGCGCCCGCGAGACAGGCCGGGCCTTCTACGACGTCCACGGCCTCGTGACGATCGATTCGGAGGTCGCGCTCCCCGAGCTTGCGCGCTTCAGGGTTCCGCAGCTCGCAGGCTTGCCAAGCCTTCGCGTCGATCTGCGCCCGCTCGGGAACATCTCGCGCCTCGGGCACTCCGTGGGCGATGGCGGAGAAGAGGTCATCACGTATCGCGAGGGCGTCCCCGGAGGTTTCGCGATGCGTCTCGAGATGGGCGATCGCATTTCGATTTCCGCGAGCCCCCTTCTGCGCCGCTCGCCCCACGTTCTCTACACCAACTGCGTCGAGCCCGTTCTGCGGTGGCACTTCGCGCAACAGGGGATCGCGCTCGTGCACGCCGCGTCCGTGGCGGTCGGCGATCGCGCATTTCTCATCACGGCTCGAACCGACACGGGCAAGACGACGACGATCTTGCGGCTTCTCGACTCCTACCCGCAGGCACAGTTCATCTCGGACGACCTGACCTTCATCGGCCCAGACGGCGCGATCGCGTCCTACCCGAAGCCACTGACGATCAGCCAGCACACGCTGCACGCTGTCCGCACTCCCAATCTCTCGCGCCGGCAGCGACTCGGCCTCGTCGTGCAGGCTCGCCTGCACTCCCGAGAGGGACGGTCGATCGGCATGCTGCTCGCGAGCAAGGGACTGCCCGCAGCCACGATGAATGCAGTTGTGCAGGCGCTCATCCCGCCTCCGAAGTACGACATCACGAAGCTCGTACCGACAGCGCAACTGTGCACCACCGCTCGCCTGGCCGGACTCTTCGTGATCGAGCGCGCGACCGAAGACGTCACGCGCGCGCTCGAAGGCGATGAGGCGATCGAGACGCTGATGGACAACTGCGACGACGCCTACGGCTTCCCGCCGTACCCGTTGATCGCGCACTTGCTCTATACCCGCGCCGGCGTCGACCTGCGCGCTGTCGAACGGCAAGTCGTCCAGGACGCGCTGGAGGGCGTGCCGGCGACGCTCCTACGCTCGACATCGATGGATTGGTATCAGCGCGTGCCCGAGCTCATGGAGCTGGGAGTCGAGCAGTCGCCGCAGGCAGTAAGCGCCATCGAGCACGGCGGCCAGCTTCCCCTACCCGTCCCCGTCGGCATCGAGAACGCCGAGCAGCTTGCGTAGCCAGAGTCGAAGCTGCGGCGTAGCCGAGACGTCTCACCGTGCGACTGAGGCCGAGAACCCCTGCCCTACTCTCGGTTCGACCGGCGCCACCCGACGTGGTGGGTTGTTGACGCGGGTCGGCGTGCGGTGGGGTGGTCGTTTGCGGGTCGCGGTCATGGTGTTGCTGGTTGCGGGGGTGGGCACCGCCGTGCCTCAGTCGTCGTCGGCGGCGGATACATCGCCGCCGAGTGAGCCGGGCGCAATCGCGGTGTCTGGGCTCTCGAGCGGCGGTGCGGTGCTGAAGTGGGGAGCCTCGGCGGATGACGTGGGCGTCGAGGGCTATCGGGTGTACCGCGGCCGCTCGGGTTCGTCGCTGGCGCTCATTGCGACGACCGACGCGGTTGCGTCGTACGAGGCGTTGAACCTTCGCAGCCAGTTTTCGTACACGTTCGGGGTGGTGGCGATCGATGCGGCCGGAAACCAGTCCCCGATGCAGACGGTCGCACTGTCCACACCGGCGAGCTCGGATGGGATCGCGCCGGCCGCGCCGTCGAGCAGTAGCGTCGCGCTGAAGGCGTTCTCGTCGACGCGGATCGATGTCGTGTGGGCGGCTTCGACCTCTCTGGACGTGGCGTATTACCTCGTGTTTCGGGATGGCGCTCTGGTGGGGACGGTGGAGCAGCCGAGCTCGCCGCGCTTCTCCGACAACGGCCTCGCGGCCTCGATGGCCTACAGCTACCAGGTACAAGCCGTGGACTCCGCGGGCAACCGCTCGGCGCTGACGACCGCGAAGACTGCTTCCACGATGGCACTCGGCGCGGAAGTCATTGCGCGCGGGCCCTATCTATCGAACGTCACGGCGACGTCGGCCGTCGTCAGCTGGTGGACGAATATCGCCACGACCGGCGTGCTGGCAGTCGCGGGGCAGTCGATCACCGACTCCGCCGGCAGCGTGCAGCACCATGCCGTGACCGTGACCGGGCTGAGTGCGGGCACGGACTACCCGTATACGGTGACCAGCAACGCCGTGTCGGCGAGCGGCTCGCTGCGGACGGCGGCGCCTCCCGGGCAGAGCTTCAGTTTCGCCGCGATCGGGGACTTCGGCGGCGGCAGTCCGGGGGAGTCGGAGAATGCGGCCAACATCGCGGGTGCGGGCACGCAGTTCATCCAGGGTCTGGGCGACAACATCTACCCTACAGCCGGCCTTCCTGACCCGAATTTCTCGACGACGTACTCCGACTTCGACGCGCGCTTCTTCAAGCAGTTCGGCCCAGCTGTGAAGTCTCAGGCCTTCTTCCCGGCCAATGGCAACAAGGAGTACTACAGCGACGGCGAGTTCTGGGCGGCCTTCCCGATGCCGGGGGCAAACCACAGCTGGTACAGCTACAACTGGGGTGACGCGCACATTCTCGTGCTCGACGGCGAGCAGCCGTACGCACCGGGCAGCGAGCAGTACAGCTTCGCCCAAGCCGACCTCGCCGCTCACCAGGGCGACGCCTGGCGGATCGTCGTGAGCCCCCGGCCACCGTACAGCTCGACCTCGGCCGTCTCCAGTTCCAAGGGGACTCAGCAAGATCTCGTGCCGCTGTTCGAGGCTGAGCACGTCAACCTCGTGCTCTCCGGCAACAGCCATAACTACGAGCGCACCGTGCCCTTGACTGCCGGCGTTCCCGCCGCCGGCGGCATCACGTACATCGTCTCCGGAGGCGGTGGCAACGGCTTCAACGCCTTCGACGCATTCACCGAGCCCTGGACGGCCTTCCGCGAGTCCAGCTACTACGAGTACACCCGGATCACGGTCACACCTACTGCCCTGGTAGCCGATGCAATCCGCTCAGACACGAACGCAATCTTCGACACCACGACCATCCAGAAGCCCGCGACCGGCGATCCGCCTGCCGTTCCCGTCGTGGCGCCCCCCACCGCGCCGACCACCGCGCCCCCTATCGCGCCGCTCATCGTCACGTCCATCACGAGCAAGGTGGTCAAACGGGCTGCGAAGAGGGCCTGCATCGTCCCGAAAGTGGCGGGCAGGAAGCTCAACAAGGCGCGCCGGATCGTCATCGCCCGAGGATGCAGGGCCCGGGTCAGGTACGTCGCCTCGAAAGAGCCCAAGAACACCGTCCTCGCGCAGTCACGCAAGGCCGGCAGGAAACTCCGCTTCCGCTCCGTCGTCCAGCTGACCATCGCCAAACCCAAAAAGCACTGAGCACCGGCGGACGCGCGCCTTCGTCGGTCTTGCGGCGCCTGGGTTTGGCATCGCGCGCTGCGCGGCAGCAGTGCGGTGTTCTCACCGTCGGCCCAGTTCGGAACGCTCGGTGGAAGGTCTGCCGCGTGCCGCACACCCCCGCCGATCGAGCGCACTGGAGAGCCAGTGCGCCACGAACCTTTCCCGGGGGAGCACGGCAGGAGTGGTCAGCCGATGGTCAGCCCGAACGCGGACGCAAGCGACGGTGCGGCGCATCCGCTGCCGATGCAGGGCGCGTGTCCGACCTGAGCGAGGAGCTGCGTGAGTGAGTAGTGCGTGAGCGGTGTGGTCACGACACGGGCCGCCAGGGATGGGTGGATCACCGTGGTCAACACCAGATTTCCCTGGTTATGGGCGTCCTCGTCCGCGGTGATGATCACGGCGAGGTGTCCCGACTTCCAGTCAGGGCTCGCATAGATGAGCGTGAGCCAGCCGTGCAACCAGCTGTCGGCTGTCGC
This sequence comes from uncultured Actinomycetes bacterium, assembly GCA_963842365.1. Classification (GTDB taxonomy): domain Bacteria; phylum Actinomycetota; class Thermoleophilia; order Gaiellales; family JALYLC01; genus JALYLC01. Next base: position 1,243,066 of record CAWJGA010000002.1, read on the forward strand.
AAGCGACCCGTCGTGCGCATCGTTCGCGACGTTCGGTGTCACCTCTCCGACGTTCGGCAACCCACCGCTGACGATGTCATCGTGCAGCGCACCGGCCGTGGTGGTGCCCGATGGGACATCGCCTGCGGCGCAGGCGGCGCGGGCCGCCGGACTGGAGGCGTACGCCCAGGGATTGTGCCTGAAGGCATAGCTGCCCTGATTACTGAGGGCGCAGTTGCTCGTCATCGACTCCTGGTAGGAGCGCGCCGTGCGGCCGGCTTGGATTGTTGCGGTGAAGACGTCCTGTCCTGCCTCGGGATGGCTTGCGGGCGAGCCGTCGTCGGTGATTCCGAAGGTCGAGCCGAACGCCATCGCCAGGTAGTTCGGCAGCGAGGGATGGCTGAGGGCCGAGTAGGCCGTGGCATAACCGTATTGCTGCGCCTGCGAATACAGGAAGGGCATCCCCGCTTTCATCTGATCGAGCGAGTGGTTCTCCTCCACGAACACCAGCACCTTGTCGACGGTGCCCGTCGGCTTCACAGGGGGGGGTGGGATCGCGGCGACGGCGTCGGGAGGCGTGGTGATGACCGCGTCGGGACTGGCGACCACGCCTGCGGGCGACGCGGCGACGACGCGCGCGTGGTACGTCGTGCCGGCGGCGAGCACTCCGAGATTCGCCGTCGCAGCGCTCGGCGCTCCTCCAACTGGGAGCGCCACGCGCGCGGTCGTCTCGCCGTAAGCGGCGGTCGGACCGAACTCGACCCACCATCGGGAACGGGCGCTGTCGGCCGACAGCGTCACGACGAGAGAGCCGCCGTGCGACGTCACGCCGGCCGGCGCCAGGGCGCCGACGGTCGGAAGGTCGGCTCGCCGGACGTGTCTCGGCGAGTGTGCGTGCAGTGCGTCGAGGTAGCGGCCGAAGCGGCTTCGTGAGCGCCAGAGGGAGCTCGGCCCGATCGCGGTGCGGTTACGCCAGCCGTTGAGCGAGTCGATCAGCTGGAGGCGCGCGCCGGAGGCGTTCATTCGCGCCACCGCACGCCGCCAGGTCCTCAGCGAGTGCCGCAATTGCGATTTGTTCGCATGCTTGGTCCGGAAGCGGGGTCGGATCAGGAACGTGCCAGGGGCTCGCGCGCCGGCCGCGCGCGCGTGATCGGAGAACCACGCGTTGGCGGCGCTGCTGCACCGCTCGTAGCCGGCGAATGTCCCCTGCGCCAGCCAGAAGCCGGCAGCTGCCGCTCGCCAGCGCCGCGCCGCGGCGCAGTTTCGCTGTGTCCACTTGGAAAGGGCCACGAACACCGCAGGCCGCGAGCCGATGTGCAGGTACCCCCGCGCGGAGGCCCATCTCGCCGCCAGCGCCTTGATCTGCAGGACCTCACTGCCCCGCAGCCGATTGATCAGCACGGCGGCGCGCACATGCCTGTGGTGCTTCGCCCCGGCCCTGATCACAGCGCGGAACGCGCGATCAGCAGCGAAGCCAGGCCGCGACCACGGCATGATCGCGACATTCGCCCGCGCCCAGCGCAGCGCCGCCAACTGACGAGCCACCGCATGACGCGACAGCGCGCGTCGGCCGGCAGCGCGCGAGCGCCCCGGCGCAGCCGAATAGAAGATCGCGCGCAGCGGCGCCTTCGCCGCCGCCCGGCTCGACCCGGCCGAAACCACAGACTGCGCCGACGCCACCCCTCCAGCCGGCCCGACCGCCAACAAAGCCAGCACGACCACGAGGCCGATTCCCCATCGCCGCCTCGCCGATGCATCAGCGGTCGCCCCGGCAGACGACGCAGCGACCCGCGCGAGTCCCATCCGCCGCTCGGACACAGGCGCACCTTCAAGATCGAAACACGAGTATGCATTAACCGTCATACAGATCACTATCGGCGAGTCTGCACGGACAGTTGAACCGCAAGTGCCCGAATCTGTAGATAGCTGCGGCGTTGGGGTAGGCTGAATTGGTTTTGTCGCTACGCCAACAGCCACTGAAGGCCTAGACACGCGTCGGCACAGCCACGGAACGCCGAGCCACCCGGCGGAAACCGCACAGCGGATGACAGCGCACCTGCGCCGCGAGTTAGCAGCCGGTTAGCGCTCGCGCGGATTTCGATGATGGTGCCGGCGACTCGCGTGAGATGTCTGCGGACGCCCTGGTCACGAGTACCTCGAGACGCGTGCCGCTCTCGCAGCGCGCGCCCGGCGCTGGGATGATCTCGAGCGTCTCCGGCCAGCTCGCGATCGGCGCGACGTTCGGCGCCGCCGCCGCCATGAATCGCCTCGCCGACGAGCGGGCCACGAGTGGGCCATGAGCGGCCGAGGACTTCGAGGTGTGAGCGGGAGCAAACCCGTCTCAGTAAGGGCTTACGGCAGATGGGCCCGGAGGGATTCGAACCCCCGACCGGAAGCTTCGAAGGCTTCTGCTCTGTCCCCTGAGCTACGGACCCGCACCAAGGATAGCCCGCGCCCAACTGGGCCACGCGCCCTCACTCGCAGGGGATCTGCGCCTCGATGCGCGTGCCGGTGCCGGGGATGCTCTCGATGCGCAGGCCTCCGTCCAGCGCCTCGATGCGATCGGCGAGGCCGCGCAGGCCCGTGCCGGCGGCGGGATCGGCGCCGCCGACGCCGTTGTCGGTGATCACGACGCGCGCCCCGTGCGGCGCCCAGCGTCACGCTCACGGTCGCGCTCTCGGCCCGCGCGTGCTTGGCGATGTTCGTCACGGTTTCGGCAACCACGTAGTAGACGGCCGCCTCGACGCGCTCGGGGAGGCGATCCTCCGGCAGCTCGAGCAGCTCGACCGGAAGTGGGGCGCGTGCCAGGATCGCCTCGAGGGCGGGGCCGAGGCCGCGGTCGGTGAGGATCGCCGGGTGGATCCCGCGGGCCAGCTCGCGCAGCTCGTCGAGGGCTCGCGCGAGCTCCGCCTGAGCCTCCTCGAGCAGGCCGGCGACCGCTTCGGGCCGGCGCTCGAGCGCGCTCTGGGTCAGGCGCAGCTGCAGAGCCAGGGAGACGAGCCGCTGCTGGGCGCCGTCGTGGAGGTTGCGCTCGAGGCGCCGGCGCTCGGCGTCGCCCGCGCCGACGATGCGGGCACGCGAGGCGGCCAGCTTGTCGTGCGCATCGGCGTTCGCGAGCGCCTGGGCGACGAGGTCGGCGAAATCCGCGAGGCGCTGCTCGGAGCCCTCGGGCAGCGGGCGCTCGTCCATCGAGGAGGCGACGAGCGCGCCCCAGAGGCCGCCCGCGAGCTTGACCGGTGCGGCGACGCTGGAGCGGTACCCGCGCGACCGCATGGCCTCCGTGAGGGCGCCGGACTCCTTCGGATACGTCACGCGCCGTGCCTCTCCGGTGCGGTAGACCTCGACCAGGGCCGAGCTCTCGCCGCTGATCTCGATCGCAGACCCGACCGGGAAGAGCAGTGAGCCCGTCTCGCTCCAGCCGCCCAGGACGAGCACCTTCCCGGGCTCGTCGTAGCGCACGATGCTGGCGCTCGCCACGCCGAGCGCCTGGGCCGCCTCCTGCATGACCTGGCCGAAGACGCTTGCGGGATCGGCCTCGCTGACGACGAGCGTCGCGATGCGCCGCAGGGCGGCCTGCTCGTGTGCGAGGCCGCGGGCGGCGGCCTCGCTCTCGGAGCGCTCCGCGGTCACCGCGGCGAGGATCATCGACGTCAGCGCCGCCACGCCGACGAACAGCTGCGTCGCGATCAGGCTGTCGCCGAGAGAGCTGCGCACGAACGATCCCGAGCCATGCGAGGTCTCCCAGATCGTGAGCGCCGAGGCAGCCAGGAGCGCGGCGGCCGCGCCCCGGGAGCCGAAGCGCAAGGAGGCCCAGATCAGCACCGGGAAGATCACGTAGGGCACGTCGTGATGCGAGGCGAGGTTGGTCAGCGCGAGCAGCGCGACGATCAGGACGGCCCCTTCGGCAAGCTGGCTGCGCGTCATGCGGAAGCGCGCGGAGGCCCAGGTCAGCAGCGCCGGGCGTGACGACCAGCGCGCCCGCCAGGTCGGACAGCCACCAGCGCGTCCACGTGCTGCCTGCCCCTGTCGGCGGCAGGTCGCCGGCGATCCAGATGGCGAGCACGCCGAGCGCGGCCCCCGCAGCCGTGCCGGCGGCGGCGCAGACGATCAGCACGAGCACGTCGCGCACCCTCAGGCCAGGCCGGCGCGCACCCAGGCGGATCAGCAGGAGGGCCGCGAGGGTGATCCCGGCGGTGGTGCCCAGCGTCTGGCCGAGCGTCACGCCGAGCGGCGTCGAGTAGTCGCCTGCCAGCAGGTCGGCGACCACGATGGCGGGCCAGAGCCGCGGACCGTAGAGCACGAGCGCCGCGATGCCGACTCCGATGGGCGGCCAGAACGCGGTCACCGCGCCGTGGAGCGGTGTTCCGCCATGCGGGTAGGCGAGGTGCTGGCCGATGCGCGCGGCAGCGAAGTACGCGATTGCCGTCGCGGCGGCCGCGAGCACGTAGCGCCTCTCGCCCAGCCTCTGCCTCACGCCCTTCCCATCCCTCTCACAGCGCTCCCGGCGCCTCCTCAGGCTCTCTCCGAAGGGTGAGGCTAACCGTACCGAGGGGTGCCCGCGCGTATGAGACGATCTGATCAATGCCTGTAACAGTTCTGATCGTCGACGATCACCCGAGCTTCCGCGCCACGGCGCGGCTGCTGCTCGAGTCCGAGGGGTTCGAGGTCGTCGGCGAGGCGGCGGACGGCACGGCGGGCCTGCTCGCGGCCCGCGAGCTCGAGCCCGATCTGGTGCTGCTCGACGTGCAACTGCCGGACATCGACGGCTTCGAGGTCGCCGTCGCAGCTCACGAGCGGCGGCGCCGGGCCGGCCGTCGTGCTGACGTCGAGCCGGGACGAGGCCGACTTCGGCCCGCTCGTGAGCGACAGCGGCGCCCGCGGATTCGTGGCCAAGGCGGAGCTGTCGGGCGCTGCCCTCCTCGCCCTCCTGGAGCACGCATGACCGCTATCCTCGGCCCCGCATGACCGTCGATCTCGTCGTCGCCACCCCGACCTTCCTCGACCTCACGTTCGTCGGCCTCGAGGGGCTGCCGGCCAGGGGCGAGGAGCGCTTCGCGGCGGACCTCGTGCGCTCGCCCGGCGGAGGCGCGATCACCGCCGTCGGGGCCGCGCGGCTCGGGCTCGCGACTGCCCTCGCGGCGCCGCTGGGCGACGACGACGCCGGGGAGTTCGTGCGCGGCTGCCTCGAGCGCGACGGCATCCGCCTGCCCGAGCGCCGCAGTCCGCGCACGCCGACCACGGTCGTCCTGCCGGTCGACGGCGATCGCTCCATGGTGACGGTCGACCCGGGCGTGCGCGCGAGCGCTGCGGACGTCGCCGCCCTCGAACCGAGGGCCGTGGCGCTGAGCCTGGATCAGCTCTACTGCGTGCCACCGGGCTCCGCGGCCTACGTGACCTGCGGCGATGACGACGCGCGAGCCTTTGCCCGGCGCCCGCCGGCCAAGCTCGCGGGCGCGCGCGCCCTCTTCGTGAGCAAGCGCGAGGCGCTCACGCTGACCGAGGAGGACGACGTGGAAGCCGCGGCGGGCGTACTCGCCCGCAGCGCGGAGCGCGTCATCGTCACGCTCGGCGAGCAGGGCGCCATGGCTGTCGTCGAAGGTCAGAGCATGTTCGCGCCGGCGATCAAGGCGACTCCGCTCGACACGACGGGCGCGGGCGATCTGCTCGTCGCGGCCTACATCTGGGGCGACCTGCACGGAGCCCCGCCGGAGGAGTGCCTGCGCTGGGCCGTGCTCTACGCGGGCCTCTCCATCGCCACGCCCACGGGCGTCGGCGGAGCGGTCACGGAACAGAGACTGCTCGAGGAGGGGGCGCAGCGCGGGCTCGCGGCGCCTCCGGTCGCGATCCCCTGAGGCGATCGTGAAGCGCGCACTCACGCTCGCCGCGGCGCTGGCCGCCCTCCTGGCGCTGATCGTTGCCGGAGCTGCAGCCGACGTGGCGCCCTCGGGCGCGGTGGGCGCGCTGGCGGTCTCGCCGCAGCACGGCCGGGTCCTGGTCGGGATCGATGGCGGGCGGCCCGGCTCCTGGCTCTTCTCGAGCGACGATGGCGGTTCCACCTGGATCAAGGGGCGCGGTCTGGCGGGCAGCTCGGGAGTCACGGCGATCGCCTTCGCGCCGAGCCGGCCAGGCGTCGTCTACGCCGCGGTGCTCCTGCGGCGCACGAGCGGCCTCGGCACCGGCTTCTCCGCCTCGGCCGACGGCGGCTCGACCTGGCACGCGACCGCGTGGAAGGCAACCGTGGGGATCTTCGGACGACAGCTGCCGGCCACCGTCGACACGCTCGCCGTGGACCCGCATCAGCCGCGCACCGTTTACGCGGTGACCCACGGCGTCCTGCGCAGGAGCCTGAACGGCGGCGCATCCTGGGCGGTCGCGCGCTCGGGCCTGCCGCCGACGCTCGACAACCCGTCGACGCGGACGCAGCAACTGGCCGTGGGCCGCGGCGGGGCGCTCTACTACGCCACCGGCATCCGCTCGGGGCCGCGCCAGGTCTACCGCTCCGTCGATCGCGGTCACTCGTGGCAGCCCGCGGGCTCCGGACTCCCGGCGGTCGTGCCGGGCTGGGGGCTGATCGCGCTGGCGACCGATCCTGCCCGCGGCGGCGTCGTCTACGCGGCGACCGGCCGCGGCCTCTACGAGACGCTCGACAGCGGCCGCCGCTGGAGCCGTGCACTCGCCGCTCCGGCCACCGCCGTCGCCGTCGTGAGGACGGCGGGAACCGCGATCGTCGTGATCGCCTCGCAGAAGCGCGGGCTCGTCGAGCGCATCGGCGCGGGAGCCTGGAAGCCGCTGGTCACGCCGGTGCCGTTGGACTCCTTCGCGCTCGACCCGGCGGCTGCCGGGTTCATCTACGGCGAGTCGTACACGGAAAACGATCCCACGTCGAGCTTCTGCGCGATGGTCTGGGCGACGACCGACGCGGGAGCGACCTGGACGTCGGCCGGGAACGGGCTCCCGCTCGTGCGCAAGAACTGCCCGTAGGTGCAGCTCGTCCCCGCCGACGATTCGACCACCTAGCCGAGCTTGCTCAAGACCCCCCGGAATTCGTCCGGCGTGAATGCGCGCAGCGTCGTCGTGCGCAGATTGCCCTGCCCGGCGAGCGCCAGCAGCGCGGCCGACGCAGTCTCGTCGTCCGGTGCCCGCACGACGCAGACGAGGTCATGAGCGCCCATCGTCCAGTAGATGTCGGTGAGATCGACTCCCTGCGCCTTCAGCGCCGAGCGGGCCGCGTCGGCTCGGTCGACCGAGTCCTTGACGGTCTGGACCCCCTGCTCGGTCCAGTTCATGAGCAGCACGTAGTTCGGCATGATGCGATCGTCCTCCGAGTTGCCGGGCGTGATCCGATGGCGGCGAGCCTACACCCGCCGAGCGGTCCCGGCGATCGAAGAGGCGCATGGCCGTGTAAGACGACGAGCCCGCCACTGCGCTGCGATCGCGAGCTCCCGCAGGCAGCCGGCGCGGTGCTCCTGCAGGGCGATCCGCGAAGGCGAACCGGCCGAGCGATGCAATGCGGGCGAGAGGACTTGAACCTCCACGAGCTCGCGCTCACCGGAACCTAAATCCGGCGCGTCTACCGTTCCGCCACGCCCGCGCCGGCCCACCGTAGCGGACCTGCCCCCGGGCAGGCGGCACAGCCGGGTGGCGTCGGTGTCGAATCGGAATCATACTAAGGTGCGGAACCTGTGAGGACGACGACCACCATGCTGGAAGACGGCCGCGCGCGGCTGGAGGTGGTGCTCGAGGCAGAGCGGGTCGAGGGCGACCTGCGGCACACGCTCGGGCACCTCGTGGACAGCGCCAAGTACCCCGGCTTCCGCAAGGGCAAGGTGCCGCCGGCGGTCGTGCTGCAGCGCATGGGCCGCGAGGAGGTCTTCGCCGAGACGATGCGCGAGTTCCTGCCCGCCTGGGTCGGCGAGGCGATCGCCGAGTCGCGCCTCCAGCCCGGCCGACCGGCCGAGCGTCGACTACGAGTCGGTGCCCGGCGAGGGCGAGGAGTTCACCTTCACGGCCGAGTTCCCGCTGCGCCCCACGGGCACGCTGCCCGAGGAAGCTCGAGCTCGAGGGCGTGCAGGAGCGAGGTCGAGGTGCCGGCCGAGGAGGTCGACGCGGAGATCGAGCGCCTGCGCGAGGAGTCCTCGCCGCTCGTCACGGTCGACCGCCCCGCGCAGACCGGCGACTACGTCGAGGTCGACATGCACGTCAGCGCGAACGGCAAGCCCGTTCCCTCGGCGTCCACCGTCGGCTACCTCGTCCAGCTCGGCACCGGCCGGACGTTCGAGGAGATCGAGCGCGCCCTGCGCGGCATGAGCGCCGGCGAGACGCGCACGACCGAGCTGCCGCTGCCGGCCGACTATCCCGACCCGAAGCTGCGCAACCGCAACGCCGACGTCTCGCTGCACGTGCACAGCGTGCAAGCGAGCGCCCGCCGCGCGCGCTCGACGACGAGTTCGCGCGCGCCGCGTCGGAGTTCGACACGCTCGCCGAGCTGCGCGCCGCGATCGAGGAGAGCTTCCGCGACCGCCTCGCGGCGCTCGCGCGCTCGCGCTTCCGCGCCAGCGTGCTCGGCTCGCTCGGCGAGGCCGTCGAGGTCGAGCTGCCGCCGTACGTCGTGGCCGGCCGCGTCGAGGAGCTGATCGGCGACCTCGCGCGCAACGTCGAGCGCCAGGGCGTGGCCTTCGGGACGTTCCTCGCCCAGACCGGGCGCACGATCGAGCAGGTCTCGCAGGCGCTGCTGCCCGACGCGATCGGGTCGCTGCGCCGCGAGCTCGCGCTCGAGGCCTACGCCGAGCGCGAGGGGATCGTCGATCGACGACGCCGAGCTCGAGCGCGTCGCTGCGCGAGGAGCTGGCCGACGAGGACGACGTCGACGCGGCGGTGCAGGAGGTCCTGGCATCGAGGGCGAAGGAGGCGGCGCGCGACGAGCTGCGGCTCCAGCGCGCGCTCGACCGGGCCTGCGAGGTCGCGACGCCGATCACCGCGGAGCAGCAGGCGGCACGTGAGAAGTTGTGGACACCGGGTGACGACGAGCAGGCCGATCCGGCGGTCGCAAAGCCCACGATCTGGACGCCCGGTCAGCCCCGCTGACGGGAGAGGAGGAAGTCGATGAGCCCGTTGGTCCCGATGGTGGTCGAGCAGACGTCGCGCGGCGAGCGCGCGTTCGACATCTACTCCCGTCTGCTCAATGAGCGGATCATCTTCCTCGGCACGCCGATCGACGACCAGATCGCGAACCTCGTCGTCGCGCAGCTGATCCACCTGGAGTCCGAGGATCCCGACAAGGACATCTCGATCTACGTCAACAGCCCCGGCGGCAGCGTCTATGCGGGCATGGCGATCTACGACACGATGCAGTTCATCAAGCCCGACGTGGCGACCATCTGCTGCGGCGTCGCGATGTCGATGGGGGCACTGCTGCTGGCCGGCGGCGCGAAGGGCAAGCGGATGAGCCTGCCGAACTCCAAGATCCTGATCCATCAGGTGTCGGCGGGCTTCTCGGGTCAGGCGACCGACATCGAGATCCACGCGCGCGAGATCATCGACATGCGCCGCCGTCTCGACGAGATCATCGCCACGCACACCGGCCAGCCGATCGAGAAGGTCCGGCAGGACACCGAGCGCGACTACTTCATGTCGGCCGAGCGAGGCCAAGGAGTACGGCATCGTCGACCAGGTCATCTCGCACCGCTGAGCTGCGACCGTTCGCAGGCCCGAAGTACCGCGTAGAGTGAGACAGGAGATCGATGGCGCGCCCTTCTGACACAAACGACCAGCTGATGTGCTCCTTTTGCGGGAAGTCGCAGCGGCAGGTCAAGAAGCTCATCGCCGGTCCGGGCGTCTACATCTGCGACGAGTGCATCGATCTCTGCAACGAGATCATCGACGAGGAGCTCTCGACTCCCGCCGAGCTCGATCTCGGCAACCTCCCGCGCCCGCAGGAGATCTACGCCGTCCTGAACGACTACGTCGTCGGCCAGGAAGAGGCCAAGCGCACGCTCTCGGTGGCGGTCTACAACCACTACAAGCGCGTGCGCATGGCGTCGCAGGACGCCGACGTCGAGCTCTCCAAGTCGAACATCCTCATGCTCGGCCCGACGGGCTGCGGCAAGACGCTGCTCGCGCAGACGATGGCGCGCATCCTCAACGTCCCGTTCGCGATCGCCGACGCGACCGCGCTGACCGAGGCCGGCTACGTCGGCGAGGACGTCGAGAACATCCTCCTGAAGCTGATCCAGGCCGCGGACTTCGACGTCAAGAAGGCCGAGACCGGGATCATCTACATCGACGAGGTCGACAAGATCGCGCGCAAGGCGGACAACCCGTCGATCACGCGCGACGTGTCGGGCGAGGGCGTGCAGCAGGCGCTCCTGAAGATCCTCGAGGGGACCGTCGCGTCGGTGCCCCCGCAGGGCGGGCGCAAGCACCCGCACCAGGAGTTCCTCTCGATCGACACGACGAACATCCTCTTCATCTGCGGCGGCGCGTTCGCCGGCCTGGAGTCGATCATCGAGCGCCGCATCGGCGCCAACGGCGTCGGCTTCTCCGGCCACGATCGAGACCCAGCGCAACCGCGACACGCAGGGCCTGTTCACGAAGGTCATGCCCGAGGATCTCGTCTCGTTCGGCATCATCCCCGAGTTCATCGGGCGCCTGCCCGTGCTCTCGACGGTGCGCCAGCTGCAGCGCGAGGATCTCGTGCGCATCCTGGTCGAGCCCCGCAACGCGCTCGTGCGCCAGTACCAGCGCCTGCTCAAGCACGACAACGTCGAGCTCGTCTTCACCGACGACGCGCTGTGGGCGATCGCCGACTCCGCGCTCGACCGCGAGACCGGCGCGCGCGGCCTGCGCTCGATCATCGAGGACGCGCTGCTCGACGTGATGTTCGAGCTGCCGTCGCGCACCGACGTGGACAAGTGCGTCGTCACCCGCGAGACGATCGAGCGCGGCCTGCGCCCGACGCTCGTCACGACGGGCGGCTCCGAGACGCTCGAAGAGTCGGCGTAGGGCCTTCGGGGTCGGGCGAAGCGCTGCCTCGGCAGCGCGCTCACGCCAGTGGGTGGCTGAGCCCGAAGCGCTCGCACAGGCCCCGGGTGCTCTGCGGGTCCAGCTCGATCCCGAAGCGCTCGCAGAGCGCGCCCATGCGCGCGAGCTCGGGCCCCGCAGCCGTGCCGAAGAGATCGGCGAGCTCGCGGAAGAACTCCTCGAAGCCGGCCGGGGAGATGATCTCGATGATCTCGCAGGGCGTGTCGCCGTCGTTCCAGAACGTGTGCCACTGGTCGCGCGGCTTGTACACCCAGCTGCCTTGGCCGGCCGAGACGACCTCGTCGCCGAGCAGCGCACCGAGCGTGCCCTCGAGCACGTAGGAGTACTCGTCCTCACGGCTGTGCCGGTGCAGGGGTGCCGCCAGCGCGCGGGGAGCGAGCGGGTGGTGGACGACCGAGAAGCGCCCCGCCGTCTCGGCGCCCGGGATCTTCCAGATGACTCCGATGCCACCGAGATCGACGCTCTCGCGTCCGTCCGCCGGGATCGTGATGCTGGTGGTCGCCATCTGCTTCCGCCTCTCAATTTTAGGTATACAGTTGTGTTCAACGTAATGGCGGAAGCACGCTAGCAAGCCACCTTCGCCCTGTCAATTGATCGAACAAGGCTGTTCATCCGATATGCCGAGGAAGTACGAGCAGAAGGAGCGAGCCCGCAGCCAGGAGGTCACGCGCCGGCGGATCGTGGAGGCGGCGGTCGAGCTCCACAACGAGCTCGGCCCGGCGCGCACGACGGTCAGCGCCATCGCGGAGCGAGCCGGGGTGCAGCGGCTGACCGTCTACCGCCACTTCCCCGACGAGCGTGCGCTCCTGCAGGCCTGCAGCGGTCTCTGGATGGTCGACCATCCGCTTCCCGATCCGGCGGCGTGGGCGGCGATCGAGGATCCCGCGGAGCGGTTGCAGCTCGCCCTCGGCGAGATCTACGGCTACTTCCGCTCGACCGAGGAGATGACGGCGAACGTCCTCCGCGATCTCCCCGACTCACCCGCCATGCGGGAGGTCGCGGCCCCGCTCCTGCAGTACTGGGCGACCGTCCGGGAGATCCTCGACCGGGGCTGGGAGGCGAGGGGCGAGCGGCGAGCGCGCCTCGGCGCGGTGATCGCCCACGCCGTCGACTTCGGCACGTGGCGCTCCCTGGCTCGCCGCGGCGAGCTCTCGGAGAGCGACGTGGCGGAGCTGATGACCCGCCTTGCCCGCTCCGTCTAAGCGGCCTGTCGGTACGAGCGAGCACTCGGGGTCAGGCCCCAGGTGCCCGCGCTCCTCAGCGCTGCGAAGTCGGCTGTGGCCATCGCGGCGCCGGGACTGTCGTCGAAGGAGCCGATCGCACGCGCAGGCCGACTCGGTCGTGCCGGGGTTTGTCGTGCCAGCTCGTGCCGGGGCCAGCTCATGCCGGGGTCTGGCCCGCCGCGAGTGGGGCCAGACCCCACGCGTGCCGAGCCTGACCCCACGCGTGGCGAGCATGACCCCACGCGTGGCGAGCATGACCCCACGCACGCCGGGTCCCGACCCGCGCATGCCGCCAGCTACTTGGGGAAAGACTCCGTGCATGTGGGGCTGACCTCGCGCGGGTCGGAGCCTGACCTCGCGCGGGGCGGGCCTGACCCCGCCCGTGGCGGGCCAGACCCCGCCCGTGCCGCCTGACCCCGCGCATCGGGCGCCCTTTTAGCCGCCCGAGTTGAGCCGGTGCCGATCTGCTCGTCAGGCTGCGAAGTCGGCGGTGGCCATCGCGGCGCCGGAACTGCCGTCGAAGGAGCCGATCGCGACGCCCAGGCCGACGCGGTGCAGGCTGCGCATCAGGATGATGCGCCGGTGCGGGGCGGAGTGCATCCAGAGGTTGACGAGGCCCTCGGGCGTTGCGTAGTGGCCGGTGCCCCAGGCGATGTCCTCGCCGACGAGGGAGCTGTCGAGGTGCCGGCGGATGCGGTGGTCGAAGGTCTCGTTCGGCGAGTCGTGGTCGAAGTAGTGGTGCGCGAGCATGTCGGCCGAGTGCTCCGCGCGGCCGAGCGGAGCGCGGCGCTGAACGTGAACGGCGGCAGCTTGTGATCGCGCCGGATCGTGTTCAGCAGCTGCAGCACGACGCGCTCGGTGCTGCCGCGGAACGACGCCCCGCTGCGCGCGCCGGCGCCCGCCGGGAGCAGCAGGAGCCCGGCGGCGAGCAGCATGAGTGTGAGGGCTCCCTTGCGCACTTCCAGCCGGATCGGCTCGACGTCGGCGCCCACTCGACCCCTCGGCGGGGGATATGCGATGTGAGATACCCTGGCCGGCCGTGAGTTCCCTGCAACGGGGGAATGGAGGCGCCCCGTCGGAGGGAAGCAGGCGTCATAGACTGCTGCGCGTGGCCGCTCCCCTCGTGTGCGACGTCGGCCCGCGCGACGGTCTCCAGAGCGATGACGTCGTGCTCGCCCCGGGGACGCGCGCCGAGCTCTGCCGGCGGCTCGCGGCGGCAGGCCTCCAGCGGATCGAGGCGGCGAGCTTCGTGGATCCCCGGCGCGTGCCCGCCATGGCCGCCGCGGAGGAGGTCGTCCAGGCGCTCGGCGACCGCTCCTTCGAGCTGGCCGGACTCGCTCTCAACGCGCGCGGCGCCGAGCGCGCGCTCGACTGCCGGCGTGGATCGCCTGCACACCTCGTACGCCATGACCGATGCGTTCGGGCTGCGCAACCAGAACGCGGGCGTCGAGGACGGCGCCGCGATGGCCGCCGACCTGATCGCCGCTGGCGGAGGCCGCCGGCCGCCCCGTCAGCGTCACGCTCAGCGTCGCGTTCGGCTGCCCTTCGCGGGCGAGGTCGACCCTGGGCTCGTGATCGAGCACGCCGGGCGCATGGCGACTGCGGGCGCGGCGGAGGTGCTGCTGGCCGACACGATCGGCGTTGGCGTGCCGGCGCAGGTGCGGCGCATGCTCCCGGCGGTCGTCTCGTCGCTGAACGGCCGGCCCGCCGGGCTGCACCTGCACGACACGCGTGGCACCGCGCTCGCCTGCCTCGATGCCGGGCTCCAGGCCGGCGCCACCGTCGTCGACGCGTCGATCGGCGGCCTCGGCGGCTGCCCGTTCGCCCCCGGGGCGACGGGCAACGTCGCCACCGAGGACGTCGTCTACCTGCTCGACCGCAGCGGCATCACGACCGGCATCGATCTCGACGGGGTGATCGAGACCGCGCGCTGGCTCGCCGGGGAGCTGGGTCACGACCTGCCCGGCCGCGTGCTGCAGGCCGGTCCGTTCAGGCCCGCGGGAGCGAGCTAGGCGGAGCGGAGCGGCGGGGTGCTCTCGCCGTGGATCGCCTGCGCCGCCGGCGTAGGCGAGGTGCACGGGGTAGTCGTCGATGCGCTCGGGCTCGGGCAGTCCGTGGCGCTCGCGCAGCTCGCGGAAGCCCGCTCCGGCGGCGAAGGCCTCGAACGTCTCCCTGTCGGGGCACGTGTCCAGCATGAGGATGCCGTCAGCCGCGCGCAGGCAGACGTGCAGGCGCATGCCGCTGGCGCCGATCTCGGCGATCATCGCGTCGTAGCGCGCGAGCAGGTCATCGGGGTCGCCGCTCGAACCTCCAGAGCGAGGCGTGCACGCTAGCGCGCCGCCGGCGCCGGCCGCTTGGGCACGAGCACCCGCCGCCGGAACTCGCAGACGGTCTCCTCGCGCTGGTTCCAGCCGACCGTCTCGACCGTGACGATGCCGCGGTCGGGCTTGCTCTGGGACTCGCGCTTGTCGAGCACCGTCGTGCGCGCGTAGATGGTGTCGCCGTGGAAGGTCGGGCGCGCGTGGCGCAGCGACTCGATCTCGAGGTTCGCGATCGCCTTGCCCGAGACGTCCGGCACGCTCATGCCGAGCACGAGCGAGTAGACGAGGTTGCCGACCACGACGTTGCGCCCGAACTGCGTCTCTGTCTCGGCGTAGTGCGCATCGATGTGCAGCGGGTGGTGGTTCATCGTGAGCATGCAGAAGAGGTGGTCGTCGGCCTCGGTGACCGTCTTGCCCGGCCAGTGGTGGTAGACGTCGCCGAGCTCGAAGTCCTCGTACCAGCGGCCGAAGCGCGTCTCGCGCGCGTGGATCTCACGCCCCATCGCAGTCCTCCTTCCAGCGGCGCGTGAGTCCGCGCGCGATGATCGTCCTCTGAATCTCGCTCGTGCCCTCGCCGAGCAGCAGCATCGGCGCGTCGCGGTAGAGCCGCTCGATCTCGTACTCCTTCGAGTAGC
The DNA here is from genome assembly GCA_963842365.1 of uncultured Actinomycetes bacterium. Lineage (GTDB taxonomy): Bacteria > Actinomycetota > Thermoleophilia > Gaiellales > JALYLC01 > JALYLC01. The sequence goes on from CAWJGA010000002.1 coordinate 1,258,264, forward strand.
CGTTGCCGCCGTGGATGCGCATCGCCTCGAGCACGACCTCGTTGCAGATCTCGGAGGCGAACAGCTTGGCCATCCGGTCTCGACGTCGGCGCGCCGGCCCTCGTCCTTGGCGCGCGCGGCCTGCACGGCGAGCAGGCGCGCGGCCGCGATCGCGGGTGGCCATGTCGGCGAGCTTGAACTGGATCGCCTGCAGATCGGCCAGCTGCTGCCCGAAGGCCTCGCGCTGCAGTGCATAGGCCATCGCGAGCTCGTAGGCGCGCTGCGCCGTGCCGATCGGCCCGCGCCGCGACGTTGATGCGCCCGACCTCGACGCCGGACATCATCTGCTGGAAGCCGTGCCCGACGCCCGCCTCGCCGCCGAGCACCGCGCGCGGCCGGCAGGCGATGGCCGTCGAGCCGCATGCGCGGTGGAGTCGATGCCGAGATAGCCGAGCTTGGCCAGCGGGCCGAGGATCTCCATGCCCCCCTCGCGCAGGGCGCCCGGGGTCTTCTCGAGCAGCAGGCAGGTCATGCCGCGGTGCGGCGGATCCGCCTCGACATCGGTCTTCACGAGCAGCGCCATCACGACCGGCGCGCAGGCCGTTGGCCTGCCAGCGCTTCTCGCCGGTCACGACCCACTCGCCGCCCTCGCGCACGGCGTGCGTGCGGATCGCCTGCACGTCGGAGCCGCAGTGCGGCTCCGTCATCGAGAAGGCGGCTCGCAGCTCGCCGGTCGCGAGCCGGGGGAGGAGGCGCGCGCGCTGCTCGCCGGTGCCGAAGCGCAGCAGCATCGAGGAGACGATGAAGTGCGTGTTGAGGATGCCCGCGACGCTCATCCAGCCGCGCGCGATCTCCTCGACCGCGAGGCAGTAGGCGTGCAGGCGCGTGCCCAGTCCGCCGTGCTCCCGCGGGATCGTGAAGCCGAAGACGCCGAGCTCGCGCAGGCCGTCGACGATCGCCTCGCGGGTACTCGTCGGCTGCGTCGAGCCGCTTGGCCGCGGCATGATCTCGCGCTCGACGAAGCCCGCAGCGCGCGCAGCGCCTCGAGCGCGCCCGCATCCAGGCCGTCGTAGGCGAGCGCTCCGGGTTCGGCTCGCTCACCGCGCCATCATAGGAACGGCGCGGCCCTATGCTGGCCGCCGTGAGCAGCGACCCGCGTGAGCCCGACCTGCGCCGCGGGCGCCGCCGGCCGGACTGGGACGAGTACTTCATGCTGATCGCGGTCGCGACGCGCGAGCGCGCGGAGTGCATCGGCCGGCACGTCGGTGCCGTGATCGTGCGCGAGGGGCGCATCGTCGCGACCGGCTACAACGGGACGCCGCGCGGGTTTCCGCGCTGCAACGCCGAGGAGCAGGGCTGCCACCGCTGCGCGCAGCGGGAGCACTACCCGACGCGGCTCGGCGTACGACGTCTGCATCTGCGTCCACGCCGAGCAGAACGCGGTCCTGCAGGCGGCGCGGCTCGGCTATTCGCTCGAGGGCGGGCACTGCTACACGACGCTGCAGACCCTGCTTCGGCTGCCTCAAGGAGCTGCGGCAGGCGGGCATCGAGCGCATCGTGTACCTCAACGCCTGGCACCCGGGCGACGAGCTCGAGCGCGGCGCCTATGACGCGCTGCTGGAGAGCCTGAGAGCGCTCGGTTCGCCATCGAGCAGCTCGAGCTCGATCCCGCGGTGCTCGCAGCTCGCGCCGGTCGCGCCGCCGCCGGAGGCGGGCGCCGCTGCATGAGGCGGCCGCCGCCGATCGCCGCGCTGTTCACGCTCCTGGCGTGCGGGCCTGGGCGTGATCGCGAAGGCGGCGTGGGGCGGTGGAGCGCCCATCCCTGCGCTGGCAGCAGCGGTGCTCGCGGCCTGGATGGCGACTCTCGTCGTGCGCCTCCTGCTACCGCCGCGCAAGCGCTCCGCCGACGATCCGAGGATTCGGTAGTCTTCATCCCTCACCTGGGGCATAGACCTCCACTAGTGTTCAAAGGGGCCTTGGCGCGGGAGCCGAAGTCCTCTGCGGACAATGACGGAGACCACACTCACCCCCGGGAACCTCGCCGTCGAGCGCCTGCTCGCAGCGCGCGTCGCGCACGGCGATTCGCCGCACACGGTGCGCGCGCTGCGGGGCGATCTCGACGAGCTGTGCGGCTTCCTGACCCGGCAGGGGTTGACTCCCGAGACCTGTGGAGGGGAGCCCTTGCGCCGCTGGCATGCGCGCCTCGCCGCGCGCCGTCTCGCGCCGGCCACGATCGCCCGGCACCTGTCGTCGGCGCGGGCGCTGTTCGCCGATCTCGTGCGCCGAGGGGAGCGCGAGGACGACCCCTCGCTCGTGCTCGTCGGGCCCGCGCCGCCGGCGGCGCCTGCCCGAGCCCGTCTCGGCCGACGACTGCACGACTGCTTCTGGACGGCCGCTGGAACGACGACGTCCGCAGCCTCCGCGACCGCGCCGATCCTCGAGCTCCTGTACGGCTGCGGGCTGCGCGCGAGCGAGGTCTGCAACCTCGAGATCACGTCGTACGACGGCGTCGCAGGCACGCTTGCGCGTGGTCGGCAAGGGCGACCGCGAACGCATCGATCCCCGTCGGCGAGCCTGCGCGCGATGCGCTCGGCGATTGGCTCCGCAGCGGCCGCCCGCGCGTGGCGCGGGCGCACCTCCGCGCTGCTCCTGAGCGTCCGCGGGCGCCGCGCTCTCGCCCTCCGACATCCGGCGCGCGCTCGAGCGGCGCGCTCGCGTCGCAGGTGTCGAGCGCGCGCTCGCCCCACGCGCTGCGGCACGCCTACGCCACCCATCTGCTGGAGGGTGGCGCGGGCCTGCGCGAGATCCAGGATCTGCTCGGCCATGCGTCCGCCGCGACGACGCAGATCTATGCGCATGTCGCCGTCCCCCATCTCGTGCGCGAGCACGCCGACCACCACCCCCGAGGCTGATGGCTGTCGAAACCACCGAGACCGACCGAGCACGTCCCGCCGCAGGAGCTTGGTGAGATCTGGCGCCAGTACAAGGCGACGGGTGACCGTGCGCTGCGCGATCGTCTGATCCTCACGTTCGCCCCGCTCGTCAAGTACGTGGCGGGCAAGCTCGGCGCGTGGCTGCCGCCGCACGTCGATGAGGGCGACCTGATCTCGTACGGCCTGCTCGGCCTGATCGGCGCGATCGAGCGCTTCGAGCCCGACCGCGAGATCAAGTTCGAGACCTACGCGATCTCGCGCATCCGCGGCGCCATGATCGACGAGCTGCGCTCGCTCGACTGGGTGCCGCGCTCGGTGCGCAACCGCGCGCGCGAGATCGAGCGCGCCATGGCCGAGCTCGAGAACCGGCACAAGCGGACGCCGAGCGACGAGGAGGTCGCCGAGCGAGCTCGGCATCTCGGTGGGCGAGTTCGAGGAGAGCCTGACGCAGATCGCGCGCTCCTCGGTGGTCGCGCTCGACGAGCTCTGGTCGGGCGGCGGCGGCGGCGGCGAGTCGACGGCGCTGATCGACACGATCGAGGATCCCCACGCGCCCGATCCGACGCGCGAGCTGCTGCAGGGCGAGATGCGTCAGGCACTCGCGCAGGCGATCACGCGCCTGCCCGACCGCGAGCGCCTCGTCGTCACGCTCTACTACTACGAGGAGCTCACCCTGCGCGAGATCGGCGAGGTCCTGAGCGTCACCGAGTCGCGCGTCTCCCAGCTGCACACCAAGGCCATCCTGCGCCTGCGCGTGCGACTGCAGGGATCGCTCGACCACGCCGCGTAGCTGACTCGCTCCCGCGGGAGCGGGGCTAGGATCGGGCCGTGCTCAGCCGCTTCAAGCGCCCGCCCGTGGCGCCGGATCGCGATGCGGTGATCGACCGTGCGCTCTGCCTCGCCGCGCTTGCCATGCTGGGCGCGATCGCGGCCGGCGTCGCGGACGGCACAATGGACAGCGCCCAGGCCGAGGCGTACCTGCGCGAGACCCATCGCTGGCTGATCCGCGAGCAGCTCGCCGCGTCGCTCAGCCTGCGCGAGCGGGCGCTGCTCGCCAAGGCGTTCGGCGACTGGAGCGAACGCGAGGCGCTCGCTGCGACCTGGCGCAACGAGGCGCTGGGCGTGCTGCTGTGGGCGCTGGGGGCGTTCGACGAGCTCCCGAGGTTCGACGCTCGCTTCGAGCAGCTGCCGTCGTTCGTGCCGCTGCTCGTGCCGACGGCCGACTTCAGGCACACGGCGACGCTCCGCTCTCCGGAGGAGCTCGAGCGGGCGCGTGCCCAGGCGGAGCTGTGGCACTGGCGCGCACGGACGCGGCAACTCGAGGAGCGCGACGAGGCGCAGGTCGGAGGCGTCGATCTCGATTCCGCCACGCGCCTGGCGGCGGCCCGGGCCTACGACGAGGGATCGATCCCCGCGCCCATCGACGGCGACTTTCCGGCGTTCGGCAAGGCCTTTCGGGCCTTGGACCCCGAGCATGCGGGCGAGCTCGGGTCAGCCGCGGTGGAGCGGCACCACGCCCTCAACTGGCTGTGCGGACGTGGCGCGGACTGGGACAAGGTGCCCACGGACACCTGAGGCGGACGGCGAGTCGTGACGCGGGCGCGGGGAGGAGTCATTCCGCCGCTCTGCGGGAGCGCGATATCATCGCCAGACCCCGTAGATCCGGCAGGAGGCACGATGCCGTTCGCGCCCGAGAAGATTCGCAACGTCGCGTTCGTCGGCCATCGCGGAAGCGGCAAGACGTCGCTCGCGGAGGCGTTGCTCTTCCAGGCGGGCGCGGTCACGCGCCTCGGCTCCGTGGCGGACGGCAGCACGGTCTCGGATCACGACGAGGACGAGAAGCGGCGCACGATGTCGATCTCGGGCTCGCTGCTGCACGCCGAGTACGAGGGCTACAAGCTCAACATCTTCGACGCGCCGGGCGACCCGAGCTTCATCGCCGACGCGCTCGGCGCGCTTGCGCGTCGTGGAGGGCGCGCTCTTCACCGTCTCGGCAGTCGCCGGCGTGGAGGTCATGACCTCGCGCCTCTGGCGCCGCTGCGACGAGCTCGAGCAGTCGCGCGTCGTCTTCATCAACCACCTCGACCGCGACCGCGCCGACTTCGGCGCCGCGCTCGCCTCTGTGCAGGAGCAGCTCTCGCCCCGCTGCGTGGCGATCGCCATCCCGATCGGCGCCGAGAAGGACTTCCGCGGCGTCATCGACGTGCTGCACATGGTCGCCTACGAGGATGCGGGCGACGGCTCGCGCGAGGCCGAGCCCGGGCCGATTCCCGGCCGACATGCTGGACGAGGCGGCAGACCTGGCGCGACGCGGCTGATCGAGGCCGTGGTCGAGGTCTCCGACGACCTCACGGCGAAGTACCTCGAGGGCGAGGAGATCAGCGGCGACGAGCTGCGCGAGGCGCTGCACGCCGAGGTGCTGCGCGGCGAGCTCTTCCCCGTCGCCTGCGGCTCGGCCACCAAGAACGAGGGCACCCACGCGCTGCTCGACCTGATCGTCGAGGGCGTGCCCGCGCCCTCGGAGAACTTCATCGCCGCGCGCTCGGGCGACGAGGACGTCGTGCTCTCGTCGAACGAGTCCGTCGACCGCGGTCTACGCGTTCAAGACGGTCGCCGACGCGCACGTCGGCCGCATCAACTTCGTGCGCGTGTTCTCGGGCACGCTGCACGCCGACGTGCAGCTCGTGAACGGCCGCACCGGCACGAAGGAGCGCATCGGCCAGGTGCTCGAGGTGCAGGGCAAGGAGCACCATCCCGTGAACGAGCTCGGACCCGGCGACATCGGCGCCGTGCCCAAGCTCAAGGACGTCGTCGCGGGCGACGTGCTGGCCGAGCGCGCCGATGATCGTGCAGGGCGCGCCGCTGCCGGCGCCGATCGTCTCCGTCGCGGTCGAGCCCAAGGTGCGCGGCGAGGACGAGAAGATGGCGACGGCGCTGCGCCGGCTCTCGGAGGAGGATCCGACGCTCCGCATCAGCCGCGACGAGCGCACGAGCGAGCTGCTCGTCGAGCGGCCTCTCGCAGATGCACGTCGAGGTCACCGTCGAGCGCGTCAAGCGCCGCTTCGGCGTCGAGATCGTCACGCACCCGCCGCGCGTGCCGTACTTCGAGGCGATCCGCAAGCAAGACGCGCGCGCATGCGCGCTACAAGAAGCAGACGGGCGGCCGCGGTCAGTTCGGCGACTGCCACATCGAGGTCGAGCCGCTGCCGGCGCACGAGGGCTACGAGTTCGTCGACAAGATCGTCGGCGGCGTCATCCCGCAGGGCTTCCGCCCGGCGGTCGACAAGGGCATCCAGGACACGATGCACGCGGGCGATCTCGCGGGCTATCCGGTGATCGGCGTGCGCGTCACGCTGGTCGACGGCTCCTACCACTCGGTGGACTCCTCGGAGATGGCGTTCCGCATCGCGGGCTCGATGGCCTTCAAGAAGGCCTACTCTGAGGCTGATCCCGTGCTGCTGGAACCCATCATGGCCGTCGAGATCACCTCGCCCTCCGAAACGGTGGGCGATGTGATCGGCGATCTCAACTCGCGCCGCGGGCGCCCGCTGGGCATGGATCCCGTCGGGCAGAGCACGGTGATCCGCGCCGAGGTGCCGATGTCCGAGATGCTCTCCTACGCTCCCGACCTGACCTCGCTGACGGGCGGACGGGGCGACTACGCGATGACGCTGGCACGCTACGAGGAAGTGCCGGCGCATGTCTCGCAGCGCCTGATCGCCGACCTGCAACGGGAGCGCGAAGCGGCCAAGGCGTGACTCAGGTCGCCAAGATCGGCATCACGCGCCAGTGTGGCGTCTGTGGCCGCACGCTCCTGCTGGGCGAACAGGTGGAGGAGTTCACCAACGGCGTTCGCCGTGTCTCGGTCTGCACGCTCTGCCTCTCGGAGGCAGAGGCGCGAGGCTGGCTGCGCGCCGGCGCCCCCGCGCCGCCCCCCGTCGAGGAGGACTCGCCGGAGGAGGGCGAGAAGCGCGGCTGGCTGCGCAGGCGCCGCGCGGCCCGCCGTCGTGGAGGAGCCCGAGCCGGAGCCGGATCGCTCGCTGCCGGTGCCTGCGGCGCGCGCGCTCGAGCGCGGCATCGACGCCTTCAACTCGAGCGCCTACCGCCGCACCGTGGCGAGCATCGCCAAGAGCCTCGGCGTTCCGCGCGCGTCCGTCGTCGTGCTGTCGGGCAACCGGCCCGACGCGATCGTGACCGTCGCCTGGGAGATTTCCTGGTACCAGTACCGCGTCGAGGCCGAGCACGGCGGGCATGTGCGGCTCGAGGATCGCGGCGACGACCCCGGCGGGATCGATCAGCGCTGGCGCGACTGGAACGCGCAGGTCGCCGACGACGGCCAGCTGACGCTCGTCTGAGCCGACGCGACTAGGATGCGCAGATGCGACTGACCGAGCTCGCGTCCGACCTCGAGGCCCTGCGCGCGGACATCGCGGACGAGCTGATCGCGATCAACCGCTACGAGCAGCAGACGTTCACGCTGACCGACGAGGAGGCACGCGAGACCGTCGCACGCATCCTCGACGAGCGCAAGCAGCACGTCGCCCTGTTGTTCGCCCAGCTGCGCCGGCTCGACCCCAAGCAGCGCGAGAAGCTCGACCGCTGACGCGGCCCGGCTCGGCCCCCGCGAGCTTCCCTTAGGCTGCCCTCATGCAGGTCGACGAGGCTATCCGCGGGCGTCGCACGCTCAAGGCGTACAGCGACGAGCCCGTGGGGCGCGACGTCGTCGCGCGAGCTGCTCGATCTCGCCGTGCTCGCGCCCAACCACCACGAGACCGCGCCGTGGCGCTTCTGGGTCGTCGGGCGGGAGACGCTCGACGCCCTCGCGGAGGCGACGGGCGACCGCAAGCTGCTCCGCTCGCAGACCGCGATCGTGGTCGGGGTCGAGCGGGATCCGGACGCTCAGATCGCCGAGGAGGATTACGCCGCCGTCGCCTGCGCGATCGAGAACTTCATGCTGGCCGCGCGCGGCCGCGGGCTGGCGAGCTTCTGGCGCACGCCGGGCGTGCTCTCCCTCCCGGTGGTCGCCAAGCTCCTGAACGTGTCGGAGAGTGTGCGGCTGATCGGCGTGGTGCATGTGGGCTGGCCCGGCGAGCCGTTCCCGCCGCGAGCCCGAGCGCAGTGCGGCGCCGTTCACGACCTGGCTGGACTGAGCAAGCTGCGAGCGAGCACCCGGGGACAGACCCCGGCTGCTCTGACCTCGGATGCTCCGGCCTGAGCCCGGCTGCCCCAAGCCGTCGCGCCTCCGCGGACGCCGAAGACGGTGCCCTGGGCCAGCGGGAGCTCGCTCGAGCCGTCGACCGTCGCCGTCGGGGACATGCGCGAGCACGTGGGGACAGGCCTGAGCACCTGGGGTCAGGCCCGGGCTGCTCGGGCCTGACCCCGGCTGCTCGCGCCTGACCCTGGCCGGCCGCCCCGCGCCGCCGCGCGTCAGCCCACGTCGAAGACGATGCCCTGCGCCAGCGGGAGCTCGCTCGAGCCGTTGATCGTCGCCGTCTGGCGGCGCATGTAGGCGCGCCAGGCGTCCGAGCCGGACTCGCGGCCGCCGCCGGTGTCCTTCTCGCCGCCGAAGGCGCCGCCGATCTCGGCGCCGCTCGGGCCGATGTTGACGTTGGCGATGCCGCAGTCGCTGCCCGCCGCGGCGAGGAAGCGCTCGGCCTCGCGCAGATCGGTCGTGAAGATGCAGGACGAGAGGCCCTGCGGCACCTCGTTGTGCAGCGCGACGGCCTCGTCGAGATCGCCGTAGGTCAGCGCGTAGAGGATCGGCGCGAACGTCTCCTCGCTCACGATCTCCGTCTGGGCGGGCATGCGCACCAGCGCGGGGCGCACGTAGAAGGCGTCCGGGTGCTCATCGGCGAGCACCCGCTCGCCGCCGCTCACCGTGCCGCCGTCCTGTCTCGCCCGTTCGAGCGCCCCCTGCTGCCGCTCGAAGGATTCCCCCGAGATGAGCGGCCCGCAGAGGGTGCCGGCCTCGCGCGGATCGCCGACCGGGACGGTCGCGTAGGCGCGCTCGAGGCGCCCGCAGAGCTCGTCGGCGATGCTCTCGTGCACGATCAGCCGGCGCAGGCTCGTGCAGCGCTGGCCGGCCGTGCCGACGGCGCTGAAGACGACCGCTCGCACGGCCAGATCGAGGTCGGCGCTCGGCGCGACGACCATGCCGTTGTTGCCGCCGAGCTCGAGCAGCGAGCGGCCGAGCCGAGCCGCGACGAGGGGCGAGAGGGCCTTGCCCATGGCTGTCGAGCCCGTCGCCGAGACGAGCGGCGATCCGCGCGTCCTCGTGCCAGCTGGCGCGCGCGGTCGGCGCCGCCGATCACGACCTCGAGCAGGCCCTCGGGAGCGTCCCCGAACGCCGCCGCCGCACGCTTGAAGAGCGACTGGCAGGCGAGCGCGGTCAGGGGCGTGCGCTCGCTCGGCTTCCAGACGACGGGATCGCCGCAGACGAGCGCGAGGGCGGAGTTCCAGCTCCAGACCGCGACCGGGAAGTTGAAGGCCGTGATCACGGCGACCGGGCCGAGAGGGTGCCAGGTCTCGAGCATCCGGTGGCCGGGGCGCTCGGAGGCGATCGTGCGGCCGAAGAGCTGCCGCGAGAGCCCGACGGCGAGGTCGCAGATGTCGATCATCTCCTGCACCTCGCCGAGGCCCTCCTGCGCGATCTTGCCGGTCTCGAGCGTGACGAGCGCGCCGAGCGCCTCCTTCTCGCGCCGCAGCTCCTCGCCCAGCAGGCGGACGAGCTCGCCGCGGCGCGGCGCCAGGACGTCGCGCCAGCTCTCGAAGGCCGCCGCGGCGCGCGCGACCGCGGCGTCCGTACCTGCCTCGTCCGTGCGCTGCAGGCGAGCGAGCGCTCGCCTGTGATGGGCGTGCGCACCTCGAGATCGCCCTCGCTCGAAGGAGCGCGCGATCGAGCCCGAGGCGGTGAAGATGTCGTCGATGGCGAGCATGGGGACCTCCGTCGGTGTACCGGCAGCGGCCGGGCGACGTGATCGTGCCATGAGCGCCCTGCGCTATGCTGGGACACTTCTGCGGATGTAGCTCAGTTGGCTAGAGCGTCGCCTTGCCATGGCGAAGGTCGAGGGTTCGAGCCCCTTCATCCGCTTCTCTGGTGCGACGGCTCGTCGGCGCGACGTCGAGGACGCCCAGCCGCCGCCAGACGAGCAGGCAGAGCCGCCCGATCGCGATCGGCGGCACGTAGGTGAGCACGCGGTAGAGCAGCACCGCCGCGACGACCTGCGGCGCGGTGCCCGCCGAACGTGACGAGCGCGCCCGTGAGGCCGAGCTCGACGACGCCGAGGCCGCCGGGGGTGATGCGGGATGGTCGTGAGGATGCGGATCAGCGCCCAGGCCGCGAACGCCTCGGCGACGCTCACCTCGGCGCTCGTGACGCCCGACCGCGCGCAGCGAGACGAGCAGCACGCAGGAAGACGGTCAGGTGCCCGGCGAGCGTCGCGCGCCGTGAGCGCGCAGCCAGCGCGGCGCGAGCAGGCCGACGGCCTCCCGCCGGAAGCCGACGAGGCGCTCGTCCCAGCCGCTCGCGGGCGTGCGCCGCAGGAGGCGCGCGAGGCGGTTCCAGAGCCGCTCGGCGACGCCGCCGAGCAGCCGCGCGTTGCCGTCGTCGTGGAGCGCGACCGCGAACAGCGCGATGCGCGACGCCGACGGCGACGGCGCCGATCAGCGCGAGCGTCGTGAGCAGCGCGTGGGACTCTCCGCCGACCGCCAGGAGCCCGACGGCCGCGACCGCGAAGATGACGTTGGCGAACACGTTCCAGACCGTCGTCGCGGCGCGAGCCGACCGTCACCTGCTCGACCGTGAAGCCCCAGCGCCGCAGCATCGAGTACGAGATCGCGATGCCGACCGCGTCGCCGCCCGGCAGCACGCTGGCGGCTGCGGTGGAGGCCTGGGAGAGCACGAGCGAGTGCATGAAGGAGAGACCCGGCAGTGCCGCCATCCAGGGGGGCCCGAAGGTCGCGAGGTTGACGATCGCGATTGCGAGGAGCTCGCCGACGCCTCGGGGGCCGAGCCCGAGAAGACATCCCAGACCTGCCCGTAGTCGGCCACGCGGGGCAGCACGAACGCGAACACGCCGATGACGAGGGCAATCGCGAACACACGTCCCGCGCTCGCCTTCACGCGCCTGGGCATCTGCCGACCATAGACCTTGCCGTAGCGGATCTGCACGTTCTGCGTGCCGCCGATCTGGGGTTTGCGCGGGCCGGCCGGTTGCCATTTTCCGGCGGAATTGCCGTGGAGCTCGCCTGCCGCGAACAGCGGATCCGAGTCCGTACAGCTTCCTTACACCCTGAGAACTCGCTGCCCAAACCCCTGGCGTACAAGGAGGGAGAGCAGGTCGTCGTTCGCTGTTCGCTTCATTCAGCTCGTTCTCCAGGGAGGGGCACGCATGAGAACCAGTCGCTTCGCAGTCGCGCTCGCAGCCGTGACATGTGCCGCGGCGCTGCCGGCAGCCGCCGCAGCGCACAAGAGTCATCCCGCGCATCACCGGCATCCGGGCAAGAGCGGCACCGCGACCGTCGTCCGCCTCGCACCGGTCGGAAGCCAGACCGCCAGGGGCTTCGCCGAGCTCAGGCAGCGCACCGGCGCGCTCAGCGTGCGCTGTGCGCGTCAAGGGGCTCACGCCCGGTCAGTTCTACGCCACCGACCTGCACTCCGGCAGCTGCGCCGCGGCGGGCGCCTCGGTCGTGACGCTTCCCGAGCCTCTACGCCGACGAGCGCGGCGTCGCCACGCTCGTGACGACGCTGCCGACCGGCGCCGCCGACAACTTCGTGGCGACGCGCTTCTACGTCGACGTGCACGCGACCGATGCCTCGAGCGCGGCGATCTCCTGCGGCGATCTCAACGTCAAGCCGCCGAAGCCCGCCAAGTCGGCCGCCATGACGTTCCTCAAGGGCGCGTCGAGCGAGCGTGGCCGTGCAGAGCTGTTCCAGAAGGGCGGCGACGTGACCGTCTGGATCAGCCTCAGCGGCCTGACGCCCGGGGCGCACGCCGTGCACCTGCACGTCGGCTCGTGCGGCGAGCCACGGCGCCGTCGCCGTCAGCCTCGGTGACGTCACCGCGGGCCCGGACGGCAAGGCAAGCATGCAAGATCGCCGCGACCTCGAGCGACCCGGTGGTCGGCAAGGGCTACTCCCTCGACGTGCACGCGGCCCGCCGTCGCAGCCGGCGACAGGCGGTCGTGGCCTGCGGCGACCTCCACGGGTGCGGCAAGCACTGCCACAAGTAACCCGGGCGGCGAGCGCGCACCGCTCCGCCACCGACAGCCGCGACGGACGCAGGGGCCGGGCGAACGCCCGGCCCCGCGTCGTTTTCGCGCCCGCGCTCGACGGGCCGCGGCTCAGCTGTCGGGGATGCACGAGGCGCTTGAGCTCGGGCGCGAGCTCGGGCCACTTCGGCGCCAGCCCTCGAGCGTCTGCGTGAGGATCGTCGGGCACGACGGCGTCGCGCACCCACTTGTGGTCGGCCGGGACGACGTGCCAGGGCGCGGTCTTCGTCGAGGTCTGCTCGAGCATCGCGCGGTAGGCGGCCATGTACTCGTCCCACTTGGCGCGCTTCGCGAGGTCGTCGGCAGAGAACTTCCAGTTCTTGGTGCGGTCGGACGATGCGCTCGCGGAAGCGCTTCGCCTGCTCGTCCTCGGAGATGTCGAGGAAGCAGCTTGACGACGGTCGTGCCCTCGTTGGCGAGGTGCTGCCTCGAAGGCGTTGATGGCCGTCGTAGCGGCTGCTTCCAGACGGCCTTCGGCACGAGCTCCTCGACGCGCACGACGAGCACGTCCTCGTAGTGGGAGCGGTTGAAGATGCCGATCTCGCCGCGCTGCGGCAGGACCTGGTGATGCGCCAGAGGAAGTCGTGGGCGAGCTCGGTCGACGTCGGCGCCTTGAAGCCGGCGACGCGCACGCTCATCGGGTTGAGGGTGCCGAGGCAGTGCTTGACGGTGCCGTCCTTGCCCGCGGCGTCCATGCCCTGCAGCACGACGAGCAGCGCGCGCCTGTGCTCGGCCATCAGCATCGTGGCCAGCTCGGCCATGCGCTCGGCGCGCTTGGCGGTGTGCGCAGCGGCCGCGTCCCTCGTCGCGCAGGCCGAGCTTGGCGTCGGGCTGATGCGCGGCGAGGTCGACCTTGGAGCCGGGGAGACGCGCGTCGCGCGGGCGAGATCCTGCATCGCGCGGACGATACGCGACCGCGCGGGGCTGCCGCCCCGGCGAGCCGCCCGGCGTCACGCCGCTCGGGCGGCGCACGAGCTCGATGCGGTTGCCGAACGGGTCGTCGACGAAGGCCCGCTCGACGCCCGGGAGCCGGACATCGGCCGGCGTCGGGGAGCCCGCCGCGTCGAGCCGCGCGAGCAGCGCGGACAACGCGCGCGGCGTCGCGCACGCAGCAGCGCCGGGTGGGCCTTCGTCGCCGGCGCGAACGGCTCGGCCACGCCGACGTGCAGCTGGCGGGCGCCGCAGGCGAACCAGCAGCCGCCGCGGCCCGCGAGCGCGGCGGGCTTCGCGAGCTCGGGCAGCCCGAGCAGCGTCGCCGTAGAAGGCGCGCGCCTGCTGCTCGCAGCCGGGCGGCGCCGCCACCTGCACGTGGTCGATGCCGACGATCGTCGCTCACGCGGCCGCCCCGCTCCGCGCTCCATCAGCACGACGTCGCGCCACAGCGCCGTGCAGTCGGCCGAGGCGCTCGCGCGTGCCGACGCCGCGGAAGCCGCAGCGCTCGTGCAGCGCGATGCTCGCGCGCGTTCTCGGGGAAGATCGCCGCCTGCAGCGTCCAGATGCCCGCCGCTCTCGGCGCCGCTCGACCAGCGTGCTGCAGCAGGCCAGGCCGACGCCCTGGCCGCGCGCCGCCGCGGCGACGTAGATCGTGTCCTCGGCCACACCCCGGCATAGACCGCCCGCGCGGAGACGGGGCTGAGCGCGGCCCAGCCGAGCGAGCGGCGCCCTCGGCGCGCGCCACGAGCCGGTGACCCGGGCAGGTGCGCGGCGTCCCAGGCCCGCGTACGGCGGGACGGCCGTCTCGAAGGTCGCGATGCCCGTCGCGATGCCCTCGGCGTAGATCGCGGCGACCGCCGGCCAGTCGCTCGCGGCGCATCGCCTCGACCGTGAAACGCGAACGGCCCTCGCTCGTGCGAAGGCCGTCCGAGGTACCGCGTACGGGATTCGAACCCGTGTTACCGGCGTGAGAGGCCAGCGTCCTAGGCCCCTAGACGAACGCGGCACGACCGTGGGGCGAGGACCATTCTACCGAACGGCGCCCGCCTCACTCGACGAAGAACTTGCCGGTCTCGCCGTCGGAGTACCAGCGCGTGGTGACGGTCGTCTTGCGCGTGTAGAAGTCGATCGCGTCGCCGCCGTGCGCGTGCAGGTCGCCGAGGAAGGAGTCCTTCCAGCCCGAGAACGGGAAGAAGGCCACGGGCGCCGCGACGCCGACGTTGACGCCGATCATGCCCGCGTCGCAGTCGTGGCGGTAGCGGCGGGCGACGGCGCCCGACTCGGTGAAGATCGACGAGCCGTTGCCGTAGCGCGAGCTGTTGACGACCTCGATCGCCTCCTCGAGCGACGCGACCTTCACGACCGACAGCACCGGGCCCGAAGATCTCCTCGCGCGCGACCTCCATGCTCGGGCGTCACGTCGTCCATGATCGTCGGGCCGACGAACGCGCCGGCCGTCGTTGTCGCCGCTCTCCTCGCGCCCGTCGAGCACGATGCTCGCGCCCTCGGCGGCGCCCTTGTCGATCCAGGAGCGCACGATGTCGCGGCGGTCGCTCGAGACGAGCGGGCCGACGCCGACGCCCTTCTCGAGGCCGTTGCCGACGCGCAGCGCCTCGGCGGCCGCGATCAGCGCGGGCATCAGCGCTCGTGCGCCTCGCCGACCGTGACGAGCACCGAGCCCGCCATGCAGCGCTGCCCGGCCGCGCCGAAGGACGACGAGATGATGCCCTCGACCGTCTTGTCGACCACGGCGTCGGGCATCACGACCATGTGGTTCTTGGCGCCGCCGAGCGCCTGCACGCGCTTGCCGGCGCGCGCCGAGCGCTCGTACACGAGCTTCGCGACGGTGGCCGAGCCGACGAACGAGACGCCCGCGATGCCCGGGTGGTCGCAGATGCCCTCGACGACCTCGCGGCCGCCGTTGACGAGGTTGATGACGCCCGGCGGCAGCAGCTCGAGCTCGTGGATGAGCTTGAAGATCGCCTCCTGCGCGAGCGGCACCTGCTCGGAGGGCTTGAGCACGAACGTGTTGCCGCAGGCCACGGCGAACGGCAGGAACCACATGGGCACCATGGCCGGGAAGTTGAACGGGCAGATCGCGCCGAACACGCCGATCGGCTGGCGGTAGGTCTCGCAGTCGACGTTCGTGGCGACGTTCTCGAGGTTGCGGCCCTGCATCGTCGTCGGCACGGCCGAGGCGCACTCGACCATCTCGATCGCGCGCCCGACCTCGGCGAAGGCGTCGGGCAGCGTCTTGCCCATGTCCTGCGTGATCAGGCGGGCGATCGCGCTCCTGGTTCTCGATCAGCGCCTGGCGCAGCGTGAACATGCGCCGCGCGCGCTCGATCGTGGGCGTGCGGCGCCAGGCCGGGAAGGCCTCCTGCGCGGCGCGCACGGCGTCGTCGAGGTCGGCCGCCGAGGACAGCGGGACGCGCGCCAGCAGCGCCCCGGTGGCCGGCTCGGTGACGTCGAGGTGCTCGCTCGTGGCAGCCTCGACGAACCTGCCGCCGATGTAGTTGCGCAGCGTCCGGACGCCGGTCGCGTCCGCCGTCTGCGTGGGCGTCGCAGTGCTCATCCCGATCCTCCGCTGTCGTCGCTTCTCACCGGGCAGGATACGCCGACTCCGTGCGGCACGCAGCGGCGGTCGAGGCGGTAGCCTGAGAGCGTCTGGAGTCGTACCTGAGTCGGTCCCGCCGGCGGGGCCAGGCTGAAAGGACGCGCATGAGCCAGGTCGAAAGCCCGCTGGGAGACACTCGACATCGAGAGCTCGGCCCGGCACGAGTGGCTGTCGTGGACGAAGATGGCCGACGTCGAGCGCGAGGCGCCGCCCGTGCTCGTCGGCGGCGACGGCCCCTACGTGATCGAGTCCGACGGCACGCGCCTGCTGGACGCGATGTCGGGCCTCTTCACGACGCAGATCGGCTACTCGCACGGCGCCGAGCTCGGCGCCGCCGCAGCCGCGCAGATGGAGCAGCTCGCCTACTACCCCAACTGGGCTGCCACGAACCCGGCGACGCTCGCGCTGACCGAGCGCATCCTCGCGCTCGCGCCGCCGCAGATGTCGCGCATCTTCTTCACCTCGGGCGGCTCGGAGTCGGTCGAGTCGGCCTGGAAGCTGGCGCGCCAGCACTTCCAGGCGCGCGGCGAGAGCTCGCGGCGCATCGTCATCTCGCGCAACGGCTCCTACCACGGCTGCTCGCTCGGAGCGCTCTCGATCACGGGCATCCCGGCCGCCAAGGCGCCCTTCGAGCCGCTCGATCGCCCGACACGCGCCACGTCATCAACACCGATCCGCGGCAGAACCCGGGCGGCGACCCGCTGGCCGCGGCCGACGCGTTCGAGGAGGCGATCCTCGCCGCGGGCCCCGAGAACGTCTGCATGGTCATCCTCGAGCCGGTGCAGAACGCCGGCGGAACTGCTCGTGCCGCCGCCCGGCTACGCCCAGCGCGTGCGCGAGATCTGCGACCGCCACGGCGTGCTGCTGTGCTGCGACGAGGTCATCTGCGCGTTCGGGCGCCTCGGCCACTGGTTCGGATCCGAGCGCCTCGGCTTCACGCCCGACCTGATCACGTTCGCGAAGGGCGTCACCTCGGGCTACGCACCGCTCGGCGGC
Source organism: uncultured Actinomycetes bacterium (assembly GCA_963842365.1). Lineage (GTDB taxonomy): Bacteria > Actinomycetota > Thermoleophilia > Gaiellales > JALYLC01 > JALYLC01. The sequence continues at coordinate 1,274,992 of CAWJGA010000002.1, forward strand.
GTCATCTTCAGCGAGGCGGTCGCCGCGCCGCTGCTCGAGAGCGAGGGCCTCTACGCGCACGGCTACACCTTCGGCGGCCATCCCGTCTCGTGCGCCACGGCGCTCGCGAACATCGCCGATCATGGAGCGCGCTCGACGTGCTCGCGCAACGTGCGCGAGGTCGAGCCGTACCTCGAGAGCGTGCTCAACGAGGTCGCCGCGGCCTCGCCGATCGCCGTCGAGGCGCGCGGCTGCGGCTTCTTCCGCTCGCTCGAGCTCGTCGAGAACGCGGCGCTCGTCGATCGCGTGCGCGCGGCCACGCGCGGCCCGCGGCGTGATCGTGCGCACGGACGTGCGCGCCAACCCCTGCCTCGCGATCTCCCCGCCGCTGATCAGCGACCGCTCGCACGTCGACGAGCTCGCGGAGGCGCTCGCGGGCGGCCTGGCCGAGATCGCCGGGTGACGGCGCCCTTCCGGCACGCGCTCGACGGCCTCGTGCCGTACGAGCCGGGCCGCCCGGTCGAGATCGTGCAGCGCGAGCTGGGCCTCGCCGGGCCGATCGTCAAGCTCGCCTCGAACGAGGGCCCGTGGGGGCCCGGTGCCGGCGGCGCTGGAGGCGATCGTGAACGCCGCGCGCGCCGGCAACCGCTACCCCGACGGCGGCTGCTGGGCGCTGCGCAGCGCGCTGGCCGAGCGCCACGGCGTCGGCTTCGAGCAGGTCGTGGTGGCGAACGGCGCCGACGGCGTGCTCAACTACCTGGCGCTCGCGATGCTCGAGCCGGGCGACGAGGTCGCGTTCTGCTGGCCGTCCTTTCCCGTCTATCCGATCAACGCGGCCAAGATGGGCGCCGTGAGCCGTGCGCGCGCCGCTCGCGGGCTCGAGCTACGACCTCGAGGCGCTCGCCGAGTGCGATCACCGAGCGCACGAAGCTCGTCTACGTCACGAACCCGAACAACCCGACCGGCGGCATGGTCGCGCGCGCCGCGCTCGAGCGCTTCCTCGACGGGCTGCCCGGCCACGTGCTGCCCGTGCTCGACGAGGCCTACTTCGAGTACGTCGACGACCCCGAGTACCCCGACGGCGCGAGCGAGCAGCTCGCGCGCGGCCGCCGCTGCGTCGTCCTGCGCACGTTCTCGAAGATCTACGGCCTCGCCGGCTTCCGGGTCGGCTACGGGCTCTGCCCGCCCGATGTCGCGGCCGCCTGCCTCAAGGTCAAGAACGCGTTCGACGTGACGCAGGTCGGCGCTCGACGCCGCGCTCGCGAGCCTCGGGGCCGGTGAGGAGGTCGCCCGCCGGCGCGAAGCAGACGCGAGGCGGGCCGCGAGCGCCTCGCGGCCGGCCTGCGCGAGCGCGGCTTCGAGCCGCTCGAGGGCGTCGCGAACTTCGTCTGCGCCGAAGTGGGGGACGGCGCCGCGTTCGCCGCCCGGCTCGAGCGCAAGGGCGTGATCGTGCGGCCGCTCGGCCCGTTCGGCGATCCGGCCTCGGTGCGCATCAGCGTGGGCTCGCCGCAGGAGCTCGACCGGCTCTTCGCCGCCCTCGACGGCGACTGAGCCGCCTGCGAAACCGCCCGTCCGAGAGCGCGTAGTCGGGAGCGATGGGGCGGCTCCCGATCCTCGCCGGCATCGCCGCGGCACTCGTCGTGACGGCGGTCGCCGCGGGCGCCGCCGGCGACGTGCGCATCCACCGCCTGCACCTGCCACCGGCGCCGGCGGCGACGCCGCGCCGCCGCCCGCTGCCGGCGGTGCGGAAGCCTCAATCTCGGCGTCGGAGCGAGCGGGGCCTTCACTCGCGAATCTCCCCGCGGGGAGCTATCAGCTCGTGTGCACCCTGCACGCGGCGTTCGGCATGAAGGTGCCCTTCACCGTCAGCTGACGGCGGCTCGCGCGTCAGGCGTCGCGGATGCGGGCGACGGCGTGCTGCCGGCGCACGAGCTTGGAGCCGTCGCGCAGCTCGACCGACTTGGCCGAGACGACGAGCACGACGTCGCCGGGCTGGAGGTCGATGACCTCGGAGCCGACGGCGAGCACGATCGAGCGCTCGAGGCGCCCCTCCGTCATGTTCGCGGGCAGGACGATGCGCCCGACCGCCTCCTCCTCCATCGTCGGCTGGACCAGCACCCAGTCGTCGAGAGGCTCGACGAGGGGATGGCTGGGTGCGCGCGATTCGAGGGGGTTCATGAGGCTGCGGGACTAGGACTCGAACCTAGATTAACGGGACCAGAACCCGCCGTCCTGCCATTAGACGATCCCGCACAGACGACCCGGAGTATAGACCGACGGTCTTTCGGGAGGCCATCACGGGCCCTCAGCGGCGGGCTCGGCCCAGTCGTCGTAGAGCGCGCAGTAGCGCCCGCGCGAGCGCCATCAGCTCGTCGTGGGTGCCCTGCTCGATGACCTGGCCGTACTCGAGCACCACGATCAGGTCGGCGCGGCGGATGGTGGAGAGGCGGTGCGCGACGACGAACGCCGTGCGCCCCGCGAGCAGGCGCGCGAGCGCCTCCTCGATCACGGCCTCGCTCGCGATGTCGACGCTCGAGGTGGCCTCGTCGAGGATCAGCAGGCGCGGGATCGGCGAGCAGGGCGCGGGCGAAGGCGATCAGCTGGCGCTGGCCGATCGAGAGCGCGGCGCCGCGCTCGGCGACGGACGTCTCGTAGCCCTCGGGCAGCGCCTCGATGAACCCGTCGGCGCCGACAGCGCGCGGCCGCCGCCTGCACGTCTGCGAGCTCGCGCCGGGCCGGCCGAACGCGATGTTCTCGCGGATCGAGGCCGCGAACAGGAAGCCCTCCTGCGGCACGATGCCGAGCTGCTGCGCGCAGCGAGCGCACCTGCACGTCGCGCAGGTCGTGGCCGTCGATGCGGATCGTCGCCTCCGCTCGGGTCGTAGAAGCGCGCGAGCAGCTTGACGAGCGTCGACTTGCCGGCGCCGGTGTGGCCGACGAGCGCCACGGTCTGCCCGGCGGCGACGTCGAGGTCGATGCCGTGCAGCACCTCGGCGCCCTCGCCGTAGCCGAAGTGCACGCCGCGCAGCTCGACGGCGCCCTCGATCGGCGGCAGCGGCTGCGCGCCGGCGCGCGTCGCGCAGCTCGGGCTGCGTGTCCATGACGTCGAAGATCTTGTCGAGCGCCGCGCTCGCCGCCAGGAACGTGTTGAAGAGCTGCGAGAGCGCCTGGATCGGGTCGAAGAAGTTCGCCAGGAAGAGCATGAACGCGAACAGCGTGCCGATCGTGATCGCGCCGTCGAAGTAGAGGATGCCGCCGTAGGCGAGCACGATCGCGGTCGAGGCCGAGCCGAGCAGGCCGACGAACGGGAAGTACCAGGCGTTGAGCTGCACGGTGCGGTAGTTGGCGACGCGGTAGCCGTCGCTGATCTCGGCGAACGCCTCGGCGTTGCCGCGCTCGCGCCGGAACGCCTGCACGACGCGCGCGCCCGCGAGATCCTCGGCGAGCGTCGCGGTCACGTCGGCGAGCCGCTCGCGCATGCGCCGGTAGGCGCGCGCCGAGTAGATGCGGAAGAGCGTCGTCGCGAGCGCCATGAGCGGGAAGACGCGTCAGCGTCGCGAGCGCGAGCCGCCAGTCGAGGTAGAGCAGCACGCCCGCCGTGCCGAACAGGAGCAGCGTGTTCTGCACGCTCGAGTAGAGGCCGTCGGTGACGAGCTCCTCGAGCGCGTCGACGTCGTTCGTCAGGCGCGAGATCAGCCAGCCGGCGCGGTTGCGCTCGAAGTAGCCGAGCTCGAGCGTCTGGATGTGCGCGAAGAGGTCGCGCCGCAGGTCGGCGAGCACGCGCTGGCCGACCCAGGCCGAGAGGTAGGTCTGCGCGACGGACGCGGCCCAGCCGAGCAGCGCGGCGGCCGACGAACAGCGACCGTCCAGAAGATCAGCGCGTGGCGGTCGCCGGGCACGATGCCGCGGTCGATCGCGAACTTCGAGGCGAACGGCGACGACGAGCCCGATGGCGGTCCCGACGATCAGCGTGACGGCCGAGAGGATCGCCTTGCCGCGGTACGGGCGCGACGAGCGTGAAGAGCCGGCCGAGGCGGTTGAACGTGCGCCTCCACGAGAACTTCGTGCCCTCGGGCGCGAGCGTCGCCGATGGCGGCCGCATGCGCACGCTCACGAGACGGCCTCCGCCGGGCGCGTCCTCGTCGAGCGAGACGAACGTGCGCTCGACCAGGCCGTGGCGCCAGATCTCGGCGTAGACGGGATTCGTGTCGACGAGGTCGTCGTGGCGGCCGCGCGCCGCGACGCGCCCGTCCTCGAGCACGACGATCTCGTCGGCCAGCGCGATCGTCGAGAGCCGGTGGGCGACGATGATCGTCGTGCGGCCCTCCATGACGGTCTCGAGCGCGACGCCGGATGCGCGCCTCGGTGGTGGCGTCGACCGACGCGGTGGCGTCGTCGAGGATCAGCACGCGCGGGTCGACGAGCAGCGCGCGCGCGATCGAGAGGCGCTGCCGCTGGCCGCCCGAGAGCGTCAGCCCGCGCTCGCCGACGACGGTGTCGTAGCCGCTCGGGCAGCGCCTCGATGAACTCGTGCGCCTGCGCCTTGCGCGCGGCCTCGACGACGTCCTCGCGCGTGGCGCCGGGCAGGCCGTAGGCGATGTTGCCGGCCACCGTCGTCGAGAACAGGAACGTGTCCTCGGCCACGGTCGCGATCGCGCCGCGCAGGTCGGCGAGCCGCAGGTCGCGCACGTCGGCGCCGTCGAGCGAGCACGCGCCCCTGCCTGCGGGTCGTAGAAGCGCGGGACGAGCGAGGCGAGCGTGGTCTTGCCCGAGCCCGTGCGGCCGATCACGGCGACCGTGCTGCCGGGCGCGACCGTCGAGCTCGAGACCGCGCAGCACCGGGCGGCTCGGCGTCGTAGCCGAACGTCACGCCCTCGAAGCGCAGCTCGCCGCCGCCGGCCGGCAGGTCGCACGCGGCGCGGCCGGGTCGGCGATGTCGGAGCGTCTCGTCGAGCACCTGGAAGATGCGCTCGCCGGACGCGACGGCGCGCTGGTACTGGCCGATCCACATGCCGATCATGCGCAGCGGCCAGATCAGCAGCGCGAGGTAGAGGTTGTAGGTGATGAAGCCGCCGAGCGAGAGGTGGCCGTCGATCACGAGCAGGCCGCCGACGAGGATGATCACGGCGAACGCGAGCTGCGGCAGGAGGTCGAGCAGCGGGCTGTAGCGGGCCTGGATGCGCGCCGAGTCGAGCTCGCGCTCGAACACGCGCTCGGTGCGCTCGGCGAAGCGCGCGGCCTCGGCGTCCTCCTGGGCGAAGGCCTTGACGACGCGCACGCCGACGATCGACTCCTCGGCCTGGGTCGTGACGTCGGCGATGCGCTGCTGGATGTCGCGCAGCACCGGGTGCGAGCGGCGCGAGTAGCGCGTGGCGACGATCGCGATCGGCGGCAGCAGGACGAACGTGATCAGCGCGAGCTGCCAGCTCGTGATGAAGAGCAGGGCGGACGCGGCGATCAGCGAGGCGCCGTACTGCGTGATGAAGACGAGCCCGTAGCCGAGGAACATGCGCACGGCGCTGACGTCGCTCGTCGCGCGCGAGAGCAGCTGGCCCGTCTGGTGCTTGTCGTAGAAGCCGAACGACAGCCGCTGCAGGTGCGTGTAGAGCGACTGGCGCAGGTCGAACTCGACGTTCAGCGAGAGCCGGCCGGCGATCATGCGGCGCGCGACCATGAGGCCGCCGCTCGTCAGCGCCCGCGCCGACGATCAGCCAGACCCAGAGCCACAGCCGGCTCGCGGTCGTGTGGCCGGATGGCGTCGTCGATCGCGCGCCCGGTGAGGCTCGGGATCGCGAGCGCGAACGCCTGCGCGGCGAGCGCCAGCACGATCGAGAGCACGAGCAGCCGCCGGTGCGCCGCGGCGAAGCCGAGCAGGCGGCGGAAGGTGCTGCGGGGTGTCGTCGTCGTCGTCACGCAGTCGGAGGATAGGGCCGCGTGGGGCGTTCCCAGTGCATGTGAACGCGCGAGAAGGTGCCTGCATTCCGCGCAGCGGAGCTCGAGCGGCGTCAACCTGTGGAGCGTTCCAAGCGCGGGGACTGGACAACGCGCCGCGCAAGATGTCACTATTGCGCGACTCGGGCTGGGGAGCCCGGAGGGCAGGTGCTGGGTGGCACTCGAGCAGGAGGCAGGTCTATGAGCACAGGCGACGTCGATATCACCACACGCGGTGACATCGACCAACTCAAGGGGAACGCTGTCGGGCTGTACAGCATTCTCTTCCTTTGCGTGACGGGGTCGGCGCCGCTCGCGGTCTTCATCTACAACACGCCGTTCACGATGCCGTACGGCTCGGGCAGCAACGGGCCCGTCGACGTTCTTCTTCGCGACGATCATCCTCACGATCTTCTCGATCGCGTACGCCGAGATGGCCAAGAAGGTGCGCGCCGCCGGCGGCATGTACACCTACGTCAGCCACGGCCTCGGTCAGGCCTGGGGCCTGATGGCCGGCTACTCGCTGATGATCGGCTACGCGATCTTCGGCGTCGCCCTGCTCGGCGGCTTCTCGTCGTTCGCGCAGGCAGAAGTGGCTGCAGTACTCGGCACGCACGTCAACTGGCTCTGGTTCGCGCTGATCGGCGTCGTCCTCGTCGTCTGCCTGGCGTACTTCGACGTCGAGATCTCGGCCGCGCGTGCTGGGGGTCGCGCTGATCAGCGAGATCGTGATCATCGCGCATCTCCTCGATCTTCTTCTTCGTGCACGCGCACAACGTCGCGATCGGGCCGGTGCTGCCGTGGAACGGCCTGAACTCCGGGGTCGCGCCGGGCGTCGCGGTGTTCTTCGCGTTCTGGTCGTGGGTGGGCTTCGAGGCCGCGCCGAACTACGCCGAGGAGGCCAAGGACCCGGTCAAGCGTCATCCCGATCGCCCTGATCTTCTCGTGCGTGGCCGTGGGCGCGCTCTACACGATCATGTCGTGGGCGCTCGTCTCGGTCTACGGCACGGACACCGACTGGTCGAAGGTCGCGAACACCGGCAACACCGCTGTCATCAACGGCAAGACCGTCCCGGTCGACTACAACAACTTCGTGCTCGGCCCGGTCTCGGCCGCAGCCGGCGAGTTCTGGCGCGACGCGCTCAGCTACCTGATCATCACCGGGCTCGCTCGCGTGCGCCGCCGCGCTCACGAACGCCGGCCTGCGCTACATGTACGCGATGGGCCGCGAAGGGCTCATGCCGCGCTACCTCGGCAAGACGCACCCGGTGCACAAGTCGCCGTACACCGCGGTGCTCACGTGGGGCGTCGCTGGCGGCGTGCTGTTCCTGCTCTTCCGCGTCACGAACCACACCGGCCTGGACGCCTACTTCTGGCTCTCGCCGCAGGGCGTGATCTGGATCGTGCTCGTGCAGGCGCTGACGGCGCTCTCGGTCTTCACGTACTTCCGCACGCGTGCATCCGAGCGAGCAGTCGTGGAAGACGACCGTCTGCGCGTGGCTCGGCTTCGCCGGCCAGCTCTTCGTGCTCGCGCTCTTCTACCACTACGAGACGTTCGTGGCCGCCGGCACGCTCGATCTACGTCAAGGAGCTCTTCACGATCGGCTCCGGCACGTGGTCGGTGCCCGTCTCGTGGCTCGGCATCATCGGCGTCGATCGTGCCGGTGGCTCTCGATGGGCTACGCCTACGTGCATGCGGGCGCAGCAACCCGGAGAAGTACGCGCTCATGGGCCGCTTCGTGAACGAGTCTGCATAGACCCTGACGTGCCGGGGCGCCGCCTCTGCGGCGGCGCCCGGCACGCTTCGCAGTGCGAGAGCAACCGGCTTCGGCCGGTTGCGCCATTTTCGGCGGGTTCCGCCAGGCCGGGCGGGTGGCGCAGACCGCGTCGCCGTCTGATGCCGGCTGTATAGCCTGCATAGCGCCGTTCGGATGCACAGGCGCCGGAGGGGTCCGGAGCCAAGGGGAGGGCACATGAACGACGTCGACGGTTGGTCCCACGCGGGCTCGTCGCGGCGGTCGCGGCGCTCGGCGCTGCTGGCGGTGAGCGCGCCCGCCATGGCCGGCTCGCCGGCTGACGGCGCTGCATGGGGCGCGTGCGCCGACGCCGGATGCGGCCGCGGCCGGCTGGCAGTGCGCGACGTTCAAGGCGCCGAAGGACTACGCGCAACCCGGGCGCGGGCTCGTTCAAGCTCGCCGTCACGCGCCTGCCGGCGAAGGATCAGAGCGCACCGCATCGGCGCGCTGTTCGTCAACCCGGCGGGCCCGGCGGCAGCGCCGTCGACTACGACGCAGGCGATCGGCACCGATCTGTTCGGCGCCGGTCAACGACCACTTCGACCTCGTCGCCTTCGACCCGCGCGGCGTCGGGCGGAGCCACGCCCGCGATCGACTGCAAGGTCAACCAGGAGACGCAGGGCCTCTACTCGAAGCCGTTCACGACGCCCGAGAACCTCGACGTCAAGGCGCTCGATCGCCAAGGACAAGGCCTACATCAAGCGCTGCGTGAGCCTCAACAAGAGGATCCTGCCCTACGTCTCGACCGCCAACGTGGCGCGCGACATGGACGGCATCCGGGCCGCCATGGGCGACAGGAAGCTGAACTACTTCGGCTTCTCGTACGGCACGTTCCTGGGCGCGACGTACGCGAGCCTCTTCCCTGACAACTACCGCGCGATGGTGCTCGACGGCCCCGTCGACGCCAACAGCTACATCAACAAGCCGCAGGCCGACCTGCGCGAGCAGTCGGCGGGCTTCGAGCGTGCGCTCGGCGGTTCTTCCAGGCCTGCGCGGCCGAGCAGGCGCTCTGCAACTTCGGCGGCGGGGATCCGCTGGGCGGCCTACGACGCGCTCGTCGGCCAGGCGCAACGCGCTCGGCCGATCCCAGCGCGCCGAACTTCGGCCGACGACCCGCGGCCCGTCAACGGCGACGACATCATCGCCGCGCACGATCCATCGCGATGTACGCGAAGCAGATCTGGCCGCTGCTCGCGCAGGCGCTGTCGAGGCCGCGAACGCGGGCGACGGCACCGGCGTCTGCGCGACCTGGCGGACGCGTTCTGGGGCAACAACGAGGACGGCACGTTCGACCCGGGCAGCGATCGCTACTTCACGATCGGCGCGATCGAGCAGAAGTACCCGACGCGAAGTGCAGACCTTCCTCGACGCCGGCGACAACTCGTGGGGCATGTTCGACTACACTTACTGGTTCAACACCGGCTACACCGAGCTGAACTACGGCGCTCTGGCCGATCCACGCGAAGGACGTCGTTCCGCGGCCCGTTCAAGGCCTCCAAGTCGGCCCCGACGGTGCTCGAGGTCGCGACGACCTATGACCCGGCGACGCCCTATCGCGGCGCCAAGCGCCTCGCCGCGCAGCTCGGCAACGTGCGCTTCCTGACGATGGTCGGCGACGGCCACACGGCCTACGGCGGCAACTCGAGTGCATCGACACGCCGTCGTGGCGCAGATCGAGACGCTGACGCTGCCGGCCGCCGGCACGGTCTGCCAGCAGACGGTGCCGTTCATCGCGCCGCCGGCTCGCTCCGGCGGCCCGACGTCGGCGCTCAAGGCCGGCGGCAGTGCCTCGCAGCTCGCGCTGCGATTCCGCGCCATGCGGTAGCTCGTGCCGTACGCGCTGGGTGCGCCTCACCAGGCGCCCAGCGCGTACGCCTCCGCCCACAGGCGCGCCGCCCGGGCGATGCTCGCTCGGGCCGGCGCCGGCCGCGCTCGTGTGGCGCGTGCCGGGGTTGCGCCAGGCGGCCTTGTCCCAGGGCGGCGCCACCTCGGGATCGAAGGCGAGGCCCGCAGCGCGCGACGCGATCGGCGGCGACGAGCCGGAACGCGCCCGGCTCGATCGATGGCCAGGTCGCCGTTCCAGCCGTCGCCCGCGAGGTCGAGATCGTCGCGCCGGAAGCCGAGGGCGTGCGAGCCGCTCGCGCGGATAGGCGACGCCGGCATAGGGCGCCCAGTCGTCGGCCGCCTGATCCCACCAGGGCGCGCGTGCCGTTGTAGCCGCTATGCGCCGAGGCGCGGGCACCGCGCAGCGAGCCGTCGGCGGCGAAGGCCACGAACAGCGCCTCCCAGTCGTCGTGGTGGTAGCCGCGCAGCGCCGCGATCGGCAGGTGGCTCGTGCGCGAGTCCGGGTAGTACGTCCAGAGCTCGACGACGATGCCCGCGCGCCGTGTGCACGACGTGCACGTGCAGCACGGGCTCGGCCGCGCCCGAGCGCGCGCAGAGCGACGTGGCGGCAGCTCGTCCAGACGGGCACCTCGTCGTCCTCGCCCGTCGCTGTCGCGCTCGAGCACGAGGCGCGGCAGCGCGCGGTCGATCAGCGGCGCGCAGGCGCGGGTTGCGCAGCGCTCGCTCGTCCGGCGTCGAGCGCGAGCGCGCGGCGGGCGTGGGGGAGGCGCCGGGCCGAGCGCTCGACGACGAGTGGCCGCGAGGCCCGGGGCCGAGCAGCGCGGCGAGCGATCAGGAGCAGCAGCGCGACGAGCCCCCAGAGGGCCGCGGTCTCGACCGTTGCCTGTCCTCGCTCCACGGCCAGGGACGCTAGGTCCGAGCGGCAGTGACGCCTTCGTCGCGGGGCGTCAGGGGAGCGTGTCGCGCAGCTGTGCGACCGCGAGCGCGACGAGCGCGCGGTTGGCCGCCGCGATTCGTCCAGGCGCTGGCGCCGGAGGGGTGGGGGAGCGGCACGACGATGCGGCCGTCGACGCTCGAAGCGCTGGCCGATCACCTCGCGCGAGCGGCGCCGGGCCGAGCCAGTCGTCGATCGCGAGGCGGCCGACGGGCACGACGACGAGCGGATCGCAGAGGCGCACGAGCGCGTCCGTCCAGGGCAGGCAGCGCGCGCGCTCGTCGCGGTCGGGCGCGCGGTCGCCGCGGCCTCCGGGCAGCGCTGCCTGGATAGCACTTGGCGACGGAGGCGAACGCGAAGCGCTCGAGCATGCTGCTCGTGGTCGATGATGCCGAGCGGCGCCAGCCAGCCGATGAGCTTGCGGCCGGCGGCGCCCGCGAACGGCAGGCCGCGCAGGGGCTCGGTGATGCCCGGCGCCTGGCCGATCGATCAGCGCGCGCTGGCCCTCGCGCGCCCACAGGATCGGCGGCGGCGCCACGCTCGGGCACATCCGGCAGCCCGCGATCGTCGCGTGCAGCTCCTCGAGCGTGCGGACGCGAGCGGCGGGATGGGGCGCCATCCGCGCCTATGCTACGCGCCCAGTGAGCACCCACGAACGCATCTCCGCCGACCTCGTCATCGCCCGCCTCGCCCAGCTCGCGACTCCCGGCGGCGAGACCGGCGAGCCGCTGCGCGGCGCTGCGCTCGGCGACGTCGAGGTCCACGACAGGCGACATGTGGATCGCCGCCTACGCCGGCGAGATCGTGGCAGTCGGCCATGGCTACGAGATGCGCGATCGCCTCGACCTGGACGACGGCGCCGTCATCATCGACGCCCCCGGCCTCGTCGCCGTGCCCGGCCTGATCGACTGCCACACGCACGCCTGCTTCGCCGGCGATCGCGTGGACGGAGTTCGAGCATGCGCGGCCCGCGGCGCCTCCTACGAGGAGATCCACGCCGCGCGGCGGCGGCATCCTCTCGACCGTGCGCGCGACGCGACGAGGCGTCGCAGCCCGACCTCGTCGCGAGCACGCGCCGCCACCTCGCCGGCGATGCTCGAGCACGGCGACGACGACCGTCGAGATCAAGTCGGGCTACGGCCTCGACTCCGAGACCGAGCAGCTGATCCTGCGCGCGATCCAGGAGGCGAGCTACGAGTCCGCCGCGCACGTCGTCGCGACCTGCCTCGCGGCGCACGCCGTTCCCGAGAGGCATGGAGAGCGCCGACGCCTACATCCAGGCCTGCATCGACGAGATCCTGCCCGAGGTCGCGGAGTGGGGCCTCGCGGACGCCGTCGACGTCTTCTGCGAGCGCGGCGCGTTCGACGTCGCGCCAGGCGCGGCGCTATCTCGAGGCCGCGCGCGAGCACGGGCTCGCGCCTGCGGCTGCACGGCGACCAGTTCAGCCGAGATCGGCGCGCTCGAGCTCGCGATCGAGCTCGAGCGCGCGCTCGATCGACCACCTCGAGGCGACCGGGCCCGAGGGCGTGGCCAAGCTCGCGGCCTCGGACGTCGTCGGCGTCGCGCTGCCGACTGCGGCGCTGACGCTCGGCCGCCCGTTGCCGCCCGCGCGCGCGCTCGTCGACGCGGGCGGGCTGCTGGCGCTCGCGACCGACTTCAATCCCGGCTCGAGCCCCTGCGACTCGCTGCCCGGCCGTCATGCACCTGGCCTGCACGCAGTGCCACCTGACGCCGGCCGAGGCGCTCTCGGCCGTGACGGTGAATGCCGCGCACGTGCTCGGCATCGGCGAGCGCACCGGGCGCCTGCGCGTCGGCCAGAGGGCCGACATCGCACTCCTGGACGTGCCAGACTGGCGGTACCTCGCCTACCGGCTCGGGAGCGAGGGTCGTCAAGCATGTGATCGTCGAGGGCGTGTGGGCCCTGGAGGGCTGAGCAGTGCCGAACCAAGAAGCAGCGAGAAGCGCCGCCGCAAGCTCCGCGTGCACGGACCGAGCACGGACGCCGTCGGCGCCCCGCCCGACGGGCCGCAAGCCAGCCGCGCCAGGACGCACCGGCAGCGCGGGCGCCGCGCTCGGGCCGTCGCGAGCCGGCGATCCCGACGCTCAAGCGCTCCGCCCGCAAGGGAGCGATCATGGGCGTCGTTCCTGGTCGTCGTGGTGCTCGTCACCTCGCGCGGCCACCATGCCCCGTCGCCGCTCGTCACGCTGTTGGAGCTGGCGCCGTTCATCCCGCTCTTCGTGCTCTTCGACCTCTGGATGGCCCGCAAGGTCTACAAGAGGGTCACGGGTCGCGAAGCCCCGCGCTGACGGAGAAGCGGGTCAGATCCCGCTGGGCTAGAGAACCCGGCGACCCAGTAACCGTCAAGGGTTAAATCGATCCCCGCGCCACCGTCTGAGCCGCCGCTGTGGCGATTGAACCACCACGTCGCTGCAGGTATGACGGGGCAGGCCTCGCCGGCGAGCCGAGTGAATCGGAGCCTCGAATCAGGGAGACCTGACCCCGCGCCCAGGTGCGAGCCCTCGGCGCGGAGGGGCAGCAATGGCCACCCGCGCGCCGCACCCGCGCAAGCAGCGACGGGCACAGATTCCCGCGGGGCAGCGTCCCGCCCCGCAGAGACCCCGGCGACCCAGTAACCGTCAAGGGGTTCAATCGATCGCTGCGCAACCGCCCGAGCCCGGGCTGAGGCGATTGAATCACCACACCCGCGGCAGGTATGACGGGGCAGGCCTCGCCGGCGAGCCGAGTGACGCGGGCGACAGCAAGGGAGGCCTGACCCGCGCGCCGGCTAGCGCCAAGCTCGAGGCAGCTGCTTCGAGGCGCGGTTCGAGCCCGCGGGAGGGTCCCAGCGCCCCTGCAGCAGCAGCCACCCGCGGGCGCGCACCCCGAAAACAGCTCGTCCCGGCGGTCGCGCTTCGGGCGCGCGCCCACCGGGACAGGGTGTCGTATGACGAAGGGGCGCTCAGGAGATCAGCGCGCGCAGGCCCTGCAGATCGCCCATCTGGGCGAGGTCGCGCAGCGCCTCGACCTCGATCTGGCGGATGCGCTCGCGCGTGAGGCCGAACTCGCGGCCGATCTCGTCGAGCGTGCGCGGGTCGCGTCCGTCGAGGCCGTAGCGGAGCTCGAGGACACGACGGTTGCGCTCGTGCAGCGTCTCGAGGCCGAGCTGCAGCGTCTCGTGCCGCAGGCGGTCGGCGACGGCGTCGCTCGGGTCGATGGCGTCCGTGTCGGCCAGGAAGTCGGAGAACGAGGACTCGCCCTCGTCGCCGACGGGCTCCTCGAGCGAGATCGGCGAGCGCGCAGCCGAGCGGACCTCGAGCACCTGGTAGAGCGGCAGCTTGGCCTCGTCCGCGATCTCCTCGTTGGAGGGCTCGCGCGCCAGGCGGAGCATGAGCGTGCGCTCGGCGCGGTTGACCTTCTGGAGGCGCTCGACCACGTGCACGGGCAGGCGGATGGTGCGGCTCTTGTCGGCCAGCGCGCGGGCGACGGCCTGGCGGATCCACCAGGTCGCGTAGGTGGAGAACTTCAGGTCACGGCGCCAGTCGAACTTCTCGACCGCGCGGATCAGGCCGAGGATGCCCTCCTGGATCAGATCCAGGAAGCCCAGGCCCTGGCCGCGGTAGTTCTTGGCGATCGAGACGACCAGGCGCAGGTTCGACTCGATCATGCGGCGCTTGGCGCGGGGGTCGCCGGCCTCGACGCGCTTGGCGAGCTGGATCTCCTCGACCTTGGTCAGCAGCGGATAGCGGCCGACCTCCTGCAGGAACAGCTGCAGCGAGTCGGTCGTGCCCTCGATCACGAGCCGCTGCGGTGCCGCGACCTTCTCCTCGACGACCGCCGGGGTCTCGATGATCTCGATCCCCTGCGACTCGAGCTCGCGGTACAGCTCCTCGATCTGCTCGACCTCGATCTCGAGCTCGGCCAGCACTTCGACGATCTCGCCCGTTGACAACGACCCGCGCTCGAGGCCAGCCTCGATCAGGCGCTGCAACTCGGACAGCTCTTTGAGTTCCTGCTGCTCCAGGATCATCCCGCGACCCGACCTCCTCCGCGGCCCCCTGAGGGCCGACCGACCTCGACTCTCGCTACACTCTCTCGCTCTGCGGCCGCTCACGATGCGGCCCGTTCCCCATGTCCTCGCGCCAAGGAGCCGACGATCGCCCCCCGAGCCCTCCAGCTCCCCGTCGGCCCGTACCAGGCGAATTGCTACCTGGTGAGCCGCCCGGACGAGCCTGCGTGCCTGGTCATCGACCCAGGCGCCGAACCCTCCCTGATCCTCTACGTGATCGAGGAGCGAAAGCTCGAACCGATCGCAGTACTTGTCACGCACGGCCACATCGACCACGTCGGCGCACTGGCCGCCGTGGCCCGTTCCACAGGAGCGCCAGTATACAGCAGCCGCCGCGAGGCGCCATGGCTGCGCGAGCTCGCCGCAGGCGACTACCCCGGCTACGAGGACGCCGAGCCGCTACGAGCCGGATGTACTACTCGAAGGCGGTGAGCGCCTCCAACTCGGGCCCCTATGCGATCGACGTGCGCTTCGTGCCCGGCCACTCGCCGGGCAGCCTTGCGTTTGGGATAGACGGTGCGCTGTACGCCGGCGACGTGCTCTTCCGCGGCTCCGTCGGGCCGCACCGATCTGCGCGAGGGCGACTGGCCGACGCTGCAGGAGAGCATCGCCGCGCTGCTCGCCGAGTTCCCGCCGGAGACTCCGGTTCTCTCGCGGGCACGGGGAGCCCACGACGCTCGGCGAGGAGCACGCGTCCAATCCGTTCCTCGAGGAGCTGCGCCGATGAGCGATCCGGTGCACGCCCCGGTTGCGACGATCGACTGGCTGCCGCCGCGCGTCGATCCTGCGCCAGCTCGTGATCGAGACCGCCGTGCGCGTGTTCGAGCGCGCGGGCTTCGGCCAGGTCGTGACGCCGACGTTCGAGGACACGGCGCTCTTCTAGCGCACCGCCGGCGACGGCTCGGACATCGTCAGCAAGGAGATGTACTCGTTCACCGACCGCGGCGGGCGCGAGCTGACGCTGCGCCCGGAGGGCACGGCGCCGGTCGTGCGCGCCTACCTCGAGCAACGGCCAGGCGCGCGAGCCGCAGCCGGTCAAGCTCTGGTACGCGGCGCCGATGTTCCGCTACGCCCGCGCCCAGCGCGGCCGCTACCGCGAGCACTGGCAGTTCGGCGTCGAGTCGCTGGGCTCGGAAGACCCGGCCGTCGACGCCGAGGTGATCGCGCTGCAGGCGGCCTGGTTCGCCGAGCTCGGGCTGCTCGGCGGCCTCGCGCTCGAGCTCAACTCGATCGGCGACGCAAGCCTGCCGCCCGGCCTACCGCGAGCTGCTGGTGGCCTACCTCGAGCGCTTCCGCAGCGAGCTCTCGGAGGAGTCCCAGACGAGGCTCGACGTCAATCCGCTGCGCATCTTCGACTCCAAGGACGAGCGCGACCAGCGCATCGTCGGCCGAGCGCCCGCGCATCACCGACCACCTCTGCGACGCCTGTGCCGCCCACTTCGCCGGCGTCCGCGGCTTCCTGGACGCGCGCGGGGTCGCCTACGAGGTCGATCCCGAGCTGGTGCGGGGCATCGACTACTACGAGCGCACCGCCTGGGAGTGGGTCATCCCCGGCGGCGGCTCGCAGGCCGGCACGCATCTCCGGCGGCGGGCGCTACGACGGCCTCGCGGAGCAGATCGGCGGCAGCCGCGTGCCCGGCGTGGGCTTCGGCTGCGGCACGGAGCGCGTCGTGCTTGCGCTGGAGGAGGCCGGGCGAAAGCCGCCGCAGGCGGCGCTCGACTGGTTCGCCGCGTGCGACGACGAGGCCGCCCGGCCGCAGCTGCACGCGCTGCTCGAGCAGGGCGCGCGCGCGGGGCCTCGCAGCTCAGGCAGATCTCGCCGGGCGCAGCCTCAAGGGCCAGCTGCGGCACGCCGAGCGGCTGCGGGCCCGCGTCGTCACGGTCTGCCGCGCCGGTGACGGCGCGCGTGGCATCGTCAGGCACGGAGAGGCCGAGATCGCGTTCGGCGACGTCGTGGACTACGTGGAGCGGAGCGTGCGCGGACACGTGAGCGCCTATCGGGACATGCTGTGCGGCGAGCCGCGCGCGGAGCACGCCGGCCGCGAGCT
This sequence comes from uncultured Actinomycetes bacterium, assembly GCA_963842365.1. Lineage (GTDB taxonomy): Bacteria > Actinomycetota > Thermoleophilia > Gaiellales > JALYLC01 > JALYLC01. Next base: position 1,291,593 of record CAWJGA010000002.1, read on the forward strand.
GACGCTCTCGGGCTGGGTCGGCGGCCGTCGCGACCACGGCGGGCTCGTCTTCATCGACCTGCGCGACCGCACGGGGATCGTGCAGCTCGTGATGGACCCGGAGCGCTCCCCGCAGGCGCACGCGACCGCGCAGGCGCTGCGCCTCGAGTGCGTCGTGCGCGCGCGCGGGCAGCTCGTGCCGCGCAGCGAGGCGACGCGCAACGACCAGCTGCCGACGGGCGCTGTCGAGCTCGCGGTCGAGTAGCTCGAGCTGCTCTCCTCGAGCGAGGTGCTGCCCTTCCAGCTGGACGACGAGAACGTCGACGAGGGCCTGCGCATCCGCCACCGCTACCTCGACCTGCGCCGTCCGCGAATGCAGGAGCTGCAGGCGATCCGCACGCGCGCGGTGCGCTCGATCCGGCGCTTCCTCGACGAGCGCGGCTTCCTCGACCTCGAGACGCCCACGATGACGCGCGCGACGCCCGAGGGCGCGCGCGACTTCGTGATCCCGTTCCGGCTCGAGCCCGGCACGTTCTACGCGCTGCCGCAGAGCCCGCAGCTCTACAAGCAGCTGCTGATGTGCGGCGGCTTCGACCGCTACTACCAGATCGCCCGCTGCTGGCGCGACGAGGCGCAGCGCGCCGATCGCGCGCTCGAGTTCACCCAGCTCGACCTCGAGATGAGCTTCGTCGAGCAGCGAGGACGTGCTCGCGCTGACCGAGCAGCTGATGGCCGAGGTCTGGCGCGACGCCGGGCACGAGATCGAGCTGCCGTTCCCGCGCATGCCCTACGGCGAGGCGCTCGCGCGCTACGGCTCCGACAAGCCGGACCTGCGCTACGGGCTCGAGATCGGCGACGTCGGCGAGCACGTCGCCGGGCTCGCAGTTCGGGGTCTTCTCCGGCGCCGTCGCAGCCGGGGGCCGTCGTGCGCTGCCTGAGCGTCCCCGGAGCCGCCGAAGCGCTCTCGCGCAAGGACTTCGACGAGCTCGCGGAGTTCGCCAAGGAGTGGGGCGGCAAGGGGCTCGCGTACCTCATCTTCGAGGCCGACGGCAGCGTGCGCTCGCCGATCGCGAAGTTCCTGAGCGAGGCCGAGATCGCCGCGATCCGCGACGGCCTCCGGCGCCGAGCCGGGCTCGGTCGCGTTCATCGCCGCGGACTCGCAAGCTGTCGTCGAGCGCGTGCTCGGCGCGCTGCGGCCGCACCTCGCGCGCCGCTTCGAGCTGATCCCGGCCGGGCTCTGGAAGTTCCTCTTCGTGGTCGACTTCCCGCTCTTCAAGCAGAACGAGGAAGGCGGCGGCTGGACGGCCGAGCACCACCCGTTCACGGCGCCCAAGCGCGAGCACGAGCACCTGCTCGAGAGCGATCCCGGGCGCGGTCGCCTCGGAGGCCTACGACATGGTGCTGAACGGCCTCGAGATGGCGTCGGGCTCGATCCGCATCAACCGCGCCGAGCTGCAGACGCGCGTGCTCGACGTGATCGGCATCGCGCCCGACGGAGGCCGAGGAGCGCTTCGGCTTCCTGCTGCGCGCGCTGCGCTTCGGCGCGCCGCCGCACGGAGGCATCGCGCCCGGCATCGATCGCATCGCGATGCAGCTCGGCGACACCGACAACCTGCGCGAGGTCGTCGCCTTCCCGAAGCTCGGTGGCGGCGCCGATCCGCTCACGGGCGCGCCCGCGCCGCTGCCGCCCGAGCATCCTCGCCGAGCTCGGCCTCACGGTCGTGCGCAAGGCCGAGCCCTCCTGACCGGCTGAGCCAGGCCCCGAGAGAGGGGCCTGGCGGAGGCGTGGTGTGAGCACTGGGGTGGGTCGCCGGAGCAGAGCGCCGCAGGGCGGAGCGTGCACGTCGACCAGGTACGCGGCGAGGCAGGAACCGAGTGAGGGTCCTGGCGGATCCCCGGCCAAAACGCGCGAACCCGCGTCACGGCCGCAAGGCCACCGCGTCGCGACAGGTGGCACGGGGGCAGGCCTTCGGGCAGGTTCGAACCATCGCTCACCAACGTAGACAGGCCTGACCCCTGCGCAACGGCTCGAACCCAAGGAACGGAGAGGCAACTGTTTCGAGGCAGGGTTCGAGCCCTCGGGGGTCGCAGCAGACGCGGAGCTGCCGTAGGTACGTGCATCGCCGGCCACGGGCAGGGCGGGGGTCAGGCTCGCCACGGCTGGGGCCAGACCCCACCCGTGTCGGGCCAGACCCCGCGTATGACGTGCTACCTGTCGACTCGTGGTGGCCTGGCGGCCGTCGCGCGGATTCGATCGCCAGGGGAGGGGCATCCGCCAGGACCCTCATTCGGCTCCTCACGCGCGGCCCCCGGCCAGCCAGCAGCCGGCCAGGACGAGCGGGAGGCCGGCCGCGAGTCCCGCGGTCAGCGGCTCGTGGAGAAGCAGCACGCCGTAGACGATCGCGAAGGCAGGGATCAGATACGCCACGAGTGACGCGCGCGCCGGGCCGATGCGCTGCAGGACGGCGTAATAGAGCAGATACGCGATGCCCGTTCCGCCGATGCCGAGAGCGGCGACCGCAGCCACCGGCCCTGCACTCGGCGCGTGCGCCGGCAGGCCGGCGAGGGCGACGGGCAGCGTCAGGGCCGAGGCGATCGCGAGCAGGCCGACCACGATGGCGAGCGGCGGGACGTCCGAGAGGTAGCGCTTGCCGGTCAGATTGCCCAGCCCATAGCCGAGCGACGAGATCGTCAGGCAGGCTGCGCCGAGCAGGAGATGCGCGTTGCCGCCGACGTCGATGCCGACGATGCAGGCGACGCCCGCGAAGCCGATCGCGAGCCCCGCGATGCGGCGGCCGTGGAGCGGCTCGGACTGCCCGAGAGCGGGAGCGAGCAGTACCACGAAGAGCGGGATGGTGGCGTTCAGCAGGCCGGCCAGCGACGAGGCGATCCACAGCTCGCCGATCGCGACGAGCGTCACGGGAATCGCGATCTGGACCGTGGCGACGATCAGCAGGCCGCGCGCGTGGCCGCGCAGGCGCGGGAGCACGCCCGCCCGCGCGGCCACCGGCAGCACGACGGCCAATCCGCACACCAGCCGGAGCCAGGTCGTGAAGACGGGTGTGAAGTCGTGCAGGGCGACCTTGATGAAGAGGTAGCTCGAGCCCCACAACGCGGCGAGCAAGACCACTCCGAGCGCTGGGGGCGGGCGCCGCACGGGGTGGCACGGTAGCGTTCGTGCGTGCGCATCTACGCCGACCACGCCGCGACGACGCCGGTGTCGGACGAGGCGTGGGAGGCCATGCAGCCGTTCCTGCGCGAGCACTTCGGCAACGCCTCGGAGCCGCATTGGGCGGGCCGCGAGGCGCGTCTCGGCCTCGAGGCCGCGCGGGCGCGGGCGGCGGATGCCCTGGGGGTGGACCACGTCGACGTCGTCTTCACCGGCGGCGCGTCGGAGGCCGACAACATCGCGATCCTCGGGCGCGCGACCCGGGGGCCGGGACGCATCGTCACGACGCCGCTCGAGCACCCGGCGGTGAGCGGCGCGGTGGAGGCGCTCGAGCGCGCGGGCTGCGAGGTCGTGACGCTGCCCGTGGACGGCGAGGGGCGCGTGAGCGCAGACGCGCTCGACGAGGCCGTCCAGCCCGGCGATCTCGTCTGCTGCCTGATCTGGGCGAGCAATCTGACGGGCGTGATCCAGCCGGTCGCCGAGGCCGCGGCGATCTGCGCCGAGCGCGGCGTGCCGCTGCACCTCGACGCCGTGCAGGCCTGCCCCGCGCTGGAGGTCGACATCGGCTCGCTGCCCGGAGCCGTCACAGCCGCGGTCGCGGGCCACAAGCTCGGTGGGCCGAAGGGCGCCGGCCTGCTCTGCGGGCCGCGGGCTCGCCACGCTTCGGCCCGTGCTCTTCGGCGGTGGCCAGGAGCGCGCACTGCGGCCGGGAACCGAGAGCGTCGCCCAGGCCGCCGGCCTGGCCGCGGCGCTCGGCGCGGCGCGCGCCGACAGCGGCCGCTACCGCGCGCTACCGCGCCGTCCGCGACAGCTACGAGGCGGCGCTGATCGCGCAGGTGCCCGGCGTCCAGTTCGTCGGGGAGCGGCGCCGAGCGGACACCGGGCCATTCGCTGGCGCTGCTCGAGGGCGTGAACGGTCACGCGCTCGTCGCGCTGCTGGACGATCAGGGCGTCGCGGCGGCAGCGGGGCCGGCCTGCGCGAGCGCCGAGTCGAGCGCGAGCCCGGCGCTGACGGCGATGGGCATCGAGGCGCGAGCGTGCGCGCGGCGCCCTGCGGCTCAGCTTCGGCGCGCTCAGCGAGGACTCCCACGGGCTGCTCGCAGCCGGCGCCGTGGCGCGCTGCAGCCGAGCTGCTGCGGCGCGCCGAGCGCGGTCGTCTGATGCTCCGACCCGGCGATTTCGACCTCGCCGGGCGCCTGCCCGAGCCCGCCGGCGAGGGCTTCGCCGGGCGGGCAGCGCGCTGCGGCGACCGCGTGCGCATCACGCTCGCGCTCGACGGCCGACGGCGGCATCGCCGCTGCGCGCTTCGGGGCGGCTGCCTGCGCGCACGCGACCGCAGCCGCGGCCTGGGCCTGCCGGCGCAGCAGGGACGGCCGTTCCTGGACGCCGCGCGCAGCTCGCTCGCGGAGTGCGCCGCGGAGCTCGAGCTGGCCGGGGCGGCGCAGCGAGTGCGCCGGCGTCGCGCTCGACGCGCTGCACGCCGCGCTCGGCGACGCCGCCGAGCACGCGCTGGAGCTGCCGCGCGCCGCGGGCCGCGTGGCGGTCGCGATGTCGGGCGGCGTCGACTCCGCCGTCGCCCTGCTGCGCGCGCGCGCCCTCGGAGCCGAGGTCGTCGGCCTCACGCTGCGCCTCTGGATCGATCCCGAGGCGCCCGACGCCGAGCGCGCCTGCTGCTCGCCCACGGCCGTCCTGCGCGCGCGGGCGAGCTGCCACGCCCTCGGGCTCCCGCACATCACGCTGGACGGCCGCGCCGGCCTTCCGCCGCGCCGTCGTGGAGCCGTTCGTGGCCGGCTACGCGCGCGGCGAGACGCCGAACCCGTGCACGACCTGCAACGGCTCCTACCGCCTGGCGGCGCTCGTCGACGCCGCCGATCGCCTGGGCGCCGGCGCGGCTCGCGACGGGGCACTACGCGCGACTCGTCGAGCGCGGCGGCGCGCACGCTCGTGGCGCGCGGGGCCGATGACGCGAAGGATCAGTCCTACATGCTCGCGCGCGTGCCCGAGCGGGGTGCTCGGAGCGACTGCTGCTGCCGCTCGGCGATGCCACCAAGGCGGCGGTGCGCGCCGAGGCGGCTGCCGCCGGGCATGGCCGCCGCGACCGCCCGCGAGAGCCAGGACGTGTGCTTCCTCGGCGGCGGCGCGCTCGGCGACTTCCTCGCGCGCGAGGGCGTGCCAGCTCGGCCGGGCAGCATCCGCGACGAGGCGGGGCACGAGCTCGGCCGGCACGCGGGCGCGGTCGCCTACACGCCGGGGCAGCGCACGGGGCCTCGGCGTCTCGTCGCCGACGCCGCTGTACGTCCTGCGCGCCGGACGCGGCGCGCAACGAGCTCGTCGTCGGGCCGCGCAGCAAGCCTCGCCTGCAGCGTGGTGGAGCTGCGCGAGTGCGCGGCTCGACGAGGGCGCGACGCGCGTGCACGCCAAGCTCCGCGGCGCGCTCGCCCGGCGGTTGCCGCGAGCGGTCGAGCAGCGTGCCGCGCGTCCTTCGCCTGCTGCTCGCCGAAGCCGGTCTACGGCGTGGCTCCGGGACAGACCGCGGTGCTCTACGACGACAGCGGATGCGTGGTCGGCATCGGGCGTCATCGCACCCGCCGATGCGCGCCTCCTGAGCTCCGCTTCCTAGTCGCATCCGCTGCCGTCCGTCAAGGGGAAATCCTCAAGTTTCGGCCGACTCCGTCCGATGAAGGACGCGAAGGCGCCAGCTCCGGCGCACCGTCATTCCCCGGGCAGGAGAAGACAGAGACATGGCCGTTTCCGCAGAGCAGATGTCGATGAAGAGCCCGTCGTCGCGACGCCGCACCTGCGGCTCGTGGCCGACGAGGACGAGGTCGTCGACGAGACGCCCAAGGGCCCGCTCGACGCTGCTCGACGAGCCCGACGCCGAGGCCGAGTACGACGAGGAGGAGCGCGGTGGGCCCGCCGTCGACGTCCTGCGCACCTACGTGCGGCAGATCGGCAACGGCGCCCTGCTCAACGCCAAGCAGGAGCGCGAGCTCGCGCGCCTCAAGGATCTCGGCGACGAGGTCGCCAAGCGCCGCCTGATCGAGTGCAACCTCCGCCTCGTGATCTCGATCGCGAAGGTCTATGCGCCGTCCGGCCTGCCGCTGCTCGACCTCATCCAGGAGGGCAACCTCGGCCTCATCCGCGCGGTCGAGAAGTTCGACTACACGAAGGGCTTCAAGCTCTCGACCTACGCCACCTGGTGGATCCGCCAGTCGATGTCGCGCGCCATCGCCGACCAGGGCCGCACGATCCGCCTCCCCGTGCACGTCGTCGACATGGTCAAGCGCCTGCATCGAACGAACCGCTCGCTGACCCAGGAGCTCGGCCGCGACGCGACCGTCGAGGAGCTCGCCGAGGCCATGGAGCTGCCGCGCGCGCGCATCGTCCAGCTGATGCTGCTGCAGGAGGATCCCGTCTCGCTCGAGACGCCCGTCGGCGACGGCGACTCGCAATTCTCCGACATGCTCGAGGACAAGAACTCGGCCCAGCCGCACGACGAGGTCGCGGGCGAGCTCGGCGCCGGCGACCTGCAGGGCGCGCTCGACGCGCTCCCCGATCGCATGGGCAGCGTGCTCGCGCTGCGCTACGGCCTCGACGGCGAGGGTGCCCGCACGCTCGAGCACGTCGGCGAGGCCCTCGGCGTGACCCGCGAGCGCGTGCGCCAGATCGAGGCCCGCGCGCTGCGCGAGCTCGCCCAGCGCAACCCGCACCTGCGGCTGCAGCTCGAGAGCAGCGTGTGACCGCGCGCCGCCGTCAGCCCGCGGAGCGCCGTCGCTTCCCGCGCATCGCCGAGGAGCTGGTCGTGCGCTACGAGGCGCTCGACGTCCAGCCCACGCGCGATCAGGGTCGCACGCTGAACCTCTCGGCCGGCGGCGTCCTCATCCTTGCGCAGCAGCCGCTTCCACACGGGTCAGCGCATCCGCGTCGTGCTCGCCCTGCCCGGTGACGATTCCCCGATCGAGATCACCGGGCAGGTCGGGCGCGTGCGCTCGCTCTCCGACCGCGTGCACGAGATCGCGATCGAGTTCGTCGAGGGCAACATCGGCGTCCAGCGCACGCTGCTCGACTACATCGAGGAGCGCGTCGCAGGCGACCCCGAGCCCGTCGCCCCCTGTCGGCCTAGCCCTCGCTCGCGGTCTCAGGCGACGCGCGTGGTGATGCCCGCGCGCGCCATGCGGGCGTTGGCGGCGCGCTCGGCGCAGCGCTGGAGCGACTCGGAGACCGACGGGTTGACCGCGCCGGTCTCGGCCAGCGTGTCGACCGTCAGCTGCGCCTTGACGCACAGCGCGACCGTCGTGATGACCTCCGAGGCGCGATAGCCGACGATCGAGCCGCCGAGCACGCGTCCGCTGTCGGGATCCCAGACGAGCTTGATCATGCCGTCGGACTGGCCCGGCGATGAGGCCGCGCGGGTTCGCGCGCAGCGGCTGGCGCGTGACGGCGACGTGCACGCCCTGCTCCTCGGCCTTGCTCTCGGTGAGCCCGACGCCCGCGACCTCGGGCCGCGTGAAGACGGTGCCCGCGATCGCGTCCACGCCCATCGGGTCGACCGGGCGGCCGAGCGCCGAGAGCGCCGAGATGCGGCCCTGCATCGCCGCCGTGGAGGCCAGCATCCAGCCGCCCGTGACGTCGCCGGCGGCCGAGATGCGCTCGTTCGCCGTGCGGCAGCAGCCGTTCGATCGAGATCTCGCCGCGCGGGCCGACCTCGACGCCCGACGGACTCGAGGCCGAGCTCGTCGGTGTGGGCGCGCATGCCCATGCAGATGATCGCGTGGCGTGCCGCGGAAGCGGCGGCCGTCCTCGGCCGTGCACGTGCACCAGCTCGCCGTCGCGCTCGACGTTCGAGGCGCGCGCGTTCAGCTCGATCGCCATGCCGCGCCCGAGGAACGCCTCGTGCACGACGTCGGCGATGTCGCGATCCTCGGAGGGCAGGATCTGCGGCCGCGACGAGAGCAGCGTGACGCGCGAGCCGCAGCTCTGGAAGAACTCGGCGAACTCGCAGCCGGTCGCGCCGGCGCCGACGACGAGCAGCTGCTCGGGCAGGTCGTGCAGGCCGAGCACGTCGCGCGTGTTGAGCACGCGCTGGTGGTCGACCTGCGCGAACGGCGGCTCCCACGGCGCCGCGCCGGTGCACACGAGCAGGTGGTCGTACTCGAGCCGCTGCGGGCCGCGCTCGGTGGTCGCGATCAGCACGCCGTCGCTCTCGATCGGCGCCCTGGCCGTAGATGATCGTGGCCTCGATCAGGTCGAGGCGCTCGCGCACGCCGCGCGACTGGTGCTGGCCGATGAAGCGCGCGTGCGCCTCGGCGCGCAGCAGGTCGACGCTCGGGCGGCCGTGCTGGAAGACGAGCCCGCGCTGACTCTGCGCGCTCGATCTCGGCCATCGACGAGGCGACCTGCAGCAGCGTCTTCGACGGGATGCCGTCCGTCATCGTCCAGTTGCCGCCGAGCGCCATGCGGTCGACGATCGTGACGTCGGCGCCGAGCGCGGCGGCCGTGGACGCCGCGGCGTAGCCGGCGGGGCCGGACCCGAGGATCAGGAAGCGCATGCTGCTCACCCGTCCCAGAGTAGTCCAGGCCGCTCACGGGGCCGGTGCGCGTGCGGCAGCCGGACGCGGGTCGTGCGTGCGCAGCGGCTCGGCGCGCCGGCGCGGCGGCCGCCGCAGCGGCAGGCCGCGCAGCGGCGGGCCGCGGCGCGCGCGGCTTCGGCTGGCTGCGGCGCACGCCGGGCCGCCCGGGCGGCGCCGGGCGGCTTGACGCGCGGCTCGCCGCCGCCGCCGTCGCCGTCGTGCTCGTCCCAGCCCCCGTCGAACTCGCCCTGCTCCCAGGCCTGGTCCTGGGCGCGCATGACGCGGAAGATGAAGTAGAACAGGCCGACCAGCGGGATCTTGAGCCCGAGAATCAGCCAGAGGAACCAGAGATTGTGACTCACGTCGGCACGGCAGGGTACCGCGCCCGCAGGCGACGCGTCAGCCGAATTGCGTTGCGACATGCTTGCGCCGTGAGCGCGCCCGCCTCCGATCACTGATCGTCCCCCGCGAGCTGGTGCGCGCCACGGGCCGGCTCGCCGGGCGCGCAGATCTTCGTCAGCGCGTCGCTGCCGCTCAACGCCACGGTCGGCGCCGGTCGCCGCCAAGCGGCTCTCGGGCCACGAGGGCCTGGCCGGGACGAGCGTCGGCATCGCCTTCCTGTTCAGCATGCTCTCGCTCTTCGTCGTCGCAGCATCGCGCAGAACCTCGGGCGCAAGCCGGTGCTGCTCGCGGGCCTCAGCCTGCTCGGCGCTCGGCGCGCTCATCTGCGGCCTCGCGATCTGGGCCGGCAGCTACGCGCTCTTCGTCGTCGGCACGGCGATCTTCGGCACCGGCCAGGGCCCCTCGACGCTCGGCCGGGCCGCCGCTGCCGACCTCTATCCGCCGATGCTGCGCGGGCGCGGCGTGGGCACGGTCGCCACCGCGGGCGCGATCGGCGCGGTCGATCGGGCCCGCTTGCTCGCGATCGCCGCGGGCGGCGGCGCCGTCGAGCTCGGGATCGTGCGCTCGGCCGGGCCGTTCCTGGCCGTCCCGCTGCTCGGGATCGTGGCGGTCTGGCTGATCGCGACGCATGCGTCCCGATCCGCGCGAGGTCGCGTCGGACCTCGACCCGCTGGTACCGCAAGCTGCCGCCGATCCCCGAGCCGCCGCCGCCGCGGCCGCGCGGCGAGCTGATCCGGCTGGCACCGGCGCGCGCAGCGATCATCGGCGACCGCGCTCGGCCAGGCCGCGATGGTGGGGGTGATGTCGATCACCGCCGTCGAGCTCGGCGACCACGGCTGGGCCGACTGGCAGGTGCAGCTGCTGATGGCGGCCCACTTCGTCGGCATGTTCGCCCTCGCCTACCCGGTCGGGATGCTGGCCGACCGCATCGGCCGCCGCCGCACGAGCATCCTCGGGCTCGCGACCTGTGCGGTCGGCTCCTTCGGAACGGCGCTCACGGGCGCATCGCCGCTGATCACGCCGTTCTTCTTCCTGCTCGGCCTCGGCTGGGCCGGCTGCTTCGTCGCCGGGACGTCGATTCTCGCGGACATCACCTCGCCGCGCGAGCGCGGCGTCCTCACCGCCAGCAACGACCTGATCGTCGCGCTCTGCGCCGCCACGGCGTCGATCACGGCCGGCGTGCTGCTCTCGGGCGTCGGCTTCTGGGCCGTGGGCGTCGTCTTCGGGCTGCTGCTCGGGTTCGCGCTGCCCGGGCTGCTGCGGCTGCACGAGCCGAGCGTGGGCATCTACGTGGAGGCGCCGGCCGCCGAGCTCGCCGGGCGCGCCATCTAGGCGCTGGCCGGCCGCGACGCGCTCGACGAGCCGCCGCACGGCCTCGGCCGTCGCGGGCGCGCGCTCGCTGCGCTCGGGGCGCTCGAGCAGGTCGGCCAGCGCCGGCGGCAGCACGGGCGCGACGCCCGTGGCGCGCCGCACCGCGTCGGGGAACTTGGCGGGGTGGGCGGTCGCGAGGGCGACCAGCGGCGTGTCGCGAGCGGACCGCTGCGCGCGCGGCCCGCGGCCAGCCCGACGGCCGTGTGCGGATCGAGCTGCGTGCCGCTGCGGCGGTACTCGCCGCGCATGGCCTCGAGCGTCGCCTCGTCGTCCAGCGACGGCAGCCTCGAACAGCTCGCGGACGGCTGCGAGCGGCGCCGCGTCGAGCGTCAGCGAGCCGCTCTGCGCGAAGCCCGCGAGCTCCCGCGGCCGTGCGCTCGGGATCGCGGCCGTAGAGCTCGAACAGCAGGCGCTCGAGGTTGGACGAGATCTGGATGTCCATGCTCGGGCTGAGCGTGGGCACGACGCCGCGCGCCTCGAGGCGTCCGGTCGCGAGCAGCCGAGGCAGGATGTCGTTCGAGTTGGAGCCGATCACGAGCCGCGCGAGCGGCATGCCGCAGGCGCGCGCGACCCAGCCCGAGAGCACGTTGCCGAAGTTGCCCGTGGGGACTGCGAAGGCGAGCGGGCGCCGGCCGAGCGAGGCCGTCGCCCACGCGTAGTACGCCACCTGCGCTGCGATCGCGCGCCCAGTTGATGGAGTTCATGGCCGCGAGGCCCGACACGCTCGCGCAGCGCGGCGTCGCCGAACAGCTCCTTGACGATGCGCTGGCAGTCGTCGAACGTGCCGTCGAGCGCCACCGCGTGCACGTTCGGCGCCTCGATGGTCGTCATCTGGCGGCGCTGGACCTCGCTCACGCGGCCCTCGGGGTAGAGCACGACGATCTGGGCGCGGCTGCACGAGGCCAGGCCCGAGATCGCGGCCGAGCCCGTGTCGCCCGAGGTCGCGACGAGTACCGTGATGCGCGCGTCGCGCTCGCTCAGCACGTGATCGAAGAGCCGCCCGACGAGCTGCAGGGCGAGATCCTTGAACGCCAGCGTGGGACCGTGGAAGAGCTCCAGCAGCCACTCGTCGGCGTCGAGCTGCACGAGCGGGCTGACGGCCGGGTGGCGGAAGCCCGCGTACGCCTGCTCGCACAGGCGCTGCAGCAGATCAGGCGCGAGCTCGTCGCCCGCGAACGACGCCGACGACGCCGGCCGCGACGCTCGCGTAGGTCTCGCCCGCGCGGATGGGCGGCAGCGAGGGCCAGCGCTCGGGGACGTACAGCCCGCCGTCGGCCGCCAGGCCGGCGAGCAGGGTGTCGCAGAAGCCGAGGGCGGGAGCCTGGCCGCGAGTCGAGACGTAGCGCACTGTCAGACGGTAGAGGACCGCGGACGAGCGACGCTCCAAGGCGCGAGCTCGGCGGCGGGGCACTCGGCCTCGATGCGCAGCAGCCGATTCCACTTGGAGGTGCGCTCCGAGCGCTGCGTGGATCCCACCTTGATCTGTCCGCTGCGCCAGCCGACGGCGAGGTCTGCCAGCCACGCGTCCTCCGTGTCGCCGGAGCGCGCGGAGACGACCGTCGCATAGCCCTCGCGCTGCGCCAGCTCGAGCGTCTCGCGCGCACCCGTGAGCGTGCCCGCCTGGTTGGGCTTGACGAGCACGGCGTTGGCGACCCCCGCCGCGATTCCGTGCGCGAGCCGCTCGGGCGACGTGGCGAAGAGATCATCGCCGAGCAGCTGCACGGAGTCGCCGAGCAGATCGGTCGCGAGGCGCCAGGAGTCCCAGTCGTCCTCGCCCAGCGGATCCTCGATCGAGACGAGGGGATAGCGCCGCGCCCAGCCCGCGATCTCCTGCGCCAGCGCGGCTCCGTCGAGGCTGCGGCCCTCCCGCGCCAGCCGGTAGCCGCCGGCGCCTCCGAGCTGCGTGGCCGCGACGTCGAGCGCCAGGGCCGCGTCGATGCCGGCGCGCTCGATGCCGCGCGTTGCGATCTCCAGCGCCTCCTCGTTGGCTGCGAGCGCCGCCGCCAGGCCGCCCTCGTCGGCGACCAGCGACGTGTCATGCCCGCGCGCCCGCAGCTCGGCGGCGGCGCCCGCGCGTACGAGCGCGGCGTGCTCGATGGCCTCGGCGAACGTGCGTGCCGCCAGGGGGATCACGAGCACGTCCTGCAGGTCGATGGCGCGCCCGGCGTGCGCGCCGCCGGAGAGCACGTTGACCATCGGCAGCGGAAGCAGCGGCGCCACGCCCGGTGCGAGCAGCCTCCAGAGCGGAATGCGAGCGGCCTCGGCAGCGGCCAGGGCGCAGGCGACGGAGGCGGCCAGCACGGCGTTGGCGCCGAGCCGCCCGAGCGACGGCGTGCCGTCCCGGTCGCGCAGCGCAGCGTCGATCACGGCCTGATCCGCGCAGTCGCGCCCGCGCAGCAGCGCTGCGATCTCGCCGTTCACTGCGGCGACGGCGTCGCGCACGCCCCGTCCGCCGTAGCGCTCGCCGCCGTCGCGCCGCTCGACTGCCTCGTGCGCGCCCGTGGACGCGCCGGCCGGCACCGTCGCGCACGCCTGCGCTCCGCCTGCGAGGGCGATCACGCAGGCAACGGCGGGCGTGCCGCGCGAGTCGAGCGCCTCGAACGCGAGCACCCGCTCGATCGAGCGGTCTCTCACGGCCCCTTGCATGTGCCGACGCCTCCGTCCGCCGCGTGCCTTCCGACGCCTGCTTCTAGCCGCACGAGGCCACCACCGCCGCCATGTCGGGGGCCTGCTCGACGAGCAGCTGCCTGCCGAGGGAGCGCGCCTTGCGGGCGGCGCGCGCGCCGAGGAACGCCGCCGGCGAGTCGCCGTCGGTGCGCGCCAGCAGCATCGCGCCCGTGTGCGCGGCGATCGCGCGAGGCGACGGCGCCACGCGCGCGGCACGGCGGTCGTAGGCCGTCGTGAAGCCCCGCACGAGCTCGCTGCAGGCCGGCGCCAGCTCCGGCAGCTGCACTGCCGTCAGCAGCGGGAAGGCGAGGAAGAAGGCCAGATCGAAGACCGGGTGGCCGTAATGCGCGACCTCCATGTCGAGCGCCCACGAGCCGTCGGGGCCGAGCAGGATGTTCTTCGGGGCGTAGTCGCCGTGCACGAGGCAGGTGCGGGCGCTCGCGCAGCTCGTCGGCCAGCGGCCGCAGGGCGGGGGCGAGCTGGGGGATCCGCTCCATCACAGCTCCGTGATAGGGCTGCAGCCGCAGCGCCTCGAAGGCCTCGTAGTCGCAGAACGCCGCGGCGACCTCGGCATCCCCCGCCGTGGCCGCATGCAGGCGGCCGAGCGTGTCCCCGGCCCAGCGGCCCGAAGCGGCGTGGGCGCGGCCCTCCAGCAGCTCCGCCTGCCAGTTGCGCCAGCCGGGCGGCGCGTGCTGCAGCACGACCACGTGCTCGCTCTCGTCGCTGTCCACGACCGGAGGCACGTGGCCGGGAACCAGGCGCGCCGCAAGCCGTAGCGCGGCCGCCTCGGTGTCGGTGCGCCGCACGGGCGCGCGCCACTCGCCGGCCACACGCAGCTTCGGCAGTGCCTGCTTGACGACCAGCGCGACGCCCGGCCCGCGCACCGCGAGCACGGTGCCGGAGACGCCTCCGGTGAGCTCCTCGACGCTCAGCTCGGCGGCAGCGGCGACGACTTCGCGCGCGACGAGGTACGCGACGACGTTGCCTGCGGCGAGCTTCATCGCGGCGGCTCCGCCCGAGACCAGTCGGCGCGATCGCCCGCGTGGCGCGTGGCGTCGATGGCGAGCTTGGCGATGCTGCCGTCGCGCTCGAGCGGCTCCGCCCGGTCGGCGCGCATGCCCGGCCAGCACGTGGAGGTCGCGGTCGAACAGCACGCGCGTCGCGACCGCGTGGGCGACGGCCGAGTCGTCCCAGACGTCGACGTCGTCGTCCACCACGGTCACGAGCTTGACGAGGTTGACGGCCGCGAGCGCCGCACGGGCGGCGGTCAGGGCATCGACCGGCTCGTGCGGTCCGAGCGCGATCACGGCCGAGAGCCTGCCCGCTCCGCTCTCGGGCACGGACACTGCGCGCACGGACGGCACGAGCCCGCGCAGGCGCCGCTCCAGCCCGGCGGCGATCGCCACGCCTCCGATCAGCGCGTGCTCGGGGTGGAAGCCCGGCAGGATGGCCTGGTAGACCGCGTCGCGGCGCCGGGTCAGGCAGTGGAACGTCGCGGTCGCGGCGGGCCCGTAGCGCTCGTAGCCGCCGTGGAACTCGGAGACCGGCCCTTCCTCGACGGTCTCGCCGATGTCGAGCTCGCCCTCCAGCACGATCTCGCAGCCGGCCGGCACCTCGAGCGGGACGCGCTTGCAGCGCACGAGCTCGACGGGCTCGCCCAGCAGCGCACCTGCGACGCGCAGCTCGTCCTCGCCCCGGGCGAGGTAGAGGCAGGCGGCCACGAGCAGCGCCGGGTGGTTGCCGATCGTAACGGCGATCGGCAGCCTCCGATCGCGTTCGCGCGCCGCGCGCCCCGCCACCGCGAGGTGGTGGTTGGGCGCGATGCCGACGAGCGCTCGCGCGCCGCCCAGCGGCCGCACGCGGGCGATCGACCAGTTCCGCTCGCCCGTCTCGGGGTCGCGCGCGACGATGCAGCCGGCGGTGACGTAGGGCCCGCCCTCGTGCTCGAAGAAGCGCGGGATGGGCAGGCTCGCGAGCTCCGGGTCGTCCTCCACGAGCTCGTGGCAGGGCGCCCCGGTCGACGATGCGGGGATCGATCGGGGCCTCCAGCGCCCGTCCGCAGGCGGTCGCCCAGATCGCTCTCGGCTGCGCCCAGGGCCTCGGCGATCAGGGCGCGGCTCGCGAGCAGGTTGGCGACGAGCGGAAGCTCGCTCCCGCGCAGCCGCGCGACGCGCACGGGCTCGCTCCGGTGCGCCACGAGCAGCGCGGCCAGCCCGGCGGCGGGATCGAGCTCCTCCGTCATCTCGGTCAGCCGCCCCGTGGCCGCGAGCCGTTCCAGCCACGGCCGCAGCGACTGGCGGTCAGACACCGAGCGTGCCCGAGCGCACGAGCTCCACGACGGCTCCGCGGTCGGGGCCGATCGATTCGCCGGCCGCGACGAACGCATAGCGCTCCCGCACCTGGGCGTGCGCGCGCGCCGGTGCCGGAGCCGAGCGGCGCGCAGCCGCGCACGTCGACCGCCTGCGCCGCCACGACGAGGCCGAGCGCGAGCAGCTCCTCCGCCACCGCGACCTGCTCGCTCAGCCGGCGGGCCGCCAGCGGCGCCATCGTGATGCGATCCTCGATGCCCTCGGCGAGCATCGTCGAGGCCGTCTCGGTGGAGACGGGATGCGCGAGCGAGCGCGCCTCGACCATGAGCGCCTGACTGGCCCAGGCGAGCTCGGAGAGCGCGCACTCGTTGCTCTCGGCCTCGGCCTCCTGGAGGCCCGTGCCGAGCCCGGTCAGCGGCGCCTGCAGCAGCTTGACCGAGCGCTCCTGCGCGCTCGAGATGGCCGGTACGAGGGCGATGCGCGCGAAGTCGAGGGCGGCGGCGAGCGGCAGCGCCTCGTAGTTCGGCACCGAGATGATGAGCTCGTCGGCGACCGCGACGAGCGGGTTCTCGTGGGCGGCGTTGAGCTCGATCGCAAGCTGCGAGCAGGCGAAGGCGAGGCCGTCGTCGACCGCGCCGAGGATGGCCGCGGCATTGCGGAACGTGAGCGGATCCTGCAGGTTGCGCGCGGAGGCGCACCTGCCACAGGTACGAGCCCTCGAGCAGCTCCCGCATGCGCGCGCTGCGGCGAGCGATGCCCGGGTACGGCCGCGCCAGGGCGACGGCCGGGTGGAGGGGGGAGGTGTTGGACGCAAAGGCCTCCCAGTCGAGGGCGGCGGCCACCGTGCAGGCCTCGAGCAGCCGCAGCGCGTCGGCCAGCGCGAGCGCGGCGAGCCCGGTGCCGAACGAGTTGTTGTTGATCAGGGAGATGCCCTCCTTGGCCGCCAGCGGCATGTCGCCGCAGATGCCGTGCGCAAGGTCGGCCAGCGGGCCGAGATCGCTCTGGCCCGCCGAGCCGAGCAGGCGCACGCGCGGCGTCTCGCCGGCATTGAGGGCATCGACGACCCGTGCGAGCAGCTCCGTGCGCACCCCTGAGGTGCCCTTGGCGAAGCCGTTCGCGAGCCGCACCATGGCCGCGCGGACGACCTCTCGCGGCGCGTCGGGCCCGGCCGCCATGCGGTGATCGCGCAGCAGCCGGCGGTTGTAGGAGTCCATCTCGCCGCTCGCGACGCTGACGCGCTTGCGCACGCCGACGCCCGTCGTCACGCCATACACGCCCTCCGGGCGCTGCGACGGCCCGCTCGACGACGTCACGGGCGGCCTGCACCCGCGCGATCGCGCCGGGCGAGACCTCGACGCGCTCGCTGCCGCGGGCGACGCGCACGACTTCGGCGAGCGTGAGGTGCTCGCCATCCAGGATCACCGCCATCGTCAGCCAGTATGTCGCGAGCGTCGGGGCCCAGGGCCCCGGTTGGCCGAACGACCAGGACCGGTGACCCGTCCCGAGGCGTACGATGGACAGCGATGCAACGCGCGCTCTCGTCCGTGCGCCGGGCGGTGGTGGGGCCCCCCGGCTGGCGTTTCTTCTCCTTCTGGCTCGCGCTCGCGGTCACGAACCTCGGCACCTGGGCCGGAGTCGTCGCGCTGCAGCTGCGGATCCTCGATCTGACCGGCGACCAGGCCTACGTCTCGGCGATCGTCGTCGCCGAGTACCTGCCGGCCGTCGTGCTCGGCACGGTGCTCGGGCACCTGCTCGACCGCGTCCCGCCGCGCAGCGGCCTGGCTGCCTGCGAGCTCCTGGCGGCCGCCGCCTGGGGCCTGATGGCCACGACCGGGCGCTCCGGGACGATCGTTGCGCTCGCGCTGATCTGCGGCGTCACGACCGGCATCTTCAAGATCGTCTCGACCGCGGTCGTGCCGCTGCTCGTCGACGACGACGAGCTGGATGCGGCGAACGGCTCGATCCTCAAGGTGCAGACGCTCACGAACATCGCGGGGGTGGCGATCGGCGGCGCGCTCGTCGGGCTCACGTCCGCGAACGTCGTGCTCGTGCTCAACGGCATCACGTTCGTGCTCTCGGGCGCCCTGCTGCTGGCGTTCAGCCGGGTGCCGCGGCACGCGCCCAGCTCGCCCGAGCCGCAGCTCGCGAGCAGCCGCGCCTGGCTCGAGCGCTCCCTGGTCGGCGCCCGGCGCTGCCTGCGCACGCCGGCACTGCGCATGATCATCTTCAGCTTGCCGGTGGCCTCGGTCGCGCTCGGCATCTCGATCGCGGCCGCCGTGCCGACCCTGCGCGACACCTACGGCGCCTCGAACCTGCAGACGGGCGGCATCATGGCGCTCGACGCGCTCGGCATCGTGATCGGCACGAGCCTGCCCGCGCGCTATGCGGGCTATCTCAGCGGCATGGCGCTGATGGCGATCGGCTGGGGCGGCTTCGGGCTCGCGCCCGACCTCTGGATCGCGGGGCCGCTCTCGATCATCGGCGGCATGGGCAACGGCGTCGTGATCGTGCGCTTCCGCACGATGATGCAGCGCGAGACGCCGCCGCACGAGCGCGCCAGCACGATCGGGTTCGCGTACGCCGTGACGTTCGGCATGATCGTGGTCGGTCAGATCGCCGTCGTGCCGCTCTCGAACGCGCTCGGGCAGCGCGCGACGTTCACGACCGCCGGAACGATCTTCGCGCTCGGGGGCGTGGTGGCGGCGCTCTGCTGGCCGAGCCGCGCCCTGCGAGCCGGCGCGCCTCGAGGCCGCCTGCCGAGGCCTCCCCCGTCACTGCACGATAATCATGATTATGACAAGTAAGCGGGAATCTCAACCCCCCAGCCAGAGTGTGACGCGCATCTCCGGGGTCAGGCACGCATGATGCGTGCCTGACCGCCGATTACGCACTCGGCGTGAGCCTTCGTGAAGCGCTCGGTCGCAGCCGGATCCTTCAGCAGGCGCTCCGGCGGCCGGATCGGACGGCGCACGAGCTCGCCGCCGCAGTTCGGGCAGACGCCCGCGAAACGGGCATCTGCGCAGTCGGCGCAGAACGTGCACTCGTAGGTGCAGATGCGCGCGAGCCCGCTCTCGGGCGGCAGGTCGCGATCGCAGCACTCGCAGTTGGGCAGGAGCATCAGCATGCCCTGCAGTCTCTATGGCCGGAGGCGAAGATTTCCGCCATCGTAGAGCGCGTCCTCGGCCACTTCGGCCGCGACGAGGCCGCCCAGCACCTCGATCGAGAGCGGCGTGTCGGGCGCGAGTTCCCGCGGCAGGTAGGCGCTTGCGATCATCTGGCCGACCGTGAAGCCGTACGCGGCGCTGCGGACGCGGCCGACGACCGTTCCTCCGGCCACGACGGCCTCGCCGCCGTAGACGCACTCGTAGGCGCCGTCGCCGACGAGCAGCGTGCGCAGGCGGCGCTCGATTCCGCGCGCCCGCTGTGCCTCGACCGCCGCCCGCCCGACGAAGTCGCCCTTGCGATCGAGAGCGACGCAGAACCCCAGGCCGGCCTCGTCGGGCGTGTCTCCGGCGGTGAGATCGCTGCCGAAGGCGCGATAGCCCTTCTCCATGCGCAGCGAGTCGAGCACCCGGTAGCCGACCGGGCGGATGCCGTGGCGAGCGCCTGCGGCCAGCAGGCGATCCCACACCTGCACCCCCCACCCCGGCTCCGTGTAGAGCTCGTATCCGAGCTCTCCCACATACGTGATGCGCTGTGCCCAGACGCTGCGCCGCCCAGCTCGAGCACGCGCCCGCGGCCGAACGGCAGTGCGCGCGGCGGAGACGTCGTCCTCCGTCACGGCCTGCCAGGACGGAGCGCGCGTGCGGGCCCCACATGCCGATCACGCAGAGCTCCCCGGTCTCGTCGCGAAGCTCGACCGGGGCATCGTCGTCGCGCTGGTGCAGCCGCAGCCAGCCCAGGTCGGAGTCGACCGCGGCAGCGCCCGTGACGACGCGGAAGCGATCGCTCGGCGAGGCGCGTGACGGTCACGTCGGCGACGATGCCGCCGCGCTCGTCGAGGAACTGCGTGTAGACGACGCTGCCCGGGCTGCGGTCGACGTGCGCGTCGCAGACCCGCTCGAGCAGCGCAGCCGCGCCGGGCCCTGAGACGGCGATCTTGCCGAACGACGTCATGTCGATCACGCCCGACCCGCTCGCGCAGCGCCGCGGACTCCTCGGCCAGCGATCGGCGAGTACGGCGGCTCGGCCCAGCCGAACGCGCGCTGCTCCTCCCCCGCCCTGCCGCCAGGGCTTGCCCGGGATCGACAGTAGTCGGCGCGCTCCCAGCCGTTCTTGGACGGCGAACACCGCGCCCGCATCCTGCATGCGCTCGTGCAGCGCGCTCGTGCGCTTGGGGCGGCCGAGCACGTCGCTGTCGAGCGGGTAGCGCAGGCGGTAGTAGTAGCGGTAGGCCTCGCGCGCGGTCTCGGCGGCGTAGACGCGGATCGCGCTGCGACGGCGCCGAAGCGCCAGGGGCGGTAGGACTGGAGGTCGAGCTCGCTCTCACCCGACGTGACGAGCTCGGCGACCGCCTTGCCGATGCCGCCGGCGCCGCCGAAGCCGTTCAGCGACAGTCCCGCCGCGACGAAGAAGCCCGCGCACGCCGGGCAGCTCGCCGACGAGCGGGTTGCCGTCGGGCGTCATGGCGTCGGGGTGGCAGACCAGCTTGACGACGCCCGCATCGGCGAGGAAGGGGAAGCGCTGTGCCGCGCCCTGCATGAGCGGTGCGAAGCGCGCCTCGTCGGCCGGCACGGTCTGGCCGCTGTGATCCCAGGGAACGCCGTCGATCCAGCGCGCGACCGGATCGTGCTCGTAGCCGCCGAAGAGGGCGCCGCCGGCCTCGGCCTTGCCGTAGACGAGGTAGTCGGGGTCGCGGAAGCACGGCAGGTCGCGCGGCAGCTCGTGCCCGGGGACCGCGGCCAGGGCGATGTGCTGGTGCTCGACGGGGATCGAGACGAGCTGGGCGCCGACCAACGCGGCGACCTGCGGCGCCCACATGCCGGCGGCGTTGATCACGACCTCGGTCTCGATCCGGCCCGACTCGGTCAGCACCGCGCGCAGCTCGCGCCGCGGTCCGAGCTCGATGCCGGTGACGCGCTCGCCCGTGCGGATCTCGGCGCCGAGCTCGCGCGCCGCGGCGGCCAGCGCGTAGGTTGCGGAGTGCGGATCGAGGTTGCCGTCGCCCGGGCATGTAGACGGAGCCGTAGAGCGACTCCGGGCTGGCCTGCGGCAGCAGCGCGCAGCGTCTCCTCAGGTGATGCGAGCTCGGCGTCGAGGCCGATCGCGCGGGCGCGGGAGACGACCGCGCTGCAGCTCTGCGAGCGACTCGGGGCTGGACGCGATGCGCACGCTGCCGACCGTCTCGAAGACGCCGAGCTCGCGGTACAGCTCGATGCTGTAGCGGCGGAAGCGCATCATCGTGGGAGACGGGTTGAACTGCGTGACGAGTCCGGCCGCATGGCAGGTGGAGCCGCTCGTGAGCGGGCCCTTGTCGAGCAGGACGAGGTCGCTCCAGCCCGCGCGCGCCAGGTGGTAGGCCACGCTGCAGCCGGTGATGCCGCCTCCGATGATGACCGCCCGGGCGCGATCGCGCACGTCCCGCCTCCCGCTCTTGGCACGCTGCCTCTCGGCTGCAAGGCTAATCGCGGCCGCAACCTGAAGGAGCAGGCTCGCGAACGTCGAACCTCCCGGGCACGACGCGCCGAGTTCGCTCCTCGGGTGCCTCCCCCTCGACACCTCTCCGGCACTCGTCAGTCACGCTCGCAGCGCGACCGCGTGGCGGCCGGCCGCCTGAGCCGGCCGCCACGCCCCCTCTCACGGCAGCCAGGTCGGATGCACGCTCTGGCGGAACGGCACCGCCGTGAGCGTGCGCAGACCGCTGCCGTCGGTGTTGGCGAGCATGATGGCGGTCTCGGAGCCGGGCCCGAGCGAGGGCCGGGCGTCGAAGGCGATCTGGCTGCCGTCGGGGGAGAACACGGGATACTCCGCGCAGGGCGCCTTGATCGCGAGCGTCGCGCTCGGGCGGCTGCCGAGCGCGATCAGCGTAGATGCCGTCGCTTCCTCCCGTGGCAAAGCGCGTGCCGTCCGGCGACCAGGCGATCCCGAGGCCCCCGCAGCTCCCGCCGAGCGCCTGTGGGATCCGCGCGAGCCGCCGCGGCGCGCCGCCCGCCGCCGGGACGGCCCAGATCTCCACGCCCGACTGAAAGGCGATCCTCGAGGAGTCGGGGGACCACGCGGGCGTCAGGCGATCACCGGACGGGAGAACCGCCGTGCGCGCGCCGCCGCCCGCGGACACGGTCTGGAGCGCGCCGCCGTTGCCGGCTGCGTGCAGGAACGCGATGCGACGGCCGTCCGGGCTGAAGGCGGGCCAGACGTCGGCCGTCCTCTCCTCTCCGCTCAGGGGAGCCGTGAGTGCGCGCGCATCGCTCCCGTCGGCCGCGACGGTCTCGAGTTGCATCGGGCGCTTCGCTCTCCGTGTGGCAGTTGTAGAGCTCCACGCTGTAGGCGATGCGGCGGCCGTCCGGGGACGATGCGGGCATCTCGAGGTCGCGCTGATCGCGGTTCAGCGGCTGAACCGCGCCACCCGACGGCGAGATCGCGAACAGGCCGGTGCCGCTGCACTGGTTCTCCGTGGTGACGAGCACGCGCCGGCCCCCGGGCAGCCAGTGCAGGCTCATGAGCGTCTGATAATCCCAGGCGAGGCGGCCGGCGACGCGCGGGTTTCGGCCGTGCGCGTCGGTGATGTAGATCGGCACCCTGCCGCCCGGCCGGGGCGGCGATTGCCGCTGGAGCGCCGCATAGGCGAGGCGCCCGCCCGCCGACCAGACGCCCGAGCCGCCGTCGACGCCGGCCCGGTCGCCTTGCCGCCTGCGATCGGGATGAGCACCGC
This sequence comes from uncultured Actinomycetes bacterium, assembly GCA_963842365.1. Taxonomy (GTDB): domain Bacteria; phylum Actinomycetota; class Thermoleophilia; order Gaiellales; family JALYLC01; genus JALYLC01. The sequence continues at coordinate 1,313,931 of CAWJGA010000002.1, forward strand.
GCGGCCGTCGGCGACCTCCGTCGAGATGTAGAGCCCGTCCGGCGTCAGCGACACCGGCCCGTCGTCCCAGCGCGCAACCAGCACCCGTGAGCCGGCGAGCTTCGCCGCAGCAGAGATGCGGAGCGAGTGGCCCCGCCGGAAGAGCAGGTAGCGGCCATCGGCGGTCCAGGCGAGCGGTAAACCCGTGGACGACGCCCGACGGGGCGTCCCGAGGCGTCGAGCACGGATCACCGAAGGCGGAGGCTGCGAAAGGCCGCCTCCGGGCGCATTGCTCAGCCAGCCGCGGCTCGACCAGAGCGGCCGCTCTCCGCGGAAGCCGGCGCGGACGCGGCCTGCGAGGTCCGAGACCAGCGTCCTGCCCGCGTCGGCGCAGGCCACGAGCTTCCCATCCGGCGCCGGCGACACGGTTCCACGGCTCGCAGAACGGCAGGCTCCGGGCGAGCGCCGTGCCCGCGTCGACTGCGAACGCTCCGCCGGCGCCCGAGCCGAAGAGCCGCCGGCCGTCGGCAGTGAACGTCAGGCGGCCTCCGCCGGCGCCGTCCGCTCGCAACGGCTCCCGGCCCGCCCCGCGCACGAGGCGGACGTGCGAGCCGTCTGCGCGCGCCAGGTACAGATCGTCGCCTCCCGTACGCCCGCTCCAGAAGGCGATGCGGCCGCCCGCGGGCGAGACGGCGAGACCGTACTCGGCTGCCGGGCTCGGCGCGACGTGCCGCGGCGCACTGCCCGGTCCGAGCGAGTAGATCTCGCCTGGGTCGGCCCTGCCGCGATCGCTCGCGAAGACGATCCGGCCCGTGCCCGCGTGAGACGCGCCCGCACTCTGCGCGCCTCCCGCGCCCGCGGCCAGCAGGCAGAGCGCCGCCAGAAGCGCCCGCGGCAGGGGCAGTCTCCGCATGCGCGGAGTCTATGGCCGCAGTCACGACCTGCATGCGTCAAATAGCACATGTGCGCGAGGTCGCGTCATCCCGGGCCTGTCCTACGATGACGCCGATGGATGCGCGCGCCAGGAAGAGACGCGGCCGGCGCGCGCTCGCGGCTCGTAACGGTGGTCGTGATCGGCGGCTCGGCCGTGCTCGGCTACGCGCTGCGCTCGCCCGAGAACGTTCACCGCGGCACCGTCTCGTACTTCGCGCCCGACGCAGGACGCGACTCCGATCCCGAGGTCGTCAAGAGCCGTGCAAGGCGCACAAGACGGTCGCCTGGGCCGGCTGGGGCTTCGACCCGGCCCACCGCCGCCAGAACCCGCAGGCCCGGCAGCGCCCGCCGTTCACGCAGGTCTGGGGCGCCGGGCTCGACTCGCTCGCGGAGTTCCCGCCGGTCGTCGACGACCAGGGCGTCTACATCGAGACGGCCAACGGCAACGTCGTCTCGCTCAACCCGAAGACCGGCAAGCGCCGCTGGACGCGCCAGGTCGCCCCGCCGCTCGCCACCAGCCCGGCGCTCGACGCCAAGCGCGTCTACGTCTCGTCGCTCGGCGGCGTGGTGCTCGCGCTCGGCGCCGCGACGGCAAGCGCGTCTGGCGCTACCGGGTCGGCGCGCGCACGGAGTCCTCGCCGCTGCTCGTCGACGGCACGCTCTACTTCGGCGCCGAGGACGGCACGCTGACGGCGCTCGACGCCGCGCACGGGGCACCGCCGCTGGCGCGTGGCCGTCGGCGGCGCGGTCAAGGGATCGCCCGCCTACAGCGGCGGCCTGCTCGTCGTCGGCTCCTACGACGGCCACGTCTACGGCTTCGACGCGCGCACGGGCGCGCGCCGCTGGCGCACGGGCGGGCCTCGGCCGCTACGGCGGCTCCACGCAGGGGCACTTCTACTCGACGCCCACGATCGCCTACGGGCGCGTCTACATCGGCTCGACCGACGGCCGCGTCTACTCGCTCGTCGCCTCGACCGGCAAGATCGCCTGGACGCGCGCAGACCGGCGGCTACGTCTACGCGGGCCCGGCGGTCGTGCACCAGGTGTCCTGATCGGCTCCTACGACGGCTGGTTCTACGCCTTCAACGCGCGCACGGGCGCGCGCCGCTGGCGCTTCAAGGCCAGGGCGCGCATCTCGGGCTCGGCCACCGTCGTCAACGACATCGTCTACTTCTCGACGTTCGGCAACGGCACGTTCGGCCTGGCCGTCGCAACGGCCGCCAGCTCTGGCGGCGCTTCGAGGGTCGCTACTCGCCGGTCGTCGCCACCCGCGACGCCTTCTACTTCATCGGCTACAGCACGCTGCGGCGGCTACGGCCGCGCAGGCACGCCGGCCGGCATCTTCCTGCGCACCGACGGCACCGTCATCGCCCGCGGCGGCCGCGCGTCGCCCGCCAGCGCTGACGTCGCGCGCGGCAGCTCGTCGCGCGGCGCCGCGAGGCCGCGGAAGAGCATCTCGCCCGAGCGCCTCGCGCACGCTCCGGCGGGTGCGCACGACGTCGCCCTCGCGCGTCAGCACCTCGTCCCACCAGGCGTCGAACAGCGCCGGCACCTGCACGGCCGCGACCGAGCGGCGCATGAGGCTCTCGCCGCGCTCCAGGCCGAGCTCCCAGGCCGCCAGCGAGAGCAGGCAGCCGGAGCCGTCGTCGACGCTCCCCCAGTCACCGCCCTCGAGCTCGACCTCGCCGCGCTCGAGCGCGCGTGCGAGCGCCTGGCGCGTCTCGGGATCGAGGCCGTCGAGCGCCTGGGCGAGTGCTTCTTCGCGAGAGGCCACGACGGCATGCTACCGCCGGTTGGCCGTCGTCGTAGGATGCGCGCGTGGCCGCGCCACGCCTGCTTCCGCTGATGTCGCCGCGCGGTGCGCTCGCACTCGGCACGTGCGGCTTCGCGCTCGAGGTCGTGCTGCTCACCCCGTGGGTCGACGACTTCGCGAACGACAACGCGACCGTGCACTTCACCCAGCACGGGCTGATCTTCGTCGGCGGCATGATCATGGGCTGGGCGCTGCGCGATCTGCGTCTGACGACGCTCTTCAACGCGCGGCGCTGAGCGGGCCGGAGCGATGGAATTCGTCCTCCTCCACATCCCGCACATCATCCCGGCGTTCGTCGCGATGGGATTCCTCGGGCCGCTTCGCCGCGCTCATGGCCGATCAGCCGCCGGCCGAGTTCTCGGACGCGCAGATCGACGAGTGGCGCCGCGTGCGCATCGAGCGCGCCCGCGCCAGGCGGGTGCGCGCACGAGCGCCCGCCTCGGGCTGCTCTCGCTGCCGCTCCTGGTCATGGCGGTCGCGACGGGTCTCTGGCTCTACACGGTCGCGCTGCGCGACGACCGGCCCTCGGCGCTCGCGATCTGGCTGCACGTCGTCACGAGCGCGCTCGGCGCTCGCGCTCGTCACCTACAAGGTCGCCGAGTCGGGCCGCGCTGCGGCTCTCGCGCGCGGGCTCGACCCGGCGCGCTTCCTGACCGACGGCCTCTCGCTGATCCTGGCGGCGCTGGCGGTGCCGCTGCTCGCTGACGGGCGTCGTCCTGCTCTTCTCGCCCGGCTCGAGCTCGGCCACGGCCTACGCGCACCTGGTCGGCAGCGCCTGGTGGATGACGCTCTTCGGCGTCCACCTCATGCGCTACCTCGGCCGCTCGCTCGACGCGGCGTTCCGCGGACAAGGCCGCGCCCGAATGACCCTCGAGGCCCGCTAGAGCGACGCGCGAGCGCCGTTGGAGAGCAGGTAGACGAGCGTGTAGAGCACGACCCAGACGACGTCGACGAAGTGCCAGTAGATGCCCGATAGCTCGAGGCCCATGTGCTTCTCGGGTGAGTAGTGGCCGCGCAGCGTGCGCACGAGCGCGATCGTCGAGCAGGATCGCGCCGACGAGCACGTGGATGCCGTGCAGGCCCGTCAAGCCGAAGAAGACGCTCGCGAACGCGCCGTGCTCGGGCGTGAAGCCCTCGCCGTGCAGCAGGTTGTACTCGCGGATCTGCAGCGCCAGGAACGTCAGGCCCATGATCAGCGTGAACAGCAGGCCGAGCGTCATCCCGCGGCGGTTGTCGCGCTTGGCCGAGACGAGCGCCCAGTGCATCGTGAACGACGACGAGACCAGGATCGCCGTGTTGATGCCCGTCGAGTCGACCGGCATCTCGAACGGCTCGGGCGGGTAGACCGGGTAGTTCGTGTAGCGGATGTAGAAGAACGCCGTGAAGAACGCCCCGAAGAGCATGAACTCCGAGGCGAGCGCGACGATCAGGCCGAGCATGACGCGGTCGAGGTGGCCGGCAGTGCCGTAGCCGGCGCGGCGGGCCGCGGCGTGGCCGGGGGTCTCGGCGTGTGCGCTCATGCCGGCCTCAATGGTGCGCCGCCGTCGCGGGCGCCTCGTCGAAGACGACGTGCTTGGCGCCCGGCTGGCCGTAGTTGTACGGGCCGCCGACGACGCGCGGCGCGCCGTCGAAGTTGAAGATCGGCGGCGGCGAGGAGACCTGCCACTCGATCGTCAGCGCGCGCCACGGGTTGTCCGGCGCGGGGTCGCCGCTCCACCACGAGATGATCGCGTTGTAGACGAAGATCAGCGTCGCGGCCCCGAGCACGAACGCGCGAGAGCGAGATGAAGAGGTTCCAGTCGGCGAACTTGCTGTCGTACGTCCAGACGCGCCGGCGCATGCCGAGCATGCCGATGTAGTGCTGCGGGAAGAACGTCGCGTTGAACGAGATGAACGTCAGCCAGAAGTGCCACTTGCCGAGCTTCTCGTTGTACATCTTCCCGGTGATCTTGGGGAACCAGAAGTAGAGGCCCGCGAAGATCGTGAAGACCGAGCCGCCGAACAGCACGTAGTGGATGTGCGCGACGACGAAGTACGTGTCGGAGACCTGGATGTCGATCGGGATCACCGCCAGCCAGACGCCCGAGAGGCCGCCGATCACGAACGTGAAGAGGAACCCGATCGCCCACAGCATCGGCGTCGCCAGGTTGATCACGCCGCCGTAGAGCGTCGCGACCCACGAGAACACCTTGATGCCGGTCGGGATCGCGATCAGCATCGTCGTGATCATGATGGGCACGCGCAGCCACGGCTGCACGCCCGCGACGAACATGTGGTGGGCCCAGACCGAGAATCCGAGCACGCCGATCGAGACGGTCGAGAACGCCAGCGCGCGGTAGCCGAAGATGGGTTTCCTCGCCATCACGGATATGACCTCGCTGATGATGCCGAACCCGGGCAGCATCATGATGTAGACGGCCGGGTGTGAGTAGAACCAGAAGATGTGCTGGTACATGATCGTCGAGCCGCCGTGCGCCGCGTCGAAGAACTTCGTGTGCATGACGCGGTCGAGCATGACCATGAACTGCGAGGCCGCGATGAACGGCGTGCCGAGCACGACGAGCGCGGACGTCGTGAGGTTGGCCCAGACCAGCAGCGGCATGCGCGAGAGCGTCATGCCGGGCGCGCGCATCGTCAGGATCGTGACGATGAAGTTGACGGCGGTCAGGATCGACGACGTGCCCGCGAACTGCACGCCCATGTTGAAGAACGTGCCCTGGTCGGTCGGATCGTGCGTCGAGAGCGTCGCGTAGCCCGTCCAGCCGGTGTTGAAGCCGCCCCAGAGCAGGCTCAGCACCATGATCAGGCCGGCCGTCGGCAGCATCCAGAACGAGAGCGCGTTGAGGCGCGGGAACGCCATGTCCTCGGCGCCCAGCATCAGCGGCACGACGAAGTTCGCGATGCCCGGCGAAGGCCGGGATGATGAAGAGGAAGATCATGATCGACGCGTGCGTCGAGATCAGCCCGTTGTAGGCGTCGCGCGTGAAGTAGGTGTTGTCGGGCGACGGCGAGCTGGGCGCGGAAGGCCTCGGCGAGCAGGCCGCCGATCAGGAAGAAGATGAAGGTCGTGACCAGGTACTGGATGCCGATCACCTTGTGATCGGTGTTGACCTTGAAGTAGTCGCGCCAGCTGTAGGCGCCGTGGTCGGCGTGCCCCTCGGGCAGCTTCGGCGCCGACGATGTACTTCGGCCCCAGTAGTCGAAGCAGCCGATGCCGAGCAGGAAGCCGATCGGCGTGACGATCATGAGCGAGGCCGACATGACCTGGTACTGCCACCACGGCCAGCCGACGGCGAGTGCGGACGAGCCGCCGGGATGGCCACGGCGATGCGCCGCGGCGAGGATCGTCCAGAGCAGCGCGCGCCACCAGCCGGCGCGCGTCAAGATGCTGCCCTTGCGCGCCGGATCGCCGTAGCCGGCGATGTGCGTGTCCGGCGGGAGTGGTGACGACGCTCACGAGCCGGATCCTCCCTTCGCCAGGTAGGCGGCGCAGGTCGTCGAGTCTGCTTGGAGCTCAGGCTCTTGCCGAAGGTGCTCGGCATGATGTTGGGCGCGAAGCCCTTCGCGATGTAGGCGTTCGGGTCGGCGATCGACTCCTTGATGAAGCCGGCGAGGTCGCTGGCCTTGGTCTTGCCGGCGCGCCTTGGCCGCCGTGTAGTCGGCCGTGACGTCGTCCAGCGACGGGCCGACCGCGCCGGCCGCCTTGGCCGGCGTGAAGGTGTGGCAGCCGCCGCAGCCCGACGTGTTGAAGACGGCGAGGCCCGGGGTTCGAGCGTGGCCTGCGCCTTGGCCTTGGCGGCGTCCGCCTTGGCTCCGGCGAGCCACTTCGCGAAGTCGGCCTGCGAGAGCACGTGGATGTTCTTGAAGTGCATCTCGCCGTGGCCGGAGCCGCACAGCTCGGTGCACTGCACCTCGTAGGTGCCGATCGCGCGTGGGCTTGACGTAGGTGGTGCCGACGTTCTTGCCGATGACGCCCGGGGTCGCATCCTGCTTGATGCCCCACTCGGGCACCCAGAAGCCGTGGATGACCTCGAGCGTTCTTCGTGCCGGGCGTGTAGAGCGGCGTGATCATGTGCAGGGTGATCGTCTTGTCGACGGGGACGTAGAGCCCGTCGTTGCGCGTGAAGCCGCCGTCGCTGTCGTAGCGGTACTCGAACCCGAAGCTGTAGCCCACGACCGTGATCACGCGGCCGCCGGCGGCGTGCGCCTCGTTGTCGTCGAGCGTCTTCGCGCCCCAGATGCCGAAGACCGCGACGATGATCAGCGGCACGATCGTCCAGCCGATCTCGAGCAGCGTGTTGCCGTGCGTCGGGTCGCCGTCGCGCAGGTCGGAGGGGCCGCGCTGGCGGAACTTCCAGAGCGAGTAGCCCATCGCCACGATCACGACCATCAAGATCACGAACGAGACGTAGGTGATCGCGATGAAGAGCGGGAGTTCGTGCTTCGCCTGCGTCGAGCCGTCGGTCGGGAACCAGTCGACCGCCCAGATGAAGAGCGCCGAGAGGATGACGCCGAGCACCGTCCCGGCGACGACGAACTGCGCGATGCGCTTCATCGCTGCTCTTCCCGTACCCGCTGCACGCCGCGGATCCTATACCCACGGGCGCCCCCCGTGCGCACCGGCAGAGAGAACCTTGTGCGCTTCGCTACGGTGCCCCTCGTGAGCGATGTCCGCGACGGCGCGACTTGCGCCGAATTGGCACGAAATTCCTGTCGCCATGCGCGTTTGCGGCTCGTCACGCTCTGCACTCATAGCGAGTGCGCCGGCGGATCGCTCGCCGAGCCTCCCGTCGCCCGAGCGGTCTTTGTGACACCTTCGGGAGACCGCGCCGGGGCGCAGCGGGCGGTCGTCTCGGCGGGCGGCATCCCGGAGGGCTGGGTGGGCGGCCGGCTCAAGGCCGCGCTGCGGACGGGCGCGCTCGCGGCCGTGCGCCGCTCGCCCGCCGTCGCGCGCGCCGAGCTCGCCGAGACCTCCTCGGCCGATGCGGTGATCTCGCAGGGCGTCGCGCTGAGCGGCGCCGACGCGCTGCAGCGCTCGGGCCACGACGGCGCGGGCGTCACGATCGTCGTGCTCGACCAGGCCTTCGGCGCGGCCAGCCGGCTCGAATGCGCTGGCGGGCACCGAGCTGCCTCCCCTCGATCGTCAGCACCGCATGTCGTTCGACGTGACCTACGGGCTGGCCGGGCCGCGACTTCAACGCCAACAGCTCCCGTCACGGCGAGTTCGTGAGCGAGATCGTCTACGACATGGCGCCGGGCGCGACCTACTGGTTCGTCAACTACCACACGCCGGACGAGTTCGGCCAGGCCGTCGACTACATCACGAACGTCATCAAGCCGAACATCGTCGTGCACTCGAACTCCTTCCTGTTCGGCCGCTTCGACGGCACGGGCTGGTTCGCGCAGAAGGTCGACGCGGCCGCCGCCACCGGGATGCTCTGGGTCAACTCCGCGGGCAACTACCGCACGCGGCACTGGGAGGGCGCCTGGAGCGACGCCGACGGCGACGGCAACCTCGACGTCCCCGGCGACGGCAACGCCTTCCGCGTCGACGCTCGCCGCGACCAGCCGGCCGGCCTGCGACATCTCCTGGGAAGGAGCCACGAGCGATCCCGGCAGCTACTACACCTCGCGCTCTATCAGCGACGCCGCGCTGACCACCCCCGTCGCTCGACAAGACCACGGCGCAGCCGATCCAGTCGAATGGTCTCGCGCCGCTGCCGGACCCGCACGCCAGCATGGGCCCGGGCGCCATCGCCTCGCCGGGCACCTACTACGTGGCGGTGCGCCGGGTCGGCACGCCGCCCACGACCAGGCTGACCCTGTTCTGCCGCATGGACCTCTCGCCGACCGCGGAGGTCACGGCCTCGAGCTCCCCCACGCCGGGCGACGCGCGCCGGCGCCTTCTCCGTCGGCGCGTTCGACGCGACGACGCTGCTGCCCGAGCCGTACTCGTCGGAGGGGCCGACGGACGACGGCCGCCTCAAGCCGGACATCGCGGCGCCCACGAACGTCCTGATCACGCCGGGCGACCCGGAGTCCGACGAGATCAACGCCTGCGGCGGCACCTCCTGCGCCACCCCGCACGTGGGCGGCGCCGCCGCGCTGCTCTGGAACGACGTGGCCGCGGCCGGCGGCGCGGGCAGCGTGGCCCAGCGCGTGCGCAGCGTGCTCATGGCGCAGGCGCTCGACATGGGCGCGCCGGGACCGGACACCGTCTTCGGCGCGGGACGACTGCGGCTGGACCTCGCGGCGCCGGTGCTCGGCGTGCCGACGCCGCTTGCCCAACTCGCTCGTGCGCGGCACCGTGCAGGTCTCCCTGCCGCTCGCCGACGCCGGCACGCTCGGGCTGCAGTCGCTGACGGCCGACGGCGGGCCGCTCGTCGCGACGCTCGGCGCCGGGCGGCGTCCTGACTGCCGCCTGGCCGACCGCCGGCCTGCGCCGCAGGCCCGCACGTGCTCGTCGCTCGTCGTCCTCGGATATGAGCGGCAACGTCGCGACCTACTCGCTCACGCTGCGCGTCGACAACCAGCCTCCGACGCGTGCGCCTGCGCTCGCCCCGGCGCGCGCGTGCGCACGCGAAGGTGAAGCGTCTCGGCTTCCGTGCTGGACGTCGGCAGCGGCTTGGCGGCGAGGCCGCTGATCGCCTTCGGCGACGGCGGCAAGGGCAGGGGCTTCCGCCTCGCCCACCTCTACAAGCGCCCCGGCCGCTACGTCGTCTCGATGCGGGCGACCGATCGCGCGGGCAACACGACGCTCGTCCGGCGCGCAGTGCGCATCCGCGCCCCACTGCCGAAGCGGCGGCACTGAGATTCGCTGGACGAGGGGTAGACTGGCGGCGTGACCACCGGCGGCGCCACGACGGGTCTCGCTCCCGCGGCGGGCCTCGGGACACAGCGAGCGGCAAGCGCGCACGACTACTGGGAGCTGCTCAAGCCGCGCATCATGCTGCTGATCGTCATCACGACGATCGGCTCGCTGCTGCTGGCCGCACACGGCTGGCCGGGTGACGGCGTCTTCGCCTGGACGGTGCTCGGCATGATGCTCGTGTCCGGCGGCTCGAGCGCGATCAACCACTGGTACGACCGCGACATCGACGCGCTGATGGAGCGCACGAGCTCGCGGCCCGTGGCCAGCGGACGCGTCGCACCGGTGGCCGCGCTCTCGCTCGGGCTCGTGCTCGGAGCGGCGGGCGTCGCGCTGCTCGCGCTGCAGGTGGGCTGGCTCGCGGCGGCCTGGGCCTTCGCCGGCTTCGCCTGCTACGTGGTCGTCTACACCGTCTGGCTCAAGCGCCGCACGCCGCAGAACATCGTGATCGGCGGAGCGGCCGGCGCCGTGCCCCCGCTCGTCGCCTGGGCGGCGGTCGACGGCTCGGTGAGCGGGACTGCCGTCGCGCTCTTCGCGATCGTCTTCCTCTGGACGCCGCCCCACTTCTGGTCGCTCGCGCTGCTGCTCGACGAGGACTACGCGCGCGCCGGCGTGCCGATGCTGCCGACCGTGCGGGGCGCGAAGGCGAGCTCGCGGCAGATCCTGCTCTACACCGTGCTGCTCGTCGCCGCCTCGCTCGTGCCCGTGGCGCTCGGGGCGCTCAGCTGGATCTACGCGGTCTCGGCAGCTGCTGCTCGGCGCCCGCTTCACGTGGCTCGCCCTGCTGCTCCTGAGGACGCCCGACGACCGCGCGACGGCCCGGCGCACGTTCCTCTACTCGCTGCTCTACCTCGCCCTGCTGTTCGCGGCCATGGGCCTCGACAGCGCGCTCCTGGGCTAGGCGTCCCGCCGGTCAGGCGGCGCGGCGCTCGAGCACGGTGACCATGTCCGAGGCCTCCTCGCGCATCGAGACGGGCGTCACCGCCGTCTCGTCGCCGAACAGCGGGTCGCGGCTCGAGTAGCCGCCGCCCGCGTGGCGCAGCTGGCGCCCGACGTGCGTCTCGTCGTTGATCACGAGCGGCGCCGCCAGGTCGACGGTGGCCGAGCGCATCTCGTCGCCCACGTCCACGAGGCAGTAGATCGAGAGCTGGTCGGCGCTGCTCACGCCGAGCACGCGCAGCTCGGCGTCCGGGCAGCTCGATCTCGTAGTCCCAGTGGAACGCCCAGGGCAGCACGATCGGCAGCGCGACGTCGGGATCGTCGAGCGACTGCAGCCACAGGAAGACCGAGTCCGCGCGGCGCTTGAGGATCGCGAACCACTCCAGATGCGAGAGCCCGGCGACGCCGTCGGGGAAGCGCAGCGCGGCCGCGTCGTTGATATCGAAGCGCCCGAAGCGCGTGGAGCGGAAGCTCGCCATACGGGGTACCTATCGGCAGCCCGCGTCAGGGGATGAGAACCTTGTTCGGGGGATCCTGCAGATGCCCCGTCGGGATCGTCGGCATCCGACCGCGCTGCTATCACAGCGGGGTGCTCGAGGCTCGGTTGCGCAGCGACCGGCTCGCCCTTGCCGCCGCCCTCGTCCTGACCGTGTGCGGCGCCCTGGCGGCGGTCGTCCTCCCCCCACTCGCTCCCGTCCTGCTCGCGCCGGCCGTGGTGCTCGCGGCCACCGCCCGCCCGGCGGGGCTGCTGCTCGCGCCGCTCGCCGCGGCGCTGCCGATGGCGTTCGCGGCGCGCCTCTCGCTGCTGGCCGCAGCAGCCGCCGCCGCCGTCGCCGCCGCGCTCGCCGAGGGACACCGCCGCGGGCTCGAGCGGCGCGCGCTCGTCGATCCCCTGACCGGCCTCTACCGGCCCGAGCTCTTCAACGAGGCGCTCGAGATCGAGCTCCGGCGCGTGCACCGCTACGGCGGCGAGGTCTCGCTCGTGCTGCTCGACCTCGACGACTTCAAGCGCGTCAACGACGGGCATGGCCACGCGATCGGCAACGAGGTGCTGCGCGGGGCGGGTGCCCTGCTGCGGCGCGCGGCGCGTGACTCCGACGTCGCGGCGCGCTTCGGCGGAGAGGAGCTCGTGCTGCTCGTGCGCGGCGGCGAGCGCTCGGCGACTGCCGCTGCCGTGCGCGTCGTCTCGGGCCTGCGCGAGCTCAGCTTCGGCGACGGCCTGCGCGTCACGTGCTCGGCAGGCGTGGCCACGCTCGTCGAGGGCGGCGACTCGGCGTCGCTCTTCGCGTCCGCCGACGAGGCGCTCTACGAGGCCAAACGCCGCGGCAAGGATCGCGTCGTGCTCGCGCGCCGGCCGCAGGTCGCCGGCCGCCAGCGGGCCGCCGGCGCGGCCTGACGGCTAGCGGAGGGCGCGCTCCCGCAGGGGTGCGCCGGCCAGCTCGGCGGCGAAGCGGCCGCTGTCGAGGTTGCGCAGCGGGCGGTCGCTGACCTCGACCGCGCGATCGTGGAAGAACGGGACGTCGAGGTGCCAGGGCGTGACGACGTTGAGCGAGGCCCGCTCGCAGGCCGAGCAGACGACCGCGATGCCCACACGATCGTCGCGGCGGGCGGCGAAGCGGATCTCCGATGGGAAGAGCGGCTTGCGGCAGCGCTCCTCGGCGCACCAGAACAGCCACGGCCAGTCGCCGCGGCGCACGTGGCTCGCGGCTGCCTCGCGCAGCTCCTCGCCGGAGTCGCCGGCGATGCGGCCCGTCAGCGGCTCCCAGAACTGCTCGCCCGCGGGCGGCCCCACGACGGGCGCGTGGTCGAGCTCGTCGTGCGTCAGCAGCGCGTCGTGCGTTCCGCCGCACGCGGCACACAGGTGGCGGACGCAGTAGACCGCCGGGTGCTGAGCGCCCGGCAGGCGTGAGACGCTGACGAATTGCGAGAGCGTGACTCCGTACCGGCGCTCGCCATCCGCCTCGCGCTCGGGGCATCGCATCCGGTACTCCGCTCTCAACGGATCGTACATCTGTCGAAGATACCCCCAGAATCGGATGCCGTGAACCCCCCGGCCTCTGCTCCATCGTGCAAACTCAGCCGATGGACACGCCCCGCTGTCCACGCTGTAGCGCCGCAGCGCCCGAGATCGCGCCCGGCCAGCCCCTCTGCGACACGTGCTGGGAAGCCCTGCCGTCGCGGCTCAGGCGCGCCGTCTCGCGCCTCAAGGCCTCGCACCAGCAGCGCTTCGCGGTCGGGCAGCTCGAGGTTGCGCCGGCGCGCCGCAAGAAGCGGCCGTCACGGCGCGGGCGGCGGCCTCAGTCCTCGGATTCGTAGCTGATCAGCGCGTCCACCTGGAAGGGCGCCAGGCGCGCCCGCCCGCCCAGGAAGGCGAGCTCGATCAGGAACGCACAGCCGACGACCGTGCCTCCGATCGCCTCTGCGAGATCGCAGGTCGCGCGCGCCGTGCCGCCGGTGGCGAGCAGGTCGTCGTGCACGAGCACGCGCATGCCCTTGCGGATCGCGTCGTCGTGCAGCTCGAGGCTGTCCTCGCCGTACTCCAGGGCATAGCTCGCCGTGACGGTCGTCCAGGGCAGCTTGCCGGGCTTGCGCGCGATCGCGAAGCCGATGCCGAGGCGCAGCGCCAGGGCCGGGCCGAGGATGAAGCCGCGCGACTCCGCGCCGAGCACGATGTCCGGCTCGAGCGGCGCCACGCAGGCGGCGAGCGCGTCGACGGCGGCCCTGAGCGCCGCCGGGTCGGCCAGGAGCGGCGTGATGTCCTTGAAGACGATGCCCGGCTTGGGGAAGTCGGGCACGTCGCGGATGTAGGAGGCGAGATCCATCAGCTCGTGACTTCGGAGCGCGTCGACGCCGTGGTGGCGCCCGCGAGGCGGCGCAGGTCGCGCACGAGCAGCGACTCCGTCAGCTCGGCGCAGAGGCCGGCGAGCTCGTCGAGCTGCTCCAGTCCGGCGCCCACCCGGTCGGGGTTGGCCGAGCGCAGCTGCGGCGCGAGCACCTGCTCCACCAGCCCCGCCTCGCGCTGGATGGCCGAGTGGATGGCGCGCAGGTGGCGGGCATCGAAGCCATAGCGCTGAAGGCGCGCCGCAGCGGCCACGATCTGGACGTCCTCGGGCCGGAAGCGGCCCGCCTCGGCCGCGATCAAGCCGAACTCCTCGAGGCTGCGCACGAACTCCTCGTTGACGCCCGCGGCGCTGATCAGCTCTCCGAAGCGCGGGCCGCGGGCCGCGCCGGTGCTGACGGGCCGCCGGCGCGGGCGCTGGCGGGCACCCTCCGCAGCCTTCTCGAGCTCCTCGCGGATCACGCGCAGCGGCAGGAACTCGTCGCGCTGCAGGCGCAGGATCGTGCGCAGCCGCTCGACGTCCTCCTGTGCGAACAGGCGATAGCCGCCGCGCGTCCGCTGCGGATGCAGCAGCCCCTGCTCCTCGAGGTAGCGGATCTTCGAGATCGAGATGTCGGGGTGCTCGATGCGCAGCGCAGCGCAGACCGCGCCGATCGTCAGGCGACGGCCGATGCACGGGCGTGGTGAGGGTGTCCTCGCTCACCGCTCGAGGTAGGTCAGCTTGAATTTGCCGATTTGCAGCTCGTCGCCGTCGCTCAGGTGATGGGACTCGACGCGCCGCCGGTTGACGTAGGTGCCGTTGAGCGAGTCCGCATCCTCGATGTAGAAGCCGTCGGGGCGCCGCACGACGCGCGCGTGCTCGCGCGAGACGGTGACGTCGTCGAGCAGGATGTCCGCGCCCTCGGAGCGGCCGATCGTGACGCGCGAGTCGCCGAGCAGGAAGTGCTCGCCGGCACGATCGCCTGCGCGCACGACGAGCGCCGGGCCGCCCGCCTGGACGTCGCCGACCGCCGGGCGTCGACGTGTCGGTGTCGCTCTCCAGCGGGAACGACATCGTCATCTGCGTCGAGCCGTCTCGTTCAGCAGGAGGCCGCCGCAGCGGGCGCAATAGTGCGCCGCGTCGGGGTTCTGCATGCCGCACTCTGGGCAGTACATGCGGGCGTCAGTCGAGCCGCTCGAGCTCGGCCGGCAATTCGAGCGGCGGGCCGTGATGCGAGAGGATCTCCGAGAGCTGCTCCACGTCGCTCGCGGTGAGGTGCTCGGATGCCTCCCCGTCGCGGTCGCGCAGGCGCGCGACGATCTCCGCGCGCAACAGATCGATCTGCCCGTGCAGGATGCGGCGCCGGAACGACACCTCGCGCTCGCTCTGGGCGCGCACGTGGATGCGCTCGCGCAGATCGTCTGTCGGAGAGCTCCTTGCCGTCGTCGGGATCGTCGTCCGGCCGAGAGCGGCTCGTCGATCGGCCTGCGACCGCGAGCTCCTCGGGCCTCAGCGCGAGCAGCTCCTGGGAGACGATCGCGGGGTCGACGTCGACGGCGCCTTGGCGCTCCTTGAGGCGCCGCGTGTGCTCGCTGCGCAGCACGTCGATGCGGCCGTGCAGCTCGCGCCGCAGGCGCGAGACGTCGCGCTCGTCGGACATCTTCTCCTCGGTCAGATGTTTCAGCTCCGAGTCGGAGAGTGCTGCGAGGTCGGGAAAAGCCTCCACGAGAAGCAGTCTAGCCGTTTCCTGGACCTTCCACCTGGGGTTGAGGTTGAGGACGGCGCGAGCGGGCGCGCACGCTGATCAGGTAGACGGCGCCCGCGATCAGCGAGAGCGCGAGGCCCGCCCAGAACAGCACGGGCGGCCAGCTCGCGCTGCGCGGCAGCAGCATCATCGACCCGAGGCCGACCATCAGCGCCGAGGTCGCCGTCTTGCCGAGGTAGATCACCGAGAGCTCGTAGCCGTGGCGCGCCGCGCTGCCGATGCCCAGCGCGAGCACGACGTCGCGGCCGAGGATCAGCGCCGGCGCGAGCAGCGGCAGGCGGCCGTGGTGCCACAGAAGGATCACGGCGGAGTCGATCAGCAGGCGGTCGGCGAGCGGATCGGCGAGCCGGCCGAAGCGCGAGAAGCTGCCGTAGCGCCGTGCCAGCCAGCCATCGAACCAGTCGGTCAGCGAGGCCACGCCGAAGATGACGAAGGCCAGCGCCGAGCGCCCGTGATCCGCCTCGACCATGACCCACCAGAAGGGCGGCAGCACCGCCAGGCGGGCGATCGTGAGGATGTTCGGGAGCCGCGCGAGGAACGGGTGCGCAGCCGTGGGGCTCTCGGCGGCCATCGCGCAGATGCTACCGACCGAACGATCGCCGACTCGGGACAGGCAGCGCATAAACCGGGTCAGGCACCCGATTATGCGTCAATTTGGAATTGGCGTACGGGTGCTGACCGGTTTATGCGCTTCGCGCTGCGGATGCCGATCTGTGCGCGCGGCCAGGGCCGCAGGAGGCGCGCCTCGACCTCGGTTCCCGGCGGCAGGATGCCGTCCTCGAGGCGCGTGCAGAGCAGCGCGTGGGCGCCTGCCAGCCCGCGCAGGGCTCCGCCCTTGCGGCTCTGGGGGAGCGCGTTCGGGAAGGTCGTGGCCGTCGCTCAGGATCAGGGGCACGTAGGCCTCGACGCCCGCGGCTGCGCGCGCAGCTCGCCGGTCAGGCGCACGCGGATCAGCGGCGCGTCCTCGGGCAGCGCGCCGAGCAGCAGCTCGAGCAGCGGCCGGCGCGAAGCGCTCGAAGGCCACCGCGGCGGCGACCGGGTAGCCGGGGATGCCGATCACCGGCGTCCCCTCCACCACGGCCGAGCGCGACCGGATGCGCGGGACGCAGCGCGACGCCGTGCGCGACCAGCTCGCCAGGCGCTCCAGCACCGAGGCGGTGTGGTCGGCGCGGCCGCGTGAGGAGCCTGCGATCACGAGCACCAGATCGCTCGTCGCGCGCCGCGTCGCAGCACGGCCTCGCCGATCTCGGCGACGTCGTCCGGCCGCGGCGGCAGCCGCTCGGCAGTCCGCCCCGCAGATCGCGCGCGAGCGCCTGCAGCATCGGGCCCGTCGGCGTCGGCGACCTCGCCGGGCGCCAGGCGGGTGCCTGCAGGCCGCAGCTCCCCGCCCGTCGGCAGGATCGCGACCGAGCGGACGCCGCGTCACCGCGCAGCTCGCGCGTGGCCGGCGACGGCGGCGAGCGCGACGTCGTAGGCCGAGAGCAGACGGCCGGCGGGCAGCAGAGCATCGCCCTCCTGCACGTCCTCGCCCGCAGCGCGCACGTTCGACCCCGGCGGCGAGCGCCCGCTCGAGCGACGAGGCCCGCGGCGCCCTCGCGCGCGATCTCGACCTGGGCGACGGCGTCGAAGCGGTCGTCGATCGGCTGGCCGGTGTCGATGCGCAGGTAGCTCGCCCGGCGCGCAGCGCGCCGTTGCCGCGTCGCGGCGGCGACGACGGCGTAGCCGTCCATGGCCGCGCAGCGGTGCGGCGGGTTCGGCGCGAGCGCGACCAGCGGGCTCGGCGAGCACCCGGCCGGCGGCGCGCGTCGAGCGCGACCCGCTCGCCGGCAACGGCGCCGCCCAGCCCGCGCGCGGCGAGCGCCGACGAGCCAGGCCTCGAAGGCGACCGCGGGCTCCGCTCCGCGCAGCGTCATGCGGCGATGCGTCAGCGCGACCCGCGAGGCCCCCGCGTACACGTTGAAGCCGCCGTCGCGCAGGAAGCCCGACGAGCGTCAGGCCGAGGCGGCGCGCGGCATCCACGGCGAGGCTCGAGGGCGCGCCCACCGCGCAGAGCACGGGGATGCCGGCCACGGCCGCCTTCTGCACGAGCTCGAAGGAGGCGCGGCCCGAGACGAGCGCGATGGAGCTGCCGAGCGGCGTCGCGCCGTCGAGCAGGCGGTTGCCGATGACCTTGTCGAGCGCGTTGTGGCGGCCGACGTCCTCGCGCACGAGCGCGAGCTCGCCGTCGGCCGTGAACAGGCCCGTCGCGTGCAGCCCGCCGGTGCGCTCGAACGTGCGCTGCGCGGCGCGCAGGCGCTCGGGCAGCTCTGCGATCACCGCGGCGCGCGACGAGCGGGCCCCTCCGGCAGCGGCGCGCGAGGCGACCTCGATCGAGTCGATCGAGGCCTTGCCGCAGACGCCGCAGGCCGACGTGACGCCGAAGTTGCGCTGCACGAGCTCGGCCTCGAACGGCCGTCGCAGGTGCACGGTGACGACGTTGTAGGCCTGCTCGCCGAGCTCGACGTCGGTGCAGTACTTGATCTCGGCGAGCTCGCGCGGCGAGCTCGAGCAGGCCCTCGGAGTGCAGGAAGCCGGCGGCGAGCTCGAAGTCGTGCCCGGGCGTGCGCATCGTCACGGCGACGCGCACGGCCGCCTGGCCCGGGCCGGCGGCGCGGATCTCGAGCGGCTCCTCGCCCGCGAGTGCGGTCGCTGCGCTCGCGCCCGACGCCGCTGCTCGACCGACGAGCACGCGCGTGTCGACCGACGCGCCGCGCAGCGGGGGTCGCTCGGTCGCGGCCATGCGCCTACTCCTCGCGCCGCCGGCGCGGCGCCTGCACGTGCTGGTAGCCGAAGCGGCCCTTGATGCAGAGGTTGCCGCGCGTGACGTCGTGGTCGTCCGGGCTCGTGACCTTGACGATCGCGTTGTCCTGCACGTGCAGCTCGAGGTTGCAGCCGACGCCGCAGTAGGGGCAGATCGTCTGCGTGACGGCCTGGTCGTCGGGCTTCCACTCCCCCGCCTCGCGCAGCTCGTGCTCGCTGCGGAACATCAGCGCGCCGGTCGGGCAGACGGCGATGCAGTTGCCGCAGTAGACGCAGGCCGACTCGGGCAGCTCGACGACGTACTCGGTCGAGATGCGGGCGTCGAAGCCGCGGCCGGCGACGGTGATGGCGAACGTGTTCTGGTACTGCTCGCCGCAGGCGTCGACGCACTTGTAACAGAGGATGCACTTCGAGTAATCGCGCACGTAGAGCTCGTTGTCGATCTTGACCGGGCCGGCCACGGTGGCCGCCGTCTGGCCGTCGGGCTCGACGTGGTGGCCGGCGCGCTTGCGGTCGCGCGCCGGGATCGGGCGGCGCCGGCGGCCCGAAGCGCTCGGGCTGCGGCGTCGTAGTCGGCGAGGTAGCCCTCGGCGACGGGCGTCGTCGAGAGGTCGACGCTCGAGCCGAGCAGCTCGAGCACGAGCTTGCGCGAGTGCCGCACGCGCTCGGAGTCGGTGCGCACCTTCATGCCGGCCTCGGCCTTGCGCGAGCAGGACGGCGCGAGCACGCGCGCGCCCTCGATCTCGACGACGCAGACGCGGCAGGCGTTGGCGGGCTGCAGCGTGTCGCCGTAGCAGAGCGTCGGCGTCTCGATCTCGAGCTTGCGCAGGGCGTCGAGGATCGTCTGGCCCTCGAACACGCGCACCGGCTGGCCGTCGACCTCGAGCTCGATCATGCGCTTCTGGCATGCGCGAGCGGCTGGCTGCTCACGTCGCACCTCCGAAGGCGCCGAGGCGCCCGATCGCCGATTCGATGGCGCTCGACGCGGTCTGGCCGAGACCGCAGATCGAGGCGTCGCGCATGCACTGGCCGATCTCGGCGACGAGCGCGAGCTCGGCGCCGGCGCCACCGCGCGTGCGGCCCGAGGCGAGGCGCGCGAGCGCCTCCTGCTGGCGCACCGTGCCGACGCGGCAGGGCACGCACTGGCCGCACGACTCGTTGCGGAAGAACGCGGCGATGCGCTGCAGGAAGCGCGGCAGGTCGACGCGGTCGTCGAGCACGAGCACGACGCCCGAGCCGAGCGTCGTCCCGGCCTCGCGCGCGCCCTCGAACGTGAGCGGGAGGTCGAGCTCGTCGGGCCGCAGGAACCCGCCCGCGGCGCCGCCCATCAGGATCGCCTGCAGCTCGCGGCCGCCGGCGACGCCGCCCGGCGAGCTCGAGCAGCTCGCGCAGCGTCGCGCCGAACGGCACCTCGTAGACGCCGGGGCGCTCGACGTTGCCGGAGAGGCAGAACAGCTTCGTGCCGCGTCGAGCCCTCGGTGCCGGTCTCGGCGTAGCCCGGCCCGCTCGCGAGCACGACGCCGAGCACGTTGACGAGCGTCTCGACGTTGTTGACGACCGTCGGCTTGCCGAACAGGCCGGCGACGACCGGGAACGGCGGCTTCGAGCGCGGCTCGCCGCGGAAGCCCTCGATCGAGTTGAAGATCGCCGTCTCCTCGCCGCAGATGTAGGCGCCGCCGCCCTTGCGGATCTCGATGTCGAACGGAAGCCCTCGCCGAGCACGTCGTCGCCGAGGTAGCCGCGCCGGCGCGCCTCGGCGAGCGCCGCGCCGAGGATCGCGTGCGCCTGCGGGTACTCGCCGCGCAGGTAGACGTAGCCGTGCTCGCAGCCGGTCGCGTAGGCGGCGATCGTCATCGCCTCGATCAGCGAGTACGGATCGCCCTCGATCACGACGCGGTCCTTGAACGTGCCCGGCTCGGACTCGTCCGCGTTGCAGATCAGGTAGTGCGGGCTGCGCCGGCTGGTGCGCGACCGCCTCCCACTTCACGCCGGTCGGGAAGGCGGCGCCGCCGCGGCCCATCAGGCGCGAGTCCTTGAGCTCGCGGATCACGCCCTCGCCGCCCAGCTCGATGCGCGCGCCGCAGCGCCGCGTAGCCGCCGCGCGGCGCGGTAGTCGTCGAGGCTCATCGGGTCGACCTGGCCGATGCGCGCGAGCAGGCGCAGCGACTCGTCGCCGTGCTGCGGCAGCGGCGTCACCGGGTCGGCGGCCTCGATCTGGCGCGGCCGTCGATCGCGGCGAGCACCTGCGGCGGCGGTGACCGGCGCGAGCACGTGCTCCTCGGGGTGCTCGCCCGCGAGCGTCACGAGCGCGGCCGGTGCGCGGTCGCACTGCCCGAGGCACGGGCTGCGCAGCCACGTGCCGGAGCCGTCGAGCGTTGAGCTCGCCCTCGGGGCCGAGGTGCTCCTCGAGCTGCGCGATCAGCTCCTGCGAGCCGTTGCAGCGGCAGGCCAGGTCCTCGCACACGTGCAGCGACGCGCGCGGGCCGCGGCTCGACGCTCAGCAGCGCGTAGAACGTCGCCACGCCGTAGACGTCGGCCGGCGGCACCGTCAGCCGCTCGGCGATGTGGTTGAGCGCGCCCGGGCTGATCCAGCCGACGTGCTCCTGCACCGCGAGCAGCACGGGCAGCAGCAGGTGGCGGCGGGAGCGCGCATCGTGCCCGCCGCCGCGCAGCGAGTGGCCCTGGCGGTCGGAGTCGCGCGCGCCGCCGTCCCAGCCGCCCGCGGGCGGGCCGAGGACGTGCTCGACCGCTGCGCGCTCGGCGGTGGTCGGAGCGGCATCGAGGAGGTGGATGTCCATCAGTCTCCCGGGATCGTGGCGGGCTCGGCGACGAGCGCGCTGCGCTCGCGCTCGGGTGCCGGTCAGCTTGTCGACGCGGACGGCGCAGGCCTTGAACTCGGCCGTGCCGCTCTTCGGGATCGGTGACGTCGATCGTGAGCAGGTTCGTGTCGACCTGGTCGGGGAAGTGGAACGTCATGAACATCAGGCCGGGCCGCAGCGCCGCGGTCGATGTGCACCGGCGTCTCGACGGAGCCGCGCCGCGAGGACACGCGCACGACCTCGCCCTCCTCCAGCAGCAGCCGCTCGGCGTCCTCGGGCGAGAGGTCGAGCGACTCGCCGCGGTGCAGCGGCGAGCGGTAGCGGTTCGTCTGCACGCCCGTGTTGTACGACTCGAGCCGGCGGCCGGTGGTGAGCCGCATCGGGTACTCGGCGTCGAGCGCCTCGAAGGGCGGGCTGGTGCGCGACGGCGCGAGAACGGCGCGGGCTCGCCCTCGAGCGGCTCGGCCCAGAGGCGCGCGTGCAGGAACGGCGAGCCCGTGCTCTCCTCGTCGGGGCACGGCCACTGGATGCCGCCGAGCGTCCTCGAGCTTCTCGTAGCTCATGCCGCGCGTGCATCGGCGAGAGCGAGCGCAGCTCGTCCCAGACCGCCTCGGCGCTCGGCTGGCCCCAGCCGAAGCCCATGCGCTCGGCGATCGCGCTGATGATCCAGCCGTCGTCGCGGGCCTCGCCCGGCGGGTCGAGCGCCTTGCGCACGCGCTGCACGCGGCGCTCGGAGTTCGTGACGGTGCCCTCGGACTCGCACCAGGAGGCGCTCGAGGGCAGGACGACGTCGGCGAGCTCGGCGGTCTTCGTGAGCAGGATGTCCTGCACGACCAGGAAGTCGAGGCCCGCGAGCAGCTCGCGCGTGTGCTTGATGTCGGCCTCGGACTGCGCCGGGTTCTCGCCGATCACGTACAGCGAGCGCAGCTCGCCGCGCTTCATGCCCTCGAACATCTGCGTCAGGTTCCAGCCGTAGCGCGGCACGATCTGCGCAGCCCCAGGCGGCCTCGAAGCGCGCGCGGGCCTCGGCGTCGCGCTCGATGTCCTGGAAGCCCGGCAGCTTGTTGGGGATGGCGCCCATGTCGCCGCCGCCCTGCACGTTGTTCTGCCCGCGCAGCGGGTTGAGGCCCGAGCCCCAGCGGCCGACGTGGCCGCAGAGCAGGCGCGAGGTTGATCAGCGAGAGCACGTTGTCGACGCCCACGTGGTGCTCGGTGATGCCGAGCGTCCAGCAGATCATCGCGCGGTCGGCGCGCGCGAAGGCGTGCGCGGTCGTCGCGGATCGTCTCGGCGGGCACGCCGGTGATGCGCTCGCCCTCGGCGAGCGTGTACGGCTCGACGTGCGCGGCGTACTCGGCGAAGCCGGTCGGTCGGCGCGATCGACGAAGCGGTGGTTCACGAGGCCGGCGTGGATGATCTCGCGCGCCATCGTGTGGGCGAGCGCGATGTCGGTGCCGACGTCGAGCCCGAGCCAGCCGTCGGCCCACTTCGCCGAGGAGGTGCGGCGCGGGTCGACCGCGTAGAGCCGCGCGCCGTTGCGCACGCCCTTGAGCAGGTGGTGGAAGAAGATCGGATGCGTCTCACGGGCATTCGACCCCCACAGGAGGATGACGTCCGTCTCCTCGATCTCGCGGTAGGACGAGGTCCCGCCGCCCGCACCGAACGCTGTCGCCAGACCGACGACACTGGGAGCGTGTCAGGTGCGGTTACACGAGTCGATGTTGTTCGTGCCCATGACCTGGCGCGCGAACTTCTGCGCCAGGAAGTTCATCTCGTTCGATGCCTTGGAGCACGAGAACATGCCGAAGGACTCGGTCGTGTCGGTCTGACGCGCGCGTTCAGGAAGCCTTCCGCGACGGCGTCCAGCGCCTCGTCCCAGGATGCGGGCCGAAGCTGCCGCCGGAGCGGATGAGCGGAGTTGTGAGACGGCCTTTGGGCATGATGCGGGACTCCTCCCTGACGGGTGGTGCATGCCCGCAGCGTGCACCCGAGCCCGATTCTCCGCAAATCGACAGCGCGCACTTGCGCGATAGACGCGAGCTATCGGAGCGCGTGCGGGAGCGCTCGGAGCGCGCGCCGGCGACCAGGCGGTCGAGCTCGCTCTCGAGATCGAGGCGGCGCGCGAGCTCGACGAGCGCCTCGGCGAGCGGCGGCGAGCGGCTCGACGTCGGGCACGACGATGCCGATCGAGTGCGTCACCTCGGGCCCGACGAGCGGGACTGCGCGCATCGCCTCGGGCACGCCGAAGAGCGACAGCCAGGCGTGCGCCATGACGCTCGACCAGCCGCGCCGCACGTGCGAGCAGAGCGCCGAGATCGAGTTCGTCTCGACCGTCGGCGCGGCGGCCGCGCCGGCAGCCGCGAAGTTGTCGTCGAGGATGCGGCGGTTCTGCATGTCGGGCGTGAGCAGGCAGAGCGGCACGGTCGCGGCCTCGGCCCACTCGACCGTCGAGCGGCCGGCGAACGGGCCGTCGACCGCGCACAGCAGCACGTAGCGCTCGCGGTAGAGCGGCACGGCGCGCACGTTGCCGAGCGGCTCGTTGTCGAGGTAGGTCAGGCCCGGCGTCGAGCTCGAAGGCGTCCAGGCGGCGCTCGATCTCGCGCGAGGAGAGCGAGATCGACCTCGACGCGCATGAGCGGATGGCGCTCGCAGAACGGCGAGGTCACGAGCGAGATGGCCGGCACCGAGGTCGGGATCGCCCCGATGCGCAGCGTGCCCTCGAGGCCGCCGCGGATCTGCGACAGCTCGTGCCCGAGCCCGTCGTAGTCGGCGAGGATGCGGTGCGCCCAGAGCACGACGCGCTCGCCCTCGCGCGTGAAGCCCTCGAAGCGCTGGCCGCGGCGCACGAGCGGCACGCCGAGCTCGGCCTCGAGCTTGCGCAGGCCGGTCGAGAGCGTCGGCTGCGAGACGTGGCAGGCGCGCGCAGCGCGACCGAAGTGGCGCTCGCGCTCGAGCGCGACGAGGTACTCGAGCTGGCGCGGGAACACGCGCTCAGCCCGTCGCGAGGCGTGCGCGAGCGAGGCTTCGGCCTCGCGCACGAGGCGCGCGACGATCTGCTCGGCGGGCTCGCGCGCGCCGCTGAGTGCCGCGCCCTCGCCGGCGAGCATCGGCAGGATGTCGGCGCGCCCCTGCTCGCGGCCGCGCGGCGGATGTCGGCCACGAGCCGCGCCTGACGGCCCCAGCCGAGCGTGCCGGGTCGGCCTCCACCAGCGCGTCGACGAAGCGGTTGCGCATCCAGCGCGCCGGGCCGGCCCGGTGACGAGGTCGGTGACGACCGTACGCTCGGCCGGCGTGTCCGGCGAGCGCGCCGGCGTAGGCGTCCGACGGCTCCGCTCTCGGCGCTGGCAGGAAGCGCGTGCCGAGCGAGACGCCCTGCGCGCCGAGCGCGAGCGCCGCGACGATGCCGCGGCCGTCCATGATCCCGCCACCCGCGAGCACGGGCAGTCGGGCCCGACCGCGTCGGCGACCTGCGGCACGAGCGCGAACGTCCCTACGACGGCCGGCGCGGCTGGGCCTCCGCGCTGCCGACGCCGAACGTGCCGCGGTGGCCGCCGGCCTCTCCGCCCTGCGCGATCAGCCGCGGCGGCGCCGGCCGCGACTGCGCGCACGCGCCTCGTCCACCGTGGTGGCGATCGGCAGCAGGTGCGCGCCGGCGGCGAGCGTCGCGTCGGCCACCGGCGCCGGGTCGTCGAAGGTCGCGATCACCGAGACGCCGGCGGCGAGCGCGCACTCGAGCAGCTCGACGGGCGACGGCGGCCGCGGGCGGCGTCGGGCGGCTCCTCCGGCAGCCCGAGCTCGCGCCGGAAGGGCGCTGAGCACCTCGAGGATGCGTTCGCGCTCGCCCGTGGCGGGCGTCGGCGCGGCGAGCTGCGCGTTGACGCCGAACGGGCCCTCGGGCGCGAGCTCGCGCGCCCGCGCCATGCTGGCGCTCGAGCGCTCGACGGTCAGGCCCGAGGCGCCGAGCACGCCGAGGCCGCCCGGCGCGCGTCACGGCCGCGACGAGCTCGGGCGTGCCCGGGCCGTTGGCCATGCCCGCCAGCAGGATCGGCACGCGGATGCCGAGCAGGTCGCAGAGCGGCGTGTGCAGGCGGGATCGCTCATGCGTCGCTCGACCCGGCCCAGATGTTGATGCCGCTCTCGGTCGCGTGGCGGTCGATCTCGGCGAGCTCGTCCGTGCTGAAGTCGAGGCGGTCGAGCGCGCCGACGTTGGTCTCGAGCTGCGCGACGCTGCGAGGCGCCGATCAGCGTCGAGGTCACGCGCGCGGTCGCGCAGCGTCCAGGCGAGCGCCATCTGCGCGAGCGTCTGGCCGCGCGCCGGCGCGCGATGCTCGTTGAGCGCGCGGATCTTCGTCGAGCGCCTGCGCCGTCAGCAGCTCGGGCGAGAGCGAGCCGTCGCGGCTCGCGCGCGAGTCCGCGGGGATGCCGTCCAGGTAGCGGTCGGTCAGCATGCCCTGCGCGAGCGGCGAGAACGACGATGCAGCCGACGCCCTCGTCGCTCGAGCACGTCGAGCAGGCCCTGCTCGATCCAGCGGTTGAGCAGCGAGTAGGACGGCTGGTGGATGAGGAGCGGCGTGCCCAGCGTCGCGCAGCATCCCGGCCGCCTCGGCGGTCGCCTCCGGCCGAGTACGACGAGATGCCCGCGTACAGCGCCTTGCCCTGCCGCACCGCGGTGTCGAGCGCGCCGAGCGTCTCCTCGAGCGGCGTCTCCGGGTCGCGGCGGTGCGAGTAGAAGATGTCGACGTAGTCGAGGCCCATGCGCTTCAGGCTCTGGTCGAGGCTCGCGAGCAGGTACTTGCGCGAGCCGTAGTCGCCGTAGGGGCCCGGCCACATGTCGTAGCCCGCCTTGGTCGAGATCACGAGCTCGTCGCGGAACGGGCGCAGGTCCTGCTCCATGCAGGAGGCCGAACGTCTCCTCGGCCGAGCCGTAGGGCGGCCCGTAGTTGTTGGCGAGGTCGAAGTGCGTGATGCCGAGGTCGAAGGCGCGCCGCACGATCGCGCGGCTCGTCTCGAGCGGGCGGTCGCCGCCGAAGTTCTGCCACAGCCCGAGCGAGATCGCCGGCAGCAGCAGGCCGCTGCGCCCGGAGCGGTTGTAGATCATGCGGTCGTAGCGACCGCCGGCGGGCACGTAGGTCATCGCAGCTTCCTGAGCGCGTGGACGGGCGACCCGACGATACGACCTCGCGGGCGATCGAGTCGGGCCGGCGTGCGAGGCCGGGGAGCGGGCCGCTTTGCCCGGCCGGGCAAACGAAGCCGAGAGGCTCAGGGGCCCCCCGCCGGAGCGGGTGTCGTCGGTTGCCGCGCGAGGCCGGTCGCCGACTTCGGGCGCCAACGCTGTGCGCGGTCGCGCCAGCCCTCGGGCGAGTCGGAAAGGCGCTTTCGCGTGGAGGCGGCCCCAGTCGGCGGGGTTGCACACCCGGGTGCGTCAGCGGCGCACGAGCAGCGAGGCCCTGAGGCTGGCCGCCTGGGCGCGCGGCGAGCGGCCGCTGACCGTGATGCGGAGCGTCGCGCGCGAGAGCGCGCCGAGGGCCAGCCTGCCGTCCCGGGTCAGCGCGATCCGCAGCTTGTGCGTGCCCATGCCCAGGTCGCGCCGCAGCAGGGATCCGACGGGGAGCGAGGCGCGTGCCGCTGCGCGAGGCCCGCGGCACCCTCGCGACGATGGTCGCGGCAATCCGCGTCGAGGGCGCTGCGACGCGGATCCTGAGGGAGAGCCCCGCAGAGCGGAGCCTCGCCAGCCCCGCCTTTGCGACCCGGAGCCCGGAGATGGCCTCGGGCCTGGCGATCGCGAACCGAAGCGTGGTCGTCGCCGTGAGTCCGGCGCCGTCGGTGGCCGACGCCCGCAGCGTGTGGGCCCCGATGCCGGCGCCGTAGCCGGTGACGGGGCAGCCTGTGACCCCCGAGGTCGGGGTCGGAGGCGCGACAGCGGACCGCGGAGGCCTTGGGGACGGTCGCCGGCGGGTAGCGCCTGGCCGCGATGCCGGAGATCGCCGGTGTCGCCGGCGGCGTCGAGTCGCGCCTGATCGTCACGGGCACGGACGTCGTGCCGCCGGCGCTCGTCGCGCTGCACGTGAGGTCGGTCACGCCGTCCTCCGCGGCCGCGGTGCCGCAGCCCTCGGATCGACGACAGCGGGACTCGGCGTCGGCGACGCTCCAGCTGAGCGTGAGCGGCGCCGCGTGTACCAGCCGTTGGCACCCGGGGCGCCGGCGGCGACGACGCCGGCGTGACGACCGGCGGCGTCGGGTCGAGCGCCATCGCGACGGCCCGGTCGGCGAGCACGAAGCCGGCGCCGCAGTCGGGATCGGGCACGCCGGCGCTGAGGGTGCAGTCGAGCGCGTTGGCCGGGGACGTCATGATCGCGGAGAGCTCGTCGATCGGCATCGCCGGCCGGGCCGAGCGGATCAGGGCGGCGATGCCCGCGGCGGCCGGCGTGGCGGCGCTCGTGCCGTGGAACGGCCGAGAAGCGCCGTCGACGTCGTCGCAACGTCGTCGGGGGCCGCAAGGTCGGGCTTTGCGCGCACGTCGGCGGGCAGCGAGCGGCGCCGCCGCCCGCGTCGAAGTAGTGCGTGACGGGCCCGCGTGAGCTGAACGGCCTCGGGCGTCGTCGGGAGTCGCAGTAGCCGAAGCCGCCACCGTCAGCGCGCCGCTCGACGAGGCGGCGTCGGGGCCGATCGAGCCCGCGCTCGACGGGCGTTCGAGCGACAGGCGGCGACCGTTCGATGAAGGCGATGTACTTCATGAAGGGGCGCTGCCGCTGCCGCGCCGACGCGCGCCGGATCGCGATCGCGTAGCGTGCGCGGCAGAGCCGGCTGTCGGGGACCTGCGCGACCTCCTCCGGGAGGCCGGTCGCGAGGTTGTCGCTGTCGAGCTGCCGGCGAGCGTCGGAGCGCTCCCGACGTGCGTAGACGTCTGGAGTGCGAGAGTCGTCCGCGCGCTGCCCCCAGGGCTCGGCCCACTGCAGCACGACGTCGCGCTCTACGCTCGCCGGCAGCTGCCCACCGTCTGGATCGTGTCGACGCCGGGCCGGGGTCGAAGTCCTCGCGGCCGGGGGCGCCGTTGAAGGTGCCCTCCCAGCTCTGCGCGGCAGTCGTTGCCGGCGGCGGCGAAGACGCGACGCCCGCCGCCTGCGCGCGGTCGACCGCCTGCGCGACGACGTCGTCCTGGAAGAACGGCTCGTTGATGTAGCTCGTGTCGTCGGCGATCACCTGGACTCCGTGCGCGACGAGCGTGTCGATCGCGGCGGCCTTGGCGGCCGCGCCCCCGGTCGCGGTCGCGAAGACGATCCCCGCAGATGCCCGGCGCCTCGTCGTAGACGATCTCGGCCATCGCGCGGCCCTCGTCGGTGCCGCCGGGCGGATCGCTCAGGACGCGACGGCGGGCGGCAGGTCGCCGGTCGCCTGCGACGCCGCGATGCCGCCGCCGACCTGGTTGATCGAGTCGGAGATGACGCCCACCGAGATGCCCGCCGTTCGGCCCGAAGGCGCGCGCGGCCGGGCCGTGCACCGCGGCATCGCCCTGCGAGAGCGGCGTCCCGGTGCTGAGCCGGAGGAACGGCGTGACGACGGCGCGGTCGACGCGAGCGCGGCCGCGCCCGGGAGCGCCGGCGGCCGGCAGAACCCCCTCGACCATCCGCTGCGGCGCGCCGGTCGCTGACCGCCGTCACGCGCATGCCGAGCGCGCGCAGCGCGTCCGCGGCCGCCGCGACGTCGCCGCTCACGTAGACGTCCACGGCGACGTCGCCGTCGGGCGAGTCATGACGCCCTGCCGCTCGGCCGCGGCCGCTGCGCTCGCCTCGCCGCCGTCTCCGAGACGGCTCGCCGCGACGCCTGCAGGTGGCCGTCGAGCTGGTGCAGGTAGGCGTAGCGCGCAGGGCTCGCCGTCGCGCCGCGCCCGCCCACCTCCTGCATCAGCCGAGCGAGCGCGCTCTCCGGGCCGGCCGCCCCCGCGCCGGCCGGAGCCGCACCCGCGAGCAGCAGCGCAAGCCCGAGCGCCGCACGCGCTCCCTTCACGAGAACAGGGCGCTGTACCCGTTCAGGGCCGGCTGTCCGCCGAGGTGGGCGTAGAGCACGTTGAGTCGCGGCTCGATCTCGCCGCGCGCGACCAGGTCGATCAGGCCCGCCATCGACTTCCCCTCGTAGACGGGGTCGGTGATCATGCCCTCGAGCCGGGCGGCCAGGCGGATCGCGTCGAGCGTCTGCGCGTCCGGGATGCCGTAGGTGCCGGCGTGGTAGCGGTCGTCGAGGATCGATCTCGTCGTCGCGCAGCTCGCGTTCCAGCCGATCAGCTCCGCCGTCGCACGAGCGATGCGCGCGACCTGGTCGTGCGTCTCCGCCGGCTTGGCGGAGCCGTCGATGCCGATCACGCGCCGCGGCCGCTCCTGCAGCGCGAAGCCGGCGATCATGCCGGCCTGCGTGCAGCCGGTGACCGCGCAGACGACGATCGTGTCGAAGAAGACGCCGAGCTCGCGCTCCTGCTCTTCCACCTCCCGCGCCCAGGCGGCGTAGCCGAGCCCGCCGAGCGGGTGATCCGAGGCGCCTGCGGGAATCGCGTACGGCCTGCCGCCGGCGGCCTCGACGTCTCTGATCGCGCTCTCCCAGCTCTCCTTGAAGCCGATCCCGAAGCCGGCCTCGCACCAGGCGGACGTCGGCGCCCATGATCCGGCTGAGCATGGATGTTGCCGACCCGGTCGTAGGCGATGTCCGGCCACTCCACCCAGCTCTCCTGCACGAGCACGCAGCCGAGGCCGAGCTGCGCGGAGACGGCCGCGACCTGCCGCGTGTGGTTGGACTGCACCCCGCCGATCGAGACGAGCGTGTCGCAGCCCTGCGCGAGCGCGTCGGCCACGAGGTACTCGAGCTTGCGCGTCTTGTTGCCGCCGAAGGCGAGCCCGGAGTTGCAGTCGTCGCGCTTGGCCCAGATGCTCGCGCCGCCCAGGTGCGCTCGTCAGCCGCTCGAGACGGTGGATCGGAGAGGGACCGAACGTGAGCGGGTGGCGGGGGTGGTCAGCGAGGCTCGGCATGCTGGTGGAGGACGGTAACGGGTTACTCGGCGGCCCGGAGGCCGGCGAGGGCGTCCTCCCGCGTCTCGTGGATCGTGAGGAACGTCGTCAGGCCCGCGATCCGCAAGGTGCGCCGGATCGCGGCGGCGTCTGCAGGCACCACGAGCTCGAGCCTCCCGTCCCGCTCCCACTGGCGCTGGCAGGTGACGACCAGCAGGCCGAGCACCGTCGAGTCGAGGAAGGCGCACTCGCTCAGGTCGACCACCACCTGACGCTGGGCGCCCGCTCGGGCGAGCGCCGTGCCGACGTCCGCCTTGCTGGAGAGATCGTGCTCGCCGGTGAGCGTCACGACCGCGATCTCGGGTGCGAGCAGCTCGAGGCGAACGGCCCGCGTGACGTCTTCGTCGTGCATCTGACCCCCAGGGGTGACTCGCCGCCCGGGGCTCGGAGGACGCGAGCCAGGGCGCTGACGCGGCTCCACGGGGGTCACGGGGGAGCCGCGCGGGACTTTAGCGCCGCGAGCGGCCGCTGTGCTCCGGCTCGAGGCGGCCCCCGGCTCCCTCCCGGCACCGCCGCCTGAGCCTTGACATCGCTCTTAGCTCGCCCTAATTTTTAGGTGATCCTAACTCCGGGTTCGAGAGTCGGGCGGGCAGCTGCAGCACGACGGGAGATCATGCGCGTTCACGCACGTCATTCGAGAGGGCTTGCCATCGCCGCCGCCTGCGCCGGGCTCGCGGCGGTCGGCGCGGCCTCGGCGCTCGGCGCCGGGAGCGCCGACGCGCAGGCCGCCACGGGCTCGATCACGCTCTACAGCGGACAGCACGAGCAGACCGTCTCGAGGCTCGTCGCCGACTTCGAGAAGCGCACGGGGGTTCAGGTGAACGTGCGCTCGGCCGACGAGGCGACGCTCGCGAACCAGATCATGCAGGAGGGCTCGAAGTCGCCCGCCGACGTCTTCTTCGCGGAGAACCCGCCGGCGCTCCAGGTGCTCGACGAGAAGGGCATCCTGGCGGCGGTGCCGTCCGCGACGCTGGGCTCGGTCCCTCGCGCGCGCAGCGCGCCGTCCGGCAACTGGGTCGCCGTCTCGGCGCGCGCCGCCGTGCTGGACTACAACACGCACAAGCTCAAGCAGTCCGAGCTCCCCCACTCGCTGCTGGAGCTCGCGGGCCCGCGCTGGAAGGGCAAGTTCGCGATCGCCCCCGGCGAGACGGACTTCCAGCCGCTGATCACGTCCGTCGCGAAGCTCCGCGGCACCGCCGCCGCCCTGGCCTGGCTGAAGGCGATCAAGAGCAACGCCAAGGTGCTGGACGGACAACGAGCTGATCGCGGCAGCCGTCAGCAAGGGCACGGTCGACGCGGGGCTCGTCGACCACTACTACTGGTACCGGCAGCGCGACGAGGTCGGCGCGGGCAACACGAACTCGGCGCTCCACTACTTCGCGCCGCGCGACCCGGGGATGCTCGTCGACGTCTCGGGCGCCGCGGTGCTCAAGTCGAGCAAGAGCTCCGCCGGCGCCCGGCGCTTCCTCGCCTACCTCGTCAGCAAGCCGGCGCAGACGATCATCGCGACCTCGGCGAGCTACGAGTACCCGCTGCGCCCCGGTGTCGTGAACCGCAAGGTGAAGCGGGCGCTGAGCTCGATCGTGCCCGCTCGAGTGACGGCAACCCAGCTCGGCGACGGCAAGGCCGCCATCGCGATGCTGCAAGAGGTCGGGCTCCTCTAGCGCATGAGCGCACTGGGCGGAATCGGCTCGGCGCCGCCGCTACGGCGGCGTCGGCTCGGTCCCGCGCCGCTCTGGCTGCTCGCGCTGCCCGTCGGCGGCGTGCTGCTGCTGCCGCTCGCGTTCGTCTGGGTGCAGGCCTCCAGCGCCGGCTGGACGCGAGCGCTGCACCTGCTGCGCCTGCCCCACGTCGACCAGCTCCTGCGCAACACGCTCGAGCTCGTGCTGCTCGCGACCCCGCTCTGCGCAGTCGTCGGCGCCGGCGTCGCCTGGCTGCTGGAACGCACCGATCTGCCGGGCCGCCGCTTCTGGGCGGTGCTGCTGGCGCTGCCCCTGGCCGTGCCGGAGTTCGTCAACGGCTTCGCCTGGGTCGGCCTCGACGACCGCGTCCAGGGCCTCTGGGGCGCGGTGCTCGTGAGCGTGCTCTCCTACTACCCGCTCGTGATGCTGCCGGCCATCGCCACGCTGCGGCGCGCCGACTCGGCGCTCGAGGACGTGGCGCGCAGCCAGGGCCTCCGTTCGTTCGCGGTCTTCCGGCGCGTGACGCTGCCCCAGCTGCGGCTGGCGCTGCTCGGCGGCGGCCTGATCATCGCGCTGCACCTGCTGGCCGAGTACGGCGCGTTCTCGCTGCTCGGCTTCCGCACGTTCACGACCGAGATCTACGCCGAGTACCAGCTCGGCTTCGATGCGGCGTCCTCCGCGGTGCTCTCGCTCGTGCTCGTCGGCCTCTGCCTGCTGCTGCTGGGCGCGGAGTCCGGCCTCCAGGGACGCACGCCGCCGACTGCGGAGACGTCGTCGCGGCGCCGCCGCTCGCGACTCGGGCTGCGGTCGATCCCCGCGCTCGGCGCGCTCGGCGGGCTCGCGGCCCTCGCAGTCGGCGTGCCGGTGGGAGCGCTCGGCTACTGGCTGATCGTCGGCTCCTCCACCACGCTGCCCCCGGCCTCGATCACGGGCGCGGCCCTGTCGACGGTCGGCCTCGGCCTCGCCGCCGCGCTGCTCACGGCGGTCGCGGCGATCCCCGTCGCAGTGCTCGCCGTGCGCTACCCGACACGGCTCGCGCGCCTGCTCGAGCGGAGCGCCTACATCTCGCGCGCGATGCCGGGCCTGATCGTCGCGCTCGCCCTCGCCTACTTCTCGGTGCGCCATGCGTTCGCGCTCTACCAGTCGTCCCTGCTGCTCGTGGTGGCCTACGCGGTGCTCGGCTTCCCGCTCGCGCTGATCGCGATCCGGCCGAGCATCGCCCAGGCCTCGCCCCGGCTGGAGGAGGCCGCGCGGTCGCTCGGCCAGCCGCCGCTCGCGGTCTTCCGGCGCGTCACGCTGCCGCTGATCGCGCCCGGGCCTCGCCGCAGCGGTCTCGATCGTCTTCCTCTCGTCCGTGACCGAGCTGACCGCGACGCTCGTCCTCCGCCCGACCGGCACCGAGACGCTCGCCACGCGCTTCTGGACGTACTCGAGCGGGCTCGCCTACGGCGCCGCGGCCCCCTATGCGGCGCTCATGATCGCGATCTCCGCGGTGCCGACGTACTTCCTCGTGCGCTGGTTCGACGCACTCGCGGAGACGAGCACGTGAGCTCGCTGACCGTCCGCGGCGTCGCCAAGTCGTACGGCTCGACCGTCGTGCTGAGCGACGTCGCGCTGAGCGTGCCCTCGGGCGGCTTCGCCGCGGTGCTCGGGCCGTCGGGCTCCGGCAAGACGACGCTGCTCCGCCTGATCGCGGGCTTCGACCACCCCGACGCCGGGGTCATCGCGGTCAACGGCGAGACGCTCGACGACGGGGCGCAGCACCTTCCTGCCTATCGCAGGAAGATCGGCTACGTGCCTCAGGAGGGGCTGCTCTTCCCGCATCTCAGCGTTGCCGAGAACGTCGGCTTCGGGTTGCCGCGCCGCAGCCGCGCCGGCCGCCGCGTGAGCGAGCTGCTCGAGCTGATCGGCCTGGGCGGGCTCGGCCATCGCAGGCCGCACGAGCTCTCCGGCGGGCAGCAGCAGCGCGTGGCCGTCGCGCGGGCCCTGGCGCCCGAGCCGCGCCTGATCCTGCTCGACGAGCCGTTCGCGGCGCTCGACGCGAGCCTGCGCGACAGCCTGCGCCTCGAGATCAAGCAGCTCCTGGCCTCGCTCGGCACGACCGTCGTGCTCGTCACGCACGATCAGGAGGAGGCGCTCTCGCTGGCCGACGTCGTGGCCATCCTCGACGACGGGCGGATCGTGCAGCAGGCGACGCCGCGCGCCGTGTACCAGCAGCCCGAGACGCTGGCCGTGGCGCACTTCATGGGGGACACCAACCTGGTTGCGGCGCGCTTCGACGGCGGCAGCGCGCACACGCAGCTCGGCGAGCTGCGCGGTCGAGGGGGGCGTCCGGCAGAACGGCGAGGGGCTCGTGCTCATCCGGCCCGAGCAGATCCTCCTGACAGAGGCCAGGAACGGGCATCGGCCTCCGCTGACCGCGCGTGTCACGGCGGTCACCTACTTCGGCCACGATGCCATCGCGCGCGTCAGCCTCGAGACCGCGACGGGAACGCTCGAGCTGATCGCCCGCACGCGGGGCGATCTGGCGCCGTCCGTCGACGCGCACGTGACGCTCGCGTTCGACGGCGCCATGCGCTCGTACGACCCCTCGCGCTGAGACGCGCGCGAGCCACCGGGCGCGGGCGTCGCGTCGGCACGGGCTGCGGCCTGCCGCCGTCTCGAACGGCTCAGCTGGGGGCGCGCTCGTCGACCAGCGCGTCCACCCGCGCCGCCGCCGCGACGTTGCCCTTGAGGTCATTCAGCTCCCGGGCCTCACACAGCAGCGAGCGAGCCTCCTCGGCATCGCCGCCCGCACGCAGCACTTCTGCGAGATCGGCCCGCGCATCCGCTCGGTCGATCAGGAAGTCGGTGCGATCGATCGCGGCGACCGCCGTGCGCGCGAGGTGCTCACCCTCGTCCGGGCGGCCGAGCCGTGCGGCGGCGAGCGCGCGGGCGCAGCGAGCCGCGGCGATCTCGGCGATGCCGGTCGGATCGAGCTCCTCGACGCTCGCGGCGAGCCGCTCCGCCTCGGCGAACCGCCCCTGGGTTACGAGCGCGCGCGCGAGCACGGCGCCCACGACCTGGAGCTGCGTCAGCGCGCCCACGCGCTCGAGCGTGTCGTAGGCCCGGCGCAGCACCCGCTCGGCGGCGGCGGCATCGCCGGCCAGCAGCTCGACCCAGCCCTCGGTGTGCGCATGCCAGGCCGAGGCGAGCGGGAGGCCGAGCTCGGCGAAGATGGCCGCCCGCCGGCGGTGGAGCGCCCTGGCCTCGGCGAACAGGCCCTCGAGCGCGCGCAGGCAGCCGAGCAGCCCGAGCAGATACGCCTCCTCCTCCAGATTGCCCTGAACCTGGGACTCGATGCGCTCGCAGCGCTCGAGTGCCTCCAGGCGGTGAGCGGGTCCCCAGACCGCGACCGCGGCGAGGCAGGAGAGGCCCGAGAGCTCCTCGCGCCGGTTGTCGGCCGCGCGGGCGTGCCGGATCGACTGCACCCATGCGGCCTCTGCGGGCGCGCACCGGCCCTGTCCGTAGTGCAGGTTGGCGATCAGGCCCCACGCGCGTGCCAGTCCGAGCTCGTCCGACGCCGCGTCGAACACGCGGATCGCGCGCTCGGCGCCCCGTTGGTGCGGACTGATCTCCCCGGGCTCCGTGGCGTAGCGAAGCTTCGAGAGCGCGAGCTGCGCATGCGCCTCGATGCGTTCGTCGCCCGCAGCGGTCGCGAGCGCCGCAGCCTCGACGAGCACGTCCTCGGCTCGCGCGAACTCACCCGCCTCGACGAGCGTGTCTCCCAGTTCCGCGAGCGACTGGCGGCGCTGCGGGTCGCCCGCGGGGAGCAGGGCGACCGCGCGCGAGAGCAGGTTGATCTGGGCCACGCGGTCGCCGCGGGCGACGGCGCGCTGCGCCGCCGCCACGAGGTACGCCGCGCCGCGCCGGGCCAGCTCCCGCCCGTGCTCGTCGGTCGGCCCGAGCTCTGCGAGATAGCGATGCGCCCGCTCCAGGTGGTAGCCGAGGATCTCGTCGTATTCGGCGGCGCGCTCGTCGGCCGCTCGCTCGAGCCACGTCGCGAAGCGCTCGTGCAGGTCGGCCCGGAGCTCCTTCGCCATGGCGCCGTAGGCGGCGTCCCGGACGAGGATGTGCGCAAAGCGGAAGCCGTCGTCGCCGGCGAAGACGCCCTCGTCCGGCCGGATGAACTCCTTGCGCACTAGCGACATGAGGTGACCGCCGAGCGCTCCGCGATCGCGCTCCGGGAGCAGCTCGGAGATGGCGCCGCGATGGAAGCTCCGGCCTTCGACCGATGCGCGCGCGATCACTGCGCGCTCCTCGGGGGAGAGGCGGTCGATGCGCGCCGCCAGCAGGGCCTGGATCGTCGGCGGCACCAGTTGCGTGCCGCCGCCGTCCCCCTCGGCCTCGAGCGCGAGCATCTGCTCGACGAACAACGGGTTGCCCTCCGCCGCGTCGACGACGCGGGCACGCGCGGCCGCGCTGATGCTCCCGCCCGCGGCCAGCCCGCCGACCAGCGCCACGGTGTCCGGCTGGTCGAGCGGCTGCAGGACGATGGTTTCGGCATTCGGCCTCGGCGCGGCCCAGGATGCCCTCGTCTCGAGCAGGTCGGGCCGCGCGAGCGCGAGCAGGAAGACCCGCCCGTTTGTGAAGCCGGCGAGGTACTCGGTCAGGTCCAGGAAGGTGGGCTCGGCCCAGTGGATGTCGTCCAGCACGACGATCAGGGGCTGCTCGGAGGCCAGCGCCTCGAGCAGCTTGCGCACGGCCCAGGCGATCTCCTCGCTGCGGCTGCCGGCACTCGCGAGCCCGATCGCGCCGGCGATCCGGTCGGCGATCAGGCCGCCGCTCTCGTCGCCCTCCACGAGCCGCGCCAGCTCCGCCGGGTCGCGCCCCGCAACCTGCTGCACGATCTCGGCGAGCGGCCAGTAGGTGATCCCCTCCCCGTAGGTGAGGCAGCGGCCGACGACGACGCGTCCCCGCACGCCGACGCGCGCCAGGAACTCGCGTGCCAGGCGCGACTTCCCGACACCGGGAGGGCCGAGCACCGTGACGAGCCGGCAGGCGCCTTCCCCGGCCACGCGCGCGAATGCCGCCTCGAGCTGTACCAGCTCGAGCTCGCGTCCGACGAACGGCGTGGCGAGCGGCCGCAGGAAGGCCGGCACGTCGGGGAGGATCTCGACGAGGCGCCAGGCCTCGACCCGCTGCGTCTTGCCCCTGAGCACCGGAGCGCCGGCCGGCTCGATGATCACCGTCTCCGGGAGCAGGCGGCGGGTCGTGTCGCCGATCAGGATCTCGCCCGGCCTCGCGGCCTGCTCGAGCCGGGCCGCGACGTTGACGGCGTCCCCCGTCGCGAGGCTCTGCTCGCGCTCGGCGTCCCCCGTCACGACCTCGCCCGTGTTGACGCCGGTGCGAATGGCGATGCGCACGCCCCGCTCGCGCTCGAACTCCTCGTTCAGAGCTTCGAGCCGCGTGCGCAGATCGGCCGCCGCGCGCACGGCGCGCAGGGCGTCGTCCTCGTGCAGCCGGGGGATGCCGAAGACCGCCATGACGGCATCGCCGATGAACTTCTCGACCCTGCCGCCGTGGTGCTCGAGCACCATCTGCGCCTCCTCGAAGAAGCGGCCGATGATGCGCCGAACGGCTTCGGGGTCGAGCTGCTCGCCAAGTGCCGTCGAGCCGGTGACGTCGGAGAAGACGATCGTGACCGTCCTTCGGGACTCCGGCATAGGCCGAGTCTACGTGCGCGACACGGCTATTCCGGGCTCGAGAGCCAGTCCTCGGGCTGCGGTGTGCGGTAGGCGATGGCGTGGACGAGCTGCAGCTCGAAGAGCAGCGTCCAGACGAAGGTCAGCTTGCGCGGGCCCTTCATGGTGCGGTCGGCGTTGATCCGGTCGACGGACACGGACCACTCCGCGCCGACGCCGTCGACGTTCCGGATCAGGTGCGGGAGCGGGTCGACGAGCAGCTCGAGCGCCAGGTCCGAGTCGGCGTCCACGACGGTCGTGTAGAGCGCGATCCGTGCGATGTCCGCGGGAAAGCCCGACTCGGACTGCTCGGGCATCCAGGCATGCCACATGGCGTCGTCCCCCTAGTCAGCGGCGAAACGCGACCGTAGTGATTCAGGCGGATGCCGTCAACCCGCGCACGCGCCTGCCCGCCGCGGGTGGCCGTACGGCCCGGCCGCGCACGGACGCCGTAAGGTTGCCGCGTGACGCTGACCTTCGGCATCTTCGACCACATCGAGGACATCCCCGGCACGTCCACGCACCAGCTCTTCCGTGACCGCCTCGAGCTCGCCAGACTCGCCGACGACGCCGGTTTCACGAGCTTCCACCTCGCCGAGCACCACGGCTCCGCGCTCTGCATGTCCCCGACGCAGGAGATCTTCGTCGCGGCCGCCTCCCAGGTCACGACGAATCTGCGGCTGGGGCCGATGGTCAAGCTCCTGCCGCTGCATCACCCCGTGCAGATCCTCGAGGACATGTGCGCCGCCGACCAGCTCACGGGCGGCCGGCTCGACTTCGGCGTGGGCCGCGGCGTCTCGCCCATCGAGCATGCCTGGTTCGGCAGCAAGTGGACCGAGTCGCGCGAGCGCTTCGAGGACACGCTCGGCATCATCTGCCACGCCTTCGCGAGCGGCGAGATCTCGAGTGCCGGCAGCGTCTACCACGACTTCCCCACCGTTCCGCTCTCGACGAAGCCCTTGCAGGACCCCATTCCGTTCTGGTATCCGGGCAACCCCGTCGTCGCCGGCCGCCACGGCATGAGCCTCATGTGCGCGGGGGCCGTGCCCCAGAGCACCCGCGACGCCTACCTCGAGAGCTGGGAGGCGCACCGCGCGGACGCGCTCCGCCTGGACGGCCCGCAGAGCGAGCCGCGCATCGGGCTGACGCTGATCCTCGCGATCGCGCCCAGCGAGAAGGAGGCGCTCGAGATCTCCCGCCGCGGCGTCGACGGCCTCGTGCGCCGCACGAAGGCGGTCCATAGCTACGACCACCTCGTGCTCTCGCCGGCCGACTGCGCGAGGGCGCTGGGACCGCTCGAGGCCATCCTGTCCCACATCGAGGCGACCGTGACTGCCGGCGCCGGCGTGCCAGAGCAGATCGGCGAGCGGCTGAGCGCCGTGCTCGAGACGGGGCTCGTCGATCACATCTCGCTGCAGGTGCCGACCGGCGACATGACCTACGCGGAGGCGCGCCGCACCGTCGAGCTGTTCGCCTCCGACGTCAAGCCCGAGCTGGAGCGCCGGTTCGCGGCCTGATCGGCGCTCTCAGAGCTGCTCGACTCCCTGCCAGAAGTCGTCGAACACGGGAACCGAGGCCGGGGATGTCCGTTGCCGCTGGGTCAGCAGGATGCCCGTCACGCCGGACTGGAGATTGCTGCGCCAGGTCGTACCCGATCCGCCGTCCCAGCCGACCTGCTGCGGCATCGGCACAGCGACTGCTCCTGCGGCGGGCGCCGCGACGCCGAGCCCCCAGCCTCCGGCCTCGCCGAGGAAGATCGGAGCAGACGCGCGCTGCGCCGGAGAGAGCCGGTCCGTCGTCATGAGCGCAACCGTGCGCTTCGCGAGCACGCGCCCGCCCCTGCCGGTCCCGCCGGCCAGGAGCATCGAGACGAAGGCCCAGTAGTCGTCGATCGTGGAGACGAGCCAGCCGCTCGCGTCGGGGAAGCGCGGCGGCCCGCTCCACCAGCTGTCCACAGGGTCGTCGATCAGCGTCACCCCGTCGCCGTCGGGCGTCGGCGAGTAGTAGCCGGTCAGCCGCGAGCGCTTCTCGGCGGGCACGTGGAAGCCGGTATCGGGCATGCCGAGCGGATCGAAGATCCGCTCGCGCATGACAGCCTCCAGCGGCTTGCCGGCCGCCCGCTCGATCAGGACGCCGAGCACCTGCCCGCTCGTGTTGTAGAGCCATTGCTCACCTGGCTGGGCCAGCAGCGGGAGCGAGCCGAGCGCCGCGATCCACGAGTCGGGATCGTGGGCGACGGGAGGCCAGGGAGGCCCGCCGAAGCTCTGGAGGCCCAGCGCCGCCTCGGCGCGCTGGATGGGATGGGTGCCAGGGGGCGCCATCACCGAGCCGTAGCCCATGCGGTAGCTCAGCACGTCCTCGAGCGTGATCGCCCGCACGGCCGGAACGGTGTCGTCGAGCTCGGCCGCCGGCGTGCGCAGGACACGGCGGTCCGCCAGCTCGGGCAGCAGGTGGTCGAGCGGCTGATCGAGGCGCAGGGCGCCCTCGTCGACGAGCGAGAGCGCGGCCGCCGCAGTCAGGGGCTTGCTCAGCGAGGCGATGCGGAAGATCGCGTCGCGCGCCAGAGGCGCCGGATGGCCGAACAGCGGTGCACCGATGACCTCGACATGGACATCGCCGCCGCGGGCGGCGAGCGCGATCAGGCCCGGCATCTGCCCGGGCCCCACATGCGCCTCCAGCAGGTCGTGCAGCCGCGCCGGCCCGCCCTCGGAGAATCCCCTCGCTGCCTGCATGTCTCAGAGACCGTCCGCGCGGCCTGGATTCATCGCTCGGCCACGGCGAGCGCGCGATCGAGCAGGCGCCGGTCGTCGAAGCGCTCCGCCCAGGAGGCGAACGACTCGGTCGGGCCGCGCCAGCGGAGCTCGTCGACCGCTGCGAGCACCGGCGCGTCTGCGCGCAGCGTCGCGAGGTCCTTGAAGAGCAGCGCCCGCTCGCTCTGGTCGCCGAGCACCTCGGGCGGGAACAGCTCGATCGCCCCGTGCTTCTCGACCAGCCGGGCGGCCGTCACCTTGCCGATGCCGGCGATGCCGGGATAGCCGTCCGCTGTGTCGCCCACGAGCGCGAGCAGGTCGGGGATGCGCTCGGGGTCGACGCCGAACTTCTCGCGCACGCCGGCGGCATTGCGCAGGGTGTTGCTGCGCCGGTCGATCTGCACGACCTGATCGCCGTGCACGCACTGCGCAAGATCCTTGTCGGGCGTCCAGATGCGCACCTGACGCACGCCGTCGTCCTCGAAGGCGACTCGGGCGGCCGCCGCCAGCGCGTCGTCGGCCTCGAGCTCCACCATCGGCCAGACGAGCACGCCCATGGCGGCGAGCGCCTCCTCGAGGGGCGTGAACTGCGCGCGCAGTGCGGGATCGACGCCCGCGCCCGTCTTGTACCCCGGCCAGAGGTCGTTGCGGAAGGACTCGATCACGTGGTCGGTCGCGACTCCCACGTGCGTACCTCCGCCCTCGATCGTCTGCAGCACCGTGTGCAGCACACCCGCCGCGGCGCCGAGCGCCTGCCTGTCGCTCCTGCCGCCGCTGCGGCGCCCGTAGAAGTGCCGGAAGAGCTCGTAGGTGCCGTCGATCAGGTGCACGACCGTCATGCCGCGAGAATGGCAGACCGGGCGCGGCGCGGCGCGTCGTACTCTGCCGGAATGACTGACCTCCCGCTCACGGGCGGCTGCAACTGCGGCGCCGTCCGCTACGAGGTGAGCGAGCCGCTGCTGCTCGCGAGCTACTGCCATTGCACGCGCTGCCAGCGCCGCAGCGGCGCCGCGGCCTCGGCCAACGCGCATCCCGCCCCCGGCTCGTTCCGGATCGTCGCGGGAGAGCACCGGATGCGCGCATGGAAGCCCGAGATCGGTGGCGAGAAGTGGTTCTGCGGCGATTGCGGCTCGTCGCTCTTCGGGCGCAACCCGAGCCACGCCGACCCGATCGGCATCCGCATGGGCACGTTCGACTCCGACCCCGTCATCCGGCCGAGCGTGCGGCAGTTCGTGGCCGATGCAGCGCTCTGGGAGGCGATCCCCGACGACGGCATGCCGCGCCACCCCGGAAGCCGGCACGCGCCCCGCTAGGTAGCTGCGCGCCGCGGCTCGCACGCACGTCCAGGCGATGCGAGCTCGTGCGGGGGTCGGCTGCCCCACTTCGAGTACCTCCAATGTGGACTCGTCCGCCTCGGGTGAGGCGCCGATGGGCGAAGCATGGTCACTCGCCTCCTCCGGTTCGCGCTCCCGACCGCGGCCGTCTCGCTGCTGCTCTCCGGCGGCGCGTCCGCGCAGGTCCGGGCGACCGAAGCGTCGCCCGCCCGCGCGGCTGCCGACGCGACTCTGCCCTCCCCGGCGGCCGCGCAGGCGATCACGCGTAGGCTCTGGGCGCAACGGGAAGCCGCTCTCGAGGCGCTCAGCACGGCTCGCCTCGCGCCGATCGAGACGGGTTCCGCAAAGCTGCTGGACACCTCCTACGTCGGCTCCGTGCTGTGCAAGTGCGAGCTGCGGAAGGACCGCCATCCGGCCAACACGATCGCCGTGCAGGTGCCCACGGCGTCGGTCAAGCCGATCTTCTTCGCCGAGGTGCGCACGACGAACGCGACGAACAGGCATCCGTGGTATCTCCTGGCGATCGAGCGGACGCACGGCACCTGGAAGATCGGCCTGGTCACGTGGGCCGGCTACACGCTCACTCCGCCGCTGCTGACCATCACGCGCTCGAACGCCGCGACACCCGCCGTCACGGCCGCCTCCTACGCGAAGATCGCCAATCTGGCCCGTGCGTCCATCGTCTACGGCAAGACGCACGCCAAGCTCGTCGGTCACACGAGCTACGGAGCGACGATTCACATCCGCCCCGAGCTCCATCCCGCGGACGGCGTCTACGGCCTCGCCGTACCGGGCGGCAAGGTCTTCAGCTGCTTCACGATCCACAGCGTCGAGACCTACTCGCTCCCCGGCGGCCTCACACAGGGCGCGGCCAAGAAGCAGTGGGGCCCCCTGCTCCCGGCGGGCGGCTACAAGACGATCACCGTCGACAACGCCGTGCCGACCTGCACGCTCGGCAAAGGCGTCGGCAGCGTGACGGGCGCCCTGCGCTTCACCTACGACCTGCGCGTCGTCGCCACCACCGGCGTCCCGGTCTAGATCCCTGAGCGGCTAGGTGCGCAGCTCGGGCGCTCCGGCGTACTCCTCGTCGGTGACGTGGTCGCCCCACGTCGCGGCGCTCCCCTGCTCGTCCACCTGGACGATGGCGATGTGCGCCATGAACCGCGTCGCCGCCGCGCCGTGCCAGTGGTCCTCGCCCGGC
Organism: uncultured Actinomycetes bacterium; assembly: GCA_963842365.1. Taxonomy (GTDB): domain Bacteria; phylum Actinomycetota; class Thermoleophilia; order Gaiellales; family JALYLC01; genus JALYLC01. The sequence goes on from CAWJGA010000002.1 coordinate 1,356,406, forward strand.
TCGAAGAACACGCTGTCGCCGGGCCGAATGACCTCGACGGGCCCGCCGCGCCGTTGTGTGAGCCCGACCCCCTCGAGCACGTGGATCGTCTGGCCGAACGGGTGCGTGTGCCACGCGGTGCGCGCGCCGGGGGTGAAGTGGACGTTGCTGGCGCTCACGCGCGAGGCATCCGAGGGCGTGGCCACGGCATCCAGGTAGACGGCTCCGGTGAACCAGTCCTCGGGGCCGCGCCTGGTCTCGATGCTGCTCCTGGTGATCTGCACGGCTGACTCCTCGTGGCGGAAAGGGGTGTGCCGCTGCGGGCGGCACCGCGGCATCGTTGCAGTCCGGGGGCCGCCGATGAGTTTCGTGTCCCGCCGCCGTCTGAAGGGCACATCCCACGACGAACAAGGGGGCTCGAGATGTCCAAGGTAACTCCCAGGCTCAATCTCTCGCAGGTCGGCCGCGTCTGCGTCACCGTCGGCGACACCGATCGCGCGATCGACTTCTACGTCGAGACGCTCGGCTTCGAGAAGGTCGTCGACGTGCCGATGGGCGACGCCATGCGCTGGGTCGAGGTCGCCCTGCCCGGAGCCGCGACGACCATCGCCCTCGCCCCGCCTCCGCAGGATCGCCCGGCCGGCGGCGGCGAGACCGGGATCTGCCTGGACACCACGGATGTGGATGCCGACCACGCCGCCCTCAAAGCCGCGGGAGTCGACGTCGACGCGGAGGTCACGCGCTGGGGCGGGCCCGTGCCGCCCATGTTCTGGCTGCGCGATCCGGACGGGAACTCGCTGATCGTCGTCCAGCCCGATCGCTGACGGGTCGAAGCGCACTCGCCGGGGCCGGGCACGCGTGGTGCGTGCCCGGCCCCGCGTGCGCGCCGCAGGTGCCGGGTAAAGGTCGCGGTCGGCCGTGCGCTACGCGCTCGGGGACGCGCGACTCGAAGCCCACCACCTCGTACCCGTCCAGCACGGAGGCCTGACAGAGCTCGAGAACCTGATCCTGCTCTGCCCCCGCCACCACAAGCACCTCCACAACCACCACATCCGCACCAGCGGCAGCCCCGACCAGCCCGTCTCCAAGACCAGACCGGCCGCGCCATCACCGCCAACCAGCCACACGCACCGCCCTCGCGCTGAGCCGGATCCGGCGCTGTGTCGTCCTGAGCCTTCTACGGCAGGCAACCCTCCGTCACCGGACGGTCCTCATCCCTTCGCCTTGCCAGGCTCACACGGCGAGCTCTCCCGCCGTCGCGGGCGGTGCGTCTCGCGTCGCCGGCAGGAGCAGGGAGATGACCCCGGCCGCGATCACGAACGCGACTGATGCCCAGAGGCAAGCGGTGAGGCCGCGCCACTCGTAGAGGGCGCCCGAGAGGACTGTGCCGGCGAGGCGGCCGGCGGCGTTCGCCATGTAGTAGAAGCCGACGTTCATCGCTGCCCGCCCGCTCTCGGCGTAGAAGAGGATGAGGTAGGAGTGAACGGCGGAGTTGAGCGCGAAGATGATTCCGAACGCTCCCAGGCCGACGATCACGACGGCGGTTCTGTCGACGCTCGTCGCGAGCAGGATGGCGAGACCGGCGGGTGCGGCGGCGAGGATTGCCGCCAGCCACGTGGCCCGCCTTCCGTCGGGTTGCGAGCGCCGTGCGAGCAGCTTCGGCGCAGCTGCCTGGACGGCGCCGTAGGCGATCACCCAGATCGCGAGGAAGGCGCCGACCTGCCAGAAGCTCCATCCGAGCGTCGTCTCGAGGTAGACGGGCAGCCCGACGACGAACCAGACGTCGCGGGACGCGAAGAGGAGGAGCCGGGCGGCGGAGAGCAGGTTGACGGCGCGGTTGTTGGAGAACATCTGGGAGAACTTGGCCTTGGAGTCGGCCTGGCCGAGCTCGCCGTGCATGGCTACGCCGATCACGAGCAGCGCCGTGAGCACGAGTGCGGCCAGCAGGAGCAGCGATGTCCTGAAGCCGACGAGCGTCAGCAGCAGCCCGCCGAGGAAGAAGCCGACGCCCTTGAGTGCGTTCTTCGACCCCGTGAGAATCGCGACCCAGCGGAACAACGCGTCGGGCTGGTCGGCGGGCGCGACGAGCTTGACCGCGCTCTTGGAGCTCATCTTGGTGAGGTCCTTGGCGATGCCCGAGAGCGCCTGTGCGGCCATCACGTAGGGCACGACGAGCCAGGCGGCCGGCACGGTGAGCATGCCGAGCGCGACGACCTGGATGGCGAGGCCCATCACGAGGGTGGACTTGAGCCCGAGACGTGCGGCGAGCCAGCCGCCGACGAGATTCGTGACGATCCCGAAGATCTCGTAGAAGAGGAACAGCGAGGCGACCTCGAACGGCGAGTAGCCGCGCTCGTAGAAATAGAAGAGGACGAGCGTGCGGATCGCACCGTCGGTGACCGTGTCGGCCCAGTAGGCGCCCGTCACGAGCGCATAGCTGCGCAGGTCCCCGCGCCGTTCCTGCGCCTCCCTCTTCATCTGCCGGACGCGGCCGGGAGACCTGCAACGGCGATGCGCGCGAGGTCGACGAGGCGGCTCGCGTAGCCCCACTCGTTGTCGTACCAGGCGAGGATCTTCACGTGGGTGCCATCCACGACCATCGTCGAGGGCGCGTCGACGATCGCCGAGCGCGGGTCGTCCTTGTAGTCGACCGAGACCAGCGGGCGCTCCTCGTAGCCCAGGATCCCGGTCAGGGAGCCGTGCGCCGCGTCGGCCAGAAGCCCGTTGACCTCCTCTCTGCTCGTTGGGCGCGCGACGTCGAAGACGCAATCGGTGAGCGACGCATTCAGCAGCGGAACGCGGACTGCGAGGCCGTTGAGCTTGCCCTCGAGCTCGGGGAAGATGAGGCCGATCGCGGTGGCCGATCCGGTGGTCGTCGGGATCAGCGAAAGGGTCGCCGCTCGGGCGCGGCGCAGATCCTGGTGCGGCGCGTCGACCACCGTTTGCGTGTTGGTCATGTCGTGCAGTGTCGTGATGGATCCGCGCAGGATCCCGATGCCCTCGTGGATGACCTTGACGATCGGCGCCAGGCAGTTGGTCGTGCACGACGCCGCGGTCAGCACGTCGTGCACGGCCGGGTCGTAGAGGTCGTCGTTCACGCCGACCACGATGTTGAGCGCCCCGTGCTTCACGGGCGCCGCCACGATCACCTTGCGCACGCCCCGCTCGAAGTACACGTCGAGATGCTCGCGCAGGCGGAAAGCGCCGGTGCATTCGAGCACGACGTCCACCCCCGAGTCCTCCCAGGGAACCTTGCCTGGCTCGGAGATCCAGCTGTACGCCAGCTGGGTGCCGTCGATCACGAGCGACTCCCCCGCGCCCGCTACGTCGTGGCCGAAGCGCCCATGCACGGAGTCGAACGTGAGCAGGTGCGCGGCTGTCGCCGCGTTGCCCGCAACCTCGTTGACGTGCACGAAGGCGAGGTCCGGCTTCCCCCACCCCGCCCGCAGGGCGAGCCGGCCCATGCGGCCGAAGCCATTGATGCCGACGCGGATCACCTCACGCAGCCGCAGCTCGATGGCGCCGACGAGCTCGGCTCGCCACAACAGGCCGTCTTCGCGCCCGGCGCGCAGCAGGACGCGAGCACCTCTGGGGAACAGCACGCCTGGGCTGGCTTGACGGCTCGCACGATTGCCGCCGCGGCATGCTCGTGCACGCGATGGGTCTCGCGGATCTCAACGTCGACCAGGCCGGCCGCGGCCAGCGCGCTCTCGAACTCCACTCGCGTCAGTGCGCCGGCGACGCATCCCGTCCACTGCTGCATGTCACGGCGCGTCGCGTCGTCCATTCCGGTGTCGGCGATCACATCGGAGACGGCGAAGCGACCACCTGGGCGCAGGACGCGAGCGACCTCGTGGAGGACGGCTTGCTTGTCGCCCGAGAGATTGATCACGCAGTTCGAGATCACCACGTCGACGCTCCCGTCGGCGAGGGGGATCTCCTCGATATGGCCCTTGACGAACTCGGCGTTGGCTGCGCCGGCAGAGGCGGCGTTCTCGCGTGCCAGCGCCAGCATCTCGTCCGTCATGTCGAGGCCGATCGCGCGCCCATTCGGGCCGACGCGCCGCGCACTGATGAGGACGTCCGCACCAGCGCCCGAGCCGAGGTCGAGCACCGTCTCACCCTCGTGCAGATCCGCGACTCCAGTCGGGACCCCGCAGCCGAGCGAAGCCGCGACGGCCTCGCGAGGCGCGCCCTCAGCCTGATCCGCACCGTAGAGCGCATCGCCGAAGACACCGCCGCCACAGGAGTCCTTGACGTCGTCACCACAACAGGAGGCTCCCCGACGTGCAGCGAGCGCCGCGGCTGCGTAGCGCTCGCGGACGATCTCGCGGATGTCAGTGTCGTCCTTCAGCTGATCACGCATGCTCGCGCTCCTTGGGTTGCCACTGTGTCCGGGTCAGCAGCCGCGCCGGGCTGCCCCTAGGGTCGAGGGGCAGTCGCACAGCCACCGCCCACGCCGCTTCTTACTGCTCGAGCCATGCGGCGAGCGGTTCGAGCGCGGCGGGAATGACGTAGTAATAGGCCCACTGGCCGCGCCGCTCGACACCGACGATGCCGGCGTCGCGAAGCTTCTTGAGGTGGTGCGAGAGCGTGGGCTGGGAGATCTCGAACAGCGGCTGCAGGTCGCACACGCAGACCTCGCCCGCCTGACGACGCAGAACGTCGACGATCTGCACGCGCACGGGGTCCGCAAGTGCCTTGGCGACCTCGCTCAAATGGCGCACGTCAGTCGTCGAGAGCTCGACATCGACCCGTGCGCAACAGCCCTGCCCGAGACTCCGCGGTGGCTCCAGTTCGATTGCCGGAACATTCATGGGGATCAATCTAGCAGGCGTATCGAAGAACGTCGATACATCCGCGCCCAACGGCTGCGGGTACAAGGGACGACGCCCGCGGCCCGCTGGGTCATCAGCGCAGGATCGTCACGCGGTAGCGTGAGGGCGTGTCCGGTGAGCCTGCAATCGGCTTCGTCGTGGAGGCCTCCGACGCGCCCGTCTCGGTCGAGCTCCAGCGCGCGTACTTCGTGGATATCGCCTCGCGCTATCCGGGATGGAGCCCTGATCTCATTCCGAGTGCGGATCCCGCCGAGGTCGTGCCGCCCGAGGGAGCCTGGATCGTCGTCTACCTGGGCAACCAGCCCGTCGGGTGCGGCGGCATCAAGCGCCTTGACGACACGTCAGCCGAGCTCAAGCGGATCTACCTCGCGCCGGCGGCGCGTGGACACGGTCTCGGGCGGCGCCTCCTGGCGCAGCTCGAGCAGCAAGCGCGTGACAACGGCTACCAGCGACTCCGGCTGGACACGGGCGATCGCCAGCCCGAAGCGCTCGGACTTTTCGTGTCGGCCGGCTACGAGCAGATCGCCGACTACAACGGCAACACCTGGGCGACGTACTGGATGGAGAAGCGGCTCTAGACCCGCCGAGCTCACAACCGAGAGCCTCCACAGTTCTCAGCGTCGGTGGAGAGCTCTGCCGCGTCGGCAAATGCGGGGATGGTGCCTGCGCGCGTCACGGACGCCGCCGCCGCCCTCACGGCGAAACGAGCAGCCGTGACCAGGTCGTCGCCGTCGCGGAGTCGCACGGCGAGAGCGCCTACGAATCCATCGCCTGCCCCTGTCGTGTCTACGGCCTCGACCTGCGGCGCCGGCACGTGAACGACCGATTCGCGGTGACGAGCGACATAACAGCCGTCGCTTCCCGCCGTCACGACGACGGACATGTGCGGGTGCAACTCGACGAGCCGTCCCGCCAGATCAGCTACGGAGGCCGGCCCGCCCGCGAAGACGGCCGCCTCGTGCTCATTGGGCACGAACACATCTGTCAGGTCGAGCAGCTCGGGGGGAAATTCCTCCGCCGGAGCGGGATTGAGGATCGTGATCGCGCCCGCCGCGCGTCCGAGCTGGAAACTCGCCAGCGCGCAGGCCCACGGCGCCTCGAGTTGGCACACCACGACCGCTGCGTGGTCGAACGCGGCGCGCGCGGATTCGACGCGCGCTTCGTCCAGCTGGGCGCTCAAGCCCTGCAGGCTGACGATCGCCGGGATGCCGCTCGGAGGCAGTAGGACGACACCGATGTCGGTGGCGCCCGCAGCCTCGAGTACGTAGCCGGTCTCGACCCCGCGGGAGTTCAGCAGCTCGCGCCAACGCCGCCCGCGCTCATCGTCGCCGACAAGCGTGACAAGGCGCACCGGGGCTCCGAGGCGTGCGATTGCGACGGCCTGGTTGGTGGCCTTTCCGCCGTCCTCTGGCTCGTCGAAGTCGCGGCCGAGCACTGTCTCGCCCTCGGCCGGCACGCTGCCGACCCGGAAGAAGAGGCCGCAGACGTGCGCACCTGCGACGACGATGTGGCGGTCGTGTCGGCGCTGCTCAGCCATCAACAGGCGCGGGCGCGAGCTCTGCGGTGATGGCGTGGTGATCGGCGTTGGGTGCAGCGTGCCGCTCGCCGCAAGGCAACAGCGGCTGCGCGTCGTGGCAGCGCTGGACTTCCACCCGATCGATCATCGGGACCGGCCCATGAGCGAGGCGATCGAGGGCTGCGGGCAAGCGGCGGTCACGGCGTCGGCGTGCACGTGCACGTCGGGATGGTCGCGTACGAGCGTGGCCGGATAGTCGACGTCAGGCTCGGAGAACAGCAGGATGCGCAGGATGGTGCCCTTCCAAGAGCCGGTGTCGAGATAGAGCCGAACGCGCTCGGCGGAGAGCAGGTCGCGCATGCCGAGCGTCACCGCCATCGGCGGGACCGCGAAGACGTTGCCGCCGCAGCGGCGCTGTGCGTGAGCGATCAGAGTGTCCACCGAGAGCGATACGACGCGCGTGCTCGAATCGCGCAACTGCGAAAGCGTGACCGGAGTCCAGCGCGTGCGCGGCGGCTCGTTGAACGCGATATGCCCCTGAAACCCGACCCCGCCGTACGTCACGGCGACTCCCCCGCGGCGCTCGATCTCCTCGGATGAGCGGTCGAGCGCAAGCACCGATGGGAAGATCACGTTACTCGCCGGCGGCCGCAGCTCGGACTTCACGAGCTCGAGGAAATCCCGGTGGAACGCGCCCTCCAGGCTGAATGGATGAGTGAGGGGAAGCGGCCGAGCCTGCCAGTCGAGCCACTCGTCCATGCCGAAGAACGTGACGTGATCGAGTGTGAGCGCGGCCTCGTTGATCTGCCCGGCGAGCAGCGGGAACTGCCCCGTCGGGCCGAGCGGCATGATCAATGAGATTCGGCGACCCTCATCGCGCGCCCGCGCGATCTCGGCGAACACGTCGGCAGCGAACTGCCGATGAAGATCCGCGCGGTCTACGCAGAGCGTGAAGGGCAACGCCGAGCGTTCCGCGAGTTCCTCGGGCGGCACTGCCAGCCAAGCGTCGAGCTGCGCGGGATCAAGCGGCATATCTCCCTTTCCAGGAACTCCTCGACAGCCAGCGTAAGGTAACCAGAAGCTGGTCGCCCGGTGTGCGTACGCCCAGTTGACGCGGCGAGCTCGCCTGCCGCATTCGCTGGCGCCGCCGAGAGCGTGTGCGATCGGGTGTGCCGATCGTGCCCAGCCATTGCGGGCGACCAGGCCAAGCCGACCGGGTCGCAAGGTCGAGCTTCCCCTTGCCGTAGCAGCCGCCTGATTCGAGCCAACCACCGGCAGCAGCGGCCGCGCTCGCACAAGGCGCTCTTCGCAGGCCGGTTCGGCTTGCCTTTCCGGAACCCCGCTCGGCGAACACGTCCGGCCAATCGAAGCGCCGCGGAAACGGGCGACGGTGTGTCGCGGATTCGCGCCTCAGCGAAGGATGCCGGTATGCCCGAGCGAGTAGCGGCCGGGTTGCGGCCAGACGCAGAGGCCATGCGGTCCCGACCCGACGGGGATCCGCGCGCGCAGGCGGCCCGTGCGGGTGTCGATCGCGTAGACCTCGGCGCGATAGCGCCCGGACAGCCACAGGATCCTGCCATCGGCCGATACGCCCCCCATGTCGGGCGTTCCGTTCGGGATGTGCCACGTGGCGACGATTCTCTGCGTCGCGAAGCTCAACACGGTGATGGTCCCGGCGGCACGATTCGTGATGTAGAGGCGGCGCCCATCCCGGCTCGGATAGAGGCCGTGGGCGCCTTCGCCCGTGCGGATGAAGCCGCGGAAGCGGAGCGACCGCGCGTCGACGAGCCAGACCCCGCCGCCTGCCATGTCGGCGACGAAGAACGTGCGCCCGTCAGGTGAGAGCTTGACATCTTGTGGCATGCCGGGGCGAGGAAGGTGCAGCACGTGGGTCACGCGCTGGCGCCGCACGTCGACCGTGACCAGCTCGCTCGAGAACTCGCAGCTCGCCAGCAACATCGAGCCGTCCGCGCTGAAATCCATGTGATCGACGCCGCGGCAGGGCATCGCCAGGGAGTGGGTCAGCCGCATGCTGTGCGCCGAGCGGAAATCGAGGCGGCTCTGAGCCTCCGCGACGACGATCGCGAAGCGCCCGCCGGGTGTGAAGTAGAGGTTGTATGGATCGGTGACCGGTATGGAGCGGCCCGCCGGGCGCCCGGTCTGCGGATTGATCGGCGTGAGGCTGTTCGACAGGTCGTTGTCGACATACAAGGTTCGCAGGTCGTAGGACGGCGTGACGTGTTGCGGGAGCACGCCGACGCGGTAGTGCGCGATCACCCTGAACGAGTGCTGGTCGATGACATCCAGCGTGCCCGACTCGCTGTTCGGGACGTAGACAAGAGCACGGGCTGTCCGCGCGGCGCCGGTGAGGGCGTTCGCGCGGTCGGCGGCATACACGTTCACAGATGCGCTTCCGAGGCTTGTGCTCGTGCGCGAGGCGCTTGCGACCAGTGCATCGATCGCAGCGGTGACGCCGGCGCGCGTGAGGCCTCCGGCGATCACGATCCGGCGGCCGACCGCGACGGCGGCAAGGTCGCTGCGGGCCGTGCGGAGGTGTCCTGCAGAAGCGACCCGACCGCTCTCGAGGTCGACGGCGAAGATGGCGGAGCTCACGGAACCGAGCTCGGTTCCTCGGCCGCCGATGATGAAGACCCTGCCGCCGAGGGACGCCGCTGCGGCATGCGTCGTCGCGGCCGGTAGCGACTCGAGTCTCGTGACGAGCCGCCGGCCGGTGTCGAAGCGGTACACCGCGCGTGAGGCGGAGCCGTCGGGCAACGAGCCGCCCGCCACCACCAGGGAGGTCCCCGCGGCCGCGACCGCCGCGTAGCGCAGGCCGACGGGGAGATGGGCCACGACCCGGCTGCCGCCATCTGGGCGCACGGCCACGATCGTGTTCAGCCAGTGGGTCCCGGTGTATCCGCCGACGACGTAGGCAGTCGCCCCGATGGTCGCCGCGCTCGAATCGCTGCTGGCAGCGGGCAGCCGACCGACGGCCGCGGCCCGGCCGGTGTGTCCGTCGATGCGCAGGATGTGATCCAGCTGGCGTGTCCCGTCGCCCCCGCCGAAGACGTAGACCGCTCCGGCGAGTGTCACTGCGGGGGCGTCGTGCTGTGCGGCCGGCAGGCTGCCTTCCGAGTGGGCCGAGCCGCCGTGCAGGGCGATCACGTTTGGCGTCGAGGTGTCCTGCGCGGTCAGACCGCCCGCAAGCACGATGCGTGTCCCGATCGCCGCGGCGCCTGGGTCCTCGAGGGGAGCGGGAAGCGTCCCGATCCGTCGGTCGAGGAGCCGCATGGGCCTCGCGTCGATTGGCCGGGCCCGCGAGGCTCGTGCAGGGCCGCCGCGCGGCGGCCCGGTTGGGGTCGCAGCTGCCGCAGGTGCCTGCCGCGTCTGATCGCCGGAGCCGAAGAGGATGCCCAGCGCGACGATCCCGGACGCGCCGACGATGAACGCGGCGGCGACGGTTCGGCGCAAGGCGTGACGCCGCTCGCGTTCGCGCCTGCGGCGAGCAGCGCGTCGGTCGGCGGAGCTCACGGACGTGCGATCCGGCTGCAGGTCGGCATCCAGGGAACCATCTCCAAAAGTGCCTGACTGGCGCCTGACTGGGGACTCCTCGCAATCAGCGAGGTGGTTTCGGCAGCATCAGCAGTCGGGGTCGCTGACGCGGTGGACGATCGTGATCGGGTTGCGCGTGATCACGAGCGAGAACGCTCCCGGCGTGCGTGAATCGCACCAGTGGACATCCCGCTGCGCCCGCGTTCGACGCAGGAGGCTGCGCCGGTGGCTGACCAGTACGGCGAGTACGCGACGCGCAGGACGTCGGAACCGCCCCGGCGCGCGACTCCCGTGATGCGGTCGTGGCTGAAGTTCGTGACGCGGACGCCCGCCGCTCCGGTCATCAGGCGGGCCGCATGTGGCGCGGCGTAGATCGTGAAGCCCGCGTGCCTCCACACGATCGGGAGGGTGCCCCGTGAGTGGAGCAGGCGCTCCTCGGCGCGTGCGCCGTGATCGTCGAGCGGATACGGGGTGAGCAGCACGAACTGCACCGCGGATTGATCGAGCCACGCGCGATAGGCGGCGCGGGTGAGCGACGGCCGGTAGAGGAGGCGGTTGCGCGCCATGTCGGTCTGCCGAAACCAGCCGCGCGCCAACGGGATCCCGCGCGAGGGCAGGTAGTACGACTCCCAGCGTGCGGAGGTCGGCACGACCTCGACGCGCGCGCCGGGCGGAAGGTGCCGCAGCAGGTACGAGATGGACGGGGTCCAGGCGCGCGCATGGGAACTCGCGGCGTCGGCCTGTCCGCCGACCTGGATCAGGTCGGGCGCGGCGGCATAGACGAGCGCTGCAGCAGCGGCGAGTGCGGCGAACGTCCGGCGGGGACGTCGCACGACGAGCAGCAAGAGCAGCGGGAAGACGGCGTAGCGCAGACGAGCGAGGTTGTCGCCGACGGGATTCGGAAGCAGGTACGCGGCCAGGCTTGCGAGCCCCCAGCCGCACAGGAGCAGCGCGATCGGCCTCGTGGCGCGGTCGCGGAAGGCCAGCATCGAGCCCGCGGCCGCGAGCCCGACGACGGCCAGCAGGTGCCAGACGAGGAATGGATACACGCCTGCGCCCGGGAAGACGACGAGCATCAGGAAGACCTCGAGCGTCGCGAGCGCGGCGAGGCCGGCGCCGATGAGCGCGATGGTACGCCGGCCGCCCCGACCCGAGAGCATGACGGCGCCAGCGACACCGAGGAGGAAAAGGAAGGCGAGCGGGCTGGCTGCGAGCGTGAGGCCAGCGCACACCAGTGCCAGTCCGCGACGCGCACGCTGCAGCGCGACGAGTGCTGCCAGCGTCAGCGGCACGCCGACGACGTAGGCGTCGAGGCCGGGCAGCAGCGGTAGCGAAGCGGCTGCCGCGAAGGCGCGCGAGGGCCAGCGCGCATCGGCTCCCCACTCGCGCATGGCCAGGGCCGCGAAGAGCGCGCCGGAGGCCGCCGTGCAGCCGACGACGAGCGCGGAGACCCCGACGAGTGCCGAGAGTACCGGCGCGAGCAGGCTGTAGGTCACGAGTGGATAGGTGCCCGTGTACCAGTAGTTGTCCCACAGGAGCACGCCGTGGCTCACCAGTGAGGCGCGATAGACATGGGCCGCAAGATCCTGTGCCGGCGGTGCGAAGAGAACCACCGCGAGCGCGCACATTCCGCCGATCAGGGCGCATCCGAGCAGTTCGCTCCGCAATGGAGGCGTGAAGCCGGGCGGGCGGATTGTCGGCATCGGCGCGATTCTGCCTGCGCGAGCCTGATGATTGCCTGAATGCGCGCGGCGACGGTCAGGCGGCCGTCAGCTTCTAGCGCGAACACTGACCGCGCGCCGACGGGCGCTGTCAGCCAATTCTCAGAGAGAGCGCGCAGCATGGCGCCCGGGGCACTGGATCGATAGGAGCACGATGATCGAAGTTCGCGACCTCTCCAAGCGCTACGGCGACAAGCTCGCCGTCGACCACCTGAACTTCACGGTTCGCCCGGGCCTGGTCACGGGCTTCCTCGGCCCGAACGGCGCCGGCAAGTCGACGACGATGCGCATGATCCTCGGCCTCGACCGACCCTCCACCGGTTCGGCGACGGTCAACGGCAAGCCCTACCGCGAGCATCCGGCGCCCGCTGCGCGAGGTCGGCGCGATCCTCGAGGCGCGGGCGATCCACACCGGCCGCTCTGCCTATAACCACCTGCTCGCGCTCGGCCAGACGCACGGCATCGCGCGCAGCCGCGTCGACGAGGTGATCGGCCTCGTCGGTCTGCAGGACGTCGCGCGCAAGCGGGTCGGGCGCGTTCTCGCTCGGCATGGGCCAGCGCCTCGGCATCGCCGCGGCGCTGCTCGGCGACCCGAAGACGCTGATCCTCGACGAGCCCTCGAACGGCCTCGATCCCGAGGGCATCCGCTGGATCCGCAACCTGCTGCGCTCGCTCGCCGCCGAGGGCCGGACGATCTTCGTGTCCTCGCACCTCATGAGCGAGATGAGCATGATGGCCGACTGGCTGATCGTCGTCGGCCGCGGGCGCCTGATCGCCGACTCGACCGTCGAGGGGTTCGTACAGCTCGCTTCCGGCGACGCCGTGCGCGTGCGCTCGCCCGAAGTCGGTCGGCTGCGCGCGCTCGCCGGCGCGCTCGAGGGCGTGACCGTCGAAGGACGACGAGGCCGATCGCTGCTGCACTCACGCTCCAGGGCATCTCGTGCGAGGCGGTCGGCGAGCTCGCCGCCGCGCAATCGGATCGTGCTGCACGAGCTGACGCCCGAGCAGGCATCGCTGGAGGAGGCGTTCATGCGCCTGACCATGGACTCGGTCGAGTACCACGCCGCGCCGTGCCCGCCGAGGCTGAGGCGGGAGCGGTCCGATGAGCGCCGGCTTCGACCCCACTGCCGGCTTCGACGCCGACGGCGACCGGGGTGACGCTCGCCCGTGTCGTGCGCTCCGAGTGGACGAAGCTGTGGTCGCTGCGCTCGACGCGCTGGGCGCTGCTCGTCTCCGTTCGTCGCGATGACCGGGCTCGGCATCCTGGTCTCGGCCGTTCAGATGGCGCACTGGAAGCAGATGAGCGCCCAGGACCGCGCGACCTTCGACCCCGTCGACGTGAGCCTCGGCGGCTGGCACCTCGCGCAGCTCGCGATCGGCGTTCTCGGCGTTCTGCTGATCACGGGCGAGTACTCGACCGGGTCAGATCCGCTCGACCTTCGCGGCCGTTCCGCACCGGCTGCCCGGTGCTCTGGGCAAAGGCCGGCGTCTACGCGGCGATCACGCTCGTCCTCATGCTCGCCGCGTCGTTCGCCGCGTTCCTCGTCTCGCAGCCGATCCTGCGCGCCATCACGTCGAGACGACGCTCTCGAGCCCGCACGTGCTGCGCGCCGTGGTCGGATGCGGCGCTCTTCCTGACCGTCACCGGGCCTCTTCGGCCTCAGCCTGGGCGCGCTCGTGCGCAATACGGCCGGCGGCATCGCGACGTTCGCGGGCCTGATGTTCGTGCTGCCGGGCATCACCGCGATCCTGCCCAACAGCTGGGGCGACAGCATCGATCCCTACCTGCCGCTGAGCGCGGGCACCGACATCCTCACCGATCCACCCTGACCCTGCCTCGCTCGCGGCCTGGACGGGCTTCCTGCTGTTCCTCGGCTACTCCCTGGGGGCGCTTGCGCTCAGCGCCGTACTGCTGCTGCGGCGCGATGCCTGAGCCTGCTGAGCCGCGCGTGATGCGGTAGCCCACGCCGTGCACGGTGTCGATCGTCGCGGTGGCGTCGATCGTCGACAGCTTGCGGCGCAGGCGGGAGACGCACGCATCGAGCGTGTTGTCCAGGACGACGGCGCCGACCGGCCAGCGGCCGTGGCGAGTGTCCGCCGACGAACGATCTCGCCCGGCTGCTGGAGCAGCGTCCCGAGTATCCGGAACTCGATCGGCGTGAGCGGCACCGAGGCGTAGCCGTTGACCGCTGCATGTGCCGGCGTGTCGAGCTGGAGCCCGCCGGCCTCGAGCGCCGGGCGACGACCTGCTCTGCGCAGGAGCGCGCGAATGCGCTCGGCCAGCTCTCCGAGAGCGAAGGGCTTGGTGACGTAGTCGTCGCCACCCGCCTCGTAGCCCGCGACGCGCTCGGGCACGCGCGTCGCGCGCTGTCAGGAAGACGACCGGCACCTCGTCGCCTCGGGCTCGCAGGGTCGCGCAGACGTCGCGCCCGTCGGCGTCCGGTAGGCCGACATCGAGGATCAGGAGATCGGCGCCGCGCGCGTCGTATGCGCGCAGCAGCTCAGAGCCACTGCCGACGGCCTCGATCGCGAATTCCTCCTCTCGCAGCCCGCGCACGACGAGCTCGCGCAGTTCCGCATCGTCTTCGGCGAGCAGGAGCGAGTGCTGCATGTCCCGAGTATGCCCCGCTCCCGGCCGGCCGGTGTGCTGCGTTCAGGCGCCGGTCATGTGCGCCTGCCTAGCCTCGCGGCATGAAGGCAGCCCGCATTCTTACCTCCCTCGCCCTCGTCCTGGCAGGCGCCGCGCTCCCCGGAGCGGCGGCGCGCGCCGACACGCCCACGCCCGGGGACATCCCGGACAACCAGGCTTTCGTCCGCCTCACGACGCTCACCTACTCGCTCGAGACGCCGGAGGGCTGGGCACGAACGGGGCACGGCTCCCGCCTCGCGCTGACCGACAAGTACAACCGCATCACGGTCGAGCTCAGCAAACGCGCCACCCCACCGACCGTGGGCTCGGTGACCGCGTCCGAGCTGGCGCGCCTCCGCCGAACGACTCCGGGCTTCGCCAAGCCGAGTGTCACGACCGTCGCCCGGCCGGCCGGCCGGGTCGTGCTCGTGCGCTACCAGGCGCGCTCTGCGCGCAATGCCGTGACCGGACGGACGGTCGTCAACGACGTCGAGCGCTACGAGTTCTGGAAGGCCGGCTCGCTCGTCGCCGTGACGCTGCAGGCTCCGCACGGCTCCGACAACGTCGATCCATGGCGCCGGATCACGACCTCGTTCCGGTGGCACTGATGCTGATCCTCGACGCCCGCGATCTCTACCGCTTCTACCACGCGGGCGATGAGGAGACGCTCGCGCTGAGAGGCGTGTCGCTGACCGCTGCGCCCGGGGAGCTCGTGGCCGTCATGGGCCCGTCCGGCTCGGGGAAGTCGACGCTGCTCGCCTGCATCGCCGGGCTCGACGAGCCAGACGGCGGCGTCGTCCATATCGCCGGTGAGCGCATGTCGCGCCGCCCGGAAGCAGTGCGCGCCGCCGTGCGCGCGGGCTCCATCGGCTTGCTCTTCCAGAGCGGCAACCTCATCGCCCACCTCGACGTCGCAGGGCAACGTCCTGCTCGCTCAGGAGCTCGCGGGCCGCGCCGACGGCGATCTCGCGCGCGCGATCCTCGAGAGCGTCGGCCTGGGAGCCCGTGCTGCACGCATGGCCGGCACAGCTCTCGGGCGGTGAGCTCGCGCGTGCCGGCCTGGCGGTCGCCCTCGCCAACGACCCACCCCTCGTGCTCGCCGATGAGCCGACGGGTGAGCTCGACTCCGTGACGTCGGATGAGATCGTCGCGCTCCTGCGCAGACGCGCCTCGGCGGGGTGTGCCATCGTCGCCGCGACCCACAACTCGCGACTCGCCGCTGCGGCAGCACCGCACCGTGCGGCTCGTCGACGGACGGGTCGCGGCGTGAGCGGCGACCTGCTCGTCCGCTGTCGGGGGGCCGGCGTGGTGTACGAGCTCCGGCGGACGCGCGAATCGTCGCGCTCCACCCGACCGACTGCGCCGTCGACGCGGGCGAGCAGGTCGCCGTCGTGGGGCCGTCCGGCTCCGGCAAGAGCACGCTCATCCACCTGCTCTCCGGACTCCAGGAGCCGACGACCGGCGTCGTCGAGTGGCCGGCACTTTGCCGGCGTGCGCCGGCCTGGCCCGATCGGCGTCGTGTTCCAGGGTCCGAGCTTGCTGCCGCCGTTGACCGTGCTCGAGAACGTCGCGCTGCCGCTGCGCCTGATGGGGGTCGCGCCGCGGGGATCGCCGCCGACGCCGCGCTCGAGTTGCTCGCGCTCGTCGGACGTCGGAGATCTCGCGGAGCGCATTCCGGACGAGCTGTCGGGAGGCCAGGCACAGCGCGTCGCGATCGCCCGTGCACTCGTGACGGGCCCGCGGCTGATTCTCGCCGACGAGCCCACGAGCCAGCTCGATCGCGTCAACGCCGACCTCGTGATCGACGTGCTTGCTCGACGCGGCGGACGCCTCGGGCGCGGCGTCTCGTCGTGGCGACGCACGATCCTTCGATCGCTGCGCGCTTCGACGAGCACTGGGCGGTTGCCGACGGCGTGCTCGTCCTGGACGCCGCGGTGGTCGGCTCGCCATGACCCTTCGCTGGCTCGTCGGCATCGTGGCGCGCCGCCGCGGCCGCGTGCTCGCCGCTGCCGCCGGCGTCGCCGTGACCGTTGCGCTGATCGCCTCGATCGGTGCCTTCCTCGCGGGCTCCACCGCATCTATGACCGACCGCGCGCTCGCCCGGGTGCCACTGGACTGGCAGGTGCAGGCGAGCCCGGGTGCGTCGTTCGCTCGCGTGGTGCACGCGGTGCGCGCGTTCCCTGGCGTCAAGACTGCGCTGCCCGTGCGTTATGCGATGACAACCGGGTATCGGGCGAGCGCAGGCGGCGTGACGACCAACGCCGGCCCGGGCCTCGTGCTCGGCGTGCCCGACGGCTATCGCGCGGCCTTCCCACGCGAGCTGCGACAGTTCGTCGGTGCCCGTACGGGCGTCCTGATCGCCCAGCAGATGGCGGCGAACCTCGGCGTCGGGCGTCGGAGATCGCATTTCCATCGGCCGGCGCGGGATGCCCGACGCGCGGATCCGGATCGATGGCATCGTCGACTTCACGGCGCCCGAGCAGCTTCTGCTCCCGCCCGGGACGGACGGCCTCTCGACGTGCGCCCGTGCCCGACAACGTGCTGATCGTCCCCGTCGTGCGCTGGCAGGCGCTGTTCGCCGGGCTGGCGCGAGCTCAGCCCCTCGCTGGTGCGCTGCCAGGTGCACGCGAGCCTCGACCACGGCGGTGCTACCGCGCGACCCGCCCGCGGCGTATGCCCGCGCGCTCGGGCTCGCCACGCAACCTCGAGACGCGCATGGCCGGCGACGCGAGTCGTCGGCAACAATCTCGCGACAGCGCTCGATGCCGCGCGCAGCGACAGCCTCTACGCGCGCGTCGCGTTTCTCTTCCTCGGCCTGCCGGGCGCCCTCATCTCGGCGCTCCTGACGGGAGCGATCGCCGGCGGCCGGCGCCGAGCGCCGGCGGCGCGATCAGGCGCTGCTGCGGGCACGCGGCGCGACGCAGGCGATGCTCGTCCGCTTCGCGCTCGCCGAAGCACTGCTCGTCGGCGTCACCGGCGGCGCCGCGGGACTCGCGGCGGCAACGCTCATCGGCTCGGCGGCATTCGGCTCGCCGCGCTTCGGCGCCACCGGCACTGCCACCGCGATCTGGGCCGGCGATCTCATTGCTCGCGGCGGTCGCCGTCGCGGCACTCGCGATCGCCCTGCCTGCGTGGCGTGACGTCCGCCGGCTGACGGTCGCCCGCGCCCGCGCGACGGTGAGTCGCAGCGGTGGCCCCCGGTGGGCCTCCTGGTACCTCGATCTGCTGGCCATCGCGGGCGCGCGTGGTCGTCTACCGCGCGACGGGCGGGAATGCGTCACAGCTCGTGCTCGTGACTGAGGGCAGCACGCAGGTCTCGGTGAACTACTGGTCGTTCCTGGCGCCGGCGCTCGCGTGGATCGGCATCGCGCTGCTGTGCTACCGGATCGCCGAGCTCACGCTGCGCCGCGGCCGGCGGCTCGTCGCGCGGGCAGCCCGCGCCGTCTCGGGCGAACTCGGCGACAGCGTCGCCTCGAGCATGTCCCTGCAGCGCTCCGCGATTGCGCGGACGCTCGCGCTCGATCGCCCTGACAACCTGCTTCGCAGGCACGACGGCCGCCTTCAACGCCACCTACAAGCAACAGGCCGAGGCCGACGCCCGGCTCTCGAACGGCGCCGACGTGGTACTCGGCGCCGCGGGTGTGGCGGGACTGCCGCGGGCACTCGTCGTCGCGGTGTCCCACCTCCCCGGGGTGGCTGTGGCCGAGCCGTTGCAACACCGCTACGCCTACATCGGCCGCGACCTCCAGGATCTCTACGGCGTGAATGCCCGGACAGTCGCGCGCAACGCGCGTCTCCAGGACTCCTGGTTCGCCGGCGGCTCCGCCAAAGCGCTGCTCGCGAAGCTCGCGCATACCCCGAACGGCGTGCTTCTGAGCGAAGAGGTCGTTCACGACTACCAGCTGCACCCTGGCGACCACCTGACGCTGCGACTGCTCGACCAGCGCACCCGGCGCGCACTGCCCGTGCGCTTCACCTACATCGGCGTCACGAAGGAGTTCCCGACCGCCCCCAAGGATGCCTACACGGTCGCGAACGCAAGCTACGTGGCGCACGCGACGAGCGACCGTGGCGTCGCGACGCTGCTCGTGCAGACGCGCGGCGGCTCGCCTGCGGAGGTCGGACGGCGAGTGCGCGCCATCGCGGGGTCGAGTGCGACGGTCAGCGACATCACAACGAATCGGGCCCTGGTCGCGAGCAGCCTGACGAGCGTCCAACTGGAGGGCCTCACGCGTGTCGAGCTCGGCTTCGCCCTCGTCCTGATCGCGGCGTCCACAGGATTGCTGCTCTGGCTCGGACTGGCCGACCGCCGCCGGACGTTCGCGATCGCTCGCGCTCTCGGTGCACGCTCGCGCCAGCTGGGTGGGTTCATCTGGACCGAGACCGCGTTCGTCACGGCAGGCGGCGTCGTGTTCGGCTCAGCCGCTGCCGCCGGGATCACCTACATGCTCGTAAAGCTGCTGACTGGGGTCTTCGACCCCCCGCCGGCGCATCCCGCAGTGCCCTGGCTCGTATCTCGCCGAGGTCGGCGCGATCGCGCTGCTTGCCGTCGGCGCGGCGGGCGTCTCGACTCTGCGTGCGCTGCGACGCCCGCCGCTCGAGACGCTGCGCGACCTCTAGCGGTAGGCGCTGCCGCGGATACTGCATGCCGATGCACCCGCTGGTCCATGTCGTCGAGGACGACGATGAGCTGCGTCGCCTGATCACGCGCGGGCTCTCTGAGGACGGATTCGACGTCGTCGCAACCGCGGGCGCGGAGGCGGCGCTGCAGCGACACGCCCGGCAAGCCGCGGACATCTTCGTCATCGACATCACGCTCGGCGACTCCGACGGGCGCGACCTCTGCCAGGCGTTGCGCGCGCTCGGCGTCGGCTCTCCCGTGTTGTTCCTGACCGCGCTGGATGCCGCACCCGATCGGATCTCGGGCTTCCGTGCCGGTGGCGACGACTACCTCAGCAAGCCCTTCGCATTCAGCGAGCTCGCGGCGCGCCTCCGTGCCTTGATGCGCCGGCCCGACCTTGAGGGCGCAGTCGACGAGCCGGGCCTGCGCCTCGATCCGGTGCACAGATCCGTCTCATGCGGTGCCCGCAGCGTCGCCCTCACCCAGACCGAGTACCGGATTCTCGGAGCGCTCGCCGGACGGCCGGGCGAGACGCTGCGACGAGCAGAGATCGCCGGCGCGGCGTGGCCGCCCGGAGCCATCGTCAGCGAGAACACGATCGATGCCTACGTCGCTCGCCTGCGGCGCAAGTTGCGCTCACTGCCGGCGGCGCCCCAGATCGTGACCGCGCGCGGCGTCGGCTACTCCCTTCGATGAGACGACCGCTGGCATCCGGGCGCGCCTACTCACGACGAACGCCCTCGTCATGCTCATCGCGCTGGTGGTGCTGACGGTCGCCTCGAACGCGATCCTCCGCCGCTCGCTCGACGACGACGCCACCAACCTCGTGAACGCCCGCGCCGCGGCCGGACTTGCCACCCTCGGAGTCAGCGGTGGACGCATTCGAGTCATCGAGTCTCCGGACGACGCCGCCATCGATGTGCAGCTCTGGGTCTTCGACGCGCACGGCAGCGTCGAGGCGCCAAAGTCCTCGTCCGCGGCGCTCGCGCGCAGAGCCGCTGCGCTCGCGGGCGGCCCCTCCACGACAGTCGACGTCGGCGCCACCCGTCTCCACGCAGTGCCGGTCGAGCGCGGGGGCCGGCGCGTCGGCACGCTCGTCGCGGGCGTCGACCTGCGCGCCTACCGCGAGAGCGCGCGCTCCGCTCTGATTGCATCGATCGTGCTCGCCGCGCTGCTCTTCGCGGTCGCGATGCTGGCGTCACGCTGGATCCTCCGTCGCGCGCTCGAGCCAGTCGCGCAGATGACGCGGGCGGCTGCCGACTGGAGCGAGCACAACCCCGACCGGCGCTTCGCCCGCGGAGAGCCCTACGACGAGCTCTCGAGCCTGGCGGCGACGCTCGACACGCTGCTCACGCGCCTCGGCAACAGCCTCCGCAACGAGCAGCGGTTCTCGTCGGAGATGTCGCACGAGCTGCGCACGCCGCTGGCGCGCATCCACGCCGAGGTC
This sequence comes from uncultured Actinomycetes bacterium, assembly GCA_963842365.1. Taxonomy (GTDB): domain Bacteria; phylum Actinomycetota; class Thermoleophilia; order Gaiellales; family JALYLC01; genus JALYLC01. The sequence goes on from CAWJGA010000002.1 coordinate 1,376,709, forward strand.
GAGCTCGCCCTCAAACGCGATCGGACGCCCGCCGAGCAGCGCAGCGCTTTCAGCTCGATCGGACGCAGTGCCGAGCAGATGGCGCGCACCGTCGAGGCGCTCGTGGCCGTCGCGCGCTTCGAGGGCGCTGCAATCCACGGCAGCTGCGACGCCCGTGAGGCCGCCGAACACGCCATTGCGTCGACCCGGCCCGCACGGGCGGGCCACGCCATCGAGCCGAGCGTCGAGGCCCCTCGCCTCGCAGTGCGCGTCGGCGTCGACGCCGACGTGGTCGAGCGCATCCTCGCACCGCTGATCGAGAACGCCTGCCGCCACGCCGGGTCGAGGGTCGTCGTCGCGATCACGCGCGAGGGCACCTCCGCGGTCATCGCTGTGACCGACGACGGCGACGGAGTCGACGCCGCCGACCTCGAGCGCATCTTCAAGCCCGGCGTCCGCCTCGCTCCGCGCGACGACGCTGGGACCGCGGGGCTCGGGCTGGCCCTCGCGCGGCGGCTCGCGACTGCGGCCGGCGGCTCGATCACGGCTTCCGCCGGGCCTGGCGGGCGCTTCAGCGTGCGCCTGCCGCTCGCCTGAGCGCACGGTCGCGTCGTTCAGGTGGCGATCAGGTGCGCCATGGCACGCTCGAAAGATGACGACGCTCTCCCCATCGCGGCTCTCGGCGCGCGAGATGCTGAACAAGGTCCCGGAGGTCACGCTCTACTTCTGGGTCATCAAGGTGCTGTGCACGACGGTCGGAGAGACGGCCTCCGATTACCTCTCGGAGAACGTCGGGCTCGGGCTGACGAAGACGACATACATCACCTCGGCGCTCCTGATCGCAACGCTCGCGGTGCAGTTCCGCGCCCGGCGCTACATCCCGCCGATCTACTGGCTCGGCATCGTGCTCATCAGCGTCGTCGGAACGCAGATCACCGACAACCTGACGGACAACCACGGCGTCTCGCTCGTGACGACGACGACCATCTTCTCGATCGCGCTCGCAGGGGTCTTCCTGGCGTGGTACGTAAGCGAGCGCACGCTGTCGATCCACACGATCTTCACCACGCGGCGCGAGGCCTTCTACTGGCTCACCGTGCTCTTCACGTTCGCACTCGGCACGGCGGCCGGCGACCTCACGGCCGAGCGCCTCGCGCTCGGCTACTCGCTCTCGGCCATCATGTTCGCGGGCGTCATCGGGCTCGTGACCCTGGCCCACTACCGCTTCAATCTCGGCGCCGTGACGGCGTTCTGGCTTGCCTACATCCTCACCCGGCCACTCGGGGCCTCGCTCGGCGACTTCCTCTCGCAGGCGCGATCGAGCGGCGGCCTCGGGCTCGGCACGACGGTCACGAGCTTCATCTTCCTCGGCGCGATCGTGGTTGTCGTGGCATATCTCACCGCGACCCGCAAGGACGTCTCCGACCCCGGCGCCGCTGAGGAGACGAGCGCCGGAACGGCGCACATCCTCGTCGTGGCCCACCAGACGGCGACGACGCCCGAGCTCCTCGCCGCCATCCGCGGGCGAGCCGCTCAGGGCTCCGCGAGCTTCCACCTGCTCGTCCCGAACGTGGCCCTGCACGCCGAGATGACGGAGGCCGAGCGCGCACAGCACCACGCAGACGCCGAGCGGGTCCTCGCGCTCGCCCTGCCAGAGTTCGAGCACGCCGCGGGCGTGCCCGTCCACGGCTCGGTCTCGCTCCGCCACGACCCGATGGACGCTGTCGAGGAGGCGCTGCGGAGCGCACGCTTCGACGAGATCATCCTCTCGACCCTCCCCCACGGCATCTCGCGCTGGCTCCATGTCGATCTCCCGCGCCGCATCGGGGCGCTCGGGCTGCCCCTGACAACGATCACGCCGGCCGAGCATCAGGCTCAATCCGTTCGGCCCGCCGAGACGCTCTCCTGAGCGAGTACGAGCTCCAACCACCGGCAGGCGAGTGCTGAGCTCGCTCTCCAACTGGGTCACGCGCACGATCTCCGATCACGGCCTGGCCGCGGTGTTCGGTCTCATGCTGCTCGAATCAGCCTGCATCCCCGTGCCCAGCGAGGTCATCATGCTCTACGCGGGCTACCTCGTCTCGGCCGGGAAGCTCAGCCTGATCGGCGCGATCGTAGCCGGCGTGGCCGGCAACCTCGCCGGCTCGCTGCTCGCCTGGTGGGCCGGCAGCGCGGGAGGCCGCGACCTGATTCTCCGCCACGGCCGCTTCATCCACGTCACGGAGGCGCGACTCGGCATGGCCGATCGCTGGTTCGGGCGCTACGGCGAGCGCACCGTCTTGATCGCTCGCTGCCTCCCTGTCATCCGAACCTTCATCTCGCTGCCTGCAGGCATCGCGAAGATGCCACTTGGACGCTTCGCGACCTACACGACGATCGGCTGCGTACCCTGGGTGCTCGCGCTGACGCTTCTCGGCGATGCCGTCGGCAAGAACTGGGAGAGGCTGCACTCACACCTCGCGTACCTCGACTACGCCGTCGCTGCCGCGATCGTGGCTGCGATCGCGTGGCTCGCCGTCCGCGCGAGGAGGGCCGCGCAGGCGCCTGGCTCCGGGTGATCAGGAAGCAACATCGCTGCGATCAGGAAGTCGTCAGGACGGACGCCGCATAGTGGATCCTGCCGCGGGCGATTCTCTCACCCTCCCATCGTCGCCCGCGGCGCACCTTCGCCGCTCTCCGAGATCGCGTTCGTGACGTGAAGTGAACGCCCCGCACCGTCCTTGTCGGCGAGATGCCGAGCGCGTTATGGTGGCCGGGCAGTTCGTGGAACTCCTCGTCGACATCGCCATCTGGTCTACGGTCATCGCAGGCGCCGGGGTCGTCCTCGAGGTCGCCGACTGGCTGCGCTCGCGAGCGCGCTGAAGGACCGTTCATCGCTGATGGGTGACCGAGATGAGCGCGTTGCGCTCGTCGCCGCCCTTGATGGTCTGCTCGAGCACGGTGCCGATGCCGCGCACGTAGACGTCTGGATCACCCTGCCCACGAGTGCTTCCCCCGACGCCGACCCGCATGCGCCCACAGCGATGTCCTAAGCGTCACCGTAGCCGCGCTGCGCCAACGGCCAGTGAGGCGAAGGGCTTTCGAGCTCGGCGCGACCGTCCTCCTTCAACGGGCGCATTGGCATGGCGAGACGCTGAGGCCGCTCATCGCCAACCTGATCTCGCCTGACAGAGGCCTGAAAGTTCCACCGATCGGGTACTCACCAAAGCATGCATCGATCATCCAGGATCGGGGCTGAGCACGCGATGCGGCGCACCGCCCTCGCGGCTCGCTTCTCGGCGATCACCGCCCTCGTAGCCGCAGTTGCGGTAATCGTCGTGGTACTCCTGGCCGCGCACTCGAGCGACGTGTCGACGATTCACAGCATACGACCGCTCCCGCGCAACTTCTTCGGCCGCTGACCCGAGAGTGGCCGCCTGATCGACTTGAGCATCGTCTCGAGCTGGCTCGCAGCGCCGATTCAGATGCCGTAGACGCGGGCCTCCAACGGCCGGCAACTCCGCCAACGCGCGCGAGTTCGTGAACGCGGTCCGCCGACAAGCCAACGCGTGCCCCGATCTCCGGCGCTGGCACCAGCCCGCCGGACCGCTCCACGATCAGCGACCCTGACCTGCCACGCGGGCCTGTCGGGTTGCATTCACGAACCAGAACCTGCCAACGCTCGCTCGAGAATCCCGGTCATACAGCAGCCGACGGCGATTCTCAGCTCGACGCGGGACAACTCGTTGGGGGCTGGCGGCGCGGCCGCCACCCGGGATATGCTCGCGGCAGCTACCGGAAGGGCCAGTCATGCCCGTGTGTCGATCGTGCGCGAGCGAAGTCGAGCCACGTTTCCGCTACTGCCCCTGGTGCGCCGAGCCCGTACGTCGAAAGATCGTCGAATTCTTTCCCGCGCGGCCTTTTCCCGGGGAGACCGGCAAGGCACTCCGAGTCTCGCGCTACTTCAGCGACTCAGACGCACCGGGCCACGTGCGCTTCTCGGTCTGGAACGAGACAGGTATCGCCGAGGCCGTCGTTTCCCTCGACGACGACGACGCCGCTCGCCTGGCCGACTTCGTACGCAATAGCGCCCCCGCGCGTCGCGAGCCACTTGGTTTGCGCTCGCTCCTACAGCGATTCGCGCGACCGATCGACCAGCGGTCGCGCCCCACAGCCCAATGCGGCGCCGGCGACTCGCAGGAATCTCCAACCGAACACCTCTGACCCGAACCTCTCGCGCGGAATGCCGACGTCGGCCGCCCGCGCTCACGAGGGCCGCGTCCCTAGGCGATCGCGATGGTCTGCTGCGCCGTGCGGGGGCAGGAACGGAGGCTGGCGCCGCCGCCGGGAGCGCAGTACTGAGCTTCGGTGAGGACGATCTGGTAGACGCCCGCGGCGAGGAACGTGTAGGTCAAGACAGGGCCGGAGCCCATGGTGGCGCCGAGATGGTTGCCGTCCTCGCGGTACAGCCGCCAGCTGAAGTCGCAGGGGCCGTTGGAGCAGGGCGAGGCGCCGGCGTCGAGGGTGACGGTGCTGCCCGCCTGGACGACGGTGAAGCTCGGCGTCGAGGGGATGCCGGGCCTGGCGATGATCGGCTCCGCCGGGATCGGAACGACGGGCGAGGGTTGGGAGGGCATGGCCGGGCGCACGACCCTGCCGTGGGTTGCCTTCGGCGCTTTCGGAATCACCGTGACCGCGTGCCCGCCTCGGGCGTGTGGGGCAATCGCCCACGCGAATGCAGCGCAGAGCATCAGAGCGGCTCCGGCGAGCAGGACCGCAAACGCGGGCGCGAGAGGCTTCATCGAGCGAGTGTACGGACCGGCGGTCGGGCGCACACGCGCCAGAGCCTAGTACTCGCACCGACTTCCGTACAGAGAATGCCTGCAAGCCGAACGGTTCTTCGTCGAGGTTGCCGAGGACGACGCCCACCGGGCCAATCGGCGATTCCCGCTTGCCTGCATTCGTGTTCGGCGGGTCGAATGGATGACGCTCGACGCTACGGCAAGCACATGAGCCTCGGAGCCGTACGAGACGGCTGCGGAGGTCTCGCGGTTCATCGAGAAGCACGACGGCAGGAAAGGGTCGAGTCATGACGGCCCGCGACCCCTCGCAGACGGTCATCGACAGCATCCGCTCGAGCGACGGGAAGTACTGCGTGGATGTGGTCACGACCCCGGACGGCTTCGCGCTGCAAATCTGCCGCAGAGACGAAGGGCGGTGGCAGGTCATCGCCCGACCAGGGAATCATCGTGCCCGTGAGGATGCCGTCAACAGCGCTCGGGCGCTCATCGCACCGTACGAGTAGCTCCGCCCGGGCCGGTCGCCCGACGAGCGCACTCCCTCTCCTGGAGGGCACGCGACCGCGTTCAAATCTCGCGTTGCGTCAGTCGCTGGTGGACTACCCCGGACGCTCAGCGGTCTGCGCAAGTCTCAACGGAGGCGCTCATTCGCGTGCCCCCGGGCACCCGGCCGGGGCCGACTGGGGCGCCGGCAGGCCCTGCTACGGGAGCTTGCGGCTCAGCACGAGTATCTGCGCGCCACTCGAGCGGAGCACCGGCAAGCCATTGTCGGCCCGCGCTTGAAGCCGCTCGTTGAGCCGGATCGACGCCTCCTGCGAGAGCAGCCGGCGACCGAGGAGCGAAAACTCGCCGAAGCCGAGCGTCGCGACGCGCTGCGGCTCGAGCCCCGCGACACACAGCCAGCGCTCGTACGAGCGCCGCGAGTCATGGCGCGGCGTGCGACGTTCCGCCCACGGGTCGCCGCCCCGGCGGGCGGCTGCCAGCGCGCGTTGCTTGAGCGGCTCGACCATGGGATTGAGGCGCGGATCGAGCACGCGGTTGAGCTGCCGGCGGTTGTTGACACTCGCGATGACATGGCCGCCGGCGCGCGTCACGCGGCCCATCTCGCGCACACCGCGCGCGGGATTGCCGAGCCACGGCACGACGCCGAGCGCGAGTACGAGATCGAACGAGGAATCCTCGGCCGAGAGCTGCTCTGCGTCGCCGATCCCGAGATTCACACTGGCCGAGAGGCCGGCGCGCGCGACGCTGCGCGTCGCCACCTCGAGCATGCGCCCGCCGCTGTCGACGCCGGTCACACGGAATCCGCGCTCGCCCAGTGCAATCGCCGCGCGGCCGGCGCCGAAGCCGATCTCGAGAACCCTGGCGCCGGAGGCCAGCGCCAGGTCGTCGACCCACGCGAGCGTGCGCTCGAGCCGGGAGCGGTAATACGCGATCGAGTCGAAGTCGGACTCGTCGTAGACCGCGTCCCAGGCCGTCGCAGCCTGGTCGAAGTCGAAGAATCCGGCGCGCTCATCGGGCTGTGGTGCTGCTGCCATTGCTCTCACACTAGTGCTGGTCGAGCCAGATCGATCCGAAGTTCGTTCGGAGCGCACCCCGCGCAGCGGCGCCGTTCGGCCCGGCCTCCGCCGACTACCACGTGTCGCGGATCTCGGCTCCGATCCGTGCCGATCCGGCGCAGACCGCAGCCGTCCGCAGCCCTGGGCCGAATGTCGAGCCTCTCACCGGCATGACTGTCACCAGAACTGTCACCACTGCCGATGAATAATGCTATTAGCAGGCACTTCGTTATCGGGGCGAGAGGATTTGAACCTCCGACCGCCCGGCCCCCAGCCGGGTGCGCTACCAGACTGCGCTACGCCCCGTTCGCCGGCCAGTATAGCCCCCGGTCGGCTGCGGGCCTCCGGCGCGTAGCCTTGAGACATGCCGGAGCAGTGCCCCGACGCCTTCGAGGCGCTCGTGCGCGATGCGCTCGATGCGCTGCCCGCGTGGCTTGCGCCCTACCTCGCTCGGCTCAGCGTGCAGATCGAGGAGCTGCCGCCGCCGGGTGAGGACGACGCCTATGCGCTGTTCGACGGGCCGGCGCTCGGCGACGATCCCATCGGGCAGCTGCCGCCCGTGATCACGCTCTTCCGCCGCCCGCTCGTCGAGGACTTCGGCCACGATCCGGCCCTCCTCCGGCGCGAGGTGCAGATCACCGTCGCGCACGAGCTCGCGCATCTCTTCGGGTTCGGCGAGGAACGCCTCGACGAGCTCGGCTACGGCTGAATCAGCCTGCGCCGGTGCGCATGCGGTTGATCGTCGCCACAAGCTCGGCGGTGTCGACGGGATCGTCCTCGTGGTCGGTCGCGCCATGGCGCAGGCGCAGCGCGGCCCAGGCCATCAAGTCGCGCATCGACACCATGCCGATCACTCGGCCGTGATCCACGACGGGCAGATGGCGAAAATGGCCGTCGACCATGATCGCCATGGCCTCGGGCAGGCCCGTCGTGGCCGAGGCGGTCAGGACATGGGCGACCATCCGGTCGCTCACCTTCAGATCGGCGTCGAAGCCCTGCGCGAGCACGCGCAAGAGGTCGCGCTCACTGATCACCCCGACCAGCTGGTCGCCGTCGATCACGCAGGCCGCGCCGGTGTCATGGTCGACCATGCGGTGGGCGGCCTCGGCGAGCGTCGTGTCCGGCGTCACGGACAGGACGCTCGTGTTCATCAGATCGGCGAGCTCCACGACCCGACCCTAGACGAGCAGGAGCAGCGGGTGCTCCAGATATCGGGTCACGGTCTGGAGCAGTCGAGCTCCGTCGGCGCCCGAGGCGGCGCGGTGGTCAACCGAGAGGTTGACTGCCATGAGGGGGCGCACGACGACCTGGCCGCCTACCCCGATCGCGCGCTCGACGACGCTGCCGACGGCGAGGATGCCCGGCTCGGGCGGGTTGATGATCGCCTGGAAGCTCGTGATGCCGAGCATTCCGAGATTGGAGACGCTGAACGTCCCGCCCTCGATCTCGGACTGCTTGAGCGAGCCGGAGCGGGCACGGCCCACGAGGTCGCGGGCGACGACGGCGAGCTCGCGCAGTGGGAGCGAGTCGGCGTTGCGGATGACAGGCACGATCAGCCCCTCGTCCAGCGCCACCGCGACGCCCACATGAGCGGCGCCGTGCTGGTGGATCTTGCCGTCGATCCAGGAACGGTGGAACTGCGGGTGATCGCGCAGCGCCAGCGCACAGGCGCGCACGATCAGATCGTTCACCGTCAGCTTGACGCCGTCGGCCGCGAGCTCGGCGTTGAGCTCCTCGCGCAACGCGAGCGCCTTGGCCATGTCGATCTCGCACTGAAGGTAGAAATGAGGAACCTCCGACTTGGAGGCGCTCATGCGGCGGGCGACGGCCTTCAGCATCGGGCTCGGCTCGATCACCGCGTCCGCGGCCGCGGACGCCGGAGCCGCCGCGCGCTCCGGTGCCGCCGCTGGCGCCGGAGCCGCCACCGGAGCCGCCGCGGGGCCTGGCGTTGTTTCGCCGGCGATCGCCCGCTCCACGTCGACGCGCACGATGCGCCCGTCGGGGCCGCTGCCCTTGCCCGCCAGGGCGCGCAGATCGAAGCCGGCATCCGAGGCGATGCGTCGTGCGACGGGGCTCGCCTTGAGGTCGCCGCTGGAGGGAGCCGGGGCGGCCTCCGCAGGACCCGCCGGCCCTGCGGCGCGCTCGGGCTCCGCCAAGCCGGCACTGGCAGGGGGAGCCGGTGCGGCCGCACTCCCCGCGCCGGCGGCAGAATCGCCATTGGCGCCGGCGGCCGCGAAGCCCGAGACGTCCTCGCCCTCGTCGCCCACGACCGCGATCGGGGCGCCGAGCTCGGCGGCCTCGCCGTCCTGCACGAGGATGCGCAGCAGCACGCCGTCGGAGTACGCGTTCAGCTCCATCGTCGCCTTGTCGGTCTCGATCTCGGCGAGCACGTCGCCCTCGTGCACGGCCTCGCCCTCGTGCACGAGCCAGCGGGCGATCGTGCCCCGCTCCATCGTGTCCGACAGCCGCGGCATGACGATCTCCTCGGCCATCTAGGCCTCCGCCAGCAAGCCGCAATCGGCGAGCAGGCCGCGCGCGGCCTTCTCGATCTTGTCCTCGAGCGTCAGCGCGGCGAGCTCGAGCGGCTTGGCGTAGGGCATCGGGGCCTCGGCGCCACCCACGCGCTCGACCGGTGCGTCGAGGTCGTCGAAGCACTCGCGCGAGATCCGAGCGGCAAGCTCGGCGCCCACGCCGTAGGTCGCCCAGCCCTCCTCGGCCACGAGTGCGCGAGAGGTCTTCTTGACGCTCTCGATCACCGTCTCGGCGTCCAGTGGCCGCAGCGAGCGCAGATCGACGACCTCGACCTCGATGCCGTGCTGCGAGAGCCGGTCGGCGACCGTGAGCGCGCGGCGCACCGTGTAGCTGTGCGCGACGATCGTCAGGTCCGTCCCCTCGCGCACGACCTGCGCACTGCCGATCGGCACGGTGAAGTCGTCGCCGGGCTCGGGCAGCGAGCCGCTGACGTTGTAGAGCACGAGGTTCTCGACGAAGACCACCGGATCGTCGTCCCGGATCGCCGACTTGAGCAGCCCGTAGGCGTCGAGCGGCGTCGAGGGCGCGACGACCTTGAGGCCCGGCGTATGCGCGAACATGACCTCGAGGCTCTGCGAGTGCTGCGCCGTGAGCTGCGCGCCGGCGCCCGCGGGCGTGCGGATCACGAGCGGCACGCCGACCTTGCCGCCGAACATCTGGCGCACCTTGGCGGCGTGGTTCACGACCATGTCCATCGCGACCAGGATGAAGTTGATCGTCATGATCTCGACGACCGGCCGCAGGCCCAGCATCGCCGCGCCGACGCCGGCGCCGACGAAGCCCTCCTCCGCGATCGGCGTCTCGCGCACGCGGCGCGGGCCGTACTTCGCGTAGAGGCCGGCGGTGACCTTGTAGGAGCCCTCGAAGCGGCCGATCTCCTCGCCCATGAGGAAGACCTTGTCGTCGCGGGCGAGCTCCTCGTCCAGCGCGCGCCGGAGCGCCTCGCGATAGGTCACGCCCGCCATCCGCGCGTCCCCTCCCGCTCGCCGAACGGACCGCCACGCTCCATGCGCGAGAACTGCTCACGCCAGGCGGGGTCGCCGTAGACGTTGTCGTAGAGGCCGGCGGGATCGGGCGCCGGGTCGGCGGCGGCCTGGCGGATCGCGGCGTCGATCTCGGCGTTGACGTCGGCGCGCAAGCGGGAGACCGACTCGGCGTCGATGCCCATCTGTGCCACGAAGCGGTCGATCGGGTCGTGCGACTTGGCCTCGGCGACCTCCTCGGCCGCCCGGTAGACCTTGCCCGCATCGGCGACGGAGTGCCCGCGGAAGCGGTAGGTGGTCGTCTCCAGCAGCGCCGGCCGGCGCTCGTCGCGCGCGCGCCGCATGAGGCGGTCGGCGGCTTCGCGCACCGCCAGCAGGTCGTTGCCGTCGACCCGCTCGCCGTGCATGCGGTAGGCCGCCGCGCGCTTCCACTGCTCGGGCTCGGCGGAGGCCATCTCGACGGACGTGCCCATGCCGTAGCGGTTGTTGATCACCTGGAAGACGATCGGAAGATGCCAGATCGCGGCCAGGTTGAGCGACTCGTGGAAGGCGCCGATGTTGGTGGCGCCCTCCCCCAGCTGGACGAGCACCCCATTCGGCTTGCTCTCGTAGTCGAGCGCCAGCGCGACGCCGACTGCGATCGGCAGCTGGCCGCCGACGATGCCCCAGCCTCCCAGGAAGTGCCGCTCGACGTCGAGCAGGTGCATCGAGCCGCCGTAGCCGCCGGCCACGCCCGTCGCCTTGCCGAACAGCTCGGCCATGACGCGGTGCGGCTCGGACCCCACGGCCAGGGCCGTGCCGTGGTCGCGATAGCTCGCGAGCACGTAGTCGCCCGGCTCGAGTGGATCGATGGCGCCGACGTTGGCCGCCTCCTCGCCGATGGCGAGATGGCAGTAGCCGCCGATGCGCGCGCGGGTGTACTGCTCCTCCGTGCGCTCCTCGAAGCGGCGGATCAGCAGCATCTGGCGCAGCAGGCGCTCCGCCGTCGCCGCGTCGATCGCGACTGACGAGTGCTGTGTGGCGCTCACCGGCTCAGTCTAGCTTCGGCATGAGGCTGCGATGCAGCGCCGCGATCCGCTCGGCGGCCGCGTCGAGCGGCACCGTTTCGGACTCCCCGGTGCGCCGCCGGCGCAGGTCGACGGTGCCGTCGCTGACGGTGCGCTTCCCAACCGTCACGCGCAGCGGCACGCCGATCAGGTCGGCATCGGCGAAGCGCGATCCGGGGCTGCCCTCGCGGTCGTCGACCATGGTGGTCAGGCCGCGGCTCTCGAGCTCCGCGGCCAGCGTGTCCGCGTGCGCGGGCGCGTCGTCGCCGATGGCCACGAGCCAGACGTCGAAGGGGGCGATCGGCGCCGGCCAGATGCAGCCGTGCTCGTCGAAGGACTGCTCGATCGCAGCAGCGGCGATGCGCGCCGGGCCGATGCCGTAGCTGCCCATCCAGATCGGCTGCTCGGCGCCGGACTCGTCCAGGTAGTTCGCCCCCATGGCGACGCTGAAGCGCGTGCCGAGCTTGAAGATGTTGCCGATCTCGATCATCGGCTCGATCGTCAGCACGCCGCCGCAGAACACGCACCCGTCGCCGTTCTCGACCTCGTGGATGTCGGCGAACCGCGCCTGGTAATCGCGCGGTGACTCGACCCCCGTGAGATGCCAGCCGGTGCGGTTGGCGCCCGTCACCCAGGAGCCCTCCTCGAGGGTCTCGTCGGCCACGATGCCGCCGAGCGCCCCCTCACGCACGCCGACAGGCCCGATCGATCCCGGCTTGGCGCCGAAGGCCTGCTCGATCTCCTCGGGGGTCGCGGCGCGGATGCCCTGCCTGAGCACCTTGCTGAGCTTGAGCTCGTGCAGGCGGCGGTCGCCGCGCACGAGCGCGAGCCAGAGCGTGCCGTCGTCGGCCACGATCGGCATGGCCTTGCTGGTCGTGCGGGCGTCGACGCCCAGGAAGCCCGCCAGGGCATCGATCGTCGTGACGCCGGGCGTCTCCACCTCGGCCACGGGCGAGCTCGGCGGCGAGGGCGCCCGCTCGATGCGGGAGACGGCCATCTCGACGTTGGCGGCGTAGTCGCAGCCGCTGCAGCGCGCCACGCGATCCTCACCGGCGCTCGACGGCGCCATGTACTCGTGCGCGAGGCTCCCGCCCATGATGCCGGTGTCGGACTCGACCTTGTAGAAGTCGAGGCCGCAGCGCGTGTAGATGCGGTCGTAGGCCTCCTCGTGCAGCGCGTAGCCGGCGTCCAGGCCCGCCTGGTCGCGGTCGAGCGTGTAGGAGTCCTTCATCGTGAACTCGCGGGTGCGCAGCACACCGCCGGAGGCGCGCGGCTCGTCCCGCTCCTTGATCTGGATGTGGTACCAGATCTGCGGCAGGTCGCGATAGCTGCGGATCGTCTGCGAGGCGTGCAGGGCGACGATCTCCTCGTGCGTGATGGCCAGCACGAGCTCGCGGTCGGAGCGGTCGCGCAGGTGGAAGACGACGTCGACGTCGAAGCGCCCCGAGCGCTTCCAGATCTCCGCCGGATGCAGCACCGGCATCAGCATCTCCTGCCCGCCGATGCGATCCATCTCCTCCCGGATGATCTCCTGCACGCGCTTCTTCACCCGCCAGCCGAGCGGCAGCCAGGTCCACAGGCCCGAGCCGACCTGCTTGACCATGCCGGCGCGGACGAGCAGCTTGTGGCTCTCGGCGACCGCATCGCCGGGCGCGTCCCGCAGCGTCGGCAGGAGGTACCTCGTCGCGCGCATCAGCGCTTGGCCGGGATGTGCAGAGGCCGCCCGAGCGCCACCAGCGCGGCTTCCTTGGTGGCCTCGCCGAGCGTCGGGTGCGCTGCGATCGAGTCGCCGACCGTCTCGAGCGTGGCCTCGGCCTCGATGGCGACGACCCCCGCCTCGATCAGCTCGGTGGCCTGTGTGCCGACGGCGACCATGCCGAGCAACTCGCCGTAGCGCGACTCCCCGATGATCTTGACGAAGCCGCTGCGGTCGCCATACATGGCGGCGCGGGCGATCGCGGCGTACGGCATGGTGCCGACGACGACCTGGTCGCCGTGGAGCTCGCGGGCCTGGGCCTCGGAGAGGCCGGCCGAGGCGATCTCCGGGGTCGTGTAGACGCAGCGCGGCGTGGAGCGATAGTCGATCTCCGATTCGTGGCCGAGCGCGTTCTCAGCCGCGACCTCGCCCTCGCGGAAAGCCGTGTGGGCGAGCTGCCAATTGCCTGCGACGTCGCCCGCCGCGTAGATGTGCGGCACGTTCGTGCGCATGTGCGAATCGACCGGGATGCGCCGCTTCTCGGCCGCGACGCCCGCCGCCTCGAGGCCGATGTCCTCGACGTTGGCGACCCGCCCCGTGGCGACCAGGATGACGTCGGCGGCCAGCTGCTTGGACGTGCCGTCGACCTCATAGCTCAACGAGAGATCGCCGCCGGCCTCGGACACGCCCGTCGCGCGCGCACCGAGCTCGACCGCGATGCCGCGGCGCTTGAAGGCGCGCTGGAGCGCGGCGACGGCGTCGGCGTCCTCGTTCCCGATCAGGTTCGGAAGCATCTCGATGATCGTCACGGCCGAGCCGAATTGCGCATAGATCGACGCGAACTCGACGCCGATCACGCCGCCGCCGAGCACCGCGAGGCGCTGCGGCACGGCGTCCAGCTCGAGCGCGCCCGTGGAGTCGATGCAGCGGGAGTGGTCGATGCCGGGGATCGGCGGCGCCGCGGGACGAGAGCCCGTGGCGATCACGGCGCTCTTGAAGGCGATGTCCTCGCCCCCCTCGACCGTCATCGTGTTGGGGCCGCTGAAGCGGCCGCGGCCCTGTACGACCTGGATGCCGTTGCCCTTGAGCAGGCCGGCGAGACCCTTGACGACGCCGTCGACGATGCCGCGGCGATTGCTCTGCACCTGCTCGAAGTCGAGGTCGATGCTGCCGAGGCGAATGCCCAGCTGAGCGAAATGGCCCTGCGCCTCGTCGTAGGCATGCGCCGACTGCACCATCGCCTTGGTCGGGATGCAGCCCACGTTCAAGCATGTGCCGCCGACGACGGCCGACTCGCCGCCGACGACCGTGGCTTCTTCGACGACGATGACCGATGCCCCCAGCTGAGCGGCGCGGATCGCCGCTGGATAGCCGCCCGGCCCTGAGCCGAGGACGACGAGATCGCACTCCATGCTGGGTTCCCTTCGGGTCGCTTGCGCAGCCAAACTAGCAGGCGCAAACTCCTCGGCACCCCGGGCGGATCATCTAGGATGCGGGCCGTGACGCCCCTCGCCGAGCAGTGGGACGCGATCCTCTCCGAGCAGCCCGGGGACTGGTCGCAGCTCAGGCTCGAGCTGCGTCTCGCGGACACCGAATCGACCGAGCGCGCGTGCATCGTGCTGGCGCCGCTCAACCCCTGGCGGCGGGACGACGACTACCGCATCGGCATCCTGCGCTTCATCTCGGCGGCGCGCTTCGGCTACGGCGCGTTCCCGGGGCTCGTGCGCACGCGCCTCAGCCTGCTCGACGCCGAGGGCCCGGGCGGCACGCTCACGCTGCTGAGCGGCGTCGAGGCCATCTCGCCCGTCGCCACGCAAGGCTACGTCTAGGCGCCGCGCGGCGTCCTCTCGCGTAGTGGCGTCCTTTCTCCGCATCGGCGGCGACGAGATCGACCTCGCAGGCGGCCGCATGGTCTGGCGCCCCGGCACTGCGGGCGACGCCGAGGGCATCGCATTCGCACTGACCGCGCATGGCGGCCCCCACCTTCTGCACGTGACAGGCTGGCTGCCCGGCAACGGGCCGGCCGACCTCTCGTGCAATGAGCTGCTGCTCGACGTGCCCGGGCCCGATGCAGCACTCGACGGACGCATCTTCGCGATGGCGCTCGTGCGCTTCGGCCGCGTCAGCGAGCGGCGCGCGGTCGTGTCGCTCGACGGCGAGATCGAGGACATCGAGGCCGATTCCGACGCGCGCACGACGATCGCGGCCGATATCGTCTGCGGTGTCGAGCGCGCGCACGAGCCGGCGTTCTGCGGAGCCTGCGGCACGGCGCTGAGCGCCGCCTCGGCCGAGCGCCACGAGTTCGCCGGCGGCCGGCTCGTAACGACTCGTCACGCCTCCACGACCTGCGTGGCCTGCGCCGAGGCGCTGCGCGGGAGGCCTCCCGCCTTCTGCACCGCCTGCGGCGTCGCCTACGAGGCGGACGGGATGCAGCACCAGGCCGACGAGCTCTTGCTCGCGTACACCTGCACGTGCCCGGCGGGGCATACGGTGTCGGGCATCAACGCCGTTTAGACGACGGGCGGCGGCACGCCCCGGGCGCTGTCGGCGAGCGCCGGATCCCAGCCGCAGACCGCACAGGCGTGCAGCACAGCGGAGCGGGCGAAGGCAAGGGCGTCGGCGTGCGGGTCGCCGGCGACGCGGAGATCGTCCCAGTCGAGGATGAACTCGCCGAGCTTCGCATCCCAATGAGCCGCCGTCGGCTGCAGCGATGCCTTGTCGAAGCCGGCCGGCGCCGGATAGGCGTAGGCGAAGAACGCGGCCCGCGGATAGCGCGCATCGCCGGGCCACCAGCCGACCTCGACCTGCTCGGCATCGCCCGAGTTGCGCGTGATGAAGTCGTCGGCCGGCGGCTCGACCCGCTTGCCCGAGAAGAGGCTGACGGCCAGGTCGAAGGAGCCCCACCAGGCGTTGACGGGCGTGGAGCGGCCGCGGTAGGGAGCGCGCAGCTCCGCGAGCACCTGGGCCGCGCGGGTCGCGGCCGCGAAGTACGCCTCCACCGCCGTGCGGTCGTAGGAGGCATGCTCGGAATCCTCGTCGAGCGGCGTCGTCCAGGGCGTCTCCTGCGGCGTGAGATCGAGCTCGACCGGCCCAGCGAGCTCGCCCACGGCGGCCAGCAGCTCCCGCGTGACCGCTCCGACGGGCCGGTCGGGAGCGAGCGCGACGCGGCGGCTGCGGCCGTCGCTGTGCTCGGCCACGGCCTCGTGCGCGCGCAGGTCGAGTGCGACGCCGAATGCGCCCGAGCCGTCGGGCGCGGGCAGCGGCGCCGTCTCCCAGCCGCGCGCGGTCAGCCGCAGCGCCGCGTGCTGGAGCTGGGGCTCGGCCGGCGCGAGGGCGGCCGCGAGCTTGCCGAGAACCTGTGTGTGGGCGTGCAGCGTGTCCCATGTCGCGTCGTAGGGCAGCTCCGGCCAGGGCGTGGGCATGGCCGTAACCTAGCGCGATCAGGAGCGGAGCTCGGCGCCGACGGCCGCGCGCAGGCGCTCCACGATCGCCTCGCGGACTGGGCGCACCTCCTCGTCGGAGAGCGTGCGGTCCTGCGCCTGGAACGTGAGGCGCAGGGCGAGCGAGCGGCGCCCGGCCCCGAGCGCCTCGCTCTCGCGCCAGACGTCGAAGACCTGGACGTCGCTGAGCAGCTCTCCGCCGGCCTCGCGCGCGGCGGCGACGACCGCGCTCGCGGGGTGGGCATCGCCGACGACCACCGCGATGTCCTGGCGCAGGGGCGGGAATTCCGAGAGCGGCAGCGCTCTCGGCGGTGCGCCCAGCCGCTCGCAGAGGCGGTCGAGGTCGAGCTCCATGCAGACGATCGGATCCTCGAAGCCCCAGCGGCGGGCCGTCAGCGGGTGCAGCTCGCCGACGAAGCCGAGCGCCTGCTCGCCAGGCACCTGGACGAAGCCCTTGCGGCCCGGGTGCAGGAACGGATCGTGCGCGGCGGGCATGGCCTCGACGCGGCAGCTTACGCCGACGGCGCCCAGGATCGACTCGAGCACGCCCTTGCCGAGGAAGAACGAGGCAGGCTCGCCGGCTCGCCGCCAAGCGGCACCGCCGAGGCGGCCCCGCATGACGGCGCTGAACGTCCACGGCTCGCGCGGCAGCTTCTGATCCTCCACGCGGTGATAGGTGTGCGCGATCTCGAAGAGCGCGAGGTCGTCACGGCCCCAGGCGGCGTTGCGGCGCAGCGCGTCGAGCAGGCTCGGCAGGATCAGCGTGCGCAGATGCGAGTGATCCTGCGAGAGCGGGTTGAGCACCGCGATCATGTCCCGCCGCGGGTCGTCGGCGGCCAGCCCGAGGGAGTCGGGCGTGTCGGCCGGCACGTAGGAGAGCGTCTGCGCCTCCGTCAGCCCCGCGCCCAGGCACGCGTCGGCGATCGTTCGCCGCACACGCTGGGCAGGGGTGGACCGCCCCCCGAGCCGACCGAGAGCAGCGATGGGACGTGCTCGAGCCCGTAGATGCGCGCGATCTCCTCGATCACATCGATCTCGCGCGTGACGTCGAGGAAGCGCGTGGTCGGCACCCGCACGTCGATCGTCCCCTGGCCGGCGCGCGGGTCGAAGCCCAGCCGGTCCAGGATCTCGACGGCCCGCGCCAGCGACACCTCGAGCGCCGTGATCTGGGCCACGCGGTCCATGCGCACCCGCAGCTGCAGGCGAGAGGGGAGGTCGGCGCTCACGTCGATCGGCCGCGGCGTCATGTGCGCTCCGCAGAGCGAGACGAGCAGGCGGGCTGCCGCACGCGAGGCGAGAGGAGCAAGATCGGCGGGGACGCCCTTCTCCCAGCGGTTGGACGCGTCCGAGCGAAGCCCGACCGCCTGCGAGGTGCGCAGGATCTGCGAGCGCGTGAAGTTGGCCGCCTCGAGCACGACCGTGGACGTCTGCTCGCGCACCTCGGAGTCGGTGGCGCCCATGATTCCCGCGATGCCCTGCGGCCCCTCCGCGTCGGCGATCACGAGCATGGAGGGGTCGAGCTCTCGCTCCTGGCCGTCCAGCGTCCGGATGGTCTCGCCCTGCTGCGCGTGCCGGGCGACCAGCACCCCGCCGCGCACGCGTGCGTGGTCGTAGGCGTGCAGCGGGCTGCCGAGGTCGTGCATCACGTAGTTCGTGATGTCGACCACGTTCGAGATCGGGCGGAGGCCGACGGCGTTGAGGCGGGCCTTGAGCCAGAGCGGCGAGGGTGCGACCTTCACGTCCTGAAAGACGCGCGCGGTGAAGCGCGGGCAGAGCTCGTAGTCCTCGATGCCGATCTTGATCCAGTCGCCCGTCAGCCGGTTGCCGAGAGCGGCCGGCTCGCTGTCGTCCAGCGGCGCCAGCTCGATGCCGAAGATCGCATGCACGTCGCGCGCGACGCCGCGCATCGAGAGCAGATCGGCACGGTTCGAGGTGACCTCGAGCTCGATCACGTCGTGGGCCAGGGCCATGCGGGCAGCGAGCGGCTCTCCGGGCTTCCAGCCCTCACCGAGCACGATGATGCCGTCGCCCTCCGGCGAGATGTCGAGCTCGCGCTCGGACAGGATCATGCCGTCGGAGGTCTCGCCGCGCAGCTTGGAGCGGCCTATCCGGCGGCCGTCCAGCAGCACCGTGCCAGGCAGCGCGACTGCGACCGTGTCGCCCGCCGCAAAGTTCCAGGCGCCGCACACGATCGGCCGCGGCGAGGCCTCCCCCACGTCCACCTGGCAGAACTGCAGGCGGTCGGCGTTGGGATGCTTGCCCGCCTCGAGCACGAGGCCCGCGACGACGAGCTCCTCGACGCCGTCCTCCGCGGGCAGTCCGCGGCGCTCGATGCCCTCGACCTTGTCGCCCGCCAGCGAGAGCTGCGCGATGAGCTCGTCGCGCGGAGGGAGCTCGGCGAGGTGATCCGCCAGCCACTGCAGCGGCACCTTCATCGCACGGCCCCCCTGAACTGCTCGAGGAAGCGCACGTCGTTGTCGTAGAAGCTCTTGACGTGTGGGATGCCGTACTTGAGCATCGCGACGCGCTCGATCCCCATCCCGAAGGCCCAGCCGGACACGACCTCGGGGTCATAGCCGGGCACGAAGCCGAAGACGTTCGGGTCGACCATGCCGGCTCCGAGGATCTCGATCCAGCCCTCGCCCGAGCAGACGCGGCAGCCCTTGCCGCCGCACAGGAAGCACGAGACGTCGAGCTCGACGCTCGGCTCGGTGAACGGGAAGTAGTGCGAGCGCAGCCGGATCTCGCGCTCGGGCCCGAAGAGCGCCCGCGCGAAGTGCTCGAGCGTGCCCTTGAGGTGGGCCAGGGAGAGGCCGCGGTCGACGGCCAGGCCCTCGACCTGCTGGAACATCGGCGAATGCGTCGGATCGAGCGTGTCCCGGCGGTACACGCGGCCGGGGCAGATCACGTAGACGGGCGGCGGCTGCCGCTCCATCACGCGTACCTGGACGGGCGAGGTCTGTGTCCGCAGGCAGACGTCCCCGCTGATCCAGAGCGTGTCGGACTCGGCACGCGACGGATGGTCGTCAGGGGTGTTGAGGGCGGTGAAGTTGTAGTACTCGAGCTCGACCTCGGGGCCTTCCGCGATGCGGAAGCCGAGGCCGACGAAGACGTCCTCGATCTCGCGCTGCACCTGCGTCAGCAGGTGCGCCGTGCCGCGGGGCACAGGGTCGCCCGGCAGCGTCACGTCGACGGCCGCGCCCTGCAGAGCGATCTCGAGCTCCCGCGACTCGAAGCGCTCGCGCAGCTCGGCGTGCAGCCGTTCGAGCTCGCCGCGCACGCGGTTCAGGTCCTGTCCGCGCGCTCCGCGCAGCTCGGCGGGCAGTGCGCCGAGCTCGCGCAGGGCGTGCGTCAGCGCGCTCGAGCGCCCCAGCGTCTCGATGCGTGCGTCTTCGAGCTCGTCGGCCGTCGTGGCCCGTTCGAGCTGCTCGCGCCCCTGCTGCTCCAGGGTGGCCGCGTCCTCCATTGACATCCCCGCGCTGGTGCAGGGACGAGGGAGACATCCCCCGCGGTACCACCCTGCTTGCGCCAGACCCGGCGCCGCTCGCTTTCCGCCCGTTCGACGGCGTCTCGTCCGGCTCGGGAGGTGAACTTCGACGGGCCGTCCGCGCGGGGGCTCTCAGTCACGGCCCCGCTCCCTCCTGCGAACGGCGCCCGCCTACTCGTCTCCGTCGGCGCCGGAACGTCCATTCTACCGCGTATGCGAGCAGCGGCACCCGGTGGCGAGCCCTACGAGCGGCTCGGCCCGCTCTACGACCGCTGGTGCGCCGGCGTCGACCACGACATCCCCTTCTACGTGCTGGCCTGCGAAGGCGCTGCTGGGCCGATCATCGAGCTCGGTGCCGGCAGCGGCCGCATCTCGATCGAGCTTGCGCGCCACGGCCACCGCGTGATCGCCCTCGACGCGGCACCAGCGATGCTGGCACAGGCGCGCCGCCGCGCCGAGCGCCAGGGCGTCGGCGAGCTCGTCGAGCCGGTCGTCGGCGACCTGCGCAGTCCGCCCGGCCTACCGCAGAGCGATCGCGTGATCGCGCCCTTCCGCACCTTCATGCACCTCTCCGGCGACCAGGAGCGGCTCGCGGCGCTCCGCTCCGCCGCGTCGCTGCTGCTTCCCGGGGGCCAGTTCGTGTTCGACGTCTTCGAGCCGAGCCCGGCCGACATCCGCGCCACGCAGCAGCGCTGGATCGCCCGCCGCGAGGGCATCTCCGAGCGTCCCGACTGGGATGCAGCCGAGCGCCGGCTGAAGCTGGAGGTGCGGCTGCCCGGCCGCATCGTGCCGATGACGCTGGAGTGGCGCAGCGCCGCCGAGTGGCGAGCGCTCTGCGCCGAGGCGGGGCTGAACGTCGCCGCCGCCTACGCCGGCTTCCAGGGAGAGGAGCTGCTCGACCAGACGGGCGACCAGATCTACGTCTGCGAGCGAAGCTGCGATGCCGGCGGGGGCGCATAAACCGGGGTCAGGCACGCATAATGCGTGCCTGACCCCGGTTTATGCGCCCCCGCGACGGAGCTCGTAGAGCGCCAGCGCGCCGGCGATCGCCACGTTCAGCGACTCGGCTCCCTCGGCCAGCGGGATGCGGGCCAGCGCATCGGCTGCGGCTGCGATCTCGCGTGGCAGGCCCGTTCGCTCCCCGCCCAGCGCGAAGGCGATGGGCGGAGCCGGGGCCAGTTCGGCCAGCGTCTGCCCGGCACGGGCGTCCAGAGCGACCACGGCCAGCGGCGGCGCCTCCGAGAGCACGATCACCGGCACCTCGTAGAGGGCCCCCATGCTCGCCCGCACCGAGCGCGGCGAGAGCGGATCGGCACAGCCCTCGGCCAGCGCGACGTGCGCGGGGCCGAGGCCATGTGCGCTGCGCAGCAGCGTGCCGAGGTTGCCCGGGTCCGACACGCCGTAAAGCTGCAGGCCGACTGCCGCGGCGGGCGAGTCGCGCACGAGGCGCGGCAGGTCGTTGGCCCGGAACACGCCGACCGCGCGGCTGGCGTGCGAGAGCGACGAGACGGCGGCCATCACATCGGCGGTGCAGCGCAGGACCAGCGTGCCCGCCGCAGCGAGCTCGTCCGCGATCCGGTCGCTGCCGAGGTCATCGTCGACGAACGCCTCGACGGGAGCGATGCCCGCCGCCAGGGCCGTGCGCAGCGCATCCTCGCCCTCGTCGGCGAAGAGTCCCGTGCGCTTGCGCTCCTTGGCCTCGCCAAGGGCACGGGCGGCCTTGACGCGGCCGTTGGCCCGGCTGGTGATCACGCGGGCGCGCCGCTCTCGGCAGCCACCGGTGCCCAGGCCGTGCGCTTGCGCTCCTTGGCCTCGCCAAGGGCACGGGCGGCCTTGACGCGGCCATTGGCCCGGCTGGTGATCACGCGGGCACGCCGCTCTCGACAGCCACCGGTGCCCAGGCCGGGTGGCTCCCGACCGTCTCCGCCCAGGCCTGCAGGCGCTCGTGGGCGCCCAGCGCACCTGCGTGATGCAGCCGCCAGAGCGACGGCATGGCCGCACAGTCGGCCAGCGTCAGGCGTCCGAGGCAGGCGAAGCCGCCGTCGCCGAGCAGCGACGAGAACGCCGTCAGGCGGGGCTCGACGGCGGCGATCGCCGCAGGCACGGCAGCCGGGTCCGCGGGCTCGGCGCCGATCCCCCGCTGCGGGCGGAAGCCGAAGGCCGGCGCGTCGACCTCGCGCGTCGCCGGGCGCAGCGTCGTCGCGACCGCATCGAGCAGCCAGTCGACGCGCGCCCGCTCGCGCGGATCGTCCGGCAGAAGGTCGGAGCGGCCCTCGCGGGCGGCCAGGTAGCGGAGGATCGCGTTCGACTCGGCCAGCACGACGTCGCCGTCGATCAGCGCGGGGATTCCGCCGAGCGGGTTGACCGCGATGTGCCAGGCCGGGCGGGGCGCCTCGAACGGCACGGTACGCCGCTCGACCTCGAGCCCGAGCACGCCCAGCAGGAACCGCACCTTTTGCGCATTCGACGAGCGTGGGTGATCGTGCAGCCTCACCCGCGGCCGCCGGGGGTCACTGCGCGAGCGCCGCCTTGGCGCGCTCGGCGAGCGCGGCGAACGTCTTCGGCTCGTGCACGGCCAGATCGGCCAGCACCTTGCGGTCGACGGCCACCTCGGCGCGCTTCAGCCCGTTGATCATCTGGCTGTACGACAGGTCGTGCATGCGCGCGGCGGCATTGATGCGCACGATCCACAGCCGCCGGAAGTCCCGCTTGCGCACGCGGCGGTCGCGATAGGCGTACTGCAGGCTGTGCTGAACCTGCTCTTTCGCGCGCTTGTAGACCTTGGACTTCAGGCCCCAGTAGCCGGAGGCCTGAGCCAGAACCTTGCGGCGCTTCTTGCGCGCGTGAACGGATCGCTTGACGCGGGTCATCTGCTTCCTTCCTCAGCGCAGCCCGAGAAGGCCCTTGACGAGCTTCTCGTCAGAGTGCGCGACCGGCTGATCGTGACGGAAGGCGCGCTTCCGCTTCGGCGACTTCTTCTCCATGATGTGCGAGCGCATTCCGTGCCGGCGCGTGAACTTGCCGCTGCCGGTCGTCTTGAAGCGCTTCTTGGCGCCGGAGTGGGTCTTCATCTTTGGCATCAGGTGCTCGTCGGTTCCGGTTCTGGTTCGGGGGCGGCCGCTGCGGGCTCGTCGACTGCTGCTGCTGCTGCCTTGGGCTTTGCGACCTTCGGCTTGGCGGGTGCTTTTGGCTTGGCCGCCGGCTTGGCGGCGGCGGACGGGGCTGCTTTGGCTTCGGGCTCTGCTTCGGGCTCTGCGGCCGCCGCGGGTACTTCGGCGGCGGGCGCCTCGGCGACGGGCTCGGACGGGGCGGGCTCTTCTGCCGGCGCCTCGTTCGGGCCCGGCTTCGTGGGCGGCAACTCTCTGACCGGAGCCAGCAGCATGACCATGTTGCGGCCGTCCTGGATCGGCGCGGACTCGATCACGCCGAGCTCGGACACATCTTCTGCGAGCCGCTCGAGCAGCGCTCGTCCGCGCTCGGGGTGGCTCATCTCGCGCCCGCGGAACATGATCGTGACCTTGACCTTGTCGCGCTGGCGCAAGAAGCGTACGACATGGCCCTTCTTGGTGGCGTAGTCGTGGGGATCGATCTTCGGGCGGAGCTTGATCTCCTTGATCGTGATCGTGCTCTGGTGCTTGCGCGCCAGCTTCTGCTTCTGCTCCTGGTCGTACCGGTACTTGCCGTAGTCCATGACACGGCAGACGGGCGGATTCGCGTCGGGCGCCACCTCGACGAGGTCGAGGTTCTTGGCCCACGCGTACTCCAGTGCTTCGTCGCGCGCCTTGACGCCGATCTGCGAGCCATCGTCGTCGATCAGCCGGACCTGCGGTACGCGGATCGTCTCGTTGACCCGTGTGCGGGGCTCTGCCGGACGCACATCCTGGCCACCGCGCGGCCTCACTGGCGCTTCACCGAATGCTTCAACCTGCTCCTCTCATGCGCAGCGGCGACACCCGACGTGCACGTACAGGAGCTTGCACGACCC
Source organism: uncultured Actinomycetes bacterium (assembly GCA_963842365.1). Taxonomy (GTDB): domain Bacteria; phylum Actinomycetota; class Thermoleophilia; order Gaiellales; family JALYLC01; genus JALYLC01. The sequence goes on from CAWJGA010000002.1 coordinate 1,400,194, forward strand.
GGCGCGGCGAACGTTCGACCGGCGGGTGGGAAACGGGTGACGCCTCCACTTTGACATCTGAATGATACACGCCGCACGTGTGCGCCCTCCGGGGCCTCATTCCGTGAACAGGGCCCGCGCGAACGCGTCGGCCTCGAACGGCCGCAGATCCTCGAGCGACTCCCCCATGCCGATCAGCTTGATCGGCAGCCCGAGCTCGTGGGCGATCGCGATCGCGATGCCGCCCTTGGCACTGCCGTCCAGCTTCGTCAGCACCAGGCCCGTGACCTCGGCGGCCTGCGTGAAGAGGCGCGCCTGCTGGAGGCCGTTCTGGCCCGTGGTCGCGTCGATCGTGAGCAGCGTCTCGTGTGGAGCGCCCGGCAGGCGCTGGGCGATCACGCGCCGTACCTTGGAGAGCTCCTCCATCAGGTGCTCCTGGGTGTGCAGCCGGCCTGCGGTGTCCACGATCACGACGCGGCGCGCGCGCGAGACGCCGGCGCTGACGGCGTCGAAGGCGACCGCGGCAGGATCGGAGCCGCTCGCCGAGCCGACGAAGTCGGCGTGCGCCCGCTCGGCCCAGGTCTCGAGCTGCTCGGCTGCCGCCGCGCGGAACGTGTCGGCGGCGCCGATCACGACGCTCGCGCCGGCCTCGTGCAGCTGGTAGGCGAGCTTGCCGATCGTCGTGGTCTTCCCGGTGCCGTTGACGCCCACGACGAGGATCACGGCGGGCTCGGCACGCAGGTCGAGCGCACGGCGCTCGAGCGGCTGAGCCAGGCGCGCGGCGACGATCCGCTGGAGCGCTTCGCGCAGCTCCTCGGGCGTGTGCAGGCGCCCGGCCGCGCTCTCGGCCTCGAGCTCCTGCACGATCTCGACGGTCGCGGGGACGCCGACGTCGGCCGCGATCAGGAGCTCCTCGAGCCGCTCCCAGACATCATCGTCGTTCGGGTCGAAGGCGAGCTCGTTGAGTCCCTGGGCGAGCGCGCGGCTCGAGCGGCCGAGATTCTCGCGCAGGCGCGAGAAGAAGCCACGACGGCGCTCCTCGGGCTCGCGCGGACGCTCGCTCGCGGGCGCCAGCCCGAGCAGGATCGTCTCCCACGACATCAGACCGCCAGGGGCTCGCGCGTGCGCCGCGAGAGCACCGTGGAGACGCCGTCGCCCGCCATCGAGACGCCGTAGAGCACGTCGGCGATCTCCATCGTCAGCTGCTGGTGGGTGATGATGATGAACTGCGCCCGCTCGCGATAGCGCTCGATCAGCTCGAGGAAGCGCGAGATGTTGGCGTCGTCGAGCGCCGCGTCGACCTCGTCGAGCACGTAGAACGGCGAGGGCCGGGCCAGCATCAGCGCGAACAGGAAGGCCAGCGCGCCGAGCGAGCGCTCTCCGCCGGAGAGCAGCCCCATCGAGGCCAGCCGCTTGCCGGCAGGCTGGATCTCCAGCTCGACGCCAGGCTCGGCGGGTTCCGCCGGGGCGTCCTCTGTCTCCTCCACGGGCTCCGGATCGGTCAGCACGCAGCGCCCGTGGCCACCCGGGAAGAGCGTTCCCACGACCTCGTCGAAGCCTTCCTGGACCTGCGCGAAGGTCGTCGCGAAGCGCTCGCGGATCTCGCGCGTGAGGCTCCGGATCACGCGCTCCAGCTCGCGCATCGCGGCGGCCAGGTCGTCGACCTGCGTGCGCACGTCGTCGAGCCGGCCGCGCTGCTCCTCGAGCTCCTGCCTGGCCAGCGGGTTCACGGCGCCGAGCTCGCCGCGGCGGCGCTCCAGCCGCTCGACGCGCGCGGAGAGGCCCGCCAGCTCCTCGGGCGGCAGCGGCTCGACCGCATCGATGGCCGCCAGGCCATGCTGCTCCGCCAGCTCGGCGGCCCGCGCCCGCAGCTCGGCGAGGCGCTCCTCCGCATGCGCCGCCTCGCGCTCCAGGGAGCCGGCACGCGCCGCGGCGTCGCGCTCGGCGCCCGAGTGCTGCGCCTCGTCCTGCGCGCACGCCCGCAGCGCGAGCGTGAGGGCCTCACTGCGCCGCGCCAGCTCGGCGCCACGCTGCACGAGCGGGCTCCGGGCGGCGTCCGCAGCCTCTGCGCACGACGCGAGCGCTGCGACCAGGGCCGCTCCGTCGCCGGCGGCGAGCAGCGCCAGCGCGTCTCCGCGCGCACGCGTGCGCTGCGCGCTGCGCTCGGCGTTCGCCCGTTGAGCGACGATGCGATCGCGCTCGCGGCGTGCGTGCTCGGCGCGCTCGGCGACCGCGGCGCGCTCGGCGCGCGCACGCGCGACCCGCTCGGCCAGCTCGCTGCGCACCGACTCGAGCTGCGCATGCTCGGCGTCTGCCCGCGCCGCGGCGTCGGCTGCGGCCGCGGCCGCACGCGCCAGCTCGGCCGACTCCCGCTCCGAGGACTCGATGGCCGCGGTCAGCTCGAGCCCGGAGCGCTCGGCCTCCTCGCGGTCGTGCTCGCAGCGCTCCGCAGCGCGCGCCGCCCGCTCGCGGGCCGCCACGGCCTCGCGCTCGGCACGCTCCGCTGCAGCCAGCGCGCCGCGCGCCTCGGCGAGTGCCGCGGCCTCCCTCGCCTCGGCTGCCTCGAGCTCGCTCAGAGCGGTGGCGGTGAGCGCTGCCTCGGACTCGCGCAGCGCGCTCTCCGCAGCGGTGCGCTCGGCCGCGGCCTGCGCGCCTTCGAGCTCCCGGCGGGCCCGCAGCAGCGCGGCCTCGCCGCTTGCTCCCGAGCGGAACGCGACTCCGCGATCGGCGTCGTACCCCAGCCCCTCGCGCGTGACGGCGATGCCGCCCGCGACCTCGAGCAGCGCGGCCGCATCGTCGACGAGCCAGACGCCGGAGAGCAGCCCGGAGGGCGCGCGCGGAGCGAGGCGCACGTGCGCCTCGAGCGGCACGGCTCCGGCCGGCGCCTGCGCCTTCGCCCCCGCCGCTCGTCCGACGTGCAGCGCACCGCCCGCGGCCTCGGCGCTCTCGAGCAGCTGCAGCGCACCGGCGAGGTCGTCGGCACAGGCCAGGGCCGCGCAGCGCTCGAGCGCCGCGGCGACGGCGAGCTCGTAGCCCGCCTCCGGCTCGACGAGGGCAAGGGCCAGCGTGGCGCCGCGGCGGACGAGCTCGGCCAGCGAGGGCGCGATGCCGTCGGCCCGCTCGACCGCGGCCGACAGCGCACTCGCCCGGGCAGCCGCAGCGGCCGCGCCCGATGCCGCCTCGGCCGCGCGTCGCTGCGCATCGCGGCTGCGACCGCGCAACTCCTCGACCTGAGCACGGGCGGTGCTCTCGGCCGCGAGCGCTGCTTCGTGTGCGGTGCGCGCCGCGGCGGCGGCCGGCTCGGCCGCAGCCAGCGCCGACTCCGCCTCCGCGAGCTCGGCCCGCGAGCGCTCGGCGGCGCGCACGAGCTCGTCACGGCGCTCCGCGCCCTGCGCCGAGCGCGTGCGCTGCGCCGCGAGCGCAGCCTCGGCGTGCGCGGCGGCTCCCGTCAGCTCGGCGGCGGCACGGCGGGCGGCCAGGGCCGCCTCCCCGCTCTCGCCGGCCCGTGCGGCGGCGGTCGTCAGCTCGGCCTCGTCGACGGGCGCGAGCGCGCCCTCGGCGGCGCTCAGGCGCTCGGCCGACTCGATCGCCTGCTCGGCCTGCAGCGCGAGGGCTGCGGCCTCGGCCGCGAGGCGATCGGCGAGCTCGCGCTCGCGGGCAGCCTCGGCCGTCACGTCGCCCAGCCGCTGCGCCAGCGCGTCGCGGCGCGAGCTCAGGCGCTCGCAGGCCGTCGCCAGCGCGATCCGCTGGGCGGCCGCCAACTCCTGCTCGCCGAGGATCGCGGCCAGCTCGCCCTCCGCCTCCGCCCGGCGCGCGGTGATCTCGGCGAGCCGCGCGGACGCGGCGTCGCGCTCGCCGCGCGCAGCGGCCAGCTCGCTCTCGCGCTCGCCGCGCGCGCGCCGCGTCTCGGCCAGGGCGGAGGCGAGCAGGCGCAGCCGCGCCTCGGCGATCTGGCGCCCGAGCGCCTCTGCGCGCTCGGCGGCGGTCGCCTGCAGCTCGAGCGGGCGCAGTCGGGCCCGCAGCTCGCGCTCGACGTCGCCTGCGCGCTCGAGATCGGCCGCGACGCGCGCGAGCTTGGCCTCGGCGCGCTGCCGCCGGCGCTTGAACTTGCCGAGCCCGGCGGCCTCCTCGACGAGGCCGCGGCGCTCGTCCGGCTTCGCCAGCAGCACCTGGTCGACCGTGCCCTGGGCGATGATGCAGTGCAGATCGCGCCCGAGCCCGGCGTCGGCCAGCAGGTCTCGCACGTCGAGCCGCCGAACCGCCTGGCGGTTGAGCAGGTAGTCGCTGTCGCCCGCTCGGTCGAGGCGGCGCATGACCGACAGCTCGTTGCGCTCGATGCCGGCCCCGCCGTCGCTGTTGTCGATCACGATCTCGACCTCGCAGACGCCGCTCGCGGCGTGCTGCTCGGAGCCTGCGAAGAGCACGTCCTGCCCCGTCTGCGCGCGCAGCTGGCTGGGCGGCTGCGATGCCATGGCCCACTGCAGCGCGTCGGCGATGTTCGACTTGCCCGAGCCGTTCGGGCCGACGACCACGGAGACGCCCCGCTCGAAGTTCAGCTCCAGCGGGTCCCGGAACGACTTGAACCCGCGGATGCGGAGGGCGCTCAGGTGCACAGCCGGCCTTCGCCGTCCACGCGCAGCAGCGCCTCCTGGGCGGCGGCCTGCTCCGAGGCCTTCTTGGAGCTGCCCTCGCCCGTGCCGATGATCGCCTCTCCCACCACGGCGGCGGTCGTGAAGCTGCGGCGGTGCGCTGGTCCCGTTGCCTCCATCAGCCGGTAGCTTACGGACGACCCCTGACGTGCCAGGCGTTCCTGCAGTTCCGTCTTGTGGTCGACGAAGCCCTGCTCGCCGAAATCGATGCGCTCCTGGAACGCCTCGACCACCGCATCGGCGGTCTCGCGGTAGCCGAACTGCTCGAAGGCGGCGCCGATCACGGACTCGCAGAGCGCCGCCAGCACGTTGCGGCTCGGCTCGATGCGCGTCTCGGCGCCGCGGCGCTCGCGCTCCCGCTCGAACGCCTCCCCGAGCCTCAGGGTGCGGGCCACGAGCTCGCAGGAGCTGCGGGAGACGACATACGCGCGCTGCTGCGCGAGCGTTCCCTCGTCCGCGCCGGGGGAGCGGCGAGCGAGCTCCTCGGCGACTGCGAGACCGAGCACGCAGTCGCCGAGGAACTCCAGTCGCTCGTAGGACTGGACGCGCTGCTCGACCCACGACGAATGGGTGAACGCGCGCCTGCGCAGCTCATCGGGGAGCCGCTCGACGAGCGTTGCGAGCGCGGACACGTTCGGCGCTAGGAGGCGTTCTCCATGATGTAGTCGACAGCCTGATTGACCGTCTTGATGCCCTGCGCCTCCTCGTCCGGAATCTTCACGCCGAACTGATCCTCGAGCTCCATGATCAGCTCGACGAGGTCGAGGGAGTCGGCATCGAGGTCGTCCTGGAAGGACGCCTCGGGCGTGACCTGCCCCTCGTCGACTCCGAGCTGCTGGACGAGAATCTGCTTGACCTGGTCGAGGACTTCTTCGCGCGTCGCCAACGTGCCTCCAGAGATATGGGTGTGCGGCCGGGCGAGCGTAGCATGCGCGCGCGTGGGTGGCTATTGCCCTTGGTCCGCCGAGGCAGGTGAGATCTGAGTGTCCCTGTCCGCCGCGCCGTCGAGGACCGAGGGAGTGGCCTCCGGGCGGACGCGCCGGCCGATGTCCTCGATCAGTCCCTCGCGCACCCCGCGCGCGGCATGGCGCAGCGCGTTCGAGATGGCCACGGCTCCCGAGTCGCCGTGCGCCTTGACCGCGATCGCACGCAGGCCGATCAGATAGGAGCCGCCGTAGGTGTCGGGATTGACCTTGTCCCGCAGCGGCCGCAGCTTGGGGCGCAGCAGCAGCCCGCCGAGCTTGCCCTGCCACGAGGAGGTCGCCGCCTGGCGGATCTCGTCGAACAGCCAGGCGCCCGTGCCCTCCAGCAGCTTGAGCACGACGTTGCCGGTGAAGCCGTCGGTGACGACGACGTCGACCGCCCCGAGGGGGACGTCGCGGCCCTCGATGTTGCCGGCGAAGATCAGGCGGTCGTCATCGGCCAGGAGCCGGTAGGAGTCGATCACCAGCCGGTTGCCCTTGCCTTCCTCATGCCCGTTCGAGAGCAGGCCGACGCGCGGTTCGTGCACGCCGAGCACGCTCGCGGAGAAGGCGCTGCCCATGTGTGCGAACTGGTGCAGCTGGTTGGGCCGGGGATCGGGCGTCGCGCCGATGTCGAGCACGACGATCGGGCCCTTCCACGACGGCAGGGGCTGCACGATCGCGGGCCGCAGCACGCCCGGCAGGCGGCGCAGCTCGAGCAGGCCGGCTGCGAGCACGGCGCCGGTGGGGCCGGCCGAGACGGCGGCCTGCGCCCGGCCCTCGCGCACGAGGCGCATGCAGGTCACCACCGAGGAATCGCCCCGCTCGCGCGCGGCGCGCGCCGGCTCGTCGTTCTGCGAGATCAGGTCCGGTGCATGCACCACCTCGATCTCCGGCACGCCCTCGACGAGCGGGCCGAGCACGTCCGAGGGGCCGCACACGAGCACGCGCAGATCGCCATGGGCGACGGCATCCCGCGCGCCCGCGACGATCACCTCCGCGCCCCGGTCGCTGCCCATCGCGTCGAGCGCGACGGTGACCGCGGTGCTCACGTCCCGAGCGGCTCGATCTCGCGCCCCTTGTACGTCTTGCACGTGGGGCACATCCGGTGCGCGCGCGTGGGCGAGCCGCACTGCGCGCAGACCCCGACGGGAATCGCCAGCGGCACGCCCTGGTAGCGACGCTTGTCGCGGCGGGATTTGGAGGTCTTCTTCTTAGGGACGGGCATACTGCGCGGAAGCGTAGCGGACGCGCCGAGGAGCGGCTACAGAAGCTCCCGCAGCCGCTCCCAGCGCGCGTCCTTCGGCGGCTCGCAGCCGCACGCGACGAGGTTGCGATCGGCGCCGCACTGCGGGCACAGCCCTGCGCAGTCGGGCTTGCAGCGGATCACGATCGGGAGGGCGAGGATGGCCGAGTCGGTCGCCCAGCGGTCGACGTCGAGCAGCTCGCCGACCAGGTACGGCGTCGTCTCCTCGTCCTCGACCTCGGGCTCGTCGGCCTGGTACTCCCGGGCGCTCACGGAGAGATCGATCTCGGCCGGCTCCAGGCAGCGCTGGCAGGGGCCGACGATCGTGACGTCGAAGGCGAGGTCGAAGAGGAGCCCGCCGACCAGTCGGGTCAGGCCGAGCTTCGCCGGCACCTCCGCCGGCTCGGGATGGTACGACTGGGCTCCGGCCGTGAAGGGCGAGATGGTGGCGGGCACCTGCTCGCGGCGATGGTCGCCGGGAGCGAGCCGCAGGGTGCGCAGGTCGAGCGTGCTCATGTCCCCGCAGGCTAAAGGCCCTCCGCGTCGTTCGTCGCGGTGCCTGCCTCGATGGGCTACTCGTCGAGCTCGAGCGCGGAGGGCTCGTCCGAGCGGCGCTGCAGCTGCTCGCGCCCGCGCTGCACGGCGGTCAGGAACTTGCCGAGGTTGACCTCGAGCGTGGCCAGGATCTCGTCGGCGTAGTCCTCGGCGCCCAGCCGCACCTCGCGCTCGCGGCGCCTCGCCTCGCCCAGCAGCGAGCGGGCCTGCTGCTCGGCCTGGCGCACGACCTCCTGCTGCGAGGCCAGCTCGGCCGCGCGCTCGCGGGCGTCGGCGACGAGGCGCTCGGCCTCGCGCTTGGCCTCGGCGAGCATCTCCTGGCGCTCCTTGACGATCCAGCGCGCCTGCTTGATCTCCTCGGGGATGGTCGCGCGCATCTGGTCGAGGATCTCCCAGATCTCCTCGCGGTCGATGCGGACCTGGTCGGTCAGCGGCACCGCCTTCGCGCCGTGAACCAGCTCGTCGAGCTTGTCGATGAGGACGAGGACATCCATGCAGTCTCCTAGTGGGTGCGCCTCGCGAAGGCCTCGGCGACGATCGGCGGCACGAAGTCCGCGATCGGGCCGTTGAAGGCCGCGAGCTCGCGCACGCCGCTCGACGAGAGGAAGCTGTAACGGGGCGACGACATCAGGAAGACGGTCTCGATCTCCGGAGCGATGCGCTTATTCAGGTGTGCCATCTGCAGTTCCCATTCGAAGTCGGAGACGGCGCGCAGTCCCTTGACCAGTGCACACGCCCCCCACGCCCGCGCGTATTCGACGACGAGCGTGGAGAACCCTGCCACGACCACGTTCGGAAAGGGCGCGAGCACCTCGCTGAGGAGCTCCAGTCGCTGCTCGATCGGGAAGAACGGCTCCTTGTGGGTCGGATGGCGCACGACGCCGACCACGATGCGGTCGAACATGGCCGAGGCGCGCTCGATGATGTCGAGGTGGCCGTAGGTGACCGGGTCGTAGGTGCCCGGGCAGAGCGCAGTCCGGCCGTCGGCGGTCGACGGTGTGACGTCAGGGGGCATTGCGGAGGATCTGGATCGTCGAGGCGCCGTAGCGGCGGGGCGGGTCGGCGGGCAGGTCGAGCGCGAGCTCCAGGCCGTGCGCGCTCTCGATCACGACCAGCGCGCCGGGCGCGAGCACGGCGGGGAGAAGCTCGCCAAGCGCAGCAGCATAGCCCGCGGCTGCGCTGTAGGGCGGATCCAGCAGCACGAGGTCGTACTGCGCCGCGCCCCGGGCCTCGTCGCGCAGCACGCGCTTGAAGTCCGCCCGGCGCACCGTGGCGCGGTCTTCGAGGCCCAGCGCCTTGACGTTGGTGCGCAGGCAGGCGATGCTCGCCGCGGCGTCGTCGGCGAACAGGCAGGAGGCCGCGCCGCGCGAGAGCGCCTCGAAGCCGAGCGCGCCGGAGCCGGCGAAGAGATCCAGGGCGTCGGCCCCGTCCAGCGGTCCGATGCGCTGGAACAGCGCCTCGCGCACGCGGGCGGCGGTCGGCCGCACGGCGCGTCCGCGCGGTGCTGCGAGCAGCCGCCCGCCCAGCTCGCCGGCCACGATCTTCATGCGCGGCCGATGCGCTCGACGAGGGCGCCGAAGCGCTCGCGCGCGGCCTGCGCCAGCACCGGGTCGAACGGGCCGCGGCGAGCGAGCAGGCGGGCATCGGCGCGCGAGCGCGCGACCAGTCGGCGATGGCGGGCGAGGCTGGCGTGGCGGAGATCGCCGGCGCCCGACTGGCGCAGGCCGGAGAGCTCGCCCTCGCCGCGCAGGCGGAGGTCGATCTCGGCCAGGTCGAAGCCGCTCGCGTGCTCGCACAGCGCCGCCAGGCGCCGCTGTCCCAGATCGCTCGGCTCCGGCGACTCGAACAGGAAGCAGTACGACTGCTCGCTGCTGCGCCCGACGCGCCCGCGCAGCTGATGCAGCTGCGAAAGGCCGAAGCGGTCGGCGTCCTCGATCACCATGGCCGTCGCGTTCGGGACGTCGATGCCGACCTCGATCACTGTCGTGGCGACCAGCACCTGGATCTCGGCGGCCGCGAAGGCGCGCATCGCGGCGGCGCGCTCGGCCGCCCTCTGACGGCCGTGCACGAGCCCGACCTCGAGCGGTGCGAGCGTCTTCACGAGCTCGCCGTGGAGCTCTTCCGCCGCTCTCGCCTGGACGGTCTCGGAGCCCTCGACCAGCGGGCAGACGACGTAGGCCTGCCGACCGTGCTCCTGCCACTGCGCGATCAGCCACTCGTGGCAGGCGGCGCGCTTGCCGGCGCCGACCCGGCGCGTGATGATCGGCCGGCGGCCGGCCGGCAGCTCGCGCAGCTCCGTCAGGTCGAGGTCTCCGTAGAGCGAGAGTGCGAGCGAGCGCGGGATCGGCGTGGCCGTCATGTGCAGCGCGTGCGCGCCGTGGCGCTCCGAGAGCGCTGCGCGCTGCTCGACGCCGAAGCGGTGCTGCTCGTCGACGACGATCAGCCTCAGGTCCGCGAACTCGACGCTCGACTCGAGCAGCGCGTGGGTGCCCACGACCAGTGCGGCATCGCCCGAGGCGATGCGCTGCAGGCGCGCCCTGCGGTCGGCCGCGGGCACGTCGCCCGTGATCACCGCGAGCTCGATCCCGAGCGGCTCGACCAGGCCCCGCACGGTTGCGGCGTGCTGCTGCACGAGCACCTCCGTGGGCGCCAGCAGCGCCGCCTGCGCGCCCCGCTCGGCCGCGCGCAGCATCGCGTGCACGGCGACGACGGTCTTGCCGGAGCCGACGTCGCCGAGCAGCAGGCGGTGCATCGCCCGCCCGCCGCGGGCGAGGTCGCGGTCGACGTCGCGCAGGCTGCGCTTCTGGCCGAGCGTGAGCTCGAACGGCAGCGAGGCGTGATAGCGCCGCAACAGCTCGCCCGGCCGGCCGAGCGCCTCGGCGGGCGGCGCGGCGGCGCGGCGCTCGGCCAGCGCGACCTGGAGCAGCAGGAGCTCCTCGTAGGCCAGCCGGTCGCTCGCCGTCTTGGCATCCCCGGGCGAGAGCGGCGAGTGCAGCGCGGCGATCGCGTCGCGGCGCAAAGGCAAGCGGCGTCCGATGCGCACGCCTGCGGGCAGCGGGTCGGCGATCGCCTCGGTGCGCGGCAGGTGCTGCTCCACGAGCTCGCGCAGCACGCGCGTCGAGAGCGTCCGCGAGGCGTCGTAGACGGCGACCATGCCGCTCGTGTGGAGCCCCTCCCCCGCCTCCGCGAGCACCTCGTGCTCGCGCACAGCGAGCTCGAGGCCGCGTCCGGCGCGCACCGTCGCGCGCATCTGCAGCAGCTGCCCCGGCAGCAGCGTGCGCGCGAGGAAGCCCTGGTTGAACCAGATCGCCGTCGCGGAGCCCGAGTCGTCCTTGACCGCCGCCTCGACGATCCGCAGGTTGCGGCGCCGGGTCGGCCGGACGTGCACCGAGATCAGCTCCACGCGCACCGTCGCCTCGCCGCCCACGGCCACGTCGCCGAGAGCCGTCACGCCCTCGGAATAGTCGCGCCAGGCGCGCGGCGGCGTCTCGAGCAGATCGCCGGCCGTCTCGATGCCGCGCTTGGAGAGCGCCGCCTTGATCGCCGGCGTGCGCACCCCGACCTCGGCGGCGAGGCGATCGAGATCAGGAGCGGTCCGCGGCTTGGGCCGCTCGCGCGCGGGCACCGCGAACGTCATTCAGCCGCAGGATAGGAGTGCCGGCGGCGGCGGGAGAGACCTGCGGCGAGGGCCAGCAGGAGCGCCTCGACGATCGTGATCGCCAGGCGGTTGAGCACCACGGCGCCGACCACCGCGCTGTCGGGCGCCAGCGCGAGCATGAAGGCGCCCACCGCCCCCTCTCGCACGCCGAGGCCCGAGGGGAAGATCACCGTGACCACGGCGACGATCGCGCCGACGGCGCTGGCGCCGCCGAGGTAGGCGATCGCGGCGGCTCCGGGGTGAGTGCCCACGGCTGCGAGCAGCGCCGTCAGCGCGGCGCCGCCGACGAGCCAGGTCAGGCAGTAGAAGAGCAGCACGCCGATCGCGGTCGCCCACGGCAGCGGCGCGATCTCCGCCCCCCCGAACGGCTTCAGCAGACGGGTCGCGAGGCGCGAGAAGACGCGCGGGTGCAGCAGCCCGGTCGCGAGCACCGCGAAGGCGACGACCGGCCACACGGGCGCGTCCACGCCCGAGACGAAGGGCAGGCTCGCGGCCAGCACGATCACGCCGGCGACTGCCGACAGCCCGGCCTCCAGCAGGATCGTCGCGAGCACGACCGACGTGTTGTCGACGCCCGCGCGCCGGGCCGCGACGACGCGGGCGGCCGGAGTCCAGACGCCGCCCGGGATGTACTTCGCGAGCATCGAGAGCATCTCCGCGCCCAGCACCGCGCGATAGCCGAGCCGGATGCCATAGGCGCGCAGGATGCTCTGCCAGCCCAGCACGAAGAGGAGGTAGTAGGCCGCCAGCAGGGCGTGCGCGAGCAGCACGAGCTTGAGGTCGGCGTGGCGCAGGCGCGGCCAGGCGTCGCGCACGGCGTCGCTGAACTCGTAGCCCAGGAACGCGAGCAGCACGACGGCGGCCACGATCTGGATGCCGGCCAGCAGGCGCGGCCGCGCCTTCAGCGCCGCGAGGAGGGCTGTCAGTCTGGCTCGCGTGCCCACACGAGTCCTGCGCCGCCGGGGCCGGTGTTGGTGCCCACGACGGCGCCGAGCGGCGCGATGAGCTCGATCACGGCCTGGGGGCGCGCGCAGCGCACCGTCTCGGCGATGTCGTTCGCGATCGTCTCGGCCTGCGCGTGCGCGACGCCCACGCGCAGCCGCTCGTCCGGCCGCGTGCTCTCGCAGACGAGCTTCTCGAGCTCGGCCAGCAGCCGCGCATGGCCGCGCACGCGACCGAGCGGCTCGACCTCGCCTTCGACCAGCGTCAGCAGGGGCCGCACGCCGAGCAGGCCGCCGACCAGCGCCTGACCGCGGCCGATGCGGCCGTTGCGCTGGAGGAACTCGAGTGTCTCGAACGCGAAGACGAGGCGCGAGCGCCGGTGGAACGTCTCGGCCTCCTCGACGAGGTCGTCGAGCGCGCAGGGACCCGCCTCGAGCAGGCGGGCGATGCCGAGGCCGGCCAGCGCCAGGCCGATCGAGACGGTGCGCGTGTCGACGACGGTCACGCGGCCGTCGAACTCCGCCGCTGCCAGGCGCGCAGAGCCGACCGTGGCCGAGAGCGCCTCGGAGAGGTGCAGGGAGAGCACGTGCTCGTAGCCGTCCTCGGCGAGCAATGCGCGATAGGCGGCCGCGAAGCGCGCGGGCGGCGGTGCGGCCGTGTGCGGTGGGAGCGGATCGCTCGCGAGGCGCTCGTAGAAGCGCTGCGGGCTGATCTCCTCGTAGTCGAGCAGCTCCTCGTCGCCGAAGCGCACCGTCAGGGGCACCATGCGCATGTTGGCGTGGCGCTCGCGGCAGTCGGGCAGGTCGGAGGTGGAGTCGAGCACGATCGCGCACCGCTCGGCGGTCAGCGGCCCTGCGGTCATTCAGCGCTCACGGAATAGCGCGGATGCGCCTGTCCGCCGGCATGCAGCTCCAGTTCGACGCCGGGATGGGACGTGCTCAGCCAGTCCGCGAGCGCGTCCAGGGCCTCCTGCTCGGCCGTCGCCCCGGCCAGCACGGTCACGAGCGTCGAGCCGGGCGCGAGCGCGCGGGCGACCGCCTCGCGCAGCGCCGCCGCGTCGTTGGCGCCCCCGGCGACCTCTGCCGTGCCCGCCCACGCCGCTGCCGCCGCGAACGACGCGGCCAGCACGGCGGCCGGCTGGTCGGTGCGGTAGGGCACCAGCGCGGCGAGCCCCTGAGCGAGCCCGCGCGTCGGCACCACGTGCACGGGCAGCGGCGCCGCCTGCGCGGCGTACTCCGCCACGACCTGGAGCTCGGGGTCGTTGGGCAGGAGGACGATGCCGTCGGCCGGGCTCGTGCGAATGGCCTCGAGCAGCTCCTCGGCCGTCGGGCGCCCCGTCAGCAGCAGGCGCGCGCCGAGGCTGGCGTAGAGCACCTGGTTGCCCTCTCCCGAGACGATCGCGAGCACGTCGGCCAGGCGGCCGTCGTCCTCGAGCGCGGCCGCCGGGGCGCCTGCTCGCTCGGCGAGCGCGTCGCGCTGCGCGTACATGTCGCTGATCTCGACGCCGGAGAGCGCTCCCAGCGCGGTGGCCGCCGACAGCGCCAGGCCAGGGTCGTCGGTGTGCAGGTGCGCGCGCGTCAGCTCGCCGTCGGAGACGACGACGAGGCAGTCGCCGAGCGGTGCGAGCTGCAGCTCCAGCTGCTCGCGCGGAACCGTGCCCGCGACCAGGAAGCCGGTGCAGTAGCGCGGCCCGGCGTAGTCGGCCGTGACGGGGTCGTGCGCGTGCTCCCAGAGCGGCGCCGCCTCGGCCACCGGCTCGCCGCGCAGGGCGGCCAGCGCGCCGCGCACGAGCTCGACGAGCCCTGCGCCGCCGGCGTCGACCACGCCGGCCGCGCGCAGCGACGGCAGCATGTCCGTCGTGCTCGCCAGCGCCACCTCCGCAGCGGCCAGGCCCGCGGCCAGCGTCATGATGGGATCGGGCGAGCGCGCCGCCTCGGCTCCGTCGGCGAGCGCGCGCGCGACCGTCAGGATGGTGCCCTCGACCGGCTCGCGCAGGGCCGCGTCCGCCTCGGTGCTGGCGCGGCGCAGGGCGTCGGCGATGGCCGGGCCGTCGAGCGGCCCGCCTTCGCCGAGCCGGTCGCAGGCGCCGCGCACGAGCTGCGAGAGGATGATCCCCGAGTTGCCGCGTGCGCCCAGGAGCGCGGCGCGGGCGCCGACACGGGCGATCGCGGAGGGCTCGGGCTGCGAGGTCGCCTGGAGCGCGTCCAGCACCGAGCGGGCGGTCTGCGAGAGGTTCGCGCCGGTGTCGCCGTCGGGCACGGGGAAGACGTTGATGTCGTCGATGCGCGAGGCGTGTCGCGCGAGCGCGCCTGCTGCGCCGGAAGCGGCGAGGCGCACGAGTGCGAGCGCATCGCCGGCAGTTGGCGTGGCGGTCATCGGACTCGATGGTAGCGCCCGCAGCCCCTCCTGTTGCGGCGGCCGGGCGTCTCGCGCATACTGCAGGGCATCCAGTGGGCGGTTCTGCCGCTGCACGGTCCCGCGAATCCGAACGAGACCTTCATGTCCAAAGTCTGCTCCATCTGCGGCCGCAAGCCCGGCTTCGGGAACAACCGCAGCCACTCCATGGCCGCCACCAGGCGCCGCTTCGACCCGAACCTCCAGCGCATGCGCGTGCTGGTCGACGGCGTCGCCAAGCGCGCCTACGTGTGCACGCGCTGCATCAAGGCCGGCAAGGTGCACAAGGCGCTCTAGCCCGAGCTGCGGACCGCGGCGAGCGCCGCGGCCGTGTCGAGAGCCGTCTCGACGGCCTCGTAGCCCTTGTTGCCCGCCCTGCCCCCGGCGCGTGCGAACGCCTGCTCCGGGGTCTCCGTCGTGAGCACCCCGAAGGCGACCGGGACGCCCGTCTCGAGCGCGGCGTGCAGCACGCCGCGCGCGGCCTCGCTGCAGACGTAGTCGTAGTGCGACGTCTCGCCGCGGATCACGCAGCCCAGCGCCGCGACGGCCGCGTAGCGACCGCTGCGGGCCGCCTCGAGCGAGAGGACGCCGAGCTCGAACGCGCCCGGTGAGAGGATCACGTCGGCCTCGGCTCCGCGCGCCTCGGCCGCCTCGAGCGCGCCGTCCAGCAGGCGCTGCGTGACGAGCGAGTGATATCTGCTGACGACGATGGCGACGCGCGCGCCGGCGGGCAGCTGCTCGGCGTCCGGCACCCTCGCGCCCTTGGCCGCGAGCGTGCCGTCGCCGTGCGTCTCGGCGCTCACGACACCGGCGGCTCGGCCGGCCTCGGAGTCGAGTCGAGCTTGAGGTGCTGGTGGTGCAGCCGATGGCCGAGCTTGTCGCGCTTGGTGCGCAGGTACTCGACGTTGTGCTCCTGCGGAGCCACCTCGATCGGCACCTCCTCGGTCACCGTCAGCCCGAAGGCCTCGATGCCGACGATCTTGCGCGGGTTGTTCGTGAGCACGCGGATCGAGGTCAGGCCGAGGTCGGCGAGGATCTGCGCCCCGATGCCGTAGTCGCGCATGTCGGGAGCGAAGCCGAGCTCGAGATTGGCGTCGACGGTGTCGAGCCCCTGCTCCTGCAGCTCGTAGGCGCGCAGCTTGTTGAGCAGGCCGATGCCCCGCCCCTCCTGGGCCAGGTAGAGGACGACGCCGACCTCCTCGGCCGTGATCTGCTCGAGCGCGTGATGCAGCTGCTCGCCGCAGTCGCAGCGCAGCGAGCCGAACACGTCGCCCGTGACGCACTCGGAGTGCACGCGCACGAGCACGTCCTCGCGGTCGGTGATGTCGCCGTGCACGAGCGCGAGGTGCTGCTTGCCGCTGATCAGCTCGCGATAGCCGACGGCGGTGAACTCGCCCCACGGCGTCGGCAGGCGGACGGACGACTGGCGCTCGACGAGGCGCTCCGTGCGGCGGCGGTACTCGATCAGGTCGGAGACCGAGCAGAGCTTGAGGCCGTGCTCGGCGCAGAACGTGACGAGATCGGGCACGCGGGCCATCGTCCCGTCGGACTTCATGACCTCGCAGATCACGCCGGCGGGCCGCACGCCCGCGAGCCGGGCGAGGTCGACCGAGGCCTCGGTCTGCCCCGTGCGCTCGAGCACGCCGCCCGGGCGGGCCCGCAGCGGGAAGACGTGGCCGGGCTTGATGATGTCGCGCGGCCCCGTGGCCGTCGCGCAAGCCACCTCGATGGTGTGGGCGCGATCCTTGGCCGAGATGCCGGTCTCGATGCCCTCGCGCGCCTCGATCGAGACGGTGAACGCCGTCTCGTAGGGCGTCTGGTTGTGCTGCACCATCATCTGCAGCCCCAGCTCCTCACAGCGCTCGGGCGTCAGGGTGAGGCAGATCAGCCCGCGGCCGTGCGTGGCCATGAAGTTGATCGCGTCGGCGTTGACGTGCTCCGCCGCCATGCACAGATCGCCCTCGTTCTCCCGGTCCGGAGAGTCGACGACCACGACCATGCGGCCCGCCCTGATCTCCTCGATCGCCTCCTCGATGCTGCAGAAGGGCGACGGCACTTCGCTCATGCGGTTCCTCGGTCGGACGGGGGCCGGAGCCCGTGGGGCCTGCTCAGGGGAGGCTATCAGCGAGCTGCCGGCCCGGCAGCCAGCAGACGCTCCACGTAGCGCGCGATCATGTCGGCCTCGAGGTTGACCGGATCGCCGGCCGCGAGCGTCCCGAACGTCGTCACCTCCAGCGTGTGCGGCACGATCGCGACGGCGAAGCCGTCCTCGTGCAGCTCCGCGACGGTCAGGCTCACGCCGGCGACCGTCACGCTGCCCTTCTCGATCAGGTAGCGCTGCACGCAGTCGGGCGCGCGGAAGCGCAACCAGGCCCCGATGCCCTCCTCGCGGCGCTCGGCCAGCTCCCCCACGCCGTCCACGTGCCCCTGGACGATGTGGCCGCCATAGGGCTCGCCGGCGCGCAGGGCGTCCTCGAGGTTGACGCGGGCGCCGGGCGCGAGGCCTCCCAGCGCCGTGCGGCGCAGCGACTCGGGCACGACGTCGAAGGCCAGCGCGCCGCCCTGCACGGCGACGATGGTGAGGCAGCAGCCCGAGACGTTGATGGAGTCGCCGATCCGGCTGAGCGGCGCCAGGACGGGCGCCTCGATCAGCAGCCGCAGGCCGGCCCCGTCGCCCTCGGCGGACGAGATCGTGCCGAGCTCCTCGACGATTCCCGTGAACACGAGGGGCAGAGTAGAGCCGCTACGGGAGCGGGTGCAGCAGGCCCTCCACGAGCACGTCCGGCCCGACCTGGCGCGAGCTCGGCTCGAGCAGCTGCGGCGCGTCGGCGAGCGAGGTCACGCCCAGCGGGCCGAGCAGCGGGCGGCCGTCCCCTCCGATCAGCTTCGGCGCGAGGAAGATCGCGAGCGCGTCGACGAGACCCGCAGCGAGGAGGCCGGCGGCCAGCTCGGCGCCGCCCTCCACGAGCAGCGAGGTGACGTCGCGCTCGCCCAAGGCAGCCAGCGCCTCGGCAGGCGTCGCCGCGGAGAGTGCTTCCACGCCCGCGGGAGGATCCGGCGCTCCCGGTGGAGCCACGCGGACGACGGGCGAGCCGCCCGCGCCGCGCGCGAGCCTGCTCGCGGCTCCCAGGCGGCCGCGGCGGTCGAAGACCACCCGTAGCGGCAGGCGCTCCGCCGGCGGCTCGACGTCGCGCGGCAGCAGCTCCGGATCGTCGGCCAGCGCAGTGCCGCTGCCGACAGCCACGGCGTCGAACTCGGCGCGCCAGGAGTGAACCAGCGCCCGGCTCTCCGGCGAGGAGATCCAGCGGCTCTCCCCCGCGCTCGTCGCGCTACGGCCGTCGAGCGTCGCGGCGAGCTTGAGCACCACGAACGGCCGGCCGTGCACGACGTGCGTCCGGAAGGCGGCGTTCTGCCGTCGCGCACGCGCCTCGATCGAGCCGCCGGGGAGCTCCACCGTCACGCCCGCTGCGCGCAGGCGCTCGAGCCCCCGCCCGTCGACCTCCGGATTCGGGTCGCCGACGGCGCAGACCACGCGGGCGATGCCGGCGGCCAGCAGCGCATCGGCACAGGGCGGCTGGCGGCCGTGATGGCTGCAGGGCTCCAGGGAGACGTACGCCGTGGCGCCCACGAGCGGCTCGCTGCAGGCGTCCAGCGCCTTGCGCTCCGCGTGCGGCTCGCCGCGCCGCATATGCCAGCCCTCGCCGAGGATGCGGCCGTCACGGGCGATCACGCAGCCGACGAGCGGGTTCGGGCTGGCGCTCCGCCGTCCGCGCTCGGCCAGGACGAGCGTTCGCTCGAGCAGCTCGGCGTCGCGCTCGTTCACGCGCCGGCGACGAGGGCCGTCAGCGCCTGCCAGGCCTCGCCGGGCGAGGGCTGGTCGTAGATCGCCGAGCCCGCCACCAGCAGGTTCGCGCCGGCCGCGTGGCAGCGGGCGATCGTCGCCCGGCGCGATGCCGCCGTCCACCTCGAGGCCCATGCCCGGACGCAGCAGCCCGTGCAGTTCGCCGAGGCGCTCGACCGAGGCCTCGATGAACGCCTGGCCGCCCCAGCCGGGGTTGACCGACATGCAGAGCAGCATGTCGGCCTCACGCGCAGCCTCGCTCAGGGCGGCCGTGGGCGTCGCAGGGTTGAGCGTCGCTCCCGCCCCCATGCCCAGCTCATGGATCAGGCCGAGCGTGTGGTGCAGGTGCGGGCAGGTCTCGACGTGCACGGTGCACGAGTCGGCGCCCGCCTTCGCGAACTCGGGCAGCTGACGCTCCGGCGCCTCGATCATCAGGTGCACGTCGATCGTGCCGCCGCGCTCGTGCACGAGGTCGGCGAACGACGAGACGACGCGCGGGCCGAACGTGATCACCGGGACGAAGTGCCCGTCCATCACGTCCACGTGAAACGCGCGCGCGCCGGCGTCGAGCAGCTCTGCGACCTGGCTCCGGAAGGCTCCGAAGTCGGCCGAGAGGATCGACGGGATCACGAGTTTGCCGGTCGGCCAGCTCACTCGGACGAGTGTAGCCCGCGCCGTGCTGCGGCCTGTGAAGGCGCGCCCGCCGCCGCGTCCCTACGATATGCCGATGATCGTCTGCCGCGTCGTCGGCCAAGCAGTCGCCACCGTCAAGACGGAGTCGCTGCGCGCCGTCTCCCTCATGCTCGTGCGGCCCGCCGATCCCTCCGGCGCAGATGCCGGCGAGTCGTTCGTAGCCGTGGACACCGTCGGCGCCGGAGACGGCGAGCTCGTGCTCGTCGCGCAGGGCTCGGCCGCGCGCGAGGCGATCCGCACCGCAGGCCCGGTCGACGCCGCCATCGTGGGCATCCTCGATTCGCTCACGGTCGCGGGCAAGCGCACGTACACGCGCTAGATCGGCGCACCGGCCGCCGGACGGGCACTAGGACAGGCGGGCAGCGTAGAAGCCGTCGTCGCCCTCGTCCGGCCACGTGCGGAGCTCGTCGTGAGCCGTGAGCTCCGCCGCCGGGGCGATCGCCTCGTTCTCCTCGGGGTTGAGCGTGCAAACGGCGAAGTGGAGCTCGCCTTCGGCTGTCAGCAGCGTCCGGGCGTGGCGCACCAGCTCGACCTGAAGGGCTGCCAGCTCCTCGCTGTCCTCCGGCGTGCGCCGCCAGCGCGCATCCGGCCGCCCCGCCAGGACGCCGAGGCCGCTGCAGGGCGCATCCACGAGGATGCGGTCGAACGGGCCTCCGCGATAGCTGCGTCCGTCCGCCGTCACCACGTCGGCTGCCACGCCGAGGCGTCGGAGCGTCGACTCGAGCGTCCTGGCGCGGGCCGGGTGGGCGTCCACCGCGGTGACCGCCGCCCCGCTCGCCGCGAGCACGGCGGTCTTGCCTCCAGGTGCAGCGCACAGGTCCAGCACGTGCATGCCCGGCTCGGCTCCGACCCGCTGCGCGACCAGCACGGCGGCGCGGGCGATCGGGACGACCGCGCCGCTCGTGAAGGCGGCGGAGCCGGCCACGTCCAGCGGGCCGTCGACCCGCAGCACGCCCGTCGCCTCGTCGCGCACGGCGTCGGCTCCCGCCTCGCGCAGCCAGGCCTCGACGGCGGCCGCGCCGCCGCGCAGCGGGTTGGGCCAGAGCGAGAGCGCAGGGGCGCGGTTGGCCGCCGCGCAGAGGGCGCGCGCTCGCTCCTCGCCGTAGGCGCCGAACCAGAGCTCGGCGATCCAGTCGGGCAGCGAGTGGCGCAGCGCGGCCTCGCCGGGCGTGTCCTCGGGCAGCGCCGCGTACCACTCCGGGCCCTCCCGCGCGATGCGGCGCAGCACCGCGTTGACGAGGCCGGTGGCACGAGCGCCGATCTCGCGGCGCGCGAGCTCGACGCTCTCGGAGACCGCCGCGTGGGGTGGGATCCCGCCGGCGAACAGGATCTGGAAGACGCCCAGCTGCAGGACATGCGCCAGACGGCGCTCCAGCCGCTGCACGGGGCGCCCCGCGAGCTCCTCGAGAGCGGCGTCGAGCGTGCGCCGGCGCTGGACTGCTGCCGAACGCGAGGTGCATGGCCAGGGCGCGGTCGCGCGGCTCGACCTGCGCACGCGCGGCCTCGCCCGAGAACGCGCGGTCGGCGTAGGCGCCCTCGTCGAGCACGCGCGTGATCACGCGCAGCGCGAGGCTGCGGGCGCCGCTCACGGCGCCGTCGCCGCCGGCAGCGCGCCGCGCAGGCCGCGCAGCCAGTCGGCCGCGGGCATGCGGCGCCCGCCCGGCGCCTGCAGCTCGCAGATCTCGAGCGCCCCGTCGCCCGCGCCGAGCACGAGCTGGTCGCCGGCGCGCTCCAGCACCCCCGCCGCAGGCCCTCCGGCGGCGACGCGCGTGCGCCAGATCGTGTGGATCGAGCCGTCGAGCGCGAGCCGCGCTCCGATGTGCGGCGAGAGGGCGCGCGCGCGGTCGTGCAGCTCGCGCGCGGGACGCCGCGGGTCGAGCGAGCGGTCGCCGGCGGTGATCTTGGAGGCGTAGCTCGCCTCCCCGACCTGCGGGACGGTCGCGAGCCTGCCGCGCCCGGCGTCGGAAAGCGCACGGGCCAGGAGGGGCAGCCCGAGCTCGAGCGCTCGAGCATAGACCGCGCCGGCATCATCGTCAGGCCCGACGCCGAAGCGCTCCAGCGCTGCCACGGGACCGGCGTCGAGCGCCTCGACGAGCAGCATCGCCGCGACGGCGGACTCGCCGTCGCCCGCCATCAGCGCCCGCTCGACGGGCGCGGCGCCGCGCCAGCGCGGCAGCGCGGAGGGATGCAGATTGACGAACGGCAGCGCGTCCAGCAGCTCCCGGGGCACGAGCTCGCCGTAGGCGACGACCGCCACGGCCCCCACCCCGTCGCGCTGCAGCAACGGCAGCGCCTCGGCCGGTCGCTCCGGCTGGGAGAGCGCGAGGCCGAGCTCGCGAGCGGCGGCGGCCACGGGCGGCGGCGCAGGCTTGCGTCCGCGCCCGGCGGGGCGATCCGGCTGGCTGATCACGCGTGCGACCTCGAGGCCCGGCGCGCTCGCCAGCTGCCGCAAGGCAGCTGCCGCCCACCAGTTCGTGCCTGCGAACGCGACGCGCACTCCGCGCGTCGCTCAGCGCCGGGGGCCGGGCTGCGGCCGCAGGGCGGCCAGCGCCTCACGGCGCGACTCGGGCGGCGTGCGGTCGATCGTCAGCACGCCGTCGAGGTGGTCGATCTCGTGCTGCAGGATGCGCGCCTCGAGGTGCTCGGCGTTGACGTGCACCGGCTCGCCGTGCTCGTCCACCGCGTCGACGGAGACTCGCACGGCGCGCTCGACGGGAACGCGCAGCGGGCCGAGCGAGAGGCAGCCTTCCTCGTCCACCGCCGTCTCGTCCGAGCGCTCCGCGATCACCGGGTTGATCAGCGCCCGCGGCTCGGCGTCCTCGCGGTCGGGGCGATACACGAGCACTCGGCGCAGCAGCCCGACCTGGTTGCCGGCCAGCCCGACGCCGTTGGCGTCGTCCATCAGCGTGATCATGCGCGCGACCAGCGCGCGCAGGTCGTCGGAGAACTCCTCCACGGGCCGGGCGGGCTCGCGCAGGACCGGCTCCGGGTACTGGCGGATCTGGCTCCTGGCGACCATCTCGCGGGCGCGCGCCCGCGCCTCGCGCTCCAGCTCCTTCTTGCTGCGGCGCCCGCCGTCGCCGTGCTCGTGGCCATGCTCGTGATCGTCGTGATCGTGGCCGTGGTCGTGCTCGTGATCATGCTCGGTGGTCGCCATCGGCCTGCATCTTAGGGCGCATCGCCGGCGGCCCGCGGCGTCCGGCGCGGCCGCCTCGACCCGGGATCGCTCTCGCTACTGCGGGTCGACGTCCACCACGGCGCTGGCGTCGGCGCGGCGCAGCGCCCGGCCCTGGCGCGCCACGAGCTCGGCCAGCAGGCTGCCGGCGCGCGAGGGCCGGAGCGTCTTGACGATCAGCTGCGCGCGCTCGCGTCCCCGCACCCGGAAGAGCGGCGCCGGCCCGAGGATCTCATCCCCGGGCAGCGCCGGCGCGGCCGCCGCGCGCAGCGCGCTCAGCGCTTCCATCGCGGCGCCGGGCGCGGCTGCGGCGAGCTCGACGCGCACGAGGTGCCGGAAGGGCGGATAGCCGAGGCGCTCGCGGCGCTGCAGCTCGCCCTCGAGGAACGCCTCGACCGCGTGCTCGGCCGCCAGCCGCACCACGCGCTGATCGGGATCCCAGGCCTGGAACACGACCGACCCCGGATCGCCGCGGCGGCCGCTGCGTCCCGCGAGCTGCGCGAGCAAGGCGAACGTGCGCTCCTCGCTGCGGAAGTCGGGCCACGCCAGCCCCTGGTCTGCGTCGATCGCCGCCGCCAGGCGCAGATCTCGGAAGTCGTGGCCCTTGGCGACCATCTGCGTGCCGACGAGCACGGCGGCGGGCTCGCGCGCGAAGCGCTCCAGAGTTGCGTCGAGCGAACCGCGTTTCTCGACGGCGTCGGCGTCCAGGCGCAGCACCGGAACGTGCGGCAGCAGCTCGCTCACGGCCTCGCTCACGCGCTCGGTGCCCGCTCCGAGCCGGGCCAGCTCGACCGAGCCGCAGACGGGGCATTCGCTCGGCGCGCGCTGTGAGAAGCCGCAGTGATGGCAGCGCAGCCGCCCGCCCGCATGCAGCGCGAGGCTGACGTCGCAGCGATCGCAGCGAAAGCCCTCGCCGCAGCTGCGGCAGTGGAGCGCGGGCGCCTCGCCGCGGCGGTTGAGCAGGAGGATCGCGCGGCCGCCCTCGTCGGCCAGGCGCATCAGCCCTGTGCGCAGCGGGCGCGAGAGCGGATAGAGGCCGTCCCGCCGGAGATCGACCACCTCCACGCGCGGCAGGTTGCCGCCCACCCGCGCGGGCAGCGTCGCGCGCGGCAGGCGCTGCCAGCTCTCCGGGCGGGGCGTCGCCGTGCCCATCACGAGCACGGCGCCCTCCAGCCGCGCGCGCTTGGCTGCGACGCGGCGCGCGTCGTAGCGCGGGTCGTCGCCCTGCTTGTACGCCGACTCGTGCTCCTCGTCCACCACGATCAAGCCGACGCCCGGCAGCGGCGCGAAGACGGCGGAGCGCGCGCCCACCACCACGCGCACGTCACCCGAGGCCGCCGCGTCGCGCACGGCTCTGCGCTCGCCGTCCGAGAGCCCCGAGTGCAGCACGGCGACGCGCTCGCCGAAGCGGGCGGCGAAGCGCCGCGCGGTCTGCGGCGAGAGCGCGATCTCAGGTACCAGCACGAGCACGGTGCGACCGCGGGCGAGCGCGCTCTCTGCCGCCCGCAGGTAGACCTCCGTCTTGCCCGAGCCGGTCACGCCGTAGAGCAGCAGATCGCCGCCGCCGGCCTCGAGCAGCGTCTCGATGCGCGCGACGGCGGCGACCTGCGCATCCGTGAGGTCGTCCGGCCGCGGGGTCGAGCCGGCTGTCACGCGCGGCACGCGCAGGCGCGCGTCGAGCTCCACGAGCCCGTCCTTGGCGAGCCGGCGGACGGTCGCCGTCGTCGTGCCCGCCCGCTCGACCAGCTCGGCGAGCGGCAGCGGCCCGTCCGCGAGCAGGTCGAGCAGCGCCCGCCGCTTGGCGGTGGTGCCGGGCGCGCCCGTGGCCGAGACCCAGGTGTCGGTCGGGGCCCGCACGCGCGGCGGCAGCGCGAGCGCCAGCGCACGGGCCGGCGTCGAGCCGTAGTAGGCGGCGATCCAGAGGCAGAGCTCGAGCACGACGGGAGCCATGCGCGGCTCGTCGGCGCGGCGCTCCACGTGCGAGAGGGGGCCCTCGTGCTGCGCCGGGCCTCCGGCCTCCAGCACGACGCCCCGCACGCTGCGGCCCGCCAGCGGCACGTGCACGACATCGCCCCGCTCGAGTGGGTCGCCCTCGGGCGCGAGGTAGTCGAGCGGCTCGCGCAGGGCGCGCGTGGTCACGAGCGGGACGACGCGGACGGTGGGCGGCGGCAGAGCTCCGGCTCCGGACACCGCAGGATCATGCCGCACGCGGTCGTCCCCGCCCGTGCGCGGATGTGCCGTGATCGTGTCTACGAGGCGCTTGCCGCGCCGGCCCCGAGCGCGCGGGAGAGCCCGTCGGCGCGATCGGTGCGCTCCCAGGTGAAGCCCTCGTGGTCTCGGCCGAAGTGCCCGTAAGAGGCGGTCGCGCGGTAGATCGGGCGCCGCAGGTCCAGGTCGCGCAGGATGGCCGCAGGGCGCAGGTCGAAGTGCTCGCGCACGACCGACTCGATCGCCGCCGGATCCACGCGCTGCGTGCCGAATGTCTCGACGTTGAGGCTGACGGGATGCGCGACGCCGATCGCATACGCGACCTGCAGCTCGCAGCGTCGCGCCAGGCCTGCGGCGACGATGTTCTTGGCCACCCAGCGGCAGGCGTAGGCGGCCGAGCGGTCGACCTTCGTCGGGTCCTTGCCCGAGAAGGCCCCGCCGCCGTGCCGTGCCATGCCGCCGTAGGTGTCGACGATGATCTTGCGGCCCGTCAGGCCGGCGTCCCCCATGGGGCCGCCGACCTCGAAGCGCCCGGTCGGGTTGACGAGCACGAAGTCGCGCCCCCGCATCGTGGCGTCGTCGAGCAGCTCCTCCGGGATCGCGACACGGACGACGTGCTCCAGGATCGCCTCCCGCAGCTCGCCCATGTCGGTGCCGCGGCGGTGCTGCGAGGACACCACCACGCGCTCCACGCACACGGGCTCGGGCGCGCCGTCGGCGTCGCGCCGGTAGCGCACGGTGACCTGGGCCTTGCCGTCGGGCAGCAGAGCCGAGACCGTGTCGTCGCGCCGCACGGCCGCCAGCCGGCGCGTGATGGCATGCGCGAGCATCAGCGGCAGCGGCATCAGCTGGGGCGTCTCGTCGCAGGCGAAGCCGAACATCATGCCCTGGTCGCCTGCGCCGATCAGATCCAGCGCGTCGCCGGTGGAGCGGTTCTCCATGGACGCGTCGACGCCCTGGGCGATGTCGGCCGACTGCTTGCCGAGCGCCACGTTGACGGCGCAGGTGTCGGCGTCGAAGCCGTACTCGGAGCTCGTGTAGCCGATCTCGCGCACCACGCCGCGGGCGATCTGCGGCACGTCGAGCGCTGCCGTGGTGGTGATCTCACCCGCGACCAGCACGAGGCCCGTCGTGAGCAGCGTCTCACATGCCACGCGGCCCAGCGGGTCGTCGCTCAGCACCGCGTCGAGCACCGCATCGGAGATCTGGTCAGCGATCTTGTCGGGGTGGCCTTCGGTGACGGACTCCGAGGTGAACACCATGTCGCCCGCCATCGGCGCGGCTCCCTTCGTCGTGAACACGCTTGCGGGAGTGTACGGGAGCGGCGTTCGCCACCTTGACGGGACTCATGCCCGGGCTCGGCCATGCCGATATCGCCCCCATGTACCGCGCAGGCACGCTCGCCGCAGCCGGAGGAGCCGTCGTCGTCGGGCTCGCTCCCGTGCTGCCGCTCCTGCTGACGCACGACCGCGACGCCTTCGACGCTCCCGCGGTGCATTTCTACGCTGTCTCCGCGACGGCGCTCCTGTGCGCCTGCATGGCGGTCGCGCTGGGCGCGCTCGCGGTGCGCCGGCGCGATCGCCGGACCGCCGGCATCGGCGCCGGCTTCACGGTCATCGCCGCGCTGCTGGCAGTGCACGGCCTGACGACGCCGGGCTTCCTGATCGAAGGCGAGTACACGGCTGCCGTCGGGGTCTCCGGCGCGCTCGCGGTGCCGGTCGGGGGCGCCGTGATCCTCGCGTCGCTGCTCTCACGGCCGCGGGAGCTCGGCTACCTGCGCGACCTCGTCGTCCTGCAGATCGGCGTGATCGCCGCGGTCACGAGCTTCGGTGCGCTGGCCGTGCTCGACCCCGGCGTGATTCCCAGCGTGCCCGTGTCGCTGCGACCGCTCGTCTGGTGGGTCGTCGGCGCCAACACGCTGATCTACGCCCTGCTCTGCCTGCGGGCGCTGCGCACGTTTCAGCTCACGCGCCGGCTCGGCGACCTCGCCGTGGCCGCCGGGCTCGTCTGGCTGGCAATCGCGGTCGCGACCTATCTCCTGAGCCCGACCTGGTCGGTGGGCTTCTGGACGGGGCACGCGCTCGAGCTCGGAGCCTTCCTGCTCGTCGGAGCGGCGCTCGTGAGCGATCTCGCCCGCGCGACGCCCTCGCGCGCCCTGCACTCCCCCGCCGACTTCAGCGACGTCGTGACCGAGCAGGAGGCGCTGCTCGGCTCCTGGGTCGCGCGCCTGCTGGCGCGCCTCGAGGCCAAGGACACCTCGACGCGCGAGCACACGCGCCGCGTGGCGCGGCTGACCGTCGAGGTCGGCCAGGAGCTCGGGCTGCACGGCGCGCGCCTGCGCCGCCTCGCGGTGGCCTCGCTGCTCCACGACATCGGCAAGCTCCAGGTGCCGGATGCGATCCTCAACAAGGCCGGCGCGCTCTCGCAGGCCGAGTTCGCGGTGATCAAGGCGCATCCGGGCGAGGGGGAGGCGCTGCTCAGGCACATCGGCGGCTTCGCCGAGGAGGCGCCGCTCGTACGCGGGCATCACGAGCGCCTCGACGGCAGCGGCTATCCCGACGGCCTGCGCGGCCCGGAGCTCTCGCTCGAGCTGCGCATCCTCGGCGTCTGCGACGTCTTCGACGCACTTACGAGCCTGCGCGTCTACCGCCGCGCGTACACGCGGCCGCAGGCGCTCGCGATCCTCGATCGCGGTCGCGGCAGCGTGTTCGACTCCGACGTGCTGGACGCCCTCTCGCGGGTCGTCGGCGTGGCCGCCCCGCTGCCGCTCCAGGAAGCCGCCTAGAACTCTCCGGCGGGCGCGGCGCGCGCCAGCAGGGCAGCCAGCGCGTCGGGGATCGACGCGCCGGCGATGACGCTGCAGACCGCGTCGGTGATCGGCAGGTCGACGCCCGCCTCGCGCGCCAGGACGGCGAGCGCGGGAGCCGTGTGCAGGCCCTCGGCGACCATACCCAGTTCGCGCTCGGCGGCGTCGGGCGCAGCTCCACGCGCCAGCAGCTCGCCGGCGGCGCGGTTGCGCGAGTGGCGCGACGTGCAGGTCGCGACGAGATCGCCCAGGCCGGCCAGGCCGGCATAGGTGCGCGGGTCGGCGCCCAGCGCAGCGCCCAGGCGGGTCATCTCGGCCAGGCCGCGCGTGATCAGCGCGGCGCGGGCGTTGTCGCCGAAGCCCATGCCGTCCGAGATTCCCGCCGCGATCCCGATCACGTTCTTGGCAGCGCCGCAGAGCTGGACGCCCCGCACGTCGGAGGACGCGTAGACGCGGAAGCGGGCCGTCGAGAGCGCGCGCTGGAGCGCACAGGCGACATCGGCGCTGGTGCTCGCGACCACGCTCGCAGCAGGCTGGCCCGCTGCGATCTCCTCGGCGTGGTTGGGGCCCGAGAGCGGAGCCACGCGGCGCGCGTCATGGCCGGTGGCCTCGACGACGACATCCGTGAGCAGGCGGTGGGTCGCCTGATCGAGCCCCTTCGCGAGCGTGAGCACGTAGGCGCCGGGCCGAAGTCGCAGCGCGGCGGCCGTCTCCGCGTAGGCCGCGGCGGGCAGGGCGAGTGCGACGAGCTCCGCCTGCGGAGCCTGGGCTGCCAGGTCGAGCACCACCGGTCGCACGCCCTCGGCGAGGCGGGCGCCGGGGAGGTAGCGGCGATTCTCGCGCCGCTCCGCAAGCTCCGCCGCGGCCTGCGGATCGCGGCAGGCGAGCTCGACGTCGTGCCCCGCCTCGGCGAGCACCCCCGCGAACGCCGTCCCCCACGAGCCGCCCCCGACGACGAGCGCCCGCACCCCTCAGCGCTCGACCAGGTCCAGGATCACGGGCACGCCCTGCAGGGCGAGCGCCTCGCGCAGCTGGTTCTCGAGCCAGTACGCGTAGTCGCGCGTGATGCGGCTGCGATCGTTGACCGTCAGGCGGAAGCGCGGCGGCCGCGACTGCACCTGCGCTCCGTAGTAGATCTTGAGCCTGCGACCGCGCACCATCGGCGCCTCGCGCGTTGCCAGGATGTCGCGCAGCAGGCGGTTGAACTCGCCCGTGCCGATCCGGCTCGTGTAGCGGTCGTAGACGTCGTCGATCACGCGCACGAGCCGGTCGAGGCCGCGCTTGGTGAGCGCCGAGGTGACGACGATCGGCGGGCGCTGACGGGCCTTGATGTGCAGGCGCTGGCGCACGTCCTCGAGCTCGAGCTGCGCGATGTCCCACTTGGAGAGCACGAAGATCGTGGCCGAGTTCGCGCGCCGCGCGACGTCGGCGACGTGCAGGTCCTGCTCCGTGATGCCCTCCGTGGAGTCGATCAGGACGAGCGCGACATCAGCGCGGCGAGCGGCCTCGAGAGAGCGCACCTCGCTCCAGAACTCCACCTGCTGGCGCTGCGCGCGATGACGGCGCAGGCCCGCCGTGTCGATCAGGCGATAGACGCGGTCGCCGCGCTCCATGCGGATGTCGATCGAGTCGCGGGTGGTTCCCGGGATCTCGCTGACGATCGTGCGCTGCTCGTCGGTGAGGGCATTCAGGAGCGAGGACTTGCCGACGTTGGGCCGGCCGAGGATGGAGACGCCGATCTCGTCGGTCGTGCGCTCGACGTGCGCGACGCCGAGCTCGCGCAGCTTCTCGACGATCTCGTCGAGCAGGTCGCCCGTGCCGATGCCGTGCAGCGCGGAGAGCGCGAAGGGATCCCCCAGCCCGAGCTCGTGGTATTCGACGGCCAGATCGTGGCGGCTCGGGTTGTCCAGCTTGTTGGCGACCAGCAGCACGGGCACCTTCGAGCGCCGCAGCCGCTGCGCCAGCTCGTGATCCGCCGGGCCCGGCGCGGTCGTCGCGTCGACGAGCAGCACCACGAGGTCGGCCTCGGCGATCGCGAGCTCGGCCTGGCGCACGATCTCGCCCTGGAAGGGCCCGTCGTCGCCCGCGTCCACGCCTCCTGTGTCGATCAGGGCGAAGAGGTCGCCGCTCCATTCGACCACCATGCGCTTGCGATCGCGCGTGACGCCGGGCTCCGAGTGGACGACGGTCTCGCGCGTGGCCGTCAGGCGGTTGACGAGCGTTGACTTGCCGGCGTTGGGCTCGCCGACGATGGCGACCGTGCCGATCAGCGTGCGCTCGGTCTGCGCCTCCGCCTCGGCCGTGCGCTGGCGCGAGCTGCGGGAGCGAGGGGCTTCGTCGCTCACCGGTCGCCGCCTGCATCGACGCCTGCGAGGTCGCGCGGGCGCCCGGCCGCGATGGCCGCCTGCGTACGGCGCTGGAGCCGCTCCAGCTCGCGCTGCAGCTCGTGGGTGGTGGAGATCACGGCTTCACGGTAGGCCTTCCCGCGCTGCGCCGTCTGCGCCACCGCCAGCGGAGGGCCGAACATGACTGTGACCGGGTGCCGCAGCGACTGCTTGATGAAGATCGTCCCCTGGATCACGACGGGCACGATCGGCGCGCCCTCGGAGAGCGCGATCAGGGATGCGCCCGGCTGGACGGTGCCGATCGCCTCGGACGGCTGGCGGGTGCCCTCGGCGAACACGCCGAGCGCGTGCCCGGCCTGCAGCACGCGCCGCGCCAGCCGCAGCGCCTCGAGGTCGGACTCGCCGCGGCGCACGCCGAACGCGCCCGCATGGCGCAGCATCCAGGCCAGGATCCGGTTGTACGTGAACAGCTCGGCCTTGGCCATGTAGCGCAGCGTGCGCGGCGAGGCCCGACCGAGCACGACGACGTCGATCCCGGCGATGTGGTTGGAGGCGATCACCACAGGGCCGCTCCGGGGCACATGCTCGGCACCGTAGACGCGCATGCGGAAGAGCCAGGTGAAGGGCCGTCCCAGCAGGAGCTTCCAGAAGCGCCAGAAGCGATCAGGCGTGACGATGCGGTAGGCGTCGGCGGGGACGTCGGGAGCGCGGCTCACGAGGGGTACCCCATCACGCGCTGTGCTCCCGAGCCAGCCCGAGGATCCGGGCGATCACCACGGGAAGATCGAGCTCGGTGCTGTCGATCGCGACCGCATCCGGCGCCTTGACCGTCTGCGCCGCGTCGCGGCGGTCGCGCTCCGCCAGCGCGGCGGCCGCCGCGGCGTTGCCCTGCTCGAGCACCCTGCGCGCGGCCCGCACGCCCGGGTCCGCGTCGAGCCAGACCTTGAGCTCCGCCTCGGGCCAGACCACGGCGCCGACGTCGCGGCCCTCCCCCACGGCGTCGCCTTGCGCCAGGAACGCCCGCTGGGCCCGGTGCAGGGCCTCGCGCACCTCCGGGTGCGCCGCGACCAGCGAGACGCTGCTCTCGACCTCGGGGGTGCGCAGCTCGGGGTCGCTCGTCATCGTGACGGCCAGGTCCGCGAGTGCCGCCAGGCCCCGGGCGTCGTCGCTGCCGACCCCAGTGCGCAGAGCGGCCAGGGCGACGGCGCGGTACATGGCGCCCGTGTCGAGATAGCGGTAGCCGAGCGCGCAGGCCACGGCCCGGGCCACCGTCGACTTGCCCGCGCCCGCAGGGCCGTCGATCGCGATCACCACGGCCGCACCGCCAGCCGCTCGAGCTCGAGCGCGAAGCCCGGGTAGGAGACGCCGATCGCGGACGCGCCGTCGATGCGCACGCCGGAGCGCGAGACGAGCCCGGCGACCGCGCCGAGCATGCCGATGCGGTGGTCGCCGTGAGCATCGACCCGCCCGCCCTCGGGGCGCGCCGGGACGCCCTGGATCTCCCAGCCGTCGGAGGTCGCCTGCACCCGCCCGCCGATCGCGCGCAGGAGCTCGGCGACGGTCTCGAGCCGGTTGGACTCCTTGACGCGCAGCTCGCCCGCCCCGCGCACGACGGTGCGACCCCGCGCCATCGTGGCCGCGAGCGCCAGCAGCGGCAGCTCGTCGATCAGCGCGGGCACGATCTCGGCCTCGATCTCGGTCGCGACGAGCTCCGCGGGATGCACCTCGACGTCGGCGATCGGCTCGCCGCCGGCGGTCGTGCGGCGATTGAAGAGGTTGATGCGCGCTCCCATGCGCTCCAGGACGGTCAGCAGGCCGGTGCGCGTCGGGTTGGCCGACATGCCGCGCACGAACAGGCGCGACTCGGCCAGCAGCGTGGCCGCGACGAGGAACGGCGCGGCCGACGAGATGTCGCCCGGCACGTCCACCGCGCCCAGCTGCAGCCGCTCCACCGGCCACACGGAGACGGTGCGCGGGCCCTTTGCGACCCGCGCTCCGGCGGCTCGCAGCAGGCGCTCGGTATGGTCGCGCGTGGGCACCGGCTCGATCACCGTGGTCGGGCCCGTGACGGCGTAGAGCCCCGCCAGCAGGACGCACGACTTGACCTGGGCCGAGGCGACCGGCAGCTCGTAGCCGATGGGCTGGAGCTCGCCGCCGCCGTCGATGTGCAGCGGCGGCTTGCCGTCGCTGTCGCCCAGCACGGCTCCCATCAGGCGCAGCGGCATGGCGATGCGGTCGACCGGGCGGCGGCGGATCGAGTCGTCGCCGTCGAGCGTGAACGAGCCGTTCTGCCCGACGAGCAGCCCCGGCAGCAGGCGCATCAGGGTGCCGGCGTTGCGCACGTCGATCACGCCCTCGGGCGAAGTCAGGCCGCGCAGGCCGCAGCCGTGCACGCGCAGCCGCGTCCCGGCCCCGTCGAGGCGCTCCACGCGGGCGCCGAGCGACTCCACCGCCGCCAGCGTGGCGAGCGTGTCGGCGTTCGAGCCGAAGCCGCTCACCTCGGTGGCGCCGTCCCCGATCGCGCCGAGCAGGAGCGCGCGGTGCGAGATCGACTTGTCGCCGGGCACGGCGAGCTCGCCCACCAGCGCCGCGGCGGGCGCGATCTCGAGACGATCGGCTCCGGTGGCGGCGCTCATGTCGCGTCCGCCAGCACCGGCGCGGCGAGCGCCCCGTAGCCCTGCGCGTCGAGCAGCTCGACCGCCGCGTCCGCGGCCTCGCGGCCCGCGACGAGCAACTCCACGGTGCCGCCGCGCTCGGGCGTGAAGTGATGCAGCTCGAAGTCCTCGATGTTGATGCGCGCCGCGCCCAGGGCCTGCGTGATGCCGGCGAACACGCCGGGGCGGTCGGGCACGTGCACCTGCACCCGGTAGAGCTCCTCCGGCCGCCGGTCGAACTGCGCCTCGAGGGCGCGGCGGCGATGGCCGGACGCCTGCCCGATCCAGCGTGCCAGGTAGCCCGCATCGCCTGCCTCGAGCGCGCTCAGGAGCTCGCCCAGCGAGCGCTGGTGCTCGCGCAGCACGCCGGCGAGCGCCTCGCGGTTGTCGAGGAAGATGTCGACCCAGATGCGGGGGTTCGCGCCCGCCACGCGCGTCATGTCTCGAAACGATCCCCCGATCGCGGTCAGCGGATCGTGCCCGTCGATGCGAGCCTCGCCCGCCTGCACGACGAGCAGGTTGGCGAGGGCGTGCGGAAGATGGCTCGTGACGGCGAGCAGGCGGTCGTGCACGCCGGCGTCGATCGCAACCGGCGTGGCTCCGAGCGCCCCCAGCAGGCGGTGCAGGTCGCGCAGGCGCGCGGGCTCCGTCTCGGCCAGCGGCGTGAGGTACCAGGTCGCGCCCTCGAACAGCTCGGCGCGGGCGTTCTGCGCGCCGCGCAGCTCCATGCCGGCGATCGGGTGGCCGCCGATGAAGCGCGCGCGCACCGCCGGCGGCACGGCCGCGACGATGCCGGCCTTGGTCGAGCCGATGTCGGTGATCGTCGCCTCGGGCGCCAGCTCGGCGAGCCGGCCGAGCACGGCCGGAAGCTCCGTCACGGGCGCGCACAGCGCGATCAGCTCTGCGTCGCTCACCGCGCTCGCCAGGTCGGCGGCCAGCTCGTCGATGCAGCCACGGCTGAGCGCGGCCTCGAGCGCGCCGGGATCGGGATCCCAGCCCACGATCCTGCCGACGCCGGCCCGCTCGCGAGCGGCCAGCCCGAGAGAGCCGCCCATGAGTCCGAGCCCGACGATCGTGAGGCGCTGGATCACGCGGGTCGCGCGTCGCCGCGCATCAACTCGGCCAGGCGGAAGGCCAGGTCGAGCGACTGGCGGGCATTCAGGCGCGGGTCGCAGAGCGACATGTAGCGGGTCTCGAGCTGCTCTTCGAGCACCTCCTCGGCGCCGCCGAGACATTCGGTGACGTCCTCGCCGGTGAACTCGAGGTGCACGCCGCCCGGCCAGACGTCCTCGCTGCGGCACGCGACCACGAAGCCCTCGAGCTCGTGCATGACCGCGTCGAAGCGGCGCGTCTTGAGCCCGGAGGCGGTGCGGATGCCATTGGCGTGCATCGGATCGCACGACCAGACCACGGGGTGGCCCGCCTCGCGCACGGCCCGCAGCAGGGGCGGCAGCGCGTCCCGCACGTGCTCGGCGCCCATGCGTGCGATCAGCGTCAGCCGCCCCGGGGTGCGCAGCGGATCGAGCCTCGCGCACAGCTCGACGAGCTCGCGCGCACGCGCCGTGGCGCCGACCTTCACGCCGAGCGGGTTGTGAACGCCCGCGAAGAAGGCCGCGTGCGCTCCGTCGGGCTGCCGCGTGCGCTCGCCGATCCAGAGCATGTGGGCCGAGCAGTCGTACCAGTCGCCCGTCAGCGAGTCGCGGCGGGTGAGGCCCTCCTCGTAGTCGAGCAGCAGTCCCTCGTGGCTCGTCCAGACATCCACCTGGTGCAGCTGCGCCTCGCGTGCGAGGTCGATCCCGCAGGCCGTCATGAAGCGCAGGGCGCGCTCGATCTCGCTCGCAACCTGCTCGTAGCGGCGTCCCTCGGCCGAGCTGGCCACGAACGCCTGGTTCCACTCGTGCACGCGCGTGATGTCCGCGAACCCGCCCTTGGAGAAGGCGCGCAGCAGGTTGAGCGTGCGCGCCGACTGGTCATAGGCGCGCAGCATGCGCTGCGGGTCGGGCACACGGGCCTCGGCGGTGGGAGCGTCGTCGTTGACGATGTGGCCGTAGAAGGACGGCAGGTCGACGTCGCCGACGCGCTCGGTCGCCGACGAGCGCGGCTTCGCGAACTGGCCCGCGATGCGGCCGACCTTGACCACGGGCAGGGCGGCCGCGTAGGTCAGGACGACGGACATCTGCAGCAGGATCTTCAGCTTCTCGCGGATCGTGACCGCGGAGGTGTCGTGGAACGACTCGGCGCAGTCGCCGGCCTGGAGCAGGAACGCGCGCCCGGCCGCGACCTCGGCGAGCGAGTCCCGTAGCGCGCGCGCCTCGCCTGCGAAGACGAGCGGCGGCATGCCGCGCAGCTCTGCGCGCGCGTGCTCGGCGCGGGCGGCGTCCGGCCAGGCCGGCTGCTGCAGCGCCTCGTGGTCGTGCCAGGAGGCGGGTGTCCAGGGGGTTTCCGTGACTGCCATGCGGGGCTCAGTGTACGGAAGGGGGTGGTTCGCGGCCCCCGTCACGCTCCCGTGCACGCGCTCGCTGGGCCGCGCGCGCCAGGCCGCGGGCGGCGTCCAGCTCGCCGTCGTCGAGCGGCCGGAAGCCTCCGTCCTCGGGGCGCATGCCTCCGAGGCGGCTCGGGTCGTAGCCGAGCGCTCGCAGGCGCCGCGCCAACCGCTCGTCGCTCAGGAGCACGGCCAGCCGGCCGTCGGGCGAGGTGCCTGCGAGGTGCAGCTCGCTCGGATGCGCCAGCGGGGGCACCTCCCCCGCGACCACGGCGACCAGCACGCCCGCCTGCCCGCCGCTGGCGAGCGGCGCCCCGTCCAGGGTCACGACACGACCCGGCTCCACCGGTGCGCCCGGCTCCTGCGCGACGACGCCGTCGATCGCGATGCGCCCGCTGCGCACCAGGCCCTCGACGCTCCGCCGGGTCCCCAGCCCGGCCAGTGCGAGGTAGCGGTTGAGGCGGGTCGCCGGCACCCTCAGGCGTCCGTGGCCGCGGCGCGCAGCAGCTCGAGCTCGGCCGCTCGCAGCGGCCGCGACGCACCGGCTGGGAGCGTCCCCAGGCGGATGCCGGCGTAGGCCGAGCGATGCAGGCCGAGCACGTGATGCCCCACCGCCTCGAACATGCGGCGCACCTGCCGCTTGCGGCCCTCGTGGAGGACGATCTCGACGACGCTCTGCCGGCCGGAGGCGCGCAGGATGCGCACGCGCGCGGGCGCAGTGCGCCTGCCGTCCAGATCGACGCCGGCCGCCAGCTTCGCCGCAGTCTCCACCGTGACGGCGCCCACCACCGTCGCCTCGTAGGTCTTCTCCACCCCGTGGCGCGGGTGCATCAGGCGCGCCGCCAGCTCTCCGTCGTTCGTGAGCAGCAGGAGGCCGGTCGTGCCGGCGTCAAGGCGCCCCACGGGGAAGAGCCGGCGATCGGCACCGACGAGATCGATCACCGTGCGGCGGCCGTGCGTGTCCCGAACCGTGGTCACGACCTCGGCGGGCTTGTGCAGGAGCACGTAGACCTGCTCGTCAGGCGCGACCGGGCGCCCGTCGAGCGCGACCTGCGCGCCCTCCCCCACACGCTCGCCCGGCGAGCTCGCGACCTCCCCGTCGATCGTCACGCGGCCGGCGGCGATCAGCTCCTCGACCCCGCGGCGCGAGCCGAGCCCGCAGGCGGCGAGATAGCGGTTGAGGCGCGGGGCCTCGGCGCTCATCGCACCGGGATCGTCAGCCGCGCTCGGAGGCGACGGCGTGCAGCCGCCGGCGCAGCTCGGCGCCCTCGAGCTCGTCCTCGGCGTCCAGGCGGGGAAGGCCCTCGACGCCCTGCTCGAGGCCGAAGATGCGCTCGAACACGGTGGTCGTGCGGTAGAGGACAGGCGACCCCAGCCCGTCTCCGCGCCCGGCCTCCTCGATCAGCTCGCGCTCGAGCAGGCCGGCGACCACGGCATCCGACGAGACGCCGCGGATGCGGGCGATCTCGGGCCTGCCGATCGGCTGCAGGTAGGCGACCACGGCGAGCGCCTCGAGTGCTGCCGGGCTGAGCCCGCGCTCGGGAGCGCGAGCCTGCAGGCGGCTCGCCGACTCCGCCGCCCCGCCCGGAGCGGCTCGCAGCCCGTAGCGCGCGCCGCTGCGGTCGAGCACGACGCCGGCGCCCCGCTCGGCGAGGTTCCGCTCGAGCTCGGCGAGGGCACCCTCGATGAGGTGCTCCTCGACCTCCGCGGCGGCTGCGAGGTCGGACGCCGTCAAGGGCTCGCCGGCCACGAACAGCATCGCCTCGCAGGCGGCCGCCAGCGAGGCGCTCATGCGACCGCCTCCGTCACGTCGACCACCCGCGCGGACATGCGCAGCGTCGCCTCGCTGCGAGCGACGTGGATGGGCGCGAACAGGTCTGCCTGGGCCGCGCGCGCCTCGCCCCGCTTGATCAGCTCGAGCAGGGCGACGAACGCCGCGGCCTGTGCGCCGCGCTCGAGCCCGGCCACCTCGTCGTCGAAGACGAAGCCGCCGCGCCCGCGCACGAGCAGGCGGAAGCGCTCCACGAACGGCCGCATCGCCACGGCGCGGCGGCGCACCGTGGTCGTATCCACGCGGACGGGCGGCTCGAGCAGGTGCAGCATTGCCTCGGCCAGCCGGGCCGGCTGCTCGTCCACGAGCGGCGCCACCGGACGCGGCGGGGCGTACGGCGCCGGCCCGGTGCGGAAGACGCGCAAGCCGGCCGCCGCGCGGCGCTCGGCGAGCCACTCGGCGGCGCGCTTGTAGCGCTGGTACTCGGCCAGGCGCAGCGCGAGCTCCTCGGCCGCGCTCTCGGCGTCGAGCTCCTCCTCGTCCTCGGCCTCCGCATCGACGAGCAGGCGCGACTTCAGCTCGCACAGCGCGGCGACGAGTACGAGGAACTCCGAGAGCGACTCGAGGTCGACCTCCTCGGCTCCCTCGAGCTGCGCCAGATAGGCCAGCACGACGGCAGCGATCGGCACCTCGACCAGCTCGAGCTCGTCGCGCAGGACGAGGGCGAGCAGGAGGTCGAACGGCCCGGAGAAGGCATCGAAATCGAGGTCGAGCTCGAGAACGGATCCGTTCACACCTGCATTGTGGCAACGACGCCGGACACCCGCGGGTGGTCTTATGCGATCGCCCGCTCGATGGCGGGCAGCTCGGCCGCGAGCCAGCGGAGCTGCTCTGCGACGTGATCGAGATACCCCGCCGTGGCCGCCGGCCCGAGCCGCCAGAAGCTCGGGTAGCCGGCTTCGCGGGCCTTCACGTGCTGCAGCGCCTGTGCAAACCCGCTGCGATCCGCGAGGCCGTAGGCCGACAGGAAGACCGCCAGCCGCGCGCCGTAGGCCACGTCGTCGAAGCCGAGCGTGCGCGCGGTGCCGGCGTCCGCGAGCGGCACGAAGTGCCACGCCGCCCAGGCCAGGTCGAGCAGGGGCGTGTCGGGCCGCGCCGAGTCGAAATCGATGAACGCGACCGCCCGTCCCTCGCGGTAGACGGCATTCCAGGGTGCGGCATCGCCATGGCAGAGGATCTCCCCGGGGCGCATGGGGTGGTCGTACAGCCGCCACTCCGCGTGCTGCGTGCGGAAGCCGCGCGCCGCGTCGTGCAGCTGCCGCAGCAGCGCGCCGGCCGCGGCGAGCGCCTCGTCGCTGCGCCAGTCGTCGGGCCAGCGGCCGAGCACGAGGTCGCCGAAGGGGTCCTGCGCGATGGCCAGGACCTCCCCCTCGATGTACTCGAGCACCTGGCGCCCGTGCTCGTCGAAGCCGAGCGGCCGCGGCGCGCCGCTGAAGCCGGCGCTCCGCAGGTGCGCGAGAAACTCCTGCACCACCGGCGTCCACGGCTCTGCAGGGCGCCGCACCGTGTCTCCGACGCGCACGACCCCGAGCGAGGAGCGCCCGCCGTGGAGCGCGATCTCGGGCTGCTCAGACGAGCTGGGCCTCGCCGCCGAGCACGCGCACCTCGCTGAAGAACTCCGATGCGGGCCGCACCTTGTAGGCGGGGCCGAGGCGCATCACGCGCTCGCCCTCGTCCGTCGAGACCTCCATGACCACGCTGGCCTCGCCCGGGAACTCGTTGATCAGCCGCGCGAGCTCGCTCACGAAGCCGGCGCCCGCGATGCGCCCGTCGACGCGCAGCCGCACCTCGCCTCGCGCCTGCACGGCCTCGAACGGGGCGATCTCGATCGCCCGCAGCTTCGTCTCGCCCTCGTCGCGGCGGTCGACGCGTCCCTTGACGATCACGATCGCGTCCTCGACGAGCGCCTCGCGGCAGGCGCCGTAGACCTTGCCGAAGACCACGACCTCGATCTGCGTCACGCCGTCGTCGAGACGCACGAAGGCCATGGGATCGCCGCTGCGCGAGGTGGTCACGCGCAGCGAGGCGACCAGGCCGCCGACGGAGACGGTCTCGTGCTCGCGGCGGTTGGGGAGGTCGCTCAGCGGCAGGTCGACGCGCCGCCGCAGCTGATCGGCGACCTCGGCCAGCGGGTGGTCGGTCAGGTAGAGGCCGAGCGTCTCCTTCTCGAACGCGAGCAGCGCCTTCTTCTCGAGCTCCGGGCCGAGCACGGGCGGATGATGGCGCTGCGGCTCGTCCTCGCCGCTGCCTCCCAGATCGAAGATCGAGGCCTGGCCGGCGAGCGCATCGGCCTGGGTCTTCTGGCCCGCCGCCGCGGCCGCCTCGAGCGCCGCCAGCATCGCCCCGCGCGTCGCTCCGGTGGAGTCGAGGCCGCCGCACTTGACGAGGCTCTCCAGCACGCGCTTGTTGCTCTGCTGTGCGTCCACCCGCTCGCAGAAGTCCCACAGCGTGGTGAACGGGCCGCCTTGCTCGCGCGCCTCCACGATCGCGCGCACGGCGCCCTCGCCCACTCCCTTGACGGCGGTCAGGCCGAAGCGGATACGCCCCTCGACGACCGTGAAGTCCTGCCCGGAGCTGTTGACGTCGGGCGGCAGCACCTCGATGCCCATCTCGCCGCAAGCATTGACGTAGAACGGCACGCGATCCTTCGTCTGCATGACCGAGGAGATCAGCGCGGCCATGTACGGCTCGGGATGGTTGGCCTTCAGATACGCCGTGCGGTAGGCGATCATCGCGTAGCAGGCGGCGTGGGCCTTGTTGAAGGAGTAGTCGGCGCTGCGCTCGTTCTCGTCCCAGAGCGACTCGGCGACGCCGCGGGCGACGCCGTTGCCCTCGCAGCCGTCGAGGAACTTCTCGCGCAGCGAGGCCATCAGCGAGTGGACCTTCTTCGAGATCGCCTTGCGCAGATCGTCGGCCTCGGCGGGCGTGAAGCCGGCCAGGTCCTTGGCGATCTGCATCGCCTGCTCCTGGTAGATGTAGACGCCCTGGGTCGTGCTCAGGATCGGCTCCAGCCGCGGATCGAGGTAGGTCACCGGCTCGAGCCCGTTCTTGCGCTTCGCGAACAGCGGGATGTTGGCCATGGGCCCCGGGCGATAGAGCGCGACGAGCGCGATCAGGTCCTCGAACTCCGTCGGCTTGACCTGCCGCAGCGCGTCGCGCATGCCGCTCGACTCGAACTGGAAGACGCCGAGGGTGTCGCCGCGGGCGAGCATGTCATAGGTCGGCTGGTCGTCCAGCGGCAGGCCCGAGAGGTCGCCGAGATCGATGCCCGCAGACTCGCGGATGATGCGGATCGCCTCGTCGATGACGTCGAGGTTGCGCAGGCCCAGGAAGTCCATCTTGAGCAGGCCGAGCTTCTCGACGTCGCCCATCGGATATTGCGTCACGAGCTCGGCGTCGCTGCCCTTCTGCTGCAGCGGCAGGTACTCGACCAGCGGGCGGTCGCCGATCACGACGCCGGCGGCGTGGATCGAGTCGGCGCGCACCAGGCCCTCGAGCGGCCGCGCCATGTCCACGACCTGGCGCACCAGCTCGTCCTCGTCGTAGGCCTTGCGCAGCTCCTGGTTGGGCTTGAGCGACTCCTCGAAGCCGACCTTGACGCCCTCGGGGACGAGCTTCGCGATGCGGTCGACCGCGCCGTAGGGAAGTCCCATCACGCGGCCCGCGTCGCGCACCGACGCCTTGGCGGCGAGCTTCGAGAACGTGATGATCTGCGCCACGCGCTCGCGCCCGTATTTCTCGGTCACGTAGGCCATCACGCGCTCGCGGCCGTGCACCGAGAAGTCGATGTCGATGTCGGGCATGGACTTGCGGCCCGGGTTGAGGAAGCGCTCGAAGAGCAGGTCGTAGCGCAGCGGGTCGAGGTCGGTGATGCGCAGCGCATAGGCGACGATCGAGCCCGCGGCAGAGCCGCGGCCGGGGCCGACGGAGATGCCGTTCGCCTTGGCGAAGCGCACGAAGTCCCAGACGATCAGGAAGTAGTCCGCGAAGCCCATCTCGCTGATCGTCTGGAGCTCGAACTCGAGGCGGTCGCGCAGGCGCGCGTCGAGCGTGCCGTAACGCTCGAGCATGCCCTTCTCGCAGAGCCCGCGCAGCATGCCGAACGAGTCGCCCTCGGCCTCGTCGAAGCGCGGCAGGTGGATGCGGTCGAGGTCGAGCACGACGTTGCAGCGCTCGGCGATCTCGAGCGTCGGCGCGAGCAGGGCGTCGCCGCCCCAGGGGGCCATCGAGCGGCTCATCTCCTCGGACGTCTTGAGGAAGAAGTCCTGCGTCGAGAAGCGGAAGCGGCCGGGGTTGGAGAGCACGTCGTTCGTCTGGATGCAGAGCAGCGCCTCGTGCGGGGCGGCATCCTCGGCGCGCAGGTAGTGCACGTCGCCGGTGCCGACCACGGGCAGGCCCGTCTCACGGGCCAGCGACAGCAGCCCCGGATTGACGGTCTTGTGCTCGTCGATGCCGGCGTCCTGGAGCTCGATGTAGACGTCCTCGCGCCCGAAGATCTGCACGAGGCGGTCGAGCTCCTCCCGCGCGCGGGGCATGTCGCCGGCGAGCAGCGACGAGCACGTGCGCCCGGAGAGGCAGCCGGAGAGCGCGATGATGCCGCCTGCATAGGTCTCGAGCAGCTCGTAGTCGACGCGCGGCTTGTAGTAGTAGCCCTCGAGGTAGCCGAGCGTGCAGAGCTTGATCAGGTTGTGGTAGCCCTCGGTCGTCTCGGCCAGCAGCGTGAGGTGGTTCCAGTCGCGCTGGTTCGAGTGGACGCGCGAGCGGCGGTCGTCGACCAGATAGATCTCGCAGCCGAGCAGCGGCTTGATGCCCGCCGCGCCCGCCGTCCGGTAAAGCTCGATCGCGCCCGCCATGGAGCCGTGGTCGGTGACCCCGACAGCGGGCATGCCGAGCTCGACGGCACGCTCGACGAGCTGCGGGATGCGGCAGGCGCCGTCCAGCACCGAGTACTCGGAGTGGACATGCAGATGGGCGTAGCTCGGCACTGTCGAGGACACAGGCGGCACAGTCTAGGAGGCCCTGTCCCGGGCGTCGGATCGCGCGCCGCCGAGCCGTTCCACTGCGCTCGACCTCAGCGTGCGGGCGGGTCGACCGGCGGCTCGGCCGGCGGCTCGACGTCGTGCCAGCGGCCCGACTCCCGGCGCTTCGCGAAGTGTCCGAAGAGGGCGCGCGCCGGCGTTGCCACCGTCGGGTTCTTGACCACGCGGCGCACCAGCACGCCCACCGCGACGAGCTTCGTGGCGCGCCAGATCACGCGCCCACCACGCCGATCACGCGCATCGCCCTGCCCCGCTCGGGACGCGGCATGCCGCGCCCGATCCAGGCGTCGATCTCGCGGAAGAGCTCGTCCACGAGATCGCGCTGAGGGACCTTGCGCAGGACCTCGCCGTGCGCGTAGATGAAGCCCGCGTCGCGCCCCCCGGCGATGCCGAAGTCGGCGTTGCCCGCCTCGCCCGGGCCGTTCACGGCGCAGCCCATCACGGCGACCTCGAAATGCTCCGCGTAGGCCGAGAGCCGCGCGTCGACCTCGCCGGCGAGCTCGTGCACCTCGACGTTCGTGCGACCGCAGGACGGACAGGCGATCAGGTTGGGCCCGGACTGCCGCAGCCCGAGCGCCTTGAGGATGCCGATCGCGGGCGCGATCTCCTCGACCGGGTCGGCCGTCAGCGAGACGCGGATCGTGTCGCCGATGCCCTCCGCAAGCAGTGTGCCGATGCCGATCGCCGACTTGACGGTGCCCGCGCCCGGCAGCCCGGCCTCGGTCACTCCGAGGTGCAGCGGGTAGGGCACCTTGGCCGCCAGCCGGCGGTAGGCCTCGATCATCGTGGGCACGCTCGACGACTTGACCGAGATCTTGAAGTCGTGGAAGCCGAGCCGCTCGAGCAGCTCGACCTCCTCCATCGCAGCGGCCACGAGCGCGCCCGCCGGGTCGGCCGTCGCGAGCGGGCGCAGGTGATCGGGCAGCGAGCCCG
Source organism: uncultured Actinomycetes bacterium (assembly GCA_963842365.1). Lineage (GTDB taxonomy): Bacteria > Actinomycetota > Thermoleophilia > Gaiellales > JALYLC01 > JALYLC01. The sequence goes on from CAWJGA010000002.1 coordinate 1,442,586, forward strand.
AGTTGGCGCCGATGCGCAGGGGCGTGCCCGTGGCCTGGGCCTTGCGCACGACCGCCTCGACCTTGTCGTCCCCGCCGATGTTGCCGGGGTTGATGCGCACGGCCGCCACGCCCATCTCCATGGCGCGCAGGGCGAGCGAGGCGTTGAAGTGGATGTCGGCGATGATCGGCAGCCCGGCGCCCGCGACGATCGCCGGCAGCGCGTCGGCGTCGGGGATCCCCGGCACCGCGACGCGCACGATCTCGGCGCCGGCCTCGCGCAGGCGCCCGATCTGCTCGAGCGTCGCCGCCACGTCGTGCGTCTTCGTCGTCGTCATCGACTGGACGCTGACCGGAGCACCTCCACCGATCGGGATGCCGCCGACGACGATCTGACGCTCGCTAGCCACCAGCCGTCAGGATAGGGCGTCTCCTACGGCCCCGGGCGCGCGTTGTCCAGGATCCGCCCGACGTCCTGCTGCAGCACGAACAGGAACATCAGCACGAAGACGGAGATGCCGACCAGCGAGACGCGCTCGTAGACCTCGCGCGAGAGCGGCTTGCGGCGCACGCGCTCGATCAGCGCGAAGAGGATGTGGCCGCCGTCGAGCGGCAGGAACGGCAGCAGGTTGAAGAGCGCGAGCGAGAGCGACAGCCAGGCGAGCTGCTCGAGGTAGACGCCCTGCCCGACGGCCGTCGACTGTTCGCGCACGATGCCGACCACGCCCTGCACGTTGCTGCGGTCCCCGCGCACGACGAGGTTCTTGAGCGCCTCCCCCGTGCCCTTCGTGACCAGCCAGAGCTCCTGCTCGGCCAGGTGCGCCGAGCGCACGGCGCCGAAGTGCAGCGTGCCTGCGCGCCTGACGTCGAAGACGAAGCCGAGCAGGCGCTGGCCGCCGACGGTGCGGGGGCTGGCCGGCCCGAGCGTGCGCAGGGCGCCCTTGCGGCGCACCCGCAGGGTCACGCTCTGCGACGTCTGGATCGTCTTGCGCAGCGAGGCGACGCTCTTGACGGGCTGGCCCTGGACGCCGACCACCACGTCGCCCGGCAGCAGCCCCATGCGCTGAGCGGGCGAGGAGGCCTGCACCTGCTGCACGGAGGTCGTCGGCTCGTAGTTGGGCACACCGTGCAGGTAGAACGCCGTCAGCACGAGGAAGGCGGCGACCAGGTTGGCGGCCGGACCGGCGGTGATGGCGGCCACGCGGCGCCAGGTGGCCTGCCGCCAGTAGGCGCGCGCGTCGGCGTCCTCCGAGATGCGCGTGAGCTCCTTGCGGCACCAGCCGACGCGCTCCTCGTCCACCAGGGCGGCGTCCTCCTCGAGCGCGTGCGAGAGGCGTTCGAGGGCCTCGGCGCTGCCTGCGGCGTCGCCGGCGTCGAGCAGCGCCTGGGCGCGCGCGAGCGCGGGCGTGAGACGATCGGGCTGACCGGGCGGCCGGCGCTCGGCGGCCTTCTCGGCCGCCTCGGCGCAGGCGTGCAGATCGCGGCCGCGGGGACGGCCCATGCCGACGATGCGCACGAAGCCGCCCAGGGGGATCGCGCCGATGCCGTACTCGGTCTCGCCGAAGCTGCGCTTGACGACCGCCGGCGGGAAGCCCACGTAGAACCTGGTGACCCGCATGCCCACGGCCTTGGCGACGACGAAGTGCCCGAGCTCGTGGATGAACACGAGCGCGAGCAGGCCGCCGATGGCGACGAGGGTGCTCAGCCGGGCACTCCCGCCGCGAGAGCCTCGCGCACCGTCGCGCGCGCCGCCCGATCGGCGGCGCGCACCTGCTCGCGGGCGCTGAGCGGCTCGCTCGAGCACGCCTCCAGGGCGCGCTCCACGAGCGCTGGGATGTCGACGAAGCGGCAGCGCGCGCCGAGGAAGGCCGCCACGGCCTCCTCGTCGGCAGCGTTCAGCGCGCACGGCGCCAGGCCGCCGGCGACGCCCGCAGCGCGGGCAAGCGCGAGGCAGCGGAACGTCTCGCTGTCGGCTGGCTCGAAGGTCAGCGAGAGCGCCTGCGTCAGGTCCAGCCGCGCGGCGTCCAGGCCGGCGCGGCGCGGATACGCGAGCGCGTAGGCGATGGGGATGCGCATGTCGGGCAGGCCGAGGTGCGCCAGCAGCGCCCCGTCGCGCAGCCGCACGAGGCCGTGCACGATCGACTGCGGGTGCACCACCACCTCGATGCGCTCGTAGGGCACGTCGAAGAGCCAGTGCGCCTCGATGATCTCGAGGCCCTTGTTCATGAGCGTGGCCGAGTCGATCGTGATGCGCGCGCCCATGGCCCAGGTCGGATGGCGCAGCGCCTGCTCCGCGGTCACCTCGCCCAGCTCGGCAGCGGTGCGCCCGCGGAAGGGGCCGCCGCTCGCCGTCACGACCAGCGCCTCGACGGCGTCCGGCTGCTCGCCGGCGAGCAGCTGATGCAGGGCCGAGTGCTCGGAGTCCACGGGCAGCAGCTGCGCGCCGCCGCGCGCGAGGGCCTCGCGCACGAGCGGGCCGCCCGCGACGAGGCTCTCCTTGTTGGCCAGCGCGACGTCGATGCCGGCCTCCAGCGCGGCCAGCGTCGCGTCCAGGCCGGCTGCGCCGACGACGGCGTTGCAGACGACGTCCGCGCCGCTCTCGGCAGCCAGCGCCGCGACGCCCTCCACGCCTTCCAGCACGCGGCCCGTGAAGCGCGCGCGAGCCGTGGCCGCCGCCGCGCGATCGGCCAGCGCGATCGTGCGCACGCCCAGTCGCTCGGCCTCGCGCACGACGCCCGCGGCGTCACTGCCGGCCGCAAGCGCGCAGACGCGCAGATCGGGGTCGCCGTCGCAGACCTCGATCGCCTGGCGGCCGACCGAGCCCGTGCTGCCGAGGAGGGCGACGCTGCGCATTCCCCGCAGCGTAGGTCAGGCGGCGATCAGCCCTTGCCGAGCAGCGCGACGATCGCGAGCGCGGCCGGCCCCGCGAAGAGCAGCGCGTCGATGCGGTCGAGCACGCCGCCGTGGGCCGCCAGCAGCGCGCCGGAGTCCTTGACGCCCAGGTCGCGCTTGAGGAACGACTCGAAGAGATCGCCGAGCGGCGCCGCAAGCGCGACGCCGGCCCCCACGAGCAGGGCCTGCGGGTTGCTGAAGCCCTGGCGGTAGAGCGTCACCCAGGTGGTGAAGACGCCCGCGACCAGGCCGATCGCGAAGCCCTCGACCGTCTTCTTGGGCGAGATCGCGGGCGCCAGCCGATGCCGTCCCAGGAGCCGCCCGCCGAAGTAGGCGAAGATATCGGACGCCCAGGTGCCGAGCAGCACCGCGAGCACGAGGTTGAAGCCGAACTCCTCGCTCGCGCCGGACAGGCCGCGCAGCGCGACCAGGCTGGCCAGGCCGCCGCCGACGTAGAGCGCGCCGAACGTGGTCACGGCGATCGATCCGAGCGCGGACTCGCGCGAGGCGACGCCGGCCACGACGAGGAAGGTGATCGGGATGCTGGCCGCGAGCGCGGCCAGCGACCAGCCCACTCCGGAGTGCCAGGTCACGAGCACGATCGCGAGGCCCGCAGCGAATCCCGTGAGCGGAATCGGGCGCAGCCCGCGCGCCATGCGGAAGAACTCGTCGAGCGCCAGCGCACAGGCGAGCAGCGCGAGCAGCACCATCGCGACGCCGCCGAACCAGACGCAGGCGAGGGCGACCGGCGCCAGCAGCACGGCGACCAGCACGCGGCCGAGGAGGTCGCTCATCGAGCCCCGAAGCGGCGGCGGCGGCCCGCGTACTCGGACAGCGCCTCGCGCAGCGGCCCCGCGCCGAAGTCGGGCCAGAGCGTGGGCAGGAACACGTACTCGCTGTAGGCCGTCTGCCAGAGCAGGAAGTTCGAGAGGCGCTGCTCGCCCGAGGTCCGGATCACGAGATCCGGCTCGGGCATGTCGGGGGCGCTGAGGCGCGCGGCCAGCGCCGTCTCGTCGACGTCCTCGGCCGCGACGCCGTCGCGTACCAGCGCGCGCGCGGCCTCGACGAGCTCCGAGCGGCCGCCGTAGTCGAAGCAGATCCAGAGCGTGAGCGCCGCGTTCGCGGCCGTGTCGCGCTCGGTGTCCTCGATCAGCCGCAGGATCGAGGGCGAGCAGCGGTCGCGGCGCCCCACGAAGCGCACGCGCACGCCCATGCGGCCCATGTCCGGGAACTCGCGCTTGATCGTCTCCGCGAGCAGATCGAGCAGGCCGCGCACCTCGTCGTCGGGGCGGTTCCAGTTCTCGGTCGAGAACGCGAACACCGCGAGCGAGTCAACGCCGAGCTCGAGGCAGGCCTCCACCGTCCGCCGCAGCGCGCGCGTGCCGGCGCTGTGACCCGCGAGCACCGGCAGTCCCCGCGAGCGGGCCCAGCGGGCGTTCCCGTCCATGATGATCGCCACCGAGCGGGCGACGTCGGGCAGCGCCGGCTCGGCCGGGCGCGACGCGCGCTTGAGCAGGCGCAGGCGTTCCAGGACTCGGGGCATGGAGGTGACCGGTCCCGTGCGGCCTAGACCTCGAGGATCTCGGCTTCCTTGCCCTTCAGCACCTCGTCGATGCGCTTGACGTGCTCGTCCGTGAGCTTCTGCACGCGCTCCTCGGCCCGGTGCACCTCGTCGGCCTGGGCGTCGCCGGCGCGGTCGAGCTCCTTGAGGTTGTGCAGGGCGTCGCGGCGGACGTTGCGCACCGCGATGCGGCCCTCCTCGGCGATGTGGCGGGCCACCTTGACGAGATCCTTGCGGCGGTCCTCCGTCAGCTGCGGGATCGGCAGGCGCACCACGTTGCCGTCGTTGGCCGGGTTGAGGCCGAGATCCGACTCGTTCACGGCGCGCTCGATCTCCTTGATCGCGCTCTTGTCGTAGGGCGTGATCATGAGCATGCGGGCGTCCGGCACGCTGATCTGCGCGAGCTGGTTGAGCGGCGTGCGCGTGCCGTAGTACTCCACCTGGATGCGGTCGAGCAAGGCCGCGGAAGCGCGGCCCGTGCGCACGCCCATAAGCTCGTGGCGCATGGACTCGACGCTCTTGTCCATGCGGGTCCTGGCGTCGTCCACCAACTCGTCGACGGTCATGTCGGATCCTCTCCGGACGAGATGTCCTCGGGGGGCAGGGGTGCCACGCGCCGGCCCGTCGCGACGACGGTGCCGATGCTCTCGCCGCGCACCACGCGCCCGATGTTCGCCGCGTCGTCGATGTTGAAGACGTAGATCGGCATGTCGTTGTCCATGCAGAGCGAGAGGGCCGTGGCGTCCATCACGCGCAGCTGGCGCTCGAGCGCCTCGCGATGGGAGACCTCCGGCAGGAACGCCGCCGTCGGCGTGGTCGCGGGGTCGGCGTCATAGACGCCGTCGACGCCGTTCTTGGCCATCAGCAGCGCCTGGGCGCCGATCTCGCAGGCCCGCAGCGCCGCCCCCGTGTCCGTCGTGAAGAACGGGTTGCCGGTGCCGGCGGCGAACACCACGATGCGGTTCTTCTCGAGGTGGCGCATGGCGCGGCGGCGGATGTACGGCTCCGCGACCTCCGCCACGTCGAGCGCGGAGAGCACGCGCGTGGGCGTGCCGGCCCGCTCGAGGGCGTCCTGCAGCGCCACCGCGTTGAGCACGGTGGCGAGCATGCCGCAGTAGTCCGCCGTGGCCCGGTCCATCCCGCTCGCGCTCTCCTGCAGGCCCCGCCAGATGTTGCCGCCCCCCACCACGACCGCCACCTGCACGCCGCTCGCGCGCACCGCGGCGAGCTCGGAGGCGATGATCTCGATGGTCTCGGGATCCTGCCCGTAGGCCCGCTTGCCGAGCAGCGCCTCGCCCGAGAGCTTGATCAGGACGCGGTGGAAGGGCCCTCGGCCCTCGCTGGATGGAGCGGGATCGCTCACCTCGGCAGTATCGAACGCCATCGGAGTGCCGCGCGCAACTCAGGCGCCGCGCTCGTAGCGCGTGAACCGCTTGATCTGGACGTTCTCGCCCGTCTTCGCGCCGATCTCGATGCGCAGGTCCTCGACCGTGCGGTCGCTGTCGCGCACGTACGGCTGCTCCAGCAGGCAGACGGTCGAGAGCCACTTGTCGAGCTTGCCCTGCGCGATCTTGTCGCGCACGTTCTCGGGCTTGTCGGCGGCCTGCGCGCGGTAGATCTCGAGCTCGCTCTCGATCAGCTCGGCCGGCACGTCCTCGCGGCTGACCCAGCGAGCGTCGGCGCTCGCGGAGATCTGCAGCGCGATCTCGTGCGCGAACGCCTTGAACTCGTCGGTGCCGGCCACGAAGTCCGTCTCGCAGCCGATCTCGACGAGCACGCCGATGCGCCCGCCGTGGACGTAGGCCTCGATCAGGCCCTCCGTCGTCGTGCGGTCGGCGCGCTTGCCGCTCTTGGCGATGCCGCGCTCGCGCAGCAGCTTGACTGCCGCGTCCTGATCGCCGGCGCTCTCCCGCAGGGCGTTCTTGCACTCCATGATGCCGGCGCCGGTGGCCTCCCGCAGGGCCTTGACCTCGGCGGCGCTCGCCGTGTAGTCGCTCACGATGCGGCCTCCCCGGCGGGCGCCGGCGCCTCGCCTTCGACGCCGGCGGCCTCGGCAGCTGCTGCCGCCTCGGCAGCGGCGGCCTCGGCGGCGGCTTCGGCAGCCGCGGCAGCGGCCGCGGCGGCCTCGTCCTCGGCCTTGCGCCAGAGGCTGCGGCCCTCGGCCACGGCGTCGGCGAGCGTCGAGACGATGGCCTGGCACGACTTGATCGCGTCGTCGTTGCCCGGGATCACGTAGTCGGCCTCGTCCGGATCGCAGTTCGTGTCGACGAGCCCGATCACCGGGATGCCGCAGCGGCGCGCCTCGCGCACGGCGAGCGCCTCGCGGCCGAGGTCGATGACCATCACCGCATCGGGCAGCTTGCGCATCTGCGCGACGCCGCCGAGGTTCGTCTCGAGCTTCTCGAGCTTGCGCAGGAGCATGATGCGCTCCTTGCTCGGAAGCAGGTCGAGCTGCCCGTCGTCGCGCTGGCGGCGCAGGTCGTGAAGGTGGTCGATGCGGCCCTGCATGGTGCGGTAGTTCGTCAGCAGTCCGCCGAGCCAGCGGTGGTTGACGTACGGCATGTCCACGCGCTCGGACTGCAGCTGCACGGCCTCGCGGGCCTGCTTCTTGGTGCCGACGAAGAGCACGCTGCCGCCGCGCTCGGCGAGGTTGCGCACGAACGAGTGCGCCTCCTCGACCAGCACGAGGGTCTGCTGCAGGTCGATGATGTAGATGCCGGCGCGCTCGCCGAAGATGAACCGGCGCATCTTGGGGTTCCAGCGACGCGTCTGGTGGCCGAAGTGCACGCCGGCCTCGAGCAGCTCGCGCATTGTGATCGCGGCCACGGTCGGTCCTCCGATGGTGGTTGTGGCAGGGCTCCGGCGGGCAGCTCCGACGGAGCCGGCCGAGCCGGCACCACCGTCGGAAGCGAGGTAGGGCTCGCCGGTTCGGGGTGATGGACGGCGGTCGCCGTCCGGAGGTGAGTCTACCAGCGGCGAGCCGGCGGCCAGCGCAGGGCGTGGCCAAACGACATCCACACCGCACGGCGGCCGATCCCCGCACCCGCGTCCGAACGAGCGCTGTGGCGGTCGGATCACCCCACCGCCCCGGGTAGCGCGGGGGCAGGCTTCGCCGGCGAGCCGGCGAAGCCGGAACGCTCGATCAGGGAGGCCTGACCCCTGCGACCAGTCATTGACGCGCGCCACGGAGAGGCACCCTCAGCCCCGCCCTAGCCCGTGCCGGTGCCGCTTGCCCCGCGGCTGCGCGCGGCGGAGCGGCTGAAGCGGCCGTAGCGGAACGGGCTCCAGTCGAAGCTGCTGACCTCGCCGTCGAGCAGGAGCTCCGCGGCTCCCAGGCCGAGGGCCGGACAGAGCTTGAACGCGTGGCCCGACATGCCGCTCGCGAGCAGGAGGCCCGGGCGGCGCGGCAGCAGGTCGACGACGGGGTTGCCGTCGGGCGTGAAGTCGAGCCAGCTCGCCCAGGAGCCGCGGAAGATGCCGCGCGCGGCGCCGGGGAAGACCCGTCGCGACGAGGCCCGCGAGGCGCTCGAGCTCGCGGAGGTCGGCTCCGCCCTGTCCCGAGCGTGCGCGATAGGGGCCCCGGCCGAGGAAGTCGGCCCGTGCGCCCGACCAGGTAGTGGCCGTCGTCGCCGTCGGGACGCAGCCAGACGCCCAGCGAGTGGTGGGAGACGATCGGGCCGGGAGGGCCGAAGGGGAACGGCGGGCGGAAGCGGCCGGCTTGGACGCGCACGAGCTCGATCGGAAGCGAGCCGCCGAGAGAGCGCGTGAGACGCGGGCCGAAGCCGCCGCAGCAGACCGCCACGCGGTCGGCCGCAATGCGGCGGCCGTCGGCGCAGAGCAGGAGGAAGCCGTCGCCGTCGGGCCGCACCGCCGTCACGCGCGTGCCGAAGGCGAGCCGGGCTCCGAGGCGCGCTGCCGCCTGGGCAAAGCCGTCTGCCACGAAGAGCGGCTCGCACACGCCGTTTTCCGGCTCGTAGGCGCCGATCGTCAGGGAGCCGGCGGCCAGCCGCGGCTCCAGCGAGCGGATGCCGGCGTTGTCGAGCTCCTCCACGACGACGCCCTCGGCGCGCATCACCTGCGATGGCGCGCCGGATGCGCGGCTCGCGGTCGGCCTCTCCCACGGCCAGATAGCCGCACTTGACGAAGCCCGGATCCGAGCCGGTGCGAGCCCGCATGTCGGCCAGGAACTCGCAGCCGTAGCGCGCCACGGCCACGATCGCAGGATCCTCGTAGTGCGCGCGCAGCATCCCGGCGGAGGCGCCCGAGGGACCGCCCGCCGCCCCGAGCTTGTCCAGCAGGAGCACGCCGGCGCCGCGTAGCGCCAGGTGGTAAGCGGTGCTCGTGCCCATCACGCCGGCGCCGATCACGGCGACCTCGGTGCTCTCGGAGGGTCGCGCGGCCACGCCGCGATTGTGGCAGCGGGAGCCTACGCCGCGTCGCGTGCGCGCTCGAGGGCCTCGGCCAGGTCGGCCGGAAGCTCGCTCTCCAGCTCCACGCGGTGCCCGTCGGCAGGATGCTGGAAGGCCAGCCGGCCGGCGTGCAGGAACTGGCGCCGCAGGCCGATCTGACCGCCCGGCACGCCGTACAGGGGGTCGCCCAGCACGGGGTGACCGATCGCCGCGAGGTGCACGCGGATCTGGTGCGTCCGCCCGGTCTCAAGCTTCAGGTGCAGCAGGCTCGCGTTGCCGAGCGGCTCGGCCAGCTCGAAGTGCGTCACGGCCGGACGCTCGGAGCGGCCGCCGACGGCCATGCGGCCGACGTCGTTGCGGTCGCGCCCGATCGGTGCGTCGATGGTGCCGCGCCGCGAGGGCGGGCGCCCGCGCACGAGCGCGATGTACTCGCGCTCGATCTCGCGCGCACGCATCTGCCTGCCGAGGGCGGCGTAGGCCTCGTCGCTGCGCGAGAGCACGAGCAGGCCGGAGGTGTCGCGGTCGAGGCGGTGGATCACGCCCGGGCGCTGCTCGTCGTAGCCGCCGCGCAGGCCGAGGCTGCGCAGCGCGGCCACGAGCGTGGGGCCGACGACGCCGGGAGCAGGGTGCGTGACGACGCCCGCCGGCTTGTCCGCGACGATCACGTGGTCGTCGATCAGGGCGAGCGGGATCTCGAGCCGGCGCCGGCCTCGGGGCCTGCAGGGGCGCTCTCGGCGTCGTCCTCGAGCTCGATCAGCTCGCCGCCGGCCAGCCGCAGCGCCTTGTGTCCGCGCTCGCCGTCGACGCGCACGGCGCCGCGCTCGATCAGCCGCTCTGCGGCGGCGCGCGAGGGCAGCCCGCCGTGCTCGGCGAGGTAGCGGTCGAGGCGCGCGCCCGCGGCGCCGTCCTCCGCGATCAGCTCGCGGCTCACGGCAGGCCCTCGCCGCGCTCGCCGGGGTCGCCGCGCACGAGCGCGAAGATCAGGAGCCCGACGCCGGTCACGATGAAGCTGTCGGCGAGGTTGAAGTTGGGCAGCACGTGCACGTAGATGAAGTCCGTCACGAAGCCGTTGTAGGCGCGATCCCAGAGGTTGGAGACGCTGCCGCCGAGCAGCAGCCCGATGGCGACCGGCACGAGCGGGTGCCGTGCGCCCGAGCGCGCGAAGAACGCGAGCATCCAGATCATCGCGCCGACGGTCAGCAGCACCACGAAGTTGAGCCTGCCCGTGAACACGCCGAAGGCGATGCCGCTGTTGCGCACGTGCCAGAACGAGAGCCCGGGCAGGATGTCGACGGCCTCCCCCACCCGCAGCCGGTTGACGACCGTCGCCTTCGTCAGCTGATCGGATGCGACGGCGGCGGCCGCGAGGGCGAGCATGCCGGTCCAGCCCGCTGCGCTCGGCCGTGCCAGCCGCGCGCGTGCCGCGCCCGGCCGAGCGGGCGGGCAGCCGTCGGCGCTCGGCGCAGGACCGGGCTCACAGCATCAGCCCGGCCGGAACCCGCCGAGGATGCTCTCGATGATCCGCGCGCCGATCTGCAGCGCGATCAGCGCGAACAGCGCCGAGAGGTCGAGCATGCCGATGCGGGGCACGAAGCGGCGGAAGACGCCCACTAGCGGCGAGGCGGTCTCGTCCAGGAACGTCCTCAGGCGGTTCGTCCAGAGGTTGTAAGGCAGGCGCACCCAGGTGGAGAGCATCCAGGCGACGATGACGGACGATGTAGAGCCACGTGAAGGTGGCCACGAACGTCTGCAGGTAGTCGACGGTCTTGTTGCTCATCAGCCCAGCTGACCCGCGCGTGCGAGCGCGGCGAGCACGCCGTCGATGATGCCGCCGCGCACCGAGCCCCGTTCCATCTGAGCGAGCCCAGCGGCGGCCGTGCCCCCCGGAGAGGTCACCATGCGCCGCAGGTCCGAGCAGCTGACGCCGGTCTCGTCGAGCACGTTCGCGGTGCCGACCATGGTCGAGAGGATGAGCGCCCGCGCCGTCGCTGCGGAGAGGCCGCTCGCGATCCCCGCATCCTCGAAGGCCTCGATCACGAGCCCGAGGAACGCCGGCCCGGAGCCCGCAAGCGCAGTCGCGGCATCGAACAGCCGCTCCTCGAGCGTGACGACGGTGCCGATCTGACCGAGCCAGCCGAGCACCCGCTTCTCGGCGCCGGAGCCCATGAACGGCCCGCTCGCGAAGCAGATCGTGCCCGCGCCCACCTTGACGCCCACGTTCGGCATGCAGCGGAACAGAGGCACGCCCTGTTCCAGCACGTTCTCGAGCGTCGTCGTCGCCACGCCCGCCGCGACGGAGACGACGGCGGTGCCGGGATCGATCAGCGCCGAGGCCTCGCGCAGCACGCGCTCCACGTCGTTCGGCTTGACCGCGATCAGCACGACGTCGGCCCGGCGCACGAGCTCCGCGTTGTCGGCGACGTGCTGGACGCCGAGGCGATCTGCCAGGCGGGCGGCCCGGCCCGAGCCGCGGTCGGTGACGAGGATGCGCTCGCCCAGCGACGGATCGGCGCGCAGCCAGCCCTCGACCATCGCGCCGGCCATGTTGCCGGCGCCGATCGAGCCAAGGATCGTCGTCTCGCTCACGCGTCGGATGGTACTTGCGTGCGGGTGACCGGAACGCAGGCCGCCTGGCTACCCTACTGCGCATGTCCAAGCCATCCGCGACCGGGCGCTGTGTCTGCGGCGCGATCCAGTACGAGCTCCACGGAGAGCTGCGCGGCATCCTCGTCTGCCATTGCGTGGAATGCCGCCGCTACCACGGCACGAGCGGCGCCTACACGGCGGTCGCCCGCGAGGGCCTGGTGGTGAGGGATCCCGAGCAGCAGCTGCGCTGGTTCCCGGGGCCGACGAGCGAGACGGGGGGCGAGCGCGGCTTCTGCGCCCGCTGCGGCTCGAGCCTGCTCTGGCGCGAGCCGGAACGTGGGACCTACTCGGTCACGGCCGGGTCGCTCGACGGCGAGACCGGCCTGTCGATCGCCGGGCACATCTGGGACGAGCAGCGGGCTGATTGGGAGCCCCTGGACGACCTGCCGCGCAGCCCGCGCGGCAGCTGAGGCTCGGGGCGCGCTCGGGGCCGAAGCAGGGGCGGCGACGGGGTGCACGCTGCTGCGGGAGTGCCGGGGTCGCGGGTGGCAGGCGTTGCTTCTGCGTGAGTGCCGGGTTCGCGGGTGGCAGAGGTTGCTTCTCCGTGCCGCCGGTACTCGGCTGGACGCAGGGGTCAGGCCTCCTTTCGCCGCTGCGCCGATTGCATCGGCTCGCCGGGGAGGCCTGCCCCCGTTCGACCTGGCGCCGCAGTGGTGATCACCCGCCACAGCGCGGGCTCGCACGCTTGCGCGGGGATCGGGTGACTCCACGCACGCTGGATCGCGTAGCTGCACGCGGCGCAGCTTCTGCGGGTGGCAGAGGTTGCTTCTCCGTGCCGCGGGTGCTCGGCTGGACGCAGGGGTCAGGCCTCCTTTCGCCGGTGTGCCGATTGCATCGGCTCGCCGGGGAGGCCTGCCCCCGTTCGACCTCGCGCCGCAGTGGTGATCACCCGCCACAGCGCGGGCTCGCACGCTTGCGCGGGGATCGGGTGACCCCACGCACACTGGATCGCGCACCTACACAGGCCTGCAGTTCGCCTCGAGCAGTCGCGGCCCGTGCGATTCCCTCTACGCCTGGCTCCGGCGGTCGGCCGCCGCTTGCACCAGCGCTCGGAAGAGCGGCGCGCCGGCGGCGGCGTGGGCCTCCTCGGGATGCCAGAGCACGGCCATGCAGAAGGGCTGAGCGGGATCCTCGATGGCCTCGATGCTGCCGTCGTGGGCGCGGCCCGAGACGATCAGCCCGTTCCCGAGCTCTGCGATGCCCTGGTGGTGGTGGGAGTGGATGTCGTCGACGCCTCGCCGAGCACGCCCGCGGTGATCGTGCCGGCCTCGGTGGTCACGCGATGACGGCCGAACGTGCCGAGCTGCGGGCGGTGCGGCGCGAGGTCGAGCTCGGCGCGGCCGACGTCCTGCACGAGCGTGCCGCCGCGGTCGACGTTGATCAGCTGCAGGCCGCGGCAGATGCCGAGCACGGGCAGCCCGCGCTCCTGGGCGGCGCGCGAGCAGCGCGAGCTCGAAGGCGTCGCGCACGCGGCGCTCCTCGGTGGGCTCGTCGGTGCCCTCCTCGAGCTCGGCGCCGTAGAGCGCCGGGTCGAGGTCGGGGCCGCCGGTCAGGATCAGCCCGTCGATGCCGTCGAGCACGTCGCCGGCCGCCGCGGCGCCGTCCGGCGTCGGCGGCAGCAGGATCGGCACGCCCGCCGGCTCCGCGACGCCGTCGACGTAGCCCTGCGGGATGACGGTCGCCTCGAGCGTCCCAGTGCGTCCAGCGGGCGTGCGTGCGATACGCGCAGATGCCGATGCGCGGCCGGCTCACAGGCGCTCGAAGGAGCGCCTCAGCTCCCAGTCGGTGACGGCGGCGTCGAAGGCGTCGAGCTCGACGGCGGCGGCGTTCAGGTAGTGATCGACCACCTCGTCGCCGAGCGCCGCGCGCGCGAGCGCCGAGCCCGCGAACAGCTCGCGCGCCTCGTGCAGCGATCGAGGGCACGTGCGGCTCGTCGCGCGCGTCGTAGCCCGAGCCCGTCCAGGGCGGGCCGAGCTCGTAGCCGCCGTCGATGCCCGCGAGACCGGCCGCGAGCAGCCCGGCGAACGCGAGGTACGGGTTGACGTCGCCGCCGGCGACGCGGCTCTCGACGCGCATGCCCGGGCCCGTGGCCGACGACGCGCAGGGCGCAGGTGCGGTTGTCGTGGCCCCAGACGAGCGCCGTCGGGGCGAACGAGCCGCGCACGAAGCGCTTGTAGGAGTTCACGTTCGGCGCCAGCAGCAGCGTCAGCTCGCGCGTGTGGCGCACGAGGCCGGCGATGAACTGCCGGAACGGCTCGCTCATCCCTGGCCGTCGCCGGCCGGGAAGAGGCTCTCGCCGCCCTCCCAGAGGCTCAGGTGGATGTGGCACGAGTTGCCCTCGCGCTCGTCGAACTTCGGCATGAACGTCAGCGCCTTGCCCTGCAGGAACGCGATCTCCTTGGCGCCGTTGCGGTAGACGACGTGGTCGTCGGCCATGCGCAGCGCCTCCTGGTAGCGGAAGTTGACCTCGTGCTGCCCGAAGTTGCACTCGCCCTTGGAGTCCTCGACGAGCATGCCGGCGCCCGGCCATGCCGCGGCGGATCGCGCCGCACGACGGGCTCCACCATCGTCGTGCCGAGGATCGAGTAGTCGACGTTGTAGGCGTTGGCCGGGCGCAGCGCCGCGCCAGCCCTTGCTCGCGCGCCGACTCGTAGGTCTCGTCGAAGAGGATGAACTCGAGCTCCGAGCCCGCGTAGGCGTGCCAGCCGCGCTCGCGCGATGCGCTCGAGCTGGCCGCGGAGCACCTGCCGCGGCGAGGCCGCCACCGGCGAGCCGTCGTGCCACAGGAGGTCGCACTGCACCATCGACCGTGCACTCGAGCCAGGGAATGCGGCGCAGCGTCGCGAGATCGGGCATGAACACGAAGTCGCCGTAGCCGCGCTCCCACGACGACATCGCGTATCCCGGCGCCGGTGTTCATGTCGACGTCGACGGCGAGCAGGTAGTTGCAGCCCTCGGCGCCGTGCTCGGCGATGCCGTCGACGAAGGCCGTGGCGTGCAGCCGCTTGCCCTGCAGGCGGCCCTGCATGTCGCACATCGCGATGATCACGGTGTCGACCGCGCCGCTCGCGACCTCCGCCTCCAGCTCCTCCAGCGTCAGCATGCGCGGAGGGTACGCTACGCTTCGCGCTGCGCTTCCTACGCCTGGTTGAAGAAGCCGGCGTCCAGGTAGCGCGCCTGATCCTCCGCGGACAGCTCGACGTTCTCGGGCGTGAGCAGGAAGACCTTGTCGGCGATGCGCTGCATGCGGCCCTCGAGCGCGTAGGTGAGGCCCGAGGCGAAGTCGATCAGGCGCTTCGCGAGGCTCGCCTCGACGGTCTGCAGGTTGATGATCACCGGGATGCCGCGCTTGTAGCGGTCGCCGATCGGCTGCGCGTCGTTGAACGTGCGCGGCACGCTCAGGTAGACCTTCGGGACGTCGTCGGCGCCGATCGAGTCGGCGGGCCGCAGCACCGAGGTCTGCGCGCCGGCGTCGCGCAGGCGCCGCCGGCCGGCGGGCGCGGCGTCGTCCGAGAAGATGTCGTCGACGCGCACCTCGCCCCGGCCGCGGCGGGCGTCGAGCGGGCGGACGTTCGGGCGACGGCGGTAGCGCTGCTCGAGATCCTCCTCGGCGAGCGTGCCGTCCTCGTCGTCCTCGTACAGGTCATCGTCCTCGGCGAGGCCGAAGTACACTTTTGTCTTGTACCACACGTCACCGAGACCCATGAGTGGCGAGACTATACGCTCGATCGGCGGTAGAGGGTCGATCCCAGCCGGACGATCGTCGCGCCCTCCTCCACGGCGACCGCGTAGTCCTGGCTCGTGCCCATCGAGAGGCGCGTCGAACGAGTGCTCCGCGACCAGCGCGCCGGCGAGCTCCGCGGCCAGCTCGCGCAGCGCGGCGAAGTGCCGGCCGGGAGCCCTCCGGCGAGCCGCCGCCAGCGGGCGGCATCGTCATCAGCCCCTCGACGCGGATGCGCTCGAGCGCCGCGAGCGCCTGCGAGGAACGCGTCGAGCTCGTCCGAGCGCGACGCCCTGCTTCGACTCCTCGCCCGCGACGTTGACCTCGACGAGGCAGGCGACCGGCGCCGTCGCTCGCGCGGTCGAGGCGCTCGGCGGCCGAGAGCGTCGAGAGCGAGTGCACGAGGCGCACGCGCCCGGCGAGGTCGCGCGCCTTGCGGCTCTGGAGGTGCCCGATGAAGTCCCACGTGAAGCGGCTCGCGGCCCGCCGCCTGCTTCGCCAGCAGCTGCTCGACGCGGTTCTCGCCGACGAGCTCGATGCCGGCCTCGGCGAGCACGGCCATGTCCTCCGGCGCGACGTACTTGATCGCCGCGAGCAGCTCGACCGCGCCGGCGGTCGCGGCCCGAGCGCGCGCCGCCTCGGCGATCGCCGCGCGCGCGCGCGCGAGGTTCTCGCGCACCACCTCGCAGCTCGACGCTCATGCGGCTCCTCCCCGATGTAGGCGATCACGGCCTGCCGGCCGCTGCCGCGCCCGTCGCGCCGGTGCGAATGGAACCACTCCGCGTCGCAGATCGTGCAGAGGCCCGCGAGCGCTGACCTCGGCGGCAGCCCGCTGCGCTCGAGCGCGCGCTGCGCGCAGGCGGCCAGGTCGGCGCGCCCGTCGAGCACGACGTCGTCGCCGAAGCGCGCCGCGCAGCTGCGCGGCGACGTCGTCCCCCACCTCGTAGCAGCACGGCCCGGCACCCGGGCCCGACGACGGCCGAGAAGCCGGGCCCGACGCGCTCGCCGCGGCCTCGAGGACGCCGGCGACGAGCCCGCGCCAGCCGGCGTGGACGGACGCGCAGGCGCTCGCCGCCGCGGGCCACGAGCGCGGCGGTCAGGCAGTCGGCGCCATGCGCGACGAGCGGCAGGCCGCGGCTCCGAGGTGACGAGGGCGTCGCGCCTCCGGCCAGCTCGTCGCGCGGCTCCAGGTAGGCGCCGCTGCCGGCGCGCGCGCCGGCCTCGAGCACGGCGTGCCGTGCACCTGGCGGAGGCTCGGCGCACGATGCGGCATCGGCGCCGGCGGCCGATCAGCGCCCGCCGGCGGTTCTCGGCCACCGCCGCGGGGTCGTCCGGCGTCGCGAAGCCGAGGTTGAGCGACGCGAAGCTGCCCTCGAGACGCCGCCCTGGCGCGTCGTGAACGCGATCACGCGCGCCGCGTGCCGCGCGCGACCAGCAGCGGGACGCCCGCGCGGGTCTGCCATTCGAGCCTCACCCCGGCAAGCTAGCCCTAGATCAGCGGGGTGCCGCCGACGATCGCCGAGATCAGGCGCAGCACGTTCTCGAAGCCGCTCTCGAGCAGGCGCGAGGTCGGGTCGCGGAAGAAGATGAAGAGCGCGAAGACCGCGAACATGCCGTACTGGTCGAGCGCGGCCCAGCGCGCGTAGACGTCGCGCGGCATGAAGCCGCCGATGATCGCGCGAGCCGTCGAGCGGCGGGATCGGGAAGAGGTTGAAGACGCCGAGGATGATGTTGACCGTGATCGCGTAGCCGACGAGCGTGAGCGCGTCGCCGCGTCAGGCTCGTGTGCGCGAAGACCGCCGCCGGCGATCGAGGGCGAGCACGAAGTTGGTCGCCGGGCCCGGCGGCGCCGACGAGCGCCATGCCGACCTGCGGCGAGGTGCGCAGGTTGCGCGGGTCGACGGGCACGGGCTTGGCCCAGCCGAACAGGAACGAGCCGCCGAAGTACGTGACGACGAGGATCAGCGAGCCGAGCGGATCCATGTGCACGATCGGGTTGAGCGTCAGCCGCCCCATGTCCTTGGCCGTGCGATCGCCGAGCTTGTAGGCGCGAGGCCGTGCGCCAGCTCGTGCAGCGTCAGCGAGACGATGAAGACCGGCGCCAGCAGCAGGAAGCCGTGGATGCTGGTGTCGGCGCCCACGCGCTCAGCCGGCCGCGCTGCGCGATCATCCGGAGACGCGCTCGATGCGGGCGCCGAGCGCGCGCAGCCGCTCGTCGATGCGCTCGTAGCCGCGGTCGATCTGCTCGACGTCGCCGATCACGCTCGTGCCCTCGGCGCACAGCGAGGCGATCAGGAGCGCGATGCCGGCGCGGATGTCCGGGCTCGAGAGGCGCTGGCCGTAGAGCTTCGCGGGGCCGGTCACGACCGCGCGATGCGGGTCGCAGAGGATGATGCGCGCGCCCATGTTGACGAGCTTGTCCGTGAACACGAGGCGGTTCTCGAACATCTTCTCGAAGATCAGCACCGTGCCGCGGGCCTGCGTCGCGACGGCGACGGCGACGGACGTCATGTCGGCCGGGAAGGCCGGCCAGGGGCCGTCGTCGATCTTCGCGATCTGGTCGTGCGCGTCGTCGACGATCGTGAGCTCCTGGTCCGGCGGCACGCGCACGTTGCGCCCGTCGATCTCGACGCGCACGCCGAGGCGCGCGAACGCGAGCAGCGTCGCGCGCAGGTCGTTCGGCTCGCAGTCGGTGATCGTGACGTCGCCGCCGGTCACCGCGGCCATGCCGATGAACGAGCCGACCTCGATGTGGTCCGGGCAGCAGACGTGCGTGGCGCCGCTCAGCGCGGCCTGCCCGTGCACGCGCAGCAGGTTCGAGCCGACGCCGTCGATCTCGGCGCCCATCGCGATCAGCAGGCGGCAGAGATCCTGCACGTGCGGCTCGCAGGCCGCGTGGTGGATCGTCGTCAGGCCGTCGGCGAGCGCGGCGGCCATGAGCGCGTTCTCGGTCGCCGTCACCGAGGCCTCGTCGAGGTGGAACTCGGTGCCCTTGAGGCCGCCCGGCGGCGCGGAAGCGGTAGGTGCGGTCGGCCGTCACCTCGGCGCCGAGCGCCGCGAGCGCGCAGCAGGTGCGAGTCGACGCGCCGGCGGCCGATCACGTCGCCGCCCGGCAGCGGCACGTCGGCGCTGCCGAAGCGCGCGAGCAGCGGGCCGGCGAGCAGGATCGAGGCGCGGATGCGCTCGGAGAGCGCGCTCGTCGAGCGACGTCGAGTGCACGTCGGCGCAGCACACGCGCACCTCGTTGCGGGCCGTCCACTCGACCTCGGCGCCGAGGTCGGCGAGCAGCTCGAGCATCGTCTCGACGTCGCGGATGCGCGGCATGTTGCCGAGCACGACGGGCTCGGCGGTGAGCAGCGTCGCGGCGCAGCAGCGTGAGCGCGGCGTTCTTGTTGCCCTCGGGCCGGATCGTTCCGGTGAGCGGAACGCCGCCCTCGATGACGAGGAACTCCTGCGTGCGCGGTCGCGTCATGACGGTGAGGGGAGTCATGCAGGAAGAGGGTGGGCGTGCGCGGTCGAGCGCGGCCCGCGAGGAACCTTACAGACGCCTGTCCGGGAGAGGCCCCGCGATCCCCGGCTACCCTCTGCCGCCATGGATGGAGAGGCCCTCGCGCGCGACCGCCCGGCGGCGCTCGCGCTCCTGCAGAGCTGGACGGAGAGCGAGGCGCTGCGGCGCCACGCCTACGCGGTCGAGGCCGCCGTGCGCGCCTATGCGCGCAAGCGCGGCGAGGACGAGGACGCCTGGGGCAACGTCGCGCTGCTGCACGACTTCGACTACGAGCGCCACCCGACGCTCGACCAGCACCCGCAGGACGGCGCGCCGCACCTGCGCGAGCTCGGCTACCCGGAGTGGTTCGTGCGCGCGGTGCTCTCGCACGCGAACCACCTGCAGCACGTCGCCGCGCGCGAGAGCGACCTCGAGCGCGTGCTCTTCGCCTGCGACGAGCTGGCCGGCTTCGTGCACGCCTGCGGCCTCGTGCGGCCGGAGGGCCTCTCGACGCTCGAGCCGCGCAGCGTGCGCAAGAAGCTCAAGCAGAAGTCGTTCGCGGCCGGGCGTCAACCGCGACGACGTGTACGAGGGCGCCGAGGGCCTCGGCGTCGAGCTCGACGAGCACATCCAGGTCGTGATCGACGCGCTCAAGCCGATCCAGCGCCGAGCTCGGCCTGCCCGGGTGACGCCGCGCCGCCCGGCGGCGGTAGGCGGGTCAGCCCTCGAGCAAGCTCGCGTCGCCGAAGCTGTAGAAGCGGTAGCGCTCGCGGATCGCCTCGGCGTAGATGCGGCGCGTCTCCTCGACCCCGCAGAACGCCATCACGAGCGCGAGCAAGGTGGAGCGCGGCAGGTGGAAGTTGGTCACGAGCGCGCCCACGGCGCGGAAGCGGTAGCCGGGCGCGATCAGGAGCGACGTGCGGCCCTCGTCGGGCGCCGCGGGGTCGGCGATCGTCTCGACCACGCGCACCGACGTCGTGCCGATGCAGACGACGCGGCGGCCCGCTCGCCGCGGCGCTCGCGATCGCCGCGCGCACCGCGGGCTCGACGCGGTAGGCCTCGCTGTGCATCGGATGCGCCTCGAGCGTCTCGGCCGCGACGGGGCGGAACGTGTCGAGGCCGACGCGCAGCTCGACCTCGGCGACCTCGCAGCGCGCGTGCAGCGCGCTCCCACAGCTCGGGCGTGAAGTGCAGGCCGGCCGTCGGCGCCGCCGCGCTGCCCGGCCTGCCGGGCATAGACCGTCTGGTAGCGCTCGTCGGGCACGCGACGGGATCGCGCACGTAGGGCGGCAGCGGCAGGCTGCCCGCGGTCTCCAGCGCGCGCTCGAGCTCGCTGCCGGCGAGCGACGGGCGCACGAGCCAGCGGCCCTCGCCGAGCGCCTCGACCGGCTCGATCGCGAGCTCGCCCGCCGGCGGCTGCGAGCGCGACGCCCGGGCCGCGTGCGGCGCGAGGGCCGCACGAGCGCCTCCCAGAGGCCGTCGGCGCGCTCCTCGAGCAGCAGCACCTCCCCGCCCCCGCCCGTCGGGCGGCGCACGGCGATGCGGGCGCGCAGCACGCGGCTCGAGTTGACGACGACGAGGTCGCCGGGGTCGAGCAGGTCGGGCAGCGTCGGCGAAGCGCCGGTGCTCGATCGTTCCGTCGCGCCGGTGCACGAGCAGGCGCGAGCCGTCCCGGCGCTCGGCCGGGCCGCTGCGCGATCAGCTCGTCGGGCAGCGCGTAGTCGAGCTCGTCGGTGCGCACCGCGGCAGTCTCGCAGGCGACCGGCGAGCCCCGGCGAACGGGAAGCGCGTGATCGGCGCTGCGACCGACGAGGCGCTCGTGCGCCGTGCGGCCTCGGGTCAGCGGCGAGGCCTTCGAGGAGCTCGTGCGGCGCCACCGCGGCGCGCGTCTACGCGCTCGCGCTGCGCATCTGCCGCAACCCGGACGACGCCGAGGACGCGCTGCAGGAGACGTTCATCGCCGCCTACCGCGCCCTCCCCCGCTTCGACCGGCGCGCCCGCGTCTCGACCTGGCTCTACCGCATCGCGACCAACAAGTGCTACGACGTCCTCGCCCGCCGCAAGCCCACGGCGGACGCCGCGGCGCTGCCCGAGGCCGCCGATCCGCGCGACCCGTTCGCGCGCAGCGAGCGCCAGCGAGCAGCTGACGCGCGCGCTCGACGCGCTGCCGGAGCAGTTCCGCGAGGCGGCGCTCCTGTGCGACGTCTGCGGGCTCACGCCCGCCGAGGCGGGCGAGGCGATCGGGGTGCCCGAGGGCACCATGAAGTCGCGCAGCTTCCGCGCGCGTGCGCTGCTCGCCGCGGCGCTGCGCGCGGCCGGCGCGGAACCCGATGACGGAGAGCGGGGTCTAACGGACGTGGACGACGCGAGCTTCGAGCGGCGAGGTGCCCGACGACGAGCTCGACGGCCGTGCGCGCGCGAGCTCGGCGAGCTCGGCGAGCGGCCGCTGCCGCCGGCGCGTCGCCGACGCGGCTCGACGCCCGCCTCGCGGCCGAGCTCGGCGTCCTCTCCTCTCGCGCAGCGCCGCGCTCGCGCCGCCCGCTGCGCGCTCGGCGCGCGGTCTCTCGCGGCCGCGGCGCGCGCGGCCGCAGCGCTCGTGTTCGCGCTCACGAGCGGCGGACGGCGGGCGGCCTGCGCCCGAGGCGCCGCCCTGCGGACGACCGCGCTGTCCGCGGTCGCCGCCGCGGACTCGCCGCGAAGACGGCCGCCGGCGCGGCGCGTCGCCGAAGGCGCGCCGCCGCGAGCGGCTGCGCACGCGCTGCCCGCCGCTAGCCGAAGAGCCGGTGGTCGTCCGACGGGCGGGGTGTCCGGGTGCCCGAGGTGGGCACGCCCGAGCCGTGTGATCACGCGCCCGCGCGGCGTGCGCTGCAGCAGGCCCTTCTGCAGCAGGTACGGCTCGTAGACGTCCTCGATCGTGCCGCGGTCCTCGCCGATCGCGTCCGACGAGCGTCGAGAGCCCGACCGGGCCCGCCCTCGAACGTCTCGGCGATCATCCGCAGCAGCTCGCGGTCGAGGCGGTCGAGGCCCTCGGCGTCGACGCCCAGCAGATCGAGCGCCGCGACCGCGGTCGCGTGGTCGATCGAGCCGTCGCCGCGCACCTGCGCGAAGTCGCGCACGCGCCGCAGCAGGCGGTTGGCGAGCCGCGGCGTGCCGCGCGCGCGCTGGGCGAGCTCGGCCGCGGCGTCGTCCTGCATCCGGATGCCGAGGATGCCGGCCGAGCGCTGCGCGATGCGGACGAGCTCGGCAGGCGAGTAGTGGTCGAGCCGGAAGACGAGGCCGAAGCGGTCGCGCAGCGGCTTGGTGAGCAGGCTCGCGCGCGTCGTCGCGCCGATCAGCGTGAACGGGGCGAGGTCGAGGCGCAGGCTGCGGGCGCCGGGCCCCTGGCCCATGATGATGTCGACGACGCCGTCCTCCATGGCCGGGTAGAGCGTCTCCTCGACCGCGCGGTTGAGGCGGTGCACCTCGTCGATGAAGACGACGTCGCGATCGGCGAGGTCGGCGAGGATCGCGACGAGGTCGCCCTTGCGGTCGAGGCCCGGGCCGGAGACCGTGATCAGCCGCGTGTCCATCTCGGCGCGCGACGATGTGCGCGAGCGTCGACTTGCCGAGGCCCGGGCGGGCCGGCGAGCAGCACGTGGTCGATGGGCTCGCCGCGCTCCTTGGCCGCCGCGAGCGCGATCGCGAGCTGCTCGCGCACGACCTCCTGCCCGACGAACTCCTCGAGCTGGCGCGGCCGCAGCGAGCGGTCGGTCTCGTCCTCGTCGCCGCGCGCGGCGGCCGCGCCGACGAGGCGCTCGTCCTCTCCTCGCTCATGCCGGGCCTCCGCGCCGCAGCGGCGGCGAGCGCCGTCCTTGACGCGCTGCTCGGTCGAGCCCGTCGGTGCCGGCCAGCGCGGCCTCGGCCTCGGCCACGGCGAAGCCGAGCGCGACGAGGGCCTCGCGCGCCGAGAGGTGCGGATCGCCGGCCGCCGCCGGGCCGGCGTCCTCGCCCGCCGCGACGGCCTCGAGCGCGGCCGCGCCGAGCTTGTCGCGCAGCTCGACGACGATCCGCTCGGCGGTGCGCTTGCCGATCCCGGAGACGGAGGCGAGCAGCGCCAGGTCGCCCGCCGCGATCGCGCGCTGCAGCGTGTCGGCGGGATAGCCCGAGAGCAGCGCGAGCGCCTTCGACGGGCCGAGGCCCGGAGACGCCCGAGCAGGGCGACGAAGAGCCAGCGCTCGCGCTGGCTGGCGAAGCCGTAGAGCGTGAGCGCGTCCTCGCGCACGACGAGGTGCGTCTGCAGCCTCACGGCCTGCGGCTGCTCCTGCGCCAGCGCGCGCGGCCGCGGCCGAGGCGTGGACGCGCAGCCCGACGCCGCCGACCTCGACCACGAGGCCGTCGGCGTCGGCCTCGAGCAGCCGCCCCGCGACGCTTGCGATCACCTCGCCGCCCTGGCGCGCGCGAAGCGCTCCTCGGCGCGGGCGCTCCAGGCGTGGCAGAGGGCGAGCGCGAGCGCATCGGCCGCGTGATCGCTGTCGGGCGGCTGCCGCGCAGCGAGAGCAGCTGCCGCACCATGCGCATGACCTGATCCTTGCCGGCGCCGCCGAAGCCGCAGACGGTCGGTCTTGACCTGCGTCGGCGCGTACTCGGTGCAGGCGATCCCGTGCGCCGCCGCAGACCGCGAGCGCGGCACCGCGCGCCTGGCAGACCGACATGATCGTGCGCGGGTTGGCGCCGATGAAGAGGCTCTCGAAGGCGACGGCGACGGGCGCGTGCGCGGCGATCAGCTCCTGGATCGCGCGCTGGATGGCGGCCAGGCGCTGCTCGGGCGCCTCGCGCGGCCCGGTGCGCACCGTGCCCTGCGCGAGCGCGCGCGAGTCGCGGCCGTCGAACGCGATCACGCCGTAGCCCGTGCTCGCGGTGCCCGGGTCGATGCCGAGGACGATCACGCAGAGCAGGGTAGGCGCCCCTGCGGACGACCGGGCCCGCCACGGACCCCGGTGATAGATCGGCCTCCGTGCCCCAGCGCCCCGTTCGGACCGTCGCCGCGGTCTCCCGACACCCGCGCCGCTTCCCAGACCCGATCACCGCCGTTGGTGAGCTCATCCGCGTCCTCGGCGACGTGGATCCGTTCCTGACGATCGATCGCGAGGGTCGCTGGATCGACGCCTGCGCCGATGTGGCCGAGCCGACTTCGCGCCCAGGGGCTGGATCGAGCGCCGCGTGCTGGCGGCCGGCGACTGGCGCGCGGGCAAGGCCGACGGCATGCGCGCCGAGCAGCTCGTCGAGCGCGAGCCGACGGCCGGCCGGCCTGGCTCGTCAGCGTCGACGAGCTGCCGATCGGCGAGAACGAGGCCGAGCCGGGCGGCGAGAGCTTCGGCCTGACCACGCTGATCGCGCGTGCGGCCGGCCTACGGCGCATCGGCGTCAACCTCGACGTCGTGCACCCCGGTCAGCGCTCGGCGCGGTTCCACTGGCATCGCACCGAGGAGGAGGGCTTCCTCGTGCTGGCAGGCACAGGCTGGCTGTACGCGGGCGAGGATCGCTTCCGCGTCGGGCCGGGGGACTTCTTCGCCAAGAGCGAGGGCCCGAAGCTCGTGCACCAGTTCGTCAACGACGGCGAGGCCGAGCTGCGCATCCTCTCGATCGGCGAGCACCGCGAGGACGACGCGATCGAGTACCCCACCCCGCCGTGGCTGCCCGGCGGCCGCGACCCGGGCGGCGAGTAGCGACCCCGCGAGGCGGGAGGCGCGCCGACGGCGAGAGCGGCGCGGCCGCCCGCCGAGGCCCTCAAGCGTCGGCGAGCACCGCGTCCGGGATGTCGAAGTTGAAGTAGACGTCCTGGACGTCGTCGCTCTCCTCGAGGGCGTCGACGAGGCGCAGCAGCGTGCGCGCCTGATCGGCGTCCACCTCGACCTGCGTCTTCGGGAGCAGCGAGAGGTCGGCGCTCTCCACCGGGATCTCGGCCGCCTCGAGCGCCGCGCGCAGCGCTCCCAGGTCATGCGGCTCGCTCGTGATCAGCCACATGTCGCCGTCGGCGCGCACGTCCTCCGCCCCGCCCTCGGCGGCCGTCAGCGTGATCGTGTCCTCGTCGATCGCGGCCAGCGGGACCGTGATGATGCCCTTGCGCTCGAACATCCAGGCCACCGAGCCCGGTGCGCCGAGGGAGCCGCCGTACTTGCCGAAGGCGAAGCGCACGTCGGCGGCAGTGCGGTTGCGGTTGTCGGTCAGGGCCTCGACGATCAGCGCGGCCCCGCTCGCGCCGTAGCCCTCGTAGGTGACGGAGTCGTAGGCCTCGCTGTTCGCGTCGGCGCCGGCACCGCGGGCGATCGCACGCTCGATGTTGTCCTTGGGCATCGAGACGGCGCGCGCGCGCTCGATCGCGTTCGCGAGGTTGATGTTGGAGTCGGGGTCGGCGCCTCCCTCCTTGGCCGCCACGATGATGGCGCGGGAGAGCTTCGAGAACAGCTTGCCGCGCTTGGCGTCGGCTGCGCCCTTCTTGTGCTTGATGGACGACCATTTGGAGTGACCGGACACGCAGTCTCCTTCCGCCTAGGCCGCGGCCGCGGTGGCCACGCGCTCGAGAAAGCGCTCGTGGATGCGCGTCTCACCGGCGAGTTCGGGATGGAATGAGGTCGCGAGCGCGCGGCCCTGCTCGACCGCGACAGGCTCCGCTCCCGGGTGCGCGACATGGCCGTTGCGCGGGACGGCGATTTCGATCAGGCCGAGCTGCAACTGCCCGGGCAGGCCGTCGCGGGCCTCGCGGACGAGCGGGATCATCCCCGCGCAGGTGCCGGGCAACGGGCCCTCGAAGTCGCGCAGGGCAGCGCCGAGGCCGGAGGACGCGAGCCCATGATGACGCCGGCCTCGAGCATTTCGGCGAGATCGCTCTTGACGCACATGGTGCCCTGCTCGGTCACGGTGATCACTCCGCTGTCGTCCACCCTGCGAACCGCCTCGCAGCAGGGATTCTACGCGGTCGTGGCCTGCGATGGCGGAGGCGGGGCGGGCGCGGGCGGCGGCTCCGGCGGCGACGATGCGGCCTCAGCCTGCGGTGGCGTGACGGGCGGCGGCACGATCTCCACCGGGATCCGGCGCTCCTGCGTGGGCGGTCGGTGAGTGGTCACGGCCGTCTTCGGAGCGGCTGCCGGGGGAGCCGGCGGCGCGCTGGGCGGAGCTTCGGGCGCAAACGACCTGCCGAGGCCCGGCGGGATCGAGCGGCGCGGCGGCGCGTGCCGCTGAACCACTCTGCGGGCGCCTCCGCGGACGTGGCGGAGCGCGGGCGGCGGGCGCAGGTGCGTGGGCGACGCGCCGACGACCGCCGCGACACCGGCGGCGAGCGCGGCGCCGGAGGCCGGTGCGCTCGGCTGGGCCTCGGGCGAGGGCGCGGCCGGGCTGGGAGCCCGCACGGGCTTGTCGCCGTCGTCGCTGCGGGAGGCGGCGATCGTGGCTCCGATGCCGATGATCGCGAGCACGCCCATGGCCACGGCCGCGGCGGTCTGGCGGCCGCCGGCCGCGAGCGTCTCCGAGGCCACCTTCCGCGGCGGCAGGCCGACCAGGCCGAGAGCCGTCGCGATGCGCGATCCGAGCTCGCCCGGCGGCTCCGGCACGGCCAGCGTGCGGTAGCGCAGCGCCGCCTCGCGCAGCGCGAACAGCGTGGCGCGGCAATCCGCGCAGCCCGGCACGTGCTGCTCGAGCTCTGCGCGCCGCTCGGGTGCAAGCAGCTCGTCGGCGTAGGCCGAGAGGCCGCCCAGCCTGCCTCGGCAGGGGCCGCCGGAGCCCGGCGGGCGCAGCTCCGCGAGCAGGTGCAGCCTGGCCGCGCCGACGAGCTCGGCAACCTGCGCCTCCTCGACCGCGAGGGCCCGCGCGATCTCCGCGTCCGGCCGGCCCTCCAGGTCCCGCAGCGCGAGCAGCGCCCGCTCCTGCGCCGGCAGGCGCTCGTTGGCCACGTGCACCTCGCTCTCGGCTGCGCCGCGGGAGCCGAGCGGCTCGCCGTTGCGCTCGAACGCGAGCGTGCGCGCCGTGGCATAGAGGTAGGCCGGCACGTCGAGCGTCTCCAGGCCTTGCTCAGGAAGGCTCGCGAAGGCGCGCGCGAACGTCAGCTCCAGCAGGGCGGCCGCGGTCTCGTCCCTGCCGGTCAGGCGATGGCAGAAGCGGTAGACGCGGCCCTCGTAGGCTGCGTAGAGCAGCTCGAACGCGCGGGAGTCGCCGCGCTGAGCGCGGCCGACGAGCCCGCGGGCCTCGCGCAATTCGCGCTGGCGCGTCTTGTGCCTGGCGATGCCCATCGCCTGGATAAGCCTAATTGAATCGCCTTTTGGGGGCGCGACCCGGTCCGGCCGCCGCTCGGCCGGCTTCCGCCCGGGCGTGCCCGCCGCCCTTCGGCCGCAGCCTCTCAGACCCCCAGGCGCGCGAAGAAGGCCTCGCAGGACGCGAGGAAGCGCTCCGGCTCCTCCAGGTGCGGCGTGTGGCTCGACGACTCGAACAGCTCCCAGGCCGAGCCCTCGATGCGGCGGTGCACCTCTTCGACGATGCGGGGCGTGGCCTCGTCGTGCAGGCCGGAGATGAGCAGCGTCGGCGCCGTGATCCGCGCCAGTTGCTCCGTGATGTCCCAGTCCTTCAACGAGCCCGTGACGTAGAACTCGCTCGGCCCGATCATCGTGCCGTAGACGGTGGGATCCTCCTGCTGCAGCGCGAAGGCGC
This sequence comes from uncultured Actinomycetes bacterium, assembly GCA_963842365.1. Taxonomy (GTDB): domain Bacteria; phylum Actinomycetota; class Thermoleophilia; order Gaiellales; family JALYLC01; genus JALYLC01. The sequence goes on from CAWJGA010000002.1 coordinate 1,469,956, forward strand.
GCGAGAGCGGCTCGGGCCAGGGATCGAGCCGGCAGACGTAGAGCCTGTTGAAGGCGTCCACGGCCTTGGCGTAGTGCGGCGAGTCGGTCGTCCCGTCGCGCTCGTGCGAGCTCAGCACCGCCTGGACCTCCGCAGGCAGCGCGGTGCGCAGGCGATTGGCCTCCGAGATCCACAGCGGCATGCTCGCCGGCGAGTCGGCGACGACCATTCCGACGAGCCCGCTCGGCCGGTCGAGCGCGTGCTCGAGGGCCAGCATCCCGCCCCACGACTGCCCGAGCAGGAGGTAGCGGTCGGCGAAGCCGAGCGACTCGAGCAGACAGGTCAGCTCGCGCTTGAAGAGGTCGACGGTCCAGAATTCACGGGGCGCGTCGCGCAGGTGATCGCTGCGGCCGTTGCCGATCTGGTCGTACAGCACGACCGGCCGGCCGGACTCCGCGAGCGCCAGCAACGGCTCGAGGTAGTCGTGCGTGCCGCCCGGGCCGCCGTGTAGCAGCACGACGGGCGCCGGGCCGTCCGGCACGAGCTCGCCCCGCTGCCGGTACCAGGTGCGGTGACCGTCCCAGCGGACGTCGCCCTCGCTGTCCCTCATCGCCCTCCTCTCGACTGGCGCGGAGGATACGGGCCCCGCCGGGTGAGCGTCGGGCCGGACAGGCTCAGTGGCCGGGAGGCGGGCGAATCGCCGCGACCGGGCGGGCGGGCCGTGCGCAGCCCCCCGCCGGCATCTGCGAGCACGCTCGCTCGCGCAGGCACGGGCGGCACCTGTGATCCTCTCATCTCGCTCAACCATGCGGTTCGAGCGCCGAACTTCGATCCCCCCGGAAGGAGTCGAACCTTCACCACTCGGGTTATGAGCCCGGTGCTCTACCGTTGAGCTACAGGGGGTGGCAGTGCTCCGCCGGCGGCGGCACGTCGAGAGCGGGGTTGCGGTCGAAGAAGCCGACGGGCCGCAGCTGGAAGCCGCAGGTCACGACCGGCATCACGGGCCAGTCCTCGAGGCGCGGCACGTGGTGCGGCGCCGAACACGTACCAGAGCACGACGTCGGTCGTCCTCGAGCGAGCGGTCGGCCGCCGTCCAGCGCGGCAGGCCGTCGCCGCCGGCGTGCTGGTTCGGGTACTCGCCGGCCGGGTAGCGCTCGTCGCGCCGGTACGGCGTCGCCCAGAGGTGGCGGCTCATGAAGCGCGCGCGGCGCGCGAACTCGGAGTCCTCGCGCGCCATCAGGCCGACGTTGTCGCCGGGCACGAGCTCGTAGGCGACCGGCCGCGCCCATGCGGTTCGGCGGCGGGGATTGGAGACGCGCCAGCGCCGGCCGGCGAGCGGGTCGATCATGCGCTGGGCCGCGAGCTCGCTGACGAGCGGCGTCTCGCTGCACGCTGAACGCCTGGCCATGCGGGTTCGCGGGCCCGGCGGGATCGGGGACGGAGTTGACCTCGCTGAGAGCGCGTTGCGCTCGCCATCGACGTCGAGGTCGAGCCGCGCGCAGAAGAAGTGCTGGTGGTAGCCCGCGCTGACGCCGGGAGCGACGAGCGTGGCCGACCCCGGCTGCTCTCCCGCGGCGACGCCGGCCGTGTGCAGCACGCCCGTCAGCTTGGCCTCGAAGGCGATCGCCGCCGTCCAGCGAGAGGTACCAGTAGAGGCCGTACTCGTAGTTGCCGACCGTCACGATCGACGAGATCACGAGCCGCCGGCCGCGGCGGACGTCGGTCGCGCCGCTGCGCCAGTCGAGGTGCTTCCAGAGGATGCCGGTGTCCTCCTCGTGCAGGCAGATCGCGTTCGCGATCGTCAGCGCGCGCCCGTGGCTGTCGTTGATGACGGCGTCGAGGTAGGTGATCTCGCCGAGGCAGTCGCAGCCGAGCGCGAGCGAGTTGGCGTACGGGCCGAGTCCGTACTCGCCGATGTCGAACGCGTTCTTGAAGACGACCGTCGGGTTCGTGTCGGCGTACGGGATCGCGAGCTCCGCGATCGAGAGCCGGTGGGCGATCGGCCGCGCGCCGGAGCCGTCGCCCTCGTCGAAGGCGAGCTCGTGCAGCGTCAGCGACTCGCGCAGGTTGAAGCCGATGCGCACGCGCCACGGCCCCCAGCTGAGCGCGTCGCCCGTCGAGCGCGAGGCTCGAGCCCTCGGGCTGCTCGACCTCGATCGGCCGCAGATCGCTGCGATAGGGCCGCCCGCCGCCGTCGCGGTAATCGCCGTGCTCCTCGGCGACGGGCAGCACGCCGTGGTCGTCGATGCGGACGACCTGCATGCTGACGAGGTCGACGATCGCGAGCAGCCCGCCGATCGGCCGCGCATAGCCGTTGTCGCCGGTCAGGTCGCTGCGCAGCCAGGCCAGCGCGCGTCCGACGCGCCGGTCCGGATCCTCGAAGCAGCCCGACCGACCACGTGTCGACCATGACGAGCGTCGAGATCGTCGATCCCGCGCAGCGCGAGCGCGCGCGCGGAAGCCCGCGTCGGCCTTGACCGCCAGCTCGGACTCCGCGTACTCGTCGCCCGTGATGGCCGCGTGCACGCCCGGGACGTGCTCCCAGCTCAGCGAGCGCGTCCGCCTCGAGCGCTGACGACCGCCTCGTGGGTGACGCCGCCGGCGAGCACGACGAGCTCGGCCTCGCGCGGAGGCGCGGCGCCGCCGGCGCGCCACGCGGCGAGCTGCGCCTTGTCGGGCTCGCGCGCTCGACGCTGATGAAGCGCGCCGGCGCCTCCAGCTCGCGCGCGGCGCGCACGCAGGCGACGGCGCGCTCGATCTCGTCCGCGCCGAGCGGGTCGAGCGGATGCGGCGCTGCTGTCACAGGTTGGGATAGTCCGGAGCAGCGCCTGCACGAGCACGCCGCGCAGCTGCTGCCGGCCCTGCGCCAGCGATGCGATCTCGACGTACTCCTCGGGCGTGTGCATCTCGCCGCCCAGCGCGCAGCCGATGCAGAGCGCCGGGATGCCCGCGGCGAGCGCGGCGTTGGCGTCGGTCGAGGCGGCCACGAGCTCGTCGGGCAGCCCGAGCGCGCTCGCGCACGCGCGCGGACGGTCGCGAGCAGCGGCTGCCGGCGGTCGAGGCGGCCGGCCGGGCGGCCGGCCGAGATCTCGATCTCGAGCTCGAGCGGAGGCTCGACGGAGAGCAGCGCGAGCGTGCGCGCGAAGCGCGTGAGCACGGCCTCCTCGAGCGCCCGCTGCTCGATCACGAGCTCGGCGTGCGCCGCGATCGCGTTGATCGGCCGTGCCGCCCTCGATGCGCCCGATGTTGGTGCTGGCGTCGCGCTTCGGCGGGCTTGCTGAGCGCGCGCGCGATGCGGCAGAGCTCGTCGATCGCGCTCGGGCGCCCGCGGTTGGCCCAGGAGTGGCCTCCCGGGCCCTCGCACGGCGATGCGCACGCGCAGGCTGCCGACGGCATCCACGGCCACGTGCGTGAGGCCGTGGCCCTCCAGCGCGAGCACCAGCCTCGGGTTGCAGCCGGCGCAGGCGGCTCGCGCGCCCGCGAGGTTGCCGAGGCCCTCCTCGCCGACGGTGAACGCGACGGCAAGCCCCGCCAGCTCGTGCTCGCGCGCCAGCTGCTCGATCGACGCGCACCGCGCAGACGACGGCCGCGGCGTTGTCGCCCACGCCCGGCCCGAGCACGCGCTCGCCGTCGCGCACGGGGCTCGTGCGGCAGCTCGCGCGCGAACACGGTGTCGACGTGCGCGAGCACCAGCAGGCGCGGCGCGCCTCGTCGAAGCGCCAGATCAGGTTGCCGGCGGCATCGGCCTCCCGCCGGCCGGGCGCGCCGCTCGAGCCGGCGCAGCAGCCATGCGATGCGGTCGCCCTCGTCGAACGTCGGCGCCGGGACGCGCGCAAGCGCGAGCAGGTCGTCGAGGGCATCGTCCGCGGCATCCACGCCGCGCGACGCTATCAGGCGGCGAGCTAGGCCGCGAGCGCGCTGTGATCGAGGCCGTGGCGTGCGCGGTACGCCGCCGCGGCCTCGATCGCCGCATCCACGCTAGAAGCCGAGGTCGCGGGCCTGTGCGATCAGCATCACGTGCTCGACGGCATCCGACGTCGTAGAGCCGCTGCTTCGACCCCGAGCGTCGAGATGGAGGCGCGCTCCGTCCAGAGATCGAGCTGCATCTTCGTGATGCCCGCGATCGTGCACACCTGCCCGACGGTGAAGAGCACCGCGTCGATGCGCGACGCGACGTCCACGGGGCGAAGCAGATCGGACTTGTCGGCCATGCTCTCCCATCGGCGGCTCGCTGCGTCGACTTGAGTCCGGATAGGTCGAGGCCGGCCCCCTCCGAAAGGACGGTCCGAGCGCGGGCGGCGCGCTCGCGCGGGAACCCGGGTGCCAGGTGCGGGAACTCGGGGTCAGGCGCGGGATTCCCGGGCCAGACCCCATTCTTTGCCGCCTGCCGGCGACCGAATTCCAGGAGCCGCCGTGGGGGCACGGCCCGTCGATCCCAGTCGTGCGGCCAAACCGCTTCCGCACGAACCGCCCGGGCGTCGCCTGCCGCACCATGTGCGCGCAGCCACGAGCGGGAACCCCGGTGCCAGGTGCGGGAACTCGGGGTCAGACCCGGGATTCCCGGGTCAGACCCCGTTTTTAGCGCGGGCGCAGTTAGGGCGCGCGGCTCTTAGACGAGCTGGTCGAGCAGCAGCTCTTCGGGTCGCGATCGTCGCGCCAGCGCACGACGCGCGTGCCGTGGCGGATGCGGCCGCCGCTCACGTGGTCGTAGGAGACCTCGACCACGAGCTCGGGGCGCAGCTCGACCCACTCGAGCTCGCGGCCCGCCGTCCAGCGGCTGGCCTCGCCCGAGCCGTGCTCGCCCGTCTCCAGGGGCCGCAGCTTGCACGAGCAGGTCGCGCTTCTCCTTCGTCGTGAAGGCCGAGCAGTGCCCGACGATGTGAGGCGCCCGCGTCGTCGTAGAGGCCGAGGATGAGGGAGCCGACGCTGTCGGGCTCCGTGCCCGGCCGGTAGCCGGAGATGACGCAGTCGAGCGTGCGCCGGCGGCGCACCTTGAGCATCCCGAGGCGCTTGCCGGGCACGTACGGCGCGGCGGCCTGCTTCGCGATCACGCCCTCGGCCGTCGTCGAGCCAGCGCGCGGCGCGCTCGGCCGTGCGCTCCTGCGGCGTCAGGCTGAGGGAGTGGCCGCCGACATCGGCCAGGAGGCGCTCGAGCGCCGCGCGGCGCTCGCTGAAGGGCCGCTCGAGCAGCACCTCGTCGCCCTCGGCGAGCAGGTCGAAGGCCACGATCGAGGCCGGCGTCTGGCGCGCGAGCAGCTGCACGCGCGAGGCGGCGGGATGGATGCGCTGCTGCAGCGCGCCGAAGTCCTGGCTGCCGTCGCCCGGGTCGATCACGATCTCGCCGTCCAGCACGTAGCGGCCGGGCGGCAGCGAGAGCTCGGGGAAGTAGCGGTCGAGCGGCTTGCCGTTGCGCGATTGCAGGAAGACGTCGTCGCCGTCGACGAAGGCGATCACGCGGAAGCCGTCCCATTTCGGCTCGTACACCCACTCGCCCTCCGGCGGCAGGTCCGTCGCCGTCTTCGCGAGCTGGGGCTCGATGGTGGGCGAGAGCGGCAGCGTCACTGGGCGAGCGGCTCGGGGTCGGGGATGTCGAAGCCGCCGGCCTCCTCGAGGCGGTGGATCCGGTCCTCGAGCGGCGGGTGCGTGTCGAAGAGGCCGCCGAGGCTCGAGCGCAGCCCGACGTTGTCGCGCAGGGGCGACTCGATGTAGAGGTGCGCGGTCGCCCGCGTGACGTACTTGAGCGGCGCGCGTGTCGTTGCCGAGCTTCGCGAGCGCCAGTCGCCAGCCCCTCGGGGTCGCCCGTGATCTCGGCGGCCGAGGAGTCGGCCAGGTACTCGCGCCGGCGCGAGAGCGACGACTGCAGCAGCGCCGCCGAGATCGGCGCCAGCACGAGCGCCGCGATGCCGACGACGAGCGCGATGGCGTTGCCGCCGCTGTCGCGGTTGTCGCGCCGGCCGCCGCCGAAGAGGCTGATGCGGAAGAGCAGGTCGGCCATCAGCGCGATCACGCCGACCAGCACGGCCGCGAGCGTCATCAGCCGCACGTCGCGGTTGCGGATGTGCGAGATCTCGTGCGCCATCACGCCCTCGAGCTCGCGCTGGTCCATCAGCGCCACCAGGCCGCGTCGTGGCCGCCACGTAGGAGTCGCGACGGCTTGCGGCCCGCCGCGAACGCGTTGGGCGCGTCGTCGTCGATCAGGTAGACGGGCGGCGTGCGATCGAGCCCGGCGGCGATCGAGACGTTCTCGACCGCGCGCACGAGCTCGGGCTGCTCGGCCTTCGTCACCGGCTTGGCGTGGGCGACGCTGGCGACGAGCCCGCCCGCCCCGAGGTAGGAGAAGATCCCGTAGCCGAGCCCGACGACGCCGATCACGATGCCGACGCCGGGGTTGAACGCGAAGTACACGGCAGCATCCGAAGACCGCGATGAGCAGGACGAAGCCGAGGAGCACGAACGACGTCCGGATGCGGTTCGCGCGGATCTGCTCCTGCAGGCTCACGACAGGCTTGACGGCCACGGGCGCGCGGTCCGCATCGTCCTCGATGCGGAAGAACTCGCGCTCGCGGAACCCGCCGATGCGCGCGATGATGTTCGTCGGCACGCTCTGGATGAGCGAGTTGAAGCGGCGCACCGTGGTGTTGTAGTAGCGCCGCGCCGCGGCGATCTTGTCCTCGGTGTCGCTCAGCTCGGCCTGCAGCCGCTGGAAGTTCTCCGAGGCGCGGAGCTCGGGATAGGCCTCGGCGACGCCGAAGAGGCCCGTCAGGGCCGAGGTCATCAAGCCGGCCGCCGCGGCGGCCTGGACCGACGCCGCGCGCTGCCAGGGACTGCGCGCGGGCCTCTGCGACCGCGCTCGAACACGCCGCTCTCGTGGGCGGCGTAGGCCTTCACGGTCTCGACCAGGTTCGGGAATCAGGTCGGCGCGCCGCTTGAGCTGCACGTCGATGCCGGAGAAGCCCTGCTCGGCCTCGTTGCGCAGCCGTACGAGCCGGTTGTAGCCGAACACGAGCCACAGCAGGACGATGCACGACGACGCCGATTGCGATCCAGAGCGCGAGCATGGACTGGGACGGTAGCGTCTCGGCATCGCTCGCGCGCGCGAGCCGCCCCCAGACGGCGAAGACGGGCTTCTTCTGGTTGTGCGTAGGTGACGAGGCCGCTGCGCCAGTAGCTCGTCGGAGACTCGTCGCGCAGCAGGAACCACACGAGCATCTGCGCGTACGGGTAGTGGGCGCGAACGACGTCCACGGACTGCTCGGCGAGCTCCGCCTGCCGGGCGGGCGTGATCACGCCGAGCCCGGGCTGCGGGGCGGTGCGCCACGCGAACTCCGTCAGCCAGATCGGGACTGCGTCGCCATAGGCGGCGCGTGAGCGCGCTCTCGAGGCGGTCGAGGTTGCGGATCGTGATCGCGCCGTGATCCTCCTTCTCGTCCCCCGTGTACTCGGGCAGGAGGCTGCCGAGGTAGGGGTTGAGCGCGACGACGTCGGGCCGCGGGCCGCCGGCGGCGCGGTAGCGCGCAAGGAACGCGATCGGAGCGATGCCGCCCTGGCCGCCTCGGCTCGCGAGCGGCCCGAGCGCCACCTGCGCCGACGGGCGACACGCTGTGGATCGCAGTCGTGCAGGCGGCGCATCAGCCGCGCCAGCACCTTCGGCGCCTGGAGGCCGTGCGGGCCCTGCGGCTGCAGGAACTGCCCGCGGTTGGGCTCGTTCCAGACCGTGAAGCTCGTCGACGCGCGGCAGCGGAGCGGCCGCGCCGGGCGGTGACGAAGGTCCCCGAGTAGCGGCTCGCCGCGGCCTTGCAGAACGTCCCGTAGTCGGCCGCCGCGGAGCGGCGCGGCGCGCGGCGCACCGCCTCCGTTCGCCCACGCCGGCGCCTGCACGAGCGTCAGCAGCACGCGGGCGCCCTGTCGCGCCGCGGCCCGCCGACGATCCCGTCGGTCGAGGCCCAGTCGTAGGCGGGGTCGCCCGGCGACTCGGCGGCTGGGCCGGCTTCCTGCGCGCGATGCTCGACCAGTCGACGTTGTAGCGGATCACATCCGGGCGCAGCTCGCGCGTCAGCTGCCAGGCCCGCGGGTCCGCCGAGCTCAGGTAGGCGTCGTCCTGGAGGCCGAGCTCGAGCCCCGCCGACGCCGTCGCAGGCAGCGCTGCCGAGCAGCGCCAGCCCGAGCGCAAGGAGCAGCCGCCGCATCCGGGCACCGTAGCCCGGATGCGGCGGATCGTCGACCCGTCCTACTTCGCGAGCAGATCCCGTGCAGCACGACGCTTGCGGCCGAGCGTGCCGCCGTTGCCGTTCTTGTCGCGCGCGACCACGATCAGCATCGCCTTGCGCCAGCTGCCCGCCGGATCAGAGCGCGTGCGCCCGGCTGCGCCTTGAGCGGGCACGTCGATCACGTGCGAGCGGCCGGCGGCGACTTGCATCGTCGTGCGGGCGACGATCGGCCCGCGCGGGCCGCCGAGGCGGAGCGTCGCGACGCCGGTGCAGCCGCCGATGCGTGCGCGCGTCGCAGCCGATGGTCGCGTGCGCGGTGCCGGCGCTCGACCTTGAGCGGGCTCGCCGCGAGGCGCACGACCGGGCCGGTGCCGTCACGCGTGACGCGCACGGTCACCGTGGCCGGCGTCATCGGCGCCCGAGCCGTCGCTGACGTTGATGGTGAAGGCGTCGAGGCCCTGTGGTAGCCGGGCTTCGGGCCTGTAGGTCACCGAGCGGCGCCCTTGAGGGCGAGCAGGCTGCCGTGCGCGGCCTTCGAGTGAGATCGCATAGGTGAGCGCGTCGCCGTTCGGGTCGGTGCACGGCAGCAGCACCTGCGTCGGCACGCCGACGCCCGCGCGCAGCTCGCGCTTGATGCAGGTCGGCGGGGCCTGGCGCGCGAGCGCGATCGAGCGCCGGTGCTCGCCGCCGCATAGAGGACGTCACCCGCGGGCGCGATCGCGAGCGATGTCGCGGGACCGAGCTGCGCGCAGGGCCTGACAGCCGCCGGCAGCGGTCGCGGAGATGCAGCCGGCGGGTGCCGGCACGGCGGCGAGCAGGCCCGTCGCTGACGTCGCGGTGCAGCGTCACGAGCGTGCCGTCGCCCGCAGTCGCGACCGTGAGGCTCGTGGCGTCGGCCCGAGCGAGAGCGCCAGCGGGCCCGTCAGGAGCGGAGCGGCGGAGCAGTCGGCGATCCCCTGGCCGATGCAGCCCGCCGCGCCGGCGGGCTGGATCAGGATGCCGGTGGCGGCGTCCCGCTGGAGGAGCGAGACGGCGTTGCCTGACTGCGAGGCGACGTAGAGGTCGCGGCCGCCCGGGGCGATGGCCAGCGCGGAGGGCTGGGCCAAGCGAGCGGGCGGTGGCGCAGCCGAGGCCGCCGGCGAGGCGGGTGCAGCCGTACTGGCCCGGCTGCTGCGAGAGCGCGCCCGTGGTCGGGTCGCGCTGGAGGACTGCCACGGCGTCGGCGTTCTTGGCCGCCGCATAGAGGATCGGCGCCGTCGGGCGAGATCGCGAGCGCGTCCGCGCCGAGCGAGCGCACGGCCGCCGAGCGCAGGCGCCGGCGTCGTCGCCGCCGCGCACGCAGGCGCTGCTTGCCGCCGAGCTGCAGCAGCGCGCCGCCGGACGGGATCGATCGAGAACGACGCGACGGCATCGGCGTCGTGGCAGGCGACGTAGAGGCTGCGGCCGTCCGGGGCGATGGCGAGGGCGGTCGCGCCCGGCAGGCCGACGCCCGAGGCGCAGCCGCCGAGCGCCGCCCGGGCGCACGCAGCCCGGCGCGCACCTTGAGCTGGGTCAGCGCACCGGTCTCCAGGTCACGCGCGAAGGCAGTCACCGAGGCCGCGATGGAGGAGACGGCGTAGAGATGGCTGCCGTCGGGCGAGAGCGCGATCTGCGCGACGCCGCTCAGGCCGAGCGCGTGACCGCAGCCGGTGCCGGACGGAGGACGAGAGGCAGCCGAGCGGGCCGGCGAGCTGCGTCAGCGCACCGGTCTTGGGGTCGCGCGTGAAGACGGAGATCGTCGTGCCGCCGCCGACGTAGAGGTTGTGCCCGTCGGCGGAGATCGTCGACGGCCCTGCGCGCTCTCGAGGCCCGGGGCGCTGGTGCACCCGCTGGCGGGCGACTGCGAGAAGCAGAGCTGCGGCGTGGCGAGCGGCGCGAGCGAGCCCTGCGGGCCCGGCGCGGCGTGCGCGCTGGCGAGCGGCACGAGGGTCGCGAGCAGCGACCCGAGCAAGAGAGCGCGTACTTGAAGCTTCATGGTCGTGCGCTTCGACACGCACCCGGCGATTCCTGTGCCGCGCTCGCCCGCGCCGGTCGCGCCCTGCAGGCGACCGGCGCGCTGCTAGACGTCGTCGATCGCGAGGCCCTCGGCCCGGAGCACCGCCTCGAGCAGGGCTCGCTCCTCGTCGTCGCCGAGCTGCAGGTGCGGCACGCCGGGGGCGAGCAGCTGCTGCTCCAGCAGCATCCCGGTCAGCCGCAGGGCGGCGCTGCGAACCGCCGGCGCCGGATCGGCAGAGAGCGCCGTGCGCACCTGCTCGCCGCGCTCGCGCAGGTAGGCGCGCCAGCGCTCCGGCGTGCCCGCCAGGACGAGCTGCTCGAGCTCGCGCTGGCGCTCGTGCCGGCTGCGGCCAGGTGCGCCCGGGTCGTCCAGGACGGCGATCAGGGCCGGCCCCTCGCGCTCGAGCTCCGGCGGCAGGAAGAGCCAGGCGTCGAGCCGGTCCCGCCGCGAGCCGCTCACCCTTCGTCGATGCCCGGCACCAGCTCGCGCAGCAGGTCGTGGTAATGCGCGATCGCCCGCTCGTTGCGGTTGAGCACGCCGCGCTCGTAGGTGCGCGCGCCGAGGCCCTTCTGCACGCCGGCGCAGAGCGTCTTGTCCTCGTCCATCACGGCATCGTTGAAGCGCCAGTTGATGCGGCGCGCGATGCGGTTGGTGAACGGCTCCTGCTCGGGCGTGAAGACCCACGTCACGGTCAGCGTGCGGTCGGGCGCCGACCGGCACCATCTGCCAGGTGTCGTACTGATCGGGGTAGAGGTCGAGGAACAGCCCGGGGAAGAGATGCGCGTAGGCCCAGGTGCCGTGCAGGTCGGCCGGGTAGGCCGCCATCGGCCGCACGAGGCGCTGGTAGAGGCGCTCGCGGCGCACGACGGAGGGCTTGTCGCGCAGGGGCGCGCTGATCCAGGCGTGGCGGCGGCCGAGCTGCGGTTCGTAGCGCTTGTAGTCGAGCATGCGCAGGAGGCCCGGATGGCCGATCGGGATGTGGTAGCCCTCGAGGTAGTTGTCGGCGAGGTTCTTCCAGTTGTACGGGTACTCGGCGACGATCGGGCCCTCTGCCTTGAGCCCCGCGATGCCGAGCGTCTCGAGGCGCTCGGCGACATCGCCGAACCACTCGCGCAGCGGCGGTGCGCCGCGGTCGAGCGAGACGAACACGAGGCCGGCCAGCGACTCGACGCGGAACGAGGGCAGCGCCACGCCCTCGCGGTCGAGCGCCGGGAATCCGCGCGCCTCCGGCACGGCGGCGAGCTGCCCGTCCTGGCGGTACGTCCAGCCGTGGTAGGGACAGCGCAGCACCTTGGGGCAGCGCCCGGCGCCGTCGAGGATCTGCATCGCGCGGTGCCGGCAGACGTTCGAGAGCGCGCGCAGCTCGCCGTCGTCGCCGCGCACGACGGCGACCGGCTCGCCGGCGACGTTCGCGGTCGCGAACGAGCCGGGCTCGGCGACGACGCGCTCGGGGCAGACGAAGATCCACGCGCGCGCGAAGACGCCGTCGAGCTCGGCCTCGTAGACCTCGCGCTCGACGTAGGCCCGCGCAGGCAGCGTGACGCGCTGGACGCTCGGCGATGCTCATGCCCGCAGCTCCGCCTGCGATCGCGTGGCGGACGAGCGCCGCGCGCGGGCGCGGCCGATGCCGCCGAGCAGCGCCTGCTGTGCGAGGCCGTCGACGAGCGCGCACAGCCGCGCGGCGGTCGCCCCATCGTCGAGGCGCTCCTGCGCGCAGTCGCGCACGTGCTCTGCCACCTCCTCGACCCACGAGCGATAGGACTGCTCGACGTCGGGCCGCAGCGCCGGCTCGTAGAGGGCTGCGCGCAGCATCTCGGACCAGATGCGCCAGCTCTGCTCGACCGCCTCGTCGTCCGCCGAGGTACGAGAGGACCGCCGTCTCGAGCCGCTCGCGCGGCGTCTCGCAGCGCGCGACAGCGTTCTGGATGAAGACGTCGACCTGCTCGTCCGCGTACAGGAACGCCCGGCGCAGCAGCTCCGAGCGGGTGTCGAAGTAGTAGTGCACGAGGGCGCTCGAGACGCCCGCCGCGCGGGCCACGTCGCCCATGCGCATGCCGTCGCAGCCGCGCTCGGCGATCACACGGCAGGCGGCTCGGAGAATGTCGTTCGTGCGGTCCGCGACAGCCATCTGACTGACTCGTTAGTCAAACGCATCGCATCCGTCCTGTCAAGGCGGGCGGCACCCGGCGGCGACGTCCGAGAGCCTCCGTAGGCTGCCGCCGTGATCCCGTTCCTGCCCGCACGCGGTGGCTCCCTCGACGTCATCTGCGGCCCGATGTTCTCCGGCAAGAGCGAGGAGCTGCTGCGCCGCGTCCGCCGCGCCGAGATCGCGCAACTCTCACCGCTGCTCTTCAAGCCGAGCCTCGACGACCGCTACGGGCGAGAGCGACGTCGTCTCGCACGCCGGCAGCCGCCTGCGCTGCATCTCGATCGGCCAGGCCTCCGACATCGCGGCGCATCCGGAGATCGCGGGCGCGCTCGTGGTCGGCATCGACGAGGTGCAGTTCCTCGACGACGGCATCGTCGAGGTGGCGCTCGCCCTCGTCCGGCGCGGGAGCCCGCGTGCTCGCCGCCGGGCTCGACCGCGACTTCCGGGGCGAGCCGTTCGGCCCGATGCCGCTCCTGCTCGCCCACGCCGACGACGCCGACAAGCTGCACGCGATCTGCCAGATCTGCGCGGGCCCGGCCACGATGACGCAGCGCCTCGTCGACGGCCGCCCGGCGCGCAGCGACGACCCCGTGATCCTGGTGGGCGCGAGTGAGAGCTACGAGGCGCGCTGTCGCGGCTGCCATCGCCTGGCCGACGCGGTGAGGCCGCTGGCTGCGGCCGGCTGAACCCGCAGGCTCGCGCGCATGCCCCCGGCCGGGGGCCGCCGCGAGGGGCCGAGGTCACCCCTTGCGAGTATGTGCTCTCCGGATCATGCTGCCCGATGACTGCCCGACCGTGTGACGAGCCGGGAGCTCGTGGTCCAGCAGTCTCCTTCCGTCCCGCTTCAGGGGCGACCTCGGCGGGCCGGGCGATTGCGCCCGGCCCGCCCAGACCGCGGCGTGCCTACCGCCTGCCCGCCGTCCACTCCCCCGGCCCGATCGCGCCCGTGCGCACCTCGGCGAAGCCGGCGCGCTCGAGGCGCGGTGCGACGAGGGCCGACGGGAACCAGATCGGCGTCCCCGGCCCCATCGGGTAGCAGAACAGCGCCCAGCCGCCGGGAGCGAGCACGCGGTGCAGCTCGTGCTCGAATGGATGGACGAGCAGCGACACCGTGAGATCGAAGGTCGCGTCCGCAACGGCAGGCGGCCGCCGTCGCCGACGGCGAAGCGGACGCGCGCGAGCTCGGGCTTCGCACGCGCCAGCTCGATCATCTGCGGGCGAGGCGTCGACGGCATCGATCTGCGCGCCGGGGAAGAGCTCCGCGAGGATGCCCGCGGCCTGCCCGGTGCCGGTGCCGACGTCGAGCACCCGCGCAGGCGCCGTCACTCCGAGCTCGGCGAGCGCATGCTCGAGCATGCGGCGCGAGTCCGCCGACGTCCGAGCGGATCGCGTCCCAGCTTCGGCGCGAGCGCGTCGAAGCGGCGCGCGTGCGAGCGCGTGAGCAGTCGGTGCACGGCGGGCACGCGGCCCTCGAGGCGGGTGAGCACGCGCATCGGATGCCGCCAGCGGGTCGCTCACGGGAAGTGCAGCGAGCACCTTGCCGCGCTTGCCGCTCGCGGCCATGCGCGCGAACGCGTCGGCCGCGCGCTCGTAGGGGACGACGGTGTCGATCACCGGCCGCAGCCGGCCGCTCGCGAGGTGCGGCAGCAGCTCGCGCTCGAACGCGCGCACCGCCTCCGCCTTCTCCTCCAGCGGGCGGGCGCGCAGCATCGTCCCGCGGATGCTGGAGCGGCGCGCCATCAGGTGGCGGAGGCACGAGCGAGACCTCGGCGCCCGCGCCGAGGCCGACGATCGACGATCCGCCCGAGCATCGCCACGGCGCGCAGGTTGTCGGGGAAGTGCGGCGCGCCGACGAGCTCGATGATGACGTCGGCGCCGCTGCCCGCCGGTCGCCTCCAGCACGCGCGTCGGCGAAGTCCTCGTCGTCGATCGGCTCGCCGCCGAGCTCGCGCACGACGGCTGCGGCCTCGGATCGCTGCGCACGGTGCCGAGCACGCGGGCGCCCGTGATGCCCGCCGATCTGCAGGGCGGCCTGCCCACGCCGCCGGCCGCGCCGTGCACGAGCAGCGTCTCGCCCGGGTCGCAGGCCGGCCTGCTGCGGATCGCGTCGTGCGCGGTGATGAACGCCTCGGGCACGGCAGCCGCGCCGGGCTCGTCGAGCGCGTCGGGCACCGGCCGCGACGCAGCGGCTCGTGCACGACCACGCGATCGGCCAGCCCGCCGCCGCCGACGAGGCCGAAGACGCGGTCGCCTGGCTTGCAGCCGAGCACCTGCGCCCCGCAGGCCTCGACCGTGCCGGCGACCTCGAGGCCCGGCACGTCCTGCGGGCTGCCGGGAGGAGCCGGGTACGAGCCCTCGCGCTGCGACAGGTCGGCGGGATTGAGCCCCGCGTGCGTGACGTGCACGAGCAGCTCCTGGCTGCCGGGCACCGGATCGGGGCGCTCCTCGAGACGGATCACCTCATTGCCGCCGGCTCCGGCGAAGACCACTGCGCGCACGTCTGCTCCCTCGGTTGCGACTCGGCCGACAGCGTACGTGGCCGGACGCCATCTGCGAGCATCCGCCCGCGTGAGCGAGCTTCCCGCACGCGCGGACGTCGTCATCATCGGCGGAGGCGCCGTGGGCGCCAGCACGGCGTTCCACCTCGCGGCCGGCGGCGTGCCCGACGTCGTCTGCTCGAGCGCGAGACGCTGGCGAGCGGCTCCACCTCGCGCTCGGCGGGCGGCGCGCGGCTGCAGTTCGCCGACGAGCTCAACGTCGGCCTCTCGCTGCGCAGCCTGGACGAGTTCGAGCGCTGGGATGCCCTGATCGGCGAGCACGTCGTCGTTCGTGCCCGAGATCGCGTTCCACCAGCACGGCTATCTCTTCCTGCTCGACGCGCCCGGCGACGTCGAGCTGTTCCGCGCGGCGCTCGCACGTGCAGCACGCGCTGCGGCGTGCCCTCGCGCGAGCTCACGCCGGCCGAGGCCGCCGAGCTCGTGCCGCAGCTCGAGCTCGACGGCGTCCTGGCGGCGACGTTCTGCCCGCGCGACGGCCACATGAGCCCCGAGGCGGTCGTGCAGGGCTACGCGGCTGCCGCCGTCGCCTGCGGCGCGCGCGTGCTGCAGGGCTGCCCGGCGATCGGCATCGAGCGCGCGGGCGGCCGCATCACGGGCGTCCGCACCGCGCAGGGCACGATCGCGACCGACACCGTCGTGTGCGCCGCCGGCGCGTGGTCGCGCGAGGTCGGCGCGATGGTCGGCATCGAGATCCCGGTGCACGGCGAGCCGCGCCACATGTGGTTCTCGCCGCGAGCACGGCGGCCTGCGCGACGACCTGCCGCTGACGATCGACTTCACGACGAGCTTCTACTTCCACCGCGAGGGGCCGGGCATCGTCTTCGGCGGCCGCGAGGAGCGCGCTCGAGGAGGTCGCCGAGCACGCGCTCGAGCGCCTGCCGCTGATCCTCGAGCTGCCGATCCAGAGCAGCTGGTGGGGCTACTACGAGGTCAGCCCCGACCACAACGCGATCGTCGGCGAGGCGGCGCTGCCCGGGCGCTTCCTCTACGCCACCGGCTTCTCGGGCCACGGCTTCCAGCAGGCGCCCGCGATCGGCGAGCACCTGGCGCAGCTGGTCCGCGGCGAGCGCCGCTCGTTCGACCTCGGCGCCCTCGCCGTCGAGCGCTTCGCGCGCGGCGAGCAGCGCGCCGAGCGCTTCGTCGTCTGACGTCGAGCGCTCGCGCGGGAAAACGAATGACCGGGCGACCGCCGTTTCGTCCACTCTGCCGACGAACCGATTCCCGAAGGAACCAGTACCTCGGCGGAGCTTCAACCTACTTCGGCGGCGCCCGGTGCGAGACGGAAACTAGGTGATCGGGAGAGCGGGCGCAAGCGGATCCGCCGAAGAAAAACCGCTCGCAGCGGGAAACGGCGCTCAGCGGCCCGCTCTTGCCGCCTGACACGGGAGAGGCGGCGCCTGCCCGCGGAGGCCTCGATCACCTCGACCGGCTGCCCTGAGTCCTGAAACGGGGTCTGACCCGGGCGTCCCGGGTCTGACCCCGAGTTCCCGCACCTGGCACCGGGGTTCCCGCTCCGGGCGTGAGGACGGCCCTCGCGTCTGGACGCAAACTCCCAGCCCATGCGCGCGGCGCGCGCCTCCGACGTGGCGAAGGCGGGGTCTGACCCGGGAATCCCGCACCTGACCTCGAGTTCCCGCACCTGGCACCGGGGTTCCCGCTCCCGCGTACACGCGACGAGGCGACATCCCCCACTCGGGCGCCCTGCGGCGCGGGACTTGCACTACAGATGAGATGACCGCGGCTCCCGGCCGCCGACGTGCTCTCGATCGACGTCCCGAGGAACCCCCATGCCCCGCTTCCCGCTCGTCCTGGTAAGTCTTCTGCTCGCGCTCGCCGCTCCCGCCGCCGAGGCCGGCGCCGCCGCGCTCAAGCCGCTGCCGAAGCTGAACGGCGTGCGCTGCCGCCAGGTCGTCGCCGACCAGCGCCTCATCGGCTTCTCCTGCGGGCGCCCGAGCGACCTGCGCTCCTACGTGGTCACGATCGAGGTCGCGCAGCACAGCCCCTACGGGCCAGCGTCCCGAGGACGTGCGCTCGGGCAGCTGGGTGCGCACGACGCGCACCGGGTGCGGCCGGGCACGTCTACGTGATGGTCGTCGCGACGCGCACCGACGGCAACGTCAGGCGCGCTCGCAGCGAGGCCGCCGCGGCCGCCAAGCGGCTCGCGCGCATCAACGCCGCCGCCTGAGCGGCGCTCAGCCGCGCGGGATGCCGATCGCGCGGCCCGCGCGCTCGGGGCGCGGCAGCGCCGCATGCGCCTCGCGCATCCGCTGGACGCGCGCGTAGCACCTCGGCTCCGGCGGGCGCCGCGCGGCGGGCCACCGTGTCGACGTGCAGGAAGAGCTGCTCGGCGGTCGCGAGCAGCGCGCCGTCGCCCTCGCGCCAGAGCGAGTGGAAGACGTGCAGCCGGCGCGGATCGCAGTCGAGCACCTGCGTCGTGACCGCGAGGCGGTCGTCGAGCAGCGCCTCGCGCAGGTGCGAGAGGTGGCTCTCGACCGTGAAGTAGCTGCCCGCCCGCGAGGTAGGCGTCGTCGATGCCGAGGCAGGCGAAGAGCGCGTCGGAGGCGTCGCCGAAGACCTGGAGGTAGCGGCTCTCGTGGGCGTGGCCGTTGTAGTCGACCCAGTCGGGCGCGACCGTCGCCGTGTGCAGCGCGAGCGGCTGGGAGAGGTCGTCGCGTCGTCCGCGAGGACGCGGCGGCCGCGCGGCGGCCGCGCGAGCGAGCGCTCGTGGCGGGCGAGCACGGCGCCGGCGCCGATGTCGCGCGCGCGCAGCGCCTGCAGCACCGAGACGAGGCAGTCGTCGCGCAGCTGCTCGAGCTCGCGCACGCTGCGGCCCTCCGGCCTGCTCGTCGGACTGCGCGACGATCGTGTCGAGCAGCTCGTCGGTCAGCTCCGGGCACGTCGGTGAGCTTCGTCCACGGCCACTGCAGCGCGGGGCCGAACTGCTCCATGAAGTGGCGCATGCCCTGCCTCCCCGCCGGCGATCCGGTAGGTCAGGAACGTCCCCATCGAACGCCCAGCGCAGGCCGGCGCCGAGGCGGATCGCGTCGTCGACCTCGGCGACGGTCGCGATGCCGTCGTTGACGAGCCAGAGCGCCTCGCGCCAGAGCGCCTCGAGCATGCGGTCGGCGACGAAGCCGTCGATCTCCTTGCGCACGACGAGCGGCGCCATGCCGAGCGCGCCGTAGAGCTCGCGGGCGCGCTCGATCGTCGCCGGCTCCGTGCGCTCGCCCGCGCACAGCTCGACGAGCGGCAGCAGGTAGACGGGGTTGAACGGATGCGCGACGAGGAACCGCTCCGGGTCGCGCCATCCGCGCCGCCGAGCGCCGTCGGGCGGAGGCCGGAGGTGGACGACGCGATCAGCACGTCGGGCGCGGCCGCGGCGCAGGCCTCCGCGAGCAGCGCCTGCTTGAGCTCGAGCCGCTCGGGCGCGCTCTCCTGCACGAGCTCGACGCCCGCGCGGCCGCCGCGGCGGCGTCGCGACGATCGTCGAGCGTCGCCCTCGGGCGGCAGCGGCGACCGCCGAGAGGCGCGTCGAGCGCGCGGCGGGCGTTGCCGAGCATCTCGCCGATCTTGCGCTCGGCCTCGGGATCGGGGTCGTAGAGGCGCACGTCGAAGCCGGCGAGCAGGAAGCGCGCGGCCCAGCCGCCGCCGATCACGCCGCCGCCGAGCAGCCCGACCGTGCGCGCGCGCTCACGCGAGCAGCAGCGACATCTCGTGCGCGGCGCGCAGCGCGGCGCGGCCGAGCGCAGGCAGGCGCGCCGGCGTGACGCGCACGCTCGGGCCCCAGATGTTGACGACGGCGACCGGCCGCTGGTTGGCGTCGAAGACCGCCGCCGCGACGCCGTTCGAGTAGTCGTACTCGCCGAGGCACGTGGCGTAGCCGTCGCGCCGCACGCGCTCGAGATCCTCGTCGAGCGCGGCGCGGTCGACGACCGTGTGCGGCGTGAAGCGCTCGAGCGTCGCCGGGCAGCACGGCCGCGCAGCTCGTCGCTCGGGCAGCCAGGCCAGGAAGACCTTGCCGGGCGAGGTCGCGTGCAGCGCGATCTGGCGGCCGCTCCAGTCGGGCGTCGGCGGCCCCGGCGGATCGGCCTGGTCGACGTAGACGAGGCCGAAGCGCTTCGCGATCGCGAGCGTGACGATCTCGCCGGTCGCCTCGGCCGTGCGCTGCAGCAGCGGGCGCAGGCGCCGGGCGAGCGCGTCGTGGTCCTCGGCCGTGGCGAGCTGGAACGACGGCGTAGCCGACGAGGTAGCGGCCCGTCGACGGCGTCGCGCTCGACGAGGCCCGTGCGGCTCGAGCGTCGCCAGCAGGCGCCAGGCGGTGCTGCGGTTGACGCCGCAGCGCTGCGCCAGCTCCTGGGCGCTCGCCGGCTCCTGCCGCCGCGGCCACCGCCTTGAGCAGGCGCAGCGCGCGATCGACGGACTGCACGCCCGTGGTCGGCAGCGGTCGGACGCGGCCGTGTGGGTGCGCTTTCCGGACTCATTGTTCGCATTGTGAACAGCACTGGCGCGGCTCGCGCCCGGCGGCGCGCCACTATACACACGCGCGATCGCCCGATGACGGCGCCGATCTCACGCGCTCCTTGACATCGCCTCGCGCCGCTCTCTAGCATCGGCGCCCTGATGCGCTCTCCGAGCGCGTTGTTCACGATACGAACGCGCAGGTCATCTGTCCGCAGTGGCAGAAAGGAGCCAGGTATGGCGCAGCACCCGTTCGAAGAGGCCCACGAGGGCGGAGGCCGGGGGCTCTCCCGCCGCGAGCTGCTCGCCGCGACCGGAGGCGTCGTCGCTGGCCGGCAGCCTCGCCGGCAGCGCCGGCATCCGCCTTCGCGCGCGAGCACCGCGGCCAAGCCCAAGAGCGGCGGCACCTTCCGCCTCGGCGTCACGGGCGGCGGCGCGAAGGACTTCATCGACGGCCAGTCGATCACGACGAAGCCCGACCAGGCGCGCCTCACCTCCGGGCTGGGAGACGCTGCTCAGCTACGACCGCAACTACAAGCTCGGCACCGACGCGCTCGCCGAGGAGGCGACGCAGGACAACGCCAAGCAGTGGACGATCCGGCTCAAGAGCGGGATCGAGTTCAACAACGGCAAGACGCTCGGCGCCGACGACGTGATCTACTCGCTGCGGCGCATCGCCGACCCGAAGAACAAGCTCTTCGGCAGCGCGGGCATCGCGGCGGTCGACCTCAACGGCCTCAAGAAGATGGACAAGCTGCACCGTCCGCATGAAGCTGAAGACGGCGGACTCGACGATCGGCGAGCAGCTCGGCCAGTACTACAACGGCATCGTGCCCGTCGGCTACTCGCGCACCAACAAGCTCAAGTGGGTCGGCACCGGCCCGTTCATCACGAAGAGCTTCTCGCCCGGCCGGCAGAGCGTGCACGACCGCAACCCGAACTACTGGCGCACGGGCCAGCCGTACTTCGACCAGCGTCAAGGTGATCGACTTCGCGGATCCCTCCGCGCAGGTCAACGCGCTCTTCTCGGGCGCGATCGACGCGATGACGGACATCCCGTTCGCGCAGCTCGCGACCGCGCAGAGCCACAGCAACGTCAAGATCCTCGAGTCGCCCGGCGGCGGCTGGCTGCCGCTCTGCATGGCCGTCGACATGCCGCCCTTCGACAACGTCAACGTGCGCAAGGCGATGCGGCTGATCGTCGACCGCCCGGCCATGCTCGCGCAGGTGCTCTCCGGCCACGGGCGCGTCGCGAACGACCTCTACGCGCCCTTCGACGCCGACTTCGACAAGGCGCTGCCGCAGCGCCACCAGGACATCGACCAGGCCAAGGCGCTGCTCAAGGCGGCCGGCATGGAGAACCTGACGGTCGACCTGCACACGACGGACGGCGCGGCCGGCATGGTCGACTCGGCCAACATCTTCGCCGCGCAGGCGAAGGCCGCCGGCGTGACGATCAACGTCAAGAACGACCCGAACTACTACGGCGACCAGTACCTCAAGCTCGCCGTTCTCGGTCGACTTCTGGGGCACGCGCAGCTACCTCCCGCAGGCGGCGCTCGGCAGCATCCAGGGCGCGGCCTACAACGAGACCCACTGGGGCCTCACGGGCACGCCGTATCTGAGCCTCTACAAGCAGGCCGTCGCGGCGCCGAACGCCGCCAAGCGGCACGAGCTCGTGATCGAGATGCAGAAGCTCGAGTACAACCAGGGCGGCTACATCATCCCGTTCTTCAACAACCTGCTCGACGCCTACAGCTCCAAGGTCGTCGGGCTTCCAGCCCAGCAAGGGAACGCTGAACCTCGACGCGTTCGGGCATGGGTTCCGCACCATCTCCTTCGCCTAGCGGCGGGCTCGCCGTGCCGGCCGGGCCGCCCCCTGCGGCGGCCCGGCCGGCGCGCGCCCTGGTTCCGCAGTTCGGCGGCATCTGGGGCTTCGTCCTCCGCCGGGTGCTGCTCGGCCTGCTCGTGCTCGCCATCGTCTCGGTCGTCGTCTTCGCGGCGACGCAGGCGCTCGGCGACCCGGCGCGCGCGATCCTCGGCCGCCAGGCGACGCCCGAGAGCCTCAAGGCGCTGCGCGAGCAGCTGCACCTCGACCGCTCGGTCTTCTCGCAGTACTGGACGCTGGCTGACGGGCCTCCTGCACGGCGACGCGGGCACGTCGTTCGCCGCCCAGGAGCCGGTCAGCTCGCTGATCGACGAGCGCATCGTCAACTCGGCCTTCCTCGTCTTCCTCTCCGGCATCATCTCGATCCCGCTCGCGATCGCGATCGGCGCCTACGCGGCGCTTCGCCGCGACAAGCGCTTCGACAGCGTGACCTCGCTCATCACGCTGCTCTTCGCCGCCATGCCCGAGTTCGTGATCGGCCTCTGGCTCGTCGTGATCTTCGCGACGACGGTCTTCCCGGGCGCGCTGCCCGCGATCTCGACTGATCGCGCCGGGCGCGCGGCCGTGGGACGACATGACGGCGATGGTGCTGCCGACGGCGACGCTCGTGCTCGCCGTGACGCCCTACGTCGCGCGCATCGTGCGCGCCTCGATGATCGAGGTGCTGGAGTCCGACTACGTCGAGATGGCGCGCCTCAAGGGCCTCAGCGAGCGCACGGTGCTGATGCGCCACGCGCTGCCGAACGCGCTCGGCCCGACGTTCCAGGTGATCGCGATCAACCTCGCCTACCTCGCCGGCGGCGTGATCGTGGTCGAGTACATCTTCAACTACGCGGGCATCGGCGGCGCGCTGCGCGACGGCGTCAACAACCACGACATCCCCGTCGTGCAGGCGCTCGCGATGCTGATCGCGGCGGTCTACGTCGTGCTCAACCTGCTCGCCGACATCGCCACGATCATCGTCACGCCGCGCCTGAGGACACGCCTGTGAGCGCCATCGCCGACACCGCCTCGTCGCCGATCGCCGAGGTCGCCGTCGGGCGCCGGCCGACCGTTCCAGCTCCTGCGCAGCGCGGTCGGGCTCTGGCGCACGCGCATCGGCCTCGTCATCGTGGTCGGCGCTCGTGGGCATCGCCGTGATCGGCCCGTATCTCGCGCCGCACTCGCCGACGGCGTTCGTCGGCCAGCCCAACACGCGCCCGTCGAACCTGCTCTTCGGCACGGACCACCTCGGCCAGGACGTCTGGAGCCGCTTCCTCTGGGGCGGCGGCCAGCTGCTCGCCGTCTCGGCGATCGCGACGATCCTCGGCCTCGTGCTCGGCGTCCTCGTCGGCCTCGTCGCCGCGTACTCGCGCAACTTCCTCGACGACGTGCTGATGCGCACCATGGACATCATCCTGGCCTTCCCGCAGATCATGCTCGCGCTCGTCGCGATCACGACGGTCGGCGCCAAGAACTGGCTGATCGTGCTCGCCGTCGGGCTGACGACGATGCCGCGCGTCGCGCGCGTCACGCGCGGCGCCGCGCAGCCCGTCGTCGAGCGCGACTTCGTGGCCGCCGCCGAGGCGCTCGGCGTCGCGCGCTGGAGGATCCTGCTCGGCGAGATCCTGCCCAACATCCTCTCGCCGCTGATGGTCGAGGCGAGCCTGCGGCTGACGTACGCGATCGGGCTGATCGCGGCGCTCGCCTTCCTCGGCTTCTCGACCGACCCGAACGGCGCCAACTGGGGCACGATGATCAACGAGAACGAGCTCGCGCTGGTCTCCCAGCCGTGGGGCGTCGTGCTGCCGATCGTCGCGATCGCGGTGCTCACGATCGGCACGAGCCTCGTCGGCGACGGCACTGGCGCGCGCGGCCATCGGCATCGACCGCGGACGGGCGGCGGAGTGAGCGCCGTCGAGCCCCGCCGTCGCCGTCGAGGGCCTGCGCATCGTGCTGCGCGACACCGAGATCGACATCGTCGACGAGGTCTCGTTCACGATCGCGCCGGGCGAGGTGCTCGGCCTCGTCGGCGAGTCCGGCTCGGGCAAGACGACCGTCGGCCTCGCGCTGCTCGGCCACACGCGGCGCGGCGCCGCGATCGCGGGCGGCAGCATCCGCGTCGGCGACGTCGACATGCTCGACGCTCTCGAGCTCGGCGCGGCGCTCGATCCGCGGCCGCGTCGTCTCGTACGTGCCGCAGGATCCCGCGGCCTCGCTCAACCCGGCGCTGCGCATCGGCACGCAGCTGCGCGAGACGCTCGACGTGCACGGCTTCGGCTCGAGCTCGGACGAGCGCGAGGCGCGCATCGCCGAGGTCATGCGCGAGGTGGCGCTGCCCGACGACCGGACGTACCTGCGCCGCTACCCGCACGAGCTCTCGGGCGGCCAGCAGCAGCGCATCGGCCTCGCGATGGCGTTCGCCTGCCGGCCGCGCCTGATCGTGCTCGACGAGCCGACGACCGGCCTCGACGTGACGACGCAGGCGCACGTGCTCGGCACCGTGCGCGAGCTCGCCGCCGCGCACCACGTCGCCGCGCTCTACGTCAGCCACGACCTCGCCGTCGTCGGCACGCTCGCAACCCGCACCGCCGTCATGTACGCGGGGCGGATCGTCGAGCTCGGCCCGACGGCCGAGCTCTTCGCCTCGGCCTCGCACCCGTACACGCGCCGCCTCGTGCAGGCGATCCCGCACCTCTCCGGGACGCCGCGACCTGGTCGGCATCCCGGGCCGCGCGCCGTCGCCGGGCGCGCGGCCGAGCGGCTGCACGTTCGCGCCCGCGCTGCACGTTCGTCGTGGACGCCTGCCGCGCCGAGGAGCCGCGCGCTGCGCGAGCTCTCCCCGCAGCCTCTGGGTCAAGTGCATCCGCGCCGAGGAGGTGCGCGGCGAGCGTCGTCTCGCGCTCGGGCAGGCTCGAGGAGCACGTCGCGCCGCGACGGCGATCAGCGACGCCGTGCTCACGCTCGACCACGTCTTCGCCGGCTACGGCGCCGTCACGGTCGTGCACGACATCAACCTGCAGCTCGCGCCGCACGAGTGCCTCGCGCTCGTCGGCGAGTCGGGCTCGGGCAAGACGACGCTCGCGCGCTCGATCGCGGGGCTGCACCGCGACCGCTCCGGCGACGATCTCGCTGCGCGGCCAGCCGCTCGCCGACGCCGCGCGCGACCGCACGCGCGAGGCGCGCCAGTCGATCCAGTACGTCTTCCAGAACCCCTACGGCTCGCTCAATCCGCGCAAGACGATCGGCCAGATCGTGCGCCAGCCGCTCGGCGTCTTCGGCACCGCGACGGGCGCGGAGGCCGACAAGCGCGTCGAGCGAGATGCTCGACCGCGTCTCGCTCGCCGCGAGCTACGTCGACCGCTATCCGGATCAGCTCTCGGGCGGCGAGCGGCAGCGCGTCGCGATCGCCCGCGCGCTCGTCGTCAGCCCGTCGGTGCTGGTCTGCGACGAGGTCACCTCGGCGCTCGACGTGAGCGTGCAGGCGGCGATCGTCGAGCTGCTCGCCGAGCTGCAGCGCGAGCTCGGCCTGGCGATGCTGTTCGTCACGCACAACCTGCCGCTCGTGCGCTCGATCGCCCAGCGCGTCGCCGTCATGAGCGCGGGCCGCATCGTCGAGCTCGGCACCGTCGAGCACGTGCTGCAGGCGCCGAGCGACGACTACACGCAGCGCCTGCTGGCGGACACGCCGTCGCTCGAGACCGCGATCGCGTGACGGCCGCCCGGCGCGGCCGCCGGCATCGTCGCGCCGGGCTTCGAGGGCGTGCGCGAGGCCTTCGAGCGACAATCTCGCGAGCGGCGGCGAGACGGGCGGCGCATTCGCGGCGATGGTCGACGGCGAGCTGCGTGGTCGACCTCTGGGGCGGCCTCGCCGACGCCGCGACCGGGCGGCCCGTGGGGCGAGCGCACGGCGGCCGTCGATCTTCTCCGGCACGAAGGGCGTCGTGGCGACGGCGCTGCTGTTGCTGGTCGAGCGCGGCGAGCTCGAGCTCGACGGCGCGCGTCGCGAGCTCTGGCCGGAGTTCGCCGCCGGCGGCAAGGGCGAGGTCACCGTCGCGCAGCTGCTCGCGCACTGCGGCGGCCTCCCGGGCTCGCAGCTGCCGCTCGCCTTCGACGACCCGCAGGCGATCGCGCGCGCGCTCGCCGCCCAGGCGCCGATCGTCCCGGTCGGCAGCGCCGTCCTACCACGCGCTGACCTACGGCTGGCTGGCCGACGAGCTCGATCCGGCGCGATCGACGGGCGCGGCGTCGGCGCCTTCGTGCGCGAGGAGATCGCGCTGCCGCTCGGCGAGCTCGACCTGCGCATCGGCCTCGCTGCCGGCGACGAGCTCGCGCCGCGAGCTGGCGCGCCTGCGCGCGGCGCCGGGCTTCGAGCTCGAGCGCCTTCGCGCGCCGCGGAGCCCGATCCGCGCCTGGAGCTCGTCTACGGCGGAGCGCGGGCGCACTGCCCGATGTCTGGAACGATCCGGGCGTGCTCGCAGCCGGGAGTCCCGGCAGCGGGCGGCGTCGCCACCGCACGGGCGCTCGCGACCCTCTACGGCCGCATCGTGGACGGCGGCGGACCTGCTCGCGCCCGCGACGCTCGAGCTCGGCACGCGCGCACGGGGCGTCGGCGAGGATCCGCTCACGCGGCCGGCTCCTGCGCTTCGGGCCGACGGGCTACGAGCTGGCGGGCACGCCGAGCGCGCTCGGCCCGGCCGCCGACGCCTTCGGGCACACGGGCGCAGGCGGCTCGTCGCACGGCGGCTGGCCGTCACTGCGCACCGGGTTCTCGTACGTCACGGCCGAACTGCGGAGCGAAGAGCGGCGACGAGCGCGCTCGCAGCGCTGCTGGCGGCGCTGCACGAGGCGCTGACGCGCGGTGAGCGCGCGCGCCGAACATCCTGCTCGTGATGGCCGACCAGCTCGCGGCCGCGCACCTCCCCGCCTATGGCAACGCCGTCGTCCAGGCGCCGCGCCTGACGCGCGCTCGCGCGCGAGGGCGTGGTCTTCGAGAGCGCCTACTGCGCCTCGCCGCTCTGTGCTCGCCGTCGCGCTTCGCGCTGCTTGAGCGGGCGCCGGCCGTCGTCGATCGGGGCCTACGACAACGCCGCCGAGCTGCCGGCCGGCACGCCGACGATCGCCCACGTGCTGCGCGCCGCGGGCTACGAGACGGCGCTGGCCGGCAAGATGCACTTCGTCGGGCCCGATCAGCTGCACGGCTTCGAGGAGCGGCTGACGACCGACGTCTACCCGTCCGGACTTCGACTGGACGCCGGACTGGCGCCTGCCCGCCGGGCGAGCGGCTCGAGTGGTACCACAACACGACGAGCCTGCTCTCGGCGACGATCGCCGAGGCGGCGCTGCAGACCGACTACGACGACGAGGTCTGCTTCCGCGCCGTGCAGAAGATCCGCGACCTCTCGCTGCGGCCGGACCCGCGGCCGTTCTTCCTCACCGTCTCGTTCACGAATCCGCACGACCCGTGGGAGATTCGGCGGCGCTACTGGGAGCTCTACGACGAGGCGCGAATCGACCTCCCGCGGTCGGCACGCTTCCCGCGCGAGGAGGCCGACGCCCACAGCCTGCGGCTGCGCGACATGATCGGGCTCGACCGCGCGCCGCTCAGCGAGCACGAGGTGCGGCACGCGCGCCACGGCTACTACGCGGCCGTGAGCTATCTCGACGAGCGCGTCGGCGAGGTGCTCGACGCCCTCGCCGCGACCGGCCTTGCGCGCGACACGCTCGTCGTCTTCACGGCCGATCACGGGGAGCTGCTGGGCGAGCGGGGCCTCTGGTACAAGATGTCGTTCCTCGAGGGCTCGGCGCGCGTCCCGCTGATCGTGCGCGGCCTCGGGCTCGCCCCGCGCAGGATCGCCGGGCCGGTCTCGCAGCTCGACGTCGCCCCCACGCTCGCCGCGCTCGCCGGGGCGCCCGCCGAGGGCGCCGGCTTCGAGGGCGCGAGCCTCGCCGGCGCGCTCGCGGGAAGGGCGCCGGGCCCGGGCGAGGCCTTCGGCGAGTATCTCGCCGAAGGCGTGACGCGCTCCGGCGGTGATGATCCGCCGCGGCCCGCACAAGTACGTGCGCTGTCCCGGAGATCCCGACCTGCTCTACGACCTGGACGACGATCCGCGCGAGCTGCGCAACCGCGCCGAGGGACCCGGCAGCGCCGAGCTGCTCGCGGCGTTCAGAGCCGAGAGCGACGAGCGCTGGAATCTGGCTGAGCTCGAGCGCGACGTGCTCGAGAGCCAGCGCGCCCGCCGGTTGGTGGCGCGCGCCCTGGCTCGGGGCGCCTATGCGCCGTGGGACTTCCAGCCGTACACCGACGCCTCGCTGCTGTACGTGCGCAGCGAGGCCGCGCTCGGTGCGCGGCCGGGCCGCTCGCGGCCCTCGGGCGGGCTCCCGCCCTCCGACCGCGAAGCGAGCTGAAGCCGACCGGCTCACGTTCACCACGCTCATCAGCAGAGGCGGAGCGGGCAACGATCCCGGCGCCAAGCCCGGCATCAAGAAGTTCTGCAAGGTGCCCAAGGTGACGGGCCATAAGCTCAACCCGTCCCGCCGCAAGGGCTGGCCGCCGGCTGCAAGGTCAAGCTCGTCCACAAGATGTCGAAGCGGCCCAAGCGCATCGTCCTCGAGCAGTCGCGCACGGCGGGCAAGAAGCTCACCTACCACGCGGTCGTGAAGCTGACGATCGCCGTAAGCACCTGCCGCAGGCCGCCAGGCACACGGCCGCCAAGAAGAAGAGCGAGCCCGCCGCTGTACCGTTCGGGAAACTGCCCCAGGAGGCACCCGTGAGCTCGACCGGTACCGGCCCGATCCTGATCTGCTTCGACCGCTCCGACGGCGCCCGCCGCGCACTCGAGGTGGCGGGCGCCCTCTTCCCGGGCCGCAAGGCGGTCGTCCTGCACGTCTGGAGTCCGATCTCCGTGGCCGCTGCCGCGTACGGCGGGCTGACGGCCCTCCCGGACATCGACGAGGCCGCTCTCGCCAGGGCCGCTCAAGAGCTCGCCGAGGAGGGCGCGCACCTGGCCAGGACGGCCGGGCTCGACGCAACCGCGGAGGTCGTCGAAGGCACGTACGAGGGCACCTGGCATGCCATCGTCGACGCCGCCTCGTCGGGCGGCGCCTCGCTGATCGTGATCGGCGCGCGCGGCCTCTCGACCTTCAAGTCGCTCGTGCTCGGCTCGGTCTCGCACGGCGTCGCCCAGCACGCCCGCGTGCCGGTGCTGATCGTGCCGCCGGCCTGATACCGCCTGCAACCGCCCAGAACGACGGAGAGCCCCTCGCGGGGCTCTCGCATCGACTGTCGAGTGGAGGCGGCGGGAATCGAACCCGCGTCCACGGACGCGACAGGAAGGGCTTCTCCAAGCTCAGCCTGCGTTCAGTGTCTCGCCGCAGAGCACCACGCAGGCTGGTGCTCCACTGGCCAGTCCGGCGTTGAAGTCCCTTGCAACCGGCACGGACCCCCCGGCTGCAAAGCAAGCCTCCTTCTGAAGGACTCCCTCCGCGGAGGCCCGGAGGGGCCACCCGTTACGTAATCAGATTACGCAGCGAGCGCGAGATCCAGATCGGACTTCGCATTTGGTGTTTGCTGGATGATTTACGAGGCCCACCAGCATCCTCGGCTTGCTACCCAACCCATCGGATTCGCCCGCGTCGAAGCCAGGACGCCCCCGAGAGTCCTTCAAGCGTAGCACGGTGAGAGTGACTCGTTTGCGGGCCTTTCAGCCGCGGAAGCGCGTCTTCATCTCGCGGTCGATCTCGCGGCGGACATCGCGGTCGGCAAGTGCGCGGCGCTTGTCGATGCCCTCCTTGCCGCGCGCGAGCGCGATCTCCGCCTTGACCCGCCCGTCCTTGAAGTACAGCCGCAGCGGGATCAGCGTCAGCCCCTTCTCGGCCACCCGCGATGCGAGCTCTTCGATCTCGTGCTTGTGGGCGAGCAGCTTGCGGTCGCGTGTCGGGCTCGTGGTTGGCGCGATTGCCCTGCTCGTAGGGCTCGATCGTCGCGCCGACGAGCCACAGCTCTCCCCCGCGCTCCTGCGCATAGGCCTCGCGCAGCGCGACCTTGCCGGCGCGCAGCGACTTGACCTCCGTGCCCGTGAGCGCGATGCCGGTCTCGAGGCGCTCGAGGATGTGGTACTCGTGCCGCGCCTTGCGGTTGCTCGCGATCGTGCGTTCGCCTTCGGCCACCGGCGGAGTCTAGGGTCGCTTGCGCTTGGCGGGCTTGCGCTTCGCCGGCTTGCGCTTGCGGCGGCTTGGGCGGGCGGCGCGGCGTCGTGGCCTTTGACCGGGCGGCTGCGCTGACGCGGCGCCTCGTGGTCGGGCACGATGATCGAGCGTGGCCCGTCCTCGCGGCGGATCGACCGCCGTCACGACGCACGGAGAGCTCGTCGCCCAGGCGGATGCGCCTGCCGGAGGCGCGGCCCACGAGCGCGACGCCGTGCTCGTCCACGTCGTAGCGCTCGCGCGAGTCGAGTCGACGGGCCGGCAGGAAGCCCTCGAAGACGTCGCCGAAGCGCACGAACAGCCCGGCTCCGATGAGCCCCGTCACGACGCCCTCGAACGTCTGCGTGCGAGCCGACCCGGCGCAGCCGGTCCGCAGCAGGAAGGCGAGGCAGATCGCATCGGCACGGCGCTCGGCATCTGCCGACTCGCGCTCGCGCTGCGAGCAGCGCAGGGCGATCTCCGGCAGCTCACGGGCCGTCGGAGGCTCCTCGCCGAGGCCCGCGAGCGCGCACAGGCCGCGCGGTGCACGACGATGTCGGGATAGCGGCGGATCGGCGAGGTGAAGTGCACGTAGGCGGGCGAGGCCAGCGCTGCATGGCCGCTGTTGACGGTGTCGTAGCGCGCGACCTGAAGCGTGCGCAGGAGCAGCGTGCCGTAGGCCTCGCGCGCCGCGGGACGCTCGCGCATGATCGGCTGCGAGCAGCTCCGACTGACGCGCGACGGCGCGGGAGGCCTCGGGGCCATCCGCCCGCTCGGGCAGCGGAGCCACCGGCAGTCCCAGCGCGGTCAGGCGATCGGCCAGCGCCAGCAGCGCCTCGTGCTGTCGGATGGTCGTGCACGCGGTAGAGCGCCGGGCGGCGTGCGCGCGCGAGCAGCCCGCCGACGGCCTCGTTCGCGAGCAGCATCAGCTCCTCGACGAGCGCGTGCGCTCGCGGCTCCTCGTCCCAGCGGGCGTCGGCCACGTGATCGTCGTCCAGCTCGAACGAGAGCTCGCGCGACGCGAAGCGAGAATGCTCCGCGCGCGTGCCGGCGGGCGCGCAGGTCGCGCGCGAGCGCGTCCGCGCGGGCGAGCAGGTCGCCCTGCGGGTGGTGCGCGCTGCCCCGCAAGCACCTCGTGCGCCTCGTCGTAGGCTCAGGCGCGCGCGGCTGCGGATCAGCGCCCGGCGCACGCGCGGCGCACCGGGCCTGCCGTCGGCGCCGACGCGCACCTCGAGCGCTGACGACGCGCCGCACCTCGCCCGGGGCGCAGGCTGCAGGCTCCGCCGACAGATCGAGCGGCAGCATCGGCTCGACCGAGCCGGGCACGTAGACGCTGCAGGTGCGACGGGCCGCCTCGGCGTCGAGCGCGCTGCCGGGCCGCACGTAGCTCGCCACGTCGGCGATGTGCACCCAGGCGCGCACGCCGTCGCCGTCGGGCTCGACGCTGATGGCGTCGTCGAAGTCACGCGCCGTCGGCGGATCGATCGTGATCGCAGCGAGCTCGAGCAGGTCGTCGCGCCGTCCCTCGTCGTCGGGCTTGCGCGGCCGCGCGCCGGGCCTCCCGGAGCGCCGCCTCGGGCCACTCGGCGCGCGAGGCCGCGCTGCAGGAGCAGCGCCCGCAGCACGTTGCCCACGTGATCGGGCGAGCCGAGACGCTCGACGACCCGGGCGCTGCCGCCCGCGCCCTCGACCACCACGAGCTCGCCCGCCTGCACCGCCTGTCCCGAGCGCCGGCCGAGGGCAGCTGCTGGCCGTCGTCGAAGAGCGGCTGACGCGACCAGGAAGCGCCCCCGGCGCTCGACCGTGCATGCGACCAGCCGCGGCCCGTCCTGCTCGTCGATCACAGAGGCAGGTGCCGGGCCACGGCGACCGCCCGGAAGAGCAGCCGCGTCTGCACGGTGCACGTCGGGCAGGATGCCCCGGCCGTGGAGGTCGAGGCCGTTCGGGCGTGAGGTAGGTCGCGACCGTCAGCTTGACGGCGCCGCCGCCGGGCATCGGGACGACTGCCTGGATCGAGGCCTTGCCGAACGTGCGCGTGCCGACGATCTTGGCGCGCTTGTTCTCGCCCAGCGCCGCGGCCACCATCTCGGCCGCGCTCGCCGTCGCGCGATCGACGACGACGACGAGCGGCATGCGCGGAAGCGCCGAGTGCTTGGCATCCACCACGCGCGAGAGCGTGTGCGCTCCCGAGTAGGAGACGATGCGGCCCCGGTCGAGGAAGACGTCGACCGTCGCCGTCCGCCTCGGAGATCAAGCCGCCAGGGTTGCCGCGCAGGTCGAGCACGACGACCTTGGCGTGCCGGGCCGCGCGGCGCGACGTCCTGCGGCGACGCCCTGCGAGAAGCGCGTGATGCGGATCACGCGCACGCGCCCTTGGCCTCGTCGTGCACTGAACACGCCGGGCTGGCGGACGATGCCGCGCGACACGGCTCACGACGTGCGCCTTGCCGGCCCTGTGCGCGCACGAGCGAGCCGAGCGCGCCGCGGTGCGGCGCCTGCAGCGCCGCGAGCGCCGTGTCGACGTGGCCGCGCACCCTGCAGCCGTCGACCGCGAGCAGCAGGTCGCCCGCGCTGCAGGCCGGCCTGGATCGCCGGCGAGTGCGGCACCACCGCGACGATCTTGAGCGCGGCCTTGCCCTGCGCCCGCACACGCACGCCGACGCCGTAGAAGCCGGGCGCCGTGTCGGCGCTTGCAGCGCGGCGTACTGCGGCGGAGGTGAGATAGCTCGTGAACGGATCGCGCAACTGGGCGATCAGCTGCGGCGACGGTGCGCGCGGAGGCCAGGGCGCCCGGGTCGAGAGCGCGCACGTAGCGCTCGGCGAGCACCTGGCGCACGGCGTCGGCGAGCACGGGCTGCGGCGCTGCGGCGGGCGGCTGGGGCGCTCACCGCCGCGCCGTGTCGCATAGCCCAGCGCGAAGGCGAGGACGACGGCGGCTACGACCGCGAGCGAGCGGCGCGAACGCATCGAACGATCACTTTAGCGGTTGCGGATTCAGACCCGCAAGAAGCGGCGCATGGTGACGCCCGAGCCGATCGCGCCGAGCAGCGTCCCCGCGAGCAGGAGGAGCGGCGCGAGCAGCCAGAACGCGATCGCATGCGCGCCGTCCTCGTTGAGCGACGCGGCCGGGAGGTGATCCTTGAGCAGCACGAGCGAGGCGCCCAGCAAGGCGATCGAGAGGACGGCTCCGCCCAGCCCGCAGAGCATGCCCTCGAGCACGAACGGAAGGCGCACGAACCAGTTCGAGGCGCCCACGAGCTTCATCACCTCGACCTCGCGCCGGCGCGCGAAGATCGAGAGCCGGATGGTGTTGGCGATCAGCGCGACGGCGGAGATCGCGAGCACGAGTATCAGGCCGCCGATCACCGCCTCGACGACGGCGGCGTTGCGCAGCAGCCGATCGGCATCCCTGCCGCCGTACTTCACGCCGTTGGCGCCCTTCTCGGCGCCGGGCATGGCCGCGCACCGAGGCCGCGACGTCCTTGGCGCGGCCCGGATTCTCGAGCGAGGCCTCCCAGGAGGCGGGCAGCGGATTCGTCAGCACGCTCTCCCAGACCGACTTCGGCACGCGCTTCTTGAGCCGCTTCCAGGCCTCGGCCTTGGAGACGTACTTGACGCCGTCGGCTTCACGTCGGGGTTCTGGCGCAGACGCGCGCCGATGGCCGTGATCTGCTGCGGGCTCGCTCGCTTGTCGAGGTAGACCGTGACGCGGACGCCGCTGCGCTCCTTGTCCACCTTGGCGTAGAGGTAGGTGCCGAAGAGCACGAAGACGCCCAGGAAGTAGAGCACGATCAGCACCGTCACCGTCGCCGCGACGGTCGTGGCGAGGTTGTTGCGCAGAGCGCGCATGGCCTCGACGAGGAAGAAGCCGAGCTGGCAGCTCCGTCCCGGAGAGCGCTCTGTCGAGCAGGGTGGCGTGCCGCACGCGCGGCGCGCGCTCATGGTGCCGGCATCCGCGGCGCCGCCGGTCCAGCGTGCGAGCGCGAGCTGCTGCCTCCGCGACGGGTCACTCAGGTCTCCACGTAGCCGCCGCGGCGCTCGTCGCGCACGAGGCGTCCGCGCTCGAGCGCGATCACGCGCCGGCGCATGCGGTCGACCATCTCGCGGTCGTGCGTCGCGACGGTCGTGCCCGTGCGATTGATGCGGTAGAGCAGCTGCATGATGCCGACCGACGTGTCGGGGTCGAGGTTGCCGGTCGGCTCGTCGCAGATCAGGAGCGGCGGGTGGTTGACGAACGCGCGCGCGATCGAGACGCGCTGCTGCTCACCGCCGGAGAGCTCGTGCGGGAAGCGGTCGAACTTGTCGCCGAGGCCGACGAGCTGGAGGATCTCGGGCACCTTCTCGTCGATCGCCGCACGCGGCTGCCCTGCACCTCGAGCGCGTACGCGACGTTCTGGTACGCGTTGCGGTTCGGCAGCAGCTTGAAGTCCTGGAAGACGCAGCCGATGTTGCGCCGCAGCTGGGCGACGCGCGAGCGCTTGAGCGTGCCGAGCGAGCGGCCGCCGATCAGGATCGAGCCCTCGGTCGGGTCGAGCTCCTTGATCAGCAGGCGGATGAACGTCGACTTGCCCGAGCCGGACTGCCCGACGAGGAACACCCACTCGCCCTTGTCGATCCGCAGGGACACGTCGCGAAGGCCGACGACCTTGCCCGTCGTAGACCTTCGTCACGCGCTCGAGCACGATCATCGGGCGTGCCGCCCGGCACCTTCACGCGCGGCGCGAGCTCGTCCTCCTCCGCGAGCAGCGCGAGACGCTCGCCGCGCGAGAGGGTGCGAGTCGCGCCGTTGCTCCGTTGCCGTTGGGCGGCGCCGACGTGCTCGAGCTCGATGTCATCTCGCTTCAGCATGTCGTGGGGGCTGCGGGTGCCGGACGCGCGCACCTGCTGCGCCGGGACATCGGCGGCGTGTCGCACTACGACACGCGGCACGAAGTTCCCTGCCCGGAGCGGGTCGGGGTCGGGCCAGGAATAGCACGCGGCGCTCGCCGGGCAGGACCACCCGGAGCCGTGCTGCCGCGAGCGCTAGCCGGCGTCCTCGAGGCTCGTCGTCGGCCTCCGCGGACGTCGCCGAGCGTGCCCGCCGCGGCGCCCAGCAGGTAGGCGCTGATGAACGGATCGAGGTCGCCGTCGAGCACGCCCTGGGCGTTGCCGTCCTTGCGGCCCGAGCGGTGGTCGTTGACCATCGTGTACGGGTGCAGGACGTACGAGCGGATCTGCGAGCCGAACGCGTTGTCGCTGAGCGTCCCGCGCTCGCGCGCGAGCTCGGCCATGCGCGCCGCCTCCTCGCGCTCGAGCAGGCGGCTCTTGAGCACGCGCATCGCGGTGTCCTTGTTGGCGTGCTGGGAGCGCTCGTTCTGGCACTGCACGACGATGCCGGTCGGCAGGTGCGTGATGCGCACCGCGGAGTCGGTCTTGTTGACGTGCTGGCCGCCCGCGCCGGAGGAGCGGTAGGTGTCGATGCGCAGGTCGCTGTCGTCGATCTCGATCGCGGCGTCGGGCGGCAGCTCGGGCGCCACGTCGACCTGCGCGAAGCTCGTCTGGCGGCGGTGCGCCGAGTCGAAGGGGCTCAGGCGCACGAGCCGGTGCACGCCCCGCTCGGCGCCGAGCACGCCGTAGGCGTTGTCGCCGTGGACGCGGAAGACGGCGGACTTGAGGCCCGCCTCCTCGCCCGGCGTCGCATCCAGCACGTCGAAGCCGAACCTGCGCCGCTCGGCCCAGCGCTCGTACATGCGCAGCAGCATCTCGGCCCAGTCCTGCGCGTCGGTGCCGCCCGCGCCGGCGCTCAGCGTGACGATCGCGTCGCCGCCGTCGTACTCGCCCGAGAACAGCGCCTGCTCCTGCAGCAGCGCGATCTCGGCCTCGAGCGCCGCGATCGTGGCGTCGGCCTCGGCCAGCAGGTCGCCGTCCTCGCTGACCATCTCGAGCAGCGTCGGCAGGTCGCCGATCTCGCTCTCGAGGCGCCGGTAGGCGTCGAGCTTGCGCTGCGCGCGCGACTGCTCGGCGCTGACCACCGCTGCGCGCTTCGGGTTGTCCCAGAAGCCGGGCGCGGAGAGCTGCTCGTTCAGCTCCTCGAGGCGTCGTTCGAGCGCAGCGGGGTCAAAGATAGTCACGGACCCACGCCAGGCGGGCCCTCAACTCCTCGGCAGCGGCTTCGCAGCTCTCCGGCCGAGCGCAGCTACGCGGCCTGCCCGTGGCAGCGCTTGTACTTCTTGCCCGAGCCGCACGGGCACGGGTCGTTGCGGCCGATCGGCGCGGCGCCGTTGCCCGCGGCGGCGCCGACGGTGCGAACTGGACGAGCCGCCCGAGCCGGCGGGCGTGAACGTCGAGGTGGACGAGCCGCCGCCGCCGTAGGCTCGTCGTGCGCTCGCTCGCCGTGCGTCGTAGATCAGCTGCCCGGACTCGGCCCCTGCCGCTCGAGCTCGGCGTCCTGCGCGGTCACCTCGACGTGGAAGAGCATCGAGACGACCTCTTCGCGCACGCCGCGCCATCATCTCCTCGAACATCGCGTGGCCCTCGACGCGGTACTCGACGAGCGGATCCTTCTGCGCCATCGAGCGCAGGTGGATGCCCTCGCGCAGGTAGTCCATCGAGTCGAGGTGCTCGCGCCAGTGCGCGTCGATCACCTGCAGCAGGAAGAAGCGCTCGAGCTGCCGCATGATGTCGGGATCGAGCCCCGGCGTCTCGGACGAGCTCCTTCTCCTTGCGCTCGTAGGCGAGGTGCGCGTCGGCGATGCAGCGCGTGATCAGCTCCTCGCGCTCGAGCTCGGACGAGCGGCCCGAGCGTCCTCGGCGTCGAACGTCACGGCGCGTGACCTGGTGCAGGCCGGCGAGCAGGCCGTCGAGATCCCACTCCTCGGGGAAGTTGGACTCGGCGTGCGCCGTCGACGATGTCTTCGACGACCTCGTCGATCCACTCCAGGATCTCCTCGCTGAGGTCGTCGCCCTCGAGCACGCCGCGGCGCTCGGCGTAGATCACCTCGCGCTGCTTGTTGAGCACGTCGTCGTACTTGAGCACCTGCTTGCGCATGTCGAAGTGCATCTCCTCGACGCGCTTCTGCGCGCCCTCGATGCGCTTCGTGAGCATCTTGTGCTCGATCGGCTCGATCCTCGCCCGGGCCGAGCTTGTCGAGGATCGTGAAGATGCGGTCGCCGGCGAAGAGGCGCACGAGCTGATCCTCGGCCGAGAGGAAGAAGCGCGTCTCGCCCGGGTCGCCCTGACGGCCGGAGCGGCCGCGCAGCTGGTTGTCGATGCGGCGCGACTCGTGGCGCTCGGTGCCGATCACGTACAGGCCGCCGAGGTCGGCGACGCCGTCGCCGAGCTTGATGTCGACGCCGCGGCCCGGCCATGTTGGTCGCGATCGTGACCGCGCCCTTGGCGCCCGCGTCCTTGATGATCTGGGCCTCCTGGCCCTCCTGGCCCGTGCTTGCGCGTTGAGCACGTTGTGCGGGATGCCCTTGCGCTCGAGCAGCGCGGCGACGCGCTCGGAGACCTCGACCGAGATCGTGCCCGACGAGCACGGGCTGGCCCTCGGCGTTGCCGCTCGGCGATGTCGTTCACGACGGCGCGGAACTTCTCGTCCTCGGTCTTGTAGATCAGGTCGTTCTGGTCGAGCGCGCGTGACGGGCACGTTGGTCGGGATCGGCACGACCTCGAGGCCGTAGATCTCGTGGAACTCGTTGGCCTCGGTGAGCGCCGTGCCGGTCATGCCGGCGAGCTTCTCGTAGAGCCGGAAGTAGTTCTGGATCGTGACCGTCGCGACCGTGACGTTCTCGGCCTCGATCTTGACGCCCTCCTTGGCCTCGACGGCCTGGTGCAGGCCCTCCGACCAGCGGCGGCCCTCCATGATGCGGCCGGTGAACTCGTCGACGATCTTGACCTCGCCGTCCACGACGAGGTACTCGACCCCGTTGTGGTACAGCGCCTCGGCGCGCAGCGCCTGGATCAGGTGGTTGACCATCTGGCTCGAGCCGGGCGCGTAGAGGTTCTCGATGCCGAGCGCCTTCTCGACCTTGGCCACGCCCTGACTCGGTCGGGGCCGCGGTCTTGCGCTTCTCGTCGACCTCGTAGTCGTCGCCGAGCCTTGAGGCCCTTGACGATCTTCGCGAACGTGTAGTAGATGTCCGCGGACTCCTCGGGGCTGCCCGGCGATGATCAGCGGCGTGCGCGCCTCGTCGACGAGGATCGAGTCGACCTCGTCCACGATCGCGAACGTGTGCGGGCGCTGCACCGTCTCGGCGATGCTCGGTCGCGAGGTTGTCGCGCAGGTAGTCGAAGCCGAACTCGGAGTTCGTGCCGTAGGTGATGTCGCACGCGTAGGCGGCGCGCGCGGGCCTGCGTGATCCATCTGCGCCTCGATGATGCCGACCGTCATGCCGAGCGCCTCGTAGATCGGGCTTCATCCACTCGGCGTCGCGCCGGGCGAGGTAGTCGTTGACGGTCACGAGATGGGCGCCCTCGCCCTCGAGGGCATTGAGGTAGAGCGGCAGCGTGGCCACCAGCGTCTTGCCCTCGCCGGTCTTCATCTCCGCGATCGCGCCCTCGTGCAGCACGGCGCCGCCGACCAGCTGGACGTCGAAGTGGCGCATGCCGAGCGTGCGCCTGGCGGCCTCGCGCACGCATGCGAAGGCCTCGGGGAGGAGATCGTCGAGCTCCTCGCCCTCGGCGAGGCGCTCGCGGAACTCGGCGGTCTTGGCGCGCAGGGCGTCGTCGTCGAGCTGCTCGATCGTCGGCTCCCACGCCGTCGTCTCCTCCGCGACGAGCTCGAGGCGGCGCAGCAGGCGTCCTTCGCCGGCGCGGAGCAGCTTGTTGAGAAAGTCGACCATGGCCTTTGTCGGACGGTGGAATCGCCGCCTCAGAGGGCGACGGGAGCGCCTGGCGCTCCTACGGGAACGGTAGCAGGCGCCCCGTGCGCGACCCTGCGCGCACGATGCGCGCCACGGCTCAGCCGGCGACGGGCTCGATCACCCCGAGATTGCCGTCACGACGCCGGTAGATGACCGCCACGGCATCGCTCTCGGCATTCAGGAAGACGTAGAACTCGTGGCCGACGAGCTCGAGCTGGAGCGCCGCCTCGTCGGGATGCATCGGCTTCATGTTGAAGCGCTTCGTCTTGACGATCGACGGGAACGGCGCGTCGGGCTCGGAGCCGTTGGCGAGGGCCAGCGAGGCTCGCCTCGTCGTCGTCGGAGAGCGGGAGCAGCGCCTCGATGTCACGCACCTGGTGATGGGGGCGCCAGTGGCGGCGCCGCTCGCGGTAGCGCCGCACCTGGCGATCGAGCTTGTCGACCGCGAGGTCGATCGCCGCGTACATGTCCTCGGCGTACTCGTGCGCACGCAGCACCGGACCGCGCGTCCAGACGGTCAGCTCCGCGTGCTGGCTCGCGCTGATCGAGCGGTTCCGCTCGATCGCGAGCTCGAGGTCCACGCGCGTGTCCTCCGTGAGGTGGCGCTCGATGCGCGCCAGCTTGCGCTCCGCGTACTCGCGGATCGCCGCGCTGACATCCAGGTTCCTGCCGCTGACCTGAAGTTGCATCGCGTGCCTCCCCGCTCGGGTTCGCCGGTACGCTGCAGTCTGCCATCTGGTGGCGCCGCGGCGCAAAGCTCCGGCCGAGGGGTGCGCGCGCGAGCGTGACGACATGCACGTGCTCGGCCCCTGCCGCGCGCAGCGCCCGGGCGCACTCGTCGGCGGTCGCCCCCGTCGTGTAGACGTCGTCGACGAGAGCGACGGCCCGCGGCGCGGTGCGCGCCGCGAACGCGCCGCGCACGTTGCGCCGGCGGGCGCCGGCATCGAGCCCGCGCTGGGGGCGGACGGCGCGCGTGCGCCGCACGAGCGGCAGGACCGGGACGCCCCACCAGCGGGCGAGCTCCTGCGCGAGCTCGGCCGGCGGGTCGGAGCCGCGCAGCAACAGCCGGTCGCGCTACGGCGGGAACCACGGCGATCGCCTCGACCGCGGGCCGCGGGATCTCGTGCGCCACCAGGGCGGCGGCCAGCCGGCGCCGGGCGAGATCTCGCCGCGCTTCCAGCGCGCCGACGAGCGGCAGCGCCGGGCCCTCCAGCCAGAGCTGCCGAGCGGGCGCGTGGTCGAGCCAGCGCAGCCGCGCACAGGCGCGGCAGGCTGGCAGGGCGAGCGCCGTGGGCGCCCCGCAGCGGGCGCAGAGCGGCGGCGCGAGCGCCCGCAGACGGGGCCCGCAGGCGTCGCACATCCACTCCCCGGGGGCGCGGCAGGAGACGCAGCGACGAGGCAGCACGAGCCGGATGAGGGTACCTGGCGACGACATTGGACCCACGCTACGGGTGCACCGCGTGACGTGTCCGCGGCGAGCTGTGCCGGAAGCGACGCGAAGGTCAGAGGGCCGAGACGGGCAGGCTCCGCTCGAAGGGCGCGCGGTGCACTCCGGCCTCCGTCACGATCGCCGTGATGTTGGCAGCGGGCGTGACGTCGAAGGCGGGATTCGAGACCGCCGTCGCTGCAGGCGCGAGGACGCGGCCCTCGAAGCGCGACGAGCTCGTCCCGCGGCGCGCTCCTCGATAGGGATCTCGGCGCCGCTCGGCGATCGCATGGTCGATCGTCGAGGAGGGCGCGACGACGTAGAGGGCACCTCGTGGGCGCGTGCCAGCACCGAGAGCGTGTACGAGCCGATCTTGTTGGCCGCGTCGCCATTGCGCGCGATGCGGTCGGCGCCGAACACGACGGCGTCGACGAGCCCGCGCGCGAACAGCTGACCGGCCGCCGACATCGGCGATCAGCGTGTGCGGGATGCCGTCCTCGCGCGAGCTCCCAGGCGGTCAGCCGGGCGCCCTGCAGGAGCGGCCGCGTCTCGTCGACCCAGACGTGGACGCCGGGATCGCGGGCGTGCGCCGCGCGCACGACGCCGAGCGCCGAGCCGTAGCCGCCCGTCGCGAGTGCGCCCGCATTGCAGTGCGTGAGCACGCGCGCGCCCGCGGGCAGGAGCTCGGCGCCGTGGCGCCCCATGGCCCGGCAGCGCGCCACCTCGTCGTCGTGGATGCGCCGGGCGAGCGCCACGAGCGGCGGCGCGCAGCTCGCCGGCACTCGCGGCCGCCGCGATCGCCTCGTCGCAGCGCGCCGAGGGCCCAGCCGAGATTGACCGCCGTGGGACGCGAGCCCGCGAGCTCGTCGCGCGGGCGTCCCGGAGATCGGCCCGCAGCACGGCGAGCCGTCGCGGCGCGGACGTGCGGGCCGCCTGCGCCATGCCCATGGCAGCCGCGATCCCGATCGCCGGAGCGCCGCGGATCGCGAGCTCCCGGATTGCCTGGCAGAGCTCGGAGACGGTCGTGCAGCGCCGGTCGACGCGCTCGCCGGGCAGGCGCGTCTGATCGAGCATGACGACGGCGTCGCTCTCGAGGCGGATCACGTCTGCGGGTGCGAGCACCTGCCGCGCGTCCGGGCAGGTCTCAGGAGGGCGTCGGCGTCCGGCGGCGCCAGGCACCGGGCCCTCCCGAGGAGCCGGGAAGGATCAGGTGCCCTCGTCCCAGCTCGTGAGATAGCGCTCCTGCTCGGCGCTCAGCACGTCGACCCGGACGCCGAGCGCAGCCAGCTTGAGGCGTGCGATCTCCTGATCGATGTCGTGCGGGACGTCGTAGACATGCTTCTCGAGCGTGTCCCGGTTCGTCAGCGCGTACTCGGCGGAGAGCGCCTGGTTGGCGAACGACATGTCCATGACGGCGGCCGGATGGCCCTCGGCGGCGGCCAGGTTGACGAGCCGGCCCTCGGCGATCAGGTAGATCGTGCGGCCGTCGTTGAGCGTGAAGCGCTCGACGTTGGGCCGGGTCGGGCCGCGCTCGGCGGTGATTGCCTCGAGCGCCGGGATGTCGATCTCGACGTTGAAGTGGCCGGTGTTCGAGAGGATCGCGCCGTCCTTCATGAGCTCGAAGTGCTCGCCGCGGATGACATGCTTGTCGCCCGTCGCCGTGCAGAAGATGTCGCCCCTGGCCGCGGCCTCCTCCATCGGCATGACGTCGAAGCCGTCCATGGTGGCCTCGAGCGCGCGCAGCGGGTCGACCTCGGTGACGATCACCCGGGCGCCCATCCCGCGCGCGCGGCTCGCGAGCCCGCGACCGCACCAGCCGTAGCCGCCGACGACGAACACGCGGCCGGCGAGCAGCACGTTCGTGGCGCGGATGATGCCGTCGAGCGTCGACTGGCCCGTGCCGTAGCGGTTGTCGAAGAGGTGCTTGGTCTGCGCGTCGTTGACCGCGATCACCGGGAACGCGAGCCGTCCCTGCTTCTCGAGCGCGCGCAGGCGGATCACGCCGGTGGTCGTCTCCTCGGACGCAGCCATCATGTCGGCGAGCGCGTCATCGCGCGTGGAGTGCATGAGGCCGATCACGTCCGCGCCGTCGTCGATGCAGAAGTTCGGCTTCGTGTCGATCGCGGCGTCCAGGTGCTTGTAGTAGCCGTCCGAGTCCACGCCGCGGATCGCGAACACGCCGATGCCGTAGTGCACGACCATCGCCGCCGCGACCTCGTCCTGCGTCGAGAGCGGGTTGGAAGCGCACAGCACGACCTCTGCGCCTGCCGCTTTGAGGGTGCGCATGAGGTTCGCGGTCTCGGTCGTGACGTGCTGGCAGGAGGCGATGCGCAGGCCGTCCAGCGGCCGCTCCTGCTCGAAGCGCGCGCGGATGGCGGCCAGGACCGGCATCTGCCGATCGGCCCATTCGATCTTGCGGCGACCTGCGTCGGCCAGGTCGAGCGACTTGATGTCGTGGGCGACGTAGCTCACGGATGTCATCCAGGATTCCCCTCGTGTCGGTGGCGCCGGTGCAGTCTAGTGTCCTCGGGACGCGGGACAGGCAAGGGGGCCCCGCCCCTCGGCCGCATGGGCGCGCGGGAGCGCAGACACCGGGGCCGGCGGGGGCGATGGCTAGGTCGCCGCGGCCAGCGCGCCCTTGAGCTCGCCGATGCGGTCGATCTCGAAGGGGTCGACCCCGGCCGCGCGCGCCGTGTGCACGCTAGGCGTGATCGAGCAGGGAGAGCAGCCAGAACGTGCGCGCGCTACGGGTCTGGCCCTGGCCGGTGAGCGTGCGGTGGAGCGTCGCGTCGTCGCCGATCAGGCGCGGCGACGTGGCGATGGTCGCGCGGATCGTGGGCGGATCGTCGGGATCGGCGAGGTGGATCGCGGCGTGGCGGCCGCCGCTGCGGGCCGCGCCGGCCCAGCCGACGATCTCGTTGTGGTCGGCCTCGGGCAGCTCGCCGAAGACCGCCATCGACTTCGCGTTCTCGTTGAGCTGGCTCTTGAAGCGCCGGGCGACCGCGGACAGCGGGCCGTGGCCGTAGACCCAGGTCGTCGTGCCGCGCCAGGGCCTCGCCGAGCTCGCTCGCGAGGCTGCCTCCGCGGTCGGCCGCGACAGCGTCGCAGGCGTGCGCCGGCGGCGCGGATGTCGCCGCTCGCGGGCGGCACGGCGCCCGCGTGCTCGAGCACGGCCGCCAGCGCGCCGAAGAGCGAGCCGAGCGCGGCGCGCGGCGGAAGGCCCGCCGGGCACGGGCACGACCCGTACCGCCGCCGTCGGCGCACGAGCTCGCCGAGCGGCTCGCCCGCCGTCACGGCGATCACCTCGGCGCCTCGCTCGAGCGCCGCGCGCGCTGCCGCGAGCGTCTCGCCGGTGCCGCCGCTGTAGGAGACGGCACGACGAGGTCGCCCGGCCGCACCCAGCCAGGCAGCGTCGCCGGCGCGGTTGACGAGCGATCGGGCAGCGCGCAGGAAGTCGCGCCACAGCGCCTCGGCCAGGCTGCCGCCGATCGCGGAGCCGCCGAGCGCGCTGATCGGTCGCCGACGC
Organism: uncultured Actinomycetes bacterium; assembly: GCA_963842365.1. Classification (GTDB taxonomy): domain Bacteria; phylum Actinomycetota; class Thermoleophilia; order Gaiellales; family JALYLC01; genus JALYLC01. The sequence goes on from CAWJGA010000002.1 coordinate 1,513,189, forward strand.
GGGCGCCTCGGCGCGCGCGCCTCCCGAGCGCCGCCGTCCCGGCGGCATGGCCCTCGCGCAGCTGCGCGCCGAGCCGTCCGACCAGCCCGAACATCTCCTCGTACAGGCTCATCGCCCGCCCTCCTCCGTGGCGCGTGCGCCTTCCGGGAAGACCCGCTCACCGGCTGCGACGCGCGCGCCCGCGGCGGATCGATGACGCCCGGCCCGACGACGGCGCGCAGATGCGATCTGCGCGCCGGCGCCGATCACGCGCGCGCGGCCCGATGATCGGCGTCCTCGACGACGCGCGCCCTCGCCCACGTGCGCGCGCTCCTGCACGACCGCGCCGAGCAGCTGCGCACGCTCCTCGATCTCGGCGTCGGCCGCGACGGAGCTGCCGGCGCCGACGATGCGCTCCCGCGGCGACGACCGCTCCCGCCGCGACTGGCAGGGCGCCTCGAGCACGGCGCTCGGTCGAGACGCGTCGCGCCGTCGTCGATCCAGCGCGCCGCCGGCAGACGAGGCCGGGCAGCTGCGAGCGGATGCGGCCGGCGAGCAGGTCGTGATGGGCCGCGATGTAGCTCTCCGGCGTGCCGACGTCGGACCAGTAGCCGGCCTGGCGCAGCGCGAAGAGGCCGTCGCCGACGAGCGAGGGGAACGTCTCGCGCTCGATCGAGACCGGCGAGCCCGTCCTCGATCAGGTCGAGCACCGCCCGGCTCCAGCACGTAGGCCCCGGCGTTGATCAGGTCGGTGTCGATCTGCGTCGGGCTCGGGCTTCTCGAGGAAGCCGAGCACGCTGCCGTCGCCGTCGGCCGGCGCACGAGGCCGTAGCGGCTCGGGTCCGCGACCGGCGTGAGCGCGATCGTCGCCTTCGCACCGCGCTCGCGGTGCGCGCGCGACGAGCTCCGCGAGCGGCGCATCGGCGAGGATGTCGCCGTTGAGCGCGAGGAACGTGCCGTTGACGCGACCGCGCGCCGCATGGCGGATGCCGCCGGCGGTGCCCATCGGGCGCGGCTCGACGACGTACTCGAGCGCGACGCCCGAGATGCGCGCTCGCCGAAGCAGGCCTGAATCGGATCGGGCAGATAGCCGCAGCCGAAGATCACCCGCGTCACGCCCGCCTCGGCGAGCCGCTCGAGCACGTAGGCCAGGAGCGGCCGTCCCGAGCAGGGGCAGCACGGGCTTGGGTCGTTCGAGGGTGAGCGGCCGCAGGCGCGTGCCCTCCCCGCCGACGAGCACGACGGCATCCACGGACTGACTCTAGCTTCGCTGGCCGTGCGCGGGTCTACTCGCCACGTCCCACGCCTTCGTAGGCGAAGCCCGCGGCGCGCACGGCGGCCGGATCGAGCTGGTTGCGCCCGTCGATCACGAGCGGCGTGCGCATCACCGGCGAGCAGCGAGCCGTCCGCGAACGGCGTGGCGAACTGCGGGCCACTCGGTCACGATCACGACGGCATCGGCGCCGCGCGGCCGCCGCGAGCGCGCTGCTCGGCGAGCTGGATGCCGCGCGGCAGGAGCGCCGCGGCCTGCTGCGTCCGAGCACGACGGGGTCGTAGCCGGAGACCTCCGCGCCCTCGGCGACGAGGCGCGCGGCGAGCACGACGCTGGAGGCCTCGCGCATGTCGTCGGTGTCGGGCTTGAAGGCGAGGCCCCAGAGCGCGATGCGGCGGTCGCGCAGCGAGCCGAGGTGGCGCTTGAGCTTGGCAACCGCGCGGCGCTTCTGCAGCTCGTTGACCTCGATCACGGCGCTCAGGAGCTGGAAGTGGTAGCCGCTGTTGCCCGCGAGCTGCTTGAGCGCGGCGACGTCCTTGGGGAAGCACGACCCGCCGAAGCCGAGGCCCGGCCGCAGGAAGCTCGAGCCGATGCGCGCGTCGAGGCCCATCCCGCGGGCGACGAGGTCGACGTTCGCGCCGACCTCCTCGCAGACGTTCGCGATCTCGTTGATGAACGAGATCTTGGTCGCCAGGAAGGCGTTCGAGGCGTGCTTGATCATCTCGGCCGAGGTGACGTCGGTGATCAGCTCGGAGCCGCCGAAGGCGCGGTAGAGCGCCGCGATGCGCTCGCCGACGGCGGGCTCGCTCGGCGCCGACGACGACGCGGTCGGGCCGGCGGAAGTCGCTGATCGCGCTGCCCTCGCGCAGGAACTCGGGATTCGAGGCGTAGGCGACGCCCTGCAGCCCGCGCTCGTCGAGCGAGCGGCGCAGGCGCGCGCCCGTGCCCGGCGGCACGGTCGACTTCATCACGAGCACGGCGTCGCTCCGTGCCGGCCGGGATCGCGTCGATCACCGCCTCGACGCGGCTGAGGTCGGCGTCGCCCGAGGCGCTCGGCGGCGTGTCGACGCACACGAAGGCGATCTCGGCGCCGCGCGAACAGCTCGGCGCGCCGACGACGTGAACGTCATGCGCTCGAGCGCCGCTCGGCGAGCACCTCCTCCATGCCCGGCTCGTGGATCGGCGCCTCGCCCGCGCGCAGGCGCTCGAGCTTGGCCTCGTCGATGTCGAGGCAGACGACCTCGTGCCCGGCCTGCGCGAAGCACGCCGCGGTCACGAGCCCGACGTAGCCGACGCCGATCACGCCGAGCCGCTCCTTCGTCATGTCGCCCGCCCCGCGTCGAGGATCAGGCCGGCGCGCGGCGGGCCGGGACGAGGCTCTTGGCGATCGCGATCATCGTCTCGGGCGAGAGGTGTGTCGTCGAGCGAGTTGTCGATCCAGACGACGACGCCGCCCGGAGGCCTTGCACGGCTGCGCCGCCGTAGAAGACCGCGATGCGGTGGATCGCCGCGCCGTTCGTGTAGATGCGCACGAGGCGCTGCTCCTTGCCGGTCGTCCAGCAGACCTGGCGGCTCGGCTGCTCGAGGATCGGCGCGTCCGTCCAGGTCGTGTAGCGCAGGCCCCAGGCGTGCGAGGAGTCGTGCCGGTGCGCGCGTCGACCGCGAGCGCCATGCCGTGCTTGCCGAGCTTGTAGGCGTAGTAGGCGTTGTACGTCGGTCTCGATCGCCTCGCCGTAGGTCGAGCCGAGCGGCACGCGCGACGGGTACAGCAGCTGGTAGTGCGACCTTCTTCTGGAGCAGGAAGAAGTCGCCGGAGTCGTGCGACGTCGCGCGACTGCACGAGCGGCTTCGCTCGACGGGCGGCGCGAGCTGCTTGGCGGCCTGCTGCGGCGGCGGCGTCACGCCGGAGAACGCGCTGCCGATCGCGACGACGACGTCGGCGCCGAGGCCGTAGTCGCTGAGCGCGGCGGGCAGCAGCGCCGAGGCGCTCGTGTCGCCGAGCGAGCGGCGCAGGCGCTCGGCCGAGGTCGTGCGCGCGCGGCGTCGTGTAGTAGACGGCGGTCGAGAAGAGGTTCGTCTTCGGGCAGCGTGCCGGCGACGCCGGTGTGCGGCCAGCCGGCCTTCTGGAGCTCGACCATCGCGTGCGCCGCGACGCCCTGCACGCCCGAGCCGTTGACCGTCACCACGCGCAGCTTCGTCGGCGGGATCGGCTTCGGGCCCTTGAGACCTTCTTCTTGGCGGGCTTCTTCGCCGCCCACGACCTTGCCGCCGAAGCGGCTCGCGATCTGCCTGCGAGACCGCCGTGTTCGGGTTCAGGAACTCCTGCACGGCCTGCGTGGATGGCCTCCGGCGTCGCCGTCACGACCGACGCGCCGTTGATCATCGGCGTCGCGCCCGTGAGCCGCACCTGCACCATCTTGCCGCGCGGGATCTCGGCCAGCAGCTTGACGTAGCGGAGGATCGTCTTCGGGCCGACCGACTGGCCCTTCGCGGAGCCGCGCACCTTGAGGTCGTTGGGCAGCGAGTCGAGCAGGTCGAAGATGTTCGTGCCCGCCGACCAGACGTCGAGGCGGCGCTTGAACTCGCGCACGAACGCCTGCTGGCGGGCGGTGCGGATGAAGTCGCGAGTCGAGGTGGCGGTAGCGCACGTACTCCAGCGCCTGGGCGCCGGAGAGCTTCTGGTAGCCGGGCTTGAGGTCGATCGCGGAGTAGTTGCCCGGCGCCGTTGTTGGCGTGGAAGTAGCGCCGGTCGACGTCGAGGTAGACGCCGTGGAACGTGTCCACCGTCTTGCGGAAGAGGTGGAAGTTGACCGGCACGTAGTAGTTGATCTTGACGCCCAGCACCTGGCTCACGGTCTTGATCGCGAGCGGCGCGCCGCCGTTGGCGTAGGCGGCGTTGATCTTGTTCGTGCCCGTAGCCGTCGATGTGGACGTAGAGGTCGCGCGGCAGCGAGAGCAGCGAGAGCACCTTCGTGCGCGGGTCGACGCGGATCAGCATGAGCGTGTCCGAGTTGCCGCGCGCGTTGCCGCCGCCGTAGCGCTTGTCGTAGCCGAGCACGAGCGCGACAGCCGGCTCGGTGGCCGGGTCGACGACCTCGGCGCAGCTGCTTGTCGGCGGCCTTCAGGTTCGGGTCGTTCGTCGTCGTGATGCGCTCGAGGCGGTTCCAGACGTAGTACGCGACCGCGCCGCCGACCGTCACGCCGCTCATCAGCACGACCGCGAGCGTCCAGCGCAGGATGCGCCAGAACGTCCAGCGCTTGCGCGGCCGCCGCGCCGTGTAGACGTTGATCGGCGGCGGCTGGCGGAACCCGCCGCCGCCGAACTGCGTCTCGACGCTCAACGCGCAGGCCTCCGCCGACCGTCGCGAGAGCGTGACGGCGTGCGTGGTCTGAAGCTCTCGGGGACGGGATAGCCACCATGCGGGGCGCAGGTCGAGGTGCGACGCGCGGCTCGGGCAAGTCTAGACGCATCATCCGGCGCGCCGCCCGACGCCGCCCGCGGCGCGTGCGGCATGTCACGCTGAGGGGCATCCGCCGCGCTCACCCCCATCCGACACCCGCGATGAGCGCGCCGCTCGCAGACGCGCTGCGCCGGCTCGGGCTTGCCGCTCGACGAGACGATCGACGACGGCGACCTCGGCGAGGCCTACCGCCGCGCCGCGCGCGAGAACCACCCCGACGGCGCGCCCGACGAGGAGCGCGAGCAGCGCGGCGAGACGATGCGCGCGATCAACGCCGCGCGCGATCTCGTGCGCAGCTCGCTCGAGCTGCTCTCCGAGCGCGCCTACACCGAGCTCAGCGAGCGCGAGAACGGCAGCCCGGCGCCCGCCTGGTGGGAAGACGCGATCTTCGAGGATCCCTCGGGGCTCGGCGTGCGCTGGAACCCGGGCGCGGTGCGCATCCCGTGGCGACAGCGCTTCGAGCAGGCGCGGCTCGCGCTCTGCATCGCCGTCGGCGACACCGTGACCGTCGAGCGCGACGGCATGCTCTCGCTCGGCGCGCGTCGAGGCCTTCGACAGCTCGGTGCGCGTCAGCCTGCGCACCTCCTGGGGCGGCCTGCCGGTCGAGCTGCGGCGGATCGGCGTCGAGGTGCGCTTCCCGGACGGCGCGATCTCGACCGTCGACGCGGCCGACGTGCGCGCCGCCGGCTGGCACTGCCCCGTGTGCGGCCGCACGAGCACGCTCGGCGAGCCGCGCGAGCGGCCCTGCCCGCGCTGCATCCGCCGCTCGCGCATCGACTACGACCGCTGGGACGACCTCGGCCGCCGCTGGCGCCGCCTGCACCGCCGCCTGCGCGAGCTCGACCGCGTCGCGACGCGTCTTCTCGCCGCGCCGCTCCCCCGCCTTCCGCGACGTCGACGACGGCCTCGCCGACGCCCGCACGCGGGTCGAGTCCCTGAACGCGACCGTCGAGGCCTTCGACGCGGCGCTCGCCGCAGCCGAGGCGAGCGTCGCCGAGGCCGAGGCGCGCGTCGCCCGCACGCGCACCCCCGGCGGCGCCGAGCGCCGCCGCCGCGAGCGCGCCAAGCCACGCCGCCGAGGCCAAGCGCGTGCGCGCCGCCCGCGACCGCACGGCCTCCGCTGCTCGACGAGCAGCGCGTGCGCGTCGTCGAGCTCGACCGCGAGCGCACGCGCCTCGAGCGCGAGCTGCGCGCCCGCCACGAGGCCAGCGAGCGCGCGCGCCGCAACAGCCAGGCCAAGCGCGACGCCGAGCGCGACGCCGCGCTGCGGGAGCTGCGCACCGTCGAGATCGAGCTCGGCGCCATCGCACCCGACGCGATCGCCCTGCTGGGCGGCTTCGAGGCCTGGCGCCAGGCGCCGGACAAGTGGCTCGTGGAGTCGCGGGCGAGCGAGCGGGCCGCCGCGGCGGCCTAGCCCCGCTCGGGCAGCGCGTCGATCAGGAACAGGGCGGCCGGCACGGCGCCGTCGTTGCGTCCGCGGTGACCGGGCGCCGGCGGCAGCACGAACCCGCTTCCGGCCTCGATCACGAGTGGCTCGCGACCATCCTCGAACTCGTAGCGGATCGCGCCCGCGACGACGTAGCCGCTGTGCGGCACGTGGCACCACTCTGCGCGCCCCTGCCCCGGCCCGTACTCCACGAGCGCCCAGCGCACGCCCTCGACGACGAGCTCGCGATCCTCGACGCCGGCGTCGTGGATCGCCGCCGCCTCGCGGGCGAGAGCGACGGCGCGGGGGTCGGTCACGCCCGCCCGGAGACCTTGAGGCGGTTCTCGGCGTCCGCGATGTCGCGCTCGGCGCGCGCGCGATCGGGGCCGTCGTCGCCCGCGGCCTGCGCCTCGGCGAGACGCTGCTGGGCGTCCTCGAGCTCGCTGCGGGCCTGGTCGGCGTCGATCGACGTGACGGCGCACGGCGCTCTCGACGAGCACGGAGGCGCGGTCGTGCTGGATCTTGAAGTAGCCCGAGCCCGTCGCGAACGACAGCCACTCGTCGTCGAGCGTCCGCACCCGCGTCTCGCCCGGCTTGAGCTGGGCGATCAGCGGGATGTGGCGCGGCAGGACGCCGAGCTCGCCGGCCTTGCCGGGGACGACGACCATGCGCGCGTCGTCGACGAAGATCGGGCCCTCGGGCGTGACGAGCTCGACGCGGAGGCGCTTCGGCCCCTCGGCGGCGCTCATGCGGTCGCGCCCGCGGCGAGCTCCTCGGCGGCCTTGAGCACGTCGTTGATGTCGCCCTGCAGGTAGAACGCCTGCTCGGGCAGCTCGTCGTGCTTGCCCTCGAGCACCTCGCGGAACGAGCGGATCGTGTCCTCGAGCTTGACGTACTTGCCCGGGCGGCCGGTGAAGACCTCGGCGACGTGGAACGGCTGCGAGAGGAAGCGCTCGATCTTGCGGGCGCGCTGCACGACGACCTTGTCCTCGTCGGAGAGCTCGTCCATGCCGAGGATCGCGATGATGTCCTGCAGGTCCTTGTAGCGCTGCAGCAGCTGCTGCACGCGCGTGGCGACGTCGTAGTGCTCGTCGGAGACGACGCCCGGGCTGGAGGATGCGCGACGTCGAGTCGAGCGGGTCGACCGCCGGGTAGATGCCCTTCTCGGAGATCGACGCGCGAGAGCGTCGTCGTCGCGTCGAGGTGCGCGAACGTGTTCGCGGGCGCGGGGTCGGTGAGGTCGTCGGCGGGCACGTAGATCGCCTGCACCGACGTGATCGAGCCCTTGGTCGTCGAGGTGATGCGCTCCTGCAGCTCGCCCATCTCGGTCGCGAGCGTCGGCTGGTAGCCCACGGCGCTCGGCATGCGGCCGAGCAGCGCCGAGACCTCGGAGCCCGCCTGCACGAAGCGGAAGATGTTGTCGATGAAGAGCAGCACGTCCTGGCCGCCCTCGTCGCGGAAGTACTCGGCCATCGTCAGGCCGCTCAGGCGCGACGCGCTGGCGCGCTCCGGGCGGCTCGTTCATCTGGCCGTAGACGAGCGCGGTCTTCTCGATCACGCCCGACTCGGTCATCTCGCGCCAGAGGTCGTTGCCCTCGCGCGTGCGCTCGCCGACGCCGGCGAACACCGAGAGGCCGCCGTGCTGGGTCGCGATGTTGTTGATCAGCTCCTGGATCAGCACCGTCTTGCCCACGCCGGCGCCGCCGAAGAGGCCGATCTTGCCGCCCTTGACGTACGGGGCGAGCAGGTCGATGACCTTGATGCCGGTCTCGAACAGCTCGGCCGTCGGCGTGAGCGTGTCGAACGCGGGCGGCTCGCGGTGGATCTCCCAGCGCGGCGACGGCGTCGATGGCGGCGTCGTCGCCCTTGTCGATCGCCTGGCCGAGCACGTTGAAGATGCGGCCGAGCGTGGCGTCGCCGACCGGGCACGCTGATCGACGCGCCGGTGTCGTAGGCGGCGGTGCCGCGCGCCAGGCCGTCGGTCGCGTCCATGGCGACCGCGCGGATGCGGTCGTCGCCGAGGTGCTGCTGCACCTCGGCCACGAGCGATGCGGCCATCGGGCATCGTGATCTCGAGCGCGTTGTAGATCGCCGGCAGGTGGCCGTCGAACACTGCGTCGAGCACGACGCCCTTGATCTCGATGATCCTCCCGACGGGACGGTCGTCAGCGGGCACGCAGCGCTCCTTCATCAGCTCTCTCGGGGCGCACGAACTGTACCGGAGGCGCCGCATGCCGCGTCGATCGGCGCAGTGGCCATGCCGCATCCGCGCCCTGCGACCGGGATCGAGCCGGATGTTACAAAGTCCCCCAGGGCGTCAGGCGCGACGGCGCGACCCGGGCCGGTAGCGGGCGGCCGTCGAGCGTGCTCGCTCGTGTTCCAGCCGACGACGATCTCGGACGGCCGCACCACGCCCGACTGGGCCGTCGGTGCCGGCGGCGACGAGTTCCAGCCCGCCAGCGGCGATGCCCAGGACGGCTGCAGCGGCAGCCGCGGCCACGAGGCCCCCGGCGCGCAGCGCGAGGCCGCGGCGCGTCGAGCGCCTGCGAGGCAGCTCGGGCAGCAGGCCGGCGGGCACGGCGCTCGGCGGCGTGGTGCGCACGTGCAGCACCACCGCCTCGGCGAGCGCGCGCCACTCCGCGCAGTCCTCGCAGCACCTCGAGGTGCTCGTCGAGCGCGGCGCAGCTCGACCTCGCTCGACCTCGCCGTCCGCGGCCATGCGAGATCCACAGCCGAGCCATCTCGCAGAGCGGCGGGAGCGGGTTGTGAGGGGTGGGTGCCAGTCATCGTGTGCGGAGAGCAAGGCGAGGTCGAGATCGAACACGGGATGGGTGCCTCTTCCAACCAGCATGGACGAGGTCGGCGTCGGAAAAGTTTGCACGCAGCAGCGGAATCGCGCCCAGGCCGCCTGGACCGAGCCGCTCGTCGAGGCGGCGGAAGGCGGCTCGGCGGGCATCTCCGGCGAGCCGGCCGGCGCGTCGCACGCGCTCTCGCAAGGGCGGTCTGAGGGCCGCCTGCGGAGCGCGTCCGCCAGCGGCATGAAGATCGCGGCGGGATCGCCGTAGGACGGCGTCGAGCCACTCGATCCAGGCGCGGGCGCCGAACGGCCTCTCGTCTGCAGGCGCCACGCGCACGTCCAGCTCTACCCCGATCTGCGCGAGTTGACTCGCGATCGCCTGGGCGACGCGCGCCTGGGCTCCCGGCTCGGCCCAGAGCGGGAGCCGCAGCGGCCCCCTGAGCCCCCGCGCGGCGCAGCAGTGCCCGGGCTGCGTCCGGGTCCGCCGGCAGCGCGCTCGGCGCGAGCGGATCGAGCAGGAGCGAGCGCGCCGCGACGACGTCTCCCCCGTCGGCCTGCGCGAGCGCTCTCGCGGTCGAGCGCGACGGAGAGTGCGCGCCGAACGTTCTCGTCCGAGAGCGGCCAATGCGACGGGATCGACGCGCAGCACGGCGAGCTCGGAGGACGGCACCGCGAGCGCAGGCGACGACGCACCGGGCAGATCGTCCAGCGAGAGGTCGGCGTCGCCCGCCTGCGATCGCCGTCTCGAGCGCGCCCGCCCCGGCGAGCCGCTCGACCGAGATCCGGGCCGCCGCGCCGGCCGTGCCGCCGACGGCGTGCTCGGTTCCGCGCTCGACGCGCCGCAGGTCGATCAGCGCGGAGAGCTCTCGACCACGCGGTAGCGGCCCGTCGCTTGGCGCGCCAGCAGGCCAGGCACCTGGCGGTGCGGGGTGCCGCGCTCGACCGGGCAGGCGATCGGCATGGCGAGCCGCGCGAGGAAGGCCGGGTCGGAGCGTTTGAGCGGGATCGTGATCTGGCCCCCGTTCGCGCGCACGCCGCTCAGGTGCGGCCGTCTCGCCGTCGGCGAATCTTTCGGGCGCCCACGATGTCGCTGAAGAGCGCCGCGCCCGGGCGAGTTCGTCGCCGGGTCGAGCAGCCGCTCGAACGTCGCGCGCACGTCCTCGGTCGTCAGCCGCTGCCCGTCTGCGAAGTGGAGGTCGGAGAGCAACTGGATGCGGAACGTGCGGCTGCCCCGCGAGATGATCGGCAGATCGCGCGCGAGCCCCGGGATGATGACGGTGCCGGCCAGGCCCTCGGCGTCCGCATAGCGCACGAGCGGCGTGCAGAGGAGGTTGTCGACGGCGCGCGACTGGCGGCTGTCGGCGAACGCCGGGTCGAGCGAGGGCAGAGGCTGCGCCGTCACGGCGCGCAGGAGCCCGGAGCTCACGCCCTGGGGCGCCACCGGCGCGGGCGCCGTCGTGGCGCTGTCGTAGCGCCCACCCAGGCTCGCGCCGCAGCCGGCCGCGAGCAGCGCGAGCGCGAGCGACGGCGGAACGGCGCGCAGCGCCCGCGCAGCGAGGCTGCGCCTCGGGGTTCGGAGGCGCGTCCGAGCCGGCACGGCCGCAGCCTAGATGACTCGCGGAGTGTCCCGTGGACGATTGCCCGGGACGTGCCTGGGCAGAGCGGATGGGGGCTCTGAGGTCGAGTTCCTGGTCCAGGTGCTCAGCCGAGGGCTTCACACATCGCACGAGTGCGCGTACCCTCATGGGGTGAGTGTCGAGCATCTCTCCGCCGCAGCGGATGTTCCTCGCGTGCGCGTCGCCGGGTGGCGCACGCGGCTCGCGATGATCACCGCTGCGATCGTGCTGCCCGTCGCGGCCATCGGGCTGGCCCTGACGCTGCGCGGACCGAGCAGCGCCCCGCCGCTGCAGGTGCACGCGCAGAACGGCTCGTACGCGGCGAGAGTCGGCGTGCCGCTGAGCGTGACCGCCTTCCGCATCTCCAACCCGGGCAAGTCGACCGTCACGATCAAGCAGGTGCGCGTGGCGCAGGCCGTGCCCGGCCTGACCGTGATCGGCGCGCTCGCCTACCGCGGGTGCAGCGCGTGCGTGACCGACAGCGCCGTGCCCCCCCACGTCACGCCGCCGACCGATGTGCGGGCACCGCCGCTCCTCGGCGTCAAGAGCTTCGAGCTCAAGCCGGGCGCGACGCTCACGCTCCTGCTCTCGGTCAAGCTCGCCAACGACGGCCGGGTGCACGTGCCGCCGCTGCGCATCGATCTCGGCGGCAGCGAGCGCGTCCACGCGATGCAGACGCTGCAGGGCCCGGAGCTCTGCGCCGGCACGACCTGCTGACGCTCTCCTCTGCCTGCGGGCTCGCGGTCTACTCGCCGCGCAGCTTGCTGTACATGCAGAGGTCGTGCCAGGCGCCGCCGCGCCACTGCGCGTGGCGCAGGATCCCCTCGCGCGTGAAGCCGGCGCGTTCCAGCGCGCGCTGCTCGGCGATGTTCTCGACGTCCGTCGAGGCCTCCACGCGCTCGACGGTGTAGGTCTCGAAGAGATAGCGGGCCAGCAGGGCCTGGGCCTCCGCGCCGTAGCCGCGGCGGCGGTGCGCCGGGTCGACGTCGATGCCGATGTTGTAGACGCGGTTGGACGGCGGCGGCCCGTGGAAGACGGCGATGTACGACAGCGTGCCGACCGCCGCGCCGCTCCCGTCGACCACGATCAGGCGCCCGTGCTCGTGGCTCAGGTAGCCGTCGAGCTCGAAGCGGCGGCGCACCGCGCCGGCGCCCTCCAGCGCGAACGTCCCGAACGGGCCGTTGTGGTCGGGGTCGTTGGCGAGCTGCTCGGCGCGCTCGATGTCGGCCGCCTGCAGCGGCCGCAGGCTCACGAGCTCGCCGCGGATCACGACCGCGCGGCGGGGCGCAGCTCGTCGAGCGAGCCGAGCGGGTGCCAGCAGGCGGCCGTGTGACCGCCGAAGCCGTTCTCGGCGCCGCTGAGCTGCGGCAGGTCCTCGCGGCAGTCCTCGGGCACGCCCTTGCCGCCCGTCATCAGGCGCGCCTTGGGACAGCGCGGGTGAAAAGCACAACCGGAGGGCGGCGCGACGGGCGACGGCACGTCGCCGCTGAGCACGATGCGCTCCCGGCGGCCGACGCCGGTGCGCGGAACGGCGGAGAGCAGGCTCGCCGTGTAGGGATGGCGCGGCAGGTCGTAGAGCGCCTCGGAGTCGGACAGCTCGACGACGCGCCCGAGGTACATGACGGCGATGCGGTCCGCGATCTGGCGGATCACCGAGAGGTCGTGCGAGATGAAGACGTAGGTCAGGTCGAACTCGCCCTGGAGGCTCTCGAGCAGGTTCAGGATCTGCGCCTGGATCGAGACGTCCAGGGCCGAGACGGGCTCGTCGCAGACGATCAGCTTGGGCCGCAGCGCGAGCGCGCGGGCGACGCCGATGCGCTGGCGCTGGCCGCCCGAGAACTCGTGCGGATAGCGGTTGTAGTGCTCCGGGTTCATGCCGCAGCGGTCCATCAGCTCGCGCACGAGCGCCTTGGTGTTGCCCTCGGTCTTGTGGATCGAGTACGGCGCCCCGATGATCTGCCCGACGGTCTGCCGCGGGTTGAGCGAGGAGTACGGGTCCTGGAAGACCATCTGCATCTCGCGCCGCACGGGCCGCATGTCGCGCTGGCTGAGATGCGTGATGTCGCGGCCGTCGAAGAGGATGGTGCCCTCGGTCGGCTCGAGCAGCTTGAGCATCAGGCGCGCAGTCGTGGACTTGCCGCAGCCGGACTCGCCGACGATGCCGAGCGTCTCGCCCTTGCGCACGCTGAGCGTGACGTCCTCGACGGCATGCACCTCGCCCGAGCGCCGCGAGAAGACGCCGGTCGCCACCGGGAACCGCTTCGTGAGGCCCTTGACCTCGATCAGGGGGTCGCCGTGGAAGCTCAAGCGCCGATCCCGAGGCGCGCGGCCTCGCGCTCGGCCCAGAGGCGGCGCTTGGAGGCCGGGTCGAGATGGCAGGCATCGGAGTGACCGCCCTCGATCGGCTTGAGGGGCGGACGGACGCGCAGGCACGTCTCGAATCGGTGCGGGCAGCGCGGGTTGAAGGCACAGCCCGACGGCAGGTGGATGACCGACGGCGGCGAGCCCTCGATCGCGCGCAACTGGGCGACCTTGGCCTCGATCGTCGGCATCGACTCGAGCAGGCCCCAGGTGTAGGGGTGCTGCGGGGCATCGAAGACCTCGCGCGCCGGCCCGTGCTCGACGGCCCGGCCGGCGTACATGACCATGACGGTCTGGGCGGTCTCGGCGACCACTCCGAGATCGTGGGTGACGAGGATCACGCCGATGTCGAAGTCGCGCTTGACCTTGTCGATGAGCTCGAGGATCTGCGCCTGAACGGTCACGTCGAGCGCGGTGGTGGGCTCGTCGGCGATCAGCACGGAAGGGTTGTGCACGAGCGCCATCGCGATCATCGCGCGCTGGCGCATGCCTCCCGAGAACTGGTGCGGATAATCCTTGGCGCGCTGCCGGGCGTTGGGGATGCCGACCGCGTCGAGCACCTCGATCGCGCGCTCCAGCGCCTTGCCCTTGGAGACGTCCAGGTGGGCGCGCACGGCCTCGGCGATCTGGCTGCCCACGCGGTACATCGGGTGCAGGCAGGCGAACGGATCCTGGAAGATCATCGCCACGTCCTTGCCGCGCACGGCGCGCAGCTCGGCGGGCGAGGCCTTCAGCAGATCCTTGCCGTGCAGCAGGATCTCGCCCGTGATCTTCGAGCGCTTGGAGTTCAGGAGCCCGAGGATCGCGAGGTTCGTCACGCTCTTGCCCGAGCCGGACTCGCCCACGATGCCCAGCGTCTCACCGCGGCGCAGCGAGAACGTGAGCCCGGAGACCGCGTGCACGACGCCGTCCTGAGTCGGGAACTCGACCGTCAGGTCCTTGACCTCGAGGAGGAGCTCGCCGCTCATCCGTAGCGCACGCGCGGGTCGAGGAAGGCATAGACGATGTCCACGACCAGGTTCATGACCACCACGGCGAACGTCGCGACGAGCACGACGCCGAGCGTTGCGGGCAGATCCTGGCGGAAGACCGAGTCGACGGCCATGAAGCCGAGCCCGTCGAGGTTGAAGACGCTCTCCGTAATGACGGCGCCACCGACGAGCAGCGCGATGTCGAGGCCGAACATCGTCACGATCGGGGCCAGGCTGGCGCGCAGCCCGTGCCGGAAGATCACGCGGTGCTCGGACAGCCCCTTGGCGCGCGCGGTGCGTATGAAGTCCTCTCCCATCGCGTCTAGAAGGTTGCCGCGGACCATGCGCGCGTAGACCGCTGCGTACAGCAGGGCGAGCACGATCCAGGGAAGTATCAGGTGCGAGGCCCATTCCCTCGGGCTCTGCGCGAACGGCGTATACCCGGTGCCCGCAGTGAGGTTGAGCTTGTACCAGAAGACGAAGAGCGCCATCAGCCCGAGCCAGAAGACCGGCGCCGAGATGCCGAAGAGCGCGAAGCTCATGGCCACGCGATCGACGACCGTGCGCCGCCGGATGGCCGAGACGACGCCGATCAGCACGCCGCCCACGAGCCAGATCAGCGAGGCGCCGACGATCAGCGAGATCGTTCTCGGCGCCTTCTCGAGGATCTTCTGGCGGATCGGGATGCTGGAGTCGTAGGAGAAGCCGAGGCCCGGCCAGCCGTACTTGTCGCCGAGCACGATCGCCTTCAGGAACTTTCCGTACTGCACGTAGAAGGGCTTGTCGAGGCCGAGGTTGTGCCGCACGAGCGCGATGCTCTCGGGCGTCGGCTGCTTGCCCACGAAGCGCAGCGCCGGATCGCCCGGAGGCAGCTTGTAGAAGATCAGGAACGTGATCAGTGTCACGGCGAGCAGGACCAGGAGGGCCCAGCCGAGACGTCTGAGGATGTAGGCAGCCATCGAGAGTCGAGTGAACGCGGCGCGGGCGCCTCGGCCGCTACGGCCGAGGCGCCCGCCCTGTGTGCGTCAGGTCAGGACTTGACCGCCACGTGGGCGTAGGCGATCGTCCCGCCGAACTGGTCGAACTGGAACTTGGTCACGTTCTGGCTCGAGATGCTCTGGGCGTAGGACCAGAGGTACGGAACCCACGGCACGATCTGCGTCGTGAGCTTCTTGTCGAGCGCCGCGTAGCAGTTCACGCGGGGTCCGCCGGCGAGCAGGCCGCAGCGATCGAGATCGGCGTTGATGCTCGGGACGTCGGTCACGGAGCCCTTGATGCCATCCTTCTTCGCGACCGCGGGCGTGAGGCCGAGCAGGGAGTAGTTGGTGTTGCCCTGCGCGATGATGTTGCGGCCGTCGAAGAGCGGGCCGAAGAACGTCAGGGCGTCGGCATAGTCCTTGCCCCAGCCCGGGCGCGTCGTGAACGGGATGTTGTTGCGTGTGGTCTGGATCGGCGTGTAGGCGTCCTTGAGGACGCGGTCCTTGATGATCAGTCCGATCGACTTCAGGTTCTGCGAGAGGGCCGGGATGAAGCCCTTCTCGACCTCGCGGTCACCCGTGATGGTGAGGATGTTCTTGCAGGCCGAAGCATCGCAGATGCCGTCGTGGTTCTTGTCGTACTTCGACAGCTTCATCTCGGCCTTGGCCTTGGCGAGGTCGCCCGTGCCGCTGCCGTAGGGCGCGTAGCCCTTGAGCTTGTCGTTGAGCACGGCGTCCGGAGCGATGTGCGTCGCGATGGCGCCGGCCGACGGGCCGCCCCAGGACTTGCGCAGGGCCTCGCGGTTGACCACGAAGTTGACCGCGCGGCGCACGTGCAGGTCGTCGAACGGCGCCTGGGTCAGGTTCATCGACAGGTACCAGGTGCGGTCGCCGTCGTTCGTGTGGAGCTGCGGCGAGCCGTGGTACTGGCGGAGGACGGACGGCGTCTCGCCGGCGACCTCTTCCTCGATGTCGCCGCGCGTCACGCGGGCGTAGATGTCGTCCGCGTTCGAGTTGACCGTGAACGTGAACTCATCGGGAAAGTTCTCGCGCGCCTTGGTGCTGTCGGTGGCGGGGTTGTAGTCGGGGTTGCGGACGAGGTCCATGACCTTCTCGCCGTCCCAGCCCGAGATGCCGCCGGCTGCCTTGATCGTGTCGCAACTCGAGGCGTTGAGCTTGTCCGAGCCCTTGATCATGTACGGGCCAGACGAGATCACGTAGCGGCCGTACTGGTTCGGCTGCGTGAAGCACCCGGAGACCTCCTGCGGCTGCGGGCCCGTGGCGGGCATGCTGAGCCGGAGCAGGAAGTCGCCCGTGGGCTTCGACAGCGTGAAGATGATCGTCTTGGGGTCGGGCGTCTTGATGCCCGCGATGACCTTGGCCTTGCCGGCCTTGAAGGCGGGCATGCCCTTGATCGCGTCGTAGTAGAAGCCGTACTGCGCGTTGACGCTCTTGGTGCCGATGCGCTCGAATGCCCAGAGCACGTCCTTCGACGTGATCTCGCGATTCAGGGGCGGCCCGAACTTGATGCCGCTCTTGAGGTGGAAGGTGTACGTCTTGCCGCCGTTCGTGACGGTGCCGAGGCTCGTGGCCAGGTCGGGCACGAGCTTGTTGCCCGCTGCGCCGGGAACGTGGTTGTAGCCCACCAGCGTGCGCACGAGCAGGTTGGAATAGATGCCGAATGCCTCGCCGAGGTATTCACCCGTCGGGTCGAAGCCGTCGGTGAAGTCGAAGGACGACTCCCACTCGACGCGGAAGACACCGCCGGCCTGCGCCTTGTTCGCTCCGGTCTTCGCCGTTGCACCAGCGGCGTGATCCGATTGAGCACTTGCGCTCGTTGCGGCGATGGTCAGCAACTCCCATCGCCACGGCCAGCACAATGGCCGCGATTCGTCGGTTTCTCACGGGTCGCTCCTCCTTGCAGTTGGGGCCGGGGGTGGCCCTTGTTCTCCTCACACAGCGCTAAGACGCCGAGATCGGCGACTTGACAGTCTCACGTCAGCGTTCGCTTCTCGGATCGAGCGCATCGCGCAGGCCGTCGCCGAGGAGATTGAACGCGAGTGTCGTCAGAACCAGGAAGATCCCCGGGAAGATCATCATCCAGGGAGCGTCCTTGTAGAGCCCGCCGGCGGCTGCATCCGAGAGCGCGGAGCCCCAGGACGCCGTCGTCACCGGCACGCCCAGCCCGAGGAACGAGAGCGCCGCCTCGAAGAGGATGTTGCTCGGGATCAGCAGCGTCGCCCAGATCGTGATCGGGGCGACGAGGTTCGGCAGGATCTCGCGGAAGATGATGCGCCTGTCGCTCGCGCCCAGCGAGCGCGCGGCCTCGACGAACTCCTTCTCGCGGAGCGAGAGCGTGGTCGAGCGCACGATGCGCGCGATGTAGGGCCAGGTGAAGGCCGAGATCACGAACACCACGAGCGAGATGCCCGGCTGCACGAGGCCGTTCAGGCAACCGTTCTTGCTCACGCTGCAAGAGGCCGCGATGCCGATCGCGAGCAGCAGCTGCGGCAGCGCCAGGACGACGTCCGAGAGGCGCGAGATGACTGTGTCGACCACGCCGCGGTAGTAGCCCGCGATTACGCCGACCGTGACGCCGATCGTCATCGAGATCGTGGTGGCGATGCCGGCCACGAGCAGCGACGTGCGCGCTCCATAGAGCACCCGCACGAAGAGGTCGCGCCCGGAGCCGTCGGCCCCGAACCAGAAGTGCGAGTTCGGGCCCCTGGGGATGCCGAAGTCGTCCGTCATGGAGTCGTAGACGTCGTTGGGCCCGTGGCCGATCAGATGCGAGATGACGCCTGCGAAGACCGCGAGCAGGAGGAGCAGGATGATCACGACGCCGCCGATCATCGCCGCACGGTCTTGCCGGAAACGCGCCCAGAAGATCTGGCGGGGGCTCCGGCCCTCGACCGCGGCCGAGATGGTCTCCGGGTGGACCTCTGCCGCGCCTGCGACGGCGCTCAAGAGTGACTCGGCTCTGGTGTTGTCGAGGCCATCGGCGAGAAAAGCATAGCGTGCATAACTGCGGGGGCCACCGACATACCCCCTACCCGGCTCGGCGATGCCTGAAACACCGCGCCCCCGCGCGCCTCACTGCAACGCGTCCGCGCCGGCAACGACCTCGAGGATCTCCTGCGTGATCTCGGCCTGGCGCGCGCGGTTCATGGCCAGCGTGTAGGCGCTGATCAGGTCACCGGCGTTCTCGGAGGCGTTGCGCATGGCGGTCATGCGCGCGCCGTGCTCGGATGCGGTCGACTCGAGCAGCGCTCGGTAGACGGTCACCTCGAGCGAGGAGACCAGCAGCTCGCCGAGCATCTCCGCGGCATCGGGCTCGAACAGCAGCTCGCCCTGCTGCGCGCGCTCCCTGGCGTCAAGGCCCTCGAGCTCGCCCTCGGGAATCGGCAGCAGCTCGATGTCCTCGACCTGCTGCTGCAGCGCCGAGACGAAGCGGTTGTAGACGAGCACGACGAGATCGAGCTCGCCGGCGATGTAGGCCTCGGAGGTCGCCTCGGCGATCGCCTCCGCGTCGGCGTACCCCGGCCGGTCGGAGAACCCCGTCCAGGACGTGAGCACGTCGCGTCCGCGGAAGCGCAGCGTGCCGAGGCCCTTGCGGCCCGCCGGCAGGTAGACGACCTCGCGCCCCTGGGCGGCATGCTCGGCGCCCACCTGCAGCGCGCGCCGCACGACCTGCCCGTTGAAGGCGCCCGCGAGTCCGCGATCGCCCGTGAGGACGACGATGCCGACTCGGCCGGGCTCGCGCCGGGCGAGCAGCGGCTGCCCGTGCAGGTGGGCGTGGGAGGCCGCCTCGATCATGAGGTCGCGCATGCGGTCGGCGTAGGGACGCAGGGCCTCGATGCGCAACTGCGCACGGCGCAGCTTGGACGCCGAGACGAGCTCGAGCGCCTTCGTGATCTTGCGCGTGTTGCGGACGGATTGGATCCGCCGCTTGATGTCCTGCTGGCTAGCCACGGTGGTGTTCCGTCTCGGGGGTCACGTGGGTGTGAGCGTGCTGGCTGGGCGTCCTGAGGACGGCGCGGCGTCGCCGCTCATGCTGGGGTTCAGCATTTGCAAGACGCCGGGTCGTTCCCAGGACGTCCAGACGGCGCGATCGCGGCAAGTGAGTCCCGGGATGGAGCACCTCAGGAGGTCGAGCCCACCAGGCCGGCCTCTTCGCGCACCTCGAAGCCCTGCGAGAACTCCTCGACGGCGCGCTTGAGCGCCGCGACCGTATCGTCGCTGAGGTCGCCGCTCTCGCGGATCGCCGTCAGCACCTTGCCCTCCGCACGCAGCGAGGTGCGCAGCTCGTCGTGGAAGCGCGACACCTGCGAGACCGGGATCTCGTCGAGGTAGCCGTTGAGCGCGACCCAGAGGGCCACGACCTGCTCCTCCACCGGCCACGGGGCGTACTGCGGCTGGTTGAGCGTCGCGACCATGCGCGAGCCGCGCGAGAGCTGCTGCTGCGTAGCCGCGTCGAGGTCGGAGCCGAATTGGGCGAAGGCCTCTACCTCACGGTACTGGGCGAGGTCGAGCTTGAGGCGGCCGGCCACCTTCTTCATCGCCTTGAGCTGGGCGTTCGAGCCGACGCGCGAGACCGAGATGCCGACGTTGATGGCCGGCCGCGTGCCCGCGAAGAAGAGGCTCGACTCGAGGAAGATCTGCCCGTCGGTGATCGAGATCACGTTCGTCGGGATGTAGGCGGACACGTCGCCGGCCTGCGTCTCGATAATCGGGAGGGCCGTGAGGGAGCCGCCGCCGAGCGCGTCGGAGAGCTTGACGCTGCGCTCGAGCAGGCGGGAGTGGAGATAGAAGACGTCGCCCGGGAAAGCCTCTCGGCCGGGAGGGCGGCGGATCAGCAGCGACATCTGCCGGTAGGCGTCGGCCTGCTTGGAGAGGTCGTCGTAAACGCACAGGGCGGCGCGCTCCGAGTAGCAGAAGTACTCGCCCATGGCGCACGCGGCGTACGGCGCGATGTACTTGATCGGCGCGGCCTCGGCGGCGTTCGCGGCCACCACGATCGTGTGCTCCATGGCGCCGCTCTCGCGCAGCTTCTGCACCACCTGGGCGACCGTCGAGGCCTTCTGCCCGATCGCGCAGTAGATGCAGATGACCCCGGTGCCCTTCTGGTTGATGATCGTGTCGATCGCGACGGCGGTCTTGCCCGTGCCGCGGTCGCCGATGATCAGCTCGCGCTGGCCGCGGCCGACCGGGATCATGCCGTCGATGGCCTTGATGCCCGTCTGCAGCGGCTCGCTGACCGGCTGGCGATCGACGACGCCGGGGGCCTTGAACTCCAGCGGCAGCGTCTTGTCGGTCTCGATCGGCGGTCCGCCGTCGATGGCATTGCCGAGCGGGTCGACGACCCGGCCGATCAGGTTCTCGCCCACCGGCACGCTCATGACCTTGCCCGTGCGCTTGGCGGTGTCGCCCTCGGCGAGCAGCTGCCAGTGGCCGAAGAGCACCACGGCGACGTTGTCCTCCTCGAGGTTCAGCGCAAGGCCCGTGACGCCGTGCGGGAACTCGATCATCTCGAGCGCGACGCAGCTCTCGAGCCCGTAGACGCGCGCGATGCCGTCCGAGAGCTGGATGATGGTGCCGACCTCTTCGACGCCGGTCGGAACCTCGTACTTCTCGATCTGCTCGCGCAGGATCGAGGCAATCTCGTTCGGCTGGAGCCTCAACTCTCTCCTCCGGTGGAGCCCAGGCGGGCATTGCGTAGCGAAAGGCGCAGGGCCTCGAGGCGGCCGCGCACGGACAGGTCGACCATGCGGTCGCGCACGCGCACGATCACGCCGCCCAGGATGGCGGCGTCCACCGAGCGCTCGAGCGTGACCTCGTGGCCGCTGGCAGCGGCCAGCTTGGAGCGGATGTCCTCGGCCTCCGCGTCGGCGATCGGCACGGCCGTCGTCAACTCGAGCTCGAGCTGACGGCTGGCTTGCCGGTCGGCCTCGTGCACGACTGCGACGACCTCGGCGAGCGCATCGAGGCGCTTGTTGTCGACGAGCACGAGCAGGGCGTTGCGCACGAGCGGATCCGCGCCCTCGCTCATCTGCGAGAGGATCTTCTTCTTGGCGTCGTACGGGAAGGCGGGGTTGAAGAGCGCGCCCGACAGCTCCCGGCCCTGCGCCACGGCGTCGCCGATCGCAGAGAGGTCGCGCGCGACCTCGTGCAGGCGCCCGGCGGCCCTGGCGGCCTCCGCCAGGGCCGTGCCGTAGACCCGTCCTCCCGCTGCCTGCGCCATGCGCTACTCCGCTCCGAGCGCCGAGAAGTCGACCTCGGAGAGCGCCTCTTCGACGAGCCGGCGGCCCTCCGCCTCGTTGAGCGCGCGGCCCACGACCTTCTCGGTCGCGAGCAGCGTGAGATCGGCGACCTGGTTCTTGATCTGATCGATGGCCTGGCGCGTCTCGGCGGCGATCGCCGCCTTGGCCGCCGCGACGTCACGCTCGCGCTGCGCCGTGGCCTCGTCGCGCATCTGGCGCTCGAGCTCGGCACCCGTGCGGCGCGCGCGCTCGACGATCTCGCCGGCCTCGCGCCGCGCCTGGGCGAGCTGCTGCTTGTACTCCTCCAGGAGCTTCTCGGCCTCGTCGCGGGAGTGCTCGGCGGACTCGAGATTCTCCCGCACGATCGTCCGCCGCTTCTCGACGAGCGCCGCGAGCGGCCCGAAGGCATAGCGGCGCAGGACCCACAGGCTGATCAGGAACGTCACGAGCGTCCAGATCATCAGCCCCGGGAAGGGCTTGACGAGATCGCTCGAGTTGTCGGCCTTCGCGGCCGCGATGACGAACGCCGCGATCACTTGCCGATGAAGAACGCGACGAACGACATGAGCAGGGCGTAGAACGTGATCGCTTCGGTGAGCGCGAGGCCGAGGAACATGAGGCCCTGCAGCTCGCCGCGCATCTCGGGCTGGCGCGAGACGCCCTCGATCGTCTTGCCGATCAGGTAGCCCACGCCCACGCCCGGCCCGATCGCGCCGAAGCCCGTGCCGAGACCGAGCGCGAGATTCTTCGCAGCCTCGTTGACATTACCGTCGAGTGGCATGGATCGTGATTCCTCCTGTTAGTGAGACGGCTCGGCTGCCGTGCCGATGTAGATGCCCGACAGCAGGGCGAAGATGAACGCCTGCAACCCGGCGATGAGGACGAACTCGAAGCACCAGAAGAACACCGCGACGGGAATGCCCGCGAACGCCACCCAGGAGTGGCCGATGATCACGATGAGCGAGATGCCCATCAGGATCAGCAGGTGCCCCGCCAGCATATTCGCGAACAGCCGCACGCTGAGCGAGACGATGCGCAGCAGCTGCGAGAGCACCTCGAGCGGCACGATCAGCGCCTTGATCGGCCCGGAGACGGGCGGCACCCAGCTCTTGAAGTAGGGCACGGTCCCGTTCTGCCGGATGCCCACGTAGTGCGAGGCGAAGAACGTGACGAGCGTGAGCGCCAGCGTGACCGAGAGGTTCGAGGTGGCCGCATAGAACGTCGGGGTCGGGATCGCGCCCCAGATCTTGTGCTCGGTGTCGACCGGCAGCGGCAGAAAGGAGATCAGGTTGTTGACGAGGATGAAGACGAAGAGGGTCGCCACGTAGGGGAACCACGTCTTGTAGCTCTTGGCCGGGAGCGAGAGACGGCCGATCTGGGTCTCGCTGAAGTCGTAGAGCATCTCCACCACGGCCTGCAGGCGCTTCGGGTGCAGCTTGAGGTTGCGCGCGACGAGGAGCGTTCCCAGCACGATGATGAGCGTCGTCAGCAGCAGGTAGAAGACGCCCTTCGTGATGGAGAGGTCGATGGGCCCGAGCTTGGGGATCTTGATCCACGGCTGGAGCAGGAACTCCTTCGTCGGATCGGTCTTGAGCGGCTCGCTCTTGGCCAGCGCCTCGGCGGGAAGGGCGAGCGCGAGGACCAGCGCCGAGAGCGGCCAGAGCAGGCGGCGGATCACGCGGCACCCGCCTTCGGCTCGCGCTTGGACTCCGCCCAGGCCAGGCCGCGCGCGAGACTGTCGATCGTGTAGAGCACCGCGAACAGGATGGCAGCATGGACGGCGCCGTCGGAGTCCCAGGTGCGCTCGGCCACCACGAGGGCGATGATCGTGCCCCAGGCGCGCGTCAGGAACGCCACGCCCGCGACCGCGACCGCCGGCGTCGGCGGCAGGTCGAGCACGAAGCGGTTGACGCCTGCCTGGATCAGGCGCTGCACGCTCCACATGCCGGCGCACAGGAGCCAGGCGCCGCTGCCCCAGCCTGCCCACTGGAAGAGCGGGTAGGCGACGATCAGCACCGGCCAGGCGACGTGCCGGAGCGCCAGCATCCAGTGCGCCCGCGAGGGCGACGGGCGCTCGGGCGTGGCGGGCGCTTCCTCTGCCATCGCGCTCATCTTGTCACCGCCGGCGGAACCATCGCACCCACACGAGATAGAACCCGAGCACGACCCCGGCCGCGGCCCCGGCCAGCGCAAGCGGCACGACGGCGCCCAGCGGCCAGCCGATCAGGGCGCCCAGCCCCGCGCAGCCCACGATCGTGCTGAGGAGCAGGAACCCGGCCGCCATGCCCGACGCGTCGGGTGTTCCAGGTCGCTGCGGGCGCATGCTCGTCGATCCCTGCCTCCCGTAGGTCGGTACGCTGCCTGCCGCCCATTCCCTCCGCGCAGCCGGCAGGTGGGCGACCACCCCGCAGGCACGCGGAACATAGCAGATGACCGCGCGAGTTCGTGACAGACGGTTGTACGCCCGGGATTGGCCGCAAACCGCACGAGCAAGCGGGTTCGCCGTCGAATTCGGGTGCGTGCGGACCGTCGCTTGTGCGTCGTGGAGCAGCGTCCCGGCGACGGCTGCTAGGGTCGCGCCATGCTGCATCACGTCGTCACCTTCGATCTCAAGCCCGAGGCTCCGGCCGACATCGTCGAGCGGATCTCCACCGACCTCCACGCCCTCGCCGCGACGCTCCCCGAGGTGCGCTCGCTGGCGATCGGCCGCGACCTCGCGCTGCGCGAGGGCAACGCCGGCTTCGGGGTGGCCGCGACGTTCGACGACGTCGACGCGTTCACGGTCTATGCCGATCACCCGGAGCACGTGCGCGTGATCAAGGAGCTGATCGGCCCGAACATCACGGGGCGACATCCCGTGCAGTTCACGGCCTGACGAGGCGCACGAGCGAGCCGTCGGGCGACCCGAGCAGCACTGTCTCGGCCTGCTCGAGGAAGAGGCCGTGCTCGACCACGCCGGTGATCGCCTTGATCTCGGCCGCCAGCGCCGGAAGCGCAGCCGAGGGCGGGAGCGCGCAGTCCAGGATGTAGTGGCCCTCGTCGCTGACGAACGGCGCGCCGCCGCCGTCGCCGCGGCGCTCGGCGTCGTCCAGCACCTCAAGCAGCCGGCCCCGCGTCCCCTGCCAGCCGAAGCGCACGACCTCGACCGGGAGCCGCCAGTGCTCGCCGAGGTGCTCCACGAGCTTTCTCGTCTCGGCCACGATCACGCAGCGCCGCGCGCTTGCGATCACGAGCTTCTCGCGCAGCAGCGACCCTCCGCCGCCCTTGAGGGCCGCCAGCTCGCGGGTCACCTCGTCGGCGCCGTCGAGCGCGAGGTCGAGCTCGGGCGCAGCTTCCGGAGCGACGACTCGCAGGCCGGAGGCCTCTGCCAGGCGCGCGCTCTCCGGGGACGCGCAGACGACGAGCTCGGGCCGGGCGGCGCTCGACGCGAGCGCCTCGGCGACTGCGAAGACCGCCTTGCCCGAGCCGAGGCCGAGCCGCATGCCGGGCTCCACCAGCTGGAGCGCGGCGCGCACCGCCACTATGCGAGCCGCATCGGAGCTCAGTGCTTGACTCCCGCGGCGGCGCGGCGGCGGCGCCACGCCTCGATCACCGGCATGTCCGCCGGCACGTCGTCGTGGCGGGCGATCCGCAGCAGCTGCAGGTGGCGCTGCTTGACGACCTCGAGCACGAGCACGATCCAGGTCGTCGCCGCGAGCACCGCCACGCCGAGCCCCGCGAGTATCAGCGTCGCGCCCAGGTGCACGTGGTTGTGCGTGTGCCAGGGCAGGAAGCGCAACGCCAGCGCGCAGCCCGCGAGCAGCGCGGACCAGGCGTAGAGGGCGAGCGCCGCACGCCTCTGGCCGAAGCCGACGCGCACGAAGCGGTGGTGCAGGTGGTTGGCATCGGCCGACCAGGGCCGGCGTCCGTACTTGATGCGGTGCAGCAGGACGAACGAGGTGTCGAAGATCGGCACGAGCAGCACCAGCGTCGGGAACAGCAGGGCCACCGCAGCCGCCGTCTTGAGCACGCCCTGGATGGCGATCACCGCGAGCAGGAAGCCGATCGTGAGCGAGCCTGCATCGCCCATGAACACGCGCGCCGGGTGGAAGTTGTAGCGCAGGAAGCCGAGGCAGGCACCTGCCAGCGCCGCCGCCAGCAGCGCAGCGCCGCCGCGGTTGAGCGAGAGCGCCAGGATCGCGAACGTGCCGGCGGTGATCGTGCCGATGCCGGCGGCGAGGCCGTCCATGCCGTCGATGAAGTTGAAGCTGTTCATCAGGGCGACGATCCAGAGCATCGTCACCGGGTACTGCAGCGTTCCCAGATCGAGCGGCGTCAGCAGCGGCAGGGTGAGGTGGTCGATCGTCGCGCCCGCACTCACGGGAATGGCGGCCGCCGCGAGCTCGCCCGCGAACTTCGCGATGGGGTTGATCTCGAAGCGGTCGTCGAGCAGGCCGACGGCGGCGCACACGCAGGCGCCGAGCAGGATGGAGTGCGAGCGCCCGCCGAGCGAGGGGTTGAGCAGCAGCACGGGCACCGCGACTGCGGCCGCGATGGCGATGCCGCCGCCGAACGGGATCGCGCTCGTGTGCAGGCGCCGCCCGTCGCCCCGGCGGTCGACCAGGCCCACGGCCGCTGCGACCCTCGCGGCGAGCGGCGTCAGCCAGAGCGCGAGCGCCAGCGCGAGGCCGAAGGCCACGAGCGCGTCGAGGCGCGCCTGCGTCACGCCGGTGCCTTTCGCGTCACTGCGCGCACGGCCCCGCCCCCGCGACCGAGCGCCCGCACGCGCACGACGAGCTCGCCTCGCCTCGGCGTGCCGAGCGCGAGCGTCAGCGCGGCCCCGGACGCGGCGCGGGCCGTGCGCGTCACGCGCGTCGTGCGAGCGGCGGCGGCCAGCGGCGGAGCATCGCCGCCACGAGTGCGCAGCCGTCAGGGCCGCTCGCCTCACAGCGTGCCGTACATGCGATCGCCGGCGTCGCCGAGGCCGGGCACGATGAAGCCGACGTCGTTGAGGCGCTCGTCGAGCGCCGCCACGCAGATGCCCGCGTCGGGCTGCTCCGCGCGCAGGCGCTCGATGCCCTCGGGCGCGGCGATCAGCGCGGCGAGCGCGATGTTGGTCGCACCGGCCTCGCGGCAGAGGCCGATCGCGTGCGACGCGGAGCCGCCGGTCGCGAGCATCGGGTCGAGCACGAGCACGCTGCGCCCGCTCAGCCCGTCTGGCAGCTTCAGGTAGTAGGGCACGGGCCGCAGCGTCTCCTCGTCGCGGGTCACTCCGACGAAGCCCACGGGGGCGTGCGGGAGCAGCTCGTGCGCGGCGTCGAGCATGCCGAGGCCGGCGCGCAGCACCGGCACGATCGCGACCTTCGAGCCGGGCACGCGCACGCCGTCGTAGGGCGCCATCGGCGTCTGCACCCGGAAGGGCTCCGTCGGCAGGAAGCGCGTCGCCTCGTAGAGCACGAACAGCGAGATCTCGTGCACCAAGGCGCGGAAGAGGCGCGCGTCGCTCCCGGCAGCGCGCAGCAGCGTGGTCTTGTGGCGCACCACAGGGTGGTCCAGGACGAGCAGGCGACCGCTCACCCGACTGCCGCCGGCGAGAGCGCGCCGTGGGCCAGACCGGCATACAGCGGGCGCCGCGCGAGGATCTGCGAGATGCGGCCCCGCAGTGCGGTGAGATCGGCAGCGGGGCTGATCGCCTCTCCGATCACGCTGCCGACCTCGTGCGCGTCCGCCTCGTCGAGGCCGCGCATGGTGGCTGCAGGCGTGCCGATGCGGACGCCTGATGCGACGGTCGGCGGGCGCTCGTCGAACGGCACCGTGTTGCGGTTGACCGTCATCAGGATGTCGTGCAGCCGCTCTTCCATGTCCTTGCCCGAGAGCCGGCTCTGCCGCAGGTCGAGCTGCACGAGATGCGTGTCGGTGCCGCCGGTCAGGAGCTCGCCGCCGTGTTCGATGATGCCCGTCGCGAGCGACGCCGCGTTGGCCTTGACGGCCTTCTGGTACTCCCGGTAGGGCTTCGTCATCGCGATCGCGAAGCACACGGCCTTGGCAGCCGTGACGTGGCAGAGCGGGCCGCCCTGGAGGCCCGGGAAGACCGCGCGATCGATCTTCTGCGCGAGCTCCTGCCGGCACAGGATGAAGCCGGCGCGCGGGCCGGCGAGCGTCTTGTGCGTCGTCGAGCAGACGATGTCGGCCGTCTCGACCGGGTTCTGGTGCAGACCGGCGGCGACCAGGCCCGAGAAGTGCGCCATGTCGACCATCAGCAGCGCCCCGGCCTCGTCCGCGATCGCGCGGAACGCACGGGCGTCGATCTCTCGGGGGTAGGCGGAGCCGCCCGCGACGATCAGCTTGGGCCGGTGCTCGAGCGCGAGCGAGCGCACCTCGTCCAGGTCGATGAGGCCGTCCCCGCGGCGCACGGAGTAGCCGTGGAACCGGTAGTAGCGGCCCGAGAAGTTGACCTTGAGGCCGTGCGTGAGATGCCCGCCGTGGTCGAGCCGCAGTCCGAGCACCGAGTCGCCCGGGTCGAGCACCGCGTAGTAGGCGGCCATGTTCGCGCTCGCTCCGGAGTGCGGCTGGACGTTGGCGTGCTCGGCCCCGAAGAGCTGCTTCGCGCGCTCGATCGCCAGCACCTCGACCTCGTCCACGACCTCGCAGCCACCGTAGTACCGCTTGCCCGGCAGGCCCTCGGCGTACTTGTTCGTGAGCACCGACCCGACCGCCTGGAGCACCGCCGGCCAGGTGAAGTTCTCGGACGCGATCAGCTCGAGCTGGTCACGCTGGCGCGCGAGCTCGGCGTCGCACAGCCGTGCGATCTCGGGGTCGATCTCGGCGAGGCCGAGGCTGCGGAGGTCGTCGAGCGTGTGCGTCACGTGAGCTCTTTCCGGAGGGCATCAGGCGATGAGCGCGAGGGCGTCCGCCGCGGCGAGCGCCCCCTCGCGCAGGATGACTGGTCGGGCGGCGCTCAGGTCGAGCACGGTGGACGCCCGGCCGGCAGCCGCCGGCCCGCCGTCGACCACCACGGCGCAGCTCTCGCGGACGACGGCGGCGACGTCCTCGAGCGTGCGCGGATCCGGCTCGCCATGGAGGTTGGCGGACGTGGCGAGGATGGCCCCGGCCGAGGCGACAGCGGCCCGCAGGGCGTCCGGGAAGGCCGAGACGCGGAGCCCGATGCGCTCGGGCAGCTCGCCGCAGAGGTGCGTGAAGCGCCGGTCCGGGTTGGGGATGAGCACCGTGGCGCCACGCGCGAGCACCCGCCGGGCGCGCTCCGCCAGCTCGGGCGCGAGTGGCGCGAGCAGCGCTTCGGCCTCCCCGTGGGAGGCGAACATGACGGTCGAGGGCTGCCGGGGGTCGCGGCCCTTGAGCGCGCTCAGGCGCATGCAGGCCTCCACGTTCCCGGCGGCGCAGACGAGCCCGTAGACCGTGTCGGTCGGTATGACCGCACAGGCGCCCCGAGCGAGCGCGGCGGCGAGCGGCGCGAGGTCGGCGCGCGGCTCACCGAGGTCGATGCGCAGCGGCACCCGGTCAGGATACCGCCGCGCGCGGGCGCCGAGCCGTCCGCTAGGGCCGCGCGTTGCGTGCGGAGACGACGCGCTCGACGCCGCGGAGATCGCGCGTCACTTCGATCGCGTCGTAGCCGAGGCCCGCCAGGTGCTCTGCGAGCCACTGCGCCTGCCCCTCCCCAACCTCGCTCACCAGGTGTCCGCCCGAGCTGAGGGCGGCACGCGCATCTGCTGCCAGGCGCTTGTGGACCGCACGCCCTCCGTCGGCGGCGAAAACGGCCTGCGGGGGCTCATGCAGGGCGACCTCCGCGTCGACGGCAGCTCCCGCGGCCACGTACGGCGGGTTCGAGGCGATGAGCTCGAAGCGGCGGCCGGCGACGGGCGCGAGCAGGTCGCCCTGGAGGAGCTCGACACGCTCCCCGAGGTCGTTGAGGGCGACGTTCTCCGCGGCCAGCGCGAGCGCGTCGGGCGAGCTGTCGATGGCGGTCACGCTCGCGCCGGGCAGACGCGAGGCGAGCGCCAGCGCGATTGCCCCGGTGCCCGTGCCGACGTCGGCGAGCAGCGGGCTGTCCGCGCCCGAGAGCAGCGTCAGGCAGCGCTCGACGAGGATCTCCGTCTCGGGCCTCGGGACGAGCGCACGGGGGTCGCAGTGCAGCTCGAGGCCGTAGAAGCTCCAGCTGCCGAGCACGTACGCCAGGGGCTCCCGCCTGCCCCGGCGGCGGATCAACTCGCGCAGCGCATCGACCTCCGCGAGCTCCAGCGGGCGATCGTGGTCGAGGTACAGCTCCAGCCGCGGCACGCCGAGGACGTGCGCCAGGAGGTATTCCGCGTCGAGCTTGGGCGAGGGAACGCCCTTTCCCTCGAGATACGTCCGCGCGGGCCCGAGCAGCTCGCGGATCGTGCTCACGCGCGGCTCGCGGCCTCGAGCCTGCGGCTGCGGTCCTCGTCCTGCAGCGCCTGTGTGAAGGCCGCGAGGTCGCCGGCGAGCACCGCGTCGAGGTTGTGCGACGTGAACTTGATGCGGTGGTCGGTGACGCGCCGCTCCGGGTAGTTGTAGGTGCGGATCTTCTCCGATCGCTCGCCTGTGCCGATCTGCGAGAGCCGCTCGGCGGCCTCGGCCGCGTTGCGCTCCTCGAGCGCCCGCTCGTACAGGCGCGCGCGCAGGATCTTGAGCGCACGCTCGCGGTTCTGGATCTGCGAGCGCTCGTCCTGGCAGGCCACGACGATGCCGGTCGGCAGGTGGGTCACGCGCACGGCGGAGTCGGTCGTGTTGACGGACTGGCCGCCAGGGCCCGTGGACCGCATCACGTCGATCTTGATGTCCTTCGCGGGCAGCTCGACCTCGACCTCCTCCGCCTCGGGCAGCACGGCGACCGTCATCGTGGAGGTGTGGATGCGTCCCTGCGACTCCGTCTCGGGCACGCGCTGGACGCGGTGCACTCCTGACTCCCACTTGAAGACCGAGTAGGCGCCGTCGCCCTTGACCTCGAACGTCGCCTCGCGGAAGCCGCCCTGATCGCTGATCGTCGCGCTGAGCGCCTCGGTCTTGAAGCCGAGGCGCGCCGCGTACTCGGTCAGCATGCGGTAGACGTCGCCGGTGAAGAGCGCTGCCTCGTCGCCCCCGGCGCCCGGCCGCAGCTCGATGATCACGTCGCGGCCGTCGTTGGGATCGCGCTCGACGAGCGCCAGGCGCAGCTCGTCCTCGACGGCGCCGAGCGCCTCCTCGCTGGTCGAGAGCTCTCCCTCGAGATAGGAGCGCATCTCGGCGTCGCCCTCGCTCTCGAGCAGCCCGCGCGCGTCCGCGATGCCCTGGCTCGCGGCGCGCCAGCGCGCGCCCAGGGCGGCCTGCTCGCTCAGCTCCTTGTGACGCCGGCCGAGCTGCGCCATGCGCTGCTGATCCGACGCCACGGCGGGGTCGGAGAGCTCGCGCTCGACCTCGGCCAGCGCCTGCTCGATCTGGGTGACCAGCTCCTCCATCCGGCGGAAGCGTAGGCGAGGGCCCGTCGGTCGCCCACCGGGCGGGCGCGCGGCGACGACGGGCCTCCGCCACGCGCGCGGCCGGGCCGACGGCCCCGGCCCTGGCGTCTCAGATCGCGATCGGGAGCTGGTCGAGCACCCCGTGGTCGCGGAACCAGCGCTCCGTGCGCTGCAGCATGTCGATCCTGCGATCGGGGCGCCCGACCGCCTGCATGAGGTGCGACTCCTCGGGATAGAGCACGTACTCGACGCGGCGGCCGAGCGCCCGCAACGCGACGAAGAGCTGCTCGTTGTCGGCCGCCGGGCAGCGCAGGTCCGCCTCGCCCTGGAGCATCAGCAGCGGGGTCGTGATGCGGTCCGCGTGGGCAAGCGGCGACTGCTGCCAGAGGCGCGCGAAGTCGGCCGGCGGGCGCTGCCAGCCGAGCCGCGTCGTCCAGAGGGCGCCCAGATCGCAGTTGGCGGCCGCCGAGATCTGATTCGCGACCCCGTTGACCGCCACCGCGGCACGGAAGCGGTCGCTCCGGCCGATCAGCCACTGCGTCATGAAGCCGCCGTAGGAGAGCCCTGTCACAGCGAGCCGGGCCGGATCGGCGATCCCCTCCCCCACCGCCCAGTCCACGCAGGCGAGCTGATCCTCGGCGTCCGCGCCTCCCCAGTCGCCGCGGATCGCCTCGAGCCAGGCGCGCCCGTAGCTGCCCGAGCCGCGCGGGTCCGGCATGAGCACGCGCGCCCCGGCCGCCGCCAGCGCGCGGTCCGGCAGCCACGGGTCCGGCCCCCAGCTCGCGCCGGGGCCGCCGATGATCGAGAGCACGAGCGGCAGCGCCCTGGCCCCCGCGCCGGCGGGCGAGACGAGCGTCGCGCGGATCGGGCCCGCAGGGCCGGGCACCGAGACGTCCTCGTGGGTGATGCCGGCGAGCGGCCGCTGCCACGCGCCGCCGCTCGACGCGAGCCGGCGGCGGCCTCCGGGACCGCCCTCCGCCCAGAGCTCGAGCGCAGCCGACTCCCCGGCGCGCAGCGTCACGAGGCGCCCGCCGCCCCAGGCGTAGCCGTGCACGTGCGGCGCTCCGCCCTCGAGCTCGGCGGGCTCGCCCTCCAGCGGGAAGCGCCAGAGCGCGCTGTGCCCCGCCTGCGTGATCGGCGAGAGCACGGCTCCGGGCCCGTCCCAGGCGAGCCCCCCGCCCGCCTCGACCTCCCAGTCGAGCAGGTCCGCCGCGAGCGTCAGGCGGAGATGCCGGTGGGCTCCGGGGGCGAGCTCGCGGGGTGCCCCGCCGCCAGCAGGGACGATCCAGAGCGACTCCTCGCAGCCGTAGGGCTCTCCCGCCTCGTCGATTCCGAGGAACGCCACGTGCTCGCCGCCGGGCGACCAGGAGACGGCACTGCAGGAGCCGGCCAGGCGCGCCAGCAGCTCGGGCTCGCCGCCGCGCAACCCGACGACATGCAGCGCAGGAGCGGCAGCGATGTCCGCGCGCTCGCCGAGCTCGGCGCAGAAAGCGATTCTCGCGGCGTCCGGCGACCACGAGAAGCTCGCCACCGACCAGTCCCCGCGGGTCAGCCGCCGGGCGCGCGCGCCGGCCCGTGCCTCCTGGACGAACAGGTGGGTGTGCCTGTCGACCACGCCCTGGCCGTCGAGCCGCCAGTCGGCGCGTGTGATCACGCGCGCGAGCGGCGTGCGCTTGCCGTCCGCCGTGCCCACCAGGAAGCGCCGCTCGGGCGCAGCGGCCGCGAGCGCGAGCCGGTCGCCGCGCGGGGCGTGCTGGAACGCGCCGACGCCGTGCCGGAGCGACGTGATCTGCTCGGCCTCGCCCCCTGCAGCCGGCACCGCCCAGACCTGCTCGTCCCGCAGGAAGAGCACGCGCGCCCCGTCGGGCGTGACGCAGGGGGCCGAGTCGCGCACGTCGCCGGAGGTCAGCGCGCGCGGGCGGCCGCCGTCCAGCGGCACGCTCCAGACGTGGCGCCGATAGCCGTGGGCGTGGGCGCTGCGACGCGTGTAGACGAGGCTGCGGCCGTCGGGGCCGACTGCCGGACCGCCCAGCGCGATCTGACCGAGTACGAGCGTGCGAGCGAGAGGCGTCATCCGGCGGGGCAGCATACTGCCGGGCATCAGCCTGATCATCGCCATCCTGCTGGCCCTCTTCATCCTGCCCTCGCCCTGGGGGCTCGTCGTGGTGCTGTGCGCGGGCGTGCTCGAGATCTTCGAGATCACCTGGGGCCTGCGGCTGGCACGCAGGCGATCCAGCGTGGGCGCGCACACGCTCCTCGGCCGGCAGGCGATCGTCGTGCGGGCGCTCGACCCGGTCGGTCAGGTCACGATCGACGGCGAGCGCTGGAAGGCGCGGTCCGCCACGGGCGCCGCCGAGGGAGCCAGGGTCGTGATCGAGCGGATCGACGGCCTCACGCTCGAGGTGCGAGTCGCGACGGGCTTCGGCGAGGCCGACGCCGGCGCGGCTTCCTAGGCCATGACCTCGACGCGGGGACCATCGGCGTGGCCCTTCTCCGCCTCGAGCACGCGCTCGAGGGCGCGGATCGAGACCGCGACCTGGTCGAGCGTCGGCTCGCGCGTCGTGAGGCGCTGCAGCCAGAGGCCGGGCGCGAGCACGATGCGCACTGCGCGGAAGCGCTCGAAGCGCGCGGCGAACTTGATGACCTCGTAGGCGAGGCCGGCGATCAGCGGCAGCGCGACGATGCGCGAGACGACGAGCCAGAGCAGGCCGAGGTGCCCGACGAGCTCGCCGAGCAGCGCGAAGACGAGGATCGCGATGACCATCACCCAGAGCAGGAACGCGGTACCGCAGCGCAGGTGGATGAGGCTGTGGCGCTGCACCTCCTCGGGCTCGAGCGCTGCGCCGGCCTCGTAGGCGTTGATCGCCTTGTGCTCCGCCGCGTGGTACTGGAAGACGCGCCGCAGCTCCGACGAGAGGCCGATCAGCGCGAGGTAGGCGACCAGCAGGCCGACGCGAATCGCGCCCTCGATCAGCACGAAGACCCAGGTCGGGCCCGGGTCGATCCAGTTGGTGAGCAGGGCCGGAGAGACCTTGAAGAGGGCGATCGAGAAGCCGATCGCGAACACGAACGAGGCGATCAGCGCGAACCGGCCGAGCTCTTCCGACGGATCGTCCTCGGCCTCGTCGCTGACCGAGAAGCGCGCGGAGACCGACAGCGCGCGCATGCCGATCGCGAGCGACTCGCCCAGCGCCACGATCCCGCGGATGACCGGCAGCCGCAGCCAGCGGCGCCGCAGCGCGACGCTCTCGACGTCATGCTCGATCTCCGAGATGCGGCCGTCGGGACGGCGCACCGCCACGGCCCAGCTCGACGGGCCGCGCATCATCACGCCCTCGAGCACCGCCTGCCCACCGATCGTCGCCATCAGGCGGCGATCAACTTACTTCACGCGGTCCCCGCGGCTTCGGCGGCTGCCTCAGCCGCCTCGGCGGCCTGAGCACGGGCCTGACGCTGACGGAATCGCTCGACGCGCCCACCGCTGTCCATGAGCTTCTGCTTGCCCGTATAGAACGGGTGGCATTCGCTGCAGACCTCGACGGAGATCTCGGGCTTCGTGGCTCGCGTCATGAACTCGTTGCCGCACGAGCAACGGACATGAGCGGCTTCATAGGTGGGGTGGATCTCGGCGCGCATCGAGGCTCAGGTTAGCACGCGGGCGGTGATCTCCCCCGCCGCTCCAACCGCCTCGTCGTCCACATCGAGGTGCGTGACGAAGCGCAGCGTGCGCCGGTCGTAGGCACCGCACAGGACGCCGCCGGCCCTCAGCTCGTCGACCAGCGCCTGCGCGGGCTCGTCGCGCGTGAGGCGGGCCAGCACGATGTTCGTCTGGACGCTCTCGAGGTCGACGGAGATGCGCGGCGCTCCGCTGATTGCCGTCGCGAACGAGCGGGCGCGCGCGTGGTCGTCGGCCAGGCGCTCCAGGTTGTGCTCGAGCGCGTAGATGCCGGCGGCTGCGATCACGCCGGCCTGCCGCATGCCGCCGCCGAGCAGCTTCCGCCACCTGCGCCCGAGCGCGATGGCGTCCGCCGAGGCGACGATGACCGAGCCGACGGGCGCGCCCAGCCCCTTGGAGAAGCAGAAGGAGACGCTGTCGCAGCCCGCGCTCGCCTCGGCCAGCGTGCAGCCGCGCGCGACTGCCGCGTTGGGCAGGCGCGCGCCGTCCATGTGCACGCGCAGCCCGAGCTCGCGGGCGCGGGCGGTGACGCGCGCCAGCGACTCCGCGCTCCAGGCCCGCCCGCCCGATCCGGTGTGCGTGTTCTCGATGCAGAGCAGCCGGGCGACCGGCCGGTGGATGTCGCTCGCGTCCATCGGCACCGCATCGCTCAGCTCGCCGGCGTCGAGGTCGTTGCCGGCGCTGTGCAGGCCGCGCGGATGCGCCCCCCAGAGCGCGGCGGTGCCGCCGGCCTCGTCGATCAGGATGTGCGAGTTCACGTGGGCGTAAACCTCGTCGCCCTGCCCCGCCCAGAGGCGCACGCCGATCTGGTTCGCCATCGTGCCGGAGGGCACGAACAGGCCCGCCTCGCGGCCGCACAGCTCCGCGGCCCTGCGCTCGAGCTCGTTGACCGTCTCGTCCTCGCCGTAGACGTCGTCGCCGAGCGGGGCGCGCGCCATCGCCTCGCGCATGGCCGGGGACGGGCGGGTGACGGTGTCGGAGCGCAGGTCGATCGGCATCGCCCGCGGAGCGTAATCGGCGGGAGGTCGGCCAAGTGGCACACGCAGAGAGTGTCATTTGGCCCGCCGGCGACGCCGGCGGCGCCGAGCGGACGCCACGGCGAGCGCCACGGCGAGCGCCACGGCAGGCGCCACGGCGGCCGCCAAGTGGCACTCTCTGCGAGTGCCACTTGGCGCCTCCTCGGCCGAGATCGCCTGAGTACGATGGCTGCGATGCCGATCGCGCCGTCCGCGTACCCGCCGCCGTTCGACTCCTCCGAGGTCATCGCCGCGCCGTCGGCGGCGGCCGACGAGCAGCTCGAGGTCGGCGTCGCGATCGTGGGAGGCGGGCCGGCCGGGCTCGCCTGCGCGATCCGCCTCGCGCAGCTGCTCGAGGCCGACCCAGCGGCGGCCGAGCGGCTCGGCGAGACGCCGATCGCGCTGGTCGACAAGGGCCGCACCGTCGGTGCGCATCAGCTCTCGGGCGCAGTCGTGCAGCCCGCGGCGCTGCTCGAGCTGTTCCCGGGAACGTCGCTCGCGCAGATGACGAGCTACGGGCCTGTCGAGCGCGAGGCGGTGTACCTGCTGACGGGCTCGCGCGCGGCGCGCCTGCCGATCGTGCCGCCGCCCATGCACAACAAGGGCAATCACGTCTTCTCGCTGGCGCGGCTCGCCCGCTACATGGCCGAGCGCGCGGAGGAGCTCGGGGTGCTGGTGCTGCCCGAGACGGACGCGCAGAGGCTGCTCGTGAGCGAAGGCGCAGTGCGCGGCATCCGCACCGGCGACAAGGGCCGCGGGCGCAACGGCGAGGAGCTGGCGGCCTTCGAGCCGGGCGCGGAGCTGACCGCGCAGGCGACGGTGCTCGCGGACGGCGTGCAGGGCATGCTCTCGGGCGCCGCCGTCGAGCACTTCGGGCTCGAGCCCGACAACCCGCAGATCTACGCGCTCGGCGTCAAGGAGGTGTGGCGCGTCGCTCGGCCGCTCGACCGGGTCGTGCACACGATCGGCTGGCCGCTGAAGCCGCAGGCGCGCTACCGCGAGTTCGGCGGCACCTTCGCCTATCCCATGGGCCCGGACACGATCTGCCTCGGCCTCGTCGTCGGACTCGACTACGCGGACGCCTCGCTCTCGGTGCACGACCTGCTGCAGGACACCAAGACGCACCCGCTCTTCAAGCGCATGCTGGAGGGCGGGGAGCGCCTCGCGTGGGGCGCCAAGGCCATCCCGGAGGGCGGCTTCTGGTCGCTGCCGGCGAGCGTCGCCCCCCCGGGTGCCGTGCTGCTCGGCGATGCCGCCGGCTTCGTCAACGTGCCGCGCCTCAAGGGCGTCCACTACGCCCTGCGCAGCGGCATGCTGGCGGCGGAGACGATCCACCGCGCGCTCGCCGACGGCGCCGACCTCTCGCTCCCGGGAGCGCTCTCGCTGTACGACGCCCAGGTGCGCAACTCCGAGATCTACCACGACCTTCGGCGCTACCGGAACATGCGCCAGGCGTTCCAGCACGGCCTCGTCGTGGGCGGCGCGCTGGGCGGGGTGATGGACACGCTGCACGGCGACTTCCCGCCCTGGCGCCTGACCACGCACCCGGACGCCGAGCAGCCCGTGTTCGAGGGCAAGCGCACGTACGCCGAGCGGGATGGGGCGCTGACGTTCGACAAGCTCTCCTCGGTCTTCGCGAGCGGCAACCGCAGCCGCGACGACCAGCCCGACCACCTGCGCATCCAGCGCCGCGTGCCGCGCGAGCTCGCCCTCGCCTGGACGAACCTCTGCCCGGCGCAGGTCTACGAGCTGGGCGCCGAGGGCGACGACGGCCTGGTCGCGCTCGAGGTCACGCCATCCAACTGCGTGCAGTGCGGCGCCATCACCGCCAAGGGTGGCCGCCTGACACCGCCCGAGGGCGGCTCGGGGCCGGAGTACACGCTGACCTGAGGGCGGCCGCAGCGCCTCAGGCAGCGGCGCTCTCCGGCCGGGCGCGCAGGTGCTCCTCGATCCGCGCCGCGGCCTGAGCCGCTGCCATCAGGTTGCCCTGCGCGACGTCGACGCCGAGCTCGCGCAGGAGCCGCAGCTGGCCTTCGGTCTCGACCCCCTCGGCGGCCACGATCAGGCCCAGCACGCGCCCGAGCTCGACGATCACGCGCACGAACTCCCGCTCGCCGGGCCGCGTCTCGAGCGCGTCGACGAACGGCTTGGCGAGCTTGAGCACGTCCACGGGAAGGTCGCGGAGCTCGGCCAGCGACGACGCGCCGGTGCCGAAGTCGTCGACGGCCACGCGCACCCCGAGCTCGCGCAGCACCGTGCAGTGACGCCCCACCTGGACGGCGGCGGAGGCCACGGCGCTCTCGGTCAGCTCGAGCATGAGCGCCGCGGGAGGCAGGCCCTCGGCCTCCAGCGTCTCCGCCACCAGCTCGGCGAAGCCCGCGTCCTCCAGCTGGATGCGCGAGATGTTGACCGAGACCACCAGCTCGGCGGCGCCCGGTACCGACTCCCGCCAGGCGACGGCCTGCCTGCAGGCTGCCCGCAGCATCGCGCGGCCGAGCTCGTCGATCAGATCGGCCTCCTCCGCGAGCTCGATGAAACGCTCGGGCAGGAGCAGCCCGAGACGCGGATGGTGCCAGCGGGCGAGCGCCTCGACGGCCCAGCTGCCGCCGTTGCCGAGGTCCACGAGCGGCTGGAAGAAGGGCTCGATCTGACCCTGCTCGACGGCGTCGCGAAGCTCGTCGACGAGCGCCTGCCGTGCCTGCTCGGCGTCGTCCATGCCAGACGAGAAGATCGCGCTGCGCGAGCGCCCGGCGGACTTGGCCGCGTACATCGCGAGGTCGGCCTTGCGCAGCAGCTCGTCGGCGGTCTGGGTCCCGTCGCTCGCCAGCGCGACCCCGATGCTCGCCCGCACGGGCACGGCGCGCCCGTCGACCCTCAGCGGCGCCAGCAGCGCGGCGAGCACGCGGTCGGCCGCGCGCTCGGCCTCGACGGCCGTCGGCGCGTGCTCGAGCAGCACGGCGAACTCGTCGCCGCCGAGGCGCGCGGCGAGATCGTCCTCGCGGAGCGATGCGCGCAGACGCTCGGCCACCGTCACGAGCAGCGCATCGCCGACCGCGTGGCCAAGCGTGTCGTTGACGTTCTTGAAGTCGTCGAGGTCGAGGAACATCACGGCGGGCGCGTTGTCATCGCGGGCCAGTGCCGCCTCGACCCGCAGCGAGAACAGCGAGCGGTTGGCGAGCCCCGTCAGTGGATCGTGCCGGGCCTCATGTGCGAGGCGCTCCTTGAGCACCGTGAGCGCGGCCAGGGCGCGCGCGGTCTGCCCGCTCTCCAGGGCGTTGCCGGCGTGCCGGCCGACGGTCTCGAGCAGCCGCCGTTCGCGCAAGCTGAACGACTCGTTGCGCTCGACCGCCAGCAGGCCGACGATGCGGGTGTCGCCGCGCAGCGCCACCACCACCGCGGCCGGCAGCCCGAGGCCCGTGAGGCCGGTGCGCCGTGCCGGAGGCGTGTCCGAGAGATCGATCACCGCGGTGAATGCGAGCTCGTCGAAGAGCGAGCGCTCCGGCGGCGTCGTCTCGCCCGTGAGCGAGCGCCGTGCGCGCTCCCGGCCGTCGACCTGCGCCCGCAGCACCCGCCCCTCCGCCGTGTGCAGCACGAGCGCGGCGCCCGTGGCGCCGACCAGCGAGCGCGCGTGCTCGAGCAGCACTCCGGCGGCGGCCTCCGTGCCGGCGGCGGCGTGGACGTCGCGCATGATGGCGAGCAGCGAATCGACCTCCGCCCGCTGGCGCGCCTCCCGCAGGTGCGCACGGTAGGCGAGCGCCAGGGCGCCGGCCGGTCCGGCCAGCAGCGTGAGGCCGAAGAGCGCCAGAGCCGGTGCGCCGAGCCTCCCCACCGCGCTCGGATGGATCTGGAGAACGCGGATGCAGAGCGCTGTCGCCGCGAGGACGAGAGCGCTCGCCGCGAGCCAGGGAGCGAGGGCACGGCAGCGCGAAGCCGCCGTGACCCTCACCACCCTCTCCGGCAGGTTCCGGTGTGGGTAACTGTGGATTTCAGCACGAAATAACGAAGCTGATATGTGT
The DNA here is from genome assembly GCA_963842365.1 of uncultured Actinomycetes bacterium. GTDB lineage: Bacteria > Actinomycetota > Thermoleophilia > Gaiellales > JALYLC01 > JALYLC01. The sequence continues at coordinate 1,552,470 of CAWJGA010000002.1, forward strand.
TCTACAGGAGTCCGCCGAGGGCCGGCGTGAAGATCCCCCGAACGAGCATGCTCGCAGCGGCTTTTCGGTGTGGCTCGCTGCGCGCGCTTCCGCTCGCGCGAGCCGCCGGGCCTAAGCCCGCTGTGCGCGCACGAGCGCAGTCAGGCGGGGCAGCACCTGGTGCACGTCGCCCACGACGCCGAGGTCGCAGAAGTCGAAGATCGGCGCGTTCGCATCCTTGTTGATGGCGACGATCGTCTCGGCGCCCGCCATGCCCACCTTGTGCTGGATCGCGCCCGAGATGCCGCAGGCCACATACAGCCGCGGCGAGACGGTCTTGCCCGTCTGCCCGACCTGCGCCGCATACGGGTACCAGCCGGCGTCGACCACCGCGCGGGTCGCCGCGACCTCGCCGCCGAGCGCCTTGGCGAGCTCCTCGCAGAGCGCGAAGCTCTCGGGGCCGCCGAGCCCGCGGCCACCCGCGACGAGCACGTCGGCCTCGGAGATGTCGACGGCCGACGCCTCCGCCGCCTCGTGTCCGACCACGCGCGCGGCGCTCGACCAGGCCTGCGTCGTCACCGGGACGCGCACGACCTCGGCCGTGCCCGTCGCGGCCTCGGAGGGCGCATAGGTGTTGGCGCGTGCCACGATCACGCCCCGATCGCCCGCGAGCGCGCAGTGGGCCAGGACGGAATCGCCCAGCCCGGGGCGCCGCGTGACCAGCCGGCCGTCCTCCGCGTGCAGCTCGATCGTGTCGACCACCACGCCCACGCCGAGGCGCGCGGCGAGCGCCGCCGCGACATCGGAGGCGAGCACGCTGGCGCTGAAGAGCACGATCTCATGCGGATGGGCTGCGAGCACCCCGGCGAGCGCGTCGACCATCGGCTGGGGCAGCGACTGCGCGAGCGCCTCGTCGTCGCACACGAACGCCGTGCCGGCACCGACAGCGCCGAGCGCGGCCATCTGCTCGTCGCCGAGGCCCGTGCCGCAGACGACGGCGTCGACCTGCGCGCCCAGCGCCGCGCCGATGCGCGAGGCCTCTTCGAGCAGTCCGAGGGAGCTCGCTCCGACCGCACCGTCGTGCTGCTCGCAGAAGACGAGGATGCCGCCCATCAGATGGCCTTCCGCTCGAGCAGGAACGCGACGATCTCCTCCGCGGAGCTGCCGTTGTCGTCCTCGATGCGCCTGCCGCCCTGCTTGGCAGCCGGCGGCGTCAGCTCGAGCACCTCCGTCGACGAGCCCCCCTCCACGCCGAGATCGGAGAGCGCGACCTGGCTCTGGGGCTTCTTGCGTGCGCCCATGATCGCCTTGAGCGAGGCGTAGCGCGGCTCGTTGATCGCGTCGGAGACCGAGATGACTGCGGGGAGAGGCGCCTCGACGACGTCATACCCCGTCTCGCTCTGGCGCCTGGCGCGCACGCCCGCGTCGGTCAGCTCGAGCCCCGCAACCTGCGTGATCAGCGGCAGTTGGAGGTGCTCGGCGACGGCCGCGGCCATCACGTAGGAGTCGGAGTCGGCGGCCTGCTGGCCGAGCAGCACGAGATCGGCGCCGAGGTGCTTCGCGGCCGCGGCCAGCACGCGGGCGGTCGCGGCGATGTCCGCGCCCTCGAGCGCGGGGTCGGTCACCAGCAGCGCCTCGTCCGCGCCCAGCGAGAGCGCCTTGTGCAGCGTCCGCAGCGCCCCTTCGGGCCCCATGCAGACCGCAGTGATGAGGCTGTCGGCGCCGGCGGCTCCTTCCTTCAGCCGCACGGCCTCCTCGAGCGCGTGCGAGTCGTACGGGTTCATCGTCTTCTCGCCGGAGCGGTCGAGCCGCTTGCTGCCCGGATCGATCCGCTTGGGGGCGGTCGCGTCCGGCACCTCCTTGACGCACACGGCGATCTTCAACGCTGCGCTCCTCGTTGCTCCATGCGGGCGCACGCTGCCCGCCCCGACGGCCGGAGGATACCCGCCGGCGCCCTGCGGAACCGCCGGGGAGGGGGCGCCGCGCGGCCAAGTGGCACAGCGCGCGAGTGCCATTTGGCCGCCCCGCCGCCGCACCGCCGTCAGATCGCTGTGGTATCACCTGCATATGGCGTTTTTCGCACGGCCGGCCGCGCTCGCGGCGCTCGCCCTCGCGCTCGCACCTGGAGTGGCGGCGGCCGACACGACCAACATCGTCTTCCCCGTTGCCGGCCCGGTGACCGGCTGGAGGGACGACTACGGCACGATCACGGCCGGCACGCGGCAGGCCGGGAACGCGATCGGCGTGGCCCCGGGCACTCCCGTTGTCGCCACCGCAGCCGGCAAGGTGCGCCTGCTCTGGCGCGGGAGCGGCGGCTGGAGCATCGCGCTCCGGACCCCGACGGGCGACCTCTTCGGCTACCTGCACCTGGGGCGGGACGGCAACCGCAAGAGCGCCTACGTCGCCGGGCTGAAGGACGGCGAGCAGGTGGTGCCCGGTCAGAAGCTCGGCTTCAGCGGCGCCTCCGGCAGCGGCAGCGGCCACCGGCCGCAGCTCGGCTTCGTCTACCAGCCGGGCGGTGGAGAGGCGGTCGATCCCTACGAGCTGCTGGCGGCCGCACGCCGCCTCCCAGGGGCGCAGCGGCCGGCGCCCGTCGCCGCCGGAACGCTGCGCATGACCGGGATCCTGACCTGGAGCGTACGCGGCTCGAAGGCCGGATTCCTGCGGGTGCGCACTGCCACGATCATGCGCGGCGGCAAGACCGAGCGCATCGATCGCTCGCTCATGCTGGCGCTGGCGCTGGATGCCGCGGTCGCGCGCGGCACCGCCAAGGCGCCAAGCGACCAGCTCGTGACCGGCGCTCGCGTCACCGTCTGGGCGACGGCGCGCACGGGCGGTTCGCTGGTCGCCACGCGCGTCCGCATCGAGGACGACTGAGACCGTTCAGTCGTAGGCGTGGCCGCGCACGGGGTACGCGGCGACGACCTGCTCCAGCTCGGCCAGCGCCTCGCCGATCGCCGTCCCGCTGACGTCCGCGTCCGGAAAGCGCAGCTCGGGCCCGTCGTGCTCGCGCACCACCACCGAGAGCGTGCGCTTGCCGGCGCTCAGCCGCACGGTGATGCCGACCTGCTCCTCGAGATGCTCGAAGTACGCCTCGCCGGTCGCCTCCCGCTCCAGCAGCCGCAGCTGATCCCGGAACCCGGCCAGCTCGTCGGTGCGCAGCGCGACCCGGTGGGTAGCGCGAAAGGCGCCCGTCCCGCCCGCTCGCAGCTCGACCTCTCCCGCCAGCCAGTTGGCGTCGCTGCCGGAGGTCGCCGCCGGGTAGGCGTAGCGGTCGATGCGCAGAACGAGGCGGCACCCCTCACCGCACAGCGAGACCTCGGCCGGCACCACGCCGTCAGCTGCCGACGAAGCGCGCGGCGCGCTTCTCCGTGAAGGCCGTGAGGCCCTCCCGGGCGTCGTCGGTCGAGAACAGGATGGCGAAGAGATCGGCCTCGTGCACGAGGTTGGCGCCGAGGTCGCCGTGCAGCGAGCGGTTCGTCGCCTCCTTGGCGTAGGCGAGCGCGATCGGGCTCTTGGCGGCGATCTCCTGGGCGACCTCGAGCGTGCGCGAGAGCAGCTCGGCCGGCTCGAAGACGGCGTTCACGAGGCCGCGCTCGAGCGCCTCGTCGGCCTCGACCATGCGCCCGGTGAGGACGAGCTCCTTGGCGAAGCCGACCGAGGACGCGCGCGCCAGGCGCTGCGTGCCACCCCAGCCCGGGATGATGCCGAGGTTGATCTCCGGCTGCCCGAAGCGCGCGCTCGTCGACGCGAAGCGGAGGTCGCAGGCGAGCGCCATCTCGCAGCCGCCGCCGAGCGCGTAGCCGTTGACGGCGGCGATCGTCGGCTTGCGCATCGTCTCCAGGAGATGCGAGAGATCCTGTCCGTGCTCGGAGTACTTGCGCGCCATCAGCGGGGTCTTGGTCGCGAGCTCGGCGATGTCGGCGCCCGCGATGAAGGCGCGCTCACCGGCGCCCGTCAGCACCGCCACGCCGCACTCGTCGTCGTCGGCCAAGCCGCGGAAGGCGGCGAGCAGCTCCTCGAGCAGCTCGCTCGAGAGAGCGTTGAGGACCTCGGGGCGGTTGACGGTCACGACCGCGACGCGCCCGTGCATGCTGACGTCGATCGACATCAACCGGTCGCCGCGTGCGCCTGAAGGTACTCGACGATTGCCGTTGTAGAGGTTCCCGGCGTGAAGACCGCAGCCACACCCTGCTCGCGCAGCGACTCGGCATCGGGCGCCGGGATCGTGCCGCCGACGAGCACGAGCACGTCGTCGGCGCCCTCGCTGCGCAGCAGCTCGAGGATGCGCGGCACGAGCGTCATGTGCGCGCCCGAGAGGATGGAGATGCCGATCGCGTCGGCGTCCTCCTGGACGACGGTCTCGACGATCTGCTCGGGCGTCTGGTGAAGGCCCGTATAGATGACTTCCATGCCGGCATCGCGAAGTGCCCGAGCGATGACCTTGGCTCCGCGATCGTGGCCATCGAGCCCGGGCTTTGCAATGACCACGCGGATCCTGCCTGCCATCGCTCAGATGATAGGCGGGCGACTCCCTCTGCGGAGGCGGCCGGCGCGTTCCCATCCTCTACGCTTGGATGTCGGTGACCGACCGTACTGACCCGTACGAGATCATCGGCGTGCGCCGCGACGCCTCGCTGGCGGAGATCCGCATCTCCTATCGTCGCAGCACGCAGATTCTCGCCCCCGAGCGCTTCGCCAGCGCGAGCGACACGGTGCGCTCCGAGGCCGCGCGAAGGCTCGCCGCGCTCAACGGCGCCATGGAGTCGATCGAGGCCGAGCGCGCCGCCGAGAGCGGCTCGGCGCTCGGCTCGCTGAACTTCGGAGGCCCCGCCGTCTCGCCGGCGATCGAGCCGTCGCTGCGCTCGATCGCCCTCGCCGACGAGCCGCCGCCGCTCGCTCCCCCGGCGGCCGCGCCGGCGCCGGAGGAGAACGGCACCGCCGCTGCCGCGCAGGAAGCCGTGGCCGCAGAGCCAGAGAGCGCGCCGGAGATCGCCCCCGAGCTGGAGCCGATCGCGACCGCCGCGGGCGCGACGGAGGACGACCTGGCGGCCGTCGACAGCCCCACCGAGGACGACCTTGCTGCCGTCGACGGACCCACCGCGGAGATCGCCTCCGCCATCGGCGAGGAAACCTCCGACATCCCCCTCGCCCCCGACCCCGAGCGTGCCCCGCAGGCGTCGCCGCCCCGGCGCCCGCGCCGCGCCGGCCCGAGCGAACGCGTCCGGCGCCGAGGGCCCCGCGCGAGCGCTCGCTCCTGCCGCGGCTCCTGGGGGCCGCGGCTGTCGTGGCGGCGCTCGCGGCCGTCGGCGCGTACTTCCTGCTCAGCGGCGGGGGCGGCAGCAAGCCGTCCGGCGGCGAGTTCCAGGCCGCCGGAGCGCCTGTCAGCTTCAGCTATCCGAGCGAGCTCGTGACGCGCCGGCCGCCTCGCGGAGGGCTGCTCAAGCCGACGTTCTCGACGGCCGTCGGGGTGGACGGCGCCAACTACGTCGTCGTGGCGACCTACAGGATCTCCGCCGACGTGCAATCCGACGGCTCGGCCATCGGCACCGGCGGCAGCCGCCTCACCGCGGATCGCTTCGACGAGTCGGTCGACCGCGCCGCGGAACGCATCGCGACGGCCCAGCAGCTCAAGGCCAACGGCCCGGCGCAGCCGGGCAAGGCCGGCGACCTGATCGCGCGGATCTACAGCTACACCCGGCCCGGCGGCAGCAGCGCGCGCTACGCGTTCGCGTTCCGCGGCCATACCGAATACTCGATCGCCTGCTTCTGGGATCCCGCACACAGAAAGCAGCTGAGCGGCGCCTGCGACCAGGTGATGGCGTCGCTGCAGCGCGCGGCCTGAGCACCCGACACGGCGTCCCCCGCGGCGCATATTCCGGGGTCAGGCACGCATTATGCGTGCCTGACCCCGGAATATGCGCTCGCCGGCCGTGCTCAGAAGACCGGCGTCTCGCGGTAGACGCCCCAGACCGCTCGCAGGACGTCGCACATCTCCCCCAGTGAGGCGTAGGCGTCGCTGCACTCGACCAGCGCCGGCATCACGTTGCGGCCCTTCTCGGCGTCCGCGCGCAGGCGCGCGAGCGAGGCCTCGACCGCAGCCGAGTCGCGGCGGGCCGCGAACCGCCTGCAGCCGCGCGATCTGACGCTGCTCGACGATCGGGTCGACATGCAGCAGCTCCGGCTCCTCGCCGTCGGCGACGTAGCGGTTGACGCCGACGATCACGCGCTCGCCCCGTTCGACCTGCTGCTGGTAGCGGAAGGCCGAATCGGCCAGCTCGCGCTGGAAGTAGCCGGCGTCGATGGCCGCGATCACGCCGCCGAGCCCCTCGATCCGCTCGAAGATCTCATAGGCCTCGCGCTCCAGACGGTCCGTCAGCGCCTCGACGTACCAGGAGCCGCCGAGCGGATCGGGCGTCGAGGTCACGCCGACCTCGTGCGCGAGCACCTGCTGGGTGCGCAGCGCGAGCGTCGCGGCCGCCTCGGTGGGGAGCGCCATGGCCTCGTCGAACGAGTTCGTGTGCAGGCTCTGACAGCCGCCGAGCACGGCGGCCAGCGCTTCCACGGCCGTGCGCACCACGTTCACCTCCGGCTGCTGGGCCGTCAGCGAGACGCCCGCGGTCTGCGCGTGGAAGCGCATCAGCAGCGAGCGCTCCTCCTTGGCGCCGAAGCGGTCGCGCAACTCGCGCGCCCAGATGCGGCGGGCCGCACGATACTTCGCGATCTCCTCGAAGAAATCGAGGTGCGCGTTGAAGAAGAACGACAACCGCGGCGCAAAGCGGTCGACGGGCAGGCCGCGCTCGATGCAGGCCTCGACATAGGCGAAGCCGTCCGCCAGGGTAAACGCCAGCTCCTGGGCTGCGGTCGCCCCGGCCTCTCGGATGTGGTACCCGCTGATCGACACCGGGTGCCAGCGCGGCATCTCCTCGCAGCACCACTCGATCATGTCGACGACCAGCCCGAGCGAGGGCTCGGGCGGGTACATCCACTCCTTCTGGGCGATGAACTCCTTGAGGATGTCGGTCTGGATCGTGCCGCCGAGCGCGCTCAGCGGGATGCCGCGCCTGCGCGCCATGCAGGCGTACATCGCGAGCACCATCGCGGCGGGCGCGTTGATCGTCATCGAGACGGTGACCTCGTCCAGCGGAATGCCGTCGAAGAGGTCCTCCATGTCGGCAAGGGTGTCGATCGCGACGCCCTCGCGCCCGACCTCCCCGAGCGCCCGGGGCGAATCGGAGTCGTAGCCCATCAGCGACGGCATGTCGAAGGCCGTCGAGAGGCCCGTCTGGCCTTGCTTCAGGAGGTAGTGGAAGCGCTCGTTCGTCTCGTCGGCCGTGCCGAAGCCCGCGAACATGCGCATCGTCCAGAGCCGGCCGCGGTGCATCGTCCCGTAGGGGCCGCGCGTGTAGGGGAACGCGCCCGGATCGCCGAGGGCGGCGTCGTAGTCGAGCGCCGTCGTGCGGGGGGAGTAGAGCGGCTCGACCGGGATCCCCGAGAGCGTCTCGTGCAGCGCCTCGCGCTCGTCCTGCGGCATCAGCCGCGCTCCCCTCCGGGCACCCAGAGCACCTCTGCGCCGGGCGGGTTGGCCGCGCGGGCGAGCAGGAACAGCAGGTCCGAGAGCCGGTTCAAGTACTGCAGCGCCGTGGCGCCGACCGCCTCGACGGCAGCGAGCGCGACGGTCTCGCGCTCGGCCCTGCGGCAGACCGTGCGCGCCAGATGCAGCGTGGCCGCGCCGGGCGAGCCGCCGGCGAGCACGAACGACGTCAGCGGCGGAAGCGTCTCGTTGAGCTCGTCGCAGCGCCCCTCGAGCCAGGCCACCTGCTCGGGCGTCACGCGCAGCCGGCTGCGCTCGCGCTCCGACTGCCGGTCGCCCCGCTCCTCCTCGGGCACGCAGAGGTCGGCGCCGAGGTCGAAGAGGTCGTTCTGGATGCGGCCGAGCCAGGCGTCCAGGCCCTCTGGCAGCGCCTGGGTGCGGGCGATGCCGAGCACCGCGCCGAGCTCGTCCACGGTGCCGTAGGCCGCGATGCGCAGAGCGGCCTTGGAAACGCGCCGGCCATCGCCAAGGCTCGTTTCGCCGGCGTCTCCGCCACGGGTGTAGATGCGGTCGAGCCGCACGACGCGATCGGTCACAGGCCTAGGGTACGCGAAGCGTCGTCTGCTTCTTCCCCCCGGAGCCGGTCGCTCCGCAGAGCGCGCGCTGCGGCTGGGCGCGGCCGGGAGCGCTGAGCGTGCCGGCCGGCTCGACTGCCGGCACGCCTGCCCGAAGAGCGCCGTGCCGGCGGGGGCCCTGGATGCCTTGCGCGCCAACCCCGACCGCGTATCAGCGAACGTGCAGGGACTGCAGCCGGGTGCGGCCGGCCTCGTCGCGCAGCGCGAGCGTCAGGAACACGTCGCGCGTCCTGCGCAGCGTGACGGCGAAGGCGCCGCTCGGGGCCACCTTGCAGCGGTGCCACGCGCCTCGCACGAAGCGCACGCGACAGCTCGCCTCGGCGTCGGAGAGCGTGCCCTGGACGTGCATCGGCTTGCCCGGCTTCGCCCTGGAGAGCGTGATGTGGGAGGCCCCGAGCGGGCGCAGGAGCGCCGAGCGCAGGGGATGCGCGGATGCAGGCGGGCTCGCGTTGCCGACCGCGTCGAAGGCGACGACGGAGTACGTCACCGTCGGCCCGGTGCCCGCTCGCGGCGCCTTGTCGACGTAGCTCAGGACGTTCGCCTGCACGATGCCGGTGCCGGCGCGCAGCACCCGGTAGGACGTGACGGCGACGTTGTCGGCAGCGGCTCCCCACGAGATGCGCACGTGACCGTCGCTGCCGACCACGGCCGTCACGCCGGTGGGCGCGCCGGGCGCGATCGTGTCGGGCAGGCTCACGCTGATCGTGGCGGGGGAACCGACGTTGCCCGCCGCGTCGACTGCCGTGACCGCGTAGGTGAGGGTCGAGCCGGGCATCAGCCCGGTGTCGGTGAACACGGAGTCGACAGGTGCACCGACCTGGCTGCCGTTGCGAGACACGCGATAGGACTGGACTCCGTAGTTGTCCGTCGCTGCCGTCCACTGCAGCGCCACGCTGGTGCCGCTCGTGACTGCCGAGAGCCGCTGGGGCGGGCCGGGCGGCTGCGTGTCCAGCGGAAGGCCGATCGCGAGCGACGCCCCCGCCGGGCTCTGGGTGAGGCTCTGGATCGTGAGGCCGGTCACCGGGTCGGTGAACGTCTGCCCGGCACCGAGCGCAGCGTTCTGCCACTGGGTCGACGGGAAGCCCGCGTCCGGGTGCATGTCGAGCAGCGCAGTGTCGGAGTCGTCGTGGTTCTGCGGGTCGGGGTCGCTCGTGTCGGGCGATTCCGTGTGCACGAGCACGCCGCCGGCGGGTGGACTGCCCGCTTGCCCGTCGAACGTTCCGATCGGCTGCCGGTACTCCACGTAGTAGTGGCCGCCGCCGGGCCTCGGGACGATCAGGAGCTCCACCGTCCCGCCCAGCGTCTCCATGGGCGCGAGCAGGTAGGTGCCCGACCCGCTGACCGTCTGCACCGCCGTCGGCGGAAGCAGCCCGAGGGCGAGCTTGTGCTCCATGTTCATCTGCCGCAGGACGGGTGCGTTGCCCATGGCGTCGAAGGGATCGGCGTACTGCGGCAGCCCGTAATGCACGCGGTCGATCGCGCAGACGTCGCCCATCGGTGCCGGCGTGCCGGACGAGGTGCACGAGAGCCCGCCCGCGTGGTCGAGCCCGAGGTTGTGGCCGAGCTCGTGCGCGAGCACCGGGACGGTGAAGGAGCCGTTCGTCCAGACGTGCGTGCCGCCGACCTCGGCCAGCCCCGACCAGCCGCAGACCGAGGGCGAGAGCGCAGGGAACGCGAACACCACGTGCCGGTACGGCGAGGGGTCGAAGCTGCCAGGCTCGAGGCTGTAGGCCTCCTGCGCCCAGTCGAAGATCGAGTCGAAGCAGTCGCCGGTGGTCGGTGCGTTCTCCGCCAGCTGCACGGGGGCGAGCACGTCCGCCTGAAAGGCGACGTCGCCGTAGGTCTGCTCGAGGTAGTAGCCCCGCAGCGAGGAGGGGCCGGTGTTCATGGTGGCGCCGGCCGCGGTGGTCGTCGGCAGCGCGCTTGCGGTCTGATTGTGGAAGTAGAACATCACGATCGCGGTGCTCTCGAGCGACGGCGAGGCGCTGCTCGAGCTCGCGAGGTTCGGCGAGGGCGCGAGTTGACGCACCGAGCTGAGGCTGTCGGACACCACGAGCGTCCCGTTGCGCATCGTGCCCTGGAGCCGCACGCGCGCGCCCGGGTCGATCCAGACGCCCGGCGGAGTCCGCACCGGCGTCTCGCCGAGGCCGTTGACGAGCACCGGCTCGTGGGTCGAGGCGCCGTCCCGCTCGTCGGCGTGCAGGATCACGAAGCGGCCGCTGAGCTGGGCGAGCTCGGGACCGCCGCCGGGCTTGGCGAGGGCGAGCTGCGGCAGGGCGAGCAGCGCCAGGAGAACGATGCCGGGAATCAGGCAGAGGCGGGAACGCACAACCATCGTCACCTTGAGCGTCGGCCGTGCAGCCGGTGAGCGCGACCCCCATTCCGGGGGACCCGCAACGGGCTACGGAACGCGCAAAGTCCGCAGCGGCTCAGGCGTCGCGCAGCGAGAGCCGGAGCGGCTCGGAGCCGTCTGCGGGCACGCAGGCGGCGCCGACGTTGCCCGCGAGATCACCGGACGACGGAGGAGTGATGCTCGAGCCGGCGCCCGGCTTCGGCGCCTCGTCGACGTACGAGCGCGCGGTGCTCGCAGCGATCAGCTCGCCGGCGCCGGCAAAGCGCAAATGGTTCGAGAGACGGTTTCCGGGGTCGCGTCTGCAGTGGGGGGCGCGAAGCGACCGGGAGCGGATCCCGGCTCGCAGATCCGGTTGGAAGCACGCGAGAGGCTTGCAAGCTCACAATCCTGGCCCGTCGGCCGCGTCGATGCGAGCGCCCGCCGCACTACCCGCCGTTCGAGCAGGCCCCCTCTGGGCGACCGCCACGCCGCCGATCACGAGCGTCCCGCCCAGCAGCAGCCAGAGCGTCACGGACTCCCCCAGGAAGGCCGCGCCGATCGCCACGGCGAGCGGCGGCACGAGGTAGAGGTACGACATCGCGCGCGAGGGCTCCAGGCCGCGCAGTGCCAGGCTCCAGGTCACGTAGCCCCCCAGCGTGGGGGCGAGCCCGAGCGCGGCGAGCGAGATCCAGCCGCCGGCGTCCAGCGCGCCGAAGCGGTCGATCGCTCCGGTGTTCTCGAACGGCAGGAAGAGCAGCGAGCCCGTGAGGGCGCCCGCCGCCGTCAGCGCGGGCAGGTCATAGCGGCCGAGCAGCGGCTTGTAGAGCACGTTGTAGACGGCGAACGTGAGCGGCGCGACGAGCACGAGCAGCGGTCCGCGCAGCCCATGCAGCGAGACGTGCGATCCGGAGCCGAGCACGACCACCACCACGACCCCGGCGAAGGCCAGCGCGATGCCGGCGATGCGCCGCGGTGCGAAGCGCTCGAGGCCCACGGCGAGCGCGAGCGCGAGCGTCGCCGCCGGTGCCAGGGCGACGATCAGCGCGGCGGCGCCCGACGCGGTGGTGCGCTCGCCCTCGTTGAGGGCGAGGTGGTAAGCGGTGACGCCGCCTGCGGACGCAAGCAGGATGCGCAGCGCCTCGCCCCTCGTCAGCCCGGGCAGGCCGCGCGCCCGCCAGAGCAGGTAGAGGAAGCCCGGCCAGGCGACGACGAAGCGGCCGGCCGCGATGTCCTGGGCGGCCAGGCCCGCGTCGACGAGGTGCTTGATCAACGCGAAGGACGGGCACCAGAGCGCAACGGTCGCGAGCGCCGCCAGCTGTCCGTTCCGGCTGCTCGACGCTCTCACCGCATGCGCGCGGCGCCCTGTGCGCGTCGATCGCCGGCCTTCGGGCCGTGGGGCGCCCGCGGGGATCGTGCCGCCAGACCTCCGGCGGCGCACCGCACCCGCTCACCCCGATGCAGCTCGCACCTCCGCGTACTCGTGGAAGCCGCGGCCGGCCTTGCGTCCGAGCCTGCCCGCTTCGACATACTGGCGCCAGAGCGGGCACGGCCGGAACTTCGGATCTCCGAAGCCGTCGTGCAGCACCTCGAGAATCGCGAGGCAGGTGTCCAGCCCGATCAGGTCGGCCAGCGCGAGCGGCCCGAGCGGGTGGCTCATGCCGAGCCGCATCACGGTGTCGATGGCCTCGGCATCGCCGACGCCCTCGTAGAGGCAGAAGGCCGCCTCGTTGAGCATGGGCAGCAGCATCCGGTTCGCCAGGAAGCCCGGCACGTCGCGCGCCTCGGCCACCGTCTTCCCCATCGCCTCCGCTGCGGCCCGCACGGCGGCGACCGTCGCGTCGCTCGTCTCGAGCCCGCGGATCAGCTCGACCAGCGGCATCAGGGCCGGCGGATTCATGAAGTGCATGCCGCAGACCTGCGCCGGCCGCCCGGTGGCGGCCGCGAGCCGGCCGATCGGGATCGACGAAGTGTTCGAGGCGAGCACGGCGTCGGCCCCGAGCGCCTGGTCGAGCCGGCGGAAGAGCGCGAGCTTGAGCTCCACATCCTCGCTGGCGGCCTCGATGGCCAGCTCGGCACCCGCGCCGGCGGCCACGTCGGTCGAGGTTGCGATGCGGGCGAGCACCGCGCCGGGATCGTCGCACTGCCCCTTGGAGGCCAGCTTCGCGAGTGACGCCGCGATGCCCGCGCGGCCGCGCTCGAGCTGCTCCTCCCCCACGTCGACGAGCGTCACCTGCATGCCCGCAGCGGCGGCGACCTGCGCGATCCCGGCGCCCATCTGACCGGCACCGACCACGAGCACGCGGGAGAGGCTCACGCGCCGGCCGCGCCCGGCCGATCGGGCTGCCGGCTCACGCCGCGCCGACCTCGATCACCATCGCGTCGCCCTGCCCGCCGCCCGAGCAGATGGCCGCCAGCCCGCGGCCGCCGCCGCGCCGGCGCAGCTCGTGGACGAGCGTGCCGACGAGGCGCGCTCCCGACGCGCCCACCGGATGGCCGAGCGCCACCGCGCCGCCGTTGACGTTGACGCGCTCCGGGTCGACGCCGAGATCGCGGGACGACTGCACGGCCACCGAGGCGAACGCCTCGTTGATCTCGATCAGGTCCATGTCCGCTGCCGTGAGCCCGGCGCGCGCGAGCGCGATCTGCGCGGCCTTCGCCGGCACGCGCGCGAGCGAGTCGTGCCGGTTGGCAGTGCAGCCCGTGGCCAGGATGCGCGCGAGCGGCTCGAGGTTGCGCTCGCGCGCCAGCTCGGCATCCGCCACGACGAGCATCGCGGCGCCGTCGTTGACTCCGGGCGAGTTGCCGGCGGTGTGCGTGGGATGGTCATGATCGAGGGGGGCAGCGAGGCGAGGCGCTCGAGCGTGGTGTCCCGGCGGGGCGCCTCGTCGGTGTCGACGAGTGCGGGCCCCCCGCGCTCCGGCACCTCGACGGCCACGATCTCCTCGGCCATGCGCCCCGCGTCGATGGCGGCCACCGCCCGCTGGTGCGAGCGCAGGGCCCACTCGTCGAGGTCGGCGGCGGGCGAGCTGCAGCTCGTCCGCGATCGCACTGGCCTGCTCGTACATGAGCTTGCCGCTCCAGGGATCGCGCAGGCCGTCGCGCAGGTTCGCGTCCAGCAGCTCGCCGTCGCCGAAGCGATAGCCGGCGCGCGCGCGCAGGAGCAGGTACGGGGCGCTCGACATCGACTCCATGCCGCCGGCCAGCAGCAGCCTCCGGTCGCCCGCGCGCACCATCAGGTCGGCCAGCGCGACGGCGCGCATGCCGGAGGCGCAGACCTTGTTGACCGTGTCGGAGCCGATCTCGTCGGGCACGCCGGCGGCCAGCGTGACCTGACGCGACGGGATGTGGCCCGCGCCGGCCCCCACGACCTGGCCGATCACGGCGTAGTCGATGTCGCTCGGCTCGACCCCTGCGCGCTGGAACGCGGCCGTGGCCGCCACCACGCCGAGCTGCACGGCCGTGCGCGACGCGAGGGCGCCGCCGAGGCGGCCGAACGGGGTGCGTACGGCGGAGAGGATGACGGTGTGGGGCACGGCCGCAGGCTACCGCGCGCACCTGCGCCGGGGACCCACAGGTGCCCGTTCGGAACCAGCTCTGGCTGATAGCCTGCATAACCGATGCAATTCGCCTTCAACGGCACGGTGCCCGACGTGCTGGAATCGTTCGCCAGCGGGCTGCGAGCAGCGCTCCTCGAGCGAGGGTACGAAGAACTCGACGACGGAAAGAAAGCGCGGCTCGTACTCGACTTCATCGACCGAGCCGATCCGCGGCCGTTCCGGCGCGTGGCGAAGTCCACGTTCGTGGCCTCGATCTGGGCCGAGAGCACGATCCCCGAGGACTTCCTCGCGCACGCCTATCCGGTCCTGGTGCGCGCGCTCTCGAACCTCGCCGTGTGCGTGGTGCCGGGCCGCGAGGCTCGCTTCCTGACGCCCGAGCAGGGCAACTACTCCGTGCTCCACGGCGGCGACGACGACACCTTCCTGCACGCGGTCGCCGCGCGTCTCGCCCCGCTCGCCGAGTCGACGCTCGTGGTCGACAACATCTTCACGCCCGACCTCGAGCCCGAGCTCTGGGACGGCGACGAGCAGACCGCAGGGCTGCGGCGTGCGGGCGAGCGCCTGGAGGCGCTCGACCTGCTGCCCGCGCCGTTCCCGATCGAGAAGATCCTGCCGGCCCGCGACCTGCGGCACGTCATGCGGCTCTACTCGCTGGGAGGGCTCTCGTACGGCAACCTCTCGGCGCGCAAGGACGAGACGCGCTTCTGGATGAGCGCCTCGGGCGTCGACAAGTCGAAGCTGATCGACATCGGGCGCGACGTCATGCTCGTCACCGGCTACGACACCGAGGCCCGCGCGATGCGCATCTCGATCCCCCCGGGCATCGAGCCGCGCCGCGTCTCGGTGGATGCGATCGAGCACTGGATGATCTACCGCGAGCACCCCGAGGTGGGGGCGATCCTGCACGTGCACGCCTGGGTCGACGGCGTCGACGCCACCACCGTCAACTTCCCCTGCGGCACGGCCGAGCTGGCCGAGTCGGTGGCCGAGCTCGTGCGCGAGGCGCCCGACCCGGCTCACGCGATCATCGGCCTCAAGAACCACGGCCTCACCATCACCGGCTCCGACCTGGACGAGATCTTCGAGCGCATCGAGCCGCACATCCAGCGGCACGTGCCCATGTCCTGATTCGCGCGGGGCCGTCAAGGCAACACGAATGCCCGAGGGACTGGCCGGCGTCTGACACCTCGTGCGCGAGCTCCGCGTCTGGTGCGGTGGCGTCAGGCCCGCGTCATGCGCGCGGACGCGCCTTCAGGCCGCGGTCGCGCAGGTACTTCACCGTCGCCTCCATGGCCTCGCGCACCGGGCGGGGACGGAAGCCGAGCTCCGTCAGCGCGCGCGCCGGCGTGAAGTACCACCACTGGCAGGCGGCCTCGATCTCCTCGGGGCTCAGCGGCACCGGCAGCCGCAGCGCGCGCCCCGCGCGCGCCCCGGCGATCAGGAGCGCGGGCGGCAGCTCGAACGTGCGGCGCCGCTTCCCGTCGACCTCACCTGCCAGTGCGAAGAACTCGCGGTGGCTGAGGTTGCCGTCCTCGCTCGTGAGGATGTAGCGCCGGCCGCTCACTCCCTTCTGCTCGATCGCCAGCAGGCCGTCTGCGACGTCGCGGACGTCCACCGACGACACGCCGCCGGCGACCGTGGTGCGCAGCAGGCCGCGCAGGTACTCCTCGACGACGAACGTGTTGATGCGATTGACGTCGCCCGGACCGAGCAGGAATCCGGGACAGGCCACGACGACGTCCTGTCCCTCGGCGACCGCGCGCAGCACGACCTCCTCGCCCAGCCGCTTGCTGCGGGCGTAGCGGTTGGCCCAGGCGCCCTGCGGGAACGGCGAGTCCTCGTTCTGCGGTCGCGCCGCGTCCTCGGTGTAGCCGACCCCGGCGACGCTCGAGACCTGCACCACCCGCCTCGCCCCGGCGGCGCGCGCGGCGCCCAGCACGTTCTCCAGCCCGTCGACGTTGACGGCCTGCAGGCGCGCCTCGTCCTTGGCGTCGTACGAGAGCACGCCGGCCAGGTTGAACACCGTCTCGGCGCCTGCGCAGGCGGCGGCCAGCGTCTCGGGCTGCGTCACGTCGCCCGTCACGCGCTCGACGGAGCGGCCTGCGAAGGCGTCGCTCGGCCGGCGCTCGAGGATGCGGACGGCGCGTCCCTCGTCGAGCAGGCGCGCGACGAGCGCGCGGCCCATGAACCCGGTGGCGCCCGTGACGAGGACTGCACTCATGGCGGCGGAGCGTAGCTGGCTTGACTTCGCACGCGCTCGAGCCGAGACTACGGCGCATGCACCTCGTCGCCCGCAGTGCTGCCTCGACCCCCCGCTGGGGCTGGTGGCGCTGGTCCAGGCGGCGGGGCGATCACGCCTAGTCGCGGCACGCGGCCGCGATAGTGACCCCGCCGAGCCTCTCCTGGAGGCTCGTTCCGTTGCCCTCATGACCACTCAGCCCTTCACTTCGACCGCCCCGCCGCCCGCTGCCAAGCGGCGCGCGCGCCCGACCGTGCGCGAGTTGCCCGCCGACCTGCTGACGCCCGTCGCGGCCTACCTGCGAGTGCGCCGGCGCGGGCCGGGCTTCCTGCTCGAGTCCGTGGAGCGCGGTCAGCAGGTCGGTCGCTACTCCTTCATGGCCGCCGGCTGCGAGCCGCTGCAGCTCGACGCCGCCGCCGGCTTCGAGCCTCTGCGCGCCGCACTCGCGCGCCACGGCGATGCCGACCTGCGCGGCCTGCCGCCGTTCTGCGGGGGCGTCGTCGGCTGCCTCGCCTACGACGCGGCCTCGGCCTTCGAGCCGAGCGTGGCGCTGCCGCCCGCCCGCGAGGGCGACGACGATGCGCTCGGGCGCTTCCTGTTCGCGCCGGTGGTCGTCGCCTTCGACCACGTCCGGCAGACGCTGCAGGTCGTCGCCCAGCCCGGCTACGGGCAGCTCGCCGACGATCTCTGCGGCGACCTGCTCGGCCCGCTGCCCGCCGGCGTCGAGGCCGTTCCGGCGCTGACAGGCGCGGGTGAGAGCTATCCGGAGCGCACGCCGGCGGACTACGAGGACATGGTGCGCGCCGCACAGGTGCACATCGAGCGGGGCGACGTGTTCCAGATGGTGCCCTCGCAGCTGATCGCGCGCCCGACGGCCGCGAGCGCATTCTCGCTCTACCGTGCGCTGCGCGCCGTCAACCCGTCTCCGTACATGGTGTTCTGCGACCTCGGCGACCGCCAGATCGTCTCGGCCTCGCCCGAGACGCACGTCTCGCTCTCGCGCGAGGGAGTCGCGACGCTCAAGCCGATCGCCGGCACGCGGCGGCGCGATGCGGACGGCGCGGCCGACGACGCCCTCGCCCGCGAGCTCGAGGCCGACGAGAAGGAGCGCGCCGAGCACCTCATGCTGGTCGACCTGGCCCGCAACGACCTCGGGCGCGTCTGCGAGCCGGGCAGCGTGCGCGTCTCGAAGCTACTCGAGGTGGAGCGCTACTCGCACGTGATGCACCTCGTCTCGCAGGTCGACGGCAGCCTGCGCGAGGGCGAGGACGCGCTCTCGCTGCTCCAGGCGACGTTCCCGGCCGGCACCGTCAGCGGCGCACCCAAGGTGCGAGCGATGCAGCTGATCTCGGCCATCGAGGGCACGCGGCGCGGCGTCTATGCCGGAGCGCTCGGCTACGTGGGCTTCGACGGTGCGCTCGACACCTGCATCGCGCTGCGCACGATCGTGATGCGCGACGGCGTGGCCCTGCTGCAGGCGGGCGCCGGCGTCGTCGCCGACTCGGACCCCGCGAGCGAGCACCTCGAGTGCATGAACAAGCTGGCGGCGCTCTCGGCCGCGATCGACCTCGCCGAGACGGGCAGGTACGGCCGATGACCGTGATCTCGCCCACGGGCGCCGCCGCCGATGCGCCCCGCGTCCTGCTGATCGACAACTACGACTCGTTCACCTACAACCTCGCGCACCTGCTCTGCGAGGCGGGCGCCGTCGTGGACGTCCGGCGGCACGACGCCGTCAGCGCGGAGGGCGCCGAGGCCGCCGCGCCCACGCACCTCGTGGTCTCCCCCGGCCCCGGCCGCCCGGACGAGGCCGGCATCTCGGCGGAGCTGATCGAGCACTTCGCCGGGCGCCTGCCCGTGCTGGGGGTGTGCCTCGGGCACCAGTGCATCGTGGAGGTCTACGGCGGCGTCGTGGAGCGCGCGCGGCGGCTCATGCACGGCAAGACCGGAACCGTGGACCGCATCGAGGCGGACGGGCTGCTGGAGGGTCTGCCCGAGTCGTTCGAGGCGGGGCGATATCACTCGCTGGCGGCGATCGAGCCGCTGCCGGAGGTGCTGGTCGCGACGGCACGCGACCGCGACGGCGAGGTCATGGCGCTGCGCCACCGCGACATCCCCCACCTGCACGGCGTGCAGTTTCACCCCGAGTCCGTGCTCACGCCCGCCGGCGACGTGATCGCGCGCAACTTCCTCGCCATGACGGGCGCAGCGTGAT
Organism: uncultured Actinomycetes bacterium; assembly: GCA_963842365.1. Lineage (GTDB taxonomy): Bacteria > Actinomycetota > Thermoleophilia > Gaiellales > JALYLC01 > JALYLC01. The sequence continues at coordinate 1,570,961 of CAWJGA010000002.1, forward strand.
CCCCGAGACCATCGACCGGCTGCTCTCGGGCGATGCGCTGAGCGCGGGCGACACCGAGGCCGCCGTGGGGCTCGTCATGCGCGGCGAGGCGGATCCCGCGCAGATCGCGGGGCTGCTCGTGGCGCTGCGGGCCAAGGGCGAGACCGTGGACGAGCTCGTCGGTGCCGCGCGCGCCATGCGGGCGCACGTCGTCGTGGTGAGGCCCTCGCGGGACGACCTCGTCGACACGGCCGGCACCGGCGGCGACGGCTCCGGCACGTTCAACATCTCGACCACCGCCGCCCTCGTGGCCGCGGCCTGCGGCTGTGCGGTCGCCAAGCACGGCAACCGCGCAGCGTCGTCGCGCTCGGGCTCGGCCGACGTGCTCGAGGCGCTCGGCGTGCCGATCGCGCTCACGGCGGAGCAGGCCGCCGAGATGATCGATCGCCACGGCTTCGGCTACCTGCACGCGCCGGCGCATCACCCGGCGATGCGCCACGCGGGGCCCGTGCGGCGGTCGCTCGGCGTGCGCACCGTCTTCAACCTGCTCGGGCCCCTCACCAACCCCGCCGGCGCGCGGCGCCAGCTGATCGGCGTGTATGCGGCTCAGTGGGTCGAGCCGATGGCGCACGCGCTCGCCGCGCTCGGCTGTGAGCACGGCCTCGTCGTCCACGGCCAGCCCGGCATCGACGAGCTTTCGCCGTGCGGCGCCACGACTGTCGCCACAGTGCGGAACGGCTCGGTCGTGGTGAGCGAGCTGGATGCGCGGGAGCTCGGGGTGCCGCTGTGCGCCCTCTCGGACCTCGCCGGCGGGGAGCCGTCGCGCAACGCGGAGATCTCGCTCGCGGTGCTCGGCGGCGCGCAGGGCCCGGCGTCCGACGCGACGGCGCTCAACGCCGCCGCCGCGCTCGTGGTGGCGGGGCGCGCGGCCGACCTCGGCGAAGGCCTCGAGGCGGCGCGCGAGGCGCTGCGCTCCGGGGCGGCGATGGAGAAGCTGACGGCGCTGCGCGCCGCGGGGAAGGAGCTTGCATGAGCTATCTCGAGGGCATCGGAGCGTGGACGCGCGAGCGGCTCGAGGAGCGTCGGGAGACGCGCTCCCTCGCGGCCTCGCTGCTCGAGCACGGCAACAGGTCGGTGATCGCCGAGGTCAAGCGCGCCTCCCCCTCGCAGGGCGAGATCGCGCCCGCCGCGGATCCCGCGGCGATCGCCCGGCAGTACGCCCACGACGGCGCGGCCGCCATCTCGGTGCTCACCTCGGCACGCGACTTCGGCGGCTCCTACGCCGACCTGGCGGCCGTCCGCGCGGCGGTGGACGTGCCGGTGCTGTGCAAGGACTTCTTCGTCGACGTCTGGCAGGTCACCGAGGCGCGCGTGCATGGCGCGGATGCGATTCTCGTGCTGCTCGCGCTGGTGGAGGACAGCCTGGCGGTCGATCTCATCCAGGCGGCCGAGGATCTCGAGATGGAGGCGCTCGTCGAGGTGCACAGCGGCAGCGAGCTGGAGCGGGCGCTCGACCTGGGCACGCCGATCATCGGCGTCAACGCGCGCGATCTGGCCACGCTCGAGATCGACCGCGGACGCCAGATCGAGCTGCTGCGCCGGCTCCCGCGAGGCCTTCTGCGAATCGCGGAGTCGGGCATCGAGACGCCCGACCAGGCGCGCGCCGTGCGCGAGGCGGGCGCGGACGCGCTGCTCGTGGGCACCGCCCTGATGCGCGATCCCGCCCTGCTGCCGGCCCTCGTGAGGGCCGCGGCGTGACGCTCGTCAAGATCTGCGGCGTGCGTCTGGCCGAGGACGCGGCGGCGGCGGTGGCCGCCGGCGCCGACATGATCGGCGTCAACTTCTGGCCGTCCAGCCCGCGCGCCGCCAGCGAGGACGAGGCCCGTCGCGTGCGCGCGGTGGTGCCCGGGAACGTGCTGCTGGTCGGCGTCTTCGTCGACGAGGACCCTGAGCGCATGGACGACCTCGTCGGCAGCGTCGGGCTCGACCGCGTTCAGCTGCACGGCTCGGAGTCGCGCGTGCTGGTCGAGCGCTACGGCGAGCGCGCGATCCGCGGCGTGCGCGACGGCGACCTCTCGGTCGTGCCGCCGGGCGTGCCGATCGTGTTCGACCGCCCGTGGGGCGAGGCGCGCGACGCCGAGGCGCTCTCCGCGCACTGGCGGGTCGCGAGCGGACTCGTCGACGAGTGGCGGCTGCTGCTCGCCGGACGGCTCGACGCCGCCAACGTGGCGCAGGCGGTGCGCGAGGTGCGCCCCTATGGCGTGGACGTCGCGAGCGGCGTGGAGAGCTCGGCGGGAGTCAAGGATCACGAACTCGTGCGGCGCTTCGTCGCCGCTGCCAAGGAGGCGGCATGAGCACGGCAGAGCGAGGGCTCGACGTCCAGCACGCACCCGACGGGCTGGGTCACTTCGGCCGCTTCGGCGGCCGCTTCGTCCCCGAGACGGTGATGGCGGCGCTCGACGAGCTGGAGGCCGCCCTGGCGGACGCGCTCGTCGATCCCTCCTTCCAGGCGGAGCTCGAGGCGCTCGCCCGCGACTACGTGGGGCGCCAGACGCCGCTCTACCTGGCCGAGCGCCTCAGCGAGCAGGTCGGCGGTGCCCGCATCTGGCTCAAGCGCGAGGACCTCGCGCACACCGGAGCGCACAAGATCAACAACGCGGTCGGGCAGGCGCTGCTCGCGCGGCGGCTCGGCAAGCAGCGCATCGTGGCCGAGACGGGAGCGGGTCAGCACGGCGTCGCGAGCGCCACCGTCTGCGCCCGCTTCGGGCTCGAGTGCATCGTCTACATGGGCGAGGAGGACACGCGCCGGCAAGCGCCCAACGTCACGCGCATGCACCTGCTGGGCGCCACGGTCGTGCCCGTGACCTCCGGCACCGCCACGCTCAAGGAGGCCATGAACGAGGCGATCCGGGACTGGATCGCCAACGTCGAGACGACCCACTACCTGATCGGCTCCGCCGCCGGGCCCCACCCGTACCCGACGCTGGTGCGCGAGCTGCAGTCGGTGATCGGCCGCGAGGCGCGCGCGCAGATGCTGGCGCAGGCGGGCCGCCTGCCGGACGCCGTGGTCGCCTGCGTCGGCGGCGGCTCCAACGCGATCGGCACGTTCCACCCGTTCCGGGACGATGCCGTGCGCCTTGTCGGCACAGAGGCCGGCGGCGACGGCGCCGACCTGCACGCCGCCTCGATCGGCGGAGGCCGCGTCTCGGTGCTGCACGGCTCGCGCTCCTACGTGCTCTGCGACGAGTGGGGCCAGGTCTCGGAGAGCCACTCGATCTCGGCCGGCCTCGACTACCCCGGCGTCGGGCCGGAGCACGCGCACCTGGCCGAGAGCGGACGTGCGGAGTACGTGCGCGTGAGCGATGACGAGGCGCTCTCGTCGTTCCACCGCCTCTGCCGGAGCGAGGGCATCATCCCGGCCCTCGAGTCGTCGCACGCGCTCTTCGCAGCCGAGCGGCTGGCCCGCGAGATCGGGTCCGGCGGCGACGTGCTCGTGTGCCTCTCGGGCCGCGGCGACAAGGACATCGACACCGTCACGAGCCGGGCCGGCGCGTGCATCTGAGCACGCCCGCACTGGCGATCTACCTGATGGCCGGCGACGACCTGCCGGAGCAGGCAGCAGCCGCGGTCGCGGCCGGTGCGACGGCGATCGAGGTGGGCATCCCCTTCTCGGACCCGCTGGCCGACGGGCCGGTGATCCAGCGCGCGGCCCAGGCCGCCCTGCGCGACGGGATGAGCCCGCCGCGCTGCCTCGAGGTGCTCGCCGCGACACGCGCCCGCCTCGGCGACGAGGTGCCGCTGATCCCGATGACCTACGCGGCGATCGTCGAGCGCTACGGCATCGCGGCCTTCTGCAGGGACGCGGCCGCCGCCGGGGCGACGGGGCTGATCGTGGCGGACGTCCCGCCCGACGACGGCGACGAGCTGCAGGCCGAGAGCGCGGCCAACGCGATCGACCTCGTGCAGCTGATCTCGCTCACGAGCGCGGATGCCCGGCTCGCGCTGGCGTGCCGTACGAGCCGCGGCTTCATCTACGTCGTGTCGGCGATCGGCACGACGGGCGCGCGCGACGAGCTGGACGTCGAACGGCTGCGCAGCCTGCTCGCGCGCGTGCGGGCGCAGGCCGGCGCCCTGCCGCTCCTGTGCGGCTTCGGTGTCTCGCGCGCCTCGCACGTGCGCGACCTGCGCGCCGCAGGCGCCGACGGCGTGATCGTCGGCTCTGCGGCGATCGCGGCGCTCGAGAGCGGCGGGGCCGCCGCTCTCGGCGAGCTCGTCGGCTCCCTGGCGGGCGGGCTCTCGACGGAGTAGCCCCGTGCTCGGCCCACCCGAAAGTGTGAGCGAGGGCTATAGCGCTTCTGTACTACGTGGGTAGCTCACGCAGGTCCGGCTCACGGAACCGCGTGGCTGCGCAGCCGACCGCGCATCAGCATCCCGGCGCATTGCCGGCGCGAACCCCCCAGGAGGCACGCATGGTCCCACTCGTCTCGAGGAAGCTCGTGACGGCGATCGCCGTCATAGGCACGGTGCTCCCGGTCACGCTCGCCTGGGGCGCCACCGACTTCTCCTACGGGGGCACGCCGAGGTACCTGAACGGCATGGCGCAGACGCCGGGCGCGTCCTACCGCAACTACGACCGCATCTCGGGCCAGTCCAACGACCTCAAGTACGTCTGCTACGGCCCGGTCGGCAACGGAGCCTGCTACGCGGGAGCATCCGCGATCGGCAACTCGGCGTTCATCAATCTCGCCTCGAGCGGCTCGTACGGCTACGGCACGGCCGGCGCCAAGTGCGGCGACTACGTGACGCTCTGGGTCGACTGCAACACGACACAGCCATGAGCAAGATGACAACTCGCTCCCCTGCCCTCAGCGCGCGCCAGGCAGCGGCGCGCATCACCGCGAGCCTCGCCCTGGGTGGCGCGCTGGCGGTTGCGATCGTCAGCTTCGGCGTCTCCGCCTCGGGCGCAGTGGTGCGGCCCGGAGCACCGGGCACGGCCGCGTCTCGGCTGGGCGTCCTGCACGCCGGCCCGTTCGCGAAGGGCGCCCCGCCCGACGTCTCAGTTGGTTTGGGCACAGGATCCGCGGACCCCGCCTCCGCGCGGCTGCTGGGCTCGAACGCCGGCGGCTCGGGGCTCGACCTCTATGCGGCCGGCCGCTCCAACGGGGGCGCCTGCAATGCGCTCGCGAGCCCCGGGGGCGGCGTCAGCACCCAGTGCGTCGACGATCTCCCGCCCAGCGGCATCTCGCTGCAGGCAGCCGATGCGACGGGCTGGACGCTGTACGGCTTCGCCGCCGACGACGTCGTCGGCGTCGACGTGATCCTGAACGGCGGGGCGCAGCCCGCGACCATGCTGCACAACGCCTACGCAGCCGACCTGGGGGCGGCCGACCTCGGCGCCGTCAGCGCTCTGATCGTGCACTACGCCGACGGCACGACGGCCAAGGTTGCAAACGACCTGCGAGCTCCCGGCGCGTGAGGCCGGCGGGGGCGGGCGCCGCTGGTGCCCGCCCCCGCCGTTACGTTCACGGCCCGGTGATCTAATCAACCCTGAGATGGAACGGCGATCCGACATCGCCCTGATGCGCGCGGCCCGAACCGATTCGCGTGCATTCGGCGAGCTCTACGAGCGGCACTCCGTCGCCATTCACTCGTGGTTGCGCGGGCGCGTAGGAGAGCCCGCGGCTACCGACCTGACTGCCGAGACGTTCGCCGCGGCGTGGCAGTCGCGACGCCGCTTCCGAGCCGATCGAGCGGACTCGGTGGCTCCCTGGCTGTACGGGATCGCGCTCAACCAGTACCGCTCGTACCAGCGGCTGAACCGCGTCGAGTCGACGGCGCGCGCGCGGCTCGGGATGCAGGAGACGTATGCCTCGGCCATCGAGATCGACGACGCGGACGACCGGCTCTCCGCCCAGGGGGCCCGCCTGGAGCTGCGCACCGCGCTCGGCGACCTCAACGTGGACCAGCGGCGCGCCCTCGAGCTGCGCGTGATCGAGGACCTGCGCTTCGCCGAGATCGCCGAGCGGATGTCCACGACCGAGCCGACGGCGCGCATGCGCGTGATGCGCGCCCTGCGCGCGATGCGCGCGGTCATGAGCGGCGGGGAGGCCTCGCCGTGAGTGCGCTTCCGGCCAATCTCGCGTACGTCGGAGAGGATCTCGCACGCGCCACGCAGCGCGCCGCTGCACGCTCGCTCAGGCGGCGCCGGGCTGCTGCGCTGACCCTGATCGCCGCCGTGCTGGTCGTCACGACGTCCGCCAGCGTGGCCAACGGCTGGCTCTTCGGCGAGACGCCGACGCTCCGCGCCGTCCCGGGTCTCGGGGACGCGCAGGCCCCCGCCGCCTTCGCCGCCCCGGTTGCGATCTCGGCAGCGGCGGCGGTGGCGGCCTCGCAGGCCAGGCACGCGGCCGCGCACCCCGGCGACGGCAGCACCCCGGCGCTCGGCACGGTGATCGCGACCGCTGCGCGCACGCTGCTGCAGGACCTCGGCCCGACTGGCCGACAGCTCTCGCTCGTCGCGACCTCGAGCGGCGGAGTCTGCCTCGCCCTGACCGACTTCGCGATCCAGTGCGTTCCCGCGTTCACGGGCGATCAGAAGCTCTCCTGGTTCATCGCCACGCCGTCGGCCGGCGCGGTGGCGCTCTACGGCATCGCGCGTGACGACGTGACGGCGGTCGAGGCCGTCTTCGCCGACGATACGACGGCGAGCGCGCAGCTCGGCAACAACGCCTTCTATCTCGAGCTCACGAGCACGCAGCCCGGCAGCCTCGTCGTGCAGCTCGCCGACGGCAGCTCGCGCGTCGTCGCGCAGCTCCCCTGCCCTCCGACCTATCTCGGCTGCAGCAGATGAGCCATGCGACCCCGCCGGCGGCCAAGCGAGGCCGGTCCTAGTGCGCTACCACGTCCAGGTCGGCACGACCAGCATCCTCCACCGGGATCTCGACGAGCTCGCGCAGGATCTGCAGAGCGCGATCGAGAGCGCCGGCTACGTCGGCGATCCGACGATCAGGAGCCAGCTGCTGACGCGGCGGCTGATCATGGAGGCCTACGTCGACTCCGAGGATGCGGGCGAGGCGATGGCCATCGCCAAGTCCGTGCTGCTGAGCCACCTCTACGAGCACGGGCCCGAGTACCGGCGCGTCGGCATCCATCACACCGACGCGACTCCGCTCAACTGAGCATCAGGAGGGGCACGTCCGCGCCCCAAGGGCGTAACGCCGACGTGCATGAGCTGGGGTCAGGCATAGACCGGGGTCGCTGCATACACCGGGGTCAGGCACCGAAATATGCGCCAATTTGAAACTGGCGCATATTTCGGTGCCTGACCCCGGTGTATGCAGCCGAGCAAATACTGGTCTATGCCTGACCCCTCGTTTTATGCACGTGGCGCGCGGCGCCCGCTCTACACTCGAAGGAGTGGGGCGCCTGACCAGCCACCTGGATCCGCGCGGCGAGACGTACCTGCGCGGCGAGCAGCGCATGCGCGCGCTCTGCGACGGGCTGCAGGTGCGCCTTTCCCAGGCACGCGCCGGCGGAGGCGCGGATGCGCTCGAGCGGCACCGGGGACGCGGCAAGCTGCCCGTGCGCGAGCGCATCGACCTGCTGCTCGACCCGGACACGGCCTGGCTCGAGCTCTCGCCGCTCGCGGCCCTCGGCCTGTATGACGACGAGGCGCCGGCCGCGGGGATCGTCACCGGCATCGGCACGGTGCACGGGCGCGAGTGCGTGATCGTCGCGAACGACGCGACCGTCAAGGGCGGCACGTACTTCCCGCTGACCGTCAAGAAGCACCTCCGCGCGCAGGAGATCGCGCTCGAGAACCGGCTCCCGTGCATCTACCTGGTCGACTCCGGCGGCGCCTATCTGCCGCTGCAGGCCGAGGTCTTCCCGGACCGCGACCACTTCGGGCGCATCTTCTACAACCAGGCGCGCATGTCGGCCGAGGGCATCCCGCAGCTCGCGGCCGTGATGGGATCCTGCACGGCCGGCGGCGCCTACGTGCCGGCGATGTGCGATCAGAGCGTGATCGTGCAGGGGACGGGAACGATCTTCCTCGCCGGGCCTCCGCTCGTCAAGGCGGCGACCGGCGAGGAGGTGACCGCCGAGGAGCTCGGCGGCGCAGACGTGCACGCGCGCATCTCGGGCGTGGCGGATGCACTCGCGAGCTCGGACGAGCACGCGCTGGCCCTGCTGCGGGAGGCCGTGGCGGGACTGCGAGATCCTGGCGCGCCGTCGCTCGAACAGCTCGAGCCCGAGGAGCCCGCAGCCGATCCGGAGGAGCTCGCGGGGGTCATCCCGGCAGACGAGCGCACGCCCTTCGACGTGCGCGAGGTGATTGCGCGGATCGTCGACGGCTCACGCTTCGCCGAGTTCAAGCCGCTCTACGGCGACACGCTCGTGTGCGGCTTCGCGCACCTCTGGGGCTATCCCGTGGCGATCGTGGCGAACAACGGCATCCTCTTCTCGGAGTCGGCGCTCAAGGGCTCGCACTTCGTGCAACTCGCCTGCCGGCGCAAGATCCCGCTCGTCTTCCTGCAGAACATCACCGGCTTCATGGTCGGCAAGGCCTACGAGCACGGAGGCATCGCGAAAGACGGCGCGAAGCTCGTGATGGCGGTGGCCTGCGCCCAGGTGCCCAAGCTGACCGTGGTGATCGGCGGCTCCTACGGCGCGGGCAATTACGGCATGTGCGGCCGCGCCTTCAGCCCCCGCCTGCTGTTCATGTGGCCGAACGCTCGCATCTCCGTGATGGGCCCGCGCCAGGCCGCGGAGACGCTGCTGACGGTGCGGCTGGACGCCCTGCGGGCCCGCGGCGAGGAGCTGAGCGAGGCCGCGCGCGAGGCCTTCACCCAGCCGATCGTCGAGCGCTACGAGCACGAGAGCGACGCGAGCTACTCGACCGCCCGCCTGTGGGACGACGGCGTGATCGATCCCCGTGACACGCGGCGGGTGCTGGCGCTCGGCCTGGCCGCCGCCGCGCGCGCTCCGATCCCCGAGCCGCGCTTCGGCGTCTTCCGCATGTGAGCGGCCTGACCGTCGAGCGCGACGCAGGCGTCGCGCGGGTCTGGCTCGACCGGCCGGAGCGGCGCAACGCGTTCGATGCCGAGCTGATCGAGGCGATCCTCGAGGCCTTCACGTCGTTCGCGGGCGACGAGACGCTGCGCGCGGTCGTCGTCGCCGGTCGCGGCGCGGCCTTCTGCGCCGGTGCCGACCTCGCGTGGATGCGCGCGTCCGGCGAGCTCACGTACGAGCGCAACCTCGCCGACGCCGAGCGCGCGGCGGCCATGTTCTCGGCCGTCGACGCATGCCCCGTGCCCGTGATCGCGCGAGTGCAGGGCGCCGCGCTCGGCGGCGGCACCGGCCTCGCCTGCTGCTGCGACGTCGTGCTCGCGCGCGAGGACGCGCGCTTCGGCTTCACCGAGGTGCGCCTCGGGGTGATCCCGGCGACGATCGCTCCGTTCGCCCTCGCGCGCATCGGCCGCTCCCAGGCGCGCGCGCTCTTCCTCACCGGCGCCCAGTTCGGCGCCGCGCACGCCCGCGAGATCGGCATCGTGCACGAGCTGCACGCCGACGACACGGCGCTCGACGCCGCACTCGAGCGCACGCTCGCGAGCGTGCTGCGCGGCGGCCCGCTGGCCGTGCGCGCGGCCAAGGCGCTGATCGCCGGCGCTGCGCGACGGAGACCCGGCGCCGCAGGCGCTGCAGGCGGCCGAGGCGCTCGCGCAGCGGCGTGCATCGGAGGAGGGCCGCGAAGGCATCGCGGCCTTCCTCGAGCGCCGGGATCCGGAGTGGTGAGCCCGCCCTTCGAATGCGTCGCCGTCGCCTGCCGCGGAGAGATCGCGGTGCGCGTGATCCGCGCCTGTCGCGAGCTGGGCATCCGCAGCCTGGCCCTCGTCGCAGCTGACGAGCGCGGTGGGATCGCCGAACGCGAGGCGGATGCGGCCGTCGAGGTGCCGTCGTACCTCGACGCCGGGACGCTGGCCGTGACGGCCGCTGCGGGCGGAGCCGACGCCCTGCATCCCGGCTACGGCTTCCTCTCCGAGTCGCCCGAGCTCGCTGAGGCCTGCCGCGCCGCCGGGCTGGCGTTCGTGGGCGCCCCGGCCGACGCGCTGGCCACGCTCGGGCGCAAGGACGCCGCGCGCGAGCTCGCGCAGCGCGCGGGCGTGCCGGTGGTGCCCGGCGGGCCGGATCCGGCCGAGCTCGGCTATCCGCTGCTCGTCAAGGCGCGGGCGGGCGGCGGCGGGCGCGGCCTGCGCGTGGTGCGCGAGGCTTCCGAGCTGACGGCGGCGATCGAGGCCGCCGGGCGGGAGGCCGAGGCGGCGTTCGGCGATCGGGGGCTGCTCTACGAGCGCTACCTGGAAGGCGCACGCCACGTCGAGGTGCAGATCCTGCGCGACGCCCACGGCGCGGGCCTGCACCTGGGCGAGCGGGACTGCTCGGTGCAGCGCCGTCATCAGAAGGTGATCGAGGAGGCCCCCGCGCCCGGCGTCGGCCGCGAGCTGCGGGGCGAGCTCGGAGCCGCCGCGCTGCGCCTGGCCGAGGCCGTCGGCTACGTCGGCGCGGGCACCGCGGAGTTCCTGCTCGCCCCCGACGGCAGCTGGTACTTCCTCGAGATGAACGCGCGGATCCAGGTCGAGCACCCGGTCACCGAGCTCGTCACGAGCGTCGACATCGTCCGCCGTCAGATCGAGATCGCCGCCGGCCTGCCGCTCGAGCTGCACCAGGGCGACATCGTCCTGCGCGGCCATGCGATCGAGGCCCGGCTCTACGCGGAGGATGCCGATCACGGCTTCCTGCCGACGTCGGGCAGCGTGCTCGCGGTGCGCTGGCCGCGCGGCCCCGGAGTGCGGGTGGACGCCGGCGTCGACGGCGGCGACACCGTCGGCACGCGCTACGACGGCCTGCTGGCCAAGCTCTGCGTGCACGGCGAGACGCGCGCGCGTGCGCTCGCGCGCCTCCGCTCCGCCCTCGACGACGTGGTCGTGCTCGGGCTGACGACCAACCTCCCGCTCCTGCGCGTGCTCGCGGCAGATCCCGCTTTCGAGCGCGGCGGCATCGACACGGGCTGGCTCGAGCGCACCTGGCAGCCGCACCCGGAGGAGACGCCCCCCGGGGAGGCGTTGAGCGCCGCCGCGGCCTTCGCGGCCCGCGAGCGGGGCGCGAGCCCCTGGATGGGGCGCTGGCGCGCGGGCGACGATGCGCCGGCGCCCGAGGCGCCCGTGGCGCGCGGCCCGGACGGATCGCTGCACGTCTGGCTCGGCGGCCGGGACGTGCGCGTCGAGCGCGGCGCGCTCGACGAGCCGGAGCGGCACGCCCGTCGGGGCGCCGGCGCCGCAGCCGCGGGCATCGCACGCGTGGTCGCGCCGATGCCGGGGGCGATCCTGCGGCTCGCGGTCGCCGAGGGCGACGAGGTCGAGGAGCGCGCGCCGCTGCTGGTGCTCGAGGCGATGAAGATGGAGCACCCGGTGCGGGCGCCGTTCGCCGGGCGCGTGCTCGCCGTCGAATGCCGTGAGGGCCAGCAGGTCGCGGCCGGCGACCTGCTGCTGGAGCTGGTCGCCGGAGCGGCTCCTGCATAAATTGGGGTCTGGCACCGAATATGCGCCAATTTGAATTTGGCGCATATTTTGGTGCCTGACCCCGGTTTATGCAGTGACCCCGGTGTATGCAGGAGCGGGCTAGAGCCCCGAGGCGAAGCTGCCGTCGGCGATGATCGAGAGCTTGCGGCCCTTGCCGTCTACGGCGTCGACGTCCATCTCGGGCGAGCCGATCATGACGTCGATGTGGATCACGGACCTGTTGACCGCGGGCCCGCCCGGGGAGCGCGCATCGCCGAAGCCCATGCCGAAGGCCATGTGCGCCGCGGCGTTCTCGTCGAGCAGCGTCGTGAAGTACGGCCTCCCGGCCTGCCCCACGCGCGAGCTGTCGTCGACGAGCGCGAGCTCGCCGAGGCGCCCGGCGCCGCGATCACGGGCGAAGTAGGAGGCCAGGAACTCGCGGTCCTCGTCGCGGTCGGCCTCGATGCGAACGAGCCGCCCGCCGCGGAACTCGCCCGCGATGCCGGTGATCACGCGGCCGGCGATCGCGAGCGGTCGCGTGCAGCGGAAGGGCCCGGCGGTCGCACCCGGAGCCGGGCTCGTGAACACCTCCTCCGTCGGGATGTTCGGGGTGATGCGGTGGCCGCGGGCATCGGCGACGCCGCCGCGCCACAGCGTGCCGGGCGGCAAGGCCAGCCGGAGGTCGGTGCCGGGCGCACGCAGGTGGAGCTCCCGCACGTCGAGCTCGGTCAGCGTGCGCGCGCGCTCCGCCAGGCTCTCGGCGTGCACGCGCCAGCCGTCGGGCGGGTCGCCGGCTCCGATTCGCGCGAAGCGCAGCAGGTCGTTGCCGAGCGTCGCGAGGGCCGCCTCGGGCGAGAGCTCGGGATAGACCTGGGCGGCCCAGGCCGGCGTCGGCCAGGCGACCACTGCGAAGCGGGCGTCACCCCGCCCGACCGCGCGGCGGTACGGCGTGAGGCCCGGGCGGTCGACGACCTTGCGGACTGCGCGCGCCGGCGGCACGTCGGCCAGCGCCTGCGGGTCCTCGGCGCCCGCGATCCAGACGATCCCCGCGTTCTCCCTCACGAGCTCGCGCATGCGCGCGTCCTGCCAGGCCGGGCGCCAGTCGAGCGTCTCCTCCGGCGCCAGCAGTGCGCGGGCGCGGGTGATGCGCGGATCGTCCTCGAGCACGTCCACGTAGCGCGCGCCGGCGCGGTAGCCGGCCTCCGTGAGCGCCACCGCGAAGGGACGCTGGATGGGTTCGGGGTGCACCGAGAGCACGTCACCCGGGCCGATCAGGAGCCCGTCGCGGACGATTGCATCGGCGTAGCGCTCGAGCGAGGCGTCATCCATCGCGCCGCATCGTAGGTGCCGGGTATCGTGGAGGCGTGGACCTCGACCTCTCGGACGAGCATCGCCTGTTCCGTGACACGGTGCGTGGGTTCGCGGAGGGAGTGATCGCGCCCGTCGCGGAGGAGCTCGACGCGCACGGGCGGTTCCCGCTCGCCGAGCTGCACGAGGCCGCGGCGCTCGGACTGCTCGGAATCCCGATCCCGGAAGCCGAGGGCGGCGCCGGTGGCGACACGCTGGCCTATGCGCTCTGCATCGAGGAGCTCGCGCGCATCGACTCGTCGTTCGCCATCACGGTGGCCGCCCACACCTCCCTCGGCACGATGCCCATCCTGCTCTTCGGCGACGAGGGCCAGCGCGCGCAGTGGCTGCCGCAGCTGGCCTCCGGCGAGCTGCTCGCGGCATTCGGGCTGACCGAGCCGGAAGCGGGCTCGGACGCCGGTGCGACCCGCACGACGGCGCGGGCCGAGGACGGCCAGTGGGTGATCGACGGCTCCAAGATGTTCATCACGAACGCCGGCACGGAGATCAGCGGCTGCGTCACCATCACCGCGCGCACGGGGGACGACGAGATCTCCAACTTCATCGTCCCGAACGGCACGCCGGGCTACGACATCGGCCCGCCGCTCAAGAAGATGGGCTGGAAGTCGTCGGACACGCGCCCTCTCTCCTTCTCGGGCTGCCGCATCCCGGGCGAGAACCTGCTCGGCCCGCGGGGCGAGGGCCTGCACCAGTTCCTGACGATCCTCGACGGCGGCCGCATCTCCGTCGCGGCGCTCGGCCTCGGGCTCGCGCAAGGCGCCTACGAGCTGGCCAAGGCCTACGCGCGCACGCGGCAGCAGTTCGGCCGCGCCATCGCGCGCTTCCAGGCGGTGCAGTTCAAGCTCGCGGACATGGCGACCGAGATCGCCGCGGGACGCGCGCTCACCTATCACGCCGCCTGGCTCAAGGATCGCGGCCGCCCGTTCGCGCACGAGGCCTCGATGGCGAAGCTGTATACGGCCGAGCTCGCCTGCCGCGTGGCGGACGAGGCCGTGCAGATCCACGGCGGCTACGGCTACATGGACGAGTACGCCATCTCGCGCTTCTACCGCGACGCCAAGATCCTCGAGATCGGCGAGGGCACGAACGAGATCCAGCGCCTCGTGATCGCACGCGGGCTGGGGCTCGAGTGATCTTCGAGCAGATCGTCTGGCGCGACCTGGGCTGCGCCTCCTACCTCGTGGGCTGCCAGGTCGCCGGTGAGGCCGTCGTCGTCGACCCGCCGCTCGACGTGCGCGAGGTGCTGGCGCTGTGCAAGCGCCACGACGCGAGGCTCGTCGGCGTGATCGAGACCCACACGCACGCGGACCATGTCTCGGGTCACGGCGTGCTCGCGCAGGCCCATGGCTGCTGGATCGCCATCCACGAGGTCGCCAACGCGGTCTACGAGCACCGGCCGCTGCGCGACGGCGACAGGATCGAGGTCGGCAACATCGCGCTCGACGTCTTCCACACGCCCGGGCACCGGCCGGAGCACTGCTGCCTGGTCGTCTCCGATCGCACGCGCTCGGAGGAGCCGTGGCTCGTGCTCTCGGGCGACGCGCTGTTCGTCGGCGACAGCGGCAGGCCGGATCTCGCGGTCGCGGGCGACGAGGGCGCCGGCGCGCTCTACCGCTCGCTGCACGAGCGGCTGGGCGGTCTCGACGGCAGCGTCGAGCTGTTCCCGGGACACGTCGCCGGCTCGCTCTGCGGGCGCGGCATGTCGGCCAAGCCGTCCTCCACGCTCGGCTACGAGCGCCGCTTCAACCCCATGCTGGCGGAGATGAGCGTGGAGCAGTTCGTGAAGCTCGCAAACGCCGACCTGGCGCCCAAGCCGCCCACGATGGCGCGCGTCGTCGAGCTCAACCGCGGCCCTCTGATCGGCACGCCGCCCGTCCTGCGCACGGTGTCGCAGCCCGCGGCCGGCGCCCAGGTGCTGGACGTGCGCGACGGCGCCCACTTCGCCGACGGCCACATGGCGGGCTCGCTCAACGATTCCGCCGCCTCCCCGGGCTTCGGTAACCGCTGCGGCTTCGCACTCGATCCCGACCGCGAGGTCGTGATCGTCGCCGCGACCCACGAGCAGGCCGAGGATGCCGCGCGCAAGCTCGCAGCCGTCGGCTTCACGCAGCTCGCCGAGATCGGCTTCGGGCTCGACGCCGCCCACTCGCTGGAGCGCTTCGAGCCGATTGGCCTCGAGCAGATGGGACTGCTCGCGGCCAAGGGCGAGCTGCAGGTCGTCGACGTGCGCGAGACCTCCGAGCAGACCGAGCTGGCGGCCGGTGCGCTGACCGTCCCCTACCGGCTGCTGGCAGGCGCCGAGCTCCCCGGGCTCGATCCCGCGCGGCCGACGGCGGTCGTCTGCCACACCGGCGTGCGCTCGCCGCTGGCCGCCTCGCTGCTCGCGCGCCGGGGATTCACGCACGTGCGTCCGGTGCTCGGCGAGGGCATGGGAGCCTGGCACGCTCCGGAGCTCTCGCCCGACCCGGCACCGCAGCCGGCAGTGGTCGCCAGTGACTGACGCAGGGGTCCCGGAGCGCGCAGAGCTCACCTGGCAGGAGCTCGGCGAGGGCACGCGCGCGCTGGCCGAGATGGTGCATGCGAGCGGCTACGAGCCGGACGTGATCCTGGCGATCGCGCGCGGTGGGCTGCTGGTGGCCGGTGCGATGGGCTACGCGCTCGGAGCCAAGAACGTCTTCACGGTCAACGTCGAGTTCTACACGGGCGAGGACGAGCGCCTGGAGCTGCCGATCCTGCTCCCTCCGGTGCCCGACCCGAGCGAGCTGTCACAGCGCCGCGTGCTGATCTGCGACGACGTGGCCGACACCGGCGGCACGCTCGAGCTCGTGCAGCGCTTCTGCGAGCGCCACGTCGCCGAGGCGCGCACGGCCGTGCTCTACGAGAAGTCCCGCTCGATCGTGCGCTGCGACTACGTCTGGCGGCGCACGGACGCCTGGATCACGTTCGCGTGGAGCGCCCTGCCGCCCGTCGGCGCGGACGCCGCGGCGCCTGCATAAGCGGGGTCAGGCACCGAAATATGCGCCAATTCGAAATTGGCGCATATTTCGGTGCCTGACCCCGCTTTATGCAGGCGCCTGTGGGAAGTCGGCGATCGCCGCGAGCGCACGCTCGCGATCGTCCTCCGGCATCGCGTGATCCTGCAGACGGCCTGCGAGGTAGTCGTCGTAGGCCTGCATATCGAAGTGCCCGTGGCCGCAGAGGTTGAAGAGGATGACCTGCTCCCGGCCGGAGGCCTCCGCGCGCTTGGCGGCCTCGATCACGCCCTTGATCGCGTGCGTGGGCTCCGGTGCGGGCAGGATGCCCTCCGCCTTCGCGAACTGGATGCCGGCCGCGAAGCAGTCGAGCTGGCCGTAGGCCTCCGCGCGGATCAGTCCCTGGCGCAGCGCGTTCGAGACGAGGGGCGCCATGCCGTGGTAGCGCAGGCCGCCGGCGTGAATGCCCGGGGGCATGAAGTCGTGGCCGAGCGTGTGCATGGGCACGAGCGGGGCCATGCCGACGGCGTCGCCGAAGTCGTAGGCGTACACGCCGCGCGTCAGCGTCGGACAGGAGGCGGGCTCCACGGCGATGATCTCGATGTCCGCTCCCGCGATCTTGTCGCGCAGGAACGGGAACGAGATGCCGGCGAAGTTGGAGCCGCCCCCGGCACACCCGATCACGACGTCGGGGCCCTTTTCGCCGAATGCGGCGAGTTGCTCCTTGGCCTCGAGGCCGATCACCGTCTGGTGCATGAGCACGTGGTTGAGCACGGAGCCGAGCGAGTAGGCGGCCTCGGGGTCGGTGGCCGCGCGCTCGACGGCCTCCGAGATCGCGAGCCCGAGAGAGCCGAGCGACTCCGGATCCCCCTCCAGCGCCGCGCGCCCGGCGCTGGTCAGCGACGAGGGGCTGGAGTGCACCGTCCCGCCGAAGGTCTGCATCATCACGCGCCGGTAGGGCTTCTGGCGGTAGGAGATGCCGACCATGAAGACCTCGCACTCGAGGCCGTACAGCTGCGTGGCGTAGGCCAGCGCCGAGCCCCACTGGCCGGCGCCCGTCTCGGTCGCGATGCGCTTGCGCCCGTCCTGTGCGCAGTAGAACGCCTGCGGCACGGCCGTGTTCGGCTTGTGCGAGCCCGACGGGCTACCGCCCTCGTACTTGTAGTAGATGCGCACGCCCTTCAGGCCGAGCGCCTGCTCGAAGCGCTCGGCCCGCATCAGCGGCGTCGGCCGCCAGATCCGGTACGCCTGGCGCACCTCCTCCGGGATCTCGTGCTGAGCCTCGCCCGAGACCTCCTGCAGGATGATCGACATCGGGAAGAGCGGCGCGAGATCCTCGGGCCCGAGTGGCTGGTGGGTACCGGGATGCAGCGGCGGCGCCGGCAACGGCAGATCGGCACCGAGGTTGTACCAGTGGGTCGGCAGCGCGTCCTCGTCGAGGACGACCTTGTGGCGGCTCATGCGGGGAGTCTAGACGCGCAGCTAGAGGCGCTCGGCGGGGTAGCCCGCTGCGCTGATCAGCTCGATCACGCGCTCGCCGTGCTCGAAGTCCCGGGTCTCGACCGAGATCAGCACGCGGACGTCGTTCACGCCCAGCTCGATCGCGCCGTCGCGGTGGTAGTCGATGTCGAGGATGTTGACCCGGTTCTCGGCGAACAGGTCGGTCAGGCGCTTGAGCGCGCCCGGCCGATCCGGCATCTGCGTGCGCAGGCGGAGGAAGCGGCCGTTGCGCGTCAGGCCGAAGCGCACGATGATCTGCAGCATCCCGGCGTCGAGATTCCCGCCCGAGAGCACGCAGACGGCGTTCCGCCCCGTGACCTTGCCCGCCAGCAGTGCCGCCAGCCCTGCGGCGCCGGCGCCCTCCACCATCAGCTTCGAGCGCTCGAGCAGCACCACGACGGCACGACAGATCTCGTCCTCCGTGACCTCGACGACCTCGTCGACGAACTGCTGCACGAGCGGGAAGGTGATCTCGCCCGGCCGCTGCACGGCGATGCCGTCCGCGATCGTCGTGCCACGCTCGATCACGACGGGGCGCCCGGCCGCCAGCGACGGGCCCCAGGCCGCGCAGCCCGATGCCTGCACGCCGACGATGCGGATGTCCGGGCGCAGCGCCTTGACCGCCACCGCGATGCCCGAGAGCAGCCCCCCGCCGCCCAGCGGAACCACGATCGTGTCGGCCTCCGGCACCTGCTCGAGCAACTCGAGGCCGATCGTGCCCGCACCGGCGATGATCGCGGCATCGTCGAAGGGCGGCACGAGCACGCGCCCGTCGGGATCGTTGCGCGCCGCGGCATAGCTCTCCTCGAACGTCTCGCCCGCGAGCACGACCTCCGCGCCGTAGTCGGCCGTCGCCACCTGCTTGGCGAGCGGCGCGTCGACGGGCATGTACACGCGCGACGGGACGCCCAGCGCGGTCGCAGCGAGCGCCACTCCCTGGGCGTGGTTGCCCGCGCTCGCCGCGACCACGCCGCGCACCCGCTCCTCGGCGGTCAGCGTCGACATCCGGTTGACCGCGCCGCGCAGCTTGAAGGCGCCCGTGCGCTGCAGGTTCTCGGCCTTGAGCAGCACGCGCATGCCCGCCCAGCCGGAGATCGCCCCGGCCGTGAGCACGGGCGTGTGCGCGACGACGCCGTCGATCACGGTGCGCGCGCGCCGGATGTCCTCGAGGCCGACCACGCGGGCCATCGTAGTCTCAGCCCCGAGCGATCAGGGGCAGCACGCCGGTGAGATCGTCGGCGTAGTCGCGCGCAGCCGGATGCGGCCTGCGCACCAGCAGCGCGCGCATTCCGGCGCGCTCGGGGCCCCGCCACGTCGGCCTCGTAGGTGTCGCCGACGAACAGGATCTCCGCAGGCTCGCACCCCGCGGCCTCGATCGCCGCCGCGTAGCTCTCGGGATGCGGCTTCTCGACGCCCAGGCGGGCCGAGGTGAGCACGGCGCTGAGCGGTGGCACGAGCCCATGCGCCTGGCAGATCTCCGGCAGCTCCCAGACGTGGTTCGAGAGCACGAGCTGGCGGATGCCGAGCGCGTCCACCGCGGCCAGCACCTGGTGCGTCTCGGGATAGGGCACGTTGCTCGCGGGCAGGATGATGTTGGCGTAGGCGGCGAGCGCAGCGGCTCGCGCAACGTCCGGTGCGGCGCCACCGGCCACTGCCGCCTCCGCCAGCAGGCTCGTGAAGTACGCGTGGGCGATCTGCTGGGAGCCGTGCTCGCGCCGCTCGTCCGGCGTCTCCCAGGGATAGCCGGCGTTGAGCACGCGCCCGAGTGCTTCCTCGTCGGTGACCGGGGCGCGGCCGGCCAGCGCCTCGAGCAGCGAGCGCCTCCAGATCGAGCCCCCCGGCGGCAAGGCGAGCGTTCGGTGGAAGTCGTAGACGACCGCGCGGATCGTCATGCGCGCTCGAGCAGCTGCTGCACCGCAGCGAGCGGATCGATGCGGCGCTCGGCCAGGGCATCGACGAGACCGGCCAGATCCGGGCTGCCGTCCAGCAGCTCGCCGAGCCTACGCGCCGAGCGCGCGGCCGCGAGGGCGAGCAGTTCGGAGCGCAGCTGCAGCTTGCGGCGCTCGGCCAGGTCGCCGGACTGCGCAAGGGAGCGCTGATGCCCCTCGACTGCAGCCCAGAGCTCCTCGATGCCGGCCGCCGCGGTGGCCACGGTCTCGACCACGATCGGCCGCCGGTCCGGATCGGCCAGCGAGAGCACCTGGGCGAGCTCGGCGCGGGTGCGCTCGATGGCCGGGTGGTCGGCCTTGTTGACGACGATCACGTCGGGGATCTCCATCACGCCCGCCTTGAGCGCCTGGATCGAGTCGCCGGAGCCGGGCATCAGCACGAGCGCGACGGTATCGGCGAGCCCGGCGACCTCGACCTCGCTCTGCCCCACCCCGACCGTCTCGTAGAGCACGACGTCGCGGCCGGAGGCATCGACGATCACGCCCGCGAGCAGCGTCGCCTCCGCCACGCCGCCGAGATGCCCGCGCGTGCCCATCGAGCGGATGTAGACGCCGCTGTCGAGGAAGTGCTCGACGAGGCGGATGCGGTCCCCCAGCAGCGCGCCGCGCGTGATGTGGCTGGACGGGTCGACGGTGATGATGCCGATCGTCTGCTCCTGCGCGCGCAGCAGCGTGCAGAGAGCGGCGATCAGGCTCGACTTGCCGACTCCGGGCGGGCCGGTGATGCCGAGGGTACGCGCCTTGCCGGCATGCGGGTACAGCAGCTCGAGCACCCGCCGGGCCCCGGGATGCTCGTCCTCCGCCAGCGAGATCGCCCGGGCGACGGCGCGGCGGTCTCCGGCCAGCACGCGCTGGGCGAGCGCGTCCGGATCCTCGTCGCGTCGCCTGCGGTCGCCGCTCATCGGCACTGGAGGCTAGACGATGCCTTCCCCGGGATAGGCTGCAGCGCGATGCCGCGGATCTCCGACGTGCCCGTCTTCCCGCTGCCGCTCGTCCTGCTCCCGGGCGAGCTGCTGCCGCTGCATGTCTTCGAGCCGCGCTACCGCGAGCTCGTGACGCGCTGCCTGGCAGGGCCAGAGCCGTTCTGCGTGTTGCTGGAGGACGACGACGGGCCGCGCGAGGTGGGCTGCCTGGCGCGCGATCTGACGATCCTCGAGCGCCTCGCCGACGGCCGCCTGAACGTGGTCGTGAGCGGCGGCGAGCCCGTGCGCCTGGGCCCGCTCGACGACGAGTCCCACTCCTATCTGAGCGCCGAGGCGACGGTGCTCGAGGATGACGCCGACGAGCCGGACGAGGCGACCGTCGACGCCGCGCTGGCCGCCTACAACGCCATTCTCGGCGAGATCGGCCGCGAGGACTCCGAGCCGCTCACGCCCCAGCCCCGCCTCGCCTACGCGCTCGGCGCGCGCATCGATGTCGGCGTCCACGTCGGCCAGGCGCTGCTCGAATCCCGCTCGGAGCGCGTGCGCCTCGTGCTCATCACCGAGGCACTCGAACAGGGCCGCCAAACCCTGCGCCTGTCGGCTGAGCGGGAGCGCCGCGCGGTGCGGAACGGCAAGGTCGATCCGGCGGATTGACAGCGCTCGCCCACTCGCTTGTGGGCGCCCCTCACCTCGGCTATTGTCACGCCCAGCGCACCCGTGGTCACCTACTCGGTCAGCCGGCCCCTCAAGCCCGGAAGCCGATGACCGCGGGCCGGGGGTCGAGCCGGAGCGCTGGAGGGTAGAGCGGACGCGCGGATGCTCGAACAGGCGCGTACGGTCATCGCAACGGCTTCTTAGACAGTCCGCCGTCCGCTCCCCACCCCGTCGCACGACGAGACCCGCGCCGCCCCGGCGCGGATCGCCCGCCGCCGAGAAGCCGTCGCCGCTGCGGGCGACGACCTGCGCGCCGCCGAAGTAGATGTTGCGGCCCGGCCAGCGCACGACCTGCTCGCCGGCGGCCTCGAGCGCGTCGAGCGTCGCAACTGGCATGCCGCCCTCGCAGTCGAGCGCCTCGCCCTCGGGGTGCACGCGCGCGAGCTCGACGGCCTCCTGCAGCGGCAGGCCGAAGTCCAGGGCCGCGACGACGACCTGCACGATGGCCGAGCGGATGCGCGCCGACCCCGATGAGCCGACGACGAGCTCGACACCGCGCTCTCCGAGCACGAGCGAGGGCGCCATCATGCTCGTCAGCCGCATGCCCGGATGCAGCGTGCGCGAGGCGACGTCGAGGTCGGTCTCGCCGAGCATGTTGTTGAGGTGGACGCCCGTGCCCGGCACGAAGACGCCGGAGCCACACCCCGTCGAACAGGTCAGCGAGGCGGCGTTGCCGTCGCCGTCGAGCACGCTGATCTGGGTCGTCCAGGGCGATCGGGGCGGCCAATTGACACTCTCTGCGTGTGTCATTTGGCCGTCGCCGGCAGCCGCGAGCACCCGCCTCACGGCCCCGCCGCGGTAAAGCGCGCGCTCGAACGCCGGCGTGCGCTGAGCGTTCGCCGAGCGCAGTGCGGCTGCGATGCGTGCGACGGCCGCAGGCGAGAGCGGATCGCGCAACGGCGGCCCGCCGGCGAGCACTGCGAGCGCATGGGCGATCAGCGCAGCCGCCGGAGGACGGCGGCGGGTTCGTGACGAAGATGCGCTCGCGGTAGGGCAGCGCCAGCGGGCGGCGGCGGATGGCGCGGTAGGCGGCCAGGTCGGCGAGCGTGAGGCGACCGCCGGTCGCCGCCTGATGGGCGGCGATCGCGCGCGCCGTCTCGCCCTCGGCGAGCTCGCGCGGCGCCGCCGGCCGCGATGCGCTCGAGCGTGTCGCCGAGCGCAGGGTTGCGCGTGATCTGACCGGCCTGCAGCGGCGCGTCCGGCGGGCCCGAAGATGCCGCGCGCCCTCGGGCGAGGCGCCCAGGAAGCCCTTCGAGCAGGTCGATCACGTCCGCGTGCGCGGGCGTCAGCTCCACGCCGGCGTGCGCGAGCGCGACGGCAGGCCGCGTCAGCTCGCCCCACGGCAGGCGGCCGAGGCGGCGGTGAGCGTGCTCGAGGCCCGCCGTCACGCCCGGTACCGCGCAGGAGCCCGGCCCGACGAGGAAGACCTGCTGGCCCGTGCCGAAGTCGACGACGTACGGCTCGAGGGGCGCCACGGCTCCGCGCGCGGAGCCCTCTGCCGGCACGGCCACGAAGCAGTCGACCGCGAGCGGCCGCCGGCGGGCCGCGTCGTAGGCGACGAGGAAGCCACCGCCGCCCGGTCCGGTCAGCGCGGGCTCGGCGATCCAGGAGGCGAAGGCCGCCGCGACGCAGGCGTCGACTGCCGAGCCGCCCGCGCGCAGCACCTCGGCGCCGACAGCCGCAGTGACCGGGTGCCCAGCAGCGATCGCACCGCGCGCGCTGGTCAAGTGGCTAGTCGCGCAGGAAGGACGGGACGTCGAGATCGTCGTCGAGCTCGAGCTCCCGCAGCGGCGAGCGGTCGCGCGAGCGCTCGGGCTCGCTGCTCTGCCGCGCGCCCGCGTGGCGCTCGAAACCGGTCGCGATCACGGTCACCCAGAGCTGGTCGCCGAGCGACTCGTCCACGGACGTGCCGAAGATGATGTTGGCCTGGCCGGCCGCCGCCTCGCGGACGGCCTCCGCCGCCTCGGTGACCTCCTGCAGCGTCAGCTCCGGCCGGACCCATGATGGAGAGCAGCACGCCCGTCGCACCGCGGATGCGCTGGCCGATCAGCGGCGAGTCGAGCGCTCGGCGCGCGGCCTCGCGGCCACGCGCGGGGCCGGTTGCCATGCCGATGCCCATGAGGGCGGAGCCCGAGCTGCTGCCATGACCGTGCGCACGTCGGCGAAGTCGAGGTTGATCACTCCAGGCCGCGTGATCAGGTCGCAGATGCCCTGCACGCCCTGGCGCAGGACGTCGTCGGCCATGCGGAACGCGTCGACCATCGAGACGCCGCGCTCGAGCACCTCGAGCAGGCGGTCGTTGGGCACGACGATGAGCGTGTCGACGCCGGCCTGCAGCGCGTCGAGGCCCGCCTGCGCGGCCTCCGTGCGGCGACGGCCCTCGAAGCCGAACGGCATCGTCACGATGCCGACGGTGAGGGCGCCGAGCTCCCGCGCCACGCGGGCGATGACGGGCGCGGCGCCGGTTCCGGTGCCTCCGCCCTCGCCCGCGGTCACGAACACGAGATCGGAGCCGCGCAGCACCTGGCGCAGGCGGTCGATCGAGTCCTCGGCGGCCTTGCGGCCGAGATCCGGGTCGGCATCCCGAGCCGAGCCCGCTCGTGAGATCGCGGCCGATCTGCAGCTTGACGCCGGCATCCGACATCGCGAGCTGCTGCGCGTCGGTGTTGATCGCGACGAACTCGACGCCGTGGAGGTCGGCGTCGATCATGCGCTGGAGCGCGTTCAGGCCGCCGCCGCCGACGCCGACGACGCGGATCGACGCGAGGTAGGCCGACGCCTCGCCGCGCGCGCGCAGCGCCTGCGGCAGCGCGGGCATCTCGGGCGCATCGGACGGATCGGGCACGGCGCGCAGGCGCGGAGGCTCGGAGGGCTCGCTCTCGTCGGGCTGGGGCGCGGTTCGGCGGTCGGAGCGCTGCGGCGGGTCGGGCTCGGCCGCGACGGGCTCGGGGGTGCGCTCCTCGAGCACGGGCTCCGGCTCCGGCTCGGGCGGCCGGAACGGCGGCGGCAGCCGCTGCGGCGGCGCTCTCGGCGGCCGTCTCGGCCACGTTCTCCTGCGATCCGTCCGTCTGGCGGAAGAGATCGGCCAGCGGGCCCTCACGCATGCTTGCTCTACGCTTGCTCACGCTTCAGCACCTCCTCGGCGAGCGACCGATAGGCCTCTGCCGCCTGGCCCTTGGGTTCGTAGCGGAGCACGGACATGGCCCTTCACCGGTGCTTCGGCATAGCGGATGGTCTTGCGGATGCGCGTCTGGAAGACCAGATCGCCGAAGTTCTCCTCGAGGATCTCGACGGCCTCGCGCACGTGCAGCGAGCGCCCGTCGTACATCGTCGGGAGGATGCCGATGATCTTGACGCGCGGGATTCAGGTTCTCGCGGATAGCAGACAGAGTATGTTCGAGCTGCACGAGGCCGCGGAGCGAGAGGTACTCGCACTGCACCGGGACGATCACGCCGTCGGACGCCGTGAGGGCGTTGACCGTGATCAGCCCGAGCGAAGGCGGCGTGTCGATGAGGATCTCGTCGTAGTCGCCCTGCACGGGCAGCAGCGCCTTCTCGAGAGCGCGCTCGCGGCCGATCATCGAAGCGAGGGCGAGCTCGGCGCCGGCGAGCTCGATCGAGGCCACGGCGATGTCGACCTCGGCGTGCTGGATGATCTGCTCGATCGGCATGCGCTGGCAGAGCACGTCGAACATCGACTGCTCGAGCTTCTCGGGATCGAAGCCCTGAGACATCGTCAGGTTGGACTGCGGGTCCAGGTCGACGATGAGGACGCGGCGTCCTCTCTCAGCGAGCGCCACGGCGAGGTTCACCGTGCTGGTGGTCTTCGCGACCCCGCCCTTCTGATTGGCAAGCGAAATGACCCGCGCCACGCCGGTTCCCTGTTTCCCTTCTGCCCGGGAAGATTGCGTACGGGCATAGACGCGCCCGATCCGTTCGAGCACTGCATTCACAGCGCTCCGTTCGCCCCGGGGGTGGGATTCTCCTTCCCTCGCGAGCGCGCTCGTGCGATGCGCTCCCACGGCGGCGGGTGGCCGGCGCCGAGCCACTGCTGCAGCCGCGGGGGCCGCAGCTCGGCGAGGTTCGTGGCGCAGAGGCTCTCGAGCGCACGGGCGAAGGGCTCTCCGTCGCCGATCAGGGCGATCCCGTAGGCGTCGGCGGCGCGCTCGCGCCGGCGGCTGTAGGCGCCCAGGGCGATGCGCGTCGCGAACTGGGCAACGCCGGCGCAGACGAACAGCGCCGGCAGCATCGCGAAGGCGCCTGCGCTGCGGTGGGAGAGCGCCTCGGGCAGGCGCGTCAGCGCCGCGGCCACGGCCGCCAGTGCGAGCGCGGTCGCGGCGGCCGAGGCGGCGCTGAGTCGCCAGAGATCGCCGCTCGCGTGGTGGCCGAACTCGTGCGCGAGCACCGAGCGCGTCTCGGCGATCTGGCGTCTCGGTGTCCGGATCCTCCCCCAGCAGGTTGTCGAAGAGCACGATGCGGCGCGTCGGCCCGAAGCCTGCCACGAACGCGTTGGAGGCCGACATCTTGGCGCTCGCCTCGAGCACGCGCAGCGCCCGGACGCGCACGCCCGCGCGCCGCGCGAGCGCGTGAAGGTCGTCCGCCAGCGGGCCCGGCGGCAGCGGATGTGAGCGCATGAACAGCGGCACGATCACGACGGGCGCGATCACGGTGACGAGCAGCTCGAGGGCGATCGAGCCGATCGTCACCGGCACCCACCAGCCGCGGGGCCACAGACGGACCGCCGCGACGATGCCCCAGAGCGCCGGCGGCGCGATCAGCGCGCTGATCGCGAGGCCCTTCGCCTGATCGGCGAACCAGCCGGGCAGCCGCTGGTTCGAGAGCCCCGCGCGGCGCGCGGCGCGCTCGCCGTCGAGTGAGAAGGGCAGACCGGCGAGCCAGAGGGCGGCGATGGCCGCCCACGCATAGACCGCCGCGTCCAGCACCTCGGGACCGGGGGTGCCGAAGGCGCTCGCGATGCGCGCGCCCCCGAGCATGGCCAGTACGGCGAGCGGCGCGAGCACTGCGCGGTGCAGCCGGCCGCGCCTCCGGCCCGCGCGCTGGTAGGCGCGCGCCTCCGCCTGGCGCAGTGGGTCGGGGCCGCCGGCGGCGACGGCTCGCTCGTCGCGCCCATCGGCCGTCACGCCCATGGACGCAGTCTAGTTCCGCCCCCGAGCCGCCCTCAGGCGGGGGCGTCCTCGCCATCCCAGTAGTCGAGCTGCTCGATCCGCCCGATCACTCCGACGCCCCACACGGCGAGCTTGCCGGAGTCCGGGTAGTAGGCGATGTCGTGCGGCTGCCGCTGCCCGTAGGCGAGGTACTCGAGGCCGTCGGGGCCGGCCCGGAACGAGTGTGCGAGGCCTGTCCCGGCGGGCCGGGAGAGCACGTGCCCGGCCCGCACGGCCGCCTCCTCGTCGCCGACGCGCGCCGTTCCCGAGCCGCCGAGGATCACGAACAGCTCCTCGTTCGAGGCGTGGCAGTGGCGCGGCCAGCCGTGCATGCCCGGCGCGATCACGACGTGCTGCAGGCCGCTGCTGTGCGCGCCGGCCGCCCGGCCCAGCAAGCGCCGAGCGTAGCGCCGCCCGGGCCGCTCGGTCTCGACCGCCGGCGACGTCGTCGCGGGGCACGATCCACTCGGGACGAGGCGAGGCGGCCTCGGGCATGGGCAGCGGCCCGGCCTCGGCCTCGCGCTCGAAGGGATGCCCGCCCGCCTCGGCGTCGGCCACCCAGGACGGCCCGGCCCAGATCACCCCGGCGCGCGGCAGATGGGCGAGCTCCGCGGGCCGCCGCTCGCCGAACGCGAGCACGTCGAGCGGCTCACTGCCCGCCACGATCGTGTGCGCGCCCTCGCCCGGCCGGTAGACGAGGCAGTCGCCGGCCCGCAGCTCGTGCGTCTCCCCCGCGCGCCATGAGAGGCCGCTGCCGGCGAGCACGTAGAAGATCTCCTCCTCCGCCCCGTGGTCGTGCGCGGGCGTCGGGCGCTTGCCGGGCTCGACGCGCAGGCGGTTGAGGCCGACCTCGACCGACCCGGCCGCCCGCCCGAGATCCTGCCACAGGGCATCGATCTCGCTGCCCTCGACCTGCTGCCGCTCGGACGCCGTCTCGTCGAAGTGCGTCAGGTGCTGCACCACCTAGAACAGCGTGAGGTAGCGATCGACCTCCCACGACGAGACCTCCGAGTGCCACTGCTGGAACTCGCGCAGCTTCGTGTCGGCGAAGTAGTCGCTGTAGTGCTCCGTGCCGGTGTGCCCGAACCAGTCGCGCAGCACGGCATCCTTGCGCAGAGCCACCGTGGCCTCGGCCAGCGTCGTCGGCAGGCTCTTGATGCGCTTGCGACTGGACCTCCTGCTCCGTGGCCGTGTACAGGTTGACCGTGTTCTGCGCGCCCGGATCGAGCTTGCGCTCGATGCCGTCGAGGCCCGCCGCGAGCACCGCGGTCGCCGCCAGGTACGGGTTGGCCGAGCCGTCGATGCCGCGATGCTCGATGCGCGGTGCGCCCGGCACCCGGATCATCTGCGTGCGGTTGTTGCCGCCCCAGGCCGCATACGCGGGCGACCAGGTGGCGCCGGAGTCGGGCGCGCCGACGCCGATCCGCTTGTACGAGTTGACGGTCGGCGCCACGATCGCCGAGGCGCCTTCGGCGTGCTGGATCAGGCCCCCGATGAAGTGGTAGGCGAGCTCCGAGAGCCCGTAGCCGTTGGAGTCCTTGGGATCCTCGAAGAGGTTCTTCTTGCCCGCCTTGTCCCACAGCGAGAGGTGGAAGTGGCAGCCGTTGCCGGTCAGGTGGCCGAACGGCTTGGGCATGAACGTGGCGAGCTTGCCGCGCTGCTGGGCCATGACGTGGACCATGTAGCGGAAGAAGATCGCGCGGTCGCAGGTCACGAGCGCATCGTCGTAGGCGAAGTTCGACTCGAACTGGCCGTTGGCGTCCTCGTGGTCGTTCGCGTAGTTGCCGTAGCCGAGCTCGTTCGCGTAGCGCGAGAGCGTCGTCAGGAACTCGTAGTTGCGGTACAGCGCCTTGGCGTCGTAACAGGGCTGCTCGCTCGTGTCGAGCGGGTCGTCGACCACGAGCTGCCCGTTCTCGTCCTTGCGCACGAGGAAGAACTCGGCCTCGAGGCCCATCTTGAGGCGGAAGCCGAGCTTGGCAGCCCGCTCGACGGCGTTGCGGAGGATCGTGCGGGGGCAGTAGGGCCAGGGCTGGCCCTCGACCGTCACGTCGCAGGCGAAGCGCGCGAGGTCGGGCTGCCAGGGCACGCGCGTGTACGACGAGGTGTCGGGCACGGCCAGCATGTCCGGAGAGGCAGGGGTCTGGCCGATCGGACCTGCGGCGAAGCCGGCGAAGCCCGCGCCCTCCTCGAGCAGATCGTCGATCGCCTGCACCGGCATCAGCTTGGCGTTCGGCTTGCCGTGCATCTCGACGAATTGCGCGAGGAAGAACTCGATGCCGTCGTCCTTCGCGCGCTTGCGGACCTCGTCGTGCGTCATGGCCTGCCCTCCGATAAGTGCGGGTTCGCGCTGGCGAGCATACCTATTGGTTGAAGTGGCGATCGCTACGTGCGAGACTCGGCGCCGTCCGGAGATCGCATCCACGGCAGGGGGAGTCTCGCGTATGTCGCGCTTCGGCACGAGAGAAGGCACGCTTTCGCGAGAGACGAACTGGTGGGGGGCGTTCGTGATCGGCCTGGCCGGGACGATCCTGATCATCGGGCTCGTCGGCTTCGCGCTCGTCGCGCTCGGCGGCGCGTCGATTCCGCTGTTCGCGATCCTGACCGCCGTCGGCGTGGTGCTCTGCTTCTGCCTCGCCGAGCTCGCGGCGATGATGCCCGATCGCGCGGGCGGCCTGCCGTCCTACGCCTTCGAGACGTTCCGGCCGCTCGGCGACTCGTGGGGCAAGCACGTCGGCGGCCTCAGCTCGTGGGCGTACTGGCTCGGCTGGTTCACCGTCGCGCCGATCAACGCGATCCTCGCGGCCAACTACATCATCGCCCTGTTCAGCATCAAGGCCGGCTCGAGCCACACGTTCGGGCCGATCTCGAGCGGCTTCGGCGCCCAGGTCTCGGTCACGCAGTTCATCGTCGGCGCCGCGATCCTGCTCGTCATGTTCATCCCGTGCCTGCTCGGCATCCGGCTCGGCGCGACGTTCGCGACGGTGCTCGGCATCGCCTCGATGATCCCGCTCGTCCTGCTCATCCTGCTGCCGTTCGTCAAGCCGAGCAAGATCGACTTCGGCCGCCTCGACGGCTTCGGCCTCCCGGCCGGCGTCAGCGGCAGCTGGCAGCTGATCATCGGCTGGGCCTTCATCTTCACCTGGTCGGTGCTCGCCATGGAGGCGGCCGCCTGCTACATCGGCGAGTGCCGCGACCCCGCCCGCGACGCCAAGATCGCGATGACGGCCGAGGGCCTGTTCGGCTTCTTCATCTACGTCTCGATCCCGATCATGGTGCTCGCCGTGCTCGGCATCCAAGACGATCACGGGCGGCAACCTCGGCGACGCGCAGGCGCTGTTCATCTCCTACACGCACCAGCTCTTCGGGACGAGCGGCTTCTGGAAGTGGTTCGTCGGCCTGGTGCTCATCCTCGCGCTCATGCTCTCGGTCATCAACGCGATCGCGGGCTGCGCGCGCGGGCTCTGGCAGAACGCGCACGACGGCGTGCTGCCGCGCTGGTTCGGCCATGTCAACAGGCACGGCGTGCCCGACTGGGCGATGATCTTCAACGTCGTCTGCTCGATCCTCGTGCTGCTCGTCGGCTCGCCGCTGCAGATCTACGTCTTCTCGAACATGGGCTACCTGTTCGCGCTGGCGGTCTCGCTGATCGGCTACTCGATCTACCGCATGAAGCGGCCCGACCTCGAGCGGCCCGTGCGGATGCCGAACCTGATGGGGCCGCTGGCGATGATCCTCGGCGTCGGCCTGCTCGTGATCTGGGCGGTCGGCGGCTACCTCTCCCCCAAGTACGTCGTCGGCACCAACCAGCAGTGGCTGTGGTACGTCGGCCTACTGCTGCTCGTGCTGTACGTGCCGCTCTACATGTGGCGCATGGCCGAGGACAAGCGCCGCGGGCACACGAGCTTCGAGCACACGAGCGTCGGCGCCGAGAAGCTGGCCGAGTAGCGCTTGCCGCAGCTCGGCAAACGCAGGCGGCTCGACCGGCAGCCGGTCGAGCCGCGCACGGTCCTGCTCGCGACCGACGGGCGCGAGCCCATCAGCCGCAAGGCGATCGAGCATGCCGCCGCGCTGGCCTCACCGGCCGGCGTGGCGGTGCTCGCGATCGCGAAGATCTACGGCACGCAGTTCGGCCTCCCCCACCCCGGCCTCATGCCGACCCAGGCCGAGGTGGATCTGCGCCGCGGCTGGATCGCCGACGCGATCGAGGCGCTCGAGCGGCTCGGCGTCGAGGCCGACGGTCAGCTCGGCGCGACGCGCAAGCCGATCAAGCTGATCGCGCGCGTGGCGGTCGCCCGCGCCGTCGAGCACGTCGTCGTCGACGAGGGCACGGCACACGGTGTGCGCCTCATGGTCGAGGGGGACACGGGCAAGGACGTGCGGCGCCGGCTGCGCGGCGCCGCCGAGGTCGTCGTCGTCCCGCGCGCGTGATCCGCGCGCTCGTCAATCCCGCCCTGGCGCCCGACCGCGTCGCGCCCCCCGGCGGCGCCGACGTGCTCGCCTTCCACCGCGCCCTGCCGGGCTACGCGCCGACGGGGCTGCGGCCCCTGCCGGACGAGGCCGAGGCACTCGGCCTCGGCGAGCTCTGGCTGAAGGACGAGAACGGGCGCTTCGGGCTGCCGGCGTTCAAGATCGCGGGGGCCTCCTGGGCGCTCGAGCGGCTGCTCGCAGCGAGACCCGGCGTGAGGGCGGTCTGGGCGGCGAGCGAGGGCAATCACGGGCGCGCCGTCGCGCGCGCCGCGGCGCAGCGGGGCCTCGCCGCGCGGATCTTCCTGCCGGAGGCCGCGAGCGAGGCCCGGGCCGCAGCGATCGCCGCAGAAGGGGCCGAGGTCGTGCGCGTGCAGGGCGTCTACGAGGATGCGGTCGCCGCGGCGGCCGAGGGCGATCGCACGCCGGCCGCCGCGACGCTCGCGGATGTCGCCTACGACGAGGCCGACCCGGTCGCCGCCTGGGTCTCCGACGGCTACTCGACGATCTTCGCCGAGGCCGCCGAGCAGGCCGATGCGCCCTTCGACGCCGTGCTCTGTCAGATCGGCGTCGGCTCGTTCGCGTCGGCTGCCGTTCGCTTCGCCTCTCACCAGGAGCCCCGCGCGGCCGCGATCGGCATCGAGCCCGTAACCGCCGCGTGCGCCATGGCCTCGCTGGCCGCAGGCCGGCCGGCGGTGGTCGACACGCCCGGCACGAGCATGGCGGGCCTCAACTGCGCGACTCCCTCCCACGCCGCCTGGCCCGCGCTGCGCGACGGGCTCACCGGCTGCATCGCGATCTCCGACGACGAGGCGCGGGAGGCGATGCGCGAGCTCGCCCGCATGGGCATCGTGGCCGGCGACTGCGGCGCCGCCTCGCTCGCGGGGCTGCGCGCGCTGATGCGCGATCCCGCCTGCGCCGAGCTCGCGCGGCAGAGCGGGGCTCGGGCGAGCGAGCCGTGTGCTGCTGATCTCGACCGAAGGCGCCACCGACCCCGATTCCTACGCCGAGACGCTGGAGCGCAGATGAGACTGGACGACGCCACGCAGCTCGCCGAGAGCCTCTCCAGCGCCGCGCCCGAGCCCGCCGCCGGCATCGCGCTGTGCACGGCGGGCGCCATGGCTGCCGCGCTGGTCGCCAAGGCATGCGCGCTCTCGCCGGACGCCGGCCTGGAGGCCGAGCACGCCCGCGCGGTCGACCTGCGGGCGGAGCTGCTCGCGACCGCCGAGCGCGACGTGGCGGCCTTCTACGCCGTGCTCGAGGCGAGGCGCGGGGGCGGCGACGAGCGCGAGGCGTGGGCCGTCGCCGCCCTCGTGCTGCGCGACGCCGCGGCGCTGCTCGAGGAGACGCGCTTCCTGGCCGACGACGTGGCCGCGCGCTGCCGCCCCGCGCTGCGGGGCGAGCCACTGGCCGCCGCCCTGCTGGCTGCCGGTGCGGAGCGCGCGGCCCTGTCGCTGGCCGAGCTCGACGAGGGTGTCTAGGCCTCGACGAGGATGACGAGCGTCTCGGGGAGCACGCCGTCGTGCTGCATCGCCGCTGCGCCGTCCTCGGTCTGCAGGGCCGCCATCACGGCATCCATGTCCGGGATGTCCATGAGCACGCCGACGCGCTTCGGGTTCTGCGGATCGACGAACGTCCGGATGCCCGTCACCCCGAGCGGCCCGAAGAACTCCTCCCGCCTGCCCGAGGCGAGCCAGTGGTCCGTGTCGGTGACGTCGTGATAGGCCATGACCGTAGGCATGCGCAACTCCCGGTTTCGAGTGGGCCCCCGACGGCGTCGGGACCTCGCGAGAGGATGGCACGGTGGGCGCCGGAGCGCCAGCGCGCTCAGGCGGCGAGCGAGAGCGTCGAGCCCGAGCCGTGCGGGCGCAGACGGGCCGAATGGCCGATGCCGCGGCGCAGGAACGCCTCGACGAGCGCCGGATCGAACTGCGTGCCGGCGCCGGCCTCCAGCTCCCTGCTCGCCTCCTGCACCGTCATCGAGTTGCGATACGGCCGGTCGGCGAGCATGGCGTCGTAGGCGTCGGCGATCGCAAGCACGCGCGAGACGAGCGGGATGCGCTCCCCCGCCAGGCCATGCGGATAGCCCGTGCCGTCCCAGCGCTCGTGGTGGTGCCGCAGGATCGTCGCGATGCCGGTCAGGTCGGCCCGCTCGGCCAGCTGGGCGCTGGCGCTCGGGTGGCGCTTGACGGTGTCGTACTCGCCCGCGTCGAGCCGACCCGGCTTCAGCAGCACCGCACGCGGCACGATGATCTTGCCCACGTCGTGCAGGAGGCCCGCGAGGGTCGTCTGCGCAACGGTGCGACCGTCGAGACCGGCGGCGTCCGCGAGCTCGATCGCGACGCGCGAGACGCGTGTGGAGTGCTCGGCGTCGGTCGAGATCTGCGGGTCGAGCCAGCGTGCCAGCTCGAGCAGCCGCGACAGGTCGATGCGCTGAGCCTGGTCCACTTACGGATGATTGATCAGCTATCGCCGGTTTTCGTCCCCCGGGCGGGGGAGGCGGCAGGCGCGGCCGCCGGATCAGAAGAGGCCGACCGTGCGCCCCTCGGCGTCGATGTCGATGCTCAGGCCGGCGGGCGTCTTGCCGAGGCCGGGCATCTGCACGATCGTCCCGCACAGCGCCGTCACGAAGCCTGCGCCGGTATAGGCGCGCAGATCGCGGATCGGGACGGTGAAGCCCGTCGGCGCTCCCTGCCGGGACGGGTCGTGCGAGATCGAGAGATGCGTCTTCGCCATGCAGATCGGCAGGTCGCCGTAGAGCTCGTTGAAGCGCTTCAGCTTGCCCTGCGCATCGGGCATGAACTCGATGCCGTCGGCGCCGTAGACCTTCGTCGCGATGGCGGCGATCTTCTCCTCGATCGGCGCGTCGTCCGGATACGTCAGCGTGAAGTCGCTGGCGAGGTTCGCGGCCTTGACGACGGCGCGGGCGAGCTCGGCGGCGCCCTGGCCGCCGTCCACGACCGCGGTGTTGTGCTGGGCGTCGAGCGCGCCCGCCTCGAGCGAGAGCGTGCGCACGAGCTCGACTTCCTCGTCGGTGTCGGCCGGGAAGCGGTTGACGGCCACGATGCACGGCATGCCGAAGCCCTTGGCCGTGCGGATGTGGGCGGCCAGGTTGGCGATGCCGGCGCGCAGCTGCGACATCGACTCCTCGGGCGACGACGCCGTTCCGTCCGGGGAGCCGCCATGCAGGCGCAGCGCCTTCACGGTCGCCACGATCACGACCGCGGACGGGCGGATGCCGCCCTGGCGGCAGACGATGTCCATGAACTTCTGCATGCCCATGTCCGCGCCGAAGCCCGACTCCGTGATCACGTAGTCGGCCAGCTTGAGCGCGATGCGGTCGGCGACCAGCGACGAGTTGCCGTGCGCGATGTTGGCGAACGGCCCGCAGTGCACGAACGCGGGCTGCCCCTCGAGCGTCTGGACGAGGTTCGGCATGATCGCGTCCTTGAGCAGGACGGCCATGGAGCCCGCGCAGCCGATCTGCTCGGCCGTGACCGGGTCGCCCGAGCGGTTGAACGCCACGGTGATCGCGCCGAGCCGCTCGCGCAGGTCGCTCAGGTCGCGCGCCAGCGCCAGGATCGCCATGACCTCGGAGGCCGCGGTGATGTCGAACCCCGTCTCCCGCGGCGAGCCGTTGGTGGCGCCGCCGAGGCCGGTGATGATGGTGCGCAGGCCGCGATCGTTCATGTCGACGCAGCGCCGCCACGAGATCGAGTGCGGATCGATGTCGAGCTCGTTGCCGTGCATCACGTGCGCGTCGAGGAAGGCTGCGAGCAGGTTGTTGGCCGCCGAGATCGCGTGCATGTCGCCGGTGAAGTGGAGGTTCAGGTCCTCCATCGGGACGACCTGCGCGTAGCCCGCGCCCGCCGCGCCGCCCTTGATGCCGAAGACCGGGCCGAGCGAGGCCTCGCGAATGCACAGCAGCGCCTTCTCCCCGATCGCCCCCATGCCCTGTGTGAGCGAGACGGACGTCGTCGTCTTGCCCTCGCCGGCCTTGGTGGGCGTGATCGCGGTCACGCAGATGATCTTGCCGTCCGGCTTGTCCTTCAGCCGATCGAGCACCGACAGGCGCACCTTCGCCTTGTAGCGCCCGTATGGCTCGACCTCGGCGTCCTCGAGGCCCGCGGCCGCCGCGATCTCCTGGATCGGGCGGAGCTCGGCCTCCTGTGCGATCTCGAGACTGCTCTTCACGCTCGCGTACTCCCGTCAGAAGGGTCCATGGGCGCCTGCGCGCCGCGCCGGAGGATACGCGCGCTGCCGCGCACTGCGCGACGGTCGCTGCGAGACTGGCGCCGTGGATGACAGGGGCAGCGAGGCGCAGCCGTCGGTCGAAGGCGTGCTGCAGGAGGCGATCGGGCGCCAGATCCGCGAGTTCCGCACGGCCCTCGGCATGACGGTCGCGGAGCTCGGCCGCCAGAGCGAGCTCTCGCCGGGCGCGATCTCGAAGATCGAGCGAGGCCTCACGCCTCCGTCGCTGGCCAGCCTGAGCGCCATCGCCGGCGCCCTGGCCGTGCCCGTGACGGCGCTCTTCCGCAAGCACGAGGAGCAGCGCGACGCCTCCTACGTCGAGGCGGGCAAGGGGCTCGTGATCGAGCGCCGCGGCACGCGAGTCGGCCACCGCTACGAGCTGCTCGGGCACACGATCAGCGGCCGGGTGGCGATCGAGCCCTACCTCGTCACGCTCACGGAGGAGTCGGAGGTCTTCCCGCTCTTCCAGCACGCGGGCGTCGAGTTCCTCTACCTCCTCGAGGGCGAGGTGATCTACCGCGCCGCCGGCGCGACCTACCACCTGCGCGCGGGCGACTCGCTGCTCTTCGACGGCGACGCCGCGCACGGTCCCGAGCAGCTCGTGCAACTGCCGATCCGCATGCTGGCGATCATCTCGAGGGCCGCGGAGGAGCGGTGAGCAACGGCCGGCGGCTGGTGCTGCTGGGGGCGTTCGCCGCCATCCTCCTCGGCGGCGTCGCAGTGCTCCGGCAGCGCGGTGGAGGCGATGGCCGCGGCCACATCCTGATGCTCGATCCACGCACGGGCGCCACACTGCACGAGCACGTGCTGCCCGGCGGCTACGCGCTCGCCGAGATCCTCGCGGCTGGTCGTGTCGCGGTCGCGTCGGAGAACGGGTGCCCCGACCATCGCGGCGCCTGGATCACCGTCTTCGGCGCATCTCTGCAGCGCGTGATCAGCCAGCGCCCGGCGGACCCGTGCGCGGTCGCGAGGCTCAACATCGGCGACCTGCGGATGCAGTTCGAGCACGAACGCGGCGCACTGCCCGACTACGACGGCGCCAAGGACGTGATCGTCCGGCTGGGCGCGGGCAAGATCGTCGAGAGCTACTCCCACTCGAGCATCGGTACGTTCCTGTCCGGCCTGACGGCCTACGACAGGGCGGGCCACAAGCTCTGGAGCCGAGGCCCTCTCGGCGAGATCGGCGTCGCCGACGTCCGCGACGGCCGTGTCGTCGTGCCCGTCTACGGCGACTTCACGCTGGGCTCCGACTGACCGGAGCGCATGCGCGGCGAGCCAGGAACCCGGCGAGCCAGAAACCGAGAGAGGGTCCTGGCGGATACCCGCCCACAACAATCGAACCCGCGTCACGCCCGCGAGGCCACCGCGTCGCGACAGGTGGCACGGGGGCAGGCCATTTGGCAGGTTCGAGCGATCGCTCACCAACGTAGACAGGCCTGACCCCTGCGCAACGGCCTCGAACCCAAGGTGCGGAGGGGCAGCTGTTTCGAGGCGGGCTTCGAGCCCTCGGGAGGGCCACAGTGGCGCGGGACACGAGCGGGGTCGGGACACGAGCGGGGTCTGGCCCGGCACGGGTGGGGTCTGGCCCCAGCCGTGTCGAGCCTGACCCCGCTCATGTCGAGCCTGACCCCAACCGTGTCATACCCGGCGTACCGACCGAGAGGCGGTTCTGGCGGATACCCGCCCACAACGAACGAATGAGCGTTGGGGAGCGCGCGACAGCAAGACGGGAGCGCCGCGGGGCGAGGGGGTACGTGCAGTGGAGATTGCCGCGCCTGAGTCGCC
The DNA here is from genome assembly GCA_963842365.1 of uncultured Actinomycetes bacterium. GTDB lineage: Bacteria > Actinomycetota > Thermoleophilia > Gaiellales > JALYLC01 > JALYLC01. The sequence continues at coordinate 1,607,586 of CAWJGA010000002.1, forward strand.
CCTTCTCCGTGGCGTCGGTGCGAGTCTCGCCGGCGAGGCCTGCCCCGTTCGCTTCCTGGCATGCCGGGGTGTGGCACGGCGGGGTCAGGCTCGACACGGCTGGGGTCAGGCTCGGTACGACTGGGGCCAGACCCTACCCGTGTCGCGCCAGACCCCGCGTATGCCCACCCGTGTCGCGCCAGACCCCGCGTATGCCGGCACGGCAGCGCGCCACACCGCAGAGCGCTACACCCCGCCAGCCGCGGAGCGCCGGCAGGGCGGCAGCTACCTGCTTTGCACATCGGCGGCCGGAAATCGCTGCCCCTCCGTGCCGGAGTTCGAACCTGGGCGCAGGGGTCAGGCCTGTCTCCTTTGGTGAGCGATCGCTCGAACCTGCCAAAAGGCCTGCCCCCGTGCCACCTGCACCCACGCGGTGGCCTGGCGGCCGCTGCGCGGGTTCGATCGTCATGCGCGGGCATCGGCCAGGACCCTCACTCGGTTCCTGGTTCGCCGGATTACCCGCAGGTGCACGGGCGGCGTTTTCCGTGTTCCCCACAGGAAACTGTGATTCCTGTGGGTTGCCACGGTTCCCGCTTTCGGATAGGTTGCCGGGGCCAACCAGTGGGGGTGACTCGCGCTCATGTGCGGAATCGTCGGCCTGTTCGCCAAGTCGCCTGCGATCGAGGATCGCCTCGGCGAGCACCTCGCAGCGATGCTGCGCCAGATGAGCGATCGCGGTCCCGATTCGGCCGGCGTCGCCGTCTATCGCGATCCCGTCGCGCACGGGCACAGCAAGCTCGTGCTGTGCTCGCCGGTCGCGCAGGAGGATTGGAGCGCCGTCGGGCGTCAACTCGGCGCCACGGGCGAGCCCGCCGTGCGCCACAACCACGCCTTGTTCACCCTTCCCTGCGCCCCGGCCGACGCCCAGGCGCGCGCCGAGGAGCACCGCCCCGACCTGCGCGTCATGAGCGCCGGCGAGGTGATCGAGATCTACAAGGAGATCGGCCGGCCCGACCACTTCGCGGATGTCTTCGCGCTCGGCGACATCCGCGGGACGCACGCCATCGGGCACACGCGCATGGCGACCGAGAGCAAGGTCACGACCGAGGGCTCGCATCCGTTCTCGACGGGCGAGGATCTCTGCCTCGTGCACAATGGCTCGCTCTCCAACCACAACGACCTCCGCCGGGCCCTGCGCAAGGCGGGCATCCGCTTCGTGAGCGAGAACGACACCGAGGTCGCGGCGGGCTACCTCGCCTGGCGGCTGCGCGAGGGCGCGACCCTGCAGGAGGCGCTCGAGGGCTGCCTCGACGACCTCGACGGCTTCTACACGTTCGCCGTCGGGACGCGCGACGGCTTCGCCGTGATGCGCGACCCGATCGCCTGCAAGCCGGCCGTCATGGCGGAGACCGACGAGTGGGTCGCGATGGCCTCCGAGTACCGCGCGATCGCGGTGCTGCCGGGCGCCGACGGCGCCCGCTCCTGGGAGCCCGAGCCCGCGCGCGTCTACGTCTGGGAGCGGGAGCGCGTGGCGTGAGCACGACGCTCGAGACGTTCGACCTCGCGCAGACGACGCTGCGCGCGCTCAACCAGCGCCTGCACGACCTCGCGGGCACGAGCGGCGCGCAGGTGCGCGTCGCCAATCCGAGCGGCGCGCACGCCGTCGCCTGCGGCATCGACGCGGAGCTGGAAGTCGACATCGACGGGCACGTGGGCTACTACTGCGCCGGCATGAACAAGCACGCGACCGTGCGCGTGCACGGAAACGCGGGCTCGGGGCTGGCCGAGAACATGATGAGCGGCCTCGTGGTCGTGCACGGCAGCGCGAGCCAGTACTGCGGCGCGACCGCGCACGGCGGGCTGATCGTCGTGCACGGCGACACCTCCCTCCGCTGCGGCATCTCGCTCAAGGGCGGCGAGATCGTGGTGCGCGGATCGGTCGGCGGCAACTCCATGTTCATGGCCCAGGCCGGGGCGCTCGTCGTCTGCGGCGACGCGGGCGAGGCGCTCGGCGACTCGCTCTACGAGGCACGCATCTACGTGCGCGGGTCGGTGGCCGGGCTGGGCGCCGACTGCGTCGAGAAGGAGCTGCGCGACGAGCACGTCGCGCAGGTGCGCGACCTGCTGGAGCGCGCCGGCATCGACGATGCCGACGCGTCGGAGTTCCGCCGCTACGGCTCCGCGCGCCAGCTCTACACGTTCAAGATCGACAACGCCGGAGCGTACTGATGACCTGGGAGGAGAAGGCCGCGAAGGCGGGCTGGACGCCGCCGGGCGCCGGCTGGCACCCCGGTCTGCGGGAGTCGTACCTCTACGACCGCAACGTGATCGCCGAGATCCAGCGGGCCGCGCGCGAGGGCATCTACGACATCCGCGGCTTCGGCGCCAAGCGACGCCTCCCCCACTTCGACGATCTGCTGTTCCTGGGCGCGAGCATGTCGCGCTACCCGCTCGAGGGCTACCGCGAGCGCTGCGACACGACGGTCACGATCGGCGCGCGCCACGCGCACAAGCCGCTCGAGCTGAAGATCCCGATCACGATCGCCGGCATGAGCTTCGGCGCGCTCTCGGCGCCGGCCAAGGAGGCGCTCGGCCGAGGTGCCAGCGAGGTCGGCACCTCGACCACGACCGGCGACGGCGGCATGACGCCGGAGGAGCGCGGCCACTCCGACCTGCTCGTCTACCAGCTGCTTCCGTCGCGCTACGGCATGAACCCGGACGATCTGCGGCGCGCCGACGCGATCGAGATCGTCGTCGGCCAGGGCGCCAAGCCGGGCGGCGGCGGCATGCTGCTCGGGCACAAGATCTCGGACCGCGTCGCCGAGATGCGCACGCTCCCGAAGGGCATCGATCAGCGCAGCGCCTGCCGGCACCCCGACTGGAACGGGCCCGACGATCTCGAGATCAAGATCGGCGAGCTGCGCGAGCTGACCGACTGGCAGAAGCCGATCTTCGTCAAGGTCGGCGCGACGCGCACCTATTACGACGTCGCCCTCGCGGTCAAGTCGGGCGCCGACGCAGTCGTCGTGGACGGCATGCAGGGCGGCACCGCCGCCACCCAGGACGTGTTCATCGAACACGTGGGCATCCCCACGCTGCCCGCCGTGCGACTGGCGGTCGAGGCGCTCCAGGAGCTCGACATGCACCGCAAGGTGCAGCTGATCGTCTCCGGCGGCATCCGCTCCGGCGCCGACGTCGCCAAGGCGCTCGCGCTGGGCGCGGACGCCGTCTCGATCGGCGTCGCGGCGCTGATCGCCCTCGGCGACAACGCGCCCGAGCTCGAGAGCGGCTACGAGGAGATCGGCAGCTCGGCCGGCTACTACGACGATTGGCAGGCGGGCCGAGACCCGGCCGGCATCTCGACGCAGGATCCCGAGCTGTCGGCGCGCTTCGACCCCGAGCTCGGCGGCCGCCGCCTCGCCAACTACCTCCGCTGCATGACGCTCGAGTGCCAGACGCTCGCGCGTGCGTGCGGCAAGTCGCACGTGCACAATCTCGAGCCGGAGGATCTCGTCGCGCTGACCGTGGAGGCCGCCGCGATGGCGCGCGTCCCCCTCGCGGGCACAAACTGGATCCCTGGCGACTCACGTGTCCCGGGCGCCTGAAATTTCACAGCCCCGCGCCCGATCTATGTGCACCTTCCACAGATATCCCGCTCGGGCGACGCCGCCGAGCGCCCCGCCGCTGGACGCCGTCATGTGCAGACGGCACACTCCTGGGATGCCCCCGCCTGCCATCCCCGTCAGCTTGCAGCACCGCCGGTGAGCTTTCTCATCGACTGCCCGAACTGCGGGCCCCGCCCCTCCACCGACTTCCGCTACGGCGGCGAGACGAGGCCCGTCGAGGATCCGTCCTCGAGCGAGCTCGACGAGATCAAGCGCCTCTGGATGCGGCGCAACGTCGCCGGCGACCAGACCGAGCGGTGGTTCCACCGGGACGGCTGCCGGCGCTGGCTCACGATCACGCGCAACACCGTGACCAATCAGGTGCACGGTGGCTGAGCCCTCCGAGTCCTTCGGCTTCGACGGCCGCGAGATCCCGATCCACGAGGGCGACACGATCGGCTCCGCGCTCTATCGAGCGGGCGTCGACACCGTCTCCCGCTCCTTCAAGTACCACCGCCGCCGCGGGTTCCTGTGCATGAGCGGCGACTGCCCGAACTGCCTCGTGCAGGTCGACGGCGAGACCGGCGTCCGCTGCTGCACGCGCCCCGCCGCGGGCGGCATGAAGGTCGAGCCGCAGAACGTGATGTTCGGGCTCGAGCGCGACCCGCTCGCGCTCAACGACATGAAGCTGGCGCACAAGTTCCTGCCGGTCGGCTTCTACTACAAGACGCTGATCAAGCCGCGCTGGCTGTGGCCCAAGGTCGAGCCGATGATCCGCAAGGTCGCCGGCCTCGGCAAGGTCGACAAGAGCGACCTCCCCCGCCACCTCGAGCGCGTCTACCGCCACCCCGACGTGGTCGTCCTGGGCGCCGGCCCGGCGGGACTCTCGGCCGCCCTCGGCGCGGCCGCCGAGGGCGCCTCGGTGATCATCGCCGACGAGGGCGAGCATCCCGGCAGCCGCCTCGGCGCCGGCGCGACGCGCGACGCGGTGCAGGGCCTGCTCGCCGAGGTGGAGGCGAGCGACAGGATCGAGCTGCTGCGCCGGCACCGCGCGTTCGGGCTCTACGAGGGCCCCGAGGTGCCGCTGATCGGCCCCGACCTGCTCGTGATGACCCAGCCGAAGGCGATCGTCGTGGCCACGGGCGCATTCGAGTCGATGGAGGTCTTCAGCGGCAACGACGTGCCCGGCGTCATGCTCACTCGCGGCGCGGTTCGCCTCGCGAGCCAGCACGCGATCAAGCCCGGCAACGTCGCCGTGGTGCTCGGCGGCACGCACGAGGTGCCCGAGCACATCGCCGCGCTGCAGGCCGTGGGCACCCAGGTCGCAGCCATCGTGATCCCCGACGGAGCTGCCAGCGGCCCCGACCTGCCCGCCGGCGTGCGCCCCATCGTGGGCGAGATCGTCGAGGTGCACGGCAAGAAGCGCGTGACGGCGGTGAGCATCCGCTACACCGGCGGCACCGAGAAGATCGCCTGCGACCTCGTCTGCCTCTCGGGCAGCCTGACGCCGCAGGAGAACCTGCTGCGCCAGGGCACGGCGATGCCGGTGCACGCGGCCGGCGACCTGCTCGCGCCGGAGCCGCTGGCCGATTCGGTCGCGCATGCCCGCGAGGTCGGCGCGCGCGCCGCCCGCGGCGACGGCGCCGAGCTGCCCGAGCTGGGCCAGAAGGCGCGCCGCTGCGGCGACGCCGGCTACGTCTGCATCTGCGAGGACGTCTCGGTGCAGGACGTGCGCAACGCCGTGACCGAGGGCTTCTCCTCGACCGAGCTGCTCAAGCGCTACACGACGATCACCATGGGCCCCTGCCAGGGCCGCATGTGCCACGGCCAGATGCGCACGCTCGCCGAGCGGCTCTCGCCCGGCGCAGAGCCGCGCATCTCGTCGACCACGACGGCCCGCCCGCCCGCCCGCACGGTCATGCTCGACGAGGTCACCGCGGGCGCCTACGCGCACCTCGAGCGGCGCACGGCGCTGCACGACGTGCACCTCGGGCTGGGCGCCTCCTTCCTCTGGGCCGGCCAGTGGAAGCGCGTCGACAATTACGGCTCGATCGAGCAGGAGTACCGCGCGGTGCGCGAGGGCGTCGGCATCATCGACGTCGGCACGCTCGGCAAGTTCCGCGTCTCCGGGCCGGACGTCGTCCCCTTCCTCGAGCGCCTCTACCCCAACCACGTGGGCGACATCCAGCCCGGGCGCCTGCGCTACGGCCTGCTGCTGGACGAGCACGGCGTGATCCACGACGACGGCACGATCTGCCGCGTCGACGAGGAGACGTTCTACCTCACGGTCACCACCTCGGGTGCCGAGGAGGCCGAGGCGCTGATGATCGACTGGCGCGACACCTGGGGCATGACGGTGCACATCGTCAATCAGACCTCGGCGCTCGGCGCGATCAACATCGCCGGGCCGAAGGCGCGCGAGGTGCTCTCGACGCTGACCGAGGACGACATCTCGAAGGAGGGGTTCCCGTACCTCCGCCAGCGCCCGATCACGGTGGCCGGCATCCCCTGCCTCGCGATCCGCCTCGGCTTCGTCGGCGAGGTCGGCTGGGAGCTCCACCACGCGGCCTCGCGCTCAGAGGAGCTGTGGGCCGCGTTGCTCGAGGCCGGTGAGCCGCACGGCGTGAAGCCGTTCGGCATCCAGGCACAGCGGCTGCTGCGCCTCGAGAAGGGCCACATCATCGTCTCGCAGGACACGGACTTCGAGACCACCCCGTGGCGGGTCGACATGGGCTGGGCCGTCAAGCTCGAGAAGGACTGGTTCGTGGGCAAGCGGGCGCTCGTGCGCAAGCAGGAGACCCCGACCGAGAAGCTGATCGCCTACCGCGGCGACACGAGCTCGCGCAAGGCGCCCTGGGAGGGCGCCGCCGTCAAGGTCGACGGCAAGCTCGTGGGCCGCGTCGACGAGCTCCTGGTTCTCCTGGACGCTCGGCTATCCGATCGGTCTGGCGTGGGTGAAGCCCGAGTTCGCGGACGAGGGCAGGCGGCTTCTGATCGGCAAGGACGACATGAGCGCGACGTCGTCGTCAAGGGCGCCTTCTACGACGCCGAGGGGGCGAAGCTCCGTGCCTGAGCAGTGGCAGATCACCGCGGCCGCCAAGGCCCGCGCCTTCGGCCCGGCCGACGCGCTCGACAAGCTCACGCCGCCGCCCGGCGTGCGCGCAGGCCGCGTCGCGGGCGACGAGGTGCTGTGGATCGGCGAGCCCGGCACGGCCGGCGAGCTCGTCGACGCGCTCGCCGCGCAGCTCTCGGGGCACGGCAACCGCGCGGCGGTCGTCGATCACAGCGACGGCTACGCGCTCTTCACGCTCTCGGGGGCTGATCGCGGCGAGCTGTTCGCCCGGCTCTCGAGCATCCGCCTGCCGCAGGCCGACGGCTTCCTGCAGGGCAGCTTCGCGGGCGTTCCGGCGCGCATCTTCCGCCGTGACGACCGGCTCGAGGTGATCGTGACGAGCGACGTCGCCTGGTTCGTCGGCGGCCGGCTCGAGCACGCCGCACACGACCTCGCGGGGAGGCGCGGCGTGAGCGGCCTCTTCTCCTTCAAGCCGTTCTGGCGCGAGCGCGACCTGGCGTCCTCCTACGACGTGGTCATCATCGGGGGCGGCGCGCACGGGCTGGCGACGGCCTACGAGCTCACGAAGCGCGGCATCAAGAACATCGCCGTGCTCGAGATGAGCTACATCGGCGCCGGGGGCTCGGGCCGCAACACGACCATCCTGCGCGCCAACTACAAGACGCCCGAGGGCATCGCGTTCTACGGTGAGAGCCTCAAGATCTACCAGCAGCTGTCGCAGGAGCTCGACTTCAACCTGCTGATCTCGAAGCACGGCCATCTCACGCTCGCGCACTCCGAGCGCTCGGTCGCGGTGCAGCGCGAGCGCGCCGAGGCCAACCAGCTGATGAACGTCGACTCCCGCTGGGTCGAGCCCGACGAGGTCGCGCGGCTCTGCCCGCAGCTCAACATGTCGCGCGACGTCGCGTACCCCATCCAGGGCGCGCTCTACCACCCGCCGGGCGCCGTGATCCGCCATGACGCGGTCGTCTGGGGCTACGCCCGCAAGGCCGACGCGGGCGGCGTGCACATCCATCAGGGCATCGAGGTGACCGGGCTCAAGATCGAGAACGGCCGCTGCGTGGGCGTGGAGACGAACCGGGGCCCGATCGCGGCGGGCACCGTGATGTCGGCCGTCGCCGGCTGGACGTCGATGATCACGGACATGGCGGGCATCGAGATGCCGCTCACGAACCACCCGCTGCAGGCCTTCGTGACCGAGCCGGTCAAGCCGCTGCTCTCGAAGATCATCGTCTCGGCCGGCCTGCACGTCTACGTCTCGCAGACCGACCGCGGCGAGTTCCTGATCGGCGCCGAGATCGAGCCGTACACGACCTACAACACGCGCTCGACGTTCACGTTCCTCGAGCACGGCGCGCACAACGCGCTCGAGCTGATGCCGTTCCTGGCGCGGCTGAAGATCCTGCGGCAGTGGACGGGCTACTGCGACATGACGCCCGACTACAGCCCCGTCATGGGAGTGACCGAGGTCGACGGATTCCTGGTCGACGCGGGCTGGGGCACCTGGGGCTTCAAGGCCTCCCCCATCTGCGGCGTGACGATGGCGGAGCTGATCGCGACGGGCAAGACGCCCGCGCTGATCGAGCCATTCGCTCTCGAGCGCTTCCACAAGGACACCGTCGTGCCCGAGAAGGGCGCCGCGGCCGTCTCGCACTGAGCGCGCGTCAGCGCGGCAGCTCGGCCACGCCCTGCGGCACCAGGTTGGGACGCGGACGGGCGCCGAGCAGCACCTGATCGGCGGCTGCGGCGAGTGCGTCGGCCTCCTGCTCGTCGAGCACGACGGCGAGCAGCACGTTGCGCGTGGCAGCGGCGAGCGCCGCCGGGTGCACCGTGTCGCCGGCCACGAGGTCGCGCACGCGCTGGCGCTCGCCGGCGTCCCGGCCGGCGAGGGCGCCTGCGCGCAGCGCCGTCAGTGCGAGCGAGCGCTCCGAGCGCAGGGCGATGCCGAGAGCGTCGCGCAGGACGTCGGCCTGCAGCGCCTCGTCGAGCTGCAGGGCCCGCTCGAACAGGCCGAGCGCCTCGCGCCGCGGATCGCGGCTCGCCAGCGCCGCGATGCGCTGGGCCGTCGCGCGGGCGACGACCAGCAGGTGGGTGTCGAAGCGGTAGTAGGCGCCCTCGACGTGGCGGGAGGATGCGGAGCTCAGTGCGACGGGCGGGCGCGGTCCCCCGTCGATGCGCTCGAATCCCACCGGCCCGGTCGAGACCGGCGCGCCGGAGACCAGGCGGAGGGCGCGCACGGCGTCCTCGACCAGATCGGCGAGGCGCGGAGGGCGCTCGGCCGGGATCCAGCTCGAGCGTCACGGCGAGCGCGCAGCGGCGGTCGGGCTCGCCGCCGAAGCCGGGCGGGACGAGCAGGCTCGACTCCGGCCAGCCCGCGGCGATGTCGCCGACGTCGGCGCGCACGAGCGAGACTCCGCGGCCGAGGTCGGCAGGGGGCTCGCTCACCAGCACGCCGACGAGCGGCGCCATCGCGTCGTAGAGGTGACGGCTGCCGGCGACGCCGCGGTCGAGCGGGCCGAAGATCGCGTCGAACGCCTCCTCCGGGCATTCGAAGCCGTCCTCGCGCTCGGCGATCTGCACCGCCAGCGGCCACATGACGGCCGCGCGCAGCGCCTCGCGATCGTCGACCCCCTCGCCCACGTGCAGGCGGGCATACTCGATCGCTCCCGGCGTCGCCTGCAGCAGCGCGAGCGCCCGGCGCGCGTCGGGCAGCGCGAGGATCAGCGCGCGGCGCTCGTCGAGGAAGGCGCCGTAGAGCGGCCGGTAGCTGTAGAGCGAGGACTCGCGGCCCTCGTGCGCATCCAGCACGAAGGGCACCTCGCTCCCGTTCGCGAGCTCGCGCGCGGCGAGCGCGAAGGCGGCCTGGACGAAGCGGAGGAGCGGTTCTCGCAGCTCCCCGTCGAGCACGCCGGCGGGCGGGACGAGGACGCTGTTCATGCAGATGCGGTTCGCGCTCGCGGCGCGCGTTCCTGCCGCGCGCCGCATGCGCAGGAGGTGGAGGCTCGCGAGCCCCGCCCACTCGCCGTAGGGCGCCAGCAGCTGGGCGGTGTCCTCCGCCTCGGCGCGCCGGCCGAGCATGACGCTGCAGAGCTTGATCAACCCGAGGTCGCCGACGAGCCCGCGGTCGTAGCGGCCGAGGCCGTTCAGGAAGAACGTGCCGATCGACCAGGGCCCGAGCTGGCGCTCGCGCCCGAGTCTCGCCGCCACTCCGTCGGGCGGGGCCGAGCGCAGCCGCTCGAGCTCGAGCAGCGCGGAGATGCGCACGAGCGCGGCGGCGCGCCGGGGCGCCAGGCCCGAGGCGCACACCTCGGCGGCCGAGAGCAGCGCGAGCTCGGCTCGCTCGGGCGAGAGCCGAAGGCCGGCGTGCGCGCCGCCCGACGCGGAAGACGATGCCGCGCTCGATGCGGCGCGCCTCGCGAGCGTGACGAGCTGACCGGCCAGCGCCTTGATCAGCGCATGCAGGCACGTCCCGGCCCGCGGCGCGCGCAGACCGCGCGAGCGCGCCACCGACGCGGACAGCAGAGGGTCGCGTGCGGCCAGCGCGAGGAAGGGTGAGATGTCGTCGTCGACGCCGAGCAGGAAGCGCAGCCGGTCGAGCGCGGAGGGCGCATCGGGCGCGTCGAGCGCGATCGTCAGCGCGCCGTCGCGGCGCTGGACGACGCGCGCATGCGCAGGCCCGGCGGCGGTGGCGAACGCGAGCTCGGCGCCGTCGTCATGCAGCCGCAGCGTGCCGTCTCGCACGCCCCCGAGCGTCATGCGCAGGTCGTACGGGCCCCTGGGGCGCAGCTCGATCGCCGCAGTCACGGGATCGCCACGTCGGGTGCATCGGCAAAGCCCGGCGCGACCTCGGCGAGCGTGGCGATCTGCGCGAGCCGCTCGCGCAGATGCGCCTCCTGGTCGCGCGGCAGGCCGAGCAGTGCCGCCACGTCGAGGCGCGGCGCGCCGACGTACGCAGCGGCCTGCAGCAGAGCCGCGCCGCCGCGCCGGCGCTGCGCCAGACCCACGAGCTTGCGCCCGTCGGTCGTGAGCAGCTCGTAGGAGCCGGTGCCGGCGAAGCACGCCAGCCGAGCCGCTGCCCGCTCGGCCGGCGGCCGGCCGGCCGCCTCGCGCGGCGTGACTGCGCGCAGTAGCGCGCCGTGCGCCTCGAGCGCCGTCTGCAGCGCACGTGCGAGCCAGCGATAGGACTCCCCCACGTCGTCGATCACGAGCGCGTGGCCGCGCGGGAGCACGACGTCCAGCATCAGGTAGTTGTCGTCGCAGGAGACCGCGCCGCCCCCGGTCGAGCGGCGCGCGGCCGCGCCTCGCGCGTCCGCCCGCTGGGCCGAGCCGAGCACGAGCACGGCATCGGTCGGGCGCGACCAGCCCGCCCGCAGCTCGCCGTCTGCCCGGGATTGCTCGAGCCACTCGTCCGCCCGCGCGAGCAGCTCGGCCGCCGGTGCGCGCTCGACGATCACGGGTCGACCTCGACGACGACTTCCTCGAGCTCGTCGATGGCGGCGCGGACGGCTTCCTCCACGCGCCCGGCGAGCGCGTGCGCGTCGGCGACGGACTGGCCGGCGAGCGCGTGCACGCGCAGCACGACGACGAAGCGGCCGTCGTGGTCGAACACGAGCACCTCCCCGGGCTCGCCGGCGACCGGTCGCACCGCCTCGGCGACGCGCTCGCAGAGGTCGGCCCGCCCGCCGGTCACATCGAACGCGGCGGCCACGCCGGGCTCGTAGGGCTCCAGATGGATGTAGACGTCGCGGGCGCCCGTCTCGCCCCGGATCTCTTCGCGCAGGCGCTGCGTGATGCGCGCCGCCTCGTCCAGCGGCAGACCCGCGTCCACGCGTGCGTGGAGCGTGATCGCGCGTCCGTTCGGGCGCATCAGCACGGTGGCGTTGTGCACCTCGATCACTCCCGGCACGCGCAGCGCGGCGGCCAGTGCCCGCTCGCTCGGCCGCTCGTCCGCGGCCAGCGGCTCGGCGTGCACCGACACCTCCGCGCGGCCTCCGAGCTCGTGCTCGACGATGCGCTCGACCGAGTCCATGACCGCGTGGCTGCGCTCGAGCCCCGCCAGCCGGTCGACGCCGATCACGACGTCGGCGAAGTACGTGCCGCCGGAGGAGCGCACGCGCACCGAGCGCACCTCGCTGACGCCCGGCAGCGATGCGACGACCGCCCGCAGGCTCGCCTCGGCCCCGGCCGGCGCGCTGTCCATGAGCGCGTTCACGTTGGAGCGGCCGAGCCGCCCGGCGCCGAAGACCACGAGCACGGCCACGAAGAGGGCCGCGAAGGCATCGGCGCGTGGGTGCCCGAGCGCCGTCAGCCCGAGGCCGGCCATGACCGCGAGCGTGCCGGCGAAGTCGGTCGCGAAGTGCAGCGCGTTGGCGGCGAGCGCCGCGCTCGACTCGCTCCGCGCCGCGCGGGCGGAGGCACTCGCCCGAGCGGCGTCGACCACGAGCACGAAGACGAGCAGCGCGACGGCGTACCAGGTCGCACGCACCTCGCCGCCTCCGCCGGTGAGCCGCACGACGGCCGAGACGGCGATCCAGGCTGCAGCCAGGACGAGGATGGCAGCCTCGCCCAGCGCCGAGAGATTCTGGGCCTTCCCGTGCCCGTAGGGGTGCTCGTGGTCGGCCGGCCGGTCTGCCACGGCGACGGCCCACAGCGTGAGCAGCGCAGCCGCCGCGTCCACGCCCGAGTGCACTGCCTCGGCGAGGATGCCGAGACTGCCCGTCGCGAAGCCGACGATCAGCTTGACGGCGACGAGGGTGAGCGCCGCGCCGAGGGAGAAGAGCGCGGTGCGCCGTGCCACAGACACGCGGTGATCGTACTCGGACGGTGGCGTGCGACCCCTTACGCTGACACGGTGAACGCGGACGTCACGATCCGTCCCGCCGCGCGCTCCGACGCAGCCGGCCTCGCAGAGCTGTTCGCCGCCCAGCGCGAGCACCTCGCGCCCTGGGATCCGCGGCGGGAGCCCTCGTTCTTCACGCGCGGCGGCCAGCGCACGCGCCTGGCGCAGGTCGAGCGCGACCGCGCGGCCGGCACCGCGCACCGCTTCCTGATCCTCGAGGGCGGCGAGCTCGCAGGCGAGATCTCCATCACGAACGTCGTGCGCCGCGCCTTCCAGAGCGCCAACCTCGGCTACTGGGTGGCCCGCGAGAGAAACAACCGCGGCATCGCCACGGCGGCCGTCGCCGAGACGTGCTCATTCGCCTTCGGGGAGCTCGAGCTGCACCGGCTGGAAGCCGGCACGCTGCTGCACAACATCGCCTCGCAGGTCGTGCTCGACCGCAACGGCTTCGCCCCCTTCGGCGTGGCGCGGAACTATCTCCGCATCGCCGGGTCCTGGTGCGACCACGTGCTCTTCCAGCGCACCAGCGAGCGACCGGCCAAGCCGCTCGGAGCTGCCGAGTTGGCTCGCAGGATCACGGCTCTGGCGGATCCGCAGTAGCCGCGATTCGCCCGCCGCGTGCAGGCGATTTCGCACCAAATTATGGAAACGTCTTGAATTCTCTCCACTTTTCCGCGATGGTGAGGAGCACGGGCATCGTTCGCGGTGCCCCAGCCAATGGCCGAAGCACTCCGCAGCATCGAGGAGCTCGAACGGGACCGCGCTGAGCACGCGGCGCAGGGAGACCTGCGCGCGGCGGCCGGCTGCGACAGGGAGATCGGCATCGCGCTGGCGGAGTCCGGGCGGCTCGAAGCCGCGCTCGACCGCATCGCCGAGGCGCGCACCGCGCTCGCCGGCGACGACCGTCCCGGCGACGTGGCGATCTGCGACCACTGCCTCGGCATCGTGCTCGCGCGTCTCGGGCGGGAGCTCGAGGCGCTGCAGCGCCTCGAGGCGGCTCGCGCCGCGTACGCGGCGCAGCACCGCTACCTCGCGGTGGCCGACTGCGAGGAGCACATCGGCTACGCGCTCCTGGCACTCGACCGGCCCGGCGCGGCCGTCTCGCACCTGAGCCACGCCCGTGAGCTGCACGACGAGGCCGGCCGCGCCGATCACGTCGCCGCCTGCGAGGCGGGGCTCGGCGCCGCCTACGGCAAGCGCGAGCGCCCGCGCCCCGCGCTGGATCTGCCGCGCGTCGCGCCTCCGCTGCGCGCCCGCCTCAGCTGACGGCCCAGGAGGGCTCGGCCAGCAAGCGCGCGATCGTCGCCAGGAAGCGGGCCGCCGGCGCGCCGTCGACTGCACGGTGGTCGAACGACCCCGAGAGGCTGACCACCTCGCGCAGCGAGCCGACGGCGAGGATCGCGGCCTGCGGCGGCAGCACGAGGGCCTGGAAGCGGTCGACTCCCAGCGGCCCGAGGTTCGAGATGCTGAACGTGCCGGCGAAGATCTCCTCGGGTCGCAGCGCCCGTGCGCGGGCGGCCTCCGCCAGCCGCAGGCGCTCGACCGCGAGCGCCTCCAGGGTGCAGGCGTCGGCATCCATGATGACGGGGACGGTGAGCCCGTCGTCGAGCGCGAGGGCCAGGCCGATGTTGACACGCTCGTGCTCGATCACGCAGTCGTCGCCGTAGCTCGCATTGACGCCCGGGTGCTCGCACAGGGCGCGCGCGCACGCCATTGTGATCACGTCGGTCAGCGTGGCGGCGTGGCTCCCGCTCTTGAGCGCCTTGCGAAGCTCGCGCAGGCCGGCTGTCGGCACGTCGCGCTGCAGGGTGAACTGCGGCACCACGGCGCTCGCGCTCATCGAGCGCACCGTCCCCCTGCGCAGCCCCGTCAGCTCGACGCGCCTGCCTGTGCCGCGTGCGGCGTCGCTCATCGAACCCACAGCAGCGACGGCATCAGGTGCAGCTGCGGGCTCCAGCGATAGTGGCCCACGCGGCGCGAGACGAGGTCGATCCCCTTCGGGTTGAAGAGCGGCAGCCACACGGCCGCATCGACGATGCGCCGGTCGACCTGCCGCCAGAGGCGCTCGGCTGCCCGCGGGCGCTCGAGGCCGACGGAGACGGCCTGCTGCATGAGCGGCTGCACCGTCTTGCGATCGCAGAATCCGCTGATGTTCGGGCTCGAGTCGGAATCGGGAACGAACGAGCCGCAGCCGAGCAGGCGCTGCAGGAGGTCGGAGGGCGCCGGGAACGTCTGATGCCACTGCGCGAGCCCGAGCTCGACGTGGTTGTGCGAGTTCTGCACGTACGCCGTCTGCACCCCCTGTGGCAGTGGCTTGAGCCGCGGGTCGTAGCCGAGCTTGAACAGCACGACGAGAATGTACCGGCCGATCGCCTTCTGCACCGGATCGTTCCCGACCACGATGTCGACTCGCACGCCCTTGGTGCCGGACTCGCCGACGAGCCGGTTGGCACGAGCGAGATCGGGCGCCGACCACGGCGCCTTGCCGCCGGCGGTCCAGGGGCAATAGGGCGCGTAGCCGGGGAAGCCGGGCGGCAGCACCTGACAGGTCGGCGAGGCGAGCTGAGCGCCGCCGTAGAGCGCCACGATCCTGTTGCGGTCGATGGCAAGGTTGAGTGCCTCGCGCGCCGCGAGCTGGTTGAACGGCTTGATGTTGACGTTGAGGGCGAAGTACCAGTCGGCGGGCAGCTGATTGACGTGCATCTGCGTGCTGAAGCGACTTGCGACCTCCGAGAGCCGGTCGGACGGCAGGTCGTCGGCGACCCAGTCCGCGCCGCCGTGCTCCACCTGTGTGACGGCGGCCTCGGTGGGGAGCCCGAAGCGCTCGACGATGCGGTCGACGTAGCCGTCGGGCTGCGCCGCGGGCGCCCAGGCCCTGAAGAACGGGTTGCGCCTGAGCACGAGCCGGCGCACCGGTGAATAGGCGGACCACATGTAGGGGCCGGTGCCGACGAGCCGTGAGACGTCCGTGCCGATCTCCTCGAAGCCGACGCTCGGCGGCAGGAGCGCGACGGGCGGGAGCGCGAGCTTCTGCAGCCACTCCGGGTCGGTCCGGGAGAGGTGGAACGTGATCGCCCAGCCGTTCAGCGAGATGCCGCTCGCGAGCGTGCAACTGGCCGGGTCCTGCAGGCACGCGCCGGCACCCTCGATTGCTCCGTACAACGACTGCGCCGTCGGTCCGTGCACCTTGAAGAGCCGCTCGAAGGTGAAGCGCACGTCCGCGGGGCGCACGGGCGCGCCGTTGGAGTAGCGAATGCCTCGGCGCAGCGAGAGCGTCCAGGTGCGCCCGCCGTCGGTCGTCTGCGGCAGCTTGACGGCGAGGTCGGGGACGACGCTGTTGGCCGCCGCCCCTGCCGACTTGCGGAACGCGGTCAGCCCGTCCTGCGTGACCTGGTAGAGCTGCCAGTACTGGGGCGTGGCGTTGACCTGCGGATCGGCGGTGCCCGCGTTCGACGCCGCCAGCGCCACGAACGTGCCGCCGCGATGGCCTGCAGCGAGCGCCGCCGGGGGCAGCGCGAGAAGCGCCGCGAGGACGGCGAGCATGCAGCGGCAGACCGATGAACGACTCACATGCTCCTCCTCGGCGGAGAGACGATGGTACCGCCCGCCGCAGCCCGTGCGCGGACCTTCTTGGCATGGCGGGCGCCGAGCGGATAACGTCGCCGCGCAACCCAACGGAGGGCCGCGGTGAAGATCGAGGTGATCGAGGGCATCGGCGCAGCGCACGCGACGAAGCTCTCACGGGCAGGCGTCACGCATGTGCGGCACCTGCTGCAGCGAGCCGCGACGGCGGACGGCCGCGACGCTCTCGCCCGGGAGACGGGCCTCAGCCCGGCGCAGCTGGTCGAGTGGCTGAACCACATCGATCTCATGCGCATCCGTGGTGTGGGCGCCGAGTACTCCGATCTGCTCGAGGCCGCGGGCGTCGACTCGCCGATCGAGCTGGCGCAGCACAGTCCCGCCCGGCTCGCCACACTGCTGGCGCAAACCAACGCGCAGCACCCCCTCGTACGCAGAGTGCCGTCCGAGAAGGTTCTCGCGGGCTGGATCTCCGAGGCGCGCACGCTGCCGCGCCTGCTCTCCGACTAGATGGGAATGCAATGGCCGAGCACGTCTTCGACGCGTCCGTCTACCACCACGCCTGGGATCGCGAGCTCGAGCCCGCGCTGACCGTCCAGCCAGGCGACGTCGTGCACTTCGACCTGCTCATGGCCGGCGATGGACAGGTGCGGGAGGGGTCGACCTACGAGCAGTGCGAGTTCGACTTCGCCACGCTCTACAACCTGGCGGGGCCGGTGCGGGTGGAAGGCGCGAATCCCGGAGACACGCTCTCGGTCGAGATTCTCTCGCTCGAGGCCGGCGATTGGGGCTGGTGCGCGATCCTGCCCGAGTTCGGCCTGCTGCCCCAGGACTTCCCGGACGGGTTCGTGCGCACGTTCGACCTGCGCGGGGGAGCGACGACGACGCTCGTGCCGGGCGTCGAGATCCCGATCGTGCCGTTCTGCGGCACCGTCGGCACCTGCCCCGACCGCGAGGGGACGTTCATCCCGTTCCCGCCGCACGAGGGGGGCGGCAACGTCGACACGCGGCATCTCACGGCCGGCACGACGTTCCACATCCCGGTGCACCTGCCCGGGGCCCATTTCTCGATCGGCGATCCGCATGCCGCGCAGGGCGACGGCGAGGTCTGCGTCGCGGCCATCGAGTGCCCGATGAGCGCGAGCTTGCGCTTCGGCGTGACCCGGCGTCCGTCGGCCGGGCCCTGGTTCGAGACGCCGCCGGGATCGCTGACGCCGCGCGCCGACGGCGGCGGCTACTACGGCACGATGGGCATCGCGGCGGATCTCATGCAGGGCGCGCAGATCGCGGTGCGCAACATGGTCGCGCTCGTGGCCGAGCGCCACGGCCTCGAGCCGCGCGACGCCTACATGCTCTGCAGCCTGGCCGGGGATCTCAAGATCCTCGAGATCGTCGATGCCGGCATGTGGAACGTGGGCATGCTGCTGCCGCGCAACCTGTTCGTCGGCTGAGGCGCCGGAACTGCGCCCGCTCCTGCACGTCACGAACGGCGAGAGCGCCGGCGCGACGCTCCGCGAGAGCGCGCTCGGAGGAGCGGTGCTGCCCTGGGGGGACGCGCTTCACGAGGGGCCGGTGCCCGCGCTGCCGAGACCGCAGCTGCTGGAAGCCCGGGCGCGCTTTCTGTCGGACTGCGGCTGGGGCGGCAGGGAGGAGCTTCTCGGCTCGCTCGAAGCGCGGGATGGGCAGCTGCTCGACGCGCTGCGAGACGGCACGCAGGTCGTGCTCTGGTTCGAGCACGACCTCTACGACCAGCTCCAGCTGCTCGACGTGCTCGCGCTCGCGCACGCCGAGGGCGTCGAGCCCGAGCTGATCGTGATCGGCTCGTTTCCCGGCAAGCCCGGCTTCAGGGGCCTGGGCGAGCTGACGGCAGCCGAGCTCGCGACGCTGTGGCCGGCTCGGCAGCGGGCGGCTCCCGCGGCGCTCGCTGCGGCGGCGGGCGCCTGGGCGGCGCTCCGCGCACCGGAGCCGACGGCACTGGCCGAGTGGGCGGCGCGCGAGACGACGCAGCTGCCGTTCCTCGCTCCGGCGCTGCGGCGCTTGCTCGAGGAACTTCCGTCCAGGGCGGACGGGCTCTCGGGGAGCGAGCGCCGCGCACTGGAAGCGGTCGCCTCGGGCGCCCGCGCACCTGCAGCGGCATTCGCTGCCGCGCAGCGCCTCGAGAGCGCGCCGTTCCTCGGCGACACGTGGTTCCACCGCACGCTCTCGGCCCTCGGCCAGGGAGACAGGCGGCTGCTCGAGACCGGCGACGGGCTGCCGCTGCCCGCCCCTCCGCCGCTGGGCGACGCCGCGCGCTTCTCCGGCCTGCGGCTGTGCCTGACGGCCGACGGCGAGCAGGTGCTCCGCGGCGAGGCCGATCGAATCGACCTCCTGGGCAGCGAGCGCTGGATCGGCGGCACTCACCTCACGAGCGCCACCACCTGGCGATGGGACGCACGCGCGCAGACGATCTCGACCGCCTGAGCGCCTCAGCCGCCGCCGACGGCCATCGCGCCGACGGCGACCGCGACGATCGCGATGCCCACGACCTGCCGCCTGCGCAGGTGCTCGCCGAAGAAGACCACGGCAACGACCGCTCCGACGGTTCCGAACTGCGCTGCCAGCACGCCGGCCACCGCGGCCGGGCCGTGGTCGGCCGCGAGCACGAACGCGAAGTAGGCGACCGCGTCGCAGATGCCCCAGATCGCGACGCGCCACCACTCGCTGCGCACCGGGCGCACGGCGCCCACGGCCAGGGCGACCGGAAGCATCACGACGACGGCGCTGCCGCGCACGAGCAGGAAGGCCCAGCCGGCGCCGAGATCGTGTGCGATCGGGGCCGAGAGGGCGAGCACGCCGCCCCAGATCAGTGCGGCGGCGACGGCCGGCACGACGCCTCCGCGCCCGCTCTCGCCCTCGCCGCGCGAGACGAGCACGACCCCGGCCACCGCGAACGGCAAGCCGAGCAGGACGAGCCGGTCGAGGTGCTCGCCACCGGCGATCGAGAAGAGCGCCGCGACCCCGCCCTCACAGGCGATGATCGGCGCGACGACGGAGACCGCGCCGTCGCGGAACGACGTGAAGCCCGCCTGGAACCCCACGACGGTGAGGACGCCGACCAGCGGGGCGAGCAGCAGCGAGCGCTCCGTCCAGTCGGGCAGGTCGAGCACGAGCGCGAGCGGCGAGGCCAGGACGGTGCCGATCACGATCGACCCGAAGACCACGGGGAAGGCGCCGATCCGGCGCACCGCGGTCGCGAGCACCGGGTCGGGTGCGCCCCAGCCGACCGCCGAGGCCAGTCCGAACAGGATCGTCAGCACCTGGACGCCCTCAAAGGAAGCGCGCGCCCTGCATCGCGCCGTGGTGCGTTGCGGCGTCGCAGGCGACGTCGTGCCTGGGGATCAGGTCAAGCTGCCTGTCACCTGCGGCGTTCGCCGTGCGGCAGTCGGAGCCGCGGATCGCCCGGACGACCGCCGGGTAGTGGGCACGGAGGTCGTCGGCGTGTCCCTGCTCGTGGCACGCGGGCGCCGGGTCGATCGGCAGCGTGACGGACGCTTCGCTCGCCCGGCAGCCACCCGCCGCCGAGCCCGGCCGCCACCGCCTGTCCTTCCAGCGCGTGAGCGCATCGCTGTGGACGCCGTCGGGCGAGCGCGGCGCGCCGACAGCGACCCGGGCGCGGATCTGCGCGGCGGCCTCGAGACGTGCGCCGAGCATGATTCCGCAGAAGCGCATGCGACGAGGATAGTCACACGGGAGCCCACGTTGGAGTCACGTAGGGTGTCATTTCCCCCTGTGCCGGTCGCGAGCGCGGCAGCCAGGGTGGTGTCGTGCCGGAGGAGAGAAGGCGCCAAAATCCCGCCGGAATCTGAGGGTCACTCCCCGATTTCGGGGTCAATCCTCCTGAGGTGTACTGAAATTACATCCACATTGCGAAAAAGCGGTTGCGAAATAGCTCTTTAGATGTATTGTCCCTGTCACAGGGTGTCCCAAAGATGGTCTTCGAGTGGCGCGTATGCCATCTCGTCTGGTTTGTGGGACAGGGGAAGTACGGGACATAGGGGACGAATTGAGAGGGCGTATTCCAGCTCGTGGGTTGACCGTGCTCGTGGCGGACGCGAACAGCGTGTTCCGATCGGGCGTGGTCGCCTTGCTCGACCGCGAAGCCGACATTCGCGCGATTCCGTGCGGGTCGGCGGAGATGCTGCTCGTCCAGGTCGCCGAGTCGGCGCCTGACGTGGTCCTGATCGACGCCGACCTCCCAGCGGGGCTGGAGGCGATCACGAAGGTCAAGCTCCGGTCGCCTGCGACGGAGGCACTGGCGATTGCGGCCGCTCCGACCCGCGAGCTCGTGCTCGCGGCGGTACGTGCCGGGGCACGCGGCATCGTCGAGCGCACGGTGCACTCGGCGAGCCTCGCGCGGATCATCCGCCGTGCGGCGACCGGGGAGGTCACGATTCCGCGCCACCTCCTCGGCTACGTCCTGGACGAGCTCGCACGCGTGGAGCGGCGCGTCGACGCGAACGTCGCGCTGACGCCTCTCTCCACCCGTGAGCGGGAAGTCCTCTCGCTCATCGGGGAGGGCCGGCGCAACCGTGAGATCGCCGAGATCCTCTCCATCTCTGAGTTGACGGTGAAACGGCACGTGCACAACTTGCTCGAGAAGCTGCGAGTGCCTACCCGTGCCGCTGCAGTCAGTCTCGCCGCCGGCGCGGAGCGACGACCCCACAGCGCGTCCGATCTTTCGGTCAGCGCCCGCTAGACCCGTACGCCCCGTACGACCCGCCAGACCCGCACGACCAGACGAGAGGGCGCACGCCCACGTGGCACAGAAGGCTACGAGGGAGCGACAACCGTGCGAATTGAAGAGCAAGATGCCGTGAATGGGGCCGCCGACGCTTCTGCGTCGACGCGCCAGATGGATGCAGGAACCCCGGAACTGACGATCGTCGCGCCCGACGCGCAACGAGCAGGACGTCATAGGCGCCTTCATCGATCGACTCGACGATGCCCTCGCCGGCATGCACGCCGAGCTCATCGTGGTCGACGACTCGGACGACGAGACGGCGACTCGTCGTCGCCGAGCGGGCCGGCAAGGTCGGGCTCGAGCTCGCGATCATCCATCGCGAGCCTGGTGAGCGGGACGGTGGCCTTGGCGGTGCAGTCGTTGCAGGGATTGCAGCGGCGCGGGCCCCGTGGGTCTGCGTCATGGACGCGGACCTGCAGCATCCGCCCGAGGCGATCGAGCAGCTGCGTGCCCAGGCCGAGGCGGCCAAGAGCGACCTCGTCGTGGCCTCGCGCTTCCGCGATGGCGGCTCGATTGCGGGGCTGAGCCCGCTGCGCAGGCTGGTCTCCCGCTTCGCTCGTCGGGCTCGCGCGCGCCGCGTTCCCGTTCCGCCTGCGTTCGCGTCAGCGATCCGCTGACCGGCTTCTTCCTCATCCGGCGCGACGCGGCTCGACCTCGCAGCCCTCCGGCCCAACGGCTTCAAGATCCTGCTCGAGATCCTGGTCCGCTCGCCCCAGGCTCGCGGTGTCCGAGATCCCGTTCCGCTTCGGCGTGCGGCCCGCCGGCGAGAGCAAGGCGTCGGTGCGGGAAGTCGCGCGGTACCTCGCGCGTCGTCTGGCGCCTCCGGCTCGGCACGGCCGGCGCGCGCTTCGGCCGCTTCGGCCTGGTCGGCGTCAG
Source organism: uncultured Actinomycetes bacterium (assembly GCA_963842365.1). GTDB lineage: Bacteria > Actinomycetota > Thermoleophilia > Gaiellales > JALYLC01 > JALYLC01. The sequence goes on from CAWJGA010000002.1 coordinate 1,629,317, forward strand.
CGGCATCGCGGTCAATTCGCTCGCCCTCGCCGCCTTCCGCGGCGGAGTCGGGCCTGAGCGTGCTCGTCGCGGCACTGCTCGCCACGCAGTGCTCGTCGATCTGGAACTTCCTCCTCGTCGAGCGCTTCGTGTTCCGCGGGACGGCGCGCGCTCGCTCGCTCTCCGCGCGCGCCGTCGCGTTCCTCGCCATGAACAACCTGGCCTTCCTCCTGCGCGGACCGCTGCTGCTCGCCCTCGTGAGCGTGTTCGGCCTGCACTACCTGCTGGCGAACCTGATCTCGCTCTGCGCGCTCACGGTCGCCCGCTTCGCCCTGGCCGACCGCTGGATCTGGGGCACGGCGCAATCGACACGCGCCCTCTACGACATCCATGGCCTCGTCACGGTGGACTCGGAAGTCGCGCTCCCGGAACTCGCGCGCTTCCGCGTCGGCGCGCTCTCGGATCCGCCGTCGATCCGCGTGGTCGTCGAGCCACTCGGCAAGATCGACCGGCTCGGGCACGACGTGCGCGACGACGGCAGTGAGATCATCACCTACCGCGAGCGCGTGCCCGGCGGCTTCGCGATGCGCGTCGAGTCAGGTCCGACTCGCGTGCTCATCTCGGTCAGCCCGCTCGTCCGCCGCTCGCCGCACGTGCTTTACACGAACTGCGTCGAGCCGGTGCTGCGCTGGCACTTCGCCGAGCACGGGCATCGCGCTCGTCCACGCAGCGTGCGTTGCGGTCGACGATCGGGCATACCTGATCACGGCTCGCACCGACACCGGCAAGACGACGACGATCCTGCGGCTGCTCGACTCCTGCGCGCGCGCCAAGTTCATCTCCGACGACCTCACGCTCGTGGCGCCCGACGGCATGGTCGCCTCCTATCCGAAGCCGCTGACGATCAGCCAGCACACGCTGCACGCAGTGCAGCGGCCCAATCTCACCCGCCGCCAGCGCATCGGCCTCGTCGTGCAAGCTCGTCTGCACTCCCGCGAGGGCCGCTCGATCGGCATGCTGCTCGCCAGCAAGGGCTGGCCCGCTGCGACGATGAACGCGGTCGTGCAGGCGCTCATCCCGCCGCCGAAGTACGACGTCACGAAGCTCGTCCCGGATGCGGCAGCTGTGCACCGAGGCGCGCCTGGCGGGCCTCGTCGTGATCGAGCGGGCGGACGACGACGTGACGATCGACCTCGCGGAAGCCGAGGCGCTCGACACGCTGATGGAGAACTGCGACGACGCCTACGGCTTCCCGCCCTATCCGCTGGTGGCCCAGTTCCTCTACACGCGGCGCGGCGTCGACCTTCGCGACGCCGAGCGCGGCGCGGCGGAAAGCGCGCTTGCGACCGCGCCGCCCGCAACGCTGCTGCGCTCGACCTCGATGGACTGGTGGCAACGCGTTCCCACGGTGATGGGCATCGACGTCGACGCACCGCCGGTCGCCGTGCTCGTGCCCGTCGACGTGCCGCTCGCCGTCGAGAGCGCAGAGCAGGTCGCCTAGCAAGGTGGGAGTTCGCAGCCACCCGCGCCGCGGCGCGGGTGCGTCCGGTCGTGCCCGCGCCGCGGGCACCGCCGCGCGCATCGTCACACTCCCGCACATGGTGCGGCGATTGCTCCTGCTGGGCTGTGCGGCGGCGGTTGCGCTTACCGTGTTGGGAGTGATCCGCGCGGACGACCTTCACACCACCCTCGCGGTGGGAGCAATCCTCGTCGCGAGCGTGCTCGGCGGCGGCGCCGCCGCGCTGCTCCCGCACAAGTCGCGCGCGCCGGCCGAGTTCAGGCGCAGCCTGCTCCGGCGGGGCGCCGGCGCGGCGCTCGTGCTCGCCGCCGTCAGCGCGCTCGGCGCGCTGACGGTGGTCAGCGCGCGCCTGCTGCAAGGTCCCGTCGTGGCGGTCGTCGCAGTCGCTGCCGGGATCGCGGTGGGTGCGGCGGCGGCATTCGCGGTGCCGGCGAGGGCGCCGGCCGCTCGTCCCGCACTGGACGAGCAGAAACGCGTCACCACGTTCGCGAGACCGCTGGAAATGGAGCCGTTCGGCGGCAGGCGCCTGCTGACCGGCGCCCTGCTGCTCGGCATCGTCGCGATCGCCCTCTTCGTGCGCCTCTGGCATTTCAACGACGTCGGCTACAACAGCGACGAGGCGGTCTACGCCGGGCAGGGCGCCGGCATCGCGCACGATTCGCAACTCGCGCCGTTCTTCCCCGTCTTCCGGGCGCACCCGCTGCTCTTCCAGTCCGTCGTCGCCGTCGGCTACGAGCTGCATCAGGGCGACTGGTTCGGTCGCGCCGCCGCCATCGCCTTCGGCGCGCTCTGCGTGCTCGCGACGTTCGAGCTGGGTCGCCTGCTCTACGGCGCCCAGGGCGGGCCTGATCGCCGCCGCCGTGCTCGCCCTCATGCCCTACCACGTGATCGTCAGCCGTCAGGTCCTGCTCGACGGGCCGCAGGCCTTCTTCACGACGCTGACGCTCTGCGCGCTGATCCGCTTCGCGCGCTCCGGACGCGCGCATCTGGCTGTGCTGCACCGGCGCCTGCCTGGGGCTCTCGGTGCTCGCAAAGGAGCCGAGCGTCATCTTCTGCGGCGCCGTCTATGCCTTCTTCGCGCTCTCACCGGAGGTCCGCATGCGCCTGCGGGACGGGCTCGCCGCGCTCGCGATCATGGTCGATCACGATCGCGCCCTATCCGCTCGCGCTGGCGCTCTCCGGCCAATCGCGCACGGGCGGCAGCTTCCTCGCATGGCAGCTCGCGCGCCGCCCGAATCACAGTCTGCTGTTCTACCTCACCGCCGTTCCGGTCTCGGTCGGCGTCGCCGTCTGCGGGCTCGCCGCCCTCGCCCTGCTCGCGCGCGCTCGCCTCCGTCGCTGGAGCTGGCGCGAGACGCTCGTCGCGTGCTGGATCGGGGTTCCGATCGCGTTCCTCGAGCTCTGGCCGGTCAAGGGCTTCCAGTATCTGCTCCCACTCGCGCCCGTGATCGCAGTGCTCGCCGCCGAGGGCGTCTCCGTCGTCGCGCGCGCCGTGGCGCAGACACAGTGGATCAGCGTGCGCCGCGCCCGGCCCGTGCTCGCGCTGGCGCTGCTCGCGACGCTTGTGATCCCCACCTATGCAGCCGTCACGCCCTCCTCCAGCGCGTCGTTCCTCGCGGGATCCGGCGGTGTGCCCGGCGGGCGCGAGACGGGGCGGTTCATCCGCGCGCACGTTCCGGAGGGGGCGACGATGCTCGCGATCGGCCCCTCGATGGCGAACATCCTCGAGTTCTACGGCCGGCGCCGCGCATACGGACTGTCAGTGAGCGCGAATCCACTGCGGCGCAATCCGATCTACCAGGCAGTCACGAACCCGGACCTCTCGCTCCGCCGCGGCGATATCCAGTACATCGTCTGGGATGCATTCTCCGCCAACAGGAGCAGGCACTTCGAGGGACGCCTGCTGAGCTACGTGTCGCGCTACCGGGGCCGTGCGGTCTACACGTTCAGCACCTCGGCGCGTGCGAAGGACGGCTCCGCGCGTCCGCGTCCCGCTGATCGTCGTGTACGCGGTGCGCCCATGAGGCGCTGGGCACTCGCCTCCCTCGCGCTCGCCGCGGCCGCGTTCGCACCGGCAGCGAGTGCCGCGACGCGCACACCGGCGACGCCGATCCGTCACATCGTCGTGCTCATGCAGGAGAATCACTCCTTCGACAACTACTTCGGCACCTACCCGGGCGCGGACGGCCTGCCGGCTCGCGCCTGCCTGCCCAAGAGCTTCCAGGAGGCGCTCGGCTGCTCGAGGCCCTCGCACGTCGGAGGGCACGCGGTGCTCGGGCTCGGCAACGATCCAGCGTTGTTCTCCGCCCAGTACCACGGCGGGAAGATGGACGGCTTCCTGGCCGCCTACCGCGTCGGGCGAGGGCTCGGTGGCCTGCCGAACCCTCTGGGCTACTACGACGCCCGTGATCTCCCGTACGCGTGGAATCTCGCAGACAACTACGTCCTCTTCGACCACTTCTTCTCGTCCGCACACGGCGGCAGCGTGTGGAACCACATGTTCGCGATCAGCGCGGCGCCCGGCAACCGCCAGTGCCGATGTCCTGCCGCCGGGGGGCTATCCCGATACGACCACGATCTTCGACAGGCTGCAATCGGCCGGCATCCCGTGGCGGTTCTACGTCAACGACTACGACCCGACGAACACCGTCGACAGCCCGGCGCCGCGCTCGGACGTCGCAGCTTCTCCAGGTTCCCCTGCTCGCCATGCCCCGCTTCATCCACTCCCCGCGACTCGCCTCGAGCATCGTCGACATCCAGCAGTTCTATCGCGATGCTCAATCGGGCCATCTCCCCGCCGTGTCCTACATCGCGCCGGGCTCTCTCAGCGAGCACCCTCCCGGCAAGCTCGTCGCCGGACAGACGTTCTTGCGCACGATCGTCGGCGAGTTGATGCGCAGCCCTGAGTGGAGCAGCACGGCGTTCGTCCTGACCTACGACAGCTGGGGCGGGTGGTACGACCATGTGCGCCCGCCGACGGTCGATCGCTACGGCTACGGTTTCCGTGTGCCGGCGCTGCTCGTCAGCCCATACGCACGGCGCGGATCGATCGACCACGCGACTCTCGACTTCACGTCGATCCTGCGCTTCATCGAGGACAACTGGCAGCTCGCGCCGCTCACGCAGCGCGATGCCGGCGCGCGGAGCATCGCATCGGCCTTCGACTTCGCGGCAGCTCCGCGCTCGCCGGCGTTCGTCTCTGCCAGCCGCAGCAGCACGCCGACGGCGACGGTGCACACGCGTGTGGTCTACTGGGGCTATGGAGGCGCCGCAGTGCTCGCCCTCGCTCTGAGTGTCGCCGCCCTGGCCACGCGGCGCCGTTCGCACGGCGGCGTCGAGGCCGCACCGTGAGGCGGCTCGTCGCGCGGCTTGTGCCGCTCCTGCTGCTGGTGGCCTGCCCCGCACCCGGGTGGGCGGCGAGCCGCTCCACACCCGTCGTGAGCGTGCGAACCGTTCCCGCCGTCTCGGGGCTTCGTGCTCACGTTCGAGAACCAGCAGTACGTCACCGACTCCGCCGGACGGGTGCAGATCCCGCGTGCGCCGGGGACGACCGCAGTCGAGCTGCTACCCCGCATCGCCGTCGGCTCGCGGCACGTCGACTCCCGCACGATCGTGCGCTTCGCGCGCTGGTTCACGGTCGGAACGGAGTCGTACGCCGCACTCGACGTCTTCCGGCAGATCAGCTGGCGCTTCGTCGATGCCCGGGGAAAGCCCGTGCCGTTCGGCCGCATCGAGCGGCTCGTGCTGCGTTCGAGCTCGGGGCAGGTGAGAGTCTTTCGCACCGGGCTCGCGCGCAGCCACTGGTTCTTCGCCCGTCGCGTGTCGCTGATCCGGGGCAAGCTCGTCAAGAAGGACCTCGACTACTCCGTGCAACGGATCGTCGTCCTGGGGGCCGACGTCGTCAACGCCGGGCAGCAGACCTTCTCGCCCGAGAGCGGCCACAGCGTGAGCTTCACGCTCGCGTTCTACGCGCTCACGGTGCGCGGAGAGGATGCGCTCTTCGGATCGCCCGCCGGCACCCGACGCACAGCTGCAACTACCGGACGGGTCGACGCGCGAGCTCAGGCTCTCGCACGGCCAGGCAGTCGTCCCGTCGCTTCCGCGCGGAAGCTACACGATCAGGCTGCGCGATGGTCTCTACCGGCCGGCCCAGCCGCTCGTGCTCTCGCGCTCGCAGGTCGCCGTGGTGCCAGTCGTGACCTATCTCGACGTCATCGTGGTCGGCGGGGGCCTGCTCGTCTTGGCTCTCGGGCTGCTGCTCGCCGGACGCCCGTACCTCGCACGGCGCGCCGCCCGTCTCGCGACGGGCGGGCGAGGCGCCCGCTGCAGACGGACCCCCGTCGTGAAGCGCCTCGCACTCGCCGTCGCGCTCGTGCTGGCAAGCGCAGCGCTGCTCGCACCGGTAGGCGCCTGCCCGGGCGTCGGACAACGCCGCCAGCCCGGCGCCACTGCTCGCCTATTACTACATCTGGTTCACGCCATCCTCATGGAGCCGGGCGAAGATCGACCTCCCGCTGCTCGGGCGCTACTCCAGCGACGACACGCAGGTGATGCGCCGGCACGTGCACTTGGGCGAAGTCCGCCGGCATCACGGGCTTCCTCGTCAGCTGGAAGTCCACTGCCGCGCTCGACGACCGGCTGGCGCGTCTGATCCAGGTCGCGGATGGGGCGCACTTCCGGCTCGGCATCGTCTACGAGGGACTGGACTTCCAGCGGCGCCCGCTTCCCATCGCCACCGTCCGCCACGACCTCTTGCGCTTCGCGCGCACGTTCGCGCACGACCGCGCGTTCGCGATCTTCAATCGTCCGGTCGTGATCTGGAGCGGGACCTGGCGCTACACGACCGCCGAGATCCGCAGCGTCACGAGTGCGCTGCACGGGCGCGTGCTGGTGCTCGCGTCGGCAAAGAACGTGGGCGACTACGAACGCGTCGCGCTCACTCGTCGACGGGGACGCCTACTACTGGTCATCCGTCAATCCGAGCCACAACGCGCGCTACCCCGGCAAGCTCCGCGCGCTCTCGGCGGCAGTGCACGCGAGCGGCGGGCTCTGGATCGCCCCCGCGGCCCCGGGCTTCGACGCACGGAAGGTCGGGGGCACGAGCATCGTGCCGCGCAACAACGGCGCGACCCTCCTGCGCGAGTTGAACGCGGCCGCGGCATCCTCGCCCGACGCGATCGGCGTGATCAGCTGGAACGAGTTCTCGGAGAACACGTTCGTCGAGCCGAGCCGTGCGTATGGATCGACGGCGCTGCGGGTGATCGCCGAACGTGCGTCACGTGCGCGTCCCGGACGTCGGGAACTTCGACTCCGACGGCTCCGGCACGAGCGCTGCGGCGCTCGGCGTCTCTTACGGCGTCTTCGGGCTCGCCGCCGGCTGCGCCGGCCTGGTCGCCCTCACCGCCATCGCTCGCCGCCGTCGGCGGCCACCGATCGGCCCGATCCGGAAAGAACCCTCGCCCCCACCGAGCTGACGCACGGCTCCGCCGGGCGGGCGGGTCACGGACGCGGGCGCGGTGAGGCCGCGGGCAACCAGCGCCGGCCCCGGCGATTGGCGCGCCGCGCGCGCCCGCGCGGGCCGCCGACCGCGCTCCCTCACGTGCGCACCTCGACGGCGGTCGTCACGTCTCCGCGGTCAACGCGCGCCGAGTCCGTCCCGGCGCCCCCGTCGACGACGTCGCTGTGCCCGTCGCGGGCATCCAGCCGGTCGTCTCCCGCGCCTCCGGCGATCGAGTCGCGCCCACTGCCGCCCCTGACCGTGTCGCTGCCGGCGCCACCCATCAGCGTGTCACCGGAGCGCCCTCCGTCGATCCGATCGGCGCCGCCGTCGCCGCGGATCCGGTCGGCGCCCGGGCCTCCGCTCAGCACGTCGCGCCCCGGCCCGCCGCGCAGGCGGTCGTCGCCGTTGGCGCCCCGGATCACATCGGCCCCCCGTCCGCCCCCGATCGTGTCGTCACCAGAGCCGCCGGCAAGCCGATCGTCGCCTGCTCCCCCGACAATCGCGTCCTTGCCCGAGCCGCCATCGATCGTGTCGTTCCCGCTGCCTCCGTCGACGACGTCATTGCCCGTACCCGCGCGTATGAAGTCATTCCCGGCTCCCCCGCGGATGCGATCCGCGCCGCTTCCACCGTCGATCGCGTCGGCCCCGTTTCCTCCATCGATCACGTCGCCGCCCACGCCCCCGACGATGTGGTCTCTCCCGTCGCCGCCGAAGATGGTGTCGGCGCCCGCGCCGCCGTCGATGCGATCGTCGCCGCCGAGACCGCAGATGACGTCGGCTCCGTTCGTCCCGGTGAGCACGTCGTTCCCCGCCGTGCCCAGCATGGTGCAGCCATGGGAATCGGGCGCGACCTTGACGCTGGCTTCCGCCCGATCGTCGGCGGCCAGGAAGTCGCTCGGCTGCGCCACGGTGCTCGCCACGTTCACCGAGACGCCGCTGGCGCGCAGCGTGAGCGTCACGGTCAGAGAGATCGCCTGAGCCGGCGCCAGGCCGCCGAGGTCGCAGCGGAGCACCGTCGTGCCGCTGCACGCGCCTACCTGCGGGATCGCGGAGACGAGCGTGGTCACTGCCGGCAGGTCGTCCGTGAGGACGACGTCGGAGGCGGCCGCCGATCCGCGATTGGTCACGGAGACGGTGAAGTGGACGGTGCTCCCCACCGATGCGCTCGCCGCGTCCACCGTCTGCGCGACAGCGATGTCCGGCGCCGGCAGAGACTGCCACGATGGCACGCTGTCGCTCGTCGGGGCGAAGGGCACGCGCGCGGGCGTCTTGCCGTCCACCGCCGTGATCCAGAGATCGCTGCCGCGCCTGAACGCGATGGAGCTTCCATCGGGCGAGTAGGCGGGGGCGTGGTCGCCGAGACTGCCGGGGATGAGCTGCGCCTGTCCGAGGCCCTTGGCGGTCATCGTCCAGATGGCGTCCGCGCCAGTGCGGTTGGAGACGTACGCGATCGTCGCGCCGTCGCTCGACCAGGTCGGCTGCCGATCAGCCGCCGGATCGCGCGTGAGCCGGCGAAGCGCCGACCCGTCGGCGTTCACGGTCACGATGTCGCTGCCGCCGTACCGGTCCGTCGTGAAGGCGATGCGGCTTCCGTCCGGCGACCATGCCGGCTCGGCATCGGAGCCCGGGTGGGTGACGATCGCGTGCAGGCCCGTGCCGTTCGCCCCGATCGCCCAGATGTCACGACCGGTGCCCGACGCGCTCGCCCGGTCGAAAGCGATCTCGGCGCCGTCAGGCGACCAGCTCGGGTGCCGGGCCGAGACGGCGGCCGGGGTCAGGGACGTCGCGCCCGACCCGTCTGCCTTCATCGTCCAGAGCGTGAACTCGCCCCCATCGGTCTGCCGTACGAAGGCGATGCGCGTGCCGTCCGGCGAGAAGGCCGGATCCTCGTCGGCATGCGGATCGCTCGTCAGTGCCACGGCGCCCGAGCCATCGGCGGCGATGCTCACGATCTCGTCGTTCCCCGAGGCGCCGGAGACGACGGCGACGCGGCCATTCAGACCGCTCGCCCCGACCGGTCCGGCGAGGGCCGACGCGATCGCCACCATGAGCAGGGCGAGCAGACCGCAGGAGCATCGGAGCACGAGGGATCGGGTCACGGCGGGTGAGTATGACGGAGATGTACTGCGAATGCCACTCGAATCTTAAAAAACCTACCCTCGAAACCAAGAAGGTCTGCAGAACCGCGATCCACGTATCGCTGGCCACTCGCACGGCCGCGAGCGCGAACTTCCGCCCTCGACTCGCATCGACACGTCGCCCTCTCCAGCCTCAGCCGCGGCCTCGATCGCGAGCCGTTCGCGTCGCTCGAGGCCGCGACCTTCAGCGCGCAGGCGCGCGCCCTGCGCCGCTGCGGGTAGCTCGCCGGCGCGGGTCCGCCGCACGGGCGGCGGCCCCGCTGCCGGCGCGTACGGATAACCCCACTGGAGGACACATGCGCTCCGCACGGTCGGGTCCGCCTCGGGGGCGGATGCTGTGGTCGTTGCACACGGCGGCCCGGCAGGCGGGTCGCCGCACTCCCAGATATTCGAGTGAGGCACCCACATGCTTACGACCCACACCACATCGATCGACATCGAAGCTCTCCGCCACGCCGTCCGCGGCTCCGTCCTGGCTCCCGGGGACGACGGCTGGGACGAGGCGCGCACTCCCTGGAACCTCGCGGTCGAGCAGCACCCCGCGCTGATCGTCGTGCCGGCCAACTCGGCCGACGTGCAGGAGGTCGTGCGCTTCGCGGCGGCCAACGGGCTGCGCGTCGCACCGCAGGGCACGGGCCACGGCGTCGCCACTCTCGGCGATCTGTCGGATGCCGTGCTCGTGCGCATGCACCAGTTGCGCGACGTGCAGATCGACGTGGAGGCCCAGGAGGCCCGCGTCGGCGCGGGAGCGATCTGGGAGGACGTCGTCCCGCCCGCCGCCGAGCACGGCTTCGCGGTGCTGCACGGATCGTCCCCGGACGTCGGCGTCGCCGGCTACACCCTGGGAGGCGGCATGGGCTGGCTCGCACGCAAGCACGGCTTCGCGGCGAACTCGCTCACCGCGATCGAGCTGGTCACGGCCGACGGAGAGTTCCACCGCGTCGATCACACGCACGAGCGCGACCTCTTCTTCGCGCTGCGCGGCGGGGGCGGGAACTTCGGCATCGTCACGGCCTTCGAGTTCACGCTCGTCCCGCTCGAGACCGTCTACGCCGGCTGGCTCGTCTTCCCGTGGGAGCGCTCCGAGGAGGTCCTCCGAGCGTGGCGCGACTGGACCGAGACGACGCCCGACGAGATCACCTCGGTCGGCCGCATCCTGCAGCTGCCCCCGCTCGAGGTCATCCCCGAGCCCATGCGCGGCCGCAACCTCGCCGTGATCGAGATCGCGTACATCGGCGACGAGGAGAGCGGCCGGGAGCTCGTCGCCCCGCTGCTCGCGCTCGAGCCCGAGCTCAGCACGCTCGCGACCATGCCCGCCTCCGGGCTGATCCGCCTGCACAACGATCCCGAGGGCAACACCCCGGGGATCGGCGACGGCAGCGTCATGGCGAGCCTTCCGGACGAGGCCATCCGCGCGCTCGTCGCAGCCGCGGGCCCGGGCTCCGGGTCGCCCTTCATCTCCGTCGAGCTCCGCCAGCTCGGCGGCGCCCTCGGTCGCCCGGCTCCCTACGCCGGCGCACTCTCCCACATCGAGGGGCAGTTCCTGCTCTTCTCGGTCGGGCTTGCCTTCACGCCCGAGATGGCCGAGGCGCAGGCGGCTCACCTCGACGTCGTCGACGAGGCTATGGCCCCCTGGCGCGCCGACCAGGCCTATCTGAACTTCGCCGAGCGGCCGGTGGAGAGCGAGCGCTTCTATCCCGGCAGCAACCACGACCGCCTGCGCGAGATCCGGGAGCGCTTCGATCCGTGCGAGCTGTTCCGCGCCAACCAGCGCATCGAGCCCTCCGGCGTCTACTGGTAGACCGGCAAGCAACACGCCGCCGGTGCGAGCCATCGCACCGGCGGCGTCTCCTTGCCTACAGTGCCGCGCATGCCTCGCCCCCTGCGTGTCGGAGTTCAGCTGCCCGAGGTCGAGCGCGTGGTGCGCTGGCCGGAGTACGCCGCGATGGCGCGCGCGGCCGAGGAGGTCGGGTTCGACTCGATCTGGCTCGGCGACCATCTGCTCTACCGCGATCAAGGCTCGCCGGAGCGAGGCCCCTGGGACGCCTGGACGTTCATGGCCGCGCTCGCGGGCATCACGGAGCGCGTCACGATCGGCCCCCTCGTGGCCTGCCTGGGCTTCCACCCGCCCGGCTTGATCGCGCGCATGGCTGCCGGCATCGACGAGATCAGCGGCGGCCGCTTCGTGCTCGGCGTCGGCTCGGGGTGGAACGAGCCCGACTTCCGCGCCTTCGGCCTGCCCTTCGACCATCTCGCCTCGCGCTTCCTCGAGAGCTTCGAGATCATCCGCCGGATGCTCGCCGGCGAGCACGTCACGCTCGAGGGCCGCTTCTGGCAGGCCGACGACGTCGTACTGCTCCCGCCGCCGGCGCGCAGGACGCCGATCATGCTGGGCACGAGCGGCCCACGCCAGCTCGCGGCGACGCTCCCCCACGCCGACAGCTGGAACACCTGGTGGGACGCCTATGGCAACAGGGCCGAGGGCTTCGCTCCCCTGAACGACAGGATCAGCGCGATCGCCGAGAGTGCCGGCCGGGAGCCGGCTGAGGTCGAGCGCAGCGCCTGCGTGCTGGTCTCCTTCGACTCGGCCGCCGGCGAGCGGCCCCGCAACGAGGACGCACCGCCGCTGACGGGGGGCACGGATCGCATCGCCCAGGAGCTCCGCGCCCTCGCCGAGGCGGGCGCACACGAGGCCATCCTCGTGCTCGACCCGATCACCGAGGCGAGCGTGCGCAGCTGCGGCGACGTACTCGCCGCGCTCGACGCGACGGCCGTCTGACGGCGCCGGTGCGGCTCTCGCAGGGCGATCGGCGCGCCTCCGCGGGCGTCTACTTCCCGATCCCGGCGGTCAGCCCGCGCACGAAGAAGCGCTGGCCCGACAGGTAGAGCAGCACGACGGGCAGGATCGACACGAGCGCTCCGGCGAGCACGAGCGGCTGGTTGGTCGCATAGCGGCCCTGGAACTGCGCCAGCCCGGCGTTGAGCGTGCGCGCGTTCTCGTCCTGCAGGAACACGAGCGCGATCAGGAGCTCGTTCCAGACCCAGATCGCCTGCACGATCACGAGCGTGAACGCGGCCGCGCCGGAGAGCGGCATCACGACCTGGCGGAGCACGGTGAACGGCCCGGCGCCCTCCACCGAGGCCGCCTCGATCAGCTCCTGCGGGATCGTCCGGAAGAAGTTCGCCAGGAAGAAGACCGCGAACGGCACGAGCAGGCCCGTGTAGAAGATGATCACCGACTGCAGGTGATTGACCCAGCCGCGGTTGACCATGAACACGAACATCGGCACGAGCAGCGTCACGGGCGGGACGACCATCAGCGCCACGCTCGTCGAGAGGAAGACCTTGTGCCCGCGGAACTGCCCGAAGACCGCGGCGTAGGCGGCGAGCAGCGCCATCAGCGTGGAGACGGCGACGGAGGACACCGTGACGAGGAAGCTGTTCCACATCCAGCGCGGCAGCGGCTGGTCCTCCACGATCGAGCGCAGCGCGCTGAACGTCGGATGCGTGGGAAAGCCGGTCGGATCCGCCTGGTAGTCGACGTTGCTCTTGAGCGCCGTCGAGACGATGAACCAGAGCGGGTAGAGCGCGGCCAGGCACACGAGCAGCAGAAACGCGTGGCGCGCCAGCATGCCCACGATGCGCCCTCCGAGTGCGCCGTTCACGCGGCCGCCGCCCGCCGCCGCACCCACAGCGAGAGCCCGATCAGCACGCTGGCCATGCCGAGCAGCATCACGGCCACGCTCGCCGCCGTCCCGTTGGCGCCGTTCGAGAAGCTGCGCCAGATGTACAGCTCCATCACGCTCGAGGCGTAGCCGGGGCCGCCCGAGGTGAGCACGTAGACGTAGTTGAAGACCCACGAGAGCACCGTGATCACCTGGATCACGGTGAGCAGCTCGATGATCGGGCGAATCTGCGGCACGAGCACGCGGAGCTGCAGGCTCCACCACCCCGCGCCGTCGATGCGGGCCGCCTCGGCGGTCTCCGGCGGCAGCGAGAGCAGCGCCGCGGTGAAGACGACGACGCCGAAGCCGAGCTGCTGCCAGACGACAAGCCCGCCGACCGAGACGATCGCGAGGTGCGAGTTGCCGAGCCAATCCTGCGCGAGGAAGCCGAGATGCGCATCGCGCAGCGCGGTGTTGAGGACGCCGTTGCCCTGCAGCAGGTACGAGAACGCGAGGCCGATCGCGGTCGCGGGCAGCACGTACGGCAGGAACACGATCGCCTGGTACTGGCGCATGCCGCGGATGCGGTCGTTGAGCACGAGCGCGATCAGCAGCCCGAGCCCGAGCATCACCGGCACGGCCAGAAGCAGCTTGGCGTTGTTGACCAGCGACTGGCGGAACTCGGGGTCGTCGAGGACGCCCTTGTAGTTGTCGAGCCCGACCCAGATCGGCGAGTCGAAGTTGCCCGCGTAGAAGCTGTCGCGCACGACCTGCACCAGCGGATAGCCGAAGGCGAACGCCATCGCCGCCAGCGCCGGCAGCGCGTAGAGATACGGCCACAGCACCCGCCGCCGCCGGGGGCGGCGGCGGGTGGTCACATCAGTTGCGATCTCAGCCCCCGGTGACCCACTTCTGGTAGTTCTTGAACTCGTCCGGGTGCTGGGTCTTCCACTTCGAGAGCTCGCTCTCCCAGAGCTTGACCGCGTCGGTGGGCGAGCCCGAGCCCGAGGTGATCAGCTCGCCGGCAGCGAGGTCCGCGTTGCCGTCGACTTGCGGCGGGACGAAGTTCTCGGGCCAGACCGAGAGCGCGGACTGATCGAGCTTGAGCTGGATCTTGGCGATCGGGTCCGTCACGAGCGAGGCCGGGAAGCGCTTGTCTGCCGGGAACACGCCCGTCGCCTTGTACCAGGCCTTGAGCGCCTGCGGCGAGTGCAGGAACGTCAGGAACTGCGCAGCGGCCTTCGGGATGCTTCGACCACTTCGTGATGAAGGCCGAGGACGACTGCGTCGTGTCGTAGCTGTGGGCGAGCTTGCCCTTGCCCCAGACGGGGATCGGCCCCACGCCCATGGCCTTCGCGCCGCCGAGCGCCTTGGAGGCGGCGGCCACGTTGCCGTCGGTGACCCACGACATCGCGACCTTCTTCTGACCGAAGAGCTGCAGGCCCTGCTCGAACGGGATCGAGGCGACGTCGGAGTTGAGGTAGCCCTTCGCCTTGAGGTCGGCGAGCGCCTGGAAGAAGCCCGAGTACTTCGGGTCGGAGAACTTGGCCTTGCCGATCATCGCGGCCTTGAGCTCGTCGATCGAGTTGAGGTTCTGCTTGCCGATCAGCGAGAAGAACCAGGCGCCGCCGTAGCCGTCCTTGTTGCCCATGCCGAACGGCGTGAAGCCGGCCGCCTTGAGCTTCTTCGCGTCGGCCAGGAACTCCGCCCAGGTGGCCGGGCCCTTGTTGGGATCGAGCCCCGCCTTCTTGAACATCGCCTTGTTCCAGACGAACGGGATGCCGAGCAGGTACTGCGGCATCGCCCAGAGCTTGCCGCCCGACATGTTCTCGCCGGTGCCGATCCAGTTCTTGGTCTCGCTGGCCGGCACGTAGTCGGAGATCGGCACCGACCAGCCGTTCCAGGCGGGCGTGAGCACGGGCAGCGTCGCCCACTGCGTGGCGATGTCGGGGCCGCTCCTGGTCTGGGCGACCGTCGTGAACGCGGAGATCAGCGTGTCCGTCGACTGGACGACGATCTTGACCTTGACCTTCGGGTGCGCCTTCTCGTAGAGGGCGACTTCCTTCTTGAGCCAGGCGTTCGCGCCCGGCGCATCGGGCTCGGCCCAGTACCAGTAGGTCAGATTCGCGTTGTTCGGATCATCGGCGACCGGCCGCGTCTGCTGGGATGCAGCGGTCGTCGCAAAGACGGCCGCGCCCAGCGCGAGCGTTGCTCCGAGCACCGCCAGAACGTGCTTCCTCGCCATCGTTCCCTCGCTTCCCAATTACTGTCGACGCGCGTGAATGACCGGCAGACTCGCCTGAAGCAAAGGACGTGTCAAGCGGGCGTTAGTTGGGCGCTTCCGGCAGAACCTGGCCGCCGTCGACGACCAGCGTCTGCCCCGTGACGTAGCCCGCCTCGGGCGAGGCCAGGAAGCGCACCGCCCAGCCCACCTCCTCGGCCGTCCCGAAGCGCTTCATCGGGATGGACGAGAACATCAGCCGCTGGTGCTCCTCACTCGTCTCGGCGAGCCCCGGCGTCTCGATGTTGCCCGGCATGACGGCGTTGACCGTGATGCCGCTGAGCGCCAGCTCGACCGCCGCCGAGCGCATCATCCCGAGCAGCGCCGCCTTGGACGCGCCGTAGTGCGCAAAGCCGACCTGCCCGGTGATCGGGCCCGTGATCGACGAGGTCAGCACGATGCGGCCGTAGCCGCGCTCGAGCATCGACGGCGTGCAGGCCTGGATCGCGTGCAGCGCCCCCTTCACGTTGATGTCCATGACGCGGTCCCAGAGGGCGTCGTCGATGGCCGCGAGCTCCGTCGAGGGATACACGCCCGCGTTGGCCGCGAGGATGTCGATGCGGCCGAATGCCGCGAGCGCGGCGTCTGCGAGCGCCTCGGTCGAGCGACGGTCGGTCACGTCGGCGACAACGGCGATCGCCCCCTCCCCCAGCTCTGCGGCCGTCTCCGCGGCGACGTCGCCGTCGATGTCGGCGACGACCACGCGCGCGCCCTCGCGGGCCAGCACGGACGCGATGCCGCGCCCGATCCCGCGCGCGGCGCCCGTGACGACCGCGACCTGTCCGGTAAGCGACTGCATGGCCGGGACGATAGTCTCGCCGGCCTGATGCAGCGTTTCCTCGAGAGCGACGCGAAGTTCTCCTACAGCCCCGGGCACGACCCGATCGGGACGGTGCAGCCCGGCGAGCGGTTCGAGGTCGAGGCCGTGGAGGGCTTCTACAACTCCTTCGCGCGTGCGGAGGACTTCACGCCCGAGAGCTACGCGCGGGCCGAGAAGCTCAAGTGGGCCGTGACCGGCCCGATCGCCGTCGCCGGCGCCGAGGCGGGCGACGCGATCGCCGTCACGATCCACTCCGTCGAGGTGACGACGCCCGGCGTCGTCGTCTACGGCGCGTACACGGCCGAGGAGCCGTACGAGTGGTGGAACGACGAGAGCGCCTGCGCCGTCTACCCCGCTCAGGGCGGCAGCCTCCGCTTCGACGAGCGGACGACGCTGCCCACGCGCCCCCTGATCGGCTGCCTGGCCGTCTCGCCCGCCGAGGGCGAGCTGCACGCGATGCTGCAGGGCCGCTACGGCGGCAATCTCGACTGCCGGGAGATCTGTGCGGGCGCGACCGTGGTCCTGCCCATCGCGCACGCCGGCGGCGGCCTCTACTTCGGCGACTGCAAGGCGCTCATGGGCGACGGCGAGATCGTCGGGCCCCCCGAGGTGGGCGCGCTCGTGACCGCGACCGCCGAGGTTCGCCCGCGCCCGGCCGCCATGACCTGGCCGCGCATCGAGAGCGCCGAGGCGCTGACGACGCTCGTCTCCGGCAGGCCGCTCGAGTGGAGCGCCCGCCAGGCCTTCCGCGAGCTGCTCGAGTGGGTCGTGGAGGAGTACGAGATCGAGCGCCCGCAGGCCGCCCTCCTGCTCGCGATGGTCGCCCGCACGGGCATCTGCCAGATCAGCAACACCGACTACACGGCCTACTGCGCCGCCCCGCGCGCCGTGCTCGAGCCCTACCGCTAGACGGACCGGCGTCTCAGCGCACGAGGCCGCGGGCGGCCACGCGGATCACGTGATCCACGACGCCGCCGCGTACCGCCAGCAGGCCGTCGTGCAGGTTGACGCAGCCGCAGGCGTGATTCGGGATGATCTGAAGTCGATCGCCGACGGCGGGCGGCGCGCTCAGCGCACGCACGCCGACGTAGCCGTGCTCCTCGTTGATCGTGTGCAGGTCGGCTGCCGGGTTGCCGACGACAGCGCCGTGCCCGCCGTCGGGATGATCGTCCGAGGTGAGCGTCTTGGACCCCGCGTCGATCACGATCTGCCCGGGCACGGCGTCCGAGATGACGGTGACGGCGACCGTCAGCGCGCACTTGTCGAGATCGCCGTCGGTGCGGTCGAGCAGCGAGTAGGTGCCCGACCGCAGCTCGTTGACGCAGGTCTCGTGCGTCAGATAGCGGGAGGGGGTGGAGCCGCCGGAGATGCGCTCGCAGCGCAGGCCGGCGCCCAGGAAGGCGTCGCGCGTCTCGCGCAGCAGCTCGTCGACGGCCGTGACGCGCGCCTCGACCGTCGCGGCATCGCCGCGGGCATGGCCCGGATAGCAGCTGATGCCCTGCAGCTCGAGCGCGGGCAGGCGCGAGAGCGCCTGCGCCAGCGCAAGCGCGCCGGCGGCGGTCGTCTGGCCGGTGCGATGCAGGCCGACGTCCATCTCCACCAGCACTGCCGCGCGCGCGCCGTGGCGCTCGAGCGCCGCGGAGAGGCCCTCGGCGGGCAGGGGGCCGTCGACGGCAACCGTCAGCTCGACTCCCGACGCCGCGATGCGCGCCAGGCGCTCCCACTTGTCGGCGCCGAAGGGCGGGTAGTGCACGAGGATGCGCGGCGCGCCCGCCTCCTGGAAGACCTCGGCCTCGCCGGTCTTCGCGACCGTCAGCCCGCCCGCGCCCAGCGCGAGCTGCAGCAGGCCGATCTCCGGCGACTTGTGGGTCTTCGTGTGCGGCCAGAGGGAGATCCGGTGCGAATCGCAGTAGGCCTGCAGATCCCGCAGATTGGCTTCGAGGCGGTCGAGATCGACGATCGCGACCGGGGTCTCGACCTCGTTCACTGACCGCCCGACCTGCGCCTCGAGCAGCTCGAGCGTGCGATCGGCTCCGGTGCGCATCGCCGGTGAGCATAGTCAACGCGGTAAGCTCCCGGCATGGGCCTCGAGAATCCGATTCACCTGCTGGTGCTCGCCGTCATCATCCTGCTGGTCTTCGGGTCATCGCAGCTCCCGAAGATCGCGCGCTCCGCGGGCAAGCACGCCCGCGAGGCCAAGGACGGGATCACCTCCTTCAAGGAGGAGTTCGACGTCGGCCTCGGCGAGAACAACCCCTTGCACGAGGTCACGGACACGCTGCGGGCGGCGAATCCGAAGACGATCGCCCGCGAGGCGGTCTCCAAGGCCGCCAAGCCCGCGGCGCCCGCCCAGTCCTCGCGGCCCACGCCTCGGCCCGCGAGCCCGCCGAAGCCGCCGCCGACCGCCGAGTAGGCAGCGCCGCCCGCAGAGCGGGCACGATCAGCCGCGCGTGACGGCCTGGAGCGCCGCTCCGGTCGCGCCGTCGATGCGCAACGTGGCGCCGTTGACGTGCGCCGCCTCCGGAGAAGCGAGGAAGGCGACTGCGGATGCCACGTCGCCGGCGGTCGCGTACTCGCCGCCGGCCGTGGGGCGCCAGCCTGCGGGGTCGTCGCCCGCCATGCCGGGCAGCGTGTTCCCCGGGCAGACGGCGTTCGCGCGGATCCCGTGCGGTGCCCCCTCCGCTGCGAGCAGCTCGGCCAGCGCGACAACGCCGGCCTTGACGACGGAGTAGGCGGGAATGCGGTGCGAGCCGCGAATCGCCGAGTCGGATGCGATCAGCACGAGCGCGCCGCTGCCCTGCCGCCGCATCGGCTCGAAGAGGGCTCGCGCGTAGCGGAACATCGAGCTGAGATTGACCTCGACCAGTCGCTCGAACTGCTCGTCGGTCGTCTCCTCGAGCGGGCCCGCCACGAGCACGCCGGCGTTGCCGACGAACACCTCGACGCTGCCCAGCCGCTCCAGGGCGAAGGCCACGGAGGCGTCGCAGGCCGCGCGGTCGGCGGCATCCGCCCGGCAGAAGACGGCGCCGGTCTCGCGCTCCAGCAGCGCTGCGCGCTCCTCGTCGCGGCCGCAGAAGACGACCTCGTCGCCATTCGCGCGCAGGCGGCGGACGATCGCGGAGCCGATCCCGCCGGTCCCTCCCGTGACGAGCGCCGTCCGGCTCATCCCGCCCGCTCCGCAGCGACCGTGTTGGCGCGCAAGGCGGCCCGCATGCCGCCGTCGATCAGCAGGTCCGCGCCGGTGATCGCGCGCGCATCGTCGCTCGCCAGAAACGAGACGGCAGCCGCCACCTCGGCGGCCTGCACGAGCCTGCCGAGCGGCGGACGCGTCCACTCCGCGGTGTCGGGCAGCACGTCGCGCCCGGCCACGGTCGTGACCATGCCCGGCTCCGTGTCGCCGGGGCAGACGGCGTTGACCCGGACGCCGCTCGGGCCGGCCTCGACCGCCAGCATGCGCGTGAGCATGATGACGGCGCGCTTGGAGACCGAATACGCGCCGATCGGGGTCTCGCCCCAGACGCCGGCATCGGAGGCCACCAGCACGATCGAGCCGCGCGTCTCCCGCAACGGCGGCAGGACCTCGCGCGCGTAGCGGAACGGGGCGAAGAGGTTCGTCGACATGACGGCGTCCCACTGCTCGTCGCTCGTCTCCGAGAGCGTCGCCTCACACAGGATCCCGGCATTCAGGACGACGATCTCGAGCCCTCCGAGCTGCGCGACCGCTGCGGCCACCGAGCGGGCCACTGCGGCGCCGTCGCGCGCGTCGGCCCGAACGAAGCGCGCGCCCGTCGCGTGGGCCACAGCCGCGCCTCGTCGCTCGTCCCGCCCGGTGAAGACGACGCGCGCGCCCTCGCCCGCCAGGAGCGTGACGATCGCCTCGCCGATCCCGAGGTGCCTCCCGTGACGAGCGCGCGCCGATCCAGGTGCCTGGGCATCGGCGCATTCAACCAGGCGCGGCCGTGTCCACGCCTCGCCGGCGCCGTCTGCGCGTCACGCTCGCCGCGTAGAGTCCGGGCCGTGAAGGCAGCCGTGTGCCACGGCTTCGGCGAGCCGCTGGTCGTCGAGGAGGTCGAGCTCGATGCGCCGCGGGCCGGCGAGGTCAGGGTGCGCGTCGCGGCCTGCTCGATCTGCCACAGCGACGTCGCCTATGCGGCGGGCGCTTGGGGCGGGGAGCTCCCTGCCGTCTACGGGCACGAGGTCGCGGGCGTCGTCGAGGAGGTGGGCGTGGGCGGCTGCGTCGCCGTGCGGCCGGGCGACCATGTCGTCGTCACGCTGCTGCGCTTCTGCGGGGCCTGCCACGTCTGCCGGCGCGGTCAGCCGGCGCTCTGCCCCGCCGGCTTCGCGCTGGACGAGCGCAGTCCGCTGCGCGCGGCGGACGGGAGCGAGCTGGTGCAGGGCCTGCGCACCGGCGGCTTCGCCGACGAGGTGCTCGTGCACCACTCCCAGGTCGTCCCGGTTCCCCGCGAGCTGCCGTTCGACCGCGCCTGCCTGCTCGCCTGCGGCGTCGTCACCGGCTACGGCGCCGTGGTCAACACCGCGGCCGTCGCACCGGGTGACGGCGTGGCCGTGATCGGCGCCGGGGGCGTCGGGCTGAACTGCATCCAGGGCGCGCTGCTGGCCGGAGCCGACCCCGTCATCGCGATCGACCTCGCACCCGGCAGGCTCGCCTCGGCAGCGGCCTTCGGCGCGACGCACGCGATCGATCCGGCAGCGGTCGACGCCCCCGCTGCCGTGCGCCGGCTGACGGAGGGCCGCGGGGCCGACTGCGCTCTCGTCGCAGCGGGCTCGACCGCAGCCGTGGAGCTGGCGCTGCGCCTCGTGCGCCGGGGCGGGACCGTCGTGATCGTGGGCATGCCCGCCTCCGGCGCGATGGTCGAGATCGAGCCGGCCTCGATCGCGCACGACGGCATCCGCATCCTCGGCAGCAAGCTCGGCTCGACCCGTCCCGCGGGCGACATCCCGCTGCTCGCCGGGCTCTACCTGGAGGGCCGGCTGCGCCTGGACGAGCTCATCTCGTCGCGCTCGCCGCTCGCGCAGATCAACGAGGCGCTCGGCTCGGCCGCCCGCGGCGAGGCGCTGCGCGCCGTGATCACGTTCTGATCGCACTCGGCTTCGGGGAGCTCACGGCTCTCACAGGCGCCCCGACTCCGCGCTCAGGCGCCGCCCTCGAACACCGCGTCGACCGCGGAGTGCACCTGGAGGCTGGGCGGCACGGTGACGTCGGCGTCGCCCGCGTGATCGCTCGACTCGATCAGCTCCCCGTGGCGGCGGATGAACGCGCAGAGCACGACGAGCAGGCGCTGGCACTCGAGTAGCCGCAGGCCGGCAGGAGCCAGCGACCGCAGGAGCCGGCGACCCTCACCGGCGACTCGAACGATCACACGCCCCCTTCGGCGCGGTGCGCAGAGCACGGTCGCACGTCGCAAAGCATCTCGATGCGGCTTTCGGCGCCCCGGCAGGTCTGCTACCGCGCAGTCGGCGTGCCGCTGCCGGGCGGCGTCGGCCGCATCGTCAGCGCGGCCACCGCGGCCCCGGCGACCGCCACGGCGAGAGCGACGACATAGGCGGCGTGCAGGGCGTCGACGTAGGCCCGCCGGAACGCCGAGAGCGCTGCCTCCGAGACTCCGTGCCCGGGGGTGAGCATGACGGGCACGCGGCCGTTGACGATCGCGCCGAGCACAGCGATGCCGAGCACGATGCCGATGTTGCGCGCCGAGCTGGCGACGCCGGCCGCCACGCCCGCCTGGTCGCGGGGCATGCTCGCCACTGCCACGCTGTTGACCGGCGCGCTGAGCACTGCGTAGCCGACGCCGACGACCAGGTACGCCCCGACCAGCCACCCCAGCGCCGCGCTCTCGGCGATCAGCGCGAGCGAGCCGACGCCCGCGGCCAGCACGAGCATGCCTCCCACCAGTACGCCGCGCGGACCGCGCGTGCCGACGAGGTAGCCCGAGAGCGGGCCGCCGATCAGAGCGGGAGCGGCGGCGGGCAGCGTCAGCAGGCCCGCGCCGATGGCCGAGTACCCGCGCACGTCCTGCAGGAAGAGCGCGTTGAAGTAGATGAAGCCGCCGAACGCGAAGAACGTCGCGGCGCAGAGGAAGACAGCGCCGGAGAACTGGCGATCGCGGAAGAAGCCGAGCTCGATCAGCGGCTCGTCGACGCGCAGCTCCACGACGATGAAGGAGGCGAACAGCGCGGCTGCGAGCACGAACGCGAAGACGATGCGCGGCGAGCCGAAGCCGTAGCGGGGCGCCTCGATCAGCCCGTAGGTCAGCGTCGCCAGGAATGCCGTCACGAGTACCTGCCCCGCCGCGTCGATGCGCCGTGCGATGGCGCTGCGCGAGCGCGGGACGACGCGCAGCACGATCGCCAGTGCGATCACGCCTGCGACGGCGTTGGCCGCGAACACGGAGCGCCACCCCAGCCACTCGGTGAGGGTGCCGCCGACGACGGGGCCGAGGCCCGTGCCGAGCCCGGACGAGACGCCCCAGAGGCCGATCGCGCGCGCTCGCTCCCGCGGGTCGGGGTAGAGGTTGGCCACGATCGAGAGGCTCGTGGGCGTGAGCGCCGTGCCGCCCACGGCTTGCAGCACGCGGAAGGCGATCAGGGAGCCGGCATTCGGGGCCAGCGAGCACGCGAGCGCACCGAAGGCGAACAGCGCGTAGCCGCTGCAGAGCATGCGCTTGCGCCCGAAGCGGTCCGCCAGGAACCCGGCGCACAGAAGCAGGCTCGCGCCCACCAGGTTGTACGCGTCGATCACCCAGGCGGCCTCGTCGCTGCGGATGCCGAGATCGCTCTGGAGCGATGGCAGCGCGACCACGACCACGGTCACGTTGAGCGTGACCAGGAAGACGCCGAGCGTCAGCGCGAAGAGCGCGATCGACCGGTGCTCGGGATTGAACCGGGGAGCGCGCGCCATCGCGCTTCACCCTAGCTCGCGGCCGGCTGCGGCGGTCGGCTCCTAGACTGCCCGGATGATCGCGAAAGCACCATTCGGGGCGACCGGGCACGACAGCAGCCGCGTGCTCTTCGGGGCGGCCGCGCTGGGCGAGGTGACCCAGCGGGAGGCCGACGAGGCGCTTCCGCTCCTGCTCGAGCACGGCGTCAACCACATCGACACGGCCGCGAGCTACGGCGATGCCGAGTTGCGGCTCGCGCCCTGGCTGCGCGAGCACCGCGACACGTTCTTCCTCGCGACCAAGACGGGCGAGCGCGCCTACGGGCCGGCCCGCGAGCAGATCCGCCGCTCGCTCGAGCGCATGGGCGTCGACCGGGTCGACCTGATTCAGCTGCACTGCCTCGTGCATCCCGACGAGTGGGATCTTGCGCTGAGGCGAGCGCGGTGCGCT
This sequence comes from uncultured Actinomycetes bacterium, assembly GCA_963842365.1. Taxonomy (GTDB): domain Bacteria; phylum Actinomycetota; class Thermoleophilia; order Gaiellales; family JALYLC01; genus JALYLC01. The sequence continues at coordinate 1,652,568 of CAWJGA010000002.1, forward strand.
GCGCGCGGCGGTCGAGGCGCGCGAGGAGGGCCTCGTGCGCTTCATCGGCGTGACCGGCCACGGCCTGCCGGTCGCCGCGATGCACCAGCGCAGCCTGGAGCGCTTCGCATTCGACTCCGTGCTGTTCCCCTACAGCCACGTGATCACGCGCGACGAGGCCTATGCCGCGGACGTGCGGCGCCTGATGGCCACGTGCCGCGCGCGAAGGGTCGCGATGCAGACGATCAAGAGCATCTCGCGCGGCCCCTGGGGCTCCAGGGAGCCGAGCGCGGCGACCTGGTATGAGCCCCTCACCGAGCAGCACCACATCGATCTCGCCGTGCATTGGGTGCTGGGCGAGCCGGACGTCTTCCTGAACAGCGCCGGCGACCTCTCGCTGCTCCCTCGCGTGCTCGCTGCGGCAGAGCGCTTCTCGGAACGGCCCGGCGACGAGCAGCTGGCCGGCCTGGCCGACGAGCTGCGCCTCAGCACCCTCTTCGTCTGAGCGTCACCAGCGCGCGTGAACCGACGGCCGGATCAGCTCGTCGTAGACCGCCCGCACGGCGGCGAGGTCGTCGCCCGAGAGCGGAGGCAATGCTGCCGCGGCGGCGTTCGCGCGCGCCTGCTCCGCGTTCCGCGCACCCGGGATCACCACCGAGACCCCGGGCTGGTCGAGCACCCAGCGCAACGCCCACTGCGCCATCGTCGCGCCCTGGGGAACGAGCGGCGCAAGCCTGCGAACCGCCTCGAGCCCGGTTTCGAAGTCGACCCCCGAGAACGTCTCCCCCATGTCGAACTGCTCGCCGTGGCGGTTGTAGGTGCGGTGATCGTCGGCGCCGAAGGCCGTCGAGCTGTCGTAGCGCCCGGAGAGCAGCCCGCTGGCCAGCGGCACCCGGCCGATGATGCCGACGCCCGCCGCGCGGGCCGCCGGCAGCACGCGCTCGAGCGGCTTCAGGCGGAAGGCGTTGAGGACGATCTGAACCGTCGCGACGCCGGGCCGGGCGATCGCCGCAAGCGCCTGGTCGCAGGTCTCGACCGAGACGCCGTAGGCGCCGATGCGATCCTCCCCGATCAGCGCATCGAGCTCGCCGAAGAGCGCGTCGTCCTCGATCACGGCCGTGGGCGGGCAGTGCAGCTGAACGAGGTCGAGGCGATCGACCCCGAGGTTCGCGCGCGAGCGATCGGTCCACTCGCGGAAGCGCGCCGGCGTGTACTCGGCGTGCTCCAGCGGCACGCGCCGTCCCATCTTGGTGGCCACGAACGGCCGCTCGCCGGTCAAGCCGGCGAGCACCCGCCCGATCCGCTGCTCGCTGCGCCCGTCGCCGTAGACATCCGCGGTGTCGATGAACGTGACACCGGCCGCGAGCGCCGCTTCGACGGCGGCCAGCGCGGCGCTCTCGCTGACCTCCCCCCAATCTGCCCCGAGCTGCCAGGCGCCGAATCCGACGCATGACACCGAGCGACCCAGCCGAGGGATCTCACGTTGCTCCATGGCAGCCAGCCTAGCGGCGCGGCCGGTGATGCTCCGCCACGGCGAGACGCGTCGGTGCTAGAGCTCGCCGTCCCAGTAATCGAGCGATTCGGTGATGCGCAGCCGCCTGCCCGGCCACGGCCAGATTCCGACCTTCTCGCTGTCCGGGTAGACCGAGATGCTCAGCTCGCTGACGGGAATCGTCGAGAGCATCAGGATGCGGACGACCGCCCCACTGTGGTTGCTGAGCTTATGGGCGCCGTCGGGCCCGACCGGGAAGCAGACCACATCGCCCTCGTCCAGCTGGTGCTCGCCCTCGGGATCCCGCAGGGTGGGCGCGCCGGCGAGCACGATCACCCACTCCTCCTCGACCCCCTCGTAGTGGTAGGGCCAGGTGCTCTCGCCGGGCTGGAGCTCGTACACCCCACCGCCGAGGCGCGCCGCGCCGATCCTCGGCCCGAGCCTGGCGGCGCGCTGCACGTAGCCCGCCGGCTGCGAGGAGCCGAGCTCCTCGAGAGGCAACTCGTAGACGTTCAGCGGCTCGCTCATTCGACGTCCCAGAGGTCGACGGCGTCCGTTCTGCGGAAGAGCATGCCGGGCGGGCTCGCGCGCACCGTGCCGCTGTCGGGAAACTCGAGCACGTCGGGCGAGCGCCTGTCGGAGAGCAGCAGGACGGTGCCAGGCCCCGTCACGCGATGCGCGCCGGCCGGACCGGCCGGGAAGCAGACGACGTCACCGGGCCGCAGCGTGCGCTCCCCCTCAGGCGTGCGCAGCGACGGGGTTCCCGCTACGACGAGCACCCACTCCTCGATCGCGTGGTGCAGGTGGTACGGGCTGGTGTGCTGTCCATCCCCGAGCTCGTAGAGCCGCCCTCCGATCTGCTCGGCGCCGAGCGCCTTGGCGACTCCTGCGATACGCGAGCGAAAGCCGTCGCGCTCCGACCCGCCATCGAACTCCGGCGTGTGAAGGTTGAACCTGCGCACGCCGGCATTCTGCCAGCAGGTCCCGCACCCTTGCGGCCGCCGGATCTCCCGCTGCTGATCCGCCTTCCGGGGGATTACCGCTGGCGCATCTTCCTTCAAGCTTCGGCAGGTCGCGTGCGCCGCGCGGCCCGAGCCGGAGGAAGGACGCCATGCGAGCAGCCCGCCGAGAACGCGCCCAGATCTTGCCGCTGATCGCGCTCTCGCTCGTCGCGCTGCTCGGCATCGCGGCGTTCGCGATCGACGTCGGCTTCGCGTACTACGGCAAGCGACAGCTTCAGAGCGCGACGGACGCCGCGGCGCTCGCCGGCGCCCAGGACCTGCCGAACGCCGCAACTGCGATCGCGACGGCGACCTCGTACGCCGCTGCGAACACGCCGAGCAACCTGAGCTTCAACTTCAGCTACCAGGTGTCGTGCACCAACACGGCGGTCGTGGCCACCGGCTGCACGGCCGCCGTCAACCCGAATCAGCTGACGGTCAGCGCCACCGGCCAGACGCAGACCTGGTTCGCGAGGATCTTCGGCATCAACCACTTCGACCTGACCGCGCACGCCAACGCCTGCAGCCCGTGCTCCTCGACCCCGGTCGACATCGTGATCGCGATCGACCGCACGGGATCCATGTGCTCGCCCACCGATGCGGCGGGCAACTGCATCGATCTCGACAACGCCAAGGATGGCGTGCGCACCATGCTCGGGATCCTCAACCCGCCCGCGGCGGAAGTCGGCATGGTGGCCTTCCCGCCCGTGCAGTCCACCGGGACGAGCGCCTGCGCAGCGCCCTACAACTCGCTCGGCGGCAACGGCTATGACGGCTATGACTCGGCGACGCGCGGCTACGTCACCGACACGATCAGCGGGGCGTACAAGACCGGCAACGTGCTCGATCCCACGTCCGGCCTCTACCTGCACACCGTCGACGGGCCTGCCAACTCCTGCATCGAGGCCGGGGGGAACACCTCCTATAGCGAGGCCCTGCGGCAGGCGCAGAACGAGCTCCTGACGAACGGCCGCCCGAACGTCCCGAACTACATCGTCTTCCTGACCGACGGTGAGGCGAACATCGGAAGCGTCTACGGCGCGACCTATCCGGCGGGCAACAGTGACGACCAGCAGCCCTGCCACACGGCCGTCAACCTCGCCAACTCCTACAAGGCCGCCGGCACCACGATCTACAGCATCGGCTACGCGCTCGGCAACAACGTCAACTGCACCGCCGGCGGCTTCCGCAAGAAGAACGCGCAGGGCAACTGGGTCTCGTGCGTTGCGGGCACGGCCAACTGCTACCACTACGCGAGCAACACCGACGAGAGCCCGGCGATCACCTCCTACAGCACGCTCTCGCAGATCGCCTCGCCCGGCGACTTCTACAACCAGCCGAGCGCCGGGCAGCTGGACACGATCTTCGCCGCCATCGCGACCGACATCGGCCAGGGCTCGAGCCGTCTCGTCGACGACGGGTTCTAGAGGAGCGCCGACGCAGCCGCAGGGCGATTCGCGGCGGGACGAGCCCCGATCTGTTACGTCCCGGCGGCCTGCGGCGAAGTACGGTCGATGAGGTATCACCGCGAGTAAGCCATTACCCGGCCGGGCTGAACTCGTCGCGGGGTCCCGGGAACCTGCGATCAGCCCGGTCTCCCAGGAGCGCCTGACAGCGCATCGGCGCCGTACCGGCGGATGCCCGATTCGCATCAGCGAGACTCGCGGACGGGGGCCCGCCCCAGCGACGGGCCCCCGCGGCGCGTTCCTGCGGCCTCCGCAATCCCCTGGGCTCGGAGGCCGGCGCCGCCCGGCGCCATTTCCCGGCGAGAGGCATGCGTGCGCGGCCTGGTGAGAGTGCGGACGCTCGTGGTGCTCGCGGTGCTTCTCGCCGTCCTCTACGGCGCGGTCTCCTGGGCGTTCTCCGACAAGCTGATAGCGACTCCGGCCCAGCCGTTCGGCACCGTCGACCCGGCGCGCTACGGGCTGCCGAAGCCTGCGGTCGTCGATGTTCCCGGCAACGGCGTGACGCTCGCGAGCTGGTACTTCCAGAACCCGCGCCACGCGCGCTGCGCGGTGATCATGCTGCACGGCTTCGGGGGTGCCCGAGCCGAGGTGCTCGGCGCCGCCCCCATCTTCTGGGATCGCGGCTGCGACCTCCTGCTCTACGACTCGCGCGGACACGGCGACAGCTCGCCCGCCCTGCTCACGTTCGGCCCGCACGAGAAGGACGACCTCGCCGCGGCCATCGAGTGGCTCTCACGCCGCAGCAACCTGCCGGACGGCCGCATCGGCCTGATCGGATGGTCGTACGGCGCGGCCGTCGCGATCCAGGCCGCGGCCACGGTGACCGGGCTCGGGTTCGTGGTAGCGGATTCCTCGTATTCGAGCCTCGCCGATATCGCCCGGGTGCAGGCCGGCCGCCAGTTCGGCGGCTGGGCCAAGATCTTCGTGCCCGGCGCGCTCTGGATCGCCGGCGAACGGGCCGGCTTCGACCCCGGTGACGCGAGCCCCGTGCGGGCGATCCGGCGGGTGAAGGCGCCGGTGCTGCTGATCCATTCGCGTCAGGACGGGTTCACTCCCTACCAGCAGTCGGAGAGGATCTACGCGGCGAGCGAACCGTCGCGCACCCGGCTGGTGATCCCGTCGTGGGCGGCGCCGCACGCGCAGTCCTACACCAGGAGCCCCGCGGCCTACACGAGGATCGTCGACCGCTTCATCCTCGATTTCAAGCTGCCGGTCGGGCAGCGGAAGGGCCGTTGAGGGCCCGCTTGCCGGCGAGGCTGGGTGCTCGTCTGCATCGTGCGCTCGAGCGGAGCGGCTCACACTCTGACGAGGCTGGCTCGAGCGGCGCGGCTCGCGCTCTGACGCGGCCGGCTCGAGCGGCGCGGCTCGCGCCCTGACGCGGAGGTCTGGACCTCCGAGGAGCCTCCCACGGCCGAAATGTCCGCCGCCGCTTCGCGAGCGCCTTGGTGCTGCATTTCGGCACGCTTTCGGCACACTCTTTGGGCTCGTGGGCTGGGAGAATCGAACGTATGTTCGGTACGCTGGAGGGGACGGTCGACAGGCGCTGGAGCGTCGCCGTGAGGGGCGGCGGTGTGAGCTGCGTGAGCTGTGCGAGGCCGAGGCGCGCATCAAGCAGCGGCTGGAAGGAGCAGGACCGATCAGCCCCGAGACCGCCGAGCGGCTCGCCTGCGACGCACGCCGCCTCACCATCCAGCCACGCGAACGCGACCTCGTCCACTCACGCATCGGCCGCTGCGCCTCCTACGCCCAACAACGCGCACTGCACGACCGCTCCGCCCACTGCCAATACCCCGGCCGCAGCGCCCCACGCGAACTCGAAGCCCACCACCTCATACCCGTCCAGCACGGAGGCAAGACAGAGCTCGAGAACCTGATCCTGCTCTGCCCCCACCACCACAAGCACCTCCACGACCACCACATCCGCACCAGCGGCAGCCCCGACCAACCCGTCTTCCAAGACCAAGCCCGCCGCGCCATCACCGCCAACCAGCCACACGCACCGCCCGGCTGACGCGTGAACGCCCCTCGCTCCCGGCCGCCGGTTACTCCTCGAAGCGACCCGTGGTGGCTGTTTCCCGAGCTTGGTTGCCGAATGCTGGGCCCGGCCGTAGGCTGAGCATATGGAATCGAACGCCACGACCACTCATGTGACTCTTGAAGACAGGGTCTTCGTTCTCGAGATGGCGCTCTTGTCCATCGGAGGCGCCCTGCTCGCGCCCACTGGCTGGGGAGACGACGCTCAACTTCACCAGGAGATGTACGCGACCGTGAGGCGCGTTCTCCGCGAAAGCGCGTTCATGGGCGTGCTCGAGACGCGGGAAGCTCGCTTGGCGGCGCGAGAGGCAAGCGGTGCCCGCGCGGCTGCAGACGCCGCTCTCAACTCGCTTCACACGCAGGTGGCCGAGTCCGGCGCGCGGGTGCCGCAACCGTAGAGCGGCCCTCGGCGGGGCGCCGCGGGCTCGCGGCGCCGCCGCCGTGTGCGCTGGTTGCGATCGCGCGCTGAGCCGCGCTAGGAGACGGTGACGCTGTCGAAGACGGCGCCCATGGAGTCGATTGCCTGCACGGTGGCCGTCGTACTGGTGAGCGTCACGCGCAGGTAGTGAAAGACCTGGGCGGCCGAGGTGGGCTTCGTGGTGTTGCAGGCACTCCCTCCGGCGGAGCTCCATCCACGCGCGAAGGCGACGACGCGCTGGCCGGTGTCGGCGTAGGTCTGCGCGCATTTGGCCGCCGTGCCGGTGTCGACGGGGCTGAGCGTCGCGCCACCGCCGCCGCTGATGATCGAGACGAGGCCGTTGTGCGGGTTGTTTCGTTCGTACACGTGCGAATGCCCGTTGAGCACGAGCTTCACGTTGCTGCGCGCGAGCAGGTGCTCGAGGCTCTCGGAGAGGTCGCTGGGCGCGGTCAGGAAGGTGTCCTGGACATCTCCGGTGCGCACGGCGGAGTAGAGCGGGTAGTGGAAGATCGCGATCTTCCGCGTCGTCGCATTGGCCGCGAGATCATTGGCCAACCAGGTGCGCTCGGGCGCGCCCGGTGCCCAGTGCTGCTTGTAGTCCTCCGCGTAGGCGCTCGTGCCCGTGGTGACGGTCGAGCCCCATGCCGCGGTCAGGTTGTAGATCCGCCAGCCGTTGACGTTGTAGGCGAACCAGTAGTCCGGCGCGGTCACGGTCGAGCCGTTCACGGTATGGCTGCCGTTCGCGGCTTTTCCGTTCGACGCTGCGGCGACCGATGTCGAGGGCCAGAGCGTCGTGAAGGTGGTGGTGAAGCCGTGGTTGCCGGGCACGGGGTACATCGGGATGGTCGGGCCGGCGACCGGCCAGTAGGACGGGCCGAAGACTCCGCTGACGTTCGGGCCGGTGTGCGTCAGGTCTCCGTAGTTCGACTGGCTGCCGCTGGGATAGCCGATGTCGCCCGTGCTCACGCTGAACGTTACGCCGCTCCGCGCCAGCGAGGCGATCACGTTCGCCTGATCGTGGTTGAGATACGAAGGCGCCGTCGTTCCCGTCTGGCCCCAGTCGCCGATGACCGCGAAGCTGGTCGCTGCAGCCGTGCTGAACGTCGGAGACGCGGCAGTCGCGCCCAGCAGGTCGGTGTAGGTCGTCGACGTGCTGCTGGTGGTGCCCTCGATCCGGTAGCAGTACCGGCCCCTGGCGAGCCCGCTGATCAGCACCTTCCACTGATTCCCCGCCGCGCTGGCGGTGCCCGAGCCCGAGGGGTAGGTCACGGTATAGCCCTGCTTGCCGGTCGTGCCCGTCGTGGTGCTCGTCAAGCTGCACGATCCGTTCGCCGCCACTCCGAACCGTGCCCGCACCTTCACGATGGCGGTCGACGTACCGAAATTCACCCTCACGCTGGAGCTCGTGAGATCACTGAGATATGGCGCCCTCGTCAAGTTGCCGGTCGCCGCGTCCACGTGCGGAGCGACCGCAGCCGATGCCAGCACGCAGAGGCCGCCAGTACCGACGGCGACCAACCACCGACACGCAGTCGAATACCTCATGAGTCACCCTCCCCAGGATGAAGCTTGATTGCCAGGAAGCGTTATTCCGCGCGAGTCCGTGGGCCAGGAATGCCCGGCGTTCGGGTAGGGGCCGCTCCACTCTTGCACTGGGCCGGTACCCCCATGGCGAGGGGCCGGGCGAGCGCCCCGGTGCTGTCATCGCCCGACGCGATGCGCGACGGGCCACTCTCGCGTAGAACTCCACTCATGGCAGAGAGCGAGAGCACCACCGTCGAAGCCGGAGGGCGCGAGCTCCGCGTCACGAGCCCCGACCGCGTGATCTTCCCGCCCACCGAGCGCTCTGCAGCCGTGACCAAGCTCAACATCGTCGAGTACTACCTGGCCGTCGAGGACGGCATCATGCGTGCACTCGCGCGACGGCCGACGACGCTCGAGCGCTGGCCGAAGGGCGTCCATCCGGGCACCGTCCTCTCCACCCGCGAGAAGGGCGGCGGGGACGCCTTCTTCCAGAAGCGCATCCCACGCGGCGCGCCCGCCTACGTCGAGACCGCGCGCATCCAGTTCCCTTCGGGCCGGCACGCCGACGAGATCTGCCCGACCGAGATCGCGGTCGTGGGCTGGGCGGCGCAGATGGGCACCATCACCTTCCATCCGTGGCCCGTGCGCGACGACGACGTCGACCATCCCGACGAGATGCGAATCGACCTCGACCCGCAGCCGGGCACCGACTTCGACGACGCGGTGCGCGTGGCCGGCGAGGCGCGCACCCTGCTCGCGGATCTCGGCTACACGGGCTTCCCCAAGACCTCTGGTGGCCGGGGCATCCACATCTACGTGAGGATCGAGCCTCGCTGGACGTTCACGGACGTGCGTCATGCCGCGATCGCGTTCGGGCGCGAGCTCGAGCGGCGGCTGCCAGGCCAGGTGACGACGAACTGGTGGAAGGAGCAGCGAGGCGAGCGCATCTTCGTCGATTACAACCAGAACGCCCGCGATCGCACGATCGCGTCTGCCTACAGCGTGCGGCCGAAGCCCGGCGCGCCCGTCTCCGCGCCACTGGCGTGGGACGAGTTGCCCGAGGCTGCGCCGGAGGACTTCACCGTCGCGACGATGCCCGCGCGCTTCGCCGATCTTGGCGATCGTCACGCCGCGATCGACGACGCCGCGTACTCCCTGCAACCGCTGCTCGACATGTACGAGCGCGACTCGACGGAGGGTCTCGCCGACATGCCGTATCCGCCTGACTACCCGAAGATGCCCGGCGAGCCCAAGCGCGTGCAGCCTTCGCGCGACCGCGACCGCCCGCGCGACTGAGGCGGCGCCAGCCTCCTACGGCGACTGCGGCAGCTTCTTCGCCCCGCGCGGCGCGCGCGCCGAGGGCGGCGGAACCACCGGTCCGATGTCGCCGTCCGGCGCCTCGTCGAGATCGACGATCACGGGCGCGTGATCGCTCGGCCCGGTGCCCTTGCGGGCGTGCCGGTCGACCCAGGCGGCCTGGACGCGACGGGCGACGGCCGTGGTCGCGAGCACGAGGTCGATGCGCATGCCGCAGTCCTGATGGAACATGCCGGCGCGGTAGTCCCAGTACGTGAAGACTCGCTCGTTCGGCCAGCGTTCGCGCAGGACGTCATGGAGCCCGAGCTCCTGCAGCGCCGCGAGCGCCGCGCGTTCCGGCTGCGTGACATGCGTGTGGCCGGCATACGCGTCGGGATCGAAGACGTCCCGATCGCTCGGCGCGATGTTCACGTCTCCGCAGACGACCGTCGCCTCCGGCGCCTCGGCAAGGCCTTCGCGCATCCGCGCGAGCCACGCGAGCTTGTAGTGGTAGTGCTCTGAGCCCGGGCTGCGACCGTTCGGGACGTAGACCGAGACGACCCGGATGCCGCCGCACGTGGCCGCCACCGCCCGCGCCTCCTGATGCGGAAAGCCGGGGCCTCCGGGAAGTCCCGCGACCACGTCGTCCAGCCCGACGCGCGAGAGGATCGCGACGCCGTTCCACGTCGCCTCGCCGTGCGCTGCGAAGCGGTAGCCGCGCTGCTCGAGCTCGCTGCCGAGCAGCTCGGCGAAGCGCTCGTCCGAGAGCTTGGTCTCCTGCAGGCAGACGACGTCCGGCCGGCGCTGGTCGAGCCACGGAAGCAGGCGCGGGAGCCGCTGCTTGACCGAGTTGACGTTCCAGGTCGCGATGCGCACAGCGGCACGGTACCCCGCACCCGCAGCCGCGCGCCAGCGGCTCGCGGCGGGCCATCCCCTCAGCCGAGCGCGAGCCCGAAGCAATTCGGCGGGAACAACCTGGTCCGCGGGACGGCCGACATCACGCGAGCTGCGGGATCACGGAGCAGACCTGACACACGCCCGAGGTGGGGTGCCTTAGACAGACCAGTGATTCGGTCGACCCCTGGGTATGCTGGCGCGAGGTTTCAGAAAGTTTCAAGGAGGATACGGATGATTCGGTTACGCTTGAGTCGTGTGCGCCGTCTACGGGCGGGATTCGCGGCACTGCTGGTCGTAGGGGCGTGGGGCGCAGTTGCTTCCCCGGTATGGGCTGCCGATACGTCGCCACCGAGCGAGCCGGGCGCGATTGCGGTCTCTGGCGTGTCGAGCAGTAGCGCCACTCTGAAGTGGGGTGGCTCGAGCGACAATGTCGCCATCGAGGGGTATCGCGTCTACCGCGGCCCGTCGGGTGGGTCGCTCTCCCTCATCGCGACGACCGACGCCGTAACGTCCTTCAGCGCCAAGAACCTTCGCAGCGGATTCTCGTATACGTTCGGGGTGACGGCGATCGATGCCGCCAACAACGAGTCGCCAATGCGGACGGTGGCCGTGAAGACCTCGGCGAGTTCCGATACGACCGCGCCCACCGCGCCGTCGAGCGGCAGCGTTTCTCCGAAGGCATTCTCGTCTACACGGATCGACATCATCTGGGGTGCGTCGACCTCGTCGGACGTGGCGTACTACTTGGTCTATCGCGGCGGGACGGTGGTGGGCACGGTCGAGTCGCCGAACTCACAGCATTTCTCCGACAACGGCCTGACGGCCTCGACGTCGTACAGCTACACCATTCAAGCCGTTGACTCGGCCGGCAACCGCTCGGCTCTGACGACGCCGAAAACAGTCAAGACGACAGGGGTCGGCACGGTCTTGATCGCGCGCGGACCGTATCTGTCGAACGTCACGGGGACGTCGGCCGTCGTCAGCTGGTGGACGAACATCGCCACCACCGGAGTCGTCACGATTGCGGGGCAGTCGATCACCGACACCGTCAGTCAGCAGCACCACGCGGTGACCGTGAACGGGTTGACCGCGGGGACGACCTATCCGTACACGGTGACGAGCGCCTCCCCCTCCGCCACCGCCTCCGCCGGCGGCTCGCTGCGCACAGCCGCACTTCCCGGGCAGAGCTTCAGTTTCGCCGCGATCGGGGACTTCGGCGGCCAGGGTCCCGGTGAGACGCAGAATGCAGCCAACATCGCCGCCGCGGGCACCCAGTTCATTCAGACGCTCGGTGACAACATCTACCCCGCGGCGGGGCTCCCCGACCCCAATTTCAATACGACGTACTCCGATTTCGACGGGCGCTTCTTCAAGCAGTTCGGCCCGGCTGTGAAGTCTCAGGCCTTCTTCCCTGCGAACGGGAACAAGGACTACTACAGCGACGGCGAGTTCTGGGCGGCCTTCCCCATGCCAGGCACCAACCACAGTTCGTACAGCTACAACTGGGGTGACGCCCACATCCTCGTACTCGACTCCGAGCAGCCGTACACGCCGGGCAGCGACCAGTACAACTTTGCCCAGAGCGACCTGGCGGCACACCAGGGCGACGCCTGGCGGATCGTCGTGAGTCCCCGCCCGCCGTACAGCTCGACCTCCGCAAATTCGAGCTCCAAGCAGGTGCAGCAGTCTCTGGTGCCGCTGTTCCAGGCCCAGAACGTCAACCTCGTGCTCTCAGGTAACAGCCACAACTATGAGCGCACGGTTCCCCTGACGAACGGCGTGCAGGCCAGCGGCGGCATCACGTACCTCGTCTCCGGCGGTGGCGGCAACGGCTTCAACGCTTTCGGCAGCTTCACGCAGCCGTGGACGGCCTTCCGCGAGTCCAGCTATTACGAGTACGTCAAGGTCACTGTCACGCCTACGAGCCTGACCGCCGATGCCATCCGCTCCGACACCAAGGCGATCTTCGACACCACCACGATCTCCAAGTAGGAAGCAGGCAACGCGCACGAGCGCTGCAAGGAACGCCGCTGCGCGCCACCGCGCCTCCCGACGGCTCAGGCTTTCGGGAGGCGCGGTGGGCGCCGTACCTTGGATCGCCCATGTACCGGGGGCCGGCCTGCGTAGAGGCCATCGAGCCCGGCCGCTCCGACGAGGTCGAGGCCGAGGCCGAGGCCGAGGCCGAGGCAGGTGCGCGGGCCCCCTCCGGGCGAGCGGGAGGACGATCGCGTGAGGCGTCAGCCGGACCACTCGTCGGCCTGACGGGCGGCCGAGGAGAGGCCGACGTCGCAGACGTCGCACGCGCCGCAGGGCGGCGAGAACGGCTGTCCCAAATAGTTGAGAATGAAGCCGCGGCGGCAGTCCCCATTCGCTCACGCAGTGCGCCTCGTCCACGACGAGCAGCGTGGGCGCCGCGCGCCGGACGCGCGCGAGCGTCTCGGTTCGAGCGAGCTGCTCCGGCGCGAGCAGCAGGAACTCCAGCTCGCCCAGCAACCGCCGCAAAACGCGACATGGGCACATGGCGTGGCGCGTGTGGCGGAGTTCCGGCTCGGCTCGCGGCAGAGAATCAGCCCCGCGTGATCTCGCGCGCATCGTGATCGAACATGAGGGAGGGGTGGCCCGGGAGCGGCCAACGCACCAGGATGTATGCCCCGGCCTCTAGCGAAGGCGCACTGCGGCTAGTGACAGGTGCCGGTGCCGCTGTCGGTGAAGGCGCCGGGGGCGGTAGGTTGGAATCTCCAGGCGTAGGCGCCGTTGCTGAGGGTCAGCTCGAGGAAGCCGAAGCTGGTGTTGTCACGCACTTCGCTGTTGGCGGCGGGCGTCGCGTGGAACGTCATGTGGTTGTCGCCGCCCGTGCCGACCACGAACTCGCGGATGCCGTGCGCGTCGTCGCGCTGCCCCGCCGGGGTCTGGGGGCTGAAGCGCTCGTATCCGTGTTCGTGGCCATTGAGCACGATCTCTGCGCCGGCGGCGGAGAGATCGCCCCAGAACGTGCTCACGTCCGTGGTCGAAGGTTCCTGACCCGACGTGAACAGCGGCTGGTGCCAGTAGGCGAGCGTGCAACCGACGGGGTGCGCGGCGAGATCTGCGCGCAGCCAGAGCTCCTGGGGCGAGCCGACGCCGCAGCCCCCCGCGATCCTGAGGCAGTTGGCGTTCAACGCGATCATGTGCCACGCGCCGAGGTCGTAGGAGTACCACCCCTGACCCGGCGTCCCGGCTGACGCGCCGAAGTACTGGAAGTAGGGCCCGGCACCCGGCCGCCCGTACTCGTGGTTGCCGACCACCGGATGCGCGATCGCGTCGAGTCGGCCCCAGCTCGGGTGATAGGACGCGGCGAAGTCCTGTGCGGAGCCGGCGTTGTACTGCTCGTCACCGAGCGGTAGCACCGCGTCGTAGTGGCCGGCCAGGATCGCGCTCGAGACGGCGAACTGCTGACACGCGGTCGCGGTTCCCTGACCGCCGTTGAAGTTGGGGTCGATGGGATCACACGCGATGTCGCCGGCGGCCGCGATGCGCATCACCTCGCTGGAGGCGAGCGTCGTGAACGCGACATCAGGACTGCTGACACGGCCCACGGCTGAGGAGACCACGACGTGCGCCAGGTAGTGGACGGCTGGCGAAACTGAAAGGACGACCGACACGCGGTGCGCGCTCCCGGGAGCGACCGCGACGGGAGTCGTCGTCTGACCGTACGCCGTCGTGGGGCCGTACTCGACCCACAACGTGGCCGGAGATGCGCCGGCGGAGACCGTGCTCGACACCGTGGCGTGGTGGGCGGTCACATCGGAGACGGTCGTCGCGGCGACAGTCGGAGCACCCGGTTGCCCGGTCGTCGTCTGTGGCGGGGTATCGCCTGGAGGGGGGACGCCCGTCGACCCGTGGAGCACATCGAGATACAGACCGAAGCCACTCGCCGACACCCACGCTGGGCTCGGCTCGATCGCGCTCCCATGAGCCCAGTCATTCAGCGAGTCGATCACCTGGAGAGGCTGGTGCGAGGCGACCATCCGTTGGATCGAGCGTCGCCAGGCCGCGAGCGAACGCTTCACCTTCGGCGTGCGCTTGCTGTTTTGCCAATACCCCGGCCGGATCAGGAAGGAGCCACTCGCCCGCGCCGTACGGGCGACGGGGGCGTCGCGAAACCACGCGTCCGCGGCCGAGCGACAGCTCGAGTAGCCGGTGAACGCTGCCTCGGCGATCCAGAGGCCGCGCGCGGCCGCGCGCCAGCGCCGCGCCTGGGCGCAGCTCCGCAGCGAGCGATTTGCCAAGGCCACGAAGACCGCCGGACGAGACCGGACATGAAGATATCCGCGCGACGCCACCCGCAGCCGCGCGAGCGCACGCAGTTGTACCCGAGCCCCGCCGCGCGCACGGTCGATCAAGGCCGCTGCACGCACGTGCGCGCGCGTCGACACGATTCCCTTGAGCAATGCGGCCAGCGTTCGATCGCTCGCCGTGCCACGGCCGTTCCAGCGCACGATCGCGGCATCGGCACGCGCCCAGGCCAGCGCCGACAGGTGAAACCGCACCGCCGCTGCACTGCGGCCCACGGCGGCCGCAGCCGGCCGGCCCGCCTTCGCCTTGATCGGAGCCGTCTCGTACATCACCGCACGCAAGGGCACCACCGGCCGGGCGGCCACGTGCGAGACATCCGAACGCGCAGCCGCGCTCACCACGCCCACCGCCGTCAACCCCAGAGCGACCACGACGGCGATCCAACCACGCCTCTTCAGGAACAAAGCTGCACTCATAGCTCGATGACCGCCTGACTTTCCTCTGCATGTCCGGAAAGCCCGGAATTTCCACCCTATCAGCGGGTAAACCTCGACCTTGCCAGGAGCCTGGGGCGTCACCCTGCAACCCCCGTCGACGCCTGACGCCCTGCGTGCACGCGGGTGCCGCCCGGACGATCTCCCTGCAAACCAGCGCCTTACGACTGCCGGTGTCCCACGCTGGACGATGACGTCTACCACGCTCTGTGGCATCGGCGCGCCGACGCGAGAGAGACTGACTACGGCTTTTCGCCGAGTGCAGCCGCGGCGGACGACGAGGCTCGAACTCGCGACCCTTCGGAAGCCGGCAGCGGGGCGCGCCGGAAGCTCGACTTGAGGCGTTCGGGCGTGGATTGCGTGTCAGCTCTGGCCGGCGAGGTGCGCATCGCCGTCGGCTCTCAACTCACCTGGCCGCCGGGTGCCGTGATTTCCCCCTGCGCGGGCTGGTCGAGGCCCATCCCTCGAAGCACGTCCGCACGCTAGCCTCGGGGTGGTGTTCGACCACGTCGCCATCGCCGTCTCGGACCTGACCGCGTCCGAGCGGTTCTACCGCACCATCCTTTCCGTGCTGGGGACCGAGCCCAGTCACTCGAACGCCGAGCTTGTCGAGTGGGAGGACTGGGACGTCGGGCCTACGGATCGGGAGCACCCCGTGACCCGTGGCCTCCACGTCGGGTTCCGTGCGCCGAGCCGCGCGGCTGTGGACGCCTTCTGGCAGGCGGGGATCGACGCCGGGTACCGCGACGACGGCGCGCCCGGGCGGCGCACGCAGTACGGATCCGACTACTACGGCGGGTTCCTGCTCGACCCGGACGGCAACAGTGCCGAGGCCGTGCACAGCGACCGGGCGCACTCCGTACCCGACGGCCGCATCGACCACCTCTGGATCCGCGTCGCCGATCTCGCCGCGTCCAAGCGCTTCTACACGACCATCGCGCCCTACGCCGGCATCCGACTGGGAGACGACGAGCCCGGCCGCGTGCAGTTCAGAGGCGAGGACTACAGCTTCTCGCTGATCGACGACGGGCGGCCGCTCACGGGGCACGTCCACCTCGCGTTCCCCGCTCGCGAGGATGCCACGGTGCGCGCGTTCCACGCCGCCGCACTCGCCGACGGCCACGAGGACAACGGCGCTCCGGGGGAGCGCACCGTGTACCACGCCGGCTACTACGGCGCGTTCGTCCTGGACCCCGACGGGCACAACATCGAAGTCGTCAACCACAACCGCTGAGCGCGACGACCGCTACGGGCGGCTCAGGCGCCTCGAGCGACCGCCTGGACGACTCAACCCCAACTTACGGGCCAAAGCTGGTCAGCCGCGTGCAGACGTGGGATTCTGGCGCAGCGTCGGCAACGTGGTCTTTGGCTGACCCGACGGCCCTAGCCCCGGCGAGGCGCGGTAGCTCTGCCGCAGCGCCTCGCCGGGCATGGCCGCGCGTCCCCTGCCTCGGTCTGGATCGAACGTGAGCGACGCAGTCGTGCTCACGCGAGGGACCGATCCGCCCCGCCGCGGTGGATACGCCGCCCTTGAAGAACGCGCTGCCTCACATATGTCCGATGGCTCCCACCAGCAGGTCGGCTCCTGCTTGGCCCATGGGGACGGCTGCCGCTGCGTTCTTGGCCGCGGGGATGCGTGGCCCGCCGTGGGGTGATCGGTGTTCTTCCACCTGTGCCGCTTCCGAGGGAGCGGCTCGTCAGCGGCAGGACGCGGTTCCGCTGTCGTGGAAGGTGCCGCCGGCGACGGGGACGAAGTTCCAGGAGTAGGCGCCGGAGTTGAGTGCGAGGTCGAGGAATCCAAAGCTGGTGCTGTCGCTTGTCACGCTGTTGGGCATGCGGGTCTTGTGGAGGGCCCTGTGGTTGGCGCCTCCGGTTCCCGCGATGATTTCGGGCATTCCATGGGCGGTGTCGAGTTGCCCGGTTGCCGTCTGTGGTGCGAAGCGCTCGTAGTCGTGCTCGTGGCCGTTGAGCACGAGGTCTGCGCCGGCGCTCGTGAGGTCGGCCCAGATCGTGCTCATTGCGACCGCCGGCCCTTCCTGTCCAGAGGTGAAGAGCGGTTGATGCCAGTAGGCGAGAGTGCACTGGACCGGATGGCTCGCGAGGTCCGCGCGTAGCCAGGTCTCCTCCGGTGAGCCGGTGCCGCAGCCGCCGTCGATCAGTGCACAGTTGGCGTTGAGGGCGATCACGTGCCATGAGCCGAGCTCGTAGGAGTACCAGCCGTGCCCGGGCATGCCGGCAGAGGCGCCGAAGTACTGGAAGTACTGCGCCGCTCCGGGTGTGCCGTACTCGTGGTTGCCTACGACTGGGTGTGCGATGGCGTCTACGCGGCCCCAGCTGGGCCGGTACGACGCGTTGAAGGCAGGCGTGGTGCCGGCGTTGTATTGCGTGTCGCCAAGCGGCAGGACGGCGTCGTAGCCGCCCGCCACAATCGCATCGGAGGTGGCCTTCTGCTGGCACGCGGTGGCTGTCCCGACGCCGCCGTTGAAGCTTGCATCAGTGGGCGCGCAAGCGATGTCGCCGGCTGCCGCCACTCGTACCGTGCGCGTGTCAGGGAGCGTTGTGAACCCGAGATCGGAGCTGGCGACGCTCCCGGCGGCGGAGGAGACAACGAGCCGCGCGTGATAACCCACCGCGGCCGAGAGCGACGAAACAGTGATCGCAACGGAGTGGACAGCGCTACCGGCGGCAAGAGTCACCGGCGCCGTCGTCTGACCATAGGCCGCCGTGGGGCCGAATTCCACCGACATCGCTGCCGCGTCTGTGCCCGCGGAGACCACGCTCGTGAGCGTGGCCTCGTGCGCTGTGACTCCCGAGACGGTCGCTCCGGCAACCGTCGGCGGCGCCGCCGCTCCGCTCGGCGGCGCGACGACGGGAGGCTCTACGACCGGAGGCTGCACGACCGGAGGCTGCACGACCGGAGATGATTGGTCGTGAAGCGCATCCAGGTACGCGCCGAAACCACTCGCCGATGACCACGCCCGGCTGGCGGCGACCGCGCTGCCATGCGCCCAGTCGTTGAAGGAGTCGATCAGCTGAAGCGGTCGATGCGAGGCCACCATCATCTGGATCGACCTTCGCCACGACGCAAGCGAGCGCGTGACGACCGGTCTCCGCGCCTTCGTCGGCCAGTACCCGGGCCGGATCAAGAACGAGTCACCAACCTGCGCAGTGCGCCTCACGGGCGTGTCGCGAAACCAAGCATCCGCCGAGGCATGGCAGCGCGCAGAGCCCGGGAAAGCAGCCATCGCCAGCCACCACCCTTGCGCCGCAGCCCGCCAGTGCCGCACCTCCGCACAACTCCGCCTCGACGCCTTCCGCTGCACGACGACCACGGGCCGCCCTGCGATACGCAGATAGCCCGGCGACGACCGCAAGCGCGCGAGCGCCCGCACACGCGCGCGCGCCGACCCGCGCACGCTCCTGATCAGAGCCGCAGCACGCACCTGCGAGTGCAAGGAGACGATCCCCGCAAGCAGCGCAGCGAGCTTCTGATCGCTCGCAGTTCCGCGCCCATCCCAGTGCACGAGCGCCCCGTCCACATCCGCCCACGCCAGCGACGCCAGATCAGTCCGCACCCGCGCACCGGCCCCGCTGATCGGGATTGACGCCGGCCGACCCGCGACGCTTCTCGCAGGCGCCGTCTCGTACATCATCAAACGCAGCGTCGGTGTCGCCTCGACGCCTCGAGGGGCGGACGAGCGCGCCAGGGCGGCCACACCGCCCAGCACGCACAACGCCAACACCATCGCGACCAAAGCAACCGGCACAAATGCCGACGAGCCATACCGAAACTTTGCTCTCACATTCACCTCATCATTCACCCATGTCGCGGTTGATCAGCCAGCCTACGTGGCGACCATCCATCCGCCTCAGCCACGGCCACGAGCGCTGGTCGTATGCGGCGGCTTCAAGCGATGGGTACGGCCTAGTCCGAAATCGAGATTCATGAGCTCGGCGGTTCGCTGGCGGCGTTCGGCTTTGCCGGCACGGTGAGTGCGGAGCGACCGCCGTTGACCGCGGTCACGCTCTGGGCCTGCAGCAGCGCGCCGACGAGGGTGGAGCTGAGGAAGGTGCAGCGAGTGAGGTCGACCTGGCCCATCCGACCACGCGTGCGACTGTAGCGCACGCCGGTCTCAGTCGCCTCCTCCGTCTGGATGCGCCACATCGACCTGCGCGCACCGCCGATCGGAGGGGGTGATCCGATGGGAGGCCCTCTACGTATTCCTGAGGTCGCCCGGCGCTCAGCCGGGCGAGATATCTCCTGGAGGAAACGGATATGAAGGCCACCAAGCTGGTTACGGGATTCGCAGCGCTGGCGATCGCATGCACGGCGCTCGCGGGCACGGCGGGAGCGGCATCGCACGCAAGCTCCCCCGTCGCGGCGAAGCTCACGGTCAAGTCCGAGGTGCCGGCGCCCAAGGGCGGGAAGGGCACCGGGGCGTTCACCGGGAAGCTGAACGGGAGCAAGCTCACGTGGAAGCTGACGTGGGGCAAGCTCTCCGGGCCCGCGAACGCCGCGCACATCCACCTGGGCAAAGCGGGCAAGGCCGGCAACGTCGTGGTGCCGCTGTGTGCCGGCGCGACCTGCAAGTCCGGCGTCCACGGCACCGTGACGCTCAAGGCCGCGGTGCTCAAGGCGCTCAAGAAGGGCGGCACGTACGTCAACGTGCACACGGCCAAGAACCCGGCCGGTGAGATCCGCGGTCAGATCGCGGTGATGTAGCGGGAACCCGCGGGGGAGACGGGCCGGCTCGGCCCTCTCCCCCGCTTCCTGGCGACCACGAGCAGCACGCCCAGCATCGTCATCACCGAGCCCGTCCGCTGAACACGCGCGACGCGCTCGTCGGGATGGATCCGCGAGTGCCACCGGACCATTGGGTTGAGCACCGCGGTGATCGACGTGGTCGACACGTGCGCGGCTTTTCGCGCGGCACCGAACTGACCGATGTGACGCTCTCTGACGCTCCGTGCAGTCCGGGCGCCTGACGAGAGAGGGGCTTACGTGCAGGCTTTTCGCCTGCTGGAGCCGAAGCGGACGACGAGGCTCGAACTCGCGACCCTCAGCTTGGGAAGCTGAATCCGCGCCGTCGACACACGAGCACGATCGACATAGAACACGTGCAGCCACGCCTCTTTGCGGGCGTTCCGTGCGCCTGAATCGGGAGTGGCGTGCGAGCTCGGCTTGGGGCGTCTAGGCGTGGATTGGGCGTCAGAGTAGCCACGCATAGAGACCGTCGACACCTTCACGCCAGTCCTCGGCGCCCATGCGACCTCAGCGCCTGCTGCGTGCTCTCGGAGCAGGCCGACGCACGCCCGCTACATGTTGTTCGCGTAGTCATTCGCGAGCCAGGCCTCAACCTCGTCGATCGGGTCGGGCATGCCGATGTGATCCTTCCAGATCTGCGCAGGCCGCGCGAGCGCGGAGCGGTCGGGCCAAGCCGCGGTGTCCCACAGCTTCGAGCGCAAGTACGCCTTTGCGCAGTGCAGGAACGCTTCGTCGAGGTCGACGCCGATCACGGCCTTCGGCGGCTTGCCCTGGCCGACCTCGTGCCGTGCCACCAGCTCCGGATCCATCGTGACGCTCGCCCGCCCGTTGACGCGCAGCGTCTCGGACATTCCCGGGATCACGAAGAGCAGGCCGATCTGGCCGGTCTGCGTGATGTTGCGCAGCGTGTCGAGCCGGTTGTTGCCGCTGGCGTCAGGGATCACCAGCCGCGTGTCGTCGAGCACCTGGACGAAGCCGGGCGCTCCGCCGCGCGGCGAGACGTCGCAGCGGCCCTCCGCGTCGTGGGTCGCCACGACGACGAACGGTGAGAGCGCAATGTACGCGCGGCAATGCTCGTCGAGGCTAATTATCGACTTCGTGCGCACCCCCTCGTCGGGCTCCTTGTACTTCTCGTACAACTCGGCTCGGGGTGCAGATCACATGGTCGAAGGGCATAGCCGAGCTTACCGCCACGGACGGAGGTCCGCACTTGCGTACGCGACGCAATCCGCCGGCTGTTGCCCCCGGGCGGACAAGTCGCTAGCGCCTCACCGGTACTCTGCGTGTCATGGGCGACGCGCACGAGATCACGATTCGCGATCTGCGATTAGGGTACGACGCGCCTGACGTGTTCGCCGCCCGGTGCTCCTGCGGATGGTCGGGGCGATGAGTGACGTGGGCGCATGGCGGAGCGAGCGGCGCTGGTGGACGAAGAGCGGCACCGCGAGGAGCGCCAGCCCACCCCGAACCAAACGGGTGCACTGACCGCTTGGGTCTCCGTCACACGCCGCAGGCGAAGTGGTAGGTGTACAGCGTGAGCATGCACTGGTGGTGGTTGACCGCGCGCGGGCCGTTCACCTACGCGCTGTCGTACTCAGCCGCCCGCAGATCCTCTAAGTCTCAGCGTTCAGTGTCGGCCCTGGAGGCATCGTTCTCTGCCTGGATGCTGCCACCGGCATAACGACGACCGGAAGGCACTCGGCCCTCGCTCTGGCGACTGATGATCCAGCGATGCGGGTGTGGCCGGCGATCGACGCCATCCTGGTGAGCGTCACGGTGCGCAGGAGCGACGAGGCGGCAACGGGCAGGCCCCGCCGCTAACTCCAGGCGCTCTCCTGGGGCCGCGGGGCGGCGGAACCTGAGCGACGGGCTGCGCGTTAACCGGATCACCTGCGCTAAGTGGTCGAGCGCGGACCAGGCGCCTCGAGCAACAGAAGGATTGGAGCCAGCACGCCGGCCTCCGTCGGATCGAACCACGGAACGGCGGCCGCCCATCCTTCTTCTGCAGCCGTTCTACGAAGGTACTCAGAGGCGCGACATGCGAAGCGCGGAGCAAACCAAGCTTTCTAACAACCTCAGCCGGGTCGCGGTTCGACTAAGGCACGTCAGTCCGGACGAATCCCATACCGCCAACGCTAGTCGTATTCGAGCCGAGTACAAAGCACTAGACAACGCGACCCGTCGTCCAAGCGACGAGACCGCCTCGCTCAGTGCCGCTCGCCGCCTGCGGGCGGCGGCGACCAGCGGCCGTTTTCGTGGCGCGGCCGTCCGCTTTCCGGCGTTCCCCTTGAGCGAGCATCTTGCCGGTATCCCGCTTATGTGATATCACGGCGCCGTGGGGTGGACTGCATAACGAACAAGGCGTCACTGGGGGTTATCGGCCGGGCCGGCGCAGTGGTGGTCACGCTCGCTGCTCTGGCCTGTCTCGTGCTTGGCGCTCGTCAGGCTCGCGCCGGCAGTTCAACCCTCACGGCAACGGCTGACAGCTATGTGTATTCGGGTGCTACCGGCGCGAACTACGGCGCGGACGTGGCCTTCAAGCAGTCAGCGAGTACCTACCGTGGGCTGATTACCTTCGACACGAGCGGCATTCCAGCCGGCGCCACGGTCAATTCGGTGAACTTGAGGTTGTATTACCTGAGTTCTCCCGGTAGCGGTGGCACGGCCGTGAGGCCGGAACCCAGCTCGTGGACCGAGCGCGGCGTAACGTGGGCTACCCAGCCGGCGTGGAGCTCGACGGTGATGGCCACCTCCGCCACGCCCACCGCCAATCGCTGGACGACCATCGCGCTTCCTGCCTCAACCATTACCCGGGGCGGTCTGACCAGTTTCGGGCTGAGTTACACGACCGCCGGTAGCATCGTCAGCGTCGCCAGCCGTGAGAGCGCAAACGCTCCGCAATTGCTCGTCGACTACACGACCGCGCCCTCCGTCTCGCCGCCGTCGGCCACCACCGGCGGGAGCTCGAGCGTGACGGCATCCGGCGCGAGCGTGAGTGGCACCGTCAACGACAACGGCGCGGCCACGACCTGCAGCTTCTCGTACGGCACGACCACGAGCTACGGCAGCTCGTCGCCCGATCGGAGCGTCGCCGCCGGAGCCGGCTCGACACCGCTCAGCGCGACGCTCTCGGGCTTGGCCGCGTCGACCACCTACCACTACCGCCTGAGCTGTAGCAACTCGGCCGGCAGCAGCGACGGTGACGATGCGACCTTCACCACCGCGGCAGACGCAACCCCGCCGTCGGCCACCACCGGCGGGAGCTCGAGCGTGACGGCATCCGGCGCGAGCGTGAGTGGCACCGTCAACGACAACGGCGCGGCCACGACCTGCAGCTTCTCGTACGGCACGACCACGAGCTACGGCAGCTCGTCGCCCGATCGGAGCGTCGCCGCCGGAGCCGGCTCGACACCGCTCAGCGCGACGCTCTCGGGCTTGGCCGCGTCGACCACCTACCACTACCGCCTGAGCTGTAGCAACTCGGCCGGCAGCAGCGACGGTGACGATGCGACCTTCACCACCGCGGCAGACGCAACCCCGCCGTCGGCCACCACCGGCGGGAGCTCGAGCGTGACGGCATCCGGCGCGAGCGTGAGTGGCACCGTCAACGACAACGGCGCGGCCACGACCTGCAGCTTCTCGTACGGCACGACCACGAGCTACGGCAGCTCGTCGCCCGATCGGAGCGTCGCCGCCGGAGCCGGCTCGACACCGCTCAGCGCGACGCTCTCGGGCTTGGCCGCGTCGACCACCTACCACTACCGCCTGAGCTGTAGCAACTCGGCCGGCAGCAGCGACGGTGACGATGCGACCTTCACCACCGCGGCAGACGCAACCCCGCCGTCGGCCACCACCGGCGGGAGCTCGAGCGTGACGGCATCCGGCGCGAGCGTGAGTGGCACCGTCAACGACAACGGCGCGGCCACGACCTGCAGCTTCTCGTACGGCACGACCACGAGCTACGGCAGCTCGTCGCCCGATCGGAGCGTCGCCGCCGGAGCCGGCTCGACACCGCTCAGCGCGACGCTCTCGGGCTTGGCCGCGTCGACCACCTACCACTACCGCCTGAGCTGTAGCAACTCGGCCGGCAGCAGCGACGGTGACGATGCGACCTTCACCACCGCGGCAGACGCAACCCCGCCGTCGGCCACCACCGGCGGGAGCTCGAGCGTGACGGCATCCGGCGCGAGCGTGAGTGGCACCGTCAACGACAACGGCGCGGCCACGACCTGCAGCTTCTCGTACGGCACGACCACGAGCTACGGCAGCTCGTCGCCC
This sequence comes from uncultured Actinomycetes bacterium, assembly GCA_963842365.1. Taxonomy (GTDB): domain Bacteria; phylum Actinomycetota; class Thermoleophilia; order Gaiellales; family JALYLC01; genus JALYLC01. Next base: position 1,676,487 of record CAWJGA010000002.1, read on the forward strand.
GATCGGAGCGTCGCCGCCGGAGCCGGCTCGACACCGCTCAGCGCGACGCTCTCGGGCTTGGCCGCGTCGACCACCTACCACTACCGCCTGAGCTGTAGCAACTCGGCCGGCAGCAGCGACGGTGACGATGCGACCTTCACCACCGCGGCAGACGCAACCCCGCCGTCGGCCACCACCGGCGGGAGCTCGAGCGTGACGGCATCCGGCGCGAGCGTGAGTGGCACCGTCAACGACAACGGCGCGGCCACGACCTGCAGCTTCTCGTACGGCACGACCACGAGCTACGGCAGCTCGTCGCCCGATCGGAGCGTCGCCGCCGGAGCCGGCTCGACACCGCTCAGCGCGACGCTCTCGGGCTTGGCCGCGTCGACCACCTACCACTACCGCCTGAGCTGTAGCAACTCGGCCGGCAGCAGCGACGGTGACGATGCGACCTTCACCACCGCGGCAGCATCCGGCCCGACGACGGTCACGATCTTGCCCTCGGCGGACAGCTTTGTCGAGTCCGATCTGCCGAGTACGAACTTCGGCTCCTCGGCGGTACTGAAGAACAACACGACGCCCGATACGCGCGCCTACCTCAAGTTCAACCTCACGGGCATCACGGGAGCCGTGACCAAGGCGACATTCCGCGCGTACGCCCAGAACTCGAGCGGTTCGGGCTACGAGTTGCACAGCGTCGCCGACAACAGCTGGGTCGAACCCGGACTCACCTACAGCAACAGGCCCGCAGTTGGCGGGACGATCGGCTCAGCGGTGAACTTCACGGCCAACACCTGGACGAGCGTAGACGCATCGGCCTACGTGAAGGCCACCGGCACCTACAGCTTTGAGATGAACGGAACCTCGGTGAATCTCAAGCAGTACTCCAGCAGGGAAGGCGCCAACCCGGCACAGCTCGTGATCCAGTACACGCCGGCAGCGGCACCGGCAACGCTGAGCGCGGTGGCAGGAGGTGGTCAGACGACGACGGTCGGGACTGCCTTCACGACGCAACTGGCGGTCAAGGCCGTCGATGCCTCGTCCCAGCCGGTCGCGGGCGCCAGCGTCATCTTCAGCGCGCCGGCGAGCGGCGCAAGTGCGACCTTCGCCGGTGGCCTCAGAACCGCCACCGTTACGACGAGCACAAACGGCATAGCGACGGCGCCCCAACTGGTGGCCAATGCCACGGCCGGCGCCTACCAGGTAACCGCGTCGGCCAGCGGCGTCTCCCAGCCGGTGACCTTCAGCCTCACGAACACTCCGGCTGCTCCGCCAACGACACCGACCGCGGTGGACATCGCCGACTCGTACGTCCGCTCCGACGTTCCGGCCGCCAACTACGGCTCCGCAGCTGTCCTGATCGGCCGTACGACCCCCGAGATCGACAGCTACGTCAAGTTCAATGTGTCCGGACTCAGCGGGGCGCCCCTCAAGGCCGTGCTGCGGCTCTGGGTCGAGACCACGGGGACGACCACCTACAACGTGTACCAGGTGGCTGACAGCAGCTGGGCCGAGGGCGGTCTCACATTCACCAACAGACCTGCCTTTGGCGCCCTCGCGGCAACGTCCGGACCGACGACCGCGGGTACCTGGATGGACCTCGACGTCACGGGCGCTGTCGGTGGCAACGGCTTGATTACGCTGGGCTTTACCACGAAAAGCACCGCCGGGAAGAATTTCGGGTCGCGCGAAGACGCGACGCACGCACCTCAACTGCTTCTGACCGCCGAACCGCCGCAGAGTGGCGACCCGGTGATCGTGGCGGCCGGCGACATCGCCTGCAGCCCCGCCGATGCGAGCTACAACGGTGGCGCCGGGACCGCGACGGCATGCCACGAGAAGGCCACGTCCGATCTCGTGCTCTCGCTCAACCCGCTCGCGGTCATCACGCTCGGCGACGAGCAGTACAACAGCGGCAAGCTGACTGACTTCCTGACCTCGTACGATCCGACGTGGGGACGTTTCAAGGCCATAACGCATCCGGCGGTCGGCAACCACGAATTCGGCCAGACGGGCGCGAGCGGCTTTTTCAATTACTTCGGCGACAACGCCACTCCACTGCAGCCAGGTTGCAGGTCGAACTGCAAGGCCTGGTACAGCTACACGGTAGGGAACTGGCGCATCATCACGCTCAACACGGAATGCACCACGAATGGCAACAACTGCGTGGCGGGAAGCGAGCAGGATCTCTGGCTTCAGAGTGAACTCGCGCGCGCAAACGCCGCCGGCCAATGCAAGCTCGTGGCATCCCATCACCCCAAGTGGTCGTCGTCGAGCTTCGCGGCGACCGACATCGACCAGCTGATCCAGGATATGTATGCCGGGCACACCGACATCTACCTGACCGGGCACATGCACGGGTATGAGCGCTTCGCCCCGCAGAACCCAGCCGGGCAACTCGACGCGGCGAATGGCATCACCGAGATCATCTCGGGTGCCGGCGGCGCGTTCTTCACGGGGTTCCTCGCGATTCAGCCAAACAGCGTCGTGCACAACAACGACACCTACGGCGTGCTGAAACTCGTACTCCACCCGCACAGTGCGGACTACCGCTTCGTGCGGGACCCCACGAGCGGTCAGTTCTCGGATTCGGGCACGGTCGACTGCCACTGAGGTTCGCATGGCTGGCAACTGCGACTTCCATGGCACGCGAGAATGACGGAGCAGCATCCGCACCGAGCGGCATGATCGCTGGGGGCGTCCCCGAGGAGATGTGAGCGCAGGCGCTCGAGGTCACGCTCGCCATTCAGCCTAGAGGGGAAGCTGACCCGCCGCGTGAACGATCTTCTCGGCAAGTTTTGCGACCTCTCGTCCAAGAGAAGCGCAGGTCGCGTCGCCTCGCCCGAAGCTCCAAGTCGTGCGCGAGGGCTTGACGTCGCTTCACGCCATCGTCGGTACCGCCGCCACCGCCGTCGCCCCTCAAGCGTCGCTAGGTCGCCGCGACTTCTGCGGCTTGGTCGGCTTCGAGGCCGTTTTGGAATCGCGATGCGGAGATCCTGGAGCAGGCTGGACAGCGCAGCCGTGTCGATCTGTTGCTCCTGGGACGCCGCGGGCGCACGATGTTCTGGGTGATCGTCAGCGGCAGAAAGTGCTCGGTTGGCTCATCGGGCGAACTCAGCGCCGCTTCGATCTCCTTGAGCCCCAGTGCGTTGGTAGCACGACGTTTCCCATCATCGGCTCTTCCAGGAGACTCTCTTCCCTGAGATACGCGACGATCTTCAGCGCCAGTCGGTTGTCGAAGCCCAGGTTCTCAGCGATCGGGTCCCACTGGACGTACTCCTGCGTATCTCCTTCCGCCGCCCGGAAGACGGCAAAGCAGAAACGCGAACCGCTGCGCTCGGATCTCGTCGAACTCGTCGCCGGCCACTCGTAGCCTCCCGACTCCCGAATGCTGCGCGGCAACCTGCGCGGCAACATTTCCGGTTTCCATAGTGCTCCCTCGTCCCCGGTTGGGATAAGGGGGTCTTCACGCGAGAGGCTTCTATGCAGGCCTTTCGCCTGGTAGAGCGAGAGCGGACGACGAGGCTCGAACTCGCGACCCTCAGCTTGGGAAGCTGATGCTCTACCAACTGAGCTACGTCCGCAATCGGCTTGGATGCTAGCAACGGCCGCGCGCCGCCGGGATGGCGACACCAACTGGGCGCCAGGACTCCTGCGATCACCACCAGCCGGTGCGCCTGCGCACCACCCGTAGTGCCTGCCGACGCCGGCCGAGAGGAACGGGGCGGCGATGACCGTCGCAATCGGCCCGCATCCCCAGAGCGTCCAATGCCTGTAGGGCCCGAAGACCCACTCGGCGAGCCAGTAGGCACCACAGAGGCCAGGCGAGAACCCAGTGCCCCTGCAGCCGTTGGGAGAGGCCGCGCACCCCAACCATCATGATCGAGCCCGAATTGGCTCCCCCGGGGTGCGAGCGCTCGCCTGCCGCGCCGGCCGGCTTCAGCCTTTGTAGACGAACGTCGCCCGGCCGATCAGCCGGCCGAAGGTCGCCGCGGCGCCCGTGTGCTTGATCGCCGGCCACACGAACCAGGTGTAGATGCCTGGCGCGAGCAGGTCCGTCCGCAGCCGGTAGGCGGCATTGCTCGGCCAGCCCACCGCGATGCGCTTGCCGTTGCGGAAGATCTGGACGTTGTAATAGGCGGTGCCCTTGACGCCCTTCCACGTCAGGCGCGGGGCGGCCGTCACCCGGCTGCCGCTGACGGGACGCAGCGGGATCAGCGAGGCGAGCGACACCGTGCGGCGCGCGGGTCGCGAGACGTTGCCGCTGGCGTCGTAGGCGTAGAGCGCCAGATAGCCGCTGGTGCCCAGCTTCAGCGTGAACGTCGTCGAGCTGTGAAGGCCGCTGTAGACGCGCTTGCCGTCGGTGGCGCCGTGAGGGGCACGCTTCAGGTTGAGGATCACGACCACGCGCGCGAGATCGGGCACGACGGGCTTGACCCATTGCAGCCTCAGCGGAATCGAGTCCGAGCCCCGCTTGGCCCGCTGCCGGATCACCGTCACCTTCGTCGGCGATCCCGGCGCGTTCCGGTCGACTGCCGTTGCCGGGGCGGACACGGCCGGAGCAGGCACGAGCGGGGGCGCCGCCGCGGCGGGAGCGCCCGCCGGAACCGGCGCCGGCACCGGCACCGGAACCGGAACCGCGCTCACATTGGCCACCGTGACCGTCGTCACCGCCGTCGTCGTGTACCCCGCCCGGTCGGTCACGGTGTTGCAGACGTCGTAGGCGCCATTGGCATAGCGGGTGGTGTTCCAGTTCGCGTGGACGACGGTGCCGGTCGCGCAGGCGCCGACGGGCCCGACGCGCAGGACGCTCGAGGCGACGCCGGAGACGGCGTCGTCGCTCGTGCCCGTGACGCGCACGCGGCCCTTCACCACGCCGCCCACCTCGCCCGCGACGGCGACAGTCGCCGTCGGCGGAGTCGTGTCGATGGTCACGGTCAGGCCGGGGCCCATCGCCGTGCCGCCGGCGAGATCGGTGGCGCCGATCGAGAAGCACCAGGTGCCGTCGCCGGGCACCGCGAAGTGCTGGGAGGTCGTGTTGTCGTCATACGTCCGCACCGGGATCGGCGTCGCCGGTGGCGCGGTGCAGGCGCCCGGCGCCCGGTAGACCGTTTGCGAGACGTTGAGGATGTCCGCCCCCGGCGTCCACTGGAGGACGGCAGGGGACACGTACTGAGCACTGGTGAGCTGCGGCGCGCTCGGCGCCGTCGCCGCCTGCGCGCTCTCGGTCCAGGCCGCTGCGAGCGCGACGGCCAGGGTCACGAGGATGGAGCGTCGTACCACGTCATTCTTCCCTCCGCTGCCACCAAGACTGGGTGACATTTCAGCCGGCGCCGTCAGATTAGCGGCGCTCTCTCGGCAGGCCGCGAGGACTGCCCGTTCGGCTGGTCCCCTCCGGGACCGCCTACATCTCCTGCGGCGCGCTGACCCCGACGAGGTCGAGCGAGCGCGCCAGCACCTGCCTGGCGGCATCGCACAGCGCGAGCCTCGAGGCAGTCCGCTCGGGCGATGTGGGGTCGAGCACCGTGCAATCGCGGTAGAAGGCGTGGAAGTCGGAGGCCAGGTCGCGCGCGTAGGCGACGAGCCTGTGGGGCGCGCGCAGCTCGACGGCCGCGCGGCAGACGTTCGGGAAGTCCGCGAGCGCCCGCACGAGCGTCGCCTCGCTCGGCTCGGGCGCCAGCGCTGCGGAGGGCACGGCGGTCTCGGCGAGCTCGCCCGCCCGGCGCAGGATCGAGCAGATGCGGGCGTGGGCGTACTGCACGTAGTAGACCGGGTTCTCCGGGCCTTGCTCGACCGCCTGGGCGAGATCGATGTCGATCGCTGCGTCGTGCGAGCGCTGCACCAGGTAGAGGCGGGCGGCGTCGACTCCGATGCCATCCATCAGCTCGTCCAGCAGCACGACGTCGCCACGGCGCTTGGACATGCGCTTCTGCTCGCCGTCCTCGATCAGGTGCACCATCTGGTAGAGCGCGATCTCGATGCGCGCGGGGTCGTAGCCGAGCGCTTCCGCAGCCGCCTTGAGCCGGGCGGAGTAGCCGTGATGGTCGGCGCCGAGCACGTAGATCGCGAGGTCGAAGCCTCGCTCCAGCTTGTCGACGAGATAGGCGAGGTCGCCCGCCAGGTAGGTCGGCGAGCCGTCGGACTTGATGACGGGCCGGTCCTTGTCGTCTCCGAGGGCGCTCGCCCTCAGCCAGGTCGCGCCCTCCTGCTCGAACAGGTGCCCTCCGGCCTGAGCGCGCTCGATCGCCCGCTCGACGCCGCCCGAGAGGTGCAGATCGACCTCATTGGTGTAGACGTCCATCTGCACCCGGAAGCGCTCGAGCGTCGTGCGAATGGCCGCGAACATGAGCTCCACGCCGGCGCGCCCGAACTCCTCGGCCGACGCGTCCGGAGAGAGGCCGGTGTCCTTGGCGAGCTGGATCAGCGTCTCGCTCTGGTAGCCGTCCTCCGCCACCTGCTCTCCCCGGGCGCGGGCGCGCAGCGATTGGCCGAAGCGCTCGATCTGCGAGCCGGAGTCGTTGAAGTAGTACTCGCGCACGACCTCGTGTCCCGCGAAGGCGAAGAGCCGCGCGAGCGAGTCTCCGTAGGCCGCGTTCCGGCCCGCCGAGACGGGCAGCATCCCGGTCGGGTTGGCCGAGACGTACTCGACGTTCACCCGCTGCGGGGGATTCGCCGTGCCGCCGCCGTAGCCGGGCTCGCGCGCGCTGCGCACCGCCTCGGCATACCACGCGGGCGAGACGCGCACGTTCACGAAGCCGGGGCCGGCCACGTCGGCGCTCTCGACCCAGTCGCTCTCGCGCGCGGCTGTCGCCAGCTCCTCGGCGATCTCGCGCGGCGGCCTGCGCAGCGGCTTGGCGAGGCGCAGGGCGAGCGTCGTCGCGTAGTCGCCGTGCTCGGGGTCTGCGGGCCGCTCCAGCACGGCCTCGACTGCGGGCGCACCGAGACGGCCCGCCGCATCGATCAGCGGGGCGGCCAGCAAGGTGAGTGCGTCGGACATGCGATCGAGCATAGCCACCGCGTCAGCGGTGGTACGGCTCGCCGCGCAGGATCGTGAAGGCGCGGTAGAGCTGCTCGACCACGACGACGCGCGCGAGCTGGTGCGGCAGCGTGCCCTTGCCGAGGCTCCAGGTCAGCTCGGCCTCGGCGAGCAGCGTCTCGTCGATGCCCGTGCGGGCCGCCGAGCACGAACGCCGTGCGCTGCGGGGGCGCTCCTCGCGCTCGCGCACGAGCTCGGCGATCTGCTTCGAGGAGCGCTGCACGCCGCTGCGGTCGAGCGCGACGACCCAGTAGCCGGCGACGAGCGGCTCGATGCGCGCGCGCTCGCGCAGCATCGCCTCGCGCGGCTCGAGCGACGGGGTGCCCTCCTCCTCGCACCTCGTGCAGCTCGAACTTGCAGGCGCGCTCGAGCCGCTCCTCGTACTCGGCCGAGGCCTCCGCGAGCGGGCCGCGCGCGCGGCCGACGCAGACGACGCGGATCACGCCGGCAGTCTGCCGTCACCCGGGTCGGCGGCAGCAGCCCAGACTATGCTCCGCCACGTCGAATCGAGCGAGGAGCAGGCGTGGAGCCCGAGCCACAGGAACGGCATTTCAACATCCAGATCGAGCCGCAGGCACTGGCCGGCGTGTACGCCAACTTCGCCAACGTCAGCCACTCCGATTACGAGTTCACGATCACGTTCGCGCGCGTCGATCACGACGTCGAAGGCCCCGAGGTGCCCGGCGTCGCCGTCGTGCGCGTCAACCTCGCGCCGCTCTTCATGCGCCAGCTGATCGACGCGCTGCAGGACAACTACTCGAAGTGGTCGACCCGCCAGGGCATCAAGCTGCTGCCGGAGTACGACGGCGACGACGACCCCGACGCCGCGTAGCCGCACGCGTTGCGCGTCGCGGTCATATCGGACGTCCACGGCAACCTGCAGGCGCTGGAGGCCGTGCTCGCAGCATGCCGAGCGAGGCGGTGATCGACGAGCTCTGGTGCCTCGGCGACATCGTCGGCTACGGCGGCCGGCCGAGCGAATGCCTGGCGCTCGTGCAGCGAGCGCGCGGCGATCTGCCTGGGCGGCAACCACGACCTCGTCGTCTCGGGCGTGCTCGACATCGACCAGTTCACCTCCGAGGCGGGCGTCGCGGCGCGCTGGACGCGCAGCGTGCTGACGCCGGACGAGCTCGAGGCGCTCGCGCGGCTCTCGCCGACGGGCGACGCGCGAGGGCGTCTCGCTCTTCCACGGCTCGATCCGCGACCCGATCTGGGAGTACGTGCTGACGCGCAGACGTCGCCGACGCCGCGCTGCGCGCGCAGACGACCGACCTCGCACTCGTCGGGCACAGCCACGTGCAGCTCGCGCTGACGCTCGGCAAGAAGGGTCCTCGACGGCGGCAAGGCCGAGGCCGAGCAGGAGCTCGAGCTGGCCGGCAAGCAGCTGCTCAACCCGGGCTCCGTCGGCCAGCCGCGCGATCGCGATCCGCGCGCGGCGTGGCTGCTGATCGACACCGAGGTCGGGTCGGCGCGCTTCATGCGCAGCGAGTACGCGATCGAGCAGCGCGCAGGCGGACATCCGCGCCGCCGGGCTGCCCGACGCGCCTCGCCGACCGCCTCTCGCGCGGGATCTAGGGCCTGGCTAGGAGGCGAGCGAGGTGGTCGTGCTGGGCGGCGTGAGCACGCCCTCGGCGACCAGGCGCGCGGCGGTCAGCTCGCGCGCCTTGAAGATGCGCCACTTGGTGGTCGCGAGCGAGATCTCGAGCGCCTCGGCGATCTCGTTGTAGGAGAGCCCGACGACGTCGCGCAGGAGCAGCGCGGCGCGCATGTCGAGGTTGAGCTCGCCGATCGCACGGAAGACGGCGTCCATCTGCTCGAAGCCCACCTCGGGCGCCGCGGCGATGGCCGCCGGCGGAACGCGGTCGAGCTCGATCGGCGTCTGCGACGCGGCGCTCGCGCGCCCGCAACTCGTCGAGCACGCGGTACTTCGCGATCTGGAACAGCCAGGTCGTGAAGCGGCACTGCATGTTGAAGCCGGCGAGGCCCTGGTGCACCTTCATGAAGATCTCCTGGCAGAGATCCTCGGCGAGCGCCGCGTCTCCGCCCACGAGCCGGAGCACGTAGTTGTAGATCGGCGCCTGGTAGGTGCGCCATGAGCTGCCTGAAGGCCTCCGGGTCGCCCCTTCGTGCCCTCCGCAGCCGTTCGGGATCCGGCTGGGGGATCGCCATGAGCACGTGACGATACAACCTATGCGTCCGGAACTCCAATTTCTTTCACCATCGGTGATGCTCGATGCGCAATTCGCGTAGATCGCGGTTGAGGACGAACACAAGCGAGAGCGACGAATGCCGCGACCGCCACGCCGACGAGCGTCGCCGGCGCGCCGACGGCATGCGACGATGGGGCCCGTGAGCGCATAGCCGAGCGGCATTCCCCCGATCGTGCCGAGCCAGTCCCAGGCGCCGACGCGCGCCAGCTTGTCGGCCGGGATGTGAGTGCTGGAGCGCAGTCTCCCAGGTCGTCACGAAGATGCCGACGGCGAACCCCTCGCCCACGTAGGCGAGCGGCGATCGACCAGACGCGGCGCCGGCAGCGCCAGCAGGAGCGGCGCGAAGCAGGTCGCGAAGAACAGGAGGCCGGCCACGAACATCGGCCGCTCGAGGCGGATGCGCAGCATCACGAGGCCGCCGAGCAGCGTGCCGACCGAGAAGCCGGTCAGGATCACGCCCCACGAGAACGCGCCGCCGAGGTCGCTGCTTGGCGACGACAGGCCCGATCACCTCGAACGGCGCGACGACGATCATCAGGAACAGGAACGCGTTCAGCGAGGCCGAGCCAGAGCCAGCGGTGCCGGCGCACCTCGGCGAAGCCGTCGCGCAGCTCGCGCGAGGAAGCGCGTCGCCGCCGGCGCCCGCGGCCGCGCGCGCGCCGCTGAGCCGCCACAGGCAGGCGGCGCTGACGAGGAACGTGCAGGCGTCGAGCGCGACGGCGCCGCCCGTCGAGACGAGGCTCACGAAGACGCCGCCGAGCGCCGCGCCGACGCCGAAGGCGAGGCTGCGCGTGATGCCGAGCAGCGCGTTGGCCTCCTGCAGGCGGCCCTGCGGCGTGACCTGCGGCACGAGCGCGGTCGCGGCGGGCATGAAGAACGCCTGCGCGGTCGCATTGAGGCCGTAGAGCACGACGAGGTGCCAGATCGCGCGTGCGCCGCTCAGGAGCAGCACCGCCGTCGACCGCCTGGATGAGCGGCCCGCGCGGCGTCCGCGACGAGCATGATCGTGCGCCGCGGCAGCCGGTCGGCCCAGACGCCGCCGATCAGCACGAAGAACGCCTGCGGCAGGATGCCCGGCGATGAGAACGATGCCGAGGTCGGTCGGCGAGCCGCCGAGCTCGAGCACGGCGAAGGCGAGCGCGATCGGGAAGATGCCGTCGCCGAGCACCGAGACCGCCTGGCCCCAGAAGAAGAGCGCGAACTCGCGCTCGCGCAGCACCCCGAGGCTCCTCCGTCGCTCACAGCGAGCGAGGCTAGCACGAGCAGGCTCTGGCCGGTCATCTCGGGCGGCGCCGGAATGCCGAGCAGCGCGAGCACCGTGGGCGCGAGATCGCCGAGCTTGCCGCCGTCGCGCAGGCGCGCGCCCGTGCAGCGTGAGACGAGCGGCACGGGGTTCGTCGTGTGCGCGGTGTGCGGCGAGCCGTCGGGCTCGAGCATCTGCTCGGCGTTGCCGTGATCGGCCGTCACGAGCGCGACTCCCCCGGCCCGCTCGACGCGCGGCGAGGATCACGCCGAGCGCGGCATCGGAGGCCTCGACGGCCTGCGATCACCGCCGGCAGGACACCCGAGTGGCCGACCATGTCGGGGTTCGCGAGGTTGACGACGGCGAACGCGTAGCCGTCCGGCAGGCGCTCGGCGAGGCGCGCGGCCACGCCGGCGGCCGACATCTCGGGTGCGAAGTCGTAGGTCGGCACGTCGCGGCGCGAGCTCGACGAGCTCCCAGTCCTCGCCGTCGTGGCGCTGCTCGCGGCCGCCGTCGAAGAAGTACGTCACGTGCGCGTACTTCTCGGTCTCGGCGACGTGCAGCTGGCGCACGCCGGCGGCTTCGAGCGCGTCGGCGAGCGTGCCGCGCAGCGGGGCGTTGTCGAACGCGACGACGGCGCCGAGCGTGTCGTCGTAGCGCGTCATCGTCACGAGCAGGCCGAGCGTCGGCGCAGCGCGTGGCAGATCTGGCGGGCGCGGTCCGGGCGGAAGTTGAAGAACACGAGCGGATCGCCCTGCGCGATGCGCAGCGCCGGCGTCGCCGAGCACGATCGGCGTGACGAACTCGTCGCGTCAGCCCCGCGCGCGTAGCGACGCCTCGACGGCGGCGGAGCGCCGACGCGGCGTGCTCCCCGACGCCGTCGACCATCGCGGCGCGCGCGAGCTCGGTGCGCTCGACGCGGTGATCGCGATCCATGGCGTAGTAGCGGCCGACGACCGTCGCGATCTCCGCCCGGCTGCCGGCCCACTCGCGCCGCAAGCTCGCGCGAGCAGCCCGGCGGCCTGATGCGGCGAGACGTCGCGGCCGTCGGTGAACGCGTGCACGGCGACGCGCGGCGACGCCGGCGGCGAGCGCGGCCGCCACGATCGCGCGCAGGTGGTCGACGTGGGAGTGCACGCCGCCGTCCGAGACGAGCCCGGCGACGTGCAGCACGCCCGCGCCCGCGCGCGCGCGGCGGCGAAGGCCTCCAGGAGCGCCGGATTGCAGCGCCAGCGAGCCGTCGGCGACGGCGTCGCCGATGCGCACGAGATCCTGCGCGACGATCCGTCCGGCGCCGATGTTGAGGTGGCCCGACCTCGGAGTTGCCCATCTGGCCCTCGGGCAGCCCGACGGCGCGGCCCGACGGCGATCAGCGAGGTGTGTGCGACAGCGCTCCCAGAGCGCGTCGAAGACCGGCGTGCGCGCCAGCGCGACGGCGTTGCCGGGCCCGTCCGGCGCGAGGCCGAAGCCGTCGAGGATGACGAGCGCGACCGGACGGGCCATCAGCCGGCGATGGCCGCGCGCGCGATCGCGGCGAAGCCCTGCGGGTCGAGGCTCGCGCCGCCGACGAGCGCGCCGTCGACGTCCGGCTGGCGCGAGCAGCGAGCCGGCGTTGTCGGGCTTGACCGAGCCGCCGTAGAGGATGCGCACGGCGGCCGCGCACTCCTCGCCGTAGCGCTCCGAGAGCGCGCCGCGGATGAACGCGTGCGTCTCCTGCGCCATCTCGGGCGTCGCGCTGCGGCCCGTGCCGATCGCCCACACGGGCTCGTAGGCGATCGTCACCTGCAGCACCTGGGAGCGCAGGTGAGGCCGGTGAGCCCGCCCTCGAGCTGCGTGCGCAGGCGGCTCTCCGTCTCGCCGCCGTCGCGCTCGGCCTCGCTCTCGCCGATGCACAGCACCGGCTCGAGGCCGTGTCGCGAGCGCCGCCGTGAGCTTGCGCGCGAGCGCCTCGTCGGTCTCGCCGAAGAGCGCGCGGCGCTCCGAGTGGCCGAGCAGGACGCCGGTCGCGCCCGCGTCGATCAGCATGCGGCACGAGATCTCGCCGGTGAACGCGCCCTCGGGCGCGTCGTGGACGTTCTGGCCCCAGACCCCGACGCCGCCGTCGCCGAGCCGCTCGGCGACGAGGTCGAGCGCGGTGAAGGGCGGGCAGAGCGCGAGGTCGACCTCGTCGAGGTCGTCGACGAGCGGCAGCAGCGCGCTCGCAGAACTCGGCGGCCTCGCCACGCGTCTTGAACATCTTCCAGTTGCCGGCCACGAGCGGCGTGCGCTCCATCAGGGCTCCTCACGTCGGGATCGCGGCCACGCCCGGGAGGACGTGCCCTTCCAGCAGCTCGAGCCCGGCGCCGCCGCCGGTCGAGACGTGATCGATGCGATCGGCGAGGCCGGCCTGCGTGACGGCGGCGACCGAGTCGCCGCCGCCGACGACGGTGTGGCCGGGGCAGTCGGCGACGGCCTCGGCGACGGCGCGCGTGCCGGCTGCGAACGGCGGCCAGCTCGAACGCGCCCATCGGGCCGTTCCAGAAGACCGTGCGCGCGCGTCGCGATGCGCTGCGCGTAGGCGGCGGCGCTCCGCGGGCCGATGTCGAGGCCCATCCAGCCGGGCTGGATCGCGCCGAACGGCATCGTCGCGACCTCGGTGTCGGCGGAGAACCCGCGCCCGGCGACGATGTCGACCGGCAGCAGCAGCTCGCAGTCGTGCGCCGCGCAGGCCGCCTGCGCGCGGCGCGCCTCGGCCTGGCCGTCCTCGTCCTCGTGCAGCGAGTCGCCGACCGCGAGGCCGTCGGCGACCGCGAACGTGAACGCCATCGCGCCGCCGATCAGGATCGCGTCGGCGCGTCTCGGCGAGCGACTCGAGCACGCCGATCTTGTCGGCCACCTTGACGCCGCCCGGCGATCACGACGAACGGATGCTCGGGCGCGTCGAGCAGGCCGCCGAGCGCCTCGAGCTCGCTGCGCAGCAGCAGGCCCGCGGCCGACGGCAGCAGGTGCGCGACGCCCTCGGTCGAGGCGTGCGCGCGGTGCGCGGCGCCGAAGGCGTCGTCGACGTAGGCGTCGGCGAGCGCGCGCGAGGGCGGCCGCGAAGGCCGGGCTCGTTGGCGGTCTCGCCGGCGTGGAAGCGCACGTTCTCGAGCAGCAGCACGTCGCCGTCGCGCAGCTCGCGCGACGGCGTGCTCCGCGACCTCGCCGATGCAGTCGCGCGCGAACGCGACCGGGGCGCCGAGCAGCTCGGCGAGCCGCTCGCGCACGGGCGCGAGCGAGGCGGACGGGTCGGGCGCGCCCTTCGGCCGCCCGAGGTGCGCGCAGAGGATCACGCGCGCGCCGGCCTCGCGCAGCGCCGCGATCGTCGGCAGCGCCGCGCGGATGCGCGTGTCGTCGCCGATCACGCCGTCCTTGATCGGGACGTTGAAGTCGACGCGGCAGAGCACGCGCCGGCCGGCGAGCTCCAGCGCGTCCAGGCCGCGCGGGAGCGTGCGGGTCACAGGACCTTGGTGATCAGATCGACGAGCCGGTTCGAGAAGCCCCACTCGTTGTCGTACCAGGAGATGACCTTGGCCTGGCGGCCGTGCGCCATCGTCAGCTTGGAGTCGAAGATCGACGAGAACGGGATTGCCGACGATGTCCTGCGAGACGATCTCGTCCTCGGTGTAGGCGAGGATGCCCTTCATGCGGCCGGTGTCGGCGCGTGGCCTTGACGGCGGCGTTGATCTCCTCGACGCTCGCCTCGCGGCCGAGCGTGCAGACGAGGTCGACGACCGAGCCGTCCGGCACCGGGCACGCGCATCGACATGCCGTCGAGCTTGCCCTTGAGCTCCGGGATCACGATGCCCGATCGCGCGCGCCGCGCCGGTCGAGGTCGGGATGATCGAGAGCGCCGCGGCACGTGCGCGCCGGAGGTCGGAGTGCGGCATGTCGTGCAGGCGCTGGTCGCCGGTGTAGGCGTGCGTCGTCGTCATGAAGCCCGCTCGACGCCGAACTCGTCCAGCAGCACGCGCACGACGGGCGCGAGGCAGTTGGTCGTGCACGACGCCATCGAGATCAGCTGGTGGTTGTCGCGGTCGTAGGTCTCCTCGTTGACGCCGAGCACGAGCGTGACGTCGGGATCCTTGGCGGGCGCCGAGATGACGACCTTCTTGGCGCCCGCGGTGAGGTGCGCCTCGGAGCGGCGGTCGGCGAAGAAGCCGGTCGACTCGAGCACGACGTCGGCGCCGAGGTCGGCCCACGGCAGATCGGCGGGATCGCGATGCGAGACGACCTTGAGCGCCTCGCCGTCGACGGTGATGCCGTCGCCGGAGTGCTCGACGACGCCCTTGTAGCGGCCGAGCACGGAGTCGTACTTGAGCAGGTGCGCGAGCGTGGCCGCGTCCGTGAGGTCGTTGACGGCGACGATCTCGAAATCGGCGCCGGACTCCTTCGCGGCGCGGAAGAAGTTGCGGCCGATGCGGCCGAAGCCGTTGATGCCGACGCGAACGGGCATGTGCTCCCCTCGTGTGTCCATGCCGCCGCGCAGCGGATGCGCTGCGGCCTCTGCCTCGATTCTAGCCGACGCAGGCCGGCTGCGACCGCAGCCTCAGCGCTCGGCCAGCGCACGATGCGCCGCAGAGCGCGAGGCGACCGCGCCACTTCGTGAGCCGCGGGATCGGCCGCCTCGCCGAGCTCGGCGAGGGTGGCGTCGGGCAGCCGCAGCCGCAGCTCGGCGACCGCGCGCAGCTCGCGGCGGCAGCGCGTCGGGCCCGCCGAGCCGCCTCGATCGCGTCGGCGTGCCGCGCCGAGCGCCGTGGCCTGGCGGCGCAGGTTGCCGGCGTCGGCGTTGGCGAGGCGGTTGGCCTCCTCGCGCGCCCACGCGAAGACGCCCTCCTCCTCGAGCCGCAGCTCGGCGCCGTGCGCGCCGAGCGCCGCCAGCAGGCCGCGGATCGTCTCGCGGCTCTTGGCGTAGACGATCCAGTAGCGCGGCGTCTCGTGCATGCCGAGCGCGAAGCCCTCGCGCCTCGGCGAGGTCGCGCAGCTCGCAGCGCCGCGGCGTCGCTCGAGACGCGCCACTCGAGGTGCGCCGGGCTGCGCGGCTTCGAGAGCGAGCCGCAGGCGATGAACGCCCCGCGCAGGTAGGCGCGGCGGCAGCAGCCGCGCGCGACGATGCGCGCGCGGCACCTGCTCGAGCGGCGCGAGGCTCGTGCCGAGCACCCCGGCCTCGTGCAGGGCCTGCAGCGAGCGCGGCGTCGCCGCCGACGACGATCAGGAAGCGCGTCGCCTGCTCGAAGCGGTGCTCGCGGTAGGTGCGGATCTCGCACGTCGCGCCGCGGCCGCGCAGGAGCTCGACGGTGCGGCGCGCGGCGAGCGACGAGGCGAGGTCGACGTGCACCTCGACCGCGCCGCCGGCCGAGCAGGTGGAACGTCCCGGCGTGGCGCACGACGCCCGGCCAGCTGCGCGAGCCGGCAGTGATCCTGCGCCGGCAGGACCTCGGCGAGCTCGGCGCGGACGTCCTCAGCGAACGGCACGGCCGTTGCGCACGCGGCGCTGGGCGGCGCGCACGAGCGCCCGTGCGAGCGCCTCGGGATCGTGGTGGTAGCCGTCGGGCGCGACGATCTGCGCGGCGACACGCTGCACGCCCAGCTCGGCCAGGCGCGCGCGGTCGAACTCGACCGGGATCTTCTCGGTCTCGATCGCGCGGCGCGGGATCATGATGCTGTCGATCGACGCGCGCGCCGACGTGCTGGTGCAGGCGCTCGACGTGGTTCGAGGCCTTGTAGCCGATCGTCTCGCCCGGCTGCTGGAGCAGGTTGCAGACGTAGACCCGCAGGCCGCGCGCGTTGAGCACGGCGCGCCCGAGCCCGGGCACGAGCAGCGGCGGCAGCGTCGAGGTGAAGAGCGAGCCCGGGACCGAGCACGATCAGGTCGGCGCGCTCCACTGCCGCCAGCGCCTGCGGGTTGGCGACCGCGTCGGCCGGGCTGAGGAAGAGGCGGCGCACGCCGTGGCGGTCGCGCGCCACGGCGGTCTCGCCGGCGACGTAGCGGCCGTCGTCCATCTCGGCCAGCAGCGCCGCCGGGATGCGTGGTCGCGGGCACGACGCTGCCCTCGACGGCGAGCACGCGCCCGACCTCGGCGACCGCGGCGTCGAACGAGCCCACGACCTCGGTCAGCGCCGCCAGGAAGATGTTGCCGAACGCGTGCCCGGCCAGCTCGCCGCGGTCGAAGCGGTGCCGGAAGAGCCGGTTCATGAGCGACTCGTCCTCGGCCAGCGCGATCAGGCAGTTGCGGATGTCGCCCGGCGGCGGCATCGCGAGGTCGCGGCGCAGCCGGCCGCTGGAGCCGCCGTCGTCGGTCAGCGTGACGATCGCCGTGATCCGACGCGCCGGTCAGCTTGATGCCGCGCAGCAGCGTCGAGAGGCCCGTGCCGCCGCCCAGGCAGACGATGCGCAGCGGGCGCCGCGGGCGTCACGCCGAGCCCTCGAGGGCGAGCAGCTTCTGCTTCGTGCGCACGCCGTGCGAGCCGTACTCGCCGAGCGATCCGTCGGAGCGCACGACGCGGTGGGCCGGCAGCAGCAGGTCGAGCGGGCAGCGCGCGCAGAACGCGCCCGCCGCGCGCGGCGCGCTCGGGCGGCCGGCCCGTGCCGCGAGCTCGCCGTAGGACACGCGCTCGCCCCAGCGGCACGCCGCCAGCGCATGCGCGATCGCGCGCTCGAGGTCGGTCAGCCCGAGCTCGTCGCACGTCTCGTCGAGCCCGAACGGCGTCGGCGTCGAAGTTGCACGCGCCTGCCGCAGAGATAGCGCGCGAAGGCCTTGACGTAGCGCTCGGCGGCATCCTGTCGGCCGCTGCGGCCGGCGAGCTCGTCGGCGTCGATATGGCGCATGCTCGAGGGCGCCCGCCCGGCCACGGCAGGGCGTGGTAGCACGGGCCGCTCGCCGCGCAGCACGAGCTCGCCCGTGCCCCAGCCGCCGACGCCGTAGGTGACCTGCGTGAGGCGCGTGGAGAGGGTCGTGGCGGCCATGGCGTCGACCACTCTATCTGCCGCGTGGCCGGCGGCCGTCACTCCCCGCGCGCCGCCGACGCGGTGGAGGTGGTCGTAGATCGTCCGGCCGACGGCCGCAGGCAGGCCGGGAACCGCCTCGAGCTCCGAGCGCGACGCCTCGAGCAGGCGCCCGACGTCGCCGAAGTGCGCGACAGCGCGCTGCGGCGCACGTTGCCCGACCCCCGGGAGCGTGTCGAGCAGCGACGCGGTCTGCCCGGCCGCCCGGCGCGTGCGGTGGCCGCGCAGCGCGAAGCGGTGCGCCTCGTCGCGGATCTGCTGCAGCAGCTGCAGGCCGGCGGACTCGCGCGGCAGGATCACGGGTTGGCGAGCGCCCGGGCAGGTAGACCTCCTCCTCGCGCTTGGCCAGCGAGACGACCGCCACGCGCGGCAGGTCGAAGCTGCGCATCGCGTCGAGCGCCGCGCCGAGCTGACCCTTGCCGCCGTCGATCACGAGCAGGTTCGGGAGCGTCGCGAAGCTGCGGTCGTAGCCGTCCTCGTCGACGCGCCGGTGGCGCTCGAAGCGGCGCGTGACGGCCTCGGCGAGCGAGCGGAAGTCGTCCTGGCCGCCGACCGTGCCGGATGCCGAAGCGGCGGTAGTCCGAGCGCTTGGCAGCGCCGTCCTCGAACACGACCATCGAGGCGACGGCGTTCGTGTCCTGCAGGTTCGAGATGTCGAAGCACTCGATGCGGATCGGCAGCGCCTCGAGGTTGAGGCTCTCGCGCAGCTCCTCGAGCCCCTCGATGCGGCGCGTGCTGCGTGCGCTGCGCGCGCAGCACGTCATGGCGCACGCCGAGCTCCGCGTTGCGCAGCGCCATGGCGACGACGCGGCGCTTGTCGCCGCGCTCGGCCACGCGCACCTCGACGCGCGGCCCCGCGGCGCTGGCACAGGAAGCCCGCGATCAGGTCGTCGTCGGCGACCTCGGTGTGCACGCAGATCAGCGGCGGGATGCCGACCTGCGCGTCGTAGTAGTCGAGCAGGAAGCGCGCGAGCAGCTCGTCCTCGCCCTCCCCCGCGGCGTTCTCGAGGTAGTGCGACCGGCGCTCCTCGATGCGGCCGCCGCGCACCGCGAGCAGCTGCACGTTGGCGACGTCGCCCTCGACGGCGAGCGCGATCGCGTCGTAGGTGCCGGTGCCCGACGGAGACGGCCTGGCGCTCGCTCAGGTGGCGGACGGCCATGAGGCGGTTGCGCGTGCGCGCGGCCTCCTCGAACTGGTGCCGCTCGGAGGCCTCCTGCATGCGCTGCTCGAGGTCGCGCTCGATCTTGTTCGTGCGGCCCTCGAGGAACGCGATCACGTCGAGGATCACGCGCGCGGTACTCCTCCTTCGTGATCAGGCCCGACGCACGGGGCCCCGCAGCGGCCGATGTGGTAATCGAGGCACGGCACGCCCGAGCGCCGGCCGGGCGCCGGCCCCTCGCAGGGCCGGTACGGGAAGATCTTGTTGAGCGTCTCGAGCGTCGTCCGCACCTTCTGCGCCGACGCGTACGGGCCGAAGTAGCGCACGTTGCTGCGGTGCCGCTCGCGCGTGAAGAGCACGCGCGGGTACTCGTCGGCGAGCGTGACCGCGATGTACGGATACGACTTGTCGTCGCGCAGCCGCACGTTGAGCGGCGGCCGGTGGCGCTTGATCAGCTGCTGCTCGAGCAGCAGCGCCTCGCTCGCGCTGGCGACGACGATCGGCTCGATCGACGCGGCGCGTGCGACGAGCTCCTCGCTCTTGCGATCGCGGTTGACGCTCGCGAAGTACGACGCCACGCGCTTCTTCAGCGAGGTCGCCTTGCCGACGTAGAGCACGGTGCCCTCGGCGGTGCGCCAGACGTAGACGCCGGCCGCGTCGGGGAGGGAGCGCGCCTGCTCGCGCAGGTCGCTCGTGGGAGCTTCGGTGGCCACGACTGCAGGGTACGAGCTCCACCTGCGCTGCGGCCTCCTCTCGCCGCATCTAGGCTGCGCGCGATGAGCCGGATCAGATTCGAGCACAGCCCGTGAACGTCGCACTCGTCGAGCCCATCGTCGTCAACGTCCCCTACCGGCACCGCGAGGTCAGCTCGATCGTGGCACGCGACGGCGTCACCGACATCCTCGTGCGCATCACGACCGACGACGGGCTCGTCGGCTGGGGCGAGGCCACGAGCGGCGCGGATGCGGCCTCGATCGAGGCCGCCATCACCGCGATGGCGCCGTTCGTCGTCGGCCGCGACCCCTGGAACGCGAGCGCCATGCGCGCGGACGCGTTCAGCTACGGGCTCTGGCAGTTCCGCGCGCAGACGGGCAACTTCGCCTGGGCCGGCATCGACATGGCGCTCGCCGACATCTGCGGCAAGGCCGTCGGGCCAGCCGCTCTGGCGCCTGCTCGGCGGCGCCGTGCGCAGCGACGTCACGTACTTCTACTATCTCGCCCGCGGCGACGACGACGAGCCTGCGCGCGCAGGCGCGGCGCGGGGCTCGCTGCGGGCTACGACGTCTTCTACCTCAAGGTCGGCCTGGACGAGAAGCGACGACCTGCGCATGGTCGCGACGCTGCGCGACGCGCTCGGCGACGGGCCCCAAGCTGCGCATCGACGCCAACTCGAGCTGGTCGCTGCCGCAGGCGCTGCGCATGCTCGAGCGCCTCGCCGAGTACGACATCGACTTCGTCGAGCAGCCGGTGCGCGAGACGCCGCTCGGGCAGCTCGGCGAGCTGCGCCGGCGCTCGCCGATCGCCGTCTGCTCGAACGAGGGGCTCTGGTCCGAGGCGGACGCGTACGCCCGCATCAGCGCGCGCGAGGCCGACGTCTTCTGCCTCTCGCCCTCGTGGGTCGGCTCGCTCGGCGCGTTCTCGCGGCTCGCGCTACGTCGCCGAGCTGGAGGGGCTCGCGATCTGCAAGCACACCCACGGCGAGCTCGGGCATCGCCGCGGCGGCGGGCCAGCACGTGCTGCTGACGCTGCCGAACGCGCGTGGACGGGCCACCAGCAGACCGCCCAGATGATGGTGCACGACGTGCTGACGGAGGAGATGCCGATCGCGACCGGCGCGCATTGGGGGCTGCATCGACAGGCCCGGCCTCGGAGTCGAGGTCGACGAGGCCGCGGTTGCCGAGGCGGCCGGCCGCTACCGCAGCGAGGGCCAGTACCTGCCCTGGCAGCCGGACTGCTGGGACGGGAGGATCGACCGTGAGCGGACGACTCGAGGGCGTCGTCGCGCTCGTCGTCGGCGGCGGCTCGGGCATGGGCCGCGCCGGGGCGGTCGCGATGGCGCAGCGAGGGCGCGAGCGTCGATGGTGGCCGACATCGATCTCGAGCGCGCCGAGGTCGTCGCCGCGAGCTGCGGCGCCGTCGCCGTGGCCGTCGACGTCTGCGACACGGCGAGCGTGGAGCGCATGGTCGCGACGACCGTCGAGCGCTTCGGGCGGCTCGACGCGGTCTATCACTGCGCCGTCGACGTGCCGTTCGTGAACACGCAGGATCGTCGCCTCACGGAGCTCGACGAGGACGTCTGGGCGCGCATGATCGACCTCTGCCTGACCGGCGTCTTCCGCGTCGTCAAGCACGCCGGGCGCCAGATGCTGAAGCAGCGGTCGGGCTCGATCATCCTCTCGAGCACGGTCGACGCGCTGGTGGGCTGCGCCGGCCTCGACTCCTACACGGCGGCCAAGGGCGGCGTGACCGCGCTCGACCCGCTCGCTCGCCGCGGGGCTCGCGCCCGACGGCATCCGCGTCAACGCGATCGCGCCGAGCTTCGTCTCGAGCGAGCCGCAGAAGGTCTGGCTCGAGGACGACGCCTCGCGCGCGACGATCGAGCAGCTGCACCTCCTGCCGATCCCGACGCCCGAGGAGATCGCGCCGCTCGTCGTCTATCCTCGCGAGCGACGAGTCGCGGCGCATGACGGGCACCGTGATCCCGCTGGACTCGGGCTACATGGCGTTCAAGGCGCAGCTGGACGTGATGGGCGCCATGCAGGCCAACAGCGACTAGCCGCGATGATGCAGGCGTCGTGCGCGTGCGGCGTGAGCGTGCACGCTGCGCAGGCCGCGCGCGTCGAGCAGCGTCAGCCGGCCGTCGTCGAGCGAGGGCGTGATCACGCGCCCGCCCTGCGCGCAGACGTTGTAGGAGCCCGTCGTCACGCGGCGGGTGCGCAGCAGCTTCGCCGTCGGCCATGCGGTACTCGCGCAGCGTGCCGCTGTCGCCGCTGGCGACGTAAACGCGGTCGAAGGCGAGCGTCGAACGTGACGTGCTGCGGCGGCGCATCGCCCGGCGACGCCTGCGCACGCGCTTCAGGGTCGCTGCGTCATGGACGCGAGCCGCCGTTCGGCGCCCGAGCTGATCCAGACGTGCCGGCCGTCGGGCGTGAAGCCGACGTCGTGCGCGAGATCGTCGGCCGGGAACGTCCGCACGAGGCGCGGGCGCCGCGGGCTGCCGACGTCGACCACGGCGAGCCGCGGCGCCTTCGAGCCCAGCGAGGTGATGACACGGCTCCCGTCGGGCGAGATCGTGATGTGGCGCGCTCCCTCCCCCACCTCGACGCGTCCCGTCACGCGCGCCGCGGGCACGTCGATCGCGATCACCTGCCCCGCGCTCTCGTCGCTCACGTAGGCGTAGCTCCCGCGCGGATCGCCGGCCGCGTAGCGCGGGGCGTGAAAGCTCTCGAGCACGCGTCGCACGCGGGGCGCGCGCGCGTCGAGCACGGTGATCGTCCCGGACTCGTTGCTCATCACGAGCGCGCTCCTGAGCCGGTCGACCGCCTCGATCCCGTGCGGCTCGTCCGGCACCGCCAGCGAGTCGACGACGCGCAGGTCGGAGAGACGCACGACGAGGATGCGGTCGAGCGTGTCGGCGGTCACGAGCGCGAGCGGCGTGCCGTCGCGAGTGCCGGCGCGCACGGGCGCGGGCAGGCCGATCAGGGCCGCGCCGGCGATCAGGAGCTGTCGGCGGTTCATGCCGGCAGTACGCGGTGGCCGGGCGCGGAGGTCCGTCAGCATTGCCCCGTGGAGCGAGCGCACGAATTCCCGGGGATGCTCGAGGGGCGGCCCTTCGGGGCGTTCGCGCTGCTCTGGGCGCTGCCCGCGGCGCGCCGCCGCGAGATCGCGTGGATCGAGCTCGGCGACGACGCGACGCTCGCGGCGCGCGGCCGCCAGTGGTGCACCGGCGATGGAGCTAGCTCTCGAGTACGAGCTCGAGACGAGCGCCGGGCTACGTCACCCGGCGTCTCTGCCGTGCGCGTCGCGGACGGTCCTGCGCTGACGCTCGAGCGCGGCCGGAGCCCCGAGCTCGAGGGCGTCGCTCGACTGCGACCTCGGGTTCTCGCCGCTGACGAACGCCATGCCCGTGCTGCGCGACCAGCCTCACGAGGGCGGCGCCGAGCCAGGAGATCGACGTCGCCTGGGTCTCGGTGCCCGACCTGAGCGTGCACCGCGACCACCAGATCTACGAGCCGCTCGGCGGCGACCGCCTGCGCTTCGCGAGCCCGGAGGCCGACTTCGAGCGCGTGATCGAGCTGACGAGCGACGGCTTCGTGCGCGACTACCCCGACATCGCCCGGCTCGTCGGCACGTGTCGTGCGCGATGACCTCGGAGCGGACTGCACGCTCTGGCGCTGGCAACGTCCGACCGGGTAGCCTGACGGCACATGCGACGACCATCACGACGAGAGAGGCGGGGCGCATGCCCGACGCAGACGTCGATACCGAAGCCGAGTTCCGCAGCAAGCTGACGCCCGAGCAGTACGACATCCTCCGCCGGGCGCGGCACCGAGCGCCCGTTCAGCGGCGAGTACGTGTACTCCAAGGACAGCGGCATGTACCACTGCGCCGCGTGCGGCGCCGAGCTCTTCTCCTCGGACACCAAGTTCGACTCCGGCACCGGCTGGCCGAGCTTCACCGAGCCGGCGACCGCCGCCGAGCGTCGAGCTCACGAGGATCGCTCGCACGGCATGCTGCGCACCGAGGTCACGTGCAAGCAACTGCGGCTCGCATCTCGGCCACGTGTTCCCCGACGGCCCGAGCGAGGCCGGTGGCATGCGCTACTGCATCAACTCGCTCTCGCTGCAGCTCGAGCCGGACGGAGAGCCCTCCTGAGCGACCCGAGGCGCCTGCAGGAACGGGGCTGCAGGCACGGAAATGAACGGCGATACGGTTGGACTGTGGAGCCGCCGACCGCCACGAGCGCCCTTGAGGCTCGCGCGACGGGATACGGTTCGGCCGTGGAGCCGTCGACGCTCGCGAGCCGACGCTGGCGGCTTGCCGTCGCGGCGGGCGTCGCTCGGCGTGGTCGTCGCCACGATGCTGCTCTCGCCGCACTCCGGCGGGCTTCGTGGCGACGACGACGCCGGCGATGGTCTTCCTGCTGATCGTGCTCGCGGCCGCGCTCGCCGGCCGGCGCTCGCGCCGGGCTCGTCACCGCGGCGCTCGCGCTGCTCTCGCAGTGGTACTATCTTCGTGCCGCCGAAGCACGGCTTCGACGTCGACGCGACGCGCGGACGGCATCAGCCTCGGCGTCTTCGCGCTCGCCGAGCTGACGTCTGCCTCGTGGGCGCGTCGCAGGCGCGACGCGCGGCTGCGCGCGCGAGCGCGCCGAGCGCCGGCGCGCGGCGCGCTGCAGCGCTTCACGACGTCGCTCTCGCGCGCACTCACGGCCGAGGCCGTCTACGACGTCGCGCTCGGCGAGGGCCGCGAGCTGCTCGGCGCCGACGCGGGCCTGGTCGCGCTGCCGATCGACGACGGCAGCGGCGGTCGAGATCGTCGCCACGTACGGCTTCAGCGAGGACGAGGTCGTCCGACTGGCGGCGCTTCCCGCTCGTCGCCGCGGACGCCGATCGGCGAGGCCATCGAGATCGGCCGGCCCGTCTTCCTCGAGCGAGGGCGAGCGCGAGAGCCGCTTCCCCGACAGCGGCGGCGAGGGAGCCCCGACCGCCTCGGTGCCGCTGCGCATCGGCGACGAGACGCTCGGCGCGCTCGGCTTCCGCTTCGAGCGCGGGCACGTCTTCGACGACGACGAGCGCGACGTTCGCGGTCACGCTCGGCGAGCAGTGCGCCTATGCCCTCGAGCGCGCGCGCGTCTACGACGCCGAGCGGCGCAGCCGCGGCGCGCTCGGCCTGC
This sequence comes from uncultured Actinomycetes bacterium, assembly GCA_963842365.1. Lineage (GTDB taxonomy): Bacteria > Actinomycetota > Thermoleophilia > Gaiellales > JALYLC01 > JALYLC01. The sequence continues at coordinate 1,701,038 of CAWJGA010000002.1, forward strand.
TGGCCGCGATCGGCGAGCGGCTCGCGCGCTCGCTCGAGCCCGACGCCGCGCTGCGGCACGCTCGCCGACCTCGTCGTGCCGACGCTCGCCGACCAGTGCGTCGTCGACCTCGTCGCAGGGCGACCAGGTGCGCCGGCTCGTCGTCGTCAACGCCGACCCCGACGTGCAGGCGGCCGCGCGCGTGATGGAGCGCTATCCCGCCGGCGCTCGGCAGCGAGACGCCGGTCGCCGTCGCGATCCGCACCGGCGTCGCCGCAGCTCGTGCGCGTCGACGCGCCGAGCTCCCCGACGGCGCCTACCGCAACGCCGAGCACCGGCGTCGCCGTGCAGAGCCGTCGGCATCCGCACGATGCTCTCGGTGCCGCTGCTCGTGCGCGGGCGCACGCTCGGCGCGCTGACCTTCGGCTGGCAGACGCGCGCAGCCTGCCCGACGAGGACACGACGCAGCTCGCGGCGCAGATCGCGCGCCGCGTGGCGCTCGCGCTCGACAACAGCGCGCTCTACCAGGAGGCGCACGGCGAGCGCGAGCGGCTCGCGGCGCTCGATGCGCCAGCTGCCGCTCGGCGTGATCATCGCCGAGACGGCGTCGCGCAAGCTGCTGTTCACGAACCAGCGCGCCCAGGAGCTGCTCGGACCCGGCGCGTCGGAGCACTCGATCGCCGGGCCCGCACGCCGAGCTCATCCACCGCGCGCTCGCGGGCGAGTCGACGTCGGACACCGAGATCGACGTGATCCGCGCCGACGGCACGCCCGGCATCGTCTCGCTGAGCGCCGAGCCGGTGCGCGATGCGCGCGGCGAGATCGTCGCCGCCGTGGCGACGCTCTTCGACCTCACCGAGCACCGCAAGCGCGAGGAGGCGCTGAGCGTTCCTCGCCGAAGCGAGCGTCGCGCTCACCGAGACGCTCGACGTGCAGCACACGATCACGCGAGCTCGTCGAGCTCGCCGTCCCGCGCCTCGCCGACTGGTGCACGATCGACATGCTCGACCACGGCGAGATCCGCAACGTCGGCGTCGCCCACGCCGACCCCGAGACGGCGCGCCTGGCGCGCCGCGTGCACGAGCGGCGGCCCGGTGCGCGCGCAGGCCTCGAGCGGCGTCTCCGGCCGCGCTCGCCACGGGCCGCTCGCAGCTGATCGAGGACGTTCCGGCGTGGCTCGCCGAGCAGGAGACGCCGGACGAGGAGCTGCTGACGCATGGCGCGCGTGCTCGGCGTGCGCTCGTCGATCGTCGCGCCCGCTCGCGGGCCGCGGCGCGATGTTCGGCGCGCTCACGCTCGCGATCACCGACTCCGGGCCGGCGCTTCACCGAGCAGGATCTCGCGGTCGCCGAGGATCTCGCGCGCCGCGCCGCGCTCGCGATCGACAACGCGCGCCTCTACGGCGTCGAGCACGACATCGCGCACGCGCTGCAGCAGAGCCTGCTGCCGGGCACGCTCACGCAGCCGCCCGGCAGCCGAGGTCGTGGCGCGCTACCGGCCGGCCGGCGAGGGCGCCGAGGTCGGCGGCGACTTCTACGACTCCTGGCAGACCGGCGACCACTACTTCCTCGCGATCGGCGACGTCGCCGGCCACGGCCCGGCGGCTGCCGCGCTGACGAGCCTGACGCGCCAGACCATGCGCGTCGTCAGCCGCTACGAGCAGTCGCCGAGCCGCATCCTCGCCGTCGTCAACGACACGATCCGCGCCCAGACCGCGCCCGAGCAGTTCTGCACGGCCGTCGCTCGCGGCGCTCCGGCCGACCGCGACGGCTACGCGCTGACCGTGAGCTGCGCCGGCCACCCGCCGCCGCGTGGTCGTGCGCGCCGGCGGCGACGGCGAGGAGGTCGGCGTCTGCGGCCCGCTGCTCGGCGTGCTGCCGAGCGCGAGTTCGAGGACACCGAGTGCCAGCTCGCGCGTCGGCGACCTCGTCGCGTTCTGGACCGACGGCGTGACCGAGCGCCGGCACGAGGCAGGCATGTTCGGCGAGGATGCGCCTGCAGGCGCTGCTCGGCGACGCTCGCGGGCCGCCCCGCGGCCGACGTCGCGCGCGAGATCGACGAGGCGGTCATGGACTTCGCGCCCGGGCTGCCGCGACGACGACGTCGCGATCCTGATCGCCCGCGTCACCGCGCGTCGCCTCCGGGCTCTCCGGCAGCGAGGTCGCGCTGCCCGCCTCGACCGCAGGGCTCGACGGCTGAACGGCTGATCTATCCGAACGTGAACGAGTAGAGGCTCGTTCCCGGCTGCGCACGGCAGATCGAGCGTGTGCGGGCCCGGCTTCGCGAGGTGGACGAGCTGGTAGAGGTCGTCGCTCGGCACGTTGATGCGCGGCAGGCGCCTGCCGTCGAGGGTCCCCGCGATTGCGCCGGCGGCCGCGCCGGGCGGTGCGGCCACGACGTAGATGCGGCGGCGCCGTGTACTGCAGAACAGCAGGTGGGCGCCGGGCCCGCCACGATCTTCTGGCCCTCGACCCGCCAGGTGCCCTGAAGCTGAACCTCGTTGAGGGCCGCCGGCTCGCGGGCACGTAGTCCAGCTCTGCCGGCGTGGACCTTCTGGCTGTAGGTGCCGCGCGGAACGTGCCGAGGTAGGTCTCCGGCGTCTCGACCGTCCGCGATGCCGTGATCGCGCCCTTGGGCGTCGCGTGCGGCGCGAGCGCGCTCTCGCCGAGCAGCGTGCGGATCGTGCCTCGGTCTCGCGCGTACGCGCCCTCGCCGAAGTGCGCGTCGCGGATGTGCCCGTTGCGATCGATCAGGTAGTCGGCCGGCCAGTACTGGTTGCCGAAGGCGTTCCACGTGCCGTAGTCGTCGTCGACGGCCACGGGGTAGCGGATGCCGTGCTCGCCGACGGCGCGCCTGACGTTGCCGACGACGTGCTCGAACGCGAACTCGGGCGTGTGCACCCCGACGATCACGAGGCCGGCCTTCCGTAACGGGCGTTCCAGGCGCGCAGGTACGGCAGCGTGCGGATGCAGTTCACGCACGAGTAGGTCCAGAAGTCGACCAGCACGACCTTGCCGCGCAGCTTCTGCGAGCGAGAGCGGCCGCGAGCCCGGCGTGTTGATCCAGGCGCCGATCCCCTTGAAGCCGGGCGCCGGCGCCGTAGTCCTTCAGCGTGTCCGGCGCATCGCCGGCCGCCACGGCGGCCTTGGAGTGCGTCTTCGACGGTGTCGAGCGAGCGCAGGTCGGTCTTGATTGCCGCGGTGCGCTCGGGCTTCTGGATCCACGTCAGGTAGCCCGGCGTCGCCGCTGCGAGGCGCGTCGGCAGGTTGGTCGTGAAGAGCCAGGCGCCGAGCAGCAGGATCGACGCCCGAGGCGCGGCGCAAGCGCGAGGCCGTGCCGGCGCACGGTCGCGAATCCCGCAGATCGCGCGCCGGCCGAGCAGCGATCAGCGCGAAGAGCGGCAGCGGTCGCGCCCGCCGCGTAGGCGGCGGTGATCAGGACGACGCTGCCCGAGAGGTGATGCTCGGCGGCGAGCGAGGTGACCGCCGCCAGGATGGGCCCTGCGCAGGGCGTCCAGACGAGCGACAGCGCGGCTCCGAGCACCAGTGCCCGAGCCAGAATCCGTCGCCGCCGCGCGCACGCCGCCCGCGCGCGCGAGGCGAGCGGCTGGAAGAGGCGGCCCGCCCACTCGGCGACGAACGGCGCGACGAGCATGAGGCCGACGAACGCCGAGCAGGGCGACGCGAGATCGTGTGCAGGAGGTCCTGCGGCAGGCCGAGCGCGTCGAGCACGCGCGAGGCCGCCGAGCGTGAAGGCCACGAAGGCGAGCGCGAGGCCGAGCGCGACGCCGAGCGGCCGGCGTCGGCCGCCCGCCGTCCCTGTCGCGAGCACGACCGGCATGAGCGGCAGGACGCAGGGCGAGAGGAAGGTCGCGAGGCCCGGCGACCACGGCCGCGAGGACGAGCGTGATGCTCACGTTCAGAGCGTACGCCTCGCACTGCGGCGCGCCACCCCCGCGCAGCGTTGTTCTCCGAATCGTAAGAACCTGGAAAAACGCAGAGCGCGAGCCAGAGAGTGGCTCGCGCTCCACGCGGGAGTGGCGGAGGGCTCAGTCGTCGTTGCCGTGGTGGCCGTTGGCGTCGTGGCCGGCGGGCGCGGCGGCGTGGCTGCCGTTGTCGTCGCCGACGTCGTGCGCCGGGCCGTCGTCGCCGACGGCCACAGTGGCCGGGTTGCCGGTGGTCGCGACGAGCGCCGGCGCAGCGGCCCGCGCAGTGGTGGTCGCGGTGCAGGTCTCGCCGTTGCGCGTGGCGCGGGCCTTGATGACGCCCCTGGTGCCGGCGACGCGGCGTTCGAGGCTGAACGAGCCGCTCGGCGCGGCGGTCAGACGCGTGCCCTGGAAGACGACCTTGCCATCCTTGCGCAGCTCGACCGTCCACGGCACTGCGTTGCGATTCTGGTCGACCTCGAACTCGATCTGCAGGCGGCCGTTGTCGTGCTTGAGCTTCAGCTTCGACGTGCTGGCGTCGCTGCAGCTGCCCGCGACGCGGACGCCGTCGCCGCTCTTGGCAGGAGCGGCCTGCGCGGTCGTCGCGCCGAGTGCTGCGGCGACGGCGAAGGCGGCGGCGATGGACGTATTCCTGGTGATCACGGTGACTCCCTGTGGTTTCGGTTGACACGCTCAGACTGTCAACCGGCCGGTTAGGCGCTGGTAAGCCCCGCCCCAGGAGTCGGTCAAGCTTTCGCTCTAATCGTCGCCGCCGTGCTTGCCTCCGCCCTTGCCTCCGCCCTTGCCTCCGCCCTTGCCCGACCCGCCGTGATCGTCCGTGGTCACCGTCGGGGGGCCCGTCACCGGCTTCGGCTTCGTCACCGGCGTCGGCTTGGGCTTGGGCTTCGGCTTGGGCTTCGTCGTGGACGGCCTCGTCGCCTTGGCGGCGGTGCGCGGAGCGAGGCTGCCGGCGGAGGGCAGCGCGTCGGCGCCCGGAGTGAACGACCGGGTCGCGATCGAGTTCGCGGCCAGCCCGACGGCGACTGCCACGAGCAGGCCGGCGAGAGCGAGTGCGACGGCGAGGAGACGAGAGCGCATCACGGATCAGAGTACCCCGGCTCGCCGCTGCGCTCCCGCGGCAGCGGCAGCCGGACCTCGGCGCGCGTGCCGCCCTCGGGGCGCCGCCGCAGCGAGGCCGAGCCGCCCCAGCGGGCGGCGAGCGCTCCCACGATGGCGAGCCCGAGACCCGTCCCTCCTCCTCCCGCAGGTCGCGTGGCTCCCCGCCGGAAGCGCTCGAATGCCGTGGCCGCATCCTGGTCGCTGATCCCGGGCCCCTCGTCGAGCACGGCGACGAACGCCTCGGCGCCCTCGCGGCCCCAGGTGATGCGCACCGTGCCGCCCCGGGGCGTGTGCAGCGAGTGCGTTCTCGATCAGGTTGTCGAGGCTCGTCGCGAGGTCGTCCGCGTTGCCCTGGCCGAGCACGGGCGCAGCGGCATCGGCGAGCGACCCGGCGGCCCTCGTGCTCGGCGCGCGCGACCCAGCGGGCCTCGGCGGCTCGCCCCGCGGCGGCGAGATCGACAGGCTCACTCGGCGGCGCGGGCGCATCGGCGGAGGCCAGCGTGAGCAGGTTGGTGACGAGCCGCGCGAGCCGCAGCGTCTCGGCCTCGGCAGCGGCGAGGTCGGCGCGGACGTCCGGGTCGGTCGTTGGCCATGTCGGCCGCCTCGATGCGCAGGCGGAGCCCCGTCAGCGGCGTGCGCAGCTGGTGCGAGGCATTGGCGACGAACTCGCGCTGCGCCTCGAGCGCTTGCGTCAGCCGGTCGGCCATGGTGTTGAAGGCGCGCGCCACCTCCTGCTGCTCCGCCGATCCCTCCACCACCCCGCGCGCCCCCAGATCGCCCGCGCCGACACGCCGCGCCGTGGAGGCGAGCCGGCCGAGCGGGTGCGCCAGCGAGCCGGCGACGAACCAGGCGACGAGCGAGGCCGAAGGCGAGCGCCAGGGCGCCGATCCCGACCAGGGCGTACTGGTCGCGGCGCACCTCGCGATCGAGCGCGTCCACGCTCTGGGTCACGCGCACCGCCCCGACCGTGCGGCCCTTGGCCACGACGGGCACCGCCGTGTAGAGCAGGTTGCTCGCCGAGCGTGTCCGAGCGCCGGCGGCCCTGCACGGTGCTGCCCGGCGAGCGCCGAGACGATCTCGGGTCGGCTGCCGTAGGCGACCCCCCGGGTTCCGGGGCGTTGACGAGTCGGCGAGCAGCGAGCCGGCGTGGTCGACGACGATCACGCGCGCGCCCAGATCGCGCGCGACCTTGCCGACGAGCGTGTCGAGCTGGGCTCGCCGGTCGAGGCGGCCCGAAGCGCTCGCGGCCACGAGCTGCGCACCGTCGGCGGCCTGTGCGCGCACCTCGCGGTCGATGCGGTGCTGCGTCGAGAGCGCGAGCGGCACGGCGAGCGCCACGATCACGAGCACGAGCACGTAGGCGAAGGCCACGAGCAGACGGCTGCGGTAGGTCATCAGGCGAGGTCGTCAGGCGATGCGAAGCGAAAGCCCACGCCGCGCACGGTGTGCAGGTAGCGCGACTCGGCCGCGTCGTCGCCGAGCTTGCTGCGCAAGCTCGAGACGTGAACGTCGAGCGTCTTCGTCGAGCCGAACCAGTTGGTGTCCCAGACCTCGTCCATGAGCCGCTCGCGCGTGAGCACCGTGCCGGCGTTGCGAGCGAGCAGCGCGAGCAAGTCGAACTCGCGCCGCGTGAGCGCAAGCTCGTCGCCCTCCAGCGTCGCCCGCCGCATGGCCGGGTCGACTGCGACGGCGCCGATCTCGATTGCCGCCTCGACCCGCTTGCGGAGCGGCCTCGCCATCCGGCACGCGTCGCAGGACGGCGCGGATGCGGGCGATCAGCTCGCGCGCGGAGAACGGCTTGACGACGTAGTCGTCCGCACCGAGCTCGAGGCCGACGACCCGGTCCGTCTCGTCGCCGCGCGCCGTCAGCATGATGATCGGCAGCGACGAGTGCCGCCGTACCTCACGGCAGACGTCGAGGCCCGAGCCGTCCGAGAGCATCACGTCCAGCAGCATCAGGTCGGGCTGCAGCTCGGCTGCGAGCGCGATCGCCTCGGGCACGGAGCCGGTCACGCGCGTCGCCCAGCCCTCGCGCTCGAGCGCCGTGGCGAGCGGCAGGGCGATCGAGTCCTCGTCCTCGACGACGAGGATTGTGCGCGTGGCCATGCCCGGAGTATGTCCCGGGAGCTCCTTGTCAGGCCTGCGTGCCGGCGCTAGCCTCGCCCGCGTGAGGCCCGCGGTGACGATCGAGACGACCGGGCCCGCCCCGCTCGACCCGCGCGCGCAGCAGCGCATGGTGCCGATGCGGGATGGCGTGCGGCTCGCGACCGACGTCTACCTGCCGGCAGGCGAAGGGCCGTTCCCGGCCGTGCTCGTGCGGCTGCCGTACGACAAGAACGGCCGCTACTGCTGGATGCCGTTCATCGCCTCCCACGTGATCGCGCGCGGCTTCGCATTCGTGCCGCAGGACGTGCGCGGCAAGTTCCGCTCGGAAGGCGAGCCCGTCGCCTTCGTCAACGAGGTGCCGGACGGCTACGACGCGATCGACTGGATCGTCCGGCAGCCGTGGTCCGACGGCACCGTCGGCATGTGGGGCGACAGCTACTACGGCTTCACGCAGTGGGCGGCCGTCGCCGGCGGGCATCCTGCACTCAAGGCCATCGTCCCGCGCGTCACGATCGCCGACATCGACTCCTGGCTCGAGGGCGTGACGCCGCTCTACGGGGCCCACTACCTCGCCGAGTACTGGACGGACGCCAACACGCACGCCTGGGCGCCCGACTGGAGCCGGCGGCCGCTGGCGGAGGTGTTCGACTCGGCCTTCGCCGAGATCGGGCGACGGTCGGAGTCGTTCGATTCTGTTCTCCGGCGCTCGCGCGGCGGCGTCAGGCGCCCGCTCTTCCCGGGCGCGCACCCGTTCGAGCTGCTGCGCATCCCGACGCTGCACGGCGTGGGCTGGTTCGACAACATCTCTCCGGCGCACATGCTCGACTACGAGGCGCTGATGCGCGATCCGGCGACGGCGGCGTTCCAGTACCTGCACGCGGGAGCGACCGACCACGAGAACTACCGCTTCGAGTCGGTGCCGGTCGCGGCGGCCGATGATCACGCCACCGACGACGGGGCGCTCGAGCGCATGCTGGAGCGCTACCTGGCGCCCGCGCTCGACTTCTTCGACGCCGTGCTGGCGGGTCGCTCCGACCCTGCGGCGATCCCCCGGGTGCGCTGGCAGCTTGCGGGCGAGGGCTGGCGCGAATCGCCCAGCTGGCCTCCCCCCGGCGCCTCGGAGCTCCGGCTCTTCCCAGCGGGCGGCTCGCTCGCGGCCGAGCCGGGGCCGCGGGCGGAGACGACCTGGGTGCACGATCCCGCGGACCTCGTGCCCTCGACGCTGCTCGATCCCTTCGCGCTCCTGCACGAGTATCCCGACGAGCGGGCGATCGACTCGAGACCGGACGTCCTGACGTTCACGACGGCCGCGCTCGACGAGCCGCTCGTGCTCGCGGGCCGCGCCGCCGCCCGGCTGGCCGTCTCCAGTGACGCAGGGTCGCTGTACCTGCACGTCAAGCTGGTCGACGTCCATCCGGACGGCCGCGCCCACGCGCTCCTCTTCGGGCAGGCGGTCGTGCAGAGCCGCGACCTCCTCAGCGAGGTCTATCTCGGCCACACGGGCTATCTCGTCCGTGCCGGGCACCGGCTGCGGCTGCAGGTGGCGTCGAGCGACTTCCCGGTCTTCCTGCCGCACCCGGGCACCGCCGAGAACCCGTGGGATGCGATCGAGACGCGCGTCAACCGGCAGACGCTCGTGACCGGCGGCGGCTCGCCGTCGTTCCTCAGCCTCACGGTGCTCCCGCGCGAGCGATGAGTTTCGCGCTGCCGGCGGGTCCCAAGCTCAGAACCCCGTCCAAGGAGCCCGAGATGAGTCTGCCCGAGGTCACGTCCCGCGCCGGCTGGCTTGCCGCACGCAAGCAGCTGCTGACGCGCGAGAAGGAGCTGACCAGGCTGCGCGACGAGCTCAACGCCGATCGCCGCCGGCTGCCGATGGTGCGCATCGACAAGCCGTACGTCTTCGAGGGCCCGCAGGGGGCGACGACGCTGCTCGGGCTGTTCGAGGGCCGGCGTCAGCTGATGATCCAGCACTTCATGTTCGATCCCTCCTGGGAGGAAGGCTGCGCGAGCTGCTCGGCGGACGCCGACGAGCGCTCCGATGGCCTTGTGGCGCACCTGGACGCCCGGGCGACGACGTTCGCGGCCGTCTCGCGGGCGCCGCTCGCCAGGCTCGAGGCCTACAAGGCGCGCAAGGGCTGGACGTTCCCCTGGTACTCGTCCTTCGGCAGCGACTTCAATTACGACTTCAAGGCCACCATCGATGAGTCGGTGACCCCGCTCGAGATCAACTACCGCACGCGCGCCGAGCTCGAACAGAGCGCTCCCGATCACTGGGCGCTCACCCAGGAGCAGCCGATCGAGATGCCCGGCATCAGCTGCTTCCTGCGCGACGGCGAGGCCGTCTTCCACACCTATTCGACGTTCGCGCGCGGCACGGAGGCGATCGGCGGCGCCTATGCGTATCTCGACCTGACGGCGCTCGGCCGACAGGAGGACTGGGAAGAGCCCGAGGGTCGCGCCGCGGACCCCTACGGTGCGATGCCAAACTTCGCCGTGTGAGCCACTTCGAGCCAGTCGCCGACGCCCGCCCCGACGACCGGCCGTGGCCGCGCCTCCGCTGGCCGCTGGAGGCGGGCGTGACGCTGCGCGGGCGCGTCGTCGAGCTGAGCCAGTTCGAGCGCGGGCGCGACGCCGAGGCGCTGTTCGCGACGCTCGACGACCGCTCGGCCTGGGAGCACGTTGCGGGCCGTCCGCGAGACGCCGCCGACTACGGGGCAGCGCTGGAGGCTGCGCCGAGCGCCGGCCGCTTCCCCTGGGTCGTGCGGCTCGTCGCCCCGCTCGCCGGCCTCGCGGCCGGTAGCGTGATCGGCACGTCCTCCTACCTCGACGTCTCGGTCGCCGACGCGCGCCTCGAGATCGGCTCCACGGCGTACGACTCGCGCGTCTGGGGCAGCGCGGTCAACCCCGAGGCGAAGCTGCTGCTCCTGAGCCACGCCTTCGACGTGCTCGGGGCGGGACGCGTGCAGCTCAAGACCGACGTCCGCAACCAGCGCTCCCAGCGCGCGATCGCCCGCCTCGGCGCCCGCTACGAGGCGACGCTGCGGCGCTACCAGCGGCGCAGCGACGACACCGTGCGCGACACGATCCTCTTCTCGATCCTGGCCGAGGAGTGGCCGGAGGTGCGCGCGGGTCTCGTGGCCCGTCTCCCCGCGTAGCTCTCGGCCCGCCGGCGGTTCCGCTGCTCGAGCGAGCCGGCCAGCAGGCACGTCAGCCTTGGAAAACCTGGTTCGCGCCGGCATCGACGACCCTTTGACGCCGCGATGGTGCGGGACGCCTGGCCGGCAGACGCCCGCTGCAGGCGCGGCTCGACGCCCCACCACTCGGCGCCTAGACTCCGAGCCGTGGCAAGCGCGGCCGCCTTCGTCAAGCAGACGCTTCGGGCGGTGAAGCTGGCCGCAACGGACAAGCGCATCCCCAAACCGCTTCGATGGCTTGCAGCACTGGGGCTCGCGCCGATTCCCGGCCCCATCGATGAGATCGTGCTGCTCGTCGTTGCCGTCCCGCTCGCGCTGTTCTATCGACGGCCGCTGATGGATGCTTGGCAGCAGGCGGCCAACCCTCAGAGGGTGAGTCCTTCGTAGACCCGAGCCGCGTGGCGGTCCCGTTTATCCGACAGACGCTCACCCGAGCACGGGCCAACACCGGGCGATCGCGCCTCTCAGGTTTCGGCACCGGAGTCGCGCCTGCCGCGCTCCTCCTGCGCGCGCTTCCACTGGCGGGGGTCGCCCGCGGGATGCGACGCCTGCCAGCCCTGCATCGAGGTGCTCTTGTGGTGGAGGCCGAATCTCTCGCCGTTGAACCACCACTTGATGAGTCGGCCGGTCGCGGTGCGGTTGCACCAGCAGTCGGCGTCGCAGCCGCATTCGCGGCCATGCGGATTGTGGAGCCTTCGCAGGACGGCGTTCATGTGCGGAACGGTACAGCGGCGTGGCGGGGCGCGTCAGCGAGGGCGCTACGGGTCAGCATGCGCCCGGTAGGAATCGAACCTACGACCTTCCGCTCCGGAGGCGGACGCTCTATCCCCTGAGCTACGGGCGCGCCTCGAGGGACCGTAGCATCCCCCGCCGCAGGGAGCGAAGGCCCGGCCATCACGGATTCCATACAGATCGGGCGGCAGCGCTCACAACTGCGGCGCGAATGCTTACGCGCCGCCCCTTGATCCCTCACCTCCGGGTGCGAGCGTGGGTGTCAGGCACCGATCAAGTGCCTGAGACCTCAGGGAAAGGGAGACCATGTTCCGCACGATCCGTTTGACCGCAACGGCGCTCGCAGTTGGAATCGCGAGCCTCGCTCTCGCCGGCACTGCGAGCGCTCATGCGCGCGGCGCCGTGTACGAGTTCCGGGGGACAGCAGTCGTCGCTCCGGGCACCGGCGCGACGCAGATCCAGGTGCAGGTGGACGGCGGCAACCGCCCGGCGCTCAAGGCTCTTCTCGGCGCTGCTCAGCCCACCACGTTCACGGCCGATGGCCAATACCCGCTGGATCGTCGTCCAGGGCAACACGCCGCTGCTCGCTGCGTCCGACACCATCCTCGCCGGCGACGTCGTCCGCGTCGTCATCCGCGCGCCGTGGCACACGCCGCTCGTCGACGCTCGCTCGCCACTCCGGCCGCCAGCATGACCGACCTCTCGGCCCGCACGCGTCCGGCCGGCCGCCTGTTCCTCTTCGGCGCCGCCGCGTCTGCGATCGACACGACCGATCACACGATCACGGTCGACGTGAACTTCGGCAACTGGCGCGGGCTCTACGCGCTGCTCGGCCAGCCGGTGCACGAGACGTTCACCTATGACGCCAACACCGTGTTCCTCAAGTGGCGCCACGGCGTGCCGATCGGCGTCGACGCCGAGCGTGATCCACGCCGGCGACCCGCTCACGCTTGCGCGTCTTCGGCGCGACCTGGAACACCCCGCTCGCGACGCTGCTCGCAACGCCGCTCTGGCGCGTCAAGCTCGGCGAGCCCATGCGCCTCGCCCTGCGCGACGGCGCGGAGCTGCCCGGCACCTGATCCACCCGCGGGGCCCCCTCACCCCGCACCCTCAAGCCGCGGCCGCCGCGCCGCGCATCCTCCCCCGCCACGGGGCCGGCCGTAAGGCCGGCCCCGTGGTCGTGGTGCCGGCACGGGTAGCCTCTCCGCCGTGGAGCGACTCTGGGCACCGTGGCGGCATGAGCTACATCGACGGCCCGCGCTCGAGAGGGCTGCGTGTTCTGCGACCAGGCTTCGCAGAGCGACGAGGACGCGCTGATCGTGCACCGCGGCGAGCACTGCTACGTCGTCCTCAACCTCTACCCCTACGGCAGCGGGCACCTCATGATCCTGCCGTTCCGCCACGTCTCCTCGCCCGGCGAGCTCGAGGCGGCCGAGCAGCGCGGAGCTGTGGGAGCTGCTCGACCAGGCGCTCGACGGCGACCGGGGCGCGCACTCGGCGCCCAAGGGCCACAACGTCGGCTTCAACCTCGGCGCGGCGGCGGGCGCCGGGCATCGCGGACCACCTGCACCTTCACGTCGTGCCGCGCTGGAACGGCGACGTCAACTTCATGCCCGTGCTGGCCGACGTGCGCGTGATGCCGCAGCACCTCTCGGAGACGCGCGCCGCGCTCGCGGCGGCCTGGCCGCACTAGACGTCTAGCATTGCAGCCCATGACGCTCGATCCCTCGGTCTTCAAGGCCTACGACGTCCGCGGCATCGTCCCCGACGAGCTCGACGCCGACGGCGTGTACCGCACGGTGCGCGCCTACGTCGACGAGTTCGAGCCGCGCAGCATGGCGATCGGCCGCGACATGCGGCTGACCTCGCCCGAGCTCTGCGAGGCGGCGATCCAGGCCGCGCTCGACGCCGGCTGCGACGTCGACGAGATCGGCCTCGTCGGCACCGAGATGCTCTACTTCGCGGTCTGCGAGTACGGCTACGAGGGCGGGCTGATCGTGACCGCCTCGCACAACCCCAAGCAGTACAACGGCATGAAGATCGTGCGTCGCGCCGCGCTGCCGCTGGGCGGCGACGGCGGCATCGAGAAGGTGCGCGACCGCGCGCTCGCGGGCGAGTTCCGCACGCCGAGGCGCCCGGGCAGGCGCGCGCAGCGCGACGTCCTGCAGGGCTTCGCCGAGCGCTGCCTCTCGATCGTCGACGTCGACGCCATCAAGCCGCTGCAAGGTCGTGCTCGACGGCGCCAACGGCATGGCCGGGACGATGATGGAGCCGATCCTCGAGCGCGCTGCCGCTGCGGCGCCGAGCGCTTGCACTTCGAGCCCGACGGCACGTTCCCGCACTACCAGCCGAACCCGCTGCTCGAGGAGAACCGCCAGTTCATCATCGGCGAGGTCAAGCGCACGGGCGCCGACCTCGGCATCGCCTGGGACGGCGACGCCGACCGCTGCTTCTTCATCGACGACACCGGCGAGTTCGTGCCGGGCGACTTCATCACCGCGCTCGATCGCCGAGTCTCGATGCTCGCCAAGCGCCCCGGCGAGACGATCCTCTACGACCTGCGCGCGTCCCGCGCCGTGCCCGACCTCGTCGAGCGAGGCGGGCGGCACGGCGATCGCGAGCCGCGTCGGCCACGCCTTCATCAAGCACCGCATGCGCAAGGAGAACGCGCTCTTCGCGGGCGAGGTCTCGGGCCACTACTACTTCCGCGACTTCTACGGCGTGGACACCGGCATCGTGCCGGCGCTCGTCGTGCTCGAGCTCGTCTCGCGCTCGGGCAAGAAGCTCTCCGAGCTGCTCGCGCCGCTGCACGCGCGCTACCACCTCTCGGGCGAGATCAACTCGACGGTCGAGCGACGTGCCGCTCAAGCTGCAGGAGCTCAAGGAGCGCTACGGGCCGCGGCGGCGAGGGCGGGCGCGTCACGCACCTCGACGGCGTCTCGGTCGACTTCGACGACTGGCACTTCAACGTGCGCCCATCCAACACCGAGCCGCTGCTGCGCCTCAACCTCGAGGCCTACACGGCGGCCGAGATGGAGCGCCGGCGCGACGAGGTGCTGGCCCTCATCCGCTCGTGAGCGCCGGCCCGACGACGCGCACGGCGCCGTACCGCTTCTCGGCGCGCATGCGCGTCGGCTTCGACGAGACGGACGCCCAGGCGGTCGTCTACTACGGCCGCTACTTCCCCTACTTCGACCGCGCGCGCGTCGAGTACCAGCGCCACCTGCAGCTGCTGCACACGCTCCCGACCGGGCCTCGAGTTCGTGATGCGCCGACGCCGTCTGCGAGTACGAGGCGCCGGCGCGCTTCGACGACGAGATCGAGGTCTTCATCCGCACGGCCGCGATCGGCCGCACGTCGTGGCGCTGGCGAGATGGCCGTGCACCAGTGCGAGTCGGGCGACGCTGCTCGCGCACGCCGAGCAGGTGATGGTGCTGATCGACCGCGCCGCGCGCGCAGCCGCACCCGGTGCCCGAGCGAGCATGCGCGCCGCCGTCGAGGCGTTCGAGGGCGGCGCATGAGCATCGACGACGACGTGCAGGCGATCGTCGACGGCGGCGAGGAGGCCGACGACATCCTGCGCGCCTCGCTGACGGCCGTGCACGCGGGCGTCGGCGCGCCCTGGAGCGCGATCGCGTTCGTCGAGGAGCGCCGCATGGTGATCGGGCCCGCTGATCGGCACGGCGCCCGACGACTCCCCCGCCCCGGCGCTCGCAGGTGCCCATCGTCTACCGCGGCGACACGGTCGCGGCGCTCTGGTTCGGCGAGCACGACCCGCGCCGAGGTGGAGGTCGAGCTCGAGCGCGCCGCCGCGCTGCTCGCGCCCGTACTGCCTCGTCGGCTGGGACACCGGCGGCGAGGAATGGGTCCCCTGAGCGCTCAGACCCTGCGCGTGAAGACGAGCACGCGCGTGCCGACCAGCGCGATCCCGCTGACGATCGGCCCGTGCGGGCCCGTAGGCGAAGACGGGCGGTCGGAAGGGCGTGCTCCCTCCAGACCAGGGGCAGGCCCTCGACGCCCGGGATCGCTGCCCGGCGCCTCGAGCGTCGCGGGCGAGCGGGCCACGTAGAGCGTGCGGGCGTCGCCGGCGAGAGCCACCGCGACCTCGCTGCCATTCGCCCGGGCGCAGGATGCGAAACGCCTGGTGCGCCGGGATGGTCGACTCGCCGGTAGGTGCCGCGCGCGAGCGCCATCAGCCGTCCGCCGATCGTCTGCAGGGCCTCGACGTGATCGACGTTCTCGCCCCGCACGCGCGTGCGGCCGGTGGCCGGATCGATGGATGCCAGCCGCACCCCGTGCCTCGCAGTCGTGACGACGGCCCAGAGCGCGGCGCGCCAGGGTGTCGATGGGCGCGAACTGGTCAGTCGCGCGCCCAGGCCGTGTGCGCCGCGCCCTCACGCCAGGCGAAGAGGCCGCCGTCGGTGCCGACGACGAGCGTCCGGCCGGCGAACACGACCTGCCGCAAACCGAAGAGGCCGGCCGAGATCGGCAGCCGCGGCTTCCAGGGCAGCGGCTTGCCGGTTCGCGCGTCGAGCACTGCGACGCGGGCGCGCGCCCGGCCGTCGATCGACGTGAACGATCCGATCAGCGCGACCTCGCCGCCGTGTGCCGCCGCCTGCGGCGATCCTGCCTCCGCGGATCTTCGGCCGGAACGCGCGGTCGACAGCGCCGCTCGGCTTCAGGTGCACGATCTGCCGGGCGCCGCCGTCGACGACGATGCGGCCGACGAGGTAGGCCCCGCGCGACCCGTCGGGGACGACGTGATCGACGCGCGGTCCTGGCGCCGAGCGTGACGAAGGCCGGATCCTCGCTGCCGTCGGACGTGCGGAACGCGCGCACGTCCGCGGCTGCGGGCGCGCCAGAGGCTGCGAGCGACGCCCCCAGCGCGAGAGCTGCGACAGCCCGCCGCATCCCCCTACACGCCGTGCTGGGCCTGCGGGCTCGAGTGGCCCTGCATCGCCTCTCGCTGGAGCTCCGCGATCTGGCGCGCGAGCCCGGCGGGATCGTTGATGCCGGCGAACTTGAAGTCGAAGTCGTCGCCCGCCGCGGTGTCGAAGTCGACGAGGCCGACGCTTGAGCATGCGCTCGAGGAAGCTCTGGTAGGTCTTGACGTTCTGCAGGCGCTCGTACGAGGTCGCGTGATCGGCGCGCGAGAGGATGCCGTGGCGGATGTTGATGCGCTGGTTCGTGACCGATGTAGTGGGTGTCGATGCGCTTGCAGCCAGCCGGCGAGCAGCACGACGAGCAGCAGCACGACCGTCAGCGAGCCACAGGTCCCAGCGGTAGCCGTCGTCGCTCGTGCGCGCTGTCGACGACCTCGCCGAGGACGCCGGGCACGAGCGCCACGAGCCCCACTTGATGTAGAAGGCGAGCATCGACCGCCACGACGGGCGGCCCGCTCCAGACGACTGCTCTCCCTCCAGCAGCTCCATGGCGCGACAGTACCAGCGCAGCTCGCGGGCGTCAGCCGGAGACCGCGCGGCGGAACGCGCGCGTGGCCAGCGGCATCGTGATCGGCTCCGATGATCAGCGACGTCAGCAGCGCCCCGCCGATCGCGTGCCAGTCCCAGTGGCTCGACATCAGCGCCCGGTCCGCGGTGATCAGGTAGTTGATCGGGTTGAAGGCGTTGAACCACTGCAGCCAGGTCGGGCAGCAGGTCGTGCGGCATGAACGCCGTCGAGCCGAAGTAGAGCGGGAAGGTGAGCACGCCCGCGGCCGCCGTGACCTCGGGGTTGCGCGTGCGCAGCGCGACGTTGAGCGAGATGCCCGACCAGGCCGCGCCGAAGATCGCCGCCAGCGCGAGCATGCCGAGCAGGCCGAGCAAGCCCGTCGCGATGTGCGCGCCGAGCAGCAGCGCGAGCAGGATCACGATCAGCGACTGCACCGCGAGCCGCGTGGCGTCGGTCAGCAGCAGCCCGAGCACGATCGCGGCGCGGCTGATCGGCGCCACGCGCAGCTTGTCGAAGAAGCCCGTGTCGATGTCCTGCACCATCTGGAAGCCGGCGCCGCCCGCACCCGCGAGCACGGTCAGCGAGAGCACGCCGGCGGTCATGAACTGCACCGAGGAGCGCGCCGGATAGCCCGGCAGCTGCGTCACGCGCGAGAGCACGGCCGTGAGCAGCACGAGCTGCATGACCGGCCCCACGACCGGGAACGCGATGCGCGTCGGCACGCGCGGGATCTCGCGCAGCGCGCGCTGGAAGAGCACGCCGGACTCGACGGCCAGGCGCATCAGCGCCGCCCTGCCGGCACGGGGCTCTGCTGCTCGTCGTGCTCCTCGATCGTCGCGCCGGTGTAGCGCAGGAAGACGTCGTCGAGCGTCGGGCGCGCGACCGTGATCGTCGCGGGCACGATGCCGGCGCCGCGCAGTCGCTCGACGATGTCCGCCGACCGCCGAGGCGCCGTCGGTCAGCTCGAGCGCGATGCTGCGCCCGCTGCCCGCCACCCGCACGCGGCCGAGCGTCCGCCAGCGCCTCGGCGGCGGACGGCGCCGCCTCGCTGTCGGCGAGCCCGACGGTGACGACGTCGGCCCCGACCTCCGCCTTGAGCTCGTCGGGCGTGCCGCGCGCGACGATCACGCCCCGGTCGACGATCGCGAGGCGGTCGCAGAGGCGGTCCGCCTCCTCCAGGTAGTGCGTCGTCAGGAACAGCGACACGCCCTCGCCCTGCAGCCGGCGCAGCTCGTCCCAGAGCGCCGCGCGCGAGGTCGGATCGACGCCCGTGGTGGGCTCGTCCAGGAAGAGCAGGCGCGGCTGGTGGACGAGCCCGCACGCGAGGTCGATGCGCCTGCGCATGCCGCCCGAGTACGTGCGCACCTGCCGGTCGGCGGCATCCTCGAGGCCGAACAGCGTCAGCAGCTCGTCGGCGCGCGTGCGCGTCTGCGCGCGCGAGAGGCCGTACAGGCGTCCCATCATGTGCAGGTGCTCGCGGCCGGTCGCGTAGCGCGCGAGGCCCGCCTCCTGCATGGCGAAGCCGATCGCCCGGCGCACCGCGGCCGCCTCGCGCACCACGTCATGACCGGCGACCACGGCGCGGCCCGCAGGTCGGCAGTGAGCAGCGTGCCGAGCATGCGCATCGTCGTCGTCTTGCCCGCCCCGTTCGGCCCCAGCAGGCCGAACGCCTCACCCTCCTCGGATGTCGAAGGAGATGCCGCGCACGGCCTCGAAGCCGTCCGCGAACGTCTTGCGCAGATCGCCGCACTCGAGGATCGGCACGCGTCAGTCGACCGGGCCCGCGCGCGGCGTGACGCGGTAGGCGTCGAACACCGACTCGACGTTGCGCAGGGCCGAGAGCACGCTCTTCAGCTCCTTCACGTCGCCGACCTCCGCGACGTACCAGTTCTTGCACATCTGATCCTGCGTGACGCCGCCGTACTCGACGATGTTGCAGCCGTTCTCTGCGAACGTCCGGCCGATGTCCTCCATCAGGCGCGGGCGGTCCCAGGCCTCGATCGCGATCTCGACGCGGAACGACTGGCTCGCCTCGCCGTCCCAGTTGACCGGGCAGAAGCGCTCGGGCGAGCGCATCAGCGCGCGCACGTTCGGGCAGTCCTCGCGGTGGATCGTGATGCCGCGCCCGACCGAGATGTAGCCCGTGATCGGGTCGCCCGGCACCGGCGTGCAGCACTTCGCCATGCGCACGAGCATCGTTGGGGTCGGTCGTGCCGTCGACGACGACGCCGTACTGCGGCGGAGGAGCCGACGCGCGCGCGCGTGTGCCGGCGCGTCGCGGGCGACTGCTCCTCGGCGACCTCGGTCGTCTTGAGCCGCTGCAGCACCTTGTTGACGACCTGGCCGACCTGCACCTTGCCGCCGCCGATCGCGACGTAGAAGTCGTCGGCCTTCTGGAAGCCCATCTCGCGGATCAGCTGGGCGAGCAGCGGCGCCGAGGAGAGCTTCTGGCTCGGCAGGCCGTTCGAGCGGAAGGCCTGTGCGAGCGAGTCGCGGCCCTTCTGCTCGAGGTCCTCGCGCTGCTGGTGGGCGAACCACTGGCGGATCTTGTTGCGGGCGCGCGAGGTGCGCACGAGCGTCAGCCAGTCGCGCGACGGGCCGCGCTCGCGGTTCGAGGTGAGGATCTCGACGATGTCGCCGGACGCCGAGCTCGGAGTGCAGCGGGACGATGCGCCCGTTGACCTTCGCGCCCACGCAGCGGTGGCCGACGTCGGTGTGCACGGCGTAGGCGAAGTCGAGCGGCGTCGCGCCGGCGGGCAGGGCCTTGACCTCGCCCTGCGGGGTGAAGACGAAGACCTCGTCGTCGAACATCTCGCCCATCAGCGAGTCCATGAACTCGGCCGGGTCGGCCAGGCCCGCGGCGTCGACGACGCGGCCGAGCCAGGCGAGCTGCCGCTCCTCGCCGCGGTGCTTGTAGATCCAGTGCGCGGCGACGCCGTACTCGGCCGTCTGGTGCATCGCGTGCGTGCGCACCTGGATCTCGAGCGGCTGGCCCTTGGGCCCGATCACGGTCGTGTGCAGCGACTGGTAGCCGTTCGACTTCGGCATCGCGACGTAATCCTTGAAGCGGCCCGGGATCGGCTTCCAGAGCGCGTGCAGGACGCCGATCGCGCCGTAGCAGTCCTTCACCGAGTCGACGAGGACGCGCATCGCGGTCAGGTCGAGGATCTCGTTGAACTCCTTGCCGCCGCGCGCCATCTTCTGGTAGATCGAGTAGAAGTGCTTCGCGCGGCCGAGGATCTCGGCGCTGATCGCCACCTCGCGCAGCGCCTCGTCGAGGATGCGCGCCGCCTCGCCCACGTCCTCCTCGCGATCGTCGCGGCGCTGGCTGACGAGCGCCTCGATCTCGGCGTAGCGGCGCGGGTGCAGCGTCGTGAACGCGAGGTCCTCGAGCTCCCACTTGATCTGGTGGATGCCGAGGCGGTGCGCGATCGGGGCGTAGACCTCGAGCGTCTCGCGCGCGTTCTGCAGCTGCTTCTGCTTGGCCAGCGGGCCGAGCGTGCGCATGTTGTGCAGCCGGTCGGCGAGCTTGACGATGACGACGCGCACGTCGCGCGCCATCGAGAGCACCATCTTGCGGTAGCTCTCGGCCTGCGCCTGCTCGCGCGAGTCGAAGTGGATGCGCGAGAGCTTCGTGACGCCGTCGACGAGCAGCGCGACGTCGTCGCCGAACTCCGCCGCGATCTCCTCGATCGTCGTGTCGGTGTCCTCGACCGTGTCGTGCAGCAGGGCCGCGACGATCACCGGCGTCTCGGCGCGCAGCTCGGCGCAGATGCGCGCGACGCCGAGCGGATGCACGACGTAGGGCTCGCCCGACTTGCGCATCTGCTCCGCGTGGCGCTCGGCCGCGAACGCGAGGCGCGCTCGATCGGCGACCGTGTCGGTGTCGTCCCCGGCCGCCTGCAGGCTGCGAATAAGCTCGTCGACCAGGGGCCGGAGCTGCTCGTCGTACGCGTGCTGGGTACGTGCCGGAGTGGACATCGGACTCCCTCATCGTACCGGCCGGCCCCTGCGCTGTTACGCCGCGGCCGGCCGGGTGCGCGCGGGCGCCCGGCCAGGAGCGCATCGAGCCAGGCCAGCGCGCGGGTGCGCCGGTCCTCGTGCAGGGCATACGCGGGCGAGGCCGCGAGGTCGCTCTTGCCGGCGACCGCGAGCTGCCGCAGGCCGGCGTCGCGTGAGCTCGACGACGCCGCTCTCGGCGAGCGCGGCGACGCGCCGCGTCGACGAGGTCGGCGGGCGGCGGCACGTCGGGCCAGGCTGCCCGCGCGCGCAGCTCCTCGAGCGGCGTCGACGGCGTCCTGCGCCGCGGCGCGCCAGAGCACGGCCATGACGGCGCGCAGCGCATCGGCCTCGACGCAGGCGCGCGCGAAGACGGCGTCGCGCTCGGCGGCGGCGATCTGCACGCGCCCGCGGGCCGCGCCCAGCGCCGCGAGCTCCTCGGGGTGCGCGGGCGGGTCGAGCACGAGCACGTGCGCCGCGCGCTCGCGCAGGGCCGCGCAGCCGCGCGAAGCTGTGGTGATCGGCGACGGCGACGGCGCCCGTCGCCGAACTCCTCGAGCGCCTGCTCGAGCACCGCGGGGTCGCCCGCGGCGCGAGCAGATCAGCGAGCTGCCGCGCCCCGTAGCGGCGCGGATCGGGCAGCGTCGCCAGCCGCCGCTCGACGTCGGCGACGAGCACGACGACGGCCTGTCCGCCGCCCGCCAGCGCGGCCAGCGCGGCCTCGCCGCGGCCGGCGCGCTCGGCGAGCGCCAGCGGCACGGGCTCGCCCGCGGCTGCGGCGGGCCACGCTGCGCCGAGCCGCGCCGCGGGCGCGGGCTCGACCGGCTCGCGCTCGGGCCACGGCACGATGTCGCGCAGCACGAGCCGCGGCGCGAGCGCCCCGCGCCAGTCGTTGATCTCGAGCCGGCAGACGACGTCGTGGCGGGTGCCGGTGTGCAGCGTCTCGACGTCGCCGCCGCGCCCCCACGCGACCGCGCCGCAGTGCGCCGAGGCGTCGGCGACCTGCAGCCGCAGGTGCTTGCCGCCCTCCCCCATGCCCTGCAGGCCCATCAGCTGTGCTCCCGGCACGAGCAGGTTGACGCCGGGATTGCCGTAGCCGCAGGGCTCGAAGCGCGCGAGCTCGCGCGCCAGCTCGAGCGAGACCTCGCCGACGGCGACGACCGCGTCGACGATCGAGCTGCGCACGCAGGCGTCCTCGGGCAGATGCTCGGCGCGCGTGGGCGCGCATGCGCGGCCGCGAAGGCGCTCGACCGGCCGCCGCGGTCGATGCTCAGGCCGGCGGCGGCGCGGTGGCCGCCGAAGCGCTCGAGGTGCTCGCTGCAGGCCGCGAGGCCGGCGTGCAGGTCGTAGGCCGAGACCGAGCGGCCGCTGCCCTTGCCGCGCTCGCCGTCGAGCGCGATCAGGACGACCGGGCGCGCGTGGCGGTCGACGAGGCGCGAGGCGACGATGCCGATCACGCCCTCGTGCCAGCCCTGGCCGGCGGCGACCAGCACGCGGTCGCCGCGCTCGAGCGCGCCGCTGCGCTGCGATCTCGGCGGCGCGGCGCGCAGGATCGTGTCCTCGACGCGCTGGCGCTCGCGGTTGCGATCCTCGATCTGCTCGGCCAGCGGCTGGGCGTCGTCGCGCGTTGGCGCGAGCAGCAGATCGAGCGCGAGCCGCGGGATCGCCGAGGCGGCCGGCGGCGTTGATGCGCGGCGCGAGGCGGAAGCTGAGGTCGGAGGCGCGCACGCGCGCAGGGTCGACGCCGGCGCTCGACATGAGCGCGCGCAGCCCCGGGCGGTCGGCCTCGGCGAGCCGGCGCATGCCGCGGCGCACGAGCGCGCGGTTCTCGTCGGCGAGCGGCACGACGTCGGCGACCGTGGCGAGCGCGACGAGGTCGGAGAGCTGGTCGAGCGCCGGGCGGCAGCGCCGCCGGATCGCCGCCGTGACGGCGCGACCAGAGCGCCTGCGCGAGCTTGAGCACGACGCCCGTGCCGCACAGGTCGGCGAACGGGTAGCCGGCGCCGCGAGGGCACGCGCGAGGCGACGATCGGCGCGTCGGGCAGCACGGCGCCCGGCCGATGGTGATCGGTGACCACGACGTCGAGGCCGAGCTCGCGCGCACGCGCGACGGCCTCGGGCGCGGCGATGCCGCAGTCGACGGTGATCAGAAGGCCCGCGCCGGCTCGCCGCGAACGCCTCGACGCTCGCGACCGCGACGCCGTAGCCGTGCTCGAAGCGGCTGGGCAGGAACGGCTCGACCTCGCGCGCCGAGCAGCCGCAGCACCTCGACGGCGAGCGCGGTGGCGCAGACGCCGTCGACGTCGTAGTCGCCGTGCACGACGATCGGCGCGCCGGCCGCGATGGCGCTCTCGATCAGCGCACAGGCCTCCGCCATGTCGCCGAGGGCGAACGGGATCGTGCAGCGGCCCGTCGCTGTCGAGGAAGGCGCGTCGCCGCCGCCGCGTCGGCGAGCCCGCGGCGCACGAGCACCTCGGCGGTGACCCGCTGAAGGCCGAGCTCGGCGGCGAGCTCGCGCACCTCGTCGGGGCAGCAAGCGGGAATCGTGAGCGACGCGGGCACCCAGCCAATCTAGGCCTCGGGCCGGACGCCGCTCCTGGTACTTCGTCGGCGCCGCGGCGCCTGATCGTCGGCGGCCACGCATAAACCGGGGTCAGGCACGCATTATGCGTGCCTGACCCCGGTTTATGCAGGTCATGCTCAGGCAGGCTGGACGAGCACGTGCCGGATGCGCCCGAGCTCCTCGCGCAGGCGCAGCGCCGGGCCCTGGTAGAGCGGCGAGGTGGCGCCGTCGCGGATCAGGCGCGTGACGAGCGCGACGCCGCGGGCCCGCACGCGTCGGGCAGCTCGCGCAGCAGGCGGGCGATCTCGCGCAGCTCGGCGCTGGCGGCGTGCACGGCCGCGTGGTCGGCGTAGATCGGCGACCACCAGTCGCGCGGGCTCGGCTGCAGCGGTGATCACGTCGAGCGTGCGCGCGAGCTGGCGGCGGTAGCGGCGGTCGCGGAGACGCTCGCGCTCGCTCTCGACCGCCGCGCAGCGGCAGCTCCTCGCGGCCGCTCGCGATCAGCTCGAAGGCGCGCTCGCGCAGCCGCAGGTGGGCGAGCGAAGGCGCGCCAGCGCGAAGCGCGCCGGCGACGACGGTCGGCGCCGAGCGACGAGCCGCAGCGCGGGCGCGCCGAGCGAACGGCGCGAGCAGGGCGGCGACGACGCCGAAGGCGACGGTGACCGCGAACTGCGCGCGCAGCAGGCGCTCGCGCGACTCGGCGCGCGCGAGCGGGTGATCGTGCTCCGAGCATGCGTCGAGGCTTCCCATGCCCTCAGCGTTGCACGGGCGCTGCTCAACTCCGTGTCAAGTCCGCGCGGGGCCGCGTCAAGAAGCCGGCAAGACCGGCTGCTCGGCTCGCCTCGGCTCGGGCTCGCGGATGCGGTAGCCGACGCCCGTGACCGTCTCGATCAGCTCGGGCTCGCGGGGATTGCGCTCGATCTTGCGGCGCAGCGCGGCGATGTGGACGCGCAGCAGGTGGCTCTCGCCGTAGCCGGGGCCCCACACCTCCTGGATGATCGCCTTGTGCGTCAGCACCTTGCCCGGATGCGCGACGAGCGTGCGCAGGAGGTCGTACTCGATCGGCGTGAGGTGGATCTCGTCGCTCGTCGCGGACGACGCGCCGCCGCGCGAGGTCGACGCGCAGGTCGCCGAGCTCGACGACGGCATCGGGCCGCGGGCGGTCGACGGCCCGGCGCAGCATCGCGCGCACGCGCGCCAGCAGCTCGTCGATGCCGAACGGCTTGGTGACGTAGTCGTCGGCGCCCGCGTCGAGCGCCTTGACCTTCTCGCGCTCGTCGCCGACGGCGGAGACGAGCAGGATCGGCACGTTCGACCAGGTGCGGATCTCGCGCGCGACCTCGTCGCCCGTGCCGTCCGGCAGCAGCAGGTCGAGCAGCACGAGGTCGGGCGGCTTGAGCGCGACCTGGGCGAGCGCGTCGGCGCACGTGCCGACGACGTCCACGTGGTAGCCGGCGGCCTCGAGCGTGGCCTTGAGCGCGCGCTGGATCGCCCGCTCGTCGTCGACCACGAGCACCCGCGCGCCGCTGCCGCTCACGCCGGGACCTCCTCGCTGACCTTCAGGCTCGGCAGCACGATGCGCATGCACGTGCCGCCACCGGGAGCATCGTCGATCGTGAGCGTGCCCGCGTTGGCCTCGACGAATCCGCGCGCGATCGCGAGCCCGAGGCCCGTGCCGCCGGCGCCGCCCGCCGCGCCCGCGGTAGAAGGGCTCGAAGACCCGCTCGCGCTGATCCAGCTCGATGCCCGGCCCGTGGTCGATGCACCGAGATCTCGACGTGATCGTCCTCGGCCGCACGCGCGCCCGCAGCGACGACCGGCGCGCCCGCGGGCGAGAACTTGGCGGCGTTCTCGATCAGGTTGACGAGCACGCGCTCGATCTGCGAGGCGTCGCAGTGCACGAGCGGCAGCTCGTCGTCGGCCTCGATCTCGACGCGCGCGTCCCGGCGCGCGCGAGCGGGCGGCAGCGACGGCGCCGCGCAGCAGGTCGTCGACCTCGCACCAGTCGAGCGCCGTCGAGGCGCTGCCGGCCTGCAGGCGCGAGACGTCGAGCAGGTCGGAGACGAGGCGGTCGAGGCGGTCGGTCTCGATGCTGACGTCGGCGAGCAGCTCGTGCACCGCCTCCTCGCCGAGCTGCACCTGATCGCCGCGCAACGCGCCCGACGGCGGCCTTGATCGCCGTCAGCGGCGTGCGCAGCTCGTGCGAGACGGCGCGCAGGAGCGCCGTCTTGAGCGCGTCGGAGGCGCGCAGCGCCTCGGCCTCGACGTCGGCGTGCGCGAGCCGCTCGCGCTCCTGCGCGAGCGCCAGGACGCCCGCCAGCGAGCGCGCGACGCGCTGGGCGTTCTCGTCGTCGAGACGCCGGGCATCCGCGCCCATCAGCTCGAGCCGGCCGATCACGCGCCCGTCGACGTCGAGCGGCAGCGCGACCTGGCCGGCCAGCGGCCCGCGGCCGAAGACGATGCGCGCGGCCGGGGCGCCGATCGCCGCGGCTGCGACGCGCGCGGCGTCGACCTGCGCGAGCTCGAGGCTCGCGCCGCCGACGAGCGCGCTCGAGAGCCCGGCGAGCAGCGCCGCCTCGCGCTCGCGCTCGTAGGCCTGCTCGGAGCGGCGCCGCTCGCGCGCCGCCAGCTCGGCGACCGCGGCGCCGGAGAGGAGCAGCGCCGCGAACAGCAGCCAGACGCGCGAGTCGGGCGTCTTCAGGCCCCGCCGGCGGCAGCAGCACGGCGTCGAAGACGGCGCTGCCGCGATCGCCGTGAGCACGCCGGCGCGCAGGCCGAAGAGGAAGGCCACGCCGATCACGGCCGGCAGGTAGACGAGCCCGAGCGCCTCGTAGTTGGCGCCCAGCGAGCTGTGCAGCACCGCGATCACGCTCGAGCAGAGCAGACGCGAGCGAGCGAGCACGAAGCGGCGATGGCGTCGCCGCCCGTGCGGATGCGGGAGCCACCCGTGGTGCGAGGCCGGGCACGCGGCGCCGGCGGCGGGCCAGGGCATGCCCAAGCCTACCGCGGCCGCCGCGAAACCTGCCGGAACGCGTCGTGCGATCGTCGCCGCGAGCCGCCGCGTTCTGGTCGATGAACGAGCAGCGCCGGACCGCCGCACTCGCACTCGCGGTAGCGCCGCCCCCGCGCTGGCACAGCCTGCGCGCAACGTGTCGGTCGAGACGAGCATCAACGCCTGCGCGCGGAGCGCGGCTGCGGGCCGCTGCGCGTGCACCGGGCTCGAGCGCGCCGCCGTCCGCCAGGCGCGGCTCCTGCTCACCGAGGGCGGCTCGATCACGACGCGGGCACCCGTTCGACGACCGCCTCACGGGCCGCGCCGAGCGCGCACCTGTGGCGAGAACCTCGCCTGGGGCGCCGGCGAGCTCGCGCCCGCGTGCGATCGTGGCGCTGGATGCGAGCCCCGAGCACCGCAGTGCTCATGTGACTGCCGCTTCTCGCAGCTCGGCATCGGCGTCGCAACCGGCCGCTTCGGCCGCCCCCTACGCGCTCGTCTACACGCGAGGCCGCGAGCTACGTGCGGCGGCCGTGCCCCTTGCCCTGGCGGCGGCGGCGCTCCTCGCGCCTGCGCCGCGCGGCCTCGCGCGCCGCCCGCTCCTGCTCGCTCAGCTGCTCGACCGGCACCGGGACGCCCTCCGTGACGGCGCGTCCGCGCGCTTGGCGGCCGGGACCGTCGCCGTGGCCGGTGCGCGGCGCCGCCGCCGGTGCCGCCGGCCATGCCGGGCAGCGACCGTGCCGAGCGTCGCCTTCTCGATGCCGATGGCGTCGCGGCGGCGGAACTCCGTCTCGTGGCCCTTCCAGACGCTCAGGAGCGGGGCGGCGATGAAGATCGAGGAGTAGGCGCCGGAGGCGATGCCGATCAGCAGCGCGAACGCGAAGTCCTTGAGCGTCGAGCCGCCGAAGACGAGCAGCGTCGCGATCGGGAAGAGCGTGATCATCGACGTGTTCAGCGAGCGCGTCAGGGTCTCCCAGATCGAGACGTTGACGATCTGGGCGAACGAGTTCTTGCGCAGCAGCGGCGTGTTCTCGCGCACGCGGTCGAAGACGATGATGGTGTCGTAGAGCGAGTAGCCGAGCACGGTCAGCACCGCGGCGACGGTCGCAGCCGTGACCACCCGCCCCGTCAGCGAGTACACGCCGATCGTGATGATGACGTCGTGGAACAGCGCCACGATCGTGGGCAGGGCGTACTTGAACTCGAACCGGACCGTCAGGTACGCCGACGATCAGGAACATCGAGAAGATGATCGCGTAGAGCGCGCCGATCAGGATCGTGCGGCCGAACGACGCCGAGACCGACTTCGAGTCGAAGAGCTGCGTCTTGTCGGTCTTGTCGATCGCGATCCCGAACTTCGTGTCGAGCAGCGTCTCGACCTTCGTGATCGCCTTCGGGCGCGAGCGCCTTGGCCGGCGCCTTGATCTCCCAGCGCCGGTAGTTGTTGCCGACCGACGGGCGCGTCCGGGTTGCTGCGGCCCTGGACGACGGCGTCCTTCGTGAGGTTGCCGTTGACGCGACGCGAGCACCTTGATGACCTGCTCCTGCGTCGCCGGCTTGACGAACGTCGTCTCGATCGCCGTGCCGCCCTTGAAGTCGATCCCGAGGTTGAGGCCCTTGGTCGCGAGCGAGCCCGCCGCGACGAGCACGACGACGCCCGAGATCACGAACCAGAGGTAGCGGCGGCCGGTGATGTCGGCGCGCCAGCGCACCTTCTGGCCGGAGGCGCCCATCAGCGCCGCGTTGTTGAACCACTTGAAGCCCGAGAGCACGCCGAGCATGGCGCGCGTCGCGAGCACCGCCGTGAACATCGAGACGAGCACGCCGACGGCGAGCGTGAAGGCGAAGCCCTTGACGCTGCCGGTGCCGGCCATGAACAGCACGCCGGCGGTGATCAGCGTCACGACGTTGGCGTCGACGATCGTGCGGAAGCCCTTCGTGTAGCCCGACGAGATGGCCGCGCGCACGCTCTTGCCGAGGCGCACCTCTTCCTTGATGCGCTCGAAGATGACGACGTTCGCATCTGCCGCCACGCCGATCGTCAGGATCATGCCCGGCGATGCCCGGCAGGGTCATCGTGATGGGTATCAGCAGGATCAGCCCGTAGAAGAACGCGGCGTAGATGAGCAGGGCGAGGTCGGCGACGAGGCCGAGCAGGCGGTAGAAGAACGCCAGGTAGATCATCACGACCAGCAGGCCGAGCAGGCCCGCGATCAGCGCCTCGCGCAGCGAGTCCTTGCCGAGCGTCGCCGAGACCTGCGACTGCGAGAGCGTGTTGAACGTGACCGGCAGCGAGCCCGACTGCAGCACGAGCGCGATGCGGTTGGCCTCGCCGCGTCGTCAGGCCCGTGATCTGCGCGTTGCCGTCGATGCCGTTCGGCGTGCGCTGGTACGAGATCGTCGGCGTGGCCTCGATCTTGTTGTCGAGGATCACCGCGAACGGCACCTCGGTGTTCTGCGTCAGCCGCCCCGTGCCGGCGAGCTCGCTCGTGATCGCGTGGAACGCCTTCGTGCCGGTGCCGGAGAAGCCCATGGTGACGTCGGGGCCGCTCTGCGGGTCGTAGTCGGACTTGGCGTTCTGCACGTCGCGCGCCGAACACGACCATGTTCTTGTCGGACGGCATGCGGAACATCACGTAGCGGTGCTGCTGCGGCGGTGCTGCCGCTGGCTGCGACCGGGTCGTCGGCCCAGATCGTGCCGGCCGGGCGCGCGCAGCAGCACGGCGCTCTTGGCCTGGCCGCTTGAGGTCGGCTCAGCAGCTGCTTCTTCGAGGCGCCGGGCGGGAACGGCTGGCCGATGCTGTTGAGCACGCGCTTGTGCGTCTTCTGCGTCGAAGGCGTACCACTGCTCCGGCGTCGCGCCCGCGTAGGGATGCGTGTCGGGCCGGTTCTTGGCCGCCTTGAGCAGCGCGTAGAGCGTCGGTCGGTAGGACGCGGTGCCGCTCGCGCTCTTGGAGACGATGGGCTCGAGCGTGCCGTCGTAGTCGAGCATGTAGAGCTGGCCCGTCGAGCCGATGATGCTGGCCGCGGCCTTCGGATCCTTGATGCCGGCGAGCGCGATCGAGACCTCGTTGCCGGCCTCCTTGCGGATCTCCGGCTCGCTCACGCCGAGCTTGTCGACGCGCGAGCGGATGATCGAGATCGCCTGGTTGATCTGATCCGTCGTCGGCGGGTTCTTCGGGTCGTTCGGGACGGCCTTGAGGATGACCTCGAGGCCGCCCTTGAGGTCGAGCCCGAGCACCGGGCGACCGGACGACCGCGACGACGCCGGTGAGCCCGAGCAGGACGAGCATGGCCAGCAGGGTGAGGAGATTCTTTGCTCTGTCGGTCACGCGACTCCCCATACTAGTCGTCCGGACGCAGAGGTCCGCTGCGGTCGCGCGGAGACGACTGCGACGCGGGCTCGCCGGGCTCCTCGGCCGCGCGCCGGCGGCGGAACGTCGACGCGGCCCGCGACCGCGCGGCGGGCGACGCGGACGACGACGTCGGGCGCGACCTCGAGCCGCACCTCGTCGCCGTCGAGCGCCACGATCGTGCCGTAGATGCCGCCGACGGTCACGACCTGATCGCCGCTCGAGAGCGCGTCCGAGCACCTCGCGCTGGCGCGCCATCATGCGCGCGCCGCGGGCGGATGAAGAGGAACCACGTCAGCACGACGATGCCCGACGATCCAGGCGAGCGTGATCGCGGCGTCCTTCACTGCGCCCCCCGCGCCGTGCCGCGCGCCTTCTGCGCCGTCCCCGAGCCGAGCCGCTCGAGCGCCTCGGCGGCGAACGCCCCGAAGCGCCCGGTCGAGGATCGCGCGCGCGCGCCGCGCGGCACAACTCGAGCAGGAACGAGAGGTTGTGCAGCGTCAGGAGCCGCAGGCCGAGCAGCTCGTCCTGGGTCACGAGGTGGCGGATGTAGGCGCGCGAGAAGCGCGTGCAGGCCGGGCACGGGCAGCCCTCCTGCAGCGGGCGCGTCGTCGCGGGCGAAGCGCGCGTTGCGGAGGTTCAGGCGCCCCTCCCAGGTCGTCGCCGAGCCCGGTGCGGCCGAGCCGCGTCGGCAGCACGCAGTCGAACATGTCGATGCCCGCGCCGATCACGCGCAGGATGCCCTCGGGATCGCCGATGCCCATGAAGTAGCGCGGCCGGTCGACCGGCAGCAGCGCCGCGGTCGAGGCGGTGACGTCGAACATCAGCTCGCGCTCCTCCCCCACGCTCAGCCCGCCGATCGCGTAGCCGTCGAACGGCAGGGCCGTGAGCTGCCCGGCCGAGCGCGCGCGCAGCTCGCGATCGGTGCCGCCCTGGACGATGCCGAAGCGCAGCTGGCCGTCCGGCCGCGGCGCGGCCACGCAGCGCTCGGCCCAGCGGGCGGTGCGCTCGACCGCGCGCTCGAGGTCGGCGCGCGGCGCGCCCGCCGGCGGGCACTCGTCGAACGCCATCGCGATGTCGGATCCGAGCGAGGCCTGGACGGCCATCGCGAGCTCGGGCGTGAAGCGCGCCAGCGTGCCGTCGTAGACCGAGCGGAACGTCACGCCGTCGGCGTCGATCTTGCGCGTCTGGGCGAGCGAGAAGACCTGGAAGCCGCCCGAATCGGTGAGCAGGGGCCGCTCCCAGCCCATGAACCGGTGCAGGCCGCCGAGCTCCTCGATCAGCTCGGCGCCCGGGCGGAAGTGCAGGTGGTAGGTGTTGCCGAGGATGATCTGCGCGCCGAGCTGCTCGAGCTCGCGCGGATCGACGCGCCTTGACGGTCGCGCGCGTGCCGACGGGCATGAAGACCGGGCGTCTCGACGTCGCCGTGCGCCGTCGTCAGGCGACCCGCGCGCGCGTCGCCGTCGTCCGCCTCGAGCGTGAAGTCGCCGGGGCTCACTGCGCGAGCGCGCGCAACGCGGCCGCCGAGGCGCTCGAGATCGCTGTCGGAGACCCAGTAGCCGAGCGAGACGCGCACCCAGTCGAGGCCGGGCAGCGAGCGCGCGAGCACGCCGGCTCCCTCGAGCGCTCGACGACCTCGCTCGCGCCGTCGCGCCCTGCGACCGTGAACGCGACGAGCGGCGCGGCGCCCTCGCTGTCGGCCTGGATCGTCACGCCCGGCACCTCCGAGAGCAGCTCGACGCAGCGCGCGCGGACGCCGGCCATCTCGGCCGCGCCCTCGGCCCAGCCGACGAGCTCGCGGCGGAACCCGACGGCCGCGGTGAGCCCTGCGAGCGCCGCGCTCGCGAGCGAGGCGCCGTCGTGACGGCGCGCGCCCGGCCAGAACGGCGCTGCCCTCGCTGCGGAAGTCGCGCGTGTAGTAGCTCGGGGCGGCGACCTCGAAGCGATCCTCGAAGCCGTCGGCGAGCCACAGGAAGCCCACGCCGTTCGGCCCGCACAGCCACTTCTGGCCCGGGCCGGCGTAGGCGTCCACGCCGAGCGCGGCGGGGTCGACGTCGATCGCGCCGGCGCCCTGGGCGCCGTCGACGAGCACGGGCGCGCCGGCCGCGTGGGCTGCGTCCGAGATCGCGCGCAGCGGCAGCACGCGTCCGTTCGCCCAGAGCACGTGCGAGAGCGCCACGAGCCGCGTGCGCGGGCCGATCAGGGCGGTGACGGCAGCGAGCGGCGTCGGCGCTCGTGCAGCGCCTCGGCGACGCGCACGACGACGCCGTGGCGGCGCGTGAGCGCCGCCAGCGGCTCGAGCAGGCCCGCGTGCTCGTTGTCGGTCGTGACGATCTCGTCGCCCGGCTGCGAACGTCAGGCCGCCGAGCACGAGGTTCATGCCGCCGCTCGTCGAGTGCGTCAGCGCGATGCGCGCCGGATCGCCCGCCACCGACTCGGCGAACGCCTCGCGGGCGGCCTCGCGGATGCGCTGGAACTCCGCGTAGCCCCCGGAGCCGATGCGGCCGCGGGACTCGACATCGTCGACGCGAGCGCGCATCGCGTCGGCTGCACGCGTCGGGAGCGGGCCCCACGTGCCGGCGTTGAGGTACACGGCGTTGCGCGCCGAGGGCATGCCGGAACGCACGATCTCGAGGTCGTGGAGCATGGAACGGCATGCTACGGGGAGTGGTCGCCGGGGGACGAGGGGTGCCGCGGGCCGCCCGGCGCCCATCCCGCCCTCCGCAGCCGCGCAGGATCCGGACGGGAGCGCCCGGGTATCTCCGCCTAGTTGCCGCTGTCGAACGCGTGGAAGGCGGCGGTCTCGAG
This sequence comes from uncultured Actinomycetes bacterium, assembly GCA_963842365.1. GTDB lineage: Bacteria > Actinomycetota > Thermoleophilia > Gaiellales > JALYLC01 > JALYLC01. The sequence continues at coordinate 1,733,259 of CAWJGA010000002.1, forward strand.
CGCATGCTGCTTGTCGCCGAGCTCGCGCGAGGGCGTGGTCATGCGCAGCCAGAGGTTGTCCAGGAGCTTCTCGTGGGCGATCCAGCCGCCCGCGGTGTGCGCCCAATAGACGTGGTCGCCATCCGCGCTGCCCGTCATCTGCGCCTCGTTGCAGGAGTCGCGCCTGGCGATGGCGAGCGTGAACGCGCCGAACGTCCTGACCGCTCCGGAGTTCGAGGCGCGCGACCGCATGACGACGCACCCCTGCCGGTCCGCCGGCGAGCTCTCCAGGTCGATCCCGTGCTTGCCGAGCGCGGCGCGCACGTCCGAGGCCTTGGGAATGGCCGTCGCCGACGCGCCGCCGCAGGCGCTCACGGCAAGCCCCGCGAGCACGAGCGCCGCCAGCGGGGCGGCAGACTTCCAGCGCACGGGCGGCGGCATCCATCTGCATGCCCGCGGTCCCGGATTCGAATCGCGGCGAGCCCCCCGGGGCGCGCGCATCGCCGGGCACGTCCCCGCGGTTGACGTACCCTCGAGCCATGAGCGCCCACGCCACCAGCGGCCGACGGCGCCTCTACGTCATCGCCGCCATCGCCCTGCTCGCGATCGCGCTGGTCGTCTGGGCCTACGTCCACTACGAGCCGACGATCTCGCGCGAGCGGCTGCTGGATCTGTTCGGCCGCTACGGCTACTTCGTGATCTTCGTGCCCGTGCTGCTCGAGACGGCCGGCCTGCCGCTGCCCGGCGAGACGACGCTGCTGCTCTCGGGCGTCGCGGCCTCGACCGGTCGCATCGACCCCTGGACCGCGATCGCCGTCGGCTCCGCCGCGGCCATCCTGGGCGACAACATCGGCTACGCGATCGGCCGCTACGGCGGCCGCCGGCTCGTCCTGCGCCTCGCGCACGTCGGCCGCATCGAGAGCTCGCTGGCCTGGGGCGAGGACTTCTTCGCCAAGCACGGCGGCAAGACCGTCTTCTTCGCGCGCTGGCTGTTCGGGCTGCGCATCTTCGGCGCCTGGATCGCCGGCATGGTGCACATGCCCTGGCGGGTCTTCGTCCTCTGGAACGCCGCCGGGGGCATCACCTGGTGCGCCACCGTGATCGGGCTCGGCTACTTCTTCGGCAACTCGCTGCACGTGATCGAGAAGGCGCTCGGGGTCGGCGGCGTGATCGCCGTCGTCACCGTGGCCGTCCTCGGGCCTCGCCGCCTGGCGGCGCTTCGAGCGCAAGAAGGTGCATGGCCAGAGCCCCGGCGAAGGCCCTGCCGCGCCTCCGTCCGGCTAGGGCAGCGCGATGATGCGGGCGCGGCCGCCGGCGATCGGCTCCGCGATCGCCACGATGTCGACCGCGTCCACCTGCGCGCAGATGCGCACGTCCTCGCTCAGCTGGGCTGCGACCAGGTCGCGCGCGCTCTGCGACGCGCTCAGCGCCCCGTAGGCCGACGAGTACGCGGCGGCGCTCGCGCGCGCGAGCTCGGCGGCATCGCCGACATGCCACTCCGGCAGGTAGGCCGCCATCGCGTCCACGAGGCGCCCGGCGGTGTAGACGTCGTCCAGCGCGACCGCCCCGCGCACACCGGCGCAGCGCACCGCCACGCGCCCCTTGCCCGAGCGGGTCAGCCGCGCGGCGTGCGCCGCGGTCGCCGAGAGGTTCGCGAGCGCGGCCACGAGCACGACGCCCGCCTCGGCCTGCGCCTGCAGCACGGCGCGCGTGCCGTTCGTCGTCGTCAGCACCAGCACGTCGCCGAGCGGCTGGCCGGCGTCGAACTCCCGCGGCGAGTTGCCGAGGTGGAAGCCCTCGATGCGCACGCACTCGCGCTCACCGGCGAGGATCGCCGCCGGCCCGATCTCCTCGGCGGCGGCGCGGGCGTCCTCGACCTCGGCGCAGCAGATCACCTCGGCGTAGCCCTGGCGGAGCGCGTAGAGCGCCGTCGTCGTCGCGCGGATCGTGTCGACGACGATCGCGACGTCACAGGGCTCGAGCGTCTCGCCGGGCGTCAGCGCCGCCACGATCGCGGACTCGCTCACCGGCGTTCGCCCGTGGCGCCGAGCGCGGCGCGAGCCGCCGCAAGGCGGGCGATCGGCACGCGGAACGGCGAGCACGAGACGTAGTCGAGCCCGGCTCCGTGGAAGAACGCGACCGAGGCGGGATCGCCGCCGTGCTCGCCGCAGATGCCGAGCTTGAGGCCCGGGCGCGCGGCGCGGCCGCGCTCGGCCCCGATGCGCACCAGTTCGCCGACCCCGTCCACGTCGATGCTCGCGAACGGGTTTCGCTCGATCACGCCGGCCTCGAGGTACGTGGCCAGGAAGGCCGATTCGGCATCGTCCCGCGAGAAGCCGAGCGTCGTCTGCGTGAGGTCGTTCGTGCCGAACGAGAAGAAGTCGGCGTACTCGGCGATCTCGGCCGCCCGCAGGGCCGCCCGCGGCAGCTCGATCATCGTTCCGATCGAGATCTCGAGCTCGCTGCCTGCGCTCTCGAGCTCCTCCGCGACGACCTCCTCGACCAGCTCGCGCATGCGGCGCAGCTCCTCGGCGTAGGCCACCAGCGGGATCATGATCTCGATCTGCGCCGCCTCGCCGCGGCCGGCGGCCGCCAGCGCGCCGCGCACGATCGCGCGCACCTGCATGGCGTAGATGCCCGGGTGCAGCAGCGCGAGGCGGCAGCCGCGCGTGCCGAGCATCGGGTTCTGCTCCGAGAGCTGCGCACGCGCTCGGCCAGCCGCTCGAGGCGCATCCGCTCGGCACCTGGCGCCGTCCCCGCGAGCTCGACGGCCAGGGCCGTGCGGTCGGGCAGGAACTCGTGCAGCGGCGGGTCGAGCAGGCGCACGGTGACGGGCAGCCCCGCCATCGCGGCGAAGATCGCCTCGAAATCGGCCTGCTGCATCGGCAGGAGCCTGGCGAGGGCCTCCTCGCGCTTGGAATCCTGCGTCGCGAGGATCATCTCGCGCACGACAGGCAGCGCGCTCGGCCGACATGAACATGTGCTCGGTGCGGCAGAGGCCGATGCCCTCCGCGCCCAGCTCGCGTGCGCGCCGCGCGTCCTCGGGCGTGTCGGCGTTGGCGCGCACGCGCAGGCGGCGGCGCTCGTCCGCCCACGCCGCGATGGCTGCGAAGTCGTCGCCCAGCTCGGCGGCGACGAGCGGCAGCGCCCCCAGCATGAGCGTGCCCGCGGCGCCGTCGATCGTGATCATGTCCCCCTCGCGCACCACGACGTCGCCGACCGTGAGCGTGCGCGCAGCCTCGTCGATCTTCGCGCTCTCGACGCCCGCGACGCACGGCTTTCCCATCCCGCGGGCCACGACCGCCGCGTGCGAGGTCATGCCGCCGTGCGAGGTCAGCACGCCCTGGGCCTGGATGAGGCCGTGGATGTCGTCAGGCGTGGTCTCCCAGCGCACGAGCACCACCGCCTCGCCCGCGGCGCCGCGCTTGGCGGCGGTGTCCGCGTCGAAGACCGCTGCGCCGACGGCCGCGCCCGGCGAGGCGCCGAGGCCCGTCGCGATCGGCACGGCCTCCACGGACGTATCCAGCCGCGGATGCAGCAGCTGGTCGAGCTGGGACGGGTCGATGCGCAGCACGGCCTCGTCCGGCGTGATCACGCCCTCGGCCACGAATTCGCGGACGATCCGCAGCGCCGCCTGGGCGGTGCGCTTGGCGGTGCGCGTCTGCAGCATGTAGAGGCGGCCCTGCTCGACCGTGAACTCGATGTCCTGCACCTCGCGGTGATGCCGCTCGAGGCGCTCGACCGTCGCCACGAGCTCCTCGTAGGCGTCCGGCAGCAGCTCCTGCATGCGTGCGATCGGCTCGGGCGTGCGGATGCCCGCCACGACGTCCTCGCCCTGGGCGTTCTGCAGGAACTCGCCGTACAGGACGTGCTCCCCGGTGGCCGGATCGCGCGAGAAGCAGACACCGGTGCCCGAGCTCTCGCCGCGGTTGCCGAACACCATCTGGCAGATGTTGGCGGCGGTGCCGAGGTCGTCGGAGATGTCGTTGGCGCGGCGGTAGACGTGCGCCCGCGGCGCGCCCCAGGAGCGGAAGACCGCAGAGATCGCGAGGCGCAGCTGCTCGCGCGGATCCTGCGGGAACTCCGTCCCGGAGCCCTCGGCGTAGAGCCGCTTGAACTCCGTGCAGAGCCCGCGCAGGTCCTCGCCCGTCAGGCCCGTGTCGAGCTTCACGCCCTTCTCCGCCTTGCGGCGGGTGAGGGCGTGCTCGAAGACGTGCGCGCCGACGCCCGCCACGACCTCGCCGAACATCTGCAGCAGGCGCCGGTAGGAGTCGTAGGCGAAGCGCTCGTCACCGGTCTCGTCGGCCAGCGCGCGCGCCGCGACATCGTTGAGGCCGAGGTTGAGGATCGTCTCCATCATCCCCGGCATGGAGACGGCGGCCCCGCTGCGCACCGAGACCAGCAGGGGTGCCGAATCGTCGCCGAGCAGCCGCCCGCAGCGCTCTTCCAGGGCCGCCAGCGCGCGGTCGATCTGCTCCGCGAGGCCGGCGGGCCAGTCACCGCCGGAGTGCATCGCATGCACGCAGGCGGCCGTCGTGATCGTGAAGCCGTCGGGCACCGGCAGCCCGAGCTTCGTCATGTCGGCGAGGCCCGCGCCCTTCCCGCCGAGCAGCTCGCGCGGCACCTCCGTCGCATCGGCGAAGGCATAGACGTAGGTCTCCGTCATGCGGCGCGCGCCTCGACGAGCTCGATCACGCGCACGGCCGCTTCCTCGACCGCAAGGTTCGAGACGTCGAGCACCGGGCACGACAGGCGGCGCTGCAGCGCCGCCGCCTGCTCCAGCTCCTCGTGGATGCGGTTGAGCTCGGCATAGCCGTCGCGAGCGTGCGCACCCGCCAGGTTGCCGATGCGGCGGCCGCGGATCTGCGCGAGGCGCTCGGCCTCGATGGTCAGGCCCACGATCACCGCGCGGTCGATCTGGAACAGCTTGCCGGGCGGCTCGATGCCGCGCACGAGCGGCACGTTGGCCGTCTTGTAGCCCTGGAAGCCGAGGTACATCGAGAGCGGCGTCTTGCCCGTGCGCGAGACGCCGATCAGCACGATGTCCGCCTGCTCGAGACCCTCGCCGTTGAGGCCGTCGTCATGCTTGACGACGAACTCCATGGCCGCGATGCGCTGGAAGTAGTCGGCGTCCAGGCCGATCGGGCGGCCCGGCGCGAGGTCGGCCTCGTGGCCCGCGGCGGCGGCCAGCGCCTCGAGCGGGGGGCCGAGCAGGTCGCAGCGGGGCATGCCGTCGCGCTGGCAGAGCTCCTCGAGCGCGCGCCGCAGCGTGCGGTCGACGAGCGTGTAGAAGATCACGACGCCGCTGCGCGAGGCGACGCGGCCGTAGTGCGAGGCGAGGTCGTCGACGGTCGTCACGCGCGGATGGCGCACGACGGTCGTGCGGTGGCCCGAGAACTGGGTCTGCGCGGCGCGCGCGACGCGCGCGGCGGTGTCACCCGTCGAGTCGGAGATGAGATGGATCTCGATCGGCGTGCCGGGGGCTGCCATGCTGCGCATCGTCTCCGAATGGGTGGATGCCGTCAACGCCGGACGGACGCATCGAACAGGCGCTCCTCGAGCAGCTGCCGCACCCCGCCGATCGGCACGCGCACCTGCTCGAGCGAATCCCGGTCGCGCACCGTCACGGCGTCGTCGCTCAGCGTCTCGTGATCGATCGTGACCGCCCACGGGGTGCCGATCTCGTCCTGCCGGCGGTAGCGCCGCCCGATCTGGCCGCTCGAGTCGAGCTCGACCTGGTAGTGCGGGCGGAGCTCGGCGGCGAGCGCCGCCGCGCGCTCGCCCTGCGCGGCGTCGTTGCCGATCAAGGGCAGGATCGCGGCCTTGACCGGCGCGATCGCCGGGTGCAGGCGAAGCACGACGCGCTCGCGGCCGGCGACCTCCTCCTCATCGTAGGCGTCGCAGAGGAAGGCCAGGAACGCGCGATCCGCCCCGGCGGCAGGCTCGATCACGTGCGGCACGTAGCGCGCGCCGTCGGGCTCGACGAACTCGAGCTTCGCGCCCGAGAACTCGGCGTGCTGCTTGAGGTCGTAGTCGCCGCGGTTGGCAATGCCCTCGAGCTCGGCCCAGCCGATGGGATAGAGGTACTCGAGATCGCTCGTGGCGCTCGAGTAGTGCGAGAGCTCCGAGGCCTCGTGCACGCGCACGCGCAGGTTCTCGGGCTTGATGCCGTAGCGGTGGTACCACGCCGTGCGCTCGCGCACCCAGTACTCGAACCAGGTGCCCGCCTCGTCCGGCGGCACGAAGAACTCCATCTCCATCTGCTCGAACTCGCGCGTACGGAAGAGGAAGTTGCCGGGCGTGATCTCGTTGCGGAACGACTTTCCGACCTGCGCGATGCCGAACGGCGGCTTGCGGCGCGCGATCTGCAGGACGTTCTTGAAATTGATGAAGATGCCCTGGGCCGTCTCGGGCCGCAGGTAGACGCTCGTGCCGCTCTCCTTGACCGGCCCGATCGTCGTCTCGAACATCAGGTTGAAGTCGCGCGCCTCCGTCAGGTCGCAGTTCGGGCCCTGGCCGGGCGGCTTGCTCGGCTTCTGCGGACAGCGGGCATTCTCGAGGTCGTCGGCGCGGAAGCGGTGCTTGCAGACGCGGCAGTCGACCATCGGGTCGGAGAAGCCGCCGACGTGCCCGGAGGCCTCCCAGACGCGCGGATGGAGCATCAGGGCGGAGTCGAGGGCCACGACGTCGTCGCGCTCCTGCACCATCGCCCGCAGCCAGGCCGCCTTGACGTTGCTCTTCATGAGCACGCCGTAGTGCGCGTAGTCGTAGGCCGAGCCGAGGCCGCCGTAGATCTCCGACGACGGGAACACGAACCCGCGGCGGCGGCTGAGCGAGACGATCGTGTCCATCGTCACCGGCTTCTTGTCAGGCGTCTCGCTCACCCGGGCAGCGTACTCAGGGCACGTCCCGGCAGGCCGCGCCCGGCGGCGGCGAGCGACGCGAAGACGCCCCGCCGAGCGGTGCGCTCAGTGCGTGCAGGGTTTGGCACGCACGCCGGCGCGCCAATCGTGCGTGACGACGACCTGGCGGATCCAGCGCGGGAGCTTTCCGTCGGAGGGGACGATCAGCGCGCCCACGGCGCACTTGTCGTAGCCGTCGTCGCCGATCACCCGTCCCGGGATGAACGTACTCCGCGGGCGATCCCAGACGAGGGCCAGCTGGCCCTGCCACTGGCGCGGGAGCGCGACGTAGCCGGCCGGCGCCTGGCGCTCGAGCGCGGGCGCGACGACGTGCGCGAACGCGCGCGCCTGCCGGGCCTGGTCGCGCACGTCGCGCACCGCGCCGGTCAGCCAGGGCGCCGCGGCGAGCGGCACGGCTGCGACCGCGACGAGCGCCAGCGAGCCGCGCAGCATGCCGGCGTTGTGGGCCGCGAGGGCCACGGCCGCGCCCGCGGCGGCGAAGACGGCGAGCGCCGTGAGCATGCGCCCGACGTCGTCCGCGGAGATCTGGCCGCGCACGACGACGACAACGAGCGCGGCGACGAGGGCGATCGGGAAGACCACGCCCGCATCCCCCGGCCGCCGTCTCAGGCCCACTGCGAGCGCAGCGACCGCCAGCAGCCCGACCGGCCAGGTGGACACGTCCCCCACGCGGTCGGCGACCGCGCCGGGAAGGTCGGAGAGGTGCAGCAGCGGCGGGTGGAAGCGCTCGTTGTAGGCGTCGACGATGTTGCTCGACCACCACCAATCGCCGGTGAAGGCGTGATCGAGGGCCAGCCAGAGAGCCGGCGGGAGGATCGTCGCCGCGATCGAGGCGACGCGCGCCACGGCGGTCGCCTTGCGCCAGCCGAGGATCGCGTTGATCACGGCGAGGCCCCATGCCTCGGGCCGCAGGGTGCCCGCGGCGGCGAGCATCCCCGAGCACGCCGTCGTGCCCATGCCGGCCGCGGCGGCTCCCACCACGAGCGCGGCGTACGGCACGTTCGAGTCGCCGAGCGGGCCGCCGCGCCAGAGCACCGGCAGGCACAGGGCGAAGAGCGCCGCGAGCGGCGCCGCCGGGTACGGGCCGAGACGGCGCGCCAGGGAGGCGGCCGCCAGCGCGCAGGCAAAGGCACCTGCGAGGGAGGCCCACTCGAACACGAACGTGGGAGCGTGCAGCTCCGTGCCGAGCGCCGCGACGCCCTGCTCGAACGGCTTCGGCACCGTGTAGTCGAAGGGCGCGTGCGACGTCACGCCGTGGCGCACGGCATCGCGGGCCCAGACCAGGTGGGAGTACGCATCGCTGCCGAGCGCCTCGCCGGCGAGCGCGCGCACGAGCACCGTCGCGAAGATCGCTGCTGTGGCGACCAGGACGAGCTGGCCGAGACGGCTCACCCGCCGGCCGTCAGGGCGAGCGAGCGCAGCCGGAAGCCGCCGTGCTCGGCGTTGAGGTCGGAGGCGCAGCGGGCCACGGTCGCAGCCGCATGCGGGGTCAGCGCCGGGAGCTCGGCGAGCGGCGCGCGCAGCAGGCCGGCGAGCGCCTCGAGCGCTCCGGGCCCGAGCGGGATGCCCCCGGGGCAGGCGGTGCAGACGGCGCCGCCGGCCGCGGCCGAGAAGCGCACGAGCGGCACGTCCTCGGCGCCGCAGCCCGCGCAGGCGGCGAGCCGCGGGGCGAACCCGGCCAGGCCGTGCAGCTTGAGCTGGAAGGCGAGCAGGAGCGGGTCGAGCGAGACGTCGCCCGCGGCCGCCGCGTACTCGTCGAGCACCTCGAGCAGCCGGCAGAGCGCCGCGAAGACCCGCGGCGAGGGATCGCCTTCGGCGAACAGCTTCAGCAGCGCCTCGCCGCAGGCGCCGGCGATGCGCGCCCGCCGGGGATCCTCGCGCACCTCGCGGTGGGTCGCGACGGTGTCCACGCCGGAGATCGTGTGCAGCTCGCCTCGGCCCTCGTGCAGCACGAGCGCGACGTGGCTGAACGGCTCGAGCCGGGCACCGACGCGCGAGCGGGTGCGCCGGACGCCCTTGGCGACCGCGCCGACGCGCCCGCGGGCGGGCGTGTAGAGGTGGAGGACGCGGTCGGCCTCGCCCAGGCGCAAGGAGCGCAGCACCACCGCCTCGGTCTTGTAGGAGCCGTGCATCCGCGGCGCTCAGGGTAGTCGATGCATCCCACTGCGGAAGCGCGTTTCGGGAATGCCAGGGCGGACAGGTACGTTGACCAGTCCAATGACTACCGTCACCGTTTACTCGACCACGTGGTGTCCCTGGTGCGACCGCGCGAAGGCCCTCCTGAACGCGCGCGGGATCGCCTACGAGGACGTCAACATCGAAACGCAGCCGAACTTCCGGCAGAAGCTCGTGGAGCTCACGGGCGGGTACACCGTGCCCCAGATCGTGATCGACGGGCAGCCGATCGGCGGCTTCCGCGAGCTTCGCGCGCTGGACGTGAGCGGCGAGCTCGCAAGCCTGATGGCAGCCGCATAATCCGGGGTCAGGCACGCATTATGCGTGCCTGACCCGGAGTATGCGCGTCAGAAGCGCTGGCAGCGCGGGCAGTAGGTCGTGCCCCGCTGGGCCACCACCATGCGGCGCAGAGGCGTTCCGCAGCGCTCGCAGGGCTCGCCTCCGCGGCCGTAGGCGCGGAAGCGCTCCTGCGCGGAGCCGTAGCCACCGTCGGGCGTTCGGAAGTCGCGGATCGAGGCGCCTTGGGCGTCGATTCCCGCCTGCAGGGCCTCGCGCACCGCGCCGTGGACGCGCGCCACCCGGACGCGCGAGAGGCGGCCGCCCGGCGCCAGCGGATGCACCTTCGCGGCCCAGAGCGCCTCGTCGGCGTAGATGTTGCCGACCCCCGCGACGACGCGCTGGTCGAGCAGGGCCGCCTTCACGGGCGCCTTGCGGCCTTTCAGCGCCCTCGTCAGCTCTGCGGCAGTCCAGTCGCCCAGGGGCTCGGGGCCGAGCTTCCCGGCGAGCAGGGCCTCGGCGCCGTCCTCCGCGACGCGCCAGGTGCCGAAGCGGCGGATGTCGGTGTAGCCGACATAGGAGCCGTCGTCGAGCAGCGCGCGCGCACGCAGGAACGGCGGCGGCATCTCGGGCGGCCTGGAGAGCCACAGCACGTTGCCCGTCATGCGCAGGTGCACAACCAGGGCCGCGTCGTCGTCCAGCTCGAGCAGCAGGTACTTGCCGCGGCGGCCGAGCGACTCGATGCGCCTGCCGGTGAGCCGCGCCGCCACCGCCTCCGGCGGCTCGGGGGCCGTGAGCCGGAAGTCGAGCACCTCGACCTCGCGCAGCGTGCGGCCCGCCAGATGCGGCTCGAGCCGCCGGCGCACCGTCTCGACCTCCGGCAGCTCGGGCATCAGCCGACGGTTCCGAGCAGGAGCGGCGGTCGCTCCACCGCCGCATCGGCGAAGGCGTAGGCGGCCAGCACCTCGGCGGCGGCCGCCTCGGCAGCGGCGGCAGCGCGGGCGTGCACGTGCGCCAGCGCATCGCCGGCCGCCACGGCGTCGCCGGGCTTCGCGTGCACCACGATCCCGACGGCGTGATCGATCGGATCCTCCTTGCGCTCGCGCCCCGCGCCCAGCCGCATCGCCGCGCGGCCGATCGCGAGCGCCCCGCAGCGCGACACGGAGCCCGAGCGCGGCGCCCGCACCTCGACGACGACGGGAGCCGCCTCGAGCACGTCCCACGGCCGCTCGGCCAGCCGCGGGTCGCCTCCCTGGGCCTCCAGCAGCCGCTCGAGCGAGCGCAGCGCCTCGCCCGAGGACACCGCCCGCTCGGCCAGGCGGCGGCCGGCCTCGAGATCGACGCCGAGGTCGGAGAGCACGGCCATGCGCGCCGCCGATCCCAGCACGAGCTCGCGGAAGTCGCCCGGCCCGCCCCCGGCCAGCATCTCGCACGACTCCGCGACCTCGAGCGCGTTGCCGACGGCGGCGCCGAGCGGCGAGTCCATCGCCGTCAGCTCGCAGACCGTCGGCCGTCCGGCGCGCACGCCGATGTCGCGCATGCGCACCGCCAGCTCGCGAGCCGACGTGAGGTCCGGCATGAAGGCGCCCTCCCCCACCTTCACGTCGAGCAGGATCGCGTCCGCGCCCGCCGCGAGCTTCTTGGACATCACCGAGGCGGCGATCAGCCCGGGAGCCGGGACGGTGCCGGTCACGTCGCGGAGCGCGTAGAGCAGCCGGTCCGCGGGCACGAGGTCGTCGGATTGCGCAGCCACGGCACAGCCGATGCGCCCGACCTGGCCGATCAGCTCCGCGACGGTCAGCTGCACGCGGAAGCCCGGGATGGCCTCGAGCTTGTCGAGCGTGCCGCCCGTGTGCGCGAGGCCGCGCCCCGAGAGCTTGGCGACGGGCATGCCCATGGCGGCCGCGAGCGGCGCGAGGGCGATCGTCGTCTTGTCCCCGACGCCGCCGGTGGAGTGCTTGTCGACGACGGTCCGCCCGAGGGCAGAGAGGTCGATCGTCGCGCCGGAGTCGATCATCGCCTGCGTGAGCTCGTGCGTCTCGGCCTCCGAGAGCCCGCGCCAGACGACCGCCATCGCCCACGCGCTCATCTGCTCCGCGGCCACCCGCCCGGCCACGAAGCCCTCGACCAGCCACATGATCTCGCCTGCGCCGTGCTCGGCGCCGTCGCGCTTGCGCTCGATCAGCTCGACGGCTCTCACAGGGCGATGGGCGTGCCGGGCAGGCCGTCGCCCGTCCTGGCGCCGAGCCACGCCGCTGCGGTCGCACCGACGTCGGCGAATTCGCCGTCGTGCCGTGCCGCCGGGCCGCGCCCGGGCCGGTGGGCGACGAGCAGCGCGTACTCGCGCGAGTGATCGGTCGAGGGCGTCGTCGGGTCGCAGCCGTGGTCCGAGGTGAGCACGAGCAGATCTTCCGGGCCGAGCGCCCCGAGCAGGTCGGGCAGCGCGGCGTCGATCTCCTGCAGACAGCGGTGGAAGCCCTCCGGATCGTTGCGATGACCGTAGGTCTGGTCGGTCTCGACCAGGTTGACGAAGACGAGGCCGTCGCCGCCCTCCCGCGCCAGTTCGACGGTGCGCGCCAGCCCCTCGGCGTTGGAGTGCGTGGGATTGGAGTCGTCGATGTCGCAGCCGGCGAAGACGTCGCCGATCTTGCCGACGCCGGTCACGCGCGCCCCCGCCTCGCGGATGCGCGTGAGGTAGTTCGGGCGCGGCGGCTCGAGCGAGAAGTCGTGGCGGTCGGCGGTGCGGCGGTAGGCGCCCGGCTCGCCCTCGAAGGGGCGCGCGATCACGCGGCCCACTGCGTGCTCCCCCGTCAGCTGCGCCCGGGCGGTGCGACAGGCCGCGTAGAGCTCCTCGAGCGGCACGGTGGCCACGTGCGCGGCGATCTGGAAGACGGAGTCGGCCGAGGTGTAGACGATCCACTTGCCGGTGCGCTGGTGCTCCGCGCCGAGCCGCTCGATGATCTCCGTGCCCGAGGCCGCGACGTTGCCGATCACGCCGCGCCCGGTCGCCTCGGCGAAGCGATCGAGCACGTCCTGCGGAAAGCCGTCCGGATAGGTCGGAAACGGGCGCTCCGTGACGATCCCGGCGAGCTCCCAGTGACCGACGGTCGTGTCCTTGCCGCGCGAATGCTCGAGCAGGCGCCCCGCGGCCGAGGGGGCGTTCGCAGCCGGCGGACAGCCCTCGAGCGGCAGCACGTTGCCGAGCCCGAGCGCCTGCAGGTTCGGCAGGTCGAGGCCGCCCACCGCGCGGGCGACGTGGGCGAGCGTGCTGGAGCCCTGGTCGCCCCACTCGCCGGCGTCGGGAAGCTCGCCTGCGCCGACGGCGTCGAGCACCACGATGAAGGCTCGCCGGGACACTCGGGGAGCCTATCCCCGGTTGCGTGCGCGCGGGTGCGCGCGCTCAAAGGCCGCGCGCAGCGCCCCGTCTCCGAGGTGCGTGTAGATCTCCGTCGTCGCCACGGAGGCGTGGCCGAGCAGCTCCTGCACGACGCGCAGGTCGGCCCCGCGCTCGAGCAGGTGCGTCGCGAAGGAGTGGCGTAGGACGTGAGGCGTGACAGGCTGCTCGATGCCAGCCGCGGCGGCGTGGCTGCGCACGATGCCGAACACGCCCTGGCGCGAGATGCGGCGGCCGCGGGCGTTGACCAGGAAGGCCGCGGCCTCCTGCTGCTTGCCGAGGAACGGCCGCCCGCGCGAGAGATAGCGGCGGCCGGCCTCGGCCGCGAGCCGCCCGATCGGGACCACCCGCTGCCGGCCGCCCTTGCCCTCCACGCGCACGAGGCCGCGCTCGAGGTCGAGATCGCCCGGGCGCAGGCCCGTGAGCTCCGACACGCGCAGCCCGCCTCCGTAGAGCAGCTCGAGCGCTGCGCGGTCGCGCAGCCCGAGCGGCGAGGCGTCCGGATGCTCGACGATGCGGGTGGCCTGCTCGGACGAGAGCACGCGCGGCAGGCGCTTCGGCAGACGCGGGAGCGGCACGATCGCGCGCGCATCGAGAGGGCGCGCACCGATGCGCCCGCGATGGCGGAGCAGCGAGCGGGCGGCCGCCAGACGCCTGCGGCGGGTCGCCGGCGACAGCCCGGCACGCTCCAGCGCAGCGGCGAAGGCCTCCAGATCGTCCGCGCCGGCGTCGTCGATCTCGACGTCGCGCTCGCGCAGGAACTCCTTCAGCTGCGCCAGGTCGCCCCGGTAGGCCGCGACCGTATGCCGCGAGGCTCCGCGCTCGAGCGCCATGTGCGTGAGGAAGTCTGCGACCGCGTCCACACCCGGAACCTTCGCGGATCTGCCCCGGTACCCTCCCGCCCTGTGAGCACGCACGCCGGCGGGAGCCGTACCGGGCCGACCGATGCCGTCATCTGGCTCGACGGCGAGCCCATCGCGATCAGGGTGTCGCCCGGCGTCCACACGCCGTCCCCCTTCACGCAGGCGCTGATCGCAGCGCTGCCCCGCGTCGACGACCTCTGCGTGATCGATGCGGGTTGCGGAGCGGGCGCCGTGACGATCGCCCTGCTCCGGCGCGGCGCGGCCGGCGTGAGTGCCTGGGACATCGTGCCCGAGGCGATCGACGACACGCTCGAGAATGCCAGTCGGTATGCCGACGCGACCCGCGTGACCCCCCACCTCGGCTCCTTCGACTGCCTGGCAGACGTCGAGGCCGACCTGCTCGTGACCAACCCTCCGCAACGCCCGCGCTCCGTCTGGGAGCAGCTGCCCGCCGATGCCCGCGGCGTCGGGGCGGGTGGCGAGGACGGGCTCGAGAAGCTGGAGCAGATCCTCGGCAGCACGCGGGCGCCGCGCGTGATCACGTCGATCTCGTCGCTGACCGCGCCCGATCTGGAGCCGCTCGCTCGCCGCTACGGCTTCCCGCACGTCAGCCTGCTCGCCGACGTGCAGGGCGCGCACGACCCGATCTGGCGCTACGCGGGGCCGCTCGAGGGCGCCCGCATCCGCGTCTGGGACCTGAGGCGCGCGTGAGCGGCATCGCCGTGCGGCGCGCCCGCACACCGGACGTGCCGGCGATCCACGACCTGATCGAGCTGTACGCGAACGACCGCATCCTGCTGGCCAAGGAGCGCGTGCAGCTGTACGAGGACGTGCAGGACTTCTGGGTCGCCGACAGCGGGGGGCGCGTCGTCGGCTGCGGGGCCGTCCACCCGCTCTGGGAGGACATCGCCGAGATCCGCACGGTCGCCGTCGACCCCTCGGTGCGCGGCCAGGGCGTCGGGCGGCTGGTCGTCGAGCAGCTGATCGCCACCGTGCGCGAGCTCGGCATCGCGCGCGTCTTCGTGCTCACGTTCGAGCGGGACTTCTTCGCCGGATTCGGGTTCAGGGAGATCGAGGGCACGCCGGTCACCGCCGAGGTCTACGCGGAGCTGCGCAGCTCGTTCGACGAGGGCGTCGCGGAGTTCCTCGACCTCGAGCGCGTCAAGCCCAACACGCTCGGCAACCACCGCATGCTGCTGGAGCTGTAGCGGCGGCCGGGATGACGGGCCGCGGCAGGGGGTTGCGGCGTGCGGCCGCGGCCTAGACGGGCACGGTGATCTTGTAGGTGTTGAGCGGGAAGTCGCCGCTGCCGATCACGACCTTGCCCCGCGCCTGGGCGTAGCGGCCCGTGCCACCCGTGACCGTCAGCGGCGGCCCGGGGGTCGAGCTCAGGCTGAGAGGCCCCTTGAAGGTGATCTTGCCGTCGGGCAGCACCGCGACGCCCACGATCGATCCGATCTTCGCCCCCGACAGCGTGATGATCCCGGAGTCGTGCCCGATGATCGCGCCGGCGCGCTTGCCGAACTGCTTGCCGACGTTGATCAGGTTGTCGCGGACGAGGTAGCGATCGCCCTTGCTGTCGCCCTTCGGCGGCCTGTCGTCGTTGAAGCTGTTCGTGACGTGCGACTTCAGCTTGATCACGAGCGCCGTCGGCGTGCCGCCGGCGGTCGGCCTGCTCGCGCTCGCGCTGCTCGCGCCGGCGAGCGCCAGGCCGAGGGCAGCTGCGGTGATCAGCACTCGCACGCGAAGATTGTCGCGCATGTGCGGCCGCTTCGTCAGACCGGCGCTCCGTCGACGATCTCGGAGAGCGGGATGTACGGGTGCCCGAGGTCGCGTGCCACGGGCTCGTAGGTGACCCGCCCCGCCATCACGTTGACACCGCGCGCGAGAGCGCGGTCGCTCCGCACCGCATCGGCGAGGCCGCGGCCGGCGATCGCCTCCACATACGGCAGGGTCGCGTTCGTGAGCGCGCGGGTCGACGTCATCGGCACGGCGCCGGGCATGTTCGCGACGCAGTAGTGGACGATCCCGTCGACCTCGTAGGTCGGCTCCAGGTGCGTGGTCGGGCGCGAGGTCTCGAAGCAGCCGCCCTGGTCGATCGCCACGTCGACGAGCACGGATCCGGGCTTCATGAGGCGCAGCATGTCCCGCGTCACGAGCTTCGGCGCACGTGCGCCGTGCACGAGCACCGCGCCAATCACGAGATCGGCCTCGCTGATGGCCTCCTCCACCTGGAGCGAGTTGGACATCGCCACGGTCGCGCGCCCGTCGAGCATCGGATCGAGCTCGCGCATGCGGTCGATCGAGCGGTCGAGCACCCAGACGTCGGCCTGCATGCCGACGGCGATCAGCGCCGCGTTGTAGCCGACGATGCCGCCGCCCAGAACCGCCACCTTTCCGGGCGGCACGCCGGCCACGCCGCCGAGCAGCACGCCGCGTCCGCCGTGCGCCTTCTCGAGCGCGTGCGCGCCCATCTGCGGCGCCAGCCGCCCCGCGACCTCGCTCATCGGCGCCAGGAGCGGCAGCCTGTGGTCGTCGGTCTCCACCGTCTCGTAGGCGACGCAGGTCGCGCCCGAGTCGATCAGGGCCTGCGTCAGCTCCGGCGCCGGCGCGAGGTGCAGGTAGGTGAAGAGCACGAGGCCCGGCCGCAGCTTGGGGTATTCCACCGCCAGCGGCTCCTTGACCTTGAGCAGCAGCTCGCTGCGCTCCCACACCTCGTCGACCCCCGCGAGCGATGCGCCCGCCGAGACGTAGGCGTCGTCGAGGAAGCCCGAGCCGACGCCGGCGCCCGCCTCGACGACCACCTCGTGACCGCGGGTCACGAGCTCACGGGCGCCCGCCGGAGTCAGCGCGATGCGCTCCTCCTGCGGCTTGATCTCCTTGACAACACCGATCTTCACGCCGACTCCCGGTTTCTCGCTTCCGGGCGCCAGTGTAGTCCCGCCGCGGGACGGCGAGAAGGGCTCACTTCCAGGCGATCGGCAGCGCGAAGCCGTGATCTGCCGGCAGATCGCGCGGCGGGACCAGCCGCCGCGCCTGATGGGTCCTGACGGTGATCAGGAGCCAGTCCCTCAGTACCGGCCGAGCCACGATCACGTCACGGCCGTCCGGCGACCAGACGATACGCCCGGCAAGCGTCCAGGTGCGTGCGAGCCGTGCGTGCAACGGGGGCCTGGCCGCATCGCGCAGCTCCAGCGTCGTCAGGGGCGCGCCCGTCGCGGTGGCGCTCGCGGTCAGCAGCGCGAAGCGGGTGCCGACCGGCGCCGCGGCCGCGCTGAGGATCGCGGGTGAGTGCATCGACCACTCCGGCCGCAGGCGCGGATCGAGCACGACGACCGAGAAGCGGAGCGAAACGAGGAGATGCCGCCCGTTGCCCGTCCAGGAGAGGCCGACCGGCATGCGGCCGGGACGCCAGCGCGCGAGCACCCGCCCGCCGCCGCTCGCCACCACGACCTCGCCATCGGGCCTGACGAATGCGATCTGGTCGAGGCGGGGCCTCCACGCCGGCGCGACGTCGCGAGCCCGGCCGAGGCGCAGAGCGGTGCGGCCCTCCCGGTCGACGAGCTGGAGCGCATGACCCGCCAGCACCGCGAGCCTGACGGGGCGCGCCGACGACCAGCGCGGGGCTCCGGCAAGGGCGGAGATGCCCCGGGCCCAGTGCACGCGGCCGCTCGCATCCACGACGACCAGCCGCCCGCGGCGTGCGATCGCAAGCAGTCCGAGCCGACGCGAGTAGTCGATCGAGAGGCCGCCGGCGAACGCGACGACGGCGCCGTGCGCGGGCAAGAGCCAGGCCGTCTCGAGATCCTGTGCGACCAGGTTTCCGAACGGCGGCGCCGGCCAGCCCGCAGACGCCCCTGCGGGGGCGATCGACAGCGCGATCACGAGCACTGCGCACAGGCGAGCCACGGGAGGCCTACGCCCAGGCAGCGGCCTCAGGTCCCGCGCGCTCCCTCGACGAGCGCGAGCGTGACGTCCACCATCGTCTCGATGTCGGCGGCTGCGATGCGCTCGTCCGGCGTGTGGATGAGCTCCATGCCGTTGGCGACGTTGACGCACGGGATGCCGTTGGCGTTGAAGATGTGCGCGTCCGCCCCGCCGCCGGTGGCGTGCAGCTCGGGGGCGACACCGCAGCTCTCCAGCGCGGCCCAGGCGATCTGGACGACCGGATCCGTCCGCCGCAGCTTGTAGGCGCGGTACTCCAGCGTCACGGTCGTCTCGAGCTCGCACTCGGCGGCGTTGGCCGCATGCGCGAGCGCGTCGAGCATCGCCTGGCTCTCCTTGAGCGCGCGCTCGTGGTCGCGGGAGCGCACCTCGAGGCGCACGTCGCAGCGCGCGGGCACGACGTTGCGGGCGAGGCCGCCGGAGATCGTGCCGACGTTGGCCGTCGTCTCGTCGTCGAGGCGGCCGAAGCGCAGCTCCGACAGCGCGTGCGCCGCGGCGGCGATGGCGTTGCGGCCCTCCTGCGGCGCGATGCCGGCGTGCGCGGACCTGCCCAGGAACGCCGCGTCGATCGAGTACTGCGACGGGCAGGCCGTGACGAGGCCGCCGATCGGTGCGGAATGGTCGTAGACGTAGGCGATGCGCGCGGCCAGCTGGGAGCAGTCGACCGCCTTGGCTCCGAGCAGCCCGATCTCCTCCTGCACGCTCAGGATCAGCTCGATGCCGGCGTGCGGCCGGCCCTCCGCCACGATGCGCCGCACGCCCTCCAGCATCGACGCGACGGCCGCCTTGTTGTCGCCTCCGAGGATGGTGTTGCGCGCGTTGCTGACGACGCCGTTCGAGAGCACCGGCTCGATCGGCTCGGTGGGCTCGACCGTGTCGATGTGGGCGCAGAAGAGGATGGGCGCGCCCTGGGCGCCCGGCGTCGCCGGGATGCGGCAGATGATGTTGCCGGCCTGATCGCCCGGCAGCGGCGGCTCATCCTCGTGCGGGTCGAGGCCGAGGTCGCGCAGATACGCGAGGCAGCGGTCCGCGACCTCCCGCTCCTGGCGCGAGGGGCTCGCGATCGCCGCCAGCTCGAGGAAGAGGCCGAGGGCGCCGTCCGCCTCGACCGCGGCCGTCATGCCGTGCGCTCTCGCCCCGCCTGCACGCGCTGCGCCGCGCCCACGAAGTCGCGGAAGAGCGGGTGAGGCCGCGTCGGGCGCGACTTGAACTCGGGGTGGAACTGCGAGGCGACGAACCACGGGTGATCGGGGAGCTCGACCACCTCGACGAGGTCCTTGGCGGCGAACACGCCGGAGACTTTCAGCCCGGCGGCCTCGAGCCGCGGGCGCAGGTGGTTGTTGACCTCGTAGCGGTGCCGGTGGCGCTCGTACACGAGCGTCTCGCCGTAGGCGTCCTGGGCATGCGTGCCGGCGCGCAGCTCGACCGGCTCGGCGCCCAGGCGCATCGTGCCGCCCATGTCCTCGATGTCCTGCTGCTCCGGCAGGAGCGCGACGACGGGGTAGAGCGTGTCGGGGTCGAACTCGGTGGAGTTGGCGCCGTGCATGCCGCAGACGTTGCGCGCGAACTCGACGACGGCGCACTGCATGCCGAGGCAGATGCCGAGGAAGGGCGTGCCCGTCTCGCGTGCGTAGCGGACGGCCGCGACCTTGCCCTCGATGGCGCGCGGGCCGAAGCCGCCCGGGATGAGGATGCCATCGACGCCACGCAACTGCTCGGCCGCCTCGTCGGGGCCGAGCGTCTCGGCGTCGACCCACTCGATCTCGAGGTGCGAGCCGTGGTGGATGGCACCGTGCTTGAGCGCCTCGACGACCGAGAGGTAGGCGTCCTGCAGCTGCACGTACTTGCCCACGATGGCGATTCGGACGCTGCCCTCGAGCTCGTCGATGTGCTGGCAGAGCTCCTCCCACTTGTCGAGCTTGCTCGGCGTGATCTCGAGCCCGAAGTGCTCGAGCACGAGCTCGTCGAGCTTCTGCTCGCGCAGCCGGAGCGGCACGGTGTAGAGGTGCGGCACGTCCTCGGCGGCGATCACCGCGCGCTCGTCGAGGTCGGCGAAGAGGGCGATCTTGGCGCGCAACTCGCGCGGCAGCGGGCTCGACGAGCGCGCGACGACGACATCGGGCGAGATGCCGATGCGGCGCAGCTCGTTGACGGAGTGCTGCGTGGGCTTGGTCTTGAGCTCGCCCGCGGCCTCGATCATCGGCACCAGCGTGACGTGCAGGTAGAGCACGTTGTCGCGCCCGAGCTGCGTGCGCAGCTGGCGGATGGCCTCGAGGAACGGCAGGCTCTCGATGTCGCCCACCGTGCCGCCGATCTCGACCAGCACGATGTCGACGTCGGTCGAGGACGAGACGCGCAGGATGCGGCTCTTGATCTCGTCCGTGATGTGCGGGATCACCTGCACCGTCGAGCCGAGGTACTCGCCCTTGCGCTCGCGGCGGATGACGGTGTTGTAGACGCTGCCCGCCGTCGAGTTCGAGGCGCGCGAGGTGTTCTCGTCGATGAAGCGCTCGTAGTGGCCGAGGTCGAGATCGGTCTCGGCGCCGTCCTCCGTGACGAAGACCTCGCCGTGCTGGTACGGCGACATCGTGCCCGGATCGACGTTCATGTACGGGTCGAGCTTCTGCACGCCGACCTTGAGCCCGCGCGCCTTGAGCAGCGTGCCGAGCGACGCGGCGGTGATGCCCTTGCCGAGCGAGGAGACGACGCCGCCCGTGATGAAGATGTACTTGGCGGACTTCGATTCCATTCGTCCTCCCCGACGATCCCGCTGACCCGTGGACTCGCAGGCATCCTAGAGGGTCGGTCGGCAGGGCCCGAGCGGCGCTCCGCGGAGCACATTTCAGACGACCCTGGATGTGCTCGTAGGCTCTCGCGTGTGACCCCCCTCGCCCTCGCGCTGGTGCTCGTGGCCGCCTTTGCGCACGCCGGCTGGAATGCCCTCTCCAAGCGGGCTCCGGGTGGCGCCGCCTTCGTCTGGACGCAGATGATGGTCGGCACGGCCTGCATGCTCCCGGTCGCCGCGGCGGGCTGGCGGCTGGACGACGGCGCCCGGGTCTCCCTCGTCGTCGTGCTCCTCGGCATCGCCAGCGGCTGCTGCCACGCCGTCTACTTCGTGCTCCTGCAGCGCGGCTATGCGTCGGGCGATCTCTCGCTCGTCTACCCGCTGGCGCGCGGCACCGGGCCGATCTTCGCCACGGCCGGGGCCATCGCGATCCTCGGCGAGCGCCCCGGGCCGATCGCGCTCGCAGGCACGGCGGCGATCGCGGCGGGCGTCGTGCTGCTGCTGGCGACGCGCGGCATCAGCCGCGGGCCGGCCCTCGTCTACGCAGTGCTGACCGGCCTGCTGATCGGCATCTACACCGTCTGGGACGGCCACGCGGTGCGCGCCTCGCACGCCGAGCCGCTCGTCTACCTGCTGGTCGCCAACGTGACGATCGCCGTCCTGCTGCTGCCTGCGGCCCTGCGCGACCGCGACGCGGTGCGCCTGCTGCTGCGCGACCACCGCCGCGTGGTCGCGGCCGTCGGCGTGCTCTCGCCCTTCGCGTATGCGCTCGTGCTCTTCGCGACGCGGCTCGCAGGCGTGGCCTACGTGGCACCCGTGCGCGAGGTCTCGATCCTGATCGGCGCCGTGATCGGCACGCGCTACTACGCCGAGCGCGGCGGCTGGCAGCGGCTGGCGGGCGCGGCGTCGATCGTCGCGGGCGTGATCGCCCTCGCGCTCGGCTAGGTCCGTGCGGGACACGGCTCACGGGGCCCCGATGTCGAGAGGACGGCCAAGTGGCACAGCGTGCGAGTGTCACTTGGCGCTCTCCAGCGACCGGCCAAGTGGCACAGCGTGCGAGTGTCACTTGGCGCGCCCCAGCGACCGGCCAAGTGGCACAGCGTGCGAGTGTCACTTGGCGCTCTCGCGACCGGCCAAATGGCACAGCGTGCGAGTGTCACTTGGCGAGCGCCGCGCCGGACGCGTCACGCCGGAGAGACGCTGAGCAGTCCGATGCGGCTGGTGCTCAGTGTGCGTGCACGTCAAAGCCGAGCGCGCCCGAGCACGTCTCCTGCGCCGCCTGGCTGCGCGCGTGCACGCTGACGTGCCCGATCGCGCCGTGCAGCTGCAGCGAGAGGTAGATCTCGGGCAGACGGCTGTTGTCGTCGGCCACGAAGGAGACGTTCGTCGTGCCGTCGGACGGCAGCAGGATGCGCGAGTACGTCGTGCGAGTCCGGGCGGTGCCGAACGCCAGCACCGGGGCGCTGAGCCTGTGCGTCCGCGTGTTGCGGCACGAGAGCGGCATGCGCACCTGCAAGCCCGTGATCTGGGTGCGCGCGACGACGAAGCTGAGCGAGCCGCCGGCGCCGAGCGCCGCGTAGCGGCCCGTCTGGAAGAGCGACGGGGTCTGGCCGGCCGTCGCTCCGGCAGCCGCGCTGCCGAGCAGGAGGGCCGTGAGCAGGCAGGTGCGAAGGATGCGCATGGCTCCGCCATCGGGCCATCGTGGCTGCGCTCAGATCCCCCTTCTGGTTGGACGCCTAGCGGGCGTGCCCACGCAAGCTGATCGCGAGGGCGCGGGCGTCGGCATCGCCGGCGTCCGCGCCGAGCATGCGCACGAGCTCCTCGAGCGCGGCGTCCGCGTCGAGCTGCTCGACGTGCGCCTCGCTCGTCTCGCCCTGCGTCTTCTCCACCAGGAAGTGGCGATCGGCGGCTGCGGCGATCTGCGGCAGGTGCGTGATGCAGAGCACCTGCGCGGTCGCTGCGAGCTCGCGCAGCTTGTCCGTGAGGACGCGCGCGGTACGCCCTCCGATGCCGGCGTCGACCTCGTCGAAGACGAGCATCTCCGTGGCCCCGCCGTCACGCGCGGCGAGCCGCACGGCGAGCGCGATGCGCGACAGCTCGCCGCCGGAGGCGACGCTGCCGAGCGGTCCCGCCGGGAGGCCCGGGTTCGCGGCCAGGCGCAGCTCCACGGCATCGCGGCCGCGCGCGCCGAGCGGAGCCTCGCCGATCGCGACCTCGAGCCGCGCGCCGTCCATGCCCATGTCCGCGAGGTGGCGCTCGACGCTCCGGGCGAACGGCGGACCGGCCCTGACGCGCGCCTTGTGCAGAGCGGTGGCGAGACGGTCCGCCGCGGCCTCCGCCTCGGCGACGCCGGTGGCTGCGCGCGCGATGCGCTCGTCCGCCCGCTCGCCCTCGGCGAGCTCCAGGGCGGCGGCCTCCGCGCGCGGCCGGAGGTCGGCGGCGGACTCGGCGGCGAAGCGCCGGCGGAGCTCTGCGAGCTGCTCCAGCCGCTCCTCGATGCGGTCGAGGGCCGCCGGGTCGGAGTCGAGGCCCGTCAGATACGAGCGCAGATCGACGGCCGTCTCCCGCAGCTCCTCGGCGATGCGGGCGAGCTCATCCGCCGGGCGCGCGAGCGCCGGATCGTGGTCGCGCACGCGATCGAGGGCGTGCCCGGCCTCCCCGGCCTGCGCCACGGCGCCCGCCCCCTCATCCGGGTTGAGCAGCTCCGCCGCGGCGCGCGCCGCCTCGAGCAGCACGTCGAGATGCCGCAGCCGCGTGCGCTCGCGCACGAGCTCGTCCTCCTCGCCCGGTTGCGGATCGACGCCCGCCACCGCCTCTGCCAGCGCGCGCAGCTCGGCCAGCCGGGCCTGCTCGCCCGCGGCGCCGGCCTCGGCCTCGGCGAGCGCGCGCCTGGCCGTCGCGAGCGCCCGCCAGGCCGCGCCGGCGTCGTTGCGCAGCGCAGCGAGCTTGTCGCCGCCGGACGCATCGAGCAGGTCGAGCTGCACCGCCGGTCGCACGAGCCGGCGCGCCTCGTGCTGGGAGACCATCTCGATCAGCGACTGGCCGATGCGCTCGAGGTCGTCGCGCGTGCAGCTGCGCCCGTAGAGCAGCGCGCGCGAGCGCCCCTCGCGACCGACGCGACGCGCCACGACGACGCCCTCGGCGCCTTCGGGGGCGAGATCGGCCAGCTCCTCGGGCAGCTCCACGTCGGAGAACGTGGCCTCCACGTACGCCTCCGCCGCGGCCGGGCCGACGAGCGCGGCGTCCGCGCGGCCGCCCAGCAGCAGCCCGACCGCCTCGGCCAGGATCGTCTTGCCGGCGCCCGTCTCGCCGGTGAGCACGTTCAGGCCCGGATGCAGGACGAGGCGCGCAGAGCGCACGAGCACGAGGTTCTCGACGACGAGCTCCTCGAGCATCAGCGGGTGAAGGCGTCGCGATAGCGCTGCAGGAACGCGACCTCGGGCAGCAGGCCGAGCTCCGTCCGCTCGGGCGCGAGTGAGACCGTGACCGATTCGCCGGGTGCCAGCACGCGGTCGCTCTGGACCCCGTCGAGGATCACGCGCACCGGCAGCTCGCGGGCGCGGTTGGCGACCTCGACGCGCGCCCCGCGCGGCAGCACGAGCGGTCGCGCCGTGAGCGTGTGGGGCGCGACGAACGTCACACCGAGCGCCTCCACCCCCCAGTCCAGCACGGGGCCGCCGGCCGAGAGCCCGTAGCCCGTCGAGCCCGCCGGCGTGCACACGATCACCGCGTCGCAGGCCAGCTCGCCCAGGTCCACGCCGTCCACGTTCCAGCCGAGCCGCGCGATGCGCCCCTGCACGTCGCTCGCGATCACGACGTCGTTGACCGCCATGCCGGTGCGCGCGCCGTCGCGCTCGACCTGGACGGTCGCGAGCTCGATCACCTGCAGCTCTCCGGCGAGCGCCCTGCCCACCGCCGTCTCGAGCTCGTCCGGCTCCGCGGTCGTGAGGAAGCCGACGCGGCCGAAGTTGACGCCGAAGACGGGGACGCCGCGGCCGCTCACGAGCTGGAGCGCGCGCAGCACGGAGCCGTCGCCGCCGAGCACGATCACGAGGTCCGCGTCCGCGCAGGCGGAGTCGGGCAGCACCTCGACGCCGGCGTCGGCGGCCATGCGCGCCACGCGCTCCCGCGCATCGCCGGCGGCCCGGCGCGACATCAGCGCGATGCGGCGCACGCTCAGGCGGTCAGGCGACGGCATCGCGCAGGAGGGGTAGCGGATCGGCCGGCGCAGCGGCGGCCTCCGGATGATCGCTCGAGACGACGTGCAGGAAGAACTCGCGGTTGCCGGCGGGGCCGGGATGCCCGCTCTCGCAGGCGCCGAGGACGACTCCCCCGGCCTCGCCCGCGGCAGCGGCGACGCGCTCCAGCACCGCGGCGTGGATCGCCGGGTCGCGCACGACCCCGCGGCGCACTTCGCTCCGGCCCGCCTCGAACTGCGGCTTCACCAGCGGCAGAACGCGGAAGGGGTGGGCGAGGACGCCGAAGAGCGGCGGCAGGATCAGCGCGAGGGAGATGAACGAGACGTCGACGACGGCGAGCGTAGCCGCCGGGCCGGGCAGCTCGCCGGGCGTCAGCATGCGCGCGTTCACGCCCTCGAGCAGCGTGACGCGGTCGTCGCTCTGCAGCCGCTCGTGCAGCTGGCCCTTGCCGACGTCGAGCGCCGTCACGTGCGCGGCCCCCCGCTGGAGCAGGCAGTCGGTGAAGCCGCCGGTCGAGGCGCCGACGTCGAGGCAAGTCAGCCCCGACACGTCGACCGCGAACGCCTCGAGCGCCGTGGCGAGCTTGTCGCCGCCACGGGAGACGAACGCCGGCCCCCGCTCGACCTCGAGCGCGGCATCCTCGGCCGTCGGCGTGCCGGCCTTGGTGACGAGCCGGCCGTCGACGCGCACTCGCCCCGCCATCACGAGTGCCTGCGCGCGGCTGCGCGTCTCGGCGAGCCCGCGCTCGCAGAGCAGCTGATCGAGTCGAGTCACGGCCGCATTGTCGGGCATGGGCGCCCGGAAGCGCTCGGCGACCTCCCCTCGGCGCGCATTCCGGCACGAACTGCGCTCCCGGGCGCATCCAAAACCTCGGGGAGGCGTCGCGCGTCAGCGGCGCGCGTGGGGTCTGGCCCGACACGTGGCGCGCCAGACCCCGCTCGTGCCGGGGTCACGCCCGAGCAGCCGGGGCCTGACCCCAGGTGCTCGCGCCTGTCCCCGAGCAGCCCGGGCCTGACCCCAGGTGCTCGCGCGGGCCAGACCCCGCTCGTGCCCTGCGGCGCGCATTCCGGCACGAACTGCGCTCCCGGGCGCATCCGGAACCTCGGGGAGGCGTCGCGCGTCAGCGGCGCGCGTGGGGTCTGGCCCGACACGTGGCGCGCCAGACCCCGCTCGTACCGACCCCGCTCGCGGGTCACGCCCGAGCAGCCGGGGCCTGACCCCAGGTGCTCGCGCCTGTCCCCGAGCAGCCCGGGCCTGACC
Source organism: uncultured Actinomycetes bacterium (assembly GCA_963842365.1). GTDB lineage: Bacteria > Actinomycetota > Thermoleophilia > Gaiellales > JALYLC01 > JALYLC01. Next base: position 1,759,058 of record CAWJGA010000002.1, read on the forward strand.
CCAGGTGCTCGCTTGGTGTCAGATCCCGCTCGTCCCCAGAGCCCGCTTCGCTGCCGTCACCGGTCGCGGGTTGCCACCAGGCTCACCAGGGCCTCCAGGAGCGGCTGCGCGGGCGCCGGGAGCTTCGCCAGGAGCTCCCGGGCCACTCGCTCGCTCTCGGCCGCGCGCTCCCGGGCCCCGTCCAGCCCGAGCTCGCTTGCGAACGTGCGGCGACCACGGCGGGCGTCCGAGCCCGCCGCCTTGCCGAGCGCGTCGTCGCTTCCCGTCTCGTCCAGCACGTCGTCGACGATCTGGAAGAGCAAACCCAACTCGGCCCCGAACGCACGCGCCCTCGCGATCTCGTCCTCGCCCGCCCCCGCCACGATCGCCCCGCAGGCCGCACTGGCCCCGAGCAAGGCGCCCGTCTTCAGGCGGGAGGTGCGCTCCAGGCCGTCGGCGTCCAGCGCCTCGTCCGGGCGGACGTCGCGGTACTGGCCGCCGATCATGCCCGCCAGGCCCACGGCCGAGGTGAGCTCGCCGAGGGCGGCGAGGCGGCGGGACTCCGGGCCCGCCTGGGCACCGCAGACGAGCGCGAAGGCCTGCGTGAGCAGGGCGTCCCCCATGAGCACCGCGATGTCCTCGCCGTAGACGACGTGCGCCGTGGGACGCCCGCGGCGGAGGGCGTCGTCGTCCAGCGCCGGCAGGTCGTCGTGCACCAGCGAGAACGTATGCACGAGCTCGAGAGCGAGAGCCGTCGGCAGCGCATCGCCGGCAGGGCAGCCGAAGCCCTCGGCGAGCGCCAGGCAGAGCACGGGCCGGATGCGCTTCCCCCCGGCCAGCAGCGAGTAGCGCATCGCCTCGGCCAGCGGGGAGACATCGGCCGGCTCGCCGAGCTCGAGCGTCGCCAGGCCGACGTCGACCAGCGCGCGCAGCCGCCCGAGCGCGGCCGCGCCGTCCTCCTCAGTCATCGACGCGGGCATCCCGCACGGCACGGCGCTGCCGCTCGAGCTCCTCGCCGGCCGCCAGCGCGAGCTCGTTGATCTCGGTCAGGGCCGCAACCGCGGCGTCGGGATCGCCGGCGGCGTCGCCGAGCCGGGCGCGTGCGGCGTCGAGCCGGGCGAGCAGATCGGCGAGCGCCGGATTCGCGCTCACGACGACGCCCTCCCTGTGCGGGCGATCGCGCCGAGCACGCCGTTCACGAACGGGGCGGCCTCGGAGCCGGCATAGCGCTTCGCGAGCTCCACCGCCTCGTCGATGACGACGGCGGCGGGCAGCTCGCCCTGACGCAGCTCCCAGGTGGCGAGGCGCAGGATCGAACGCTCGACGGCGCCCAGGCGGTCAGCGGTCCAGCCCGCGGCGGCGGCATCGACGTCCGCGTCGATCGCCGCGCGATCGCGCTGCACGCCCTCCACCACGGCGCGCGTGTACTCCGGCACCTCCATGCCCGTGTCGGCCAGGTAGCGCACCGCGAGCTCATCGAGGTCGGCGCCGGCGCGCACGTCGAGCTGGTAGGTCAGGACAAAGGCGGCGCGGCGCGCCTGGCGCCGCGAGACCGCACGCGGCGGGGTATCGGTCATCACGCGGACAGCGAGGATAGCCGCCCCGCCGCCTCCTCGAGGTAGGCGGTCGTGTAGATCCCGGCGCGGAAGGCCGGCTCGCTGCCCACCATCTCGCGGAAGAGCGGGATCGTCGTCGAGATGCCCTCGACCTCGAACTCGGCGAGCGCCTGGGCGGCGCGGGCGAGCGTCAGCTCGCGCGCGGAGTCGGAGACGATCAGCTTCGCGACCAGCGAGTCGTAGGTCGGTGGCACCGTGTAGCCCTCGTACGCGTGCGTGTCGACGCGCACGCCGCGCCCGAGCGGCGGGCGGAAGCGGCGCAGGGGCCCGGGCGAGGGCAGGAAGCCGCGCGACGGATCCTCGGCGTTGACGCGGAACTCGATCGCGTGCCCGTGCGTCGGCGCGATGCCCTGGAAGGGCAGCGGCTCGCCCATCGCGAGGCGCAACTGCGTGCGCACGAGGTCGATCCCGGTGACCTCCTCGCTGACCGGATGCTCGACCTGCAGCCGTGTGTTCATCTCCATGAAGTAGAACGACTGGTCGCCGCCGAGCAGGCACTCGATCGTGCCCGCGTTGCGATAGCGCGTCGCGCGCACGGCGCCGAGCGCGGCCTCGTAGAGCGCCTGGCGGGTCTGCTCGCTGATGAACGGCGAAGGCGACTCCTCCAGCAGCTTCTGGTGCCGCCGCTGCACACTGCACTCGCGCTCGCCGACGACGAGGGCGCCGCCGTCGCCGTCGCCGACGACCTGCACCTCGATGTGGTGCGCGTCGACGACGATCTTCTCGAGGTAGAGCCCGCCGTCGCCGAAAGCGGCCTCGGCCTCGGCAGTGGCCGTCGCGTACGCGGACTCCAGCTCGGACGGCTCGCTGACCGGGCGCATGCCGCGGCCCCCGCCGCCCGATGCGGCCTTGAGCAGCACCGGATAGCCGACGTCGCCGGCGATGCGCCGGGCCTCCTCGACGCCCGAGAGCCGCCCTTCGGAGCCCGGGACGAGCGGCATGCCCGCGTCGCGCATCGCGCCCTTCGCGAGCGACTTGTCCCCGAGCACCTCCATCGACTCGGGCGTCGGGCCGACGAAGATCAGGTCGTTGTCCTCGCAGGTGCGCACGAACGTGGGGCTCTCGGAGAGGAACCCGTAGCCCGGGTGCAGCGCATCGCAGCCGGTCGTCTCGGCGGCGCCGATGACGTTGCTCTGGTTGAGATAGCTGTCGCGCGCGGCGGGCGGCCCGATGCAGACGGCGCGGTCGGCCAGGCGCACCCACGAGCCGTCGCGGTCGGCGGTCGAGTAGACGGCCACGGCCTCCAGGCCGAGCTCGTGGCAGGCGCGGATCACGCGCACCGCGATCTCGCCCCGGTTGGCGACGAGGACTCGCTTCACAGGGGCGCGAGCTCGAACAGCGGCTGGCCGAACTCGACCGGCTGCGCATCCTCCACGAGCACCTTGCGCACCGTGCCGGCGTGATCGCTCTTGAACTCGTTGAAGAGCTTCATGGCCTCGAGGATGCAGAGCGTCTGACCCACCTCGACGCGATCACCCTCCTGCACGAACGGGTCGGCCTCGGGCGACGACGAGCGATAGAAGTTGCCGACCATCGGGCTCTCCACCAGGAGGACGTCCGAGGGCGGGGCGGCGGGCGCGTCGCGCCGGTCCGGGCCCGCCAGGGGCTGCGCCGCGATCAGCGGCGGGGCCTGCGAAGGGCCCGACTCGCGCCGCCGGACGGTGATGCGGACGCCGTCCTCCTCGACGGTCAGCTCGCCCGCGTCGGACTCCTCGAGCAGGCGCACGAGGCGGCGCACGCGGCGCGCCTCGTCGTCGTCCAGCGGATCCTCGTCGTCGAGGGCGTCCTCGCGGCCGCGCAGGCGCTGCAGCAGCGGCAGCGCGCGCTCGCCGAAGAGCGCCACGAGGCAGAGGTCCTCCTCCGACGCGGCCAGGCTGCCCGCATCGGCGCGCGCCTCCTCGAGCGACGGCTCTGTGGCCGTGGAGGCCGGCGCTCGCTCGGCCGCGGCCAGCGCGACCGCGTCGACGGGCGCGGGCGCGTGGCCCCATTCGCCCAGCAGCAGGCTGCGCATGTCGCCGTCCACCTCGGTCCAGCGGCGCGCGTGCAGGACATGGCGGATCGCCTGCCCCGCCAGGATGCGGCCGACCGGGGAGGCCGGTGGCGGATAGCCGCTCTCGGCGCGCACGCGCAGCAGCTCGTCGAGCACCTCGTCGAGGCGGTCCTCGGCGTCTGCGGCCCGCAGGCTGCGCTCGATGCCTGCGACGACGCCGATCGGCACCGTCGCGAGCGCGGCGCGCAGCGCGACGTGCGGCGACACGGGCGCCGCGCTCGCGGCGGCGTCGCCGAGCGCCGCCTCGATCTCGCGGGCGGCGTCCCAGGCGGCCTCGCGGTCGAGGCCCGCGTCGAAGCCGAGACCCGTGAGGGCCTGGCCCAGCAGCTCTGCGGCCGGGCGGGTCGTCAGCATGGCGACGGGATAGGACGCGGTCGCGATGGGATCGGCCCCGGCGCGCGCCGCCTCGATGGCGACCGCGAGCGCGGTGCCGCCCGGGCCCTGCGCGAAGAGGCCGACGGGCACGCCCGCGGCTGCGATCAGCTTGCGAATCAGCTCGCCCGCGCCCGCGGGATCGAGGGCTCCCGCCGGGTCCATCAGGAGGATGCGGTCGGCGCCCATGTCCGAGAGGCGCCGGGCGTGCTGCAGCAGGTAGTCGTGCCCCTCGGGGCCGTCGGAGTAGACGAGGCCCGCGTAGAGGCGGGCGCCGGCCTCGCGCACGGCGGCCGCGGGCACGGCCAGGTCGTCGATGTCGTTGAGCGGGTCGTGCATGCGGAAGATGTCGATGCCCGACTCCGCCGCGCACAGCACGAAGCGCCGCACGAGGTCGTCCGCCGCAGGACGGCCGCCGACGAGGAAGGTGCCGCGCAGCGCCATCGCGAGCGGCGTCTTGGTGCGCCCTCGCACGGCGCGGATGCGCTCCCAGGGGCTCTCGAGGCCGCGCTCGACCGCGGTCGTGAAGCAGCCGCCGCCCGTCACCTCGAGGGCGCTGTAGCCAACGGTATCGAGCCGTTCGGCGAGCCTCAGGACGGTCGCGCTCGAGAGCGTGCGCGCCAGCGGATCCTGGGAGAGCAGACGCAGCGTGGTGTCGACGAAACGGGTCATGGGGAGCTCAGGCGCGCCCGAGATAGCGGCCGTCGCGCGTGTCGACCCGGACGGTCTCACCCTCGTTCACGAACAGCGGCACCTGCACGGTCGCGCCCGTCTCCAGCACGGCCGGCTTGGTCACGTTGGAGACCGTGTCGCCCTTGACGCCCGGCTCCGTCGAGCTGACGACGAGCTCGACCGCCGCGGGCAGCTGCAGCGACGCTGGCCGGCCGTCGAGCGAGAGCAGCTGGACGACGTCGCCCTCCTTGAGGTACTGCAGCTCGTCCGCCACGCCGTCGCGCGGGATCCCGATCTGCTCGTAGGTATCGGTGTTCATGAGCACCACGTTCGCGCCGTCGTCGAACAGGAACTGCATGTCCTGGACGGTCGTGTGCACGCGGGGCATCGACTCGCCGGCCCGGAAGGTCTTGTCGACGACCTTCCCGCCCTCCATCTGCTTCAGGCGCGTGCGCACGAAGGCGCCGCCCTTGCCCGGCTTGACGTGCTGGAACTCGATGATCTTCCAGACCACGCCGTCGAGCTCGATGCACATGCCGTTCTTGAACTGGTTCGTGTTGATCGTCTCAGCCATGACCCACTACACCGATAGGAGCGATTTGGGGAACCGCGTGAGCACGTCGCAACCGTCGTCCGTGACCAGCACGAGGTCCTCGATGCGCACGCCGAAGCGCCCTGGAAGGTACACGCCCGGCTCGACCGTGACCACGTTGCCCGCCACGAGCTCGCCGCCGAAGCCGTTGCGGAAGCGCGGCTCCTCGTGCATGTCGATGCCGACGCCGTGGCCGGTGCCGTGGTTGAAGTACTCGCCGTAGCCGGCCTCCGCGATCACGCGCCGGGCCGTCTCGTGCACCTCGCGGCAGTCCTGACCCGGCCGCACGAGGGCCAGCGCCGCCTCCTGCGCGGCGAGCACGGCCTCGTAGACGTCCATCATCTGGGGTTCGCTCGGGCCCGTCGCGAACGTGCGCGTGCAGTCCGAGCAGTAGCCGTCGACGAGCGTGCCGAGGTCGAGCACGACGAGCGTCGAGCGCTCGATCTCGTCCGCTCCGGGCACGGCGTGCGGCAGGGCGCCGTTGGCGCCCGAGGCGACGATCGACGGGAACGAGACGCCCTCGGCGCCGAGCTCGCGAGCCTTCTGCTCGATCGCCCAGGCGACGTCGCGCTCGGTCGCGTCCGGCGAGGCCGTCCTCGGCGAGCCAGGCGTAGATCGCGTCGCAGAACTGCGCGCCCTGCGCGGATCAGAGCCGACCTCGTCGGCGTCCTTGACGGCGCGCAGGTCCTCGACGACGTGCTCGCAGGGCACGAGCTCGGCGCCTGCCGCCCGCGCCGTCTCGTCGAGCGTGCGCCAGGCGGAGTAGGAGAGCGCGGAGGCCTCGAAGCCGATGCGCTCGGAGGCGAACATCTCCGGGAAGCGCTGCGTCGACGTCGCCGAGCAGGCTCTGCTCGACGATCTCGACCGTCCAGTCGCCGGCCAGGTGCGCGACGGAGGTCGCGTAGCGGAAGTCGGTCATGAAGCGGGAGCGCCGTGCCCAGGGCGACGAGCGCCGTTGGAGCCCGTGTAGCCGGTCAGGTAGCGGACGTTGCTCGGCTTCGTGACGAGGAAGCCCGCGAGGCCCTGCTGGGCCAGCACGGCCTGGAGGCGCTCGCGGCGCGGCGACGCGGTTCACGCGGCACGCTCCTGCAGCCAGTCGAGCGCCGCGCGGTAGCCCTCGGCGCCCAGCCCGGCGAAGCGGGCGGAGGCGACCTCGGTGACGACCGAGAGGTGGCGCCAGGGCTCGCGCTCGAGCGGCTCGGAGAGGTGCACCTCGACGACGGGCACGGGCAGGATCGCCAGCGCGTCGCGAATCGCCCAGGAGTAGTGCGTCCAGGCGCCCGGATTGACGATCACCGCATCGGCCTCTCCGCAGGCCGCATGAATCGCTCGCACGTACTCCCCTTCGCAGTCGGTCTGGCGCACCTCGGCGCGCTGCCCGCGCTCTCCCGCCCAGGCCTGGATGCGCTGCGTCAGCTCCGCGTGCGTCAGCGTGCCGTACACCTCTGGCTCCCGGGCGCCCAGCATCCCGAGGTTCACGCCATTCAGGACGGTCACCCTCACCGTGTCAGTCTAAGTGGTTCTCGCTGCACGAGCCGGGCGGTCGCGATCAGCGCGCCGCCCGGTGCGGCGACGAGCCTCTCAGCCGGCCTGCGCGCCGGTGGCGGCGCGCACCGCGCCTGCGAGCACCCGCTCGCCGACGGCGACGCCGTGGATGGGCCTGCCGATCGCCTCGAGCAGCACCATGCGGTGCTCGCCGGCCGTGCGCTTCTTGTCGTGGCGCATGGCCGCCAGCACGGCCTCCGGGTCGAGGCCGGGCGCGCGCACGGGCAGCCCGTGGCGCTCGAGCAGCTGCTGCCTGCGCTCGCGCCGTCCCGGCCTCGAGGCCGGCGATGCTGCTCCGAGAGCCGCAGCGCGGCGACGAGGCCGATCGCGACGCACTCGCCGTGCGTGAGGCCGCCGTAGCCCGCCACCGCCTCGATGCCGTGCCCGATCGTGTGGCCGAGGTTGAGGATCGCGCGGCGTCCGCGCTCCTCCGGATCGGCGGCCACGACGAGCGTCTTGAAGCCCGCGCAGCGCTGCACCAGCTCCGTGCGCGCGCGCGACGCTCGCCCGACGCCGGGCTCCCAGCCCTCGACGAGCTCCCACAGCCGCCCGCCCACGAGCAGCGCCGTCTTGACGACCTCGGCCATGCCGCCCGCCCACTCGCGCGCGGGCAGCGTCTCCAGCAGCACGGGATCGCAGAGCACGGCCGCGCGGCTGCCAGAAGGCGCCCACGTCGTTCTTGGCGGCGACGTTGATCGCGGTCTTGCCGCCGATCGCCGCGTCGACCTGGCCGACGAGCGTCGAGGGCACCGCGAGCCAGGGCAGGCCGCGGCGGAAGGTCGCCGCCGCGAAGCCGCCGACGTCGGTCACCGAGCCGCCGCCCGCGCACGACGATCACGTCGCTGCGCTCGAGCTCGCGCGCGGCCAGCGCGCGCCAGAGGCGCTCGAGCGAGGCCGCGAGCGACTTGGCCGCCTCGCCGCCCTCGCAGCGCGAGCACGGCGCACGTGCCGGGCGCGGGAGCGCGAGCGCGCGCGTCGACGATCGCGACGGCGCCGGCTCGTCGAGCGCGCCACTGCGGAGATGCCGGGCGCGCGTCCAGACCTGCTGCGCGAGCGCGCCCGCCATCGTCCTCGGCGCGGCTCGTCGCCGGCGACGATGGCATCGGCGCTCGCGCGGTAGATCGCGGCCCGCGCCCGGCGCCGAGCCGCTCGAAGCTCGCGCGGTCGCCGGCCAGCGGGCGCGCGCCCGGGAGCGCTCGACGCGCTCCCAGGCACGTCTGCGAACGGGACGTCGAGCCAGGCGCAGAAGGCGCGCTCGCGCACGCAGCGCGCGCGTCGCCTCGGACGACAGCGCGCCGCCGCCGAGCGCGATCACGGGCGCGTCGTCGCGCTGCGAGCAGCTCGCGCGTGACGGCCTCCTCGAGCGCGCGGAAGGCCGCCTCGCCGTCGCGCTCGAAGAGCGGCGCGCACCGAGCAGCCCGCGCGGCGCTCGACCTCGGCGTCGCCGTCGGCGAAGGGCCGCCCGAGGCGCTCGTGCGAGCAGCGCGCCCGACGGTGCTCTTGCCGGCGCCCATGAAGCCGGCGACGGCGATCGGCCGTCGTGAGGCCGGATCTAGCGCGGGTGCCACGGGATGCGCCCGAGGTAGGCCGCGTAGCGCGGCGAGCAGGTCGCCGATGGAGTCGCCGCCGAACTTCTCGCGCACGCAGCGCGCGAGCTCGAACGCGACGACCGCCTCGCCGACGACGGCGGCGGCGGCGATCGCCGTCGTGTCGCTGCGCTCGACGAGCGCCTCGGCCGCCTCGTGCGTGTCGAGGCGGGCGGAGCGCAGCGGCCGCATCAGCGTCGGCAGCGGCTTCATCGCGATGCGCACGACGATCGGCTCGCCGTTCGACATGCCGCCCTCGATGCCGCCCGCGCGGTTCGTCTCGCGCCAGTAGCCGCGCGCCTCGTCGTAGCAGCAGCTCGTCGTGCACGGCGGAGTCCGCGCAGGCGCGCGTTGGCGAAGCCGTCGCCGATCTCGACGCCCTTCATCGCCTGGATGCCGACGGCGGCCGCGGCCAGCCGCGCGTCGAGGCGCAGCCGGGGCTCGGTGTGCGAGCCGAGGCCCGGCGGGCAGCCGAAGGCGCGGATCTCGACGATGCCGCCGAGCGTGTCGCGGTCGGCCGCGGCAGCGTCGATCGCGGCCAGCATGCGCTTGCTCGGCCTCGGGGTCGGAGCAGCCGATCTCGCTCTCCCGCGCGCGCAGCGAAGTCCGCGACGGCGCCCGCGTCGGGCGCCGCCTCGACGTCGCCGACGCGCGAGCACGCGCCCGAGCACGCGCGATGCCGAGCTGCGCCGAGCAGGCCCTTCGCGATCGCGCCGACGGCGACGCGCGCCGACGTCTCGCGCGCGGAGGCGCGCTCGAGCACGTTGCGCACGTCGTCGAGGCTCGTACTTCATGACGCCGGAGAGGTCGGCGTGGCCCGGCCGCGGCAGCACGACCTTGCGGCTGCGGCGCGCGGCGACCTCGGCGAGCTCCTGCGTCGCTGACCGGCCAGGCGCTCATCGCCGCGCCCCAGTTGGCGTGGTCGCGGTTGCGCACGATCAGCGCGAGCGGGCCGCCGAGCGTGAGCCCGTGGCGCACGCCGCCGAGGATCTCGACGTCGTCCTGCTCGATGCGCTGCCGCGGGCTGCGCCCGTAGCCCGCCTGCCGCCGCCCGAGGTCGTGCCGGATGGCCTCGCGGTCGAGCGCGAGCCCTGCGGGCAGGCCGGAGACGACGGCCGTGATCCCCGGCCCGTGCGACTGCGCCGACGTGACGTAGGTCAGATCCACGCCGCTGAGGGTAGCGAGGGCTCGGTAGGCCCGCGCAGGCGGCGTGCGGCGGCAGCGCTTCGCGCAGCGCGGGCAGCGGCTCGGGCAGCGTCTCGGCGTCGCTCGGCGAGTCGCGCAGGCGGTCGACGAGCGCGCCCAGGCGCTGCGCGCCGTCGTCGGCGACGGCCACGATGCGGCCGCGGGCGATGCCGCCGGCCTCGTCGGCGACGAGGTCGACGATCTCGACGCGCGCGCTGATCACGGCGCCCGTGCCGTCGTCGAGTTCGACGTCGATCAGGTCGCCCGCGCCGTAGATCAGGTCGCCTGCGCCGTAGGTCGTGTGCGCGCGCAGGGCGAGGCCGCCCTGCGAGACGTCGAGCACCTTCGGCCCAGACGGACGGCGCCGGCGTCGCCCGCGCGGCGGGCCGTCGCCGCCAGGCGGCAGGCCGCGCGCGGCAGCCGGCGCTCCTCGCCGAGCAGCGTGGCGGTCGTGCAAGGCAGAGCTCGACCGGGCCTGTCTGCGGCGTGAGCTCGTGGCGCTCGCGCACGACGGAACGTGAGGTGCCAGACGCGCTCGCCGTCGTAGATCCGGGTGCTGGCATTCGCGCCCGCGTGCAGTCCGCAGCCCTCGCTGAGCACCGCGACGTCCTCCTCGACGCTCTCGACGACGCGCGCGTCGGCGGCGCCGAGCATGCGTTGCGAGCGTCAGCGGGTACCCGCGGTGGGCATGCCCATCGCCTCTCGCTGCACTGCGCTCATAACCGCAGCTGCGTTCAGACACCCCTCGCCGCGCATCCCCTGAACGGGGGAGGGCAGCGGCCGCGGGTGATGGCATTCACCCGCCTGTGTACCAGGGGAGATGTCGTCGCCGGCGAGCAGCGCGACCATGCCGCCGAGCGCCAGGAACGGCCCCAGCGCGAGGTGCAGCTTGCGCGCGCCGCGGCCGTAGCAGGAGCAGCAGGATCAGCGCGGGCACCGCCGAGGCGACGAGGCCGGCGACGATCGCGACGATCGACGCGCCGTGCCGAGGAAGAGGCCGAGCACGAAGGCGAGCTTGACGTCGCCCATGCCGAGGCCCCGAGGGCGAGAGCAGGGCGGCGAAGAGCAGGAAGCCGCCGGCGGCGACCGCCGCGAGCCCGAGCTCCGGCAGGCTCGCGAGAGCGCAGGGCGGCGCGCCAGCGCGAGCGCCCGCCGACCGCCAGCGGCAGCGAGATGCGGTTCGGGGATGATCCGGTAGCGGAGGTCGATCGCGCGTCATGCCGACGAGCGCGAACGCCAGCAGCAGCGCCGGGATCAGCTCGCGCGTCGCGCCGAAGCGCAGGCCGGCGGCACCGCAGGCGATGCGCCGAGACGCGAGCACGAGCAGGGCGCGCGAGGTGATCGCGCGCGTCCAGGCGCGGCTGCTCGAGCAGCTCGTCGGCGTCGTCGAGCCCGCCTCGTCAGCAGCGGCTCGAGCGGATGCCAGGCGAGCGCTGCCGACGCCGCCGCCGACGCGCGGCGAGGGCGGCGACGGTGGCGCTCACTCGCCGCGCGCCGCGCGGCGCATGACGTCGAGCGGCGGCTCGACGGCCCGTCCAGCGCTCGGAACGAGAGGGCGCCCTGGCGCACGAGCAGCTCGAGGCCGTCGACGACCGGCACGCCGGCCGCCAGCGCGGCCGCGCCGAGCGGAGTCGGCGAGCCGTCGGCGCGGTAGGCGAAATCGGCGACGGCGTCCATCCGACTCGACGACATCGGCAGGCACCGGAAGCTGCTTGAGCGCCGCGATGCCGCCGACGGGCGTGCAGTGGACGAGCAGCCCCGCAGCGTCCCGCGGGCACGGCGGTCGCCGAGCCGACCTCGCGCCGCGGGCACGAGCGCCGCGAGCGCATCGGCCAGGCGGTCGGCCGCCTCGACGCGGCGCGCGACGACGGTCAGGCGGCGCGTGCCGGCGCGCAGCAGCGCCGAGCCCGCGGCGCGGGCGCGCTGCCGCCGGCGCCGACCACGACGCCGCGCTCGCGGCACCGCGGAGAGCGCCGCGACGAGCCCGAGGCCGTCGGTCAGATCGCCGCGCAGCGCCGCCGCCCGCCGGGAAGCTCAGCGTGTTGACGGCGCCCGCGTCGTCGGCCTCGGGGCCGAGCTCGTCGCACAGCGCGAGCGCCGCCGTCTTGTGCGGCACGGTCACGTTGGCGCCGTCGAAGCCGAGCGCCGCGAGGCCGCGCACCGCCGTGCGCCAGGTCGGCGGGCGCGACGCGCAGCGCGACGTAGACGCGATCGAGGCCGAGCGCCGCCGAGGCGGCGTTGTGCATGCGCGGCGAGCGCGAGTGCTCGACCGGGTCGCCGATCACGCAGGCGACGCGCGTCGTGCCGCCGATGGTCATGCCGGGTGCGTCTGCTGGAAGTGCTGGAAGTCGGCGTAGGTCTTCGAGAAGTGGTGCCGGCGCTTCGTGTCGCCCGGGATCGCGACGTAGTAGAGGTACGGCACGTGCGGCCGGATGCGCGGCCGCCCGCAGCGAGGCGAGGCCGGGATTGCAGATCGGCGTCGGCGGCAGCCCGCGGTGCGTGCGCGTGTTGTAGCGGCCCGTGACGCGCAGGTCGCGCGCGTCGAGCACGCGCCACGAGCCGACGCGCGTACTGGATCGTCGCGTCGATGCCGAGCGGCATGCCGGCGTGCAGGCGGTTGTAGATCACGGCCGCGATCTTGGCGCGGTCGCCCGGATAGGCCGCCTCGCGCTCGATCATCGAGGCGATGATGAGGACGTCGTAGCGCGTCAGGTTCTTCTTGGCGGCCGACGCGGAAGTCGACGCGCGCCGACGCGCGCGGAACGCCGTCAGCTGCTGCGGCGACGAGGCGCGTCGCCGACACGGGCCTGGCGAGCTGGTAGGTCGCCGGGAAGAGGAAGCCCTCCATCGGCCGAGCCGCTCCTTGCCCGTCGCGCGGTAGCCGGCCGGCGGCTTGGCCGCGCGCGCCGCCGCGCGGTAGGCGTCGGCGAGATGCCCGCCCGGGGCGCATCGATCCTCGCGATGTCGCGCAGCGCATGGCCCTCGGGGATCGTCAGGCGCACGGTCGGCGGCGCGGTCGGGCCGCGCCTTGAGCGTCGAGAGGATGACCTCGTAGCGCTCGTTGCTGTGCAGCGTGTAGGTGCCGGCGCGCAGATCGCCGCCGTCGCCGTGCAGCCGCACGTCGAGCGCCCAGCGGCGCCCGTTGCCGACGACGCCCGCCGCGTCGAGGATGTCGCCGATGTGCTCGACCGACGCGCCCTCGGGGATCGTCACCGTGACGGGCGCCCCGGGCGGGCCCGACGGGCCGCCGAAGAGCATGCGGTCGGCTGCGAACAGGCCCGACCGCCAGAGCAGCGAGGACGAGCACGCCGGCGATCAGCAGCCTGCCGCCGCCGGCCGCGCCTCACTCCGCCGCGCGCCGGTCCAGGAAGGTCTGGAGGAGCACCGCCGCCGCCTGCGCGTCGTCGCTCGTCGTCGTCGAGCCCGGCGGCGGGACGTCGTAGGCATCTGTCGCCGGCTATCGACGTCGTCAGGCGCTCGTCCTCGGTCAGGATCGGGATCCGGCATCGGTTGCGCAGTCGGGCGATGAACGCCTCGGTCTCGACCGCCTGCGGGCCGCGCTCGCCACGGAGCGTGAGCGGCAGGCCGACGACGACCACCCCGGGGCGCCTCGCGCTCGATGATCGCACACAGCTCGGCCAGACCGCCCTTGTGCGCCCACCTTCTCGACCACGCAGAGCGGCCGCGCCAGCGTGCCGCTCGGGTCGCTGACGGCGACTCCGGTGCGCGCGCTGCCGTAGTCGAGCGCGAGCGCCTTGGTCACGCCGAGAGCAGGGAGCGCGCGGCGTCGAGCGCCTCGCTCGAGCCGGCTCGCGTCCTTGCCGCCGGCGCGCGCCATCGCCGGGCCGCCCGCCGCCGCCGCCGCCGACGATCGGCGCCGATGGCCTTGATCACGGCGGCCGGCGTCGAGGCCGTCCTCGACCGCCTCCGGCGTCATGCTCGCCACGAGCTGCACGCGCTCGCCGTCGCGGGCGCCGAGCACGACGGCCGAGGGGCCGAGCGATCCGCGCAGGCGGTCGGCGAGCTCGAGCAGGGCGTCGCCGAGCGTGCCGCTCAGGCGCCTCGGCGACGAGCACCTTGAGCCGGCCGCGCTCGGCGGCGCCGGCGCTCAGCGCCGCGAGGTCGGGCCCGCCGCCGTTGACGCCGCCGCCGGCCTTGGCGGCCTTCTCGAGCTCGCGCACGCGCTCGCTGAGGGTCGCCACGGCCTCGGGCAGCTTCTCCGGCGGCGTGCGCAGCGCAGCCGCGGCCTGCTCGCGCACGGTGCGTCGGCGCGCCGCAGGGCGCCAGGGCGCCTCGGACCCGGTGATCGCCTCGATCCGGCGCACGCCCTGCCCGACGGACGACTCGCGCACGATCGTGAACGGGCCGACGGCCGCCGTCGAGCGCGCGTGCGTGCCGCCGCAGAGCTCCATCGAGTAGCCGGTCGATGTCGACGACGCGCACGATCTCGCCGTACTTCTCGCCGAACAGCATCGTCGCGCCGAGCCGGCCGCGCCTCGTCCTGCGTCGTCTCGAAGATGCTGCAGCGGGTGATCCTCGAGCACGACGCGGTTGACCTCGTCCTCGACCGCGCGCAGCTCCTCGGCCGTGAGCGGCGGAGGGATGCGTGAAGTCGAAGCGCAGGCCCTCGGGCCGCACGGCGGAGCCGGCCTGGCGGACGTGCTCGCCGAGCTGGTTGCGCAGCGCGCGCTGCAGCAGGTGGGTGCCGGTGTGGTTGGCCATCGTCGGCGCGGCGGCGGCGCGGCGTCGACGCGCGCGTGCACGCGTGTCGCCGGGGCGCAGCTCGCCCTCGAGCTTGCACGAGCAGCGCCTGGTCGCCCTCGAGGCGGTAGACCGACTCGACCTGGCCGCGCACGCGCGTGGGCCGCGATCTCGCCGCCGTCGGAGACCTGGCCCGCCGCCCTCGGCGATAGAACGGCGAGCGCGGCGAGCTTGACGAGCGAGAGACCCTCCGCCGACGGGCTCGACGGCGAGCACGGTCGTCTCGACCTCGAGCTCGTGGTAGCCGACGAACTGCTCGAGCGCGGAGCCGAGCGCGTGAAGCGCGCGACGCGCTCGTCGTCGACGCGATCGCCGCGGCGGGCGGCGGTGCGGGCGCGCTCGCGCTGGGCTGCCCATGTGCTCCTCGAAGCCCTCGAGGTCGATGCCGAGGCCGGCCTCGCGCGCGATCTCGGCCGTCAGCTCGACGGGGAAGCCGTGCGTGTCGTGCAGCTCGAAGACGTCGCCCGCGTGCAGGCCCGACGCGCCCTGCTCCCGCGCCTGGCTGCATCAGCTCGTCGAGGCGGCGCGAGCCGGTCGCGAGCGTCTGCGAGAAGCGCGTCCTCCTCGGCCTCGAGCAGCCGGCGGACGTCGTCGCGGTGCTCGGCGAGCGCCGGGATAGCCGTCGGCCGAGCGACTCGATCACGGCCTCGTGCAGCGCGCCCAGGAACGGCGCCTCGAGGCCGAGCCGGCTGCCGTGCAGGACGGCGCGCCGGATGATGCGCCGCAGCACGTAGCCGCGGCCCTCGTTCGAGGGCGTGACGCCGTCGGTCGCGATCGCCGCCATGCCGCGCCCGTGGTCGCAGAGCACGCGGAACGAGCGCACGGCGTCGCCGCCGTCGGCGTAGCGCTTGCCGGAGAGCCGCTCGAGCGCCGCGATCACGTGCGTCGTCTGGTCGGTCTCGTAGATGCTGCCCGCCTCCTGCAGCAGCATCGCGACGCGCTCGAGCCCGCTGCCGGTGTCGATGTTCTGGGCGGGCAGCGGCGTCAGCGAGCCGTCGCTCGTCGCGGTCGAACTCCATGAACACGAGGTTCCAGAACTCGAGGAAGCGGTCGCAGTCGCAGCCGGGCTTGCAGTCGGCGCCGCCGCAGCCGTGCTGGGCGCCGCGGTCGTAGTAGAGCTCCGAGCACGGCCCGCACGGGCCCGTCGGCGCCGGCCTTCCAGAAGTTGTCCTCGCCGAGCTCGACGATGCGGCTCGGCGGGGATGCCCTGCGCCGAGCCAGAGCTCGCGCGCGACCTCGTCGGCGCCGAGCTGGTCGTCGCCCTCGTAGACGGTCGCCCAGATGCGCTCGGGATCGAGCCCGAACGCGCCCGGTCGAGAGCTCCCAGGCCATCTCCACCGCGCCCGGCTTGAAGTAGTCGCCGAACGAGAAGTTGCCCATCATCTGGAAGAACGTCATGTGGCGCTCGGTCGAGCCGACGACGTCGATGTCGACGGCGCGGAAGCAGCGCTGCACCGAGGTCAGGCGCTGGCGCGGCGGCGTCTCCTGGCCGAGGAAGAACGGCTTGAACGGCTGCATGCCGGCCGTCGTCAGCAGCACCGACTGGTCGAGCGCCGAGGGCACGAGCGAGGCCGAGGGCACGGCGAGGTGCCCGCGCTCGACGAAGAAGTCCGTGAAGCGCGCGGCGGATCTCGTCGGATGTCTTCACGGAGGCCATAGGGGCTGGATTGTACGAGGTAGACGCCCGCGGAGGCTGCCCGGCGGGAGCGCTCTGCCAGATCCGCCCCTCATGCCCGCGCGCCGCGTGCCGATGAACACCGGCTGTGAAGCTTCGAGGCGATCCAGGGCGACGCGCGCGCGCTCGCCGACGTCCGGCCCGACCGCGCTGCGGCGCGCCTGCGGGCACGTCGCCGGCGATCCCGTCGTTCCTGCGCCGCGGCTACCGCTTCTACCGCGGCTCCGGGCTCGATCTCGGCGGCTTCTTCACGCGCCGCTTCACGCTCGCGGACGGCCGCCGCGCATCCGTGACGCTGGTCGCGGGCATCGACGTCGAGACCGGCGCGGGCATGCTCGAGCACTGCACGACGACCGCGGAGGCCGGCGCACGAGCTCACGTGCGGCCCCGGCAGCGTGTGGGCTGTCGTGCTCACGCTCGAGAACGCCACGGTCTCGTGGCGCGAGCTCAACCGCACGCTGATCGTCGGCGACGCGCGCGGCGCTTCGAGCGCGTTCGCCGCCGAGCTCGGCGGGCTGCCGCTGCTCGGGCCGAGGCACTGCCCGCTCTGCGCCGAGCGCGCAGAGCTCGCCGCCTAGCGGCGTAGCGCAGCCGAGCTCGAGCGTGCCGTCGGGCGCGACCTCGACGCCCTGGGCCGCGAGCTGCTCGCGCACGAGGAACTGGAACGTCGACCAGGCGCCGCGCCGCGCCTCGAACATGCGGTAGACCTGCCATTCGGTGAGCATGCGCGGGATCCGAGCGGCGCGCCTCGGCCCAGTCGGCGAACTTCGGCAGGCGGCCGCTGCGGACGGCCAGGAAGACGCCCTGCTCGATCGCGCGGGCGAGCCGCTCCTCACCGACCGGCACGTCGAACCCGGCCTCGCGCAGCGCGTTGGTGAGCGAGCCGAACGTGTGCCAGTAGAGCGACTTGGAGGGCATCGAGCCGCGCCGCGTCTCGAGGTCGCGCGCGGTCGGCGTGCGGCCGAGCTGCTCGCCCAGCTCGCGCAGGCGGTCGAGCAGCTCCTCGCGCGTCGCGAAGCGGCGCGGCACGAGGCCCGCGCGGCGCTTGGCCGCGTTCCAGGAGCCGAAGTGCCCGATCACGGTCTGCGGGTGCACCGTCGTCTCGGGGTCGGCCGCGAACTCGCGCATCGTGGGCGAGCGGCCGAGGCGCTCGGCGCTCGCGCGCAGCTCCGTCAGGATCTGCTCGTCGCTGTAGCGCTTGCGGATGCCCGCGCGGAACGCATCCAGGCGGTCTGGATCGATGCCGGCGATGCGCGAGTACCTGCTGCCCTCCACCACTGCGTCCCTTCGTCTGCCCGCACCGATCGTCTCGGACGCGATGCAATTGCGGGCGAGTATACGCACGCGGACGCGGACGACACTGACCGCGCGCGGCGACTGCGCCGCATACACTTGCAGCGCCGTGGAGGGGACGCCGGGGGTGATGAGGCTCGCGCTCGCGGCCGCGCGCGCGACGGCGTTCGCGTCGCGCGCCGCGGGCCGCGGCGGCGGCACGACGCTCCCGGGCCGCGTGCTCACCGCGCTGGCGCCCGACGCGCCGCGCCGGCTGGCCGCGCGGCTGCCGCGCGGCTGCGTGCTCGTCTCGGCCACGAACGGCAAGACGACCACCTGCGCGCTGCTCGCCGAGGTGCTGCGCGGACGCGCGCAGCCTGGCGCGCAACAGCGCCGGCGCCAACCTCGCCTCCGGCATCGCCTCCGCGCTCGCGGTGCGCGACGCCGCACGCGCCGAGCTCGGGCTGTTCGAGTGCGACGAGGCCGCGCTGCCGGCCATCGCCGCGCAGCTCGAGCCGACGCGCGATCGCGCTCGGCAACCTCTTCCGCGACCAGCTCGACCGCTACGGCGAGCTCGAGCTCGTGGCCGATCGCTGGCGCGAGCTCGTGGCGCGCCTCGACCCGGCGCACGACGCTCGTCGTGGCCGCCGACGATCCGCTCACCGCCTCGCTCGCCGAGGGGCACGCGGCGGTCGTCCGCTACGGCATCGACGATCCGTCGGTCGCCCTGCCCGTCGGCCCCGCACGCCGCCGACGCGCGCTTCTGCGTTCGCTGCGGGCATCCCTACGACTACCTCGCGGCCTACGTCGGCCACCTCAGCGACTACCGCTGCCCGCACTGCGGCAACGCGCGCGCGCCGCTCGACCTGGCCGCGCGCTCGATCGAGCTGCGCGGCCTCGACGGCACGGCCTTCGACCTCTGCCATGGCGACGAGCAGCGTGCGCGTCGAGCTCGCGCTGCCCGGCCTCTACAACGTCGAGAACGCGCTCGCGGCCGCCGCGCTCGCGGTCGTGCTGGGCGAGCCGCTCGCCGGTCATCGCGGACGGGCCTCGCGCGCTTCCGCGGCGCGTTCGGGCGCTTCCAGCGGCTGCGCGTCGAGCGACGCGGAGCTCGTGCTGCTGCTGATCAAGAACCCGGCCGGCGCCAACGAGGTGCTGCGCATCCTGCCCGAGGGCGACGCCGACGCTGCTGTTCGCGCTCAACGACCGCATCGCCGACGGGCGCGACGTCTCGTGGGTCTGGGACGTCGACTGGGAGCTCGTCGCGCCGCGCCTGCGCCACGTCGTCGACGTCGGGCACGCGCGCGGCCGAAGCGGCGCTGCGGCTCAAGTACGCCGGCGTCGACGAGTCGGCGATCGAGGTCGTGCCCGACGTCGCGCGGGCGCTCGACCGCCTGGCCGAGCTCGCCGCCGGCGGCACGGGCTACGTGCTTCCGACCTACACGGCGATGCTCGAGCTGCAAGCGCGTGGCCGCGCGCCGCGGGCTCGCGCGGCCCTACTGGGAGGAGGCGGCGGCATGAAGCTCGTGCTCTGCCAGCTCTACCCGGAGCACCTCTCGATCTACGCCGACCGCGGCAACGTGCAGGTCATCCGCCGCCGGCTCGAGTGGCGCGGCCTCGAGCTCGAGGAGCGGCCGCTGCGCGTCGGCGAGGCGCTCGACCCCGAGGCGGCCGACCTCTACCTCATCGGCGGCGGCCAGGATCGCGACCAGATGCTCGTGGCGGAGGATCTGCAGCGCCACCGCGAGGCGCTGCACGCCGCCGTCGCCGGCGGCGCGGCCGTGCTCGCCGTGTGCGGCGGCTACCAGCTCGCCGGGCACCGCTACATCGGCCAGGACGGGAGCGAGATGCCCGGCATCGGCCTGCTCGACCTCGAGACCGCGCGCGGGCGGCGACGCGCATGATCGGCGACGTCGTCTGCGAGTGCGATCTCGGCGACGGCGCCGGCGAGCGCACGCTCGTCGGCTTCGAGAACCACGCCGGGCAGACCGCGCCTCGGCCCCGGCTGCGAGCCGCTCGCACGCGTCGTCAGCGGGCACGGCAACGACGGCGCCTCGGGCTACGAGGGCGCGCGCGCCGGGCAACGTGCTCGGCACCTACGTGCACGGGCCGCTCCTGCCCAAGAACCCGTGGCTGGCCGACTGGCTGATCGAGCGCGCGCTCGAGCGCCGCCACGGGCCTGTCGAGCTCGCGCCGCTCGACGACGCGCTGGAGCTGCCGCGGCCGCTGCGGCCGTCGCGGCCGCTGATCCTCAGAGCAGCGGCTCGACGACCGCGCGCGTCTCGGCCGAGGTCACGACCGGGATGATCTCGAACTCGGCCAGGTCGCCCCAGTGCAGGACCCACTGCTGGATCAGCGCGGCGTCGTCGGACTCCATGACCTGGAAGCAGCGCTGGAAGCTCGGCTCGACCCAGCTGTCGACGTAGCGCAGGCCATCGGGCAGGCCGCGGCCGCGGTCGCGCAGGTGGCGGTAGATGGGCAGCGGATCGGCGTCCTTGAACTGCTCGACGACCATGAACAGCATCCGCGCTACCCGGTCGAGCCAGTTCGCAAGGTGATCGACCGAGAGCGGCTCGCCGGTCGCATGCGCGATCAGCGCGTCCCAGCGCAGCGACGCGCCCGGCCGCATGAAGCGCTCGCGCAGGAACGCGCCGGCCGCCGCCGGCTCGACCGCCGGGCTCGGAGCGCCCGTCTCGCGCGCGAGCGCCCACGTTGAGCTGCGACGCCGTGATCTCGCCGAGCAGGTAGTTCTGGTAGTAGACCGGCGCCAGCGCGACGTGGATCTTGCAGGCCCAGTCGTCGGGCCGCTCGCCGGGCGGCGGCGCGATCCGCTGGTAGCGCTCGGCGAGCTGCCACCAGAGCGCGCCCAGATCCTGGTCGGGATCGCGGTAGAGCTCGCGCTCGAAGCGCGTCATGACCTGCACCCAGGGCGCGAAGACGAGCATCTCGCGGCGCTGCATCTCGACGTTGCGCGGATCGCGCGCGACCGCCGGGCTGGACGCCGCGCGAAGCGCTCGAGGAACGTCTCGTCGCGGACGAGTCGGCCGTGCAGCATCGCGATCGCCTCGGTCGTGAAGGTGTGCGCAGGCCGGCGCATGAGCCAGGACAGGTCGGGATCGATCGCGAGGTCGTAGACCGCGTGGCCGAGCTCGTGCACCATCGTCCCGAGCCAGCGCGTGCCCGGCTCGCAGTTCGCGAGCACGCGCACGTCGTGCCGTCGTGTCGACGTCGATGCAGAACGCGTGCTGGTTCTTGCCGTCGCGCGGATAGAGGTCGCTGTGCTCGAGCACGCCGTCGACGTCCTCGCCGAGGGCGCGGAAGTAGTCACGTGCGACCTCGACCGGGTCGACGTGCGCGAGCGGCGGCCTCGAGCGGGTCGTCGATCGCCGTCGGGAGGTCCTGGAAGAAGGCGTCGGCGTAGTCCCAGGGGTACAGCTGCTCGTCGTCGGGCAGGCCGAGGCGCCGCCGCTGGCCCGCGTCGATCTCGTCCTTGACGCGCGCCCAGGCCGGCGCGAGGCGGACCTCGAGGTCGTCGAGCACGTTGAGCAGCCAGTCCTCGTCGAGCTCCTCGAGCGTCAGCGAGAAGACGAAGTGATCGCGATAGCCGAGCCCTCGCGCGGCCTCGTTGCGCAGATGGGCAAGCTCGCGCAGCGCGGGGGCGGCGCGCGGACCGATCGACTTGGACGCGTCCCACGCCTGCCGGCGCTGCTCGCGGCTCGACGACTCGCGCAGGATCTTCGCGATCTCGTTGTCGTTGACATCGCGCCCGCCGAGCGTTCCCCGGTGCCGCGAGAAGAGCGAGCCGAGCTGGGCCTCCGACTCGATGATGCGGTCGGCCAGCGAGCGCTCGCGCTGTGCGCCCTCGCTGGTCAGCCGCGCCAGGCGCACGCGCCGCGCGAAGCGCGCATCCGCAGCCGCATCGCGATCGGCCTCGACGAGCTGCGCGTAGCGCTCGCGCTCCGCGAGCACCGCATCGACGCGCTTGGAGGCCTCGACGAGCTGCTGCTCGTGCTCGTCGGTGGCCGCCGTGGCGGCGTCCCACTCCGCAAGATTTCGCGCATGGACCAGGGGCTCGAGCGCGTGCTCGAACTCGTCGACCGCCGTTTGCATGGTCTGCATACGGAGAACCTAGATGATCGACCGCGCCCACTCGGCGGTACCCGCGTCAGACGCCCGCAGCCCCTACGGCGTCCAGAGCGCGCCGAGGTGCACGAACGCATCGCCGCTCCGCCAGCTCTCGAGGAAGCGCCCGATCGGCGGATGCAGGGGAAGCTCTGCGAGCTCGGCGCGACGCACGACCCGCGCGTCCCGCACGGCCGGGTCGGCGGAGGGCAGGAGCAGCGGGCCCTCGGGCAGCGGAATCGCGTAGATCACGTGCACGACGTGGCGGCGGGAGCCGTCGCGGGGCGGTGCGATCGACTCCGCGAGCGCGACCGGCACGCCGCCCGCCAGCCCGCGCAGGCCGCACTCCTCGGCCAGCTCGCGCCGCAGCGCCTGCTCCATCGTCTCGCCGGCCTCGACACCGCCTCCGGGCAGCAGCCAGTAGGCGCGGCCCGCCTTCTCGTGCCGCACCAGCACGAGCGAGTCGCCGCGATGCAGCAGGCCGCTGACGCGCAGGCGCGGGGCGTCGTGGCTCACGAACGCCCGCTCGAGCCGAAGCCGAGCTCTCCGCGGTCGCTGCCGCCGAGCTCGTCGCGCACGCTGACCGCGAGCCGGGGCAGCGCGACGACCACGAGCTGCGCGATCCGCATGCCCGGCTCCACCGCGAAGGACTGCTCGCGGTCGGTGTTGATCAGCGTCACGCGGATCTCGCCGCGATAGCCGCTGTCGACGAGGCCCGGCGAGTTGACGACCGTGACGCCGTGGTCGCGCGCGAGCCCCGAACGCGGCAGGACGAGGCCGCAGGTCCCCTCCGGCAGCTCGATCGCGATGCCGCAGCCGAGCGAGGCGCGCGCGCCCGGCGCGAGCTCCGCCGCCTCGACGCTGACGAGATCCAGGCCGGCGTCGCCCTCGTAGGCGCGCGCCGGCGGCCGGGCAGCGGGGTGCAGCAGCCGCACCCCGAGCTCGAGGGTGACGGTCTCACGCACTGGCCGGGACGAGCCTGAACGACGCATAGCGCTCGGCCAGCGCGTGCGGCAGATGGGCGCGGATGAGCACGCCCTCGGCCGTGTCCTCGCGCTCGAGCGGCGAGCCCAGCGCGTACAGCTCCGCGAGCACCCCGCCCTGGTCGAACGGCACGAGCAGCGCGACGCGCTCGAAGCGGCCCGCGAAGTGCTCGCCGATCGCGCGCTCCACGTCCAGCACGCCCTCGCCCGTGCGCGCGGACACGAGCACGGCGTCGGGATTGCGGTTCTGCAGCCGGCGCCGCTCGTCCTCGCTGCACATGTCCAGCTTGTTGAGCACGAGCAGGCGCGGCATCTCCGCGGCGCCGATCTCGTCCAGCACGCGCTCGACGGAGGCGATCTGGCGCTCGCGCTCCTCCGCGTCGGCGGAGGCGTCGGCGACGTGCAGGATCAGGTCGGCGAGCAGGGTCTCCTCGAGCGTCGAGGCGAATGCCGCGACCAGCTGGTGCGGCAGCTTGCGCACGAAGCCGACGGTGTCGGTCAGCAGGTAGGTGCGCCCGAGGTAGTCGTACGACCGCGTCGTCGGGTCGAGCGTCTCGAAGAGGCGGTCGGCCTCCGAGACCTCCGAGCCCGTGAGGGCGTTGAGCAGCGTCGACTTGCCCACGTTCGTGTAGCCGGCCAGGGCGACGCTCGGCACCTCGTTGCGCTCGCGCTGCCGGCGCATCGTCGCCCGCTGCTTGCGCAGCTCGCGCAGCCGGCGGCGCAGCAGCGAGATCCGCGTGCGCGCGAGCCGGCGGTCGGTCTCCAGCTGCGACTCGCCCGGGCCGCGCGTTCCGACCCCGCCGCCCAGCCGCTCGAGGTGCTTCCACATGCCGCGCATGCGCTGGAGGTTGTACTCCAGCTGCGCGAGCTCGACCTGGAGCTTGCCGGCCGCGGAGTGCGCGTGCAGGGCGAAGATGTCGAGGATCACGCGCGTGCGGTCGACGACGCGCATGCCGAGCTCGTCCTCGAGCGTGCGCTGCTGGCTCGGCGAGAGCTCGTCCTCGGTCACGATGACCTCGGCCTCGAGCTCCTTGGCGAGCTGCTCGAGCTCCTTGAGCTTGCCGCTGCCGACGTACGTGCGCGCATGGATGCTCGCGCGATGCTGCACCAGCGTGCCGACGACGTCCACCTGCGCCGTGCGCAGCAGCTCGAGCATCTCCGCGAGCTCGCGCTCCTCGTCCGCCCCCTGCGCGAGCACGGCGACCAGGACGGCGCGCTCGGGCCGTGCGTCGTAATCGATCAGCTTCGTGCCGTCGCTCACGCTTGGAGCATACGCACGCAGGGCCGGCCGTCCCGGCTCAGAGCGCGCGGGCGATGCGCGCGACCGCCTCGGCGAGCCGGGCCTCGGGCGCCGTCAGCGAGAGCCGCACGTAGCCGTCGCTGGTCGGGCCGTAGGCGGCGCCCGGGCCGACCACCACTGCCGCCTGCTCCAACAGCCGCTGCGCGAAGGCGACCGAGCCGCCGCCGCCCGGCACGCGCATCCAGACGTAGAGCGCCCCCCTCGGCCGCTCGAACTCGAGGCCGAGCGCCTCGAGCCCGTCGCACAGGACGTCGCGGCGGCGGCCGTACAGCTCGCGCAGCCCCGCCGTGAACGACGGCACCAGCTGCACGCCGCGCACGGCCGCGTGCTGGAGCGCCAGCCACATGCCCGAGTCGATGTTGGTCTTGAGCGTGCGCAGCCGGCCGATCAGCTCGGCGTTGCCGACGGCGAAGGCGATCCGCCAGCCCGGCAGCGAGAGCGACTTGGAGAGCGAGTAGATCTCCAGGCCCGCCTCGCGCGCGCCCGGCGCGGCCAGGAAGCTCGGCGCCACGAGCCCGTCGTAGGTCAGCTCCGCGTAGGCGTTGTCGTGGCAGATCGGCACGCCGCGCTCGCTGCCCCAGGCGGCCAGCCGCTCGAAGAACGCGAGATCGGCGACGGCCCCCGTCGGATTGTTCGGGTAGCCGCAGATCAGCAGCCCGGCACGTCGGCTGGCGGCCTCGTCGATCGCAGCGAGATCGGGGAGGAAGCCGTGCTCCGCCGCGAGCGGCAGGCCCACGGCCTCGCCGCCCGCCAGCGCCGGGCCTCCGTAGTAGACGGGATAGCCCGGATCGGCCACGAGCGCGATGTCGCCCGGGTCGAGCTGGGCCAGGCAGAGGTGCGCCAGCCCCTCCTTGGCGCCGAGCAGCGGCAGGATCTCGGTGGCCGGGTCGAGCTGCACGCCGAAGCGGGTCGCGTAGTGCTCCGCCACCGCCTCGCGCAGGACGGCGATGCCGTGATTGCTGGGGTAGCCGTGGATCTCGTCCCGGCGCGCCTGGGCGCACAGCTCCTCCCGCAGCTCGGGCGGCGGCGGGGTGTCGGGGTCGCCGATGCCGAGCGAGATCACGTCGACGCCGCGTGCGCGGGCCTCGGCGACGGTGCGCATGAGCTGCGTGGAGAGGTACTCGGGGACGCCGTCGAGACGCCGCGAGCCGCGCATCAGGCCGCTCGCTCCAGCTGTGCGAGCAAGGCGGGGTCGAGCTCGGCGGCGTAGACGCGCTGCGCCGTGCCGGTGAGCGTGAGCCCGAGCTCGCCGTCCACGGCCACCTCGACGCTGCCGCCTGGCATCTCGACCGTGACGGGCGAGGAGCAGCGGCCGTCGACGATCGCCGCGACCGCCGCCGCACAGGCCCCGGAACCGCAGGCCTGCGTCTCGCCCACGCCGCGCTCCCACACGCGCATGCGCACGCGGTGGCGGTCGAGCGCGGTCACGGCCTCGACGTTCGTGCGCTCGGGGAAGCGCGGATGCCGCTCCAGCCTCGCGCCGGTCCCGGCGAGGTCGAAGGCCGCCGGGTCGGCGACCGTCAGCACGCAGTGGGGGTTGCCGGTCGAGACGAAGCGGTAGGCCACGCCCGGATCGGGGGCGCCCAGATCCTCCTGCGCGCCCGCCAGCGAGGCCCGGCCGAGGCGCACGGCGATGCGCCCGTCGGCGCCGATCTCGGCGTCGCCGGCGCCGGCGCCCGTGCGCACGCGCAGCTGCGTGCGGCCGAGCCGCTCGGCCGCGTGCGCGGCCGCGATGCGCGTGCCGTTGCCGGACACCTCGGCGATCGAGCCGTCGCGGTTGTGCACCACCACGGCGACCTCGTCATCTCCGAGCTCGAGCTCGAGCACGCCGTCTGCGCCGAGGCCGAGCGCCGGGTCGCAGAGCAGGCGCACGCGCGCCGGCGTGAGCGGCCAGGGCGGCCGCTCGACGACCAGGAAGTGGTTTCCGAGTCCCTGCCACTTGGCCACCCTCATGGTCCGGACGGTAGCTATCGCCGGGCGCTCAGGAAGCGGGCGAGCGTCGACGCGACGCGCGCGATGGCCTCGCCCTCGACCCATTCGCCCGGCTGGTGGGCCTGGTGCGCCTCTCCCGGGCCGTAGTTGACGGCCGGGATCCCGTGCGCCTGCAGCGAGGCCACGTCCGTCCAGGCCTGCTTCGGCAGGACGCGCACCCCGGTCTCTGCGAGGAAGCGCGCGAGCACCGGCTCGGACAGCCGCGGCGGCGCCGCGGGGCTCTCGTCGATCCAGGTCAGCTCGCCCTCCCCGGCCACGAGCTGCTCGACCTCGCGACGCGCAGCAGCGGCCTCCCGGCCCGGGGCGAAGCGCACGTTGAGCGCGATCTCGAGGCGGTCCGGCACGACGTTGCGCGCCACGCCTCCGCGGATCGCCGTGATGCAGAGCGTGTCGTGGAACGTGAGCCCCTCCACCTCCACGGGCCGCTGCGCCGCGGCACCCGCCCGCTGCAGGAACGGCACGGCCTTGAGGACGGCGCTGTCGCCCTCCCAGGGCCGGGCGCTGTGCCCGCTGCGGCCGTGGAAGACGAGGTCGCCGTTGACGACGCCGACGCAGCCCGCGTGGATCTCGCCGCCGGTCGGCTCGCCCACGAAGGCGAAGTCCGGCCGGCCGAGCAGGCTCGAGTCCGCCAGCACCGCATGGATGCCGTTCTCGCGGTTCGGGCCCTCCTCCCGGTCGTAGAAGACGCACACGACGTCGCCGCCGGCGGCCGCGCAGTGCTCGAGCACCGCGAGGATGGCCGCGTCGCCGCCCTTCATGTCGGCCGCGCCGCGGCCGATCACGCGCGTTCCCTCGAGCGCCGGCGCGTGGTCCTCCCAGGGCGGCACGGTGTCGAGGTGCCCGACCAGCGCCACTGCGTCCTCGCGCTCACCGCTCCGCGCCACGACCGCGTTGCCGAGGCGCTCGACGGCGACGCCCGGGAGGGCGCGGCAGCGCGCCTCGACGAGATCGGCGAGCGCGGCCTCCTGGCCGGTCGCGCTCGGCACCGCCACGAGCTCGTAGGCGAGCCGGGCGAGGGCGTCGGAGTCCCCAACTCCAGTCAACGGATCAGCTCCAGCAGGCGGTCGGCGTTGCGCTCGGGGCCGTCGGCGCCGGCGAGCGCGATGGCCCCGGGGATCCTACGTGCCCACGTCTCCTGCCTGCGGGCGTACTGGCCCGTGCGCAGCGTGATCTCGGCGGCGACGTCCTCGAGCGTGCGCTCTCCCCGCACGTGGGAGCCGATCGCCTCGAGGCCGAGGATGCGGGCCGCCGTGGGCGATGGCTGCACCCGCGCTTCGTGCACGGCGCGCACCTCGTCCAGCGCTCCGGTCGCGAGCATGCTCCGCGTCCGCTCGGCGATGCGCGCCCGCAGCTCGCTGCGCGGCCAGGAGAGCACGGCCACGACCGCGGGTCGCCGCAGCCCGCCTGCCCAGAGCCGGTCGCGCCGGGGCGCGAGGCTCGCGCCGCCCGCCGCCAGCTCGAGCGCGCGCACCACGCGGCGCCGGTCGTTCGCGTGCAACCGCCCGGCCGCGCGCGCGTCGCGTCGCTCGAGTTCGGCGAAGGCGGCCTCCGCGCCGCGCTCCTCGTAGAAGCGCTCCCAGCGGGCGCGCTCGGCGGGTGGCACCGAGGGCGGCAGCTCGAGCTCGGCCAGCGCCGCCCGCAGGTAGAGCCCCGTGCCGCCGACCACGAGCGGCAGGGCACCGCGCACGGCGGCGTCGTCGATCGCAGCATGCGCCAGCGGCGCGTGCGTGCCGACCGAGCTCGCTGCCGTCAGCGGCAGGTAGCCGACGAGATGGTGCGGCACCTCCGCCCGCTCGGCCGCGCTCGGCTGATTCGTGAGCGTCTCGACCCCGGCGTAGACCTGCATCGAGTCGACGCTCACGATCTCGCTGCGGACGCGCCGCGCCAGCGCGAGCGCGAGGGCCGACTTGCCGGACGCGGTCGCGCCGAAGATGGCGACGACCATTCGCTCAGACCGCGGCGGGCACGCGCTCGCGCACGCCGCGCAGCGTCTGCGAGGTGGCGGCCTCGATGCGCACCCACACGAGCTCGCCCGGCTGCGCGTCGCTCAGAAGCACCGTCTTGTTCGTGCGCGTGCGGCCGCGCAGGATCTCGGCGTCGGTGCGCGACGGGCCCTCGACGAGCACCTCCTGGAGCGTCCCGACGAGCTCCTGGTTGCGCGCATGAGCGTGCCGCTGGACGACCTCGACGAGGCGCTCGAGGCGCTCGCGCTTGACGTCCTCCGCCACCTGCTGCGCGCTGCGGGCCGCGTCCGTGCCCCGCCGCGGCGAGTAGATGAAGGTGAAGGCGTGATCGAAGGACACCTGCTCGCAGACCTCGAGCGTCTCCGCGAAGTCCTCCTCGCTCTCGCCCGGGAAGCCGACGATCACGTCCGTCGTGAGGGCGAGGCCCGGGACGGCCTCGCGCAGGCTCGCGGCGAGCGCGACGAAGCGGTCGCGCGAGTACGTGCGCCGCATCGCCTTGAGGATGCGCGTCGAGCCCGACTGCAGCGGCAGGTGCACGTGCTCGCAGACCGCTGCGCACTCGCGATGGGCGGCGACGACGTCCTCGCGCATGTCCTTCGGGTGCGGGCTCGTGTAGCGGATGCGCTCGATCCCCGGCACGGCGTCGAGCGCCCGCAGCAGCTCGCCGAAGCCGACGCGCTCGGCCACGGGCAGGTCGCGTCCCCAGGAGTTGACGTTCTGGCCGAGCAGCGTCAGTTCGCGCACGCCCTCGGCCGCGAAGCGCTCGGCCTCCGCCAGCAGCACGGCGGCCGGCCGGGACTGCTCGCGCCCGCGCACCGAGGGGACGATGCAGTACGAGCAGGTCGAGTTGCAGCCCTGGGAAATCTGAAGCCAGGCCTGGAACGGCCGCTCGCGGCGCATGGGCAGGTCGCCGGAGAACTCGTCGAACGTCGAGAAGTGCCCGCGCGGCACGTCGCCGCCGGCCTGGATGAACTCGCCCAGCCGCGAGATGTTGCCCGGTCCGTAGGCGAGGTCGACGAAGGGATACAACTCGAAGAGCTCGTCCTTGATCGACTCCGACCAGCAGCCGCCCACGACGATCACCTTGGACGGATCGCGCAGCTTGGCGGCGCGGGCGTCCATCAGCCGCGCGTGAAAGCGCTCGTCGGCCTTCTCGCGGATCGTGCACGTGTTGAAGACGAGGACGTCGGCTTGCTCCGGCTCGCTCGCCTCGCCCAGGCCCAGCGACTCGAGCAGGCCCTTCATGCGCTCCGAGTCGTGGACGTTCATCTGGCAGCCGAACGTGGTGACGCTGTAACGACGCATACGGGCTGCAGTCTAGGTCGCGGCGGAGCGGGCCAGGACGATCGCGCCGATCACGATGGCGCCCCCGACGGCGTGGCGGGCGTACAGCGGCTCGTTCAGGGCGACGTGCGACGCGAGCGCGCCGCCGATGGGCACGAGGTAGAGCCCGAGCGCAGCCACGGCTGCGCGAACGCGCGAGAGCACTGCCGCCCAGGCCAGCGAGCCGAGCGCCGCTGCGGCGATCGCGGTGAACGCGAGCGCGGCGGCGGGCTCCGCGTGGAACGTCGTGACCGCGTCTCCTCGCGCGACCTCGATCGCGACCAGCGGCAGCATGGCCGCGGCGCCGCCGAGCGACGAGACGCAGACGAGCGCCGCGGAGGGCAGTGCGGCGAGATCGCGCAGCGAGACGCTGTAGGCGGAGAACAGCGTCACGACTCCCGCCAGCGCCGCCAGGGGCAGCAGCGGGCGCTCGCCCGCGCCGGCGGTCACGAAGCCCGCGATCACGGCCTCCCCGACCAGCCCGACGGCGAAGGCGGCGCTCAGCCTCGGACCGACGTGCTCGCGCACCACCAGACTGCCGACGAGGCCGATCAGGATCGGCTCGAGCCCCAGCACGAGCGCCGGCAGCGCGCCGCCCACGTGCGTCATCGCATAGGCGAGCAGCCAGGACTGCACGCCGAGGCCGAGCGCCCCGAAGACGAGGATGCGGCGCGCCGGGCCGCGCACGGCGTCGAACGTCCCGCGTGCGGCGACCGCGAGCACCGAGGAGGCGAGCACCATGCGCACGAGCGTGGCCGTGGCCGGCCCGAAGTCGCGCAGCGCGATCACCATCAGCGGGAACGAGACCACGAACACGCTGATCGCGAACGCGAGCAGCGGAAAGGCCGAGCGCGGCGCTCGGGTCACAGCGCGACGTCGCGGCGCTCGCGGCGCTCGAACGCGACCGCAGTGCGGATGCCGGCGCCGCGCAGCATGTCCGCTCCCTTGAGCACGGCGCCCACGCTGTGGGGGCGGTGCGAGTCCGAGCCCAGGCTGACCGGCGCGCCGGCACGGGCGATCGACTCGCACAGCAACTGGACGAGCTCGGGGTAGACGCGCAGGTCCGATCCGTTGACCTCGAGTGCGACGTCGGCCGCTGCGGCCAGCTCGGCCAGGCGGTCGAGCCGCCGGGGGAGGTCGGCGGGCACCTCGGGCCGGCTCACGGCGAGCCGCACCGGATGCGTGACGACGTCGAAGCCGCCGGTCTGGATGGCGTCGCCCAGCCGCTCCAGGTAGTCGTCCCAGGCGACGGCGCTCGTGAGCGGCGTCGAGGAGTCGAAGATCGAGTGATCGCCGCTCAGGCAGTGCACCGAGCCGAGGATCACGTCCCAGTCGCCGGAGTGGGCGGCCACGAAGGCGTCCTGCACCTCGCGCACGCGTGGGTCGTCGGGCCAGTGCTCGAGCTCGAGCCCGGCGCCCACGGCGACCGCCGGCACGGCCGCGGCGGCGTCCGCGATCTCGGCGAGGTAGCGCCCGACGCCGATCGGCGGCCCCTCCAGCTCGCCGTCCCAGCGGGTGCCGAGATAGCGACTCGCGACGCGCGGCTCGTCGAGGTGGAAGACGTGCTCGGTGAACAGGAAGCCGGTCAGCCCGCGCTGCTCCGCCGCCCGCACCATCGCCAGCGCGTCGCCGTTGGCGACGAGGTGGTTGTGGTTGTCGTAGATCACCGCGCGGTCAGGGCCAGCGCCTCGCGGAAGGCGCCGGCGACCTCGGGACGCGACCAGTCGTGGCAGTCGTAGTCGAAGAAGAAGGCCTGCTCGGTGAGCGTCAGCTCGGTCAGGCGCTCGACGTGCTCCTCGCGCACGCCCGCCTCCGCCATCGTCGGGAACGACACCGCCCTGAGCAGGCGCCGCACCGCCCTGACGGCTCGCGAGCCGTCACCCGAGCCGTCGTCGGGCTCGTCCAGGGCATCGGCGACGCGTTCCAGGCGCGCGGCGCAGTCGACGCGCGAGCGTTCGAGCGTCTCGGCCAGCACGAGGCCGATGGTGAGGCCGTGCGGGAGGTGCAGCATGGAGCCGATGGCCTGCCCGAGCGCATGGTCGGCCGCGCAGTCCGAGAGGTTCATCGAGAGGCCGCCCGTGAGGCTGCCGCACGACAACTGCCGGCGCGCGTCGCGGTCGGAGCCGTCCCTGACCGCCCGCTCGAGCGAGCGGCCGATGTGGTGCACCGCCTCGAGCCCGAAGGCCACCGAGAGCGGATTGCCGTCACGCACGGTGCAGGCTCCGATCGCCTGCGCCAGCGCGTCGACGCCCGAGTGGGCAGTGGGCCCCGCCGGCAGGCCCAGCGTGAGCAGCGGATCGACGAGCGCGTGCTGCGCGCGCATGTGGCCGTTTGCGACGCCGACCTTGCGATCGCGCTCGGTGTCGGTCAGCACGGAGGCGCCGGAGACCTCGGAGCCGGTGCCGGAGGTGGTCGGGCAGAGCACGAGCGGCAGCGCCGGCGGCGCGAACGGGCGGCCGCCCTCGATGTAGTCCCAGGGCGTGCCGCCGGCATCGGCCAGGAGCCGCGCGGCCTTGGCGAGGTCGAGTGCCGAGCCCCCGCCGATGCCGACGACGGCCTGGCAGGCGTCCTCGCGTATGGCGCGGGCGACGCGGTCGGCGGCCTCGAACGTGGGCTCTCCGGACTCCTTGAGGTAGCGCTCGACGCGGATGCCGTCGCTCGCGCACGCCGCGATCGCGGCCTCCACGCCCTCGTTACCGACGACCGGCGCCTCGACGACGATGAAGACGCTCTCGGCCTCGAGCGAGGCGAGCACGTCGGACAGCTCGGCGATGACGCCGTCGCCGAAGCTGAGCTTCACCGGCAGCTGCGAATGGAACGGCGTGACCTCGGGCGTGCTCATCGGGCGCGTGCCTCCAGGCGGTTGGAACGGTCGCCAGAGAGTCTAGGAGCGGCCCGCCGCTCCAGAGCGCAGCTCGGCTCAGGCGTCGGTGGCGGGCGGCATCGGGACGCCGTGGGCCTCTGCGGCGCGCACCAGGTCGTGCAGGCTGAGGGCTCCCCGCAGGATGCTCGGGGCGCGCAGGGAGAGCGACGCGTAGAGGCAGGCGAGCGCCAGGCGCTCGGCCAGCGGGGAGCCCGCGAGGTCGGCCCAGACGTAGGCGGCCGTGAACGCCTCGCCGCCGCCGACGAGCGCTCGCACCGCCTGTCGCGGCGCCTCGGCGTGCGCCACGACACCGCCGCTCGCGGCTACGGCTCCCTCGGCTCCGAGCGTCACGACCGCTGTCGTCACGAGCCGCGCCAGGAGCACCGCAGCCTCCTCGGGATCGCTCTGACCCGTCACGAGCGCCGCCTCGCCCGCGTTCATGATCACCGTGCCGGCCGCACCGATCAGCTGCTCGGGCCTCCCGGCGCAGTGGTGCGCCTGCACCGTGTCGCAGGTCGCGTACATGCGCGGGGCGTCGGGATGGGCCGCGATTCCCTCGATGTCGCCGATCACCGCGCGCGGCGCGAGCAGCCCGACGTCGGTGGCGAGCAGCGGCCGGGGGTCGCCCGACTGCACGAAGGCGCGCTCGCCCGTGCTCGCGAGCGCGACGCTGACAGGGGTGCGCACGCCGGGCGGGCCGATCCAGTCGACGCCGGCGCCGGCCAGCCGCGCGGTCAGGAGCGAGCCCAGGTCGTCCTGGCAGACGGGTGCGACGAGCGCGCTGCGCAGGCCCAGGCGCGAGCAGGCGATGGCGACGTTGCAGGCACCGCCGGGCGCGATCTCCGACCGCGCAGCGTGGGCGAGCTCGCCGTTCAGGGGCAGGGCTTCGAGCCCGTCGAGGATGACGTCGACGCCGGCGGGGCCGACACAGGCCACGTCGTGCGGCATGAGGCGCTCAACGGGCGACGTCGGTCGCGCGCAGCTCGCGAATCACGGTCACGCGGATCTGGCCGGGGTACTCGAGGCTGTCCTCGATCTCGCGCGCGATCTCGTGCGAGAGGATCGTCGCCGCATCGTCGTCCACCAGCTCGGGCTTGACCATCACGCGGACGTCGCGCCCGGCCTGCATGGCGAAGCAGCGCTCGACTCCGGGCTTGGAGGTCGCGATGCGCTCGAGGTCCTCGAGGCGCTTGGCGTAGTGCTCCATGGTCTCGCCGCGCGCGCCGGGGCGTGCCGCGGAGATGGCGTCGGCGGCCTGCACCAGCACCGCCTCGATCGTCTGCGGCTCGACCTCGAAGTGGTGGGCCTCGATGGCGTGCACGACGGCTGCCGACTCGCGGTTCTTGCGCGCGAGCTGCGCGCCGATGATGGCATGCGAGCCCTCCACCTCGTGCGTCAGCGCCTTGCCGACGTCGTGCAGCAGCGCCGCGCGGCGGGCGGTCTTCTGGGAGGCGCCCAGCTCGGCGGCCATGATCGCCGCCACGTGCGCGACCTCGACCGAGTGGCTGAGCACGTTCTGCCCATAGCTCGTGCGGTACTTGAGGCGTCCGAGCACCTTGAGCAGCTCCGGATGCAGGCCCGGCACCTTGGCGTCGAAGCTGGCCTGCTCGCCCGCGCGGACGATCTCCTCCTCGACCTCCTGCTTGGCCTGGCCGTAGCACTCCTCGATGCGCGCCGGGTGGATGCGGCCGTCCGCGATCAGGCGCTGCAGCGTCAGCCGCGCGATCTCGCGCCGCATCCCGTCGAACCCCGAGAGCAGCACGGCACCGGGCGTGTCGTCGATGATCACGTCGACGCCGGTGAGGTTCTCGAGCGCGCGGATGTTGCGCCCCTCGCGGCCGATGATGCGGCCCTTCATCTCGTCGGACGGCAGCGTCACGCTCGAGACGGTGGTCGAGGCCGCATGCGCCGAGGCGGTGCGCTGGATGCCGATCGAGATGATGTTGCGCACCCGGCGATCGGCCTCGATGCGTGCCTCGTCCTCGATCGTGCGGATGCGCCGGGCGACGTCGTGCCGCGCCTGCTCCTCGACGCGGATCAGCAGCGCCTCGCGCGCCTGGGTCTGCGTCATCGCGGCGACCCGCTCGAGCTCGCGCTGCTGCTCCTCCACCAGCTGCGAGACGCGCGCCTCGCGCTCCGCCAGCGCGGCGTCGCGCTCCGCCGTCCGGCCCTCGCGCGCGGCCACGTCGGCTGCCGTCTGGTCGAGCTGCGCGGCGCGGGCGGCGAGCCGCTCCTCGGAGCGGGCGATCTCGAGGCTGCGGCCCTTGAGCTGCTCCTCCACCTCGCTGCGGGCGGCGAGCATGTGCTCCTTGGCGGCGACCTCGGCCTCCTTGCGCACGGCCTCGGCCTCGCGCCTGGCGCTCGTGAGCTCCATCTCCGCCTCGCTGCGCAGCGCTTCCACCGAGCCGCCGCGACTGCGCATCACGACGGCGGCGAGCGCAGCCCCGACGACCAGTCCCAGTAGGGCGAGTACTGCCTCGAGCATGTCGGTCTCCCCGGGCCTCCCGGCGGAAACGCCGTCGGCCCCGTGCAGTCATGCCGCAGCAGAGCAGGCAGGCAGTCGCGGGGGGAAGCGTTCCGGTCGCTCCCGTCGTCGGGAGCGTTCAGGTGGCGCCGGGGCGCCGAATCGGAGGGTCGTGGTACGCGAGCTGCCGGCGCTGCGTCGCGTCGGCGAATGATCGAATGAGGTTGCGTTCACATCGTAGAGCTTTGTCCCCGCCGGGGGGCGCCGCACCGGCCCGCCGCGAGCGGGCAGAATCGAGCCGTGGACGCGCGGCGCATCACGATCGCTGTCGGGCTGACGATGCTCGTGGAGTCGACGCTCTACCAGGCCGTCGTGCCGCTGCTGCCGAGCTATTCGGACCGCTTTCACCTCTCGAAGGCCGGCGCGGGCCTCGTGCTCGCCGCCTACCCGCTGCCGACGCCCATCATCGGCCTGCTCTCCGGCCTCGTCACGCCGCGCATCGGCGGCCGCCGCATGGCGCTCGCCGGATCGGCGCTGCTGACGGTCTCCACGCTCGCCTTTGCGCTCGCGCCGAACGCCGTCGTGCTCGACCTCGCTCGCGGGCTCCAGGGGGCGGCAGCCGGCATCACGTGGGCGGCCTCGATGGCGTGGCTCTCGGCGAACACGCCGAGCGACCGCCTGCCGCGCGAGTCCGGCATCGTCATGGGGCTCTTCTCGACGGGCGCGGTGATCGGCCCGGGCATCGGCTCGTTCGCGCATGCGACCTCGCCCTTGCTCGCCTTCACGTGTCTCGCCGGCGTGGCCGCGCTGACCGTGCCGCTCGTGCTGCGCGCTCCGGCCGGCAGGACGATCGCGCCCGAGAGCAGCTATGTGCGCTCGATCGGCTCGGTGCTGCGCAACCGCCTCGTAGTGGCCGCCATCCTGCTCTCGGTCATCGACCCCGTGTCCCTCGGCGCGATCGACCTGCTCGTCCCCCGCCACCTGCACGGGCACGGCGTCGCGACCTGGCACATCGGGGCAGCGCTCATGATCGGCGCGACGCTTGGCGCCATCTCGGGCCCGCTCGCGGGGCGCCGGGCCTCACGCATCGGCCCTCTGCGCGTCGGCATCGGCGCCGCCGCGGCTCTCGCGATCATGCCCGCACTGCTGATCACGGGGCTCTCCGACTCGGCGCAGCTCCTGCTGCTCGTCGCCGTCGCACCGGCGTTCACGATCATGGCGACCGCGATGTACCCGCTCTCGACCCGCGGAGCGGACGAGCGCGGCGTCTCGCACGGAGTCGTCAACGGCGTGCTCTCGGTGACCTGGGCGACCGCCTTCGCCGGCGGCTCGCTGACGACGGGGATCCTCGCCGACCGGCACGGCGACACGACGACCTACGCGATCGTGGCCGTCGTCTGCGCCTCGCTGCTCGCCACCCTGGCGGTGGTCGCGCGCAGCTCGCCGCGGCCCGCTCCTGCAACCTGAGGGCGTTCGGCCGCTGCGGCGGAAACTGCCTGGATCACTCAGACCGCGCCCGGCCATCGCTCCGCGGCCGGCCGCGCCGCCATCACGGCGCAGGAGCCGCTGCCGGGCGACCGACCGGCCTGCGCCTGGAGAGCCGGGGGTGCGCATGGCCGGCTGCGAGCTTCCGCGCAGGACGCTACTCGTCGAGTACCCCGAGGACGCTCTCGGCGGCCTCGGCCGTGAAGCCGCGGCGGCCGAGAAGCGCGAGGCGCTGGGCCGGCGTGCGCCCGGCTGCCGCGCGGGAGGCGAGCAGCGCTCGCGCCGCGGCTTCCTCCCCCGCCTCCGCCGCGCGCACTCCCGCGCGGGCCGCCGTTTCCCCCACCGCGAGGCGCTCCAGATCGGCCTCGACGCGCCCCGGCCCCCAGCCGGAGGCGAGCCGCTGCTCCGCGAGCGCGAGGGCGAGCGCCTCGTCGTCCACGTAGCCCAGCCGCTCGAGGTCGCTGACGACCGCTGCGCAGACCTCCGGCGGCGCTACGCCGGCGAGCCGGGACTCGAGCGCGGCGCGAGAGAGTGCTCGACGCGCCAGCGCCTTGGCTGCCGCGTCGAGCGCCCGCTCACGCACGTCTCCGTCCATCGCACGAACCGCCGGGAGCGCGCAGCCGGCCGTTTCAGGCGTCGCCGATGCCGGCCGCGACCGGCACGCCGTTGCTCGGCTTCAGCTCGGGCTCGGCTGCCGGCGGTGGTACCTCGGCGACGACCTCGCCCAGCGCGAGGCCCGGGGCCGGAACCGTGGCGCCCGGGATGATCGAGCCCTCCGAGACCGCCTGGATGCGGTTCAGCATGCGCTGCAGCACGTCCGGGTGCTCCCGCAGGAACGCCTTGGCCTTCTCGCGGCCCTGGCCGATGCGCTCCTCCTCGAACGAGAGGAACGATCCGCTCTTCTGCACGACGGCCTTCTCCAGGCCGACGTCGAGCACCGTGCCCTCCCAGGAGATGCCGCGGCCGTAGATCACGTCGAACTCGGCCTGCCGGAAGGGCGGGGCGACCTTGTTCTTGACCACCTTGACGCGCACGCGATTGCCGTAGGCCTCCGCGCCGTCCTTGAGCGTCTCGATGCGCCGGATGTCGAGGCGCACGGAGGCATAGAACTTGAGCGCGCGGCCACCAGGCGTGGTCTCCGGCGAGCCGAACATCACGCCGATCTTCTCGCGCAGCTGGTTCGTGAACACGCACACGGTGCCGCTGCGGTTGAGCGACCCCGCGAGCTTGCGCAGCGCCTGACTCATCAGCCGAGCCTGGATGCCGACGAAGGAGTCGCCGATCTCGCCCTCGAGCTCCGCCTTGGGCACGAGCGCCGCGACGGAGTCGATGCAGACGATGTCGATC
Source organism: uncultured Actinomycetes bacterium (assembly GCA_963842365.1). Classification (GTDB taxonomy): domain Bacteria; phylum Actinomycetota; class Thermoleophilia; order Gaiellales; family JALYLC01; genus JALYLC01. Next base: position 1,796,206 of record CAWJGA010000002.1, read on the forward strand.
GCGCCCGAGCGCACGAGCAGCTCGCAGATCTCGAGCGCCTGCTCGCCGGAGTCGGGCTGCGACACGAGCAACTCGTCGACGTCGACGCCGATCGCCGCGGCGTAGCCGGGGTCCATGGAGTGCTCCGCATCGATGAACGCGCACGTCCCGCCGGCCTTCTGGGCCTCGGCGAGGATGTGGTAGCAGAGCGTCGTCTTGCCCGAGGATTCCGGGCCGAAGATCTCGACGATGCGCCCGCGCGGGACGCCTCCGACCCCGAGCGCGAGATCGAGCGAGAGCGATCCGGTCGAGATCGCCGCCACCGGGATCTTCGTCTCGTCGCCCATGCGCATGATCGCGCCCTTGCCGAACGCCTTCTCGATCTGTCCCAGCGCCGCCGTCAGCGCCTGATTCTTCTGATCTGCCATCTCTCGTCTCCTCCACGCAGCCGGGCTCGCAGTTTCGCACCGGCCTCGGACGAATCGCCGCCGGCTTCACCTACGAACGTATGTTCTCCCGGTAGCTTAGCGGGCGGGTTCCGCCGCACCAGCGCGGAATGTCAAGAGAGTGTCGTGCGCACGAGCTGGAGCGCCGCCACGGTCGCCCATTCGCGCACCTGGGCGCGATCGCCGATCAGGTGCTGCTCCTGCCCGCGCTCCGCGCCGGGCGCCGAGACGTGCAGGAACACGAGCCCGACCGGCTTGCGCTCGCTGCCCCCGCCCGGGCCCGCGACGCCCGTCACGGAGATGCCGACCTCGGCGCCGGTCGCCGCGCGGGCGCCCTGCGCCATGGCCTGGGCGACCTCGGCCGAGACGGCGCCGTGCTCCGCCAGCAAGGCCTCCGGCACCCCGAGCAGCCCGCGCTTGAGGTCGTCGGCATAGGCGATCACGCCGCCCAGCAGGACGTCGGAGGAGCCGGGGATGTCCGCCAGGCGGGCTCCGACGAGGCCCGCCGTGCACGACTCGGCGACGGCCAGGCGCTGCCCGCGGGCCCGCAGCAGCTCGAGCACGTGCTCGGCCAGCGGGCGCTCGTCCTCGGCGTAGATGGCCGCTCCGAGCTGTGCGTGCAGCCCTGCGACCAGATCCTCGAGCGCCGTCGCCCGCTCGGGCTCGGCGCGGATCGTGACCTCGACCTCCATGGCGCGCGCGCAGATCGTCGTGCGCGTCCCCCCGGCATCGCCACCGGCCGCGGCGAAGGCGCGCGCGACGGCCGGCTCGCCGGATCCGTAGACGCGCAGCGTCTGACGCAGCAGCGTGCCGGCGCGCGCACGCAGCGCCAGGATCGGCTCGAGCTCGAGCGCCCGGCCCCAGACGACGGCGAGCTCGCGCGGCGGCCCCGGCAGGACGAGCACGTGACCTTCCCCGAGCGCGAGCAGCAGCCCGGGCGCGGTGCCGGCCGGCGGGATCACCGTGCTCCCGCGCGGCACGAGCGCCTGCTTGCGATCGCCGTCGCGGTTGAGCGCCGGATCGGTGCCGCGGCGCCGAGCGAAGGCTGCGGTGACGGCCGCAATCGTCTCGAGCAGCTGCTCGTCGACCGCGAGCTCGGCCCCTGCGACCTCCGCGACGGCCGCGACGGTGCGATCGTCGTGGGTCGGCCCGAGGCCGCCGGAGGTGATCACGAGGTCGTGGCCGGCGAGCTCGCGCAGCCCGGCCGCGATCTCCTCATGCTCGTCGCCGACGACGCTGACGCGCCGCAGCTCGATTCCGAGCGCGTCCAGCTCATGTGCCAGGAAGCGCGTGTTGGCGTCGCTGACGAGGCCGAGCAGGAGCTCCTGCCCCGTGATCAGCAGGGCGGCCGACGGCCTGCCTGCCGTCACGCCGATTCTTTGACGGGGAGCTTCGGCAGCTTCGCCGCCGAGACGACGTGCGCGGCCGTCGTGTCCGCCGTGACGAGCCAGATCGGGCCCGCGTCGTTGAGCGTGAACGTGTGGCCGTTGACGGCCAGCGAGACGTTGCCGGGGATGCCGCTCTCGATTGCGAAGCCGTCGTCGTCCTTGAGCGCGCCGCCGCCGAGGCTCGCGCCCGGAGCGACCTGCTGCTGCGCGATCACCTTGTGATTCGAGAGCCGCGTGATCTTGACCCAGGTGCTCTCGGCTCCGGCTGGGATGTCGACCCGCAGGGAGACCGGCCGGCGCGTCGGCGCGCCGCGCGCCGCCGTGCTCTCCGTGGTCGCGCTCGTCGTCGGCGTCGTGGCGGCCGGATTGGCGTTGACGCCGCCGGTCGTGAGCGTCTTGGTGACGACGCTCGGCGCAGGCGTCGGCGCCTCGCCCGGCCCGAAGCGCCAGGCGACGAAGAAGAGCACGCCGATGGAGACCACGGCGATCAGCGCCACGAGCACCGCGCTCGAGGACTCCCGGCGCTGCGTCATCGGCCGCTCGCGCCGCCGCCGGAAGAGCTCGTCGTCGTGCCGGGTGCCGAAGCGCGAGGCGTACTCGTCCACGAACAGGCGCCCGTCCAGGCCGAGGTAGCTCGCATAGGCGCGCAGGAATCCGCGCACGTACGTGCCGGAGGGCAGGCTGTCGAACTCCTCCTCCTCGAGGGCGCGCAGGTACTTCGCGCGGATCTTCGTGTCGGTCTCGACCTGCTCCCAGGTCAATTGACGGCGTTCGCGCGCCTCGCGGAGAGTGGCACCGATTTCGAACATAAGCGGGAGGCGGGCACGAGCGCCCGCGAGCGCCAAGTCTACTCGGAGGGCCTCTCGTAGCGCCCCCATGCCGGCTTGCCGTAGCGCTCGCGCACGCGCGCCGTCAGCCAGGCGGAGCCTCCCAGCAGCATCACGACCGTCAGCGCGGTCAGGATGCGCTCGCCGACGTGGGCCTCGCCCGAGCCCGCGAAGACGATCCCGAGCGGCGGGAAGCCGGCCGCCAGCGTCCCGATCGCCGGCCCGAACCGCCACCCGAGCCAGACGGCGATCGCGAACGTGGCGAGCACGAAGCCACCCGCCACCCACTCCGACAAGGCGACGCAGAGGCCCTCGCCGAGGGCGCCGATCAGCAGGGCGACGGCGGTGCGCGCCTGCCAGGTGGAGCCGCTCACCCCTCGATGGGGGTGCGGCCGACCATGCGCTGGGCCTCGTCGTAGGTCACGAGCACGCGCCGCGGCTTGGAGCCCTCGTAGCCCGAGATCACCCCGCGCCGCTCGAGCATGTCGACGAGCCGTCCCGCGCGCGTGTAGCCGACGCGCAGCCGCCGCTGCAGGAGCGAGACCGATGCCGTCTCGTGCTGGGCCACGCACAGGATCGCGTCCTCGAGCATGTCGTCCTCGTCGGGATCGAGCTCCTCGGACTCCACGTCGGGCGCCGTCTCGAGCAGCTTCTCGCTGAACTCGGGCTCGGACTGCACGCGGCACTGCTGCACGAGCAGCGCGATCTCCTCCTCGGAGATGTAGCCGCCCTGCACGCGCTGCAGCCGCGAGGTGCCGAGTGGCTTGTAGAGCATGTCACCCGAGCCGAGCAGGGCCTCAGCGCCCGCGGTGTCGAGGATCACGCGCGAGTCGGTCTGGGAGGAGACGGCGAAGGCGATGCGGCTCGGCACGTTGGCCTTGATCATGCCGGTGATCACGTCGACCGACGGCCGCTGCGTCGCCAGCAGGAGGTGGATGCCGACGGCGCGCGACTTCTGCGCGAGGCGGATGATCGCGTCCTCGACCTCGGCCGGCGAGACCATCATCAGGTCGGCGAGCTCGTCGATCACGACGAGCATGTAGGGCAGCGGCGCCTTGCCGTCGCGCAGGCGCACCTTGTTCATCTCGGGCAGGTTGCGCGCCTTGTGCAGGCCCATCAGCTCGTAGCGCGACTCCATCTCGCGCACGACGTTGCCGAGCACGGCGGCCGCGTTCTTCATGTTGGTGACGACCGGCGTGAGCAGGTGCGGGATCGTCTCGTAGTGGTTGAGCTCGACCTTCTTGGGGTCGATCAGGATCATCCGCACCTCGTCCGGCGTGGCGCGCAGGAGGATCGAGCAGAGCATCGAGTTGATGCAGCCGGACTTGCCCGAGCCGGTCGTGCCGGCGATCAGCAGGTGCGGCATGCGTGCGAGGTCGGCGACCACCGTGTGGCCGGAGATGTCCTTGCCGAGCCAGACGGTGAGCGGGGAGCCGACAGCCGGCTCATCCACGAGATCGCCCAGGGAGACGAGGTTGGGCGAGCGGTTGGGCACCTCGACGCCGACGGCCTGCTTGCCGGGGATCGGGGCCAGGATGCGGATCTCCGTCGTGGCCAGGGCGTAGGCGAGGTCGTCGCGCAGGGCGGAGACGCGCGAGACCTTCGTGCCGGGCGCGAGCTGCAGCTCGTAGCGCGTGACGCGCGGGCCCGAGACCGTGCCGATCATGCGCGCCTCGACCCCGTGCTCGGTGAGCGCCGAGAGCAGCGAGGCGCCCACGCGCTCCACGTCGACGTCCTTGCCCGTCGGGCGCGTGCCGCGCTGGAGCACCCGGGAGTCGGGCAGGCGGTAGTTCGAGACCGGCAGCGGCACGTCGATCTCGTGCGCGTCGGAGTCCTGGGGCCCGGTCGCGTCGTGCGCCTCGGTGACGTCGTTCTCGGGATCCTCGGGCAGGAACGGCGGCGGCAGCGGCGGCATCATGGGCAGCGCTGCCTCGAACGCCGGCTCGGGCTCGGGAGCGGGTTCGAAGACGTCGGGAAAGCGCTGCTCGACATCGAGCGGCGGCGCCGAGGGGCTCGCCTTGGGCCGGCGCTGACGCACCGTGACCTGGAGGTCGGCCGGCAGCGGCACGCTGCGTACCGTCGCCGCCACGCGCACCACTCCGCGAGCCGACCGCTGCGCGGCGCGCGCGCTGCTGCCGAGCAGGACGTGCGCGGAGGCGCCCGAGAGCAAGAGCAGGCCCGCGACCAGCGCGAAGATGGCGAGCACGGCGGCCCCGGGCTCGCCCGCGACCGACGCCACGGCGGCGTGCAGGCCGTTGCCCGCGTAGCCGCCCCCGTGGCGCAGCGCGTGATCGTCGAGGTGGGCCGAGCCGAGCAGCGAGAGCAGGCCGAGCGAGAGCAGGAGGCCGCCCACCCGGAACGGGCGGAGGCGGCGGGCGTCGGCACGCAGGAGCAGGCTGCCGCCGAGGGCCGCGAGTGCGAGCGGCGCAACCGCGACCGCGCGCCCCGTGGCGAGCTCGAGCCCGCCGCGCAGCGCGCCTCCCAGGCTGCCGCCGCCTGCACCGGCCCAGACCACGAGCGCCGAGAATGCCGCCAGCGCGCAGAGCGCCAGGCCCGCGAGGTCGCGGTACTGATGCGGAGCGAGAAGCGGCTCGCGCGCGCGGGCGCGCCGTGCGGGAGCAGCCCGCTTGCGAGCAGGGCGAGAGCTGCGGGCGGGCGCTCGCCGCGCCGTCGCGGTCTTGCGGCGGGGTGCCATCGTTGGCGGCTTCGACGACGCCGGCGCGAATCCTGCGCAAGCGGCACGGGATCGGCATGCTCTGGCCGCGAACCGAGCAGGTGTGGAGCTACTCGGGCGAGCGCCGGCCGCGAACGCTCCGGCCGGCGACGGAGAACTCGCTCATACATGCGTGAGAATCGGCCGCAGCTTCCGTCGGCGGGCGCCGCCTCGAGCAGGGCGTGGCTACCAGCCGGCGGTGAGACCGGCGAGTACTCGCATCGCCTCGGCGGCCATCCTGCTGACGATCTCGCCGGCTGGAAGCACGTCGTGAACGAGCGCGGCGCCCTGCCCTGCGTAGAGAGCAAGGGCCTCCAGTTGCCCGGTCATCTCGCTCGTGGGGTCGTCGACGCTGTAGCGCGGCACCGGCGTCCCATCCAATCTCGCTGCCACCGGCTCACCTTCGCCGGGCCGCACGCCGCTCGGTGAACAGCCGCCCTGCTCCCACAGGCGCACGGTGCTGTTGCGAAGCGTTCGATGCGGAGCCCGCGGCCAGCCGACGTCGAAGAGTGACGAGTGGATGGTGTCGGTCTCGACGGCTTCACAGACGAGCTGCTTGTAGAGCGGGTGATGGCCGGCTTCCTCACTGGCCACGAAGCGCGTGCCCACCCAGGCCCCGGCGGCCCCGAGAGAGAGCGCCGCCGCGAGCCCGCGTCCATCACTGATGCCTCCTGCGGCGACCACCGGTACCGGCGAGATCGCGTCGACGACGGCCGGCACGAGCGCCAGCGTCGAGACATCGCCCCAGACATGACCGCCTGCTTCCCAGCCCTGCGCGACGACCGCGTCGGCACCCGCTGCGACCGCTCGCTGCGCCTCGGCGGCGCTGCCGACGGTGACGATGCACCGTGCGCCGCCCTCACGGATGGCCGTCGCGTACGGAGCAGGCTCGCCCCAGAACAGCGACACCACCGCCACGCCTTCCTCGAGCGCGACCGCGAGCCGCTCGTGCTGCTGCCATTCCAGCACGAGGTTCACCCCAAATGGCCGGTCCGTCAGACGCCGGGTCTCGCGAATCGCAGCGCGAGCTTGCTCCGGCTCGAGCCACGAGAGTGGCAACACGCCGAGACCGCCCGCATTCGAAACCGCTGCGGTGAGAGCGGGCACATCCGAGACGGGCGCCTGCACGATCGGCACGTCGATCCCGAGAAGATCGCAAAGAGACGTCCTCAGAGCCACCGGCGCCAACTCTATTGGCATCAGATGCGACGCCGGCACCATCGACCAGCTCGTGCCGGCCGCCCCGAGGCGCGCGAGCGGCTCGCCGCCTCCACGGCCTGACCTCGTCCTCGCACGATCGCGGCCCGACCGGCATGATCCGCGCATGCCTCCGACCCAGCCTGCGCGCAGCACCGATCGCGGTTACTCCGGCGTCTCGCTGACGTTCGCCCGTCAGCCCATGGCGCTCACGCCCGCGGACCTCGACGGCGCGGACGTCGCGGTGCTCGGCGCGCCGTTCGACCTTGCCGTCACGTACCGCCCCGGCACGCGCTTCGGTCCGCGCGCAGTGCGGCTGGCCGAGGACGTCGGCGTCGACGGACGCCCGAGCATCGAGCTCGGCATCGACCCCTACGAGGCGCTCTCGGTCGTCGACTACGGCGACGCGGAATCGCCGGACAGCGACGTCCTCGCTGCGCACGCCGCGATCCAGGCGCGCGTCGGCGAGATCCTCGCGGCCGGAGCGATTCCGGCGGTGATCGGCGGCGACCACTCGATCACGCTGCCGATCCTGCGCGCGCTCGCCCGCCATCACGGCGCCGACGGCTTCAGCGTCCTCCACTTCGACACCCATGCCGATACGGGCGAGATCCACGGCGAGCACTCGCTTCCGGATCACGGCCAGCCGTTCTCGCGCGCCGTCCAGGAGGGCGTCCTGCTGGCGGGCAACATCGTCCAGATCGGGTCTGCGCGGCTGCTGGCCGTTCCCGCACGAGTTCGACCGCATGCGCGAGCAGGGCTTCCGCTGGTACACGATGGGGCAGATCGACGAGCTCGGGCTGCGCACGGTGCTGGACGAGGCGATCGCCCACGTCCGCGAACGCGCCCCGCGCACGTACCTGACGGTCGACGTCGACTCGCTCGACCCGGCCTACGCGCCCGGCACGGGCACCCCGGAGCCGGGCGGCCTGAGCTCGCGCGAGCTGCTCGCGGCAGTGCGGCGCATCGCCTGCGAGGTCGAGCTCTGCGGGATGGACCTGGTCGAGGTCTCGCCGCCCTACGACGTCGCGGGCATCACGGCGCTGGCCGGCCAGCGGGTGATCCAGGAGGCGCTGGGCGGCATCGCGCTGCGCCGTAGCGGCCGGGAGGCACGGCCCGCGCGGCACTGAGGCCGTCAGGGCACGAGGTGGGTGACCGTCGCGCCGCTCTCGGCCAGCCGTGCCGCCACGAGCGAGCGATGGCAGGCAGCGGGCTCGCGCTCGACGCAGAAGAGGCAGATCGGCCCCTCACCGCCGAGCTCGGCCAGGAATCCGGCCGCATCGAAGCCGCGCAGGCACTCGGCGTCGTAGGCCGCCGCGAACGCGGGGCTGAGCCGAACCCGGTCGCGCTTGCCGACGCCGTGCTGCTCGTCGACGGTGTACTGCGCCTGTCGCAGCCCCGCGCTCGGCGCCAGATCGAGCCGGTGCGCGTACGCGATCCGCAGCTCCGCGAGCCGGACCTGCAGACGCGCGCTGTTGGCGAACGCGTACTCGGGCCCGCGCACACCGCGACGACGGCGCAGGTCGCAGAAGAGCGCCACCCGCTCCCGCGCGAGTGCGTCGAAGTACGCATCCGCCGTCCAGCCGTGGGCGCCGATCGTCAGCACGTCGGGCATGCGAGCGGCGCTACACGTCGACGACGACGGGCAGCACCAATGGGCGCTTGCGCGCGCGATTCCAGACGAGCTCTGCGAGCTCGTCGTGAAGGTGGCTCTGGAGCAGCTTGTGCTCGCGCACGCCGTCGGCGTCGAGGCGGTCGAGGATGGTGCTCGCATGGGCGCGCACCTCGTCCAGCAGCTCGTCGGCGGCGTCGGCGCCCTCGGGAGCGAAGCCGCGGGCGATCACCTCGGGCTCCACGCGCGAGGGGCCGCGGTGCAGCTGGCAGACGACGATCAGCGTGCCGTCTGCGGAGAGCTGGCGGCGGTCGCGCAGGACGGCGTCCTTGGGATCGCCGATGCCGAGGCCGTCGACGAACACGACGCCCGCCTCGACCGTGCCCTCGCGGCGCACCGAGCCGCGCTCGAGCACCAGCACGTCGCCGTTGTCGCAGACGTAGATGCGCCCCGCCGGCACGCCGACCGACTCGGCCAGGGCTGCGTGGGCCGCCAGCATGCGCAGCTCGCCGTGCACGGGCATGAACGCCTTCGGGTGCACGAGCGCGAGCATCATCTTCAGCTCCTCCGCGGAGCCGTGGCCCGAGACGTGCACGGCCTCGTTGTCCTGGTGCAGGACGCGGGCGCCGCGGCGGCAGAGGGCGTTCATCGTGTCGTGCACGGCCAGCTCGTTGCCCGGCACCGGCTTGGCGGACATGATCACCGTGTCGCCCTCGCGGATCTGCACCTGACGGTGATCGCTGTAGGCCATCCGGGTGAGCGCCGACATGGGCTCGCCCTGCGAGCCGGTGCAGAGGACGGTGACCTCGTTGTCGCGCAGCTCGTCGAGCTCGGACGGCCTGACGAGGGTGCCCTCCTCGACGTCGGCGTAGCCGAGGTTGCGCGCGATGTTGAGGTTCTTGATCATCGAGCGGCCGACCACGGCGACCTTGCGGCCGCAGGCCTCGGAGGCGTCGATCACGCCCTGCAGGCGGTGGATGTGCGACGAGAAGCTCGTCACGATCACGCGTCCGGGCGCGTCGCGGATGATGCGCTTGAGCGCGGCCGCCACCAGCTGCTCGGACTGCGTGATGCCGGGCCGCTCGGCATTCGTGGAGTCGGCCAGCATGAGGTCGACCCCGTCCGCGCCGAGGCGCGCGAGCTTGGCGAGGTCGGTCGGCCGGCCGTCGATCGGCGTGTGATCGATCTTGTAGTCGCCCGTGTGCAGGATCGTGCCCTCGGTCGTGTGCAGCGCGACGGCCACGGCATCGGGCACCGAGTGCGTGACGCGGGCGAACTCGGCCGCGAACGGACCGCAGCCGACGGGATCGCCGTCGGCGTCGATCTCGATGAACTCGGCGTCGCGCAGCAGCCCGTGCTCGTCCAGCTTCGACTTCACCATGCCCAGCGTGAGGCGCGTGCCCCAGACCTCGCGCACGCCGATCTCGCGCATCACGTACGGCAGCGCACCGATGTGATCCTCGTGCCCGTGGGTCAGGATGACCGCATCGATGCCCCCGGGGGCCTCGCGCAGGTACGCGAAGTCCGGCAGCACCAGGTCGACGCCGGGCATCTCGTCGCGCGGAAACGAGAGGCCGCAGTCGATCAGAACGCGGCGCTCGCCCTGCTCGACCACGCACAGGTTGTTGCCGATCTGGCCCAGGCCGCCGAGCGGGATGATGCGTACGACGTCGCTCACGCGGCGGCCGTCAGGCCTCTCGCCGCAAGGGCGTGGCGCAGCGCGGCGCGTTGTTCGTCGGTCGCCTCGACCAGAGGCAGGCGAGGAGCTCCCACCCGGTGCCCGATGAGCTCGAGCGCGGCCTTGAGCGGGATGGGGTTGACGGTCAGGTTCATGGCGTCGAAGACGGGCTTGAGCTCGCGGTCGAGGGCGCGGACGCCTTCGAAGTCGCCGCTCTCGGCGAGCTCGCACATGCGCAGCATGTCGGAGCCCACGAGATGCGAGGCGACGTGGATGCCGCCGGAGCCGCCCAGCTCGAGGAACGGTGCAAGCAGATCGTCGTTGCCCGCGTAGAGCACGAGGCCGGCCTCGACGATCGCGCGCGCCTGCTCCAGGTCGGTGGTCGCCTGCTTGACGGCGAACACGTTCGAGCTCTGGCGCGCGAGCCGCATGAGCAGGTCCGGCTCGAGATTCAGGATCACGCGCTGCGGGATGTTGTAGATGATCACCGGCAGCCCGTCGGCTGCGGCCGCGATGGCTGCGAAGTGCCGTGCGAGCCCCTCCGCGGGCGGCTTGTTGTAGTACGGAGTGACGGCGAGGAAGCCGTGCACGCCGAGCTGCCGGGCCTCACGCGTCAGGTGCACGGAGTGCGCCGTGTCGTACGTGCCGGTGTTCGCGATCACGCGGGCGTCGCCCCCGACCTCGTCGAGCACCGCCTCGAACAGCGCGAGCTTCTCCGCGTCGTTCAGCGTCGGCCCCTCGCCCGTCGTCCCGGCGAGCACGAGACCCTCCGAGCCATGCTCCACGAGATGGCGCGCGAGCGCTCGGCAGGCCTCGAGGTCCAGCGAGCCATCCGGCGCGAAGGCGGTCACCATCGCGGTGCAGATGCGCCCGGCCGGCGGCTCGGGGCGCGCTCGTGCCTGCGGAATCACGCAGCGATCATAGCCTGCGTCACCCGCCTGCGGCTCTGCCTGTCAGGCCGTCAGGAACGTCTCGAGCCCCACGGTGAGACCCGGCGGGAGCTCGCGGACACGCCGCACCGCCAAGAGGACGCCGGGCGCGAAGGCCTCCCGCGACGTCGTGTCGTGCCGGATCGTGAGCAGCTGTCCCTCGCCGCCGAGCAGCGTCTCCTGGTGGGCGACCAGCCCGGGCAGGCGCACCGAGTGGATCGGCACATCGTGACCGGTGACGGCGCGGATGCGCTCGGCGGTCGCCTCCGCGGTGCCCGATGGCGCGTCGAGCTTGTGATGGGAGTGGAGCTCGACGATCTCGACGTGCGGGAGCAGCGCGGCGGCCTGCTCGGCGAACTGCATCGCGAGCACGGCGCCGAGCGCGAAGTTCGGGGCGTAGAACGCCGGCAGCTCTGCAGCGCGGGCCGCGGCGTCGATCCGGCCGCGCGCGTCGGCGTCGAGGCCCGTCGTCCCGAGCACGACCGCAAGCCCCGCTGCGAGGCCGGCGAGTGCATGCTCCTCCCCCAGCTCGGGGCGAGTCAGGTCGACGAGCACGTCGGAGGTCGTCTCGCCGAGTGCCTCGGTCAGCGAGCCGAAGCACCCGGGCCCGCCGCCCGCGAGGCTCGGGGCCACGCGCGCGACGAGGTCGACGTCGGCGGCGGCGGCCAGGGCGGCCGCGACCGGCAGGCCCGTCCGGCCGCTCGCCCCGGCCAGGGTGACGCGCGTCACGCGACCGCCTCGAGCAAGGCGACCTCGCCTCCGACAGCGGCCGTGAAGCGATCGCAATCGGGGCCGATGCCGGCCGTCGAGAAGCATCCGGGTGCGAAGAGCTCGGCCGCAATCGCGGTGATGTCGTCGTGGCTGACGGCGTCGACGCGCGCCGCGACCTCGTCCAGCGAGAGGATCTCGCTGCCGCTCAGCACCGCCCGTCCGAGCCGCGACATGCGCGAGGACGTCGATTCCAGCGCCAGCAGCATGCGGCCCTTGACGCTCTCCTTCGCGCGCTCGAGCTCGTCCTCGGTCAGCCCGCCGGCGGCGAGCTCGGCCATCTGGGCGCGCGCGATCTCGACGCACTCGGCCACATTCTCGGCACGCGTGCCGACGTAGATGCCGATCTGGCCGGCATCGTCGTAGCTGCCCGTGTAGCTGTAGACGCTGTAGGCCATGCCGCGCTGCTCGCGGATCTCCTGCACGAGCCGCGAGGAGGCCGCGCCGCCGAGCACGTGGTCGAGCAGGGCGAGCGCGAAGCGCCGGTCGTCGTCGCGCGGCAGCCCCGGCGCCGAGAGGCAGACGTGGTACTGCTCGGTGTCGCGCGCGAGGAAGAGCTGCGTGCCCCCGGCGACCGCCGGCGTCGAGCGCACGGCGCGCTCCGCGGCGCCGAGCTGCAGACGATCGGCAACGAGCGATCGGAAGGCGTCGTGCTCGACATTGCCGGCGGCGGCGACCACGATGTTCCCGGCGCCGTAGCGCCTGGCGTGGTAGGCGCGGATGTCGCCGTCGCCGAGCGCGCGCACCGTCGCGGCGGTGCCGATCACCGGCCGTCCGAGCTCGTGCTGTCCGAAGACGCAGCGTGCTGCGAGGTCGTGCACGAGATCGGACGGGTCGTCCTCGATCATCGCGATCTCCTCGAGCACCACCTCGCGCTCGGACTCCAGGGCATCGGCCTCGAAGAGCGGGCTCGCCGCCATGTCGCACATGACGTCGAGCGCGAGCGGCAGGTGCTCGTCGAGCACGCGCACGTGCACCACCGTCGACTCGCGCGTGGTGTACGCGTTGAGCTCCGAGCCGAGACGGTCCGAGACGCGCGCGATCTCCATCTGGTCATAGCGGGCGCTGCCCTTGAAGAGCAGGTGCTCGATCAGGTGCGTGACGCCGGCCTCGGGCGGCCGCTCGTCGCGGGCGCCGACGCCGACGAACACGCCGACCGCGACGGAGCGCACCGAATCGATGCTCTCGGAGATGACGCGGAGGCCGCCGGGGAGTGTCGTCTGCTCGTGCACGACCCTGAGCGTACGTCAGCCCGGGGAGCCCCGGGCAGGAGCTCGGGGCTCCGCCGGATCGCGCAATGCGCGCGGCGGACATCACGAGGAGACGCTCGCCGCCCGTCGCCGCGGGATACGATCCGCGACTCCGACGGCCGACCGGGAGCGACGCGCCAGATGACCACGTCCGTGAACGCAGCGGTGTTCCGCGAGCCGCACTCGCCGCTCGCGATCGAGTCGCTCGAGCTCGCGGCTCCCGGTCACGGGGAGGTGCGCGTGCGCTACGGCGCCAGCGGCGTCTGCCACTCGGATCTGCACGCGCTCGACGGCGAGTGGACCGTCCCGGCTCCGCTCGTGCTCGGCCACGAGGGCGCCGGCACCGTGGAGGCGCTCGGGCCCGGCGTGAGCGGGCTCGCGGTCGGCGACACGGCCGTGCTCTCATGGCGCTATGCCTGCGGTCACTGCCGCGCCTGCGTGCGCGGGCGCTCGTGGGCCTGCAGCGAGACGCGCATCAACGACTCGACGCTCGACGACGGCACGCTGCGCCTCCGCCGCGCGGACGGCACCGAGGTCTACCAGTACCTCTCCGTCGGCACGTTCGCGGAGGCTGCCGTCGTGCCCGCCAGCGCCGTCGTGCCGATTCCCGCCGACGTGCCGTTCGAGATCGCCTGCCTGATCGGCTGCTCCGTCACGACCGGCGTCGGCGCGGTCGTCAACACGGCCCGGGTCGAGCCGGGGGCCTCCGTCGTCGTGATCGGCTGCGGCGGCGTCGGGCTCTCCGTCGTCATGGGCGCAGCGCTCGCGGGCGCCCATCCGATCATCGCCGTGGACGTGGAGGACGCCAAGCTCGAGCAGGCGCGCGACGTCGGGGCGACGCACGCCGTGCGCGGCGACGGCGACGTCGCCGGCGCCGTCAAGGCGATCGTGCCGGGCGGCGCCGACTACGCCTTCGAGGCGATCGGCCTGCAGCGCACGATCGAGCTGATGCCCGACCTGATCTGCCTCGGGGGCGTCCGCGGTGATGGTCGGCATGACGGCAGAGGACGTGCGCGTCGAGCTTCTCGGGCTTCGGCATGGCGGAGCTCGGCCACAGCGTGCTCGGCTCCAATTACGGCTCCTCGGTGGCGCCGATCGACTTCCCGCGCATCGCCGCGCTCTACGCGGCCGGCAAGCTGCCGATCGACCGCCTGATCACGCGCCGCATCGCCCTGGAAGAGATCAACAGCGCATTCGACGACATGCGCGCCCGCCGCGGCGGCCGCGCGGTCATCGTCTACGGCTGAGGCCTGCGGCGCGCTCCACCAGCAGCGTTCGCCCCGCCGGGTACCCGGCACGCCAGGAACCGAGAGAGGTCCTGGCGGGATCCCCGCCCACGACGATCGAACCCACGCAGCGCCCGCCAGGCCGCCGCTACCAAACTCGTGCGTAGGTACCCGCCAGGACCCTCACTCGCTTCCTGGCACGCCGGGTTCGTGCCACGTGCACCCACGCGGTGGCCTGGCGGCCGACCGCCGCTACCAAACTCCTGCGTAGGTACCCGCCAGGACCCTCACTCGCTTCCTGGCACGCCGGCCCCCTACGAGCCGAAGAGCTCCAGCACAGCGGCCGCGACCTCGTGCGGCTGCTCGCACATCGGCACGTGGCCGACGTCCGGCAGCAACAGCAGCCGGCAGTCGGGTAGCGCCTCTCGGAGCGGCTCGGCGTAGCGCGGCGAGACGACGAGATCCCTCCCGCCCCAGATCACGAGGGCGGGCAGCGTCAGCTCATCCAGGCGGTCACGCAGCCCGGCATAGACGATCTCGATGCCCGCAGCGGGCGTCGAGCGCCCTTGCGCCGCTCCCATCAGGAGCTCGCGGGCCAGCGCGGCGTCCAGAGCCGCGGGGTCGCCGACGACGCGCGCGAAGGCGCGCTCGCGCAGCCCTCGCCGCGAGGCGATCAGCGGAGTCGCGAGGCGCAGCGCGTGCCTCCCGAGCGCGTGCAGTCGCGGCCGCCGCCAGGACGGGCGCACCGCTCCGGTCGCGATCAGCCCGGCCGGCGCGATCAGCACGACCGCTCGCAGCGCGCCCGGCCGCTCCGCCGCGTAGCGGACGGTGACGCCGCCCCCGAGCGAGTGGCCGAGGATCGCCGGCCGCTCGAGCCCGAGCTCGGCGATGGCCGCCTCGACGCGCTCGCAGACGGTGCCGAGATCGAAGCCGCCGGGCAGCGGCGGCGAGGAGCCGAAGCCGGGCAGGTCGATGGCGGCGACCCGCAGCCGCGGCGAGAGCAGCGGCACGAGAGGTGAGAAGACCTGCCTGCGCTCGGCCAGGCCATGCAGCAGCACGATCGGCGGGGCCGACTCGTCCCCCGCAAGGGAGACGGCCAGCCCCGCCGCTCGTACCTCCGTTCCGTCGCTAGCGACGGCTGCGCTCGCGCCCGCCGCCGCCGCCCGAGCGCTCGCCGTCGCGCGGCGGCCGCGGGCCGCCCTGGCCGGCGTTCGGGAACTGCTCCTTGTAGCGCGCGCCGATCGTCTCGGCGGGCACCTCGACGCCGTTCTCCTGCTTGGAGACGAGCTTCAGGCCGACGCGCCCGCGCTCGGTGTCGACCTCTGTCACCTCGACGGTCACGACGTCGCCGCGCGTCAGCACCTGGTCGACCGAGTCGACGCGCACTCCGGGCGAGATCCGCGAGGCGTGCAGGAGGCCGTCGGTGCCCTTGCGGAGCTCGATGAACGCTCCGAACTCGGCGGTCTTGACGACCTTGCGGTCCCGGTAGACGGTGCCGACGGAGATCGGCCGCGTCATCTCCTCGATGCGCTGGCGGCAGCCCTCGCCCATCGCCGCGCTCGAGGCGTAGATGCGGACGAAGCCGTCCTCCTCGATGTCGATCTTGCAGTCGAACTCCTCCTCGAGGCCGCGGATCGTCTCGCCGCCCTTGCCGATGATGAGCCCGATCTGGTCGGAGTCGATCTTGACGGTGACGACCTGCGGGGCGTACGGCGAGAGCTCCGTGCGCGGCTCGGAGATGGCCTTCGCCATGCTCTCGAGGATCGCCAGGCGAGCCTCGCGCGCCTGCGCCAGCGCCTGCCGCAGCAGGTCAGCGGAGACGCCCGTGATCTTGATGTCCATCTGCAGGGCGGTGATCCCGTCCTTCGTGCCCGCGACCTTGAAGTCCATGTCGCCGAGGTGGTCCTCGGCGCCCTGGATGTCGGTCAGCACGATGGAGTTGTCGCCCTCCTTGATCAGGCCCATCGCGATGCCGGCCACCGGGGAGGTGATCGGCACGCCCGCGTCCATCAGCGCCATCGTCGAGCCGCACACGGACGCCATCGAGGACGAGCCGTTGGACTCGAGGATCTCGGAGACGACCCGCATCGTGTACGGGAACGTCTCGGCGTCCGGGATGACCGGCACGAGTGCGCGCTCGGCGAGCGCGCCGTGGCCGATGTCGCGGCGCTTGGGGCCTCGCATGAAGCCCGTCTCCCCGACCGAGAACGGCGGGAAGTTGTAGTGATGGATGTAGCGCTTCTTCGTGTCCAGCGAGAGGTCGTCGATGCGCTGCTCTTCCTTGGCCGTGCCGAGCGTGACGAGCGTCAGCGCCTGGGTCTGGCCGCGGGTGAAGAGCCCCGAGCCGTGGGTGCGGGGCGTGACCCCGACCTCGGTCGCGATCGGGCGGATCTCGTTGGCCGCGCGGCCGTCCGGGCGCCGCTTCTCGATCGCGATCTTCTCGCGCACGATCTGCTTGTAGACCGAGTCGGCCGCGCTGCGCGCGTAGCTCCGCGCGAGCGGGTCGAGCTTGCCGTCCACCCGCGACGGGAAGGGCAGCTGGAGCTCCAGTTCGATGCGCGCGTAGAGCGCGGCTCGCTTGGCCGACTTGAGCTCCTTGGAGTCCTGCTCGGCATCGGACAGCTCGCGCAGCGCGTCGCGGAACTGCGTCTCGAGCGGGGCCTTGACCGCCTGCGAGCGGCGTGCCTCGCCGATCGCCGCGATGGCGGCGCGCACCTGCACGCGGCGCACCATGTCGGCCTCCGAGGCATTGCCCGTGACACCGGACAGCTCGGCCGCGAGAGCCTCGGCCTCGGCCTGCGCGATGCCGGCGAGACCGTGCTCGGCGAGCAGCGCGTCGAAGCGCGAGGCGTAGCGCGACTCGATCTCGGACTGCACGCCGGCGTCCTGCCACTTGGGCTGACCGACCTTGGCGCGCAGGTCGAGCTGCGCCTGGCAGAGCGTCTTGATCGCCGCGTGCGCGGCGTCGAACGCCTGCAACATGACGTCCTCGGAGACCTCCTTGGCGCCGGCCTCGACCATCGTGATCGCGTCCATCGTCCCGCACACGATCAGGTCGAGATCGGAGTCCTCCATCTGCGTCATCAGCGGGTTGACGACGATGGCCCCGTCGATCCGGCCGATGCGCACGGCGCCGACCGGCCCGAAGAAGGGCAGCGGCGAGATCGTCAGCGCGGCGGACGCGCCGTTGATTGCGAGGGTGTCATGGCTGTGCTCTCCGTCGATCGAGAGCACGGTGCCGATGATCTGCACCTCGTTGCGAAAGCCCTTGGGCCAGAGCGGCCGGATCGGGCGGTCGACCATGCGCGCGTTCAGCGTGGCCTTCTCGGAGGCCTTGCCCTCGCGCTTGAAGAAGCCGCCCGGGATCTTGCCGGCGGCATACATCTTCTCTTCGATGTCCACGGTGAGGGGGAAGAAATCGGTTCCCTCACGCGCCTCGCTGCGACCGACGGCCGTGGCGAGCACGACCGTGGCGCCGCTGCGCACGGTGACTGCACCGTGGGCCTGACGGGCCAGCTTCCCGGTCGTGAAGGAGACCTCCTGGCCTCCGATGTCGACCGACACGGTGGTCTCGTGCAACTGCAGTTCGCTCATTCTCTTTCCTGCTTCCTCAAACCCTGCCGCGCACGAGCGCGGCGATTCGCGGCCCCGTCCCGGGGCCGGTCATGCGTCTTGCCGGGGGTACACCCGGTCTGCTCAGCGGCGGAGGCCGAGCTCTGCGATCAGCTTGCGGTAGGACTCGAGATCGGTGCGCGCCAGGTAGGAGAGCAGGCGGCGCCTCCGCCCCACGAGCGACAGCAGACCGCGTCGCGAGTGGTGATCCTTCTTGTGAAACCGCAAGTGCTCAGTCAGCTCGTTGATGCGACTCGTCAGGAGCGCGATCTGAACCTCGGCGGAGCCGGTGTCCTTCTCGTCGCGTCCGAACGCGCGCACGATCTCGAGCTTGCCCTCGCTGGTCAGCGTCATCATCTCTCCCTTGGTGGGATTTCTCCGCCCACCGCAGCCTGCGCACCGGGCAGTGCGCCGCCGCATGTGGGGGACGCCTGCAGTGTAGGGCCTCTGCCCCGGGTAGGCCGCAGGGAGCCCCATCCGGAGCACCTAGACTGCCGGGATGGAGAGTCTCGTCTGGAGCGCTCGGCCCAGCCTGCGCAAAGGCGTCCTCGTGTGCGCGTTCTCCGGCTGGAACGACGGCGGCGAGGCGGCGACGCTGAGCGCGCTGTTCCTGCGCCGGCAGCTGGACGCGCAGCCGTTCTGCGAGTTCGATCCCGACGAGTTCTACGACTTCCAGCAGGTGCGTCCGATCGTCTCGGCGGGCGAGGACGAGACGAGGCACATCTCCTGGCCCGAGAACTCCTTCGCCTGGGCGCCGCTGCCGAGTGGCAACGACATCGCCGTCATGATCGGCGTCGAGCCGAACAACCGCTGGAGGCACTACTCGCGCAGCGTGATCGAGGTCGCGCGCGAGAGCGGAGCGGAGCTCGTCGTCACGCTCGGGGGGTTCCTGGCCGATACGCCGCACACCCGTCCGGTGCCCGTGACGGGCTCGGCCGACGGCGAGCTCGCCGACACGCTCGGCCTCGCGCCCTCCTCCTACGAGGGGCCGACCGGCATCGTCGGCGTCGTCCACGAGGCCTGCCGGGAGGCCGGCATCGCATCGGCCAGCCTGTGGGCGGCCGTGCCGCACTACATCTCCGTCTCCCCCAATCCGAAGGCGGCGCTCGCGCTGCTCTCGCGCCTCGCGCTCCTGCTCGACACGCGCTTCGACATGACCAGGCTCTCGCAGGACGCCGTCTCGTTCGAGCGCGAGGTCTCCCAGGCCGTGTCGGCCGACGACAAGATCAGCCGCTACGTCCGCGAGCTCGAGACGCGCGCCGACGAGAACGCCGAAGTCGATGCCGACGAGGAGTCGCCCCCGCTGCTCGAGGGCGGCGAGGACATCGCCGCGCAGATCGAGCGCTACCTCGCAGAGCGCGAGGAGACGAGCGACGACAGCTGAGCGCCGAGCCTTCGCTGCCCGGGCCTCAGCCGGGCTCGGGCTCCGCGGCCAGGGCGCGCGCCTTCTCGATGTCGCGCCACATCTGCTCGACAAGCTCGTCGACCGTCTCGAACGCGAGCTCGTGACGCAGGAAGCGCGTGAACTCCACGCGCATCGGGCGGTCGTAGGCGTCGCCCTCGAAACCGATCAGGTAGGCCTCCACGACCGTGCCCTCGACGTCGCCGAAGGTCGGGTTGCCGCCCACCGAGATCGCGGCCGGATAGCGCTCCTCGCCCGGCCCGAGGATTCCGTAGCCCGCATAGATGCCGGGCGCCGGCACGACCCGGCCGGGCGTCCAGCGGAGGTTCGCCGTCGGCACGCCGAGC
The DNA here is from genome assembly GCA_963842365.1 of uncultured Actinomycetes bacterium. Taxonomy (GTDB): domain Bacteria; phylum Actinomycetota; class Thermoleophilia; order Gaiellales; family JALYLC01; genus JALYLC01. The sequence goes on from CAWJGA010000002.1 coordinate 1,815,580, forward strand.
GCACGGCCGCGGGCGAAGCCGCGCACGACGGTGCCGTCGAGCCAGGGCGGGCGCCCGAGCAGGCGCGCCGCGTGCCGGACCTCCCCCTGGCGCACGAGCTCGCGAATCCAGGATGACGAGACGCGCTCGCCATCGGCCGTCACGAGCGAGACCGCGGTGACTCCGAAGCCGAGCTTCTCCCCGAGCGCCGTCAGCGTCGCCGCGTCGCCGGCGGCGGCATGCCCGAAGCGGTAGTTCTCGCCGACGACGACGTGCACGGCGCCTGCGCACCCGACGAGGATCTGCTCCGCGAAGGCCTCGGGCGAGAGCAGCGAGAGCTCGTGCGTGAAGGCGATCACGAGGAGCTCGTCGACGCCCTCCTGCGCGATCAGCTCGGCCCGGCGCTCGATGCCCGAGAGCCGGCGCGGCACCTGACCCGGGCGCAGCATCTCCGACGGCATCGGCTCGAAGGTCGCCACCGTGCTGAGGGCGCCGAGCGCACGGGCTCGCTCGATGGCCTCGTGGATCAGCCGCCGGTGGCCGAGGTGGACGCCGTCGAAGGTGCCCAGCGCGACCACCCGCCGGCCGGGCTCGAGCTGCTCGGCGCCGTGGACGATCTTCATTCCTCGTCCACCACCACGAGCGGCCGGAGCTCCTCACCGCGCGCACCGGCGATGCAGACCAGGCCCCCGTCGAAGAGAGCGCGGACGGGCGCGTCCTCCCCGCGCCAGGCGATCGCTCGACCGTGCAGCAGACGGTCGCGCTCCTCCGCTACGAGCTCGCGGGCCGGCAGGTGCGCGAGCGCATCGCTGCAGCGCATGCGCCACGACCCGCCGAGCGGATCGGCCGCGAGAGCGTCGAGCGAGCCCGCGCGGGCGACGTCGAGGTGCCCGATGGCGAGGCGGCGCAGCTCCGCGCAATACGCGCCGCAGCCGAGCGCCTCGCCGAGATCGCGGGCGAGCGCGCGCACGTAGGTGCCCTTGGAGCAGTGCACGTCGAGCACTGCGCGGCCGGCGGCGGCGTCGTACGAGACGACCTCGAGCGCGTGCACGACGACCTCGCGCACAGGCATCTCGACGTCATGGCCCGCCCGCGCGAGGGCATAGGCGCGCTGTCCGCCGATCTTGATGGCCGACGTCGCGGGAGGCACCTGGGCGATCGCACCCACGAGCGCGGCCGAGGCAGCCGCGAGCGCCGCAGCCCCGGGCAGCGGCGCGTCGCTCGGCTCGAGCGCGCCTTCGGGGTCGCCCGTGTCCGAGCGCACGCCGAGCTGCACGACGGTGCGGTAGCGCTTGTCGAGTCCGACGAGGTACGGCGCCAGGCGGGTCGCGCGCCCGACGAGCAGCGCGAGCAGTCCGGTCGCGAACGGATCGAGCGTGCCCGCGTGCCCGACCTTCACCCGCCGGCCCCCGAGGGCGCCGCGCACGCGAGCCACGCAGCCGAAGGAGGTCGGCCCGGCGGGCTTGTCGACGAGCAGCACGGCGGCGTTCATGCGCCCACCGCGGCCTCGAGGAAGGCCGTGATCTGCTCGAGCGTCTCGTCGCTCGAGAACCCGGCCGCGCCGGGGTGGCCGCCGCCGCCGCGCTCGCGGGCGATCGCGGAGCAATCGAGGCCGCCGGCGCGGGAGCGCAGCGAGACCTTGCGGGCGGGCCCGGTGCGATCGCGCGGCTCGCGCACCAGCGCCGCCAGCTCGACGCCCTCGATCGCGCGCAGCGCATCGACGACGCCGTCCGAGGCTGCGTCGTCGGCGCCCGTCGACTCGAAGTCCTCGCGCGCCAGCGAGGTGAGGGCGAGGCGGCCGCCCGCAGCCACCTGCGCGCGCCCGAGCGCCAGCCCGAGCAGGCGCTGGCGCGCGAGCGGCAGCGACTCGAAGAGCGTCGCGAACACCACCGCCGGCTGCACGCCCTCCTCCAGCAGCCGTGCCGCGAGACGATGAGCCCGCGGCGTCGTGTTGGCGTACTGAAAGCGGCCGGTGTCCGTGACGAGGCCGACGTAGAGGGCGACCGGGGCGCCCTCGGCCAGGGGAATGCCCGCCTCGTCGAGCAGGCCGGCGACGATCTCGGCCGTGCACGAGGCTTCGGGGTCGACCAGGTTGATGTTCCCGAAGAGCGTGTTGTCGTGGTGGTGGTCGATGTTGACCACGCGTGCGAACTGCCCGGCGACCTCGCCGGCGCGGTCGATGCGCAGCGCCGAGCCGCAGTCGAGCGCGATCAGCGTGCGCTCGGCCGCATCGGCCGGCAGGCGGCGTGCGATGGCATCCAGCTGCAGGAAGGCGAGCTCGCGCGGAAACGGCTCCTCGCCGTTCTGGTAGAGGACGACGTCGCGGCCGGTTGCCGCGAGCGAGCGGCCGAGACCGAGCAGCGAGCCGAGAGCATCGCCGTCGGGCGACGCGTGGGCGCAGATACACACGGGAGTGCCCTCGCGCAGCACCTCGACGACCTCTCCGCGCGTCACGTGGCCTCCTCCCCCGCCCCGTCCGCCTCCCCTGGCGGCGCCTCGAGGACCGGGTCGGGCATAGGCTCGTGCTCGGCCAGCAGCTGCTCGATGCGGCGGCCCTTGTCGAAGGTCTCGTCGTAGACGAAGCGCAGCCGCGGCGTGCGCCGCAGCGTCACCTCGCGCCCGACCTGCGCCTGCAGCCGTGCCTTCGCGCGCTCCAGCGCGCGCAGCGAGCGCTCGCGCTTCTGGTCGTTGCCGAGCACGGACACGTAGACCGTCGCGTGCTCGAAATCGCGCGTGGTGTCGACGCTCGTGATCGTGACGAAGCCGAGCCCGGGGTCGGTCATCTCGACCAGCGCCTCGCTGAGGATCTGGCGCATCAGCTCGTTGACGCGGCGCACGCGCTCGCTCATGTCAGATCCTCGGGCGTGACCACGAGGCGCGTGAACGGGCCGACGTCGGCGCCGGATGCGTAGACGAGCCGCTCGCAGCGGTCCAGCCGCTCGTCGAGCGCGCCCGCCTCCCGGTCGACCAGCGTCACCGTCAGGCGCGCACGCTGCCACACGTCGTGATGGTCGACTTCGGCCACGGACGCGCCGGCGCGCTGCTGCAGGTGGCTCTTGAGGGTCAGGAGATGCTTGCGCTTGCCTTTGAGGGAGTGCTCGCCCGGGAAGTGCAGATCGAAGGAGAGGATGCCCACGTACCCGGACGCCACTGCGCTCATCAGTCTACGGTCGCCGGCGTCGGCGCCGCGAGGTCGCGGGCGAGTGCCGCGAACTGACCGTGGGCGGCCATCAGCTCGGCCTCGCTGCCCCGCTCGACGATGCGCCCGCGATCGAGGACGACGATCTCGTCGGCGCGGCGCACGGTCGCCAGGCGGTGGGCGATCACGATCGAGGTGCGCCCGTGCAGCAGCCGGTCGAGCGCCTTCTCGATCAGCACCTCGGTCGGGCGGTCGATGTTCGAGGTCGCCTCGTCGAGGATCAGGATGCGCGGGTCGGCGAGCAGCGCGCGCCCGATCGAGATCAGCTGGCGCTCGCCCGCGGAGAGGCCCGAGCCGCCCTCGCGGACGACGTGGCCGAGGCCCTTGGAGAAGCGCGCGGCAACGCGATCGAGGCCGATCGCGCGCGCCGTCTGCTCGACGAGCTCGTCGCTCGCGCCGGGCGCGGCGAAGCGCAGGTTGTCGGCGATGCTGCCGGCGAACAGGAACGGGTCCTGCAGCACCACGCCGAGCTGGCGGCGGTAGTGCACGAGGTCGATCTCGCGCAGGTCGTTGCCGTCCACGCGCACTGCGCCCTCGCGCGGGTCGTAGAACCTCCCGACGAGGCGGGCCAGCGTGGACTTGCCGCCGCCCGACATGCCGACCAGCGCGACGCAGCTGCCGGCCGGGATGTCGAGGTCGATTCCGTGCAGCACGGGGTCGCGCCCGTAGGCGAACGTGACGTGCTCGAGCGCGACGTGGCCCTCGACGCGCTCGATGCGCGGTGCGCCCGACGGGGCGGCGATGTCCGTCTGCTCGTCCAGCACCCGCGTGATCTTCTCCATTGCGGCGGCCGCGGACTGCACCTGCCCGTACAGCTCCGAGAGCTCCTGCAGCGGCTGGAAGAGCAGGCTGAGCAGGCCGATGTAGGCGATCAGCGTGCCGAGGGTGAGCGTGCCGTCCTCGTACAGGCGCGAGCCGAGCGCGAGCACGGCGACCGTCGCGACCACGCCGAAGAGCTCGATCGCCGGGAAGAACAGCGAGGAGAGATTCTGGGCGTGCTGGTTGGAGCGCTGGTTGGCCTGGTTGAGCTCCGCGAACTGCTTGCGGAACGTACCCTCGCGGTTGTACGACTGGATCACGGCCATGCCCGCGAGCGACTCCGCGATGTGCGCGGTGAGCGCCGAGATGCGCGTCCGCACGTCCGCGAACGCCACGTGCGAGCGGATCTGGAACCAGCGCGCGACGACGAGCGTCGGCGGCAGGATCACCATCGTCGCGAGCGCCAGCCGCCAGTCCAGGATGGCGAGCGCGATCATCGCGCCCGTCAGGGTCAGCACGTTGCCGACGAGCGTCGAGAGCCCCTCGGAGAGCACGTCCGAGAGGGCATCGACGTCATTGGTGATGCGCGAGATGATCCAGCCCGCGCGCTGCTCCGAGAAGTAGCGGAGCGAGAGCGTCGTGAGGTGCCCGAAGAGGTGCTCGCGCAGCCGCAGCACGATCAGCTGCCCGAGCCGCGCGAGGCCGAGGATCAGGAACCACCCGACCACCCACGCGAGCGCATTGACGCCGACGTAGATCGCGACGTCGAGGTCGAGCCGTGACGTGTCGTGCGCGCGGATGCCGTTGTCGATGGCGTCTCCGACGAGCAGCCAGCCGCCGACCTGCACGGCCGAGGTGAAGGCCGCGGCGAGCGCGAGCACGGCGATGCGGCCGCGCTGGTCGCGGATGTAGAGCAGCAGGCGGCTGAGCCCGACGCGGTGCCTACGCGGCACGGACCTCATCCCCGAACAGTCGCTCGAAGGTGCCGCCGGCCGACAGCAGCGTGCGCGGGGCCGCGTCCTCGACGATCACGCCCTCCTCGAGCACCACGGCCCGATCGGCCAGGGAGACCGTCGAGAGGCGCTGGCTCGCGAGCAACACGGTGCGTCCCGCCAGTGCGGGCCGGAGGCGGCGCACGATCTGCTCCTCGTTCTCGGTGTCGACCGCCGAGAGCGGGTCGTCCAGCACGAGCACGCGTGCCCCCGAGATGAGCGCGCGGGCGAGCGCGACGCGCTGCCGCTGGCCGCCCGAGAGGTTGACGCCGCGCTCGCCGATCAGCGTGTCGTAGCCGTCCGGGAGGTCGTCGATGAACGCCGCCACGCCGGCGACCTCGCAGGCCGCGAGCATCTCCTCCTCGCTCGCGTCGGGCCGTGCGGCGCAGAGGTTCTCGCGCAGCGGCAGCGAGAACAGCACCGGCCGCTGCGTGACGAGGGCTACCGCCGTGCGCAGGTCGGTCTTGCGCAGTGCGGAGACCTCGATCCCGCCGACGCGCACGCTGCCGCTGCCGGGATCGTAGAAGCGCGAGAGCAGGTTGAGCATCGTCGACTTGCCCGAGCCGGTCTCCCCGCAGACGGCCACGATGCTGCCCGCCGCAATCTCGAGGTCGAGGTCGCAGAGCACCGGAGAGCCGCCCGCATAGGCGAAGCAGACGTCCTCGAAGCGCACGTCGAGCCCGCCCTCCGGGAGGTGCGCGGGGTGCTCGGCCTCGGGCAGCGGCTGCACGGCGTCGAGCCAGGCGAACGCCCGGCTGGCCGAGGCAATGGCGCGCTGGGCGAGGTTGAGGATCCAGCCGAGCGCCTCGAGCGGCCACACGAGCTGCAGCAGGAGGCTGTTGAAGAGCACGAACTGACCGATCGTGAGGTTCCCGTCGATCACGTCGCGGCCGCCGAAGAAGAGCACGCTCGCGATCGCCATGGACGGCAGGAACGTGAGGCCCGGCAGGTAGCGCGCCTCCACGCCCGCCTCGAGCAGCGAGCTCTGGCGAACGCCCTCGGCGCGCTCCCGGAAGCGCTCGCGCACCTCGGCCTCGCGCCCGAACGCCTGGACCATCTCCATGCCGACGATCGACTCGTCGGCCGCCTCGGTGAGGTCGGCCTTGCGCTGCTGCACGATGCGCGAGAGTGGCGTCACGAGCCGCGCGAAGCGCCACGTGAGCAGGGCGATCAGGGGCATCGTGAGTCCGGCGTAGAGCGCCAGGCGCGCATTCACGCCGAGCAGCACGATCGTGACGCCGATGATCATCATCACGCTCGAGCAGACCTGCACCACGCCCCAGCCGATGAAGTAGCGGATCGGATAGAGGTCGTTGGTGGCGCGCGAGAGCACCTGCCCTGTGGCGTGGCGATCGTAGAACGCGCGCGGATACGTGAGGTAGGCGTCGAAGAGCGTCGCGCGCAACCGGTTCTCGATCACGATGCCGATGCGCGAGGTGATCGCACGGCGCGCCGAGTTGGTGGCGAAGCGCAGGCAGGCGCAGACGGCGATCAGGGCGAGGTAGAGCGCGAGCCGCGAGTGGTCCTTCGCGACGATCGAATCATCGATCACGTGCTGGACCAGCACCGGGATCGCAATGCCGAATGCGGTCGTCGCGAGCGCACACACGAGGCCGATGCCGACGAGACGCCGCTCCACCCACCACTCCCGCGTGAGATGGCGGGCGGTCGGGCCGAAGCTCAGGTCAGGGGGATCGACCGTACTGACTGGTGCAGTAACGGCCATGGCTGGAGAGTGCCAGTAGCCGTCACCCGCGGGTGCCGGTTGCCGCTGTCAGGCCGTCACGCGGCCAGGCGCCCGCTCAGCCAGAGCGCCACGGTCGAGCCGGCGAGCACGAGGCGCGAGTGCACGACCGCGGCTGCCACGGCGGCGGCAAAGGCCGCGCGCGAGGATCGGCGCAGGGGTCAGAGACACGGCTCGCCACGCCTGGACTCTGCCCGCGGAGGGGGCGGCGGCGGCCAAATGACATCCGCCGCGCATGTCATTTGGCGGCCAAGTGACATGCGCCGCGCATGTCATTTGGCGACCGGAGAGGCCTGAACATCCCGCACCCCGGGTAAGGATCGCGTCATGAGCAACGACGAGGGCAGGGTCTTCGAGCTTCGGCCCGACGGAGAGCCGGAGGACGACGCCGAGCGCTATGGCGAGCAGTCGGAGGCGGAGCAGGCGGCCACGGCGATGCTGATCCGGCGGCCCGGCCTGCAGTTCGTCGAGATCGCCGAGCACGAGCCTGGCGGCGCGCCGGACACCGTGGCGCGGCGGATCACCGCTGCCCAGCCGCCGGCTCCGGAGGAGGCCGAGATCGACGATCTGCACAGGCTGCCGCGCGGCGACCCGGAATGCTGAGCGCGGCAGGGCCTCGGCAGGGCCCATGCGAGCAGGCAGATCTTCCGAGGTCCGATCGCCTTCCGGCCTTCCGCCCGGCGCCGCTCCGCGCTGCGCGGGATCCGGCCGAGCCCGCAGAGCCGCCTATCCTGCGGCGTGATGGACGGTCACGCGCTCGACGTGCTCGAGCTCGCCGCGATTCGCGAGCGGCTTGCCGACCACACGTCGTTCTCCGCGAGCCGCGCGCTCGCCGAGGCCTTGCTGCCGTCCCCCGAGGCCGCTGAGGTCGCGGAGCGTCAGGCGCTGTGCGCCGAAGCGCTCGGGCTGATCGCACTCGGCGCGCCCCATATGGCCGGCGCCCACGACGTGCGCGCCGAGGCCGAGCACGCGGGCCGCGGCGGCTCCCTCGGCGCCGACGCGCTGGTCGAGATCAGCGAGACGGCGCGCGCGGCGCTCGGCGTGCGCGGGCACCTGGCCGAGCGCGAGGGCCCGGCGCCGCTGCTTGCGCAGCAGGCAGGCCGCATCGCAGAGACGCTCGGAGCCGTCGCCGAGCAACTCGAGCGCGCGCTGGAGCTCGACCCGCCCGGCGTCAAGGATGCGGCCTCCCCGAGGCTGAAGTCGCTTCGCTCCGAGCTCGCGACGGCCCGGCGGAGGGCCAGCGACCGGCTGCGATCGCTCGCCTCGGATCCGGACCTGGCGCCGCACCTGCAGGAAGACTTCGTCACCGAGCGCGGCGGGAGGCCGGTCGTCGCGGTGCGCGCAAGCGCACGCAGCGCGGTGCCCGGAATCGTCCACGACACGAGCAACTCCGGGCAGACGCTGTTCGTCGAGCCGTTCGCCATCGTCGAGCTGTCGAACCGGCTGCGGGAGCTCGAGGGTGAGGAGCGGGACGAGGTCGCGCGCATTCTGGCCGAGCTCTCCCGTCACGTGGGCGGGCAGGCGGGCGAGCTCGCCGAAGCGGTCGAGGTGCTCGCCGCGATCGATGTCGCGCTGGCGCGCGGCGCGCTGTCGCGCAGCTGGAACGGCTGCGCCGTCGAGATCGGCGACGACGTCGAGCTGATCGCCGCCCGCCATCCGCTGCTCGACCCGGCCACCGTCGTGCCTATCGACCTCCCGCTCACGGGCGTGCGCGTGCTCGTACTGAGCGGGGCCAATACTGGCGGCAAGACCGTCGCGCTGAAGACGCTCGGCCTGTGCGCGCTCCTGCACCAGTGCGGGCTGCAGCCGCCCGCCGAGAAGGCGCGGCTGCCGGTCTTCGCCGACGTGGTCGCCGACATCGGCGACGAGCAGTCGATCGCCGCCTCGCTCTCGACGTTCTCGGGCCACGTCCGCAACCTCGTGCACGTGCTGGATGCGGCGACTCCGCGCACGCTCGTCCTGCTCGACGAGGTGGCGGCGGGCACGGATCCCATCGAGGGGGCCGCGCTCGCACGGGCGCTGCTCGGCGAGCTCGCGCAGCGCGCGGCGCTGACGGTCACGACCACGCACTACGCCGAGGTCAAGCAATGGGCGAGCGCCACGCCAGGTGCCCTCAACGGCGCGGTCGGCTTCGATCAGGAAACGCTCGCGCCCACCTACACGCTGACGCTCGGACGACCCGGCCCGTCCCACGCGCTCGAGATCGCCCGGCGGCTCGGGCTCGACGTCCAGGTGATCGAGCACGCACGAGCGGGCCTCGCGCCCGAGCGCGTCGAGACGGAGCGCCTGCTGAGCGAGGCCGCGCGCGCCGAGCAGGCGGCGCTGCGGCTGCGCGGCGAGGCCGAGAGCGAGCGCGATGAGGCGTCGGCCCTGCGACGGGAGGTCGCACGCCACGAGGCAGACCAGCGCGCGGCCGCGGCCGCCGCGCAGGCGGCCGTCGCCGAGGAGCGGGAGCGAGCCAGGCTGGAGGCCCAGAGCGATCTCGCAATCCATCGGGCCGAGCTCGAGGCCCTGCGCGAGGAGGTGCGCGCCGCGCGCCGCGAGGAGCGTCGCCGGCGGGAGGCGCCGGGCGCGGAGGAGCGCGCTGCCGAGGCGGAGCGCGATCGCCGGCTCGGTGCGGCCGACGAGCGCGTGCGCGGCGCGGCTCGAGCGATCGAGGAGGGCCTCGACGCCCCGGTCCGTCAGACGCGCGCGCTCGAGGCCGGCGACCCGGTGCGCGCTCGTGCGCTCGGGCTGCGCGGCGTGATCGCCGAGATCACCGACGGCATCGCGCTCGTGCAGGGCGGGGCGATGCGCGTGCACGTCCCGCTCGAGCAGCTCGAGCCGGATCCGCAAGGTGCGCGCTCGCTCCGCGACTCCGAGCCCGCGGTGCGCGTGCGCGCCGCTGCGATGTCGCACGCACCGAGTCTGCTCGACCTGCGCGGCCAGCGTGCCGACGAGGCGCGCGAGGCCGTGCGGCAACTCGTGGACGACGCCTATCTGGCCGGCCTGCCCGAGGTCGAGATCGTGCACGGGCGCGGCACCGGCGCCGTGCGCACGGCGGTCCGCGCCGAGCTCGACCGCCATCCGCTCGTCGAGCGCCACGTCAGCGAGAGCGCCGACGGCGCCACCCGCGTCACGCTTGCTTCGCGCTCACCCGCCTAGCCGCTACGACGTAGCGGCGGCTGCGGGCTCGTCGAGCGTCGTGCGCTCGACCTGCCGCGTGACGAAGCACTCGATGGTGTCGCCGACCTTGGCGTCGTTGTAGTTCTCGAGCAGGATGCCGCACTCGAGTCCCTGCGAGACCTCGCGGACGTCCTCCTGTACGCGGCGCAGCGAGGCGATATTGCCCTCCCAGACGACCGCGCCCTCGCGCACGAGGCGCACGCGGCCCGAGCGCTGGATGACGCCGCTCGTGACCATGCAGCCGCAGATCACGCCGAGCCGCGAGGCGCGGAACGTTGCGCGCACCTCGGCCTCGCCCAGCACCTCCTCGACCTGATCCGGGGTGAGCATGCCGACGAGCGCCTTCTGGATGTCCTCGGTCAGCTGGTAGATGACGCGGTAGGTGCGGACGTCGACGCCCTCGCGCTCGGCCGCTGCCTTGGCCTCCGCGTTGGGGCGGACGTTGAAGCCGACCACGATCGCCTTGGAGGCGGCCGCCAGCATGACGTCAGATTCGGCGATGCCGCCGACGCCCGTGCGGATGACGCGCACCGAGACCTCGGAGTGCTTGATCTTCTCGACCTCACCGATGGCCGCCTCGACCGAGCCCTGCACGTCGGCCTTGATGACGAGGTTGAGCTCGCGGGCGCCGCCCTCCTTGATCTGGGAGAACAACTGCTCCAGCGAGACCGACTTCTGCCGCCGCGCGAGCTGCTCCTCGCGCAGGCGCTGGGCGCGCTGCTGCGCCTCCTGGCGCGCGACGCGCTCCGACTCGACGACGCGGAAGCGCTCGCCCGCGGGCGGCGGGTGGTCGAAGCCGAGCACCTCGACCGGGACGGACGGGCCGGCCTCCTTGGCCTTGCGGCCGTGGTCGTCCTCGAGCGCGCGCACCTTGCCCCAGGCGTCGCCTGCGACCAGTGCGACGCCGGCGCCGAGCGTGCCGCGCTGCACGAGCACGGTGGCGATCGGGCCGCGGCCGATGTCGAGGCGCGACTCGATCACGACTCCCTGGGCATCCGCGTTCGGATTGGCCTTGAGCTCGAGGATGTCGGCCTGCAGCAGCAGCATCTCGAGCAGCTGGTGGAGGCCGGTGCGCTCCTTCGCGGAGACGTCGACGAAGATCGTCGAGCCGCCCCACTCCTCCGGCTGCAGCCCGAGCGTGGTGAGCTCCGTGCGCACGCGCTCGGGATTGGCGTCGGGGCGATCGATCTTGTTGACCGCGACCACGATCGGCACCTCGGCGGCCTTGGCGTGGTCGATCGCCTCCACCGTCTGCGGCATGACGCCGTCGTCGGCGGCCACGACGAGCACCACGACGTCGGTCACGCGGCCGGCGCGGGCGCGCATGGCCGTGAAGGCCTCGTGGCCCGGCGTATCCAGGAACGTGACAGCGCGGCCGTCGTCGCCGACGACCGCCTGGTAGGCGCCGATGTGCTGGGTGATGCCGCCGGCCTCGCCGGAGACGACGCTCGTCTCGCGAATCGCGTCGAGCAGGCTCGTCTTGCCGTGGTCGACGTGGCCCATGATCGTGACGACCGGGGCGCGCGGCACGAGATCCTCGGGCGCGTCGTCGAAGGTCTCCTCGGTGGAGACCTCGTCGGCCGCGCTCGTGATCGTGATCTCGCGCTCGAGCTCGGCGCCGATCATCTCGACGGCCTCGTTGGTCAGCGTCTGCGTGATGCCGACGAGCTCGCCGAGGCCCATCATGATCTTCTGAATCTGAGCGGTCGAGATGCCCAGTGCCGCTGCGAGGTCCTTGACGGTGACGCCCGAGCGGACGGTCGCGGGACCCGTCGGGACCGGCGCCTCCTCGCGGCGCTCCGTGCGGTGCTCGCCACGGCCGCGACGGCCGCGCTGGCGCGTGTCGCGCTGCGGGCGCGAGGCCGCGGTGTCGATCACGACGCGGCGGCGGCCGCCGAGCTGCGGGCCGCGCTGCGGACGTGCGACGCGCGAGCCGCCGGGCGGGTTCGCGCCGGCGCCATTGGCCCCTGCGGGCGGACGCGCGCCGCCGGCGGCGGGGCGCTGCCCGGCTGCCGGACGCGCGGCACCGGGGCCTGCGGCTGCAGGCCGCGCCGAGCCGGCGGGGGCCGCGGGGGGCCGGGCGGGCGCTGCGGGCGCGGGGGTCGCGGGCGCAGGCCGCGCCGCGCGGTTGGAACGGCCGCCGCCGAGCGCGCGCGCTGCGGCGGCCTCGTCGACGGTGTCGCCCTGCAGGCGCACGCCGGCCTCGGCGAGGCGGCGGGCCACCTCTCCGGCATCCAGCCCGCGCTCGCGGGCAATATCGGCTACACGCTTTCTCGGCATCTGGAGTGGGACTGTATCAGGGGGGCGGGGCTGTCCCCGCCGCGCTCCGGATGGCTTGCCAAAGCCCGTCGGGAACGCTCACGCGCGCGCGCAAGGAGCGGCTGAGCAGGCCCGGGCGCTCGCGCACGGCGGACACGCAGGCCTCGAGCGGGCAGACGTACGCACCGCGCCCGGCGCCCCGCCCGACGGCCAGCGAGCCGCGCTCGTCGGGGTGGAGCGGAACGAGCTCGTGCTGCGGGCGCTTCCTGCCGCACCCGCAGCACGTGCGAACGCCCTCGATCAGGCGACCTCGGCCATGGCCTGGTGGGCCGGCAGGTCGCAGAAGCGCGAGCCCGGGATCGCGTTGTTCGGGCAGCGCTTGCCCGACGCCATGACCGCAGCGCAGCGGCCGCCGAGCACGTCGTCGGTCTCGCCGCCGGAGAAGGCGATCTCGGCCTCCTCCTCGGCGAACTCCGTCTCGCCCTTGATCTCGACGCGCCAGCCGGTCAGGCGGGCGGCGAGGCGTGCGTTCTGACCCTCGCGGCCGATCGCCAGCGAGAGCTGGTCGTCGGGCACGACGACGGTGGCCTGCTGCAGCTCGTCGTCGACCAGCACCTCGCGCACCCGCGCCGGCGAGAGCGCCTTGGCGAGGAAGCGGGCCGGCTCGTTGTTCCAGGGGATGATGTCGATCTTCTCGCCGCGCAGCTCCGAGACGACCATGCGCACGCGCGAGCCGCGGGGCCCGACGCAGGCGCCGACGGGATCGACGCCGTGGATGTGCGACTCGACGGCGATCTTGGAGCGATAGCCGGGCTCGCGGGCGACTGCGCGGATCTCGACGTGCCCGCCCTCGATCTCCGGGACCTCCATCTCGAAGAGCTTGCGGATCAGCTCGTCGGAGCGGCGGGAGAGCACGATCTGCGGCCCGCGCGTGCCCGTGCGCACCTCGATGATCACGCCCTTGATGCGCGCGCCGTGCTCGTAGCGCTCGCCGGGAACCTGCTCGGAGCCGGGCAGGAGCGCCTCGACGCCGCGCCCGAGGTCGACGATCGTGGCACGCGAGTCGGCCTGCTGGACGACGCCCGTGACGATGTCGCCGACGCGGTCCTTGTACTCCTCGAACATGATCTCGCGCTCGGCCTCCCGCATGCGCTGGAGGATCACCTGCTTGGCGGTCTGCGCCGCGATGCGGCCGAAGTCGTCGGCGGTCGTGACGTCGGCGGACTCGATCTGGCTGTCGGGGAACTGGGACCAGTCGATCACCGCCTCCGGCTCGACCGGCTCCAGCGGTACGGGCTCGCCCTCGGCGGGCGGCTCGGGCTCGGGATAGCTGACGCCCGGATGCCCCTCGAGCTCCTCGGGCGTCAGCATCAGCGTGAACACGCGGATGTCGCCCGTCTCCCGGTCGAACTCCACGCGCGCGAACGGCCTGGCGTGCGTCGTCTTGCGATACGCAGCCAGAAGCGCGTCCTCGAGCGCAGTGAAGAGGATCTCGGGATCGATCCCCTTCTCGTAGGCGACGACGCCGATGGCGTCGAGGATCTCCTTGGACATCTACAACTCCTCAACCAGATGAGCGCGGCTGATCGCCGCAAACGGAATCTCCAGAATCGCGCCGTCCTCGTCGCGCACCACGACGCGCCCGGCATCGCTCTCGAGCAACTCGCCGCGCAGGCGGCGACGGCCCTCGAGCGGGGCATGCAGGCGCAGATCGGCCTCTCGGCCGCGAAAGCGCTCGTAGTGCGCGGGCTTGGTGAGCGGGCGCGGAAGACCAGGGGACGAGACCTCGAGCGAGTAGCGCTCGCGGAAGGAGGCGAGTGCGCGGCCGACCTCGGCCAGCCGCTCGTGATCGACGCCGTCCGGATGGTCGACGAAGACCCTCAGCACCCCTCCAGGGGCGACCCGCACGTCGACCACGTCGATTGCGGGCAGGGTGGCGCCGAGCACGCGCTCGACGTCCTCTGCGATCGCTTCTGTCTGTCGTGCAGCCATATGTCGGTGTCCTCCTGGCCGGTCGCCGTGACCGTGCCGAGGCACAAAAAAGGCGGGTCGGAGAACCCACCTTTCCAGCGCCTACACCTCCGACTGCGGACACGCGCGAACTCCTGCACGGTAGCACGCCCGAAGGGACCGGGCGAAGCCCCGCAGCGCCGCTGGTCAGAGCTCGATCACGATCGTGACCGGACCGTCGTTGACGAGTTCCACCTGCATGCGGGCACCGAAGCGCCCGCGCTCGACACTGCCCACCCCCTCGGCCGCGAGGCGCTCGCAGACGCGCTCGTAGAGCGGCTCGGCGAACTCCGGCGCGAGCGCCTCCCCGAAGCTCGGCCGGTTTCCGCGGGAGGTGTCGCCGTAGAGCGTGAACTGGCTGATCACGACCGCAGCCCCTCCCGTGTCGAGCAGGCTCCTGTCGAAGCGGCCGGCCTCGTCGGGGAACACGCGCAGCCGCGCGAGGCGGGCGGCCATGCGGTCGGCCTGGGCCGGGCCGTCGCCCCGCCCCACGCCCAGCAGGATCGCGAGGCCCCCGGCGATCCTGCCGACGGCGACGCCCTCCACCCGCACCTCGGCGCGCGCGACGCGCTGGACGACTGCCCGCATGGCCCAAGGGTAGATTGCCCCGCATGTCCGCCGAACCCCCCGGCTCGCCGCTCGCGCTCGCCGCGCGCCGCCACGCCGACGAGATCGTCAAGCCCCACGTGCGCGACTGGGAGCGTGCTGCGGCGTTCCCGCGCGAGGCGGCGGCGCTGGCCGCCGCCGACGGGCTGCTCGGCCTCTTCGCGCCGGCGGCGGTCGGCGGCCGGGGGGCATCGCTGGCCGACGCGATGGACGTCTTCGAGGAGCTCGGCCGCGGCGACGCGGCCTACGCGTTCGCGCTCTCGATGCACAACGCGGTCACGAACGCGATCGCGCGCTTCGGGCAGCCCGAGCTGAGCGAGCGCTACGCCGCGGCGCTCGTGCGCGGCGAGCTGCTCGGGGGCTTCTCGCTTACGGAGCCCCACGCGGGCTCGGACGCGGCCGGCATCACGACGCGGGCGGTCGAGGTCGAGGACGGCTGGCGCGTGACCGGGCGCAAGGCCTGGGTCTCGCTCGCGGGGGAGGCCGACGTCTACGTGCTCGTCTGCCGCACCGGCACCGAGCGCGGCACCGGCGACGTGCTGATGCTGGCGGTCGACGCGCGCGCAGAGGGCGTCCGCGTGGAGCGGCTGTACGAGAAGGCGGCGGGCGCGTTCCTGCCGATCGGCGAGGTCTCCTACGAGGAGGTGCACGTGCCGTCGCACGCGCTGCTCGCGCCCGCGGGCCAGGGCATGCGCGCGGCGCTCGGCGCGATCGACGTCGCGCGCGTCGACATCGCTGCCATCTCAGTGGGGCTTGCCGCCGAGTCGCTGGCGGTCGCGCTCGACTACGCCCGCGGCCGCGAGGCCTTCGGAGGGACGCTGCTCGACCTGCAGGCCATCCAGTTCGCGCTGGCCGACGTCGAGACCGACGTCGTGGCCGGCCGCCTGCTCTACCGCGCCGCGGCGGCCGCGCTCGACGAGGGCCGGGGCAGCGTGCTGGCCGCGCACTCCAAGCGCTTCTGCCCGGACGCCGCACTGCGCGCCGCGATCGCCTGCAGCGAGGTGCTCGGCGCGTACGGGCTGCTGCACGAGTACCCGCTCGCGCGCTTCCTGGCGCACGCGAAGATGCTGCAGGTCGTCGACGGCACGACCGAGGTCCAGCGCATCGTCATCGCGCGCGACCTCGCGAGACGCTAGCCAGGGAGACCAGCCCCCGCAGCCGGCGCCCTCGTCCGAGCGCGCCGCGCAGATCCCGCAGCAGCGCGTCGGTCTGGCTCGAGAGCCGGGCCGCGTCGCCGGCCGCCGGCGGCGCGTAGGCCGCGCGCTCGAGCGCCGTCGCAAAGCGGGACGCATCGACGGAGTAGTGCCGGCCGATGGCGCCTGCGAGCTCGCGCGGCGTCAGCGCCGGGCCGAGCTCGCAGCCTTGATCCACGAGGAAGGCGCGCACGCGCCGGCGCGCCCGTCCAGGGGGGTCGCCCGGCAGCGACGCTCGCAGGAGCGCGCGCTTGAGCAGGAGCAGGGCCGCCGCGAGCGCCTCGCTGCCGCCGCCCAGAGGGCGATCCGCGATCGCCACCAGCTGCGGCTGCCGGCCGCGGAGGTCGGCGCCGCGCGCGCGAGCACGGCGCGCAGGCGGGCGAGCGGCAGCCGCAGGGCACCGGCCGCGGCGCCGCCGCCGACCTGCGGGCCCTGCGCCGCAGCGCCGTCGAACGCAGGCGAGGACGACGACGCGCGATCCGGCAGATCACGGCCCGGAGTGGCGTCGAACGGCAGCCAGCCATACCCCGGGAACCAGGCCTCGACCCACGCGTGGGCGTCGCGATCGGTCACGTGGTAGACGCCGCCTCGCAGATCGCCGGGGGCGAAGCCCTCGGCGACGCGCGCCGGCACGCCCGAGAGACGAGCGAGCGCCGCCAGCGAGGCGGCGAACATCTGGCAGTAGCCGGCCGTGCCGCCCGCTGCCCAGAGCGCCAGGGCGTCGGGACGATCCGGCAGGCTCGAGCGCTCGTCGTAGGCGCGCGTCGTGCGCAGCCAGGCCTCCAGCGCGACCATCACCTGGTACGGCGACGTCGCATTGCGCGTTCGGGCGCGCGCCTTCGCGTAGGCCACGTGCCACGCGTCCCACGCGGGATCGCCCCTGTGCGACTCGAAGAGCGCGTCCAGGTCGCGTGCGCGAGCCGGAGTCCCGAAGGCCGGCAGCAGCTCTCCGTCGAAGCCCAGATCGCCGTCGCGATGGTCGCGGGATAGCCGCCGGGGAGCGCGCGCAGCGCGGCGCGGAGGGGTTGCGGTCGCTGCCGTGCGAGACGTATCCGAGACCCGCCGGCGGGGCCAGGCGGAGCTCGGCCGAGCCGTCCTCGAGCAGATCGACGGCCCCGGCCGCCGCCGGCAAGTCGTAGCTCACGGGCTGCCCCGGAGAGACGAGGAACGGGTCGATCAGCGCCTCGACCTGCACCTCGGCTTGCACGGTCGGGCCCGCCGGCGCGCCGGGCGCGCGCACGAACCCGCCGGCCTGGCTCGTGGCGACCGTCGCCTGCGGCTGCCGCGGAAGCGCAGGCCGTCGAAGTCGGAGAGCACGACGGCGCGCCAGTAGACGGGCGCGGCGCGCGCACCCGCAGCACCTCCACCGGCTTCGGGCCGAACGAGAGCGGGCGGTAGCGCATGTCCCAGACGACGCCGACCGCCGAGCTGTCGTCGCTGGGGTGCGCGAACGTCCACGTGGTCCACGGCAGCAGGGCCGGCCGCGACGCCGCAGGAACGGCCGCGGCGGCGGTGCCCGCCGCCAGGGCGAGCGCCGCGAACGCCGCCGCGGCGACGCGGCCCCCGCCGGCGGCCCGCCCGGTCACGAGGAAGGCCAGCAGCAGGGCAGTCGCCGCCAGCGCGCGCAGCGGGTAGCGCGGCAGGTCGTAGACGGTGGCGCTGAGCACGAACGGCGCGGCGCCAGGAGCGCCGCGGCGAGCGGCCTCCGTCGGCCGAGCGCGAACCACGCGAGCGCCGCGAGCCAGACGAAGACCGCGAGCAGCACCGCGGCACGCAGCTCGGGGCGCTCCGCGGGCGAATACGGCAGCGTGACCTGGACCCAGGCTGAAGGCGCATCGGCAAGCTGCCCGGCGAGGCCGCCCAGGGGCATGCGGAGGGCCGGCCCGCGATCGGCCGCCAGACCAGGCGGCCGCGAGCGTCCCCGCCGCCGCCGTCAGGAGCACCGCCCGCCGCGCGGCGCGCCGGGCGGCGAGTGCGGGCGCAACGGCGAGCAATGCGAGCGCCGCCAGCCTCGGCGTCGAGAGCGCGGGCGCCTGCAGGTCACGCGCCTGCAGCAGGCCGAAGACCGCGGCGAGCGCGAACAGCAGCCAGTGCCAGGCGCCGCGCCGCGCGTCCCGGCGGCGTCTCCGCGTCGGCCGGAGGGCTCGGGACGGCGCACCTCCTGCACGTGCGCGCCCGCTGCGCGCAGCGCAGCCAGCGCCGCGGCGTCCCGCGCGATCGCCGGGTCGAAGCTCGACGGATCGATCGCGACCACCCCCAGGCGCCGCGCATGGCGCGTGCCGAGCAGATCGGCCGGGCGGGTCGTCACGACCTCGACCCGCTCGGCCGAGAGGCGGGCAAGCACCTCGGCGGGCCGCCGCTCGCCGGCGGGCCGCGCCCGTGCCAGCAGCCGCCGCACCGCAGCGCGCTCGCTCGCACTGACGAGCTCGCCGTCGGGTCCCGCCACGACCAGGCGGACGCGGCGCGCATCGTCGTGCGCCTGCGCCACGAGCGCGCCCGCCGCCGCCAGCGCCAGCTCGAAGCTCGAGCCGGTCGCACCGGCGATCTCGGCCGACGCCCGCGCGTCCAGCACGACGGCGAGCTGGTCGCCGCCGGAGTCGTCGGTCTCCTTGACCATCAGGCGGCCCCTGTGCGCGGTGGCCGGCCAGTGCACGCCGCGCAGCGGCTCGCCGGGCTGGTGCTCGCGCACCCCGCGCAGGTCGTGCCCGCCGCTGCGCAGGCTCTGGCGTGCCGCCAGCGCTCACCGCTGCCGCCGAGTGCGACGCCGGGGAGCTCGAGCTCCGGCGCGATCACGGTCAGCGAGGTCGAGCCCCGCGTGGCGTCGACGCGGCGCGCGAGGCCGAACGGGTCCTCGCGCACGAGCTCCCCCTCGCCGAGCTCGAGCATCCCGCGAGCGAGCGGTCCGAGCTCGTAGCAGCCCCGCAGGGCGCGCAGGCCGCCGCCCGCTACCGGCCGCAGCGCGCACACCGCTCCCGCGCCGGTCTCGCGGAACGACGCCCGCCCGCTGCGCGCCCCCTCGAGCGGCCGGAGCTCGACCACCACCTCCACGCGATCTCCCGCGTGCGCGAACGGCGGCAGGGTTCGCAGGGCGACGTGCGGGCCGCCCGCGAGGCCCACCCAGATGCGCGCGATCAGCACCGCGGCGACGAGCGCGCCGCCGAGCAGCGCGACGTCGCGGGTGCCGAACAGCCGTGCGAAGACCAGCGCAGCGAGACCGCAGAGGAGCAGGCTGCGAGCCCGCGCGCCGTCAGCACCGGTCACAGGGTACGGGCACCCGCGCGAGCAGCTCGTCCACGACCGAGACGACGTCCGCCGGCGCTCCCGGCGCGGGCAGCAGGCGGTGGGCGAGCGCCTCGGGGCCGAGCTCCTTGATGTCGTCCGGCAGCACGTGGTCACGCCCCTGAATGAGCGCGTGGGCGCGCGCGAGGCGGATCAGCGTCACCCCCGCACGTGGGCTCGCGCCCAGGGCGAGGCGGCCATCCGTGCGCGTGGCTCCGCACAGCGCGACGACGTAGGAGTGCAGCGCAGGGGCGACGTGCACGCAGCGGCAGGCCGCGACGGCCGCGATCAGCTCGGCCGCGTCGGCGACGGGACCGAGCGTCTCCAGGGGCGAGCCCTCCGGCGCCGTCTGGTCGGCCAGCATGCGCGCCTCGGCGCCCGGTGCGGGGTAGCCGAGCGCGAGCCGCAGCGCGAAGCGGTCGAGCTGAGCCTCGGGCAGCGGGAACGTCCCGTCCTGCTCGATCGGGTTCTGGGTCGCGATCACGAAGAAGGGCGCCGCCAGCGGACGGGCGATGCCGTCGACCGTGACCTGGCGCTCCTGCATGCACTCGAGCAGGGCCGACTGCGTGCGCGGGGACGCCCGGTTGAGCTCGTCGGCCAGCACGATGTTGGCGAACACCGGGCCGGGCCTGAAGGCGAACTCGCTCGTGCGCTGGTCGAAGACGCTCACCCCGGTGACGTCGCTCGGCAGCACATCGGGCGTCAGCTGGATGCGCGCGAAGGAGCCGTCGAGCGAGCGGGCGAGCGCGCGCGCGAGCGTCGTCTTGCCGACGCCCGGCACGTCCTCCACCAGCACGTGCCCCTCGGCCAGCATGGCCACCACGGCGCGCTCCACCACCGCCGGTGAGCCGCTCACCGCGAGTCGCACGTTGGCGATCACGCGCAGCGCGGCGGCGCGCGCGGTCTCGAGTCGGCGGGGCTCTGCGATGGCAGCTTCCATCGCTCTCATCGTACGCCGGGTCGCACCCCCGTGCCATCGAATAGATGAATGACTCATGCTTATATTGGGCATGACAGATCGGCACGACGCGCTCGAGCAGCTGCTGGCTGACGAAGGCGCTCGCCGTGGACGACGGCGTGCGCGCGGCGACACAGGCGGCGAGCGCGCAGAGGGCAGAGGGACCGGCGGCGCTCGTCCACCGGAAGGCCTACCGGGCGGATCTGTGAGCGACCTCGAGCGCGTCGTCGGGCTGTCTGAGACGGGCGCGTCCGGCTCGTCGATCGGCTGGTCGGTGCCGGCCTCGTCGAGCGGCGCCCGGGCAGGGACGCGCGCGCACAGGCGCTCTCGCTCACGCGCAGCGGATGCGGACGCGGCGCGTATCCTCGAGCGACGCGACGGATGGCGGTCGCGCCGCTGCTCGAGCACTGACGCCGGCCGAACGCGCCGACCTCGAGCGCCTGCTCGAGCGCATCGTCGAGGGACTCGCCGACGACCGCGCGGTGCGCTCGTGTCTGCCGATTGTGCGATCGGGACGCGTGCTGCTCGGCCGGATGCCCGCTCGACCACGCGACCGGGCGGCGTCCACGTGCAGAGATCTGCGCGCGTCGCAGTCCCGGAGTCGCGCTGTGGCAGCGACCTTCGGACTCGCGCGCTACGGCTACGGGCTGCTCGTCCCGGAGATGCGGAGACCTTCGGGCTCGACGCACGACCGTCGGGCTCTCGCCGGTGCCGCGTACGTCGCTTACTGGCGGCCACCGTGGCTCGATCTCGCTCGTGGCGCGAGGCGGCCCCGCGCGTCGCGATCTCGCCGGGGCTGCGCTGCGATCGGGATGGCGTCATCGCGTGCGCGCCGAGCGTGCCCGCGCTCGCGCTCGGGATCGTCGTCGCGGCGCGAGCTGGGGATGGCGTTCCCGCCCTTCGCCGATCTCGCCGCGGAGCACGTCGAGCCTGCTCGGCGGGGGGTGTGCTGGCGGCGATCAGCTCGGGTACCGGCTGGGGCGTCGCGCTCGCGGCGCCGGTCGCTCGTGCTTGGGCCGACTGGCGTGCGGCGTGGCTGATCTTCGCCGCGACCGCGCTGCGGTCTGCGTCGTGGCGCGCCTGCTGCTGCCTGGCGCGAGCGCGCGACGCCGCGCGAGCGTCCGCGGCTCGACGTGGAGGTGGTTCCGTGCCCGCGCTCACGTCCGCTGCTGGTGAGCGCGTTCCTGGTGGGACTCTCGGCCTCCGTGACTGGACTTCGCCCGAGCCGTCCAGTCCGCGCAGGGCGCGACGATGGCCCGCGTCCTCTTCGTCGCGGTCGGCATCGCGAGCCTCGGGGAATGTTCGCCGGCCGCACGCCGGCGGTCGTCGCGGCGAGCGATCCGCCGCGGGGGCGTGCTCGCAGGCTCGCTCGTGCTCATGATCGCGGGCATGGGCAGTGGCGCTCGCGATCGCCTCGGGCGTCGCCTTCGGCTCACCTACAACCTCGTCGTCGCGATCCAGGTGATCTGGAGCGACGAGGTGTTTGCGAGCCGGCCGTCGCCGGCCTCGCGGCCACGCGGACGTTCGCGCTCGGGCAGGTCGCGCGGCCCCACGCTCGCGGGCCTCGTCGCGGACCGAGCCGGCCTCGGCAAGCGCCTTCGCGCCTCGCCGCCGGTGTCATGTGCCTGAGCGTCCGCTGAATGTGAAAACGGGGGTGTGCGTAAGTGCTAATGATGTGTAGAGGTTGCCGGAGATTCAGGCCCCGTCGAGCAGTTGCTCGACGCGGTCGAGCACGGCGGCCGCGATCGCGCGCTTGGGCGCCCGCGCCACCGTGCTCGCGCCCTGCGCGCCCACGAGCACGACCTCGTTGTACTCGCCGTCGAAGCCGATGTCGTCGCGCGAGACGTCGTTCAGCACGATCAGATCGACCCCCTTGCGCAGGCGCTTGGCCTCTGCGCGCTCGACGTCCGGCCCCTGCTCTGCGGCGAAGCCGACCAGCACCTGGCCCGGCCGGCGGCGCGCGGCCAGGCCCGCGAGCACGTCCGCGGTGGGCTCCAGCTGGAGCGACCAGGAACCGCCGCGCGGGCGCTTGCCCGCCTCGAGCTGCGCGGGCCGGTAGTCGGCGACCGCCGCTGCCATCAGCACGACGTCGGCCCAGGCGCTCCGCGCGAGCGCCTCGCGCTCCAGCTCCGCCGTCGTCTCGACCTCCACCACAGCTCCAGCGTCGGGGCGCACGCTGCCGTTGGCGAGCAGCGTGACGACGTCGGCCCCGCGAACGCTCGCCTCGGCCGCCAGCGCGGCGCCCATCCGGCCCGAGGAGCGGTTGCCGAGAAAGCGCACCGTGTCGAGCGGCTCGCGCGTGCCGCCGGCGGTGACGAGCACGCGACGGCCTGCGAGAGGACCGGTGCCGCGCGCAAGCAGCGCCTCGACGGCGGCGACGATCTCGGCCGGCTCGGCCATGCGGCCCATGCCCTGCTCGCCCTCGGCCAGCGCGCCCGCGGCCGGGTCCGGCGAAGACGACTCCGCGCTCGCGCAGCGCGGTGACGGCCGCCTGCGTCGCGGGGTGGTGCCACATGCGCACGTTCATGGCGGGCGCGACGAGCAGCGGCGCCGGAGTCGAGAGCGCGCTCTGCGTGACGACGTTGTCGGCGAGGCCCCAGGCGAGCTTCGCGAGCGTGTTGGCCGTGCACGGCGCGACGCACATCACGGCCGCAGCGCGTGCCGCATCGAGATGCGGGTAGCTGCCGTCGACGACCGGGCGGTCGTCGAGCACGGGGCGCCGCGTCAGCGCCGCCAGCAACTGCGGCCCGATGAAGCGCGCGGCGTCGGGAGTGAGCGCGCAGCGGACGTCGCGGCCCGCCTCGACCAGCCGCCGCACGACCTCGCACGTCTTGTACGCGGCGACGCCGCCCGTGACCCCTACGAGGACAAGTGGCGGCGCATCCTGCATCGCACGGTCCGGACGACCGCGCTACGCAGGTCCGCTCGGGGAGCTCCCAGTGCAGCTTGCCCTGAGCGATCTCTTCGAGCGCCATGGTCAGGTAGTTCTTCGAGCGCGACTCCACCATCGGCGGGGCGAACGTGTCGATATTGCCCTCGCCGAGCTGGTGGTGATAGGTGTTGAGCTGCCGCGCGCGCTTGGCCGCGACGATCACGAGCGCGTACTTGGAGTCGATGCGCTCGAGCAGCTTGTCGATGGGCGGGTGAATCATTCGGAGCCCTTCACGGAGTCGGCGTCGAGCAGCGCGTCGAGTCGTTCCTGCAGCTCGCGGGTCGCTCGTTCAGCGTCGTCGTTGATGATTGCGATGTCGAACTGGTCCCGCTCGCGCAACTGCTCGTGCGCGATCGCAAGCCGGACGTCGATCTCCCCGGCCGAATCGGTCGCTCGCGCGCGAAGCCGCCGCTCGAGGTCCTCGAACGACGGGGGACAGACGAAGACTAGCGTGGAGTCCCCTCTGCGGCGGCGGACGGCGAACGCTCCCTCCACCTCCAGCTCCAGGATGACGGCCTTGCCGGTCTCCTGCAGGCGGTTCACCTCGGCCTCGAGCGTGCCGTAGCGGCCGCCGGCGTAGGCGACGTACTCGAGGAACTCTCCGGCATCGACGCGGCGCTGGAACTCCGCATCGCCGAGGAAGTAGTACTCGCGGCCCTCCTGCTCGCCGGCCCGGCGCGGCCGGGTCGTCGCCGAGATCGCGACGACGTAGCGGTCGCTCCGCGCCAGCAGGCCCTTGATCAGCGTCCCCTTGCCGGCTCCCGAAGGGCCGGAGATGACGAACAGCCTCGGCAGGCGAGCCCCCGAGGCCAGGTCAGCGAGCCCCGAGCAGCGCGACGAGCTCGTCGCGCTGGCGCTCGGAGAGGCCGCCCACGGTCTTGGACTGGCTGATGCGGCACTGATTCAGGCAGCGCGTCGCCTTGACGCGCCCGAACTTCGGCAGCGACAGCAGCACGTCGAAGACCTTCGCCGTCATCAGGTACTCGGGCGGACGCGTCAGCACCTCGCGCGCCGACACATCACCGGCCTTCAACTCGCGCTTGAGCCGCGCCCGCTCAACCCGCACCGCGTTCGCGCGGCGCAGCGCCTCCATGCGCTGGTCGAGCGATCTGAGCGGGGCTTGGGTCGGGATCTTCTGGCCGGTCGTCATTGTCGGCTGATCGTAGGCACCCCATGAGGTGCGGCGCAAGCGGTTAAGGGCAGAAAACCCGCTCGGGAGCGGGAAAACGTGAACCTCTAGTCGAGTGTTGTTGTTTTTCACGCGGCTCGCCGCGCGGCAGCTCGCGCTCAGCGAGTAGGGTGGCGAGTTCGCCCGCGCACGCGCCTGGCGAGCAGCGGCTCGCGGAATGCCGCGCTCCCGACCTGGATCGCCGTTGCGCCCGCGGCAGGAATTCGAGCGCGTCCCAGCCGCTCGCAATGCCGCCGACGCCGATCGAGCGGCAGCGCGCAGGCGGAGCGGCAGGTGTGGACGCCGCCAGGGCCACCGGCTTGAGCGCCGGGCCCGACAGCCCGCCGCGTGACGCCGCCCAGCAGCGGCGCGCGCGTCCAGTGGTCGATGGCGAGCCCGCGCAGCGTGTTCGTCGAGCACGAGCGCATCTGCTCCGCCGCGCTCGGCCGCGCAGCGCGATCGCGGCGATGTCCGCGACGTTGGGCGAGAGCTTGACCCAGAGCGGGAGGCCGGTCTCGGCGCGGCAGGCGCGCACCACGGCCTCCGTCTCGCGGCGTCGCTGCCGATCGAGATGCAGCCGCTCTCGACGTTCGGGCAGGAGACGTTCAGCTCGAGCGCGGCGATCGCCGGGCTCGCCGTCGAGGCGGCGGCAGCCGAGCTCGTAGTCGGCCGGCGAGAAGCCGCCGAGCGAGACCACGAGCGGCCGGCCCGAGCGCCCGCAGCGCGGGCAGCACCGAGCTGGCGAACGCGTCGAGGCCGGGGTTCGGCAGGCCGATCGAGTTGAGCATGCCGCCTGCCACCTCGCAGACCCGCGGCGCCGCGTTGCCCTCGCGCGCGAGCGGAGTGACGGTCTTGGTCACGATCAGCGCGAGCTCGGCGTCGATCGCCAGGCCGGCGGCGCGGGCGGCGAGCGGATCGAGCGTGCCGGACGCGTTCATGACGGGATGCTCCAGCTCGAGCGCGCCGATGCGCGTGGCGAGAGCGGCGCTCATGCGGCGGCCAGGCGCTCGCCCGCGACGACCGGCCCCTCGACGCACAGCCGCGGCAGCTCGCCGCCGAGGCGCACCGCGCAGCCGTAGCAGGCGCCGTAGCCGCACGCCATCGGGGCCTCGAGCGCGACCTGGCAGGGCACCCCGGCCGCCGCGCAGGCCGCAGCGACCGCGCGCACGAGGCCGTCGGGGCCGGCGGCGAGCACGCTGGACGCGCCCGACAGGCGCGCGCGCCAGCGGATCGAGGACGTTCGCCGGCGCGAGCGCGAGCTCGCGCTCGGCGGCCGGCACGAGCTCGGCCGCCCGAGCCGCCTCGCCATCGCGGAAGGCGGCCAGCAGCGGTGCGGCCGGCAGGCGCTGCGAGAGCGGTGCGAGCAGCGCCGCGCCGAAGCCGCCGCCGACGAGCAGCGGCGCCGGCCCGGCCGCGGCCGTGTCGAAGCCGCGGCCGAACGGCCCGAGCACCTCGACCTCGGCGCCCGGCCCGCGCGAGCGCGGCCAGCGCCGGCCCGCGCGGCATGCACAGGAACGTCGACGCGACGGTCGTCCGAAGGCCACGGCCGAGAGCGGCCGCGCCAGGAAGGCGTCGTGCGCGAGCGCGCGCAGCATGTGGAAGCGGCCGGGGCCGCCGGGCGTCGAAGGTGCGCTCGAGCTGGACCTGGAGGTACGGCCCGAGCGGCTCGCAGGCCGCCACGCGGGAGACGGTCAAGCGTGCAGCTCCTGCAGGCTCTTCGGCTCGACCTGCCAGGCCCGCGCGATCGCCTGCACCGCGGCACTGGCGCCGGCGAGGGTCGTGATGCAGGGCACGCTCGGCCGAGATCGCGGCGCGGCGGATCTGGTAGCCGTCGGCCGCGCGCCGCGGCCGACCGGCGTGTTGACGATCAGGTCGACGCCGCCGCTGCGCGACGAGGTCGACGACCGAGTTGCCGTCCGCCGGCCCCGACCTTGCCGACCTCGGTCACCTCGATGCCGAGCTGCGCGATGCGGCGCGCCGTGCCGGGCGTGGCGCACGAGGTCGAAGCCGAGGTCGGTGCAGGCGCTGGGCCAGCAGCGTGGCGGCCGGCTTGTCGCGGTCGCAGACCGACAGGAACGCGACCGCGCGGTGCCCGTTCGGCCGCTCGGGCAGGCGCAGGCCGGCGGCGCGCATCGCCTTCGCGTAGGCCGTGGCGAAGTCGGGCGCGAGCGCCATGACCTCGCCCGTCGAGCGCATCTCCGGGCCGAGCACGGGGTCGGAGCCCGGGAAGCGCGCGAACGGGCAGCACGACCTCCTTGACGGCGACGCCGCGCGGCTCGGGGATGACGCACGTTCGAGGTCCGCGAGGCGTCGTGCCCGGTCGTCGACCTGGCAGGCGAGGTCGACGAGGTCGATGCCCGTCGCCTTGCACACGAACGGCACCGTGCGGCTCGCGCGCGGGTTCGCCTCGAGCACGTAGATCGTGCCCTCGTGCAGCGCGAACTGCGACGTTGCAGAGGCCCTGCACGCCGAGCCCGCGCACGAGCAGCTCCGTCTGGCGGCGGATCTCGGCCTCGAGCTCGGGCCCGATCGAGAGCGGCGGGATCACGCAGGCCGAGTCGCCCGAGTGCACGCCGGCCTCCTCGACGTGCTCCATGACCGCGCGCGACGATCACGTCGTCGCCGTCGCCGACCGCGTCGACGTCGACCTCGATGGCGTCCTCGACGAAGCGGTCGACGAGCGTGTTCGGCGCGATCGGCGCCGAGCGCAGGTCGTCGGCCGTGTAGCAGACGCGCATCGCCCGCCCGCCGAGCACGTAGGAGGGGCGCACGAGCACCGGGTAGCCGATGCGCTCGGCGGCCGCCACGGCCTCGTCGGCGTCGCCGGCGATCGCCCAGTCCGGCGCCCGCAGGCCGAGCTCGCCCAGCAGCTCGCCGAAGCGCTCGCGATCCTCGGCCAGGTCGATCGCCGCCGGGCTCGTGCCGAGGATCGGCACGCCGCAGCTCGACCAGCCGGCGCGCGAGCTTGAGCGGCGTCTGGCCGCCGAACTGGACGACGACGCCGACCGGCTGCTCGCGCTCGACCACCTCGAGCACGTCCTCGGCCGTGAGCGGCTCGAAGTAGAGGCGGTCGGCCGTGTCGTAGTCGGTCGAGACGGTCTCGGGGTTGCAGTTGATCATCACCGCCGCGTAGCCCTGCCTGCGGTAGCTGCGCACGCGCCTGCACGCAGCAGTAGTCGAACTCGATGCCCTGCCCGATGCGGTTCGGGCCCGGAGCCGAGGATCAGCACGCGCCGGGCGGTCGTCCGTCGAGCGGCTCGTCGATGCGGTCGTAGGTCGAGTAGAGGTAGGACGTCTCGGCGGCGACCTCGCCGCCGCAGGAGTCGACGGTCTTGAAGACCGGCCGCACGCCGAGCTCGACGCCGGCGGGCGCGCACCTCCTCCTCGCTGCGCGGCAGAGCGGGCGATGCGCGCGTCGGAGACGCCGTGGTGCTTGAGCCGGCGCAGCGCCTCGGCGTCGAGGCCGTCGAGCCCGCGCGCCGCGGCGTCGCTGCTCGAAGCCGACGCGCGCGGCGAGCTCGTGGCAGAACCAGGGGTGGATCGCTGCTCTCGCGCCAGCGCGTCCGGCGCTCTCGCCCGCGCGCAGCCGGCCGAGCAGCGCGTCGAGGCGGTCCCAGGCCGGGCTCGACGAGCGTCGC
The DNA here is from genome assembly GCA_963842365.1 of uncultured Actinomycetes bacterium. Classification (GTDB taxonomy): domain Bacteria; phylum Actinomycetota; class Thermoleophilia; order Gaiellales; family JALYLC01; genus JALYLC01. The sequence goes on from CAWJGA010000002.1 coordinate 1,843,461, forward strand.
CGCGCCTCGCGCGGGTCGCGGTCGAGCTCGCGCGAGCGCATCGCCTTGCCGTAGGCCTCGCTGAAGCAGCGGCCGATGCCCATCGCCTCGCCGACCGACTTCATCTGCGTCGTCAGCGTCTCGTCCGAGCCGGGGAACTTCTCGAACGCGAAGCGCGGCGCCTTGACGACGACGTAGTCGATGGTCGGCTCGAACGAGGCCGGCGTCGTGCGCGTGATGTCGTTCGGGATCTCGTCGAGCGTGTAGCCGATCGCGAGCCGCGTCGCGACCTTGGCGATCGGGTAGCCGGTGGCCTTCGAGGCCAGCGCCGACGAGCGCGAGACGCGCGGGTTCATCTCGATCACGACGATCTCGCCGGTCTCGCGGTTGAGCGCGAACTGGACGTTCGAGCCGCCGGTCTCGACGCCGACCGCGCGGATCACCGCGGCCGCCGCGTCGCGCAGCGCCTGGTACTCGCGGTCGAGAGGGTCATCGCCGGCGCGCAGCAGACCGAGTCGCCGGTGTGCACGCCCATCGGGTCGATGTTCTCGATCGAGCAGACGATCACGACGTTGTCGAGCTTGTCGCGGATCACCTCGAGCTCGAACTCGCCCCAGCCCTCGACCGACTCCTCGACCAGGACCTGCGAGATCGGGCTCTCGCGGAGCCCGCGCGCGACGATCGCGTCGAGCTGCGCCTGGGTGCGCGCGAAGCCGCCGCCGTGGCCGCCGAGCGTGAACGCCGGGCGGATGACGACCGGCAGGGTCAGCTCGCCGCTGAGCGCCGCGCGCGCCTCCTCGAGCGTGCGCGCGATCACCGAGCGCGGCACGCGCAGGCCGACCGAGGCCATCGCCTCGCCGAACGCCTCGCGGTCCTCGGCGGTGTGGATGGCCTTCGCCGAGGCGCCGATCAGCTCGATGCCGAGCTCGTCGAGCACGCCCGCCTGGCTCCAGCTCCATGGCCAGGTTGAGCGCCGTCTGGCCGCCGAGCGTCGGCAGCAGGGCGTCGGGGCGCTCGCGCCGCAGGACGTCGGAGACGCCCGCAGGTCGAGCGGCTCGAGGTACGTCGCGTCGCCAAGCCCGGGTCGGTCATGATCGTCGCCGGGTTGGAGTGACCAGGACGGTGCGGTAGCCCTCCTCGCGCAGCACCTTCAGCGCCTGCACCCCGGAGTAGTCGAACTCGCAGGCCTGGCCGATCACAATGGGGCCGGAGCCGATGATCGCGATGGTCTTCAGATCGTCGCGGCGGGGCATCAGGCGCCTCCCCCGGCCCTTTCGGACGCAGGCCTCGACGAACTCGGCCAGCTTCTCGCGTGCGTCGTGCGGCCCCG